>NZ_MNAN01000007.1 GCF_001854475.1 Pseudoalteromonas byunsanensis
GACTCAGTTCGATTTGCTTAAGTTGCTTAGCGCTCCGTGTCAGTGGGGTCGCATTATAGGGCGATCCTTTTTTTGATCAAGCTTTTTTTTCAAAAAACAACTCACCTGCCTACTTTATGAACAAAACTATCAAAAAAACGATTTTTTGCTTATTTTTAATGCAATTTCCTGTGCTATATCTATTTTTATTATTGCGAAGTTTATTAATCTAGTTAAGATAGCTTCTTTATTTGTTAAATTAATGTATATCCTCTGTTTATTGGTAACTCTATTATGAAATCATCGTCCCAAAAGTCTTTTCTTATTACAGCAGTACTCGCCGCTGTGGGGTTTGTCGTGATGCAATTTTTATTTTCTAGCATCCAGATCAACGCACCACTACTATTCGCACTTGGTATTGTTATAGGTGGCTTAGCCGTTATCTTTGCAAGCCCAAAACAAACACAAGATGACAAACTCGAAGTAGCAACCAAAACGCTTTATGTTGGTAATTTGCCATATAAAGCAAATGAAGGCGTTGTTCGCGATCTTTTTTCTGAACAAGGACAAGTTTTTAGCGTCAGGCTATTAAAGGATAAAAATACCGGAAAACGACGTGGCTTTGGCTTTGTCGAAATGGCTGAAAAGGATGCAGATCATGCCATTACTCAACTAAACGATAAGGAATTCCAACAGCGTACTCTTAAAGTACGTGCAGCAAAGCAAAAGCAGTTCGATAACGAAGAAGAAAATACTAACAGCTAAGTTCGATAGCCTTAGAGGCTATTCCTTCTTTGTTGGTCATTCCATTGGGTGCCGTTGCAAAAAATTGTAGCGGCATTTTTATATCATGATCATTGTGGTCTTTATCTTTTAGCAGAAATTGGACTCTCTGGGCTATCGCATGACCCGAGTCAATCAACTCAACCTGTTGACCATAGTATTGCGCTAGTTGCGCTCTAAGAATTGGGAAATGAGTACAACCTAAGACAATACAATCAACTTGTTTATCGATATTTATGTATTCTAGCTCACGGTTTAACTTATCGAGATCCAATGTTTGCTGCCAGTAATATTGCTCAGCCAAAGCTACCAAACGCGTCGATTTGTGTAAATCAACTCTACACCCTTGGGCATACTCTGCAATTAAGGCGTTAGTATATGCATTATTTGACGTAGCAGGCGTTGCTAGCAACGCGATACGCTTGCTTTTACTCCTTGCGGCAGCGGGTTTAACCGCAGGTACCACACCAACGATTGGTATAGATGTCAACATTCGCGTAGCGGCAAGAGCCTGAGTAGAGGCTGTATTGCAAGCAATAACGATAAGATCAACTTTACGCTCAAAGCAATCAATCCTCTTTATCAAACATGCAAGGCGAGATTGAATCGTTTGTTCTGATTGCAAACCATAAGGGAGTAGTGCGTTGTCCATTACATAGCTATATTGGGCATTGGGAAGTAAAGACTGAATATGGCTAAGTACGCTTGTACCACCTACCCCTGAATCAAAGACCAAAATGTGTGGCAAAACACCGCGACCCCTCTAATAAACTTGAGTCGCAGTGTGCCATGGAGAACACGAAAAATAAATTACTTATTAGCTGTCTTTATCACTATTTAGTTTGTTAAAGAACCCTTGAATATAATCCATAAACTCGTTTAGACGACTTTGTCCTTCATTTATCCATGCCATGATATCTGGTAACTGTTTCTCAATACCCAATTTTTTCCCTTGTTCGTGGATATTCTCCAACTGCTTATCCAGTGGCTGTAGTGATTTTTCTAAATCTTTGAGGGGATTAGACTGTTGATACTGGCTAATCGCCGCCGATGTTTTTGTTTGACGCAAGTCCATCGTAAAATTAGCAATCTGATCATTGTCTATGTTTAGTTCTTTTGCCTTTTCAAAAGCGTTGTCATATGCGCCTGAGAAGAAGTTATCACTTACATCGCGCACATCCTTCATCATTTCATTGATTGCTTGCTGCTCTTGTTGGTTTAATTCACCATTGATAACGATAGAGAAGCTCACTTCGTGCTGAGTATGTTGACCGACAGCTAAACCATGGTCATTACCTTTTTGACTGTAACTTGCAGCATTAGTTTGTGAACGAGCATCACTAAACGTGATCTTAACTTCATCACCTTCTGCAGTCGTGAAACTATATTCAGCCTGATTAGACAGACTCGCAAACTGAGCTTCGCTAACCTGCACTGATTCTGGCTTGGGATCAAACAACGACTTCTCAAACTCATCAAGCCCTTTGAAAATACCTTCTCTGGCTTTTTCTATTCCTTGTCCAATTTCATCATTAAACGCATTAACGCCTTTAAGTTCCTCAGTCGCCTCATCGATGCCCATTTGAACTCCCTTACGGGCAGCACCAAGCATCTCACGCAAGGTATCATCATCCTTACCATTTACCTTTGCTTTGCTGACCGCGGCCGTAACGAAATCCAACACATTTTTGGTAATAGCTTCGAAATCAAACAGAGGTTTTTCTTTCTCTTGTTTTTTTTCGATTCCCAATGCCTGTGCAAGTTTATCGTCAAGTACCATTGCTGCCAGCTTACTCTTGTCACCAGAGTAACTGTCTACATTAAATTTTGCACTAGGGAGTAACATCCCATGTTTATTTGCTTTGTTAATCAATCCTGGATTAAGTAGTTGATGTATCTGTCCGATTTTCATGTTCTGGCTCCAAATATCGCGTTCAGCCGGCTGTCATTACAGCTATTCGTTCTTAGTTATCGGCTAAAATCTGCAAAGCTGTAGTATATGTAGTATAAAAAAGAAACAATTTTTATGCGATAAACTGGACAAATCCGCAACGCTCCCTAAAATAGCGCGTCTCTATTTTGTAAGGTACTTTCTAATTATGGCTGTCATTCAAATCGATACTTCCACTTATACACAGCAACTGAACGAGAAACAGCAGCGCATCAGCGAGCAATTTGCCCGTTTTAACGCACCGACGCTTGAAGTATATGATTCGCCAACCACACAGTACCGCCAAAGAGCTGAATTTAGAGTGTGGCACGAAGGGGAAGACCTATTCCACATCATGTTCGATCAGCAGACCAAACAAAAGATCCGAGTTGACAAGTTTGACCCTGCCGCGCCATTAATTTCAGAACTTATGCAAGTCATGATGGATAAGTTACGCCATAACGAGGTGTTACGTCGCAAGCTATTCCAAATAGATTACCTCTCTACGCTAAGCGGTGAAATCTTAGTGAGCTTGCTGTATCACAAAGCGTTAGATGATACTTGGCAAGAGGCGATGCAACAGCTGCGCGCAGAACTACAACAGACGTACAAAATAGATTTTATTGGTCGAGCAAGGAAACAAAAGGTCGTTTTTGGCAGTGACTTTGTCACAGAAATTTTAAACGTCAATGGCAAAGAATATACCTATCAGCAGGTAGAAAATAGCTTTACCCAGCCTAATGCTAAGGTGAATGAGAAAATGCTTGCTTGGGCGCAGTCAATTTGTGCTCCCTTAGAAAATGATTTACTGGAACTTTATTGCGGTAACGGTAACTTTTCAATCGCACTAGCTGGAAGCTTTGATAAGGTACTGGCAACAGAGATATCCAAATCTTCAGTGCACTCAGCACAATATAATATTGCAGCGAATAAAGTTGAGAACCTTGATATCCTTCGTATGTCAAGTGAAGAATTTACGCAAGCTATGAAGGGAGAGCGCTCTTTCTCAAGACTCAATGGCATTAACCTGCAAGATTATAACTGCCAAACCATTTTGGTTGATCCTCCCCGAGCAGGGATGGATGAGATGACTTGCAGACTAGTTGCCAACTACGACAATATTATTTATGTCTCATGTAACCCAGACACATTAGAACGTGATTTAGAATTACTTTGTGAAACACATCGCGTATCACGAATGGCCATTTTTGATCAGTTCCCTTACACCCACCATGTCGAGTCTGGCGTATTCTTAGAGCGTAAATAGTCGCTCACTCTTTTTTGCAAAGGGCGTAAAGTTCCCTTTGCAAAAAAAAATTGTCACATTTTTGATTTTCCTGTGCCTTTGTAAGTAACATTTAAAACAAAGGTTTCGGTAAATGCACATATCAACCCAACATTCCTCCTTAAATATGGCGACGCGCCGTTTAGCATATGTGGACAAAAAAGTATCACTTGTGCACACTACTTACTTGCATCAGCACAAGGAGAACAAATGAACGTTTCTAGTTTCGAGCTTAAACTGATGGAGCAAGTAAACAAAGCACAGAGCGGTGACAAAAATGCTTTTGCCGAGCTTATGCAAAATACTTCAAGTGCCGTTCATAGCATCGCATTAGCGATGACTAAAGATTTAGATGCTGCACAAGATATTAGTCAACAAGTTTTTTTAAAAGTATGGCAAGACCTAGCCACACTAAAAAGTAGCCACAGCTTTTTACCTTGGCTTAGGCAAATAACTCGCAATACAGCATTGAATTTTATGCGGGAGCATAAGCGTTCATCTTATATTTTTGAAGATGAGTTGCAAACACGATTACAAGAACTGGTCGCTGATCCATATTCTCAAGAACTCACACTACTAAAATCAGAGCAGCAACGCCTCATTCATACACTCGTAAACAACTTACCTGATGAAAGTACAGAAGTCGTGATCTTGTACTATCGCGAAGAGCAAAATAGTAAAACCGTTGCCACTTTATTGGGGATCACAGACACAACGGTTCGTAAGCGTCTGCAAAGAGCTCGAGATATGTTAAAAGAGCAAGTACTGGCCAAATATGGGCAAATATTGCTATCAGCAGCCCCGATTAGTACTGCTAGCTTGCCGAGCCTGACTGCTTCATCAACCTCTACTACAGCAAGTCTGGGCATTAAGTCTGGCTGGTTCAGTAAAGCTTCATTTATTTTTTCAGGCGCTTTTTTAGGAGGTCTACTGGCACTTATGGCCAATGCTATTGCCACTCGCTGCACAGCAGCGTTATGCCATGAAGAGCAGACAAAACAGGCCGTTCAACAAACTGGCATGCTAAGCTCCATCTCAATTGCTGCTTGTTCACTGCTTATGATTTTGGGCTACATACTTACACAGGGATGGCTTATCCCCGTCACGGCATACGTGTTCTTAGCTATAACATTAACCATAAAACAATACAAAATTCATCAGTTGTTGTATCAAAACAATCAGGCAAACATAAAGGGACAAATATTGGGTGCGTCTGGCTTAGTTTTAGGAATGATATCTGGCGCAGTGGGCTTATTCTATGGCCTGCTTAATAGCGGTCGCTTTACAAGCCTTCTATAAAAGCTAAAAGCCTCACTGTATTGAAGTGAGGCTTTTTAATTTACTGAACGTGATTTACTTAGCGGCTAGATAATTTATCAAGGCGCTGATCTGTTCAGGTGTTGTGGTATTCGATTCACGTAACAACAGTTGATATTTACCATTAACGATAAATGTAGGCACCCCTGTTAGTGCTCCCTTTTCTTGCATTTGCTCTTGCATACGCGACATTTTTGAAGCTTTTGTGCGCACAGAGAAGCTCTTATAAAGCTTATCAAACTTTTCTGCGTCCACACCTTGTGAAACAAAGATGTCTTTTACATCAGCCACTTCATTAATCTTCCCACGTTTTGTATGAATGTGGGTGAACAGCGCTGAGATGACCGCGTCTTTTTGTGGCAATACCTCAGCAGTTGCCAATGCATTGGCCATCATTTTTTGTATTTCAGGATCACGAGAACCCACGAAATCTACGTGGCTCTTTTTGAACTTGACCCCATCGTCTAGCTTAGCTTTAAATTGTGCTATAAGTGGTTCAAACGCATTACATGCAGGGCAATAGAAAGAAAAGTACTCTGTCACCTCTGGCTTTTTAGTGCCTCTTTCAGACACCACTTTATAATGTACACCTTCTTCGTACTGTGCCGCATTGGCAAGCATTGGCAACATCAGGGCAACTAATGCTGCCTTCACTAACTTCAACATAAAATTCTCCGATTCTTATTTTTGTAGCAGATACTTAACTAACTCTTCCAGCTCAGCCTGGCTTTTAATTTCTTTCATGTTAACTTTGTATTTATCATTAACAATAAAGGTAGGAACACCTTTTAATGCGCCTAGCTTACTAAACAATTCTTGCTGATCCTGCATCTGTTTCTCTTGTGCTATCACCAACATGCTGCTTAGGCTGTCATCAAACTGCTTCTCGCTGATCCCATTAAGTGCAAGCAACTGCTTTACATCTTTAATATCATGTAAGTCAGCCTTTTTCATATGAATACTTTCAAAGATCTGCGCGGCAACTTCTTTTTCTTTACCTGCTTGCTTTGCAATGATGTATGCATAGCTTAGATTGCTTTGCACCTGTGCAGATGCACCGCCTAAAAAGTTTACATGACTTTTTTCAAACTCAGCACCTTCTGGCAAACTTGCCTCTAGTGATAATGCTACTGGCTCAAACTGGTAACAATGTGGGCAGTAAAAAGAGAAAAACTCTGTGACTTTCGGTGTTTCACTTTTTTTATTCTCTATCGTTTGATAGTGCTTACCATCAGAGAAGTCGGCTGCATTGACAGCAAACGCCAGTAAAGGAAGACACATTATCAATAATGATTGTTTTATCGTTTTAAACATGGATATCTCTCAATTTTTCTATGGAATTAATCTAAGCGCAGGCTCATGTAATGTCGCGAACTGTTCTTTCAGTGCCAGAATCTGTTGTTCCCAGTATTTGTCAGTTGCAAACCACGAAAAGTTCCGTGGAAAAGCAGGATCTTGCCACCGCGTTGCCAACCACCCCATGTAATGAACCATACGCATCGCACGCAGCGGCTCAATTAAACTAAGCTGCCGCTGCTCGAACGAATTAAACTCTTCATAACCTGACAGTAAAGTATCAAGCTGTATCACCTGCTCCTGCCTATCGCCATTTAACATCATCCATAAGTCTTGGATCATAGGCCCCTGTCGACAATCATCTAAATCAACAAGCATTAAGCTATCACCGGCCCACAGAATATTGCCAGCATGACAGTCTCCATGCAAACGGATCTGATCAACTTGATGATATTCTTGCTCTGTTTTTGTGATCAGTTGCTCCAGAATCGTCATGAATGGAGTTTCCAGATGCATTGGCACCATCTCACTTTTAACCAATGCTGCTTTAGCATTATGCAGATAATCCTGGCAATTAACACTTGGCCGGTGGGTAAACGAGGTGGTACCTGCCACACGATGCATGCGTCCGATATATCGTCCTAATATCTCCAAACTATCAAGGTTGTCCATTTCAAACTGTCTCCCACCTACACTAGGAAATAGTGCAAAGCGGTAGCCCTGATAGTGGAATAAACTTTCACCACTTATCTTAATTGGTGCAACAACGGGCACTTCAGCTTCTTGTAAACTAAATGCAAACTGATGTTCTTCAAGTATTTGCTCATCGCTCCAACGCCCAGGTCGATAAAATTTCACAACATATCGGAAATTGTCTTCAGCTATAAACTGATACACTCGATTCTCGTAACTGTTCAAAGCCAACAAACCAGACTCGGGATATATCGAAATACTCTCTATCGCGTCTAAAATAAAGTCGGGTGTTAAATTAGCAAAGCTGAATTCGCTCATAAATCTCTCTGTTATAAAAAAAGCGGGAGAACCCGCTTTTAAGTAATGGACCTTAGTGTACTGGACTATTTACCTTTAAAAAAGTTTGTCGCTTGTGTGATCCTAGATTGCGGCTTATCTATCGGATAAATTGCAAATTCAAATTCTGTTACCGGTTTTTTTAGGTCATAAGGGTCAATGATTAAAGACAGCGGCACATCTAATGAGTGACCAGCTTCAACGGTTACTTGCTGCTTACCTAGATACTCAAACTTTGTTAGACCAAGTACTTCAATATGAAATGTCTGTGCCTGTTGCGCCTTGTTAAGCACCTTGAGGGTATAAGTATTCTCAACTAACCCTTCGAAGTTGACCCGATAAAGCTGGTTTCTATCACGAATAATATCCAACTCCATTGGCTTTCGCATCGCAACGTTGGCAACCAATGCGCCAGACAGCACCAGTAAAATACACACATAACCAACTAATTTACCACGAATTGGTTTCGTTTTTTCAGCCGATGCCTCAAGGTTACGCTCAGTCGTATAGGAGATAAGTCCTCGTGGATAATTCATTTTGTCCATCACACCGTCACACGCGTCAATGCACGCACCACAGTTGATACATTCATATTGCAAACCATTGCGAATATCGATACCTGTCGGACAAACCTGCACACACAAATTACAGTCGATACAATCACCCAACTCGAGTTCGCTACGGTCCTGTTTGCGCGAGCGAGGGCCTCGCTCTTCACCACGTTTAGCATCATAACTCACAGTAAAAGTGTCTTTATCAAACATGGCTGACTGAAAGCGTGAATATGGACAAATATGCAAACACATGATTTCTCGCATCCACCCCGCATTGCCGTATGTACACACAGCAAAAACAAGAATACTCACTGTTGCATAGCCACTAGCAGAAAAGGTGAGAAGATCAGGCAATAGTTCGCGGATTGGAGTGAAATACCCTACAAAAGTGATAGCGGTGTATAAAGAAAACAACATCCAGCTACTGTGCTTTGCAGTTTTACGCCAAAACTTATCAAAGTCCATGGCGCGCTGATCAAGCTTTTTGCGCTGATTAGCCGAGCCTTCAAACTTTTCTTCAAACCAAATAAAAATAAAAGTCCAAACCGTTTGTGGGCAGGTATAACCGCACCAAACTCGCCCATAAAAGGTAGTGACTAAAAACAAGGCAAAGGCAGCAATCATTAAAATAAATGCCAAAATGGTCAAATCTTGCGGTAACAATGTCAGCCCGAAAATATTAAATCTCTGCTCGAACAAGTCAAAAAGTACCGCTTGCTGACCATTAAAACTGAGCCAAGGCAACAACATAAACGCTAACATGCCGACGAAACCAATGCGCTTTCGTAACAATTGGTGTAATCCTTGGACCGCACGCACGTATATTCGATTACGCGGGTTAAACCTGTCCGGCTGCAACTGATCAGGTGGTTGGATTTTTACCTCTGAAGGAATATTTTTGACTTTAATTTGTTTGTCCATCGAAGCTCCTTAGGCCGCTATGATCGACAGGTACTTGCTACAAGTAACCTCAACCAGAATAAGGGTATTATACGCAAGCTTGTTAGTTGATTGATACCAACAAATGCCACATTTAGTTCATAAAACGACAAGCTGTTCTAGAGATTTTTGACCACAAAAGCCGCTCGTTACACCAAAGGCCTTTCAGACTTGCTTTTCACTGCGCTATTTTATTACACTCCAAGCGACATTGTATTTAATGAGATCAAAGTTGCTGCGATTATGAAAAAGTTTCTAATATTTGTATTGGTTATTGTCGCACTATGTACAACAGACATCGAACTAATAAAACAACCCAGAGAACAATTAATTACAGATTTGATCTCAGTATTAAGTAAATCAACTAAAGTACAACGCCCAAGTGCGGCCTCCATTGCCCGTGCAAATATAGATGCACAACTCTCGCTTAATGAAGAGCAAACAGAGCATTTAGATGAACAATTGGCCGATGACACAGCTATGAGACAATTTTTTAAACAATATTGTTTAGAAAGAGAAATGAGCTTATATTTTTTCACAGACAAGCTTGAAAGTATTTGTGATATTGTACAGAGCGCTATGGGAAAAACAGGAACTTTATAATGGATTTCAGCCAACTAAATAAGCAACGCGCTGCTTCATTTAACAAACAGAAACAGCTACTTAAAAAACTCAGTGCCGGACAAACAATTTTGTGTGAGCAGTGTCAAAAACCGCTAAAGCTTAATTTAGCTGTTGATGCCGCGCAAAAAGGCCAAGTATGTTGTGACAAGGGTTGTACACTCATCGAACTAGAAATCGCTTAGAAAGCGTCTTCATCATCGTACAACCCACTCGCCACAGCAACTACTTCTATTAGCTGCGCATAGCCTTTTGCAAACTCACAGGCGAGATTGCTTTGTTGAGCAAGAAACTCGACTTCGTCGCAATTAAGCTGATCACAATAATCACTTACCTGAGACTGTGACAACGAGAAAAAAGCAAGTTGCTCGGTTGCAACTTGCAACGCTTCTTTAAGTTCACAGCTTAGAGCATCCGCCACGAGAAGAGCGTCAAAATAAGGTTGCGCCCCTGTTATAAACCCGATACTCCACTGATGACGCTGCTGGTAATCACTGAGCGCTGTCCATGGTAATTGATAGTGACCTGCAAAAACTTGCTCACTAATGTGATGATGTAAAGCCATAAACGCAAATACCACAGACTCATCTATCTTATCATCGGCTGCGCTTACATCATGTAACCATTGCTCTACATCAACCGCATTTGGACCACAGATCAAAGCGAACAAGTACCCTTGAGTCATCGTAAGCGACATTGCTTCGCTGCGCGAAGCTAAATAGTTTGCTAGCAATTTCTCATGTTCGGGTGTAAAACTAAAATCAAGCATAATTAACTTTATAAATTAACCGGATAACGTCCATCGGCATCTGGACGACCGAGAAACTTAACCGCATCATGCACTTCTTTTGGCAGTGACGCATCAGGCTTGATATTACCAGCTACACGAAATTGAAAATTCTCAGCCAATACCGCGTCAGCTTGCAAACCTAAGCGGTTTTCAGGGTCTACGAGTACCGAGATATCTCCTGACTTACAGCTCAAGTCACCAGCTAATTGGCCAATATCAAACCACCCCGTCAGTCCTTCAACCGTAATACCTGGGCTGCTGATCTCACCTTTTAGAGACTCACAATAAGGCATTCCACTTTGATACTGATCGATGTCGAGCAATACTCGCCCCTTGGCATTAACAGGTAGGGGCAGAGTAACCTGCGATATAGCCTGTTCAACACTAAAGCGAATAGACGCATCAGACAAGCTCACTGAGTGATCAAATAACCCTAAAGTGAAATCTCCCATGCCTGATATTTCTGACTTGTCACGTGCATTGCCAAAGCGAACATTACCTTGCATATCTCCCTTGAGCAAAGCTGGTGCATCAATACGCCAGCGTACATTGTTCAATTGCACGTTACTAACTCTTACTTCGCTCATTTGCCCCTGCCACAAAGTGCCCGTTACAGCACCTATCTGTAAGCTTGGTGGGATTTGCTTATTCGCTAACTGCAAAGCAACTGACGCCGGCATGTTATACAAAGTAAATAGGCTAAAAGCGACGATAAAAATGAGTACTAAACTAACTGTTTTTTTCATATCTAATTCTCTAACAACAAGCGGCTAACGCGCACATATCCTGGTGAACTATCTTGTGCCAGATCGAGACTATCAATTTTTACACCATATTTATTGCTCAATTCATCCAACCAAGCGATCAACTTATTGAACTCTACAGAGTCAATGGTCAATCTAAGAGCCTGATCACTGGGTTGCATTTTACTAATATTAATCTGATATTGATTCCGAGTGCGATTCACCAAAGCTGATAGATTGCCAGCTTGCATGGGTTTAGCACCGGGAGCGCTGCTTTTCAGCTTATCCATACTACTGCTAACCCATGCAGCAAGCTCTTGCTGACGCAGCTTATCACGCTCAGCATCCTCTACCGCGGCACTTAATGGCCTGAAAATCCCCATTACCAACACGAAAATGGCAAAGATAACCGCTGCAACAATCAGTAACTTCTGCTCTTGATCCTTAAGCGACTGCCAGTATTTTAATGCCTGCTGCTTCATGCATCACCTCTTAGTCGGATCTCGCCGATCACCACATCGCCATCGTTATTTAGTGAACCTTGTTGTACATCCAAGCCTCTTTGTTCAAGAATTGCTTTCACTTGACCAAAAACTTGGAAACCATCAGCTCTTGCACGGATCCTAAGCTCATTGCGACGACGGTCATAACGCAATGTTTCAGGCGTAAAGTTTTCCACTTCGCTGTATACCGCCACAAGATGGTTAGTTAGCTCCAAAAAGCCACCATGCTCAGTACCACTTAACTTATCCAGCTCACTCTTAATCTGATTTTTCAATAGATGTGGACGAACGACTTTCCCTGGAAAGGCTTGTTGATAAGTTGCTACCGCCTGCGCTTTATATTCGTCAGCCTGTTTTTGTAGCATAACCAACTGAGTGCCCTTCACAACAACAAAGCAACCTACCGCAATGCCTGCAGCAAGCAAACCACTACGCCAATCTTTCCACCATTGCGGCTGCTTTTTCTTCGTAGCAAACACGCCTTGTCTCAAGTTAAATGAAACTTTATCCAACTGTTTTGCAAACAGTGCTAATGGCAAATCATACTCTGCTTCTTTAGCCTCTTTTGGTGCAACCTCAGGCAATCCATCTGCGGGGCTGTAATGCACTATTTTGCTCGGTTGTAATGCATAGAGATAATCAGCACCCCAAGTTTTTTCGATAGCACTGATATGCCATTGTCCAAAACGACATAACCACTGCTGACCGAGCTCAATCATTGAAAGCTCTTTTTCTTGCTGTTCTGGTAATAGCAATGCATCAGGCAGCACTCGAGCAGGTTCAATATCATGCTCTTTGAATAGTGTCAGCCATTCTTCTAGCCAGTTCTTATTGCAAATTGCTACTTCAATACTGTGTTGTTCGCCTTGTAATACCGGCTGGCCAGTCGCAATAAACAGTTCATCAATATCACAAGCGACTTGTTCTTCTAACATAAAAGGCAAAGCCTGCTCTAATTTGCGATTCCATTTTGCGGGCAATGGTACATTCTTTAATTGCACTTGAGATGCGCTCAACAGGAGCGTCACTTCTCGATTCACAGCCTTCTCAGCTAACTGAGGCAGCTGCTCTGCGCTTTCTAATTCTCCACTGGCAATAATTTGCTCATCTATTGATGAGAAAATCAACCAATGTATTGGGTTTTTATGTGACTGACCCGTTCGGATCACTAATTTTTCTGTCACTGTACGCCTCCAAATTTTCGCGCCAGTATGGTTGCTTGACCTTGATTTATTTGAATAATTGAGGTCATTGAAAAGCGCCTGTCATCAAACAATGCTTTTGCGCGTAACTTAAAATAATTACTATCTATGGTAAATAATTCTTCACTTGCTTTATCTATTTGAGCACCTTGGTTTCTCGCCTCGGTGAAAAACTCTTCAACACTATCAAAACCCTTTTCTGGACGGGCTGAAATAATCGCTTCAGCACCCGATGAACTTAAGCCTTCTAACAAGGCACTGAGCAACAGGGCTTGTTCTGGTTTTACTGTGTTGACGTTAACCTTAAGCTCCGTATTTCCAGGGATCACACACACATAAGGCTTGATTTTCTCCATAACCAGCGGGTTGAAGCCCTTAATTACCCGTAACTCAGACTCTGACGCAAGTAGGTTATTAGCACTCAAATAAGGGGTAGTACGTGACATATATTCATCTTCCTCCGCACCTGAGCGAAAGGTGATACTGTCTTCATCCAACCAGTCGTAAACGCTATCCGCCAGCGCTTCTTCGCTTTCATCCAGCGGCAAATCTTCAATATTTGTCAATAATGACAACAGCGCTTTATGCGCAGGGTTCGTGTCGGTACTTGAAGCACCTTGCTTCTTTGGCGCACGTAACGCATTCAAATTTAAACAAGCTTGTAAGTCACTCACTTCACCGCTTAAAGTGCCGTGATCAACGGGATATGGAACCTCACTCAGTGCCCAAGGTTGACCTAGATGCACCTTTTCTGGGTCATCTTTTTTACTTTCAAGCAGAACTTTCTTCACGAGTTCTTCGGCGCCATAGCTATACCATTTAGCTTGCTGATGGGTTTGTATATTCTGTGACCTTTGTACTTGTACCATTAAATTGGCCGCCATTTCCGCCGCCACAGTCGCCGCCAGTGCGACAATGAACAGAACGATAATAAGCGCTGCGCCACGCTGTTGCCTCATCTTCTGCTCCCTCTATCCCGATCATCCTGAGGCTTGTCCTCTACCCCTTGTTGATCACGTCCCGTGCCAGTACTGCTGCTGCTGGGTGCTTGTTGTTCTTTACCATTACCAGGAGTTAAGAACAGGCGTCTGATAGGGGCGGTATCTTTGAGTTGCAAAGTGACTGCGACTGCCAGTGGCAAAGCCTTTTTATTCCAGTCTTCCTGCCATTTTTGCTTATCATCAAGAAACTCAAATTTGAGCTCCTCAACATTTTCTATCACAACTTGTGAGCGCGGTTCTGCGCCATCTAATGCATCAACATACACGCGGTAAATACGCTCTAACTTGTCATCTATTACTCGGTAACCAACCGCCTGTAATTCTGAACGAGGTAAGAGACTAATGGGGTTAGTCCAGCCATCACGAACAAAAGCAATGCCATCAAACTGGCTCTGTAATTCAAAACGCCCATGTAACACATAGCTTGGATTAAGATCTCCAGACTCATTGCGCACTTCTCGCTTCGTCATCTGACTAAAATCTTGATCCATCAAACGAAACGTTGTTTGTAAAGACTCCAACTCTGTAATAGTTTCTTCTGATGCTTCTTTTGCTTTAATGGTTGAATCTAGGATCTGATGTGTCCCCATCACCACAAAAGCCAATATTCCCAGTGCAACCATTACTTCAAGTAACGTAAAACCGCGCTGGCGCATCATGATTTGTCCTTGAGCATAAAGGTTGTCAGGTCATACACGGAATGCTTAAGATCTTCGTCGCTAAATATTTCTATGTTGACTTTCACAAAACTAGGATCTGCTGTTGCTGTCACTTTTTGCTGCCAATACCAGACTCGTTCGGCTAACTCTTCTTCGCCCTTAAGGCCGTTTTTGCCTTTCCAGTCACTGCCTCCAGCGCGCATTTCTACCAGCTTATTCTCCGCAACCCAAGAAGCATACGTTTGTTCCTCCAATGCAGAGATATGAGTAATGTGCTCACCCGTCGCCTGCATAGCCGCGATACCAGCCATCGCGCATATACTCATTGCGACCATCACCTCTAGTAAGGTGAAGCCTTTGGCTGTATTACCTACAACGCTTCTTGCCAAGCCTATTACACGTATCATTCTTCGGGTTCCTTGCGAAGCTTCACCGGCGCCATAAACTCACCTTCGATGAAATAAACAGGCTCGCTTTGCTGTGCTAACTCAACAGTTAACTGAAACGCGCTCACTTCGCCTGACGACAGTATCAATACTTGGGGTACTTTGAGTTTTTTTAGTTCCAGTAAACTCTCATCATCGCTGGTCCCCATTAATTCACGCCAGTTTGCCTGCTCAAGTAAATTATCCTGCGACCAAGATAGATCTTCTATGTTCAGAGCAACCCGATATTCTTCACCAAATTCAATTGGCTTGTATAACTCTTCGGCTTCAAACGTTGCCCATTTATCGCCATCAAATACCAGCATCTCGAGTACATTCTTATCAAGATGAAAGCCCAGTTCAACCTGATTTAATACCGCAAACTCAGATGCCATATTTATCACGCTATGGGTCCGTAAAGCCTGCTTTTCCAACTCTTCCTCGATATCACCGCCAAAGCTGTATGTCACCATCTTGGTGGCAAACGCGATGATCACAATTACCACAAGGATTTCAATTAAGCTGAATCCTCGTGGTTGAGTCGTGCTGGAGTATGAACGTGATAAAGGCTTCATAGGGGCTTAGCGCTGTTCTTCTTCATCCCAGTTACCAATGTCATCATCGGTTCCAACTTCACCGTCTGGACCCATAGAGAAGATGTCTACTTTCCCCATTTCTCCAGGGCTGACTAGCTGATAAGGATTGCCCCATGGATCTTCAGGTAATTTAGAGATAAAACCACCATCTGGAAAACGTTTAGGTACGGGATCAATCGTGGTCTGTGTTACCAGCGCTTCTAAGCCTTGTTCTGTGGTTGGAAAAGCCTTGTTTTTTAGCTTGTACATATTCATTGCATCTTCCAATTGCTGAATATCTAACTTAGCTTTATCCAAAGCTGCTTCTTCTTGTTGGCCCATGATATTTGGTGCCACGATAGACATGATCATACCAATGATAACCAGTACTACCATTACTTCTAGTAATGAAAAACCTGCTTGCTTCTTCACGATATTTTCCCTCAAAAGTTAAACTCTGTGCAGCATGCGATGCACATGCCAAATTGTTTGCTTTGGGCTATAAGCCCACTGCTTTATTCATTGCCATTATTGGCTGCAATATTGCCATTACAATGAACAGTACGATCACTGCCATGCTGGCTATCATAGCGGGTTCCAGTAACTTTAACGACACATTAACCATGCTTTCGAATTCACGGTCTTGGTTATTGGCTGCGCGTTCCAGCATTTGCTCTAATTCACCCGATTTCTCACCACTGGCTATCATGTGCAGCATCATAGGCGGAAACAACTTAGTTTGTTGCAACGCAGCACGTAAGCTGGCGCCTTCACTAACACGTGTCGCAGCCTCCGCAACCGCTGCCTTAATTTTTTCATTCTCCAACACTTGCCCCGAGATTTTCATCCCTTCAAGCAACGGCACTGAACTAGATGACAAAATACTCAGCGTTCGTGCGAATCGGGCAGTATTAATACCCCGGCTCACTTTACCAATTCCCGGTAGCATCAGCATTTTGCTGTCATACCAAAAGCGAAACTTTGGCTGCTGTAACGCGCGTTTAAATGCCACCGCGCTGCCAATTATGACCACAAGACTAACAAGCCAGTAACTCTGTACGAAATTACTAGCAGCCATCACCCACTCTGTAGTCCAAGGCAAAACCTGCTTTGATTTTTCAAATGTTTTCAATATCTTTGGTACAACCGTACCTAGTAAAACCGATACAATAGCAATTGCAAATATCACCAAAATGGTGGGGTATACCATGGCTTGCGTGATTTGGCTGCGCATATGCTGGCGCTGCTCGGTATAATCGGCAAGACGGTTCAGTACCTCATCTAGGTGCCCAGATTTTTCACCCGCGGCAACCATTGAGCGATACAAATTATCGAAAACATGTGGAAACTCAGACATGCCGTCGGCTAGGGTATAGCCTTCTACGACCTTTGAGCGTACCGACATCAGCATCCGCTTAAGTCTTGGCTTTTCACATTGCTCAGCTACAGCCATAACCGCAGCTTCAACAGGTAAAGAAGATTGGATCAATGTTGCCAGCTGACGGGTAATTAGAGCAAGGTCGGCCACCGAAGGTTTGTAACCTTGGAATAGCGTGAACCCACCGCCACCACTTTGCTGTTTATCTCGCTCAGCGGCTGGCGACACTTCTAGTGGCATCATCCCTTTTTCACGCAGCATTTGCCTGACTTGCTTGGCAGTATCAGCCTCTAAGATCCCTGATTTATCTTTGCCTTTTCCATCTAAGGCACGATACTCAAACGCCGCCATAACTAACCTTCCTCACGCGTTACACGTAATACTTCTTCCAGCGTTGTTTGGCCCTTAAGTACGCGAGCTAAACCATCTTGGCGGATACTTGGGCTGTTTTTACGAATGTACTTTTCTACAGCCTGCTCACCTTTACCGCTGTGAATAAGCTCACGAATTGTTTCATCGACAACCAATAATTCATGAATACCAGTACGACCTTTGTAACCATTGAAATTACATTCTTCACATCCTACGGCACGATAAATCATGGCATTTTCACCATGCGGTACACCTAGTAGTTCACACTCACGCTCGTCTGCTTGATGTGCTTCTTTACAATTTGGGCATAACGTTCTTACCAATCGTTGAGATAATACACCCAATAGCGAAGATGACAGTAAGAAAGGTTCAACACCCATATCTTCCATACGGGTGATAGCACCCGCTGCTGTGTTGGTGTGTAACGTAGACATAACTAAGTGCCCCGTCAGTGAAGCCTGTACAGCAATTTGCCCAGTTTCTAAATCTCGGATCTCACCCACCATCACCACATCAGGGTCTTGACGTAGGATCGCACGCAAGCCTCGGGCAAACGTCATATCCACTTTAGTGTTCACCTGAGTTTGACCAATCCCAGGGATCTCGTATTCGATAGGATCTTCAACGGTTAGAATGTTGCGATCTTTTGAGTTGATCTGGCTCATACCCGCATACAAAGTGGTACTCTTACCCGAACCCGTTGGACCGGTTACTAGAATAATACCATGGGGCTTACTGATAATATCGGCAAACAAATCACGATTGCGCTCAGTCATGCCTAAGTCTTCAAGGTTTAAACGGGCATTGTTCTTATCAAGTAAACGCAGTACCACACGCTCACCAAAGCTTGATGGCATGGTTGATACACGCACATCGACCGCACGTCCTGCGATACGCAAACTAATACGGCCGTCTTGTGGAATACGCTTTTCAGCGATATCCAGTTTGGCCATAACCTTGATACGTGATACCAATAGAGAGGCCAGTTTGCGGTTAGGTTTAAGCACCTCTTTTAGTACACCGTCCACACGGAAGCGGATCACCAAAGACTGCTCGAAGGTTTCGATATGAATATCCGAAGCCCCTTCTTTGATAGCTTCACTTAGCATGGCGTTGATAAGCTTAATGATTGGCGCGTCATCATCCGCGGCCAACAAGTCTTCGGTTTGTGGAAGCTCTTCGGCCAATGAGAATAAATCAACCTCATTACCAATATCTTCCATCATTTGTTGGGTTTCTGAGCTATCTCTTTGATATGAAGCTTCAAGCAACAGCTCAAATTTATCGTCATCTAAGTGCTCAAGAGTAAATGCTTCACCCGCGACGCGGCGTACTTCCAATAAAACTTCAACATCTAATTCGCCACGATAGTAAACAACCAAGCCATTTGGTTGTTTACTCATTAACATTCCTTCTCGACGTGCATACGCAAATGGCAGTCGCAACGGTGAATGCGCCACATGCTCTGATTGTTCGAGCACGTCAGCTGGCATCTCTTGCGTAGATAACTCGCTAATAGGCACTTCAGTAACCGCCTCTACCTTGTTATCAGTCATCATTGTTACGCTCATTATTGTTTTGCTCATTCAGATACTCTTCGTACGTAGGCGGCAATACCAATTCGTCATTCCACTCTGGCAATACGGGAGTTTGCTCAAATGGCATCAAGTCAATGCCATCATCTTGCTGAATTTGCTGCTCGGTACGAATGAAGTTGTATTTAGAATGGCTCAGCTTGTTCATGCTGTGGCTATCACGAATGATGGTCGGGCGAATAAATACCAACAAGTTACGCTTACGTTTAGTAGTCCCTGTTGACTTAAATAGGTGTCCAAGTACTGGAATATCACCCAATAGTGGTACCTTAGAGACACTTTCCTGTACATCTTCGTCAATCAGACCACCTAGGATAACCATACCGCCATCATCAGCAATAACCGTGGTGTTAATCGCACGTTTGTTCACCGCAATATCAACCGCTGTAGCACCACTGACACTAGACACTTCTTGTTCTATAGTCAGCTGTACCGCACTGCCATCGTTAATTTGTGGTGTCACTTTTAACTTAATACCCACTTCTTGACGGTCAACAGTCTGGAACGGATTAGAATTGTTATCGCCCGATGTTGAACCGGTGATCACCGGTACTTCTTGACCGACGATCATAGACGCTTCTTCGTTGTCCATGGTTGTCACAGACGGTGTAGCAAGAATATTCGATTTAGTATCGCTAGAAATGGCTTGCACAATGGCACCCCAGTCATTCTTGATGATACCCATGGCTAAACCATTTACACCACCTAGTAACTGACCTAATGGGCCTAAGTCACCTTCAATGGTTTCATCATATTCTTTTAATTCAGTATTTTGACCCGTGATAGTTTTGGTAACGGTCTTGTCTCTTGCCTGCTCCGCAGCAACCGCCAGTGAACCAATGGGTACCGTACTGCCGTTATTAAACTGCAACATGCCGCCTTGCTCTGAGATCCACTGCAAGCCGAAGTTAATACCATCGCTTTCGAATACCTCTACCACTATCGCTTCAACCAGTACCTGAGCACGGCGAATATCTAGCTTTTCAATAACTTGTGACAGTGAACGCATGGTATCTGGCTGAGCGGTGATCACCAAAGAGTTTGAATCTTGGTGTGCTTCAATACTGGTTTCATTCTTGTTGGTGCGGCTACGGGTATTATTAGCGCCACCCTGTGCGTCTTCTTGTAGGGTTTTACTAACACCTTGCAGTACTTTTACCAAGTCATCCGCTTTGGCGTAGTTGAGATAAAACACTTTGGTGTTACCTTGATTTTCTAACTCATTATCAAGGCGTTTGATTAATTCTGTGGCACGACTACGCGCCTGAGATTCACCACTGACGATAATGCTGTTGGTTCGGCTATCAGCGACCACTTTTGGGATTAAAAAGTCAGGAATGGCCCCTTTACCGCTATCTTTGTAGATGTTATCAACAACCGTTACCACATCATCGGCTGTAGCATGGTTAAGTTTGACGATATCAACACGTTTATCGCCAGCTTGGTCAACTGATTTAATAATATCAACCAAACGGTTCACCGACGCGGCATGCCCCGTCAACATCATCACGTTTGCCGAGTTCAAGTTGGTAACATGACCACCATCTTTTTGATCACTGAATTGACGAATAAGCGGACCAAGCTCTTGTACACTTACATTTTTGACGCGCACTACTCGGGTGACCATCACATCGCCGTTACCCATTTCTTCGCCTGCAACTAAAGGAACATTGCCTTTCTTGCCATCTGAGCTGCGTACTACTTTTAGTACGCCACTTTCCATCTCAGTTACCGAGTAACCGTAAACTTCAAGGACGTTTAAAAAGAACTGGTAATATAATGACTCATCCATCAACTCATAACTGCGCACATTAATATTGCCGCGCACGTTCGGGTCAATAATGATGGTTTTATTCAAGTTCTTGCCAACGATATTAATAAACTCATTAATATCGGTTCCTTTGAAGTTGGCAGCATACTCGACAGCAGACACAGAAAGCGACAATCCAGCTGCTAACATCAGAGCCGCATATCTAGCTAACCCTTTTTTGATTTTTGTGAGGTGTAGCTTATTACCCATTATTTTTAAACTCCAAATTTACTATTGTTACAGGCTAAATTGCACGCTCATGATCTGGCCATCACGCTCTATGGTAATGGTCGCATCTGTGCTGTTTCTTAGCTCATTCATGGCTGACATAGCCTGTTTCATGTCCGTGAGTTGATAGCCATTGATAGCAACAGCTAAATCATTATTTTTTAGTCCCATCTTGCTAAACAAGTCGGGGTCTTTGCCCGGACTCAAGCGATAGCCTAATAACTGGCCCGCACTGCGATCTGGCGTAATGCGAATATAATCAAGTAGTTTGCCTGGGTCTTGCAAAAGTTCTTCTTTCGTTTGCTCAAGCTCACTGGGTACCTCACGACGCATCAACTGCGGGCGATTATTTTGCGATGGACGCTCACTGGCTGAAGACTTAGGGGCCACTGGCATAGCGACGCTTGTAGAGTACTCAAGTCCATCAAGCATCAAGGTTTCAAAACGACCGCTCACGTCTAAAATTACTCGGTCGGGTAACACTTGAGCCAACTTGGCACGAGTCCCTTCAATGGCTTGTTGAACTTCGTAAGTAGATTGTCTACCTTGAGATTCGATGATCGCAAGGCCTGCTCTGTCATTTAAGCTCACTGCCACTATTCCCGTTAGGCGTACATTTAAAGCAGTCTGAGGGGCATCGGAAACAATAGCTTGGGGTTGTTCTTCAGGCTTACTACCAGCATCACCAAATAAGTTTTGTTGGATGATTGATTGGCTGTTCACAGCTGAACTGGTTGAGGCATAAACCGACGACATAGAAGGTAACGGCTGCGTTACAGGCTGAGGCCATACCAACCAAAATAGCTGAGACATTAAATAAGCGATATAAACAACAGCTAATAAAACCACTAAACGACTGAGTTTTGCATGGGGTAACCCGAGCAATACTTTTTGTAACTGTTGTATTTGTAATTCCATATCCGTCTTTTCTTATTCTATTGAGCTTCCCAGTGTACCTTTTCAGTGTAAATTCAACAAGCGCACTAACATGACAGTTTGTCTTCACTGAGTGGTCAATGGGTATCCCTTTGAACACAATACATCGCGAGAGTTCCACGACCTTTTTTTGAACATTGAAATATGCTAAATTTGTCGCATTATTCCACATTCTTTATGGTTAATAAATTGTGACTAAAAAATCCTCCGAACAACCACAGCAAAATGACGCCGTCAGGCTAGATAAATGGCTATGGGCTGCACGGTTTTACAAGACTCGAGCGATCGCTCGAGAAATGGTCCAAGGAGGTAAAGTACACTATAACGGGCAACGCTGTAAACCCAGTAAGTTAGTTGAACTCGGTGCCACCATTAAGCTAGCACAGGGGTTTGATGAGAAAGAAGTCACTGTTTTAGTGTTACTCGACAAACGCCAAGCAGCGCCCATTGCACTGCAATCTTACCGAGAATCGGAACAAAGTGTAATAAAACGCGAGCAAAATGCAATAGCGCGCAAGAACAACAGCTTTTTTGCACCACATCCTGTTAACAAACCGGACAAAAAGCAAAGACGCGAACTACTCAAATTGAAATCAAGCTAGGATTTAATAAATGCAACCTGATTTACTCCACCGCTATATTTTCGAAAAACTCGATGTACGCGGCGAACTGGTACAAATTGATCATACCTTTAATGAGATCATTGCCGGACATAACTATCCACAAGCAGTGCAAGCATTACTCGGTGAGTTATTAGTTGCGACCAGTTTATTGACGGCCACTTTAAAGTTTGAAGGTGACATAGCAGTACAGTTACAAGGCGACGGCCCAGTAAAGTATGCAGTTATCAATGGTGATCATCAGCAAAACATGCGTGGTGTTGCAAGACTACAAGGTGACATTACTGGCACAACGGTTCCTGACCTGATGGGTAAAGGCTACATGGTTATTACCATTACCCCCATCAAAGGGGAGCGTTACCAAGGGATCGTGCCACTAACATCCGATTCGTTAGCTGCATGCCTGGAAGATTATTTTACACAATCTGAGCAGCTTAAAACTCGCTTATGGTTTGCCACAAGTACCGAAGGTGAGCGCGTCAAAGCTGCGGGGCTATTTTTGCAGGTACTGCCTGTGGACAAAGAAAAGTCACAAGAGGACTTTGTACATTTAGAAGCGCTGAGCAATACCATTAAAGATGAAGAATTGCTGGACTTAGATGCACAAACCGTGCTGACACGTTTGTATCACGAAGACAACCCACAACTGTTCGAGCCTCAGGAAATTAACTTCGTTTGCGGTTGTAGCAGAGAAAAAACCATTAATGCGTTAGTTAATGTGGGTCAAGCAGCGCTGCTTGCAGATATTGAAAAGCAAGGTGAGATCAATATCAGCTGTCATTATTGCTTGAAAAACTACGTTTTCAGCAAGGACGACATTAAGGCTATTTTTAACTAAATTTGCCTTAGCGAATGTTTCCAATATCAAGCCGTCGAAATGACGGCTTTTTTGTTGTCAAAAAATGACACCGGTATCACAAATTTAGTAATTTTCATGACACCGGTATCATTGAAATTATTTAAGTTTTTTGACGTTTTTATGCCTTTTTAGAGCCTCCAAAAGCTCGAATATCTCAAAACCATCTGGTACTATAAATTCAGCTTAAGAACTCAGAGCTATCCCGTTCAATTCTCACATTTAGGTAATAACATGACTTCAAGCGCTACTCGTTTTGTCGATTTAACTGCAGCCGAACTTGTCGAACACGCCATTAGCCGTGGTGAAGGCACTTTAGCCGCAAATGGGGCTTTCGTAGCTAATACTGGCCGTCGTACAGGCCGTTCACCAAGTGATCGTTTTATCGTAAAAGAGCCAAGCACTGAAAATGACATCCAATGGGGTAACGTTAACCGCCCATTCGATGCTGAAAAATTTAATGCACTATGGGCTCGTGTTGAAGCACACGTACAAAGCAAAGACCACTTCGTCTCTCACTTAGAAGTGGGTGCAGATCCAGAGCACTACTTGCCGGTAGTGGTTACGACAGAAACTGCATGGCACCATATTTTTGCTAAGAACATGTTTATTAAACCTGAACGTTACAATGCATCTGACTTACCTCAGTGGCAAGTAATGAATGTGCCTTCATTTGTTTGTGACCCTGAGCGCGATGGTACAAACAGCGATGGTACTGTGATCATCAACTTTGCAGACAGAAAAGTACTTCTTGCTGGCATGCACTACGCTGGTGAAATGAAAAAATCAATGTTCTCAGTACAAAACTTCCTGCTACCTGCCAAGGGCGTATTACCAATGCACTGTAGTGCAAACGTGGGTGAAGCAGGTGATACAGCTTTATTCTTCGGCTTATCTGGTACGGGTAAAACAACGCTATCTGCTGACCCTACTCGCTTCCTTATTGGTGATGACGAGCATGGCTGGGCACCGGGCAGTGTATTTAACATTGAAGGCGGTTGTTACGCGAAATGTATCGACTTGTCACAAAAGAATGAACCTGTTATCTGGAATGCCATCAAATTCGGTACCATCCTAGAAAACGTGGTACTTGATGAAAACCGTGTACCTGATTTTAAAGATACCAGCCTAACGCAAAACACCCGTGCAGCTTACCCGCTTGAGCACGTAGAAAAGCGTAAAGTAGAAAACCGTGCAGGTGAACCAAAGGCAGTTGTGTTCTTGACCTGTGACGTGAGTGGCGTTTTACCTCCGGTATCTATCCTTTCAGAAGAAGCAGCGGCTTACCACTTCCTAAGTGGTTACACTGCAAAAGTAGGTTCAACTGAAATCGGCTCAACTGCTGACATCGAATCAACATTCTCAACCTGCTTTGGCGCACCTTTCTTCCCACGTCCAGCCGGTGTTTACGCTGAGCTTCTAATGAAGCGTGTACGTGAATTTGGCGCGAAGGTTTACTTGGTAAATACAGGTTGGACTGGTGGCCCTTACGGTATTGGTAAGCGTTTTGACATTCCAACTACACGTGCTGTTGTCGATGCGATTGTATCTGGCAAACTAGCGGATGTTGAAACCGCTCACATTGAATCACTCAACCTAGATGTACCAGTTGCAGTACCAGGTGTAGACAGCGCCTTACTTAACCCTGTAAATACATGGGAAGACAAAGGCAAATATGCTGAGTATGCGGCTAAACTGGCTGCGGACTTTAAAGAAAACTTCGCAAAATACGATGTTTCTGACGCCATCAAACAGGCAGGTCCTCGTGGCTAATTAAGCCGACTCGGTAAACCTATTAGGTGAACCAGTTCCTTTATCAAAAGCGCCCCTCGTTGGGCGTTTTTTTGTTTTGTTTGTTTTTATAATGGTGTAGTAATAACTACACCATAATTTCCCTTTCAGCTACCTAGCACTAACATAACCTTTGTGCTGACGCAAAGCGATTTCTCAGCCCTTGGTAATCTCTATAGAGCTTTGTCTTGGAATAGGCTTGAATACGATAGTCTACAGGTTTAATATTATTAAAATCTGAGTCATGATAAACATAAGTAAGAATACGACATTTACTAGTAATATTCGCCACTTCATCTGTACTGCCAATATACCGAAAGTACTTCTTATACTCTGGTATAGACATTTCAGCTGTAGTATATCCACTTCCTGTGGTGATCTCTCCAAACGAACCAACTACAACTTCATTAGTTTTTTCTGAAGCTGCGAAAACTGAACCGCTAAGCATACCTATAACCAAAGACGCAATAACAATGTTTTTCATAAAAATATCCTTTTACATGAATTAAATTAGCCACCCCATGTGGCAACATTATATAAACACCATAAAAACACCACGTCAACAAAAAAGAAACAGACATTTCTAAGCCGTGCCCGTATCACTTGTATTTATTATTAAAACGATGGCTCTTTAAACTATACTTAGTATCTCGTAAACAATATCGCTCAGCGCAAATGGTAGCAAAGCAGTAACAGATATGGTTTGATTAAGGTTTGCGCATTACCAAGAAAAAGAACATACCATGCTTGAAAATTTATCTTTGAGGAAAAAAATCCTCCTACTCATAGGCGGCACCATTTCAGTGCTGTTGATTATTGCATCGAGCTATTTTGTGAACCACATTGCGACCTTGTCGCGACAGGGTGTTGAACGCGAAGCTCAAAGCTACCTATATGGCGAAAAACTCTCGATGGAGTCGTTTTTTGCTCAATACGGTAAACTGGTTAAGTCATTTATTACCAGCCCATATATGATTGCTTTTTTTGAGCAATACGATACCCGAGAAAGTGATCTATCCACACTGGAGGGTTATGAAGATATCAACAAGGATTTCATTCGTATTAGTAGCGGCGATGAAAATGTCTTATCTGCTTTCTTTGGCTCTGCAAAAACAGGTGAGTACTTTAAAGAAAATGAACGCACCTCCAAGTTCGCCGATGGAAATCCTTATTACGCCTACAAGCGAGGTTGGTGGCAAGACGCTCTAAATAACAATGATTTGTATGTTGGCACACCCACTGTTGATATCAATACCGGTGCTGTATCTGCAGTTGTACAACAGCCCGTACGTAACAGCAGTGGTGAATTAGTCGGGATTGGCGGGGTTGATCTACAAATTAATCGTATCAGTGCGTTAGTTGAAGACATTCGCTTTCATGATCAAGGTTATGGCTTCTTACTCGACAATAACTTTAAAGTTGTTCACTTATCAAAACAAACGGGACATGACCTCTCCATTACCGATGAGGGCCCCAATGGCAAAGAAGGTTTAGAGGCACTGGAACAACGCTTTGCTGATACCCACGGGTTTAGCCAACTTAATCAACAAATGCAAAGTAACAAATCTGGCACCTCTGTTGTTACATTAAAAGGTAAAGAATACTACGTCGTATTCAACACGGTGGAGCTGGAAACCCCAATTTTAGATTGGCGCCTCGGTATTCTCATTCCGGTGAGTTTGATTGAAGAACCGGTAGAGCAGGCTGTTATGACCACAATCACCTCAGTGGTTGTCATTCTTGCAATTGTGGTTGCCATGATCTGGTGGGCAACGCATATGATAGCCAAGCCCATTACTACATTGACGCTAACCATGCGTGATATAGCCTCGGGTGATGGTGATTTAACTCAACGTATTAATATCACTAGTCAAGATGAAGTGGGTCAGCTTGCCCATCATATGAATACTTTCATTGATAAACTACGTGCCATGATGCTTGATACAGCGGCTCAAGCTTCGCAGTTAGGAAATGCAGCCGCACAATTGAGTGATGTCTCAACAAGTACCAATTCTGAAATTCAACAAGAAAAAGAACAAGTAGATAGCGTTAGTGCTGCGGTAACTGAAATGGCCGCCACAGTGACGGAAATCTCCCGCAATGCACAAGAAACTAACCAAGCAGCTGAAACCGTGCAACGTATGACACAAGACGGTGCCACTCGTTCAAATCAAGCGCAACAAGTGATGACCGAGCTATCCGCACATATCGGTGAAGCGGCGAAAGTTGTTTCTGGCTTAGAGCAAGAAACCAGTAATATCGGTGCCGTCATTGACGTTATCAATGGCATTGCAGAGCAAACTAACCTGTTGGCACTGAATGCGGCTATTGAGGCTGCGCGCGCTGGTGAGCAGGGCCGTGGTTTCGCTGTTGTAGCCGATGAAGTACGCTCACTGGCAAGTCGCACACAAGAGTCTACCGATGATATTCGCAACATGATTTCGCGCTTACAGCAGATAGCTCAGCAAGCATCAAGTATGATGCAAAAAGGTCAGGAGCAGGCGCAAAGCACTGTAGAACAAACTCAAGGCGTGCTTGACTCACTACGAGAAATTGCCGATTCAGTAGTGACAGTACAAGATCAAAGTCATCAAATCGCCACATCAACCGAAGAACAAACGGTGGTGGCCGAAGACATTAACAACAGTCTCAATACCATTAATGATTTGGTCAACAGTACGGCTCATCATGCTCAAACACTAGCAAGCGAAGCCAAAGATTTGAATGACCTCGCTAAGGCCCTTAACGGTACGGTTAATCAATTTAAGCTCTAACCCCCTTCGTGATGTGCTCGAAAGAGCGCATCACATCCTTGCGGCAGATCAATACTCAGCATCATGCCTAGTCCTATACTAACACTCCCAACTTATGTGCGAAAAAGTGAGTGCTTAACGTGATTAATTTACCAACTTGGGATGATTCCCTGATAAAAAAGTATAATGTCTCTGGCCCCAGATATACTTCTTATCCAACTGCGTTGTCTCTACAGTCAGGTTATGATGTAGCGGCGCTACGTGCAGCAATTCAAGCTTCGAGTAGTCACTCACTGTCACTGTATGTTCATATCCCATTTTGTCATCAACTTTGCTACTACTGTGGTTGCAATAAGATAGTAACGCGCCATCAGCACAAGGCTGATACGTATTTAGATAATCTAGAGTTAGAGATAAAAGCGCAAGCACCACTGTTTGCACATTACCAAGTTGAACAGTTGCACTTAGGTGGTGGTACCCCCACCTTTTTGAGTCCAGCCCAAATGAGTCGCCTGCTTAGCATGCTGGAACAACATTTTACTTTTACGCCTAAGGCACAACGTAGCATAGAAATAGACCCTCGCTCATTGGCTAACAACATGCTTGAACACTTGAAGACCCTTGGCTTTAATCGTGTTTCATTTGGTGTCCAGGATTTTAATGATCAAGTGCAAGAGGCAGTGAATCGCCCTCAGCATATGGAAGATGTGATTGCATTACTAACACAAGCAAGAGAGCTAGGATTTAAGTCCATAAATGCTGATATGATCTACGGGCTCCCGCATCAAACTCCTGAAAGCTTCGCTCAAAGTATTGAAAAGCTCATCGCACTGAGTCCAGACAGAGTTTCTGTGTTTAACTATGCTCACTTACCCGATAAATTCGCAGCTCAGCGCAAATTAAAAGAAGCAGATATGCCTACTCCTGAGCAAAAGCTAACCATGTTTAAAAATACCCTCGCGCAAATGACGGCGGCAGGTTATCAATTTATTGGCATGGATCACTTTGCTAAAAAACAGGATGAACTGGCTATTGCACAACAGCACGGTAAGCTACATCGCAATTTTCAGGGTTACACCACTCATGGGGAGTGCGACTTACTGGGTCTGGGTGTCTCATCTATTTCACAAATAGGCAATGCTATTTTACAGAATGAAAAAGAACTCAAGGCTTATTATGATGCCGTAAACCAACAGGGGTTTGCCATTCACAAAGGCATGAAACTAAACGATGAAGACAAACTTAGAGCGGCGGTGATCAAGCAGCTGATCTGTCACTTCGAGTTAGATATCTCGCAATTTGAAGCAATACACAACCTAGATTTTAACAGCCACTTTGCGGATGCTCTGCGTGCCCTTGCACCACTGGCTGAAGATGGTTTAGTAGAGATAACTCCAAAAAAAATAACTGTAACTAGTAAAGGAAATCTGTTTATTCGGATCATCTGTATGTGCTTTGATGCTTACTTACAACAACAGTTAAAAACAGCACGTTTTTCGCGGGTCATTTAATGGACCCGCTCGTCTATCAGGACAATGGTGTTTATTTTCAGCGCAGGCTATTCTTCCATGGCTTCTTGTGCAGCTATTTTTGCGGCTATAAAGTCAACGTGAGCGACATATAAAAGCCCCGATATTTTACGAATGATATGATCTTCATGACTGTCTAAGTGACCGTCAGCGAATGCGACAAGCCAAAGTAACTCAATGATCTCGATACGTTCTATATCTGAAGTTTGACGATTTATTTGCTTAACAAATGCATATAAATCTATCGCGTGTTCAACATGCTGTTGGGCTTGGCTTAGCAGTCGTTCAACCTGTTGAGCCGCCAACTGACATCGACTAGTAAGTATGTCTCGAATTTTATCCTGTTCACTTGCCAACGTTTTACCATCAGCACGCATAACTTCAACCAATAATGCTGCAAGTGCAGTATTAAATTCAAGTTCCAGCGGCTTTGGAACCTGCGTTGTGGCGCTTTGTAATAACTTCTTCAGATGATTTAACAACGAGATAACCCTCTGTATGTTAGACTTAATTTGATTTAAAACTTATGGATCAAGCATACATGCTCTCAGAAAGGTTAAATAGCCATAATAACCAATATGTTACAAGTATATTGATTGTATCAAGTATACTGCTACTTAGTGCTTGTCAGCATACCAAAACAGAACAAGGTAAACCCGAAAAGCATTATGACTTTGATCATAAAGTTCACTATGAGCAAACTCAGTATAATAATGCACACTACTTATTACAGATAAAATCGGATAACTATCGGCATTTTTTGCAACAAAGTGTGTTTTTACTACGCCATAGCAAACGCTTATGCCAAGGGAGCACTGCGCAAATTACCTTGCAACAAGGGGTGCAGAGTCTTGAAAAGTTACCAACGTCACCAAGACCATACCAGCCAGATCTCATCGCAGAGGTGCGCTGTATCAAGTAATTTTCAATACGGCTGGTTATCAAATCAGTACGTTCCAGCCGTTTTGCAATGTCACTACTGTCTAAAGGAGTGAGCTTTCATTACATCAACTACAACATGTATAGTATCAACCCAAGCCTGACGTAATTCACTATCCCAATCATCACCTAAACCAACTTTCAGCGTATGTAATAAGGCGTTGCCGACCGGTGTAAAATCTTTTGCTTCTACCCCATAACCAACATGACGTTCAGCTAAGCCCTGAAGTACAGGTATCAGTTTTTCCAAGTCATCTAATCCCGCAACGGCCAGCTTCAATGTCGCCATAAGTTTTTGACCTTGGGATTTGATACTATGTTTGAACAATGGTTTTAACGCTGGATCGTATTCAAATAGGGTCGTATAGAAGATATCAGCAGCTTGCTCTGAGATGGGCTCTACTTTGGCGAAGCTACTTTGTACCAATTTTTTTTGTCTTTCTGTTATAGCCATGGCGCTTCCTTATACATGCAACGTCGAACCAGAACGACGCTTTAGTGACCACATAAAAATAGCCACTAAAACCCAGAAGCGCGAATTTAATTCCGATTATTCATCTTTGTATCCCCAAGGAGCAGCAGGTGGTTTAATCGGTTGTGTCAGGTCAAAGTCGACTCGAAACTCTCTGCCTTCGCGGACCATGCGGTAGCTAAAGCTGTCTTCATAAATAAACATTTGCCATGTGTTGCCGGCAGATTGCGGGATACCTTGGCGAACAAATAACTCTTTGGAATACTGATCTGCCGGAAACGACTGTACATTGTTGTATCCAGCATCAACTGTATGCCCTCCATACATGGTCGATGCATCATCACTACCATCTTGATGGCGGTGATCATGTTTTAAACTCAGACCGCTTCCTGTTTTACTGATTATCCAAGTTCGTGAAGCGTCATCACCGACATGAAACGGCACTTGTAATTGTTGCTCAGTACAATGACGCACGTGCATGATTAACTTTTTGTTCGCAAAGCTACTTGGACCTGAAGCGTTATCTACTGACACTTCTCCTTCAAATGCCTTACCGCAATGTTGAGCAATCTGATTGAAAAATGCGTCATGGGTCGCAATTGAAACCAATGGTGCGGGGCGAGAAAAAACTGTCATACTGGCCAAAGCCAGCGTACTAAGAGCAATATATTTCATTATCTAAGTGCCTAAAATAAAAAACCAAAGAGTAGCCAGCTCTTTGGTCTGTTGCAATCAAATACGTTTAAACTCGACGCTACTCTAACGCCATTACTGCCAAGGTCGCTGTGTTTTTAGCTGCTGTTCAAATGCATCTATTTGATTATTAAGCTGTTCAGTTTCACCAATAAAATCTAGGCCACTAAGTAACCGAGCTTTAATGTCTGGGCGTACTTCAAAGTCAATTGCATCAAAATACTGGCTGCGCAACTGCTGCTGTGCCAAGTCCACTTCCACTTGAATATCGTCATGCTTTTGAGTCAATTCAAAAAGCGCATCCAATGTACTGGCTGGCAGCGCAATACATAACATTTGATTGTTGCCACAGTTATTAAAGAAAATGTCAGCAAAGCTTTGCGCTAGGATAACCGTAAAGCCATATTGCTTGAGCGCCCATGGGGCATGCTCTCGAGAAGAACCACAACCAAAATTATCGCGTGTAAGTAGCACAGAAGCCCCTTTATAACACGCTCGGTTCAACACAAAGTCTGGATTTTCCTCACCACTATCTAAATAACGCCAATCATAAAATAACGCTTTGTCAAAGCCCTCGCGACTGGTCGATGTTAGAAATTGCTTAGGAATGATCTGATCCGTATCCACGTTGTTTTTGTCTAGTGGTGCCAATAACCCTTGGTGATAACAACTCATTAAGCTTGTCCTCGAATATCGGTAAAATAACCCGCAATGGCAGCAGCAGCCGCCATCGCTGGACTAACCAGGTGCGTTCGACCACCACGACCCTGTCGCCCTTCAAAGTTTCTGTTAGATGTTGACGCACAACGTTTACCCGCCTCAAGCCGGTCATCATTCATTGCCAAACACATTGAACAGCCCGGTTCGCGCCATTCAAAACCTGCGGCTTTAAAAATATCAGCTAACCCTTCTTGCTCAGCTTGTTGTTTCACCAAGCCTGAACCTGGCACAATCAGCGCTTCAACACCTTGAGCTACATGTTTACCTTTTACGATCTCGGCTGCCGCACGTAAGTCCTCTATACGGCTGTTGGTACAAGAACCAATAAACACCGTGTCAACTTTCGCATCCGACAGCTTTTGCCCCGCTGTAAGCCCCATATATTTTAGGGCATTGCGAATAGCATCCGCTTTTATCAAATCAGTTTCAAGATCTGGGTCTGGTACCACTTCATCAATACCAATCACCTGCTCAGGACTGGTTCCCCATGTCACCTGAGGCTGAATATCCGCAGCGTCCATTTCTACTACAAAATCAAACTGCGCGCCCTCGTCTGAATGGAAGGTTTTCCAATACTCTACGGCAGAAGTAAAATCTTCTCCTTGAGGCGCAAAGGGACGCCCTTTTAAATATTGAAACGTGATTTCGTCGGGCGCGATTAAACCAGCCTTAGCACCCATTTCAATACTCATGTTACACAGAGTCATCCGAGCTTCCATCGACAAGGCTTCTATCGCGCTACCACAAAATTCGGCAACATATCCGGTGCCCCCCGCAGTCCCCAATTTACCAATCACCGCCATAATGAGATCTTTCGCGGTGACCGTTGGACGAAGTAACCCATTAATTTGAATTTTCAGTGATTTGGCTTTTTTCTGTTGGAGGGTTTGAGTGGCCAGCACATGCTCTACTTCAGAAGTACCAATACCGTGAGCCAGTGCACCAAAAGCCCCATGAGTTGAGGTATGACTATCACCACAAACAATGGTTGTGCCAGGTAAAGTTATCCCCTGCTCAGGCCCCATAACATGCACAATTCCTTGATTAATCGAGTTCAAATCGTACAGAACTATGCCAAACTCTTCACAGTTTTGTGCCAACGCCATAAGCTGGTTTTTAGACACATCGCTTGCGGCATCTAACGAGCGACTTTTGGTCGATACGTTGTGATCCATGGTTGCAAAAGTTTTCTCAGGGCAACGTACCACACGGTTCTTCTCGCGCAGTCCAGCAAAGGCCTGTGGAGATGTCACCTCATGTACTAAATGCCTATCAATGTAAAGCAAATCGGTTTGTTCATTAATTTTCGCAACCACATGAGATTGCCAAATTTTGTCGTATAAGGTTTGTGCCACTTGCTACATCCTCAACTTCGCTGACCGCCTGACGAAGACTGTCAGCTCAAATTAACATTAAATTCTTGCGACGATTGCCTGAGCTACATCTTGTGTGGTGTAGCCAGCGCTTGGAAAAATATCAGGTGTGCCAATTCCAGATGCCACCGCTTCTGCAACCGCTTTTTCTATACTGCGTGCGGCTTCATCCTGACCAAGAGAATATCTGAGCATCAACGCCGCACTGAGAATTTGTGCGATAGGATTCGCAATGCCCTTGCCAGCGATATCAGGAGCTGAACCACCAGCAGGTTCATACAAGCCAAAACCTGATTGATTCAAACTCGCTGAAGGCAGCAACCCCATAGAGCCGGTGATCATGGCACATTCATCAGATAGAATGTCGCCAAATAAGTTGTCACATAGCAGCACATCAAATTGCTGCGGCTGCTTAACTAACTGCATCGCTGCGTTATCAACGTAAATATAATCAAGCTTTACTTCGGGATAGTCTTTGCTGACTTCCGTGACTACTTCACGCCATAATACGCTAGAAGCCAATACATTCGCTTTGTCTACAGATGTCACATGATTACTGCGTAACTTTGCCGCTTCAAATGCAAAGCGCGCAATGCGCTCAATTTCAGCTCTTGAATAACGTTGAGTGTCATAAGCTGACTCTTCCAATCCTGTACCTTCACGGCCTTTCTCACCGAAATAGATACCTCCTGTCAGCTCACGCACACATAAAATGTCAAAGCCTCGCTCGCTAATATCAGCACGCAGTGGTGATGCCTTGCTTAAAGCCGGGAGTAACTGCGCAGGACGTAGATTACAAAACAGACCAAAATGTTTTCTAAGCGGTAAAAGTGACGCTCGTTCTGGTTGCTGATCCGGTGGTAAGCCTTCCCACTTTGGGCCTCCTACAGAGCCAAACAAAATAGCATCAGCCGCTTCGCATGCTGCTAATGTTGCGCGCGGCAAGGCTTGACCAAACTCATCAATGGCGGCCCCACCAATGGCATGATGTTCACTCAACAGCGTAAAATTAAACTTGTCACTTACCGCATCGAGTACACTCAGCGCTGCTGACATCACTTCAGGGCCAATGCCATCTCCTGCGAGTACGGCAACTTGGTAACTTGTTTGGCTCATCCTGCTTTCCTTTGTTGTTTTAAACTAGAGACTTTTTGCGCTCTATCAATTAGATTGTAAACGCGGATCATCGCCCGCACTGAGGCTTCAACAATATCGGCGGCAAGACCCGCACCGTGATACTGTCGACCATTGTATTTAGCAATAATGTCAACTTGGCCAAGTGAACTTGCCCCTTGTCCTGTCGCATCTAAGTTATACTCAATCACTTCGACAGCCATGCCTGTGATACGCTCAATCGCCAAAAATGACGCCTCAACAGGACCATTTCCAGTAGCCGCTTCTTGTTTTGATTGTTCACCTACGGTCATACCGATAGTAGAGCTGGCCACAGACTGTGAATTAGAGGTGGAATTGACGAATTCCAACTTGTAGTGATCTTCGTCATCATTGATCTGGTTAAAATAAATCATGGCTTCCAGATCATAGTCATACACAGTTCCCTTTTGATCGGCTAACACCAGAAAGCTTTCGTACAAGCTGTCCATATCATAGTCAGACTTTTGATAACCCAGCTCGGTTAAACGGTGCTCAATAACATGTCGCCCCGAACGCGAAGTCATGTTCAATTGGTTATTTGGTACACCGACGCTTTCTGGTGACATGATTTCATAGGTATTTTGGGCTTTTAAAACACCATCTTGATGGATGCCGGAACTGTGAGCAAAAGCATTCTCACCCACAATCGCCTTGTTTGGCTGCACGGCCATGTTACAAATTTTTGCGACCTGACGAGAGGCACGGTAGATTTCTTCGCTGTGGATGTCGGTACGTACTTTTAAGTGGTCTTGACGCATTTTCATGATCATTGCCACTTCTTCTAGTGAACAGTTACCTGCTCGTTCACCAATGCCATTGACGGTACACTCAATTTGTCTAGCCCCCGCTTGCACCGCAGCAATGGAGTTGGCTACCGCCAAGCCTAAGTCGTTATGACAATGCACACTTAAACGCGCTTTATCAATATTGGGCACATTGTTCATCAAATGATGGATCATCGCAGCGTATTCATCCGGAGTCACATAACCCACCGTGTCCGGCAAATTAATGGTCGATGCCCCCGCATTAATCGCTGATTCAACGATACGACATAAGTCACCATATGGTGTGCGACCTGCATCTTCACAAGAAAACTCGACATCATCGGTATATTTCCTCGCCAGCTTAATAGACTTCACCGCCATAGCAGTCGCATCATCCAAGCTCATTCTCAATTTATGCTCAAGATGCAGTGGACTGGTGGCGATAAATGTATGGATTCTGCCTCGTTGTGCAGGTTTGAGTGCTTCACCGCACGCTTCTATGTCCTTGCTGATAGCACGCGCCAAACCACAGATTATGGGATTACGCACCTCTGTGGCGATACGCTGTACCGCTCTAAAATCCGCAGGACTCGAAACTGGAAAGCCAACCTCCATTACATCGACATTCAAACGGCTTATGGCATGTGCTAACTGCAATTTATCATCTTCGGTTAGGCTTGCTTTTAAAGCTTGCTCACCATCACGCAACGTAGTATCAAAAATCCAGACTTTATCCTGCATTACTTATTCCTCATCCCCAAAAATAAAAAAACCCCGCAATGTGCGGGGTTCAAAGTAGTTGCTCAATTACGCGCACTACACCCCACTCTCACAGTTAATCAGTAAGAGGTTAAGCAGTAGTGACAAAAGCGTGATTTTATTCATTGAGCATAATCGTCCTGTTGATGGATTGGCTATGTTTTAACATGGGAAACAAATCCAGATCAAGCATAAAAATTCCACGAAACATTAAATATTGAGACAGAAAAAGAAAAACAAAGCCAAAAAAACACAAAAAGCCACAAAATTAATTCACCATTACACTCCTAATGCAGAAATTAACTAGAGCTTAAGGTATTACTGAGTAAATTTGTTAAATGAAATTTTTCTCAAAATCACACTAAATAAACACAACAGCAGTATAAAACAAAGCGGTCCACCACTGCTGTCAGCATCATCAGTAGGTTGTTCTGGTTCTGCCGTGTTATCACTGTCATCTTGTTCAGTGACAGTAACATGTACACTTTGCTCAGAAATAAGCGTTTGTTCAAACTTCGCTTGGAGGGTAATTTGATATGAACCGACTTGTTCTGGCGTAAAAATAAACTGACTTCCCTGATAACTAGCGCCATTGGATAGAAGCCAGTAATACTGTAGATCCAACTCTGCTTTAGCATTCAAGTCAACGAGATAGGTCAAATCCTGCCGAGTCTTTCCAGTGCTTGGTCCAAGGATATTTATAGCCGACACGTTAGGGGTGATCAGATCAACAACTTTGATTTTTTCGGCGATTTGTTTACCATTTTGGTAAGTCAGTTTTCGCACCTGGTAGATGCCAGGCTTTTGATACTGATGTAACGGCTGTGCTTCGTGAGAATAGCTTCCATCTCCAAAGTCCCAAAAGTACTGTTCAGAGGCATTGTCTGCGGCACTCCCATGCCAAGACAAAAACATACAGAATGGGACGACTATCATCCATAATTGCTTAAACACTTAATTACTCCTTATCTACATTGAGGTTGGTTAGGGTCCGCAAAACAGCTAGACCGCAAAACTTCCATTTCCTCTAAATTAACCTTTGCCGCATCGAATTGCGCTTGGGCATCTGGTTGTTCATCCTCAGTTGCTACGGCTAAAAATGCTTCTGCGCGCTGCACATCTCGCACAGCTTTGCCATAGCGTTCATCAATAGCTAACCATACATCCGAATACTGTTCGCTACTTTGCATACCTTGTAGCGATGACAGTTCATAATGACCCGAATCTTGATAGGATTCTATCATGATGCTTCGAGTTATTTTTGGCAAATTATTCAGCTCCGAACTTAACGGACCACCAAAGGTATAATCCGCCAGCTTTTGTAATGTATCTAAACATGGCGTGATATTATTGCCTCGGCAATGTTTCGGGTTATTTGCCATAAGCTGCTCTAACCCAGCTGGTAATGCACCATTGGAGTTAGCATCTATCGACAATACCGCGTTAGCCGCAAACTTTTCGATTTCTTTTATCTTGGTTTTAGTTTTCTTGAAAAACAGCACTCTGATTTTGATCTTGGTCACAAACTTTTTGTAATCTTCTTCCGTGCGAAAATGTAACCGCGCATTTAGAAATAAGTCTCTACCATACCTAACCTGATAGACAAAATCGTTCCCACAGGATAGATCTTCGTATCCGGCAACCACTTGACGCTCTTCCAGTGCGCTGTATCCTTGCTCCAACTTCAAATGCAGTTGTGATGTCAAACTCAAGGTATCGGTCGCATTTCGATGTGTCATGGATGTCGATACGCTACCGGCAATAATGAATAGATTAACGCCACCGTGCAGTTCACCAAATGTACGTCTGCGAATTTGCGTTTCATTCTGACGTTGTAAGTAATCTAACTCCCCTGAACTTACCGGCGTATGAACAACCGTTCCAGTTAAACATTTGTCACCAACTTTATGAGTTTGCACAGCAAATGATTTTCCCAAGTCCTGCTCAGAAAATAGTTCGCTGTAGTATCGCTGCGCCGATGCGCCTACACTGAAACACACTAGCGCCCCATACAGTATCGCTCTCATATTCACTCCTTGAAAGAGCCAAAACGCATACACGTTCTGGCTCATAATGGTATTAACCCGCGTTAAACGCACTGCCATAGGTACTCAAAGCAGCTTCACATAAACGCCAATTCAAAACACCTCTGGCTGGTGCACTTGCATCAATAAATGTAGGTGCCCATCTCATGTTACGATACTTAACGCTTTCATCTTCAATCACTGCGCCTGAACGAACAGCTTCTTGGCGTGCAATTTCACACTGTTTCCAGTCAAGACGATCCGATTGCGGTAACTGTAGCTTGGTTGCATCATAATTTGCAGGACACGTTTTTCCGCGACGTATACAGTCATCTTTCATCTTCTGAAGTTCATCTTCACATGATGTACCAAATGGATTGTCCCTACAGAACTTAGCTGCGTTGTACAGGAACCAAGCATTGTCATAGGCAAGATCTTTTATTTGCTCCACTGAAGTGCGCTGTTCTTCTGGCAAATACGCGTAGTAACTAGTGAGTAAGTTAGTCGCACGCTGCTCATCTAGTACAGCCTGTTTGAATTCATCTTCAAGCTCAGTGATCAACCACTTAGTGGCATTACGAATAGTAAGATACTCTGGTACCAGTGGACGTAATGCTAACGACGAGCTGTCATAACGAGTGGTGTAATAACGCACTACGTTGTAGTCACTTAACGTATTCAACTGACTTCTAAAGCCGTCTTTGGCATATTTAACGGCTTCATAAAACATATCGAAACACGGCTTAGGATTATCCAAAGAACAGGTAATAATGTTGTTTGGAATAATTGTTAGTAGCTGCTTAGGATCACCACCATGCTGGATTGCACGCACGGTAATTTTTACTGATGATTTAGTGTCATCTTGTAAATACTTCAGCTGACCGCCGACATTAAATACGCCGCCATATAGGTCTACATCCAAGTAACCGCCAATTTCAGATTTATCACGGTTGCTACCGTAATCGATCTTAAGGTTAACCATAATGTTTGCGCCGTATTCAATTGCCGACACGAATTCATCACCCGCTAACTGCTGCAACTTTGCCTGATGATTTGTTGCAATATCGCTACCCGCTTGCGATAGGGTATAACCTACATTGCTATCTTCAGGTAAAAACAGTCTCTTTTTTGGAGTGCTGCTTGCACTGAATGTATAGGAGCTTGAGTAAGTACTTGATGCCATCTCCTTCGCCAAGCTCGCTCCAGCAGAGACGCGCACAACGGGGAAGTTTACATCAATATCAACACTACCATTTAACGTGCTTAGTAGATCGTCATAGCTCATATCAATGCCAGTTTTAAATTTCAGTTCGGTATTGCCAAACGTTTCATCAATACGCCCTGCTACAGGTTGTACATTTAAGAATCGCTTTAGCTGGCTGTCATAAGCCGTACCAATCGCAACATGATCATTGATTAGACCAGAGATTGTTGAGCCTGTGTTTGCTGCTTTAATGTCATTCGCTACTGCCGCCGAGCTGCTAAGTCCAAGCAGTAACATGTATGAGTAAATAGGTTTCATTGCTTTGTCCTTAACGAATTGTCACCAAATAATCTTCCACTTCACCGTACAAGGTGCGCTTACAGGCATCATCTGAGCCACCACCAGCATCACTGGCAACGCGCATCAGAGTCACCCCTTCTGGGGCATCTGTCGGTACATCAAAAGTGAACTGAAACGGTGCATCAGAAGCCGACTTATAGACGATTTCATTTGCGCCAAGTTGACCATCTTGGTTCCAATCAATCCACACTCTTAGTGCAACATAAGATGGGTATTCAGGCTCTTTGTTGCCCGGTGTTACGGACATCTTGACGGTGCGACCCGCTGGTAGGGTAATGACTTTACCTGACACCGCCGTGTAATCATGGCTAAGTGACTCATGTACAAAGTCTTCCACTGTCACTTTCTCAATCCATTCCCATTCATTATCAAAGCTCTTATTAGCGCAGTACTCATGAGTAAGTTGAGTTGTTTGTAATGCTACGGGAACATATTCAGGCGGCATTGTGCTGCAAGCTTCAGCTTCGCTGTTACCCGCCTGCCAACCATATGGATTGGTGAAATCGCTATTTGCGAATGTCAAATATTGCGCCTTGTTTGGAGTTAACCACAGCGCCTTTAGCTGATTGAGCTTTTGCTCTTTAGGAACAATGTCTGTGGTGTTATACATCTGTTCCCAGATTTCCACTAACAAACCATCGTAACATTTAGCCAGCCACTCAAAGCGACCTTCAGCCTGAGATACGGTGAGTAAGTCACCCAGTTCATTATAATTTGCTTGCTGCGCTACATCTTCGTTAGCGTGTCCATGCATTGCAACCCCCATCATTGAGGCTGCGACGAATACGAATTTATTCATTGTTATGTCCTTACTTTAATACATCACTGTAGACGCTGTAATCACGGTAGTAAGCCATGTTGGCAGCTTCATAATCAATACAGTAGTTTCCTTCTGGATTAGCCTCACAGTAATCCACCATGTCTGCAAACAGGTTGGCGTTATTGCGGCTGAAAGATTCGATCTCACTTAATTGATCTAACTGCTCTGTTGTAAATTGCGCGGCATAATAACGCTGAAGGTTTTTCGCTCTACGATATGTTAAGCGCTCTTCAATCCAACGTGCGGTAAGCTCTTTTACCACTAGCTTGGTTAGATAATTTGCCTGTACGTAGCCCGTGTCTGGTACTAATTGTTGAAGGCCTGGACCTGCGTCCGTGTAATCACTGATGTAGGTTTCTGTAACGTTGTAGTCATCCAGAGAATCAAACTGATTGATGTAATCTTGTTTGAGGTAATTAACCGCAGCTTCAAACAAGTTGAAGCATGGCTCTGGGTTAAGCAACGTACACTGCATGATGCCGTTTGGAATAATGCTTAATAGGCGGTTAGGATCACCACCACTTTGATAGCCACTGATGGTAATTTTGACCGATTGACGCTTTTCATCATCAATCTTCTGTAATTGGCCATCAACTTTGACTTTACCTATCCAATCAACGCTCAAATAGCCACCAATTGCACGTTTATCCTGCTCATCTCGATAATCAATTTTCATATTAATCACGACGTTTGAGCCATACGCGAAACCAGCAACAAAGCCTTCACCTAAGTTGTTTGCTTTGTTACCAGGCTGAGCGTTTGCTAAGTCAATAGCGGCTTGTGTTGGTTGGAAGCCACTAGCCGACGATGGCATGAGAATTCTAGATTTAGGCTTAACAGACGAATACACCGTATAGGTTCCTGTGTATTTGTCAGCACTAATGTCTTTTGCATAGTTAGCCCCAGCATCAACACGAACCGCTGGAAATTTAAAGCCGATATCTACTTTACCATCGATCAGTTTCAATGCCTGCTCGTAGGCCAAGTCTACGCCTACACGAAAGTCGATATTGGTATTACCCAAGTGCTCAGCTTCCGTGCCCAACACAGATTGTAAACCTAGATACGAATCTCCCGCTCGCTTATAAGCAGTACCCAAAGGAACTGCGTCAATCATTTCTGCCATTTGGGCATTTTGCTTACTTTGCGGATCATCTTGCTTATCTAGGAAGTCGTAGGGGTTCTGCGCTGCATGACTTGATGTCGCAAATAATGCGCACATAATGCCGCTATAAATAAAAGTTTTCATATTTTCACTCCGTGATATGGCCCCGAAGGGCCAGTCCAACTTATCGTTTACTATTTAGGTAATCTTTGTGCCAACTCTCTGGCAGACGGATAAGCACATCTTGTTCAGTTTCAACGATTTCTTTGAACTCGTTAGCGCTTTGTGTTGCTAAATCACCAACCTGAACACTGTTTGCAAACATGCTGAACGTTTCATTCACACGATGCTTAGGATCATCTTTAGTACGACCAAGTTTGAGGTTATATACTGCGTCATTGTATTTCACACGCTCAACCTTAGTGATGAAGCCGAAGCCGCCATGCATCTGAATTTGATCAGCCACTTTGATATCTTTCGCCCATACTGGCTGACCTGCTTGTGTGATCACTGGGTGAGATTCTGTCAACAATAACGTTTTACCTTCACGCGTTGTTAGTTTCACCATAGGGATCGCTTCAACACCAATTGAGATGTCTTTGATTTCAAGTGGCAAGCGAATATTAGGACTGTACTGACTAGCACCTAATACGGTGTCGCCTACGCTAAGTTTTTCGATCGGCATTTCTGAGCCGTCAGGTAGTAGGATCATGCTGCCCTTCGCCAAACAGCTATACACGATTTGCATTGGAGGGTGATCTAAGTCTTCCCAAGTCCCCATTCCTGTTGAACCCACAACGATAGTTTCGATTCTTGGCGCTGAACCTGGGCGAGGTTCGTTAGCAACCGCAATGTTCATGATCCAGTTTGCATCTTGGTAACGGCCATACAGTGTTGCATCGCCAAATACACCTTCATTGCGAGTAATGTTCCAGTGCAACCTAGTCAATGTACGAGTGCGATAAGGGATATATTCAACTTCGATACGATCAGCAAAGAAGTTGGCAATTTCGCTGTAAGGATTACCCGCAATTTCTGTTGCGCCGCCACCCTCTTTTGTTTGAATAAAGATGTTTGAACCACGCTCTGCCTCAGTTGGTTTTACTATCTTCTCACCAACTTCTAACGACAACGAACCATCCGTATTTTCTACGACATTAAGTTCCGTCCAGTCTGGGCGGTAAATCGTTTTCACTTTACCCATGATCACGTACTCACCAATGAATGGTACTTTTAACTTCATGTCACCATTTGGCGTATTAGACGGATAAATATTTTCATAGTCACAGTCACCATAGTTTCTGTTCAAACATACGATGATCTTTGGCTCTTCCTCTGTACCAGTCGCAATATCCGCTGGGTGAGTGACATTTGAACCAATTGGAATGCTAGGAGTTGGCATTTCAGCAAACGTGCCAATACTGGCAGTTGACTGAAGCTCTGACTGGCTCATGAGCGTTTCATCAGGTTCAATGTAACCTAACACCGCAAGTAATGTGTCTCGTGGATATTCTACTTTTGTGTTTCTGTCTTCAATTACTTCATTGCCGTTGGCATCTTCATATACCACAGTAACCCAAGCGTCAGCATAAACACGCTCCGCTTTTTTGATAGACTCAATGGCGCTCTCTACTTTAACCGCAGAATAGATAGATTTGCGTTTTTGCTCTGGGCCATCACCGAAGAACTCAGCATAACGTGGCAAAGTGATCGAACGACCATTTTGATCCACCAGCGTAATATCAATGAACGTATAGTTAGTCGGTACTCGCTCACTGTTAAGTGCTGATACAACTAGGTATTTTTCAGTTGTTCCCGGTAATGTTGCGACTTCAAAACCCATGTGCTTGAAGAAAGAACATACATTCGAAGGGTGAGTATTACAATTTTCAGAAGTCGCACTATAGCTCAATTTATCCGCATTGGATAACTCAACCTTTTCACCTTGATAAAGCTGCTTATCAATTAGGTTATACAGGTGTGGACGGTTCTTTTTGGTTAAACCGTATTTAGCCAAGCGTGACTTTAAACGATTGCTTTGAGCTTTATTCATCAAGTTCGATGTAGCGTATGATGTAGGCTCGCCTTTTACATGAGCCTGCTCAACATTAATCGGATTAACAGGATGAGATACAGAGGTCTGAGCTAGCGCTGAACTTGCCCCAAGCGCCAAAGCTATTGATAAGCTTAAGATTTTCATCGGTATTCCTTTTGTTTATATTTGTTGATCATATTTTTTGAGCGCGCGCTCAGGAGTCCCATGTATCCTATACATGGGAACCCTTACTGCGATTTATAAAAATGATTACTGAATAAACAGTTTTAGGTCGGTAACTTCGCCATATCGGAAGTCCTTGCATCCATCAGAGCCAAGTGCATAACTGGGTAGCTCTTCCAGTTTGGCTCTGAGTATCGTATCGCCCTTAACAATTTCGCTAGCATTGAGCGCTATAGACTGACTTGCTTTGATGCGACATGTCCATGTTCGATATGAGCAGGTTTTTGTGTAGTTCCAAGTCGGGTTAGAAATGTTGTTTTCACCCGCTTCGAATATGCCATTTTGGTTTTTGTCCAACCAGATGGTGAAACGCAAGTTCTCGTTCACGTTTTCTAAGTACCAGTTGGCAGTGCCCCAAGCTATTGAGTTGCTCTGAATATCAATATTCAGTTCATTACCTGTATTGAATCTCAAGTTAGTATCGATTTCATCGTAACCCTCAGCGTTATATCCTGATGCAGGGTTATCAAAGCTATAGCTCAATCCACCAGCGCGAATAGAAAGCTTATCAACAAAAAACGCCGCAGGATCTCCTTGTGGTATCACTTTTGAAGTACAACTTGGTACTGGAACAACAACTGTTTGCGTAGTTTCCTCGGAGGTATTAGTCCCATCGTTATAGGTTACCTTCAGTGTTACATCATAGCTTTTGCCCGCTTGTGAATAAGTAACCACTCCAGGGTTTTCATCGCCAGATGTTTTGCCTGCTTCACCAAATTGCCAGAAGTAACTTGGCAGACGAGCGCTATTAACGGTGGAGATATTAGTAAATTTAACTTGGTTTCCTTCCAACACTTCGTAGCTGAAATCAGCCGCTAAAGGTAGCTCTGGCGTTTCAATATTGACTTTAACATCGAATGCCTGTGCGCCTCTTGCGTACCCACATGTATCATAGAACGCATAATCAGTCCCAACAGCCACACGAATGAGGCTTACACCATCGGAGATGCTATCTGGTACATTGAAGGTTACCGTGCCAGTAGTCAAAGTTTGATTATCTACCACCATTTCTTCTGCACTGAAAACGCCATTACGGTCAACATCAACTAAAACGGTCACTTTTTTATTGATGACGCTATCGCCCAACTCAATGCTATGCTGGTTATTTCTGTTAAGGGTAAGGGTATTGTCCAACAAGCTTTGGTAGGCCTGTTCAGCCAACGTAAACTGCTGCTCATTGATGGCTACTGATGTTGTATGAACACTGGCAGGGCTAAACTGTGGACCACAAGAGGCTTTAACCTCGCGACTATAGAAGTGGTTATAACCGTGTAATACGTCACCATTTGTTTTCTGAACTTGCAGATTTAAACGCAGTAGCTTGCCGGGCAGTACTTGCAACTCCCTTTGCAAAAACGGGTAAATCGCTGTGCCACTGCTGCGCTGCCATGTTTCAGGAGCCACATCTGTGTCACCCCAATCGACCATTATCGATTCAATGCTATCAGCTTGGGTAGCACTTAAATCATAACTGACTGTGTCGTATTTAATTTCGCTACCAAAATCCAATGTTGTTAAATCAGAGGATTGCGCAACGATGCCCACAGAATGTAGTGTTTCATCGATTTGCTTACGTACCTCTTGAGCACTACTTAGGTGTGCAAAGCTGTCCGCTTGCTCCAACAAACAGTAGCCCGCATCTTCAACCTTTGCACCCGCAAAGAAACAGTTGACGTTAGCCTTAAGAAACAATTTAAAGGCATCTTGAATAGACCACCCTTGTCTTTTCACCAGCTCATAGAACGCTTTTCTCAGTACACCTGCGGTTGCATAGATTGACTGGCCCGCTTCGTAATCTTTAAAGTGGTCAATACTTTTCCCATCCCACGATGGCATCTCAAAGAATCTCGTTCCAGAACCTTGGTAGAGTACATCCCAGCCATACCACCATTTGCGGTTTGCACCGTAACCGCTGTTATCATCGCGAGTCCAATCCAAATAAGGGGTCGTTGCGGTAAAGTTACCTGAAGCATGTAGAGACAAGTAGTCTAATAACGCCACGCTAGCCATATCAGAAAATGCTTCGTTAATAGCCCCGTCTTGGCCATTCGCGCCTAAACCACTGTTCCAGTAAGTGATTGCGTGACTGGCTTCATGGGCAACAATACTCAATGTGGTATGGTAGTAGTGAGTCGCACCATAGTTGCCTGTGCCATAGTTTACGAACTCATTATCCCAACTAGCCTGAATATTGCCAAAACTATTGTTACCGACTTTTTGTTTCAACTGACGTAAACAATAACTACCAGACTGACAGTCTGGGTCTTGGTTAAATAACTCTTTGAGTAATGTGTGGTAATACTGCATGACCAAACCGCCGTTAAAATGGGCGTCATTCACACCTGAATAGCTGAAATAATTTAGGTATGAGTCATCTATCGTATTTTTATCAAAATTCTCATTTCCAGTGGAACAAGTATAGCTAGCCGCTTCAGTTTGATTACTCATATAATCAATAGTTTGTACGTATGGGTTTTCTAAGAAGCATGTGTCATTGGACTTTGTCACGACAAAGGGATAACCTGAGAATTCGCTAAAGATAGCGCTGTCTGTATCATTAAAAACCAATTCCTGCGGCTTGTCGGTATTGCTATCAAATTGATACTGCAAACAGCTTGTCATGCTATTGGGTGAAGGCGAGTAACATATACCACCTAACTTTTCGTTACCACCAATACCACCACCAGAGACAAGCGTATCATTGGCTAATCCATTTAGAGCATTTTCTCTTTTGAGTGTTTTTAACGTTTCAGCATCCAACACATAATGATGAATCTTGTCAGCATGTTTGGCCCGCACTTGAAGTACCGGTTTGAGCTCGTCAAAAACCAATTGATATGCTCTGTCAACGCTGACACTTGCATCGTCTAATTGTAATTGAGAAACCACTTGCTGTTTAAGTGCTAAATCACTTTGATGAAAACGCTTCGGAACCGTTATTTGTTCATGCTGTTCGGCAACGATTATTTGGCCCAAGCCTTGAGTAACTTTACCCTGCTCGTCCTTAATCACGACAAAGCGGCTATCCAGTACAGGCCACTGGCCGACATATACTTGATAGTGTAAAAAGCGCTGTTTAGTACCCTTAGCACTTAAAAGCTCATAACGCAGCTTTGCTGCATCAAGGCGTGCATTGGCTATTTGTAAGCCTTCATTTGTTGAGGATTGGAACTTAAGCAAGGGCCAATTTTGACTTTGATTTGCTAGCGGGTACTGCTGGGCAGCTTGAGCACTGCCAACTACACAAACAACACCACTTACAAATAAAGCTGTAAGCTTGTTCATATCTACTCCTTGAAACGAAATGTTGTGATTTCCTTAATCACACCATTCATTGAATTATTGTCGGGTTTAGAGTAATACATCGAACTTTACAATTAAATAACAATAAAGTGCGAAGTTGTTTACCTTATTCCCACAACTTTGAAATGAATGGAATTTTTAATTCCTATGAATTTGAACCGCAAATAAAAGCCCTAATTAAGGAACGTTAACTTGGTTAATAAGTATGAGTTGTTTACCACACTAATGTGAAGAACCGAGCGATTATATTATACCGCCAGTCGGTATTAATTAGTTACTAAGCACCATAATGGTTGGCACCACGAGCAATATAGCGTAATTGCCAGATCAGTCTTTCTGTCAATTCGCCACGCTGCTGAGCATCTTGATCAAGCGCCTCCGCACCTGCGTTAAATACTAACGTAACCATGGCTTCTGACTGCATATAAGCATGATGTTTATCACAGGGTGTTTCTGTTTCAAGATAGTGCGCTAACTCTAGAATAAAGTGTTTTATTTCACGCGCTACCGCTGCGCGAAACGCTTTTGATGTGCCTGAGCGCTCTCTCAATAATAATCGGAATTGGTTGCTGGAGGTGTCTATAAACTCCATAAAAGTTTCAACGGACGTGATGATCACACTCCCTCCACTGGCTATACGCCTGCGAGCTTGGCGCATGAGCTGTCGCAAAGTCAGCCCAGCCTCATCAACCATAGTTAGTCCTAACTCGTTCATATCCTTGAAATGTCTATAAAATGACGTTGGTGCGATGCCTGCCTCGCGCGCGACTTCACGTAAACTAAGGTTAGAAAAGCTGTGTTCTGCACTGAGTTGATTAAAGGCAGCTTCAATTAACGCTTGCCTAGTTTTTTGTTTTTGCTGTGCGCGAACACCCGACATCCTGAACTCCAATCGCGATTTTTTGAAACGATCTCAAGTCTAATACTTGACGGCGCTAGAATGAAATATTATTTTAGCGTACAACTGTACGCTGAAATTAACTAATCATGAAAAAACCACCCTTAATTTGGACCAATGTCTTATTTTTTAGTCTGTCATTTCTGGCGGCAATCACTTTAGTACCTTGGTATGGCTTTACCTATGGCTATACCAACACTCACTGGATAGCTTTTATCGTTTGTATGTTCTACGCAGGTTTATCAATCACAGCAGGCTACCACCGCCTATGGGCACACAAAGCTTATGATGCACACCCTGCAATACAATGGATTTTTGCATTAGGCGGTGCGTTTGCGCTGCAAAATAGCGCGCTGCACTGGAGTAGCGATCACCGTATTCACCATGGACAGGTTGACGATCCTGTTAGGGATCCATACGCCGCAACAAACGGCTTTTGGTACAGCCACATTGGCTGGATGCTCAGAGATTACCAAGGCGAGAGTTATGGTGACTACACCAATGCCCGAGACTTACAACGCAATAAAATCGTGATGTTTCAGCACCGCCATTACCTTACATTGGTACTGCTTACAAATATTGGTATTCCTTTAATATTTGGAGCTATTTTCTCAAATAATTGGCTGGAAGTATTGGGAATGCTATTACTGACAGGAGTATTACGTCTAGTACTGAGTCAACATTTTACCTTCTTCATTAACTCGCTGGCGCATATTTGGGGCACCCGTCCCTACACGGAAAAAAATACAGCTCGAGATAACGGTTTCTTAGCACTATTCACTTATGGCGAAGGATATCATAATTTTCACCATATTTTTGCCAGTGACTATCGCAATGGCGTTCGTTGGTACCACTACGACCCAACCAAGTGGATGATACGCAGTTTGGCCGCTGTAGGACTCGCAACCAAGCTAAAGCGCACACCAATTGAGCGAATCGAGAAAGCCAAAGCAGAAACTTTGCTATTGAAAACTAAAGTCCGCCTAGCAAAATTGCCTTTAGCGCAAGATAAGCTTACATTGTTACATCAAGAGTATGAATTGCTTCTAAAAAAGCTTCAAACCTTTTGTTCTGTACAAAAACAGTTAATCGAAGCGAAAAAAGACTCCATGCTTGAACACTGTGACAAGTCCGCGCTCATGAAACAATATCAAGAGCTAGAAGCGGCTTGGCAAACGCAAAAACAAGCTTGGTTAGCATTAAATGCGAGGCTGCTGAAACCCTCTTTTAGCTAGAAGTTGGCGGCCTCTTAAAAGAATGAGGAGAGGCCGTGGCTAAGCCAAAAAATAAGTCTGCAAGTACCGCTGATACAGCCGCAGACACATTTCAATACGATGCTATCATAATTGGTACAGGCCCCGGAGGTGAAGGGGCCGCAATGAACTTGTCAAAGAGTCACAAAAAAGTGGCTGTGATTGAGCGTCAGCAGGCTGTCGGTGGAGGTTGCGTGCATTGGGGAACGATTCCTTCCAAAGCGCTGCGTCATTCAGTCAGCCGCCTTATTGAGTACAAGGCAAATCCACTCTATCGGTTTACTGAAAAACCACAACGTCATACTTTTCAGGACATACTCAATCACGCCAGTGCCGTTATCTCGAAGCAATCAAATTTGCGCAGCAGCTTTTATGAGCGTAACCGCATTCACCTCTACCAAGGTGACGCTAGCTTTATAGATAAGCATACTATCAAAGTGCAACATATTGATGGCTCACAAGATGTGCTCACCGCTCGCACTATAGTGATCGCCACAGGTTCTCGCCCCTATCGGCCACCCAGTGTTGATTTTTCACACCCGAGAATTTACGACAGCGACACAATTTTAAGTTTGCAGCACAATCCACAGCGCGTGCTAATTTATGGCGCGGGCGTAATTGGTTGTGAATACGCATCTATTTTCAAAGGGTTAGGGGCAAAAGTAGATTTAATCAACACCCGCGATAGATTACTGGCGTTTATGGATGCAGAAATATCTGATGCTTTGAGCTATCACTTTTGGAACAGTGGCATCGTGATCCGCCACAATGAAGATTTTGCTAAAGTTGAAACCCGAGATGATGGTGTTATCTTGCATCTAAAATCAGGTAAACGCGTTAAAGCAGACTGTATTTTATTCGCCAATGGTCGTACCGGTAATACAGATGGTCTTAACTTAGAAGCTATTGGCCTACAAGCGGATGGTCGCGGGCAATTAAAAGTAAACGAAAATTATCAGACATCTGTTAAGAATGTATATGCTGTTGGCGATGTTATCGGTTATCCAAGTCTTGCAAGCGCAGCATTTGATCAAGGCCGTATAGCGGCCGATGCCATCGCCCATGGTGAATGTGCCGCCAAGCTGATCATTGATATTCCAGCGGGAATCTATACTATTCCAGAGATGAGCTCTGTAGGTAAAACTGAGCAGCAATTAACCGCAGCTAAAATCCCTTATGAGGTTGGCAGAGCACAGTTTAAACATCTCGCTCGTGCACAGATCACAGGCACTGAAGTGGGTAGCCTAAAGCTTTTATTCCATGCTGAAACCAAAGAGCTCCTTGGCGTGCATTGCTTTGGAGAACGTGCTTCTGAAATCGTCCATATCGGCCAAGCTATTATGGAACAAAAAGGTCCTGGTAATAACATTGAATATTTTGTCAATACTACCTTTAATTACCCGACCATGGCCGAAGCATATCGAGTCGCGGCACTCAATGGCCTTAACCGTTTGTGTGATTAAAAAAACAAAGCGCCAACTCGGCGCTTTTTTTAAAATTGATACTGAGCACTTATTCGCCAAACTTGCTCACTCAAACCTAATGGCAGATAGGCTACTGGGCGAGACTGCGCTTCGTAGTCAATAAATTGAAATTCTGCACCCACTTGCCATGCCTCAGATATAGTTTTGCTCACATTCAACGTAACCCCATTTGTCAGGCTGGCATTTGGGTCGAATGTCCAAGTATCTTTATCCATCACTTTTGACTGCTCGACTCTGCCGCTGACACGATAATCACTGAATGTATGGCTTAACATGGCATACCAACTGTAAAAGTCATTATTAACACCACGCCTTGGTCCCATTGCCGTGTTTCCGTAAAGAGCCTGTGCAATAAACTGAGTTTGAGAAGATACTTTAGAGCGCCAAGCCAAAGACCAAAACTTACTATCCCAAGCGTACTGCTTAGTCGTGTAGTTAAGCGCACCAGGGTCCCCATTGTTATCATACCAATAGGCTCTTAGGCTATGACGTTTAAGGTAACTCCAGTGCACCCCGACGTAATATCCAAAGCGGCCATCAATCTCACTAAATGGTTCGACATATTGGCCTTGAAACCTGAGCTGTCTTGCATAGAGTGATTTAACCCGTGCAAATGCAACACGCTCATTAAACACCGATTGCCTATCATGAGGTATAAACCCCCGCCATGCTATGAGTGTCCCAGCAGGGTCATTGCCTTTAAACAATGCTCCAACAAAACTCACATCATGCTTGGAGCGAAACCGTCTCGCAGCACGCTTTAATTCAAATTCCGCACCAAATGTACGTATTTCCTCTGCCAACCAAGCATTAAGACCCGAGTAGTGGAGCGTATAGGGAGAAGACCAGCCAATAGCTGGGTTTTCTAAGGACATACGAGGATAAAAGCCCCCTATTCGTGCACTAAACTGATAACCCTGAGCCAACGGTTGGTATTGTATATAGGCTTCGGTGAAACCCAGTTTATGGTCTGGTTCGGGCACATATTGCGCAACGGCATGAGCCGACCACGCCGAGCTGAAATCCATTCTGCCACTTAATACAGCTCGACTTACGCCAAGTACATCGCTATCGGCATCAAACCTCGTAACTCCCCAACCTTGTCGCAACCATGACTTTTGTTCACTGGTGTTGGTAGCGGTGATCTCAACCAAGCCATTAAGTTGTCCCGTGACTTCTTGAGCCTGCGTGCATTCACTTAACAGTGCTACTGCAAAAGCTATGACAACTAGCTTACTCATATTCGTCTGTATCATCCGTTAAAAACTCCATTTTATCGAGCAGTGTTTGCTGAATTTGATAGTCCACCACTTGAGTTGTCTGAGTGATAGTAATCGATTTGCTTTCAGGACTATCTAAGTTTTCAAAGCGCTCATGCCATACATTTAACTGTGCGTTTCCTAATTGTGAGCTATCCAGCGTTAGTTGCACTATGCCTTGCTCATCGCTTACCCCATACACGCCTGAATTTACGACTAATATGTAACCTAACATCCAATCATGAATGTTACAGCCGAGCTCTACCACACCCGGCTGAGAAAAACTCACAGGCGCCAGAGGCTTGTCTCTATATAGTTTTAATTCAAACGACTTAGCCTTTGAAAAAGAATAAACATGATGAAGTATTGAGTCGAAGTTTGGAAACTCCACTAACGTGCCACTGGGAACGATTAGCGTATGAGGCACGAAAGCGCGATCTTGTTGACCCATGCTATATACTTTGTTTTCCTGCAGCTCCGTAGCCTGCCATTTAGAGCCTGTAAGCCATACAGCAGCCCCCACTATCGCATTGCCCCGTTCGTCACTTATTCTTACATCAAGTGCCTGACTAGAAAAACAGATAAAACCCAACCAAATAAATATTTTTTTCATGAGCAGTCCGTACGCATTCTTTGTTGTTCAGTATAGAGCATGGCTAAAAATAGCCGCAGTTAATCAATGAGACCGATAATATGTATCATCACTTTCACAATGAATACGTATGCAGATATTTCCGCCTTCCGTGTTCATCGCAGTATGCTAGTAATGCACCACTCACCAACACTAAATTAGGGACCCCATGCGTTTACTAAGCTATCTTATACTTTCAAGTGGCCTGTTTTGCTCTGTCATCCAAGCTGCAAGCTATTCGGTTGGCTCTCCTGATGGCGCTATCAAATTTACTATCTCTGATAGCCAACTTCAGCCTCACTACCAAGTCACATTTAATAACAAACCACTGCTGAATGCTTCTAAACTAGGCTTCGAATTCAAGCATGCAGCAGCGATGAAAGAAAACCTTGAGATAAGCTCTAGCGCCACCAGCGCTTACCAACAAACCTGGCAGCAACCATGGGGCGAAGCTCGACTAATCAACGATCATCACAATGAGCTAGCGGTTACGTTCCGTGATAAAGACAGCAAGCAAACTGCATTTGTATTGAGAGTAAGGGTCTTCAATGATGGCTTAGGGTTTCGTTACGAGGTAAATCATGCCAGTGCCCTTTACATAACCAAAGAGTTAACCGAATTCAATTTTGCCGACAGCAACAATAGTACTGCTTGGTGGATCCCTGCACGTGGCTGGAACCGCTATGAATATACTTACAATACAACACCGTTGCAGCATGCTGCCCATGTACATACTCCGTTTACGCTAAAAAACGCTGATGGTGTGCATGTGAGTGTACATGAAGCGGCTTTACTTGATTACGCGGCTATGACCCTAAACCAACGTCGCCCAGGGATATTTGAGGCGGATCTCACACCTTGGTCAGACGGGATTCGGGTCAAGACTAATGGCCAATTTAAAACTCCGTGGCGCACACTACAAATTGGTGATGAAGCCGTAGATTTACTGAATTCTCATTTGATCCTCAACTTAAATGAGCCAAATAAGCTAGGTGATGTTTCATGGGTTGAGCCGGGTAAATACTTGGGAATTTGGTGGGGTATGCACATAGGTAAAAATACATGGGGTAGCGGCGAGAAACACGGTGCCACAACTGAGCACACAAAAGCTTATTTAAGCTTCGCTGCCGAACATGGTTTTGATGGCGTGCTCGTCGAAGGCTGGAATACAGGCTGGGATGGGGACTGGTTCTTCAATGGTGATGTATTTAGCTTTACTGAGGCTTATCCTGATTTTGATATAAAAGCGATCAGCGATCACGGCAAACAGGTTGGTGCCCGCTTGATAGGACACCATGAAACCTCAGGCAACGTCAGTAACTATAGAAAACAGATGAAAGATGCTTTTTCACTTTATCAAACCTATGGCGTGCGACAAGTTAAAACAGGCTATGTAGCTGATGGCGGCAATATAAAACGCATCGATGAACAAGGTTATGCCCGCTATGAATGGCATGATGGTCAGTTTATGGTCAATGAGTATCTTGATAATGTAAAATTAGCAGCACAGTATCAAATCAGTATTAATACCCATGAACCAATCAAAGATACCGGACTACGTCGCACCTATCCAAATTGGTTGAGTCGAGAAGGAGCGAGAGGTCAGGAATTCAATGCTTGGGGAACCCCTCCTAACCCCCCAGAACATACGCCCATGCTTGCCTTTACCAGAATGTTGGCGGGCCCTATGGACTTTACCCCTGGTATATTTGATATGAGTTTTAATGGGTTAGGAGACAAAACCAATCGACCACAAACCACGCTAGCCAAGCAGCTTGCCCTTTATGTTGTACTTTACAGCCCAATCCAAATGGCAGCAGATTTACCAGAAAACTACCTAGCCAAACCGGATGCATTTCAGTTCATTAAAGATGTCCCCACTGATTGGGAAACCAGTATTGCTTTGGCAGGAGAGGTTGGTGATTACGTTGTATTTGCTCGCAAAGAGAGAAAACGTGGACAATATACAGGCAATGACTGGTATTTAGGGGCTATCACTGATGAGCATGCACGTAGTATTGAAATTAAACTGGACTTTTTGGATGCCAACAAAAAGTTTGAAGCTCATATTTATCAAGATGGTAAACAAGCAGAATGGAAGCATAACCCTTATGACATGTCGATCAGCAAGCGCATTGTCACCGCAAAAGATAAGTTAACCCTAAAGCTCGCCACTAGTGGCGGTACAGCGATTCGTTTTAAAGCTATTTAAATGCCCCTTGAAAGGCAGTACTGGAGTGCTGCCCTTCATTTTTTAACTTCCTAAACCTATTGTTTTAGCTACACATTAATTAGCATAATTACTTAACTGTTGGTCAATATCACTAATTACACTTTCCAGCCAAAATCATAACTACATGATATTTATGATATAAATAATTGGTTCAGTAATTGCTTTCAACGTAGTACTCTCTTACTCAATATGTTTTAAGGAAAATACAATGCCAGTTCCAATCAATGACAGACCTTTAGAAACGGTACGTGAAGAAGTTATCGATCAGCTTATTTTAAATTACAGCCATGGCGAATTATCTGCTGATGCTTTTGAGCGACGGTTAGACAAGGCTTATCAAATTGATGAACAAAGCCAATTACAACAACTCGTTGCAGATTTACCGCTACAATCAGATCCTCGCTACTACAGCGAAAAGCAAGCGCGTATGCAACCTAAATTTACAGCATCACACCCACATCAAGACTCTCTTACTATTACGTCAATTCTAAGTTCAGACCATCGTAGCGGTGAATGGGTTGTACCGAAACATATTAGCTTAAACAACTATCTTGGCAGCATAGAGTTAGATTTTAGAAACGCAGTTTTTACTCATCCCGAGGTTATCATCGACGTCAACTGTATCATGGGCAGCGATGAGATCATCATCCCCGAAAATATTGATGTTATAACCAGTACAACTAACATCATGGGTCATGTCAGCAACAATCGCTCACAATTATCCTCCAATATCGTCACTCAACAGCGTCCTAAGTTATATATCCAAGGTAAGGTGATTTTAGGCAGTGTCGACATTTTCGTGAAAAAAACCATGCAAGAGAAAATGAAGCAGTTTGCCACGAACTTAAAATCAATGTTTGACGAAAGTAAGCTTGGGTAATTAGTCGTTCTATGGTTATGGGGGATGTCCCCCCACCATTCTACTCATCTCGACACAGACCGTAATAATAGGCATCTGAGCGTTGCATACTCAGTTGAAAGTGACTACGTAAGTGCCCTTCTCTTTGCATTCCTAGCTTTTCCATTAACTTCCAAGAAGCAATGTTTTCGATAGCGCACAAGGCAGTTATTTTCTTAACCTCCAGCTCGACAAAAAGACGCTCGACGAACATAGATACTGCCTCATACGCATATCCTTGCCCGATAAAATCTTTATGCAGTCGGTAACCTATTTCACCAATGAGACTAGCTTTATTAACGTACTTAAACATCAGCTCGCCAATTAAGTGATCATTGTTTTGCAATGTGATGGCCAAAGCCAAACGTTCATTTTCCAGTGCCAGCCATGGCTGACAGCCCTCCAATAAACGCTCTTTAGCCTGCTCATAACTGGCTGGCTCACCAATATATCGGGAAGTAAGCGGGCAACTTCGATGCTCATAGCTTGCTGCGAGATCATCTGGGGTCACCGGCCTTATAGCCAATCGCTTCGTATAAAATCGCATTAAATATTCCTTACTCGTCTTGCTAGTAAAAATCTATTCCATGAGCGCTTGTTTGAAAACAAGGTCATCCACGCCCAACCAAGTAACATTGCCATGAACCAAGTAACCCATGCCATATCACTAGGTTTGTCGATAAAATAACTGTTACATGCTACCGCTAACAAAGAGAACAGCAACAGCTCACATGCGCCTATCAGTGCATTAGCACTACCAGCTTGCTCGGGGAAATACTCACTTAGCATTTGAATATAGATGGCAAAATATCCACCAAACATTATCATAACTAGTCCGTAAGCCAGTAAAGCATTCAATAGCGTAAACGGCATAAACATGTAACAAACACCGCTTAGCACAAGTAAAGGCCAAAACAAACCCGTCACCCAAGCCATATTCAAATGCCGATGCAACTTGCTACTGAGCAAACTGCCCAACAGCAAGCCAGCCATGGGTAACATCATTACACTGCCAAATTGTGCTTCGCTCAACGCGAATTGCCTTTGTAATACAAAAGGAAAATATAGCTGTGTGGTCATGTAGATAAATGTCGGTGTCCATTTAAATAGGGCAATAGCCACAAACTTAGGCGCACTGAATAGTGTTTGATATTGTCTAAACAGATGATGAGGATACAGCGACCCTGTCGCACTAAGACTTGATCCAGACGGTAATAGCCAATACCCGATAAAGGCCACGATTATCAAATAAGCACTCAACATCCAAGCCAAAAATTGCCAATCAGCCCAACTCGCTAACACCCCTCCAAACCACGGCGCAACGATGGCCACACAACTTGCAACCATCGCTAGACTGCCTAGCGCCTCTCGCAATTGAGCACCACGATATACCGCACCTAAAATAGTACGGCTGATCAGCAAAGGAGCTGCTGCACCCAACCCTTGAAATAATCGTCCCAGAGCAAACCACTCGGTGCTTGTGGCCAATGCACAGCAAATACTGCCTACCACAAACACCGTTTGCCCAGCTAAAAAGACTTGCCTGTCTCCATACTTATCTCGCAATGGACCAACCATTAATTGCGACAAGCCCAAGCATATGAAATAACCTGTGATCATCATTTGGCTGAGCCCCTGACTCATCTCAAGATCTGCGGCAATATGTGGTAATACTGGAAAAAATATTTGGCTCGCAAGCTGCGAGCAAGACAGCAGTAGCATCGCGATTATCAACATGGAATATTTGCCTGTGAAAATTCTGTGCTGACTATATGCTTTACTTTACTGACAAAAAACCCTGTAATTGGAATAACATTATGTCCTCAAAGGAATTAATATGGATTGGCTTAGTGCAGCAAAAAGTTTCACACTAATCGCTCAGTATGGCAGCTTCACTCAAGCTGCGGAGAAGTTAAATATTTCTTCATCCGCGATAAGCAAACGCATCGACTGGCTAGAAAAACAAATGGGCCTGAGCTTACTGATCCGTACAACGAGACAGGTTAAGCTAAGCGAGGCTGGCCATTTGTTGCTACCTAAAGCCCAAGCACTTATTGCGCAATTTGACCATATTTTAGAACACTCTCAAGAGGTCAATAAAACCCCATCAGGGACCCTCAAAATAGCTGCGACATTAGCGGTTGGGAATAGTATCCTTATGCCAAGCATCCAGACTTTTCTCAGCCAATACCCAGATATAACAATCCAACTTAATGTGCTTGCACCTGGTGCTCTACCCGATTTGCATCATGATTTAGTGATCACTCGTCATTATGATGAGTTTGATTCAGTCGCCCACAAAGGTACCTGTTTACTGGATTACCAAATGAAGCTGTTTGCTGCCCCCAGCTATTTACGGCGCCACAGTGTCATTAACAATGTGAATGATTTGGCAGGCCACAAAATGTTATTAAGTAATTACTATCACAAAAAAGGCCATATAGTGCTAAGTGATGATTCTATTTTTACCTTCGATCATTGCAACTTTGTCTCCGATCACCTTGATGCCATGCTAGAGGCTGCGGAACAAGGTATGGGACTGATGTTTATCTCAGCCAGTTATATCCACAAACAACTGCATGAAGGCACGCTTGTTCCTGTTCTGCCGCAAGTAAAATCCGCCAACAAGCAGTTATGGGCTTACTACCCAAACAGCGCGTTCATTCCCATCAAAACCAGACTATTTATCGATCACCTTAAGCAGCAATTAGCCACACAGCAAACATAATAGACTCAGCCGTGTGGACTTTATTTTTTCATGTTAAAGTGGTGCGCTCACTTGGACCTGTCGACGCCGTAAATGCCAACCAATAAACTGGCTTAATATCAGCGAACAGGCAGCCAAACTAGCTCCAAAATAAAATACCAATGCGCTATCATAAAGCCAAACCACACCAAAACTTGCTGGAATAATGACTGCAGCTATATGGTTGATGGTAAAGCTAACCCCAGCTGTAGAAGCAATATCTTGAGGGCGGGCAATTTTTTGAAAGTAAGTTTTTAGAGCAATCGCCATTGCAAAAAACAAGTGATCTATTACATATAAAGCGGCCGCCAGTTGAGCTGACTCAACCAAAGCATAACCGGTAAATACTAACATCAAACCTGTGTATTCAATTGTTAGTGCTTTTTGCTCACCAATTTTGCCAATCATTTTGCCAATAACGGGCGCCGCAAAAATATTGATAACATGGTTAAGCATATAAAGCATGGTGATTTGCGCCACGTCAAAACCAAATTTTTCGACCATAAGAAACCCAGCGAACACCATAAATATTTGTCTACGAGCGCCTGCAAAGAAGAGCAGTAAATAGTACAGGCTGTACTCTTTTCGCAAAATGATATTTTTATGCTGTGTGCTTTGCTGTTTAAAATGTGGGAATACACTTATCATAAATAATGTCAGTGCGAGGCCAACTCCCCCTAGCAGTAAATATAACCACTCATAACTAGTTGATATAAATGTGACACATAGCCAAATAAGTCCAAAAGTGACCAACGAGGCCATAGATTTAATTGACATCAACTGACCAAGCTTTTGTGGTGCTTCTTCTTTTTTAAACCACTGTAAACTCAAAGATTGGTTAAGCGTCTCAAAATAATGAAAACCTATCGACATTAGCACGGTCGTTGCGTACAACCCATAAATACTTGGAAATAACCCTGTTATTGCCACCCCTATAGACAATAAACACAGACTGAGAAGGGCAAATGTCTGCTCTTTAACAACGAGCAAAATAAAAACCGCCGTAAACGCTAAAAAGCCGGGGATCTCTCGCAAAGATTGCAGCATGCCCATATTCGCACCATTAAACTGCGCAGCTTCTACCGCAAAGTTGTTCAGCAATGCTGTCCAAGCTGCAAATGTGACCGCCATAACAATTGTTGATAGCGCCAAAAAGCCAAACGGGGTTTTCCATCTAGATTGAGGTTGAACATCTTCCATTATTTCTCCTAAAAGCACATTTAATAAGCGGCTTTATTCTACTGCCTAGTAACAGTGACCAAAATCCAATTTATAGACAGATAATTTATCAGATCGGACAAATTGCAAAATAATTGCTCAGCTCTTACTGTGAACATTTTTCATTCAACAACAACTTTGCAGGATACAAATTCTAACTAACGCTTAAGGGAGTGGAGCTCATTGCGCAACATAAACTCACCAACATACTAATGACATCTAATATTTTTTGTATCAGGCTATTGCTGAACAACATGGAAAGGGTTGCTGTTAATACTCAAAGCCAAATTAGTCTGATAAAGACCTTAATCACTAAATACATCCTCTGTTCAGCTATCTCTCTAATAACAGTACTAAGAGAGCTTCCAACAACACTCCACAAGCAATTCTTATCATTGCTGATAAAAAAGGGGTAATTTGGTAGCCTTAAGCCGCTAGGCTAGCATTTTAGTAAACCTTAACCTTGAGACAAAAATCTCTTATAGTGGGTTGAAGTAAACCTTCCCTGGTAACAATTATGAAATATCTAGATGCCGGAAACAGAGGTTTATGATGGTAAATGGCCAAAATGATGTGATGACAGCTAATTGGAACAGTATCGCGACACGTTTTAAATTAAAGCACTTAGGCAAGCCTGTGTATCCAAGAGCCAGCACCATGCCTCCATGGCAGCATGTTCAAACACATCAACATACATGGGGGCAACTTGCATATACAAGCAATGGGGTTCTAAGTATTGTGACACCCGAAGGGAATTTTGTAATACCTCCCGATCAGGCTCTATGGCTCCCCCCAAATTTACCACATGAAACTTTTTGTAGGTATGGGGGATATTTTAGAAGTGTTTATATCGACGAAAAGTACGCTCCACTGCTAGGTGGCAGTGCAAAACTGCTCCACGTTGATGAACTCTTAAAAGCCATGATATTGGAAATATGCGCTTGGGAGCCTGACTATACACTAGATGAAAAAACGCTACGCTTTATCCAAGTATTTGTTGATAGACTTGAATCAGCACCAACTAGCTCATTTTTCATGCCAACAGCACAAGATGATCGACTACTGCCAATCATAAGTGAGCTGCACGCAAACCCAGGTTGCCACAAAACATTGCAACAATGGGGTGAAGAAATTGGCGCATCAACACGTACACTTAATCGTTTGTTTGCAAAAAGCTTTGCAATGAACTTCAGTCAGTGGAAACAAAAGCTAAGGGCATTGAGAGCGGTAGAAATGATAGAAGCAGGTCATAATCAACAGTACATTGCCGAACAACTTGGGTTTGAATCCAGCTCGGCCTTCAATACTTCGTTTAAAAAAGTCTTTAACTGTACGCCTGGCCAATATCTAAAGCGCCCCTAGTATTTGGCTGTCAGGCCTTGAATATACAAGGCCATTGCAAGTTGTGTCTAATTTAATACCACAAATGTACCTTCAAACGTAGCAACTAAGACGTCTCCATCATGAACCCGTACAGGTACAATATACTTCGCCTTGCCCTGTGTTTTAAGCTCTTCAAGCTTACCCTGACAATCTGCAATAGATACTGAGGCACTTGGCGCGCTGGTTAGCGGTTTCAAGTACTTAATATTGGCATCTGCCAATACAATACTACCTTCTAGGTTTTGCTCTTTTAATGCAAGGTAAGTGGCTCCCCACCCCGTCAGCGTTGCCATGCTGTATATTGAACCTGCAAACATTGAATTATGAAGATTCAGGTTCGCCTTTAGATCTGCACGTGTTGAAAACTGCCAATCGGTATAACTCTCAACCTTGATCCCCATCGCATCACTGATAGGAATGGACTCTCGCCATGTATCTTGTAGCACTTGGGTCCAATCTGGGTGACGAAACCAGCCTGGCTCTGTTGGTCTTTGTTTAACCATTTTCCAATGCTGGATATCGTTGTAAGCCAAATGTGCCTTCTCAACCATCTTATATCCATGGCGCTCATAAAATGCTAATGCTCTTTCTCTGGCAAATAAGACTAACTCTTCTGCACTTTGTCGCCAGGCACTTTTCTCAAGCTCATGTAATAGTCTGCTGCCAAGATGCTGACCTCGATGCGCCTCAGACACAGCCATATAACGCACCTGCGCTTGCTGCTGGGTGTTAAAGTGTAATCTGGCTACTGCAAGCACCTGCTCTTCATTATCTTTGATGTATAAATGTTCAGACTCTTGCTCTAAATCGTCTTGCTCCGAGCCTCGAGGCTGACCCCAAGGCGCGCGTAAAACTTGCCAACGCAGTTGGTAATAAGCTTGCCAATCTTCACTGCTTTGCGGTGAGCTAACCTTAAACATAAATACTCCTGTTATTCATTTTTCTTGGCGATGAGCAATAGACCATACTAGAAATCAAGGAAACTGAACATACTCTATTGGTAGAAGGCCAAAGCTGAGTGTAAAAATTACCGAACAAAGTGGCATTACAGCAATCGTGAGCTATGCTGATGTTACTATGCATAATTTTGTGACTGCCCGAGGCACGATCGCCAACCAATTTGTACAACAGAGCCACCAACTAGGTCATTTACTTTATTGGCACAAACATGGCAATGTGAGCATACAAGTTCGGCAAGACAAAACCTTGCGCTGGTTGTTGATCAACGACACCTTACAATCTGTAGTGGAGAAAGACCACCCAGAGCAGCTTCTTTTTCCTCATTTACAAACTCTTGCGGCGATATGGCAGAATTTACCCACACCAAATAAAGTGTTAGAGCTAGGATTGGGTGGGGGTGCCATCAGAGACTACCTACAAGCGATTTACCCAGAGTGTGATGTGCTTTCCGTAGATAACAATCCAGACATAGTCCATTGCTATAAAAAGTATTTCCGTGGCGAACAAGGGTGCAGTGTAGCTTGTATGGATGCCGATACAGCACTGTCTGGTAATCAACGATATGATTGGATTATTTTAGATTTGTTCAGCGCAATAGATGCACCACTATTTTTGTTCCAGCATCCATTTTACCGACACCTACGCGCTGCACTCAACCATGATGGTTGGCTCTTTATCAACTTTCTAGCCGAGCATCCATCGCAGCGTCAGCGCCTTGAACACTTATTGATCACCAATTTTGGCAAAAAGCCAAGAATCGAAACTGTCGCCGACTACGCAAATCACATCATTGCAATTAAACGCTAGACTTTAAGGTTAAAAGTCACAGGTCCATCGTTACACAAAGTCACTTGCATATCGGCGGCAAACTGTCCCGTTGCTACTTCTAAGCCTGATTCCTTCGCTTGCTCTACAAATAACTCATATAAAGCATTTGCACGTTCCGGTACTGCCGCCGATGAAAAACTTGGCCTCATCCCTTTTTGAGTGTCAGCCGCAAGTGTAAATTGGGAAACCACAAGCAGCTCACCTGCAATGTCCTTTAGGCTGAGATTCATCTTACCGTCGTTATCAGTGAATATCCGATAGTTACTTACTTTATGTAGTAACTTAGCGACATGTGCTTGTGTATCTTCTTTTTCGACGCCTAGCAACAGTACTAAACCTGTTTTAATCTCACCCACTATCGTGCCAGCAACCTCTACTTTGGCAAACGAAACTCTTTGTATTAAGCCTTGCACATAAGCCTCTTTTACAATATCAACAAAGTGCGTCACTATAAGTCAATAGATTCATAATCACCAGTCATGCAAAATGTTATGAGTGCAGCTTGCACGCTAAAAGATCTGCGGCTCTACGTATTGCTTCAAAATAAGCCTGACTGGCACCACTGTGCCCTAGACCATCCAATATATACAATTGAGCATTGAGTTCATCAGCTAACCGCTGAACTGGAGCAAAACGACACACAAGGTCGTGTCTACCATGAACAAACCATATAGGGATTGATTTAAGCTCCTGTGGAGCAGTATCTAAGTTTTGTAACTGTACAAATATTTCAGGGCTAAAGTAATGGCACATTATCTTCGCCTGCTGTGTAATACAATTAGCTTGTTCTAAATGATACCGACTAAGAGATGCCGCCAACGTGACCTGTCGGTCCCATTCATGCCAGTGGTGAGCAGCCTTATGCTGCAACAATTCATCATCACTATACAAAGCATCACGGTAATACGCCAAAACATCCTCAGCGCTTTGTAAACCCTGGCTGAACGAATGATAGCTTTCGGGATAAAACTGAGCCCCAGCGCCTTGGGGAGAATATAGCCACTGTATATCTTGCTCTGTTGCTAAAAAAGACGCCCATAAAACTAGACCCTTAACACGCTCTGGATATTTGTGCGCAAATAGCAGGCTCAATGTAGCTCCCCAAGAGCCACCAACCAGAACTGTTTGTTTTATTTCCAGGTGATCTAATAGTTTTAGTATGTCATGAACAAGGTAGTTGGGTGTATTATGCTGCAACTCATGAGGTGTTGAACCACCACACCCTCTTTGACTATACAAAATAATTCGATACCGCTCAGGGTTAAAATACTGCGTCGCCTCGGGATTCAAACCACAACCTGGCCCACCATGATTAACGAGAACTGGCAAACCGTCTGGTTTTCCATACTCTTCAACATAAATCTGATGCCCATGGCCAACAGCCAAATGAAAACTGCGTAATGCGTTTCCTACAATATAACCCTGTGCCATTGTCACACCTCTTGACCTAGTATGTCTCTTCTTCCTCCATCTGTTTATCGTCATGTTTAAACCATGGCTCATGCTCGCCTAAACAAACTGTAAATTCAGCACCTAACAGCACTACAATCCACGATAGGTAAACCCACACAAACAGAATTGGAACCGTTGCTAACGCGCCGTAAATCACTTCATAAGAGGGAAAGTGGCTGATATATGCTGCGAAGCCTTTCTTTGATAACTCAAATAATAGTGCAGCAAACAATGCTCCGGGAACAGCCGCCCTAAATGATACGCGCGTGTTAGGCACTAAAGTATAGAGCATAATGAACCCTGCCATTGAAATCGCATATGGTAATAGCTTTAGTAAAAACCCGCTAAACCCGGGTATCCCTTGATCTGCAAAAGATACAAGAGAGACAATATAAGAAGTTACACCGATACTTGCCCCAAGCAACACAGGTCCTAGCGTTAGAACCATCCAATAAATAGCAAAAGAAATCATTAAAGGGCGCTTCTTTTCGACACGCCATATTCTATTTAAGGCTGCATCAACATTTCTGATCAACAGCAGTGCAATTGCGGCTAAAAAGCCAATACCTACCGCCGTCATTTGGTTTGCATTCCCAGTAAATGCACTGATATGCGACTTAATACTATCAGTGGAGGTAGGTACGAAGTTATTAAAAATAAAGTTCTCTATCGCCACTCTGGTGTCTTCAAACCCTGGAAATGCAGAAAAGATTGCTACACCTACAGCTATTAGAGGCACTAAAGACAATAAAGTGACGTAGGCTAGATAGCCAGCATTAACAGTGATCTGATCTTCAGTACAACGCCCTAAGTAGTATCGCCACCACTTCGGCTGCATTGAAATAAGCTGTTTTACCTTCGGCAACAATTGTTCTACCCTAACCTTCATAACCATCTAATTTTTAGAAACTCTTTGCACATCATAGCAATCAGTTACATAATTTACAGCATGATTGATAGAAAACTGGCTTAATATGAAACGCTTCACATTGCTAACCACTCTTGTTCTTGGGCTTACAGGATGTCAAACAGCTTACTACTCCGCTATGGAAAAAGTAGGGATCCACAAACGTGAAATCTTGGTAGATAGAGTTGAAGATACAAAAGAATCTCAGCAAGAATCACAGCAGGAGTTTCAATCTGCACTAGAACGCTTAAGTACCTTGATCAATTTTGATGGCAAGGAGTTACAGTCAGTATATGAGCAATTAAACGACGATTATGAATCTAGCCTCGCATCAGCCCAAGAGGTTAGCGCGAACATTAATAAGGTAGAGGATGTAGCACAAGCTTTGTTCGACGAATGGCAAGATGAATTAGAGCAATACTCAAGTGCAAAGCTAAAAAGAGAAAGCGACAAAAAGCTGAAGCAAACACAGCGACAATTTGATAAGTTACTTCGCTCAATGCGTAGCAGTGAAAGTAAAATGCAGCCTGTATTAGCATCTCTAAAAGATAATGTTTTATATCTCAAACACAATTTAAATGCACAAGCTATTGCTGCCATTCGAGGTGAATTCAAAAGCCTACAAACAGATATTCAGTCATTGATTAATGATATGAATCGCTCCATTGAAGACTCCAACAAATTCATAGCGCAAATGAATACAACGAATTGATGGCTCGAGCAACGCAAATATCGTGCAAAGAGTTAACGACAGCGAACGCAGTGAGAGCATTTCCTTTGCGTAAGGTGAATATCGTGCAAAAGTTTAATGACAAAGCGCGCAGCGCTGACATTCCTTTTGCGCAAGGTGAATTATCGTGCAAAAGGTTAGCGACATGAGCGAAGCGAACACGCTCTTTTTGCGCAAGGTGAATATAGTGCAAAGGGTTAACGACTGCGAACGAAGTGAGGGCGTTTCCTTTGCGCAAGGTGAAGTGAGCAGATTTAGCTACTGCTGAGGGACTCACACCACTGAGGGACTCACACCACTGAGAGACTCACACTGCTGCCGAGGGACTCTCTTAAACGTCGGATGGCGCTGCGCTTATCACGACCTACAACCCCAAAACGCAAAAAGCCCATCCGATTGGATGGGCTTTTTACTTAATTAGGAGCTTGGTGCGCTACGCAGTAGGATGTTCTACTCCGTAGTGGCTACTCCGTAGCGGCTA
>NZ_MNAN01000008.1:0-202 GCF_001854475.1 Pseudoalteromonas byunsanensis
TGATAATAGCGTTTTGGACCCACCTGACCCCATGCCGAACTCAGAAGTGAAACGAAACAGCGTCGATGATAGTGTGGCATTTGCCATGTGAAAGTAGAACATCGCCAGGCTCCTAATTAAGTGAAAAGCCCATCCAATCGGATGGGCTTTTTGCGTTTTGGGGTTGTAGGTCGTGATAAGCGTAGCGCCATCCGACGTTTAA
>NZ_MNAN01000008.1:276-15236 GCF_001854475.1 Pseudoalteromonas byunsanensis
GTCGTTAACCCTTTGCACTATATTCACCTTGCGCAAAAAGAGCGTGTTCGCTTCGCTCATGTCGCTAACCTTTTGCACGATAATTCACCTTGCGCAAAAAGAGCGTGTTCGTTTCGCTCATGTCGCTAACCTTTTGCACGATATTCACCTTGCGCAAAGGAAACGCCCTCACTTCGTTCGCAGTCGTTAATCCTTTGCACTGTAGCCGAAGGGCCGGCCCCGGTCGATGATAGTGTGGCATTTGCCATGTGAAAGTAGCCGCTACGGAGTAGAACATCCTACTGCGTAGCGCACCAAGCTCCAAATTAAGTAAAAAGCCCATCCAATCGGATGGGCTTTTTGCGTTTTGGGGTTGTAGGTCGTGATAAGCGTAGCGCCATCCGACGTTTAAGAGAGTCCCTCAGCGGTAGCTCAACTGGCTCACTTCACCTTGCGCAAAGGAAACGCCCTCACTTCGTTCGCAGTCGTTAACCCTTTGCACTGTAGCCGAAGGGCCGGCCCCGGTCGATGATAGTGTGGCATTTGCCATGTGAAAGTAGCCACTACGGAGTAGCCACTACGGAGTAGAACATCCTACTGCGTAGCGCACCAAGCTCCTATTAAGTAAAAAGCTCATCCAATCGGATGGGCTTTTTGCGTTTTGGCGTTGTAGGTCGTGATAAGCGTAGCGCCATCCGATGTTTGATAAGGGTGAGGTTCTTTTTGAGGTGAGTCCCTCAGCAGTAGCTAAACCTGCTCACTGCACTGATGCCGCGCGCGTGTGATTTGATCCAATGTACGAAAACTCTATAGTCAATTGTGCGAAAACGGCGAAGTTCGCTGTCGTTAACCCTTTGCATTGTATTTAGACACTTAAATTCTAAAGGCCTTACAAAGGCGCCAATGGAGTGTAGGATTGTTCGAGTATACAAAATAGATCTTACTCATTAGTTATATGTAAAGCCAGCATTCTCGCAATAGAGCATTTCAATAGTTGCAATTGGTATGCGATTTAAATTAAGCTAAATATGAATATATTCATATGGCGATAAAGGAATTGTATAGCGGTCAATAATGCAGTAGACACAGATGTGGCCCGTTGCGTTTCTGAAATCAGTAGCTAGATTTATAGATGTACTTAAAAACTGTTCGAAGGTTGTTGGTATGCGTTAGTCATCGAGCATGTTTATTTGTTCGGCCTATATTGTGCTATGTAAATAAAAGGTGTAGATTGCATGAATACTAATAAAAAAAGTTTTAAAATTTTATCAAAAGCATTGTTAAAACAAGTCTTTGGAGGTAACGGCGGAGCAGGTGGGGGTCATGAGCCACCAGTTACTACTACTGCTACCAAGGTTATCAAGTAGAGGAACAGAGGGTAGAAAAGGAGCTTTGTTGCTATGAATGGCATTTTGGTGCACATAGAATTGACGTTGACGGTTATCAAAATTCTCACGCTTATAGTTCTTGGAGCATTTGGTAAGGATTCTATACGAGCAATGATACTCAACCGCCCAGAGTCGGGCAGTGTAGAGCAGTTCGAACATTCGCTATTTGTTTTTGTATTTACTTCAATGGTATTCCAGCTGATAGCCATTGTCATAAGAGATGTAATATATACTCTTGATGTCGGCGTTCAGGCTGTTCGGCAGATATTTTACATTGGTTTTAGTATTCATGAAGGTTTGTTCATGGTTGCCGTTATCCAATGGCATAACTTTAAGCGGTGTAATTTTGCTAAAATAACGACTTATGGATTCTACGTATCTGGCATGTTAGTAATTCTACTGATGTCACGATATGTGGATCGAGTGGTATTTGGCACGGATGTTCTAAAAGTTATTTATACCCAAATAGTGGTGTTGACCAATGTGTTCATGTGCTTACTAATGGCCGCCTATCCTATGCAAAAATTGCTTCAGTTCATAACCTTTAAATTCAAACCATCTAGTCGCCAATCAGGCGATTAGAATTCACAAAATTCATAAATGTGAAAGTAAAAAAATGAGTGAGGTTCACCGAGGTGAACCTCACTCATTGGGCTAGTAACCTTTTTATCGTTCTGATGCATTAACAGTAGAAGATGTTTGTATTTCTACTTCTTGGCCTGTTGATAGGCGCTCAGCACCACGTACGGCAATAGAATCACCCACCTCTAACACGCTTTCTCCTAAAGGCTTAATCGAAACATATTTACCTTGTCCTTTGCCTACTTCGACTGGGATTTGCTCTGCTTTGTTATCTTTATTTATACGTACCACGTGAACCCCTTGTTTTCTGAGGATTAAAGCATCTCGGTTGACTAGTAACTCAGATTTCCCTGAACTTAGCGGTAAGGATACATCGACTAATTGACCTGCAGCCCAATGCTGCCCAGTTTGTTTTGGTAAAGTAGCTCTAACTTCAAAAGATTGTGAGCGAGGGTCTGTTGCTGGAATAATTGCGGTAATAGTGGTATTTACATGGTTAGAAATATTTGAGTTACTTGCAGCTATCGGTAATGTTAAACCTTTATCAAGACTGCTGAGATATTTCACTGGGACATAGAGTCTGGCCTCTAAGTTGTGAATATCAATTAAGCGTACCAGCTTATCAGCACGATTAACGTCTTGCCCAGAATGACTGAAACGCTCACTTATAACCCCTGAGAAGGGCGCTTTGAGTGTTGAGCGTTCAATCTTATCTGCAATTAGACGTAGCTCTATCTTTGCGAGTTGGATATCTGAGTGTGCAAGATCATGTTGTTGCTTAACTCTATCGACCTGACTTGCTGCAGCACTACTTGTTTTGGCCAGCTGTGTTAAACGCATCAGCTCCTGCTTGTGAAACTGTAAGTTTATCTGGGCTCTATTAAGCATTTCCTGCTGGCGAGCTTGTTCTAGCTCTAATGGTAAGGTATCTATACGTGCTAGTATGTCACCCTTGATAACTATGCTTCCAGGTTCTACAACGAATGTAAGCAGTCCTCCAACTCCAGCCGTGAGAGTTACATCCTGCTTGCCGTATAATGTACCATGTATAAGTAATGAGCTCTTCAATGGTGCCATAGACACTGTCTCGACAGAGACTGGCGACTTTGCGCTTGCGGGTGTCGTAACAGCAACCGCGAATGTAAGCAACATCACGCTGACAACAGTTTTATATGAATGAAAATGTTTCTTAGATAACAACATAATAACTTCTCTATTGGTTGGCAACTAGATTGAGTTTAGGTTGATTGGCCGTAAGACTATTGCCGTCAATGGGGGCTTTGTGCTTTCCCAATTTCAGCAGACTGGGCATAAGTAATAGCGTAAATAAAGCACTTATGGCCATTCCGCCCACAATGACAGTTGCCAACCCGCGGTAAATTTCAGAACCAACCCCTGGCATTAGCATCAGCGGCAGCATTCCAAATAAACTCGTAAGTGTGCTTAGGTAAACAGGGCGAGCACGCAGTAAAACAGCTTGTTGTACGGCATGCTCTCTTGATAATCCAGAGCGTTCAGACGCCCTAGTTTGATCGACTAATAAGATGGCATTATTGACAACTAATCCCAGTAGGATAATAAACCCTATCATGGTGAGCAGATCTAAAGACTGGAAGGTGAATAAGTTGAGTATATATAGCGCAAGCACTCCGCCGGCAATCGCTAATGGCATCACTAGCAGTACTAATAGGCTATCTTTTGCAGATTTGAACAGTGCAGTCATGAGAAGGAACAAGATAAATAGCGCAAGTATAAAGTTGATAGTCATTTCTTCGATTGCAGAGTTCATTTTTTGAGCATTACCTGCGAGTATTGCGCTCGCATTTGCAGGTAAGGAAGCCCTAAGCTTTGGCATAACTTTTTCAGATAGAAGAGCTTGAGCTTCTTGCAAACTCATTTCAGCTGGCGGAGTTACAACAATGGATACGGTCCGCTTCCCGTTGACTCTACGCAGCTGCGTTGGACCAACCGTACGTTCTACCAAAGCGAGTTCTCCAAGAGTTTGAATACCTGAGTTGGGGGTTACGATTGGAAGCGCTTGTAGCTGCTCTGGTGTATCCCAAGTGTTCGCTCTGAGGATCACATTCATTCGCTCATTGCCGTTAAAATACTCGTTTACGAATAGGCCACCGGTAAATGCTTGAACAGCTTGTGCAACGTCATTTCTAGTTAAACCTGCTTGAGTGATGCGCCTATCGTCAGGGTGCAAACGAAGTTCTGGTTCAGCCATATCCAATCTTGGTTGCGGTTGAGCTGTTGCTTTTGGGATGGCGTCTTTGACAGCGGTTAAAGCGACTTGTGCAGCGCTGATCAGGTCATCCATATTTGGGCCTGTCAGATCAATGTTAATAGCACGGCCGTCACCACCGTTTGATACTTGGATCATGGAGCCTCTAAAGAGAAACACTTGGGTATCGGGTAAATCATGGAAAATTTCTCTTCGTGCAACGTCCATTAACTCCTCTACGCGCTGAGGGTCTTGCGAATAGATGAAGCCTCCTGCATCAGAGCCAAAAACATAAAAATTAAAATCTTTAATTTTTGGCATCTTTTCGCCTTCATAATAGGGCATGACTCGCTCTTTTACGCGCCTAGCTATTTCTTCTTCCATAAAACCAATATTGCCGCCCGGTGGTGTATTTAAACTATAAAAGAAGCCATCCGTGGGAGCTCTTGGCATAAAGTCAGTCTGTGGTAGTAAGGTAAATGTGATTATCACAGAGCCACCAAGTAAAGTCGTTATCCAAGCAAGCTGTTTTTTACGGTTGTTGGTTAGGGTCATAATCCATTTAGTGAGCTTTTTCCAGTAATCTAAGTAAGGGTCAACCTTCAGCTCTTTCTCTGGTATATATTTATTGGCTATCGGGATGATAGTTAATGCACAGACGAGCGAAGCAATAACTGCTATTGAAAGCGTTAGTGCTAGGTCAGAAAACAATTGCCCTTCGATACCAGCCATAAACATGATAGGTAGGAATATGGCAACGCTAGTCGCAGTTGAGGCAAATAGCGCGCCCGCAACTTGTGTTGCCCCTCTAAGTGAGGCTTTAACGTTCTCCATGCCTTCACTCTTTAGTCTTGCTATATTCTCCTGAACTATTATTGCTGCATCCAATACTAAGCCTACAGCGAATGCTAGACCGGCAAGAGATACAACATTGAGGCTGCGTTCAAACAAGTTCAACGCAAGAAATGCCATCATTAAAGAGACTGGGATAGTTGCCGCGATGACTAATGTTGCTCTGATCCCTCTAAAAAATAGCCACAAAATACCACATGCCATTAGTACGCCTAAACCAAGATTGCTTTTTACCAGTTGTAGAGCATTACGAATGTGAACCGACGCATCATAGCTAAGCTCAATAGACAGCCCTGCTTCTTTTAGAACACCAGAGTTTAATTCGTTGATAGCCTGATTAATACCATCGAGTACAGCAACAGTATTCGACTCGTTACTTCGAGATATAGTTATGTAATAAGCCGGAGTGCCATTTCTAAGTGTCATTGAGCGCCTATCTGTAACGGTATCTTCTACACTGGCAATGTCACCTAGGTAGATAGGTCTATCGCCAGAATAACCGACTCTCATGCTCGATAAGCTATCAACATCATACTTGCCAGTAAATCTTACCGTGTATTGACGTCTCCCTACATCTGCTATACCACCTGAAACATCAGTGGAGGATGATATTGTACGGCGAATTTGATCCAGACTGATCCCAAATGAAGCGGCTTTATATGGATCAAATGTAACCCTTAACTCTCTTTGCCTTTGACTACTTAAGTTAACATGAGATACGCCTGGTATGCGTGCAAGTCGAGGTTCGATAAAGTCCTCAATTTGTTTTTGGTATATCGCCATGTCAAAGTTATCGCTTTCATAACTCAGAGGTAAAACGAGCAAGGTGGCAGCGGTGGGGCCTCCGGAGCCTGGACCGCCTCCGCCACCGGATGTGACTATCGGATCTGTGGCATCTAGAGGTAAGGGAGGGGCTTGATTGAGGCTTGTCAGTACATCAAGCATCGCTTGTTGCATATCTGCACCCACTGCAAAAGTGAGCGTGATAGTACCATTCCCCTGATTAATCTGTGTATTGACTTCAAGTGCGCCGGGCGTGTTCTTCACCGCATTTTCAATAGGTTCGATGATCATGGACTCGATTTCTTCTGGCGCAGCTTGACGCCACCCCGAATAAATAGTGATCTGAGGTTCCTCAATATCTGGTGTTAATTGGATCGGCAACTTAAAAATACTGATTAAGCCAAATAGCATGATCAGTACTAATATCACCAATACACTTGCAGGGTTTTTAAGCGAACTACGTGTTAAATTCATAACAACATCCAATCTTTTTCTTTACTCGATCAGTATCTAGTAAAAGCAGATGATGCGCTAGCGACTAATTTCCGCTCTATGTGGGACATAGCGACTAACAGCCAATATTTTAAGGTAAATAACTAGGTTGCAATAATTTGTAACGAAATTAGATAATCTGAAATACTTTTAGACACCTAATTTACATATACAAATGGCTGCTATTGAGTATAGATACAAAAAAGAATAGATATGCTGAAAATAATAATAAAGGTACGCAGAGGCGTGTTTTAACTTACGCCCCTCAAAGAGCCTTATGGTTGTGTATCTACCAGTTCAAATTTCGGGTAATGGGCTGGTTTGAAGCGATTAATATTGTATAGAAATCGGCTGTCTTTTACGGGGAGTGTCGCTGAGCCATAATCATATTCGTTGAGTTTAGCTCTTAATGACTGGTTGTTGATCCCATCGCCTTGCATTTCATACCAGCTGATAATATTGGGTGTTACAAAGCGATTATAGCCATTCTCTGCGATTTCTTGATATTTCGCAAATCGTAACGCATGGGTTAATAAACCATCTTTATGGTAAACGATTTTTAAGTGACTATTTTCAAAAGGTAGTTCACTGGCTGACTTGGTATACAGGTCTCCGTGTGCGCTGTAACTGCCATGAGTGACAATGCCATCATGAGTCCATACAGCTGCATACTCCCAGTCATGGCGGTGTCCGCCTCCGAAGTAATTAAATACTTGGTCTTTTTTGAAATATAATGCGTAAAAATGCGCGCAGTACTGTCCTTGAGCGTTAGTGTGACAGGCGTACCTGTGTACGGTATTGGAAGTTCTCAAAAATTGGCTGTCACGGCAATCACCGCCTAAAGTTCCTGATGTTTTGAGCCCAGCATTTTTTTGCCCAGTTCGACTTATACCAGCACTAGGCAAGCAACCGTCACCATCAAAGTCAAATACGGGCTCTGTACCGTTGATAATATAGCTTGGCGGTAGCGCGGTATCTAAAGCTGTAAAGTCATTAGCAAAAGCGTTGTTACCAAAAGAAGGGGTGGTGAGCAATGCACATGTGAAGAGTCTTACTGTTTTTGTCATAATGATAACTCATCGTAAAAATAAAAATTTAGGATAAGTTTTACATGTTACATAAATGCTTTTATTTTGTTAAGTTTAGTGTCTTTATTCTTTGTCGTGAGTTGAGAGTTTGTTCCTAAAGTCGCTTTCTACTATTTTCAAGGCTGCCAAAACCTCTTCTGGCTCAAGTTCGTTTTGCTCAAGTAACATGATAAGGTCAACAGCCAGTTTTACGTGGTTTGGTGCGGTTTCTAGTGGATTATTCATTGAGGTGTTGTTTTCTTTTTTGCGACTTGCTCACTAGCGAACTTGATTGCTTTGTCGACTTGTTGTTCCATAATTATGCGTTCACGTTGCGGTAAATAAAACGCCATATCAACATCATTTCGAATGTAACGAGCGGGTAACTGATTGAGCACAGTGCAGCAGAAGTCAGCCATGACATCTTCGCTGTATTTGTCGTGTAAGTTATGCTCAACAATTTTGTCTAATACTATTTTTTCGTAATAGTTATGTACATCATCATGTAGCTTCATTTTGCTTACCTGCGGCTTTATTACTAACTAATATCTATATCATAATAGCTGGGTTAGCGAGTAGGGCAATAAAAAACTGCTTATGTACATCAACGAGTTGGGCTATATTTTTTTGGTAGCCTCCTCCCATTGCTGCTGCGATCGGAATATCGTGCGCTCGACAGTACTCCAATACAAGTTTATCACGCGCTAATACGCCACCGAGGCTAATGTTAAATAATCCGAGTTCATCTCGCTTATGTATATCGGCACCGGCGTTATATAGTATCAGATCAGGCTTATGCAGACGACATACTAATGATAATGCTTGGTGAACCGTATCCAAATACGTATCATCGTCAGTATTGGTCGAAAGTGGAAAGTCATAATCAGACTGGGCTTTTATTCGCGGAAAGTTTTTTTCACAGTGAATAGAACATGTGACGATGTCTGAGCGCTCAGAAAGTATACTGGCAGTGCCATCACCTTGGTGTACATCACAATCGAAAATAACTATAGTTTCAGCCAGCTCTAATTCTATTATATGGCAAGCGGCCACAGCAAAGTCATTAATGATGCAAAACCCGGCGGCAAAGTCTTTGTGGGCATGGTGATAACCTCCACTTAAGTTAGCTGCAATACCATTTTCTAATGCGTATTTAGCAGCGGCAATGCTTGCCCCTACAGAGAATAAAGTACGTTCAACAAGTTTTTTTGACCATGGGAACCCCATCTTTTTGATTGCGTTTTGAGATAATGTTCCGTTAATAAAGTTCAAGACGTAGTCCCGATCATGACATAGGAATAGGGATTCAAGCGGGGCTTTGTTGGGAGATACAAGCTTACTATGTAATGACAGATCAGATAGTTGGTTTTTTAACATCGCGTATTTGCTTATCGGGAAACGATGTCTAGGTGGAAGTGACAAGGCAGAGTAGGAAGGATGATAAAATAACATTAGCGATTTTGTTGTTTTTCAACTTGCTGGATTTTAACTTCTGTTTCTGAAATGGCTTTTCTACACCGCCCGAGCCTCGCGTGAAGTGCGAGTATCTCTTGGTTTATTTTTTGAGCTTCATCTGTGTTTGCTTTATCTAGCTTTTCTCTGCGCATCTCTATCATTTCTTGCAGCCGACGCTCAAATTCATAATTTTGAGACAACTCCTGATAGAGCTCATGGGAGCTTTGCATGATCTTTTGCACGGCTTTACGATAAACTTTACTTTTTTTACTGAAATTGTTTTTGTTCTCTTTGGCCCACACTGGGGTCGACTTGAGAACTTTTATGATAGCTTCAATTTGTGTTGCGATACGTTGTACAGCAAAACTGTAAGCATGGCGCTTTTCCATCGGCGGTAGATATTTAACTTCGGCTTTAATTTCATCTACATAGTCACATAGTAACAGGCTCTTAGTTGCAAACACAGTACGATCGAATAAGCTAGGTTGTGCTTGAATATAGCGATTTTTATCAAACCACTTTGCATTATCAAACTGTTGGGCCTGCTCACCTAATCTGGCCAGTTGCTGATGTAATTTATCAAGCGCGTTACTCACGATAGATATGCCTCAATGACTAATTTCCCGGCGAGTATTATAACAATAGTGTTGAACAAAGGTTTTATCAGCTTGTTGCCAAATTTAATAGCCGAATGTGCGCCAATCCACGCGCCAAGCATTAAAAACACGCCCATTGAAATACCTAATAGAAAGTTTACATGACCTAGTGCGACAAAAGTAATCAAAGAAATGAAGTTGGAAACAAAGTTCATTGAGCGGGCTAAACCACAGTTTAGCAGCAGGCTCATTTTATAAAGTATGCTGTTGGAGGCGGTCCAAAATGTGCCTGCACCAGGGCCTGCCATACCATCAAAGAAACCCAAGCAGAGCCCCTGTATCCACTGTTTGATTTTTAGGGCTTGTGTAATAGGTGGTAGTGTATGAGATTCCGTTGGGCTTAGTTTACCAAACAAGCTATAACACGCGACTAGAATAATCACTACGGGCAGTAATTTGTTTAAAAACTCAGTGCTGAGAAAATCCACTAAAAGTGTTCCAAGCACGGCACCAATCGCGGTGGCGAAGATGGAAGCGGCCCAAAACCGGGGGTTAAACAATTGCTGGCGGTAGTAGGTTAGGCTGGCAGTAATTGAGCCAAAACTTGCAGCGAGTTTATTGGTGCCTAAGGTAACGTGTGGCGGCAGGCCTGCCGTCAATAAGGCGGGTACAGTAAGCATACCCCCACCACCGGCAATGGCATCAATAAAGCCAGCGGCTAAAGCAACTACACAAAGCAGTCCCCAGGTCATTGGATCGAGCGCAAGTTCAAACATTTAATAATCTATTTGTCTTTTAAATGGAGGCAGCGTATCTAACATGGCTTTACCGTAACGTTTAGTTACTAAGCGCCTATCTAATATGGTAATACGGCCATGATCTGATTCTTTACGCAGCAGTCTACCACAGCTTTGCACTAATTTCTTTGCAGCATCGGGAACGGTTATCGATAAAAATGGATTTCCTCCTTTGCTTTGCACGAACTCTGCCTGTGCTTCTTCAATTGGCGAAGTGGGAACTGCAAATGGAATTTTCGTAATTATGAGATTCTCTAGATATACGCCAGGTAGATCAAGACCTTCTGATAGGCTCTGAGTACCGAATAAGACACTGCCTTTACCTTGATCAATATTGTCTTTGTGAGTTTGTAATAAACTTTCTCTGGATTGCTCACCTTGTACCAAAATTTGCCATCGTTCTTTGCGTAATAATTTTACCACGTGGTCCATTTGCCAATAAGATGCGAATAACACTAGGTTAGCTTTATCGCGTTGCAGGTATTGCGGCAGTGATTTTGCTAGGTAATCACTAAAGGTTTTGTCTGTTGGTTCTACTTCAGCCTTAGGTAAATGCAACGTTGCCTGAGCCGGATAATCAAAAGGAGAGTTAGCCTTGATAAATTTGACACCGGGTTCATTACTTAAACCACTTTCTTTTGCGAAATGATCAAAAGTACCAAGTGCGCTCAAGGTTGCGGAGCAAAGTACTGCCCCAGCGCACTCTCTCCATAGTTTATCTTTGAGATAGTAGCCCACTTCGATTGGGCAGTCGCATAATAGATGATCATGGTGGTGCTTATACTCTAAACGTTTAATCCAACGTGCATGTGGTGTATTTTCTCCCTTGCAAGCATAGCTATACCACAGCTTGTGAAGCTGTTCTAAACGATTAATATATTGTCCACTTTCTCCAAGTAGTGGATCGGCCAAAAAGGGTTTAACATCACCATCGCTAACGTCTAAAGTGAGTGCGTCGTGCATTTTGTTTAGCGCTCGAAGTACATCTTGTGTTGCATCGCTGATGTCTTTAGCTTTAGAAATAAGAGAGTCTGGCACTAACCCATGTTCAAAACGATAGGTATCCTCTTGATTGTAATTAAAGTCTGCGGAATCAAGAATATCTCTCACAGCTTTGAGATCTTTGCTTGCATCATTGGCGGCATCATTGAGTTTAAAGTTTTGACCTATGGCTTTTTGCGAGACAATGGTCGCTGCCATTTTGCCACTAAACTTTAATAACTTTTCGAGCCAGTCGATGGTTCCTTTGATGGTTGCAGCAGCAGAGGAAAAATCTCTGGTGATATGAGGTAAGTGATGAGCCTCGTCAATCACATAAAAAGTGTCGTCTGGCTCGGGTAAAATTTTCCCTCCACCAAGTTCCAGATCAGCAAGCAACAGCGCATGGTTAATTACCAATACGTCCATTTGTGCCATTTTTTGACGTGCCATATGAAACGGGCATAGGTGATGTGATTTCATCTGTCGCTGACAAGCATGTTTATCACAGGCTATTAGGTTCCAGACTCTATCCGGTATGGTGTCGGCCCAACTATCTCTATCACCTTGCCAACGCTTGCCTTGATATGCGCTGTGTAAATCTTTTAGACACTTTTGTTCCATGTCTGATAGTGGAGAAGATAAAGTTGGCATAATAGATAGTTGCATACTGTCTTCATTGAGTGCGGCGTTAAGCTTTTGCACACAAATATAGCGCTGGCGCCCTTTGACTAAATCAAACTTGAAATCAAACCCACAATGCTCCTTAAAAAAGGGCAGTTCTTTATTTATTAACTGTTCTTGCAATGCGACGGTAGCGGTTGAAATGACAAGCTTTTTCTTTTTAGCTAGCGCAGTTGGTAACGCACTTAAGCAATAGGCAAGTGATTTTCCAGTTCCCGTTCCTGCCTCAATCACACAAATACGTTGCGTTTTGTGATATTCCCCCGCCAACGTTTTCGCAATTTCAGCGACCAAGTAATTTTGGCTACTACGCTGACGATATCCATCTAGGCGGTCGGCTATATTTTGATGAGTATGCCGAATGGTCTTTTTGAGAGCGTCTGAAAGCATGTGAATCGCCTAACTTGGATTTATATGTATATAATTACAGTGTCAAAGGGCTATTTTAGATGGGGAACGGATTTGGCACAAGCAGTCTATGCAGGCTTCATATTATCACGGCAGCAGATCAATCACCACGGGCGGCTACAGTTGTGCTATTGGCTTAAAACGGACCAAGGAACAATCAAGGCGTATGTCGATAATGAACAGCCTGTGTTTTTTATACGATACAGCGACCAACAGCAAGCACAGAGTTTGCTTGAACAAGAAAATCTAGAAGTACAGTTTAAGAATGTCGGCTTGAAACACTTCGATCAGGAGGAGATGGTTGCCTGTTACTGTCAAAATACACGCTCTTATCACCAGGCAAAACAAACGTTGAATAACATCGTGAATATGTATGAAGAAGATATTCGGCACTGCGATCGCTTTTTGATGGAGCGCTTTATCCGTGGCGGTGTCTGGATACAGGGTAACGCAGTAATGAAAGAGGGTTATATTGAGATAACTGAAGCTAAGCTAAAAGCACACCGTAGTTATCGCCCCGTCTTTTCTGCGCTTTCATTAGATATTGAATGTAATGGTGATGGTGTTTTGTTTTCTATTGGATTGGCCTGTGAGGATTACCGCAGTGTCATTATGATAGGCGATCCACCTGCTGATAATGATATACCGGAATTTATTCATTGGGTGCCGGATGAGTCTGCTTTGCTATTTGCACTAATGGATAAAGTAAAAAGGCTAGACCCTGATGTGATCATTGGCTGGAACGTGATCGAGTTTGACTTTGTGGTGCTTGCAGAGCGTGCGCAGATGTTAGGTATTGAGCTTATTCTGGGGAAAGATTCTCAGCCAATTGATGTTTATAAAGGGAATTACGTTAGAGTGATGCTCTCGGGGCGTGTGGTAATAGATGGTATCGATACGTTAAAAAATGCTACTTATCACTTTGACAGTTTTCGTTTATCAAACGTAGCAGAAAAAGTCTTGGGCGAGAAAAAGCTCATTGAACAAGATGATAGATTAGAAGAGATCATTCGCCAGTTTAACGAAGATAAACTAAGTCTCGCTGCTTATAATATCAAGGACTGTGAATTAGTATTGGCGATCTTTACTAAATTGAAGCTGCTTGAATTTGCAATAGTGAGAAGTCAGTTAACCGGACTTGAGCTTGAACGAATGGGGGGATCTGTCGCGGCATTTACTAACTTATACTTACCTTTGCTGCACCGTAGCGGTTATGTAGCCCCAAACTTAGGAGAGCATGGCCTTAATTTTGAAAGTCCTGGTGGATACGTGATGGATTCAAAACCTGGGCTGTATAAAAATGTGGCGGTATTAGACTTTAAGAGCCTTTATCCGTCAATTATTCGAACATTTCGTATTGACCCTATGGGCTTAATAGAAGGCCTGAAAGTGCCGCAAGATGCGGTGCCAGGGTTTCATAACGGAGCTTTTTCTAGAACCCTACATCATCTACCAACCTTAGTAGCGGAGTTGTCTGAGGCTCGGCAAAGTGCAAAGCACGCGCGCGACGATATGCTTTCTCAAGCAATCAAAATCATTATGAATAGCCTCTATGGCGTCTTAGGCTCTAAAGGGTGTCGTTTTTATGACCCACGTCTAGCGAGCTCAATCACTTTGAGGGGCCACGAGATTATGCAGACTACGCGAGAGCTGATCGAGAAGCAAGGCTTAGAGGTAATCTATGGCGATACAGATTCTACATTTGTAAAGTTACCGGATGAGTGGGAGGCTGATAAATGCGAAGCCGAAGCGATAGCTTTGGTGGGTGCGGTGAATAAGTATTGGGAGCAAGAATGCTGCTCTACCTTTAATTTATGCAGTTATCTAGAAATTGAGTTTGAGACACTGTATCACACCTTTTTTATGCCTACGATTAGGGGGCAAGCGGTTGGTTCTAAAAAACGTTATGTCGGTGAAGTGTATGTAAACGGCGAACCAACGCTGGTTTTCAAAGGAATGGAAAGTGTTCGAAGTGACTGGACCGAAATAGCAAAAAAATATCAGCAAGATATTATTCGAGCATTGTTTGATGGGGATTGTGTATTGCGTATAACGAAAAGGTACATAGATGCAATACGTGCTGGTGAAGTTGATAGCTTGTTGCGTTATTCGAAACGCCTGGGTCAACCTCTGGAAGACTACACGAAAACTGTGCCACCTCATGTCAAGGCCGCTCGACTTTCTGTGTTGAATAATCAGAGTCGAAATTTATCTAAAGGTAGCATTATCAGCTATTACATGACCAATAAAGGGCCTGTTATGCACCTCGACGACAGTAAGATAGACTATGAGCACTACATAGAAAAACAGATTTACCCTATTTTGATGATGATACCTGATTACGAAAATGTTCTTTTTCAGTTAACAGAACAGCGCTTTTTTTCTTTTTGAGATCAAATATATGTTTAATATTTGTTTAACTTATGTTGTACCTGATTGTGGGAATTTATAAAAATTAAATAATTTGCGGTTGACGCTAACGTCAATGCTTGTTTAATATTCATGGTGAATGTTGCATGAGTGCAACTTCCCATAAGGGCAAAGCCCATAAAAAATTACAAGCTACTAACAAGTAGTCCAGGGAGATACAAATGTTAAATAGTAAAGTTTCAAAAGCGGTTCGCTTAGCAATCGCGTTTGGCGCTGCTTCTACGGCTGCGTTTTCTGCGAAC
>NZ_MNAN01000009.1 GCF_001854475.1 Pseudoalteromonas byunsanensis
ATTCGAACCTCCGACCGCCTGGTTCGTAGCCAGGTACTCTATCCAGCTGAGCTACGCGTCCGTCGTTTAAGTATCTTTTACATCTTTACTTACCAGATGCTCTTTTAATTAACCACTTAGAGAAAAGTGGCGAATGCGGGACGTATCTTGAAAGAGTGAACCTCCGAGCGTCTGCATCGCAATTCTTTATATTTAACCACTTAAGAAAAGTGGCGGACGCGGGAGGATTCGAACCTCCGACCGCCTGGTTCGTAGCCAGGTACTCTATCCAGCTGAGCTACGCGTCCGTTATTTACAAGAAACCATTTACTAAAAAATGGCGGAGAAGGAGGGATTCGAACCCTCGATAGGGCTACAAACCCTATACTCCCTTAGCAGGGGAGCGCCTTCAGCCACTCGGCCACCTCTCCGTCTTGTGGATGCGTATAATAAAGGCTTGAGAAAATAAGTCAAACACTTTTATGGTAAAAATGGGCCGTATGCTCATAGAATGTGCAGCTTTTAAGTCATTTATATAACAGCGTTTAACTTTTCTGCACTTTGCGGCTAAAAATACGACAAAGATAGGATAAGATACAAAAAAGCCGCTCTGAAAGCGGCTTTTTATCAATAATTAGATTAGTCAGCTTGTGGGCGCATATGCGGGAACAAGATAACGTCTTTAATAGTCGGTGAGTCTGTAAACAACATCACTAATCGGTCAATACCAATCCCCTCACCTGCCGTTGGCGGTAAACCATATTCAAGTGCTTGGATATAATCATCATCAAAGTGCATTGCTTCATCGTCACCAGCATCTTTCTCTTCAACCTGACGAGCAAAGCGTGCTGCTTGGTCTTCTGCGTCGTTCAACTCAGAGAAACCATTTGCGAGTTCACGACCACCAACAAAGAATTCAAAGCGGTCTGTAATGAATGGGTTTTTATCATTACGACGCGCAAGCGGAGACACTTCCCATGGATACTCTGTGATGAAAGTCGGTTGAATAAGCTTGTGCTCAGCAACTTCTTCAAAGATCTCACATAAGAACTTACCAGGGCCCCATACACAGTTTTCAGGAGTCTTGACATGAATTTGCTTAGCAAACGCTTTTAGCTCTTCAAAGTGATTCTCTGGGTCTTTAAAGATATGTGCTTGTGCTGCTGCCGCTTCTGAGTGTTCAATGATGGCATCCGCCATTGATAAACGTGTAAATGCTTTACCAAAGTCGTATTCTATTGTCTCTACCACTTCACCGTCAGCATTTTTAATTGTATTAACAACAGTCGTTGTGCCAAGTACATCTTGCGCTACAGTTCGTAACATATCTTCAGTCAGGTTCATCAGATCATTATAATCAGCATACGCCTGATAGAATTCGATCATGGTAAACTCAGGATTGTGACGCGTTGATAATCCTTCATTGCGGAAGTTACGATTAATTTCAAATACACGATCAAAACCACCTACCACTAGACGCTTAAGATAAAGCTCTGGTGCGATACGCAGATACATATCAATGTCTAGTGCATTATGGTGCGTTACGAATGGGCGTGCCGATGCACCACCAGGAATGACCTGAAGCATCGGTGTTTCAACTTCCATAAAATCGCGTTCAGCTAAGAAACGACGAATACCTTCGATCACTTTTGAACGGATACGGAAAGTTTCACGCGTTTCCATGTTAGTGATCAAATCAACGTAACGCTGACGATACTTCGCTTCTTGGTCAGTTAAACCATGGAATTTTTCAGGTAATGGACGCAAAGACTTAGTCAGTAGTTCATACTCAACCATATCAACATACAAGTCACCTTTACCGGATTTATGTACTGGGCCTTTAACACCAATAATATCGCCAATATCTAGTTGACCATACTTGGCTTTTAAGTCTTTTTGTACATCTTTTGAAGCATACGCCTGAATACGGCCTTTCATATCTTGTAAAACCAAGAATGGACCACGTTTAGCTAAAATGCGGCCAGCAACAGAAGCTTGATGATCTAGCTCAAGCAACTCTTCTTTCGATTTATCACCAAGCTTAGCCTGTAGATCAGCCGTATAGTCTTCACGGCGGAAGCTGTTAGGGTGGCCATTAGCGTTGCAATTCTCGCGAATCGCATCCAACTTGGTACGACGCTCAGCAATGAGTTTATTTTCGTCTTGGATTTGATCTGTCATTTTTTAGCTCTTAGTTTAGCTTGTTGATTAAAGGCCTGATTTCAGGCTAGCTTCGATAAATTTGTCTAAGTCACCGTCTAAAACGGCTTGCGTATTACGATTTTCAACGCCAGTACGTAAGTCTTTAATACGTGAGTCATCCAATACGTATGAACGTATCTGACTACCCCAACCGATATCTGACTTAGCGTCTTCTTGTGACTGCTTTTCAGCATTTTGCGCTTGCATTTCAAGCTCAAATAACTTGGCTTTCAACTGTTTCATCGCTTGCGCTTTGTTTTTGTGCTGTGAACGTTCGTTCTGACACTGTACGACCGTATTCGTTGGTACGTGGGTAATACGAACCGCAGACTCGGTGGTGTTAACGTGCTGACCACCAGCACCAGAGGCACGATATACATCAATACGTAAATCAGCCGGATTAATATCAATCTCAATATTGTCGTCAACTTCTGGGTATACGAACGCAGAGGCAAATGAGGTGTGACGACGACCACTTGAATCAAAAGGACTCTTACGGACCAAACGATGAACGCCCGTTTCTGTGCGCAACCAACCGTAAGCATACTCACCAACAAAGCGCACTGTTGCACCTTTGATACCGGCTACATCACCGTCTGTTGCTTCAACCAGCTCTACTTTAAAGCCTTTTGCTTCACCCCAGCGTAAATACATACGCAAAAGCATGTTACACCAGTCTTGAGCTTCAGTACCGCCAGAACCTGACTGTAAATCTAAATATGCATCGTTGCTATCGTGTGCACCTGAAAACATTCGACGGAATTCAAGTTTTTCCAAAGACGCCAACAATACTTCTAATTCTTGCTGAGCTTCGTCAAAGGTATCCTGATCTTCCGCTTCAACGGCCAACTCTACCAAGCCTTCCGCATCATCAGCACCTGAAACCAAGTTATCGATGGTTTCTACAACTTCTTCTAAGGCTGACTTTTCGCGCCCTAAAGCTTGTGCTTTTTCAGGCTCGTTCCATACCGCCGAATCTTCAAGTTCCGCATTAACCTCTTCTAAACGCTCTTGTTTATGAGCGTAGTCAAAGGTACCCCCGAAGCAGCTCAGTACGTTCGCGAATGTCCTTGATTTGATTAATCACAGGATTCACTTCAAACATGCATATAACTCCAAAAATTTATCGATTCTCTGCGCTTACTCGCAATGCCCATTATGGCGCTACGAAGCGACAATTATTAAACGCGCCATAATAGCAAAGTTTGTTCTGGCTATAAATGCCTTTATGAGGTTATTGCGCTGATTTCTCGCACTATCAGCTGTAATGAAAACTTGCCTCTAAACTCATTAATGTCAAGCTGATAGGCCACTTGTGAATGCGTTGCTTGTGAATTCGGCCATGACCGTACATCAACGTTAAAAGCTATCGCATCGACCAATCTCCCTGATTGATGTTTGAGCACCAGTTTCAGGTGTTTTTCGCCGACAATTCGCTGTTGTATTAGCTCAAATTCTCCACAGAAAACAGGTTCAGGGAAATGCTGTCCCCAAGGTCCTGCCTGTTGTAAAAGCTGCGCGAACTCCATTGTAAAGCAATCAGCAGGTAGCATTCCGTCAGTTAATAACACACTCTGTTTGTTCTCAGCAGACAAGTTTTCACTCACGGTTTGCACAAATACTTGCTTAAAGCGTTCAAAGTTACTCTCTAAAATGGTGAGGCCGGCCGCCATTGCATGTCCGCCAAACTTCTCTATTAAATCAGGATGGCGAGTATTAAGAGATTCTAACAAGTCTCTTATATGTACACCTTCAATGGAGCGGCAAGAACCCTTTATCTCACCATTATCTCCTTGAGCGAAAACGACGGTTGGACGATGATATTGCTCTTTAAGACGTCCTGCTAGAATGCCTATTACACCTTGATGCCAATCATGTTGGTATAAGCACACCGCATCAGGAACGCTTTGACTACTTAGTACCAAACGCTCCAATACCGCTTGAGCTTCTTGCTGCATACCTTGCTCAATCTCTCGCCGCTCATGATTCAAGCTATCCAGTTCACTGGCAATACGACGTGCCTGATGTATATCCTTGGAAAGTAAACAGGCTATCCCCAAGCTCATGTCATCCAAGCGACCCGCCGCATTGAGGCGAGGTGCTAACGCGAAGCCAAAATCACTGGCCGTTAATCGCGCTGCATTTCGATTGGCAACTTCTATCAACGCCAAGATCCCTGGTCGCGTATGACCACTGCGGATACGTGCTAAACCTTGATAAACTAACGTTCTATTGTTGGCATCTAGAGCTACCACATCTGCTACAGTTCCTAACGCCACAACGTCAAGTAAAGATGCTAGATTTGGTATCGCTTGCTCTAGACGCTCAAAATAACCTTGCTCTTTTAATGTGCTTCGCAGAGCCACTAGTAAATAAAAGGCAACTCCGACTCCGGCAATCGATTTAGAGGGAAACTGGCAGCCATGTTGGTTAGGATTTACTATCGCATCAGCATTAGGTAAATGCTCACCTTGTAGGTGATGGTCCGTGACTATCACACTGATCCCTGCTTGCTTAACGATATCAATACCAGCAATACAAGAAATGCCATTATCAACCGTGATCACCAGTTCAGGTTGCAACTGCACAATTTGCTTTGCTAAGGCAGGACTCAAGCCATAGCCTAAGCTGAACCTATCTGGCACCAAATAATCCACATGTTGATAGCCAAACTGAGCTAACCCTTCCATCAGCACCGTAGTGCTCGTCGCACCATCCGCATCAAAATCACCAACAATTAATATTTTCGCCTGACTGTGTAACGCCGATTGTAAAATATCACAGGCTTTTTCAATGTCTTTTAGCAAGCGAAAATCAAGAAGCGTATTAGTTCTGTTATCTAACTCATGTGCAGATTGTACACCTCGGCTGGCGTATATTTGTTTGATAACTGGGTGTAATTGGTTTGGTAGGTGACTATCATCGACGCGCTGACGTACTTGGATGTGGGTGTTCATTAACTAACTAAACCTTAAATTTTAAGCAATAAAAAAGGCCTGACGGCCTTTTTCTCATTGACGGTATTATACCCTCAATTACGACTTCGTGCTTTTCTCTTCTAACATTTTTGATAATGAGTCTGCAGGCTGGTAACCTGGGATCAGCGTACCGTCGTCAAGAATAATAGCTGGTGTGCCAGACAAGCCAAAGCTCTGACCTAGCTGATAGTGCTCTGCAACTGGGGCACTACAATTTTCAACTTCCGCCACTTTTTGCCCTGCTTTGGCATCAGTAAGCGCTTGTGCAGCATCTTTTGCACACCACACGTTTCTTAGATCTTCGTAGCCAGATCCCTGTAGACCACCGCGAGGATATGCCAGATATTTCACTGTGATACCCGCTGATAGGTAGTCTTCTAACTCTCTGTGCAACTTACGGCAATAACCACAGGTAATATCTGTGAATACCGTGATCTGATGCTTTTCATTTTCTGCTTTATACACAATCATTGAATCTTGGTATTGCGCCACGCCTTCTTTACGTACACCACTTAGCGCTTGATCAGTTACGTTTACACGATTTTCCAAGTCAATTAAATTACCTTGCATCAAGTATTTACCATCAGCGCTGGCATAAAGTACACCTTTGTCGGTCAAAACTGTCTTTAGACCCGCTACAGGGCTGTCTTCAATACTTGAAACCGTTACGCCTAATCTAGCAAAGCTTTCTTTGATAGGATCAACAGCCAGCGGCGTGACCTCCTCAACTGAAGTAGCTTCAGGGGCTGTGTTGGCGAAGGTTGAAAAGCAGCATGCCATTGCCGCTACATACATTAATTTTTTCATATTATGCTCTTTCAATTATTATCCAGTCACCCAGTAGACCGGCAATTTTAAATAAAATTCCATCAAGCCCTAGGATGATGTTGCTGATGAAGCGTTTTTAAACGTTCACTGGCAACATGTGTATAAATCTGTGTCGTTGATAAGTCACTATGCCCCAACATCATCTGTACAACTCTTAAATCAGCGCCATGATTCAACAAATGTGTTGCAAATGCATGACGTAACGTATGTGGTGATAATGGTGACGTTACATTCGCCAAAATAGCATAGTGTTTAATACGATGCCAAAAAGTTTGACGTGTCATACCGGTTCCGCGCTTTGAGGGAAACACAAAATCGGTGGCATGTTTTACCATTTCAGGACGCCCAACCTTTAAAAACTGTTCCACATAGTGCAATGCTTCTTCACCCATCGGAACCAAACGCTCTTTGCCACCTTTACCTTTTACCAACACAACTGCTTGGCGTAGATTGATCTGTTCTATTCTCATGCCAACCAGCTCGGTTACCCGTAACCCTGTAGCATACAATAACTCTAGCATTGCTTTATCTCTGAGTCCCATTGCATCTGCTAAATCTGGGGCGCTTAGTAATGCTTCGACTTCCTGTTCTGTTAGAGTTTTTGGTAATGATTGCGTTGTTTTAGGTTGCGCAATATTCAAAAGTGGCGTGGCTGTGATCACTTTTTGGCTCAAAAAGAATAAATAAAACCTTTTTAGGGCACTGATCGCTCTAGCCGTACTGCGCGATTTTAGCCCTAAATCATGCCGGTGTGCCAAATATGCTTCAACATCTGAACTTTGTACTTCCAATAGTGAATAGCTGCTATCTATTGATTGGATAAAACAAGCAAACTTATCTAAGTCACTTCGATAGGCGCTAAGGGTATTTTCACTTAATCCCTGCTCCAAATATAAAGTGTCCAGAAACAATTCTATATTGTGTGCATTCGCTTCATTTAATGGCGTTCTTGAGATATTTTCGCTCACAGGCTTCCTGTATCAATTTAGTGCGTCATAAGGTAGACTTCGCGCCTATCATATCAGTCAATCTAAAAGTGATAAATACTATGCAAATAGGGTTATTTTACGGTTCAACCACCTGTTACACCGAAATGGCGGCCGAAAAAATAAGAGACATTATTGGTGAAGACATTGTGTCATTACACAACATCAAAGATGAACCTCTCGCCAATGCCCAAAAGTATGACTTTTTGATTTTCGGAATTTCTACTTGGGACTTTGGCGAGTTACAAGAAGACTGGGAATCGTGTTGGGATGATATTGACAGTGTTAACCTAGCAGGTAAAACCATCGCCTTGTTTGGGATGGGTGACCAACAGGGTTATGGCCAGTGGTTTCAAGATGCTCTGGGTATGTTACATGACAAGATTGCGCCACAAGGGGTTAATTTTTTAGGTTACTGGCCCAATACTGCTGATTATGAGTTCGAAGAATCCAAAGCGCTAACTGATGATGGCAAATATTTCGTTGGGTTAGCTCTTGATGAAGACAGCCAATATGATAAAAGTGATGAACGTATTGCCAACTGGATCACCCAAATCATGACCGAATATAGTGATTCACTTTAATATGGCATATAGTGTTTAACCTGTGAATCAACGAAACTGCTCGTTAATTCGTTTCACAGCCTGATTAATCTCATCTGCGGCTGCTAGCTAGGATCTCCGCTGCACTTACATTAGTTGTAATTGACGTCTGGTGTATATCTGTGATGCTAGCGCTAATCTCTTTGATGGTTTGCCCTTGCGTTTTAGCCGCTCGTGTCAACTGCTCATTTTGCTGGCTTATTTGAATACTCTGGTTGTCGTTTTCAATACTCTGTACCGCAGTTTTAAACCCCGCCAGAAGCTAGGTGATAAAAATGTGTGATTTACCACCTTATCCAAATAAAAACAAAAACAAAATTATCAAAAGGTTAAATAGTTATCTGGTGCCGTATTCATTTTAATTCCATGATAGTTCTCTTAGCCAAATCCTCATAAATGGGAACCCCAAATCAGGGTCTACCATATCCCATACCTTCAGCAGAGGAGTGCCAAATGCCTCCCCATCAGAAAATATTTTGACATAATGTTCACTTGCCCCTTTGTAACCATTGGGGTGAAAAACAACTTCCAGTGGCAAACCTATGAACTTGATGGCGGCTACTGACCATGCAATCGCAGCCATTTCTTCGCCTTGCATCCAGCTTTGGTTCCGGCCACTTTTGTAAATATCACCACTCATCAAGTGCCTTTCTGTAGGCTCACAGACTGCGATATGACCCGCTTCATGAAGAATATCTCCAGGATAAAGCAACTTTGCGGAGTCAATTTGTAATACGCCCCGTTCTAGTCTCAGCCCTGGCAAAAACGTTTTTTGCTCAATTGCGCATTCCTGATACGACAAACCTATCTGCTTTAAAAAATCCAAAATAGCCATAACTGTTGCTTGCATTACCTAGGTCCTTTTATTCAATACGGTTACCAATAAATAAGGTATATATTACTTTGTGCCCACTTTAAATTGTCATATTTGTAATAAGATGTAATTTGCTTTTGTCATTTTATTACTATAATTCATTGAGCCAGTTTACTGGATGGTAAGGAAGCTTGTGTATAACCTACTTATAGGTCCCGTCTTTGCAGCAGTCTAGCCTCTTGCACTTTATGTAATGCAGTAACCCGTAATCACTGTTTACTTTCAATAACTCAGGGGCGAGTCATGAAAAACAAAAGCAATGCCAAATTTACGTGGCACAAATATCTATCAATTGTAAGTTGTGGTTTGATCCTAGCGCTACCCGCTAAACAAGCTTTCAGTGCGTCATCGCAAACTGTCAGTTGCAAAGCACCTTCAAGTTGGTTTTCAGGTGATCCTGGCATTCCCAGTGAAGTACCGAATAACGGCAATGATTTTTGCGATTTTTATCACTTTACTTGGCAATCATTTATCAGTCTGATGTCTCCATATAAGAGCACCTCAGTTAACTCCCAGAACAATGCAGAAAATAGAAACTTTTCAAATGCAAGTGATTATCCACTTTATGAGCTGGATGAAAAAGGTAATCCAGCGAACTCATGTGACGACACAGTTACGGGTGTAACTTTGAAAAACGCATTGGCTAAAGGTCATAGTTTTATTCACGGTGAAGCAGGCGGTGGGGATGTAATTTTCGACCAAGTGGGCAATATCGTTTATTACGATATGCGCTTTAGCCGCAACATGTGTGATGATGCAGAGCAAATAAAAAGTGCCACGAATTTCCCCGGCGGTACAACCGAATTGAAAACAGCTTGGAAAGTCTTAACCGAAGCAGACAATCAAGCCGACTATCTCGTATGGAACAACCCACAAGGCGTCCCAGCCGATACCACTCTTGGTTTAATTGGCTTTCATTTCGCCATTGCGACGCCCGATCATCCGGAATTTATCTGGGCAACATTTGAGCATAACAAAAACGTACCAGACTGTAATAAACCCACTACTAATACAGGCTGGTCATTTATCAGTGAATCATGTTCAGCAGCTCTTGCTAGCGGAGATAATATGGCACTTTCCAAGTGTCTGAATCAAGCAGCTCCTAACGGCACACTTACTGGTGTCCCCACAGAAATATGTCGCGTCTATCCAAATGGTACAGCTGCCGGTGACTGGAAAGCAGAAGAAAATGTTAGCGATATTGTATCTATGAACGACAGTGTTCATCAGCAGCTGACTGGGGATATGAGTATTTTCAAAAACTACTTTAATGTTGGCGCTATTTGGGTGAGTGATATCAACAAAGATTCTAGTGTAAATGGCGATGTCAGTAATCAGCGGGGTTCACTACGTTTGGCCAATACTGTTGCTGAAACTACATTCCAATGGGTTGATACAAATCCAGAAACGAATCAAGGGTTTGCCTCAAACTGTTTTGGCTGCCACGGTTATGCAGGTATCGATACGGTGAAAAATAAGAACACCACATCAGGGTCTTTAAGCCACATTTTTGACAACATTGTTGTAGGTATGGGCCAGTGTGTCGATGTTCAAGCAGGTCCGATAACTAACCAACAGGATGCAGTGAAAAAATGTAAGGGTACTGCAGATGACCAAGGCGTATGTCCAAACCTAGCTTTAACATGGAATGGTCAGTGGACTACCACTCAAGAGGGCGTTATGTCAGTGTGCGGTTGCTGCAAATAACTTAATCTACATGCATCTGAGCCAATAGCCTATCTCCGATAGGCTATTGGTTCGGTCTTATCAAAGGCGCACCATGGCATGAAATTACTTTTCTATCCCCAGTACCCAGATAAAGAGTATTATTCCATCACTCATATCATCAATAGATTGAACTATCAGGTAACCCGTGACTTAACTGCGTCATTTGATATGGCTTTTCTATGGAGTGATGTGACTGAGCTTGACTGCCCAGCCGAGCTACTTGAAGCCGTCGGTGACAAGCACATCATCAATCGAAACTGTCTCGATATCAGTAAAAAGCATGTTGAGCAATTACAGTATGCGGTATTTGGTTATGGCAGCTTTATTGACCCATTAACCCATTGTGGAAGGTGTGTTGAAAAACCCAATGCGAACGGCGTTAAGGGTGGTCGAGTGATTAATACACCGATAGAACATTGTGATGAAAGTAAAGTTTATCAAGCACTTATTGACTCTACAATAGGTGACTACCAGCAAGAATATCGCGTACCTGTTATTTTTGGTCAACTCCCTATAGTTTATTTAGTACAGCAAACCGTCGCTTGCGATAAGTTAGATAACAGAGCGCAAAAACCACCTAAACTTTTGGGCACCCATACGGTATTTAGTTATCAGGAACAAATAAACATTACCAAGTTTTGCCAACTAATCGGTTTAGACTTCGGCGAGCTAGACATTGTAAGGTGTGCGCAAAGCCAGCGTTTATTCATTCTTGACGCCAATAAAACACCAGCCGGATATGGCATGTTGAACTACTTCCTATGGCAACACCAAGATAAAGAGACTGCATTAGATACGTTGACAGAAACCTTCGATAGAGCAATCAATAAATTGTTAGTTAACGACTCAACTTGTGAGTTTTCTAATCCAATCGGAGCGCATAACCTATGAAAAAAGCATACTGCTTAGCCACAGTAACCTGCGACAACTTCGCGCTCGGTACAGAAGTATTAATTTATAGTTTTTTAAAATATAACCCTTGGTTCGAAGGTGACATCGTGATCTTCATTGACCATTTGTCTTCGACCAACAAAACACGCTTAAATGCCCATTATCCGGTAAAATTTATCGAGCGTTCGAAGCAAATTGAGCAGGCGACCAATAGGTTGCGCAATCATTTGCCGCAATTGCGCGCCGATCTGCATCTACGGTTATTATCACTTGAAGTACTGCGCTTACGCGATTATGAAAAATTGGTATTTTTAGACAGCGACGGCATGTGCTGTGGCGACATAAGAGACGTATTTGAACATCCAAACGAGTTTTTAGCCGCACCGGATGGTTTCGCCTACGAACATAAAGCTAACAAGTTACTTGCCAATACCCAATCCCCTCTTTTAGCGATCCCAAAAAGTTACGGGCAAAGCAATCTGACCAACACCTTTAACTCTGGTTTTATGGCTATTTCAAAAAGCTACCTAACAGGTGAGCATTATCAAGGTATTGTTAGACTCATTGATGACCTTTCCCTTTGGCGTAGCTTTGGTGTCAAAGGTTTTACCGATCAAATGCTATTTAACATCTACTTTAAGAACAAAGTAAAGCTAACGGACGGCCGCTACAACTTTATGCCTTTTATCGAGCAATACATTCAGCAGCTAGACAAAGTAACCATGCTAGATGCCAAGTTCATTCACTTTGCTGGGGTTATTAAACCATGGTTCAACTACGACGATAAAGAAATTCTTGAGCTAGCCCCCCACTACCTCAAATACTTACATCTATGGCGTGATGTTTGGAATGAATGCACACTAGGAACAGATAATCAGTTTGCAGCATGGCGTATCAAGCAGCAGTACTACTGGACGGAAAACTATGGTGCAAAACACCCAACGAGTATGCAGGCACTGTCAAATGAATATGAAGAGCAACCTGCAGTAAAGTTAGTTAATCAATTATAACAACGTATGACCCTATCTAAATACGCTAGGTATGTTTAAAGAAAGGCTATAGAAAAGGAGTGCTTAGCACTCCTTTTTCATAGCTACTTACTTTGTGTTGCCATATATTTTTGTGCCGCAGTACTTAAGCTAATACCATTTTGATCAAATGCTTCAGCCTTAAAACCACCTCGACTTTCCAAATTATCTTTACTGATTAGAAAGCTAAAAATACTACTTTTTGTGCCACCCGCATTGGTATACTTCGATTGACCGTGACATCCCATACATCCGCCCATCACAATGTTATTTTGCTCCCCATGACTAACGCCAGGAACAACCAAGTTAGGTACATTCTGAATGTTTGCCGCAGTGTCCCCAGCTCTTGGGTTTGGCAAACAATTTACACTAGGCTGTCCAGATGCTGGAACAGGTTTATCACAGTTCACAGTATTCGGTGGCTGTGGAAGTGGGCCCGGAGCCCCGCCTTTAAATAACTGAATGCCTGGTTGACTACTTTCAATCACATTGTTTGCTAAAAAGAAGTCTTTCGTCAGCGGATTAGCTTTACCTGCTACACTGCTGTCTTCGTTTGCAGGTAAAGGTTGAACACCTTTGAGTTGATAATACTGCCACACAGAGTTACCAAACTGGCCGGATTGCGCCATGGCGTTTTTCACCTCTTGATTTACGCTAATCACTGCATTAGTGATAGTCGGTGGCTGAACAACTTTGATAGGACCCGCAGAGGTATCTGTTGGCTGCGTATAATTACCATTAATAAAATCATAACCATTTGCAGGCGTAATTTCGCCGGCTTTTGGTAAAGGCAATTGCACTAAGTTTGTGCCAGTGTTCACAATCGCATGTGGTGTTGACGACACTGTGCTTTGATAACTCAATTGATTATAGGTGGTATAAAAGTAGAGGCCCGTATCAGCGCCGTTTGGCTTTTTCAAGTTATCTACGTGCTCAAACGTAGAAAACACAAACGCTTCGTAATTCTCCATTTTTCTGATGATATGCAAGCCAATCAGACCAAAGGTGGCAACATGCGGCTCAAGAGCACTCTCCTCACCTTTATAGTACACAGCTTCAGCAGTATGGTAACGGCCAGATTGCGCCAACTCATCACTCAATACCCGCCATGCCGCTTTTATTTCTATGGTTTCATTCGGTAAGTCAAAGCTTTCTAACGGTTGTCCTACAGTAACATTTAACCCTTTAATGTAATCATATTCTGTCTGGTTTACCTTCGCTTCAAACAACACTTCATAGTCGTCATAAGGGTTAGTAGAGGGCGTGCTGCCGTTTTTTGGGAAAAAAATCTTATTCTGACCAATTTGAGAACTCTCATCGAGATTATTAAAGCGCGCTTGGTTCGATGACACACTTACGTTTAACAAGTCGTACTGTGGTAATAGAGTCGGAAAATTCCCACTGGCTTTGGCTTCTTTTGGGAATAACTCAGAACGGTGAGCGTAACTTTCCCAAAGCAAAATATTGCTACTGAAGTTATCTGTTGAGCTCTTCCCAGAGTGATAAAAGCGAGGGTTACCCGACGTCACAAAACTAGCGTCAGGATCGACCGTCCCCCTGACTACAGGGGAGACATCAGTCGGCCCTGAATTAGATTTTTTAGTCGGTGAGTTCAAGTAGATAAATTGCCGCCAAGCAAAACGTGCAAACTCTTCATGACTTATTGGGTCGTCCAACTGGTATTTTGGTGGTGGTGCAGGCAGTTGTGCAGGTGTTGCAGTTAAATCAGTTGGGGTGATAGCTGCCCCTCCGGGAAAGCTCTGTGCCAAAACGATGCTTGAACACATGATCAGTGCTCCCGACAATGCAGCCTGTGAAATAAGCTTAGTTAAGCCTTTTACTTGCGTATTCATGATGAATTCCTTTTTGACGAGTATTAACCCTGAGAGTTAAACCATTGCAGTGACAGACTAGTGTCGTTGTAATCAGGTTCTGGCCCCCCCTGATCATCGGTTACAAATAACGTACCACCACCATAAACGATACCATTGAGATCAAACTCAACGGTGCTTGCCGCCACCAAAGACGTTTTTGAATGGTCGTTCTTAAACTGGATTTGGTAGCCTGATTGCATGATGAATTTACCGTTACCATTGGTAAACAAATTCACGCCTGTTCCTTGCCCCGTAATGGGAAATGTATGTGATTGTCCATCAAACGTTTGGAATGTAATAGGCTGACCATTGGCATCAATAATTTGTATCTGCTGCTGGAATTGTGCCTGATGAGTGGCGCTAAAAATTACTAGTTTTCCTGCTGGAATACTTAAAGCTTGAGGTGCTGACCAATTAGACATGTTAATTTCCTCTTCAACAATGCGTTTAAACGAGCATCTACTCGCAGTGAGTTAAATAAGCATTCAGTATTTTTTGCTTATTGTGTTTACAGGCACGGCGTTATGCTCAGACAGCGCCGACTACGCATGTATTCCTTTTGATGATTGCACTACTCATAGTCATGAAGAACTGAGTGCATATCTCCAGTTTTTTTAATCCGAATTAACCGTTGGTCTTGCCAAGCGTATATTCCCTGACAGGGATGAATGAAAGGTTGCTTGAGCACATTGCTGTAACCCCCCATGTATTGAAACACCACAAAATCACCAGCCTGTACAGAGCCCCTTACACCTTGGCAAATTACATCCTTTTCTATACAGGTGTTACCAACAAGATCGAATGTCTCGCTTAAGTTTGTAGTTGAACGACTACCTGGCTTCGGTATGATCTGGACAGGCAAGGTTTCGCCTTGCCATTTATGATTGACGTTGTGATTACTACCATTTATAAGCGCCAACGCTCTGCCAGCTCGACGCTTAACTTCCAATACTTGTGCAACAAATACCATAGCGTTTGACACCAAGGCAGTGCCTGGCTCAAGCAATAGTAACGGTTGGCTTTCACCCTCTTTTAATCCGTACTGAGCCCTAATTGGAGAGCATATGACATCAGCATATTGTTCAAAGGTTGCAACACTTTGCCCATATTGTCTTGCTAAAGAGTCAGGCATCTCCCCAAAGAAACCACCGCCCGCATTTATAAAATGAGGAGACGTTGATTTAAAAAACGTTTTGCTGGCGCTGAGTAGGCCGCTTATACGAGAAGAAAAAGATACAATGCTGCGTGACGAGTTAGAATAATGACTGTGAAACCCAACGATTTGGCAATTCTTGAGACTTTTTTGCCAATTGACTAATTTACTCATGTTAGCGTTATCACAAGTGATGCCAAAGCGAGATTCACCTCCTTGTGCGATCGGATAGGTAATTCGCACGCCAATTCGAAACTGACGCTGAGGGTAGCGCTTACATACCTTTTCAACCATAGCCAGTAAATACCAGGCATCGGCATTGAACAGCGCCCCTTCAATCATCACGGTTTCAACAAACTGCTGACTATGAACAGGCCCATTAACAACCACTTGAGAAGGATGATAACCAACCACCTTTGTGGCCATGTCATACTCCATTTTCGACACGACTTCAGCAAAACAGCCAAGCGCTTTGAGATGGTGACACAACGCAGGGGTGTAGTTGGTTTTGAATGAGTAAGCTATTTGACACGCTTCGTATTGCTCAGCAAAGCTATTTCTAAACTTGTGATAATTATCACTGACCTTGTTCAGATCCAACAAATAATAGGCATCCTGTGCGATATCCGCCAATTCTTTCAACTGTGCATGGCTAAGGCATTGCAAACGTTCCACAGACTTTTCAAAGCTCGGAACATGAATATCTGTATATTCCTTATACGTTTGCATATCTAACTCCTTATACTAAATATCTTTGTGTGGCTTGCTGCCACAAACCTTGCGCTTTAAGTAATGCAACGAGCACCTCTCGCACAGCGCCTTGCCCACCGTTTGCTTGTGTTGTCCAATGCGCAACCTCCTTGGCTTGAGCAGTTGCATCGGCTGGGCATACTGCTATTCCAGCGCGACGCATCACCGGGATATCCATCAAATCATCCCCCATATACAAACACTGCTGCGCACTTAATTGATAACTTTCAAGCACTCGTTTAAACGCATCAAGCTTTACAAGTTCGCCAAAACAACACGGTGCCATGCCAAGCTCTTGCGCATGTTGTGTATTTGCAGGATCTGCTCTACCTGAAATGATCCCTACGGGAATACCCTCACGGATAGTCATGCGGATCAAGTGATCATCCTGAGAATGAAAAAACTTGATCCTAACATCCCCCCCATAACCAACCAGACCATTTGTCATTACACCATCGATGTCTAGCAACACCATGCGGATCTGTTTCGCTTTTGCACTATCCATATTCTCTCTATTATCCTTCTAAACTAGTCAATTGAGAGCGCAATGCAGGCTCATCGCAACACAGTAGCTCTTGATAATTTGCAATCACTTCTCTTAAATCTCTAGGAGTTTGTTTACGACTTTGAGCGATTAACGGCGCATTACTCATATTTAGAAATTCAAGCACGATCCGCTGCTGTGATGAGGTTTTGATAGCCTCATACTCCACCTCACACCACTCTTGCCCAGAGCTATGTAACGTGTCTCTAATATGCTGGTAGTAAGATTTATTCAAAGCAATGTCTGTCTGTAGTTGCTGGATGTCTACCTTAACCTGACAGCGCGCTTGAGGAGGAGAAACCCCATAGTCTTCCCACACTCCACTTTGTTCAGCTATCAATTTAGAAACGTGGACTTTGAGCTGGTTGCGACGCTCAAGTATGATTTTTTTTATGCTTGAGTCGTGGAGTAAACGGGAAAATACGGTTTGATTCTGACAGTGAGTCATTTTAAACCCTACTGCTTTGTGACCTAAATCTAATTGCCAAATACGCTCTAAACAACTCAGAGGCTGTGCATCCCTGTGACGTATATCGTTTGCCACACTAAATTCACCTCCGCGCAACGACAATGCGTAAAACACCCCTTTGGGATTAAAAATCTCATGATGGCACAAAATATCAGGATGAGATTGCAACATGGTACACAGCATGTTGCTGCCACTGCGTGGCGCTGACAGTATGACAAAACGTTCTATTTGCCCACTAAACATATGCGGGCTCGGAGGTTTTTTGCGTCATAGAGCGTAAGCTATTAACTATTATCAACTGTTTGGGGTCAACCAAGTAAATAGCCCCATCATAAGAGGTCGCAGCTAAAAATTCACCGTGGCGCACCACCGCACTAATACCATTTTTGGCAATACAATTACGTATCACAGAGCCGTTCGTTAAGTCGACCTTTAATAACTCCCCCCAGTAGTTGGTAATAATAACCGTGTTTTGATCCAGAAACAGTAAGCCCTTCGGTGAGCGCTTTCCTATATGAATACAGTGATGTAATTTGCCATCCTCAATACCATGTACTTTTAAAATAAAGTCACGTCCAGCGCTTGCAACGTACTGTCCACTTGGGTCTATCACCACATCATCAATAATCGCCGTATGGCCTAAATAACGCTGTAAAATGTTCCCCTCAAAATCCCAGCTCACCAGCTCCCCTTCTGCACAGCAACTTACCCCTAAACGCTGGTGAGGATGTAAGGCAAGGGCTTTGACTGCATTGTCATGAGCTGCAATTTTTTTAAACTGTCTACCATCGCTGGCCAAATGTGCAATTTTTCCGCTATAACAGGCTACAAACAGATCCCCTTCAAAACCGCTATGATGAGCACTGACAATACTGTTAATCGGCCCTTCGTTTAACGCAATGCTGGCTTGTTCATGTAAGTTTTGATGTGAGCGTTCAAATAAATACAAATGTTGATTATGGGCACCGACAATGACCTTTTGCATTTGCGAACAAAAATGCACTGCATTCATCAAAACACGTCCGCTTTGCGGACTATACTGGGTATGCCAGCGTGCCTGCTCTATCGTGAGCAAACCTACTCGAATGATGCCATCATCACTCACCACGACTAAAGAGCCATCGCCTTTGGATGCAATATCATTAAAACAAGCGTTACCAAATGCGTGTTGGGCACCCAGATGGTGTATACACGCCCCAGATGTCACATCCCAAACAAATACAGTACCATCAAAGCTCCCTGCAATTACCCGCTTACCATCTGACGCCCAGTTAAACGAGCGCTCCCATAAAGTATTTTTACTTTCTAATTGTCGGATCTGCTTAAAGTTTTGATGATCCCAAATCAAAATTCGTTGGTCGTAGGCCGCCGATAAAATATCACCATTTGTGGGTGAAACAGCCACCTTTTTAATGGCTGATGTGTGGCCTTCTAATTGCGCTATTAGTTCATGCGTTTGCAAATCGAATACCCGAACGATGCCATCATCGCACCCTAGTACCAGTCGCTGATTTTGCTCATCGATTGCACAGCTATCCGTTTCCGTCGTGAAGGGACCAATCTTAGCCAGTTGCTTGCCCGTGTTGATATCCCATACTCGTAGCGTCATATCATCGCCAGATGTGTATAACTTTCCAGCAAAGTAGTTGACCGACAACACATCTTTTTCATGTCCCAAGATAACCCGTTCAATGGCTCCCGTATCAAGATCCCATATCATAATTCGCCAATCTCGAGACACAGATGCCCCTAAATGGTCATTGATAAATACAAAGTCTTCAACATCATCGTCATGTCCCTTGAGAACACATTTCAGGCTTTTGTCAGCCAAATCCCACAAGTATATGTTGTAATCTGAGGAGGCACTGGCAGCCAAAGTCCCATCCTGATTAACTGTAACTCTATTGACCAAGTGTTCATGGTAGCCAAGCAGTTCAACCTGCTCAGTATCAATATCAAATAATGCAACGGCACTATCGTAGCCAGAAGTAATAATTCGCTGACTATGACCTACTTGAGCTGCACAAGTAACCGGACCACGATGATATAAAAATTGTTCTGAAACACTCATAATCTATTCCTTTGTTAAAACTGAATGTCTAAACACGGCAGTGCTTGAGGGAAAAGCTCTCCCCCTGTTTGCTTATCCAACAAATGGAGATAACCCAACGCTGTTAAGCCATTGACAGCATAGTTGTTATGATCTGCACCATTGACCCGACAATCAGCAGCATAATGCGCTAACGACGAAACCCACTGATGGTAAAATGACTTACGCTGCTGTGCACTAAAGTGCCAGAGACTATAGATTGTAAAAAAGGCATTGCTCCACCAGATGTAACTATTCCCCGCGCCTTTAATGGCATCAAACAATGTTTGTTGATTCTCTAACACATCTATGTGCATATAACGATGAGGTAAGGTTTTGAAGCGTTGCCACTGTACTTTAAAGCTCTGCGCACCACCCCAACGCTTTAATTCTGTTTGCCAAAGACATTCTAAGTCTTGCCAGTCGATATTATTGGTATCGGTGTTGTGCCACAGTTGGTAGAAACAATCAGGCTCAGGAAAGTGCTCAAATATTTTTTTTACAAATGCAGGGAAGTTTTCACCATCCCAATGTTCAACGATAAATTTGCGAACAGCTAACGCCTGTTGGCTATAATCAAAAAATACCACTTGGCTATTTGCATGAAACCCTTGTGTTGCCAGTATTCGGTAGGCCTTAAAACCTGCCGCAACGCTAAATACGCTGTCAAGAGCATGACCTTTAGGCTCATTATCCAAGTCATCATATGACTCAATATTCAACAAAAATACGCCCCTTTTGGAATTTTTGGTCTGCTTTTGTGCCCGCTGTAAAAACTCTAGCTGGGCTGGGGCTAGCTTATTCTCGACCTCTGAAAGCGCGGGGGAGCCGAGCAAACACTCAGCAAATACTTGTTGGGTTTTTGGTACATTCAGATCAAACCGATTGTAGTTAATATCTTGCGAAAACGCCTTAACATGAAGTCCTTGTTCTAAACTGTGTAATACAAATTGCCACCCTTGGGCATCACATGGCTGTTTTTTCTTTTGCCACTGCTCGCTATCGTCAAGTGCTACTTCAGAGGCTACCGAGACCACCTCACGCATTTGCCAATCAATTTCACCAAATTCGGGCTGTCCGGCCCTGTGATATTGTGAAACATTGACTAATATACAGTTAGACTCAATACCCAGCGTATGATTGTCTGAACGGTACAGCTGTCCCGCGACTAAAAAGTCTTGCTGTTGGCAAAGTTCACTTATGCTCTGGTGAAATCCCTGACGTTGCCAATGAGGTAAATACCACTGCTCATCAATCACATGCCCTATAGATTGAATTAGGCAATAATCTGCACCTTTCTCCACGGCCATACTTAGTATCGCGGCTATGTTGTGTCCTTCGAATATTTCTTTGCGATAGCGGTAACGAGAAAACGCAATAGTAAGCTCTCGCATCTTACTTTGCAGAGCATTTAGCTGTTCGCCAAATGGATTAAGCAATCCAAAAATGAGTTTATTCATACGCTAATTCCTGCTTTTGTATCGCATTGAGTTGGGGCTGCTCCAAAACGACACTGAGTAAAATTCCCTCACCAAATGATTGGGCTTCAATTTGATCGGCACTAATACCTTGTAGGACCTCGCTTGCCAACTTAACCGCTTTGCATATCGAAGGTGTGCGTACATAAATGGTAACAAGGTCAAATAGTTGCTGTGAGACAAACGATTTGATTAACGTAATGCCTCCCTCTACTAGCACACTGTTTACTCTTTTTAGCTTTAATTGCGCTAGGGGTTGGGCCAAAAAGTGATCTTTTGTATCAATATGATGTATAAGTCCATTTCTTGCTTTTGAAGTGGCTGACCCCACCAAAAAAGTGGCTCTGTGTATATTGGGCTGATCGACGTCTAAGTTTTGAAGCTGTGCGGCTCTTTTACCTGCAAAGATTATTCTTGCAGGCTGGCGCATGGGCTCACGACCCAATACTTCCTTCCTAACAGTCAATTTGGGGCTGTCATTGAGCCAAGTATTTGCCCCCACAGCAATTGCATCATATTTTTGCCTAAGCTCATGCACGCGTTGCCAATCTGAGCTGCACGACACTGAGAGTGCTTCACCATTTGGGCAACACGTATTGGCGTGCCCATCAATGGCAAAATTAATATGAATAAATGGTCTGCTAATTGGATTTGGGATTGCTTTAGATTTTCCATCATAACTTGCCAACATATGCCCCATTTGCTGACGTTTAGTCTCAAGGTAATCAATAGCATGAGATGTTGGGTCGCTTGGCACTGGCAACCGACCTGTCACCTTGACACCCAACTCTGTAAGTTGTTTGATTTTAAGGGGATTATTGGTTAGCAGCCGCACAGATTCTAGATCATGTAAGCGGATGATCTGCGCTGCATCATCATATGTTCTCGCATCTATCGGCAGATTTAGCATCGCGTTCGCTTCGATAGTGTCATAGCCTTGCTCTTGCAGGGCATAGGCTTTGATTTTGTTGCTTAAGCCAATACCACGCCCCTCTTGAGGCAGGTAAATCACCATGCCTTGATGCGTGGCAATATAAGACAATGCAAAATCGAGTTGTTGTTTGCAATCACACTTTAATGACCCTAGCACCTCTGCGGTGAAACATGCTGAGTGCATTCTGACGGGTAAATCACTACGGCCCTGCAAATCGCCTTTGCAAATAGCTGTTATTTCTTCACCTTTGTGGTTGCGATAAATCTTTACATCAAACGAGCCTAGTTGGGTGGGTAATACGGTACTTGCAGTTAAAATCATAACGCATCTTCCTTTTCTTACCGATGACTTGGCCACAAAGACCATAGCCGGTCGCGCATCCCTTACCGCTCACAGTAATGCGAAACATTATATTAACAACATACAATTACTCTAGCTCAAAATATAGAAAATAAAATTACAACTGCTTACAAAAGCAATATGACGGGCACTAAATATAGCGAATGAGTATCTGGGAGGAATAAAAGTTTTTACATTTTTAGATAGAAACTCTTGCAAAGCTCTATAAAATCAGTGCTGTATGTTTTCCCTTCCTGATAAATACATAACGACTCGACGTACAATGTCTGCTGTTGCAGGCGATGAAACTCCATCATGCTGCGCGTTGGTGCTTTTTCACTAGTGCTGGAAACTTGGCAATGACGTAGCAATGATAATCCACTGGAATATGCAATAGACTGAAACAACTCAGCTTCTTTACAAGGTAAGATGATCGCCAACCTAGACAAGTCATGACTCACTTTCATAAAGGCATCTATCAGTTCCTCAAAGGTTAAACTATCGGTATGGCGTGCTGCATTTCTTGCACTACATGGCCCTTTGAGACTGTTATTAAAATATGGAGGGTTGCAAATCACCAAATCAAAAAGTTGCTGACACTCAAAAGACTGAATATTGCTATGATGAACTCTAATGTCTGGCCATGGACTGCACTGAACATTGTTGCGCGCGTCTGTAACCGCCCCCGAATCAATTTCAACGGCATCAACATTTAATAACGGCTGACGCTGTTTACACATCAGAGATAATAGTCCCGTGCCACAACCAATATCCAATAAGCACTTGGTATTGCTTAAATTTACCCAGGCTCCTAGCATAATTCCATCCGTTGACACCTTCATAGCAGTGTTGCTTTGTTGTATCTTAAATTGCTTAAATGCAAACCCAGACATGATTCACCTTTTCCAAAATAGCCATCGCGCGTATAATTGCGCACATTGTCCTTTATTTATGATGCGCTATGCAATTTTCTGAATTCGATCTTGACGCCAAAGTTTTGGCCGCCATTGACAAAATGGGCTATGAAACAGCCACCAGCATTCAACAACTCGCGATCCCCGAAGCCTTAATTGGTCGTGATATTTTAGCTTCGGCCCCAACAGGTACCGGTAAAACCGCCGCGTTCTTGATCCCTGCGATTCAGTATTTACTTGATTTCCCTCGTCGTGACCCGGGGTTTGCACGCGTGCTGATTATGGCCCCAACCCGTGAGTTGGCTTATCAGGTACATGAACAGTGCCAGTTACTTGCTGCAAACACCCACCTACGAATAGGGGTGGTAACCGGTGGCATTAACTACGGAAGTCACAAAGAAATCTTTGAGAAAAACAACGATATTCTTATTGCCACGCCTGGGCGTCTCATGGAGTACCTTGAGACTGAAAACTTCCACGCTGAGAATGTTGAGCTACTGATCTTGGATGAAGCTGACCGAATGCTTGATTTAGGCTTCAAAAAAGAGATGCTACGTATTTGCGATGAAGCTAAAAATCGACGTCAATGTTTCTTGTTTTCAGCCACACTCGAAGGCGATAGTGTTGAACTATTTGCAGAACGTATTCTTAACGATCCTGCGCTGCTAGAAGCTGAGTCATCAAGAAAAGAGAAAGCTAAAATCCACCAATGGGTACACTTGGCGGACGACTACAAGCATAAGCTCGCCATGCTTACTCACCTCTTGCAAGAGGAGGAAGTGCAAAAGGCCATAGTGTTTGTAAAGACTCGCGAACGTTTAGAGCAGTTGGTGGGGGAATTATACGCCAACGATATAAAAACCACTTGGCTTCGTGGTGAAATGCCTCAAGACAAACGCATGGCTGCTATGGCTAGTTTTCACAGTGGTCGCACCCGCATCCTAATAGCCACCGATGTCGCTGCTCGTGGTATTGATGTACCTGATATTACTCACGTCATTAACTTTGACATGCCACGATCTGCTGACGTGTATGTACACCGTATCGGCAGAACAGGTCGTGCAGGTAAAAAAGGCACGGCTATCTCTTTGGTCGAGGCACATGATGCTGCGATACTTGCTAAGGTTGAGCGTTATACTGAACAAAGTCTTAAGCGCAGGGTGATCAAAGGGGTAGAGCCTAAGCACAAAGAAGCCAAACTCCCCAAAAAGAAAAAAGATCCGGTAAAAATAAAAGCAAAGAAAAAGCTTAAAACCAAACAAAAGAAAAAGAAGTAACCTCTTTTTCAAAACAAAACCTAAATTCATTCTCTAAATAATGGGTTTAGGTTTTGCCTTTTTAGCTTAGATATTGCAATAAAACCGCTTTTAGTTTGTCCATTTCTATAGGTTTGGTAATAAAATGATTCATGCCGTGAGCGAGGGCTTTATCGAAATCTTCTGACATTGCATTGGCTGATAAGCCACATATTGGAATATCCAATTTCAGCTCATTACGTATGCATTGCGTTGCTTTAAATCCATCCATCACTGGCATTTGTATATCCATTAAAACAAGATCATAAGCATAAGGGGTGTTACTTAGCTTATTGATCGCTTGCTTACCATCTTCAGCAATATCAGCCTCAAGTCCCAAAGCATTTAACAGCTTTTTGGCAACCATCTGATTGACTGCATTATCTTCAACTAGCAAAACATGACCGTGTAAATTTAGTTCTATTTCTGGCTCTAAATGAATTTGCTTTTTACCGTTACGCAGACCAAAAAGTTTGCAAGCATAGTCGTAGAAGGTCACATAAGTATAAGGCATCTCCAACACCAGCACGTCATTAGCAATACCTGCTCGAGAGATTAACACCGAATCTCTTTTATCTATAACGACACAAAGCTTCTCACTGTAATGCTGTAGCATCGCCATATCTGACAGACTCATGCTCTTTGACAGTTCATTATCTAACATCAATACCACATATTTATTAGCAATTTGCTGCTGAGCTAGGTGTTTCGACTTACCCAATTGCACATAATTAACCTGACACTTATTAACCGTAAAATATTCACTGATAAGGTCTAGGGGTTTACAATTATGGCTATGATATAGCAAAGTTACGGATAAATTATCTGCTTTGGGGAGCTTTAATACTTCCTGATGTTGAGCAGGCTTTAACCTTAATAGCACCGAAAAAACAGACCCTTGTTCCGATTGAGAGCGAACACTAATACTACCATGCATAAGCTCGCAGAGCTGTTTTACAATGGCCAACCCCAACCCTGTTCCGCCATATTTTCTACTGGTTGATACATCTGCTTGGGAAAAGCGATCGAACACGTCTAGTTGGTGTTGTTCTGACATACCAATCCCCGTATCTTCTACTTCTATACCTAAGATCACTTCTCCGGTAGCACTACCATGTGCACAAAGCCGTATATCAATCCCTCCTATCGAAGTAAACTTAATAGCATTGTTACACAAATTTAAGATTATCTGTGTGATACGTACTTCGTCGCCAACAAAATGACTCAATTCGGTTGGACACAAACACCTGAGATATAAATTCTTTTCAGCAGCTCTAAGACTGACCGATGCAAGGATATTTTCAAGCATTTTATTGAGTTCAAACTCTTTATCTTCAATATCGAGCTTACCAGCTTCTATTTTAGAAAAGTCTAGAATGTCATTGATAACCGACATTAAAACACCACTGGAATAATCTATTTTATCGAGATATTCACGTTGTTCTTCCTGTAAATCCGATTTTTTCAACAGCTCAACGAGTCCGATAATACCGTTCATGGGGGTGCGAATTTCATGACTCATATTGGCCAAAAACAAGCTTTTTGACACCGTGGCTTGTTCTGCTTCCTGACGCTTTACATCCAACTCCTGATTTAGCGCTTTTTGTTCGATCACCAACTCTTTAGTCCGCTCAAACAACTCTGTTATTTGAATATTTTTTTTATGGAACACACTGGCAGCCAGTGACAGTTGTCCGATTTCATCTGTGCGTTTTAGATAAGGAATGTCCACTATATGAAGGTTATTACTGAGACGTTGAAACAATACAGTCAAAGTTCTAATTGGACGGATCACCCGTAAAATTAGGAACACTGCATATATGGCAACCATCAGCATACTCAATAAAATAAACAGCTCGCTGCGCTGCTGTAAAGAGTTCATAGTCTGCTTTGCCTCAACAATTTTATTTTGCATCGCTTGTTCTTCTTGTTCACGAAGCTTTGAAGAAAGGTGTAATATTTCATTAGCGCTACCTGTTAAAACCACGTTGGTTAAATACAGATAGCCACGAATGGTTTGATGTAACTTTCTAAAGGCTAAATGAATATCCTGAAACTGAGCCGCCACTGACTCTTCATTAAGCGCTGTGAGCTCAGCCCTTGCCTCAGATACTTGAGCATCAAACGTTCTAATATGTTCAGAGTTTTGTGTTATTAAATAAGCCAGCACTGCGTTGTGAGCTTTTAGCAAGTAGGATGATATAAGCGCACGATTATTAACATCAATTTCTTTATTGATGGATTCTTGAGCTTTATTAACCAAGCCCAGCAGCTCATTTTGGTATAAAGATTGACGCTTTTCCCGGCCCGAAATAACCGTCGACAAATTATCGCGGTAGTCACTTATATGAGTTCGCATTCGCAAAATCATATCACCCACTTCTTTGCGACTAGGAGAATAGTCTAACTCCGCAAGCGCACTTTCAATTTTATTGATTAAGTCTTGGCTACGATCCATCGCCACCAAACTTGCAGACTGCTTATAAATCAGAACATTTCGTTGCAGGTCGATAACAGAAAGTTCAAGGTCGTAAGCAATCTCTGCCATTTGAGTTGATTGTTCAATCTCTGCATCGCGCTGCTCAAGGAGTCGATAACTAACATTAGTTAAATATGCGGAGAACAACGCCATCAACCCAATACATAACAGCCCTAAGCTAAGTTGAAATGTCAAAGAGCGATAGAACTTCATACCACGCTCCTAATTAATAAACTCATACCACTTTTGCAAGCTGTAGTCATAGCTGGGCATAACAGTATTCCACACTGCTACATTACTAAACCGTTTTAGATAGCTACCACCTGTACGGACTTCTCCCTTTTTAACGGATAATTGACCATCAGTCCCCGCTAAGTCACTTGCCGCAGGCTGACCTTCATACCAATAATTCCATTCATCCTGCGACAGATAATTTTTTGCTCTTTGCGGGTTCGAAATGTAATAACCCTGACGTGCGATAAATGCACCAGGCCAGCCCGATAACCACCAATTCATATACTCATATGCCGCGTCTTTCACTGCTCCTTGGGTATGCGAAGACAGGCACATTACTCCATGCCACCCCCGATATCCTTCTTTTGGTGCAGCATAAATAACAGGCACATTTTGACCATTAAGAGCCGACACTGCCGGAGAGAACATACTTTCAATGACCACTCGGTTACTTTTCATAAAATCAACCGATTCAGGCACCGATGTCCAAAAACCACTAAAGTGGCCTCGTTGCTTATACTCACTTAGAATCTTAAATAATTGATCAAGCTCTTGATTGGTAATGTTACCAATATTGCCAAAGGTCATAAGTCGCTGCGCTTGCGCCGCGAGGGCTAAGTCGAATAATCCAATTGTAGGGGCATTCACCACAGCAACCTTACCTTGGTACTTTTCCTCAAGCAGCCACCCCCAACTTTCAGTTTTATAGGGAATGCCTGGCTCAATGACATTAGTGTTATATCCAAATGAGTCTACATTATGTACATAGGGTAGATAGCTGATTAGTTCAGTTTCCTGATTAGAGAGACTGCCATCTGGCTGCACGTGTAGTAGCTTATATGGTGCATCTCCCGCTCCGATACTAGCACTTGGTTGCACACGGCCAGTCTTAGTTAAAGGGTTTATTTCATCCCAGTAACGCAATCGCTTCTTCTCTATGGGTTGGATCGAGCCCGTATACCACAACACATTGATGCTATTTGACCACTGTTCATACAAATCAAAAGATTCCGGAGACATAGCAGCCTTTTGTAACACCGCCGCACTTCCTTTAGGCTCAAATGACAGGTTAATACCCAGATCCTTCTGTGCTTGCTCTTTTAATGCTGCTTGCAAGGTCACATGTGTGCCAAGTACTCTGACTGTGTGTGTTTTTTTAGCAAACACGTATGGCACATTAAATCCAAGTAGACCACATGCTCCCAAGCCTGCTGCGCGCTTTAGTAACTTACGCTTACCTTGATCAATATCACAACGAAGCGGTTTATTGGTCATCGCTATTTCCTTCTTATCGCAACTTTGCGACACATTTATCACTTAAATTTTAACCAAGTATAGAAGAGCAAAAGGTATTTGGTATGCGCAACAACAAATTTTACGCTCACAACAAAGGCGCAAGGGCGCAAAGAAATTGTAAGAATGAAGGGACGACTCAACGTATCAAGCTGGCCTTAAAAATATAACTGGGCTTAACAAGTATGGGGAAGGCAAAAGGCAAAAAAAGCGTGCTACGCACGCTTTTTTCAAGTTAGCTTTGTTCTTCTCGCAAGAAAACTGGATCATTAACTTTACTGGTGGCCTGCTCACTAAAGTAATAACCTGCCACATCAAATTCTCGTAACTTGTCAACACTTGTCACTTGTTGCTCCATAATATAGCGAGCCATCATCCCACGCGCCTTCTTGGCGTAGAAACTAATCACTTTATATTGACCATTTTTACAGTCTTTAAAGACAGGTGTAATAATTTCACCTTGCAATGCCTTTTTATCTACAGCCTTGAAATATTCATTAGATGCCAGATTAACTAACTGTGATGACTGAGTTTGTGCCAGCGCCTCATTTAGCTTTTGCGCTATAATACTTCCCCAAAACTCATATAAGTTCTTGCCGCGAGGGTTATCTAGTTTCGTGCCCATTTCTAATCGATATGCTTGCATCAAATCCAGAGGCTTTAGCACTCCATATAGACCAGATAATATTCGCAGATGCTGTTGTGCATACGCCAATGTATCTTCACTTAGAGAGCTTGCTTCCAGGCCACTATACACATCGCCGTTAAAGGCCAGTACCGCCTGTTTGGCGTTTTGTGATGTGAAGGGTAATGACCAATCATTAAAGCGAGCTACGTTCAACCCAGCCAGCTTATCGCTAATTTTCATTAAACTGGCAACCTGTTGCATTGATAAAGTACGACATACTTTTATCAGTTCTTCACTGTGCTGTAATAATTCAGGCTGAGTAAAATGCGATATATGTGATGACGTTTCAAAATCTAAATTTTTTGCCGGAGAGATTACCGTGATCATGGCGAGCCTATTGACTTAAAATATGTTTAATGTCAATTTCAACACTATCCCCTGTTGACTTCAAGTACTGAATAACCCTTGATTTTATAGGGGATAACAACAATTCAACAAAGTGTCCCTACCTTTTATACACTGTGAACACCCGCATAATAGTGTTATCCGCATAAATACGGACAATTGACCTATTAATGGCTGTCATGGTGCTGCAACATAGGAACACTAAAATTTTTCGAAATTTTGCTGCAAATAGGAATGAGGAAAACCAATGACATCAGCACTAGATAGGCTCAAACAGCACTCTTCGATCGTTGCCGATACTGGCGATATTGAAGCAATTCGTAAGCATCAACCAGAAGATGCCACAACTAATCCGTCGCTACTATTAAAAGCTAGCGAAATGCCAGCCTATCAAGCTTATCTACAAAAAGCATGGGACTACGCAAAGTCAGTACATTCTGATACGGATAAACAGCTAGAACTAGCGTGTGATTACTTTGCGGTTCTTATTGGTAAAGAAATCGCTGATATCGTCCCAGGCTATATTTCTACAGAAGTCGATGCGCGTTTATCCTTTGATACGCAAGCGACCATCGACAAAGCCAAGAGCTTATTGGCTCTGTATCGCAAAGAAGGCGTTAGCCAGGATAAGATCCTGATTAAAATCGCGTCAACTTGGGAAGGCATCAAAGCCGCTGAGCAACTAGAAAATGAAGGTATTAAATGTAATTTGACCTTATTGTTCAGCCAAGCTCAAGCTCGTGCATGTGCCGATGCAAACGTATTTTTGATTTCTCCATTTGTTGGCAGAATTTTAGACTGGCATGTTGCCAATGGCCTAGCAAAGCCGACAGATCCAATGGCTGACCCTGGTGTACAATCTGTTCGCAGCATTTATGAATTTTACAAACGCCATGGTTATAAAACGGTTGTAATGGGTGCAAGTTTCCGTAATACCGGTGAAATAATCGCACTAACGGGCTGTGATAAATTAACGATTAGCCCTGCACTACTTGAGGAGTTAGGCGAATTAACTGATGCGCCAGAATATTTACTTGAAAGTAATTATGCCCTTGAAGCGAAACCAGCTCCGTTGAGTGAAGCGCAATTCCGCTGGTTACACAACGAAGATGCCATGGCAACAGAAAAGCTGGCTGAAGGTATCCGCTCTTTCGCTCAAGCACAGGAAGAGTTAGAAACTCGCTTCAAAGCCCTCTAATAGCGCTCCTCTAGTTCCTTAAAAACGCCACTTAATGTGGCGTTTTTTATGTCAGCTATTTGTTGATTTTAATCAAAGTGTCACCCGACTTTAACCTAAACGACACATTTGTGTTTTATTTTTACGCAAGTTGTGGTATACCGAAGTTGCTTAAAGTGCGAAATTAAGTACAAAAGCGTTATTGAGGTTAATAATCAATAGGAGAAATTCATGGATAGCCTAGACGATATACTAGAAATATTAGAAGGTCCTGAAACACAAAAACGAACCTCTCAGAAAAAGCAAAAACGAAAATGGCGTGAAATAGAAGCGCTAAAAGATAAACAGCGTCTTCGCAAAGAACTACAGGAACTAGATTACTTCGCAGACAACCTAGATTTAGACGAATTAGATTTCATTTAATTCATCTGGATTTAACCTTTAAAAAAGGCTCCTATGAGCCTTTTTTAGTATTCGCCAACTTCACTCTATACCTGCCAGTTAATGGGCTGTTTACCCATCTCCTGTAATAACTGATTAGTTTTAGAAAAGTGCTGACAACCAAAGAACCCACGGTGAACCGACAAAGGAGAAGGGTGTGGAGCATGCAACACGTAATGGCGGTGCTTATCAATATTCTTACCTTTTTTCTGGGCATGGGCACCCCATAATAAAAACACAATACCGTCACGGTGTGTGTTCAACTGCTCAATAACCACATCGGTAAAGCGCTCCCAACCTAGTTTTTTATGAGAGTGAGCTTCGCCCTGCTCAACTGTCAATACGGTATTAAGCAGCAACACACCTTGCTCAGCCCAAGGCAACAGATAACCATGATTTGGAATGGTAAATCCAGCAATATCCTGAGCTAGCTCTTTATACATATTAGCTAACGAAGGTGGTGGCTTAATGCCGGGAAGCACCGAAAAACATAGGCCATGGGCTTGACTCGGCCCATGATAGGGGTCTTGTCCTAAAATAACGACTTTGACCTGCTCAAACGGCGTTACTTTGAAAGCTTCAAAAATTTGTTCATGTGGCGGATATACCGTGACACCTTCAGCGCGTCGCTGTGCCACATAGTTTAATGTCTCTTGAAAATAGGTTTGCCGCTCTTCCTGACCCAATACACTTTGCCAAGTTGTCATGCTGGTTTCCTTTATTCTTTATCGTAATATGCGCGAGCAAGCTGCAGTTTATCACACATATCCGTTACTCCATCAAGCACCCGAGTACTGTAGCGATGCAACAAATCCGCATCTACTTCGATAAATTGTTGATATTGAACAGCGGGGATCTCCGGCCAAACTTGCCAATTAATGGTTGGCATAACCTTTTTGCTTTTCTCATTGGGCAACACAATGACTTCTGGCTTTTTCTTGAGCACATTTTCAACACTGATTTGTGGATACTCCATTGAGCTATCAGCAAATACATTGTCTACGCTGCATAATTCTAGTAGCTGATGAATCCATGTATTACGGTTAATGCTCATCATTGGCTCAGGCCACAGTTGATAAAATACCTGTAAGCGTTTCGCACCTTTATAATGCGTTTTTAAACGATTGAAGCGCGCAGTGAATTGTTGTGCTAATTGCTCTGCTTCTTGAATTTTCCCAGTTAACTTACCAAACAAACGTAATTCATCCGCAACCTTGCTAATATCTCTGGTATCACTGTAGATAACGCGTATCCCCAGCTTTTCTAGCTTCTGCAAGTCATCCTTTTTGTTACCAGAGTGCCACGCAATCACCAAGTCAGGCTTCAGTGCCAGCACTTTTTCAAGCATGATGCCATTGTGGCCGCCAATACGAATAATCTCGTTCGCCGCTTCTGGGTAATCTGCGTACTCAACTGTGCCGACAATACGTTCACCTGCTCCAATGGCAAATAAATTTTCTACAATATGTGGCGCTAAAGCAATGATCCGCTTTGCGTCACTGGCGTGGCTATAACTACAAAATAGCCCAATGATAAGTAGGCATAAACGTATATAAAGCATTAGAAATCAAACCCCTCTAAGGCCTTAACTCCTGACTCAAAAGCATGTTTAACATTGCGAACTTCGCTCACAGTATCAGCTAATTCTGTTAATTTTCGATGAGCGCCGCGGCCCGTCACGATCACTGATTGCATTTTTGGACGATTCGCAATTGCATGAAGCACTTCTTCTAAATCAATATAATCGTAACTGACCATATAGGTGAGCTCATCAAGTAGTACCAAATCAATGCTATCATCTTGCAACCATGCTTTAGCTTGTTGCCATGTTTGTTGTGCAGCTTGTGTATCAGTTTCTCGGTTTTGCGTCTCCCAAGTAAATCCTGTTTTCATCACTGCAAAAGGGACCCCAACTTTTTCTAATAAATTACGTTCACCACACTCCCACATCCCTTTGATAAACTGCGCCACCGCAGCTTGTTTACCATGACCAACACAGCGTGCCACCGTGCCAAAGCCAGAGGTTGACTTGCCCTTGCCATTACCGGTGATCACCTGAAAAATTCCCTGTACTTTATCAGCACTAGCCACCTTTGCATCTACTTGCTCTTTCACTTTTTGCTGTCTTTGCTGATGTTTTTCCTGATTTTTTTTACTACCTGAGTCGCTCATAAATTCCTCTTGGTTAAATTGTTTTTATGCTTCTAACGCCATTGCCAATAATTTATCTATATCCAAATGTTGCTCGCAGGCATCAGCCAAGCGTTCAAGCTGCTGCTCTCGGTGCTTTGCCAAGTCAAATGCATTTGCCTGCACTCGTCCATCGCTGGCCCATGCCAGTATCATATTGGCAGCATCAGGGGTATCAAACAGGCCATGTAAGTAGGTACCCACAATCTGATTATCATCAGATATAAAGCCATCTTGAGTAATATTGTGCGGATGATTGGTAAAGCGCATGAACGGCTGGTTAAAGGCCTTGCCTTCACTGACACCACAATGAATTTCATACCCTTTGATGGCAACAGGTATCTCTCCTAGTAAACACTCACCTGATACTTGAGTTAACGTTTTACTGCCTGTTAGCGTGGTCGAAAATTGGGCTAGGTTTAGAGCACTAATTTGTTTTGCCGAAGATTCGATGCCATCGGGATCGTAAATCGCTTGCCCCAACATCTGCAAACCTCCACAGATCCCCAACAACTTGCCACCAAAACGTAAATGCCGCATGATCTCTGCTTGCCAACTCTGTGCTTTAACAAAGGCCATGTCTCCTAATACATTTTTGCTACCCGGGACAATGATAAGGTCAGTTGGACCAATTTGCTCACCGTAACGCACATAGCGTAAGTCCACATTGGGGTGTAGTCGCAAGCTGTCAAAATCAGTGTGATTACTAATATGTGGCAAAAGCAACACACTCACTCGCAATTGTGCGTCTATCACATGGTTGTCTATTGTCACCGCATCCTCTGCATCCAGATTGAGTGAATGCAAATACGGCATCACCCCCAGTACAGGTTTGCCTGTATAAGCTTCAAGCCAGTCCAAACCTGATTGCAGCAACTCGATGTCACCTCGAAAGCGATTGATCACAAACCCTTGTACCAGTGCTTGCTCCTGTTCACTGAGTAACGCCAAAGTACCAACAAGGTGGGCAAACACCCCCCCTTTGTCGATGTCCGCAACAATGATAACTGGGCAATCAACTTCACAGGCAAAACCCATATTAGCAATATCATTCTCTCGTAAATTGATTTCTGCTGGACTGCCCGCCCCTTCCACTAATACCAACTCATATTGTGCTTCGAGTCGTTGGTGAGATTCTAATACAGCACCCATCGCAACTTTTTTATAGTCATGATATTTACCCGCTTCCATATTACTGATGGCTCGACCATGTATGATCACTTGCGCCCCAGTATCGCTGTTGGGCTTTAACAAGATGGGATTAAAATCTGTGCTCAACGCTAACTTTGCCGCAATTGCCTGCAAAGCTTGCGCTCTACCAATCTCTCCACCACAAGGAGTCACTGCACTATTGAGCGCCATGTTTTGCGGTTTAAATGGAGCAACCAGAATACCTTTGCGCGCAAACACACGACACAATCCTGCCACAAGCGTACTTTTACCTGCATCAGAGGTGGTCCCCTGTACCATGAGTGTTTTCGCCATTATTTTAGCCTCAACGCACAACCTGCCATGACAAATTCAACATGAGTCGCGATATTTGCAATGTCCTGATGCAACCAACCAGACTGGTCAACAAATTCACGGCTCAACTCTCCAACAGGAACAATTCCGTGACCCACTTCATTACTAACTAAGATCACATCAGCCAAGGTGATTTGTAAGGCTTCTAGCAGCTGCTGTTTCTTGTTCAAATATTCTTCTAGACCTTGTTCACATAGGCCATATGTCAACCACAGCGTTAAACAATCAATTAGTACACAACTGCGCTGAGGTTGCTCTATCAATCTCTCTGGCACTAACCAAGGTTCTTCAACAAGCAACCATTGCTCGTCTCGACGCGCTTGATGATGAGCAATACGGCTTCGCATCTCATTATCCTTGGCCAGTGCAGTGGCCAGATAAACAATCTGATCGACTTTGCCGCTGGCCAGCAGCGCCTTTGCCTTACGTTCAGCTAGAGCACTTTTTCCTGAGCGAGCGCCGCCTAATATCAGTTGAATCTCTTTGTTCATCGCCATACTAGTAAACACACCATATACACCACTACTTCTGCAAGTTGCTGAGCTGCTCCAAGACAATCCCCAGTGTAGCCTCCAAGTTGCCAGCGAAACCAACTGACGCATAAACGCCTTAGTAGCACTAAACAACCAATCAGAACCACACTGTGCCACAGGCTAAAAAAGTCAATGCCCCAGAAAACCAACAACACAGCCAGTGCGCAGCCATATAAACTCTCTCGCGCATTTTTTGATAAACTTTGTACCACAGGCTTAACCTTGCTTTGAGTATCCTGTTGTACATAGGGCAATAAACCAATTAAACTAGTCGCCATAGCTCGACTTAGGGAGTGCCCACAGATAAGCGCGATACATACCCAATACCAGTGCTCTGCTAAGCCAACCAACAATTGATACTTCAAAAGTAACAACAAACACAGGCTGGCAGCGCCGTAGGTGCCAAGTCGACTATCTTTCATAATGTTTAGCTTTTGCTCAACCGACCAGCCCCCACCAAAGCCATCCCATACATCCGCAAACCCATCTTCATGAAAAGCACCGGTGAGCAGTATTCCTGTTGCAAGCGTTAATATCACAGCTATTTCAACAAGAAAAATACTCTGTAATATGAGGTAGATAAACGCTAAAGCAAGGCCGATGAGTAGCCCTACCAAGGCAAAGTAACGACTCGCATGGTTCAGCAGTGCTTCATCCACTTCACCTTTAATAGACACCGGTAAACGGGTGAGAAATACGATAGCTAACAAAAATGCGGTTTTATTCACGCACTCACCACATCAGTTACCTGCGCCTGAGAAAAGCTGGCCATGTCGTTGTAAATTGCTAATGCGCTTTGCAATATAGGTAGGCACAGTGCCGCTCCTGTCCCTTCCCCTAACCTTAAACCTAAATTTAACAGCGGCTTGACCTGTAAATAGGTCAGCATTTTGGCATGCCCTTGCTCACCTGAATTATGAGCAAAAATCATGTAATCACGGCTAGCTGGTTCCATTTCAATCGTCAACATAGCAGCCGCTGTTGCGATAAAACCATCAACCACGATAGCTTTTTGCTGCTGAGCTGCCGCCAACATCGCGCCTACCATTTGGCAAATCTCGAACCCACCTAAGCAACGCAAAATATCTAGAGCGGTGTTTAACTGTGCGCTGTGAAATAGCAAAGCCTGCTCTATCAATCTGCGCTTTTTAGTATGAACATCGTCACTAACACCTGTACCTCTGCCGACAGTATGCTCAGGAGCAAGGCCACTTAATGCTGAAAAGATAGCCGCCGCTGAGCTGGTGTTGCCAATTCCCATCTCTCCAAATGCTAGCAAGTTACAGTTATAAGCCAGCTTAGTTTCAACCAATTGCTTGCCATAAGCTAAACCTTGCTCTAGCTGTTCGTCTGACATCGCCGCAGCAGTTGTAAAACTCGCGGTACGCCTGCCAAGACGCTGAGAAATAACGCCCAACTTTGGTTCCGGCGCATGTAAGATCCCACAATCAACCACACTGAGCTGCCAGTCAAACTGACGACACAAAACATTAATAGCCGAACCACCATTAGCGAAATTAGCGACCATTTGCCCTGTCACCTCACTGGGAGCGATAGATACCCCATGCGCTGCTATCCCATGGTCTCCTGCAAAAACGACTAATTGTGGATTATTGATAGCAAAGCGAGTAGTTGCGAATTGCTCCACATCCATGCGTTGAGAAAAGATCAAAACTAGCTGTCTAGCCAACACCTCTAAATCACCCAAAGCGCCTAGCGGCTTTGTTTTATCATCAATTCGATGTTGGATTTGCTCTGCAAGTTGCAGGTCCAAATTACGTACATTACTCATATCGCTTTCCTACATAGAAGCCGTTGCGCGCTTTCGTAACACCAACAAAGCTAAGAAAAACACGCTACCTATGGCCGCAGTGATCACGCCGACTGGCAGCTCTTGATTTTCAAGTACAGTGCGAGCAGCGATATCGACCCACAACATGAATAATCCCCCGCTCATTGTCGTGATCAGCAAACCTGCTGTGCTTGCTTGGGATACAAAAAATCGCACAATATGTGGGATCATTAGCCCCACAAACCCAACACCACCACACATAGCTACCAGTACAGCCGTCAGTAGCGAACTCAATACCAACATACCCAAGCGTAACTTAGTAACATTTACCCCTAGAGTTGTGGCACTTTCATCACCAAGTAGCATAGCATTGAGCGTTCTTCGAAATAGCAACATACAGCTTACACTCATGCAGACTACCACCGCCGGCAACCACAGTATTTGCCAATCAGCACGTGAAAAGCTGCCTAATGTCCAAAAGACAATGGCAGTCACCGCTTGTGGGTCACTCCAGTACAACAATAAACTAGTACACGCACTAAAAAGAAACGACAAAGCAACCCCAGCCAGTAGCATTGACTCTACTTGATTATTCAGTTGCGATTTGGCGATTAACAACAAAGCAGTCATCGCCAACAGGCTGCCTGCAAACGCTGCACCTGATAATACCAACCCAGCTTGCACTCCAGTGAGCGCAAATAGCAACACCACCCCAAATGATGCACCGGATGACACGCCAAATAAGTAGGGATCTGCCAAGGGGTTGCGCGTGACAGTTTGTAAAATAAGGCCAGCCATGGCTAATCCGCTGCCCACTAAAAATGCTAATATGGCTCGTGGTAAACGCAGCTCTATGACAATTTTCTGTTCTAAGTTTGTAGCATCGTAAGACACCAAAGCTTGCCAAATATCCGATAACTCAATGGCAATCGCCCCAAAACCCAGGGCTGACACAAAGCTCATCGACAGGAGCAGTAACAACCCTGATAGCACTAATTTACTCATTGAATATACCCATAGTGGTAGCGAATATGTGGCACTAGTGTCTGTTCATTATGAGCACTGGGTACCTGGGTAACCTTCGCACATACGCCAAATACGTCACTGAGTAACTCACTGGTAAGTACCTGAGAAGGCGCGCCCTGAGCTTTTAATTCGCCGTTGTGTAGTACCAACAAATGGTCCGATATAGCTGCTGCAAGATTCAAGTCATGAAAGGATGCCAGTACACTTACTCCGAGCGATTTTGCCAATTCCATGATCTGAATTTGATATTTCACATCTAGGTGGCTGGTTGGTTCGTCCATGATCAGTAATTGCGGCTGCTGTACCATCGCTCTGGCTATCATCACGCGCTGTTTCTCACCGCCAGATAATGAGCTGAACATCTGATTTGATTTATGCGTTAAACCAACCTTTTCAAGAGCAGTCGCTATTTCATATTTATCTTTATGATTCATAGATGAAAACAGAGGCTTGTGCGGGGTTAATCCCATAGCAATCACATCAAATACCGCTAGGTTAAATTGTTCAGGTACATCTTGTAGCACCACGGCAACTTGCTTTGCGTATTCTTGTCGTGAATAACTGTCTATTGGAGCATCAAGCAGCTTAATTTGTCCGCTCGTAGGCTTGATAAAACGATAGATGCATCTCAACAGGGATGACTTCCCGGCCCCATTGGGGCCAAGCAAGCCAACAAATTGTCCAGCTTGGATATTAAAGCTGACATCTTTGAGGATATAGGATTGATTCATTTGCAATCCAACTTGCTGGATATCCAACATGGAGTGAGTTGCTTGTACTAACTGATTCATGCTTACCTTAAAACACATAACCGCGAGTCGTAAGCACAAACAATAGCGCAGTCATGTAATGACATGAATGCTAAGAAGAGTATTATTGTATGTGACTCAAAGTACGCCCGCTATGAGTATGTCTGCTGGTCTTGGTATCTGACTTTGGCCACGAGTGTGCCTTCACAGTTGCGGGGACAGTTGAGTATTTGCAACTCATTCCCAAGATTTACCAACAAAGTTAGCCGTTATTATGCTGTCTAGACGTCTAAAATACAACTTTTGCCCAACCTTTATCCTGTTCATCGTAATAAACAGACACTTTGAGCACTTTGCCATACTCAATGTCTAACGCGCTAAACACAGACGGGTTGCTAATTGGTATCTGTAAAATATGTGCCGCCAACTGCTTTATCACTCCTGCATGTGTGAACACCACATTGTGCGGATTTCGGTTACTATGGAGTTGAAAGTGCCACCATTGCTCTACGCGCCTTCTGAACTCTAATAAAGACTCTCCGTTTGGAGGGGTATACAAATGTGGGGACTGCCAAAATTGACCTAGGGTTGGTTTATGGCTCAGTTGCCATAACGACTCATAAGACTGGCCATCCCAATCACCAAAATTCATTTCTTTGAGTGACGCATCTAGCTCAAACTGATAACCATGCAATTGTGCATAATGCTGAGCAAATTCTTTGCAACGTTTTAAAGGTGAGCTAAAAACTAATACCCCACTGGTGACTGATTCAACAGTATGGCTAAGCTGCTGCCAACCAAGTTTACTCAATGCAACATTACTGTGTCCGAGCAAATGTCCTGTTACTTGTGGCTGACCATGACGGATAAAGTACCAAGTTTGTTGCATATGCTCACCTGTCTCTACTACACCTAGTTGTGGTGATCAAAAATGCGAGCCTTAGCTCGCATTTTAAATAAAACCAAATACTTACAAAATTTGATTTTCTTTCCAAGCTTGCTCTTTTGCCAGACGCTTTTTGCGTCTGTCGCAAGGGTCATCACAATCGCAGGCCTTTTCAACACCTACAGCACCTAACCCACCACAGCTGCTAGCCATTGATTTCTTTTGTACTATCACGCCAACAGCCATTGCTGCTACAATCAAAATAAGTAAACCAAAGGTAAGTAAAAACAGTGACATGGTACTGGCCTCTAAAAGATAAAAGTTGGCTCACATTTGTAGAGCCGATGACGGTCTAAGACCAACTTATTATAACTCGCTTATTCCCTACTCACAAATAAGGTTTAAATGCATCGCTTGCATAAGTAACAAGACCTTGCTCCGATTTACTTATCAAGTAAACCGCCAACTGATGTTGCTCGGCATAGGCCTTGGCACGTTCAGTTCCCATCACCGTCAGCGCTGTAGCTAAGCCATCAGCCGTCATAGCGGATGGGTGTAATACTGTTACCGACACCAATTCATGTTTAACTGGCATACCCGTTGCTGGGTCAATCAAATGCGTAAAGGTTTCACCATCCATTTCATAAAAGATACGGTAGTCACCAGAGGTCGCAATACCCGTATTTCTCAACTTAAGCTCTCGATGTACTTGCCTTTGTCCTATAGGCGCATCCGGTTGCTCAATAGCAATGATCCAAGGTTTATCATTCGGTTTGCTTCCTGAAACACGCAGCTCTCCACCAATTTCAACCATGTAATTCTGAAGACCTAGTTGCTCTAACAAAGCTGCGACCTTATCGATACCAAACCCTTTAGCCGTCGCGGAAAATGAGACTTCCAAGCCATCTATTGTTTTCGCCAACCCCTGCTCACTAAGAAGCAATTTATCCACACCAATACGAGCGCGCATATCATCTAGCTGCGCTTGGCTGGGACGCTTCATCGGTCTTTTATCGGGTCCAAATCCCCATAGATCAATGAGTGGTCCCATGGTCACATCTAATGTTTCGGTCGACTTTCCAAGGCGAATAGATTCAGCCACCACAGTGCGAAAGTCTTCACTTATGGCCATAAACTCACCTTCTGAAAGCGCATTAAACTGATTAATCTCAGAGCCTTCAACCCATGGAGACATAGACTGATTTACCGCGATTAGTACATCATCGATTTGTTCTTTTAGCTGCTCTTTATTTAACTCAAGCGTACCCGGGAAAACCTTAATATTGTAGGTAGTGCCCATTGTTTTACCATTTATCACTATAGGTTGTGAGGCATTCGTTGAGTTGTTGTCACACCCACTTAAGATAAGTGTCAGCAAAATAATAATGGGTAAAAAAATACGTGCCATCTTCCTTCCTATCGTTCATCTAGTTATTCGCAAGCGCCATACACGTTTATCCCTACATACGCTGCATTCGCTCATTTATAAGCATTAAAAAGCCCCAAGACGAAGCGCCTTGGGGCTGATATTTTATCTCAAAACAGTGTTTTGGATCATGCTCTAAAAGCCTGACTAGCCACCAAAGTCATCTAGTAAGATGTTTTCGTCTTCAACGCCTAGGTCTTTAAGCATGTTGATTACTGCTGCGTTCATCATTGGAGGACCACACATGTAGAACTCACAATCTTCTGGCGCTTCATGATCTTTTAAGTAGTTTTCATAAAGTACATTATGGATGAAGCCAGTGTAACCTTCCCAGTTATCTTCTGGTTGCGGATCTGATAACGCGGTGTGCCATACGAAGTTGTCGTTCTCAGCGGCTAGGCCATCGAAGTCTTCAACGTAGAACATTTCACGCTTAGAACGTGCACCATACCAGAAAGACATCTTACGCTTAGAGTTAAGACGCTTAAGCTGGTCGAAAATATGTGAACGCATTGGTGCCATACCCGCACCACCACCAACGAATACCATTTCTGCGTCAGTATCTTTAGCGAAGAACTCACCAAATGGACCAGAAATTGTAACCTTATCACCTTCTTTAAGTGACCAAATGTACGACGACATTTTACCACAAGGCAGTGACAAGTTATTTGGCGGCGGAGTCGCAATACGTACGTTAAGCATAATAATGCCAAACTCTTCTGGGTAGTTAGCCATTGAGTATGCACGAATTGTTTCGTCATCCACTTTAGACTCAAGATTGAAGAAGCCAAAACGCTCCCAATCAGGACGGTACTCTTCAGGAATATCGTAGTCTGCATATTTAACATGATGAGGTGGCGCTTCAATCTGAATATAACCACCTGCACGGAACGGTACAGACTCACCATCAGGAATCGCAAGCTTAAGCTCTTTGATGAAAGTCGCCTTGTTATCATTAGAGATAACTGTACATTCCCATTTCTTAACACCGAAAATTGACTCTTCAAGTTCAATTTCCATGTCGTTTTTAACGTTCACCTGACACGCTAAACGACAGCCTTCACGTGCTTCACCTTTAGAGATGTGATCAAGTTCGGTAGGTAGAATATCACCACCACCTTCTTTGATATGTACGCGACACTGACCACATGAGCCACCGCCACCACACGCTGATGATACAAAGATACCCGCATCTGCTAAAGCGCCAAGTAATTTACTACCTGCAGATGTAGTGATCGCTTTATCTTCATCACCATTAATTCCAATTTTGATGTCACCGCTTGCTACTAACTTAGATTTAGCCGCAATAATAACTAAAACTAAGATAACAACGATAGCAATGAACATCCCTACGCCTAAATATACCTCAAGCATGATTTTTCCTCGCTACCTTACAGTGAAATACCAGAGAATGACATAAAGCCAAAGCCCATTAAACCTACCGTGATGAAGGTAATACCTAAACCACGAAGACCATCTGGAACGTCTGCATATTTCATTTTCTCACGGATACCAGCAAGCAATACGATTGCCAATGCCCAACCCACACCAGAACCAATACCAAATACCACTGACTCACCAAAGTTAAGGTTACGCTCAACCATGAATGAAACCGCACCAAAAATTGCACAGTTTACAGTGATAAGTGGTAAGAAGATGCCCAGCGCGTTATAAAGTGCAGGAAAGAACTTGTCTAATGCCATCTCAAGGATTTGTACCAATGCAGCGATTACACCGATAAAAGTCAAGAAGCGTAAGAAACTTAAGTCAGCTTCAGCAAATCCTAACCACTCTAAAGCACCCGGTGCCAATACCGCGTAATAAACGAGGTTGTTTACTGGTACAGCAACACCTAGTACGAAGATTACAGCAACACCAAGGCCTAGTGATGTGGTTACTTTCTTAGATACCGCTAGGAATGTACACATACCCAAGAAGAAAGATAAAGCTAAGTTTTCAACAAAAACCGCTTTAACGAATAAACTAATATATTGTTCCATCTCTCTCCCCTTATGCCTTCGCTTCTACTTGGTCTTTCTTGTATGTACGAAGTATCCAAATAAAGATACCCACCAAGAAGAACGAGCTGAATGGCATAATCAGTAGACCCATTGGGCGATACCAACCACCGTCAGAAACCAGTGGTAAGATTTCAACACCAAATAAAGTACCTGAACCAAATAGTTCACGAACGAAACCAACCGTTAGTAGTACCACCGAGTAACCTAAGCCGTTACCAATACCATCTAAGAAAGACATCACAGGTGGAGACTTCATAGCATAGGCTTCAGCTCGACCCATTACGATACAGTTGGTAATGATCAAACCGATGAATGTCGATAGCTCTTTAGCCGTTGAGTAAACAACCGCTTGCAACACCTGATCAACAACGATTACCAAAGAGGCAATGATGGTCATCTGCACAATGATACGCACACTCGAAGGAATGTGGTGACGCATCATAGAGATGAATAAGCTTGAAAATGCTGTTACCAATGTCAAAGCGATTGACATGATTAAAGCATTTTTAAGGCTTGATGTTACCGCCAATGCAGAACAAATACCTAATACCTGAAGGGCAATTGGGTTGTTTGCAAAGACAGGACCAAACAAGACTTCTTTCATTTCTTTAGTGTTAGCCATTAGTTCAATGCTCCTTTACGTACTTTCGCAAGGAATGGACCAAAGCCTTTATTGCTAGTCCAAAAATCAATCGTGTTATCCACACCGTTTGACGTCAAGGTAGCGCCTGACAAGCCATCAATCTTGTGCTCGTTGTTACCTGCAGTACCTTTAACGATATCAACCGGAAGCTGTTTACCATTCCACGTTGCTGTCCACTTAGGGTTTTGGATTTCGCCACCTAGACCCGCAGTTTCGTTGTGCTTATAGAACTGAATTGCTTTGATTGTTTGACCATCATCATCTAATGCTAAGAAGCCAAACATTACACCCCAAAGACCATAGCCTTGAATTGGCAAAATAACCGTAGACACCTGACCACTTTCATCTTTTGCAAGATAAACTGGTGAGTTATTGGTCATACGCTGAATGCCCGCTAAGTCATCTTCTTTTGGGATAGCAAAGCTACGATCTGCATCATATTTAGTGCTTTCGAAATCAAATGAACTGTGATCTACATCTACATATTCACCGGTTTTCATATCGATAACGCGAGGTTCGATGTTTGCCTTAAATGTTGCTTCAACATCTTGCACATCTTTAAAACCAGCAGCCGCAAGAATGTTGCGTTGAACGTCTTTAATTTTGTTAGCCTGTTGTAGTGGACGTAACTGAACCGAAGCAACAGATACTACGATCGCACATACCAAACACAGGCCAACAACAACGCCTAACGTTTTGCCAATAGATTCATTGTTACTAGACACGTGCTAATCTCCTCTTAACATTAGACTGCACAACAAAGTGGTCGAATAGTGGAGCAAACAAGTTAGCGAATAGAATTGCTAACATCATGCCTTCTGGGTATGCCGGGTTAACCACACGGATCAACACTACCATCACACCGATCAGTGCACCGTATGCAAACTTACCTTTATTAGTGAAAGACGCAGAAACCGGGTCAGTCGCCATAAAGAACATACCAAATGCAAAACCACCTACCACTAAATGCCAGTACCAAGGCATAGCAAACGCAGCGTTCGTGTCTGAACCTAAAGCATTGAACAAGCTTGCCATAGCAACCATACCTAGGAATACACCTAGCACGATACGCCATGAAGCAATACGAACATACATTAGGAAGAAGCCACCGATCATCAGTGCTAACGTAGAAGTTTCACCCATTGAACCTTGAATGAAACCGTAGAACGCATCCCACCAAAGAACCATGTTATTGAAATCTAAAGCACCTTGAGCAGCTTGACCTAAATAGGTTGCACCAGAGAATGAGTCAACTGCCGTCCATACTGTGTCACCTGAAATATTTGCAGGATAGGCAAAGAATAGGAATGCACGACCAGCAAGCGCAGGGTTTAAGAAGTTACGACCTGTACCACCAAATACTTCTTTTGCAACCACAACACCGAAGGTAATACCAAGAGCAGCTTGCCAAAGTGGAATTGTTGCAGGAAGAATTAACGAGAATAGTACCGATGTTACGAAGAAACCTTCGTTAACTTCGTGCTTACGGATTGATGCGAATAACACTTCCCAAAAACCACCAACAGCAAAAACTGTAGCGTAGATAGGTAAGTAGAAACATGCACCGTAGAACATCTTCGCGCCCCAACCAGCTTGTGCGGTTAACTCACCGCCAAGTGCTTGGAAAATAGCTACCTGCCAAGTGTTTGCAAGTTCAAAACCGTTGCCAAGTGCAATTGCCGCTTGGTGACCGATGTTGAACATACCAAAGAACATTGCAGGGAATGTTGCCATCCACACTAAAATCATAATACGTTTTAGGTCGATGTTGTCACGTACGTGAGTAGCACCTTTGTTTACATAACCCGGTGTGTAGAAAATGGTAGCGACTGCTTCGTACAACGCATACCACTTTTCGTGTTTACCACCAGGTTCAAAGTGAGGTTCAATGTCTTCTAAAAATTTCTTTAAGGCCATTTTTAACCTTCCTTCTCGATAGTAGTCAGGCAATCGCGCAGGATTGAACCGTACTCATACTTGCCAGGACATACGAAGGTACATAGTGCTAAATCTTCTTCATCCAGCTCCAATGCGCCTAACGCAATCGCACTATCCAAATCACGTGCAATCAAATCACGTAATAATGGTGTTGGTAAGATATCGAGTGGCATAACACGCTCATAGTTACCGATTGGTACCATCGCACGCTTAGAACCGCCCGTTGAGGTAGTCATTTTAAATAAACGACTTGGTGCTAAGTGTGAAATAAATGTACGTGTTACTGAGAACTTGTCACTACCAGGTGTGATCCAGCCAAACAGCTCTTTCTCACGACCTTCAAGTAATACAGATACTTGAACATGGTAACGACCTAGGAAAGCATGAGGGCCAGTTGCTGTTTTACCAGCTAACACAGAGCCAGAAATGACTCGGTTATCACCGTCTTCAAGCTCGCCTGCTACTAAATCTGTTAGCGACGCACCTAGTTGAGTTCTAACTAAACGTGGGTTCTTAACACGAGGACCAGCTAGTGATACCACACGCTCAGCGTTAATTTCGCCAGTTAAGAATAACTGACCATACGCTATCACGTCTTGATATCCTAGATGCCATACCTGCTTGTTCGCAGATACTGGGTCCAAGTGGTGAATGTGAGTACCCACTAAGCCTGCTGGATGCACACCTGCAAATTCATGCACTTCTACCTGAGAAAGTGATGAGCTTGGCACCTTGCTACCTGCTTGCTTACAAACGAATACTTTGCCGTCAGTTAAACATGACACTACCGCAAGACCTGCTTCAAATGCTTCCACATTTTCAGCAATAATCACAGCAGGGTCAGCAGCTAACGGATTTGTATCGATCGCAGTTACAAAGATAGAACTTGGTGTTGCATCAATTGCAGCTACTTTGCTAAAAGGACGTGCTCTTAGCGCAGGCCATTGACCTGATTCAACAAGCACTTCTTTCACTTTGTCACGCTCTAAGCCACTTAATTCGGTAGCAGAGAACTTGTCAAAAGTGATTTGCTCGTTGCCTTGTACTTCAATCACGACGGATTGCAGTACACGCTTAGCACCACGGTTGATTTCTTTAACTACACCAGCAGCTGGTGCAGTAAACTTGACGCCAGGATTCTTTTTGTCTTCAAAAAGAACTTGGCCTTTCTTGACTTGGTCATCCACACGAACATGCATGGTAGGACGCATACCAATAAACTCTTCGCCAAGCACAGCAACTCGTTTGACGGCAGAACCATCATGAATCACTTGCTGAGGCGCGCCCTCTATGGGTAAGTCCAGACCTTTTTTTATGTTGATCATACGCACTTGCATTACATTAACGGAAAGAAATTGAAAAATCTTTAGTTACCACGGCGCTTATTGCCTCATATCAAGTCAGTATCAAAGAGCCACTTGAACAAGTATCGAACAAGCATCGTAGTTGTATTCTCATATATTTCTGTGATTTTAACATTAATCACTCAAACTATGCGAGTGGAATTACAAAATTAATATGCCTTTCATCGGCTTTGCTACGAGCATTGAGAGCAGTATAGACTAAAGTAGCACAATAGAAAGTTTGTTCCCTTAGAGGTGTACAATTGACTTATTTAAGCGCTCTTAGCCTAGTTTGGTCATTACACAGCACCATCCAACAAGCTAAATGTAGCCACACGCAAAGACCACTCTTTATATTGAGTTAGTACCTAACAATTAAACTATTTCGTTCTCTAACGAGCTCACTATTTGCTTTGTAGCTTGAGAAAAATTTCCCATGGGCCATGAGTTCAACATCAACAAGCACTCCAAACCGGGAAAAATAAATGAGAGATAAACGAGCGATAGGAGGCCTATTGGCAACTTCACTCATTTGTGACTAAACCTGATTCGGCATGATTAAGCACTACGAACGTAGCTGACAATCCGAAAAAGGGCGCAATAAAAAACGGCTAATCAACCATCAAAACTAATGGTCAGCTTAGCCGCTTAGCCTAAAATCTATAGACTTATGTTGCTTAAATCAGATTGTTGATTGCAACATCAGGATTAACGTCTTGATCATAATCAATTTCATCGATACCAAAACCGAACAAGCGGAGGAATTCATTGTGATAACCAACGTAGTCCGTCAACTCATCAATAGTTTCTGTTGATACCGTATCCCAAATGTGCTGCACACGTGCCTGAACATCGTCTTCAAGCTCTTTGTAGTTTTGGAATAAATGACCGCCGTCATCAAAGCGTGGCGTTTCACCATAGAGGTTTTCACGAAATAACGCGTTTATTTGCTCGATAGTGCCTTCATAGGTACCGTCAGCTTTCATGACTTTGAATAGCGCAGAGATATACAACGGCATAATCGGGATTGCCGAACTTGCTTGTGTTACAACCGCATTTAAAGATGACACATACGCTTCACCGCTTAATGAAGCAGTAGACTCTTTGATTGCCGCAGTCGCTCGGTCTAAATCTTCTTTTGCTTTACCAATGGTTGCATGACCATAGATAGGCCAAGTAAGCTCTTTACCAATGTAGGTGTAGGCCGTGGTTTTGAAGTTGTCAGCTAACACGTCAGCTGCTTTTAATGCTTCAATCCACAGTTCCCAATCTTCACCACCCATCACTTTCACGGTGTTGGCTATTTCATCTTCATTTGCCGCCTCTACTGTGACTTCATCAATTTCACGCTTAGAGGTATTTAAGTTTTTAGTAGTGATATCACCACCAATTGGCTTAAGTGTTGAAGAATAAACTTCACCTGTTTTAGGGTCAGTACGACGGGGTGAAGCCAAGCTATAAATGACAAGGTCTACTTTTCCCATTTCAGCTTTAATTGTTTCAACGGTCTTTGCTTTGATTTCATCTGAAAAAGCATCACCATTAATATTTTTAGACCACAACCCTGCTTCATCAGCCGCTTGCTGGAAAGCCGCAGTATTATACCAACCTGCCGAAGCTGTTTTACGCTCAGAGCCTTCTTTTTCAAAAAAGATACCTAACGTTTTGGCACCAGCACCGAACGCAGCAGTGATACGTGAAGCAAGACCATAGCCTGTTGATGCACCGATCACTAATACATTTTTAGGGCCATTAGTAACTTGACCTTGTGCTTTAACGTAAGCAATTTGCTCTTTTACATGCGCTGCACAGCCTTGAGGGTGTGCGTTGGTACAAATAAAACCACGAATTTTCGGTTTAACGACCATAATTAATCCTATAATTTTTCAAAAACTGTCATAGTTTAATGGTTGATCAGACAAATACAGGTCTGATCAGCTAGTTATCTAACTTAGAACCACCTAAACAACCCGGTGAGTCTGGTATTTGACCTGCTTTTTCACTGTATTCATCAGGCGTGTATGCATGAATGGACAAAGCATGAATATGATTCGCCAACTCCCGCTGCAAAACCTCATTCACTTTACGATGGCGCTGTAGCAGACGTTTACCAACAAATTCTTCACTCACCACCACAACTTTAAAGTGAGATTCTTCGCCACGGCTATGCATATGACTTTCGTTTACAATATTGAGGTGTTTACAGCTAATTGCCGCCGCCAATTTATCGTAGATTTGCGCTTGCATCGACATGCTAACCCCTTAATTCGAATTTATTTATGGCCGATACTATACGCTTTTGTTGACGCTTGACCAACCGTTCTGAAGGTTAAATTAATTCTCCCGCCAGATACCTTCGCTTGCGCAGGTAGAGCATGTTGATATAACTGTTGACTGCCACCATGCATCACAAGCGCACTGCCACTTTGCAGCAAAACTTGGTGCTGTTGCCCTGTTATCTTATTTTTTATCTTAAACTTACGCGATGCACCCAAAGAAATAGAAACAATACATGGCTGACTACCAAGTTCAGCTTCGTCGTCGCTATGCCAGCCCATTTTATCCTGACCATCTCGATACCAGTTGGCTAGTAGCGCATTAAATTCATAGCCATAAGTGCGCTGTAAACGACGTCGCATTGCCAGCAGAGGTTCAGGCCAAGGTGCGTTATTTAGTGCTTGTTTTGAATAGCTATAGACCACACCATCGTCAGCAATGAAGCATTGCATACGTGGAATAAGGTGATGTTTACCAAAGACCTGGATACGTGGCTGCTGCCACTCTAGCTGCTCACAAAGATAATCATACAAGGCGATACTTTTCTCTAGACTTATCACGGCGGGGTAATAATCAAAACCCGCGGGTAAGAGCTGTTCAGGCTGAGACGATGTCATGATACTATTCACCTATTCGATACATGTTTCTTTATATTATGACAACAGATGCGTTATTAGGTGGCCACCCCCTAACCTTACACCGTTTTCCTTTAGAACAAAAAAACCGCAGTCTGCAAGCATGGGATGCGGCCGACGAATACCTCATCGATTATGTGCTGGAGCATCATAACCAAGCCAAACGTATTTTGGTACTCAATGACAGCTTTGGTGCTTTAACATGCGCGTTAAAGGTAATCGACGCAGAGCGACAGGTGGTTAACGTGAGCGACTCATTCATCGCTCATCAAGCAAGTCAATATAACTTGGTTGAAAACCACTTAGACACTACCCATGTTAGTTATTTGGATAGTCTCAGCGCGCTACCAAGTGACATAGATTTAGTGTTATTAAAAATTCCCAAAAATGCAGGTTTTTTGGCTCATCAATTATCTTTGCTCAGTCATTTACCAGCCAGCATAAAAGTCATTGCAGCAGGTAAAGCAAAAGAAATCCATACCTCTACCTTAAAGAGCTTTAGTCATTTTTTAAGTGAGCCAACAACCAGTTTGGCTGTAAAAAAATCACGGCTAATTTTCAGTGAAACAACGGCAAAACCTGTGGCGAGCAAATTTCCCGTGTCTTGGCCTTTAGAAAAAACAGAGTTTGTTTTAAGTAACCATGCCAACGTGTTTTCAAGAGACTCTTTAGATATCGGTGCCCGGTTCTTTATGAACTACCTGCCACAAGGTAAAAAGCCACTCAAAGTGATTGATTTAGGCTGTGGTAATGGCGTGATAGGCTTACTGACCTTAAATAATATGCCAAATGCACAGCTCACCTTTGTAGATGAGTCAGCTATGGCTGTAGCCAGTGCAAAAGACAATATCAGCCAAAATCTACCAGAAGCGTTAAGCCGTTGTCTGTTTATACAAAACGACTGCCTCAGTGATTTCACCCCAGGTTCAGCTGACCTAGTGTTATGTAATCCTCCATTTCACCAAGCACAAGCCATCACGGACCATATTGCTTGGCAGATGTTCGTACAGGCCAAGCATGTCTTGAAAAAGGGCGGCGAGCTGAGAATTATCGGTAATCGCCACCTTGATTACCAAGACAAACTCAATCGTCTATTTGGGAACTGTAAAGTCATTGGAAACAATAAAAAGTTTACCGTGCTTAGTACAATAAGAAGAGGTTAACGAATGAAACTACTTTTTGCTGTCTCGCTAATTTTTCTGGTCAGTTGTGCAAGCTCACCTAAGAAAGTGATACTTAATCCAAGCTATTCATCTGGTGCAATTAGCAACATTCAGGCTTCCGTTCATGTTACTGTTGCAGATAACAGAATTAGTAATTTCACAATACGTGTACAGGATCAGGAGCCAGCTCTTTATCTGCCCGATGCAAATGTTCCTATTATTGTTGAAAATGTATTCAAACAGGCTTTACTGGCCAATGGTAGCTCTGTTTCAGCAATAGCAAAAAACAAACTGGTATTACACATTACCGAGTTTTCGAGCCTCATCACCGAGTCGCTTAGCAAACATCATAGTGTTGCCAATGCTCGCTTTAAGATTGAAGTGACGCAAGGAAGCAGACACTTTGAAAAAAGCTACAGCGCAAAGTCAGAACTTAACGGACCGCTAAGACACGATCAGGCTAAAATCGAATCTCAACTCAATGACTTGACTGAAATGCTAATCACTCGCATTGTATCAGACCAAGCACTCATTCATTTCTTACAGGGATCATAATGAAAAATATCATCGTTTTTTTATCATGCTTGTTATTTTCACTGACAAGCGCAGCTATGAACAAAGAAGGTAGCTTTGTTCAAAAAGACAATTTATTCCCTCGCGTCAAACTGTCGACTAGCCTAGGCGATATCGTTATCGAACTTGACCGTTCACGTGCCCCCATAACAGTGAATAACTTTTTGACCTACGTGGTCAATGGCGACTACAAAGGCTCGGTTTTTCATCGTGTCGAACGCGATGAAGTGAACGAAACCGACTTTGTGATCCAAGGTGGCGGGTACGATAAGGAATACGATGGTATGTTTGAACGTGCGCCTATTTTTAATGAAAGTGGTAATGGCTTGAAAAATGATATGTATACAGTTGCAATGGCATATCAGGATAACAAGCCACACTCAGGTACTCGTCAGTTTTTTTTCAATATGAATGATAATGACCACCTAAATCCAGGTCGAGACTGGGGCTTCGCTGTATTTGGCAGCGTTGTAGAGGGTTATGAAACACTGGATAAAATAATGCAAGTAGAGACAGGTTATAACAGTAAACTGGGCTATACCTTTATCCCTAAAACCCCTGTGATTATCTTTGATGCAAGTGTGTTAAAAGCACAGCCTCTTTAATTCGACAAGGAAGTATATGATCCTCAAGGCCAGTTTGCGGGAGTACCTAAGCTACTATAAAGACAAACGCTTAGTGACCATTTTTATGTTGGGGATCAGTAGTGGCTTCCCATGGGTATTAATTGGCTCTGTGATGTCAGCCTGGCTCAAAGATGAGGGCCTCAGCCGCAGCATGATAGGTTTATTTGGTCTTGTATTTGCCGCCTATACAATTAACTTCCTGTGGTCACCACTTTTAGACAGGATCAAATTGCCCATCCTAGAGCGCTTGCTAGGACAGCGACGTAGCTGGATTTTGCTGTGCCAATGTATCACCGCAACAGCCGCTCTTGCTATGTCCACTGTGGTACTAAAAGAGCAATTGTTTCTAGCCGCGCTACTTTGCTTCATCATTGCATTAGCATCCGCGACCCATGATATCGCTATTGATGCGTTTCGTATCGATTCACTCCCAGAAGAAGAAAGTGAAAAAGCAACCGCTGCTGCTGCTATGGCAACATCGGGATGGTGGACAGGATATGCACTGCTAGGTGCTATGCCTTTCTTTCTTGCTGACCTACCTAGCTTCGACTGGCCACATATTTATATTTTCCTCGCCTCAATCATGTTGATGCTGGTCATTGTGACCTTATTTGCAAAAGAGCCAGAATCTAATCGTGACGTCGTACAAGCACAGTTAGAACAAGCCTATCAAGACAAATTAATAGAGTTAGCGCCCGGAAAGCTTAGCCAGCTTACAGCTTGGCTTGCGGTTACCCTGATTGAACCATTTAGAAGCTTTTTTAGAAAAAATGGTGTTAAAACAGCGATAGCACTGTTGGCGTTTGTCTTTTTGTTCAAAATTGGAGAGTCATTTCTGGCGCGTATGTCGATTGTCTTCTACAAAGAGATAGGTTTTAGTAACAGTCAGATAGCACAATACTCTAAGCTAGGTTCAGGTGTCATTACCATAATATTTGCCTTTTTAGGCAGTATTTTTAATCACCGCTATGGGATAGTAAAAGGCTTATTTATAAGTGGTGTCGCTATGGCTGCATCAAATTTGATGTTCTCCTGGATAGCCATAGCCGGTCCTAAAGAACATTTATACGCCATGGCTATCGTGGTAGATGGATTCACTCAAGCTTGGTCATTAGTTGCCATGGTTGCTTTTATTTCCATGCTCTGCGACAGAGCGTTTAGCGCAACCCATTATGCTCTTTTAGCATCCTTAAGTAGTTTGGGTAGAACTGTGCTTTCAAGTTACAGTGGGGTGGTTATTGACGATTGGTTGGCGGGAAATTGGGCGTTATTTTTCGCGTTAACAGCGTTGATGGTAACACCATCACTGGCATTTTTGTTCTTTATTAGACACAAGCTATACGCTATAGAAGCATCTTATCACTCAAGAGGAAACACTAAGAAGGAGGTGTAGACAGTATTGCAGTGAAATTGAACTGAGAGGAAAAGATTAAGGTGCAAATCCCTGCACCTATCGAAATGAACTGTTACAGCTCATCTTTTAATAAATGAAGACCTTCATATGGGTCTACTTCTAATGCTTCACAGTAACGTAAAAACTCAATTACATCCAAGCGACGCTCTTGATTTTCAATTTTACCGATGAATGAATGCGGCGTACCTAAAACTTGAGCAAGGCTACGCATTGTGTGGCCTTTCTCATGACGCTTTGATTTAAGCCATTTTGTTAGCTTACCGTTCTCTTCAGAAGAAACCGTTTTTCCCATCATATTAAACATCTCCTACTAGATGATATTAATAAAATCTCAAACGAAATATGCCCGTCTCGCTTGAGGTGTTGTATTGTATACCATAATGAACGCCAAGTATTTACTCTTTGTTCCTATGTACCAAATTAGGTATAGACTATAATTCTTTTAACACCTAATTAAAACTTCAGTTATGAAAAACTTTTTGCTTAAGTGTTCAGCCCCCCTAACTTTAACAAAAATTTTATAAAATGTACCACTTTTAATAATAAAATATTTTTCTTTTAAAAATATGGGGTTACGTATAATATTAACATATTAACTATAATGTAGGCTGAATATAAATGATCAGATTGCTGTTTTTGTTACCAATTTTACTGTGTATAGCGTGGTATTGCTTTTTACGCACTAATGGTGTGCCAATTAAAAAAGGAAAGCGTGGATTTATGTATATATTGGCATTCAGTACCTTTGTATTAGGTTTTTTTGTTTTAATGATTCAAGTCACAAAAAATACATAAAAAAAGCCACTACAATGAGTGGCTTTTAAATCGAATAAAATTTAAACGCTGAAGCTTGCACCACAACCACAAGTTGTAGTGGCATTAGGGTTGTTTACAAAAAAGCGAGCACCCTCTAAGCCTTCAGTGTAATCAACTACACCATCGATCAGGTATTGAATACTCATTGGGTCAACCACCATGGTCACACCATTTTTTTCAATTTCCAGATCACCTGGATTGGTTTTTTCATCAAATGTAAAACCATACTGAAAACCAGAGCAGCCACCGCCCGTCACATAAACACGTAACTTAAGGTTTGAATTTTCTTCTTCCTCAATCAACTCTTTTACTCTGTTCGCTGCTGCGTCGCTAAATTGAATAGGTAACTGTTCAGACATATCGGCTCGACCTTTATACATTCTATGGGGCGATTATCTAATACCCGAGTATTTTAATCAAGTATAGTTATTTCTTTAAAGAAGTAGTGGGAGTGCACTAAAGCATAGAACTTTATATGTGATGAACAAGGACGATATGACATTTTTTTGTTAGACTTAAGTCCTTATTATGACTTGGAATTCGAACATGTCGCTGGATACTCTCAGGCGTCGTCTTGCTAAACCTAAAACTTCTGTACAGTTATGCTTACTTGGTGTCGCTGCCGGGTTGCTGGCGGCTATCCTGATCATTCTTTTTCGTTTGACCATTGCTAGCGTACAAGGGTTATTTTTAGAGACGTCTGAAGATTTTTCAACGCTTGCAGAACATCAGCGTGTTATTCTCCCTGTTGTTGCTGCATTAATGATCGCTGTATTTGCAGATTTAACAGGTTTCAAACATTACCGCTTAGGCATTCCTTTTGTTATCCATAGAATAAAGCACCACTACGGACAAATGCCTATTTGGAATACAGCAAATCAGTTTTTTGGTGGTGCCGTTGCGTTGATCTGCGGTTTTTCTGTTGGCCGAGAAGGCCCTTCGGTTCACATGGGTGCAACTGGCGCAAGCATTTTAGCTGAGCGTCTTCACTTACCTCTCAATTCAGCCAGAACACTTGCCGGATGTGGTGTTGCTGCTGGTATTGCAGCTTCCTTTAATACTCCACTCGCCGCTGTTATTTTTGTCATGGAAGTGGTTTTACGTGAATATAAAGTCCACATTTTCGTACCGATTATGTTGGCTGCAGTCACTGGGGCTCTGGCCACGCAATTTGTTTTCGGTAATGACAGTGAACTTGCACTAATCAGTATTAATACCTTAAGCTTTTGGCATTACCCATACCTTATCCTGTGCGGTGTAGTCCTCGGTGCTATTGCTTTTAGTTTTAATCAAAATTTGATGCTCATAATCAAAACTTTCAACCCTGTCAGCATGTTTCCCCGACTGATGTTAGCGGGTCTTATCGCTGGGTTCATTGGCTATCTTGTCCCAGAAGCTATGGGCTCAGGCATGAGTGCGATACGTTTAGCTGTTGAAGCTCCAGACAATATGCAGCTTTTGACTACAGTATTAATTGCCAAACTACTCGCCACTTTATTTGCTATTGGACTTGGGATCCCTGGAGGTCTGATAGGCCCAGTTATTGGGTTAGGGGTTATAATGGGAACATTAATGTCTTTTTTTGCACAATACATCTCTCCTGGAGTCGATGTAAGTGGTACATATGGTGTTTTAGGTATGGCTGGGTTATTAGCAGCAACTTTACATGCACCGCTGGCTGCACTAACTGCTGTAATGGAATTAACCTCCAACCCAAAAATCATTGTGCCAGCGATGCTCGTGATCTCTGCAGCATACATCACTGCACTACAAGTATTTGGAAATCGCTCTATCTTTTTGCAGCAGCTCGACTTTCAAGGGTTACCCTATCAGGTATCTCCTGCCAGTGAAGCGCTGCAAAAAGTCGGGATCATGGAAGAAATGGATGAAAACTTTAAACTGCTTTATTCCGATGATAAAGAGCAGATTAAAGACACCTTATCAGCGGTTAATAGCCAAACGCCGCTTATCGTTTTTGATGAACAAAATGGCTACCGTCTGGCAGAATATGATCTCAGCTTGATGAGTGACCAAAGCATGAGTATTTCATATATTCCATTACAAGGGCTCAGTAGCCAAGCTACTTTGTCTGATGCTTTTGATATCTTAAAAGATAAACGCAGTGGCGCCGTATACATTTACAGCCAAAAAGACAACAAACAAATTATGGGACTGCTGCGTTGGGACCAAATTCGCCATATTCTCACTATTCGTAACAGCTTACTTTAACGAGGACGTTATGAGCGCATTACTTATTTATAAAGCTCTGCATATATTTTTTATGATTGCCTGGTTTGCAGGTATTTTTTATGTTCCCCGCCTGTTTGTATACCATGCTATGACCGAGGAGAAATCCTGTAGTGCCATGTTAAAGATCATGGAACGCCGCTTGTTATATTTTGTGACGCCATTTGCTCTGTTCACCTTAGTGTTTGGCGTACTTACTATTGTTGAATATGGCCGTGATTGGTTTCGCCACAGCATGTGGCTGCACTACAAGCTGGTACTTGTGATCATTCTTTATATTTATCACGGTTATTGTTTTAAGCTACTGAGCGATTTTAAACATGATAGAAACCAAAGAAGTGATCGTTTCTATCGTTACTTTAATGAGTTTCCAGTCCTACTTTTATTAGCAATTGTTCTGCTCGCAATACTCAAACCTAATCTATAACTATGCTATGATAGCGCGCCAAATAACCGCGATGTTATGTGCGCGTTATCACGGTTGGGTTGTATGTGACATTCAACCCATTGTTTATGTGTGATTAGGAACCGCCCCATGTTAAGTTTCCAAGGTGAAAATATTCTTTCTGTCAACCAGTTAGACAGAGAAGCTATAGAGCATATCTTTACTGTTGCCAAAAAAATGGAACCTTACGCGAAAAAGCATAAGCGAACTCGCGTACTCGAAGGAGCCATTTTGGCTAATTTGTTCTTTGAGCCAAGCACGCGCACGCGCGTAAGTTTTGGTACTGCATTTAACTTATTAGGTGGAATTGTACGTGAAACCACTGGAATGCAAAGCTCAGCATTGGCAAAAGGTGAATCCCTATATGATACAGCACGAGTAATTTCGGCGTACGCAGACGCCGTTGCCATGCGTCACCCTGATGCAGGCTCAGTTAGCGAATTCGCCACAGGTTCAGATGTACCAGTTATCAATGGCGGCGACGGCCCTAATGAGCACCCAACTCAAGCCTTGCTGGATCTATTAACAATCGAGCGTGAACTGAGCCGTTTTGACAACAGTATTGATGGCATGCACATCGCTTTGGTAGGAGATCTTAAGTATGGTCGTACCGTGCACTCGCTCTCGAAGTTACTTTGTCATTACAAAGATATCCGCTTCACTATGGTAGCGCCCGACGGTTTACAAATGCCTGACTACATTTTGGACAGCGTAAGTAATGCAGGTCATAAAATTGAGTTAGTCTCTCAAATGGAAGGCAACCTAGCAGCCGACATCGTATATCAAACACGTATTCAAGAAGAGCGCTTTCCTTCGCAAGAAGAAGCCAACAAATATCGCGGTGGCTTTAGAATTAGCCAGGCTATTTATAACGCTCACTGTAAACCCAGTTCTGTATTAATGCACCCTTTGCCACGCGATAGTCGCCTAGATGCTAACGAACTGGATAACGATCTAAATAGTAATGATAACCTAGCCATTTTCCGCCAAGTACAAAACGGCGTACTTATTCGTATGGCTCTGTTTGCATTGACCCTAGGGGTCGAAAATCAGGTTGAAAAGTATGAAGCTGACGTACCTTGGTTTAGCCGCAAACGAAACAGTTAACTAATAGGAATAACAATGACGATTAGCCAAGATCTATTCACTCGCGCCCAAGCATCAATTCCCGGTGGCGTAAACTCTCCTGTTCGTGCATTTAATGGCGTTGGTGGCACACCGCTGTTCATTACCAATGCAGAAGGGCCATATACCTATGATGCTGACAATAACAAATACATAGATTATGTCGGGTCTTGGGGACCAATGATTTTAGGTCACAACCACCCACAAATAAAACAGGCCGTTCTTGTGGCAGTTGAACATGGCCTAAGCTATGGCGCACCAACCGAAACTGAAATTTTGATGGCGGAAAAAGTCAAAGAACTGGTTCCGTCTATCGAAAAAGTGCGTATGGTTAGTTCAGGTACCGAAGCGACTATGAGTGCAATCCGTCTAGCGCGTGGTTACACCGGTCGCGATAAGATCCTAAAGTTTGAAGGATGCTACCACGGTCATGCCGACTCTTTACTAGTAAAAGCAGGCTCAGGCGCCCTAACTATGGGTGTACCAAACTCTCCTGGGATCCCTGCTGACTTTGCAAAACATACACTCACTGTATCGTTCAATAATTTGGATGAAGTAAAAGCAATCTTTGCACAGTATAAAGATGAAATCGCTTGTATTATCGTGGAGCCTGTGGCTGGTAACATGAACTGCATCCCACCAAACCCAGGATTTCTAGAAGGTTTACGCTCAGTATGCGATGAGCATGGTGCTGTGCTTATCTTTGATGAAGTTATGACTGGCTTCCGTGTTGCTTTAGGTGGCGCACAGCAATACTACAACATTACACCTGATCTTACTTGCCTAGGTAAAGTCATCGGTGGTGGTATGCCAGTAGGTGCATTCGGCGGTAAACAAGAGATTATGGACTTTATCGCACCTGTTGGTCCGGTATATCAAGCTGGTACACTTTCTGGTAACCCAATCGCTATGGCCGCAGGACTTAAAGCGTTGGAACTACTTTGTGAGCCAGGCTTACACGAGCAACTTGAAGCTAAGAGTAAAGCACTTTGTGAAGGGTTCCAACAAGCCGCTGACGATGCCGCAATTGCACTCACAACCAATTATGCAGGTGGTATGTTTGGCTTTTTCTTCACTCAAGCAAGTAGCGTAAGTAGCTATCAACAAGCAACTGAATGTGATTTGGAGCGTTTCAAGCGTTTCTTCCACTTAATGCTTGAAGAAGGTGTTTACCTAGCACCTTCAGCGTTTGAAGCTGGCTTTGTAAGTACCATGCATACACAACAAGATATTGATGACACGATAGCCGCTGCAAAGCGCGCTTTTGCAAAACTATAAATTAGTGTCTCTTTACGGCCAGCGAGCAAACCGCTGGCCGTAGCTAAAACATTTCACCCTGTTTCCCCCCTCCTTGCACAAACTCAACTAAATTGAACTAACATTAGCTTTTAACAGGTCTTTATCACTCTAAGTGTAATCTAACGAGAACCCCATGAAAGGCATAAGATCATTCTGCGCTCCAGCAATAAAACTCATGGCGAGCCTAAAGTACAAAACAAAAATTGGCTTAGTGTTTGGTATTTTACTGGTACCTTTGAGCCTAAGTTTGTTTTTCCTAACCAGTATGTTGTCCCAGTCAATCAATATCAGTATTGGACAACAAGCCGGTTTGAACCTCTACCCTGCTTTGCTCGACAACACAATGAACATGCAAGAAGCGACTAATTTGTCATTAGCCAAACAAGCAGGCTATAACATTGACACTAAAAACTCAGTGATTGAACAAGTCTCTATTCAATCACTGCTGGCAATTGATGATGATTTAGCCCGTTCTTACATAAATCGAGCTTTAGTTGAGTCCACCCCAAAATTACTTGAACACGTAAACAAACTCTCAGAACAGGCTAATACTGTGATAAGCGAAGGACAATTTAACCCTGACAGTTTTATTGCGTTGTCCAATTTAAACAAAGCATTGCCAGAGTTTTTTGTACAACTAAGCAGTAAACTACATGTTGCAATGGCAGCAAACAACGACATAAAGCCACAGTTACAGCCGCATCTTGAGCAACTCCAATCCAGTTTGAACAATTATCAAAATAGCATCAAAAAAGATCTCTTAGACCCTGATGAGTTGCAATTATCCAGTGCGCAATTTAAAAGAATTCATGACAATGTGATAAATGACGTCAGTCATTTTATCGCCACAGCCACCCCCATGCTTAAACAGTTGTTGCAGAAGAAAATAACGCAGCAAAGTTTGATAAGAAATAGCGTCGATACCGCGGCCGTGATCAGCTTGCTACTTGCAATATATCTCATGTTTGGTTTTTATTTTGCGGTGGTCGATAGTATTTCTGCATTTTCCATCTCAGCAGGGCGTGCAGCTCAAGGCGACTTGAGCGCTAAGGCAACCGCATTTGGTAACGATGAAATGTCTATCATCGTTGAACAATACAATAAAGTGATCTCAGCATTTATTGCTCTGCTCAAAGAAGTAAACAGCACCAGTGTGAGCCTTGATAGCGCAACAAAAAAACTCAGCCAGATAAGCCAAGATACACGTGGTGATGTCGGTCAACAACAAATTAAAATCAGTACCATTCATGGTGCGCTCAGTGAAATGACACAAGTAGCAGACTCAGTAGAGCACTCCGCACAACATGCCACAGAGCTTGCCAGTACTGCTGCACAGCAGGTTAAGCAGGGTTCGCATAATACCACCCAACTGGCTGAGCATATGGCGTTACTGCAACAGGAGTTTGAAGAAAGCCGAGTCGCTTTGGATAAACTGGCACAAGACAGTCAAAACATCAGTAAAGTAAGCGCTGCTATTAGTGAAATTGCAGAGCAAACCAACCTATTAGCACTCAATGCAGCCATTGAAGCTGCTAGAGCAGGAGAACAAGGGCGAGGATTCGCCGTGGTCGCTGACGAAGTCCGCACACTGGCCAAGCGTACTCAACAACAAACAGAAGAGATCCACAGCATTATTAGTTCGCTACAAAATGCTTCTAACGACACACAAACAAAAATGCGTAGTAGCGTTGAAAAAATGGAACAAGGTGTCAGTGCTGCAGAGCAAACCAATCAAGTCTTACTGTTAGCGCAGCAAAGTATGGTGAATATTGATGAACAAGGAGCCCATATTGCTCAACTTGTTCAACAACAAAGTCAGGCCACTCAGCAAGCTCTCAATGATGCAAGTGAGATCAATAACCTAGCAGAACATACGCTTAGTTCAGCCGTTGCCACCGAGGATGATGCTAGAAAGCTGGCGACCATGGCTCAACATTTACAGTCAGCCATGAGTCAATTTAAAACCTAGTTATAACTATTCGCAATGTGGCCTAGGTTCAAACTCACTAGCACGTATCGGTAGTTGAACAACCTTACCACATCCAGGTGGTGCCTGCTTACCCGTTATGGTATTAACAAACGCCCAGCGTATTCCCGTTGGGCGATTATCGGCAATTGCTTGGGGGTTAAGTGGTTTTAAATAGCGAATATATAATTCCAGCGCACCGTTTCCACCTGTTAATCCAGTAGACTTATTATCATCACGGCCAATCCAAGTAACGGTTACTGTATTATGGTCAAATCCTGCAAACCAACTATCACGCAAATCATTACTTGTACCCGTTTTACCCGCCAACTGGATCGAAGGGAAATGCTGATTAAGACGTTTTGCAGTCCCCTCTTTGGTCACTTTCTTAAGGCCAAATTTGGCCATGTAGCTTGCCTCTGGTGTAAAACGCTCGCGACTGATGACATCATGTTCGTATAAAACTTTACCTGTGGCGTTAGTCATGGCTGAAATTGTCGTTAACTGACGATACTGCCCGTTGGCTGCCAATGTAGCGTACATTTGTGCTACGTCATAACTGGAAAGCTCTAGCGCACCAAGCAATAAAGATGGATATTGATTAATCCGCTCTGTCACCCCTAGTTTTTGTATTGTGCTCGCAACATTATGCACGCCTAAATCAAGCCCCAAGTTAACTGCTGGAATATTAATACTATTACTAAATGCTTGATATAAAGGTAATGTGCCACGGTATTTATGGTCAAAGTTTTCCGGACGCCACACATCACCTGACTCATCGGTTACTTGTAGTGGCCCATCTTCCACTAGCGTTCCCAAATTGTACTTTTCCTGCTCCAATGCCGTTAAATAAACCGCAGGTTTCACTAAAGAGCCAATGTTACGCTTGGTATCCAAAACACGATTAAAGCCACTAAAGCGCATATCTCTTCCCGCGACAAGCGCTGAAACGCCGCCTTTTTCAACGTTGACCGAGATCATGGCCGTTTCTAGCTTCGTAGTGTCAAACCGCCTTTCAAGATATGGTAGCCCCTGCTCCACTGCATTTTCCATAGCGGTTTGTTTTTGCAGATCAAAATAAGTGAAGATACGCACGCCCGCATTGATTATTTCTTGGTTGGTTAGCAAGCTCTTAAGCTCCCTGTCTACCAACTCTAAATAACCCGGATAGCTCTGCTGGCGGCTCTTGTCCAAAGGTTGAATTTTTATTGGACGTACCAAAGCCTGACGCAGTTCATTGGGTGAAATATAACCTTGTTCAGCAAGCAGGCGTAACACTAGGTCACGGCGCTCTCGAACACGCTCAGGGTAGCGTCTAGGGTTATAATACGAAGGCCCTTTGACAATGGCTACCAACATAGCTATTTGGTCAAATTCCAATTCATCTACTGGCTTTGCAAAATAAAACTCCGCCGCCAGTCCCATACCATGAACCCCTTGATTATAAGCCTGACCCATAAATACTTCGTTAAGATAAGCTTCTAAAATCTCATCTTTGCTATATCGATAATCCAATATCAAAGCAATAAAAGCTTCATTCACTTTTCGAATTAGCGAGCGCTCACGGCTTAAGTAAAAATTTTTCGCCAATTGCTGTGTCAGCGTACTTCCGCCTTGCACCGTGCGCCCAGCTTTTAGGTTGGTATACAATGCCCGTAAAATTGACCATGCGGATACGCCATGGTGATCGTAGAATTCTCGATCTTCAACCACCAGCAAAGCTTGCTTAAGAATGTTTGGGAATTTTTCAAGAGGTAGGAATTCCCGGTCTTGTTTTGATTCATTGCCTATTCGAGCTATTTGCACAGGCTCCAAACGAGCCTGTTCAATGCGTCGTCCATCTTTATCTACAATACTTGCAAGGCGTTTTCCAGCAAAGTTAAGGGTAAAGATCTGACCGTCTTCGATGCCGTTATAAAACTCAAATGATCGACGATAGATTTTTATGGTACGTCCTTGCACAATGTACTGACCTGTACGACTAAGTTGGTTTACGTGTGAGTAGTTGAGACGTTTTAGCTCCCAAATCACTTCTTGTTCAGACAAAAACTGTTCTGGATAAAAATTCATGGCACGAGCATACACCTGAACAGGCAATTGCCATTTACTACCCTCAAACTGCCGAGTAATTTTTGAATCCAGATAAATAATATAAAAACTAACTAAAACCAATATGGCCAAAGTGCCTTTCCACAAGAAACGCCAGCAGGCTTTTAGCGTACGTTGTTTAAAGCGGCTCAATGAGGAGCTTGGCTGCGTTTGCTTAGCTTTACGTTTGCTATTTTTTGCGCGTGAGGATTTATTAGCTGTGGTACGTGTGGTTTTTTTGCTTGTTTTCGCTGTGTTGTTATTATTTTTATCTACCATACCACTTATATAAACTTCAAAATCAAATATGCCAGAGCATAGAGTACCTTAGATTAACCAAGCCTGAAAGAGAGAACGGGCCACAATGGGCCCGTTCGACGTGATAGATATTGAAATTAGCTATTACCGCGCACAGATACAAACTCAGGGTATGCGTCGATACCACAATCGTGCTGGTCCATACCGTTAATTTCTTCTTCCTCACCAACACGGATCCCCATGGTATTTTTCAACAGCGCCCACACTAAGTAAGACACAATAAATACAAAGCCAAGAATACAGACCAAACCGATAAACTGATTCACAAAAGTTGCATCACCGTTTGATAATGGCACTAGCATTACACCTAACATGCCACATGTTCCGTGTACAGAAATCGCCCCCACAGGATCATCTATTTTCGCTTTATCTAAAAATACGATACTAAACACAACCAATGAACCACCTAGGGCACCTAGTAGACAAGCCAATAATGGTGTAGGAGACGCAGGCTCTGCTGTGATCACCACAAGACCTGCCAGTGCACCATTGAGTACCATGGTTAAATCAGCTTTACCCCATAATGCTTTACACACTAATAAAGCAGCAATTGCACCCGTTGCAGCAGCAGCATTGGTATTGAGTAATATTTGACTAACTGCAACTGCATTCGCTTTGTCAGCCAAGAACAATTGCGACCCCCCATTAAAACCAAACCACCCCATCCAAAGAATGAAAGTGCCTAATGTTGCCAACGGCATGTTAGAGCCTGGAATTGGGTAGATTTCTCCATTTTTACCGTATTTACCTTTACGCGCCCCCAGTAGCAACACGCCCGCCAAAGCAGCTGCAGCACCGGCGCCATGCACAATTGCTGATCCAGCAAAATCTACAAAGCCAAGCTTAGATAAGAAGCCTCCGCCCCATGTCCAGTACCCTTCAATTGGATAAATGAAACCAGTTAATACCACGGTAAATGCTAAAAACGCCCATAATTTCATGCGCTCAGCAACAGCCCCTGAAACAATCGACATTGCTGTGGCAACAAAGACTACTTGGAAGAAAAAGTCAGACTCAAGAGCGTGATCTGCATCGGTTGACGCTTCACCTATCAACGCACCGAAGCTTGGAACTATCCCGCCTTCTGTATTACCAACATACATAATGTTGTAACCCACTAGTAAAAACATGGTACAAGCTATGGCATAAAGCGTAATATTCTTGGTCAGTATCTCAGTGGTATTTTTTGAGCGAACGAGTCCTGCCTCTAGCATGGCAAAACCTGCAGCCATCCACATCACCAGCACACCTGAAATTAAAAAGTAAAATGTATTCAAAGAGAATTTTAGTTCTATAATTGCGTTTTCCATCTTCGGCCCCTTAAATCGCGTCTTCGTCTAATTCGCCGGTACGGATCCGCACGATTTGGTCTAAGTCATATACAAATATTTTACCGTCACCAATTTTTCCGGTGCTGGCAGCTTTAGTCAGCGTATCTACAACACGCTGTGTATTTTCACTACGAGTTGCTATCTCTAGCTTTATTTTTGGAATAAAATCGACTTGATATTCAGCGCCACGATACAGTTCTGTATGGCCTCGTTGACGGCCAAAGCCCTTTACATCAACAACGGTCATCCCCTCTACGCCTAAATCAGCCAGCGCTTCACGAACTTCATCCAATTTAAATGGTTTTATTATTGCACTTATCATTTTCATTGTTGGTCCCCTTAGGACAGGTTTATCCTGTTTGCAAAGTTAATCCAACCTTCGTGCCATAAAGTTAAACCTATTAATTTCAAATAATTAGGTGATTGCACTGATGCTTTTTAGTATAATTTCGCACCAACCAGGTGCAATATTGCACACCATGCTCATTACTGGTGCAGATGTTAAGATATAGCTGCTAGAGCTCGCCTGCTATCTGTAGAGCGTGCATAATGAGCATTGGGTCGCGGTCTGAGCTTACCAACCGTCCCGCTATTAGGGGCGTTCGACTCATACCCTTTGAAAATTGAAATAAAAGCAATTTAAATGTTAAAAACTTATCGTCCGGGGAAAAAAATGAACTTAACCAAACTGCTGGTTGTGTGCACCTTAGTTTTAAGCTTTGGTAGTAACGCAGTTGAGCATCAACGCAAAATTGATATTGATAGTAAAGTCATCACAAACCATAAAACCACCATTAACGGTGAGCGTATTAACTACAGCGTCGCTTCTGGCACACAGCCTGTTTGGGATGAGCAAGGTGAAGCTGTTGCAACCTTATATTACAACTACTACACAAAAGACAAAGTAGACGATTTAAGTAAACGCCCACTGCTTATTTCATTCAATGGCGGACCAGGCTCAGCCTCCGTGTGGATGCATATTGCCTACACAGGTCCTCGTGTTTTAAAAATTGATGACGAAGGATATCCAGTTCAACCCTATGGCATGAAAGACAATCCATATTCGGTACTCGATGTTGCTGATATTGTCTTTGTTAACCCTGTCAACACGGGGTATTCTCGCGTATTACCTGACAAAGAAGGCAAAATGCCAAGTAAAGAAGAACAGCAAAAACAGTTCTTTGGCGTTAACGCAGACATTAAATATCTTGCTAGCTGGATCAACACCTTCGTCACTCGCAACAATCGCTCACTATCGCCAAAGTTTTTGATTGGTGAAAGCTATGGTACAACACGCGTATCTGGTCTTGCCAAAGAATTACAGTCAGCACATTGGTGGTTCTTAAATGGGGTTGTTTTAGTTTCTCCTACTGATATTGGTATTAACCGTGACGGCCCTGTGAAGGCGGCAAATCGTTTACCTTACTTTGCTGCAACTGCTTGGCATCACAAAGTTTTACCTACAAAGTTACAACAAAAAGACTTACCTGAGGTATTAGCAGAAGTAGAAGCGTTCACATTAAATCAATATTTGCCAGCACTGGCAAAAGGGGCGTTTATTTCCGCACAAGACAAACAAGCTATTGCCGAGCGTGTATCACTGTATAGCGGTCTATCTAAACAGTTTGTATTACAAAATAATCTGGATATTAGCGATGATGCTTTTTGGAAAGAGTTACTACGAGATCAAGGCTACATCTTAGGTCGTCTAGATTCTCGTTACTTGGGTATCGACAAACGTGATGCAGGTGATTCTCCTGATTACTTCCCTGAGTTGAGTGCTTGGTTGCACGCCTTTACCCCATCAATCAACCACTATATTCGTGAAGAACTTAACTACAAAACCGATGTGCAATACAACATGCTAGCGAATGTTCATCCTTGGGATCGCAGCAACAACACCACAGGCGAACAACTACGCCAAGCCATGGCTGAAAACCCATATCTTAATGTGTTATTTCAAGCTGGTTACTATGATGGTGCAACCAACTACTTTGATGCCAAGTACACCATGTGGCAACTAGACCCAAGCGGCAAGATGCGCGACCGTTTAAGCTTTAAAGGCTATCGCTCAGGACACATGATGTACCTTAGACATGAAGACCTTAAAGCCTCAAACGATGATTTACGCGAATTTATTGTTGAGTCATTAAAGAGCCAAACTCGCTCAGCTAAATACTAATCACTCTTTGCGGGTAGCAAAAAGCTACCCGCCTGTTTTTGATAAACTCACCTAACACATTGTGACTTGTCGGTTCGCTTGGTAGTATCGCCCTTTTAACATCTTTAGGGGCGTAAAGATGCAAGGCACTTTAAGCAAGCTTAAGGCACAACTCACTCAACCAATTCAGTACCACCTTCCCATTGGTGATGAGTTAGTTAACTTAAATGACTATATAGGAAAGCAGTTCACGCTGACCCACACGGGTAATATTTTCTGCTGTAACTGCGGTAAAAAAACCAAGAAAAGTTATTCTCAAGGTCACTGTTTTGTCTGTATGAAAAAGCTGGCTAGTTGCGACATGTGTATCATGAAACCTGAAACTTGCCACTTTGATAAGGGTACCTGTCGAGAGCCTGAATGGGGTCAGCAGAATTGTATGATCCCTCACTATGTGTACTTGGCCAATACCTCAGGGCTAAAAGTGGGTATCACTAGACACACGCAAATTCCTACTCGTTGGATAGATCAAGGCGCCACGCAAGCGCTGCCACTTTTTAAAGTACAAACAAGGTTGCAATCGGGTCTTGTTGAAATCGCATTAGCTGAATTTATTGCAGACAAAACCAATTGGCGAAATATGCTCAAAGGTGTGAGCGATGAGATGGATTTAAAAGCAGCCGCTCAAGAATTAGTGCCTCAAATCCAAAGCAAGCTTGATGAACTGGCCGAGCTATTTGGCGCCACTGCAATTGAGCGTTTAGACGAAGATGTGGTTGATTTGAGTTTCCCTGTTGAGCAGTTCCCAAGCAAAATTACTTCTTTTAACTTTGATAAAACCCCCGAAGTGACAGGTACATTGCAAGGCATAAAAGGCCAGTACCTGATCTTTGATACTGGCGTTATCAATATTCGCAAGTTCACCGCTTACGAAGTCGCCTTCTCAGCATGATAAAAGCGCAGCCAATCGTCTGCACTTAAAGGTTTGCAAAACAGGTAACCCTGAACAATATTGCAGCCCAGTTTTTGTAAAAACTGGCGCTGCTCGCTCTTTTCAACTCCCTCAGCAACCACCTGTAGGTTAAGTGCTTTAGCCATTGCTATAATGGCACTAACGATTTCGCTATTGCCATATTCATCAGGAATTTTTGCCACAAAGCTCGCATCTATTTTTAAAGTATCGATAGGCAGTTTGGTTAAGTAACTCAGCGCAGAATAACCGGTGCCAAAATCGTCCAAGGCAATTGAAACACCTAAGCTTTTCAGCTTTTGTAACTCACTTTTCGCCTCGTGTAAATTGCTGATAAAACTACTTTCCGTGAGCTCCAACTCAATAAAACGACCATCTAAACAATGTTTGCTCAAAGAGTTGGCAACCGTGATAGCCAAATCTCCCTGACATAAGTGCTGTGCAGACACATTAATTGCAATGCGCCTAATATCACTGCCTTGACGACGCCACAGCGCCATGCTCTCACACGCTTTGTTGATCACCCATTGGTCCAGTTTGATGATAAGTCCCAGCTCTTCAGCAAGTGGAATAAACTGAGCCGGAGAGATCATACCCAGGTTTGGGTCATTCCAGCGCAGCAAACACTCAACACTGGATATTCGGCCACTGGCTAAGCATTGCAAAGGCTGAAAATACAGCTCAAATTCATCATGTTCAAGTGCATATTGAAAACGACTGAGCATAGACAAGCGCTCCAGTGAGCGAGCATTCATAGATGCCTTATATAACTGAAATGAGTTTCGGCCAATTTCTTTGGAGCGATACATAGCAACATCGGCGTGTTTTAATAGGGTTTCACTGTCTAAACCATCTTCAGGATAGACGGCAGCCCCAAGCGAAGCTGTAGCGGTGACACTCAGATCATTGAGTTCAAACGCCACACTTAATTGCGCAAGTATTTTATTGGCAAAATTTACCACATCGGAAATATGCTTCACTTCAGTGAGCAGTACAACAAATTCATCGCCCCCCAAACGCGCCAAGGTATCCCCCTCATTTAGCAGACCCTTAATGCGCTCACTCACCTGCACCAAAAGTTCATCCCCGGCACTGTGCCCCAAACTGTCATTGACTTCTTTAAAGCGGTCAAGGTCGATAAACATCACTGCGAGTTTATGGTTGTCTCGGTGTGCTGAGGCCAACGCCATGGACAAACGATCATAAAATAAGCGCCGATTTGGCAGCGCTGTTAACTCATCAAAATAGGCGAGCCGTGCTATCTTCTCCTCTGCATTTTTGCGCTCGGTAATATCACTGAATATCGCGGCATACAGCACTTCATCGCTATAAGGCTCGTTTATCGCAATGATGGTCAACCATTCAACGTATATTTCGCCGCTTTTCTTACGGTTACATATCTCCCCTTGCCACACACCGTTTTTTCTTAGCTCTCCCCACATTTGATCATAATAATCTTTACCATGAATACCCGAACTCAAGATACTGGGGCTCTTGCCTATCACTTCATAATCTTGATATCCGGTGAGCTCACTGAACGCTGGGTTTATCTGTAAAATTTCACCATCTCCACGGGTGATCATAATGCCATCTAAGGAGGCATCTATAATGCGATTAGCCAAATACAGATTTTTCTCTGACTTTTGCAACGCAAGATCACGCTGCACCAATACCTTTTCAAGCTCGCTACAGTAGGCTGTTTCAATTTCAGTGAGCACATTTTTCAATGGCAACAGGCCTATCACCTTGCCAGAGCATGGCTCCTTCACGACCAAGTGGCGAATTGACTCAGCTGTCATCAACCGATAAGCATCAAATAAGCTGTCTTTTGGACTGACTTGTAACATAGGATATGTAGCAAGCTTCCAACAGGGTATCCGCCAATCGGGGTTTAGCAGCATATATGCAATGTCACGTTGTGTGATAATGCCATACTCTGCCAACTCATGGTTATAGACCAAGACCGCAGTCATACGCTTAATACGCATAACTTCAATCACTTTTGATACACAATCACTGGCCTTTAAAATCACAACATTACGATTATAGTGATCCTCAATTGGACGAAAATGCAAGTAATGATCAAGCCCTTGATTACGCACGATGTCAGACAAAGAGACCACACCAATCGGAACCTGTTGCTGATCTTTTACCAGTAAATGCCGGATTCCCAACTGATGGAATTTAATCGTGGCCTCACTAAGAGTTTTATCAATTTGGATATCATGTACAGGTGAAGTCATTGAGGACGCAATAGAAGCTTGAGCAAAGTCAGGGTCATTAAAGTTAAGTTTGACACAATCTGACTCCGTCCAAATTCCTACAATCTGTTGTTGCTCGGTGACAAAAATAGAGCTAACCCGACGCTTATGCATCATTTTGACCGCCTCACAAAGCGGTGTTTGATGATCACATGACAATAATTGATTAGAAAAAATATCTTTGATTTGTAATTGACGGCTATCAGAGACCATGAAGCACAACCTCGCATTTTAACTTGAATTGCAAGTATAATGCTGCTCACCTTTTATACTTTGATTGAGAACAAACAATGCCAATAAAATATTACCCATTCTTGCTCTGTTTAGAAGAAAGTATTGAATTTATTGACACTGAAACGACGTTCGAACATGCGGTGTTTTATCTTACAGACACTCAAATGCAGCATGCTCTGTGTGTCTATGAAAATGGTCAGTGCTATGATTTGCAAGGTAATAAAATGGAACTGCCGGGCTTAGCGTTACTCACTCAACACGTGCAGCAGGCGCTGCTTGATGATGGTCAGTGTTGTGTGCAAAAAATTACGCTTACAGATGTCAGGCAAGCATTTGCACTACTGAAATCAACTTTAAGCGTATCTTAGCCTTCAACTAATGCTTTGATGTGTGTCACCGCACTGCGACCTAGAGCAGACAGCGCGTAACCCCCTTCCAAAAATGAAATAATTCCTTTGGCCTTGGTTTCTTTGCTCAATAGAACAATTTGCTCAGTTAACCATTGATAGTCAGCCTCAACAAATTGTAAACCGCCCATATCATCTTCCAAGTGAGCATCAAATCCTGCACTAATAAAAATAAGCTCAGCCTCAAACTCCCTAAGCCTTGGTAACCATTGCTGCGTAAACAGTGCTCGTAAATCTTCACCTTTACTTGCCACTGGCAGAGGTGAGTTTACGATATGATCATTATTCTCAATTTCACTATTGGGATAGAATGGGTGTTGAAATAAAGAGCAAAACAGTACGTCTGTGCGTGTTTTAAAAATATCTTGCGTACCATTACCATGGTGCACATCAATATCAAGGATGGCAACTCGCTCAATACCTAAACTTTTGGCGTACTCCACTGCGATTGCAAGGTTATTAAACACACAAAAACCGCAAGAGTGACTGCGATTGGCATGATGGCCTGGCGGGCGTACACTACAAAATGCAGCGTCGAGATCGCCGGCAAGAATTTTGTCTACCGCTAAAATACCCGCCCCCACTGAGCGCTCAATCGCTTGTAAAGACTCTGGTGCTAACCAAACATCTTCTGCAAAGGCGCTTAAGCCGTCGGTTGGGATACTGTTGCACACTTTGTCTATCAATGCCTGCTCATGAACCAAGGCAACCTGTTCCATTGATGCTTTGGGCGCTTGCAGCTGCATCAGTGCAATATCCAGCCCCGATGCCAACAGCCTATCAGCAATGGCATCCAAACGCTCAGGGCACTCTGGGTGCTCATCTGGCATTTTGTGCTTTCTGCAATATGGATGTGTGATTACTGCGGTACGCATAACGCTCTCTCTATTGATGTTTCAGTCAGTGTAACAAGCTTGTGTAGCCTACACAGTGAGACTTTGGTGTTACTCGCTCTCAACAACAGGTGAAGCTGTTAGCTCTAGATCGTGAAAATCAAAACTAAAGTCCGTAATATCTGGGTTTACAAATTCCATTGTGGCACCAACAACACGCTGGAAGTTATCTAATTCAAACTGAATATAGGCATCCGCCTCAAGCAGTCTTTCGTTCCAACGTACCACAAAGGTATTACCGCTATAGTGTTCAAGTTTACCCTTTAGCAAACTGGTATGCGTAAAATCAATCGTCAACTGACCATTGATTAGCTCAACAATTACATCACCATACCAAGGGCTTTCCAATGTGCTGGTATAAAAGTCTAGCGGCAGATTTGCTTGCACTGCTGTGAGGGGTTTCAAACCTGCACTAGCGTAGCTTTGAGCCTTTTCTTGTTCGTAACTTTTCGCGGCCAGTTCCACATGATCTTCATCACTCAGTCCTAACGCACCTTCAAACACTTCATCAACAATACTTGTAAGTGCAGGGGAAGCTTGCTGATTTGATAATAACACCACGCCTAACTGCTTTTCAGGGAGTAGTGCAACCCGAGACACCATCCCCAAAATCCCGCCACCATGGCCAAGCTTTTTGTAACCAAAGTAGTCTTCAATAGCCCAACCCAATCCGTATCCTCTAAATTGCTGACGATGAGTGATAAAACTTTCTTCTTTTGGCTCTCGCATGATATGCGGCTGCCACATTTGCAGTTGCTGTTGGGCACTGAACAACTGCTGTCCTTGTGGGGTTTTACCAGCATTTAACTGTGTTATTAGCCACTGACTCATGTCGTCCACATTTGAAGCTATCGCCCCAGCACCACGAAAGTCTTCTAAATAATTAACGAAAAATGGGTTTAGCTTACCATCCATTGGAATATGACCTGTCGCCCAGTTAGTATTTGTAGGACTAATACGTGAGAACCCCGCCTTTGAGTCATCCATACCGATCTTAGAGAACATGCGTTGCTCAACAAAATCTTGCCAACTAACACCACTAACTCTTGCCACCACCTCTCCTGCCACCACAAACATTAAGTTGTTGTAGGCATATTCACTGCGAAAACTAGAGCTGGGTTTTAATTTAGCGATACCTGCTATGAGTTGCTGCGTTGTTTTATTGGTATCAGGCCAAATCATTAAATCACCCGCTCCCAAAGCTAACCCGCTACGATGACTCAACAGATCGCGAATAGTCATTTCGCCAGTCACATAGGCGTCAAACATTCTAAATTCTGGAAGATGTTTTATTACTTTATCATCCCATTTGATCTTTCCTTCATCCACCAGCATCGCCAAAGCGGCACTCGTGAATGCTTTGGTATTTGAGGCAATACCAAATAATGTGTGCTTATCAACCGGCTCTGATGTTTCAATATGCCTAACACCATACCCTTTGGCCAGTATCACTTTCCCCTTCTCGACAACCGCAATTGCCAAGCCTGGGATATTGAAACGTGTCATCGCTTGGCGCACAGCAGCATCGACATCACTCACATCTACAGAAGTGTTTATTGAAGTACTGACTCTCTCATTGGCCACAGACGGAAGAGTCAACAGTAACGCCAGTCCAGCGCCAATCATGCTATGTAAATTCATATTATGCCTTTTTAGTTGTTTTTAATGGGCTGTGTAACTGCCACTCTCGCTGAGCTCGTTCGCCATGATGGTCGGTAATATGAGGTTGAGATTTGATGAGCGAAACATACTCTGTTGGGAAGGCATGCTCTAAAGCCCCACTTAGCACGTGCTGTACATACCAATCAAAAGGGAGATGATCATCTATAAAAGTGTTAGCAATGTAACAATAGGCTTCTATCAAACCGTGCCGATGCGCTTCAACTTCAACACTCACCCTATCGTAACGCTCTCCTTCTATGGCATCTAACATGGCTAGTTCTTCATCATCTAGCGCGTACAGCACTCCGATAACAACATCATCTTTACAACTAGTAGGTTCTATCGTGCATTTTGCAGAACCATCTGTACTGAGCATATTGAAGGTCAGTTTATGTTGATACAGTTTAGCAACTCCAAGGCAATGAGCCTCTGGAAGACGAGCAAACAATCTTTTGGTTGATAAGTTAGAACCAAATGCAAAATTAATGTGAGGTTTATTACTCATACTCAACTGACCCTTTTACAATACAACACGCACCGCCAGTGCTATTAATACCACACCAATTCCTCGGTCAAACCAATGTCCTGCACTTTGGAAGAATGCCCTAACTTTAGCTCGACTTAAGACTATCGCCAAAAATGAAAACCATATCCAAGTTGCCAGTGCCATATAGAGTCCGTAAAAAGCCTGAACAGGTGTTGGCGTTGTGGGCGCGATAACCAATGTAAATAAAGACAAAAAGAACAGAGTCGCTTTGGGGTTAAGTGCATTTACCAAAAATCCGCGCCTTAGGGCATAGACTGCGTGCTCTGACGTTTGATGTTCTAGATCTGCGGCACTATCTTTACCATTGACTGGTTTTGCACGTAATGCCTGCACTCCCATATAAGCCAAGTATGCACCAGCAACATACTTTAAAATATTAAACATCGCCGGTGATTGAGAAAGTACAATCGCAACACCGAGCAAACAGTAGGTAACATGCACCAAAATACCTAGTGCGACCCCCGCACTGGTCCACAACGCATTTGCTCTGCCCCGCTGAATACTCTGTTTTAGCACAACGGCAAAGTCAGGGCCTGGGCTGGCAACAGCAAAAAAATGCGCTAACGCTATCAATAAAAATTCATCGAGATATTCAAGCACCGCTTTGTTCCTTGAACATTAACAACAACGGGTTTGCAGATCCCTTCACATACTCCTGAATTTGTTTATGTGCTTTTTTATATACACTTTTCAAATGAGGCTTTAAGTGTTTTTTACCGTCGGTACCAGGCTTGAAATAACATACCAACGCGTGCATAAATACTGTTTGTTCCTCACTTAAAGCTGCTTGCCGGTTTGCATATGGGTTGTAACAAGAACCACAACCGCCTTTAAACTGATATACGGTGTTGCTCATCATCACGCCAAATCCCATAAAACAGGCCAATGCATCGCTTGCAGCGGCAATTTGCTCCTCTCCTCCTGGCGGTAACGCCCCTTTTTGATAGATAGCAATCGTCGCCAGTGTTCCGGCAAAGCTTGCGACCAAATCCTGAGGTTGGTTTATTTGATTAGGATTATAAGATAACAATACTGGGTGTGAGGGCGCTGCTACAAGCTCAGCGGCGTCACCTCGGGACGGTCCATGAAAGCCAAAAGCTGGAATACTTTGTTGCGCAGGCAAATGCGCGGGGCTCACCAATTGTATTGGCCAAGCTTGCATTCCCGCATAGTCACGTACGCGAGCGAATACTGTTTGTGCCATCTGCTCAACACTGGATACCTGATCCGGAAAGTACTGCCCAGTTGGTTCAATTATTTTCGTATGTGATAAGAAGTGCTGGCCGTCAAAATGTTCACAGGCCCACACAAAGGTGTCAATCAGCCAGGCAGCTTCGCCATCACTCAATAAAGGTTTTGATTTAAATAACGCTAACATAATTACTCTGTTTTGGTGGCCCATTGCCAAGCCTGAGTGTTATACAAAGGCACGGTAGACAGTGCATGATGATGACTGCCGCTGGTTTCTTTTGTTGAATATGATAAATACAATAAAGTGCGCGTTTTGGCATCATAAATACGACGAACTTTTAAAGACTTAAACAAAATACTCTTGGATGTTTTAAATACCACTTCACCATCTTTGGACAAATCGATTTGTTGCATCTGTTGTGCCGTGATTTCGCCTGTCTGTCGACACGCTATCGACATATCCGAAGGGTCTGAAAAGTCCAAGTTAGCCTCTACATGACTAATATGGCAAGTTACCCCTGTGATAATAGGGTCTTGCTGTGCTGATACCACAACATCTTTGGTGGTAAACAAGCCAAGACTAATTTTTGCTGCATCATCACTACAGCCAGCCAGAGCAACTAGCCCCGCCAACGCCAACCAAACTTTCTGCTTATGCATTTGGTGTTTCCTTATAAATCCCCTAATATAGGCCCATTTACTCATACTTGAAACTATAAGTCACCATGCCACACCTGATCATTGAGCACTCTAGTAATTTGCCTATACCAGCACAGCAGTTGGTTGATGCTGTTCACTATGCTGCGGAGCGCACCGAGTTATTTGCTCCTGAGACGATTAAAACTCGCACCCAAAGCACAGAGTATTTTAAAGTTGACGACAAAAAAATTGGCTTTATACATATTCACGCCCACCTAATTGAAGGCCGAACTGAAGCACAAAAACAATTACTCAGTAACACCCTACTAGAGACACTACAAAACATGGTCGATACAAACTGGTTACTTAGCGTGCATCCCTATGATTTGCTCCCATCAATATACCGAAAGAACTGATCAAAGTCGTACAATCACGTATAATATCGACTCGTTCAATTTACAGACAAAGTATTATGAAATTTCCTTGCCGATTGGATAAATTCTTGAGCCACCTGGCCGAGTTACCACGGACCAAAGTCAAAGCTGGTATTAAAAAACGTTATGTAACAGTAAACGGTGTAGTCATCACCAAGTTTGATTATTCCGTTAATGAAAACGATCACGTCACTTGGCAAGGTAAGCCTTTGCAATACCTTGGCAAGCGCTACTTTATGCTCAACAAACCCGTCGGTTATATTTGTGCAAATAGTGATGACATGCATCCAACTGTATTTGATTTATTAGATGAACCTAACTTAAAAGATTTTCATGTTGCGGGGCGTCTGGACATAGATACAACAGGCTTGGTGCTGCTCACCAATGATGGAGACTGGTCTCACCAAATCACTTCACCAAAAAAGCAAAAATTCAAGACCTACCTTGTTGAAACTCAAGAACCTATTACCGAAGATGCATTACAGCAACTTAGAGACGGCGTACAACTTCACAACGAAAAACAACCCACACTACCTGCTCAGGCAGAGCAACTAGCCAGCTACAGCCTACGCTTATCTATCTGTGAGGGTAAATATCATCAAGTTAAGCGAATGTTAGCCGCTGTGGGCAATAAAGTCGTAGAGTTGCACCGTGAAAAGATTGCAGATATTGAGCTTGATGCCGCCCTAGCAAGTGGCGAATATCGTGAATTGACCGACCTAGAAATCAACATAATCAATGCAAAATAAGATGGTTTCCTCATCAAGATGAGGAAATATCATCTCTTTTTATATCAAAATACACTATATGTTACTTACATGATTTCTTTAAACATGGTAGATAATAATATTCTATTATCTGAAAGGGGCGTATTGTGCTATCAGGTTTAACATTAAGAATTAAAATAATACTTTTCGCTGCGGCTATTTTCCTCTCACTTTTGCTAGTCGTCATCTTAGGGTTACAAGCGTTACGCCATGCCAGTGAATCTGACAACATCGCGCGTATCAACCAGTTAATGAAGAGCACGGTAAACATTGTTGAACAATTCGAAGGATACGTACAAACCGGGGCCCTCAATGAAGAACAAGCCAAAAAACTTGCCACCAAGATGCTTAGGGAAAATAAATACCATGACTCTGAGTACGTTTATGTGGTCGACGACCAGCTAAATTTTGTTGCGACACCGCATGATCCACAATTACATGGCACCAGTTTTAACGACTTCAAAGATGCCAAAGGCAATAGTATTGGTAGAATGGTAGAACGATTAGTCGGCAATAAAACAAATCAAATTATTACCTACGAATGGGACTCTGTGCGCGAGGGCGAAGTCGTCGATTTAACATCTGTTGTGCAAAAGACTCCCATATTTGGTTGGTATGTGGGCACAGGGATTAGCGCCAAAGAAACCGAAGAACGCTATTGGGGCACTGCACGCTGGTTATTAACTCTATCCCTACTGATTGCTGTGGCCCTGACCTTTGCGTTGGCAAAATTTGGCCTTGGTCTTTCTAACAAGCTCGGTGGAGAGCTCGACGAAGTATTGACCATCGTTAAACAAGTATCTCGTGGTAACTTAAGCTCGCCAATCAATACCAGCGCCGCCAAAGAAGACAGTATCATTGCTGCCATGAGCTACATGCAACAAGGCCTACAAGGGGTAGTTGGAGGGATTGCAACGGTCAGCGATGCACTTAAAGCACAAAGTAACGATGGTGAAAAGCGCTCCAACGAGTTGGAGCAGCTTACACGTAGCCTAAGCAACGAAACACAAATGGTCGCTTCGGCCATCACGGAACTCACAGCGTCAGCACAAACCGTTGTGGAGCATGCCGAGCAAACCGCCAACTCTGTGCAAGAAGCCGAACGTCAGGGTCAAAATGCCGACAAGCTCACAACTGAGGCAGCAAAAACTATCGCTTTATTAGAGCAGCAAATTGACAGCGCTGGTAATAATATCCAAACCCTTGACGAAGAAGTGACCAACATTGCCAATGTACTGAGTGTGATCCAAAGTATTGCTGAACAAACGAACTTGCTTGCACTTAACGCAGCCATAGAAGCGGCTCGAGCAGGTGAGCAAGGTCGCGGTTTTGCGGTGGTTGCAGATGAGGTCCGCCAGCTAGCCCAGCGCACTCAAACAAGTACAGAAGAAATTCATACTATGATTGGCAAGTTACAATCGGCCACCCAGGAGGCGAAATCTTCAGTCACAGTGTCAATTCACACCAGTGAAAAAACGGTCAGTATGTCCAAAGAAGCAGGTGAAGAGCTGCGCAAAGTAGCAAATTCATTAGGTGAGATCTCGCAAATGAGCCATCAGATAGCCCATGCAGCAAAAGAGCAGCTGGAAGCAGGTGAAGATACCGCACGCCGAGTGGTGACGATTTCAGATACTGCCTCTCAAACCGCTCATGTGTCTGAAAAAGCGCATCATGCCACAGACAGTATCAAAGAGCTAACCGTTAATTTGGAGTCAGAAATCGCCAAGTTCAGCTGTTAAAGCACTTTGATGTAAAAGATACATTTGTATACCTTGTAACTAAAAAGGACCGTCAGGTCCTTTTTTTTATTCTTACAGTGGCTAGAAAAATGGAGTACTTATACATAGCCCCCACTTGCCCATTATAATATCACTTATTTAATTTCTACACGCTGCGAGCGCATAACCACTTCGTCGTTGAGCTCGATACCGATACCTGGCTCCTCAGACACTTTAAACACCCCATTTTTAGGCTGCGGGTCTTGGATACACAGTTCGCGGTTCCACTTTTTAATCGCATAGGTGTGATGCTCGTGAATTAAAAAGTTCGGGATTGCAGTTTCAAGGTGTAACGAAGCTGCGGTAGCGACTGGACCGCCACACACATGAGCTTGAATACGAACATCAAAAATATCTGCATAATCACACACTTTCTTGGTTTCCGTAAAGCCACCACACAAGCCAATATCAGGCTGAAGCACATCAATACTTTGGTCTTCTAAATATGGACGAACTCCCCAGCGGTTATACAAACGCTCACCACCTGCTATTGGTACAGCGACTTTATCAGCGACCTTCGCATGCAGTGAATGGTTTAGGTAATTCACAGGCTCCTCATAATACATGCAATCAAACTCTTCTGCTATCGCACCAATCTGAATAGCAGAAGTCGCGCCTGGCAAGCTGTGACATTCAAAAATAATGTCTACTTCATCGCCTACCGCTTCACGGATCGCTTGAATACGGGCTCGATAAAGTTTCATCTCAGCTCTAGAGATGATCTTGGTGCGGTCATAGTAGGTGTTGCCATGTTTGTCATACTGGATTGGATCGACCTTAACAGCATCATACCCTTCAGCGACAGCCTTAAGCGCCGCTTCTGCATATTCCTGTGGCTCTACTAACGCTTTAAATTCTTTATCCCAGTCAAATTGTAACTGTGATGCATAGGTTCTCAGCTCAGGGTTAACCTTACCGCCTAATAGTTGATAAACTGGTAGGTTAAGAGCTTTACCCTTAATGTCCCAAAGCGCTGTATCAATAGCACTCATAGCAGCGTAAACCACAGGCCCACCGCCTAATCCCCAAAAGCTCTCACGTAACATACGAGACCAGAGTAATTCTGTTTGGAATGGGTCATGACCAATCAAAAATGCTTCTGCCATTTCTTTGATCATACTGGCCGCAGCACTGTGACCTAAATCATATGCCAGACCCGCCTCACCAACACCGCTGATGCCTTCATCGGTGTGAATTCTTACGAATACAGGGGTCCACGCGGGCCTATCAGGACAGTGGATATCAAATACTTCGACGCGATTAACTTTCATTGCTGATTCCTATTGTGCAAAGCCTGGGTCTAAGCGGTATGCTTTTCTGAGCATTGCAGGCCAAGCTAATTGCCCGCCTGTGCTGCCGCTGTGAACAACATTAGCTTGGTTATAAATATTATCAATGATGGGCTGAGGTACTGGCACAGCTCGTTGACCCGTTGATTGAATTGCCACCTGAATTTCGCAGGCTCGTTGCAAATCATAAAAGCGCATAAATGCATCTCCAACTGTCGGTCCAACCGTCAATCCGCCGTGGTTAACCAATAACATGTGATTAGTCATACCCAAATCATCCTGAAGTCGTTTACGCTCGTCATCATTAACGGCTAAACCCTCGTAGCCGTGATAAGACAACGAAGGTAATGAGAACATTGAGTGCTGGCTTAGAGGCAACAACCCACATTCAAGACTGGCAACCGTAACCGTCTCTTTTGTATGTAGGTGTATCACACAGTGTGCATCTTCCCTTACTTCATGGATAGCGCTGTGAATAGTAAAACCCGCAGGATTAATTTTAAATGGCGTATCATCTAGAATATTCCCCTGTAAGTCCACCTTAACCAAATTTGATGCTGTCACTTCATCAAAACTCAGACCAAACGCATTCACTAAATATTGATCCGTCCCAGGTAGACGCGCCGACATATGGGTATAAATCAAATCCCCCCACCGCATGTGCTCAACCAAACGATAACAAGCAGCTAGGTCAACTCTTAACTGCCATTCCTGCTCGGATACTTTTCCTTTAAGGTTGAGTTTAGGTAGTTCAAACATAGAGGGTCCTTTACTGAGCCCAGTAGATGTATAGAAGTCTAAATTAGTCTGGGCATTTGTTCAACATAATAAAAACCACCGACATGCGGTGGTTTTTGCAAAGCGTGTAGCTGGATAACTATTTAACCTGTGATAAATACTCAGCGATGGCTTCTAGTTCAGCATCAGATACATTAGCAACCATTGCCTTCATCGCAGCTGACATACCATTACTACGGGCACCTGACTTAATGTCTTTCATTTGTGCTAATAGATATTCTTTACTCTGGCCCGCCACTTTTGGATACATTGCCATAATTGGGGTCTTACCCTCAGGGCCATGACAAGTTTGACACATTTTAGCAGTATACAATGCTGCGCCGTCTGCAGCTTGCACTGCGTTTGCGCCCAGCGCAGCCATAGATAACCCAACCCCACAGATTAATTTTTTTATCTTACTCATAACATTACTCTTTTTTTTAATTAACGGATAATTCCCTTACAGTGTAGACCATTTGTTAGCGCTACACATATGTTGCTAATTAGCAGACCTATGATGAGTAAAAACGGTTACCAAATTAAATCGTCTGGAACCTCATAACCTGCATACGGATCATCCTCATCAGGTCCGTTACTATCGTCTTCAACATGAAAAACAATGTATTTTTCGTCTACCTCAGCAATTTTACGCGCAGGTTCGTCCTGTAACACGTAGAACTGACCTTCAAGCACACAAATGGCCAAACGCCCCTTCGACAACGCTTGTTTGGTCTGTTCATTCACATCTAACTCTTTGACCTTATTTTCATAGGTAAAGTTAAATGTGACTTCACCACGTATCGAATCCTGATTGTGATGCTCTAAAATCTGCTTAACGCGAGCTATTTGTTCACGCTCTTTAAGTTCCGCCTGCTTAGCTTTGTTTAGCTCTTCGGCTTTTTGCTGTTGCTCTAGTTTTGTTTGAGCAATATGCTTTTGCAGATCACTTGGATCACTGGTTGCACCTTTTTTCTTTTTCTTCTTCTGTGCTTTACGCTTTTCCGACTTTGCCATCTTTGCCTTATGCTCAGTCGTTAACCCTGCCTTTAGTAGCTGCTCTTGTAAAGAACCCATTGTGCATGCTCCATGAAATACGAATTGTCATATTTTAACGCAGTGGTTTTTTTTGACCATATGCAAAAGATGTATTAGCGAATTTTTTTATCTTCACAAGCTACCTTAACAAGACCCTTGTCTCTCTTATATGATTTACCGCAAAGAATTGCTAACTAGCTGATTCAAAACTGTTCAACAAAAACAAATCCACGCATAATGAAGACGAACCGAGCAAATCCCCTTTTGGAACCTCAATGCCGTTAATACAGCTGCTTATTTCTTCTGTTTTTATATTTTTTGTACTTTATGCACCGCAGCCGTTGCTCGCTATTTTTGCACAATCTTTTTCCGTATCAACCGCCACCAGTGGTGCGCTCATGTCCATCACTATGGCACCATTGGCTATAGCGCCAATTTTTTATGGACTGCTGTTTGCACGCAGAAACCCGCTCAGTATCCTTAAAATCGCGATGCTTATTTTAGCACTCACCAGCGTATTATTCGCTCTTGCTCCGAGCTTTGAGTTATTACTTGCTCTTAGGTTTATTCAAGGCTTAACTTTGCCAGCCGCACTCACAGCAATGACAGGCTTCATTGGGCAACAGTACAGCGGTATTCAACTACAGCAAAATATGACACGCTATATTGGTAGCACAATTTTAGGTGGGTATTTAGGACGTGTGCTGGCAGCCAACTTCGCTAGCTGGTTTTCATGGCAGAGCTTTTATTATTTATTTGCATTTACCTTACTGGTTTTGGCTTTATGCATCAAACCTCACCGCTGCCAACCTCCAGAGCGAGCTCCGGCCTCGCCCAAGGCTTACCTAAAACCTTTGCGTAATAGACTAATAGTGCGATTGTTTGGCTGCGTTTTTTGTATGTTCTTCTGCTTTGCGGCATTAATGAATTATCTTCCTTTTATTCTTCGGGATATGTTCAATATAACCGACAGCAAAACCATTGGTTGGGTATATAGTGGTTATCTGATCGGAGCAATCATTTCGATGGCCACACCACGCCTTAACCAATTTTTCAACAACCCATGGCGATGGCTGAGCATATTATTTGCTGTTTACTGTTTAACTCTTGTAGCCATGCAAATTCCGCTTTTGGGCATCTTCTTGGTCACCTTTACACTGTTCTGTGCTTGCATGTTTATGATCCACGCCAGCGCAGCCCCATTGGCGAATAAGATTAGTGATGCCCCACCCACTGTAACCAATGGCGCTTACGTATCTTTTTACTATAGCGGCGGCGCGTTGGGGTCATTTATACCAGGAATGGTTTTACAAAGTTTTGGCTATCATGCTTTTTTATTCGCCTTACTTTTGGTATGTGCAACGGGTCTACTGTTGACATACATGACCTATAAGCAAGGCACATCAATAACCTGAGGTTTATGTCCTGTGTACTGCCAAAACTGGAGAAGTTGGGGTTTAGATAAAACCCAAGTTTTGCGGTTATCCAGTGGGTGACATTGCCACAGCTTTGCATCCCAAAGGCCGCTATCAATCCACAACTCTACTTGCTTATCACTATCATTGAATAATGCCAGTGCCGACACACATCCGGGCTGAATTTTAAGATACTTTTCTAACCGCTGATCAGAGGCAAAGCCGAGACGGGACAGGCCTTGCTGAATTGACAGCGTTTTTAAGTCGACTTTCAGATATGATCTGAGTAAAAGCAGCACATGACGTCGTCCATAATTATCTCTTAAAAACAGGTTTTTAATCCGAGTTCCTTGTCGTTCAAGCTGTAATTTATCTGCTTCATCACAGGTGTGCAACGCTGGGTGCTCATATTGAATGGGTTCAATCTTAAGCTCTTTTAGAGCCTTGGCAAGACTATGCTCTAATGACATACTCACAAACAATTACCTCTAAGCTGAACACTGCGCTGACGCCAATAAACTCGGTTTATTTTGTGCCCTGCTCGACAATAATCTCGTTGCCCAAGCGCCTTTTCCAACAACTCTACCGCACGTTCTTCCAGTTGTAATTTTAGCTCTGGTGAATCTTCAACGCGTTGATGTTCAGCATACCTTTTTAGTTCGCCTCGACTCATAGGTTTGTGGCTGCTAACCTTCATCAATGGCGTTGGCTCGACGGTAACAATATAAACAAAAAGCAAATCTCCTGACTCGGATTGCTTTGTATGGAGCGCTTGTTCAGCTATTTGAAATTCGACTTTTTCAGGTGCAGATGCACACCCCCCTAATAAAATAAAACACACACTAGCCAGTAGAAGACGTACATTCTTTTGAAACATCAAACATTCAATCTTGGTATTATTTTCACTTAGTCTATCAAAGGCATTTGCAAAAATGTGAAAAAAATTTCCTGGCAAAGACTTGACGAGTCATTCAAAAAGTTTTAAATTTCGCTCCGTCCAAACGGAATGTGGGGCTATAGCTCAGCTGGGAGAGCGCCTGCCTTGCACGCAGGAGGTCAGCAGTTCGATCCTGCTTAGCTCCACCACTTTCCGCCTTTCTTATGTAACATCTCGTTACCGTATCTAATGGTATATAAATTTTTTGGCTTTGTTGTGTGTGAATGCTTTTACACCAATAAAAAACGGGCCTGTTAGCCCGCTTTCATTACGTTATTTACTAACTTACTAATCCCTGATCTGGCCTTCGCCCGTTACCAAGAACTTTTCTGTTGTTAGTGACTCAAGCCCCATAGGGCCATAAGCATGTAGCTTAGTTGTAGCAATGCCTATTTCAGCACCTAACCCAAGTTGTGAGCCGTCAGAAAAGCGCGATGAAGCATTCACCATTACTACTGATGCATCAACACTGCGCTGAAATAGTTCAGCTTTTTGACTATCTTGCGTACAAATTACTTCTGTGTGATGACTACCAAAACGATCGATATGTTCTAAAGCGCCAGCGAAATCATCAACAATACGTACCGCAACTTCTAAGCTTAGATATTCTTCACCAAACTGGTCCTCTGAAATTATATTTGCATTTTCAAAGTATTTAGCAGACTGAGTGTCAGCATTAACCACAACCTGTTTATGTGCAAACGCTTTTTGTAAACGAGGCAAAAATTGCGAAGCAACTGCTTTGTGAACAACAATCCCTTCAAGAGCATTACACACACCTGTACGTTGTGTTTTGCCATTCAATGCAAGCTTAAGTGCAATATCAAGATCTGCGTCCTCATCAACATATAAATGACATACCCCTTTGAAGTGCTGGATCACAGGAATGGTACTGTTCTCAGTAACAAAGTTGATCAAGCCTTCACCGCCACGAGGAATAATTAGGTCGATATATTTCTTTTGCTGCATCAATTCCATCAGTAGTGCTCTGTCTGGATCTGGCACAACCGTTATTAGTGCAGTCGGTAAACCGTGTTGCTCTAACACCTGATGCATCACCTTAGCGATGGCTTGAGAGCTTTGTAGCGCTTCTTTACCGCCGCGAAGAATAACACCATTACCAGACTTAAAGCACAGAGCTCCAGCATCTGCTGTCACATTTGGACGCGCCTCATAAATCATACAAACAACCCCAAGTGGTACACGCATTTTGCTAATTTTTATACCATTTGGGCGTACCCCCATATCTCGAACTAAACCCACTGGGTCGTCGAGCTCAACGATTGTTTTGATCCCCTCAGCCATATCTGCGATACGCTCAGGTGTTAATGTTAAACGGTCAATCATGGCTGGAGGCAACTGATTGTCGCGTGCCAAAGACAAGTCGTGCTCATTTGCTGCTAAAATATCACTGCTTTGAGCTACGAGTGCCGCTGCCATATCTGTCAGAACAGCATTTTTTTGCTGGGTGCTCAGAAGTGCCAATTGCTTTGCTGCACTTGCTGCTTGTTGTGATAATTCTGTAATTAAACTCATGAGTTACGATTTCTCCAAAATTGCAATGTCTTGTTCCGAAATAACAGGGCCTATGCTTTGTTGTAAGTGTCCGTTATCCGACGTTTCTTCCTGCTCAGCTAAAAAGTTCAGCAGACAGCTACTATAGTTGGTCGTAGCCTTAGCGAGTCGCTCACCTTTAGCGGTACGCACAAGTACCGTGTCGCCGACCGAAAATTCACCATTTACGTGCGAAATATTGCTCGCAGCTAGCGGCTCAGCGTGATCTTTCAATTCTTCTGCATAATCATGTTCAACAACTATTTCACCCTGCTCAGAGGCCGTATGTGTCATCCAATGCTGCTGAGCATGCATCGGTTCATCATAAGGCAAGAATACTGTGCCTGGGTTTTCACCTAACAGTAAACGCTCAAATGTTCGCCCTTTAAAACCATTTACAATATAAGTGCTGATACCATGAGACGTTGCCTTTTCAGCGGCTTCTATCTTGGTTTTCATACCACCCGTGCCGACCGTACTTGTCGCACAGCCAGCCATTGCGTATATATCTTCAGATATTTCAGAAACTTGTTGTATCAACATGGCATCTTCATGCAAATTTGGGTTTTTATTGTAAAGACCATCTACATCTGAACACATCAATAGCACATCAGCATCAGCTGCGGCAGCGACCATCGCTGACAAGTTATCGTTGTCACCCACCTTCAAATCATCACTGGTCACAGCATCATTTTCATTGATAATAGGTAATATGCCGTGTTCAAGTAAAGTGAATATAGTTTCACGGATGCTGTTATAGCGCTCTAAATCTCGTAAATCACCATGTGTTAATAAAATTTGTGCAGACGGGAAATCAAAAAATCGGTCCCATGTTGCCATCATTTCTGTTTGACCCGCTGCGGCCATCGCTTTTTTGAGCACCACTGATGAATTTTTAGCATCTTCTGGAAACAGATGTGACCCTGCAGCGACGGAGCCCGAAGATACAAGCACGACCTCCTTCCCCATTGAGCGACAACGGACGATAAATTGTGCAATGGTCAATAAATAACGCGCACGACAACCATCTTGGTCAGGTGCAATAAGTGCGCTACCTATTTTGATCACGATACGCCGAGAGTTTGAAATGTTCATATTGTTTCCTGTCGTTGCCTTACTTAAATAAAATTCACGCAGCACCAACGTAAATTGGACGTGCGCGAGTAAAAACAACCAGAGTTGAACAATACAAATATACAATACAGCTTACGCGTTTACACTCATGTGCCCAACACTGGCTGTCGCTTTACTAAAAAATGGATTGTGACATTGTATTTTTTCTACAATGTCGAGCCGTTTTCAGCAGGTACATCATGGTTTGATGAGGCTGAAAAGACCTATACCGCAATGAATAATTGCGCAAAGAATAGTTTAATTGTTGAACCGTACTAAGCTCTTTTCATATTCACATATGCCAATGACCAGTACTAAAAGCTAGCTTGTTATAATTGCTACAACAAAGCCAAAAAGAATTTCGGTGTACATCTACCGAACGCTTTATAGCTTAACCCATTTATCAGACATTTTTCAACTTTACGGGGAAATAATCGCTTATACCGACCATAAATATGGAAAATAGCACTTTATGGGGACAAAACTAGCACAATACTTTGCCGCAATATAAAACAATGTAATGATCCATTTCTGTTGATAGAGACTATGGTTAACTAAGAGAGCACGGCTTATATCTGAATTCGATTTCGTAGCCGTAATATAACTGTGGTATAACCCGCTTAGTTTATTTTTAACTATGTTAACCAATAGGTTAACTGGAGACATTATGTCAGCTATTTATATCGCTGGAATCGCCATTTTTTCTGTGCTTGCTCAGTGGCTTGCTTGGGTGCTAAAAGTGCCTGCTATCTTGTTTTTATTATTAATTGGTTTGTTACTCGGGCCACTAACTGGTCAGTTGAGTCCTGATGACCTTTTGGGTGACTTACTGTTTCCTGTCGTGTCACTATCGGTGGCCATTATTTTATTTGAAGGCGCGCTCACTTTACATTTTCGGGAGCTTAAAGGGATTGGTAAGATTGTTCGAAACCTTTGCTCTATAGGCATGTTTGCAACTTTCGTTATCATTGCACTGTGCGGTTATTTTATTTTGGACTTAGACTGGCGTGTCGCAGCCGTATTAGGCGCTGTGCTGGTTGTAACAGGCCCAACTGTAATAGCCCCTATGCTTAATGCCATGAGGCCAAATCAAGACATCGATAGAGTGCTACGTTGGGAGGGTATCGTCATCGACCCCATTGGCGCCTTGTTTGCCGTACTCGTATTTGAAGCGGTGAGTTTTGTAGGTCAAGGAGAGGTCCTAAGCCACACCCTGATTGCTTTGTTTTCAACACTGGGGGTTGGAATAAGTGTAGGTGTTGTAGCTGGCTGGATCACCAGTTCATTGATACGCCGAGAGTGGCTCCCGTATGAATTGCATAAGTTTGGAATATTAGCTTTGGTGCTATTTAGCTTTACCTTTTCAAATCATCTTGCCCATGAATCTGGGCTGCTAGCGGTAACGATTTTTGGTATTTGGTTGGCTAATCAAGACGACTTAGAAATCGACTCCGTCTTAGAGTTCAAAGAAGACTTATCGATGATATTGATCTCTAGCCTGTTTATTTTACTCGCTGCCAGATTGCAACTAAGTGATTTAATGTTGCTGGGGGTAGAAACCTTTATTTTTCTTGCTGTAGTTTTATTTATCGCGCGCCCTATTTGTATTGCGATATCAACTTACAACACCGATTTACCACTTAAATCTCGTGTTTTACTTTCATGGATCGCGCCAAGAGGGATTGTTGCTGCGGCTGTGGGCTCTGTATTCGCGCTGAGCATGATAGATTCGCAAATTCCCGATGCCAATAAATTAGTACCGCTGATCTTCACCGTTATCATTGTCACAGTAGTACTACAGAGCTTAACGGCAACACCGCTGGCTAAACTATTAGGTGTGCGCCAACCAAGCCCCAACACCTTATTGATTATAGGTGCGAACCACGTTGCTAGAGCAATAGCAAAAGGTTTGAAAGAGCAAAATATTGATGTGTACTTATCAGACCCTGCATGGGAAAACTGTAAAATGGCCAGAATGGATGGGCTCCCCTGCTATTACGGCAATCCTCAATCTGAGCACGCTGAGCGTTATTTGCCGCTCACTTCACTCAAATCAGTTTTGGCCTTATCACCAAATAGGCATCACAATGCGCTAGGTGTCCAATATTTCTCCCACTTATTGAATGAGCAAAATGTATTTTCATTACGCTCATCAACCAACCATGCAAAAGCAAACAAAGACAGTGCCACCTTTTTATCCAGACAAATCTTGTTTGGAGAGCAAGGCTACTACGCAAGACTAAGCAGCCTAATAGCGAAGGGCGGTAAAGTTAGCGCAACACGCTTGTCTGAGGAGTTTAGCTGGCAGCAGTACCTTGAGATCAACAAAGAAGCTATCCCACTGTTTATTATTTCAGACACCAATAATAGTGATGAGTCGCAAATCAGACCGTTTGTGATTGAGATGAAAAAACCGCCAGAACAAGGTGAGCGTATTGTTGCGTTGCAGCCACCTAAGATGTCTGTACTTAAAGAGCCCAGTCTCAATAAAGAGCAAAGCAGTAGCACTTTGGGAGAAAAGCTCGGGAACTAATAAAAACGTGTCATCACCTGTGCTAGTAAAGATTGGTGATGACTGTTTTACATGGGTAACCTTGCACGACGCACAACACTTTCTGGCATTTTTTCAGCCAAGCGTGCGAGTGCATTTTGTATTTTCTGGTGTAGCTCCTTGTCTGCGACTGCAGAATGAAATAGCCAACGATAAGCATCTTCGTAATCTCTTGGACTACCGTGCCCACTATTAAATAGATTAACCAAGCGCAGCTGTGCAGCGAGATTCCCTTGTGATGCAGCCTCTCGTAAATAAATGACAGCCATCGCTTTATCAGCCTGTACCAACTGACCTACATCGTAATAACGCCCTAACTGCTCCAATGCCGATGATAAGCCTTGCTCTGCAGCTTTGCGCATAAAATATAACCCAAGCTCAACATTTCTATCGACACATACTGCATAAGCTAGCATATCGCCATATAGAAATTGATATGAAGGCAGCTGCATTGTCTCGGCTCGCGCCTCAATGTCTTGAACAAGCTGGCAATCATCAGCCTTAACTCTCTGTAAGTGCTGGTTTTTCTTTATTAGCTCTATTAACTCTGCTTCAGTATACAAAGGTACAGCGGTAAGTGGTTCCTGCGCCACTGCCGTCACGCTCATTAATAAAGCAATACAACACAACTTCTTGATCATAAGTTACCTGATTTTTTTGACTCGCATTAAAATTATACAAAGTCCGTACCAGTTCTTCGTATATTGGCACATTAACAATCACCAAAATAACATGCTCGCAGCTAACCACAACGGAACTCATTTATTATAGGCACAAAAAAAGCTGCACTATGCAGCTTTTTTCAACTTAACTATAAATTATGCGCCGAATGGGTTGCGAACAATCATAGTCTCAACGCGATCTGGACCTGTCGAAATAATATCAATAGGAACACCAGTAATTTCTTCTAAACGCTTGATGTAGTTAACCGCAGCTTGAGGAAGTTGCTCAATGGTAGTTGCGCCAAACGTATTTTCGCTCCAACCAGGCATCTCTTCATAAACAGGTGTTACTTTCTCGTAACCCTCTGCAGCAAGCGGAGTAACGTTAGTTACTGTACCGTCTTCTAACTGATAGCCCGTACAGATCTTAATAGTCTCTATACCATCAAGTACATCTAGCTTTGTTAAACAGAAACCTGAGATACTGTTTATTTGTACTGCACGGCGCATTGCCACCGCATCAAACCAGCCTGTACGACGTAAACGACCAGTCGTCGCGCCAAATTCATGGCCTTTTTCACCTAAGTGCTTACCTACTGGATCTTGTTTTTCCTGGCCATCGTATAACTCAGTAGGGAAAGGACCTGAACCAACACGCGTGGTGTAAGCTTTAACAATACCAAGTACATAATCAAGGTTTAGCGGACCGAAACCCGCACCTGTTGCTACACCACCAGCCGTGGTGTTAGATGATGTTACATACGGATAAGTACCGTGGTCGATATCTAGAAGTGTACCTTGTGCACCTTCAAATAAGATATTTTTACCAGCGATACGAGTCTGATCTAACAACTCAGTTACATCAACAACCATAGATTTCAAGATCTCTGCAACAGCCATTGCATCATCAAATGTCTTCTGGAAATCTACCGCTTCAACTTTGTAGTAGTTAACTAGTGTGAAGTTGTGATACTCAAGTACTTCTTTAAGCTTGGCAGCAAACTGCTCAGGGTTAAACAAGTCACCTATGCGAAGGCCACGACGTGCAACCTTATCTTCGTAAGCAGGACCAATACCACGACCCGTTGTACCAATTGCCTTCTCGCCACGCGCTAATTCACGAGCCTGATCCAGTGCAACATGGTAAGGCAAGATTAATGGACACGCCTCGCTGATCAGTAAACGCTCACGAACTGGTACACCACGTTCTTCTAGCATACCAATCTCTTTCATTAGCGCATCTGGTGCCACTACCACACCATTACCAATCACACATTTTACGTTATCACGCAAAACACCAGATGGAATTAAATGTAATACGGTTTTCTCACCATCGATCACCAAAGTATGGCCTGCATTATGACCACCTTGATAACGCACAACTAGAGAAGCTTTATCTGTTAGTAAGTCTACAACCTTACCCTTACCTTCGTCACCCCATTGGGTGCCTAATACAACGACGTTTTTACCCATTGCAAAATCACTTAGAAAAAATTAGGCGCAGATTTTACCAGAAAAGCATGGTGGAGATCACCCCGTTTTGAGTGTTTTTTCCGCATTCGCGAAAATAGTATTGAAAACAACTGAATTAAAACAAAAAAAGCCCTGTTCAATATCAGGGCTTTTTTTAAGTTCAGTCGCTGCAATTAGTAATTATTTACCTTTTGCGCCTTTCATGTAATCAAAGAATTCACTGTCTGGTGATAGTACCATGACATCACCTTTGTTTTGGAAAGTACGTTTGTAAGCTTCTAACGAACGAACAAAACTGTAAAATTCAGGATCTTTGTTATACACATCAGCGTATACCTTAGCCGCTGTTGCATCACCTTCACCTCGTACAGCTCGGGCATTACGCTCCGCATCAGCCAACATAACAGTCACTCTTCTATCAACTTCAGCGCGAATGGTTTCAGCCTTCTCCTGACCTTCTGAACGGTGCTCTTTAGCCACAGCTGTACGCTCAGCACGCATACGTTGGTAGATAGAACTACTAACTTCATTTGGCAGGTTGATCTGCTTCACACGCACGTCCAGTACCTCAATACCTAACTCTTTAGCACTTTCAGAGGCCTGAACCAACGCTTCTTCCATCAACTCACTACGTTCCCCTGATACAATTTCTCGTATAGTACGCGAACCGAAGTTAGTTCTCAGGCCGTTGTTTACTTTTTGCTTCAGTAGCGTCTCTGCATATTGCTTATCACCTCGAGCGCGCAGATAAAACGAACTGAAGTCATTAACACGCCACTTTACGAATGAATCTACAATCAAGTCTTTCTTTTCACTCGTTACAAAGCGGTCAGGTGCACCATCTAAAGTCTGTATACGCGCATCAAGTTTGCGCACTTGGCTAAAAAACGGAACTTTAAAGTGCAAACCAGGTGCGTACACTACCGCGTTATCTTCACTGTCCTTTTGTACTTTACTGAACAGTAAAACAATCGCGCGCTGACCTTCTGTGACCACAAATACCGATGAAAAAGACATCAATACCGCAGCGAGTAAAATCACAATACTAAAATTCTTCATTGCGTTTATCTCCCGTTATTGAATCTGTCTTGTGAAAAACGATCATTACCACCACCCACAGTGCTATTGCGAGATTGGCCTAATGTTTTTCTAAGTTCATTGATATCGTTCTTACTAGGTAAGGTAATCTGGCTACCAGCCCCTGTTTGTCCCATAATTTTATCCAGCGGTAAATACATCATGTTATTACCACCTTTGACATCCACCAATACTTTCATGCTGTTAGTCAACACTTCTTCCATTGCATCTATGTATAAACGCTGTCTAGTGACTTCTTTCGCCGCCTGATATTCAGGTAGTAGTTTTTCGAAACGTTCTACTTCACCTCGAGCTTCTAAGGTAACACGCTCGCGATACGCTTCTGCTTCTTGCGTCATTCGCGTAACTTGACCACGTGCTCTTGGCTCAATTTCACGAGCATACGCTTCTGCTTCACGAATAAAGCGTTCTTCATCTTCTTGCGCAGCAATAGCATCATCAAATGCATCTTTTACTTCCGCAGGTGGACGAGAGTCTTTAAAGTTCACATCGGTAACCAAAATACCTAGGTTATATGGCTCGATAATTTTATTAAGTTCATCCCAAGTTCTTTGGCGCACCAGCTCACGACCTGTCGTGAGTACCTGGTCCATTCTTGAGTGACCCACAACATAGCGTAAAGCGCTGTCTAGAGACTGCTGTAAGCTGTGATCTGCATCGGTCACACTAAATTTATAGAGCCTTGGGTCCATCACTCGATATTGAACTTCAAACTCAACACTCACCACATTTTCATCTTCAGTTAGCATAAAGCCTGATGCCGACAATGAGCGAACCGCTTCAATATCAATTGGGATCACTTGTTCAATAAAAGTCATTTTCCAACGCAAGCCTGGCTCTGCAATACGGTCAAACTGACCAAACTGCAATACAATACCGCGCTCAGCTTCTTTTACGGTATAAATACCGCTGAGTGCCCAAACGGTAGCAGCGATCACTAAAATGAAAATCATGCCAGCACCACCGATGCCACCACTCCCTCCACCGCCGGACTTGCCACCGAATAAACCACCAAACTTGTTGCTGAATTTACGGAATACTTCGTCTAGATCAGGTGGGCCTTGATCCCGTCCTCCGCGGTTTTTCCACGGATCGTTATCATTGCCATTATTACCCGGTTCATTCCAGGCCATAGCTATACTCCATTGTTATTAAAGTCAATTAGGGTAAATCTACCAAATATGCGACGATTCTCATACCCAAAAGCGAACAAAACTACACTTTTTATGTAAAAATTATGTTTCAATAAATTTTTCAATGTCCATACCCTGTTCTTTTTTAAGACGTTCCCAATCAACTTCAGGCAAACGTACCTTGATCAACCAGTAGCCTCGCTCGTCATAATTTTCCTGCTGCACCGCATTTAAATTAAATAACGCGCCTCGTAAACGACCAAAAGCTGGCGGAATGCAAAGGGTATGATTAAAGATTTTCTTTGCAAGCAACTCTGATATCGCTTGCAGTAGTAACTCAGTTCCAACGCCAGAGTGGGCTGATAGCCAAACTCGAATAGGCTGCCCTTCGTCATTACGATCGATTCTTGGGCGCACCTCTTCAAGTAAGTCAATCTTGTTATAAACCAACAATTGTGGAATGTCATCCGCTTCGATTTCTTTTAAAACAGACTGAACCTCTTCAATATTTTCTTTTCGACGACTATCGGCAACATCAATCACATGAATTTGTAAATCAGCTTCGCGTGTTTCTGTTAAGGTTGCTTTAAATGCCGCTACTAAATCATGTGGCAAATGACGGATAAAACCAACAGTATCTGCCAGAATAACAGGCCCAATATCTTCTATTTGAAGTTTTCTTAGCGTTGGGTCTAACGTTGCAAATAGTTGGTCAGCAGCATAAACATCTGAATTAGTTATAAGATTAAATAGCGTAGATTTACCAGCATTGGTATAGCCAACCAAGGACACTGTTGGTACCTCATTACGACTACGTGCTCGACGCCCTTGCTCACGAACCGTGGCTACTTTATCCAAGCGCTTACGGATACTCTTGATACGCTCTCGTAATAAACGTCTATCTGTCTCAAGCTGAGTCTCACCTGGCCCCCGTAAACCGATACCACCTTTTTGTCTTTCAAGGTGAGTCCAGCCACGGATCAATCGAGTAGAAATATGCCTAAGTTGAGCTAATTCAACCTGTAACTTACCTTCGTGCGTACGTGCTCGCTGCGCGAAAATATCAAGTATCAGGGTGGTTCTATCTAAAACCCGACACTGACAAACACGCTCTAAGTTTCTTTCTTGAGAAGGACTAAGTTGATGGTTGAATATAACGACATCTGCATTGTGGATTTTGACAATCTCAGCAATCTCTTCTGCTTTACCCGTACCGACGAATAGTTTGGCATGTGGTGCTTGACGACTGCCTTGCACAATCGCCAAACTACTAACACCTGCAGAAGAAACCAACATTTCCAGCTCGCGCAGATCTTCACGATCGCCTTCATTGGGAAAGTCGATATGAACCAAGACTGCCTGTTCGCCGGCTTCGTAACGGTCAAACAAGCATTATGCTCCTACTAAAAATTAATAATTACCATCATCAGTTTGGTCGCCACCTTCGCTGCCCTGGGCACTTTGGAAGTTTACCGCTCGAGCTGGCACAACCGTGGAGATAGCATGTTTATAAACCATTTGGTTTACCGTGTTTTCTAATAAAATCACGAACTGGTCAAATGATTGAATCTTACCTTGTAATTTAATGCCGTTGACTAAAAAAATTGAAACAGGAATGCGCTCACGACGTAAGACATTCAAAAACGGGTCTTGTAACGATTGGCCTTTTGCCATTTTCTTTTCCTTCGTTCTAGGTGTTATTATTAGTTTCGCCGTCGATTAAATCTTCAGTAGCTTGATTTAACAGCTACTATTAGCTTAGCGAAGTTAATACACGTTGCAAGTTTTGTTGCTCATCGGTCTCTAACCAAGTCACATCCGGCCAACCTCTTAACCAAGTAAGTTGCCGCTTTGCTAATTGTCTGGTTGCTGCAATACCTTTGAAAACCATTTGGTCGTAATCACAGTCTCCAGCTAAATGCTCCCACATCTGTCGATAACCGACACAACGTATCGAGGGAAGATCAGGGTGTAAGTCTCCTCGACGATATAAGGCCAAAACTTCATTTTTAAACCCCTGTTCCAACATAATTTGGAATCTTTTTTCAATACGTTGGTGAAGCACCTTTCGATCTGTCGGAGCAATCGCAAACTGATGAAACTGATAAGGCAAAGGTGACTGTTTTTGTTTTTGCAATTCCGTCATGTTTTTGCCCGTAATACGGAACACTTCCAACGCTCGGTTGATGCGTTGAGAGTCGTTTTCACTTATTTTTAAAGCTGCTTCTGGGTCAATTTTAGTGAGCTGATTATGCAGTTCAGGCCATCCCAATTCTTTTGCTTCAACTTCCAATTGTGCGCGTATGCCTGAATCAGCTTCTGGCAGCGGTGATAGCCCTTCTATCAACCCCTTAAAATACATCATAGTGCCACCCACAAGGATAGGAACTTTGCCCTTCTGATGCAAAGCATCTATGTGATGGCAAGCATCGCGGCGAAAATCAGCAACCGAGTAGCTTTCAAGAGGGTCTATAATGTCAATTAAATGATGCGGTGCCAAAGCGAGTTCATCTTCATCTGGCTTTGCAGTGCCTATATCCATGCCCTTATATACTAAGGCAGAGTCAACACTTACCACTTCAGTGTCTAAATGCTGACATAACTCAATCGCCAGGGCCGTTTTTCCTGCGGCTGTAGGCCCCATCAGGGTTATAACAGGTAACTTATTCACTCTTAAACTCTTGTGGTAATAACGCTAAAAACATCTTTTGATCTATTTTAACTGCTTTTTCCTGAATGCGCGCCAAACATTTTTGATTTTTTTCAATATATTGCTGAACTTTAACAAATTGCTCAGACGAGAAATAGCGACTAGGGGTATGCACAACTAACCAAGTTAACCAGCCCTCTACACTATCCAACCTCTTCTCGCAGGCTTTTATAACTTCAGAAATAAATGTGCCCACATCAATGCTGTACAGGCACACAGGAAGCTTTTTAACCATGATATACCGATCAAACAATTGCACATCAAAGCCTAGTAAGGTCAACCAAGACTCATATTCTGCCAACGTTGCAATTTCCTGTTTTTCAAGATTTACTCTCACTGGCAATAACAACGCCTTACTCGACAAGCTTGCGTCTTGTTCCAATAGTTCCGACCAGTAACTATGAAGTGCATATTTAAAATGCGATACCAGCAATTTATTTTGCTGACCAATTAAAACAACACCATCTTCTAAAGCAAGCAAGGAAACATATCTTGCCAAATTTTCTGGCGACTCTATTAAGCTGGGCTGAGCATCAAACTCGCTCGCTTGTTGATGAGTCAAGCCTTGATAAAGCTGATTTACATTATAGTGTCGAGAGCTGGGCTCTGAACGCCCCATACCTTTATTTTGACTAGCGCCTCCTCCCCCTGCAGAAGAATTAACACTTGAGGTACGACGCTCATAATCTGTATTTGTTGCTCGGCTGACACCAGAGTCAAACTGAGGTTGTAAAGTACTTCGATAGGCCTGATGGTCTACATCAGACACTTGCAAATCCATAGCTGTGGCTGCCAACTCGCTGATTTGTGGCGTTACAGCTTGCTTTATAGCCTGAACAATAAAGTCATGAACCAAACGAGCTTGATGAAAACGTACTTCATGCTTTGCTGGGTGTACATTCACATCCACCTGTCGTGGGTCGATTTCTAAATACACCACAAAACCTGGAACTTCTTGCTCCCCGACCACTTCTTCAAATGCTTGACGAATGGCATGTAAAATCAGCTTGTCCCGCATCATACGGCCATTCACATAAGTGTATTGAGCGCTGTTATTAGCCCCCACAGGTAACACCCAGGCATGAAGCATCAATCCGTCAGACCCCGACTCGATATATGTTGCTTGCTGCTCAAAGTCTTTTCCTACCACCTGTGCTACGCGCTTTACACCTTCGTCCTTGCTCCGAGCACGATATTGACGTACCACTTTTTGATTGTGTGTCAAAGTAATAGCAACGTCAAAACGGCTTAAAGCAATACGCTTAACAAGTTCATCAATATGGCTGAACTCCGTTTTTTCAGTGCGCAGAAATTTGCGCCGCGCCGGGGTGTTAAAGAACAAATCTTTCACTTCAATGGTTGTGCCATCAGGATGAGCTGTCGGCTGAACTTGTACCGCCATATCCCGTCCCTCGGCAAAGGCTTGCCAAGCGGTTTCTTGTTCTGCAGGTTTTGAACTGAGGGTCAAACGAGACACTGAGCTGATAGATGCCAAAGCTTCTCCTCGAAACCCAAGAGATAATATACACTCTAAGTCATCCAAGCTTTTAAGCTTGCTGGTTGCATGGCGAGAGAGCGCCAAAGTCAATTCATCTTTAACGATGCCTTTACCATTGTCGCGAATGCGAATAAGTTTGTGACCGCCTCGTTCAATATCGATATGAATTCTGGTTGCACCAGCATCTATGCTGTTCTCCACCAGCTCTTTGACCACCGAAGCTGGGCGTTCAACTACCTCACCAGCAGCGATTTGGTTAGCGAGCCTCGCTGGTAAAATCTCTATCGTCATATTGAATTAAGCCTTAGGAATTGTCAGTACCTGACCAACATATAAAATGTCTTTTGTCAGCTGGTTAGCTCGCTTTAATGCCGCAACGGACACGCCATAACGACTGGCAAGTAAGCTTAATGACTCACCACTTTTAACCACATGCTGATCCGGCTCTTTTAGGCGTGCGAACAGAGAATCATCCGGAGGATTACGTTTATAGTAACTCTTAATAGATTTAAAAATAGCCCTTGCCAATTTTTCTTGATGGTTACTCGATTTCAACAAACGTTCTTCTTTGGGATTCGAGATGAACCCAGTTTCCACCAAAATAGAAGGAATATCTGGCGATTTCAACACTCCTAAATTAGCTGACTGAGGTTTCTTTTTATGTAATTTAGTAACTTTTTTTAGTTCGCCAACCACTTCATCAGCAACCTGCACCGCGGTTCGCATTGAGTGGTCCATCGACATATCCAACAATGCTTTTGCCAAATACTTTTCGTTTTCTGTATCTTTAATAAGCTCCGCAGCACCACCCAATAGCTGAGAATGTTTCTCTTTATCTTCCAGCCATTTACCTATTTCAGAGTTTGCACGGCGTAATGACAGCACCCATACAGAAGCGCCATTTGGGCCTGGCGTAAAAAATGCGTCCGCATGAATTGAAACAAAGAAATCCGCGCGTTTCTCGCGCGCTTTGACTGAGCGAGTATTTACTTTTAGAAAGTAGTCTCCCGTTCTGGTCAAACGCGCTTTCATGCCTGGTTGTTTATCTATTAAACGAGCCAAACGCCTTGCTATTGGCAAGGTCACGTTTTTTTCATACGTACCGGATGGGCCTATGGAACCTGGGTCTTCACCACCGTGTCCGGCGTCCACAGCAATTATAATATCTCGATCTGAGACTCTTTCACGCTTTTTAGACTGAGGCTTCTCGTTGCTATATAAACTAGTTTGTTGCGCATATAGGTCAACCACCAATCGGTGCTTTTTTGGTGGTGTGGGCGCAAGAGCGAACACCACAGGCTTGGCGCTGCCTGATAAATCAAATACCACGCGAGTGCTTTTTGAGTCTTTTGCTTTACTGTAGCGGATCTTTGTTATGATTCGGTGTTCGTCAGGGATGTGTGGCAGCTCATCAGCTTTGCCAGTATTATCAAAGTCAACAACTAACCGCAGAGGGTTTTTCAGCATAAAATAGCTGTAATCTGGCTTATCTGATAAATCAAATACAACGCGGGTGCTATCTGGCGAAGGCCAAACCCGCACCCCTTGAATGTCATTTTTTGCTTCTACTACAAAACTTAACATCATGACTATGATGCTAAAAAAGCTATTTATCAGAAATCCTATACTACGCATCTTGCCCTAATTGTTCTATGATTTGTTGCCCGCGTTCACTTGTTGCTGACACAGTGATATTTCTGTGCTGCCCATCGTATGCCATCTCCACATTCAAGTCTGGATTAGGTATAAACCCGCGTCCCTTGTCTGGCCACTCCACAATACAAATCGCCTTAGGACTAAAATAGTCTCTAATACCCATGTATTCCAGCTCTTCGGGATCACCTAAACGATATAAATCAAAATGATATATTGAGACATCATTGAGTTCATAGGGTTCAACTAAGGTATAAGTTGGGCTTTTCACTTTACCCTTATGCCCCATTCCTTGCACTATACCGCGTGACAAAGTTGTTTTTCCAGCCCCTAAATCACCGTGTAAAAACAATACTGCACCGTCTTTTATATATTTACACAGGCGTGCGCCCATAGCCACCGTTTGGGCCTCATCGGCCAAATGCTGACTAAAAGTATTACTCATGGTTACCCCAATAAACGTCGAATATGCACAAATAGGTCGCTGGCTAGTAATCCTCGTTCACCCTCTTTTGCGGCGATTTGTGCTGCTAAACCATGAATATACACAGCTAGAGTGCTTGCCGCAAATGGCTCCATGCCTTGCCCTATCAAAGCGCCGATTATACCAGACAAAACATCTCCCATCCCAGCGCTTGCCATAGCCGAGCTTCCTGAACGGTTAATATTTACGCACTTTTTATCTGCGACCAATGAACCTGGTCCTTTTAATACCACTGTTGCGTTGTAGTTTGATACCAACCAAGATGCTAATTCAAAGCGAGAGTGTGGGTCAATGTCTTGGTTTTTTGCCAATAAACGCTTTGCCTCCCCATGGTGTGGCGTCAAAACACAATGGCTATAGCGCTTATCCGATTTTGCCAGTAAGTTTAATGCATCCGCATCGACCACTATGGGGCCCTTAAAAGAAAAACTCTGCTCAAACATGACTTGCGCCCAATCATTCTGACTAAGGCCCGGACCTATCACCACAACATCAGCCTTTTTTATAAGTGCTGCTAATTCATCTGCTTTGTTGATGCCATGTACCATGAGCTCGTATCGCCCTTGAATTACGCTTGTCACATTATCAGGGTGTGTTGCAACACTCACTAACCCAGCACCACTGCGCAACGCTGCCTCGGCAGCTAATCTTACCGCTCCCGCCATACCTTTATTGCCACCGATGACTAATACATGACCACAACTGTTTTTATAGCTATCAACCGCCCTTCGCTCTAGCTGATTAAACAAAGCACTCGAAGCAAGGAAGGTAACACTCGGGTGTACTATCTGGTTAAACGCCTCAGCTACATCTAACGAAGCATAAAGTAACTGACCACATGCCGCTTTTGCAGGTCCTGTTAACATACCCTGTTTTAATGCTATAAAGGTCATCGTTATATCAGCAACAAAAGCGCCCTTAGAGACCACTGACGAGGTTCCATTGACACCACTAGGTATATCAATGCTAACGCGCTTTGCATGAGTATTTTTACAGTCGTTAAATAAAGTGATTAGCTGCGGTGAAAGCTGTCCTTTGAATCCTGTTCCAAATACACCATCAACTATCACGCAAAAATGTGCCAACTCTGGTTGTTCTGCTACAACATTGACCCCACATTGACTAGCCGCTAAATAGGCTTGACGCGCATCGCCTAAAAGTTGCTCGGGGGAACACACAGCATAAATACAAACCTCGCGGCCAGCTTGATGTAACAGCTTAGCAAGTACATAAGCATCTCCTGCATTGTTACCTTTACCCGCAAGCAGCAGCACCCGCTGAGCTGTCACCAATTCGTGATCAAACAATGAAAACAAGGCTTGACCCGCACAGAGCATCAATTGCGATAGGTTCGTGCCAGACATGAGTGCAGCTTCACCTTCATATTGCTTGACCTGTTGGGCGCTATAAGCAACTTGTGGTAAATTAGTAGAGTATTTAGCTTCCAAGATAAACATTCCGTGACGACTGATAGTATTAATTATATTGAACTGGCCGAAAAAATTAAGCAATGGGGCAAAGAACTCGGTTTTGCCGATGTAGGCATCACGGATATAGACTTGTCTGCTCATGAGTCGCAACTGCAGCGCTGGCTCGATCATGGCTACCATGGTGAGATGGAATATATGGCAGCGCACGGTATGAAAAGGGCTCGTCCAAATGAGTTAGTTCCTGGCACGCAACGTGTCATATCCGTAAGAATGCACTATCTACCACCTGACGCCAGCTTCGCTAAAGCTCTGGCCAATAAGGAGACGGCCTATATCAGTCGTTATGCACTTGGACGCGACTACCATAAGGTTATGAGAAACAGGCTCAAACAACTCGGACAAAAAATTTCTGTAGAAGTCGAGCAGTTAGGGTATCGACCTTTCGTTGACTCCGCGCCAATATTAGAGAGGCAACTTGCAGAAAAAGCGGGGTTGGGCTGGCGAGGAAAAAATAGTTTACTGCTCCAAAAGCAAGCCGGTTCATGGTTTTTCCTCGGCGAATTGTTTGTTGATATTCCTTTGCCGATTGATCAAAAAGATGAATTTGAAGGGTGTGGTAAGTGCAATGCTTGTATCACTTTATGCCCAACAGGTGCCATTGTAGAGCCTTATGTTGTTGACGCACGAAAATGTATTTCCTATTTAACGATTGAATTACAAGGAGCGATCCCTGTGCAATATCGCTCACTCATAGGTAATAGAGTTTATGGTTGTGATGATTGTCAACTTGTCTGCCCATGGAACAGATATGGTCAGCTGACCAAAGAGCAAGACTTTATGGCCAGACCTCAATTGAAAGATCGAACGTTACTTGAGTTGTTTTCTTGGAATGAAGAGACCTTTTTAAAGGCAACTGAAGGGAGTCCAATTCGCCGAATTGGTCATCAACGGTGGCTACGTAACCTCGCCGTTGGCTTAGGTAATGCAGACTATGATGAATGTATCATTGACGCCTTAGAAAAACGCCTTGAAGGCGCATCAGATTTGGTTAAGGAGCACATTCTTTGGGCATTAGAGCAGCAAAATAATAAACAACAACAAGCAGAACGCAAGCAAGCTCGTTTGATACGTATTATTGAGAAAGGCATGCCTAGGGACGCTTAGTCAGGGACGCTTAGTCATAAACCAAAAATGACAATACGTCCTCACAGGCTCATATTTGCTTTTAGATAGAATGAGTTACTTTTCATCAACTTTGTTGCTTAAAGCTGCTAAATCAGACTCAATTTCCGCAAATGCTGCTTTGACTTGCAAGACAGCCTCTTGCCTTGCCACTGATTTTTGAATAGCTTCATCAACATGATTATAAATAAACCACTCTTGGTCTTCGTCCAATCCCATAGTCGGAATTCGGTTTTCGAACTGCTCCTGTAAGCTCCTAAACACCGCTTCATTTTGTTTTCGATTATTGTCCAGCAACGAAATCAACCCTTTGAACTTGCTGTTGATCATGGCAATAGCACCATTGAGATTTTGCTGCTGTTCTCGCAATTCATTGCGAGTTTGTATTGCCAAAAGCTGTTGCTCTGTAACACTCACAATAAAGCAAATATGGTCTCGAATGCGGCCATGTTTATCCGCATCTCCCTCAGGCATGTTTAATACTAGTGCACTTATAGAATCATAATTAACCAAAATTCGGCTGGTAAACTCATGCAAACGCCCCTTTGACTTCAGAATTTCGAACAACTCCAATACAATAGGTGAACAAATACCAGAAGAAGCAAAATGCATTGTCTGTTTATCGGTACGGATCTCAATATTACAGCTGAGCCCAAAATTCGCCATACAATTTATCAGCGCTCCCGCCAAGGCTGGTATATTATCAATACTACCTATATGCTCGATATAATTAACAATTTGCCCCATTTCACTACTTGTGGCCATGGCGCTAAAAGCAGTTGATGTTGCGTCTTCAACCTGTTGCTCTAAAATATCCTTCTCAAGCAGCATTTGACCTAACTTAATCAGTTTCGCTGTCAATTCACCTTGTCCAAAAGGCTTCACAATGTAATCTTCGGCACCTACCGCGTACCCTTCCATACGTTCCTCAACAGAACCTCTGGCCGATACAAACATTACAACGATATGACTCGTTTCTGGATTGGATTTGATCGTACGGCAGACCTCATAGCCATTCATATTGGGCATACTGACATCCAGCAAGATCACCTGAGGCTCAAACTCCTCAAGCATATCTAAGCATTCTGGGCCACCGCAAGCAGTGCGCAGTTCAAAATCTAAGTCTTCTAGAATTTCTTCGATGATCTCGAGGTTGAATGGCTCATCATCTACGGCGAGTACACGTTGTAATGCCATACTTAAACTCCTTGTATTATCGTAAACCTATATAGTTATAGCCCTGCTTAGCAAGTTATGCGAATGTAAAATAGATGTCTTACTGTTTATCAACTGGTAACTCTATATGCATCGTCGCACCTGCGTCATCGTTATTTGTGGCGTAAATTCGGCCTTTGTGTAGTAACACAAATTCCTTACAAATCGCCAACCCCAAGCCTGTACCACCAGCCCCGCTATTCGTGGTGCTGCTTTGTACAAACTTAGAGAAAATTTTATCTAACTCATCTTTTGGAATGCCAACTCCCTGATCTCGTACTTCAATTTTCACTAAATCATCCAATGCTTTTACACTAATAAATACACTCGCTTTTTCAGGGCTAAATTTAACCGCATTACCCAATAGATTACGTATAACCTGATTCATCAAATCAGGATCACAGTAGACTAATAGCGCTTGATTAGGTGCGGATAATTTAAAATGAATTTGCTTGGCCATAGCACTGCCAGACACATCGTCAATCCCCGTTTTAACTATGGCACATAGGTCTAGAACACAGGGGTTAAAAGGAAACCTCCCGGCGTCCAGTTTTGATAAATCCAACAGATTATTAAGCAAAAGCAGCAGTCGCTCACCACTGGTTTCTATCCTAGATAAATACTTGGCCAACTTATCAACCGGCACTTGATCAGCTGCGAGCTTATCGATACCAAAGCGAGCAAAGCTCAAAATGGAGTGCATGGGGGTGCGCAACTCGTGCGACATGTTGGCCAAAAATTCAGACTTGCTCAGATTCGCAGCTTCCGCTGTTTCTTTAGCTTTTTGTAACTGCGCGGTACGAGCCTGAACTTCAGCCTCAAGTACTTCTTTCGCTTCTTCCAACACTTGCTGTCTTTTTTTCAAGTGTGCAACATTCTTTAAAATCACCGAAAAGGCCAACTCTCCATGATGGTCAATTTCATGGAAAGTCCCCATCAAAGGAATCTCTTTGTTTTCGTGAGTAAGCATTAGCTCACAATCAAAGCTCCGCTTTCCTCTGAGCTCCTGAATGTGCTGCTTCAAACTCGAGACAGATTCTTCATCGAAAATCTCAAATATAGACCTAGTTCGTATTTGCTCTTGTGAACATTGAAATAGCTCAACACACGCATCATTACCTTCGATAATATTACCATTACGTGTAAACAGCATAATTGAGTCAGGTGTGTGTTTATAAATCACACGCAGTAAACTGTCTCGCTCAATTAGAGCATCTACCGTATCTTGCAGTCGCTCAACTAGCTCTTGGTTGTGGCGCTTTAACACCTCTGTTTGCCAAAGTTTATGTAAAGCTTTTAGTAAATCACCGTCATCAAACGGGCTAATGAGTACATCCTCAACGCCTTCTCGAATAGCCTCAAGCATATCTATCTGATCGGCTTTTTCTGTATACAGCAAACAACGTGTGCCAGCACTGATTGACTTGAGCTGAGCAAACAGTTCCAAAGCACTTTTATCATGCGGTTCAAAAGCGGCAATGAGCAAATCAATACTCTGCTTCTGTGCATGCGCTAACCCTGCGAAACTCGACTCCGCCGTAAAGACCTGCAGTTGTGCCCCGGATAAGCTTGACGCTAAATCAGCTAAACGAGGTGTTGAATGATCAACCAAGAGTACCGTTGGTAAAACTAAGCGGTTATCTGCGCCAATTTCAAATACCCTTTCGAGCAAATTGGTTATTTCTTTATTAGAAAAAAATGGATATACCACAATACCATTGGGCAGAGCTTTATTAAATTTACTGAAACTCGCCAGTTGCTGCACATTATCAGGCTTAGGAGCCAGTAAAATTAGTTTATCGTGATTACGCAGTTGAGCGAGTTTGTTCAGAACAGAGTCTGGAATACCGTTGGCGATCGCCACAGCATTATATTTGGTTAGATCATCTAATTGTTCAAGCATTCTATAGTGAATATGCTCAACCTCCCCCCCTAACAGCTCAAACAACACTTTAATACGCATTGCCAACACGCTGTTACTATCGATGATCAAAACCTTATTCGTCATATTGTCACATTGATTTTTCCTTAATGTGTTTCTAGTGTAGACGAATTTTTGAGCGCTTGAATATTAAAGACCAAAGGTTAGTACAAGTGCTTCCCCATTATCGTAAGGTTGTAATACTCTTCATCCATTAGGGCTACTGCTGGCAGCTCTCCCCAACAGCTATAACCATGCTTTTTAAATAAATTAATGCTCGGGGTGTTATGGCTAAAGATAAACCCTAGCAACGTTGTTACACCAATATTAGGCGCATGTTCTTGTGCAAATACCATAAGAGTGTGTCCAAGCCCTTTCCCTCTAGCTCGAGTGGCAATATAAATACTAATTTCGCAAGTTTGATCGTAAGCTGGGCGACCATAGAAAGACTTAAAGCTTAACCATGCTAGTATTTCCCCCTCAGACTCATATACAAATAAAGGGCGGCGTGGATGATGACCGTCAAACCACGACAAACGTTGTTCAACGCTAGTTGGCTCGGTATCTGCAGTTACCATTCGACCGGCGATGGTTTCATTATAAATGTCAACGATATGCTGTAAATCACCGCGCTGTGCTACTCTTATTGTCATTTCAGAAAAACTTGATCAAATCTTAAAAGGTTGGCGTATCATAGAAGATATTCATCACAGAGGGAAAGCCAGTGTTCAGAAAATTATTGTTTCGCACCCTAGTATTGGGTGCCCTCATTACCAATACGCAATCATTCGCCAGTGAATGTGACGACTTCACTAACGTTGAATTTAGAAAACTGCGTTCAGAGCAAACGATTAACCTCTGCCAGTTTAAAAACAAGCCTTTATTAATCGTCAATACCGCCAGCAACTGTGGATTCACAGATCAATTTGCAGGTCTAGAGGAACTACATAAGACCTATCAAGACAAAGGCCTAGTGGTACTTGGTTTCCCATCGGATGACTTCTTTCAAGAGGAGGATGATGAAAAAGACACCGCTAAGGTCTGTTTTATAAATTACGGCGTGACTTTCAATATGTTTGCCACATCAGCTGTACGAGGAAGCGACGCCAACCCTGTTTTCAAGTACCTGAACGAACAGACTAGTTCTCCTAACTGGAATTTTTACAAGTACTTGGTGTCTGCTGATAGAAAACAAGTCACTCGCTTTAACAGTCGTACTAAACCTTTGTCAAAAGAGTTGACCAACGCGATTGAGAATGCGCTGTAGTAGAAATCGTGAGTTTTTGATGTTCTTGTATTAGAATAAAGTTTGAGCAAAAAATAATCATAAGCAAATTATGGAGAGCGTATGACAGTTGCAAGTGCAAGACACATTTTAGTTGAGAGTGAGGCTGAGTGTTTAGATTTGAAGGCCCGTATCGCAGCCGGTGAGGACTTTGCCGAGTTGGCAAAGCAGTACTCTAGCTGTCCGTCTGGGCAAGATGGTGGAGCACTAGGAGAGTTTGGCCCTGGGATGATGGTACCAGAGTTTGATAAGGTCGTTTTTTCGGCACCAATTAATGAAGTACAAGGTCCTGTGCAAACACAGTTTGGCTTTCATTTGCTTGAAGTTACCAGCCGCTCCGAGTAAGTTATTAACTAGATTTGTGAGGCCGCTCTATGCGGCTTTTTTTATACCTTGTTAGATAAGGAAATACTATGCAATTGTACGGTTCTGATACCTCTCCTTATGCCCGCCGTATTCGGATGTTCTGTGCACTTCACAACTTAAACGTTGATTACCAACATTTAGATATTTTCAGCGAAGCAGGCAAAGCTGTGTTAGTAGCCAATAACCCAGCAAGAAAAATCCCCTTTCTTGTGGATGGTGAACACACAGTTTGTGATTCTGGCGCGGTACACCGCTACCTTACAGAGAAATTTAACTTAGCTAAAATGACCTATTGGCAAGAGAATCAGTTAGTCAATATTAATGCGTGTAATGACTCCTTGGTCGAGCTTCTGCTGTGTTCACGCTCAGGCTTTGATATTCAAAGCGATGTTTTATTTTTTAATTTGCAACGAGAGCGTATTACGGCAGTATTAACCGATTTAAATGAACAATGTGTTAAAACTGATTTTTTAGACTGCGACTATTTGAAGATCAGTTTATACTGCTTGCTGGATTGGATCATATTTAGATCTTTAGCCGAGCTGGCACCCTACAACGCACTGCTGAACTTCTATGAAGTTCACAAAAGTTTACCGGGAACTACACATTCTGATCCAAGAATATGATGATCAAATCAAAGAGGTAAAGAATCATGAACGACATTGAAATAGAGTCAGAATTAGTCACGTTTGTTGAGCAAGTGCGCAAAAATGATCAAATTTGGGCACTGGGCGCTGAAGATGGTGGCGTTGTAGTGTGTGAATCAAATCAATTTGAAGAAACTGATGTACTCCTTATATGGGACAGTGAGCAAAAAGCGCAAGCACAGTGCAAAGATGAATGGCAAGATTACTCACCCGTTGCCATTGCTCTGGATGAGTTTTTGGACGAATGGGTTGAAGATCTGAATGAAGATCAAGCCTTGTTTGGTTTGAACTGGAACGATGACAATGTTTGCGTAGAGATAGAGCCGGTAGGACTAGCCCGCGCGCTCGTTGACTAACGCGATCAGTGTTCCTTCTATGGCGCGCACATATGCCTGTGCGCCTTCGCCTTTAACGCTAGGCGGCATTAACGGCTCTGCGCCAGCAATTACCGCTCTGTCATAACTTTCACTTACATTGTTACAACATAGAGTTAATTCAAAACCTAACGCAGGTTGTTTGGGTTGAGACCGAATGTAGCTTTGCTTAAACTGCGCCTGTGCCAAAGGATGAGATGCAAATCCCAAAATAACCTCACCACTGTCTATCTCACCATAATCACCGGACTCTGTTAAAGCTTGGGTACTCAAGCCAAAAGCTTGATAATAAAAATCTAAGACTTCTTCTACATTGTCTACATATATAATCGTTTTTGCATAGCGCATGGTTACACCACCAGTAATACCATTAGCCTTGTTCAAGACAGGCTTTGTTTTACTTAAGCATAAAATTAAAACAGAGCAAAATACAACCAAAGACTTCTATAACTTGAAGTTAAGTAAATGGAAATTATGTAGGCATAAAAAAACGACACATTAAGTGTCGTTTTTTACGTGCAAAGATTATGACTTATTGCGACTTTCTTTTGTAAATGCTCTGAGCTTGCGCTTTTGAGATAAAGTCATTTTATTACTACGGCTAGCATAAGGGTTATCCCCTTCTCGGAACTCTATCTTTATAGGTGTGCCCATAATGTTAAGCGCTTTGCGATAGTAGTTCATCAAATAACGTTTATAGCTATCCGGTAAGTCGTGAACCTGATTACCATGAATAACGATCCTTGGTGGATTATAACCACCAGCATGAGCATATTTCAGTTTTACACGGCGACCACGTACTAATGGAGGCTGATGATCTGCCTGTGCCATATCCATGATACGACGCAGCATGGCTGTGCTAATACGCTTGGTTGCTGACTCATAAGCTTCATTTACCGATTCAAACAAGTGACCAACGCCCGTGCCATGTAGAGCCGAGATAAAGTGTAAGCGAGCAAAATCAATAAACCCTAAACGACGGTCAAGTTCAGACTTAATACGCTCTTTTACGTAGTCATCCAATCCATCCCATTTGTTCACCGCAATTACCAATGAACGTCCTGAGTTAAGAGCAAACCCTAATAAGCTCAAATCTTGATCTGAAATACCTTCTCTCGCATCAACAACCAACAACACAACGTTAGCATCTTCGATAGCTTTGAGGGTTTTGATAACAGAAAATTTTTCGACTACATCACTGACTTTCTTACGTTTACGCACACCTGCCGTATCAATAAGTACGTATTCACGCTCATTACGCGTCATCGGGATATAAATAGAGTCTCGTGTTGTGCCAGGCATATCATACACAATTACTCTTTCTTCACCCAATATACGGTTAGTCAGTGTTGACTTACCTACATTAGGGCGACCAATGATAGCAAGCTTAATTGGCTTATCTTCAAAACCAGACTTACCATCTTCGCCTTCACCTTCTTCACCCTCAAGATATAACTCAGCCAATTCAGCATCGTCTTGCTGTAGCTCATCTTCTTGACTGGCAAGCTCAGCAATAACAGGCTGTAAAGTCACCTCAAGTAATTGAGTCACACCCCGTCCATGAGCCGCAGCGATTTGATAAACTTCGCCTAACGCTAACTGGTAAAACTCCGCACAGCTTGAGTCTGCATCAATGCCATCTGTTTTATTAGCAACCAGAAAGCACTTTTTTTGCTGTTTACGTAAGTGTTGCGCTATGGCCTGATCAGCGGCATTCATACCCGCACGCGCATCAACCAGAAAGAGTACAATATCAGCTTCTTCAATCGCTAATAGCGATTGCTCGGCCATTTCTGTTTCAATACCTTCTTCAGAACCATCAATACCGCCAGTATCGACTACGATGAATTCGTAACCATCATAATTGGCTTGACCGTATTTGCGATCACGCGTCAGACCTGGAAAATCAGCCACTAAAGCATCTCTAGTACGCGTTAAGCGGTTAAACAGTGTGGATTTACCCACATTAGGTCGCCCAACAAGAGCGATCACCGGAAGCATAGACTACCTCTTTAATAAACAACAAAAGGCTTCGCAAAGCGAAGCCTTAACAAACTTAACTAAATATTAAGTGTTACGGAATTTTTACTGCGCTGACTTCACCATCTCGGGTGTATAAAATCAGTTTATCATCAGCTTTTACTGGCTCAGTAAAAAAGCCCGAACTATCAAACGATTCACGTGATACTAACTGACCTGATTGTTTATCAAGCCAATGAAGATTACCTTCTTGGTCACCCAAAACTATGTATTCGCCTGCTACTGTTGGGGCTGTTAAATACCAACCTCTAAGTGCCGGCTGGCTCCAGCGCTCAATACCAGACTCTTTGTCTAGGGCGTAGACCACTCCATCGCTGTCGACAATATAAATAATATTTAGATCTATGGTTAAATCGCGATAACTACTATATTCTCGCTTCCAAACCACATTACCGTTACGAACATCAACTGCCGCTAAATTACCATTATAGCCGATTGCATATACTAACGCGCCGCTAACTACAGGTTTAGTATCGACATCCACCAAACGCTCAAACTCTGATGAACCTTTAGCCAAAGCAACGTCAACGCTCCATGCACTGTAACCGTTTTCTGCTATTAGCACTGAAAGCTTGCCACTTTCCTCGCCAAACAGCACACCGCCATTTGCTGAAGTAGGAGAACTTAACCCTCTTAGTGTAAGAGCTGGTACTTCTTGTTCATGGCGCCAACGCTCTTCTCCAGTATCAGGGTGCAATGCGAGTAACTTACCAGAACCCAAATTAACATATATCAGTCCATCACCTGCGGCCGGAGATGAAAGTGCTTCACCTGGTACATTTTTGCGCCAAACTATCTCACCTGAATCTCTATTAATAGCAATCACTTCACCATGCTCAGAGCCGATGTAAATGTTGCCATAAGCCTGCAAAATACCACCTGATAACTTGGCGCTATCGTTGTCTTCCCACGGCCAAAATGCAGGTTCTTTGCGTGTGTCAGTCTCCCACAAAGTTTTACCTGTATTTGCATTAAGAGCTTTAACCTGCCCGTAACGTTCAGCCACAAATACCATATCTTGATACACGGCAGGCGTCAGTCGCGAGAAGTAATGTTCAACACCGCTGCCAACACTTTCTTGCCAAACGATCTGCGTTTCAAACTGGTTGGTTATTTGTGGCAATACCAGTTCATCTTCATCATCATCACTTGATGAACATCCTAACAACGACGCCATACATAGCGCCAAGGTTGCCATACTAAGCTTCTTCATGCTGATGACTCCTATGCAGCTGGCTGAGCGGCTGCTAAGTCGTCTAACTTAATTTTCAGCAGAGTATTTGCATTACCAGATGACGCATCTAAAGCGGCTTGATACTGGCTTTTGGCCTGTTCTTTATCGCCCTTGGCTAAAAGTACATCACCTTTAATTTCAGCGATTTGTGCTTTAAAGCTCTCAGGCATAGGCTGATTTAAGGTCGCCATTGCCGCATCAAACTGTTGTTGTGCTAATTGAACACGAGCCAAGCGAGTTAATGCAGTTGCCTTTAATTCAAGACTAGCTACGTTATCAGCAGCCCACTGCAGCTTTTGCGCAGCTACATCAAGTTGCTCTTTATCTGCTGCTTCTTTCGCTGCAACGAATGCAGCTAAAACCGCATAACTAGAATCGGCATTCTCTTTAACAAAGTTCTCACTAGCCGCTATTACATCATCACTTTCAACAAATTTGTTGTAAGCATTTGATGCAGCTTCAGCTGTTTCGATTTGATTCTGGTTATAGGCTTTCCAGCCGTACAAACCACCAAGGCCAATCACTATGCCCAACGTCAACGACACACCATTTTCACGGAAAAATCGTTTTATGGCTTCTGCCTGTTGTTCTTCTGTTGAGTAAATTTCCATTCTAACCTCTTATACTGTCAGTGCTTGCAATAAGGTTTTCACCTCAGCTAAAGACACTGTAATTTGTTCTTTTTGTTCTCGCAGATACTTTACGGTGACTTTACCTTCTGCAAGCTCATCTTCACCCAAAATTAGGGCAACTAAAGCATCGCTTTTATCTGCGCGTTTTAATTGTTTCTTGAAATTACCACCGCCGGCATGAACCATGACACGTAACCCTGACACATCAGTGCGCAACTGCTCAGCGATAACAGGCGCTTGAATGCTAGCTTTGTCACCCATTGCAGCAACATATACATCCGCACTACGGCGGATCTGACCCACACATTCAAGCTCTTGTAGCATCAGCACTAGACGCTCAAGACCCATGGCAAAACCTACTGCTGGGGTGGCTTTACCACCTAGCTGCTCAACGAGACCATCATAACGACCACCTGCACAAACGGTACCTTGTGCGCCAAGACTTTCAGTTACCCACTCAAAAACCGTGCGATTGTAATAGTCTAAGCCTCGAACCAGCTTTTCATTGACCTGGTATTCGACGCCAGCGGCATCTAAACGTTCACATAAATTTGCAAAATGTGCTTTTGACTCATCATCTAAGTGCTCTGACAGCTTAGGTGCATCAGCGAGTAGAGCTTGTACTTCTGGGTTTTTGCTATCGAGTACACGCAAAGGATTACTATGCATTCGGCGCTTACTATCTTCATCAAGCTGCTCTTCATGCTGTTCTAAGAAGGCAACTAAGGCATCACGATATTGTGCTCGTGCTTCATTTGACCCCAAAGAGTTAAGCTCTAAGCGAACATATTGGCTAATTCCAAACTCTTTCCACAAACGTGCTGTCATTAGGATCACTTCAGCATCAATATCCGCACTGGCAATACCGAAGGTTTCTACACCAAACTGATGAAACTGACGATAACGCCCTTTTTGCGGACGCTCATGGCGGAACATCGGACCCATATACCACAGGCGCTGTTCTTGGTTGTACAGCAACCCATTTTCGTTTCCTGCACGAACACACACTGCCGTCCCCTCAGGACGAAGCGTCAAGCTATCGCCACTTCGGTCTTCAAAGGTATACATTTCCTTTTCGACAATGTCGGTCACTTCGCCAATAGAGCGCTTAAATAAATCGGTAGATTCAACAATTGGAAAACGGATCTCCTGATAACCATACGACGCCACCGTTTTACGTAACGTATCTTCGACCTTCTGCCATATTTGCGTTGTACCAGGCAGACAATCGTTCATACCACGAACTGCTTGAATTTGTTTTGCCACTGAAATTCCTAAATAAATCTGTTTTTTATCAAAGCGATTGCCGCAAAGTACCGTATTTGCGTAAAAAATTAATCGCTTATTATACCCAAACCGACTAAAAATGCGACCAACTAGCTAACCTAAGCACCCAGGTGCCCATTTACTGGTTACTGATTGGTATGAGTCGGTTATTCAACAATTTTGATATCTATCTCGCCCTGTTGTTCTTTTTTAGCAACAAATTCACGAACTTGGGCTTCTAACTGCTCAACTATATTGTCATTGTCGATGCGTAGTTTCTGGCGCTCGCCATTAATATATAAGCCAGAACGACGATTTGCTCCCGCCAGGCCAATATCACTTACTAAAGCTTCACCAGGGCCATTAACCACACACCCAATAACAGATACAGAGATCGGCGTAATAATATCTTCTAAACGCTCTTCTAGTTGGTTCATCGTGCTTACTACATCAAACTCCTGACGAGAACAACTTGGACAGGCGATAAAGTTAATGCCACGAGAGCGAATTCGCAGAGATTTTAGGATATCAAACCCTACTTTGATCTCTTGTACAGGGTCTGCCGCCAATGAAACTCGCAGAGTATCTCCAATCCCTTCGGCCAACAACATCCCCAAACCCACTGCTGATTTCACCGAGCCCGAACGAAACCCGCCCGCTTCAGTGATCCCAAGGTGCAATGGCTGGTCGATTTCTTTAGCAAGTAAACGGTATGCACCAACAGCTAAAAATACATCAGAAGCCTTTACGGACACTTTGAATTGATCAAAGTTAAGTCGCTGAAGAATTTCTACATGGCGCATCGCTGATTCTAATAACGCTTCAGGCGTTGGCTCACCATATTTTTCTTGTAGGTCACGCTCTAAAGAGCCACCATTAACTCCTATGCGAATAGGAATATTGCGTTCTGCTGCCGCATCGACAACAGCACGTATACGATCCTCTGAACCGATATTACCGGGGTTAATCCGCAAGCAATCGGCACCGTATTCGGCAACTTTTAAAGCAATCCGATAATCAAAGTGGATATCCGTGACCAATGGAATATCAACCTGTTCTTTAATACTTTTAAAGGCTTGTGCAGCATCCATGGTAGGCACTGATACACGTACGATGTCCGCCCCTGCATCCTGAATGGCTCTTATTTGTGCCACAGTTGCATCTATGTCAAGCGTATTGGTGTTGGTCATAGACTGTACAGCAATGGGGGCACCGTCTCCAATCGGCACATTTCCTACATTGATGCGGGTCGACTTTCTGCGTTTAATAGGAGATTCTGAAAACATGGATGATTACTCTGCTAACGGTAATTTGAATTTTGCTAAACGGTTTCGAGGAAGTGCCGATAGGTCGACTAGCTGACCATCAAGTTCAACATCAACAACCTGATGCTTACCCAACACGACCGAAAAAGGTGCTTTACCATCAACTGTCATGGTATAGCCCGCTTTTTTAACACCAAAGGCAATACGCTCTTCTGTTGCATCAAAAATCTCGACCCAACTGTCATCTTTGAAGCGCATGACTATTGTGCTCAAAGAGGCATCTTTATTGTCTGTGGCACGCTGTGATACGTTCGGTTCAGAAGTATTCACATTTGCAACTTCCTCACTGACGATCTCGTCCTCAAGATCACCTATGGTATCATTTTGTACCGCGGTGTTCTCACTTTCAGCAGTTATTTTTTGCTCATCGCCATCTTCAAGTGTCGCGCTATGCTCATCTAGGGAAGTTGTGTCATTCGCACTTGATATATCATCTGGCTTAACTACCGCAGCCTTTGGTTCAGCGGGTGTATTTTCTACAGTACTGTTACTGCTTTGCCATACCCACACTCCTGATGAACCGATAACAAGCGCCAAAATAAGATAGCTAAATATCATTAAACGGTTATCGCTAGCTTCTTTTTCTGTGCGTCGTGAGAAACTTTGCATTCGCTTGGTCGCCTCTGGCGCTTTTGGTGCATCCATCAAAGCCAAAGTCTTTTCAACATCTAAATCGAGTAAGCCACAATAGCTCCTGATATAACCCCGCACAAAGGTCATGGGACCTAAATCTTGATAATCATCTTGTTCGAGTTTTGTTATCTGCAATGCTGTTAACTTTAGACGTGCTGACACATCTTCAATGCTTAACCCCGCAGCAACTCTCGCTGTATGTAGCGATTGTCCTGAGGTTGGAGTCTGTTCTTCCATTTCAATGTTTTCTTGTTTCATAAAACGTAACTATCAGGGTCCACTATCAGAATCCCGTAACCTTCGGTTAAGGCCACATCGGGTGTTAACTCATTCCATCGCATTAAATCATCGATCAGCAGTCCGTGCTGAGTCGCAATTGTAAACAAAGTATCACCCGCTCTAATCGCGTGGGTGACTGCCGGATTATTTAAATAAACTTTTTGACCCGCGGCCACTTTATCCGATTCTTTTAAGTTATTCCAACGCAATAAATCAACCAGTTTTATATCGTATTTTACCGACAAACTGAATACATTTTCACCAGCATTCATAACATGGAACGGTACCCTTGGTACCTGAACTTTATTATTCACCAATGGCAGTTGGCTCGCAGCAATTTCACTTCCAGCGGGACGTACTTTAACAACGGTGCCTGAATTTGGTATAAATTTAACTTCACCTGGTTCTGGCTCGTAAAATCGAACCTGACCCACCACCTGCTCGTCAGATAATGAAGCGTCGTAGTTCGGGTTTTTACCCTCTTTTTTGCTCGGTTTAGTCTCGTTATCGCGGTTCGAACCACTTTGTTCGCCCGCTATAGTAGTTTTACCGCCTGAATGCGCTGTGAATTCAGTATCAGTTATTAAAGAAACACTGCTGCTCTTTGCTTGTACTGATGGATTTACTTCATCTTGTTGTGAAACGACCTTACGCTTAATTTTTATCTGTGGCTTTTGTACAACATGAGAAGGAGCTTGCGTGATTGTTCTTAGTTGAGCCAAGCGGTACTGCTCTTTTAGTCGCACAAACTCACTATTTTCTAGCGCATTGTTGAGCACAACTTTTGCTTGATAAGACTCAGGGTAAGTCTGAATAAGCAAGTCAGAAACTTCTTGCGCCTTTTGTAAGTGCCCCATACTGGTATGCAGCAAGTGCTGTAATAGCAGGCTGCGAGGTGAAATAAATCCCTTATCAGCATAATTTTGCACAACCGCCATTGCCTGATGTAAGTCACTTTTTGCATAAAACAACGCAGCTAAGCTTATCAACGCCGACTGACTACGACCATCATGATCAATGGCACTATTTAAATAGTCTTCAGCCTTGGTAAAATTATCTTGCTTAATGGCGCACAAAGCTAAGTTTTCGTAACTACGAGAGACTCTCAGATAACTTGGCACATCAATGGCTTTGAAAAACTGCTCTTGAGCAGTTTGATACTCACCAATGCGACACAAGAATGTACCGTAGTTATTCAATGTATTTGGGTTATTTGGGTCGATATCAAGCGCTTTTCGATACGCTTTGCCTGCACGTTCTTCTTCGCCAACCTGCTCATAGTAATATGCCAACGAATAATGACCTTGCGGCAATTCTGGCGCGAGCTGTAACGCTTTTTCAAGATTGTATTTGGCTTGGCTGTTATTACCCACTCTCAAATACTGCAACGCTAGGGTAATACGAGTTTTTGCAGCCTCTTGGTTATTTGCTTCACTTCTTACGTTTGGTTTATTTCGGGTCACTGAACTTGTCTCAGTCACACACCCCGCCAAAAGGCTTAAAACTATCGGTAAAATAAAGCAAGAACGCATGCACCACCCATCATGTAATAACATTGTGCCCTTATACTACCTAAAAGTCCTTATGATTCATCTATTTTTTATCATAAGGACAACTTTTTTGGCGTTAGCCCGCATTTACATTAACAGCAATTGCATTATCAGCACGTTGCTGTTTTTTTGCTAACCGCTTGGTTCTGTCTACCACGTCACCAACTAACTGACCACATGCAGCGTCAATATCATCACCGCGAGTACGGCGAACGATACAAGTCAGGCCCGCAGCTTGTAGTACTTTTGAAAAACGATCAATACGACTATTGCTTGAACGGCCATATTCATTCCCAGGGAATGGGTTAAACGGGATCAAATTGATTTTAGACGGTGTACCTTTGAGCACCTTCACTAATTCATGAGCATGATCGGTACTATCGTTCACACCTTGCAGCATAACATACTCTATCGTGACGTCTTTGTTCGCCTTAGAGCCATCAATGTAACGACGACACGCAGCTAAAAACTCTTCAATCGGGTATTTTTTGTTGATTGGAACAAGCACATCACGTAGTTCATTATTCGGAGCGTGTAGAGAGATTGCCAGCGCCACATCAATCTTCTCTTTTAAAATATCTAAGGCAGGCACAACACCTGATGTACTCAATGTTACGCGACGTTTAGACAAACCAAATGCCCAATCGTCCATCATCAGTTCCATCGCTGGCACAACGTTGTTAAGGTTGAGTAATGGCTCACCCATTCCCATCATCACCACGTTGGTCACAGGGCGTTTTGTACTGTCGCCATCATGCATACCGATGTCTTTCGCTACACGCCACACCTGACCAATGATCTCAGAAACTTTGAGGTTGCGGTTAAAACCCTGTTGAGCCGTTGAACAGAAGGTGCACTCTAGTGCGCAGCCAACTTGTGAAGACACACACAAAGTAGCTCTGTCTTTTTCAGGGATCCAAACGGTTTCTACTTCCTGCCCCCCATCTAACAACAAAGCGTATTTGATGGTGCCGTCGCTGGCCACTTGTTTGACGGAAATTTCTGGAGCTTTTATTTCACACTCTGCAGCCAATTTCGCTTTTAGCTTTTTATTGATGTTGCTCATCTGTTCGAAGTCATCAACACCGAAGTGGTAGATCCATTTCATCACTTGATCAGCACGAAATGGCTTTTCGCCGAATGTAGCAAATAGCTCGCGCATCCCCTCGCGGTTTAAATCAAGTAAATTAATCTTTTTCTCGGTATTGGCCATGAAACAACCTCAATTCAGGTGACGGTATAACATTTATAAGGTAGCCGCACATTGTACAAAAAACGAACAGCTATAACAATCCTAGCACGCGTGCTTTGCTAAATATTCAAAATGAGAATGGACTAAACCTTTAGCAAAACATTCTAGGGACGAAAAAAGGGCTCTAAAGCCCTTCTTTCATGCTCACTGACTCGAAATTAACGAGTACGTGGGCAGATTTCTTCTTCAGCGAAGAAGTAAGCGATTTCGCGAGCAGCTGATTCAGGTGCGTCTGAACCGTGTACCGCGTTCTCGTCGATGCTGTCTGCGTAGTCAGCACGTAAAGTACCAGCTAGTGCTTCAGCAGGGTTAGTAGCACCCATGATTTCACGGTTCTTACGAACTGCATCTTCACCTTCAAGAACCTGAACCATTACAGGACCTGAAGTCATGAAAGAAACTAAAGCACCAAAGAAAGGACGCTCTTTGTGCTCTGCGTAGAAACCTTCAGCTTTCTCTTGAGAAAGGTGAACCATTTTAGAAGCAACGATCTTAAGACCAGCTGATTCGAAACGGTTATAGATTGCACCGATGTGGTTTTTAGCTACCGCATCAGGCTTGATGATTGAAAAAGTACGCTCTAAAGCCATCTTTTTTGCTCCAAAATAGTTTGTGATTATTGACGGGCGCGAATTATACGCGTTTTAGCTGCAAAAACCTACTACATTTACCTGCTATGTTGCGAAGTTAATGCGCAAGCAAACGGCATTCCTAATAAAACAATTTATGATCTACATCAAAATATCCCCTTCATACATCTCTTATACTGCCCCGCTTTTTTATTTCAGTGTCAATTTTGACCCCAACAGCTGGCTTGTACCCAGTTCAATGTATGAGGTTTTACTATGTTTGTACCAGAACTCCTTTCGCCTGCGGGTAGTTTAAAGAATATGCGTTACGCTTTTGCGTACGGTGCTGATGCCGTCTATGCGGGTCAACCACGCTATAGCCTACGTGTTCGCAATAACGAATTTGATTTAGATAATTTGGCACTGGGTATTAACGAAGCCCACCAACAAAACAAAAAACTTTACGTCGTTTCAAACATCGCACCGCACAATAGCAAAGTAAAAACTTACTTACGCGATATTGAGCCGGTGATTGCCATGCAACCCGATGCGCTGATCATGTCAGACCCTGGTCTCATTATGCTAGTACGTGATAAATGGCCAGATATGCCCATCCACCTATCTGTACAAGCCAATGCGGTTAACTATGCCAGCGTGCAATTTTGGGCCAAGCAAGGGATTGAGCGCGTGATCTTATCTCGAGAACTCTCACTGGAAGAAATCGCTGAAATTCGCGAACTGTGTCCACAAACCGAGCTAGAAGTCTTTGTACATGGCGCATTGTGTATGGCCTATTCTGGACGCTGTTTGTTATCTGGATATATTAATAAGCGCGATCCAAACCAAGGCACCTGTACCAACGCTTGTCGTTGGGAATATGACGTAAAACCGGGCAAAGAAACCGAAACGGGTGAGGTAGTACACAAAATAGACCCTAAATCCGTTATTCCAACGCTCGGTGAAGGCCAACCCACTTCTGAAGTGTTTATGCTCGAAGAACAAGGCCGCCCTGGTGAATACATGCCCGCATTTGAAGATGAGCATGGTACTTATATCATGAACTCTAAAGATTTGCGTGCCGTGCAGTATGTGGATCAGCTCACTAAAATGGGCGTACATAGTTTGAAAATAGAAGGCCGTACTAAGTCTTTCTATTATGTTGCTCGAACAGCGCAAGTGTATCGTAAAGCCATCGACGACGCTGTTGCTGGTAAGCCTTTTGATCCAAACCTGATGCACACCCTAGAGAACTTAGCTCATCGTGGATATACCGAGGGCTTTTTAAAGCGTCATGCCCATCAAGACTACCAAAACTATGAATATGGTCACTCAGTGTCTGATAAGCAACAGTTTGTTGGTGAAGTGCTAGGCCGCCACGATAATGGCTTGGTAGAAATTGATGTGAAAAACAAGTTCTGTACTGGACACAGTCTTGAGCTGATGACTCCGCAGGGTAATATTGCCTTTAACCTAGAGCATATGGAGAACAAAAAAGGTGAACGCATTGACGATGCCAAAGGCTCTGGTCACATCGTAAAAATTCCATTGCCTGAAGACATCAATTTAGATCACGCTATTTTAATGCGTAATCTAGATGACAACCAAGACACACGTAATCCATTTAAAAAGGCCTAATCATGGCGTTGATGATCAATTCCAAATGCATCAACTGTGATATGTGTGACCCTGAATGCCCGAATCAGGCCATCTATTTTGGTGAAAAAATCTATGAGATTGACCCAAATAAGTGTACTGAGTGTGTCGGGCACTATGATACTCCCACCTGTGTGAGTGTGTGTCCAATTGACTGCATCAAGCCTGATCCCAATCACAAAGAAGACTTAGATACATTGGCACAAAAGTACTTGCGTTTGACAGGTCAAATCTAACTCTCATCTGAACTAGCTTTATGACCAGCTAGTTCAGATTATTTAAGCTATTAGGGCCCCAAAAAGCGACTGGGTTCATAGGCGTCGACATCTTGTAGCTGAGTGAACTTCCTCTCCAACACACTAAAATAAATGGGCATCTTCATTTTAAGGCGACGCAAGCGCTGGTAATGATACTTATCCAACTGAGTGTTGCTCAATAAGTAATCTAATAGCTTTTTCTGCTCTGCGCTTGTATAAGCGGCTCTGAAAGGGATCACCCTATCTAGCAGTAAATGCAGGCTGTCTCTGCCAAACTTATAGCCATTTAAATATGGAAATGCCTCGGTTAACTCTAATGCACGGCCATAGTTACGCTCATATATCGCTTCGTACATCACAGACGGAGATGCTTTACCGACTGCTCGATAATCATTCAAAAATTGATGGTAATCACCCGTTTCAAACTCCAAAAAAGCAGCTTTATAAAAATCAATATACCATGCGTTTTGCATCACGATATCAAGCGCTTTATGGCCAATATTTGTAAACAGACGTTACGCTAAATAGTTTTGTTCATGGGGAAGAGATTGATTACCTAATTATATAATTTTTGGTTTTATTTCACTTATCCCGTCCACAATACTGTCTATTTTAGATAAATGTTCAGCACCTCCTTTTCATATCCCCACTAAACAACAAACAGCCTAGAAATTATCACTACTCACTTTCATTAAAAATGATATTTCCATACTCCCCCCATTGCTCTAACATCTTTTCATATTCCAGATTACTATTATAGCAACCAGAAAAGTTAACAAGTGTTCCATCTTTGTATTTAATATCAAATCTAACCTTCCTAATCCAATTCCTATGCTTATAGCTATAAATAAAATAAAAACCTAAATACTTTAACTCATCCAGTGGAATTCTTTTATCATCAAAACAAACAGCATCGCTAGTCAAAAAGATATCATTCGCCCCTTTAAAGTACGAGTATAATGAGTAGATAAAATAAACCATAAAAAATGGTGTTAGGAAGTACAAAATCTTTTCTTTCCCATAATCAACTAAACTTTCATTAAAATACCAATACACACCTTGGCTTGAGAAAAAAAATGACAAAACAATTTCATAGTTAATCTTTTTCTTTTTTAGATGTAATTTCTTCATACTTTCCATAAAAACACAGTGGATACATTACTCTCCACTTGTTGTAAAAACCAACTTTGGTAATGTGCTGTTACTATAATAATTAGTTTTAAGTACCAAAACCCTACTTCGCTAATTTCTACACATACCTTTGCTATAAGCCAACTAATTCTATCGTAATAATGGGTCTTTTCACTCATCTGGGACTGAACAAACAAAAAAGGCTCACATGGTGAGCCTTTTGGTGGGAATCTTCTATTTGATTAGAATTTGTATTCGATGCCTAAACCTAGGTAATCACGCTCAACTTGGTTATCACCATCAAATGTTGAGTAGAAACCGTATAGTTTAGTCGCTTTGTTTAGCTTGTGGTCGATACCGATTGAAATACCATCTAGCTTGTCGCCTTGGTCAAAATCAAGTACCTGATATTGTGCTTTTAACGTGTTTGCACCAAAGCTGTACGCGGCATTTAGCAAGTAGCCATCAGCTTCTTCAGAGCCGTCAACTTTCTCTTGCATTTGATATATAGCGCCAAGTTTAAAGTCAGCTACTTTACCTTGTACTGAGAAACGTACCGCATCGCGACCTTTTACTTCGCTATCTACAGCAACTGCTGCGTAGATAGATGATTTTTTCAAACCACTGTCGCCGTAAGTTAGCGCAGTTGAAAAACCATTTTCACCGTCTTTTTTGTCTTCAGCGATGTAAGTACCTAACACTTTAAAACCATTGAAGCTCGCAGACTTATAAGAAATTGAGTTACCTAAACGGTTTTCACCCTTGAATAAGTTTTTGATGTCACCTTCAAGGTCGTTGAATAAATCAAGCTTGCCTTGTGATTGCTTAAACGCTGTATCGTTGCGGCCAATAACTACTTCACCAAAGCTACCTTTTAAACCCACGTATTGGTTACGTGCTGTGATGTTGTCATCTTCACCTTTTGAATCAGCGTCAGACAAATCTACCTGAAACTCAAGTTTGTAGATAACTTCCAGACCACCTTCTAGTTTTTCAGCGCCTTTGAAACCAAAGCGAGATGCATTACTTTTGATCTCTGTCGCTGAACCTTCACCTTCATCACTTGATTGCAGTGAAACGTTCGCTTTACCGTATACTGTTACATCAGCATAGGCATTTAATGAAAGCGCACTCAATACAGAGAACAAAAGTGCAGAGTTAGTCAGTTTCATGTGTATTTCCTCAATATCGCAACACGTTAATTTTCAAAACAAGCGCAGTTTGCCAGCGCTTAATGACAGAAATATTACACACACTTAAAAGCAGTAAAAAAACTGACTTAAATATGAAATCATAAAGAAACATTTGAAAATATTTCAACAATAACAATAGAGTAAAAAATTACCCAAAAAGAAAACATGTCATAAAAAAACAATACAAATGACATTATTTTAATGACATAAGCAAACTTGTAATGGTTTCTATCTGTTCTTTTTGCTCATTATCTTTGTGATAAGCGATAAAAATTTCTCGTGATACCTGATCAACACAGTCAATATGAAATAGCTTACCTTGTTCGATCATATCTTGGGCCAGAGCTTGCGGAATAAAGGCACTGCCACCACATTGCATGATTAAATCTAGCGCAATTCTGCCGGTGCTGGTTCTAAAGTAAGGTGGTGTTGTGCCTGCAAACTGCTTAGCATGCCACAACGAAAAAGCAGTTCCCCAATCAACATATACGTACTGATTGTTAAAAAATGCCAATGCGTCTTCACACTCAAAGGTACTCACCGGAATAATTGGCAGATCACGAATAGGCTCGACGACTAACTCATCGACTTTTGGGGGATCAAACAACACAGCCAGATCTAGTGTACGTTCAAGTAACAGCCTGGTGCTCTCTTGCTGCGCTTTAACTTCAGCAACCAAAGAAACCCCTGGCATTGCGGCAACGATATTATTGATACCAAATTGCAAAAATGCATCCCAAATATTGGGGGTGCCTGAGAGTGAAAGCTGTTTATGCATGTTATTCGCCAGTGCAACATCAACCTTGGCCCGCTGCATTCCCGTCAAGATCATGGTGGCGTGAGGTAATAATCGTTCACCTGGCGCTGTCAGCTGAATATTGTTACGCTGACGAATGAACAAATTCACCCCTAAGCTTTGCTCTAATTGGCGAATTCTGAAACTCACAGCCGATTGAGTTATATACAAATTTTCTGCAGCTCGACCAAAATGACGAGTCTTTACTACTTCCACAAAAGTTTTTAACAGATCTATGTCCACTTTTGTTCCTTACGATAAAAAAAACTTGTTTAAAAAATTTCTATTCCTGATCCATACTCCACCCAATATCAAAGTGAGGATTTAGTTATGGAACAAAACCTAGCGAACTTACATAACGCCTTTGCATGCCCACGCGCCTTTTACGACGACGCCAATTTTCCAAGAGGCTTTAGCCGCAGCGGTCACTTTACGCTCGCTGAAGCTCAGGTCTTAGAGCAACATGGTGTAATACTAAAAAGCTTATACAACAAAGATTGTGAACCACAAAATAGTTTTCAACTTCAGTTTGTTAATGTAATGGATGGTCACCTACCGCCAACCAATGTTTTTGAACGAGCTTGGGCTAAATACCTCAAGCTTACGACGTGCAAGACTAAATTTCACACACTTTTTGGCCGCTCAAGAATTGTGCCTGACCCATCTATGCAACAATATAGCAGCGCTGACGACGAGCTATAAGTTAATTAGGTGCAGTGTATATAAAGCATTAATGTTTTGTATACTCTGCACCTGACAGCCAAGCCTAATCAGACCCATTTAACTTACAAAAAAGAAATATAAAGCATTATTCTAGACTAACCTATAGCATTGCTTTTTGCCCAAGATCAGTTTACAACTAACAAGTAAACTAGAATAACAAGGCTAGGTTGTGGCTCGACGAATTCTTATTATTGAAGATACTCCAACAATTGCAAAGGTACAAAAGCACATTGCGGTGTCTTGTGGCTATGAGGCCGATATTGCAGGGTCACTTGAGCAGGCAAAAACGTTGGTCGCAGAGCATAATTATTTTTGCGCTGTCGTTGATTTTATACTCCCTGATGCCCCAAGCGGTGAGGCAATACCATTTACCGTTGAAAATGAGATCCCAACGATTGTTATGACGGGCAATATAGATAACCGTACCAGAGAAACAGTTGATAAATACCCCATCATTGACTACATCACTAAAGAAAATAAACAAGCCTATCAGTACCTTAAAAACCAACTCACACGCTTGCCCAGAAACGAAAACGTCAAAGTTCTTGTTGTCGAAGATTCACGTCACTCTAGAATGTACATCAGAAACCTACTTGAGAGACATAAATATCAGATACTAGAAGCATCTGATGGCATTGAAGGGCTAGAAATCTTAAAACAAAACCCAGATATCTCAGTGATCATCGCTGATAATGAAATGCCGAGAATGAATGGCGAGGAGCTCTGCGCAGAAATTCGTCGTCTGTACAGCAATGAAGACAAGGTTATTATTGGTGTGTCTGGTTCAGATGCACCTCATTTATCAGCTCGCTTTTTAAAGAGCGGTGCCAACGACTATTTATGTAAACCTTTCAATGCCGAAGAATTTTACTGCCGACTGAGCCTCAACGTGGATATGCTCGATCATATCGCAACCATTAGGCTTCAGGCGAATACCGACTACCTAACCAAGCTTCCCAATCGCCGCTATTTTTTTGAACAAACAATTCGTGAGCAAAAGGTTCGTACTGCCAAACAACTCAATAGCAATCTTGCCATGATTGACATCGACCACTTTAAGCATATCAACGATAACTACGGTCACGATGTAGGTGACGACGTACTGAGCACATTCGCGACACTGTTTGAGAGGTTTTTCCCAAACCAGCTGGCTGCCAGAATGGGAGGGGAAGAGTTTGTTGTATATTTCTTAGACAATACAGCCGAACAAAACCTCGAAGCACTAGAATTGTTTCGACAGTATGTTGAACTGAACAGTGCTTCTTTTACTCAGCATCGGGTCGCGTTCACAGTATCAATTGGCTTTGTCTCAGCCTTAGAGCCGAAAATTGACGGCTTATTAAAAATAGCCGATGAAAAATTATATGAGGCTAAAGAGCACGGCAGAAACCAAATCCAGTATTAATAAAAAAGGGCTATGTGCCCTTTTTAATTAGCTGTACCTAGCCTTTCGGGCACTGTGATAAGAGTCCCAACTAAATAAAGCCAATGCACTCCATATAAATGCAAATGTCACAACTCGCTGCGCAGAAAATATTTCACCGTAAAACACGACAGCCAAAATAAACATCAAACTGGGTCCGATATATTGGAAAAACCCCAATGTTGAGTACGGTATTCTCTTAGCTGCCGCAGTAAAGCATAGTAAAGGCAAGGTTGTTACCACTCCTGCACTGATCAAAAGCACATTCGTTAGCAGGCTATTTTGGACTAAATCTGATGTTGCCGTAGGCGCGCTAAAATACCAATACGCTATCGCAAAAGGCATTAGTATAACGGCTTCAAGTAATAATCCTGGTAAAGATTCAACAGGAATTTTTTTGCGGATCAAACCATAGACAGCGAACGAACCGGCTAGTGAAAACGCGATAATAGGAAAGGAACCAAAACTTAGCACTTGAATTGTGACTCCAATAACAGCCAGCGCCACCGCAACGAGCTGCCACTTTCGCAATCGTTCCGCCAGAAAGATCATTCCCAATAAAACATTCAGCAGAGGGTTAATGTAATAACCAAGACTGGCATCAAGAATATGGTTGCTATTGATGGCCCAAATAAACAGTCCCCAGTTAAACCCTAGCAGCCCAGCACTGACGCATAACATCAGCATCAACTTTGGTTTTTTCAGTATATGCTGAACTTTGTGCCATTGCTTTAACAAAGCGATAATGATGATCACAAACACCACCGACCAAATCACCCTGTGAGTTAGAATTTCAATTGCATCAACTGTATTTAATTGCTTGAAGTAAATAGGCGCTAGGCCCCACATAAAAAATGCCAGTACAGCAAAAATGTATCCCTGTTGCTGTGTTGTGCTTTGACCCATACCACCCCCTAAAAAATTGAGGCGGCATTATACCTGTTTTGTGGAAAAATTAATGACTAATTAGGCCGCATAAATGTAGATTTATTTGCAGCGATTGTCGGACATTATCCCACCAAATAAGTGCCTGTACCAAAGGCTAATTGTATGCCCAGCTCATTGTGCAATTCCATCCGGCAAACACACACTTTATTGCCCGAACGTATCAACGTCGCACTGGCAATGAAATGCTCCCCCCTTCCGGGACGAAGAAAATCGGTGCGAATATCAATCGTGCCCAATGTGGCCAATTTATTAGGAACGCTATGTAATTCCTCTGCTGAGAGTTTATCAATGATTGAGGCGGCAGCCAGCAATCCACCTACATTGTCAAGGACAGCGGAGATCACTCCACCATGGAGTATTTTTTGTGTTGGATTACCGATAAATTCATCTTTCCACGGCAATTGTATTTGTGCCTTATCTGCACTGAGCGTTTGTATACTAATCCCTAAAAAGCGATTAAACGGCATTTTTTCAACAAAAATATTGCCTACTTGGTTGAGCAACAATGCCTTATCCATGTACTTCCCCTGAACACTCATCTGACCAGTAAATTTAAGTCCAGAATGGTTATTTTGCAAGCATTAAAAATTACAGACAAGCGTGTCAAAAACAACTAGAATGCACGGCGATGGAAAACCAAGCCCCCAATATAGAACAAACCAACATCCACACCGTACTCAAAGAAATTTTTGGCTACAGTGAGTTTCGTGATGGTCAAAGCGCTGTAATTAATGCCGTTCTTTGTGCACAAGATGCCTTGGTATTGCTGCCAACAGGTGGTGGTAAATCATTGTGCTATCAAATACCAGCTTTAACCCTGCCGGGCCTAACTGTGGTTATATCGCCACTCATTTCACTGATGCAAGATCAGGTTGCTCAACTCCAAGCCCTAGAGATCAAAGCTGAATTTATCAATAACAGCCTCACTTTTGAGCAGCAACAAGATATCTATCAGCGCCTACATCACGGTGATATAAAACTGTTGTACGTCGCTCCAGAAAAAGTACTGCAATACGAATTTAAAGAGCGATTAAGTAATCTCCACATCAGTTTATTTGCTATTGATGAAGCGCACTGTGTGTCACATTGGGGGCATGATTTTAGACCCCACTACTGTCGTCTGAGTGAATTAAAGCAGCAATTTCCTACAGTTCCGATGATGGCGCTCACCGCCACAGCCGATATTGCTACACGCAATGACATCGTACATCAGCTAGGACTGAGTCAACCCTATATCCACACTGGCAGCTTTGATAGGCCAAATATTCGTTACACCATCGAAGAGAAGTTTAAGCCACTATCACAGCTCATGCGTTATCTAAAAACTCAAAAAGGTCAAAGCGGGATCATCTACTGCACTAGCAGGAAAAGAGTCGATGAGGTAGCCGAAAAACTCGCTGACGCAGGCTATAATGCCGCGGCATACCACGCAGGAATGAGCAATGAGCAACGCCAATTCGTACAAACGGCCTTTGCCCGAGACGATGTTCACATCGTAGTAGCCACTGTCGCCTTTGGGATGGGGATTAACAAACCAAATGTGCGCTTTGTTCTGCACTACGACATTCCAAAAAGTATCGAAGCCTATTATCAAGAAACAGGCCGTGCCGGCAGAGACGGTCTAGCCGCAGAAGCGATTATGTATTTTGACCCTGCTGATATTGGCCGCGTAAAACGCTTTTTCGAAGACATTACTGATGAGCAAAGACGTCGTGTTGAAGAGCAACGTTTTAATGCTATGGCGAGCTTTGCAGAAGCACAAACCTGCCGAAGACAAATTCTACTAAATTACTTTAGTGAGTATAAGCGTGAACCCTGCGGCAACTGTGATATCTGCCTCAATCCACCGAAACGCTTTGATGGCACTTTGGCGGCCCAACAAGCACTCTCATGCGTTTACAGAGCTGAGCAACGGTTTGGCCTAGGGTACATTGTTGATGTACTGCGAGGGGCAAACACAAGTCGTATTAGAGACAATCAACATCATACACTTAGCACTTATGGTATTGGTAAACAGCACAGTAATGAGTTTTGGTTAAGCGTATTAAGGCAACTGATCCATCACGGATTACTCGCGCAAGATATTACACAAGGTGCCAGTTTGCGTTTGACTGAAGCCGCTAGAGCTGTTTTAAAAGGCGAGTACACTCTACAACTTGCAGAACCTAGGCTACAAGCAAAACACGTTTATCAGGACAAGCTGGCACAGTTCAACTACGATAAAAAACTCTTCGCAAAACTTCGTAGTTTACGCAAAGAACTGGCTGATGAAGATGACGTGCCACCCTATGTGGTATTTAATGACAAAACGCTGGCAGAGATGGCGCAACTTATGCCCACCTCAGACAGCGAGTTCTTGAAGGTATCAGGGGTCGGCTTTACCAAACTCAGTAAATACGGTGCACCTTTTATGCAACTTATTCGTAATTATCTTGCTGCCAGCTAATTTGCTAAGAGAAAAATCATGAGCCAAGTCGAATTTGACCCAGAATATCAAATACTGATCATTACACCAACTTGCCTGCCCGATGCGGACGAATTTGAGCTGTGGAGCAGTATTTTTTTACACTATCCAAACCACATCCAAATCCTAGAGTTTTTTCAAGGAGCGGACCGCCACCAACTGCGGTTTAGCTACGCCCAGCAAAGCTTCAACCTCAACTTTGAGCACTACAGTGAGAGCATTTGGGTAGCGCCGGAAGGGCAAGAAGCCGCAACTTTTTTGTCTGAACTAGGGCAATTATTCCTATCAAATTCTTAATTATGAAATAGACTTAAAGGCTAGGGTTTGTTTATAGTAAAGCATTCATATGGTTAAATAATTGATTGGGAGTTGCGAATGAAGGCACTGAAATGCAATCACTTTTTAGTCATTCTCAGCGCCCTAATATCCACCTCAAGCGTTGCTAACAGCTTTGAGAGCATCACAAAAAGCTGTACCAACCAAAGAGCTGAAGAGCCTCTCAACAGCAACTTGCAGCGCCAACTCGATAGAGACCCTAAGCTACCACCTGAGGGCAAAACCAAACGCATTGAGACCGTGAGTTTCCACCAGCTCAATGTTTTTGATACTAGTTTGCCCGAAGAAAATAATGCGCTGTTTCGTTTTGCTAACCGCGCACATATAACCACAAAACCAGAAGTATTACGCAGCATATTATTGTTTAAAGAGGGTGAGTTATACTCACAAAAAAGACTCATAGAGTCAGAGCGATTACTCAGAAATCAAAACTTTTTGTACGACGCTCGAGTATTTGCCGAAGAAGACTGCCATGGCAACATCCATGTGAATGTAGTTACCCGTGATTTATGGACATTACTGCCAGAATTGAGCTTTAGCCGTAGCGGTGGCGAGAACTCATCTCGCATCGGTTTTAGAGAAACAAACCTGCTTGGCTGGGGAAAGAGGTTGTCACTCACACATACCAGTGACAAAGACCGCTCTGGTTACTTATTTGTGTATGATGACCCCAACATACTGTCATCGCGCTATCGTGGCCGTATTGAATATGCAGACAATGATGACGGAAAACGTCACTACATTGGTGTAGATTATCCATTTTTCTCAACCGAAACACCTTATAGTTATGGTATATCTGACTACGAAAACCGACGCGTAGAGTCTTTGTACGAAGCCGGAGAAGTGGTGTCTGAATTTGAACATTTCACTCAAATATCTGATATGTACTTTGGCGCAGCTACAGCACTGACTAGCGATTGGACCCAACGCTTAAGTGTCGGCTTTCGCCACCAAGAAGATGTATTCAAAGAGAGTTCAACGACTCGCTTGCCTATCGCTAATGATAGAACTTTAAGCTACCCATACGTTAAGGGTCATTGGTTTGAAGACAACTACATTAAAGTCAGAAACTTTGACTCTATCTACCGGACTGAAGATTTAAATTTAGGCTGGAACATCAATGCCACGCTCGGATACTCTGACTCGCAACTAAGCAATGATGATAGCCACTGGGTTTATCAACTGTCGGCACAAAAAGCTCATTTTACCTCAGATAGAAGTTTGTGGCGCGTGGCCTTATCACTTTACGGACAATGGAATAGCGAGCAAAATACCGCACGTAACATGATCTCTGAGGCAAATTTTGAGTATTACCTTAATACCAGTTTATACCAGTCTTGGTATGCCAAAGTTCAACTCCGATTTGCTAAGAACCTCACTGAAGATATGCAATTAACCTTAGGCGGTGAAACTGGCCTGCGAGGTTTTCCAATTAACTATCAACATGGTAGCAAAAGCGTATTAGTGAATTTGGAAAAGCGCTACTACTGGGAATATGATCTACTACAACTGTTTAAAGTTGGCGGTGCGCTCTTTTTCGATATTGGTCGTGTACGTGGCCATTCATTAGTAAACAGTGACCCCAATTACCTAAAAAACATCGGTATGGGGCTACGCCTTGCACCTAGCCGTGCCAACGCAGGATTAGTACTGCATTTAGACGTTGCAGCCCCAATTAACGGACCTGAAAACATTGATGGCATTCAATGGTTGTTTACCGTAAAGAATCGCTTTTAAGTGTTACATCGCTATGCTATAACCATGCAAATTTCAGTTATCGGATAGAGACTTGTCTTACTTAACAACTTTATTAACGGAACAATATCGCTTAGTGATCACGGTGTTCGTGTTGCTACTTTTTCCTATCATTTTTAAATACAGCCAGCGGGTACTAGAAAGAGTAACCCAAGGGAAAATAGACGCACACCGTCAGCTCAGAGCCGAGCTATTATTAAAAATAATCACAGCTATTGTGTTGATATGTTTGTTACTTGTTTTTTGGGGAATTGAACTTCGAGGGCTATTGGTACTGGGTTCCTCTTTGTTTGCAATGCTGGGGGTCGCACTCTTTGCTGGCTGGTCTTTACTGAGTAATCTCACCTCATTTTTGCTGATGTTTATACAAAATTATTGTCGAGTTGGAAACTGGGTGCGTATTGTAGAAGGAGCAAACTACATTGAAGGCTGTATCATTGAAATGGGCTTAATGAATGTTGTTCTGAAAAATGTGGATGGTCACCGCGTCATTTATCCAAATAACTTGTTTGTCACTCGCCCTGTATTAGTGCTTTGCGAAGAACCAAGTAAACCCAAAGCACCTGCGCCCAAACGAGTATTGGGCCCCAAAAAGTGAGCAAGTAGCCTACACGTGTGGGCTACTTAGTTGTTTAATTCTACATTATTACCGTTTGATTCGCTGGTCTCGCTAAGCTCGTCAATAAATGATTCTACCTGTTGCTCCACCAGCGAATTTGCATGAGCAAAATAGGCTAAATGAAATACCGCGTCTCCTTCATTAACCAAAGGTAACGTTTGCTGGCCGATAACAATACCACTGCGCGGAGCTTTGAGTGCAAGTTCGCTACTACCCAATGGATTATCTATGTAGGCTAACACCTGTCCCTTGGTAACGCGCTCACCTAAATTAACCTGAGCACGCACAATTCCATCAACTTCAGCTCGGATCCAGCTTGTTGATGACGCAATAACGGCTTCAGGCCCTTTTTTGCGCCTTCTTCCCTTGAGCATTTTTAGCTTTTTCAAAACATTTTCAACGCCTTGTAAGCCACCCGCGATCGCTAGGGGATCAAACCTTAAGGCTTCTCCCGCTTCGTAAGTAACAACGGGGATCCCAAGGCTACTGGCTTCACTACGCAACGAACCGTTGCGTAGTGTGGCATCAATCACCACAGGTGTACCAAATGCATGGGCAATTTCAGCCGTATCCGGGCAAGACAAATCAGCACGCACTTGAGGTAGGTTTGACCTATGTATTGCTCCAGTATGAAGATCAATAATGTGCGTGCATAAACTGGCCACTTGAGAGAAAAACATATGGGCCATTCTGGCACCAAGTGAACCACGCTCTGACCCTGGGAAGCAGCGATTTAAATCTCGTCTATCCGGCAGGTAACGTGACTTTTGCACAAACCCAAATACATTTACCACAGGAACCGCAATAATGGTGCCTTTAAGCTCACGAACGTCTATCTTACCTAGTAATTGACGAACCACTTCAACACCATTGAGTTCATCGCCATGAATAGCAGCACAAACTAAGACAACGGGCCCCTTTTCAATACCGTTAAGCACCTCAATTGGGATGGTTAACGGCGTATGAGTATAAAGTTTGGCAACTTCCAACGATAATGTTTCTCTTTCCCCCACTCCAATACAAGTATCGAGTAGGGTGAATGGCCTGTTTATTCTAGCCTTTGCCACGTGTTGCAGTCCTCTTAGATGCCGCGTTCTTTTCGATAAAATCAATGATCATTCCGGCAATATCTTTGCCTGTTGCTTTTTCAATACCTTCTAACCCCGGCGATGAGTTCACTTCCATCACCAAAGGTCCGCGACTTGAACGCAATAAATCAACCCCAGCCACATTCAGACCCATAGCTTTAGCTGCGGCTACCGCCGTTTTGCGCTCTTCTGGAGAAATACGTACTAGGCTTGCACTGCCACCACGATGCAGGTTAGAACGAAACTCTCCTTCTTGTGCCTGACGTTTCATCGCAGCGATTACTTTATCACCAATAACGAAGCAACGAATGTCAGCCCCCCCCGCTTCTTTGATGTATTCTTGAACCATAATATTAGCTTTGAGCCCCATGAACGCTTCTATCACGCTCTCTGCCGCTTTTCGGGTTTCAGCCAATACCACACCTATCCCCTGTGTTCCCTCTAGCAGCTTAATCACAACAGGTGTACCGCCTACCATTTCTAGTAAGTCTTTTACATCATCAGGCTTGCTGGCAAACCCCGTGATTGGCATACCTACACCCTTGCGTGACAATAACTGTAGTGATCTAAGTTTATCTCGTGAACGCGTAATTGCTACCGACTCATTCAACGGATAGACACCCATCATTTCAAACTGACGTAATACCGAGCAACCATAAAAGGTCACAGACGCACCAATACGAGGTATTACAGCTTCAACCTCTGTAATACGTTCCCCCTTGAAGTGAATTTCTGGTTCCTTGGAGTTTATATTCATGTAACAGCGCAACGCATCCAATACAATAATTTCATGACCCCGTTGTTTTGCGGCTTCAATTAAACGACGAGTAGAGTAAAGTTGTTTGTTGCGGGATAAAATCGCTATTTTCATTGTTGTTCCATTTCTTTAGTTAGGTATGAAGCGTTTGGATCAACGACTATTCGACCAGCCATTGCTGTACGTCCTAATAACATTCTAAATTTCATGTTGTCACGGTTCGTCAATGTCATTTCTATCGGCCAAGCTTGCCCTGCAATGACTACGTTACTTTCTATAACATAACGCATTTCTGTATGACCACCTGAGTCCGTGACCTGTCTCTCATCTTTAATCGCAGCTTCACAGTAGATTTCTACGTCCGTACGTTCTTGTTCTGGATGAAGCCAAAACCTCACCCAAGGCTGTCCTTGATTATCAAATTGCTCAACCCTAAATGCATGTAAACAAGATGTACGAGCACCGGTATCAACTTTTGCTTTAATGCGATCAATTCCAAGCTCTGGCAACGATAACCATTCACGCCAACCAACATTAATCATGTTAGACATACTCGCTCCTTAAAAAACTGTCTTATACAGCAATTGTCAGCATATAACAGCGAGTATTATTTATCCAAACAATTAGAAAATTACATTGAAGTATCAATAATTTTGTACAACCATGGTAAAACTGTTGCAAAGGAGTATTACCATGAATTCAGGTTTAGTACATGCAGTACAACTAGATGGCTTAGGCGGCGCTCTTGAGTTAAGTGATTTACAAAGTGTGAGTCAACTTCAAGCTCAAAATAAGCCCGTTTGGATACATTTTGATTATAGTGCCACCGACACAATTGAATGGCTCAAAGCTCAACCCTTTTTGCAAGAATGGGAATGGCAAGCTCTCACAACTGGCGAAACGAGACCTCGGGTCACTCAAGCTGAGCATGGACTATTACTATTCTTACGAGGCGTAAACTTAAATCCGCAACAAAGTCCAGAAGACATGGTTTCTATCCGTTGCTTTGTGAATGAAAACTTATTGATCACTTTTCGCAAACGTCAATTAATGTCTGCACAAGATGTATTACAGTCACTGAAAAGTAAAAAGGGCCCCTACAATATTGCCGACCTATTGAGCAGTTTAGTACAGCGTCTTACCGCAAGAATGCAGGATGTGATCTATCAAATTGATGAACAACTAGATGTGTTCGAAGATTGCCTAGATAATCAGGATGGACACATTGATGCCGGCATGCTCTCAACCAATCGTCGTCAAACCATTGCTCTAAAGCGCTACTTAAAACCACAAAAGGTCGCCATATCAGAGCTTGTAGATTGCCAGCCATCGTGGCTCAACGATACCGCAATACATAAATTGGATGAAGCGAATAACGCACTAAGTCGTTATGTTGAAGAACTGGAGTCAGCAATAGAACGAGCTCAAGTCATACAGCATAGCCTCTCAAACCAGCTTAGCGAACAATTAAACCAGCGTATGTATGTTATGTCCGTTGTTGCCGCACTCTTTCTACCATTAGGATTTTTGACAGGCTTATTAGGTGTTAATATTGGTGGGATCCCTGGTACAGAGTCACCCTATGCATTTGCATTATTTGTGCTTTCTTTGTGCTTGTTGACAGGTGGAATTGGCTATTATTTCAAAACTAAGCATTGGTTATGACGTGCCAACATATCTGCTAGCAGTAAAGGTAACTGGCGCTCTCGGCAGGGATCGAACCTGCAACTCAGCTTCCGGAGAGCTACGTGATATCCATTTCACCACGAGAGCACATCAGTATGACCTGAGGCGTTATGATAATGGCATCGAAAAATAAATACTAGCATTTGTGCTCTATACGGTTAATAAACAACCTAAAAATCAAAAAAATACTATACAAGACACAAAAAACACGATATTTAACTATGCTTATTGTTACGGTTGTCGAAATTGGGCACTGTAATAGAGTAAAACCAAGTAATGACCGTATGACCTTAACAACAAAGTGTCATTACTAATTTGTACATCAAGAGGACTATATTTATGACCCCTATGACCACTGAGCAAGTCGCTGAATTCCTGGGCGTAAAAGTTGAGCGTGTTAAACGTTTGGCAAGAGAAAACCTGCTAGTTGCAAAGGATCAGGACCCTCAGGGACAGCCTATTTTTGACCGAGCTGATGTTGAAAAATACAAAGAACTTGCGCAACGCTTAGGTGGTATTTAAACCACCAACCTCTGTAGTTGAAGTCGCAAAGGAGCTGCAAGTTCAACGTAACCGCGATTTTCGTACCACTGTATACTTAACAACAGATAGCCTATTTGGTATGCCAGCAATTTGTCAGTCGCGTGTTCAGGAATCGACGAGTGCTTAAGTAAAAAGTATGTGTTCAACATTTCACTCTGCTGAGCTGTGGTTAGATTAAAACTACTACTCAGCGCAGCCAAATCAAAAAAAACATCGTTGTAGCCCGCATATTCAAAATCAATAAACTTTATACCTTGTCCAACACCTATAATGTTGTCTGTGACCAAGTCATTATGACAAAAAGCTATATTTTTAGGTAATGAAGCAATTTTACCCATCGCCCAGTTTAGCGCACGCCCAGCAAACGGATAAACGGCAATGTCCAATTCTCGCAACAAGTTACCTATGTCCAGAGTTTCACAGCCTTCATCAGCTCTAAACTCATGGATTTCAAATAGGCAGGTTATAACCGCTTCCAAATCTACAGACTTTCTTGTCTGTGGCGCAAATGCAAAAAGCGCGAGTTTTTCTTCTTCGTGCCACATAACAACCGACTGAGTAACTTCTGTTTCTATTGCTAGACGCTGTTGGGCCTTCAGTGCACTCAATGGAAAGTGACTGCGGTATGATTTGAGTAACAATGGACCTAAGGAAGTATCTAACCAAAAGTTGTCATTACTTAGGCCTTTATTGAGCGGCTTTAGTTGGTAAATCGTCAATTCAGGCTTGATTCTGGTAAGCTTGGCAATCAATGCCTGCTCTTTCATATCATAGGTTTCCAAGCGATTTACCTCGACGTTGCTCATAGCTTTCGTACCAATATTTATACCCCCAGCATGCCATAAGTGTATAAACTACGCTAAGTACCAAAGTTGCATAGTAGCCTTTGACCAAAAACAAATACATGGTGGCGGTATTAATCACTATCCAATACAGCCAGTTTTCAAGCACCTTGTTTACCAGAAGATAGGTTGCCACAATTGAGAAAAAGACGCTCAGAGAATCTATGTAAATAACAGGAGTATGATAACCCACTTTCTTAGCCAGTAACGCAGCTATAATCGACACAAATATGGTCAAAATAGTAATAAGCGCATGGTATTTTACGGGCCAGGAGCAAATAGGTAGCTTGCTGCTTTTAAAGCCCTGTCGCCACATCCACCAGCCAACAAAAGCCATCAGCATATAGTAACCATGCAATAAAGACTCAACAAATAGTTCGCCTTGCCAATACATCAACGCGTACATGAATGTACTCAAAAAGCCGAACATCCAACAGCCGTTATGTTCCTTAATTGCCAAAAATAAATAAATGAGGCCAAGAAAAACGGCACAATACTCCCAATACGGAAGTGCCACTAGAATGCTAAATAGCAACCACAGGGTATCTAACATTAGGCTGACAGATCACCGCTGATAAATTTACATACAAACACGATTTTTCCGTACTCTTCGAAAGAACGTTTCATGTGTTTTTGTAATTGACCCATAACAACATCATAATCGCCAAATACTTGTGTAGACATACAATTACTAACCACTTTAAGCTCTTTATGTGCCTTAAGACGTTCAATAAAGTCTTTAATAAAAGGCACATAATCTTCATGCAATGGATATTTACTAATTTCAACTGATAGCTTCATTACAACTCCAATATTTGTAAAACATCGCCAACCAAAATATCTAACGCCTCAGAATATTAAGGTTTTCCCCGTTATTCACCATGGCTTTAGGTGTATAGTTTATCCAGTCCTGTTGATATGTAATAAGACCTTGTTCACCGAATTGCAATTTTATTAAAAAGCGCCAAGGACCAAGGTTTTCACCACCGTACTCAAAACGATGAAACTGACCGGATACAATTGCCACCCGCTGCTGCTTGTCGATGACCTTCTGTTCAATAGTAAACAAAGGCTTATTGTCCAATACCGTCACTCGACTTTGTGGCCAAGCATAAAACTTTTCGATCTCAGCTCGCCCCGCAGCGTAATGACCATATACCATATCTTCAAGCTGCGCGTTTTCATCATAGAACGACAAAAACTTGTCAAAATCGGTACGTTTCTTAAATACCTCAAGATACCGATTTACGATTTGTTCAAGCGATGGTTCGCTCGTGTGCACAGCACACGCATTAAGGAACAAGATACTGAATATAAAAAGTGTAGGTAGTTTCATCATTTGCTCTTTTAAGCACCAATAATGCCCAAAGGTTTTCCTTGTCGCCACGCGCCACGGGTAAAGTCTGGAATATCTATCGATGCGCTACGATTAGCAACCGACAATGCAGATAAAGGTGAGATCACTGACCATGCTGCACCGTCATACACATCCTGATCTAAAGGTTCCCCATTGCGCAAGCAATAGATCATACGCCAGAACATCAAAAAATCCATGCCACCGTGCCCGCCATTACGCTCAGCTTCCTCACCCATAGTTAGCCAAAGTGGGTGGTCGTATTTAGCATACCAATTGTCCATATCATAATCCCATTCATGGTAGCTACTCCCACCTCCTTGCTCCAATGCGATACGATTTGGAAATCCGGCAAATACTCCATTAGTACCTTGAATCAGGTTATGGCGTGAATACGGTCTAGGTGTAGTTGTATCATGCTGTACCATAATACTTCGGCCTTTGAGCGTTTTAATCAACGTGGTGTTCATATCCCCCGATATGTACTTGGTCTGGTTACGTTGATGTTCAGGTGCAAATTCACGCTGGGCGTATGCTGCCCGTCCTAACGCAGGAGAGCTCATAGACGTTAGATAATCAAACCGGTCACCTCGGTTAATATTCATATACTGAGACACGGGACCTAAACCATGGGTAGGATATAGATTGCCATTACGTTTACTATGCCAATTCGTGCGCCAAGAACCCGTTTTATGCTCCACTTCCTTCATTTGCCAGCGTAGTTCATGAATGTACGCCGCCTCACCATGAAGTAATTCGCCAAACAGACCCTGACGAACCATATTTAACACCATCAGTTCATCACGGCCATAGTTTACATTTTCCATCATCATACAGTGACGTTGGGTGCGTTCTGCGGTATTAACGATGTCCCACATTTCTTCCACCGTAAGCGCTAAGGGTACTTCCACGAACGCATGTTTACCGCTATTCATTGCATCTATGGCCATCGGTGCATGCCATTTCCAAGGCGTAGAGATGATTATAATATCAATATCATCGCGTGCTAATAAATCTTGATAGGACAGTTCTGCGCCCGTATATGTCGCGGGTTTTTCTTGTCCTTGTTCAGTCAAATATCCAACTGCGCGATCCAGTACTTCCTGATGAGTATCACAAATCGCCACGATTTGTGTCCCCTCTATCTGGCTCATTCGTTTTACATGTCCGTAGCCGCGTTGACCAACACCAATGAAGCCGACTCTCACAATATCCAACTTCTGCGCAACCAACCCCATCACCGATTGCCCCTGAGGTGTTGGTACATTGTCTCTGATACTTTGTGCACACCCCGTCAGAGCCGTTCCTGCAATGGCTGTTGCCCCTACAGCACTGCCAGCCGCTTTAAGAAAATCTCGACGATTCATTTTTGTCATTATTATTATTCCTTAAAAGATACTTCACCAGCACGCTACCTCATGCCATGATCAATGCAAAAAGGAATGCGACTAAGTAACCTGCACTCAAGATAATCCGCGTGATACTAAAAAAGCGCCTTAGCGCCTTTTTTTATATCAGTATTGAGCGAGAATTTCTTTCAGTCTTCGCTCTTTAGCTAATACATCTTGATACAACTTAAACTGATTACGAGCACGCTGAAGGTTATGCTGTTCTCTGTGGACAGCAAAGTAATTGTCACCATCCAAGTAGTCAGTTAAAAACCGCAAACCTATCATAAAGGGCATCACTTTAGCTCCCAGTAGAAAGCTGCTTTTTTCTTGTTCGGTTAAAGTATCTGCCAACGGCTCTACGTAACCCTTTACAATTGCAGAGAATATTTCTTCTCTAACCACTACATTTTCTAGGTTCAGAGAGTCTTCTGCTTCTGGAGAACAAAAGGTACGTACCATATCTCCAAAATCAAATAACCAATAACCAGGCATACAGGTATCCATGTCTATCACCGCTTTGCTTTGATTGGTTTTAGTGCAAAACAACATATTATTGATTTTAGTATCGTTATGGCAAGGGCGCAGTGGGATTGACTTCAGCAGTGCTTGTAGCTCTTGTGCTAAATCAAATTGCGACTGGCAAAACGCTATATCATCAAGGCACAATTTCACTCGGCCATGGCTGTCTTTTAGAACTACCTCTTTAAATGTCTCTATACGTTTAGCTAGATTGTGAAAGTCAGGGATCACATGGTGTAATTGCTGAGCTTCAAAATCTTCAAGTGCCTTGGCAAATTGACCAAACGCGTTTGCCGCTGTTTGCGCCTTACTTGTTGAATCAACCACATCTTCACTATAACTACCACCAATGAACTCTAACGCACGCCAAATGCCACCATTGTGATTAACCAAGTACTCATTTTCAACCGTTGGTAAGTGCTTGATAATCTGTAAGCTATATTCACCTTGTGCGACTTTATCAGATAAATGTTGCTCAATTACACGGGCATTCTCTACCAACTGTTCCGGGTTAGGAAACACATCGGTATTGAGTTTTTGGACAACCACCGCTTGTTTTGTATCCTTAAGTAACATTGTCGTATTAATGTGCCCATTACCAATTGGATTCATGACAGGCTGCTCACCCTGAAGTCCAAACTGCTGTGATAGGTGTGCCGCTACTGCACGATTTTCCATACTAACCTCATTGACTGATGGCATACAACCGAAGAGCATTTCACTCTCATTATTAGCGTTGCTCATATATTTTTCCTGCCACCGCTGCTAATTCATCTTTAAACGTAACGCCATACCAATGATCTTCGGCTGAATAAACAATCAAATCCATATTCCTTGATACGATGCATTGTTCAATACAATTTGGTAAATAATACTCTTTTCTGACACCGTTGTCATAACTCTTAAGGAATTGTTCAAAGCCTAACTCTAAGCTAGCTAGAAGCTTAGGTGTTACCCCCCAAAACGTCATTGATGCAAGCGCTGTTGCTGGCAGCCGTTGTTGTTGTCCTTCATAACAACCAATGATCTCCTTTTTCGTATGATAGATATCTGTATACTCTTTTACACTGATTAATTTATCTTCATTTAGCTGGCATATCCCCCTATTGACCCCTCCTAGCTCAGACAAGGTTTTTGCTAATGGGTAGGCCACCATCGCCATATCATCAGGACGCGCCTGAAAATGTTCTACCATTTGTTGATACGCTGTTGGGCCATAGTAATCATCGGCTGTGATCACTATCGCAGGCTTATTGATTAATGCTTTTGCACATAACAAAGCATGGCCCGTTCCCCAGGGCTTTTGGCGTTGTGCTACGTAACTTGCAAACTGTTCTGGCACTTGAGATACACTTTGCTCGACTAAGGTTATCTGCATTTGTGAAGGTAAGCGAGGTAATATGTCTTGCTGTATCGCGGCTTTGAATTGCTCATTAATGACTAAAACAACCTCACGCACACCTGCTTTATAAGCATCTTCTATGCTCAACTCCATGATAGTGCGATTGATATTCGGTAACAGCGCAATTTGTTTGCCACCACCAAAGCGGCTACCAAGCCCAGCAGCTAAAACCACCAACATGGGTGCGTTAACTTGTTGCAATGGTTTCGCTCCTTGCATGAGTAAAAAAAGTAATCCAGCGCAAAAGTTTATCGCTCTTTGTGACTAATGGAAAGCCATTGCAAAAAATGCGTTAATCAAACTTTTGGCAAAGGTATTTTACTGTTAGATATTCATCCAAACCTTGGTGGCCCCCCTCTTTACCCATCCCTGATTGCTTAATACCGCCAAACGGAGCCACAGGGTTTGACACCATGCCTTCATTGATACCAATCATGCCATAGTCTAAGGACAAAGAAACTCTATGTATTTGTGATACTTCCTGAGAATAGAAGTAGGCTGCTAACCCCTCTTCGACGCTGTTAGCCAACTCTATAGCTTCCGACTCGTCAGAAAATGACATGATGCTCACAACTGGGGCAAATATTTCTTGATTTGCAATCTTCATTTTTGAGGTTACCCCCGTCAATATAACGGGAGCCATAAACAAACCTGATTGCTGTTTACCTTGATAAATAACCTCAGCTCCTTTTTCAATGGCGTCATCAATGAGCTTTTGTGCTTTGTCTTTGGCTTCAAGGGTGATCAGCGGACCAATATCAACACCTTCTTCTAAGCCATCGCCCACAACGAGCTTATCCACCGCTTTTATCAAGCGCGGTAGCAGCTCTGCCTCAACACCTTGTTGCAGCAAAATACGATTGGCAGCCACACAAGTCTGCCCCGCATTACGAAACTTCGCAGCCATAAGACCCGCAACAGCATCATCTAAATTAGCCGATTTAAAAATGATAAAGGGTGCATTACCACCCAGTTCCATGGAGGTGCGCTTTATCGTACTCGCACATTGCTCAAGCAAAATACGGCCGATTTGAGTTGAACCAGTAAATGTAAGCTTGCGAATATTAGTATTCTGACAAAGCGGTTTAATTAACCCGGCAGAGTCGGATGTTAGTAATACCTGAAAAGCGCCTTTTTGCATCCCAGCTTGCAAAGCTAACTGCGCTAATGCGAGTGCCGACAACGGAGTTTGTTCCGACGGTTTCAAAATAAAGCTACATCCAGCAGCGTAAGCAGGCGCGACTTTTCGCGTGATCATTGCCAGTGGAAAATTCCAAGGCGTGATCCCAAGTACAACACCCACACCTTGCTTTATAGCACTTAACTGATGCTGAGTGTCATTAGCAGGAATAACCTCACCATAACTACGCTTGGCTTGCTCCGCATACCATTGAATATACCCAGCAGCGTAGTCAACTTCTCCCATCGCCTCTTTGAGTGGCTTGCCTTGCTCTTGTGTAAGTAAACGAGCAAGCAGCGGCTTATTTTCCATCATCAGCTCATACCAACGCCATAAAACCTCACTGCGTTGCTTAGCGCTGGTTGTTTTTAATGTGTTAAACGTCTCTGTAGCTGCGCGCAGCGCCAGCGCAGTGCCTTGCTCATCCACTTCAGAAACATACGCTAACTGTTCGCCCGTCGCAGGATTCAAAACCGAGAAATGTTGCTCTGTGTGATAAGGCTCGCCAGCAATCAATGAATGCTCTAGTCCTTCTAATAAACTCATCTCTCACCTCATAAAAGCACAAAAACCGTAGCTTTCACTACGGTTTATATTTATTTGTCTAGTCATCTAATACTAATCTTAAACGCTCGATAGAACAAACTTGGCCAACTCATACTATCTACATGTAACTTTAAATGCGTATATTGAGATAAGATGCGGCGAAAAGTAAGCACCTATGCGGCTATCGTTCATGTGTTACCCAAGCCAGTAAGATATATGAGTTGTAAAAGAGTAAGAGCCAACCTTGAATTTCAAAGCTCGCTTTAAATTATTTTTGTTTCTATTTTAGCAATAACTACACTATCATATTAATTTCATTGAATTTATACAGAGTAGTATCAATGCAAATTAGCGAGTCATGTGATCAATTTCTAACTTATTGCAAAACGAATAAGCAACTGTCAGCGCATACCATCAAGGCATATCGTCAAGATTTAGCAACATTTCAATCATTGGTCCGCGAACAACCGGTAAATGAGTTTGATAAAAAACAGCTGCAAAACTACCTACACAAGCTACAACAAACGGCTCTTAGCGTCCGAACGATTAAAAGACGCATCGCCTGCCTGAAGGCGATGTTTAGATGGCTTGAGAGAGAAGAACTCATCCACATCAACCCATTTCATAAAGCGGATATCAGCATAAAAGTTCCCACACAGCTACCAAGAAATATCCCGAAAAGTAGCCTTAGAAAAATGCTCAGAACAGCCCGTGCTAATTTACGTATTGCTAAGGATGATAGCTACAGTGTTGCAACGCTGAATCCTTTGGTTACAACAGCAAAACACTTAAACCAACTAACGGCTCTGCTAGTAATAGAATTGTTGTTTGCCACAGGTATTAGAGTTAGTGAGCTAGTAAGTATTGATATTAAGCATGTGCTCCTAAGCGAAAGAAAAATAAAAATATTTGGTAAAGGACAAAGAGAGCGCTTTGTTTTTATTCCTAGTCAGGAAGTTGTGGAGTTAATTAAAGCTTATCTCACATTTAGAAACATCACCTCTGCTAATCACACTTTGCTATTAACCAATAGCCGAGGCAAAGCGGCATCAGCACACTTTATTCGAAAACTTATCAGAGAGACTTCTAAAACAGCTAAAGTGGAAAAAATAACCCCACATATGTACCGCCACTCGGCCGCTTGCCAACTACTAGAGTCAGGAGTAGACATTCGATTTGTTCAACGCCTGCTGGGCCATCAAAGCATACTCACCACACAACTCTACACCCACGTCAACGACAACGCCTTACAAAAGCAAATTACCAAAGCCAATACCCGAGGAGGCATATTTTAAAAGTAACGATAACTAGGAATTAT
>NZ_MNAN01000010.1 GCF_001854475.1 Pseudoalteromonas byunsanensis
TAAGTGACCTTTTTTACAGTGTTACTGCAATCTATTGATTATTCAATGATTGTAGCTACAACACCAGCACCTACTGTACGGCCACCTTCACGGATAGCGAAGCGTAAACCTTCGTCCATCGCGATTGGAACGATTAGCTCAACAGTCATCTTGATGTTGTCACCAGGCATTACCATTTCTACGCCTTCTGGTAACTCAACGTTACCTGTTACGTCAGTTGTACGGAAGTAGAACTGTGGACGGTAGCCTTTGAAGAATGGCGTGTGACGACCACCTTCATCTTTAGAAAGTACGTATACTTCTGAAGTGAACTTAGTGTGTGGGTTGATTGAACCAGGCTTACATAGAACCTGACCACGCTCAACTTCGTCACGCTTAGTACCACGTAGTAGTGCACCGATGTTCTCACCCGCACGACCTTCGTCTAGAAGCTTACGGAACATCTCAACACCCGTACAAGTTGTCTTCGTAGTTTCTTTGATACCTACGATTTCAACTTCGTCGTTCACGTTGATGATACCAGCTTCAACACGGCCTGTTACTACTGTACCACGACCCTGGATTGAGAATACGTCTTCGATAGGCATGATGAATGGCTTATCGATGTCACGCTCTGGCTCTGGGATGTAAGTGTCTAGTGCTTCTGCAAGCTCAACGATCTTGTCTTCCCACTCTTTCTCACCTTCTAACGCTTTAAGCGCAGAACCTTGGATTAGAGGTAGGTCATCACCTGGGAAGTCGTACTCAGAAAGAAGTTCACGTACTTCCATCTCTACTAGCTCTAGAAGCTCTTCGTCGTCAACCATGTCACATTTGTTCATGAATACGATGATGTAAGGTACACCAACCTGACGAGAAAGTAGGATGTGCTCACGTGTTTGAGGCATAGGACCGTCAGTAGCAGCAACTACTAGGATCGCGCCGTCCATCTGTGCAGCACCAGTGATCATGTTTTTAACATAGTCAGCGTGTCCTGGACAGTCTACGTGTGCGTAGTGACGAGTTGGTGTATCGTACTCAACGTGTGAAGTTGAGATTGTGATACCACGCTCACGCTCTTCTGGAGCGTTATCGATTGATGCGAAGTCTTTAGCTACACCACCGTATACTTTTGCAAGTACGTTAGTGATTGCTGCTGTTAGAGTTGTTTTACCGTGGTCAACGTGGCCGATTGTACCTACGTTTACGTGCGGTTTTACGCGTTCAAACTTTTCTTTTGCCATCTTAAAAAATTCCTATAAAGAAATTAAAGTCCAGCCCTTAGAGACCGGACCGAACTAAAATTACTTAACAGCGCGAGCTGCAATAATTGTGTCAGATACACTCTTAGCCGCCTCTGCGTACTTGGAAAATTCCATTGAGTACGAGGCACGACCTTGTGTAGCTGAACGAAGATCGGTTGCATAACCAAACATTTCAGAAAGAGGTACTTGAGCATTAATTTGCTTCAAGCCACCAAGTGCTTCTTCCATGCCTTCGATTATGCCACGACGACGGTTTAAATCACCTACTACATCACCCATGTTAGTTTCAGGGGTGATAACTTCAACTTTCATAACTGGTTCTAAAATAATCGGCTGCGCCTGTAGTGCACCGTTTTTAAAACCAATTGAACCTGCGATTTTAAACGCCATTTCGTTTGAGTCTACGTCATGGAACGAGCCATCAAACAACGTCGCTTTAACACCCAATAGCGGATAACCGGCAAGTACACCTTGTCGCATCTGCTCTTGAATACCTTTATCAACCGCTGGAATATACTCTTTTGGTACTGCGCCACCTACGATTTCGTTAACGAATTCATAAGTTGGAGCCTCATCATCAGAGATGTCCATCGGTTCAAGCTTAAGCCAAACATGACCATATTGACCGCGACCACCAGATTGACGTACGAATTTACCTTCAGCTTCCACCGTGTTACGAATCGTTTCACGATATGCCACTTGCGGCTTACCAACGTTACATTCAACGCTGAATTCACGTTTCATACGATCAACAATGATATCTAAGTGTAGTTCACCCATACCAGAGATGATCGTTTGACCTGATTCTTCATCCGTTTCTACACGGAATGATGGGTCTTCTGCCGCTAATTTACTTAGCGCGATACCCATTTTATCTTGGTCAGCTACGGTTCTTGGCTCAACTGCAACTGAAATCACCGGCTCTGGAAATTCCATGCGCTCTAAAGTGATAACAGCTTCTTGTGAACATAATGTGTCACCAGTAGTCACATCTTTCAGACCAATGGCAGCGGCGATGTCACCAGCGCGCACTTCCTTGATCTCTTCACGAGAGTTTGCATGCATTTGAACAATACGGCCCAAACGCTCTTTTTTGCTTTTAACCGGGTTATATACCGCGTCACCCTGTCTAACTGTACCAGAGTAAACACGGAAGAAAGTTAAAGTACCTACAAATGGGTCTGTGGCAATTTTAAATGCCAATGCCGAGAACGGCGCACTATCATCTGCAGGGCGAGTACCTTCAGAGTCGTCTTCTAGAATACCCTGAATCTCTTTAACTTCAGTAGGTGATGGCATGTATTCAACCACTGCGTCAAGCACTGCTTGTACGCCTTTGTTTTTGAATGCACTACCACAGGTCATTGGCACAATTTCATTGGCCAATGTCTGCTTACGAAGCGCCGCTTTAATTTCAGCTTCGCTTAGTTCACCGTCTTCTAAATATTTGTCCATTAGTTCTTCAGACGCTTCAGCTGCGCTCTCAACCATGTGAGCACGCCATTCTTCAGCTAAGTCTTGAAGCTCTGCTGGGATCTCTTCATAAGTGAACGTCATCCCCTGGTCTTCATTATTCCAGTTGATAGCTTTCATTTTGATGAGATCGATAACACCTTTAAATTCGTCTTCAGCACCAATTGGTAACTGAATAGGCACAGGTGTGGCGCCCAGGCGAGATTTCACCTGTCCCACAACAGCAAGGAAGTCTGCGCCAGTGCGATCCATTTTGTTTACGAAGACCATGCGAGGTACTTCGTATTTGTTCGCCTGACGCCAAACTGTTTCTGTTTGTGGCTGTACACCTGATGAAGCACACAACACGACAACTGCACCATCGAGTACACGTAAAGAACGTTCTACTTCGATGGTAAAGTCTACGTGCCCTGGAGTATCAATAATATTGATACGATGGTCGTCAAACTGCGCGTCCATTCCTTTCCAGAAACACGTGGTTGCAGCAGACGTGATAGTGATACCACGCTCCTGCTCCTGCTCCATCCAGTCCATAGTTGCAGCACCATCGTGAACTTCACCGATCTTATGAGAAAGACCTGTGTAGAACAGAACACGTTCTGTCGTGGTGGTTTTGCCTGCATCTACGTGAGCACAAATACCGATATTACGGTAGCGCTCAATAGGAGTTGTACGTGCCATATTATCCTCTTAAAGGGTGTTAGCAGATTACCAACGGTAGTGAGCGAATGCTTTGTTCGCTTCAGCCATACGGTGAACGTCTTCACGTTTCTTAACCGCAGTGCCTTTGTTGTCAGCAGCGTCAACGATCTCTTGAGCTAAACGTAAGCCCATAGATTTCTCGCCACGCTTACGTGCAGCTTCAACTAACCAACGCATACCTAATGCGTTGCGACGAACTGGACGTACTTCAACTGGTACTTGGTATGTAGAACCACCAACACGGCGAGATTTAACCTCAACCTGTGGACGTACATTGTCAAGTGCAGCTTCAAAGATTTCTAGGTGCGACTTGCCTGATTTCTCAGCAGCCACGTCTAACGCACCGTATACGATTTTTTCAGCAGTAGATTTCTTGCCGTCTAACATTACTACGTTAACGAATTTAGCAAGAAGTTCTGATCCGAACTTCGGATCTGGAAGAATTTTACGTTGACCTATTACGCGTCTTCTAGGCATTTTATATCTCCGGTATCTTCAGGTTCGCCTTTTTGGGCGACTCCCAAAACAAATTATTTAAAAATTAAAACTTAAGTGCTTGGCCTTACTAACGGAGAACCATTAGCCCTTAGGGCGTTTTGCACCGTACTTAGAACGAGCCTGTCTACGGTCGTTTACGCCGGCACAGTCAAGTGCACCACGAACAGTGTGGAAACGCACACCTGGTAAGTCTTTAACACGACCACCACGGATTAGGATTACACTGTGCTCTTGTAAGTTGTGGCCTTCACCACCGATGTATGATGTTACTTCGAAACCGTTAGTTAAACGTACACGCGCTACTTTACGTAATGCTGAGTTTGGTTTCTTAGGTGTAGTTGTATATACGCGAGTACATACACCACGCTTTTGCGGACAAGCTTTAAGCGCAGCTGAGTTACTTTTTGTAACCTTGCTACGACGTGGCTTACGCACTAGCTGGTTAATAGTTGCCATTAAATAGCTCCTGATTAGTTAAAATTACTACTGAAAAAATATAAAAAATCGACCCAATTTCTTCGCCATTTTCATGGAACGAATAAATGGGTGGCCGAATTTTAATGAGCAAAGATTGACCTGTCAATAAAAACCGTCCCAAAAGCGCTAACTTTAACGCTTTTGAAGGGGATTGTTGCTGGTTCACGCGCAAAACAGTGAATACTGTAATTGGTAGGCGAAGTGAGAACTCCATGACTCGAGACGAAAGTACTATCTTATCAAGAAATTTGGAGTTATCACCTAGAACTCTATTTCTGCAATTAATTCTACAATTTCGCAGCTAGAACTTACTCGTCATGTACAGCCTAAGGTCAATGTTTTCAATATCGGTATAGTACATACGAGCAAGGCTACCCAGTTTGTCCATCCTCACCTTTACTGATTCACACCCTGCTGGAATTGGGTGATTTTCAACTCGAAACTGAGGCTTAACCACATAACTTGCTCTGTCATAACGCACACCATACGACGTATCGGAGTCAACTACAACGTTGTTACAGTATACTGATACGGTCATACCAAAGTTTGACGAGTACCATGCCGATGTAATATCACCTGTTAACTGAACATCTAGCTCCGTAAGTCCCCATGAACCATACATTGGAAACTCAATTTCATATGCGACTTCGGCATACTTATCAACACCATTTTCACGCTTATAAAGCTGCTTAATTACTTGCACGTCACCCTTGGTTATCTGGGCTGTTTCGCCAACAAAAAAGGTTGGCAGTGCCGATACGCTTGATGCCATCATACAGGCACCTAGTGCTATTAAGTGTTTCATTAACCACTCCTTGTAATTAAAGGCACCTAGAGGTGCCTTGTAATATTAACGAGGTATATGCTCAATAATTTGAACGTTAAATTGCAGATCAGTCACTATGGTATAGAACTGGCGACTTAGGTGACCTTCTTTATCTATGCGAACAGTCATCTTCTGGCAGTTTCCGTCTGTATTGATATAGCTTGAGATACTTGGCTTAGCTAAGTATGAAACACCATCAATTCTTATACCAAAGTCCATATCTTCACCTATAAAAATAGGCGTATTTATATAGGGTGAATCGCAAGTCACTGATAGTGTGGCAGCCATGTTACCTGCAAACCATCGCGTATAGACTTTACCAGCGATACGGTAGTTTAGATCCTGTCCAAAATCACCGTCCACGTCCAGCGTAGTTTCATAAGCTACTACCGCTTCTCGTCCTGCATATGGTTCTGTTATAGCCGTAAAATCACTAAAACCTAGCTCATAAGCCACACCGCCAACATCAATAGGGTCTGCGAATGCTTGAGAAGCTGTTAATAAACTCGAAATAATGAGTAGTTTTTTCACTGTATAACCTCATAATATGATGCACTTGGCTTTGAAGTGTTATTCTTCAAAGTGATTGAACCTTGTATTTTGGCCATAGGTTCACCACTTAGGGTGGATACGTTGAGCTTGACTAACTGACATGTTACTGGCGTCAACTTGACCAACGAAACATCGAACGCTAAGGTGCTGTCTGCACTAGTAAGTATTTCATTTGTATACTCACTGTAGCTCTTACGGTCTTCGTATAAAGGCTGATCGTCACAAGTTACAGCGATGTTCACTTCATGTAAAACTTCACTTTGAGAAGTATTTTCATACCCCCCCATACACTGCAACCCTTGCCACTGAGTACATGCAGGCTGCTGACCAGAGCTTAACGCTCCCTGACCCGATATCACCAAGTTTAATTCGATTACTGAAGCACTGGTTAGTCCAGATGCAGCAAGATTCAATTCATAACTGTTGCCCTGTTGCAACATATCTGCATCTGTGAATGTATTGCTTATCTCAGAGGCAAGACCTAGGGTGCTGAATGCGAGCAAGCTGGTGCCCATTGCAATTGCTTTTAACATCTTAAAGTGCTCCTTGAGGTGAGTTAAATCCCTTTACTGCAATAGCAAACGAAATATCTTGAATACGAGTGTAGAACTGGCGGCTCAAAGACCCTTCTTTAGATAATTCGATTTTTAACTGAGTACAGCCCTCAACGCCTTTTCTTAACTCAGTGATTGTCGGCTGAGCAGGTGTCGACTGACCATCAACGCGCTTGCCATAAGCTTTACTCATTCCAACTGGAACACCATTGCAGCTCAACTTAGTCACTAAAGCGAAATTAGACGCAAACCAACGTGCCGAAACCTCACCATTGGCATCAAAAAATAGTGCCGACTGCGCGCCTTGTACGTCCACTAAAGCTTGGTAGCCCGTGACAACAGTTCGACCAGCCCACACTGTTGTAATGGGCGTAAAATCCGCAGTACTCAATTGCAATGTTTCTTGATTGACAGTCACAGTGTTGCCTGTCTCCAAGGCAACTACACTGCTCGAACAGGCCAAGATGCCTGCTGCTAACAAAAGTTTTTTCATCTTTTATTTCCTTGTATTCGTGCTATGTACAAGGCTAGTAACACAACCTCCAGCCTTGTACAGCATTCCTTTATTGGTTAATCCAATGCCTCGGAGATCATCACATTCAAGTCTAAATAACTGGGCTGAGAAGAACTTTTGTTGAAAGTCAATTTCAAGTCCAGTTGTGTGCAACTACCGCCAGTAATCGCCGAGCGCGAAATATAAAACTTATCTCCTGAGTCAGAGGCACTGAATGAACCACACGAGACACTTAAATTCATGTACTTAGCCGCTCTACCAGAAATATCAAAGTACAGCTTTTGCCCAAAATCATTGTATACAGGCAGCGACAATGTGTAGCCCGAATACTCGTCCACGACCAATGGGTCTAAACCAGGACAGGTATAAGTCACTCTCTGATAAATAGGTGTAAAGTCACTGCGACTTAAGGTGTAACGTTCTCCCCCGATAAAAATCGGAGATGCCTGCTGAATGTTTAGATTAAAGGCTTGCACCCCAAGCGACATGACCTCTGGACCTGTACTATAAGTACATGGTTCAGTCGGTGGTGGGTAGATGCCATCATTTGGCTTAGCCTGAGCCGAAAGCGAACTTACCGCAGCCAAAGCAAGCAAAGTACCACTACACAAATTAACTAATTTCATATCAATTCCTTTTTTAAACTACTTAGTTAAGCTCTTCAGAGATCATAATGTTTAAGTCAATAGCAGTCGGTGCTGTCGAATTAGTGAATGAATATTTCACTAGCATTGATTTACAGCTACCACCGGTGTTTTGTTGCTTCGAAACCACCCACTTAGTACCAGAGTCGGAGCCACTGAAAGAACCACATGATACAGATAGATTCATTGATTTATCTGAACGACCACTGATGTCAAAAAACAGGTCTTGGCTATAATCACCATACACAGCGAATCTCGCTTCATAACCAGTTAAAACGTTCACTGTGATGGGCTCAGGCATAAGGCATGGCTCATAAATCACACGGGTAGTATAGACAGGAGTAAAGCTTGACTTGTTTAACGTATAACGTGCACCACCAATATATATTGGAGAGGTCATCGTCACGGCTTTAGCTGCTTCCACCATTTCCTTTGGTGAAACTGATTGATACTCTTTTAGCGCTTCAATTCGAATGTCGCAATATCTGTCACGGTATCTGTCACAACATGGGTATCGTAGCGCAAGCTCTTGAGCTGACAACTCAAGCATAGATGAAGCGTCTACAGTTAACGCTTCAGTACTTGCCGTAGCACGAAACGAAAGTATGGTCAGCGCCGAGAAAATGAGCAGTATCAATTTAGTTTTCATAACAATTTCCTTTTTTAGTTAGTGTATTAGAAGCTAAGATTTAAGAAGACGATGAGGTTCACGTTCAGTGCGTCAATCGTTGCTGCTGGGTTAGTTGCTGATGAGCCTGTTTTGTTGATTCTAAGCTTCAACTCTTGACACTCACCATTGGTTTTTGTGCGGTTATAAATAGAGAAACGAGCAGGTATTAAACGGCCTCTACGATTGATAACCACATCAGCGTCATAGCCAATATCAACGCCAGAACAAACTACCGACATGTCCATCAACATCGGAGAACCATCCGTTGTGCCTACCGCTTCACCACTGACGTCGAATATCAGCTCAGGGTAATCACCAATAAAGTCATCATACATATCCACTCCAACTGGTATTGCTGCGTCATAACCCACAATGTGACCATTTGCATAGACCGGAGTGAAGTCACTCATTGTGTAGCTATATTGTTCACCACCTACATAGATAGGTTCGATAGCTTGAGCGCCAAAAGAGAGCATAAATGCCAATGCAGTTGTTAATTTTTTCATTGTAAAATTTCCTTTTAGTTTATTGATTACAAATAGTTACAAAACCTCTAGCGGGAATATCAACCGAGTAAAATACATTCATCAGCTGACTACTTGGCGTGGTAATTTTTAAATTATCATCCACGTATAGTTCATACTTAGCGGTTGCTGGTAAGCTGAATGCTTGAGTTGATCTTCCTAAGCCGTCGAGTGTAAAGCTGATTTTTTGATCATATTCAGCTGTGATAGAGCCCATTTCAGGGATGGTTGAAAGCATACGATAGCCAACCTCAATAACGTCAGGACCACTGTACTGAGGGCATGTTAATAGCCTGACTTCAATCGGTTGCATGTGTGGCACAAACGCATCACCCAAGTTGATAACAAATTCATCCTGAGTGATACTCGGCGCTGTATAGACACCTGAAGCTAAACGTTCATCTTCGGTCCTAACAACCAAAGGAGCTCCTTCTTCAACTTCTACTCGAGCATTTAGCACCCCCTGTGCATCGCTAACATATTGCTGTCCATTGATATTTAGACCTGCATTCGCAACTGGATGTCTATAAGAGTTAACTATCTTCCCTCTGACATAGCCTGTAAGCATATTGACGGGATCTGAGACATTTAAGCGCACTGATTGAGTAGTTACGTTATCTGCTGAATCGCTAAGATGCAGGTTAATAGAGTATGTACCCGCTACATCTGCTACTAAGCTGGTCGTAGCTATCGTATTGGTAGATAACTGTGCTGTTGAATCTTCAGGCTTATCCAAAGACCACTGATAAGTGAGCGCATCACCCTCTGGGTCGTAACTTGCCGACGCATTGAACAGCACTTGCGCTCCCACTTCAGCTTCTCTTGGTGCGTCATTTTCTAACACAATAACCGGTGGTAAATTAGATTTCACTTGCACTGTATGCGTTAACGGATCGGAGTAATATTGACCGTCATGAACACGTAAAGAAACAATATAGTTACCAAGTTCTGTTGGAGTGAAAAATGCAGTGCCGTCATCTCTTGTATGTAATTGAACCTCAGCCGCACTTTCAATAAGTTGCCACTCATATGTCAGTGTGTCGTTGTTAGGATCTGAGCTTTGGCTGGCGTCCAGTTCAACCGTATCGCCAATGTACACCTCACCCGGACCAGAAAGGTGGGCTGTTGGCTTCTGATTATCATCAATGTAATAGGTTTGGGTATTGGATGTTACTTCAGTTTGACCATCAGATACGCTTACTGCAATAGCATATTCACCAGCTACATCAGGGTGTAACTTGGCCACAGCGTCTGTCGCTGCTTGCAGTTCTGCCATACTCTGCTGTGGACGACTAAGCAACTGCCATTGATACGTCAGCGGCTCACCCTCTGGGTCGAAACAAGACTGACAAATAAGTTCAAGCGGCTCGATTGGTGCATTAATATCTGCACCAAGCTGTGCAACAGGTGGTAAGTTATCCGTGGTTACTGACAGTAAGTATGAAGCTTGTGCAGCAGCACCTTGTGAGTCAGTAACACTCACTGCTACTTCGTAATCGCCCAGTGTTATGGCTGAGAAGCTTGTTTGCGCACCAAACAATGTACTTAGATTGGCATCAGCACCCTCAGGCTGTGACACCACCTCCCAAGCAAATGACAAACTGTCAAATCTATCAGGGTCATAACTTTCACTGGCATCAAGCGCTATAACTTCGTTTGGCTTAATCTGGCTCTTTGCATCCTTGATCACTACGACAGGAGGTGAATTGACATCCAATGCATCACTGGTGATCGTCAGTGTATCTGTGGCGATGTCACCTTGCTCATTTTGCACACTCAGTTCGACAATGTATTGCCCAACCTGATCCGCAACGAAGGTAGCTTTTACCTTTTTATCTATAAATATTCTTGCTTGGCTATTGTCTGGTTTTTCTATAATGCGCCAATGATAGCTAGTGATGACCCCATCCAAATCACGACTTTCGCTACCATCAAGCGCTACAATCTGACCTTTTTTCACGGTAATATCTTGTCCAGCAGATGCTGTTAAAGTCATTTCACCATTGAGAGCAAACTCGAACTTGGAGGGTTTGCTATACGCTTTGCCATCACTCGCAGTTAAAGTGAGTACATACTTATCACTATTGCTAAGCTGAACAGTAATTTCTTCTTTGTTATGCTGTTCTAATGCAACAGGAGTTTGCTCAGCACCTTTGGTTAGTTGCCACTCATAGCTCAATACATCCCCATCAGGATCGTAGCTTTTCGAAGCATTAAAATGCACTAACTTGTTTGTAGTAATATTTGTATCACTCGTGGTGATCACTGCAACAGGTGCTTGATTTTTAGCAGCATTATTTGTTTCTGCTTGTACCTCTGTACTACTAGAACCCCCACATGCGGAGATCAGTATGCACAGCGGAATGGGAAAGCTATTTTTCCATATCATGTCAGTATTCCTTTTTTAACTCTCAATTAATTGTACGCTGCTTGCCTAATAGCTTCGGTTAGCGCCATAGCTTGCTTCCCCAACACTCGAGCATGTTCAGCTATTTGATTTTGTTCATATAAAATATCGTCATCTAAACTCTGAGAGGCGGAACCCGATGCGACGACATCTTTGTTTCGCTCTTCAACTCGGTTTGCAAGCGCTGCCAAGCGCTCTTTTTGCACCCGTGTTGCCTCACGATATGCATTGACCTGATCTTTAAGGTGCGGAAAAGAAGTGATAATAAACTCGTAATATTCCTCTTCTTTACTGGGGTCAACTTGGTTCGCCTGCTCAATAACCGCTGACGGATTACGATAATTTTTTGCTCTTGCTACGATCTCTTCTACGCTTTTTCTCGTCGTAACAACTTTTGGCTCTGGAGCCTCTGGTTCTTTGTATTCTTTATCCATTTCTACCTTTGGGCTTTTAGTCTGAGGCTGTACTTCATCTGTAGGGGTATACACAATCCAACCCAAATAACTGATTACAGCTGTGCAGATGACTGCAATTACAATCTTTGCCTTCATAAAAAATCCTAAATTAACGTTTGGAACAATATGAGGGGGCAAGCCCCCTCAGAAATCATGGCTTAGTTACATTGACTAGAGTCAACGCACACTTTAGCTTTGATAGAAGCACTGCCTTGATATACGTTGAATGAGTCTTTCTCGTATCGTTTCCAGATCTTTCCGTATTCATGTGAAACGTGAGATGTAGTACCTTGTGCTTTAGAGCCACCGATCTTATCTAGGGCACGTAAAACAACATTTGCAAACTGACAATATGCATTCCGACAAACTGTCAACAAGCCGTCACCGATCGTTTTACCTACATCGCTTTGACCTGGATCTGTTATTTCAGGGTCTTTAACAATCACATCATAAGACTCTGCGTAAACTGCTAAGAACATTTGCCACATATCGTTGTACATTTGTGTTTCAAACTTCTCAGCCAGTCTTGCAGCTTCTTCAGGATCACTTGATTGCGGTACTAAGCTCAGCTTACATTCCATACCTAGCTCATCACGAGCCGTAGTACGAATATGATCCCAGCTCTTCGTTTTCGTCTTGAACCAGCTCCAGCTCTTAGACTTACCAGCATTTCTCCAGTAACTGTTCATGCGATCAACGTCGATTGAACACTCACCTTTGAGTTTGCCAGGATACGCATAATAGCTGTATGAAAGCGCAATATTCGTTGCAAATACAGGGCTGTTAAGAACAGGCTTGTATTCATCACGTGTCACTTTCCAAGACGCAGTTGTGCCATTATGAGTCGCAGTGTAGTTACGCTCTACATTCGCCTCATAATCACCACAACGCGCATCTTTTGTTACGTGGAAGTCAATACCACCAGAACCGAGTGAGTCCCAAGTAGTTGTGTCAAAATGAATTTGGTCACCCACTGTTTCACGCTCAAACGGCATGGTTCTGTCACCAATGTTGCCGAAGTTAATGATGGTATTCGACGGGTAAGTCCAAACGTTTTTGCGGAAAATAGGCTGATTATCGTCTGTTGAGATATTTGGGTTATCTCGAGTCACACCTGAGTTGAGACGAATATCAAATACGTTCAGTTGCTGAACTGAGTAGTCTGTTTGGCCTGCACTTCTTAGCGTATTAGACAAGATAGCAGCTTCGTTACCCCACAAGTTGTAACCTGCAGAAGCAATACCCGCGATCAGGCTGCCAGCTTCTGTAACTGCTTTATACTCAATGTCATACGCATTGTTTACGATCATAAGCTGAGACTCGTACAAGCGCATTGCAAACTCTAGTTGACTGTTAAGACGGTTTAGCTTGTCTTCAAACGCTTTGTACTCACCTTTAGCCGCGTAGTAGTCTTCGCGGATTGCGTCTTTACGCTCGTCAACTTCTTTTACCTTCGCTCTTGCAGCTTCAATCAGTGGAGTATACGTATTGGCTACACCAACGATACACTCATACATTTTAGAGAAGTCACCACCAGAGTTTACGATACATTGGTTGTTCGCTGCTGCTTGATCATCTTTGAGCGTGTCTAGTTCGTCTCTGTATAGCTCTGATTCATAAGCAATATCTGACCACTGTGCTTCTAATACGTGATATCTATCAATCAAGCCGCCATTTGCAAGCGCAAGGTTATAGATCTCTTCTGACTTATTGCCAATGTTGATAGTCGCAGCAGTATTGCGCGCAGGAATACCGACAGTTAGCTGAAAGTAGTTACTAACAAAATCACCATTGTCAATCGCTTGCTTAATAGCCTGCTCGGTTGCTGGTAATCTGTTTGCTTGCTCTTTCATTGCGACATATGCAGAACAGCTAGGGCCACCGCCTGTGTCGAAATAAGTGCCGATAATCTCCTTATCGTTAGCAGGGCCCACATGGAGCGTCTTAGGGTTTTCATGATCCTGAACCACATCACCAACCCCAGCTGGAGTATGAATACCCAACTTACTAAGTGGATTGCCTGATGTTGTGTCAGGTAAAGCATGTGCCGTGGCACTGTGTACCAAAGCGGCTGCAACAGATGTTGCTATGAGTTTTCCGTACATAGTTATATTTCCTTTACGGTATGGATAGATCCTTTGCGATTCGGACTGAGTATTACAAAAGCACTTATAGCCTTGTGCTTAATTTACTAACTGCACTTTGCAGAATCGTACGATCCCTGCCTACGTATTTATTCGCAAGCCACGCAGTCTGTGAGTTTAAGAAGTTGTACAACTGAGAAATATTGCTTTCATTTACATAAAGAGCAGAAGACAGCGAGCTTCTTAAGTTCGCAAGTTGAGCCGTACATAAACTCGAGTAACTTCCAGTGCCACAGTTATTTTCTAAATAAGTTTTTGTGCTGCTTAAATCAGCCAACACATCTCGTAGCTCTTCTGCCAAGATGTCGTCTTCAACATCAAATTGCATAAACTCCAAGGTGGCAATTGTGTTGTTGATAGCCGTAAGTAAATTTGTGTGGCCTGTTGAGGGTACAGCTTGTCCAATCAAGCGCTCTAAGTGAAGATTAAAAGACACTAGGTGCGTAGCAACTTGATTGAAATAACGAGGCTCTGGGTAGGTAACCAGTTGCTGAACTTCTAACTTACAACCCGGTTTCATCGCCTGAAAACCTGTTGCTCCTGATAGCTCCTCAAAGTTTAATACCGAAGCGTTGTTACCATGAGTTAGTTCAACCGAGCTTGGCTCATAGGTACGAGACCCAGCGATACGGTTTGATACGGAAGAGCCATCCGCATTTGATAACGTGAAGCGCACTGATAGTGGACGTATTGATTCACATGCAAAGGTGTAGTTAAGCATCGTTTTAAACAAGCCATTATTAATCAGGCTACCGCTTGCATAAGCATTATTTTTCTCAGCGTACACATTCATGCCTGAGAATTGACAAGGTGGAACAAAACGTTTTCCTTGTGACGTCATACGCGATTGACATTGTTCTTCGGCATCAAAAACCTTGACCGGAAAGGCATAAGCCGACGCCGCACTTGTCAAAGACAAGGTCGCTATTAATAAAGCTTTCATTATTTATATCCTTTAATAGAACTTATATTTGCTCGAGGGTTGCAGTTAAAACCTGACGGCTTACGATTCCTTGCCCATCAGTTATTTTAACTACCATATTGACTTGCTGATTATTCTCAGAACATCCGTGAAATGCCGACTGTCTGATTTTTAACTGCAAATTATTCAACGGGGAGTTAATCCCCACCGCTGTGGGCAGTAGTGAATTTGTCGATGTACTGAGACCATCTATTGAAGGAAACAGCTCGGGCAAATTGACAGACATTCTTGGGATCCAGAACATTCCGTTATAATCAAAATATTCCACCTCAATTAGCAACTCATCACTGTTCATTTCTGATAAGTCAAACAATTGCCAATTGATGGTCAGAATTCGGTCTTCGTCAAACTGTCTAACATTAGCAATCACTTGACTTCTCATTGCTAACGCTTCAAGTTTTAAAATTATTTCTTCTAACTGAAACATCAGTTGTTCTGAATAATCGAGGTTAAGCATGATATCGAGTATTCTGTTGGCTTCCTCTGCTAACTGAAAACTCTCATTTTGTATTTGCGTCATCTCAGGGCTGATCTTGTTAAACTCCTTACATAACAAAATCGGTTTACTCGCGAGTGTCTCAAGCGTCACAAGACCTTGGTTGTTTGTTACATCAGCAAGTTGAGATAAATTAGCCAGTGTTTGCTGTCCCGATGAGTTCTTCGCAAGATATGCAACGTTAATTGCGGTAGCCAATCGTTCGAGATTTACATCTGTGCGTTCAGCTCGATAGTCAGATAATTTATTGCTGACAAAGCCCGCTAAATCAGGGAATCTTAGTTGCTGTGGAGGGACTAACTGATAATCTCCATCATACACATAGCCCAGCGCAGATGCCTCATTAGCCAGTGCTATCAAAGACTGTTCAAAGTAAGACAAACGATGGTCAAAGTTCGGGTAAAAAGGTGTACCCTGTGGTGCAACAATTTCGTTGAAACAAATGCCCTGCTCGCATCGTGCAAGCGAAATATCTATATGCTTATCAAGTACCACTGACTTATTGATCATGATACTTTGTAGGTCAGTTGGTAAATCCTGGAGCAGCGACACGTAGGTAGACATACGACGGTTTAAGTGTCTAACTCGACTGTTTGCTATGGTTTCCAGACTATACCTTTTTAACAGGTTCCACAGACGAACTTGTCCTGACAGGTTGTTGCTAAGCTCATCCTTTAAGCTCTGTTTTTCGCTGGCGTTGAAGTATGAAAACCTGTCTATATCAGACATCATTTGTGCAAATGTCTCATTGAGTCTTTCTTCAAGTTCAACACCTAAAGAATAGCGTCGATAAACAGCAGCATATCTAAGTGCCGTTGACTCCCGTTCAAGACGGCCTAGAAGATCTAGTCTGAAATTTTGTTTGCGAAGTTCATCACTCGCTGGCGTAAAGCCGAAATTTCCGGGAGTGTTAATATAGTCCTGATACAACTCATAATGTAGAGAAGCCTGAAAAACATTCAGCTCTGTATGTAGTGGTGTATAAGACAGTAAATCACTCACGTGAAACCATGACTGTCCACCTTCTTGCTGATAGCCTTTTGCTGTTAAACGCATATCTGCAACCACATCACATGGCAAAGATAGCTCTTTGAAACAGGTAGGTTGCGTAGCTGGGGTCGCTGCTGCGCATACATCATTACAACTGCTCTGATCGTATTCAGAGTAACAGATCTGTGGCTGAAAATGCCTGACCTGAAATTTTGCAGGGCAATTTCCACTAGAGGCCAATGCTGAGTGAGCAGTAAATGTGTTAACCAGTAAAAAAGCCACACAGAACCCAGCACGCTTATACGTAATAGCATGTGTCATTAAAAATTCCTTTTAACATTTTACCTGCTTGTACTTCCTACTTCTCAAGCTGGTTGTATAAATTTCGTACCCATATTAGAGCTTAATGTTAATGAGATCAATGGATTTTTAATAAAAAGATTTATTAGTTAATAAGTTATTATAAAAGCTTTTTAATCATGAAGTTGCGTATAAAAATATGCATTTTCTGGTCGCTACATCGCGTATTACTTGGGGCAAATAATTTGTTTCGCAAAAAAAAATTAAAAGTAATTACTTATTTTAGATTCACTTTAGAACTTTTTGACTGCTTTTTAAGCGAGTTGGAGTGAGGTCTGTTTCTTGGAGGAGTATATACTCAAAAAAATGGCTAACATTTTAATGAACAGCCTTGATAACAGACCGGCACTTGAAATATAAAAATTGAATACAAAAAAGCCGCCAATAAAGGCGGCTTTTTCAAGCATATTTATAAATGGAACCTTATTTGTTTCCACCTAGTAAATCAGCGTTAAGTGCATCAGTAAGTGCTTGAGTTGCCTCTTCAGCGCTTACAGTTTGCTCTTCAATTGGCATCTCTGCTTGCTTGCGACGGTTCATACGATCTTGGTGATACGCGAAACCTGTACCAGCAGGGATCAGACGACCAACGATTACGTTTTCTTTCAGACCACGTAACTCGTCGCTCTTACCATTTACAGCCGCTTCCGTTAGAACTCGTGTTGTTTCTTGGAACGATGCAGCCGAGATGAACGACTCAGTTGCAAGTGATGCTTTAGTAATACCCATCAGCTGAATTTCAAACTTAGCTGGGATCTTACCTTGCTTTTCAAGCTCACGGTTCGCGATGTTTACGCGAGCCACTTCTACTTGCTCACCCGCAAGGAACTCAGTGTCGCCACCATCTAGGATGATACACTTACGTAGCATCTGACGAATGATAGTCTCAATGTGCTTATCGTTAATCTTTACACCCTGTAGACGATATACTTCTTGTACTTCGTTTACGATGTAGTTAGATACGTCAGTCACACCACGTAGACGCAAGATGTCATGTGGAGACTCAGGACCATCGGCGATAACTTCACCTTTAGAAACCTGCTCACCCTCGAACACGTTAAGCTGACGCCATTTCGGGATCATCTCTTCGTATGCATCACCCTGTTCAGGTGTGATAACAAGACGTTTCTTACCTTTGGTCTCTTTACCGAAGCTAATAGTACCTGTGATCTCTGCAAGAATTGCAGGATCCTTTGGCTTACGTGCTTCGAACAAGTCCGCTACGCGCGGTAGACCACCGGTAATGTCACGTGTCTTCGAACCTTCTTGTGGAATACGCGCTAGAACCTTACCAGGTGCAGCCGTTGTGCCATCTGAAATTTCGATAGTGGTAAACGATGGTAAGCGAATTTCTTGTAAACCACGCTCTTCGTTTTCTACGATTAGCTTAGGTTCTTTCGCATTAACCTTAGACAAGTCTTTAACAACCACACGGGTTAGACCAGTCAGTTCATCCGTTTGTGCTTCAGTGTTGCTGTCATCGATGTCAGAGAAGCTGATCTTAGACTCATGTTCGATGATAATTGGGTGACTGTGCGGATCCCAAGTTGCAACAATGTCGTTACCTTTAACGTCTGCACCATCTTGAACCGTTAATACCGCACCGTAAGGTACTTTATAACGTTCTTTCTCACGACCGTGCTCATCGATGATAGTGATTTCTGTAGAGCGTGACGTAATTACTATCTTGCCATCAGTGTTCAATACATATTTTGCATTGTGCAGCTTAAGGCTACCGTTAGTCTTAACTTGTACGCTGTTCTCAGCAGATGCTCTTGACGCCGCACCACCGATGTGGAATGTACGCATCGTAAGCTGTGTACCTGGCTCACCGATTGATTGTGCAGCGATAACACCTACAGACTCACCAGCATTGATCAAGTGACCACGTGCAAGGTCACGACCGTAACACTTAGCACATACACCAAAGTCATTGTCACAAGTGATTACAGAACGTACACGTACTTCATCCACTGAGTGCTCTTCTAAAAGGTCACACAGTTTTTCATCAAGCATAATGTTACGCTCAACCAATACTTCGTTAGTACCTGGCTTCACAACATCTTCAGCAACAACACGACCTAGTACACGTTCGCGTAGCGGCTCAACAACATCACCACCTTCGATAAGCGGTTTCATTGTTAGACCATCTAATGTGCCACAATCGTCATCATTGATAACCAAGTCTTGTGCTACGTCTACTAGACGACGAGTCAAGTAACCCGAGTTCGCTGTCTTAAGTGCCGTATCGGCAAGACCCTTACGCGCACCGTGAGTTGAGATAAAGTACTGTAGTACGTTTAGACCTTCACGGAAGTTAGCCGTAATAGGTGTTTCGATGATTGAACCATCTGGACGTGCCATTAGACCACGCATACCAGCTAGCTGACGGATCTGAGCGGCACTACCACGAGCGCCCGAGTCGGCCATCATAAACACTGAGTTAAATGACGGTTGCTCTTCTTGCTCACCTTGAGCGTTGATAACGGTGTCTTTTGACAAGTTAGCCATCATCTCACGTGATAAGTTTTCATTAACACGTGACCAGATATCGATAACTTTGTTGTATTTCTCACCCGCAGTTACAAGACCAGACTGGAACTGTTGGTTGATTTCATTTACTTCTGCTTCGGCATTTTCAATGATTTCAGCTTTAATTGGTGGGATAACTAAGTCATCAATACCAATTGAAACACCAGACTTCATCGCATAGTGGAAACCGGTGTACATCACTTGGTCAGCAAATACCACCGTATCTTTTAGACCAAGACGACGGTAACACTCGTTTAATAGACCAGAAATCTGCTTCTTACCTAGTGCTTTATTGATAAGCTCAAACGGTAAACCTTCAGGTAACACAAGTGATAAAATCGCACGACCAACTGTCGTATCAATGATCTCTGTTACTTCTGAACGTTCTTTGGTTTCTTCATCAATACGCGTTTCAGTAATACGAACTTTTACGCGAGCGTGAAGCTCGGCAGCTCCTGTACGGTATGCTTTTTCTGCTTCTTTAGGATCTTTGAATACAATGCCTTCGCCTTTACCGTTAATACGGTCACGCGTCATGTAATAAAGACCTAGTACAACGTCCTGTGAAGGTACGATGATTGGCTCACCGTTCGCTGGAGATAGGATGTTGTTAGTCGACATCATCAGCGCACGCGCTTCAAGCTGTGCTTCAATCGTTAACGGTACGTGTACCGCCATTTGGTCTCCATCGAAGTCAGCGTTATAGGCCGCACACACTAGTGGGTGCAGGTGAATCGCTTTACCTTCGATAAGAACCGGTTCGAATGCTTGGATACCAAGACGGTGAAGTGTCGGTGCACGGTTAAGTAGAACCGGGTGCTCACGGATTACTTCGTCTAGTACGTCCCAAACCTCTGGTACTTCACGCTCAACCATCTTCTTAGCAGCTTTGATAGTTGTCGCCATACCACGACGCTCTAGCTTACCGTAGATAAATGGCTTGAATAGCTCAAGTGCCATTTTCTTAGGAAGACCACACTGGTGTAGCTTAAGCGTAGGACCAACCGTGATTACAGAACGGCCTGAGTAGTCAACACGCTTACCAAGAAGGTTTTGACGGAAACGACCTTGCTTACCTTTGATCATGTCCGCAAGCGACTTAAGTGGACGCTTGTTAGAACCTGTAATCGCACGACCACGACGACCGTTATCAAGTAGCGCATCAACCGCTTCTTGTAACATACGCTTTTCGTTACGTACGATAATATCTGGTGCAGCTAAGTCTAAAAGACGCTTCAAACGGTTGTTACGGTTAATAACACGACGATAAAGATCGTTCAAGTCAGACGTTGCAAAACGACCGCCATCTAGTGGTACTAATGGACGTAAATCTGGTGGAAGAACCGGAAGCACGCTCATGATCATCCACTCAGGGTTGTTACCTGATTGGTGGAAAGATTCCATTAACTTAAGACGCTTAGTGATTTTCTTACGCTTAGTCTCAGAGTTAATTGTTGGTAACTCTTCACGCATTTCAGCGATTAATTGACCAAGGTCTAGTTCACGTAGCAAATCAAGTACAGCTTCTGCACCCATCTTCGCTTCGAACTCATCACCGTGCTCTTCTAGTGCATCTAGGTATTCTTCTTCACCTAATAACTGACCACGCTCAAGCGTCGTCATACCAGGCTCTGTTACCACAAATGATTCAAAGTAAAGTACACGTTCAATATCACGCAATGTCATATCTAGCATTAAACCAATACGAGATGGTAATGATTTCAAGAACCAGATATGCGCCACAGGGCTTGCAAGCTCAATGTGACCCATACGGTCACGGCGCACTTTAGTTAACGTTACTTCAACGCCACATTTTTCACAGATCACACCACGGTGTTTTAAGCGCTTATATTTACCACATAAACACTCATAATCTTTCACTGGGCCGAAAATACGGGCACAGAATAAGCCATCACGCTCAGGCTTGAAAGTACGGTAGTTGATTGTCTCAGGTTTCTTTACCTCACCGTAAGACCATGAACGCACCATGTCTGGTGAAGCAAGACCAATGCGAATTGCATCAAATTCTTCGGTCTTATTTTGTTGCTTCAGAAACTTAAGTAAGTCTTTCACCTTAGCTCTCCTGTCGGAGGTTAATCTTGAGGACAAGCATTGCTTGCCCCTTCATTCTTTCAGTCCGGCTACCCACTGGGAGGGTAACTGCCGCAGTTTTAGCTGCGGCGGTCGGATTAATTTTCTTCCAACTCGATGTTGATACCCAGTGAGCGGATTTCTTTGAGCAATACGTTGAATGACTCTGGCATACCCGGTTCCATCTTGTGGTTACCGTCAACGATGTTCTTATACATCTTAGTACGACCATTTACGTCATCCGACTTAACTGTCAACATTTCCTGTAGTGTATAGGCAGCACCGTATGCTTCTAATGCCCATACCTCCATCTCACCGAAACGCTGTCCACCGAACTGTGCTTTACCACCCAGCGGCTGCTGAGTAACTAAGCTGTAAGAACCTGTTGAACGTGCGTGCATCTTGTCATCAACCAAGTGGTTAAGTTTCAACATGTACATATAGCCAACAGTTACTTGACGTTCAAACGCATCACCAGTACGACCATCGTAAAGTGTTACCTGACCGCTTGATGGATAACCACCTAGCTCAAGTAGCTCTTTGATTTCGCTTTCTTTCGCGCCGTCAAATGCTGGAGTTGCAATTGGTAAACCGCCTTTTAGGTTTTCAGCTAAGCGACGAACTTCATCATCAGAGAAACTATCAATATCTACTTTCTGACGACAATCACCCACTTCATACGCTTTCTTAATGAAATCACGTAATTCTGCAAGCTCACGCTGTTCTTTCATCATCTCTTCGATGCGCTCACCGATACCACGTGCAGCTAGACCCATATGAGTTTCAAGGATCTGACCGATGTTCATACGCGATGGTACACCCAACGGGTTCAATACGATGTCTACAGTACGACCTTTCTCATCGTATGGCATGTCTTCAACTGGCACGATAGTAGAGATTACACCCTTGTTACCGTGACGACCCGCCATCTTATCACCAGGCTGGATACGACGTTTTACCGCTAGGTAAACTTTAACGATCTTCAATACACCCGGCGCTAAGTCATCACCTTGGGTGATCTTGCGACGTTTGTTTTCGAACTTCTTGTCGTACTCGGCTTTAAGCTCATCGTACTGTGCAGCTAATTGCTCAAGCTCTGATTGCTGCTGTTCATCTGCAAGACTTTGCGTTAGCAACTTGTCAGTTGAAAGACCTGCGATACGGCTTTCATCGAAGCCTGCTTTAACAAGTAGATTGCGCGCACGTGTTAGAACACCACCTTCAAGGATCTTGAACTCTTCATTGAAGTCTTTTTTCGCTTCACGAAGCTGCATGTCTTCAACTTCAAGCGCACGCTTATCTTTTTCAACACCATCTCGAGTAAATACTTGTACGTCAATAACAGTACCCGTTACAGAGTTTGGAACACGTAGCGAGCTGTCTTTAACGTCTGATGCTTTTTCACCGAAGATAGCACGTAGCAGCTTTTCTTCAGGAGTTAATTGCGTTTCACCTTTAGGTGTTACTTTGCCTACTAGGATATCGCCGCCTTTAACTTCAGCACCGATGTATACAACACCTGATTCATCAAGTTTACCAAGCGCTGATTCACCAACGTTTGGAATATCCGCGGTGATCTCTTCTGGACCTAACTTAGTATCACGAGCGATACACTGTAGCTCTTGAATGTGAATCGTGGTTAGACGATCTTCTTCAACTACGCGCTCAGATAGCAAGATCGAGTCTTCGAAGTTGTAACCATTCCAAGGCATGAATGCCACGCGTAAGTTTTGACCAAGTGCTAAGTCACCTAAATCTGTAGATGGACCATCAGCTAGTACATCACCACGTACAACCGGCTCTCCAACCATACAAGTTGGTTTCTGGTTGATACAGGTGTTTTGGTTTGAACGTGTGTATTTAGTTAGATTGTAAATGTCGATACCCGCTTCACCCGGAATACGCTCTTCTTCATTTACGTTAACTACGATACGGCTTGCATCAGCGTATTTAACTACACCGCCACGCTTAGCAACGATAGTTACACCAGAGTCTTTTGCAAGTGTTAATTCAATACCAGTACCAACTAGCGGCTTGTCTGCTTTCAACGTCGGAACAGCCTGACGTTGCATGTTCGATCCCATGAGTGCACGGTTCGCGTCATCGTGCTCTAGGAATGGAATAAGTGCCGCTGCCACAGAGATAACCTGCTGTGGAGATACGTCCATATATTGGATGTCAGAACGACCCATAAATGTCGATTCACCTTTGTGACGACATGGGATCTGCTCATCAATAAATTCATTGTTCTCGTCTAAGTTCGAGTTTGCCTGCGCAATTACGAACTGACCTTCTTCGATAGCCGATAAGTAATCAACTTCGTCAGTTACAACACCATCTGCTACTTTACGGTATGGAGTTTCTAAGAAACCATAGTCGTTAGTACGTGCATATGTAGACAATGAGTTGATCAGACCGATGTTCGGACCTTCAGGCGTTTCGATTGGACATACGCGACCATAGTGCGTTACGTGTACGTCACGTACTTCAAAGCCTGCACGTTCACGTGTCAAACCACCCGGACCTAACGCAGAAATACGACGTTTGTGCGTTACTTCAGATAATGGGTTGTTTTGGTCCATGAACTGAGATAGCTGTGAAGAACCGAAGAATTCTTTTACTGCCGCTGAAATAGGCTTAGCATTGATTAAGTCCTGTGGCATAACAGCATCAAGATCACCAAGACTTAGGCGCTCACGCACTGCACGCTCAACACGTACTAGACCAACACGGAATTGGTTTTCTGCCATTTCACCAACAGAACGAATACGACGGTTGCCTAAGTGGTCGATATCATCCACTTCGCCTTTACCGTTACGAATGTCGATCAATACGCGCATTACCGCAACGATGTCTTCTTTGCTTAATGTACCTGGGCCTGTGTCCGTGTCATAACCTACACGGCTGTTAAACTTCATACGACCAACAGTTGACAAATCATAACGCTCTTCAGAGAAGAACAAATTGTCAAATAGGGCTTCCGCCGCTTCTTTTGTTGGTGGCTCACCAGGGCGCATCATGCGATAGATTTCAACCAAAGCTTCCAAACGGTTGCTAGTTGAGTCGATACGCACTGTATCCGACATGTAGGCACCACTATCAACGTCGTTGATATACAATGTTGCGATGCGAGTGTGACCTGCTTTAACAAGCTCAGCCATTAGCTCAAGCGATAACTCATCGTTAGCATTAGCGATAACTTCGCCAGATGACTCGTCGATGTAGTCCTTTGCAACAACACGACCAATGATATATTCGTGTGGTACCTCTAACTGACTAACTTCTTTCTTTTCTAGTGTTTTAATGTGGCGCGCGGTAATACGGCGACCAGATTCAATCACTACTTCACCGTCAGCATCTTTAATATCAAAAGCAGCAGTTTCACCACGTAGGCGTGATGGTACAAGCTCCATTAGCACTTTACCGTTGGTTACTTCGAACGTTGTTGTTTCGAAGAACAAGCTTAGGATCTCTTCTGTAGAGAACTCAAGCGCACGTAAAATGATTGATGCTGGTAGTTTACGACGGCGGTCAATACGAACGTAAAGGTTATCTTTTACGTCGAATTCAAAATCTAACCATGAACCACGGTAAGGGATAACGCGAGCGTTATATAGCACTTTACCTGACGAGTGCGACTTACCACGGTCGTTATCAAAGAATACACCAGGTGAACGGTGTAGCTGAGAAACGATAACACGCTCTGTTCCATTGATAACAAAAGTACCGGTGTCAGTCATGAGCGGGATTTCGCCCATGTAAACTTCTTGCTCTTTAATGTCTTTAACTGTGCCTGGTGCGTCTTTATCCATTAACACAAGACGTAATTTAACGCGAAGTGGAGCAGAATAAGTCACGCCGCGAATTTGACATTCTTTTACATCGAATACTGGCTCACCAATACGATAACTTACGTATTGTAGCTCAGAATTTCCCGAGTAGCTTTTGATCGGAAACACAGAACGGAAAGCAGCTTCCAAACCGTGGTCGCCATCAGCGTCCGGATTCAAGAATTTTTTGAACGATTCCAACTGCGTCGACAGTAAGAAAGGTATGTCCAAAACTTGTGGACGTTTACCAAAATCCTTACGGATACGTTTCTTTTCAGAATAAGAGTAAGCCATGGGGTTCCTCAGCTTGCTGATCTTTGACCCAACCTGTTCTTGTAAGAACAGACTTAACTGGCATTCAAGCCATGATAACAACATCTAATTGTTGTACTAAATGCCATTGATATTAACAAAAACATGTAAGTCATTGAAAATACCATTGAAATTTAGAATTTTATTGCGCGATAGAAAGCATCTCGCTATAGCGCAAAAGGGCCGGTGATTAAATAATCACCAGCCCTTGCCTGATTTCTCAGGCAGCGAACCTAGCGTCAGCTAGATTACTTGATCTCAACTTGAGCACCAGCTTCTTCAAGATCTTTCTTAAGTGCTTCAGCTTCTTCCTTAGATACACCTTCTTTGATAGGTGCAGGAGCAGACTCTACTAGAGCCTTAGCTTCTTTAAGGCCTAGACCTGTAGCGCCACGTACCGCTTTGATTGCAGCAACTTTGTTACCGCCAGCAGCAGCTAGGATTACGTCGAACTCAGTCTTTTCTTCAGCAGCTTCAGCAGGACCCGCAGCAACAACAGCAGCAGCTGCAGTTACACCGAATTTTTCTTCCATTGCTTCTACTAGTTCAACAACTTCCATTACTGACATTTCAGCAATAGCGTCAAGGATTTGGTCTTTAGTTACAGACATTTCAAATTTCCTAATTATTCACGAACCCATGTGGTTCAAAAAATTTATTAAAGAAAGGAGCGAGGCTTAAATTAAGCAGCTTGCTCAGCTTTCTGTACACGTACCGCTTCAATTGTTTTACACAATTTGCCAGCAGACGCTTCTTTCATAGCGCTCATTAAGCGTGCAACAGCTTCGTCGTAAGTAGGTAGCTTAGCAAGCATAGCTACGTCTACAACTTTACCTTCGAATGCAGCAGTTTTAAGCTCGAATGCTTCGTTCTTTTTCGCGAAATCTGAGAAGATACGCGCAGCAGCACCTGGGTGCTCTGAAGAGAAAGCGATAAGGCTTGGACCAACTAGTGATTCGTTAAGGCATTCGTAATCAGTGCCTTCAACAGCACGTTTAGCTAGGGTGTTACGAACAACTTTCATCCATACACCAGCTTCACGAGCTTCTTTACGAAGAGCAGTGATTGCACCTACTGTTACACCACGAGAATCAGCAACAACTGCTGAAAGAGCACCTTTGGCAGCTTCGTTGACTTCAGCAACAATTGCTTTTTTGTCTTGAAGATTTAAAGCCATGGGTGTTACTCCTGGTTTATAGAAAAACAAAGATTTGTTTTTCAGTTCTACTCTACCCTGCTAAAAACTTTAGCAGAGATGCTTTTTACGGCGAGAGCCAGAAGATTAGGAAAAATCTAGCTGGGATTCACACCGTCTACGTAGGACGATTAAGGCCAAGGCCACCTACGGTCTTGGACGGAAGCGTAATTTATCGCGTTACTTAAAAAGTGTTGCGAAATTATACGCTTCAACCCGAATTCTTTGTTTGTTGATTATATTCAAATGAATTTATCAACAAAATGGCGCAAAATTATAGTTCAAAAATTACGCCATGTAAATGCTAATCTCTAATTAATTATACTTGCGTATTTAGAGTAGCTTGGTCAACAGCAACACCTGCGCCCATAGTTGTTGAGATGCTTACTTTTTTCAAGTAAGTACCTTTTGCTTGAGAAGGCTTAGCTTTCTTAAGCGCAACAAGTAGAGATTCAAGGTTTTGTTGCAACTGCTCAGCAGTGAAATCCACTTTACCGATAGTAGTGTGGATGATACCGTTCTTATCGTTACGGTAGCGAACCTGACCAGCTTTAGCATTTTTAACTGCTTCTGCAACGTTAGGCGTTACAGTACCAGTTTTAGGGTTTGGCATAAGACCACGTGGACCTAGGATTTGACCTAGTTGACCAACAACGCGCATTGCATCAGGAGAAGCAACAACAACGTCAAAGTTCATTTCGCCTTTCTTAACTTGCTCAGCAAGGTCTTCCATACCAACTAAATCAGCACCAGCTTCTTTAGCAGCATCAGCGTTAGCACCTTGAGTGAACACAGCTACGCGAACGTCACGACCAGTACCGTGTGGTAGTACAGTAGCACCACGTACGTTTTGGTCTGATTTACGTGCATCGATACCAAGGTTAACAGCAACGTCAACACTTTCAACGAATTTAGCTGTTGCTAATTCTTTAAGTAATGCAACTGCTTCATTGATTTCGTAATCTTTAGTAACATCCACTTTTTCGCGGATAGTACGCATACGTTTAGTAAGTTTAGCCATTTCTATTAACCCTCTACGTTCAAGCCCATTGCACGTGCAGAACCTGCAATCGTGCGAACCGCAGCTTCCATGTCAGCCGCTGTTAAATCTGGACGTTTAGTCTCAACGATCTCTTCAAGTTGAGCACGTGTAACAGTACCCACTTTCTCAGTGTTAGGACGACCAGAACCAGACTTGATGCCTGCAGCCTTCTTAAGAAGGTAAGATGCAGGAGGAGTCTTCATTTCGAACGTGAAAGAACGATCGCTGTATACAGAAATTACTACAGGAACAGGTGCGCCTTTCTCGATAGACTCTGTACGTGCGTTGAACGCTTTACAGAATTCCATGATGTTTACACCGTGTTGACCTAGTGCAGGACCTACTGGAGGACTAGGGTTAGCCATACCAGCAGCAACTTGTAGCTTGATTAGAGCTTCAACTTTTTTAGCCATGATAATACCTCATTAGGTGGGTCTTAGCCTTGTGCGCGCGAGGACGCGTACTCAAACGGCTTCCCAATTAAAAAAAACTTTTTGATATTATTAAGGTTTAACACCCTAACATACAAAAAGGCCGCTGATTATAAGTTAACCAGCGGCCTTTTTCAATAGCTCGTAGGAGAAAGATTACTTATCTTTTTCCACTTGGCCGAATTCAAGATCAACAGGTGTCGAACGACCGAAGATAAGTACTGAAACTTTCAGGCGACTCTTCTCGTAATCAACCTCTTCAACCACACCGTTGAAATCTGCAAATGGACCATCAGTAACACGAACTACTTCACCTGGCTCAAATAATGTCGCAGGTTTCGGTGCTTCAGCATTTTCTTGCAGACGGTTTAAGATACGGTCTGCTTCTTTTTGGCTGATCGGTGCAGGTCTATCTGACGTACCGCCAACAAAGCCCATTACTCGTGGTGTGCTGTTTACCAAGTGCCATGAAGCATCGTTCATGACCATTTCAACTAACACGTAGCCTGGGAAGAATTTACGTTCAGACTTACGCTTTTGGCCCGCTCGCATTTCAACAACTTCTTCAGTTGGTACAAGCACCTCGCCAAAATACTCTTCCAAACCTTCAATTTTGATATGCTCAATGATGGTTTGCGCTACGCGCTTTTCAAAACCTGAAAACGCCTGAATTACGTACCAACGTAATTTCTTTTCTTTGTTCTCATCCGACATGGGATCAGATCTCCAATCCAGTTAAAAAGCCAACAACTCGGAATAAAATGCCGTCCAATCCCCAAAGGATCAACGCCATTACTACAGTCGCAGCCATTACGATAAGTGTAGTATGAGTCGTTTCTTGACGCGTAGGCCAAACAACTTTACGTACTTCAATGCGAGACTCTTTTGCAAAAGCAATAAAAGTACGCCCTTTCTCAGTGGTAACTGCAACACCCAAACCTGCTGCTACCGCTGCAACCACACCTACCGCACGTACCAATACAGACATATCTGCATAAAGATAGTTGCCAACTACCGCACCCATAAGTAGCGTGATTGCAATTAGCCATTTTACCATGTCCATCGAGCTTGACGGGCTTTCAACATTAGTGCTCATAATCAATTTTACCTTAAATACAGACACAACAACCCTGCATATAACAGGGTAAATCCATTAAATCCAAATGTACAAATAAGCGCTCAAGACTGAAAACACATTATTTTAGATTTAGACTCAAGTTTTGAATTGGCAGGGGCGGCAGGACTCGAACCCGCAACCATCGGTTTTGGAGACCGCTGTTCTACCAATTGGAACTACGCCCCTGCAAAGTGGATGCCCATTATACTTACGAACAATTTGAAAACAAGAGTAAAAGATGTGCAAACACAAATAATCCACGCAACCGCCATCAATACAACGGTTTAGATGGGTTTGAATGGTGCAAATTCAAGTGTCTAATCGAATTAAATCGGGGTTATAAAAGTCAGTCAACAACCAGATCTGCTCAAAGGCATGATTGCTGGGATAGTCAAGATGACCAACCACAGCAACAAAATCCGAGTGGTGCCACAACGTACTAGCATTACGTATTAATAGCCAAGTACGCTTGGAATGGTAGCGTTTATAGGCTTTTTGATTTAATAAGCGTCCGAGTGCAAAACGCAAACGTTGCTCTGTAGGGGCCTGCGCCATGGCGGCTAACTCGCGTTGAGTTTCCAGCGACAATGGCCTGCCAAGTACCGCCATCGCTTCTTTTTCACTGCCATAGAGATGTGCTACTTCAATATCAAGACGTTCATCACCTTGATAACAACTAATGTCCGGCATATTTGGCTCATTGTGCCAGATATGCCGCATGGGCGTGCCATATTGTTGTTCATAACAACGCAGAAATAGCTTAGCTGCATCATGCTCCAACTTTAGCTTTTCTAAATCACTTTCCCGAACTAGAGATTGTTTCATGTATATCCGCTAATAAGCTTGAGGCACCAAAGCGAAAATGATCCGCATTTACCCACTGGCTCCCCATGATTTCTTCGGCGAGACGTAGATACTCTGCTGCTTGCAGCACAGTTTTAACGCCTCCTGCGGCTTTAAAGCTTACGTCTTTACCAGAGCGCTTTATAAACTTCAGTATAGTGCGTGTTGCATCTAGTGTGGCATTTACATTCACTTTTCCGGTACTAGTTTTAATAAAATCGGCGCCAGCGAGAATGGCAACTTCACATGCTTGCGTGATCAAGGCCTCTGTTTCTAACACGCCACTTTCTATAATCACCTTGAGCTTTGCTCGACCCTCACACAGAGTTTTGCTGGAGTTGACATATTGCCAAGGCGTATCCGGGTCGCCCGCTATTAGTTGCTGATAAGGCAATACTAGGTCGATTTCATCTGCACCGTCTTCCAAGGCTTGCTCTGTTTGCGCCAATACACGCTTCAATGTTTGTTTACCATCCGCAAAGTTGGTTACCGTCGCTACTTTGACTTGCATTAAGCCTCGTTCAGCGAGTAAACGTTTAGCCAGCGCGACAAATTGGGGATAAACACATACCGCCGCGGGCACACCAAACTTAGGGTTGATACTACTAATTAATGCAGCAATAGCATGTTCGTCATCGCTATCGTTCAATGATGTTAAGTCCATTAAGCTTAATGCCATTTCAGCATCTTCATGCAATGCCATAATTCTATTCCAGTAAGTTCAACATTTTTGGCTTAGTAAAAAGCATCCTCAGCGAACACCATAGGACATATGTCCGCAAAAACAAAGACCCATAACAATGTCATGCTGAATAACTCATAACCAAACACTATAAGCTGTCTGCCACAGAAAAAATAAACGCGCAAAGTGCTGTAAATAAAGGCTTAAGCCTTTTTTAAAGGTCGCATATAACTTATAGTTATATAAACTAGGTTTTAATTATTTTTTACTCTGTTAGGAGCACTATATTCTGCTTCCGTATTCACCACTTTGCGTGCATCGTGGTTGCGTTATTTATGTGCTTGTGGAGCAAACTGTGCAGTATTTACCTATATTCACCAAACTTGATAACAAGCCGGTACTCATCGTCGGTGGCGGTGAAGTAGCGCTTAGAAAATGCCGTGCATTAATAAAGGCGCGCGCCGAAGTCACGCTGGTCGCCCCCAGTTTCTGTGACGAACTTCATGAGCATGCCAATGAAGGTCAAGTCATTCTTGTTAGCGAGCATTTCAGCGCATCTCATTTAGATGGAAAAATGTTAGTTATTGCAGCCACAGACAACGACTCTGTAAATAACACTGTTTTTGAATTAGCTAATGCACGCAATGTATTCGTTAACGTTGTGGATGATCAACCTAAATGCACCTTCATTTTCCCTTCTATCGTTGATAGAGACCCAATAACTATTGCGATTTCAAGCGCAGGAACAGCCCCTGTATTAGCTCGTCGACTAAGAGAGAAATTGGAAACTTTGATCCCTCAGCATATTGGCCCTTTGGCTAGGTTGGTGGGTGATTTTCGTGCTCAAGTTAAGAAACGATTTAAACATTTTGCAGACAGACGCCAATTTTGGGAGCGCGTTTTCGACTCAAGCGTGGTCAGTAAAGTTCAAACAGGTGATACCGAAGCGGCTGTGCAACAACTACATGGTATGCTTAATGCAACGCCTACTCCAGAGGGAGAAGTTTATGTTGTTGGGGCGGGTCCGGGCGATCCTGAGTTACTAACTTTAAAAGCATTGCAATTAATGCAACAAGCGGATGTTGTGGTTTATGACTACTTAGTTTCTGATGAAATTATGGACTTAGTTCGCCGCGATGCCGATTTAATCTGTGTAGGTAAGCGTCTTGGTAACCATAGCGTTAAGCAAGAAGACACGAACCAAATGCTGGTTGATTTAGCGAAGCAAGGCAAAAAAGTTTGTCGTATAAAAGGCGGCGATCCGTTTATATATGGCCGAGGGGGTGAAGAGGTACAGGTATTGGCTGAAAATCAAATTAAGTACCAAATAGTACCTGGGATCACCGCAGCTGCAGGATGTAGTGCCTATGCGGGTATTCCACTGACGCACAGAGATCATGCTCAAGCAATTCAGTTTGTCACTGGTCATTGCAAAAAAGATGGACAAGAACTGGACTGGCAATCACTTGCCAAACCCAACCAAACTTTAGCGATTTATATGGGTGTTATTAAGTCCCCGCATATTCAAGCACAACTGCTCAAATATGGACGAGATGGTAAAACACCTGTTGCGATTATTGAGAATGGCACCCGTAAAGAACAAAGGGTGGTAAGAACGCAGCTAAGTCAATTAGCCGCACAAATAGAAACACACAAAATTGTATCGCCAGCGTTACTTATTGTTGGTGAAGTTGCGGCGCTGCATGAGCAACTTGCTTGGTTTGGTAAAACAACACAAGTAAGCAGCTTCGCTCAGCCACTCACAGATGTGGCATAAACAGTTTATTTATATTTAATTTTTGATGTAGGACGACGACCATGGCTTTAACACACCTTCAGCAACTTGAAGCTGAGAGTATAAAGATTATTCGCGAAGTCGCTGCGGAGTTTGAAAACCCAGTCATGCTTTACTCAATTGGTAAAGACTCTTCGGTACTTCTTCATTTGGCGCGAAAGGCTTTCTTTCCTGCCAAAATCCCTTTTCCATTATTACATGTTGATACCGACTGGAAATTTCGCGAAATGATCGAGTTTCGTGACCGTATCGCCAAAGAATATGGCTTTGATTTGTTGGTACACAAAAATCCAGAAGGGATTGCCATGGGAATTGGGCCTTTTTCACATGGCTCCGCAAAACATACCGATGTTATGAAAACGCAGGGTTTAAAACAAGCTCTAGACAAATATGGCTTTGATGCCGCATTTGGCGGTGCCCGTCGAGATGAAGAGAAATCACGTGCGAAAGAACGTGTTTACTCATTCCGTGATAAACATCACCGCTGGGACCCCAAAAACCAGCGCCCTGAGTTATGGAACACTTATAACAGCCAAGTCAATCCAGGTGAAAGCATCCGTGTTTTCCCGCTATCTAACTGGACTGAGTTAGATATCTGGCAATACATCTATCAGGAAAATATTGAAATGGTCCCTCTTTACCTTGCCAAAGAGAGACCCGTTGTTGAGCGCAATGGTACATTAATCATGGTAGATGACGATCGCATGCCTTTAGAAGAAGGCGAAGTGCCGCAAATGAAATCTGTGCGCTTCCGCACTTTGGGCTGCTACCCATTAACAGGTGCAGTGGAGTCTACTGCGAGTACATTAACCGAGATTATCGAAGAAATGTTGCTATCAACATCATCTGAGCGAGAAGGTCGTGTCATTGACCATGACTCAGCTGGGTCAATGGAGAAGAAAAAACGTGAGGGGTACTTCTAATGTCAACTGCCAATGAAGTAAAAGAATTAGGTATTGAAGCTTATCTTGCTCGTCAGCAAGACAAGAGCCTACTACGTATGATGACTTGCGGCAGTGTAGACGACGGTAAATCTACTTTGATTGGTCGCTTGCTGCACGACAGTCACCAAATATATGAAGACCAGCTTGCTGCACTGCACAAAGACAATGAAAAAGTAGGCAACGCAGGTGAAGAACTTGACTTAGCGTTGCTTGTAGATGGCCTACAAGCAGAGCGTGAGCAAGGGATCACCATTGATGTTGCATATCGTTATTTCTCAACGGCTAAGCGCAAGTTTATCATTGCTGACACTCCTGGACATGAACAATACACTCGTAATATGGTAACCGGTGCCTCTACCAGTGACTTAGCTATCATTCTGGTCGATGCTCGATATGGTGTGCAAATCCAAACTAAGCGACACAGCTTTATCTGTGATTCTCTTGGTATCAAACAGTTTGTAGTTGCCGTGAACAAAATGGATATCTGTAACTTTGATGAAGCCGTGTTTAACCGTATCAAAGAACAGTATCTTGAGTTTGCAAAGCAGCTAAATGTGACTGACATCAAGTTCGTGCCTATGTCTGCTTTGAAAGGTGACAATGTGGTGACACGTTCTGAGCACACACCATATTACAAAGACAAACCTTTATTGGAGTTATTAGAAGATTCTCCGGCCGCCCTTGCGAACACAGAGTTCGAAGCACGCTTCCCTGTGCAGTATGTAGTGCGCCCGAACTTGGATTTTCGCGGTTTTCAGGGCACTCTAACGTCGGGGTCACTAGCAGTAGGCCAAGCAGTAAAAGTATTGCCTTCTGGTAAGCGTTCAAGCATTAAAGAGCTGGTGACATTCGATGGCAACCTAGAGCGTGCTGAAACAGGTCAGGCATTTACCATCACACTTAACGATGAAGTCGACGTAAGTCGCGGCGACGTGATTGTGCCAGCAGAATCTAACGCTGAGGTTACTAATCTGATTCAGGCTAAACTAGTTTGGATGCATGAGTCACCATTGGCAATTGGGAAAAGCTATAACTTCAAGCTTGGTAGTAAGAATACTTCGGCTATTGTTAAGCATATCGATCACACAATTGATGTAAATACGTTGGAAAAGGGCCAGGCTGACACCTTACAATTGAACGAAATTGCCATCGTGACGCTGGAACTCACAGAAAGCATTCTGGCCGATGTGTATCGCAATAACCGCGAAACAGGCGCGTTTATATTAATCGACCGACTAAGTAATTTGACGGTTGGTGCAGGTATGATTGAGAACCTATTGGCTGCACAAAGTGTGTCAAATTCACAGTTTAGTGAATTTGAAATTGAGCTTAACGCTTTAGTACGCAAGCACTTCCCACACTGGCAAGCGCTTGATATTAGTAAGCTTAAGTAATGGCCCTACGCCTGTTAATAGGAGTACCTCTAAGTGCATGAGCAAATCATTTTAACAGGTATCATGTTAGTACTAGTCGGTTGTCTTTTTGGCAGTCGACTAAAACCAGCATGGCTATTTGTTGGGGCCATTAGTATCAGTTATCTTACAGGTCTAATTGAGCTTGAGGGGATGCTTGTTAACTACGCAAACCCCTCGCTGATCACCCTTATTTTGCTGATCCTAGTATCGATTGCGATAGAAAAAACCACATTGATACAAACCTTAGCGCAATCACTGGCAAAAGGAAGTTTGTCATGCTCAGTGATGAAACTAGGCTTATCGACCGCCTTTTTGTCGTCGTTCACCAACAATACGGCTGTCGTTGCCTCTCTTATCTCTGCGATAAAAGAGAGCCCCACACACTCTCCTTCTAAACTTTTGTTACCACTATCCTATACCGCTATTTTAGGTGGAACATTGACCCTAATCGGCACGTCGACCAACCTAATCGTCAATGGCTTTGCAGTAGATGCGGGCATGGCACCATTAGGATTTTTTGATTTTACCTTGGTCGGATTAGGGGCATTAGTTGCTGGTTTGCTAACAATTATGGTGCTACTAAAATACCTTCCAGACAATGGTAAAAACGATCAGGAAGTTGTGCCGTTTTATCTCGAGGGAAAAGTTCAGCCGGGCTCAAAGCTGATCGGCCGTACCGTTGAAGAAAATGGCCTGCGCGACCTTAAAGACTTATTCCTCGCTGAGATTATTCACGGTGACCGCCGCATTATTGCAGTAACACCACAACAAGTGATTCAACAGGGTGATGTTTTATTGTTTGTTGGTGACATTAAGTCTGTACCACTTTTATCCCAATTTGATGGCCTAAAAATCGTTCATGACAAACATGAAAAAGATGTAGAGCATTTGGTAGAAGTGGTGATGAGCCAATCATCTAAGTTTATCGGAAAAACGGTCAAAGAAATCCGCTTTCGTGAACAGTTCCATGCTGCCGTTATTGCAATTCGCCGTGGTCATGACCGCCTACAAGGTGGCTTAGGTCAAGTTCAACTACAAGCTGGTGATTCTCTGATCTTAGCACCAGGCAGCCAATTTTATGAACTACCAGACCTTAAGCGCGAATTTGTTTATATTTCTGGATTGGATTTACAGACACATCTCCAATCGAAGCAATCAAATATTGTATTAGGCGCATTTACTACAGTGTTGGCGCTGAGCATATTTGACTTAGTGCCACTGGTAAAAGGCCTGATGGTGCTTTTAGTCGGTTTAATTCTAATGGGTACTATTAAAGTTAATGAATTGAAACGACGCTTTCCTCTAGAGCTTGTTGCTATTGTCGGCAGCGCTATTGGCCTTGCAAAGTTGATGATCAACACCGGTCTGGCTGGGCAAATATCCAGTGGACTGTTCTTTTTATTAGGTGATTTCGGCCCTTATGGAGCCTTTATTGCCATATTTGTAATGACCGTGGTATTTACCGAGTTGATCACTAACAATGCAGCAGCAGCGCTATCTTTCCCTGTTGCTTATGCATTAGCTGTTGGCTTTGGTGTCAATCCACTGCCCTTTGTGATGGCTGTGGCATTTGGTGCATCAGCGAGCTTTATCTCACCATTTGGCTATCAAACCAATTTAATGGTGTATAGCGCTGGCAACTACCGGATCAAAGACTATGTCACGATGGGCTTGCCGCTGTCCTTAATTTATTCGGTCACCGTTTTAACCTTAATACCTTTGGTGTTCCCATTTTAGTAGGTAGCAATATGGACGAAAATATAGTTTGGCATAACTATGCCGTAGACAAAGCACTGCGCAGCGAACAAAAGGGCCACAAACCTTGCGTGCTTTGGTTCACTGGTTACTCTGGTTCTGGTAAAAGCACCGTAGCAGGCGCACTAGAAAGTGCGCTACATCAGCAAGGCGTTCATACCTACCTGCTTGATGGTGACAATGTACGTCATGGTCTATGTAAAGACTTGGGGTTTAGCGACGCCGACCGCGTGGAAAATATTCGCCGAGTTGGTGAGCTGAGTAAATTGATGGCCGATGCCGGTTTGGTGGTATTAACAGCCTTTATTTCCCCGTTTCGTGCTGAACGTGATATGGTACGAGAGCTATTAGGAGGCGGTGAGTTTATTGAGGTTTTTCTTGATACTCCTTTGGATGTATGTGAACAAAGAGACCCAAAGGGGCTGTATAAAAAAGCCAGAGCTGGAGAGATCAAACACTTTACGGGGATAGATTCCGACTATCAAGTGCCAAACAATCCGGAAGTTCGCTTGGATACCAGTAAAAACTCATTACAACAGTCCGTCGAACAATTGATAGCCTATCTAAAAACCAAAAACATCATAGGATAAGTTATGAACCAGACCGATCTATTGGAAGAGATCTTACTATTGGCACGTAAAGCCGGTGATGCCATCATGCCGATTTACGCCAAAGATTTTAATATCGAGTATAAGGCGGATGAAAGCCCTGTAACCGATGCCGATGTTGCGGCCCATGAAGTGATCGTAAAAGGTTTAAAGTCGCTCACACCTGAATTACCCATTTTGAGTGAAGAAAGCGCTAATATTGATTGGCCAACTCGACAAGCTTGGCAAGAATACTGGCTTGTTGACCCAATTGACGGCACCAAAGAATTCATTAAAAAGAACGGTGAGTTTACCGTTAACATCGCTTTAATCAAAAATGGGAAACCTATCCTTGGCGTGGTGCATGCCCCGGCTCTGAATGTCAGTTATCTAGCCGCTGAAGCTATCGGTGCTTTCAGAGAATGTGGCGAAGCACGTATCGAACTGAAAGTAACTAAAAAGCCCAATAAGGGCAAAATTCACGTGGTGGGTTCTCGTTCACACCCTTCTGCTGACTTAGCGGCCTACTTAGAGCAGTTTGATGAAGTCGAAATGGTTGCAAAAGGCAGTTCGCTAAAACTGTGTCTCGTTGCTGAAGGTCAAGCTGATATCTATCCAAGGCTTGGACCAACAAGTGAGTGGGATACAGGGGCCGGCCATGCAGTTGCTGAAATAGCAGGAGCAACGGTGAGTAAAGTTGACGGGACTCCTTTGCTATATAATCAAAAAGAAAGTTATTTAAACCCCTACTTTGTGGTTTCACGCTTAATTGATTAATGCCTAAAAAGCATGGACTGAGTCCATGCTTTTACGTTCTACTTACACTCCATATAAAGTACGCATCGCCTTGTAGTTGATACCAAACTGACGTTCAAACCAACTATTTACGTAATCATTGTCTGACTCCACACGTGCACACCGCAACACATTTTCCATCGAGTTTTGTGCGTATTGATTTTGACAATATTGACTGGCCCATAACTTTGTCAGCTCATCATTGACGCCGTGTGTCAGGCGAGTCAGATAATCAGAAAATGTGCTGGTTTGATCCAAGAATTTCGCAGACTTAGGTGCCAACTCAGCTTCAGCAAAATTAGCACTATGGCTGACAGTTTGGTTGCTTTGGCTATCCATATACTGATTTGCCAACGACATTCCTGCCAACTGCCCACTATAGCTCAAACGCGCAGAGTATTCTTCGTGATAGTGTGTTTGCGGATAAATATAGACCCGTTCAACATCAACCTCTACCTGTTTAGATTTGTCATTTGGATCGGGCCGCCATTCCTTGACTAGATAGCGTTTCTCCTGTTGCTTTTGTATGCTATTACGCTGATAGTCAACATCGGCTGTTAGCGTTAATTTGAGTAATTGTTCACCAATGGGTGCATACCAGATACTTTGCTGAAATTGATCTTTAAGCTCACTAAGCGCGCCGTCTATTAGTTGTTCATGGGCGCGTCGCTTTGACGTATTAAGTTGCAATTGCTTATTGAAAACGATGTTTCGATAGCGGCTCTTATCTTGCTGATCTAGCTTAAATGTCTGGGCCACACTCCAGGCTGAGCAATACTTTTGCGCCAGTTCTTTGAGAAAAAACCGCTGCCCTTGGACCTGCTCAGCCAGTGCTTGGCATTTACTTTTAGCGTGCTCGCCGAGTTGTTGCTGATAGCCACTTAACATTGTAGCTAACTGTGCATTGGTTATTAAAAAAGCATATTTTTGCTCAAACCAACGAAATTTATCGGGGTACGAGCTATTGGCAAGGTCTTTTGCTTGTGTACGTAAAAATTGCTCCGCATAACGAATTTCTTCATTTTGCGTGGCAGCCTGCGCCCCCATCGCTTCAATGTGCCAAGAGCTTTGATTGCGCAAAATAGTCTCAAGTTTATCGGCTGCCCCAACCTGATTTGCAGCGAGTCGCAACATGCGAACTTCGATGAGTCCACGGTCTATTATTTTATGGCGGGCCTGATTAAGCCGCTGTTGTGCCTCAACGTCCGTTGCGTCTTCATGCACAGCTTGCTGATAAAATTCTGCAGCCTGTTGGTACATACCTTGTTCGTATAATTTATCTCCCTTTTCAACTAGGCTGGTACAGGCGCTGAGTAATAAAATTACGCCTACTAACGCTAACATACGAGTCATACTGCTTAAATCCTTGTGTTTATTACCTATCAGGCTGTTTTACATCTAAGTATTGGTGCATTGTATCCAATTAACATGCACTAGGCGATGGATAAAATAACACCAAATTGTATCACTTTGACTACGCTTTATAGTGGGTAAAAAATCAAGGAGCAGAATAATGCAACAACACATCCACTGGATAACCATCTGCGCTTTAATCTTGTGCCATGGTTTGGCGCACTCTAAGGACTCAAATGAGCAAATTCATATTTATACCGAAGACTTTCCCCCCTACCAAGAGTTTCTAGGGCCAGGTAGAATTGGAGGTGTAGCTACTGACTTAGTGAAAATGCTGTTTGAACACAGCAAACTAGACTACAAAATTCATGTTTTGCCATGGTTTAGGACCAATCATGTGGTAAACCACACCCCTAACGCCTTTATTTATTCTTTAGCACGTACACATGAACGCGAAAAGCAATATCACTGGGTGGCCCCCTTGTGTGAAATAAATGTATCCTTTTACAAGCTAAGAGCCAGAAAAGACATTCAAATTAATGATATAGAAGACGTAAGACAATATGTTGTAGCAGTAGCATCTGGCCAGCCAACCGAACAACACTTGGTAGAAATTGGTTTTTCTCAGGAAGATAATTTAGTGATTTTGGCCAGCCATGAGCAAGGCGCACAAATGCTTAATAAGGCACGAGTTGACTTGTTGTATGGGGCTGACCTATTCGTTAAAAATGTACAAATGGCATTAGGTAGAGGCGGAGAATGGGAGCGCGTATATGTTTCACCCCATTTGAGTAAGCGTATGTACCTAGCCGCCAATATTAACAGTGATGAAAGCTTGATAAGCAAACTACAAAAAAGCCATAACATGTTAAAAAATAAGCTCAATACCGAGGCCCGTTGCGAGCAGGCCATACGCAATCACTAAGCCATTATCCTGCTCGCGCTAATTGCCGCCTTTGTACTTTATCAAACACCTTGTTCAGATGTTCTTCGCTGGCGGTTATATTAAAGTGCCTTTGTAGTAATTGCTGCAACTGAAATACGCTACCGATTACTTGCTCACTTTGCGTTTGATTGCGCTCATCCACATGTAAAAAGGTCGTGTTGCGGATCAAATAGCGCTGGCCATCATCAATGCGTGATACAACGAGATTATTCACAAATGACGCTTTTGGGTGTTGATGACTATAAAAGTGACCCACCTCACAATCCTCCTCAAATACCTTGGCTAAATCAATTTCATACAAGGTCAATGACTGTGGTGCGCTCAATGATACCTTAGCATGTGCCGCTGTACGCTCAATTTGATAGTGGTTGGGCCCTTCGTTCACACTATGATTGTGGTCAATGGCAAGTGGCAAAATAAAACCCTGCACACCAAAACCCACATCAACCACATAGGTATTACCTTCATGGGTGAGTAAAGTGACTCTGTGTGTGCGAGGATTATCGGTTTTACCACTTAGCATGACCCGCGCTAACGCTGGGCGTACCTGATAACCCAGAGCCTGCAGTGCTAAATACATCACTCGGTTGTGCTCAAAACAATACCCTCCCTGACGCTGTACAATTAGCCGCTCAAACAATTCTTCAGGCTCGAGACTTAGATAAGCGCCCTGCATCGCGTTAATGCTGCTGAAACTGTACATTGCTAAGTGTTGCGCCTGTAAGGCTTGCACAAAACTTAAAGTACCAATAGGCGCATCAATTGAGAAACCACTAAGGTAGTGTGAAATATACTTAGCGATGGTTGACGATTGCAATTCTAACATCAAGTTTTCCTTATGCTTTTAATGTAGTCACGAGTAAGATAAAAGCTCAAGTAAGGTTGAGGTCAAACGCTTTTTGGGGTTTTTAAAGACCGTGCGTACCGGCAGTACCAAACAGCATACTTATTTCTGTAACTGATTTAGTACAAATTGTACTCACCGTCAGCGGCCTCTTACATTGCTACCAGATACATTTACCAGCCTTTGTATTTATTATGGAAACAACATACTCTATGATATTGATCGGTATCAATATAACAACTTAAATTAAGGAATTTGATGAACAAGTATCTATTAAGTCTAGTGTTTGCTGGTGTGACTGCATCTTTCAATGCATCTGCAAACTGGACGCTAGCGTACCATCATGATCAACAAGGGAAAGCGATTGAAGGGCAATTGTGTCAATTGGTAGATGCTGTTGAGGCAGGACAAGAAGTCAGAGTCCTGTTCGAAAATGGCGATTCAAAATCACTGACAACCGCAGAATATGTCTACACCAAAGGTGAGCGTGTTTTTGCCGAGCTCACTTCGAATATCAGCACGACATTTGCAGGTGATAAACTACATCATCAAGACAATGCCTATCATTGGTTTGCTATCGTTGATACAACAGGTTACCGTCATATGGCGCGCTGGAATGTAGGTGAGCATGTTAATCGAGGCTACAGCTCAGACCAAGTAGCCGTAAAATGGTTTGTAAACACTGACAAACCTTTAGGTATTTTCAATTCTAGTTGTAACGGTGATGGCGATAACAACCCAAGTACGCCAGACTTATCAAAGGTATCTCCGTGGTCAGCGACCAAAGAGTACAAAGGGGGTGAAGTGGTTAAACACGAAAATGTTTATTACTACGCGCGTCACTGGACACTCGGCCAAGCACCACAAGACAGTCAAAACGGCCCTTGGACAGCGTTAAAGTTTTAATTCAAGCAGACAAATAGGGCTGCGACATGATAGTGCAGCCTTTTGCAAAACGCCCTTTTCGCCATATTAAACAATCATCACAGAACTGAACTCATTAAAGCCTTGACCCTCACGCAACGTTATATTGCATCTTGCTATCGTTGTTACACAGCAGAGTGTCAAAGAACGAGAAAACACAATATTAAGTAAAAGAGTTAAGTTGGGTTGAGCGCAACCGTTTTTTGCTTTTAAATTACGACCTTTGAATGTTTGAATGGGCAGTAAAATATACCATACGATATTATTGTAACTCACCGCGATGTAAAGCCTTTCTTACATGGACTTACGCTCAGTTTAACTACCCTGATATACAACGATATCAAGTGCCCGACAATCGCAGCAGCGTCGGCCACAATAAGGATAAACAATGCAAATAGACACCGAGCGATTAATAATCAAAAGTGCACGTACAGAATTTGCACCTGCCATCACGAAGTTTTACTTAAGAAATAAAGCGTTTTTTGCCGACTCTCAACCTTTGCGTGATGCGCATTTTTTCACGGTGGACCATTGGGTTCAAAACTTAAAGCACTTAGCTGCCTGTTTCGAAGATGACTCAATGTATCAATTCTACCTTTTTGAAAAAAGCAACGAAGAACATGTCATTGGTCAAGTAGGCCTGTCTGGCATTCAAAGAGGTCCTTTTCAGGCGTGTTTTTTAGGCTATCAACTAGATCAGCAAAAGAATGGCTGTGGCTTAATGCACGAGGCATTGGCCGTCATTATACATTGGGCTTTTGCGCACAAGAATTTTCATCGGATCATGGCGAACTATGTGCCATGCAACGCAAGAAGCGCGGCCGTTTTAAAAAAATTAGGCTTTACCATTGAAGGAGTTGCTAAAGATTATCTATTTCTCAACGGTGAATGGCAAGATCATGTTTTAACATCCTTGATTAACGATCAGTTTAAGTTCTGATTCAATAAGTGATGGATGACTGCCAGATGGTACCCCACCGGATGGTACCCCACCGGAAGGCGCTGCGCTTATCCAACCTACCAGTTCCAAATCTCAGACATTAAAAAAGGCCACTTAAGTGACCTTTTTTACAGTGTTACTGCAATCTATTGATTATTCAATGATTGTAGCTACAACACCAGCACCTACTGTACGGCCACCTTCACGGATAGCGAAGCGTAAACCTTCGTCCATCGCGATTGGAACGATTAGCTCAACAGTCATCTTGATGTTGTCACCAGGCATTACCATTTCTACGCCTTCTGGTAACTCAACGTTACCTGTTACGTCAGTTGTACGGAAGTAGAACTGTGGACGGTAGCCTTTGAAGAATGGCGTGTGACGACCACCTTCATCTTTAGAAAGTACGTATACTTCTGAAGTGAACTTAGTGTGTGGGTTGATTGAACCAGGCTTACATAGAACCTGACCACGCTCAACTTCGTCACGCTTAGTACCACGTAGTAGTGCACCGATGTTCTCACCCGCACGACCTTCGTCTAGAAGCTTACGGAACATCTCAACACCCGTACAAGTTGTCTTCGTAGTTTCTTTGATACCTACGATTTCAACTTCGTCGTTCACGTTGATGATACCAGCTTCAACACGGCCTGTTACTACTGTACCACGACCCTGGATTGAGAATACGTCTTCGATAGGCATGATGAATGGCTTATCGATGTCACGCTCTGGCTCTGGGATGTAAGTGTCTAGTGCTTCTGCAAGCTCAACGATCTTGTCTTCCCACTCTTTCTCACCTTCTAACGCTTTAAGCGCAGAACCTTGGATTAGAGGTAGGTCATCACCTGGGAAGTCGTACTCAGAAAGAAGTTCACGTACTTCCATCTCTACTAGCTCTAGAAGCTCTTCGTCGTCAACCATGTCACATTTGTTCATGAATACGATGATGTAAGGTACACCAACCTGACGAGAAAGTAGGATGTGCTCACGTGTTTGAGGCATAGGACCGTCAGTAGCAGCAACTACTAGGATCGCGCCGTCCATCTGTGCAGCACCAGTGATCATGTTTTTAACATAGTCAGCGTGTCCTGGACAGTCTACGTGTGCGTAGTGACGAGTTGGTGTATCGTACTCAACGTGTGAAGTTGAGATTGTGATACCACGCTCACGCTCTTCTGGAGCGTTATCGATTGATGCGAAGTCTTTAGCTACACCACCGTATACTTTTGCAAGTACGTTAGTGATTGCTGCTGTTAGAGTTGTTTTACCGTGGTCAACGTGGCCGATTGTACCTACGTTTACGTGCGGTTTTACGCGTTCAAACTTTTCTTTTGCCAT
>NZ_MNAN01000011.1 GCF_001854475.1 Pseudoalteromonas byunsanensis
TAAGTGACCTTTTTTACAGTGTTACTGCAATCTATTGATTATTCAATGATTGTAGCTACAACACCAGCACCTACTGTACGGCCACCTTCACGGATAGCGAAGCGTAAACCTTCGTCCATCGCGATTGGAACGATTAGCTCAACAGTCATCTTGATGTTGTCACCAGGCATTACCATTTCTACGCCTTCTGGTAACTCAACGTTACCTGTTACGTCAGTTGTACGGAAGTAGAACTGTGGACGGTAGCCTTTGAAGAATGGCGTGTGACGACCACCTTCATCTTTAGAAAGTACGTATACTTCTGAAGTGAACTTAGTGTGTGGGTTGATTGAACCAGGCTTACATAGAACCTGACCACGCTCAACTTCGTCACGCTTAGTACCACGTAGTAGTGCACCGATGTTCTCACCCGCACGACCTTCGTCTAGAAGCTTACGGAACATCTCAACACCCGTACAAGTTGTCTTCGTAGTTTCTTTGATACCTACGATTTCAACTTCGTCGTTCACGTTGATGATACCAGCTTCAACACGGCCTGTTACTACTGTACCACGACCCTGGATTGAGAATACGTCTTCGATAGGCATGATGAATGGCTTATCGATGTCACGCTCTGGCTCTGGGATGTAAGTGTCTAGTGCTTCTGCAAGCTCAACGATCTTGTCTTCCCACTCTTTCTCACCTTCTAACGCTTTAAGCGCAGAACCTTGGATTAGAGGTAGGTCATCACCTGGGAAGTCGTACTCAGAAAGAAGTTCACGTACTTCCATCTCTACTAGCTCTAGAAGCTCTTCGTCGTCAACCATGTCACATTTGTTCATGAATACGATGATGTAAGGTACACCAACCTGACGAGAAAGTAGGATGTGCTCACGTGTTTGAGGCATAGGACCGTCAGTAGCAGCAACTACTAGGATCGCGCCGTCCATCTGTGCAGCACCAGTGATCATGTTTTTAACATAGTCAGCGTGTCCTGGACAGTCTACGTGTGCGTAGTGACGAGTTGGTGTATCGTACTCAACGTGTGAAGTTGAGATTGTGATACCACGCTCACGCTCTTCTGGAGCGTTATCGATTGATGCGAAGTCTTTAGCTACACCACCGTATACTTTTGCAAGTACGTTAGTGATTGCTGCTGTTAGAGTTGTTTTACCGTGGTCAACGTGGCCGATTGTACCTACGTTTACGTGCGGTTTTACGCGTTCAAACTTTTCTTTTGCCATGACGGAACCTATCAGTTTTGTGTATCTAGATTACATATAAAAATAACCCGCCATATGCGAGCTAAGCTTATTCTTTCAGTTATTTAATGACAAATCAAAGGAAGTATTTGAGAAGATTCTTAAGACTGGTGCTGATAGGCAGATTTGAACTGCCGACCTCACCCTTACCAAGGGTGCGCTCTACCAACTGAGCTATATCAGCACACCAGAATACTGGAGCGGGCAGCGGGAATCGAACCCGCATCATCAGCTTGGAAGGCTGAGGTAATAGCCATTATACGATGCCCGCTTTAGGAACCTGTTCTTAACTACCTCGAACCGTCAAGAATAAAGTGGTGGAGGGGGCTGGATTCGAACCAGCGAAGGCAGTGCCGTCAGATTTACAGTCTGATCCCTTTGGCCGCTCGGGAACCCCTCCACGAAAAATTCTTTCCTAAAGCATCTGCAGATTGCAGTGTAAAAAATGGTGCCGACTATCCGAGTCGAACGGATGACCTACTGATTACAAGTCAGTTGCTCTACCAACTGAGCTAAGTCGGCACTGCTTTAGTACGGGGCGAGATTCTAGAGCAAGGTTTCGGGCGATGCAACAACAATCTGCAAAAAAATGTGAAAATAATGCTTAAGTGCTCAGATTTACGGCAAAATCGCGCTAAAACATTCAAAGTTGAATGTTTTTACGCCAAAACAGTAACCCCTGAAAGACTAAAAAATCATGAAAGGACGCCTCACATTCTAGCTGTTGGGATATAAATTCACCGTATCCCCCTGCACAAATCACGTTAAGGTCACGTTTATCACACTTTAAACTGGCTATGCCCGCATACACCGCGCCAAGCGTCGCCACCAAGGCACCATTTTTAACCGCATTTGGGGTATTGGTGCCCAACTGTTGAGTAAATGGACTTTGTTCATCACTAAATACTTTTTGGGTATTGCTCACCACACTGTTGACCATCATATCGAGCCCCGGCAGTATCCAACCTCCTAGATGATGACCGCTAGCAGTAAGTACATCAACTTTGGTCGCAGTTCCCGAATCAACAATCACGCAATCTTGTTTAGGATATAAATAGTGACACGCAACAACGGTAAGCCACCGATCGATACCAAGATTTTGATATTGGTTATATGCACAATGTAATTGACCCAGAATTGGCGTCACATAGGCTTGAACAATAGGAATATTCATCTGCTGCGCTTTGGCGGTATAATGTGCCAACTCATCAGACTTACCCACTTGTGCCACCAGCACCTCGCTGATACCTTCCCAAGGGATCTCGTTTTGAGAGATTACCTTGATAGCCTGCTGTTGGGCCAGTGCCAACTTAACCGCTGTATTACCTACATCAATTAATAAGCGCATTAGTTGTCCTTACGCAGTGATATTTCACCGCCAAAATAACTTTTTAATTCACCATCCTGACGTAGCACAATGCCTCCTTGCTCATCTATACCTTCGCACACACCTCGCCATTGGCGCTGCCCAGTACTTAAAGTAACGACCTCACCAGCAAAAGCATTGAGTGCATTCCACGGCGCCCTCATCTCGCCCAAACCACTTTTTTGATATTGCGCCAAGCGAGCAGCTAAACAATGCGTGAGGACGGCAACCAATTGGTTTTTATCAAGTGCTCCAATATGACTAGATAAATCTGTCCAAGGTTGGTCGATATTGGTTGACGCGCCTTCTGGCATAAGCAAATTAATACCAATGCCGATTACCAAGTGACAAGGGCCTTCTACTTGACCATCCAGCTCAACCAATACCCCCGCGAGCTTTTTACCATTGAGGTAAATATCATTGGGCCATTTGAGTGCCACATCCAATTGGTACAAAGATTTAAGCGCATCATATACCGCCAACCCCACAGCAATAGAGACGCCCATGGCCGCTTGCAAACCATCATCTAATCGCCAGTAATAGCTGTAATATAAGTTTGCGCCAAATGGTGATTGCCATGTACGGCCTCGCCTGCCACGACCAGACTGCTGCATTTCAGCCACTAGGATCTGACCAGAAACCATGGGCTGTTTAGCCTGTACACGACGCATTAACTCACTATTGGTTGAGTCAATCACAGGTTCCACTTCAATAGGATTGTGGCATTGTAACTGGGTGAGGTGTTTATTTATCTGGACTTTATCTAACAAAGGGAGGCTGTGATTAAGACTGTAGCCTTTGCCACTGACCGTAAAGATGTCAATGCCCATTTCTTGTAACGAAGCAATATGTTTTGATACCGCAGCACGACTGATCCCCAACTGTTCACCCAGCAATTGCCCCGACACAAACCCGCCTTGATTTAACGCATTGAGAATAGCAAGCTTGTTACCTTGAGGTGCTTTATTCATTCCTAACTCCTTGAATGTGAATTTCATCATGCTGGCCCATTAGCCGCACTTCATGCTCTAAGCGGACTGAAAACTGACGCCAAACATGCTGCTGAATGTATTCTATCATGGAGATCAGATCATCCGAGGTGCCTTGACCTAGGTTCACCAATACCAATGCCTGATGCTGATAGACAGCAATATCACCGATTTGATGACCTTTGAGGCCTAGTTGCTCTATCAACCAGCCTGCCGCGATTTTTTGCTGATGCGGGTCAACATAATACACTGGCATAGTTGTAAAACGTTGTTTGAGCTTTGCCACAGCCTCATTACTGACAATAGGGTTTTTAAAGAAGCTGCCAGCATTGGCCAGTACATTAGGGTCGGGCAACTTACTTTGTCGAATATTGATGACCGTCTCACACACTTGCTTTGCAGTAGGCTGCCTATCTCGAAGAACCTGCAAAGGAGCGTAACTCAACTTCGGCTGCCAGTGCTTATTTAAGCTAAGCCCAACTTGAGTGATCACAAAGCGCCCTTTGCGAGCGTGCTTAAACACCGAATCCCGATAACCAAACTCACATTGCGCGTTATCCAACCTTACGCATTGTTTGGTGTCAATATCGAAACCTTCGACATATTCAATAAATTCTGCTAATTCAACACCATAAGCGCCAATATTTTGCACCGGTGCCGCCCCGACCGTTCCGGGGATTAACGCTAAATTTTCTAGTCCTGCAATATTTTTTTCAAGTAAATGAACAACCAGAGCGTGCCAGTTCTCCCCCGCGGCCACATCTATCAACCAGTCGCTATCACGCTCCTCAATTGATATTCCTCGCAGGGCAATCCTAATCACTGTACCAGCAAAATCATCTACAAAGATGGTGTTGCTTCCCTCTCCGAGTAAACAAAATGGCTTTGAGAAATCGATATCATGGAGCTGCTGCCCATCACTGATAGTCACCAACTGATGGCACTGACAGGGTAAAGCAAATGTATGTAGGGACTGTAAAGCGTGCACTTCATGGCCTTAACGGATAATTTCAATAGTGCTAGTTTACCCGATCACTTCACTGGGCGCATCCATGTGTGATCTTATCACCAAGCATGTTATAACAAGGTCACAAACACTCCATAATAAGCAAGGATTTTATGAAATTAACAGCCTTCGCGACCAGCCTGGCGCTGGCGGGACTCTCACATTCTGTCACAGCAACCCAAGCCGTAGACCAACACACCTACGCCAATCTAGATGACGTTATTTCAACTCACCTACATTTGGATTTGGACGTAGACTTTGCCGATAAACAACTTGAAGGCTTTGTTGAACACACCTTGGAGTGGAAGAATACCAGTGCCCGCACTTTGGTACTGGATACCCGCGATTTAGAAGTTGATAAAGTCATGTACCAAGGCCGCAACGGCCAATGGCATAAAGCCAGCTTTACTCTTGCCAAACGTGATGACGTAAAAGGCGCTAAGCTGACTATACGCTTCAAAGAGCAAGCAAAAAAAGCGCGCGTTTATTACAACAGTTTGCCGCAGGCATCTGGATTACAGTGGCTTACCCCAGTACAGACAGCCAGTAAAACGCACCCATTCATGTACAGTCAGTCTCAAGCTATTCACGCCCGCAGCTGGATCCCAGTGCAAGATACACCGGCCATGCGTGTGACTTACTCTGCGCGCATCAACACCCCAGAGGATGTTCGTGCCGTGATGAGTGCTGACAACTCGGGCGCGCTTATAAAAGACGGTGACTACTGGTTTGATATGCCGCAGGCCATTCCACCGTATTTAATCGCCATTGGTGCGGGTAATCTTGAATATAAAGAGATGTCACACCAAACAGCTATTTTTGCAGAACCACAAATATTAGATGCGTCGGTTGCGGAATTTAATGACACGCAGACCATGATCAACAAAACCAATGCCATGTATGGTGAGTACGCTTGGGGACGTTACGATTTGCTCATGCTGCCGCCAAGCTTCCCTTTTGGCGGGATGGAAAATCCGCGTTTATCCTTTATCACCCCAACAGTGGTTGCCGGTGATAAGAGTCTGGTTAATTTGATAGCCCATGAGCTAGCTCACTCTTGGTCTGGTAATCTGGTCACCAACGCCACTTGGGAAGATTTGTGGTTAAATGAAGGTTTTACTTCGTATGTTGAAAATCGCATCATGGAAGAAGTCTTTGGCCGAGAACGCGCAGTGATGGAGCAAGCGCTAGATGCCGCAGGTTTGCGTGCACTACTGAAAACCATTGCAGCACCAGATACACGTTTGAACCTAAAACTAAATGGTCGCGACCCAGATGACGCGTTCAGTTCTGTACCTTATACCAAAGGTCAACTGTTTTTAATTTATCTAGAAGAACAGTTCGGCCGTGAAAAGTTTGATGTATTTGTCAAAGATTACTTTAAAACATACGCCTTTAAATCTCTAACTACAGCCGAATTTGTTGAGTATTTAAAGAAGAACCTACTAGAGAAATATCCTGGTGTTGTTAGTTTGGAAAAAGCCAAAGAGTGGATCTTTGAACCCGGATTACCAAGTGATGCCCCTAACCCTACCTCGGATGCATTTGACAAAGTAGATGCACACACACAGGCGTGGCTAACTGGCAAGCAAGACTTAAATAGCTTACCTACCGACAGCTGGAGTGTTCACGAGTGGTTGCACTTTATCAACAACCTACCCCGTGATCTTGCACCAACCAAAATGAGTAAATTGGATAAGGCATTCAATTTAACCCAGTCAACCAACGCAGAACGAGCGTTTGCTTGGTACATGCTGGCCGTAGGTAATGGCTATGAAGCCATCTATCCAGCTTTAGATAAGCATCTAACGGGCATTGGCCGACGTAAGTTGATCGTACCTCTATATAAAGCGCTGGTAAAACATGGTAAGCGCGACTGGGCCTATCAGGTATACCAAAATGCACGTCCGGGTTACCACCCATTAGCACAAGGCACGATTGACGCTATATTTGAACAATAAACTGTGCACTAGTTTACAAAATAAGGGCCGCTATTGGCCCTTTATTTTTTCTAAAAATGCTGCTCTTTGCGCCTCACTCGCTTGCTGCCACCAAAACTCCAGCATGGAATAAGCATCAGGATGAGATATGCCTTTGACTGGTTTATGACTTGCTGGCGCACTGCTAAGTGGCACAACAGGGGTTGGTGACTCGATAACCACCTCATCTTTAATAACTTGTCGCTCAGAAGGTAAGCTTGGGCGATTCTTTAAAGTCTTGAGAGCTATAACCTGTGAATTTGGGGTTCGCAGCGAAGCGCTGGGATGCTTTGCAAACTGCTTAGCCAAATCAACCGTCTCTGGGCGTTGAAATACCACCTGATAATCGCCTTCATCTGTGAGTTCAACGACCACCCAAAACGGCTCGGATTCAATCACCTCATGCTCATCATAGTTTAACTCATATAAATCATTGTATTTCATTTTTAATATGTGACGACCCGGCGCTACCTCTAGCTCTGTGACTTTGCTGAACAATGAGTGCTCAACCTCTTGGTCGTTTACTTGCAAAGGGTAGAGCTCAACCGAAAAATTAACCGTTGCACTGTTGGCATACGACAAATTGAGCAATAAAAGTAGCGCAATGAACAAACCGTTTATCTTAACATTCATCCTATATCCTTTAATTTTGTAGCGATCTACATTTGCAGTTTGACAGGCAGTGTAAACTTTGTCATTAGTGTAACCATTCAACCTTAGTATACCCACCATGCCGTTCAATGATTGAAGCCGTGCATGTATTTAGTAGGATCTAACATGACAGATAGCACAATTTTCGACAAAATTATCAATAAAGAAATTCCAGCAGATGTTGTTTACGAAGACGAGCACACGCTTGCCTTTAAAGATATCAACCCACAAGCCCCTTTCCATGTACTGGTGATCCCCAAGCAACGTATTGCTACCATCAACGATGTCAATGAACAGAACGCTCATTTGATTGGCAACTTGTATGTCGTTGCGGCTAAACTCGCAAAGCAGCATGGTTTTGCCGAAGATGGCTACCGCGTGGTAATGAACTGTAACGAACATGGAGGACAAACTGTATACCACATTCACCTACACATGTTGGCAGGACAAGCAATGGGTTGGCCACCATATCAAAATAAGAAAAAAGAACTATTCTAAACTATTCTTTGTTAAGTAATGTAAACAGTTAAGTTATTATACTGGAAAACAAAACTTTACTTATTTCAAAAACTTAACATTTTAATTTGATAATATGTTACTGCTCATGATGTTACCAAGCAGTAACATATAGCAACTACTTCTAGACGTTGATGAAAATACTAATACAAAAGGGCGGAACCTCATGTTAGCATTAAGTCATCAGTTTGAATGAGAGTGTTAGTATCAATGAGCAGTTCTGCCTTTTTGTTATTAGATAAAAATCCAATTAATACCATAGGTATCAACGTTCTTCAGCCATTGCTTAAAACGCAAGGGCTAGAAGTTATTACCAGTACCAACATCGAAGATGTACCGGAAGGGACGAGAATCCTATTTATCGAAACATCACCTAAAGATGCGTGGAATACGCTCAAAGAGCACCTCTCTAAATTACAGGTCAATTGCGACATCGTCCTTTTTAACCTTGATGAAAACCCTGAGCTGGCCAATAGAGCTTTGTTAAGTGGTATTCGTGGCGTTTTTTACACCACTGACAACGCCGATGTGTTGATGAAGGGGATCCGTTTACTGATGGAAAACCAACTGTGGTATCGACGCGAGATAATGTGTAATGCGCTCAATCGTATGTTGCAATTTAACAAAGACGCACTACATAAACTGACGGAAGGTGATATTGAACCTGTAAAACTCACTAAACGAGAAAAAGCAATAATATCTCTGATGAGTAAAGGTGCTAAGAATAAAGAAATTGCGGAAGACCTTAATATCAGCCCGCACACGGTTAAAACACACTTATATAGCGCATTTAGAAAAACCAAATGCCGTAACCGCATCGAATTGCTATCTTGGGCCCAACAAAATATTCCAGACGAAATTCGCTAAGCGCTACATTTATCAACCGTGTTCTTCAAACAGTCGCTTTTGCGGCTGTTTTGCTTCTTTACTCCCCCATCACAAGTCTCTATGCTAATTAACTAAGTGCCTAGCATAATAAATAATAACAAATATGTTTGATCCTAAAACTCTCTACATCACCAGCGCGGCTATGATGGCGATGATGGTATTACTAAACTTCCTCACATGGCGAACGAACAAAGATACACCGGGCACCTTGCTCTATATATTTTATCCTCTGGTTTTATTTGCAGCGGTGATCGGTTTTTCTGTGCACAGCCAGCTGCACTTGTGGCAGAGTATTGGTTTTGCTAATGCATTATTGTTTACGGCTTCAATCATTCACTGCTTCTCAATATCACAATTTCTAAATTACAAAGGTGTCGAGCTTAAGCTGTTTTTGTGTATCACCGCCTTACTATTTTTTGGATTGGTTTACTTCAGTGCATTTGATGACAATTTACGCTATCGCATTTTGGTGTCTGACCTACAACATATTGCAGAAACTATCTTTTTGCTTTATTTGTTCTTACGCTTTGCCCGTCCCCTGTACCCAAACGGAACAATTGTCTACACCATTATCTTATTACTGGTAATGAGCGCATTTACAGCGCGCACGTTTTTAATGGGAGATGTTACCCAATTTAGTCTACTTGATGACAACTGGTTTGTGACTACGCTATTCATTAACGGCGTATTAGCCCCCATATTTTACGCTACAGGCATGGCGCTACTATGTAATGAAAAAAGGGAGTTAAACCTCAACCGACTCACAGAGAAAGCGCAAAAAGATTTAGAGATCCGAGGGCTGTTTCTGTCTACCATTAGCCACGAGATCCGCACACCACTCAATGGTATCTTAGGCAGTGCACAATTAGTGCTAAACCGCACTACTAATCACCGTAACAAGGCTTACTGTGAAGCCATAATTAATTCCGCAGAATCACTTAATTTACTCATAGACAAAGTTTTAGACTACGCCAGTTTAGATCAAAGTGACGAAGCCTTATACGAAGAAGATGTTGAACTAAAAAGCTGGTTAAACAATTTGTGTTTGTTACTAAGTCCACTTGCCGAACAAAAAAAGCTGTCTTTTGAACTAATTTATGATTTACCAGAACAAGCTTGCTACTACTGCGATCAGCAAAAATTAAGGCAGATAGTGATCAATCTAGTTGGCAATGCCATTAAGTTTACCGACAAAGGTAGCGTTAAGATTAGAGTCGAATTGGTTAAAGAAACGAATATGAACCACACAGTACGCTTTAGCGTTATTGATTCTGGCCCAGGAATAGACAAAGAAGATATCGACAAACTAACCGAACCTTATGTACAAAGTAGCGCTGGAAAAATCAAAGGAGGCACGGGACTTGGCTTGGCAATCACCAGCCGTTTACTAGAGCGTTTAGGTTCACAATTGAACATTAACAGTACGGTAGGCCAAGGCAGCGTGTTTAGCTTTGACGTGACCCTAACCCTAGGGGAATTAAGCCTTGTAGAACAACGCCACCACAACCCAGACTGTATTATTGGCCTTAACGTATTACTGGTTGAAGATTTAGACTTAAACCAAAAAATTGCTATTGAGTTTATGGCAGCCGATGAACACAAAGTAAAGCTCGCCACAGATGGTCAAAGTGCCATGACGCTCTTACAGCAGCACCAATTTGACGTCGTATTGTTAGATATGAACCTGCCAGATCTGACAGGTCAAGAGGTCATGCGTAAACTGAAAAATATTGAACATAAGAACAAACGTACGCCATTTCTAGCATTTACCGCCAGCCTCAGCCCTGATGAAATCAAAGAGTATTTAACATTGGGTATCAAAGATATTGTTGGTAAACCTATCAAGCAGGAAAAACTCAGACAAGCACTAAGCGATTCTCAAAGCGCGCAAAAACCAAACATCAGTATAGAGCTGACCGATACATTGTATGATGACACCGCGGTTAACTCACTGAAAAGTGGCTTCAGTGAAGATGAGATCTCTTCGGTTTATAATGAATTTGTATTGTCGGCCCGCAATAAACTTATCCACATCCAGCAATTGGAGGGAGTTAACAACGACCAGTGCATCAAACTACTACATCGCCAAGCGGGCACAGCTTTGCAATTAGGTTTTAATCGCTATGGACTAGCACTGAAAAAAGTTGAACGACGCTTGCTCGATGGTAAGTCCAGTGATGGTGAACTTACGCAAGCAATGAATTTATGGCAACAAAGTTTGGAAGCCTATTTAAGCTTTATAAGAAAGAATACGTTAGGCTAAAACCTGCGAATGTGAGGTGCGTTTGTATGGCGCACCTCACAATGTATTTTCATACTTTTTCATTATCAAATAACATCCCCCCCACCTTATGTGGTGATTTTTTAGACACTATTTTCTCGACGAGAACGAGAATTGTTCTACACTTTCTATCAGCCCGTTATTAGATTGGCACTTATAAAATTGGTAACAAGGAATATGTTATGCGCAACTTTATCAAGCATATCACCACGCTTAACTTAACGAAAAAACTCACGATTGCGTTTTTGTTGGTTGCACTGATCCCCACCGCAGGTATCATTGCCATTGCACTGTATCACTCATCTTCTGCACTTCAGGCTCAGTCATATGCACAGCTTGGTGCTGTCAGCGAAGTTAAAAAAAATGCCGTCCTTAGGCACTTTGATGGTGTACGAGATAAACTACAAATGCTGACCATCAATCCGCATACAGCCAAAGCCGCCGAATCTTTTACCTATGCCATTGCCAATTTAGATGCACCTACTCATATTCCGCAGAGCTTAAATAACTTTTATCAAACCCAGTTTACTAATAAGTTCATCGCTGAAAATCCGAATACTCCACCACCTACGGGACTACTAGATACCCTCACTCCAGAAGGGATTGAACTGCAAACACGGTACATAGCAAACAATACCTACCCTTTGGGCGAAAAGTCACGACTGATCAGTACTGGGCATTTAGATAGTTATGATTTGGCTCATCGAGAATTTCATCAGTATTTCACTGAAATCTCGAATATCTCTGAGCTATACGATTTGTTTATAATCGATAACGATACAGGTATCGTCGCTTACTCTGTTTTCAAAGAGCTCGATTTTGCGACTTCTTTAATTGACGGCCCCTATGCCGATAGTAATTTAGCTAAAGTGTTTAATGCCGCTAAAAGGCTTGAAGGTGATCAGACATATGCGTTTGTTGACTATGAACCTTACCTCCCCTCTTACAACGCTCCCGCCAGCTTTATTGCCGCTCCCATTGAGATTGAGGGCACCGCTGGAGCGACATTGGTGTTTCAGCTCTCGGTGACTGCCTTAAACAGTATTATGACTGAAAGAGAAGGACTTGGAGAAAGTGGTGAAACCTATTTGGTTGGCCCTGAAGGGCTCATGCGTTCTGATTCATATTTAGACCCACTCAACCACTCTGTGGTTAATTCATTTAAAAACCCACAAAAGGGTAGCATTAATACAGAGTCTTACCGCCTAGCTATCGCAGGCCAGGCAGGGCAAAAACTTATCACCGACTACAATGGCCATAGCGTGCTTTCAGCATATACACCTATCAACATTATGGGCGTGCAATGGGCACTGTTATCAGAAATAGACGAAACAGAGGCTTTTGCAGCCGTAAAGCAGCTTACTCAAGTGCTAGCAATCGTGCTGCTTGGATGCATCACTGTCATCATCATCGCTGCGCTATGGTTTGCAAAAACACTCACAAAACCTGTTCATGCATTGGTTTCAACCATGCGCCGGGTTGAGCACGAAGGAGACTTCTCATTACGAGCTCCAATTTCTTCCAGTGATGAAATTGGGGAGTCCGCTCAAGCATTCAATTCAATGCTAGACGCGCTGCAAGTTTCTTTAACTGCAACCAACCGTGTTATGAACAAAATGGCCGACGGCTGTTTTTCTGACCGCATAAAAGTTGAATGTAAAGGCGAGCTGGATGTACTAAAGCAAGCAACTAATCATTGTGCAAGTACACTTGATGGTGCCATTGGAGAAATTAATAGCATCATTAAATCAATGTCTGAAGGACATTTTGATGGCCAAATACATGCAACTATGTCAGGGGATCTCGCCAAACTCAAAGACAACGTGAACCATTCTCTTTATTCGCTGGATAACACCATGAACGCCATCGTTCATGTCATGAAAAACGTTGAACAAGGCAACTTCAAGGAGCAAATAAACGTAGAAGCGGGCGGTAAATTAGAACAGTTAAAGAGCTGCGTAAATAATTCCGTGCAAAGTTTATCTGGCGCTGTCGACGATGTAAGTAAAGTAATGAACGCTATTCGTAACGGTGATCTAACCAAGCGCATTAGCCTACCGCTACAAGGGCAATTAGAAATACTAAAGGATGATATTAATTTCAGCGTGACCAACCTTGCCGACGTGATTGAAGACATTTGCAGTGTCATGGCCTCTGTCAGTCAGGGAGATTTTAAGCATGCTGTAACATGCGAGGCAAGTGGCCAACTTGGTAAACTTAAAAAAGATATCAACCTGTCAATCGAGTCTCTTGATGTGGCCGTCAGCGAGATTTCATCAGTTATGACGGCTATCAGCTATGGTCGCTTTGACCGAACCATCGAATCCTCAATGAAAGGTCAGCTACATTCTCTCAAGACGGATATCAATCGCTCGGTCAATAACCTTAGCCAAGTTATCGCCGAGTTAGGTAGTGTTATGGCCGCCATGTGTGAGGGTAACTTTAGCCTCCAAATAAATTCAGATTTACAAGGCCAGTTATTGCAACTCAAAGGCGATGTAAATGGCTCAATTGCCGTTATCAACGACGCCATAAGCGAAGTAACTCAGGTTTTAAGCGCTTTAGCTAAAGGCGATTTAACACACACCATCGACGGCAACTATAACGGTGTTTTCCATACCCTAAAAAGCGACGTAAACGCCACTATCGCCAAGTTAACTGAGGTCATTGAAAGCATTCAACGTACCGCTCATAACGTGTCACAAAGCGCCGCTGAAATAGCCGACAGCAACACCGAGATCAGCGCACGCACAGAAGAGCAAGCGGCTAACTTAGAAGAAGCCAGCGCCAGCACCAGTCAGATGCTGGAGTCATTAACCCAAGTCTCAAAACAATCCGGTTCTGCCGTTAAACTGGCTCATAATGCTGAAGAAACAGCCAAAGAAGGTGGAGAGCTTTCGAATGAAACAGTTATTGCCATTAATGAAGTAGACAAGGCCAGCAAAAATATTAACGAAATTGTCTCTGTAATTGATGGGTTAGCGTTTCAAACCAACTTACTGGCACTCAACGCTGCCGTTGAAGCGGCACGAGCAGGAGAGAACGGCAAAGGTTTTGCGGTTGTTGCGAATGAAGTCAGGGAGTTGGCCGGTCGAAGCGCTGCCTCCGCCAAGCAAATCAAAGATATCATCGCCAATAGTAATGAGAAAGTTGGACAAGGAATTGAAATGGCCAATAGCTCAGGGTTGAAGCTTGAACAAATCGTCTCAGCGGTCTTGGAAGTCAGTGAAACCATAGTGAAAATCAACAGCTCTACCAACAGTCAACAACATGCCATCAAAGAAGTTGATCAAGTGGTACAACGACTCACCGACTTAATTCAAGAAAATTCAGCCATTACAGAAGAAACCATGGCCGCAGCCAAACAAATGGCTGAACAATCCTATGAAATGCGTCGTCTTTTAGACTATTTCAATTTAGCCAAAGACACACCTCAAGCGACTTTGCTGGTGCATCAGTTCAACGCTTCTTAATAGACGCCCTCACTTTTTAGCATTACTAAAAGTGAGGGACTCGGCTAAGTGTTCAACGTAAACGCATCAGCGTCCAAATGTGCAGGGAAGCGCGCTCTAAACTGAACTAATTCATCATACAACAGTGTGAGCACGCATACGCCCTGTTGCTCATCATTAACGCGTGAGATTGGCTGCCCTAGATAATCATATGCGACAGTGCCACCTGAGTGCGCCACGCCATTACCATCATCACCAATACGATTACATGCCAATACGTAGCATTGATTTTCTATCGCTCGGGCAATTAATAGATGATCCCAAGCATAGCGCCTCACCGCAGGCCAGTTAGCTACGTTTATCATCACATCATAATCATTCTGACTTCGTTGAAATACGGGAAAGCGTAGGTCGTAACATACTTGGGGTAGGACTCTAAAGCCCTTGACGGTAAAAACTTTTCTTTGCTGGCCAGCGACAACATGTGCCCCTTCATTTCCCAAGCAAAAGAGATGGCGCTTGTCGTAAAACTCATAATGTCCATCCGGCCATACCCAGTAAAAGCGGTTCGCCTTCTTGTTTGCTTGCTGTACTAATACGGAGCCTGCTACCACGGTATTTAAACGCGCTGCTGTACATTTCATCCACGTAAAAATAGGCCCTTCTTCTGGTTCTGCCACATCCAAGTCTATGGCAAACCCTGTGGCAAACGTTTCAGGCAAGACGAGCAGATCTACTGATTCATTCAGTGCGAGCATACTATCTAAATTAATCAAGTTCTGTGCTACTTGGCACCAATGTATATCGCTTTGTACTAAAGCGACTTTTAAGCTGCTTGCTATAACTGACATAACTTCTCCGCGGCTTTTAATAACGTCTCAGTGTGTTTGGCAAAACACAAACGGATAATTTTATCGCCCGGTGGCGTCTCATAAAAAACACTTAACGGAATAGCTGCAACCCCCACTTCTTTGACCAGGTATTCACAAAATGCCACATCATCAAGCTGTGAAATCGCTGAATAATCCAGCAACAGGAAGTAGGTTCCCTCACTTGCCAAGGTTTTGAAACGGCTCCCCTTAAGCGCATCAACCAACACATCACGTTTTTGCTGATAAAACATAGCAAGTTCATCGACATGCTCACCCTGTTCACTGAGCATGTCAGTGAGCGCAAACTGCGCAGGTGTAAAACTAGAAAACGTTACATACTGGTGAACCTTACGAAACTCTTCACTTAGCTTTCTTGGTGCAACACAATACCCCATTTTCCATCCTGTACAATGGAATGTCTTACCGAAGCTGGAGATCACAAAGCTGCGTTCAAAAATGTCTTTGTCGGCCAACGCGCTTAAATGAGGCTGACCGTCAAACGTAATGTGTTCATAGACTTCATCGCTGATAAGCAACAGATCGTATTCAATTAGTAGCGACTTAAGCGCAGCTACATCTTTGTCAGTCAAAATCTTAGCACTTGGATTATGTGGTGTATTGATGATGATAGCGCGGGTTTTACTGGTCACTTTGCTGGCAACTAGCTGCCAGTCAATACTGTAATCTGGAGAGCGTAGGGCAATGTGAATTGCTTTACCACCAGCCAATTCAATCGCAGGGGCATAACTATCATAGGCAGGGTCAAAAATAATGATTTCATCTCCTTGGTGAGTTATGGCCTGGATAGCCACAAACAAAGCCTCGGTAGCACCGCTGGTTACTGTCACCATCGTGTCCGACTCGACCGTTTGAACATAGCGTCGCTGGATTAGACTGGCAATTTGCGCCTGCAAACCGGCGCAACCTGACGAAGGAGAGTATTGATTCAAACCCGAAGCAGCATAATGTGCTAACTGTTTCTTAAGGTAGTCAGGCGCGTCAAACTCTGGAAAACCTTGTGATAAGTTAATCGCCTGATACTGATTAGCCAGTGCGGTCATTTGACTAAATATACTAGTGCCTAGGTGTGGTAATTTACTTTCCAATGTCCTTCTCTCTTTGATGATGGTGCAAAACTAAAAGCAATGTTATTATTACACGAATAGATGTATAGCCGTCTAAATATTTTTATTTTCTTTGCCAGAACAAGGTAACACAGGATGAACAATGATGCTGCTAAATCAGCACTAATTGAAACGGGGAAATGGGTAAGTCAGCGTGGATGGGTGCCCGCAACTGGTGGTAACTTTTCGATCAGAACGCAAACTGGGTTTGTGGTCACCGCCAGTGGCTATGACAAAGGCCATCTCGCCTTTGAGCATTTCTTGGAACTGGATACGGATGGTAAGGTAATTTCAGGTCAGGGCAAGCCTTCAGCCGAAACTGCCTTACATTTAAAGTTATATCAACTTGTGCCACAAACAAGCTGTATATTACACACACACTCCGTCGCTGCGACTGTGTTATCACGATTTGAGACGAGTAATGTGCTAAGCATCAACGGCTATGAAATGCAAAAATCCTTGTCGGGGATACACAGTCACCAAACCCCGCTAGAAGTTGCGGTGTTCGATAATGATCAAGATATTGAAAGACTTGCGGAGCGTGTTGCCGAGTATCATCAGCAATCACCTATTCTACATGCGGTATTGATCAGAGGGCATGGGTTATATGCGCTAGGTAACAGCGTCAGTGAAACACGTCGCCATATCGAAGGGCTGGAATTTTTATTTGCCTGTGAACTAGAAAGAATCAAGTTGGAGTCGACAAAATGATAAAGGCCATAGTGACAGATATTGAGGGCACTATCACACGTATTTCATTCGTGAAGGATGTACTGTTCCCATATGCAGCTAAGCACCTCGAACACTTTGTAAGAACTCACCAGCAACGTGAAGATGTCAGCACACAAATTCATGCTGTACGCGAAGAGCTAAATAACCCTGATGCTAGTATTGATGAGGTTATAGCGGCATTGTTAGGGTGGATCCAAGCCGATAAAAAGGTGACTCCACTAAAGCAACTGCAAGGCTACATATGGCAATCTGGCTATGAGGAAGGTGACTTTACTGGACATCTCTACCCCGATGCCCATGATTTTCTATGTACGCAAAAAACCAATGGCGTTGCTTTATATGTCTATTCATCTGGCTCTGTGAAAGCACAACAATTGCTATTTGCACACTCTGACTTTGGTGATATTCGTCATTTGTTTAACGGCTATTTCGATACCCGAGTCGGTGCCAAGCAAGAGCCACAATCTTATCAAACTATATTGGCCCAGCTCCCTTATGCCCCCGAGCAGGTATTATTCTTAAGTGATGTTGTCGCGGAACTTGATGCGGCTCAAGCTACGGGTATGAAAACATTACAGCTCTGGCGCGATGGCCAACCACAAAGCGCAACGCATCCAGCCATTGATAGCTTTAATCACTTTGAGGCACATAACTTATGAGCCACCTAACTATTTTTCTAGACCAGCAACCCAATGAAGCAAAACTAAGCACCTCGGATGTCACTCTCATCCAACAGCAATTACAAGCCATAGGTGTGCGTTTTGAACAGTGGCAAGTCTCAACAAATATCCTAAATGATATGAACGAAACCGATATTAAGCTTGCCTATCAACAGGATATCGCGCGTATACAAGCCGACGGCGGCTACCTGACTGTGGACGTTATATCGCTAGCAAAAGACAATCCGAATGCTGCTCAACTAAGAGAAAAGTTTCTGTTTGAGCACACTCACAACGAAGACGAAGTGCGGTTTTTTGTAAAAGGGCAAGGGCTGTTTTGCTTGCACCTTGAAGAAAAGGTTTATCAAATACTGTGTCAGCAGGGCGATTTGATTTGTGTACCTGCCAACACAGCCCACTGGTTTGACATGGGCAGCAACCCTGAGTTTACTGCCATTCGCTTTTTCAACAATGAAGCTGGCTGGGTAGCGCAAAGCACAGAGTCAGACATTGCAAAGCACTTTCCTACGTTAGAATAAAGCCATTAAAAAGGCGACCCGTGGTCGCCTTTTTTATGACTAGAGTTTTAAGTTCTTATTTAAGAAAGCTAAAACCGTATTGTAATACTCTTGACGATGCTTAGCTTTGTAAAAACCGTGCCCTTCGCTTTCCAACAGCATGTATTCAAAAGGATGCTCAGCTTTTTTTAATGCCTCAACCAACGACTCCGCCTGCTCAATTGGTGCACGCTGATCCTCCCCACCATGAACAATAAGTACATTCGCTTTTAACTTATCTACGTTATAACTGGGCGAGAAGGCTTTATGTACTTGCGGATCACTGCCAAGTACTTTAGTTAAGTAATTGCGCCCTGTTTCATACTCTGAAACGTCACCTTCTTTAAACATCATCGGTATATCGTAGACCCCAACAACCCCAATCGCACACTTAAACAAGTCGGGTTCCAAAATAGAGCTTTGTAAAGCAGAATAACCACCGAAGCTTGCCCCCATTATGCACATATTGTCTGGATTAGCGTAACCTTCCTTAATGACGTACTTAACCCCGTCGATAATATCAAACTGAATATCTCGTCCCCAATTTTGATATCCTGCCTGCAGAAAAACATCCCCGTATCCACCTGAACCTCTAAAGTTGACTTTCAACACTGCAATTCCTCGGCTTGCCAACAATTGCGCATCTACATCAAAGCCCCAAAAATCTCTTACGCCATGTGGGCCACCATGAGGCATCACAACAAGAGGTAAGTTCTTCTGAGGCTTTCCTTTTGGTAACGTTAAATAGCCATGAATGGTCAGACCGTCACGCGCCTTGAACGTGATGGGCTTCGTCGGTGACATCTCTTCTGGCTTTAGCCAACCTCGCTCCGAAAAAAGATACTTCAAACTTTTTTGCGCTTCATCGTATAAATAGTATTGCCCTGGATCGGTATCACTCCACGCATACACCACACTCTTTTTGCCATCACGGCTTGAATTAAGAAGGTGCACCTGTGAATTAGGTAAAGAAGCCAACAAGGACTTTAGCTTGATACTGCTTTTTGCATCACCGTCAATAAACGCGTAGTTAGGAAATCCAGGCTCTAACTCGATGGCGTAGATTTCTTTACTTTGAATGTCCACCCAAACAACCGTTGGTGATACCACATCATCTTGAAAGATCATGGTGGTTTTACCCGTTGTTAAATCGAGCTTATAAATCCCTTTGGGCTTGCTGTGTTCGGTGGCACTAATGAATACTTCTTTACCAGAAGCGCTAAAGGCCACCGGTATAATGTTGCGCAAGGCACCATTTTCAAGCTTTAAGGAATGCCACTTTCCACCCTCTGGAGGGCGAATATAGAATTCATAATCAACGCCATTATCGGTGGATGATACAACACGTACATTCCCTTGACGGTCAGTCAGAAAACGACCACTTTTATGCGGTGAGCCAGCCACACGCTTTCTATATCCAGTATTGACATTCACCTCATAGACAACCGTTTTCGGTTCTTTAACGTTATCCCACGGGTAGGTCACTATCAGAATACGCTCTTCATCATGCACTAATGGGTCCAAGATGAAGGAAGTGCCATACAAAGGCGTGGCCTTACGCACAGCAGAGCCCGTTTGCATCTCCCCTTGATAACCGACGAGATATCGTTTTTTACTACCATCGGCATCCATAGCGAATAGCTCACCATAATATTTAGGATGCGTCTTCCAGCCTCTTATATACTGTTTCTCCATCACCAAACGGTCATCACCTGACCATTCATAACGGCCAACCTGGGCGTTGTCACTAAAGTTTACCCCACTGATAATCTTGCTCTTTTTTATATCAAGTACATAGAGATTATTTTTACCTTCGACTTTTGATATAAAAGCTAGATATTCGCCATTAGGTGATATTTTTACGCTGCGATAAGCAAAGTCTTTACTGAAGTGCTCTACTGGGATAAGCGGTGACGCGTGCGCCATACTTAGTCCACCCCATATCACTACAGCCAAACATACTTTTATAAGTTTACTCATGTTGTCCCTTTCAATTAGTAAAGTGTTCTGTTCGCAAATGCTAATATAGTACCTTTATTTGAATACGTCGCCTACTAAGTCTTGCTGTGAATAAACACCACTATTCAACACCCAACCGGTGACAAGGCAAGCAGGCGTTACGTCAAATGCAGGGTTGTATACCTTAGCCCGCCGTGGCGCCCACTGACATACTCCGAAGCTGCCACTCACACCAGTAACTTCTTGAGGGTCACGTTGCTCAATTGGAATGGCTTGCCCATTAGGACAGGCTCTATCTAGCGTTGTTTCGGGTGCAACCACATAGAATGGGATCTGATGGTGTTTCGCCAGTACAGCCAGATTATAGGTACCCACCTTATTGGCAAAATCACCATTTGCTGCAATACGATCGGCACCGACAAAAATCTTATCAACTTGTCCCGACATCATTAAACTGGCCGCCATATTGTCGCAAATCAATGTATAAGGGACTTCCCACTGCGCCAGCTCATATGCTGTTAATCGTCCACCTTGCAGCAGAGGCCGCGTTTCATCTACCCAAACATGAATATGCTTTTGCTGTTGATGTGCTTTGTAGATCACTCCTAAAGCCGTACCAATACCAGCCGTCGCGAGCGCTCCAGTGTTACAGTGAGTGAGAATGTTGTCTCCTGGGTTCACCAGTTCAGCACCCAAAGTTGCCATCTGGTCGCACAATGAGACATCTTCATTAAACAAGTGCTCTGCTGTACTGACCAACGCGCCTAAATGATCGTCTTGTGCTAAAGCAATACGCATTTTAGCCATACAATGCATTAGGTTCACCGCTGTGGGTCTAGTTGATTCTAAATCGTCAATGGCTTGCGCCAACTGCGCTTTGCTTTGCCCCTGCTCTGCCAAATACGCCACTAACAAGGTTGCTGCTAGGCCAATTAGAGGTGCACCGCGAACTTTAAGAGACAAAATAAGTGATTGCATTTGCGCAACACTGTCACAAGCATGCCAGACTTCTTGATGCGGGAGTAAGTATTGATCCAACACCGACAACTCATTGTTTGTGTATTTTAAACTGCGGGCAATTAAGGTTTGCATAACTATTCTCGGTCAAAACAAGTGTGGCTATTTTACCCTTTTCAAAAAAGAAGTATAGACATCTAAACACTTAAAAGCATAGAATGCTGGAAGTGTATTTTTACTGAAGGTCGCATATCATGGTTGACTACATCGCTTTCGATAGCACTCAAGCACTTGAATATGTAAAAAACCAGACGAATTTTTTCGCTCCAGATGCCGAGCTTACATGTTACGAATTTGGCGATGGCAACCTGAACCTAGTATTTAGGATTCATGATCAGCAACAACATAGTGTGATCTTAAAGCAGGCCCTGCCGTATGCTCGTTGTGTGGGCGAGTCATGGCCACTGACATTAGATCGCGCGCGTATCGAAGCCAGTGTACTCATCAGGCATGGAGAAGTTTGCGCGCAAACCACAGTTAAAGTGCTGCATCGAAATGACACGCTTGCTATCACTGTGTTAGAAGACTTAGGGCATATGCACATTCTGCGTGGTCAGTTATGTCAGGGGCACACCTATCCAAACTTGGCGATAGACGTTGCCGACTATCTGGCCAAGACCAGTTTTTACCATAGTGACTTTTACCTCAGCCCCGCGCAGAAGAAAGCCTTAGTGAAAGAGTTCACTAACCCTGAGCTTTGTGCCATCACTGAAGACTTGTTTTTTGACGACCCCTATCACCGTAGCGAGCGTAACAACTATCCCAATGAGTTGCAGCCGCACGTTACAGCACTACAAAATAATTCGAACTTAAAACTTGCGGTCGCTGAGCTCAAAGCCAAATTTCTCAGCTCGCCACAAAGTTTGCTTCATGGGGATGTGCATACTGGCAGCATTTTTGTCGATCAAACCAATACCAAACTAATTGACCCAGAATTTGGTTTCTTTGGTCCCATTGGCTTCGATCTGGGCTCTTTCATCGGCAATTTATTGCTAAATTATTGTGCTCAGCACAAACGTGCTGTTGAGTTACCTAAACGAAGAGATCTACACGCATACCTTTTGAATAGCATTCAAACCTGTGTCGCACAGTTTGAAAAAACTTGGCTACAACTTGCAAAAACCCAGACTCGTGACTTGGCATTGCAGGCCCCTGGGTATGCCGAACGCTTTATCAATCAAGTTTTACGTGATGCCTATGGCTTTTGCGGTACGGAATTAATCCGCCGCACCATAGGCTTGGCGCATGTAGCAGATATTGATGGTATCGAAAACTTGCGCGCAAGAGTCGAAGTACAGCAACAAACTCTGTTGCTCGGTGAGCAGCTAATATTACAAGCTCCTCAATGCGATACGAAAGAAGATTTATCGCAATTGCTGCTCAGCTTGTTATTATAAGCTGCTCAACAGGGATAAAAAAAGCAGCCATAAGGCTGCTTTTTTTTTTTACGTGTTCGCACCAAGTTGTGCCAACGTACGCTCAATATACTGATTGATTTGCTCTTCCAGTACATACAGCGGAATAGAGCCATGGCGTAAAACTTGATAATGGAACTCTCTGATATCGAAGTGCTCACCCAGCTTTTGCTCAGCATCAGCACGGAGTCGTTTAATCGTCAACTCACCAATTTTGTACGACAGAGCCTGACCGGGCCAAGAAATATAGCGATCGGTTTCTGTTTTGACGTTATGTAAAGACAACGCTGTGTTGTCACGCATAAAGTTCATCGCCTTTTCACGGCTCCAGCCATACATATGCATACCTGTGTCGACAACCAAGCGCACGGCACGCCACATTTCATAGGTCAAGCGACCAAAATTACTATATGGGTCTTGATAAAATCCAACTTCTAAACCTAAATACTCAGAGTAAAGCCCCCAGCCTTCACCAAAGGCAGAAATATACTCGTTGCGACGATAGGCAGGTAAGTGATCCATTTCCCCATTTAGAGCAATTTGTAAATGATGACCGGGTACAGCCTCATGTAGGGTAAGTGCTTCCAATACATACAATGGACGCTTATCTAGCGCGTAGGTATTCACCCAATAATAACCTGCTTCTAAGTCATTATTTGCCGGATAATAGCGGCCCGTAGTATATTTAGGTGCAATGCTCTCAGGTACAGGTACGACGCCATATGGACGTCTGGGTAATGTATGGAATAGTTTCGGCAATTGTGCATCAATACGTTTTGATATGTAGGCAGCTTCTTTTATCAACTGCTCCGCCGTGGTGGCATAAAACTGAGGATCGGTTCTAAGAAATTGTAGAAATTCGGCAAAAGTTCCTTTAAAACCGACCTCCTCGATTATCGCTTCCATTTCGCTACGGATCCTTGCCACTTCTTGCAAACCAAGCTGATGGATCTGCTCTACTGTCATATCTGTCGTGGTATAGTGTGCGACACGGTTTTCATAAATTGCTTGGCCTTCTGGCACGTCCTTAATCGCAATACTCTCTCGTGCTGAAGGCAAATACTGCTCAGTGAAGAACTTAAGGTAACTTTGGTAGGCTGGCATCACCTTTTCTTTTAATACCGTTTTAGCTCTTGTTTGCAGTGCGGCAAACTGCGCTTCAGATAATCTTGCACTATTGGTTTTAAACGGCCGATAAAACACTGATTGTGTAACATCTTCAAAAATAAACCCGCTGATCGAGCTTTCATAGCCTTGAAGAACCACCTTAGGTAATACACGCCCAGTTTCTATCCCTTTTCGCATCCAATCCATATTTTGTTGGAAATAACGTGGGATTTGCGACAGTCTGGACAAATACAGCTCAAAACCACTGGCTTGACTAAAGTCGTTAGAACCTACCGCTTGTATTGCTACATAAGAATGGAATCCACCCTCTGACGTGAGCGGCATATAGTGTTTCTTAAAGCGGTATTCATCAACTTTATTTTGAATTTGTGAGCGCAGAATTGTGAAATTGATTTGATTCTCAACATTGAGTTGCGATTCAGGTATCTGGTCTAAGCGCGACAAAAATTCGCTACGACGCTGATATTGCTCAGCCAGAGCATCCGCGCTCAAATTTGGTAAATAATAAGCTACGTCCAATGATTGATTCTTATATGGCTGAACTTGCTTTCTGTATAATTCCACCTCTTGGGCAAGCTTCGTAAACTCAGCATCCGAAGATTTTGGCGTAAGCTGGCAGCCAACTAACAAAGCACTCAACAGTGATGTGCTTAACAATAACGCAAAGTTTTTAATCACTTTATCTTCCTAACTCAGGGACATTTTTACTGACTCTAACCGAGCCTCCACACACACTGCAAATAAAAGAGTTCAATCCCTTAAATTGCAATATGCAAAAATAGCAGGCAAACTAAGAAAAATTGCTGATAAAAAAAGCGAACAGTCGCATAATTTTAACTTTTCTATTTCAAATATGTGCTTTTTGCTTTTTAATACCCGTTGCACCCAGTGCTTTGATTAGTATCATAACGGTGAGACATAACCCAGCCTAAGAGGGGGTGGTCGTTCAACTAACAGATAGCTTTATTATTGCGGTAAATGAAATGATGTTCCATGACTCCATGGCTAATGCACAAGAAAAAATGACACAGGTTTGCCTGTTTTTAGAGCAATATCATTTGCCACCCACGCCAATGAACTATCACGTTGCTTACACTTATATCAGTAAGTGTGACATGGCGCTTAATAAAGCGCTTGATAAAGCAATCAGCGATAAGCAAGCCATAGATAGTGTTTATATTGAACACCTATATTTTGAATACTTAAATCCCGGCCATAAAGCCGAGACAGAGTTACTACAAAATGTAGATGGTGTACTCACCAGCCTTTCAAAAACAACGAATGAGTCACACAAACAGATTTCTAACTTTGCGCAATCCATCAGTACCTGTATGCAAACTCTTGATGAGGGAAATATCGCGAAAAGCCGTAAAGCCATAGTACAACTAAGCCAGACCACAGAAGGTTTGTTGCAGCAACATCAAATGTTTAAAGCACAGATGAAAAAAGCTCGTTTGATGTACATTAAGTCGCAGCAGCAATTACAACAATTACGCAAGCAACATATAATTGATCCACAAACTGGGCTTTATAAACGTCATTATCTAAACCAACAAACACAAGCTTGGATGGCAAAAGATAAATCTATTTGTGCGATTGCAATTCAAATAACAAACCTAGACGACTTTATCCAACATTATGGTGATCTTGTAGGAGACGTGGTCCTTAACCGCGTGGCAAAAAAAGTACAAAAGTATGTGTTTGAAAGCGGACTACCTGGACGCACTCGCAAACAGGAGTTTACGGTTCTGTTGGCTGATATTGAACCGAGCACAGCCAATGTGATCGCTGAAAAAATAAAAAAAGGGGTCGAAAGACTCAAATTCGTCAGCACCAAGGGCAATATGGAGCTGCCCAGAATTGAACTGGCTTTGGGTATAACCAAGCGATATCAAGAACAAAACTTCGACGAACTGGCACATAAAGCGCATTTAGCGGCTCACAAAGCCCATCTTTGCGGACAAACAAGCTTTATCGCCCCTTAATCCAATCATTGTCGCTATTTTGTTGGTTAAATCAGGCAAATTCTACTGCGTATAAATTGCACCTGAGTCACGCAATCAAGTACACTAGTGTACAACTTTGCTTAACCGCCCATTCAGAGACGCACCATGAAAGAGTCGCAACAAAACACCACAGATTTTGGTTATAAAACGGTCGCCCGAGAAGAAAAAGCTTCAATGGTAGCAGATGTATTTCATTCCGTAGCTGCCAAGTACGATATTATGAATGACCTGATGTCATTCGGCATTCATCGCTTGTGGAAGCGCCAAGCCATTGCATGTTCAGGCGTTCGCAAGGGGCATACGGTATTGGATCTCGCCGGTGGTACGGGTGATTTAACCGCTAAATTTAGTCAATTAGTGGGCGATACTGGTCGGGTAATTCTCGGTGATATTAATGACTCTATGCTTAAAGTGGGGCGAGACAAATTACGTGATCTCGGACTGGTAAGTAATATCGAATATGTACAAATGAACGCCGAAGCCTTGCCTTTTCCTGATAACAGTATTGATGTGATCACCATTGCATTTGGACTACGTAATGTAACCGATAAAAATGCCGCACTTAAGTCAATGTATCGCATCTTAAAACCAGGTGGCCGCTTACTAATCCTCGAGTTTTCTAAAACGGACAGTGAAGCCCTATCAAAAATTTACGACTTCTACTCATTTAATCTGTTACCTACGATGGGCAAGTTGGTGGCAAACGATAGTGAGTCATATCGTTATCTGGCGGAGTCAATCCGCATGCACCCAGATCAAGAAACGTTAAAAGGCATGATGGAAGACGCAGGCTTTGAGCAAACCAGCTACCAAAACATGACCGGCGGTATTGTGGCGCTTCACCGCGGCTTTAAATACTAGAGGGTGGCATGATCAACACGCTGTTAACGGCAGCTGCCGAACGTATACTCAACAAAATATTGAGCTTGGAGCCAAGCTTGCTAGCTTCGCTTGGCAAAATACAACATCAGGTGTTGGCTGTAGAAATTCGTGACTGGCAGCAAACTTTTGCAATCACCTTCACGGGCCACAGCTTTATGCTGTTTAACAATTACCAAGAGCATGTTGATTGCCACATCAGCGCCAGTATTGAAACCTTGTCACAACTCAAAGACCCAAGTCAGTTAACTCGTTTGATTAGACAAGGAGAGCTTGATTTAGAGGGCAATCTGCACTTAGCTCAAGCTTACAGCCAGATATTCAGTGAACTCGACATAGACTGGGCTGAACATTTATCAACCTATTTTGGGGATGCTGCTGCTCAGCTATTGGTACAACAGCTACGTAACACTAAGCAACGCACTGTGCACCTTGATGACGTACTAAAAACTACGACCATAGGGTTATTTCAAGATGAGCTAAAAGTCACCATTCACCCGATAGAAATGGCACAATTCAAAGCGCATACCCGAGAACTAAAACAACATACCGCTGTGCTCGAGCAGCGTATTAACCAACTGCTAGCTCGCTAAGGAAACCAGTTTGGCTATCGCTCGTTTATACCAGATCACACACACATTACTCAGCTATGGGCTTGATGATTTTATCCCAGAGGATAAGCGTCCCTGGTTTGCCCGCTTAGCAAGAGGCAGTCTGTTTTGGATCCGCAATAAACACCGTGATAAAGCCATTGGTGCACGACTGAGATTAGCGTTACAAACGCTTGGTCCCGTGTGGGTTAAGTTTGGACAAATGCTTTCAACTCGCCGAGATCTTCTGCCGCTAGATGTGGCTGAAGAGTTAGCATTGTTACAAGATAAGGTTGCCCCGTTCGATGGTGCACAAGCTCAAGTTTTGATTGAACAAGCACTACAGCTAAATGACATCAGTGAGCTGTTTTCTAAGTTTGAACAAATTCCACTTGCTTCAGCCTCAATCGCACAAGTCCATACCGCCACACTCGTGCACAATGAACAAGAAAATGAAGTGGTTATTAAGGTCATTCGACCCGGTATCGAACAGCAAATTCAAGCCGACTTGGCCTTGATGACACAATTTGCCCGTTTGCTTGTTAAGCTTTTTAAACCGAGTCGTCGCTTGCGTCCTGTAGAGGTTGTTAAAGAATACAAAAAAACTCTGTTAGATGAACTTGACCTAATGCGCGAAGCCGCAAATGCAATTCAGCTAAAACGCAACTTTACTGATTCTGAGTCCTTGTATATTCCAGAAGTTTACAGTGACCACTCACGCACCAATGTACTAGTTATGGAGCGCATCTACGGTATACCTGTATCTGACACCGAGGCGCTATTGAAGCAAGGCACGAACATGAAGCTGTTAGCTGAGCGTGGTGTTGAGGTGTTCTTTACACAGGTATTTAGAGATAGCTTTTTCCATGCCGATATGCACCCCGGAAACATTTTTGTGTCTCGCAATAACCCGCATAACCCTCAATATATTGGCATTGACTGCGGTATTGTCGGCACTTTAAATAAAGATGATAAACGCTACCTTGCTGAAAACTTTATAGCCTTTTTTAATCGTGATTATCGTCAGGTTGCGCAACTACATGTCGACTCAGGCTGGGTACCGCCTGATACCTGTGTCGAAGAGTTTGAGTTTGCCATTCGCACGGTTTGTGAACCAATTTTCAATAAGCCTCTTGCAGAGATTTCATTTGGCCATGTGCTAGTGAACCTGTTCAATACGGCGCGACGCTTCAACATGGAAGTCCAGCCACAACTAGTTTTATTACAAAAAACCTTGTTATACGTTGAGGGATTAGGCCGTCAACTATACCCACAATTAGATTTATGGCAAACAGCTAAGCCATTTTTAGAACAATGGGTTAAAGAACAAGTTGGTCCACTGTCTGTACTCAAAAAGATGTATGCAAATTTACCTTTTTGGGCCGAGAAAATGCCTGAAATACCTGATTTGATTTATCACAACCTAAAACAAAATAATCGTCAGTTAAATACGCCTACTCCAAAAAGTAACAGTAAACCAATACTCCTAGGTATGCTTGCGTGTACCTTACTCATTTGTGCCAGCTTAACGTATCTGGCACAAGATTGGCTGGTAAGCGGACTCGCATTATCCTCAAGCTTTGCCTTATTTGTTGGCGCGTGGCGCAAAATAGGGTGATATTTTACACACTGGGCGTATAATCACTAATCATTAAACTTATCTACTACAAACGGAGTCATCATGGGTTTAGGTGGGATCAGTATTTGGCAGTTATTAATAATCCTAGCCATCATCGTTCTTCTTTTTGGAACAAAGAAATTGCGCGGTATGGGCAGTGACTTAGGTGGTGCCGTGAAGGGCTTTAAAAAAGCGATGTCTGACGATAAAACAATGTCTGATGAGGAAAAGTCAGCAGCTCAGCTAACCGAGCAAAAGAAACAAGACGCTAACAGCCCAGCTGAACAAGATAAGAAAGATAAGGCACAGTAAATGGGCATGTGGGAGCTTGTGGTCGTGCTGGTCGTTGGCCTAATAGTCTTAGGTCCAGAGCGCCTGCCTGTCGCCATTCGCACAGTCAGTCGTTGGATCAATACCATAAAATCTGTCGCTAATTCGGTTAAGGCCGAGGTCAATGAAGAGTTGCGCGTACATGAGCTACACAACAACTTAAAAAAGGCAGAGCAGCAAAATATGCAGGATTTGCCGGACGACGTAAAACACTCTGTCGATGAGTTAAAAAAAGCAGCTGAATCAGTAAAACACAGCTACAAAAACGTATCAAAAACGTCAAACAAAACCGATTAACGAGCAAGAAGTAAAAGAGTAACCAATGTCACAAGCCCATCAAAGCGGTTTTATCAGCCATTTAATTGAGCTTAGGAATCGTGTCATGAAAGCGCTGTTGAGTATTTTACTCATCTTTCTCGCTTTAGTGTATTTTGCCAACGACATTTACAGCTTTGTTGCCTCACCTTTGGTGTCCAGCTTACCCGAAAACAGTACAATGATCGCAACAGATGTTACAGCACCGTTTTTCGCCCCCTTCAAGCTAACACTTTTCGTTGCATTATTCGCAGCAATACCTATGATTTTACATCAAATCTGGAGCTTTATCGCGCCAGGTCTGTACCAGCATGAAAAACGTATGCTCATCCCAATCCTGCTCTCTAGTATCTTACTTTTTTATGCTGGGATTGCGTTTTGCTATTTCGTGGTTCTGCCTATTGTCTTAGGCTTTTTCACAAGCGTTGGACCAGATATGATGACATTGTCGCCGGACATAAGTAGCTACCTAAGCTTTGCGCTCAAGCTATTTTTTGCTTTTGGCATTGCCTTTGAAATTCCAGTGGCCATCATGCTACTTTGCTGGAGTGGCGCTACATCCACACAAAGTTTGAAAGAGAAACGTCCTTATATGGTTGTGGCCGCCTTCGTAGTGGCGATGTTCCTCACCCCTCCTGACGTGTTATCACAAACTTTATTAGCCATCCCAATGCTAATGTTATTTGAACTGGGTTTACTATTAGCCAAGCTGTATACCAAAGCACCGAGCGAGAAGGAAGCTAATGAGTAATAAGCAAATAGGACCTGTGCGGGTGAGCTAACGGATGACGATTCAATACACCGATGCGGGCGTTAACCTAACCAGTCATCAGTTCGAACAAGACTGCGATGACATCGTAGCACGAGCAAAAACAGCTGGTGTGAGCGAGATGTTGCTCATAGGAACCAATATCGCTGAGTCAGCACAAAGCCTTGAACTTGCCAAACGTTATGGCTTTGTCAGTACCGCAGGTGTGCATCCGCATGATGCAAAAAGCGTCAATGATGACTACATACAGCAACTTAACACATTGTTATCACAGCCTGAGGTTGTCGCTGTTGGTGAGTGTGGGCTGGACTTTAACCGAGATTTCTCTCCTCGCCCACAGCAACAAATCGTTCTACATGAACAGCTTATGCTGGCACAACAGTTAAACAAGCCAGTTTATCTGCACGAGCGAGATGCCTTCAGTACAATGCAAACACAACTCGAACGCGTTAACGTCAAAGGTGTATTACACTGCTTCACAGGAGATGCCCAAGCGCTCTCTTTTTATCTCGATTATGGTTTGATGATTGGTGTCACAGGTTGGGTATGTGATGAGCGTCGAGGTGCTCAACTACAAGCCCTAGTGCCGCTTATCCCTGATGATCGTTTGCTCGTTGAAACCGATGCGCCCTACTTAATACCACGCACACTGAAGCCTAAGCCCAAATCAAGACGCAACGAGCCCGCTTTTATCAGTGCTGTTGTACAACAAATTGCGCAACTCAGAGGGCAAAGCGAAGCACATGTAGCTGCCTGTAGTCAGACCAACTTTGCACGTTTACTTACAACAGGGAATGGACAAATATGAGCCGATATATTTCCCTGTTTTTTTGCTTGTGCTTTGCCTTTTCGGGCACAGCCTTTGAGGTGCCTAAAGATTTTAATAAACATCTCTCGTTGCCGTTTGCTTACACACAAAACAACAGTGAAAACTTAGCCGAGTTGCAACAAAGCACACCTTTGTGGCAGCCTGTACCCAGTGGCTTTTTGCAGTTAAGTCACACCATGCAAACCATCTGGCTTAGAGTACCCCTAAGTAATAGTTCCGATCTGAATTTACCTTTGTTACTCAGTATTCATAATAATCAGTTAGATGAGGTAAGCGCGTTCGTACCAAAAGAAAACCGCTCGATTTTGGTACCACCCTCACCATACCAGTTTGTAGACGAACAGCGTCCAATCCTGCATGAGGCTCAACTGGTACCACTACAACTACCGGCACAACAGCATACTGTTATATATATACGCGTTAAAAATAGCGAACAAACATATTTGCCTCTGAGCCTATGGCATCCTATTGAATACCTTAAATACACCAGTAAATTCAATTTACTTTATGGTATTTTAGCGGGCCTAATACTCGCCATGGTGCTCACCAATGCAGCCATGTACTCGTTTACCCACAAACACTATTTCTTGTATGGCGGGTTAACCATTGCCGCCATTTGGTTGCTCAACGTACATTTATATGGATTTAGTCACCGCTACATTTATGGTGATTGGCTGTGGCTACAACAATACGGCCAAACCTTGTTTATGTTGCTTTCTACTTGGCTTTTTATCCCCTTACTAAAAACAACTCTGGTACCCAAGTCGGCGGTACGGATCCAACGCGCTCTGAATATTCTGTTTCAACTGAGTATTGTCATCGCCATAGGCTTGTCGTTATTTCCACATCGTATTGCATTACCCATCGCATTTGCCTACTGCTTTGCGCTGGCTATCACTTATATGTTGATAGCGGTTGCAGCTTGGCAACGCGACGCGTTTTCTCATAAAACCTATTTACTGCTGTTCCTTTTGCTATTTATGGTGCTGAGTTACCAATGCGCTTTTGAGCTCAGCCTGCTTTCGGGGGCGGTACTTGATAGACCGTTAACCTATGTATGTTACTTGCTGATCAGCCTAGCTATCAGCTACGCGCTGGCCAGGCGCTATATCCAAGACCGCGATGATAAAATCAAACAGCAACAGGCTCGTCTGGCACAAACTCGTGCCGAAGATGCGCTACTTAAAGAGCGAATTCATCTACAGGCCCAAGCGCAAGAAGAGTTGGAGAGTAGTATTGATGAACGTACCTTTGAGCTGGAAGTAACCTTACGAGAACTCGAAGAGAAAAATCGCGAGTTAGAAAAGCTGAATATGGAAGATGCACTAACTAAAGTCAAAAACCGCCGCTACTTTGATAAACGAGTCATCATGGAAGTAAGACGTTCCCGCCGTGAGCAAACAACACTTAGTGTTGTGATGCTAGATATTGACCACTTCAAACAAATCAATGACAACTATGGTCATGTGGTCGGCGACCAAGCCATTTGCGCAGTAGCAAAAATGATTGAGCAACATCTAAAGCGTCCCTCCGATGAAGTATTCAGATATGGTGGCGAGGAGTTTGTTTTGCTACTGCCAAACACTCAAGAGCAAGGAGCTAAAGAGCTCGCTGAACAGATCCGTGAGGATTTAAGTCAGGTCCAATTTGATTTTGGCACCGCCCAACTGAGTATGACGCTCAGCGCTGGCATTTACTCTGCCATTGCCAGCGATAGTAAAAACCCAACCATCTTTACCGATTTAGCCGATAAAGCCTTATATCAAGCGAAACAGCAAGGGCGAAATCGGGTAATTGCCTATAAATAATTTAGGAGAATATTGTGGCTCAATCTGGATTAGATTTATTCCCTTACACGCGGATGCGCCGAATGCGCCGCGACGATTTTTCAAGACGTTTAATGAGTGAAAACCAACTAACTGTGAACGATCTTATCTTTCCCGTATTTGTACTGGAAGGTAAAAATCGACGCGAAGCGATTGAATCGATGCCAGGTATTGAACGCTTATCGATTGATTTATTAATCGAGGAAGCCGCACAGCTTGTTGCACTAGGTATTCCTGCCATTGCTATATTTCCGGTCACCCCTGCCGATAAAAAGTCTCTTAATGCTGAAGAAGCATATAACCCAGAAGGACTGGCACAAAGAACCGTTAGAGCACTTAAAGAAGCCTATCCTCAATTAGGAGTTATCACTGATGTGGCACTCGACCCATTTACTGTACATGGGCAGGATGGCATTATTGATGAAGCGGGTTACGTGATTAACGACGTAACGACAGAGATTTTAATCAAGCAAGCATTGTCTCATGCCGATGCGGGAGCTGACGTTGTCGCGCCCTCAGATATGATGGATGGCCGTATTGGAGCCATTCGCGAGGCATTGGAAGCAGAGGGCCATATTCACACTCGAATTATGGCTTACTCAGCGAAATACGCATCTAGCTACTATGGGCCTTTTAGGGATGCCGTTGGCTCAGCAGGAAACTTAAAAGGTGCCGATAAAAAAACTTATCAGATGGATCCGGCCAACTCCGACGAAGCACTAAGAGAAGTCGCATTGGATCTGCAAGAAGGTGCCGATATGGTAATGGTTAAACCAGGAATGCCTTATTTAGATATCGTACGCCGAGTCAAAGACGAATTTCAGGTACCGACATTTGCTTATCAGGTCAGTGGCGAGTATGCGATGCATCGTGCCGCTATCGACAACGGTTGGCTTGCTGAGCGCCCCTGTATTATGGAATCGCTCCTAGCATTTAAACGTGCAGGCGCTGATGGTATTTTGACTTACTTCGCTAAACAAGCTGCGATATGGCTCAACGAAAAACCGTAGTGAATCGCTTAACATGTGATAACAAAAAAAATGCGCCAAAAAGGCGCATTTTTGCTACTTGCTTGCTAAAAGCTGTTCAGCTCTAATAAAGTCAGGGGCGCTCAAAGTCCAGCTGTAAAACGATCTAACTTTACCCGTTTTCATCTGTACTTGTATTAGCGTAAGTAGAGAAAAGCTTTTACGCTGAATACGGACGATATCATCACTATGAATATAATAGGTCCCTAACCCTAGGGAATAACTCACACCCGCTTTGTCGATGTGCACGAAGCGTTTATCACTTAACGTTAAAAACAGCGGCACAAGAGTAATAGTCAGTAGAGCATAACACAACATAGACAGCGTGTTTGTTCCACCTTCCAGCATAGAAGATAAAGCAAACAGCCCAAAACATAATGTCAAGAACACACTATATAGTGGCCAATTTACTGTTAAATCAACCGTTCTCACTACAAGCTCCCATTTTATTTAGCATCCATTCCAGATAGTTATTTATTCACCGAACAGCAATAATAACAGCTATCGTACCCAAATAAACACCAAAAATATGAATATTCAGCACTTTTTTATTAGGCACAAAAAAACCGCTTGAAAATCAAGCGGCTTTTTAATTATTTAAAAGTGGTTAAGAATTACTTAGCCGCTTTTTTCTCTTTTTCTGCAGCAATTACTGTGTCAGCAACGTTTTGCGGACATGGTGCGTAGTGTGAGAACTCCATAGAGAACTGACCACGACCAGAAGTAATTGTACGTAAGTGACCGATGTATCCGAACATTTCAGATAGTGGTACGTCACCCTTGATACGAACGCCTGTTAGGCCCGCTTCTTGGTCTTTGATCATACCACGACGACGGTTAAGGTCACCGATTACGTCACCTACGTTGTCTTCCGGAGTGAACACGTCAACTTTCATGATTGGCTCAAGAAGCTGTGCGCCCGCTTTAGGGATAGACTGGCGGAATGCACCTTTCGCTGCGATTTCAAACGCGATTGCTGATGAGTCAACTGCGTGGAAACCACCGTCGAATAGCTCAACTTCAACGTCTAATACAGGGAAGCCAGCAAGAACACCCGTTTCCATCATTGACTTGAAGCCTTTCTCAACTGCAGGCCAGAATTCTTTAGGAACGTTACCACCAACAACGGTAGACTTGAACGTAAAGCCTGAACCAACTTCGCCTGGCTTGATACGGTAATCGATCTTACCGAACTGACCAGAACCACCTGATTGCTTCTTGTGCGTGTAGCTATCTTCAACTTCTTGCGTGATAGTTTCACGGTAAGCAACCTGAGGCTGACCAACGATTAGGTCTACGCCGTAAGTACGCTTAAGAATGTCTACCTTGATGTCTAGGTGTAATTCACCCATACCTTTAAGGATAGTTTCACCTGAATCTTCATCAGTCTCAACTTGGAATGACGGGTCTTCTGCAACCATCTTACCGATAGCAATACCCATCTTCTCGTTACCGCCTTTATCTTTAGGCTGTACCGCGATTGAGATTACTGGCTCTGGGAAGATCATCGCTTCAAGTGTACATTCATGCTTAGGATCACAAAGCGTGTGACCTGTTTGAACGTTCTTCATACCTACAACCGCGATGATGTCACCAGCTTGTGCTTCTGAAATCTCGTTACGGTCATCTGCTTGCATCTCAACCATACGGCCGATACGCTCAGTTTTACCTGTTGCAGAGTTAAGTACTGTGTCACCTTTTTTCATGCGACCAGAGTAGATACGGATGAAGGTAAGTGCACCGAAACGGTCATCCATGATCTTAAACGCAAGCGCTTTAAGCGGCTGTTCAGCGTCAACTGTAGCTACTTCACCAGTTGGCTCACCAGTTTCAGGATCAGTTAGCGGCTGAGGATCAACTTCTGTTGGTGCAGGTAGGTAATCAACAACAGCGTCAAGTACTAGTTGAACACCCTTGTTTTTGAACGCAGAACCACAGAAAGTTGGGAAGAATGCTAGGTCACGAGTACCTTTACGGATACAACGCTTGATGTCTTCGATAGAAGGGATTTCACCTTCCATGTACGCTTCCATTAGGTCGTCGTCTTGCTCTACAGCAGACTCGATTAGCAACTCATGGTATTCTTCAACTTTGTCTACCATGTCAGCTGGAACGTCTTGTACTTCGTAGTTTTCAGGAAGACCTGTGTCATCCCAAACATATGCTTTCTTTTCAAGTACGTCTACAACACCACAGAACTCGTCTTCAATACCGATTGGTAAAGTCATTACAAGTGGGTTAGCTGCTAGTACATCTTTAACCTGCTTTACTACGCGGTAGAAATCAGCACCCATACGGTCTAATTTGTTTACGAAGATAATACGTGCAACTTCTGATTCGTTCGCATAACGCCAGTTAGTTTCTGATTGTGGCTCTACACCACCTGAACCACAGAATACACCAACACCACCGTCAAGAACTTTTAATGAACGATATACTTCAACTGTGAAGTCAACGTGTCCCGGAGTATCGATAACGTTTAAGCGGTGACCTTTCCACTCACACGTTACTGCAGCTGACTGGATTGTGATACCACGCTCAGCTTCTTGTTCCATGAAGTCAGTAGTAGACTCACCGTCGTGTACCTCACCGGTTTTGTGAATCTTACCTGTAAGCTTTAGGATACGCTCAGTGGTGGTAGTTTTACCCGCATCAACGTGCGCGAAAATACCAATGTTTCTGTACTTCGATAAATCTGCCATTGTTTTGCTCTATTTAAAGTAGAAAAATTATTCGGCGGGAGTATATCACCTCTTATTGCGAACATCATCCTTGATATCGCTTAAAATGCGCACAATTTGCGAAAAAGTTTTTATTCGTGGCGATAAGTAATAATAAACACAGCAACTATTGGGTTATCTAGATAAAATCAACAACAATGCTGAAAGTTGAGCAAATTGAGTCCTTTTAAACCCTGTTCACTGCAATTATCTATTAAAAGAATATAAACAAACCAAGAATAAGACCCAACCCTAATAAAGGCACAGCGACGGTAAGCATTGCCAACGGCCAATATGCTGCTTGGTGCGTTTCTTTACAAATCGCTCTAACCGTGGTCACAACATAACCGTTGTGAGGCAAAGTATCGATGGCACCCGAGCTAATAGCAACAACGCGATGAAGCTCTGAGTTGTTCACACCTAGGTCAATATAATGTGGTGCAACTAATGGTAAAGCGATGGCCTGTCCCCCCGAAGCTGAACCTGTTAAACCCGCGATGACACTGACCGCTATCGCCGCGCCAAGCAATTCATTACCAGGGATTTGCGTCATTAACGCCACCGCTTCATTAAATGCGGGAGTAACTTTTGCAACAGCGCCAAACCCAACCACCGCCGCAGTATTACCAATGGCCACCAATGCCCCCGTAGTCCCTAGGTTGATAGCTTGCTGCAAATTTACAAAATGCTTGTAGTTGCAAATCAATATGCTCAACACGCCACCCAACAACGCGACAATGAGTGCACTTTGTTGCAAAGCCTCATGCAAGGTGAATGAGAGTGCTAGCACGACAACCAGAGGAATAAGTCCAGTGATAGGGTGTGGCAAGTTCCGCTTTAATTCAATCGGGTCATCATCACGAGCCTCAAACACTTCGCCATTTGACTGCGCTTTTCTTATCATGCGCATTAATAAGAAATAACCCAATACTGCCATGAAAATGGCCACTATCAAGCTCTCTTGCCAAGCCGCATAAGGTGAAGTTCCCAAATATTTGATTGGGATCCAGTTTTGGATTTCCGGTGAACCCGCTGAGGTCATAGTAAAAGTAACGGAACCAAATGCCAACGTGGCAGGAATAAATCGCCGTGGTAGGTTGGCGTCTTTGAATAAGCTCAATGCCATGGGAAACACTGAAAAAGCCACAATGAACACGCTTACACCGCCATAAGTGAGCAGCGCACAGGCCAAAACGACGGCAAGCACCGCATACTTCATACCCAGCTTAGATACTATATAATGGGCGATTGCATCCGCTGACCCCGTATCTTCCATAAACTTGCCAAACAACGACCCCAGCAAAAACATGAAAAACCAAGCTTGAACAAATCCGCTGAAGCCCGCCATGTAACTACTGATAAATGCGGGTTGTTCAACGACTGGAAATACCGCTATTTGGCTGGTAAGCGCCACTAGCAACGCACACAAAGGAGCTGAAATAAACAAGTTAACACCTCTTAGCGTTAGAGCTATCAATAATGCCAACGCGCCGATGAGACCAACCATGCTAAGCATACAATTACCTTATAGTTATTATTTGTATTTGCGTATTTGTTATACTGCAAAACCTTCCTGAGATCGAATCCTCTGTGATAAAAAAGTCGCACAAACGCTAGGAACTCATGGCTACTTGTAAGAGTTGATTGCCTGAGCAACTCTAATCCGTTCATCCCCTACACTAACATCATCGCGATGAAACCTAATGCACACGGTATTTGAAGGCATAAGATTGGTGTTACTGTACGTTGAATTGTGCACTTCCTAGCCAACAAAGCACCATTCAAACCTATCATTCACCTTTAATTTACATAATAACCCACAAAAGAAGCTCAAATAAAAATGAAAATTAATCTCAACTAGGTGTTGACACCTCCGAAGATCTAATTGATAATCAATCTCAACAAGGAGAGGTTGACGGCTCACCTTGTTAGATAACTCATATTGTTTCTCGACCCTGAAACAAACGTGTGGCGCACGCTAACAGCCATAGGTTGAGTGTGTTTGTAGCAACGCCCCTTGATACAGCCACCTTCAACCGACTCACTATTTTACTTGCTACATTGCTCATATCGGTGACGGTAGATATGACATTAAAAAGCCCCTTGTGGGCTTTTTTTATTTCTATAACCGATACATACTTACAAAAAAATTGTAAATGAAAATTATTTTCAAATAGTGCTTGATCAACTATCAAATCTAAATGATAATCAATATCAACAATAGCGAGTAATCGCAACTTTGTTACTCTAATTGTTTTAAGACCCTTAGTTCGTTTGGCATACGTAAACTGCTCGGTATGGAAAGGAGGCAAACACAGTGCTCACTCGTCCATACACTCACAAATTTTACTTGCTACATTGCTCATATCGGTGACGGTAGATATGAAAATTAAAAAGCCCCTTGTGGGCTTTTTTTATTTTTCGTACGGTGTAATCAGCTGTAATCGACTATAAAATCAACACCCTGTACCATAAGTAATACTTCAGCGTGAAATATAATAATTCTAATGACCCATGCTCGACGCCGCTGCAACCTAATTTTGACACTATTGCTGCTGGCGGGATTTACTTTTACCAGTTGGTTTAGCTTTTATATGGCACACAATTCGCTTAGCGAAGGCATTGTGGATGATGCTTTGCCGTTGACTAGCCATTTGATAAGCACTGATCTACAAAAACAATTACAAGCCCCTATTTATGTTGCACAGAGCATGGCACAGAACCATTTCATCCATTTATGGCTCAATGACAGCGATGCCAGTGACGATCAACTCTTTATTTTCCTAGATAAAACCAAACAGTTATTTCAAAGTCAGACAAGCTTTTTGGTCGACCATAAAACGCTCACTTACTACCATTACGATGGCCGCACTCACAAATTAGATTTAAATAGTCAAGAAACACTTTGGTACCAACAAGCAATTGCGCCATCTCACAGAGACTATCTTCTTAATGTAGATGTTACACCTCAAGATAACTTTACAGCCATCGTGTATGTGAATCACAAAATTGTGCTCAATGACGAATTACTCGGAGTTGCTGGTGTCGGCATTCAGCTATATGACTTACAAACACTCATCAACCAATACCAAGCCCAGTATCATCGTAAGGTCTACTTTTCTGATCACCAAGGACGCCTGTTATTCTACAATCAATCTTTGCTCCCCAACCGCACCTTGAAGTCTGAATTTGACTCTCATCACAGCGCTATAGCCAAACAAGAAAACTATAAATTTTCAGTTAAACAAAACGGTGTGCAGCGCCTAATAAATAGTCGTTACATTCCTGAATTAGGCTGGCACCTGTTAGTCGAACAAGAGTTCACCACGCAAACGACATTAACAGATGCGCTGATAGCAAATTTGTTACTTGGTGTGGTGATAACGTTGTGCATTTTGGCAATAGCACAATTGACCTTTAATCAGTATCAATCTCGTCTGGAGGCCATTGCTCTTACCGATAAACTTTGTAATGTATTAAACCGACAAGCATTTGAACCTCAGCTACAAAAACACATTTATCGAGCCAAACTGGGCCGAGTACCTTTGAGCTTATTGCTGCTAGATATTGATCACTTCAAACAAGTCAATGACCAGCATGGTCACTTGGTTGGCGATAGGGTGTTGAAGCACTTTGCACAGCTATGTCAATCGGTAGCACATAACAGCGATATTATATGTCGTTGGGGCGGTGAGGAATTTATGATCTTAATGCCCAACTCTTATCTAAATCATGCCCAGCAACTGAGTGAAAAATTAAGAGAAAAACTTGCAGCATGTAAGTGTGAAGTAGCCATTACCATCAGTGTCGGCGTCGCTCAGTATCAACCTCAAGAAAGTGAGGATGAATTTATCAAACGTGCAGATGATGCATTATATCGGGCAAAAAATCAGGGACGAGATAGAGTCGAGTTGGCTGCTTAAGAAAGCAGCCTGTTTCGTTTGCAACTTTAACGACGATTTTTTCGCGCACGAGCTCTTCTTTGCTTCTTTTCTTCCTCTTTGGCCGCTTTTTTCGCTTCCGCCTCGGCTCTTAATTGCGCCACCATCACTTCTTCATCTTCACGCATTTGTGGCGTTTCCATAGTGATGCGGCCAATGATTGCATCGCGCAATTCATTGATTAAGATTTCAGACATCTTGTGCGTATCAATTTGATTTCCTCCGCGAATACAACCACGTTTTTTACCTGCGATTTCAATAAACTCCCAATCCTGCTCAGGTAATTCATCCAGCTTATAACGCGCCTTTAATAACTCGGGATAAGCATGTATTAAATATTCTGCGGTATAACTGGCCACTTCTTCATAATCAATGGCGGTATCTCTAATGGCGCCTGTTGCTGCTAAGCGATAGCCTGAATTTTCATTTTCTACTTTTGGCCACAACATGCCCGGCGTGTCGTACAACATAATGCCATCATCTAACTTAATGCGTTGTTGTGCTTTTGTCACAGCAGGTTCGTTGCCTGTTTTAGCCACAATTCGGCCTGCCAAAATATTGATAAGCGTTGATTTGCCAACGTTGGGGATCCCCATGATCATGGCTTTAAGCTGCTTGTCCGCTCCAGTTTTATGTGGCGCAAGCTTTTTACACAACTCGTTTATTTTGTGGACCTCAGCAGCTTTATCGTGACCAAAAGCAATGGCCTTCACACCACTTTCTTGCTCAAAATACTCCATCCACTGCTCTGTTAAAGACGGATCGGCTAAATCAGCTTTGTTTAATATTTTGATGACCGGTTTATCACCACGAAGGGCAGATACCATCGGGTTTTCACTGCTGTAAGGAATGCGTGCATCCAGCACTTCAATAATTACGTCCATCTGCGGCATGATTTCTTTAATCTCGTTACGAGCCTTGTTCATATGCCCTGGGAACCACTGGATGGCCATCGTTTTCTCCTACAGGTAAAATCAAAACGTCATTTTACCTAGGTAATCACAAAATTACCTTAATAGAGCGTAAAATTTTATCTTTTTACCGTTAATAACACCGCTTACCAGCATAACTCCAGTATACTGCGCCCATCATTTTTCTCTGGCGCATTCATATGGCATTAAAGTCAACTATTATAAAAACACAGCTATCACTCAGTGATATGGATAGACACATTTACCAAACCTGTTCTTTGACGGTTGCACAACATCCATCAGAAAACGAACAGCGGCTAATGGTCAGGCTACTTGCGTATGCGCTGCAATACCAAGAGCAACTCGAGTTCACTAAAGGCCTATGTGCCGATGATGAGCCTGAAATTTGGGTTAAAAACTACAGTGATGAAATTGAATTATGGGTTGATTTGGGTTTACCTGATGAGAAACGTGTGAAAAAAGCCTGTAATCGAGCTAAACAAGTTGTGCTTTACACATATGGCGAAAATACACAAACGCTATGGTGGCAAAAAAATCAGGCTAAGCTCAGTGGTTTTGACAATTTATCCGTGATCAGCTTACCTTATCTTGCAACGCAACAATTGGCAGATATGGCAGCTCGTTCAATTTCCTTGACTATAACGGTGCAAGACAAAGAAATATGGGTCAGCGACGAACAGCGCAGCGTGCACCTAGTACCGGAGCAACTAAAGTAGGAGTCAAAATGGCGATAAAGCGTGTTGTAGTCTTACACGGTTTGTATATGTCTGGTTTTGTAATGCAGCCCTTGTGCTCAAGATTAACTAATCAAGGGTTTGAAATACTCAACCTCAGTTATAACACCCTAACGCCAAACAAAAACTCAATCTTTACTGCCATTGACGATTTTATCGAAGATCACCCCGCCGCTTTGGTCTGCCATTCTATGGGCGGTTTAGTTGCCCGAGCCTATTTGGAGAATAATTCACTCCCAAGCCAGTGTGTGAGCAAAGTGATAACACTTGGCACACCACACAAAGGCAGCACCATTGCAAAACACATGCATGACAAAGGGTTGAACATGTTGCTCAAAGACAGCATTGAGTTTTTGCTCAGTGACAACCATGACTGGCCGTTCAAAGCTAAGTTATACAGTATCGCTGGCGACTTACCCATTGGCCTTATGCCATTGCTAAAAAAGGGCAGTCGCTCAGACGGCACGGTTCTACTAGAGGAGACCAAACTCAAAGGTATGGAAGAACATAAAGTGTTTCATTTAAGCCATACCAGTATGATTTACTCTCGTCAGGTAACTGAGTATATCCTACAACTTCTTAATCAGGACGATCTCGAGCAGCCAGATTAATGGTCTCCATTTTGCGCAACTTTGTATGCAACCCAGGCGATAATACCTGTTATCAGAGGAATCGGTGCCGCAATGTAGCCAAACGCATCAGAGTTAGCAAAGCTTGCTCCCGCAAGATGACCAATCAAGCCTATCAAAAATGCAACTAAAGCGATTACAACGACAATGATCTCTGACTTATGTTGTGATTTAGTTTTACCTTGCATAATTACTCTCCTTCAATAATAACCTTGTATCTTTCCAGTCCATTATGCGCCCATAGACAGAGTGATTTTTGACCTAAATCAAACCAAAGTAGGTGCAATTTTAACCGTAAACGCCTCTTATGCTTCAGATCAATTTTTCAGCGTTTCACTCTGTGAATAGTAAAAACTTGGCAAGCTTTATTCCCACACTAATACCAAATAATGAGTTTTTGATCTCGGGGTAGAAAAATCACGTATAACCCACATATAAAATATTATTCGCACATTTATTTTACTTTGATTTATTTTTTCGATTGATTGCATAGATTTTAGTCGATGGGAATTTGAGCGACTTTCACCCATACTAGTGAACATCAAAACAAGGAGCTTAATATGAATACAACGAACTCAATTGGTTTAGACAATCAAAAAAGCCAATCACTGGTAACGTCATTAAATACACTGCTGAGTAGCTATCAGATCCAATATATGAACGCGCGTGGCTTTCACTGGAACATCAAAGGCCGTAACTTCTTTGAGCTGCATCTTAAGTTTGAAGAGATCTATAACCTGCTTTTAGAAAAAGTAGATGAAATCGCAGAGCGAATACTCACTATAGAAGGAAAGCCATTACATGCTTTTTCTGACTATTTGGAGAGCAGTAAGATAGCTGAAGCAAAAAACATCAGTGATGGAGCCGACGCACTAAACAACCTGTTAAGTGGTTACAAAGTCTTGATAGCCATGCAGCGTGATATTTTAGAGCAAGCGGGCGATGCACAAGACGAAGGAACCGCAGCACTAATGAGCGATTACATCAAAGAGCAAGAAAAGTTAGTCTGGATGCTTAAAGCCTATCTCAACTAAGCGTTGTATATTATCTTTATGGTGGGGCTGTTGGCTTACAAGTTCTGCCATGTTGGCATAAAAGTTAATGCTCGTTGTGGTTCCTTGCCATAACTGAGCCAAAGCGTGGCGGGCAAGTGCATTTGCCCCCACGTAATCTACGTGCTTCAGACCACGCTGCGTAACACCAGAAAAATACTCGCGGGTATCTTCCATGCTATCAGCAGTGCTCATTTCAAACTCACTCATATCAACAACCGCATATAGTATGCTTTGTGCAGGAAATTGATTTGCATATGCGCGCAAGTGCTCTTGGAAAGCAAGGACACCTTCTTTGTTAAATGCTCCCTTTAGACCCATATAAGCATAGGGTGGTTGCATATAAACACGCCAAAGACCATGAGCTAAAAACATCTAAAACACCTTACCGATTAGAGCGCTACTTCGAAGATAACAAGCCTATGAAAAACGTCATTTCCAGAGCTTTATCCTGCAAACTTTTGAAGCGTCCAGATGCTCCCCCATGACCTGCATCCATATCCGTTTTGAACAATAACAAATTATCATCCGTTTTTACTTCTCGCAACTTGGCAACCCACTTCATTGGCTCCCAATATTGGACCTGTGAGTCATATAAACCGGTTGTCACCAGAATGTGCGGATAGTCCTGCTGTCTAAGATTATCATACGGAGAATAGTTCAAAATAGTTTGGTAAGCGGTTTTATCGTTTGGGTTACCCCATTCATCATATTCATTGGTTGTCAGTGGAATAGACTCATCCAACATGGTGGTCAACACATCTAAAAATGGCACGTGGCAGCCCACTCCCAAATACAACTGTGGCGCCTGATTAACAATCGCTCCCATTAACAAACCACCTGCACTGCCACCAGAAGCAAATACCTTGTTTTTATCAGCATAGCCCTGTTCAACCAAGCTCTTTGTCACATCAACAAAATCATTAAAGGTATTTTGCTTGTGCGCTTTTTTCCCCTGTTCATACCATGGTCTTCCCAGCATCTCTGAGCCACGAATGTGCGCAATGGCATACACAAACCCCCGGTCAAGAAGTGACAAGGTAGCGCTAGAAAAGCTCGGATCGATTGTAATACCATAAGCACCATAACCATATTGCAGCAATGGGTTGGTGCCATCTTTATGAAACTTTTCTTTATGATATACCAGCGATACAGGAACTTGTGCTCCATCTCTGGCTGTCACAAACAACCTTTTAGAGGCATAGTTACTCGCATCAAAACCGCCCAACACCTGCTGTTGCTTACGGAGGATTTTGCGGCCAGTTTTTAAATCACAATCATACACCGAGCTTGGTGTGGTTAGGCTGGAATAATGAATTCTGACGGTACTGGCACTCGATTCAGGGTTATAGCCAACCCCCGCATAAAAACATTCGTCATCAAAGCTTAGGTGGTAACTTTCTCCGTCATAATTGTGTACAACAAAACGGATCTGCCCAAGCTCTCTTTCGGTAATGACGAAATGGCTATCGAATAACTCCAACCCTTCTATCAAAATATGTTCGCGATGCGCTATCAGTTCCTGCCACTTTGATATGTCACCAATGGTTGCCTCACTTGCTTTAAGAAGGCGAAAATTTTTAGCTTGATGATTGGATAAAATATAATAACTTCCAGCGTGTTTATCGATGCCAAACTCATGACCTTCGGTACGGGGAAACAACCTTTTGAACTCACCCTGGGGTTCATTTGCATCTAATACCATTACATCGCTGGTTTCAGTCGCAGCAAGATGGATATAGATCTCACTCTCATCACGGCTTTTACCCAATTCCATGTAAAACTGCCGATCTTGCTCTTCATACACCAAGATATCATCGCTTTGTGGTGTACCTAGTAGATGACGATAAACTTGATAGCCCAGTAAAGTTTGCGAGTCTTTTTTTACGTAAAAGACAGTTTTGTTATCGTTTGCCCAAACTAACTGTCCCTCAGTGTTTTCCAACACATCCGTTAAATATTGATTATTAGTGAGGTCTTTGAAGCGTATTGAGTATATGCGTCGTCCATCGATATCTTCACTGTAGGCAAGTATGTTGTCATTGGGACTGATGTTAATTTCGCCGATATCGTAATACCCATAGTCACGGGCAAGTTCATTAACATTCAGCAACAAGGTTTTATCACTGAGCTGTTCATCTGTGGCACGAAAATGACTGGCATATTCATCATCACCCTGTACATCACTCACATACCAGTAGGCGCCATCTTTCACAGGTACCGAACTGTCATCTTTAACAATGCGACCCTTTAGCTCCTCGAACAATGCATCCTGTAGTGATTGGTGAGCCGACATATGATGCTCGGTAAACTCATTTTCTTGTTTAAGATGCGCAATGACCTGAGCATCTTGTCTGTTGTCATCTCGCATCCAATAGTAATTATCGATACGAGTATGTCCATGATGCGTCATACTGTGTGGGATTTTTTTTGCAATGGGTGCAGACACTTTATCAGTCACTACGCTGTTCCTATTTTCTTTTTTGTGAAGTCTAACATAACTTTTATTAGCTTGGCGGGAATGTAAACACGTAAAAAAGGGCCAATTGTTACAATTGGCCCTTTTGAAATCACCTTACTTAATTAGGCATACGTTGATCTCTTCGAGCAGTCAGAACCTGTTTCAACGATTTAAACAAAGCTCTAAATACCGCTCTAACATCCGTCATAATAATGTACAGACAAGGCACCAGTAACAAGGTGATCAAGGTTGCGAAAATAACTGCAAACCCGAGTGATACAGCCATAGGGATCACAAACATTGCCTGTAAGCTGGTCTCAAACATGATGGGCAAAACACCAGCAAAGGTCGTAATAGATGTTAAAGTGATCGCCCTAAAACGTGCACAACCTGCATTGATCACCGCCTCTTTAAGCGGCATGCCTTGTTTTCGCGCTTGGTTCACAAAGTCCGTCATTACTAACGAGTCATTGATTACCACGCCGGCTGCAGCAATGATCCCATATGTTGACATCATGCTCAGGTCTAGCCCGAAGAATAGATGCCCCCAGATAGCGCCCACCAAACTGAATGGGATCACAGACATCACAATCAAAGGTTGTGCATAACTTTTCAGCGGGATGGCCAAGAGTATGTACACAATCAACATACCAACAATGAAAAATACCAGTTGCTCATTAGCCTGAGCCTGCTGCTCTTCAACCGAGCCACCCAGTTTAGTTTTAACTGAAGGAAATGCCTTTAACAACTCAGGTAAAATGTCATTATCAATACGCTTGGTCACGGCGTTAGGCTCAACGACTTCCTCATCAATGTTGCCATAAACATAAACGGTACGATAACCTTCTTCACGGCGGATATAGCTGATCCCCGGCTTTTCAACGAGCTCAACGATATCACCTAGCATCACATCTTTACCTTCAGCTGTGGTGATCACGGTATGTTTCAACGATGAGAAAGCTTCACGAGTCAGTTTTGGATAACGTACCATCACGCGCACTTCTTCACCATTGCGGATAACACGCTGTGCTTCTCCACCGTAAAAACTTGCCCCGACCTGCGAACCAATGTTTTGCAAATCTAACCCTAGGTCATACGCAACAGGTTTGAGTATCAGTTGAATTTCCTTGCTGGCAGGGTCGATGGTCGAGCTGATATCGAAAAGCCCTTTTTCATCTTGCAACATACGAATTAGCTGTCTGCCCGCCGCGTTTAAGGTCTCAATGTCGGAGCCGTAAAGCAGATAACCAAAATCACCATCTCCTCCGATGTTTATAACTTCTTCCTCAATAAGGATCGATTTCACACCGGCTATTTCAGGCATTTTCTCACGCCAACGACGGGTTAATTCAAAGGTATTAAATGGTCTGAGCGGCTCATCGACTAAAGGTGCTAACACTCGACCTTCGGTACGACCCTCATTCATCACCATGACATCACGCACCATTTTTTGACCGTATTCTTGCTCTATTTCTTTATCTACAGACAAGATCAACGCTTCTAGTTGGCGAATTGCGGAAATAGTTTGTTCATCCGATGCATTGTCATTCATGGTTAAATTTATTGCTGGAAAATCATGCGGTATTTTGGGCACAAATAACGTGCGCACATTACCACTGGTGATAAGCGTAATACTCATGATAAACATGCCAACAAAGGCAAACAGTACCGTCCATCGCCACTGTACACAATGGGTTATAAATCGTTTATAAGGCCCGTTAACAAAACCAAAAAAGCGCTTATTGAAACGAACTCGCCAACTGTTTTCTGGCATCGGATCAAATTTCGTGTGCGCAATATGGGCTGGCAGGATTAGTTTTGATTCAATTAAACTAAACGCCAGACACAGTAAAACAACACCCGCGATTGACACAAAGTTAGAACTGTCTGGCCCACTTGAAAACATCAGTGGCACAAAGACTGCCATCGTGGTTAAAACCCCAAATGTCGCAGGAGTTGCAACACGTTTAGCGCCACGCACTACACTTTCAACACCCGGTCCGTTCTTTTCAATTTCTGTATAGGCACTCTCGCCTATCACTATGGCATCATCGACCACTATCCCCAGTACCATGATAAACGAAAAGAGTGAGACCACGTTGACCGTAATATCAAGCAGCGGCATCGTCATTATGGCACCTAAAAAACAAATAGGTAGGCCAACCATAACCCACAACGCTAACTTAAAACGTAAGAAGATGGAAAGCATGATGGCGACCAAAATAGCCCCTTGAAAAAGATTACTCTTCATCATATCAAGGCGACCATTGAGGTAGTAGGTCATGTCAACAAGAGGATCAATTTGCACCCCTGCCGGCAATTGTTCATTTTTATGCGCTATGTAGTCTTTAACCGTCTCCGCGATTGGGATCATGTTTTGTTCTTTCGTTGCCTTGACCGCAATATACACAGCATTGTTACCATTGAGTTTGAAATACCGCTCACCCTCGGTAAAGGCATCCTTGATCACGGCCACATCTTTGAGTAACAACTTGGCGCCATTTTCTCCTACCTTTACAGGAAGTTGACGGAACTGGTCTCCATTGTAAGACTGGTTTTCAACGCGCACGGAAATAATCCCCGCATCAGTGCGCAACTGACCGGCAGATAAATTCGTTGAATAACCACGGATCGCCTGCGTCACATCGCTTATAGTGAGGTTGTATTGACGCAACATATCAGGGTCAATCTCAATGGCAATTTCATCCAAAGGAACACTCACCTCTACCAGAGACACGTTGCTCAACTGCAACAATTCGTCTTCTATATTTTTGGCTATAGGTTTTAAGTCCGTCAACGGTAAATCCGCTGAAACAGTCATGCCTATAACATCTTGACGAAATTCCCTCTGGCTGACCGTTAACGGCTCCATCGCAGCTGGAAACGTGGCAATACCGTCAACTCTGAGTTTTACTTTATCCATCACATCGGCAAGCTCAACATCGGGGTCTATCTCTAATGTTGCACTACCGCCATTACGAAATGCTCGATAAACTCCCTCTTCTATCTCGGTAACATCTTTGAGCGCTTCTTCTATTTTGATCAGGATACTTTCTTCTATCTCCTGCGGTGATGCTCCTGGGTAATTAGCTTGTATATTAATGTAGTTTAATTCTACATTCGGAAACATCTGTCTCTGAATGGAAAAATAAGAGGCAATACCAACGATGATAATGAACCACATCAACAGGTTAGCTGCGACAGAGTTATTAGCAAAGTAGGCTATCACGCCTGTTTGTTTTTCGTGCTGTTGTGTACTCATTACTGACCCCAGCCTTTACAAGGTTTGCTTTGACGCTTTCGCATCAGATGAATCAGCACCAGCAACTTTGACTGCCATACCCTTTTGCGGATACTCAGGTACAGTCGTTACAATGCGTTCATTGCCATTTAGGCCAACATTGACATAGAAGTATTCGCCTTCTTCTCGAATGACTTGAACCTTACGCGGCTCTAACTTGTTTTCATCATTTAATAACCAAACCGTTTGGTTGTTCACTAAATCCTGCGGCAGCTTGTATATACGACTTAGCGTTTTGCCCGCAAATTCCACTTGTACAAACGCACCAAATTTCAGTGCGGGTTGCTTTGACTCCAGCCCATAAGGGTCATCAATTCTAACAACCAAATTCACCATTCTAGTTTGCGTATCCACTACGCCTAAATCTCTATCAATTACAGCTTGGCGAGTAAAACCGTTCAATCCACTTTGCGTCACAGTGGCTGGTATACCTTCAATACGTTCAGGTAAGAAAGCACTGTCGAACCCTGCAATGGGGATCACAACCTCTGCAGCCTCAATATTGTTAACTTGAGCAACAGGTGTGCCTACGCTCACAAACTGACCTAAACCAATACTACGGGAAACGACCAGTGCATCGTAGGGGGCTACAACTTCACAGTTATCTAAATCTCGCTGCGCACGTTTTAGTCCCGCTTCCGCAGATTTAACCGCCGCTTTGGCACTCATTAACTGAGGTTTACGTAAAAATAAGTCAGTATGCTTTTTACTCGGAAAACGTCTCGCTTCATCGGCGGCGACCTCAGCCAACGCTTGCTCCTCAATTAATGCTGCTTGAGCACGAGATAGCTCAGCCTCAGCTTGCAGCAATGCGGCTTCATAATTATCTTTTTCTACACGCATTAATACATCGCCACGCGCAATGACACCACCTGGAATAAAGTTCGGATGCCAATACGTTACTTCACCAGACACCTGAACGGATAGGTTGGTTTGCTCATACGGCTTTACTTCACCATAACTATTAATGATGACTTGATGATCCAACGCTGATATCGACTCCACTTCGACCACGGGTCTGCTGTCAACGGGTTCCTTTTCTTTTGGATCTGCTGCCACTGCATTAATACCCCACGCTCCTAGACCGCCGAGAGTTAACACTGCAAAAGGTAGAATCCACCTCATTATGTTCGTTTTCATGACTGCACCTTGTGTAATTTTCCTACATCTATCATAACAAGTTTATGGCTGAGAAAAACGTGACATTTGTAAGTTTCTATTACATATTTTAGGGCCAGCTCTCAAAGAGATGGATGATGTGAAGATGGGCGTGAGTTAGGCGACAAAGTCACCGCTTATACAACCTAAACATATATCTGTTTCAAACATAACTAAAATGCTGTGATAACGATTGTAAACTGCCTATAGAAAGATTACATTTTCGTCTGATGAATAAGGAAGTATCACCATGAAAAAGTTCTTTGCACTGCTATTAATACTGCTCCTCACAGGCTGCAAACAGACGCAGAAAGTTGAAATAAAAGAATCACTTAAAAAACCATCAACCCTTTTAAATCATACCCTTTTTACCCGCTTGGATATCGAAAATGAAGCGAGTATCTTTGCACTACCAGAAGCAGAACAACAAAAGTTTATAAACTACGCCGAAGAACAAAAACTCAAAAATATCCGAGCCGATACCATTATCGCCAACTATCTGGATAGCAGCCTTGATAGGTTTAGTTACGATGGTGCCACACTCAATGCCAGCCATACACTAGCAAAGAATGAAGGTAACTGTATTAGCCTCGCAATTTTGACTCAAGCATATGCTAATATACTCGGCGTAGAAACGAGCTTTAGAGAAGTTGCCAGCATGCCCATTTATAAAAAACAGGGCCAGACCATTTTGGTATCTAATCATTTTAAAACAAAGCTATATGCCCCTCCTGAGCAAGATGATAAGAATTGGCTGTATGCTATTCGCCCGGGTACTGTAATTGACTACTTTCCAGCACGAGACTTGGTGTTTGTCGGCAGCGCTACGTACGCTGATTTAGTGGCAAAATACTACGCAAACCTCGCCACTGAAGCATTACTGGCAGAACAATTTGATACTAGCTATTCCCTCGTTTCTCAAGCCCTTGAATATGCCCCCTATGATCCCGAAATGATTAACTTAGCTGCTATTTTACACCGTCGAGTTGGTGATACTGATACCGCCAAAAAACTGTTTGAATTTGCCGTGAATAATCAGCTAGTAAGCAGCAACTTACTTTATAGCTACAGCTATCTTGCGCAACAGCTCTCAGACACACAACTGCAAGAAGAACTAGAAAAAAAATTGTTGGACAACGCAAAAACGCCGTTTGATTTTTTACAACTTGCCGAACAAGAAATTGCCAAAGAGCGCTATTTTCGAGCTGAATCCCTTCTAAAAGACTTAATTGCCACAACGCCCTACATTCCCGAACCCTACTTTGCACTGGCGAAGATTTACTATCTACAAGATAAAAAAGAAAAGTCTGCGATGTATTTACAGTACGCCATCGAAAAATCGGAAGATCGGGAAAAACAAGGGGTCTATCAGGCCAAGTTGAATACGCTCAAATATGTTGGCAGTAGTTATAACCAAAACAAAGAACAAAATTAAACTCAATGTTAATTTATTATTAACAACTTATTTACCTATGCGTTTTTTCGTTCTACCTTAGATGTGTCTAACTTTTAGACAAAACAAAAACATGTAAGGATCAACAATGAAAAAACGCTATTTTCTCCCCGCTCTAAGTATTGTTTCAATGACCGCTTTCGCACAAGCGCCATTAACTGAAGAGCAAATGTTAAACTTCACAAGCAAAACAACCGAAACCATCATCGGTAAAACCGAAACACTGAACCTAGCGCTCAGTGGTAAAGCCAACACAATCTCACAAACTATTTCACACCCAGATGCCAGTTATATAAAACTACACTTTAAAAACATTAACTTAAATGGTGGTGGTAAGCTGGTTGTCAGAGCGACAGACAATAGTGAGCGTTATGAATACACCGCTTCGGATATGCGTAAAGCAACTCTAGAAAAAGGTGATAACGGTGCCAGTGACTTTGCAGCAATGTCTGTATCCAGCGATACAGTTGTCGTCGAATACACACCGGGTCAGGCAAATAATGCTAACTTAGGCACACCTCTCATCGACTATTACCACTTTGGTACCGAGGATCAGCTCAGCGCTGCTGATGTTGATACACTATCAACCTGTGGGGTTAATGAGCGTAGAGACGTTCAGTGTTGGGCACAATCTCACCCTACTGAGTTTGAGCGCAGTCGTCCGGTGGCACGCTTAGTTATTGGTGGTCGTAGCTTATGTACTGGTTGGCGTGTTGGTGCCGATAACCACATGTTTACTAACAACCATTGTGTGGAAACAGCGTCAGAACTTACATCAACGGAAGTATGGTTTAATTACCAACACACAAGCTGTAACGGCAGCACCAAAGAGACAGTGGTCAAGGTCACGGGTAGAGATTTCCTAAAAACTGATTACACACTAGATTACACCTTATTCACTGTGAACGACTTTGAATTAACAGAACCATTCGGCTATTTCGGCTTGGATGTGCGCGATGCAACGCAAGGCGAACGTATCTATATTCCACAGCATGGTTCTGGTAACCCAAAAGAGCTGTCTATTGAATCAGATCAAGACAGTAACGGCCTATGTCAGGTGAATGAAGCCAATGCGAATGGACGTGGTACAGGTACAGATCTTGGTTATTACTGTGATACTATTGGCGGTTCTTCTGGTTCTCCTGTACTTGCAGCGGCAACCAACAATGTTATCGCACTACACCATTTGGGTGGCTGTACTAACAAAGGTGCTAAAATCAGCAAGATCTGGCCGCAAGTTGCTAGTCAGTTTAACAATCAAATCCCGGTTGGTGATCAACCTGGTAGTGACCCTGTACCGGCAGCTCGCTTTACCTACAGCTGTGACAAGTTAGCTTGCCAATTTGACGGCTCAGACTCTAACGTGCCTGGTGGCTCAATCAACCAGTATGAATGGCAATTTGGCGACAATAGCAACAATGGTTTTGGTAGCAATGTCGCACATACTTACGCCAATGGTGGCGATTACTCGGTAACACTGACAGTCACAGACGATCAAGGCCAAACTGCTTCTCTTAGTAAGACAGTTTCTGTCTCTGATGCAACCGACCCTGCGCAGCTACAACGAGGCGTAGCAAGAACGGATCTGTCGGGTGTAAAATACTCAGAGCAGTTCTTCTATTTTGATGTGCCGATGGGTGCAACCAATATTACCTTCAAAATGGCCGGTGGCACGGGTGATGCGGACTTATATGTACGTAAAGATGAAAAGCCTACAACCTCTACATACGACTGCCGTCCTTACCGTTGGGGTAATGGTGAAACCTGTACACAAAACGATGGCGCTGGTAGATATCATGTCATGATCAGAGCATTTTCTGCATTTAATGGCGTACAGCTAACAGCAGACTATACTAACTAAGGCATATCGGGAGAATATGGGTAGAGCAGAGTATTTATTGCTCTATGCAGACAGGTGTACATCCTGACATGCTCTTCATTCTCCATATCTGTTTTATACTCAAGGCGACGCTCTATGTCGCCTTTCTTTATTTATGTTCAAGATATTAGGTTATAAGTCGTACCACAGGCCAAACCAGGCTCTATTTTCATTTTCAAAACTGTCTCCTTCAACACGACTCATTCCGACATCGACTTTGAAGTCACTCAACCCCGCAGGGGAAAATTTACCCAACCAAGTTTGCCCGTTAAACCCAACAGACCATTTAATACCGTAACTTTGTGCAAATAACTGCCCATCTAGTTGGTGTTGTTGAAAGTACAGCCACGGATAGCTTTCTTTTAGCGTTATTGCCCCACTAAAACCTTCATACTTGTTCCCTTGAGCAGTGTAAAATGGCAGTTCAGGCGCCATTATGATATTGGCCAAACGCGTTTCACTCATTAGCGACGAACTGAATCCACCGAGCTGCAGAGCCTGATTTTCTCGCTTAGCATACTGATATGATAGCGCCATTGGGATATAAAAAGCTTTACCAAACAGGCTAGCTGAAAGGCTTTGTCCTTGCCAATTGCGCTCTGCGGTTTGCCCTTCTAACCAGTAGCCCGATAGCTTTTGGCCTATGGCAAAGGATTGTTGATCATACAACCATGACTGCTTTATGCCTACCCGCAGCCAACGCTGAGATACCGACTGTTGTCGCTGTGCTTGTTTGCCGAACAAACCCGCAAACTGAGTCTGTAAATTGAGCTGTCCCCATTGATAGTGCTGACTCAACTGTGCAAACATACCATGCTGTTCTTCACCGACCTTGTCAGAAGAAGTACTTGTCTCATTAGTCACTTCGAAATCAAAGCCATGTATATCTAGTTGAAACTGATCATATTGATAACGTAACTTTGCAAAATTTCCTTGAAGTTGACCTCGTGATACATCTTGCGTATGCCCGATATGCCAACTCAACTGCTCCAAAAAATCCGACCCTTTTAAGCCAACATTAATTAACGCTGTACTTGCCGATGCATATTGCGCCCCCAAAGTCAGTGACGCATCCTGATGCCAAATGTCGTATCGCTGCGAAAGCATATCATCTTGATGCACCCTTGCCGGTGGCAATACAGTGGCATAGCTATTTGGCGCTTTTTCACCATTCACCCCATTAACACTGCCTGATTGTGCTCTAGGTTCAAGTTCATTCACTAACTCTCCTTGCAAAGCTGATAACTGGTACATGTCCACCCCCTCGAATCCACTCGACAAATAGAGCAACTGTCCATACTTATGGGCGATAGGGAATTGAAATAGTGCTTGCCCTTGTGTCAGTTGATACAACGCGCCTGTACTGAGCTCGTATCGATAAATATCCAGAGCACCATTTTTACCTGCCACAAAATACAATGCATCTCCGTCAGGTGACCAACTAGGTTGTGTTAAGTACTGATACCCTTTGGGTAAGGGAACAGGGTAAGTATTTCGAGCATTCACATCTTGTATATACAACTGCCAATCTGCATTTATGGTATGTTTCAAAAATGCGAGCTTCTGCTGCGCAGCACTATATGAAGGGAAGTCATATAAAGTGCTTATCTGTTTATCAAATAAGGCTGTTACCTGTTGGCTTGGCAAATGAATTTTTACCAGCTCTGAATAGCCATACGCCACCTGCTCGGCATAAATGGTTTGACCGTCCTCTACCAAGGTAAAACGACGGATTGCTTGATTTTGGGTGAGTTGCTCAACTTTATTCGAGATAACAGACCAGCGAAACAACTCTCCCCTTCGCTGCTTAGGATTTGCCTGATCCGCAGTAGAGGCAATGAAGTACAACGTATTATTATCTAACCACTGAGGATACCGAATACCAGAAAAGTTTATAGGTTCAAGTGAGTAAAGTGTCTTTTTAGCGAACACTTTAGGACGAACTTCAGCCACATCTTGCGGATCTTCGTTAAGCAGAGTGCGCTGTTTGTCCATGAACTTTCGCTCTGCATCGGGGTCATCTTGAGTCTGATACACATTGAGTTTTACTCGGCCCTCCTTATCGTGCTCTACGATAGCCAACCGACTACCATCAGCGGACAACACAGGACTGCTAGCACCATATGCATACTCTTGCCATAAGGTACTTGCCATAACAGGTTCTTGCTGTTCTTTTTCCATTGCCTGATAGGTATATTCAGCAATAAAGCGCCGGTATAATGTTGCTGGATGTTCTGCAAATACTCCCTTAAAAGCGCGAGTAAAGTCTCGAGAGGTTACTGCTCGCATACGGGTCCATACCGAATCGAGTGTTTGTTGTGAATAGCGCTGCTCTAACCAAGCGAGAAATCGAGCGCCCAGTAAATAAGCCATTGCTTTGGATTGATACTCATGGTTGCCGTCATTCAACTGCTCATAGGATAGCAATGCACCTTGTTGTGCCAACTCCCTGAGCAACGCCTCACTGTAATTATCATATAACCTGCCACGTCCCGTCATTTTTGACTCTACCAACGTGGCATATCCTTCTGCCACCCAACGCGGCATCATTGCTTGGGACACGTCATACAAGTCCCATACATTCCGCAATGCCTGCTTCCATGTATGCCTGCTAGGCTGAGAAAGGTGCACTAAATGTATGTATTCATGCAATATAAGTAATTGTTGCCAACTATTATGATTAGCAATGGCGGTATCTGATTGCGGCGGTGTCGTAAACAAAGCCATGAGTGGATTATCAGTACTGGGAAGCGCAAATCCATTCGCAGCATGGATAGGATCAAAAATCACCACATCCGCTTTTTTACTCAACCCTCTGCTCTGTTGCTGCCACACTTTATCACGCACAATCTCTAACTCTTTAGCCGCGCTGATGGCCCAGAGCTGATGACCTTGAGTATAGTGAATGTTGAAGTGCTCGGTCTGTATCGTGTACCAAGCAGGAGCCGCCGAAGCTAAAGTCATCCAGACTGACGCTATAACCAAGCCAACAAATCTGATCAAGTTCACAAATACCCACTGTAAACGCATAAATTTTAACACCTCACAAGTTTGCTTATTGTCAGTATGCCAAATAATCAGCGTGAGCTTCTGTGAAAAATAAATAAAAATTGTAAGTAATGACGACAGTTCTCGTATCACCCCATACCACTTGGTATGCATAACACCAGAAACACAGCATTTTACTTGTATATACAGCTAGAAATAGCGGCGCGACTGCTTCTAAAGTATGAAGATATATTGAAATACAAAGATAAGGTATTTACTTGGCAAGCAGCTATGTCACACGCTTAACGAGATTACGCCAAGCATGCGACGTGTATTAAAGATTAGAGCCAACGTATGCGCGTTGCCAAGGTATGACTTTGCCCTGGCTCAACGCGCGCTTTATCTTCCATGACGTTTGCGGCTTCAAGGCATAACATAGAGTGATATTCATCATCTCGAAAATTGCTGAGCCGCTGTGACTTTTCTATCCAAGGGTTCCAAAGTACACAAGAGGTTGAATTTTCTCTGGCCACTTCAATCACCCCTTCTGGGGTGTGAATTGTTTGCACAGCTTTAGCTTGTGTATACACCATGTCTGTTTCTCGCTCAAATGTGACCACATCATGTTGCGTAAACGGGCCTTCACCAAACTCTATGTAAGTTGCCCCCTGCAAGCCATCAACGCGTGTTTGTTCAATGGCTGAAGTAGGAAAGTAGGTGTGTAACGCCTGAGATAAGGTAAAAGGTTCTTTGCCTAGATTTGTGTTCGTCAAACGAACTTCCAGCTGCTCGGAAAACCTAAACTCTACTTCTAACCTAGATTCATATGGCCAATAAGTTTTGTCCACAGAACGCATGGGTAACGACAACCTGACTAGAATATGATCGCTGTGCTCATGTACATCTTCGGCGCGCCACAGTAGCTTACGTGCGACACCATGGATCGGCCAATCGACTTTTTCATGTACGCCAAACCAAGGCCAACAAATGGGAATACCGCCACGAATTGCCTTTCCCTCTTGATAATCTTCATCAGCTGACACCCAGATCAAGCTATGCTTGCCCTTGGGCGTAAACTCACTAAGCTGCGCCCCCTGTAAAAACACCTTGCCTGAGCACAACGGACTGTCAACATTAATGTATTCAAGTCCACTTTCGGTATGTCGAATCGAAACTGATGCTGATAATTCCATATCTCACCTTGTTATTGAATTACTTACTGTCTGCTACATTACCGAATAAGTGCCTTGAGAGTAAATAAATAACGGCCAAGATGAAGGATCCTCATCATTGGCCATTAGAGTGAGGTAAACTTTCTCATACCTTAAATTGCCCCACCAAAGCTGTGAGCTTAGCGGACAACTGATTCATCTTTTCTCCGCTTTTAGCGGTGTTATTGGCTACTTCTGTCACACTATCCGCGGCATTTTTGATATCCACTACGTTACGGCTGATGTCCTCAGCAACATGTTGTTGCTCCTCAGCTGCTGTAGCAATTTGTGTATTAACATCGTTAATAGTTTGAATAGATTGGGTGATCTCTGAAAACTGGGTCTGTGCAGAGCGGCTCAGCTCTACTGTTTGCTCAGTAGCACGCAAACTCTTACGCATATCTTGTGAAACTTGCTCGGTCATTTTATGCAGTTTATCAAGTTGAGCTGCAATTTCTTCTGTGGACTCTGAGGTTCTTTGCGACAAAGCACGTACTTCATCAGCCACCACCGCAAAGCCTCGACCATGCTCTCCGGCACGAGCCGCTTCAATAGCCGCATTCAGCGCTAATAAGTTGGTTTGCTCCGCAATACCGCGGATCACACTTAAAATAGACATGATATTTTCACTTTCACTATCCAATTGTGTGATGTCTGAAGTAGCACTGGTTATCACCGAAGCAAGATCGGCCACACTGGATACTGTTTTGGTGATCACATCCTGCCCTAATAGCGATGCGCTTTGTGTTTGTGACGCAAGCTCAGCAGCATTTGCACAACTGGCCGCAACCTCATTAGCTGTTGTAGCCATTTGATTTATGGCTGTCGCCACCATCTCAAGGGCTTGCTGCTGCTGCACAGTAGACTCCGTCAATTCACTCGCTTGACCAGAAGTGGCCTGTGCGGTTTGCGCCACTTGCTGTGCACACTGATTAATTTGCGTAACTAGTTGAGCAATAAGATTTAAGAACAGGTTAAAACTATTGGCCAGTTTGCCTGTCTCATCTTTGGTCGCGATATCTAATCGCTGCGTAAGGTCTCCACCCCCTTGCGAGATCACCGTTAAGCCATCACTTACCTCCACAATGGGGCCAGAGATCAAGCGTGCAATGTAAGTAGACAAAACCACAAACACGGCAATTAATATTGCACTCAGAGCCACTATGGTGATGGTCATGGTATTGGCTGAAGCCATAACCTCACTTTTTTGTACCAGCCCAATAAACTTCCAGCCCAAACGCTTTGAGGTATAAATGTTCGCAAAATACTCCTTACCACCAACTTTTGTACTGTAGGTTCCAGAATCGTAGCGCGCGAAATCAGAGAAGGCACCGCCAGATATGTCCGTCAAAGGCTTAAAGGTATGCTCAGAATTGCTGGCATCCGCCAAAACTGTTCCGGTGTTTTCCACCAGTAGTAAATAGCCCGTTTCACCTAAGCGGATCTGCTTAACGATATCTGTTAAACCACTTAACGACACATCCATCCCCTGTACACCGATGACACGACCATTATCCTTGATGGCTTTCACTGTTGAGACGATGACCATGTCATCCGGTGCCCAATAATAAGCATCTGTTCTGGTTGTTTCGCCATCGCCCCGCTCACCGGTTTGATACCAAGGTCGTGTACGCGGGTCATACCGAGCGTTGACTTCGCCTTGTGGCCATTGAATATATCCACCTTCAGCATTGCCCATGTAAATATATGCAATTCCAGAGTGAGTTTGACCAAATAACTCAAACTGCTGATAAGCAGACTTTTCCACTTCATGGTTTTGCATAGAATTGAGTTGTGTCGCGGTACTTGTATTCAAATATGTTTTAACCTGAGTACGCGCTGCTAATATTTTGGGGTGACTGGCAAGATAATCCACATTTTTAGCTATTTCGCCAAAAAACATACTAATACCGTTATCAATCTGTAGCGCTTCTCGATTTGCTAATTGCGAAAAGTTATCCAGTGAAGCTTGTCGGGTCTGCGAAATCATCAACCCTGCAATAATCAAAAGAGGCAGCACAATCGCTGAAATAAAAGCCAGACGCAGCTTTTGCGAAATACTCATAACGCGACCATCCATATTTACCGTATAAAAAAATATAGCTAGCAAGTCACAAAGTGGTCAAGGTAACAATATGTAATAGTTTGAATTTACTTATAAACGTATAACTATTTCTAATTTGAGATATTTAGTTAGAATAGTCTACCCTAATACATACAAGTAACTATCACAGTAACTCAAAAGTGGGTAACCATGCATAAATTAACACCTCTTGTGCTCGCAATGGGCCTATTTCCAGCCATTTCTCAGGCCAATGATTCGGAAATAGACAAATTAAAACAACAGCTTGCAGATTTACAAAAGCAAATCCAAAAGCTTGAGGCTAAGTCCACCGAGAAAAAAGCTGAGAAAACTTCTGGCATCAAAGTGGGCGGAGCAGTACGAACTAACTTTAGTCATACTTCATATAACGACGGCAACAAAAATCGTGGCGGTGATTTTGATTTTGATATTTTTAGGGTCAACTTCTCTGGCGATATTGGTGATGTTCAACTAAATGCCGAAATTCGATTTTTTGATTATATGAGCGCGGTTAAATACGCGTATGTAGGCTACGATTTTGCCAAAGACTGGCAAGTTCAGGCAGGTATTACCAAAGTCCCCTTTGGCAACTGGCCATACAATTCACACAATTACTTCTTTAACACTACTTACTATATCGGCTTGGAAGACGACCATGATTTGGGCGTGTTGTTCAAGCGTAAGCTAAAAGACAACTGGCAGCTAGATATTGGTTTTTTCAAAAATGATGAACTCGGTGGTGTTGATGGCTATGTTGAAGAGCGCAGCGACCGCTATTCGTATGATGTGGTGGGATACCGTAAGGCGGGTGATGGCGTATATGATGATCCAACTCAGCCATTAGGCGAATACAACACATTGGCTGGGCGTTATGCGTATCACTTCAAGCATAAAGGCGGAACAACTGAAGTCGGCTTTTCCGGACAAACTGGCGGCTTGCACAATGGCATAGAGCGAACGGGTGATTATCATTCTTGGGCCATTCACGTGAACAGCCACGTTGGCCCTTGGAACTTTCAGTTGCAACATGGTGAATACAGTTATGATATGGACGATACCAGTATAGATCGCATGGCCGTTGGCGCTTATGCATTCTACGACAGTATCGCAGCTGAGGCGATGACCTCAAACCTCAATGTTGCCTATAGTCTGCCTATCAAATGGGGCGCAATCACTGGCCTACAATTTTACAATGACTTTGGTATTATTTACGACAAGTCAGATAACAGCGAAGACACTTGGATGAATGTTACCGGTGTGTCCGTTGCTGCAGGTGGTTTTTTCACTTACTTTGACTTTGTGAATGCTAAGAATCAACCATTCGTCGGCGGCTCTATTGCCGGAGACAGTGATGATACTGAGCAACGCTTTAATATTAATATCGGCTACTATTTCTAGAGACTTAAATTTCTAGAATAGTGTCACATCATCAGCAGTGACACCTGTCACTGCTGATGATATAAAAACTCGCAAACTTGTTGCGCTGTGATAAGCTTTAAACATCAACCTCATGCAGTGAGCACAACTATGGCAAATAAAGTAACAGCGCTTTTCAATCGGTGTTTCTGGCTACATGTTGCAGGCATCAGTTTTGTTGGTTTAGGCTTTGTGGGTATTGTGCTTCCGGTGATGCCCACCACGGTATTTTTTATACTCGCGCTGGCTTGTTTTACTCGCTCTAATCCTCGACTGGCCAACTGGCTGCTCAATCACAATAAGTTTGGCCCGACTTTACAACAATGGCATGATTACCAAGTGATCCCAGTTAAAGGCAAATGTTACGCTGGTTTAGGAATGTTATTGGGGTTCATTATTCTCGCCTATAATGCACCACCACTGTGGGTACTTATCAGTGTTGCCCTATGTGAGCTAATGGTAATGCTCTACATTTGCTCAAAGCCATCACATCCACCGGCTATTATCAACTCAAAATAAAACCTGCTATTTTCAATAGCATTGCTTATCTTACCTGTCCTTTTATACTGGCTAAACCAAGCTTTATGAAGGATAAGTTGTGAATTTAAATCAAATTACGCTTGGCGTGCACAATATGGAGCAAGCCACAACGTTCTATCGTCAATTAGGTTTTTTGCAAATCGTTGATACACCCCATTATGCTCGTTTTGAGTGCGCAAACGGTGCAACCTTTTCATTGTCACTCGAAGATAACATGCAACCTAATAACACCACGATTTATTTTGAGCATGAACAACTGAACGAGTGGGTCAATGAGCTTCAGACCAAAGGAATAACTTTTGATAGCCTACCTGAAAATAAGCGTTATTTATGGCGAGAAGCACAACTGCGTGACCCCAGTGGCAATAAAATCAAGCTCTATTGGGCTGGCGATAATCGCCTTAATCCACCGTGGCGCACAGAACGTCGCAACGACTAAGTTGACCATGAAAAAAAGCGATGAGTGTAATCGAGATAAGTCACTGTATTCCTACGAAGATCCTCTTTATAGTCTAAAATATAGTCAAAGCGCTTAGCGAAGTGCACACAAGCTAAGTGCTTTGTCATTTTTAAACCTCAGTCAATAAGGTATAGAGCATGGATAAGAGCAACGAAAATGCAGCTGGAAAATGCCCAGTTATGCATGGTAGCAATACGCGTCTAGGGGACCAAAGAACCAAGAATACCGATTGGTGGCCCAATCAATTGAACTTAAAAATTCTTCACCAAAATGACAAAAAAGCTAACCCTTTAGGCGAAGGATTTGACTACGTAAAAGCCTTTAACCAACTTGACTTACCCGCTGTAAAACAAGACCTACAAGAAGTTATGACTGATTCGAAATCATGGTGGCCCGCCGACTTTGGTCATTATGGACCCTTGATGATACGTATGGCGTGGCATGCTGCTGGCACCTATCGTACCGCGGATGGTCGAGGTGGCGCGGCAACCGGTAATCAGCGTTTTGCCCCTCTCAATAGTTGGCCTGACAACGCTAACCTTGATAAAGCACGCCGCTTGTTGTGGCCCATTAAGCAAAAGTATGGCAACAGTCTGTCTTGGGCCGATCTATTTATCCTCGCAGGCAATGTTGCTTTGGAATCAATGGGGTTAAAAACCTTCGGCTTTGCAGGTGGACGTGAAGATATTTGGGAACCAGAAGAAGATATTTATTGGGGTGTAGAAAAGGAATGGTTAGATAACAGTCGCTATTATGGTGAACGGGACCTTGAGCACCCTTTGGCTGCAGTACAAATGGGCTTGATTTACGTTAACCCAGAAGGCCCCGATGGCCATCCAAACCCTGTGGCTTCTGGCAAAGATATCCGCGAAACCTTCAAACGTATGGCAATGGATGATGCAGAAACCGTAGCGCTAACCGCAGGGGGCCACACATTCGGTAAGTGTCATGGTGCAGCCCCTGATTCTCACGTTGGACCCGAACCCGAGGCCGCCCCCATAGAGCAAATGGGTTTTGGTTGGCGCAACCAGTACGGTTCAGGTAAAGGGGCAGATACCATCACCAGTGGCATTGAAGGTGCCTGGACTCCAACCCCTACACAATGGGATAACAGCTACTTTGACGTGTTGTTTGGCTACGAGTGGACATTGTCTAAGAGCCCTGCTGGTGCGCATCAATGGCAGCCAGTTGACTTGGCGCCGCACCATCACGCACCTGATGCCGAAGATGCCAATAAACGCGTGGGGATTATGATGACTACTGCCGACATGGCAATGCGCGAAGACCCTCAATACTGTGAGATCTCCAAGTACTATCACGACAACCCAGAGGCATTTGCAGATGCTTTTGCTCGAGCTTGGTTTAAGCTCACACACCGTGATTTAGGGCCAAAATCTCGCTATTTAGGACCGGAAGTTCCTGATGAAGATTTAATCTGGCAAGACCCTATTCCTAAGGTCGATCATGAGCTGGTTGATCAACGCGATATCGATCACTTGACTATACAGATCCTTGCATCCGGACTGAGTGTCTCTGAACTGGTTTATACAGCTTGGTCATCAGCATCCACGTTTAGAGGGTCTGATTGTCGTGGTGGAGCCAATGGTGCAAGGTTGAGATTAGCACCTCAGAATCAGTGGCTAGTGAATCAACCTGAGCAACTTCATAAGGTACTGCTGACCTTGAGCCAAATTCAGCAGAACTTTAATGACTCACAGTCAGGTAACAAGGCGATTTCTCTTGCCGATATGATTGTGCTGGCAGGTGCCGCAGCCATTGAACAGGCAGCCAAAGATGCAGGTGTTGATGCGGTTGTTCCCTTTACTCCAGGGCGCAGTGATGCCAGCGCAGAGCAAACCGATGTAGAGTCATTTGGCTTGCTTGAGCCCATTGCTGATGGGTTTAGAAACTATCAAAAAGGTGAATACAGTGTCTCGGCTGAGGAGTTGCTGATCGATAAAGCCCAACTACTCACCTTAACTGCACCAGAAATGACCGTGTTAATTGGTGGGCTTCGCGTTTTGAATGCCAACTTCGAGCAACGCCCACATGGCGTATTGACTGCTCGCCCAGGTACTTTGAGCAATGACTTTTTTGTCAACTTGCTGGATATGGACACAGAGTGGAACCCTGATGATAACAAGGCGCAAACCTTTGTAGGACGCTGCAGAAAAACTGGCCAACCGAAATGGCAAGCCACTCGAGTTGATCTGGTGTTTGGCTCTAATTCACAACTTCGAGCGATCAGCGAGGTTTATGCTTGTGACGATAACAAAATAAAGTTCATACAGGATTTTATCCGGGCATGGAACAAGGTGATGAACGCAGATCGCTTTGATATTCGCTAAACAAACCCACTTTTACTTAAAGAGCACGGTTTATCGTGCTCTTTGCCTTTACCCTGATATTTTGGGCACCTTGCCCCACTCAACACAACGCCAACCATCTTCCTGATTGGTTTCATTTTCAAAGATACAAATGCCACCTGTGGGTACTTTAAGGTTGCTCTCATTAAACTGTTTATCAATGACGTGACTAAAACGCATGATGCCATTGCTGCTAACCATTAGCGTGGTTTTATCCTGATGATTGCACAGTATGGCTTGTGCAAAAGACAACCACCCCTGACGCAATGCGTCTGGGTCGACCAACCAACCACTCGGGACTTCTCCATGACTATTCCAACGTGCGATCACGGCTTTGCCCGCCTCTAAGTTGCCATCACCCAAACGTAACATGACATCATTCTCCGTCTTGTTTTCATCGGGCCCATAGTCAATTTCATTTAAAAATTCCTCACTACGGATACAGTCACTTTGCAAACCTAGTGCTGTACATATCAGCTGAGCAGTTTGTTGGTGGCGTTTTAGTGGGCCCGCATAAATGCTATGCGCCACCCAATGATTTGCCAACAAGTATTGGCCAACCGCTGTTCCTTTATCTGTTTCAACCAAATCAAGGTCGGTACGAGCTCCAACCCTAGTGGGCGTATCGGTAGGTAAAAATGTGTTGCCGTGTCTTACCACGATTAAGCGTGTTGTCATGGAATATCCTGTTATCAAGCGGGCACTTAGCACCCGTTCAACATATCATTTCGAATACTTTAGCCATTACGGCGTCAGATCATACTCGCCATCACTGGCAATAATAGCTTCAGCACGCTGAATATCTTCAGGACTGTCAACTCCACTCATTCCAGTACGGCCCTGATAGCCAACTTTGACCATTTTAACGGCGATGTTATTTTCCAAAAAGCGCATCTGCTCTAGTCCCTCACAATGCTCATAGGTACTTTCAGGCATTGCAAAATATGCTTCTAGTGCTTTGGCTGTATAGCCATACAAGCCGATATGCCTTTTCACTGGTGACAGTGTACTATTTTGACGCATCGACGCTTCCTTACGAATAGCAGGGATAATATTTTTACTAAACGTCATCGCTAACAGATCGCGGTTGATCTGTACGGTAGTGCCACTAAACGGAGTTACTTGTTTAACTTCTCTTAGTTTATCCAGCTCTTGCCATGTTAGTTCCACATACGGTGTAAACACCTCGCCAACCGAGCTGGATTTCCACGACTCTATCAAAGCACTGATAAACCATGGCGGACACAACGGGTTGTCCCCCTGTAAATTTACAATAAAATCAGGCTTTTCTGGCAATTGCTGTAGTACATCAAAACAGCGCTCAGTGCCACTATTACATTGCTCAGACGTCATTAGATAGGGCACTTGATGTTGCTCACACAACTGTACAATCCGCTCATCATCCGTTGCAACCACATAGTCACACTCGCTTTGTGTTTGACACACATAACGCGCAATGTCGGCAACGCGCAATAACATCTCTGTGCCTGCGATTTTCAGTAGTGGCTTACCCGGCAAACGGGTGCTGCCATATCGGGCGGGGATCACTATGAGCGTTTTGTGCATGCAATAAGTCCTTAAATGAATTCTATGGTGCCCGTATTTGAGAAACTAATACACGGGACAATAGGCCCTATTATAGAACGTCTATCCGCTCGCTTTAAAGGCCTGATCTCGAGTGTACCACTGTGCAACAGAATTTATTTTCCAAACATCAGCTTCATGCAATCAAACAGCCGATTTAGTAAACACACTGTTAACTTGGCTTTAATGGTCCGCATAGGTTATCCATCAAACTTTATTTTCACAGCAACCTTATTTTTGGTCGGAATTTTTTATACCGTCTTTTAACAAAAAGTACTACAGCAAATCGGTGTTACTTGTTGGAATACCAAGTGAGGAGCGTAACGTTAAACGAAGTGCTAGTATGAACTTATAGCAGGTGCCGTACTGCCGCCGCCCCTGCTTAAGACGTCTATTCAAGCCGAACCTATTCAGGCCGAACCTATTCAGGCCGAGCCTATTCAGGCCGAACCCTTACAAATTCATTCTACTCACTGTCCTGATGCGTTACCTGCCACTGGCTCATAAGCTTCAGCATCAACTCACTGGCCGCATCAAAATCGTATTCGTCCAGCACCTTGCCCAACCTCATCAAGTAACCTTTACAGCGTTCATCATGCATAATGCCCAACAACTCTTCCACAACATCAGCCGCATCGGTATCGCTGTCTTCTAACATCGTCGCTAAACTTGCCAATTTATTGCTCACCTGTGCCGTATTTAGCGCCGAATTTAATGTTTTATCAGCGGCTTTGTAATGAGGCTTTAATGCACGCAATGCATGTTTAATCCCACTGATTAATGGTGCTATCTGCTGACCCACTCGGTCGATATGGGGCTGTAGTTGCACGGTATGCTGCATACATGCCTGCTCTAATTCAGCCGCGGCTCCTTGCAGTTCATAAGCGCCAATATTGCCAGCCAATGCTTTCATTGTATGCGCCCAATTCAGTACTAAGTCCGCAGCCGTCGGCTCTACTTGAGAAAGATCATCACAAGCGTATAAAGACACCATCTGCTCATACTCACCTAAAAGTGAATTTTGTTTATCAACAAACCGCTTTAATAGTTGTATATACAATACTAGATCGCCACCAGCAATGTGCAGTCCTTGGCGTGGGTTTAAACCTTGAATGTTCGAAAATACAGTAACATCTTGCTCACTTACCTCAATCGGTTTTGCGCTATGTGTAGCTATGCTGGGTTTCACCCATTGCTGTATGGTAGAGACCATATGGGCAATATCGATCGGCTTAAAAATAATATCGTTCATACCACATGCTTTTACGGCTTGCTGATTGTCTTTGGTCACGCTAGCTGTCATCGCGATAATCGGTAACTGCGCTAAGTTTGTCTGAGCACGAATTTGTCGAGTCGTCTCGTAGCCGTCCATGTGCGGCATTTGACAATCCATCAGTATCCCATCAAAAGTGTGTGTTTGTAGTGTACTTAACGCCTGTTTCCCGTTACCTGCGACAGTTACCTGAGCCCCCTGCTTAGTCAATAATGCGACAGCCAGTTCTTGATTTAATTCATTATCTTCAACGAGTAACAGGCTTATTCCAGCGAGCGGCTCACTCATTGAGGCTTCAATATGAGTGTGTTTGTTCGGTGTTTTTTCACCGCACAGTTCCTGTAAATGTGTATAAAGCGGTGTTGGGAAAATAGGTTTGCTTAGTAATATACTGTCATCACCATTTATTACCTGCTCTAAATGGTGCGTGTCGTAAGGTGCCATCAAAGCGACTAGGCCTGTTGGTCTGCGCTCTTTGTACGAAGCTATGACGTGTTGCGCCTGTTGATCAACAAAAATGATATCGGCCTGTTCAAACTGAGCATTAAGCAACTCTGTTTGACTTGCACTGTAATAGTGCGTTTGTATGTTGGCATGTTGTAAGTATGTGGATAGCACTCGGCTGGCGTACTGATCGTCATCTACTATCAGAGCATGTTCGATAGCTAATTGAGGTTTTGTTATCTGCTCATCAGTTAGACATTGTAAAGACAAAGTAAAAGAGAAAGTACTGCCTATCTCAGGAGTGCTTTGACATTCTATTTTTCCTCCCATAAGCGTGACCAACTTCTGACTAATCGCCAAGCCCAATCCCGTACCACCATATTTACGTGTAATGGATGAATCCGCCTGATTGAAAGACTCAAATAACCTTTGCTGTTGCTCGCCAGTCATACCGATGCCTGAATCGATCACGGCAATAGCCAGTGTCACCCGTTCATCAAGCTGCTGCTCAAGAGTAACATTGATCATAACTTGCCCATCTTGCTCAGTAAACTTTATTGCATTGCTACCAAGATTAAGCAACACCTGCCCTATACGCAGAGGATCGCCCTGTAGCTGCTTGGGAATAAGCGGGTCTAATGAAACGTTGATCATCAGCCCTTTCTCTCTGGCTTTAATACTAAGCACATCAACGCAGTTTGATAACACCTCTTCGATGGACAAAGGCACAAGTTCAATATCTAGCTTACCCGCCTCAATCTTAGAGAAATCGAGTATATCGTTAATAATGCCTAGTAAAGACTCGCCACTACGGTGAATTTTTTCAACGTAATTTCGTTGCTTACGATCCAGCTCGGTATCGAGTACCAAGTAACTCATCCCTATAATGGCATTCATTGGCGTGCGAATTTCATGAGACATATTAGACAAGAAGTCAGACTTGGCCTGTGTTGCGCTCTCAGCTATCTCTTTGGCGTGTTTTAATGCCACCTCTAATTTTTTAGCATCAGAAATATCCATATTGATACCAAAGACACTCTTATTTTGCGCTCTCGCATCACGTTGCATACTGCGACCAATGGTCAAGATCCACTTCCATGCGCCATCAGCCGCGCGCATGCGGTACTCACAACGAAACATAGAAGTTTGTTTTTTTAAATAGGCAATCAGCGTGTCCTGTACATGATCAAAATCATCTGGGTGGATCAAGGCACGCCAACGAGCCACACTTTTGCCATATTTTTGCTCCAATTCATCATCTAAATATCCCAACATAGATGACCAAGTGCTGTTGGTCACTAAAATGTCTTTATAGCTATCCCACTCCCACATACCGGCATTTGCGCCCTGCATGGCAAGTTCAAGACGTTGCTCAGCATCTTTAAGTTCACGGTAAGACAGAGAATTAGCAAGCGCCACCGCCAAATGATTACCAACAACTCTTAAAATGCTCAGCTGGGCATCACCATAAGCCTGTTCACAATTGGACTGAAGCGTAAAAAAACCTAACATTTTTCCCTCTACAATCAGAGGCATACAAAACGCTGTTTGCGTGTTAGCGCCATTCAAACTGTCATTAGCATGTAATCCGTAACCCTGCCAACATGCATCACTGTCTAGCAACAACTCAGTATTGTGTTTAATACAGTAGCTTTCTATCGTCAGTGAATCTTTAACATGTAAATCTAATACGGATAACGGACAGTCATTTTGCTGTGCAAAAATAAAGTCTACGAATTGACCTTTTTCGTGATAAGCACCCACAGCAAAAAAATCACATGCTAATGTCTCGCGCAGATGGCTATATATTGTATGGCAGATAGCGTGCATATCATGACTTGCTGCCGCATCCTTTCCTACTTCAGCCAGTACAATAATTTCCTGTGTTCGCTTGGCTACCCTTTGCTCTAAGCGCATACTAGCATTACTCAAGCGCTTAAAACGTAACGTGATAGCAACGCTAATAAATAACAGCAATAACACGGGTAAAGAGATTTGGAACCAAAGGGTTTGATACCAAGCAGGAATACGTATTACCTTGATTGAAATTCCCTGACGGTTCCACACGCCGTGATTATTACTGCCTTGAATACGCAGTTCATACTCGCCCGGTGGTAAGTCTCGGTAAGTAACAGTTTGATCAGCGGTAATATCTCCCCAATCACTGTGATGTCCAACCAGCCAAGTGCGATAACGGTTATCCACAGTGGACTGATAATCCAAAGCTGAGAAATGCACACGCAAACTGTGGTTATCTGGTGTCATGATAATTGGCTGAGTAAAATCGCGCACCCTTTTTTCATCTACCCAAGCCTGTGTAAACACAAGCTTGGGTATTTTGCGGTTTACTCTGACCTGTTCAGGCGCAAAGCGTGTAATACCATCAACTCTACCAAATAAGATTTGTCCTTGACTGGCTGTTTGCGCACGCGCTAAAAAATGATTGTTAGCCAGCCCATCGTGTAAGGTAAAATGATGAAAGGCATGAGTTTGCGTATCTAACTTGTATATACCACTTGAAGTAGCCAACCATATATATCCTTGGTTGTCCGCAATTATTGATTTTATGACGAATGACCTATCGGAAACGGTATTGGCATAGCGCATGAACTGCCTGCTTTTTAAATCATAACTGGTTAGCCCATTATTCGTTGCAAGCCATATTTTCGAGTCGTATTCCATAGCCTGATTAACATAATTGTCACTCAGACTGGACTCATCACTGTGCGCTATAAACTGAACAGATTCACGACCATTGGCTGTTACCCTAAACACCCCTTCACCATCAGTGCCTATCCAAGCCCGCTGCTCACTGTCAATAAAAACGAAATTTGCATCAACATTTGGCAGTAAAGTTGTGTATTGTTCACTGCCGATGCGCCAACGAATAACCGAGTTTTGTCCGGTCAATATCAGCCATGCCCAGCCTTGTTGATCAAAACTGATATCTTCGACAGAGTGACGGGGATCGGGTAGCCAAAATAACTCTACAGCATGAAGTTCTTTGGTCTGCTCATCAACTCGGTACAAACCAAAGTTAGTAGCCGCAAAGAGCTGACCATACTGATTACGTGCCAGCTTATGGACTCGTAACCGATAATCGCCTGCTAGCACATCACGGCTGGCAAAGGGCGTAAATGTCTGTTCGCCATCAAAGTGAACCAAGCCGCGGCCTGTACCTAACCATACACCACCTTGACGGGCCTCAGCCATGCTCAGTACCTGTCTGAACAAACCTGACAGCAAGTAATCCTGCAAGTAGTTTTGATGTGATGTAAACATTGGGGGGTTTGGGTAAACCTTAATGATCCCAGAATAACGCGTCGCAGCCCATAACAGGCCTGTTTCATCAATCAAGACCTGACGAACATCGCGACTGGATAACAATGCTAGCTTCGAAACATGGGGAGTCTTTACAAAGCGCTGTTTAATAATAGAAAATCGATAAACGCCAGAAAATGTTGAGAGAATAATTTCCCCTTGGTGGTGTAGCATTTTCGAAACACTCGGCAAGCCACCTTCGGGTAAATTAAAAATTTTGTACTGCCCTGTATCTACATTAAATAAACCAAAACTACGTCGCGTCGCTACCCACATCCTACCTTGAGCATCAAAAGATACCTGCCTGACTTCGTTGTGATCGAGCTCGCTAGAGTTCATATCAAAACTCAAAAACTGACCAGTCTGTCTATCCAATTTATGTAAGCCATGGGATGTCCCCAACCAAATGGCTCCGCTGATATCCTCAGCGATACTCCAAACTCTATTCTTACCATCAAAGTCAGATACTTGTTCACTAAAAATAAAGCGCTTAAAGGTGCCTTGTTCATCCATTAACTGATTCAGTCCACCACCATTTGTGCCAACCCACAAGGTACCATCCTGACTTTCGAACAAGCTTTGTATTTTGTCTGATCCCAATGAATCCGCTCGCTTTGGGTCATGGCGAAAATGCACGAATGACTGCTCGCCTTGCAACAAGTTTAAGCCACCTCCCCAAGTACCCGCCCACATTCGCCCTTGGCTATCAAACAAAATTGTCGCAACACTGTTAGCCGATAGCGAATCAGGTCTACTGGGCTCATTTTTATAAGTTACAAATTGATAGCCATCATAGCGCATGACACCATCTGCACTGGCAAACCACATAAATCCTTGTGGGTCTCTGGCTACGGCATAGATTTGAGGATTGGAAAGCCCATTATAGGCCGAGATATGCTCAACTTTTAATTTTCCACTGTCTGTAGCGTAGGCGATATTCAAACTAGCTAACAACAGCACACCGATAATGATGGGCGTTAAAAAGAGTTGAGGAAGTTTCACACGGCACTCCAGATTGGCTATGATATTAAATTAAAAACGTATTTTAGCTATCAGACCAGATGAAATTTGTTGCAGCTAAGCCTAAATTATAACAGTAATTCCATAAAGCTAAGGATATTTACCCTTCATGGTGTATCTGATTATTCGTATGCTATTACTAATAGACCAACCTTGGATGATGTAGCGAGTATTTATGACCTTTCACTCTAGTCCGCTAACAGTATTGATTGTAGAACCGTTTGAAGCGGTTAGGGCAATGATAAGTAAAGTACTGAACGAAATTGGAAATATTAATATTATTCAAAGCTCTAGCGGCAACGATGCACTAGAGAAACTTGCCTATAATGACGTAGGTTTGATAATCGGAGAGTGGCAGTTGTCGGGACTCTCTGGCATCGAGTTTTTGACTCAAGTTCGTACTACGCCGCGTACTGCGAAAATCCCCTTTTTGATGATGTCCTCAACCATAGAGCAGGCACATGTGGTCAGTGCAATACAATGTGGGGTCTCGGAATTTGTCGTTAAGCCCTTTTCAAGTAAACAGCTTAAAGCGCGTATTCAACGTGCGCTAAATCGACCTGTCAGGGAGTTTCAAGGCGACTCAACTCAGATTACTGCTCCCGCTCAAGAAGAACAAATACAGCTGCTGATCGTGGATGATGTTGCTGACAACATTAAAGTCATCAGCGATATTTTGCGCAGAGATTACAAAGTGCGCGCAGCGCTTAACGGCAAAAAAGCGCTTCAGATCTGCGCCTGTGAGCCTCAGCCCGATATTGTCTTGCTGGATATCATGATGCCTGAAATGGATGGTTTAGAAGTGTGTCGTCGTCTCAAAGCTGACCCAAATACCCAGCATATCACCGTGATATTTCTAACCGCTTTGGAACAAACCGAACATGTGGTTAAAGGGCTCTCTTTGGGTGCTGTTGACTACATTACCAAGCCGGCTAATCCAGCAATTGTAAAATCCAGAGTGCAGGCGCACTGTCGTGGTATAGAATCAAACCGTCTAATGCGCGCCCAAATCGATACAATGCTCGAAAATGCTAGACTGAGAGACGAATTCGATAACCTAAATCAAAATGAACTGGTCAAGCCTATTTCACATATTCAGCACTCTTGTGAGTTATTATCCACCCACTTACATCAGCCAGAAAAAGCCAAGCGGTATCTAGCAGACATTAAACACAGCTGCACACAATTACAACTTCACCTTGATGGGGTGGCAGCGCTTAGCAAAATAGAGCGCAATGATTATAAACTTAACCCACAGTCACATAGCCTACAATGTGTGGTTGACGATGTACTGGCTAGCCTTGCCAGCACACTCAAACAACAGCAACTCAGCGTGCATACCTCTATCGATACTGGTCTGGAGTTTATTGGTGAATTGACACTTACCCATACGCTGTTAAGTCACTTAATAACAAATGCCCTTGAAGCTTCAAAAAACCGACCAAGTATCAATGTAAACGCGAGCCAAAGTGACGAGCATGTGGTGATCACCATACATAACTCAGATACCGTCCCAACTCAGGTTACAGAGCAGTTCTTTGAGAAATTTGTAAGCTTTGGCAAACCGGGTAGGCTTGGTATGGGGACATACATCGCTAAATTGCTTGTTGAAGCGCAAAATGGAACGGTGGCTTTTCGCACAGATGACAATTTAGGCACCGAAGTCTATGTCCACTTACCTGTGGGTAACTAGCACCAAGCCCTACAATGAGGGCCACTCGGTAATTATTTAACCACTTTCAAATAACTAGGTGCTTCATCGGGACGTAGTGGCACCTTGGTACTGTGACCCAAAGTTTCTGCTCGCAGTGCACTGACGTGATTGAATACCGTTTTAACACCATAGTATTGGTCCATATCCTTATCAGCTTCCAATAAGTCTCCCAACTCAAGCATCAGATAATAAGCAGTATTTTGAATTTTTTCAGGTACTTGCTCCTCAGGTTCTCCTTTGATAAAGAAGCTTCGAAGCCAAAACTCAGCGCGATTGCAGCCATGTCCTTGCACAATCATGCCCACAGCCAGCGCCATGGCAATCATCATTAATACAATAAAAATTAGTATGGGTTGCATCCTGTTGCTTCCTCCACATAGATAAAATGATGCGCTACGCATGTAAGTCTGCAGGGGTATCTAAAAGTTCCCCTCACGCACACGATTGTAGGTGTATTAGTGACTACCATTCCGTGGCATACATTGACTTCGCAGCCTTAATGGCAACGCAAGTGAACAGGGGCTTTATCTTTATAATTCTTATATAACCCAAGTTGTTTACCCCGAAAAATCTTATCATCCGAGGTTTAATACAGGCGCTTTTTCGTGTCAGTAATATTGCAGGCTGATGAACGATGGTCATTATATCCATAGAACATCCATTGATGCATATTATTACTTTCTCCTGTTTTTATACTGACAGTTACGCGGTACTGATTGATAAATCACAGAAATGTTAATTAACATATAAAAATATGTCAATGTAAAATACGCTCAACAATGAAACCATCGCTCAGCTTTACACCTCTAAAACATCAACTTAAACTATTGAAAATAAAAACAATATAACACTTATTGCTTTACTAATTTGCTTATTGTTCAGGCTCATTTATATGTGGATAAGCGATATCATAGCTATTGTAAAAGCGCTTGGTTATGCACCATGAGAGGAACAAGGCAACTCAACTTACCTTACCACCTCGTTGAGCCAACAGCGCCCCCACTTGAAATAACAGCTCATGATGTTCCACAGGCTTTGCCACATAACCATCAAAACCTACCTGCTCGTATAAACGCTTATCTTCTTCATACGCGTTTGCCGTAAAGGCAATAATTGGCACCTCTGGGACCAGTTGCTTGATCTGCTTACAGGCCTCAACACCATCCATTTGCGGCATTTGAATGTCCATTAGGATCAGGCTTGGTGTATGTGATTTAACCGCCTCAATTGCTTCAAGACCATTATTGACTAGAGTGATATGTGCTTTCGTTGGGGCTAGCATAGCCTTAACTACAACTTGATTAATATCATTGTCTTCTGCAATCAGAATATCAACGCCCGTCAGCTCTAAAACTGGCATTTCTAATGATGCAGCTTTTGGTTTTTGGTGTGATTTGAGCAACGGTAGAGTGACATTAAATACACTGCCCTTACTGGGTTCACTTTGTACATCAATACTACCATGCATCATACTAACCAATGAGTGAGTAATCGCTAACCCTAGGCCCGTACCTCCATATTTGCGAGTAGTAGATTTATCGGCCTGCTCGAATCGTTGGAATAAGCGGCTTTTCTCTGCTTCACTCATGCCAATACCACTATCTATGATATGAAATACCAGATGTTCACTTTGCGGCAGCTCACGGATCAATACCTCAACTTGTCCTTCAGAGGTAAACTTAATGGCATTGGATACTAGATTCAGCAAGATTTGACGCACGCGAACCTCATCTCCAAGCCAGTAATCGCTCAGCACATCAATATCAAACCTTAGGCCAATATCCTTTGAAAATGCGATCACCGACAGTTCGGATTTGAGGTTTTCAACTAGCCGCATAATGCTAAATGGCTGTTCTTCTAGCGTTAGCTTGCCAGCTTCTATTTTGGAAAAGTCTAAAATATCGTTAATGATGGTGCGCAAAGCTTTGACCGAATAAATCCCTTTTTCTAGCAACTCTTGCCCTTGAGGTCGCAAAGGCTCAGCTTTTAGCAGCTGTAACGTACCATATAAACCATTCATGGGCGTTCTGATCTCATGGCTCATATTTGCCAAGAACGCTGATTTTGCATTAGTTGCTTGCTCAGCCTGCTCTTTGGCCTCAGAAAGCGCCCTTTCATGGTTAAGTTGCTCAGTCAAGTCATAAGCTATGCCTAAGAATCCAAACACTCGCTGCTGTTCATCAACCAATGCTGTAATACTCAGCCGTACCTGAATATGCTTGCCATTTTTTGTGACATAGGTCCAGCGGTTGGTATCGATTACCCCAGTTTTTGCCTTAGCAACAAAACACTCAAAACCAGGGGCTATATCCATGCCCAGCTCTTTGCTCAGCTCTTTACCATGCTCTATAACTTCACTTTCCAAATGAAATAGAGCCGGGCTAGCCTGAGAGACTAACTCACTTGCCTGATAACCAAGTAACTGCTCAGCCGCTGGATTAAATAGGGTGATAACGCCTTGCTCGTCAGTGGCGATAATGGCATAACTTGCAGAAGTTAAAATGCTCTGTTGTAACATATTGGTTTCACTGACCTGCTTAGTGCGCAGTGCAACCTCTTGCTCCAAATGAAGATTAGCTTGTTCCAGCGCCACACCTTTTGCTTTTGCGGCTTCTAAGTGCTGTTGTTTAAGCTGACGTTTTTTCAGTAGTACTGATTGAATACTGAATACCAAAATGGCCAGTAATAATGACAAGCTAATCACTAAAACAACTGACCGTATAGGACTCTCTAGCTCAAGTCTGTAAATAAACGCAGGGGTAGCGCTTAAAGACAATTGCCAATGGCGGCCAAAAAGCGCAATGCTCTTGTTCTGACTATATTCGCTCAGCTGGTGGTTTTTATTTCCATGGGTGAAAAAGACAATGCCCTCATCAGGTGTCACATCCGAAATAGACATCACAATATCGTCACTTAGCGAACGCATTGATGAGAGGATTTCATCAATTAAAATAGGCGCATAACTCCAACCAATGACATTATCCAATCGCTCACTGGCTTTAAATGAAACATCAGCGCGATATATCGCCATTAAAATTAAAAAGCCTTGCTGCGTTTTGTTGTTCGCCTGAACCAAGGTAATGGGGGCCGTTAACCGAGGTTCGTCACTCATGGCAGCCTCCAACGCGGCACGTCGGCGCATCGACTCCGAACCAATATCCAAACCCACAGCACTGGCATTACGTCGCTCTGGTTCAATAAATTGAATGATAAAGCGACTTTTATCGTGGGGTGTAAGTTGTTTTATTTGGAAGGATTTATCAGGTCTTTGTTGTTTTGCTTGCTGCACAAATTCTGCTTGTTCATGTGGCTGTACTAAACGGATCACTCCCATGCCTCTAGCCCCAGGAAACTCTCTAGTGAAATCTCTAGCACTCATGTAACGCTGCATTGCAGCGTAGTCAAAGTTGGCTTCTCCCGTTGCCGAAAACGCGCCTCTTAAACCAATGATACCGTATTGATATAACGCAACACGCTGCTGAACCCCCTCTGTTATGTGTTCTAGCCGACTACGTACCGCCTGTTCTATTTTTTGCTGGCGTAAATACTGCTGCTCTTCAAACTGCACCTTGGCGTAAAGCAGGCCAACGACCATGATCAAGACAGGTAAGAGCATTGCTTTGAATAATGATATTGGCTCTCTTACTGTTTGCTTGACGGCATTTTCCATGTTTTGAGTTCTCTGTGGCCACTATGTGACACCTAAGTAATGAAGGGCTGATCGAAGTTAATTTGAGTATAGAATCAACGTATCACAATGCCAAACCAGATCTCTCACACTCAAAAGTGCATAAGAGCAAAAACATCAATCAGTGATTTGTTGTACAGGTTGCCGCATTACCCTTTTTACAATAATGATAATCTAGAAAATATTGAGACTGAGATGGCATTTTTGCTTTCATGAGCACATCAAATAGCAAACTCGCGCCCAGCTTTCCCATCGCAAATGGGTTTTGGCCAATATTTTCAGTCGATAACCCCTGTGTTAAGGCTTTTAATTGCACATTTTCTGTATCTGCAGACACAATGGTTAATGTGCCATTGGCAATCTGATCTTTGAACGGAGTCAATGCTTCAATATAGTCGTCGTTAAATTGCGCAAAACCCGCAACAGCCAGAAATATAGGAGGTTTTGGCTGCTTAATGATATTTAATAACTGACTCAGCGCATCCCCTCGACGCCCCATAGTATAAAGCGGGCAGCGTTCATACTCACGCCAACCATGACTCACTGACAGGCTCGCCTTTTCATTCCCAAATAGCGCATGCCTCACGCCTCGAATGCGTTCATTAAGATTAGGTGTAGTTTGATGACCCGACTGAATACATACATCTTGTAATGGCGTCGCTTTGTATTTTTTGACTACCTCCCCCAACGCTTTGCCAAAATCAAAGTTATTGGTACCAACGTAGGCCAGTCGATATGCATGATGCTGGGTCAGTAAATCTGAATCAAAGGTGATCACAGGGATACCTTTTTCTTTGGCTGCTTTAAGCGCTCCTTCAACCAAGTAGGTCGAGTCTGTTGTGGAAATCAATAACCCATCAATATCTTGCTCCACTAACTCCTTTACTATCAAAACCTGAGTACGCACATCTTGATAGTCATCTGCGCCTTCATAAATACATTCAAAGTTTACATGTTGTTTGGCAAATGCCTGACAGCCATGAAATGACTGCTCATAAAACGTATCGTTTTTAGTTTTACCCACTACCGCAATTTTTATTTGCGCCACAGCGTTAAACGCCAGACCCAGCATAACTAGCACAGCCAGCTTTACTTGTTTTTGTTTTATCATGGATTTTTAACACTTGCCGCACAACCAATGAAGCAACAGCAACACTTTAGTTAACAAAATATAACTATAACTCAAACATCAGGTTAATAAAGTGATTATTGCATCAAGCTATCGCTTTCTTCTATCAATATGTAACCCATCGATAAAGCTGAACGAAAATCAAACAAAGGTTGCATTTTTATGCTTAACTTACTGTTAAATATGATTTTCTAACTCTTGTAAAACAACAATCAAAGGAATGTATATGACGATGCACCACTATCTACTATCCCCCCTGCTTTGCTTGTTACTCTTCAGTAGCGTGTGTACCGCAGCTCCAAAGCTCTCTGGAAATCTCCCAGAACAACAACCTAAAGAACAACGCAAAAAAAAGGATGAACAACCTCCCCCTCAGGAGTCATTTTTCAAGAATATTCAACCCTATGAAGGAACCGAAATATACGTAGACTATGGTCGGGGCAATGATTTAGATGGTGCACTGGATGTGCAATACAGTTTTAAATACATTTTTGGCAGAGATATGAGCTTTGAAAAAGAAGGTGACTTCGACTGGAATGTCGCATTCTCTTTCTCGGGAGAGTTTGATTTTTATCTAAGCACACGCAACTCAGGCCCCGTTGTGGGTAGGCGCTACAATCCCGGGCTACAATTTGCGTGGGGCACCGTAAAACGCGATGGTGTTATAGAGTGGCGCCTGTCTTTGGAGCACGAATCTAACGGGCAAACAACCGATTCTCTGCCGACATTATTGAGCATTGCCAGAGACAACAAAGCTGAAAATGCACAGGATCATCCAAACATAGATAGTAATTATTACCTAAAAATGGCGACTGAAACAGTCAGTCGTGGCAGTGACTTTATCGCATTAGGGGGTGTCTATCGCGTCAACTTAAATAATATCGCATATCAAGATTGCCACTCAAATATCTCCTGCTTCGACGTTCATCTTAAATTTAGAAAGATACTAGGAGAGCCTGAAGACGCAGTGTTTTGGGACGTCGCCAAAAGACACGATAAACTAGAAGATTACCAAGGCACTGACATTACTTTGGTCAGCCAATTTGTGATTGAAGATAGGATCTTTAAGCTGCTCGGTGGGCCAAGTACGCTATCACTAAGATATCGCTCAGGAGAAATCTGGGGTGGCGACATAGGCACTAATAATACGTTTGATTTGAGTTTTACTTCACACCTACACGTAACCTATGAAGTCCAATTGCCCATAATCTTCTCATACCATGCGGGATACCTTGAAGAGCTGTATAAATACTCCGAAAAAGCCCATTACCTCAGAATAGGATTTGCGTTGAACTTTTAGGGGGTGAGCAAGGTTAATACTCTATAACCCACCAAATATCATGTGTTTGGTGGGTTTTTCACAAACCTGTTAGGTAGAAGCGTTCATACTCCTCCCTGTCATATGCCTCCTACCAGCCTTCTAAAGCGCAAACTTCAGCCTTGCGGCGAAAGCCTGCACCTATTCGGCAAATTCTCAGTAGCAAAAACACAATATCAACCTATCCTTAACATCAGCCTGAGTAGTCTATCGTTCGCACTTTGAGTTTCTCTCAACAATACCTAGCTTTAAATGTCCTCAGCCATTTGGCGACAAAGATGAGCCTACATAGCAAAGAAATCAAAATGACCAACGATGCTGTTCACTGCCCAGAAGAATGACTCAAAGTTTGCAAAAGACTTTTGACTAAAAGGATATAACGATGAACACACAAAGCTTATTGTTACGGATAAGTATAGTTGCCACTGTTGTAGCGCTATCAAGCAGTTGTTCGGACTCTGATAAAATAGTAGACACACCCTCAGCATCACAACCCTCAGCACAAAAAACGTTTTCACACTTTGGCCCCTATCAAGCGCTACCAACCTGGTCTGATTGGTGTCCAGTAAATGAAGCCCCTGATAAATGCAGCTCGTCACTGCTTAAAGCAGTGCAAAATCAAAATGCAGATAGCCGCAAAACCGTGCGCGCACATGGGTGGCAGCTATGGGCTGGGATCTCGTCGCCACTGGATAACTCGGGTTACGATAGCAAAACCAATACTTCAACCATGTTTGGCACTAAAAGTTGCTGGGCTGAAAATACCAACAAACAACCTGCATGCAGTGGTTTATTCCCTCTGTGGCTTAGCTGGCCTAATACAGGCTTGCCCTACACCCCTAAAGCTCATAAAGCTTTGGGAGCAACCAATTCAGATGAAGCAGGCTCCAGTATCGCAGGGCTGATCCAAATTAATCGCAATTTTTCAGAAACTAATTCAGCTGATGTGTCCAACTTCATGCTGGATGCACAAGCAACCACGCAAGATCCTGACCCAACAAAGACGCAAACGGTGAATACGGTTGGTACTATTCCAACCTACAAAGTGCCCGCACTTGCTATTGTGAAGCAATGCGGACTTTCTGAAGATAAAGTGAAACCCGAATTAGTTATTGCCTATGATCCGAAGGGATCCGATACAACCAAATTAGCAGCTTGGGAAAAACTCAATAGGCTTTGTACTGAACAGGGCAAACCCGACATAATCTGCCCAAATACCAGTGGCATTTGCGATGGCACCGCGTTTGTTAATCAAGGAGATGTGATGATTGCCACTGAGTCATTAACCACTCAAGCATGGAATGCAATACAAAATAATAAGCTATACGCTGGCACATCGACGCTTGAAAACCTCTATGCCAAAGATGACGAAAATGTGGCGGCCAATGAAGTCGCTAGCTGGTTTAACAACAAGTTTATTTCTACCAAACATATGTTTTGGCCAGTAAAAGGCTGTAACCCTAACGCCAAGCAAAACGAGCAGGGCTGCCGAGTTCGTTATGGTGCACTGCCTCCTTGGGTACCTAAAAACTTCAAAGACAAAAGCTATGCAACCAATGCCGACTATCTCGGCTATGAAAAGTGGGGTGAAGTGGTCGCCATAGATACCTGTGGTAAAGAGTGTACCGCAGCACCTAGCGCGACCTTAAAGCTTGCTCATGTGGAAGGCGCATCGGCTATCACCACGAACTCTCCTAGCGTATATAAAGTGCAAGATTTTATGCACTTACAAGTGTCTGAAGAAACACTAAACAACGCCTTTACCGCCACCGACAGAGCCTTGCTAGATCAAGCCACCATATGGGCCTATGGCGATGACTCCAAAGGCTTTGAGCCAGGTGACTTTTTGGTCGTGGTTGCCATGCATGTGAATACCAAAGAAATAGCAACATGGGCATTTCAAAGTGTTTGGTGGAGCCCAATGGATGACAGCTCAAATGATTGCCCAGTTGATAAATACAATCACTGTTTTGGTCAAGCTGATGTCTACCAAGCAACGGCATTCAAATACTCTGGTCTTAACGAAAAAATGGTCACTTCATTGGATGAAAAGGTAGGGACCACATGGCGCGCCAATTACTTACTAACAGATAGCTACGGCATCAACTATGAAATTGATGGTGCACAAGTCGTTGCTAGCAATTACTTCAAGGGTACTCCGCCAAAATGGGCGACACAAAGACCAGATGGCGACACTATAGCCCTACTGCCAGTGGCGATGAACCCTTACATAGAACCAGTTATTCATCCTCTGGGCACAAACTGCCAAAACTGTCACCGTAGAGCAGGTATCGTTAACACCCCACCTAACCAAGGCGAATACTCCGCAGGAGTTGGCAGAGCCAACTATCAAAACGCACAATGCCCCAGCCTGTTAGCAGACTACAAAATGCCAGATAACGACCCATGCATGTTAAAACCATGGGCATGGAATCAAAACAAGCAGTGGGATAAACCCGCCAACAACGATTGCCAAGAAAAAGATGGAACCTTATGTAAAGACAAACAAGCCTATCCAATCGTTAACACCGACTTATCTTGGTTTGTGGCCGATGGACACGTACAACAAGCGAAATAACGGTTGGCTTAACTTACCCAAATAGGCCCATAGACACCATATAAATATGTGGTGTCTGGGGGTTTGGTAGGCGTTTTTTAATCATCTCCAGACAAAAAAGCACATCAGGTTTAAGAACTCCCTCTGATGAATTAACACACTTATAGCCGCAGTAGTGTTTAAACCACTCTGTTCAGCAGTTTATTATAGTTGTCAAATATGAGCACTCTTTATTCCTTTTTTACGGTTCAAAGTGCCACTTATTCAAAGCAATTGAAACGCTCACTCTGTCTGTCATTTCACAAGTTCAATAAACTCACTGCGCCGCCATATGACAACGGCAAGAATAGCCAGAGGTAATATAACAAACGCCCCTATTGTTTCTAATAAAGCACTATCTCTAAATAAAAACACGAAGGCGACAGCAGGAATGGTCATTAAACTGAAAATACGGTACATCGGCCCGGACTCTGTTCGATACACCAGCGCAGTTCTACAATCAGGGCAATTGAATGTTTTGCCATCAATTCTGTCTATTGGCGCACTTACTTTAGCTATCGGAAACTTCCACCCGCAAGCCGGACACCTTCTCGAACGTTCATGTTCTTTATTATTCATCGTCTTGCCTCTCGTAAAAAGCAGACATATCAACCATACATGCCTGTCCGCTTTTTGAAGATGTTAAACTGTAGGCTGTTGCTGACTCGCTCCAACCTATTCCTACACCGACGTTAGGAATACCAAACAATGCCCTCTTGTAGTGGAGGGTGTATGTTTTATTCGTAAATGAACGACGCATAGGTTTAAGTACCTGACAGACTAGCACTTACACCTCTCATTGATTTTTCAAAAGTAATTGGGAAAAATTTTAAGGTTTTAAAAGTAACTAGCTGACTGTGTTTTAAATATTGATTCAAGTATGCATCAGAAAACATCTCAAGCTCATTTCGTTTTCTAAGGCTATTTTGCTTTTTTTCATTATCTGGATAAGCTAGTAAATAAGTGGCTAACTGAAATCTAAACACCCAATATTGTACTAATGCCTCTGGATATTTGTTCGAATTAGGGCTAACAGTTTGCTTGGCCACATCCCTTAGAACAGACTTAACTGACTTTTGAACACTAGACTCTCCAATAACCTTTGATTTAATTTCTAGGGGCTTTGCCATGTCATGAATAATAACAGCCTTAATCAATAACACCTGTAAACGTGACAACCTTAAACCTTCTTTCCTATTTTGTATCTCTATTATGTCTTGAATGAATTTGGTTTTTCTTTGTAATTCAATGCCTGATTTAAATGAGGAGTGACCTAGAATCGATTCAATCACCTCATCATCAGATATGCTTTCAGCCCTGCTAAGAGATATAGGATTTAGCTTTAGGGGGGTCTCATATGCAGTTTTGGCAACAACTTGGCACGATTTATTTCTAAATTCAGCCACTCTCAAAATCAAAGCAGCATAAAGCGAAAAATCCAACCTTTCACCTCCTTGATAAGCTTTATCTTTTATCTTCTGAGCCCATAAGGAATTAAATGTATTTATATCCGATTTTAAATCTGGTGCGATAAAGTCACTCTCGATAAAATCGGAGTGAACCATTCGTTTAATCATGCTAGCCATATCTTCACCCACTTCGGCTATGGTTATGCTCAGGCTATTAGCAACCTCAAAGTATTCTTGTGGCATTGAGAAAGTTAGATATGTCAGTATTTCATCCAATATAGATGAATTATCAATCGCTCTGTCAACCGTTATGAGGGGATATTCAGCACGATACTCAAATTCTGCTTTGCCCGAAAACGGCTTCATTAAAAAGCTAATTATTTTAGAGTTATACTGTTTCATGATGCGATAAAATAAAGTAATAACTTTGTATGCAAGACTCTTATCTTGAGCCAAGTAGAGCTTGAATTGTACGCCTGTTAGAGCAGTTATCATTTTTTTTATGTCTTTTACATTACCTTCTGTGTCTTCTCCCCCATATTTTTCATTTAGATACGAAAAAAAGTCTTTTTCACTTTCGCAAGGTATGGGTTCTATAGAGCCAAGTTCATAACCCGAGTCATAGATCACAATTTTATCTTCATCACTCAAATAGCGATGATAAATTGACCTATGCAGATATTCACCACCTGAAGGACCAATAAACCGACCGCCTTGAGTACATCTATATTTCAAAAAGTCTGGAGACCTCAAAAAAGTCTTCAAACCTTCTTTTGTATTGTCAAGCTTGTGCTTTGCTAGACTATTGGCAATCAGTTTTTCGTAGATAGCTTCATGCATTGTCTTGTCCTTAAGTAGCAGGAATCGATTTACCAGTTTGGCTTTTTTGGTCGTTAATAAGCGCCTTAGTTTGTTCCTTGGTTACACCCACTTTCGTTTTGCAATCATCATATAATTTATTAAACCCTTCAACCTGTTCCGCGGTGTAACTTGTACCTGACTTGCTATTTTCTTCAAGTTGAACTGCTATGGTCTTCGATGAGACCCCTTTTGAGCTCATTTTATTGATCCTATGTAAAGTTGAACCGGCTCTACTCGCTGGGTTACTAAGCATATCAATCATATCCGATGCAATATTTTCAATCTTACTCATATTAATTTCTCTCTGGTTATTCCTGCGAAATTGCAGTAGATGTACTGTAGCGAAGAGGTAGTTTCATTTAAGGGGGAGATTTTATAAAAACTAAATTAAGCGACCATCTGCCAAGGGAGCTGCTTTTCATGTCAAAAATGTCTCTCAAGCGCGAGTATTTCTGTCATTCTCGGCTCTTCAAATGAGCTGACATATGTAGCTTGTAGTGCAAAGTAGGGAAGATCTCGCGAGGAAGGAGCGTGTGCGAACCGAACTGTGGAACCGAACTGTGGACAGTCACTCTAAACTTGAAACCTTGAGTGCTTTGTCTAAGCTTTAATTCTTCAATTTTATAATCAATTCTAAGTTCAAGGAGTGAACGATGGGATTAGCAAGGAAGCGGCAAATCAGTTTGTCAGATACACCTTATTATCACTGTGTGTCACGCTGTGTTCGCCGCGCATTTTTATGCGGAGAAGATAAGCTGACGGGTAAATCATATGAACATCGCCGCGGCTGGGTAGAGCAGCGTTTACTGTTCTTAGCGAAGGTGTTTTGCATCGATGTGTGTGCTTTTGCAGTCATGAGTAATCACACCCATGTAGTGTTGTATATAGATGCTGAAAAAGCACAGAGGTTGAGTGACAAAGCGGTGTTACTACGCTGGCACAAGCTGTTTAAAGGCTCAAAGCGTGCTCTGATGTACTTACAAGGAGAGTGCTTAGATGAAGGTCAGCGCTTCTTTTTAGACAAAGAGATAAAAGAATACAGAAACAGACTCTCAAGCATCAGTTGGTTTATGCGTGTCCTTAATGAAAACATCGCGCGCAGGGCGAATAAAGAAGATAAATGCACAGGTCATTTTTGGGAAGGGCGGTTCAAAAGCTAAGCGCTATTAGATGACGCGGCTCTAATGGCCTGTATGGCCTATATAGATTTAAACCCTATCAGGGCGGAGATGGCAAAAACACCAGAAGACTCAGCTCATACCAGTATTAAACTACGTTGCCAACATGCAAAAGCAGGTAAACAACCAAAACAGCTTGCACGCTTTGCGGGTAGTCCCAGAAAACATATACCAAAGGGTTTGCCATTCGAACTTAAATCTTACTTACAGCTTGTTGAGCTCACAGGTAAATGTATTCGCTTAGACAAACGTGGCTACATAGAAGAACATGAAGCGCCCATCTTGCAACGATTAAACATTCAAGCTTACAACTGGATAAAGCTCACAACGCAATTTGAAAAGGTGTTTCATGGCGCAGTAGGTAAAACACATAATCTTGATGTGTACTGTGAGCGACAACAGCATAAACGGCGACGAAGTATCAAAATTAGTGAAGCGCTATTTTCCTAATATCCAGCTAGCAATTATCCACACCAAGCGGGATATGCTGTAACAGGCAGGGACCATTGCGTTTAACACAT
>NZ_MNAN01000012.1 GCF_001854475.1 Pseudoalteromonas byunsanensis
TATTCTGGCGATAACGGTACATAGGCGCCGCCAGCTTTAAGTACTGCCAAAATACTCACCACCATATTCACGCTTCGCTCTAAGTACACCCCTATCAGGGTTCCTGGGGTCAATGCGTGACCATGAGATGCTAAATACTGGGCTCTAATTTCTCTGGCTAAGCGGTTAGAGGCGTCATCCAATGCTTGATAAGAGACTTGCTCATGCTCATACACTAAGGCGATATCGTCAGGGCAAAGCTGTGCTTGCGCACTGAACAACTGCGCCAGCGTGTTTGCCTGTGGATATGCTTTGTTTGTGTCATTCAAGGTATTCAGTAAGGTGTCGCGCTCTAAGTCACACAACAAAGGGATATCTGCGATTTGTGCATACTGACCACTTACCAATCCGCTCAGTACACGCTTATACAAGCGTAATAGACGCTCGATACTGTCAACTTCAAACAAGCTCACCGCATAGTTCAACTGACCGGTAATACTCGCCTGTCCATCGGCCATTACTAAGTTCAAATCAAACTTAGCGGGGCTATATAACGTATCCGCACCCAATTCATCGACTGCAGCAAATGGTAAAGGGTTCTCTGCATCCAAGGCTCCCCCAAAACGTTGCACACTGAACATCACTTGATAAATCGGATGTCTTGAAAGATCTCGCTCTACCTCTAACAGCTCAACCACGTTCTCAAATGGGAGATCTTGATGGACCTTGGCACCGCTTACCACCTCATGTACTTGTGCAATGAAGTCCTCTAAGCTCTGCGTTTGCTCAACTTGCGTGCGAAGCGCTAAGGAGTTAACAAAAAAGCCGACCAAGGGTTGCGTTTGCGCATGATGTCTATTCTCAGATGGTGTGCCCACTACGATATCGCGTTGCCCTGATAGGGCCGATAATGTGAGATAGAAGCCACTTAACAACACCGTATACAGGGTTGTTTCTTGTGTTTTGGCAAGCTCGCGTAATTGCTCCGACAGGTCGCTATCTAAACTAAAACTGTGATCTCGGCCTTTAAAATCTTGTACCGGCGGTCTGACCTTGTCGGTATACAAACGTAGCGGTTCAATCCCCGCGAGCTGCTGTTGCCAATACGCTTGTAACTGCTCAAGAGTCTCTCCTTGTAAGTAACTGCGTTGCCACGCTGCGTAATCTCTATAATCGATATATAGTGTCGGTAATTCGATAGCTTTCCCATTAGTCAAAGCGTAATAAGCTTGTGATAACTCGTTAAAGAATACGCTTACAGACCAACCATCAAAGGCAATGTGATGCCAAAGCAGCAATAGATATTGCCCTGCTTCCGATTGGTAATGCTTAATGCGAAAACTAGGTTCTTTTTCTAAATCAAATGGTTGTTCAAAATCCTTAATAAGCTGTGATTTAAATTCACTTTCAGTTAAAGTCGTTGAACTTGCAGTAATTTCTTGTTCAAGAACTCTTTGCTGTATATTGTAATGGTCGTCATATTGATACACAGCTTTGAGTACAGGGTGACGTTCAACAACTATATTGATTGCTTCCAGCAGAAGGTCAAAATTTGCTTCTGGCAGCAGTTTAAACAAGCTTGGTATATGATAAACGCTAGACGTTTTGTCAGATTGGCTAATGATAAACAAGCTTTGTTGTGAGAAAGACACAGGATAGTATTCGCCATCCTTTTCTTTTAAAATTTGGCTCTCTCTAAAATCTTGTTTGCTATGAATACCATTTAATTTGAGGAGATCTAACAAGCGTTCTTTATTTTCTTTAATTGCAGGCAATAGATCATTTAAATCACGACTTTCCTTAGCTCCTGACACTTTCAAAGCGTCGGATTCAACCCAGATAGAAGCTTGTGCTTTTCTTATTTTTTTTATTAAAAATAACATGGATACTTCACTATATTTCGAAAACAATTTCATCGTCATCACAACTTACTTGTTGTTCAATTAGAACTGCTAAACAGTTGACCATTGGAGTGTTATACAAATCGCTAATACTGATATCCGCATCTAGTTCGCGCTTCATTTTTGCTACTAAACGCGTCGCTTGAATTGAATTTCCACCGATATGGAAGAAGTTGTCGTATATACCCACTTGCTCTAACTCTAAGACGGTTTGCCATACGTCACACAAACCTGCTTCTAAGTCATTTCTTGGGGCAACATACTGCGATTTATCCACCAATTCGGGTTCAGGTAGGGCTGCTTTGTCCAACTTACCGTTCACTGTCAGTGGGATCCCTTCAATCTCCATGATACTGCTTGGCAGCATATAATCAGGGAGTTGCTGGCGTAACTGCTCATGTAGTTCAGCGACAGACAGGCTCTGCCCTGCTTGCGCTACCACATAAGCTGCAAGGTACTGGCTCTGTGCTTGAGCTCGTACGATAACCGCGGCTTGTTGCACCCCGGCCAACGCACTCACGGCGCTTTCCACTTCCCCAAGCTCGATACGGTGTCC
>NZ_MNAN01000013.1 GCF_001854475.1 Pseudoalteromonas byunsanensis
ATTAAGCTAACCAGTACTAATTACCCGTGAGGCTTAACCATACAACGCCAAAGTGGTTTTACACGCTAGAAGTTAGTGTTACTAAAGTAGTGTTTTACGAATTATCAGAATTTCCGAATTTTAAGAATTAAACAAGGTGAACGAAAAAGCAATATAGCGAAATCAGTTCATCTTGCGCAAATGAAATGCTCGTGCGATGCACGATGTCATTAAACATTTGCACCAAGACTTTGCTTGGTGATAATAGCGTTTTGGACCCACCTGACCCCATGCCGAACTCAGAAGTGAAACGAAACAGCGTCGATGATAGTGTGGCATTTGCCATGTGAAAGTAGAACATCGCCAGGCTCCTAATTAAGTGAAAAGCCCATCCAATCGGATGGGCTTTTTGCGTTTTGGGGTTGTAGGTCGTGATAAGCGTAGCGCCATCCGACGTTTAAGAGAGAGTCCCTCAGCAGCAGCTAAACTGGCTCACTTCACCTTGCGCAAAAAGAGCGTATTCGCTTCGCTCATGTCGCTAACCTTTTGCAATATAGCTTCGTGTTCGCTTCGCTCATGTCGCTAACCTTTTGCAATATAGCTTCGTGTTCGAAGCTATGGAGTGATCAGATAGATATTGCTAAAGTGTGATAAAAGTTGAAATTATAAAAGGTTTCGCTCAAAAATAACGCGAACAGTCTATTTTTATCACTTTTCTTCAAAAATCCTTTAAAAAGGGCTTGCGCTTTTTATTCGCCGCCCTATAATGCGACCCCACTGACACGGAGCGCCAAGCAACTTAAGCAAATCGAACTGAGTCAGGGTCGAGTAAAACTTAACTTTAAAGCTTCTCAAGAAACTTAAAAATTAAGTGTTGACAAAAAATAGGGAATGCTTAGAATGCACATCCCTCGAAACGCGAAAGCATTTCGAAACGTTCTTTAAAAATATGAAGCAATCATCTGTGTGGGCACTCGTACAGGTTGAGTTCTAACAGCAGAACTACTTCGGTAGGGACGCAAACAAATTTAGAGTCTCAATGTTTTTTCCTTAAATGGAAAGTGAGTGACCAACAGCAACAAGTTTACTTGTTGCAGCACAGTCAATTCGATATCTCATCTTTTATTAGGTGAATATCAAAAATCAGAATTCATTGA
>NZ_MNAN01000014.1 GCF_001854475.1 Pseudoalteromonas byunsanensis
AAAGAGCGTGTTCGCTTCGCTCATGTCGCTAACCTTTTGCACGATAATTCACCTTGCGCAAAAAGAGCGTGTTCGTTTCGCTCATGTCGCTAACCTTTTGCACGATATTCACCTTGCGCAAAGGAAACGCCCTCACTTCGTTCGCAGTCGTTAATCCTTTGCACTGTAGCCGAAGGGCCGGCCCCGGTCGATGATAGTGTGGCATTTGCCATGTGAAAGTAGCCGCTACGGAGTAGCCACTACGGAGTAGAACATCCTACTGCGTAGCGCACCAAGCTCCTAGTTAAGTAAAAAGCCCATCCACTCGGATGGGCTTTTTGCGTTTTGGGGTTGTAGGTCGTGATAAGCGTAGCGCCATCCGACGTTTAAGAGAGTCCCTCAGCGGTAGCTCAACTGGCTCACTTCACCTTGCGCAAAGGAAACGCCCTCACTTCGTTCGCAGTCGTTAACCCTTTGCACTGTAGCCGAAGGGCCGGCCCCGGTCGATGATAGTGTGGCATTTGCCATGTGAAAGTAGCCACTACGGAGTAGCCACTACGGAGTAGAACATCCTACTGCGTAGCGCACCAAGCTCCTATTAAGTAAAAAGCTCATCCAATCGGATGGGCTTTTTGCGTTTTGGCGTTGTAGGTCGTGATAAGCGTAGCGCCATCCGATGTTTGATAAGGGTGAGGTTCTTTTTGAGGTGAGTCCCTCAGCAGTAGCTAAACCTGCTCACTGCACTGATGCCGCGCGCGTGTGATTTGATCCAATGTACGAAAACTCTATAGTCAATTGTGCGAAAACGGCGAAGTTCGCTGTCGTTAACCCTTTGCATTGTATTTAGACACTTAAATTCTAAAGGCCTTACAAAGGCGCCAATGGAGTGTAGGATTGTTCGAGTATACAAAATAGATCTTACTCATTAGTTATATGTAAAGCCAGCATTCTCGCAATAGAGCATTTCAATAGTTGCAATTGGTATGCGATTTAAATTAAGCTAAATATGAATATATTCATATGGCGATAAAGGAATTGTATAGCGGTCAATAATGCAGTAGACACAGATGTGGCCCGTTGCGTTTCTGAAATCAGTAGCTAGATTTATAGATGTACTTAAAAACTGTTCGAAGGTTGTTGGTATGCGTTAGTCATCGAGCATGTTTATTTGTTCGGCCTATATTGTGCTATGTAAATAAAAGGTGTAGATTGCATGAATACTAATAAAAAAAGTTTTAAAATTTTATCAAAAGCATTGTTAAAACAAGTCTTTGGAGGTAACGGCGGAGCAGGTGGGGGTCATGAGCCACCAGTTACTACTACTGCTACCAAGGTTATCAAGTAGAGGAACAGAGGGTAGAAAAGGAGCTTTGTTGCTATGAATGGCATTTTGGTGCACATAGAATTGACGTTGACGGTTATCAAAATTCTCACGCTTATAGTTCTTGGAGCATTTGGTAAGGATTCTATACGAGCAATGATACTCAACCGCCCAGAGTCGGGCAGTGTAGAGCAGTTCGAACATTCGCTATTTGTTTTTGTATTTACTTCAATGGTATTCCAGCTGATAGCCATTGTCATAAGAGATGTAATATATACTCTTGATGTCGGCGTTCAGGCTGTTCGGCAGATATTTTACATTGGTTTTAGTATTCATGAAGGTTTGTTCATGGTTGCCGTTATCCAATGGCATAACTTTAAGCGGTGTAATTTTGCTAAAATAACGACTTATGGATTCTACGTATCTGGCATGTTAGTAATTCTACTGATGTCACGATATGTGGATCGAGTGGTATTTGGCACGGATGTTCTAAAAGTTATTTATACCCAAATAGTGGTGTTGACCAATGTGTTCATGTGCTTACTAATGGCCGCCTATCCTATGCAAAAATTGCTTCAGTTCATAACCTTTAAATTCAAACCATCTAGTCGCCAATCAGGCGATTAGAATTCACAAAATTCATAAATGTGAAAGTAAAAAAATGAGTGAGGTTCACCGAGGTGAACCTCACTCATTGGGCTAGTAACCTTTTTATCGTTCTGATGCATTAACAGTAGAAGATGTTTGTATTTCTACTTCTTGGCCTGTTGATAGGCGCTCAGCACCACGTACGGCAATAGAATCACCCACCTCTAACACGCTTTCTCCTAAAGGCTTAATCGAAACATATTTACCTTGTCCTTTGCCTACTTCGACTGGGATTTGCTCTGCTTTGTTATCTTTATTTATACGTACCACGTGAACCCCTTGTTTTCTGAGGATTAAAGCATCTCGGTTGACTAGTAACTCAGATTTCCCTGAACTTAGCGGTAAGGATACATCGACTAATTGACCTGCAGCCCAATGCTGCCCAGTTTGTTTTGGTAAAGTAGCTCTAACTTCAAAAGATTGTGAGCGAGGGTCTGTTGCTGGAATAATTGCGGTAATAGTGGTATTTACATGGTTAGAAATATTTGAGTTACTTGCAGCTATCGGTAATGTTAAACCTTTATCAAGACTGCTGAGATATTTCACTGGGACATAGAGTCTGGCCTCTAAGTTGTGAATATCAATTAAGCGTACCAGCTTATCAGCACGATTAACGTCTTGCCCAGAATGACTGAAACGCTCACTTATAACCCCTGAGAAGGGCGCTTTGAGTGTTGAGCGTTCAATCTTATCTGCAATTAGACGTAGCTCTATCTTTGCGAGTTGGATATCTGAGTGTGCAAGATCATGTTGTTGCTTAACTCTATCGACCTGACTTGCTGCAGCACTACTTGTTTTGGCCAGCTGTGTTAAACGCATCAGCTCCTGCTTGTGAAACTGTAAGTTTATCTGGGCTCTATTAAGCATTTCCTGCTGGCGAGCTTGTTCTAGCTCTAATGGTAAGGTATCTATACGTGCTAGTATGTCACCCTTGATAACTATGCTTCCAGGTTCTACAACGAATGTAAGCAGTCCTCCAACTCCAGCCGTGAGAGTTACATCCTGCTTGCCGTATAATGTACCATGTATAAGTAATGAGCTCTTCAATGGTGCCATAGACACTGTCTCGACAGAGACTGGCGACTTTGCGCTTGCGGGTGTCGTAACAGCAACCGCGAATGTAAGCAACATCACGCTGACAACAGTTTTATATGAATGAAAATGTTTCTTAGATAACAACATAATAACTTCTCTATTGGTTGGCAACTAGATTGAGTTTAGGTTGATTGGCCGTAAGACTATTGCCGTCAATGGGGGCTTTGTGCTTTCCCAATTTCAGCAGACTGGGCATAAGTAATAGCGTAAATAAAGCACTTATGGCCATTCCGCCCACAATGACAGTTGCCAACCCGCGGTAAATTTCAGAACCAACCCCTGGCATTAGCATCAGCGGCAGCATTCCAAATAAACTCGTAAGTGTGCTTAGGTAAACAGGGCGAGCACGCAGTAAAACAGCTTGTTGTACGGCATGCTCTCTTGATAATCCAGAGCGTTCAGACGCCCTAGTTTGATCGACTAATAAGATGGCATTATTGACAACTAATCCCAGTAGGATAATAAACCCTATCATGGTGAGCAGATCTAAAGACTGGAAGGTGAATAAGTTGAGTATATATAGCGCAAGCACTCCGCCGGCAATCGCTAATGGCATCACTAGCAGTACTAATAGGCTATCTTTTGCAGATTTGAACAGTGCAGTCATGAGAAGGAACAAGATAAATAGCGCAAGTATAAAGTTGATAGTCATTTCTTCGATTGCAGAGTTCATTTTTTGAGCATTACCTGCGAGTATTGCGCTCGCATTTGCAGGTAAGGAAGCCCTAAGCTTTGGCATAACTTTTTCAGATAGAAGAGCTTGAGCTTCTTGCAAACTCATTTCAGCTGGCGGAGTTACAACAATGGATACGGTCCGCTTCCCGTTGACTCTACGCAGCTGCGTTGGACCAACCGTACGTTCTACCAAAGCGAGTTCTCCAAGAGTTTGAATACCTGAGTTGGGGGTTACGATTGGAAGCGCTTGTAGCTGCTCTGGTGTATCCCAAGTGTTCGCTCTGAGGATCACATTCATTCGCTCATTGCCGTTAAAATACTCGTTTACGAATAGGCCACCGGTAAATGCTTGAACAGCTTGTGCAACGTCATTTCTAGTTAAACCTGCTTGAGTGATGCGCCTATCGTCAGGGTGCAAACGAAGTTCTGGTTCAGCCATATCCAATCTTGGTTGCGGTTGAGCTGTTGCTTTTGGGATGGCGTCTTTGACAGCGGTTAAAGCGACTTGTGCAGCGCTGATCAGGTCATCCATATTTGGGCCTGTCAGATCAATGTTAATAGCACGGCCGTCACCACCGTTTGATACTTGGATCATGGAGCCTCTAAAGAGAAACACTTGGGTATCGGGTAAATCATGGAAAATTTCTCTTCGTGCAACGTCCATTAACTCCTCTACGCGCTGAGGGTCTTGCGAATAGATGAAGCCTCCTGCATCAGAGCCAAAAACATAAAAATTAAAATCTTTAATTTTTGGCATCTTTTCGCCTTCATAATAGGGCATGACTCGCTCTTTTACGCGCCTAGCTATTTCTTCTTCCATAAAACCAATATTGCCGCCCGGTGGTGTATTTAAACTATAAAAGAAGCCATCCGTGGGAGCTCTTGGCATAAAGTCAGTCTGTGGTAGTAAGGTAAATGTGATTATCACAGAGCCACCAAGTAAAGTCGTTATCCAAGCAAGCTGTTTTTTACGGTTGTTGGTTAGGGTCATAATCCATTTAGTGAGCTTTTTCCAGTAATCTAAGTAAGGGTCAACCTTCAGCTCTTTCTCTGGTATATATTTATTGGCTATCGGGATGATAGTTAATGCACAGACGAGCGAAGCAATAACTGCTATTGAAAGCGTTAGTGCTAGGTCAGAAAACAATTGCCCTTCGATACCAGCCATAAACATGATAGGTAGGAATATGGCAACGCTAGTCGCAGTTGAGGCAAATAGCGCGCCCGCAACTTGTGTTGCCCCTCTAAGTGAGGCTTTAACGTTCTCCATGCCTTCACTCTTTAGTCTTGCTATATTCTCCTGAACTATTATTGCTGCATCCAATACTAAGCCTACAGCGAATGCTAGACCGGCAAGAGATACAACATTGAGGCTGCGTTCAAACAAGTTCAACGCAAGAAATGCCATCATTAAAGAGACTGGGATAGTTGCCGCGATGACTAATGTTGCTCTGATCCCTCTAAAAAATAGCCACAAAATACCACATGCCATTAGTACGCCTAAACCAAGATTGCTTTTTACCAGTTGTAGAGCATTACGAATGTGAACCGACGCATCATAGCTAAGCTCAATAGACAGCCCTGCTTCTTTTAGAACACCAGAGTTTAATTCGTTGATAGCCTGATTAATACCATCGAGTACAGCAACAGTATTCGACTCGTTACTTCGAGATATAGTTATGTAATAAGCCGGAGTGCCATTTCTAAGTGTCATTGAGCGCCTATCTGTAACGGTATCTTCTACACTGGCAATGTCACCTAGGTAGATAGGTCTATCGCCAGAATAACCGACTCTCATGCTCGATAAGCTATCAACATCATACTTGCCAGTAAATCTTACCGTGTATTGACGTCTCCCTACATCTGCTATACCACCTGAAACATCAGTGGAGGATGATATTGTACGGCGAATTTGATCCAGACTGATCCCAAATGAAGCGGCTTTATATGGATCAAATGTAACCCTTAACTCTCTTTGCCTTTGACTACTTAAGTTAACATGAGATACGCCTGGTATGCGTGCAAGTCGAGGTTCGATAAAGTCCTCAATTTGTTTTTGGTATATCGCCATGTCAAAGTTATCGCTTTCATAACTCAGAGGTAAAACGAGCAAGGTGGCAGCGGTGGGGCCTCCGGAGCCTGGACCGCCTCCGCCACCGGATGTGACTATCGGATCTGTGGCATCTAGAGGTAAGGGAGGGGCTTGATTGAGGCTTGTCAGTACATCAAGCATCGCTTGTTGCATATCTGCACCCACTGCAAAAGTGAGCGTGATAGTACCATTCCCCTGATTAATCTGTGTATTGACTTCAAGTGCGCCGGGCGTGTTCTTCACCGCATTTTCAATAGGTTCGATGATCATGGACTCGATTTCTTCTGGCGCAGCTTGACGCCACCCCGAATAAATAGTGATCTGAGGTTCCTCAATATCTGGTGTTAATTGGATCGGCAACTTAAAAATACTGATTAAGCCAAATAGCATGATCAGTACTAATATCACCAATACACTTGCAGGGTTTTTAAGCGAACTACGTGTTAAATTCATAACAACATCCAATCTTTTTCTTTACTCGATCAGTATCTAGTAAAAGCAGATGATGCGCTAGCGACTAATTTCCGCTCTATGTGGGACATAGCGACTAACAGCCAATATTTTAAGGTAAATAACTAGGTTGCAATAATTTGTAACGAAATTAGATAATCTGAAATACTTTTAGACACCTAATTTACATATACAAATGGCTGCTATTGAGTATAGATACAAAAAAGAATAGATATGCTGAAAATAATAATAAAGGTACGCAGAGGCGTGTTTTAACTTACGCCCCTCAAAGAGCCTTATGGTTGTGTATCTACCAGTTCAAATTTCGGGTAATGGGCTGGTTTGAAGCGATTAATATTGTATAGAAATCGGCTGTCTTTTACGGGGAGTGTCGCTGAGCCATAATCATATTCGTTGAGTTTAGCTCTTAATGACTGGTTGTTGATCCCATCGCCTTGCATTTCATACCAGCTGATAATATTGGGTGTTACAAAGCGATTATAGCCATTCTCTGCGATTTCTTGATATTTCGCAAATCGTAACGCATGGGTTAATAAACCATCTTTATGGTAAACGATTTTTAAGTGACTATTTTCAAAAGGTAGTTCACTGGCTGACTTGGTATACAGGTCTCCGTGTGCGCTGTAACTGCCATGAGTGACAATGCCATCATGAGTCCATACAGCTGCATACTCCCAGTCATGGCGGTGTCCGCCTCCGAAGTAATTAAATACTTGGTCTTTTTTGAAATATAATGCGTAAAAATGCGCGCAGTACTGTCCTTGAGCGTTAGTGTGACAGGCGTACCTGTGTACGGTATTGGAAGTTCTCAAAAATTGGCTGTCACGGCAATCACCGCCTAAAGTTCCTGATGTTTTGAGCCCAGCATTTTTTTGCCCAGTTCGACTTATACCAGCACTAGGCAAGCAACCGTCACCATCAAAGTCAAATACGGGCTCTGTACCGTTGATAATATAGCTTGGCGGTAGCGCGGTATCTAAAGCTGTAAAGTCATTAGCAAAAGCGTTGTTACCAAAAGAAGGGGTGGTGAGCAATGCACATGTGAAGAGTCTTACTGTTTTTGTCATAATGATAACTCATCGTAAAAATAAAAATTTAGGATAAGTTTTACATGTTACATAAATGCTTTTATTTTGTTAAGTTTAGTGTCTTTATTCTTTGTCGTGAGTTGAGAGTTTGTTCCTAAAGTCGCTTTCTACTATTTTCAAGGCTGCCAAAACCTCTTCTGGCTCAAGTTCGTTTTGCTCAAGTAACATGATAAGGTCAACAGCCAGTTTTACGTGGTTTGGTGCGGTTTCTAGTGGATTATTCATTGAGGTGTTGTTTTCTTTTTTGCGACTTGCTCACTAGCGAACTTGATTGCTTTGTCGACTTGTTGTTCCATAATTATGCGTTCACGTTGCGGTAAATAAAACGCCATATCAACATCATTTCGAATGTAACGAGCGGGTAACTGATTGAGCACAGTGCAGCAGAAGTCAGCCATGACATCTTCGCTGTATTTGTCGTGTAAGTTATGCTCAACAATTTTGTCTAATACTATTTTTTCGTAATAGTTATGTACATCATCATGTAGCTTCATTTTGCTTACCTGCGGCTTTATTACTAACTAATATCTATATCATAATAGCTGGGTTAGCGAGTAGGGCAATAAAAAACTGCTTATGTACATCAACGAGTTGGGCTATATTTTTTTGGTAGCCTCCTCCCATTGCTGCTGCGATCGGAATATCGTGCGCTCGACAGTACTCCAATACAAGTTTATCACGCGCTAATACGCCACCGAGGCTAATGTTAAATAATCCGAGTTCATCTCGCTTATGTATATCGGCACCGGCGTTATATAGTATCAGATCAGGCTTATGCAGACGACATACTAATGATAATGCTTGGTGAACCGTATCCAAATACGTATCATCGTCAGTATTGGTCGAAAGTGGAAAGTCATAATCAGACTGGGCTTTTATTCGCGGAAAGTTTTTTTCACAGTGAATAGAACATGTGACGATGTCTGAGCGCTCAGAAAGTATACTGGCAGTGCCATCACCTTGGTGTACATCACAATCGAAAATAACTATAGTTTCAGCCAGCTCTAATTCTATTATATGGCAAGCGGCCACAGCAAAGTCATTAATGATGCAAAACCCGGCGGCAAAGTCTTTGTGGGCATGGTGATAACCTCCACTTAAGTTAGCTGCAATACCATTTTCTAATGCGTATTTAGCAGCGGCAATGCTTGCCCCTACAGAGAATAAAGTACGTTCAACAAGTTTTTTTGACCATGGGAACCCCATCTTTTTGATTGCGTTTTGAGATAATGTTCCGTTAATAAAGTTCAAGACGTAGTCCCGATCATGACATAGGAATAGGGATTCAAGCGGGGCTTTGTTGGGAGATACAAGCTTACTATGTAATGACAGATCAGATAGTTGGTTTTTTAACATCGCGTATTTGCTTATCGGGAAACGATGTCTAGGTGGAAGTGACAAGGCAGAGTAGGAAGGATGATAAAATAACATTAGCGATTTTGTTGTTTTTCAACTTGCTGGATTTTAACTTCTGTTTCTGAAATGGCTTTTCTACACCGCCCGAGCCTCGCGTGAAGTGCGAGTATCTCTTGGTTTATTTTTTGAGCTTCATCTGTGTTTGCTTTATCTAGCTTTTCTCTGCGCATCTCTATCATTTCTTGCAGCCGACGCTCAAATTCATAATTTTGAGACAACTCCTGATAGAGCTCATGGGAGCTTTGCATGATCTTTTGCACGGCTTTACGATAAACTTTACTTTTTTTACTGAAATTGTTTTTGTTCTCTTTGGCCCACACTGGGGTCGACTTGAGAACTTTTATGATAGCTTCAATTTGTGTTGCGATACGTTGTACAGCAAAACTGTAAGCATGGCGCTTTTCCATCGGCGGTAGATATTTAACTTCGGCTTTAATTTCATCTACATAGTCACATAGTAACAGGCTCTTAGTTGCAAACACAGTACGATCGAATAAGCTAGGTTGTGCTTGAATATAGCGATTTTTATCAAACCACTTTGCATTATCAAACTGTTGGGCCTGCTCACCTAATCTGGCCAGTTGCTGATGTAATTTATCAAGCGCGTTACTCACGATAGATATGCCTCAATGACTAATTTCCCGGCGAGTATTATAACAATAGTGTTGAACAAAGGTTTTATCAGCTTGTTGCCAAATTTAATAGCCGAATGTGCGCCAATCCACGCGCCAAGCATTAAAAACACGCCCATTGAAATACCTAATAGAAAGTTTACATGACCTAGTGCGACAAAAGTAATCAAAGAAATGAAGTTGGAAACAAAGTTCATTGAGCGGGCTAAACCACAGTTTAGCAGCAGGCTCATTTTATAAAGTATGCTGTTGGAGGCGGTCCAAAATGTGCCTGCACCAGGGCCTGCCATACCATCAAAGAAACCCAAGCAGAGCCCCTGTATCCACTGTTTGATTTTTAGGGCTTGTGTAATAGGTGGTAGTGTATGAGATTCCGTTGGGCTTAGTTTACCAAACAAGCTATAACACGCGACTAGAATAATCACTACGGGCAGTAATTTGTTTAAAAACTCAGTGCTGAGAAAATCCACTAAAAGTGTTCCAAGCACGGCACCAATCGCGGTGGCGAAGATGGAAGCGGCCCAAAACCGGGGGTTAAACAATTGCTGGCGGTAGTAGGTTAGGCTGGCAGTAATTGAGCCAAAACTTGCAGCGAGTTTATTGGTGCCTAAGGTAACGTGTGGCGGCAGGCCTGCCGTCAATAAGGCGGGTACAGTAAGCATACCCCCACCACCGGCAATGGCATCAATAAAGCCAGCGGCTAAAGCAACTACACAAAGCAGTCCCCAGGTCATTGGATCGAGCGCAAGTTCAAACATTTAATAATCTATTTGTCTTTTAAATGGAGGCAGCGTATCTAACATGGCTTTACCGTAACGTTTAGTTACTAAGCGCCTATCTAATATGGTAATACGGCCATGATCTGATTCTTTACGCAGCAGTCTACCACAGCTTTGCACTAATTTCTTTGCAGCATCGGGAACGGTTATCGATAAAAATGGATTTCCTCCTTTGCTTTGCACGAACTCTGCCTGTGCTTCTTCAATTGGCGAAGTGGGAACTGCAAATGGAATTTTCGTAATTATGAGATTCTCTAGATATACGCCAGGTAGATCAAGACCTTCTGATAGGCTCTGAGTACCGAATAAGACACTGCCTTTACCTTGATCAATATTGTCTTTGTGAGTTTGTAATAAACTTTCTCTGGATTGCTCACCTTGTACCAAAATTTGCCATCGTTCTTTGCGTAATAATTTTACCACGTGGTCCATTTGCCAATAAGATGCGAATAACACTAGGTTAGCTTTATCGCGTTGCAGGTATTGCGGCAGTGATTTTGCTAGGTAATCACTAAAGGTTTTGTCTGTTGGTTCTACTTCAGCCTTAGGTAAATGCAACGTTGCCTGAGCCGGATAATCAAAAGGAGAGTTAGCCTTGATAAATTTGACACCGGGTTCATTACTTAAACCACTTTCTTTTGCGAAATGATCAAAAGTACCAAGTGCGCTCAAGGTTGCGGAGCAAAGTACTGCCCCAGCGCACTCTCTCCATAGTTTATCTTTGAGATAGTAGCCCACTTCGATTGGGCAGTCGCATAATAGATGATCATGGTGGTGCTTATACTCTAAACGTTTAATCCAACGTGCATGTGGTGTATTTTCTCCCTTGCAAGCATAGCTATACCACAGCTTGTGAAGCTGTTCTAAACGATTAATATATTGTCCACTTTCTCCAAGTAGTGGATCGGCCAAAAAGGGTTTAACATCACCATCGCTAACGTCTAAAGTGAGTGCGTCGTGCATTTTGTTTAGCGCTCGAAGTACATCTTGTGTTGCATCGCTGATGTCTTTAGCTTTAGAAATAAGAGAGTCTGGCACTAACCCATGTTCAAAACGATAGGTATCCTCTTGATTGTAATTAAAGTCTGCGGAATCAAGAATATCTCTCACAGCTTTGAGATCTTTGCTTGCATCATTGGCGGCATCATTGAGTTTAAAGTTTTGACCTATGGCTTTTTGCGAGACAATGGTCGCTGCCATTTTGCCACTAAACTTTAATAACTTTTCGAGCCAGTCGATGGTTCCTTTGATGGTTGCAGCAGCAGAGGAAAAATCTCTGGTGATATGAGGTAAGTGATGAGCCTCGTCAATCACATAAAAAGTGTCGTCTGGCTCGGGTAAAATTTTCCCTCCACCAAGTTCCAGATCAGCAAGCAACAGCGCATGGTTAATTACCAATACGTCCATTTGTGCCATTTTTTGACGTGCCATATGAAACGGGCATAGGTGATGTGATTTCATCTGTCGCTGACAAGCATGTTTATCACAGGCTATTAGGTTCCAGACTCTATCCGGTATGGTGTCGGCCCAACTATCTCTATCACCTTGCCAACGCTTGCCTTGATATGCGCTGTGTAAATCTTTTAGACACTTTTGTTCCATGTCTGATAGTGGAGAAGATAAAGTTGGCATAATAGATAGTTGCATACTGTCTTCATTGAGTGCGGCGTTAAGCTTTTGCACACAAATATAGCGCTGGCGCCCTTTGACTAAATCAAACTTGAAATCAAACCCACAATGCTCCTTAAAAAAGGGCAGTTCTTTATTTATTAACTGTTCTTGCAATGCGACGGTAGCGGTTGAAATGACAAGCTTTTTCTTTTTAGCTAGCGCAGTTGGTAACGCACTTAAGCAATAGGCAAGTGATTTTCCAGTTCCCGTTCCTGCCTCAATCACACAAATACGTTGCGTTTTGTGATATTCCCCCGCCAACGTTTTCGCAATTTCAGCGACCAAGTAATTTTGGCTACTACGCTGACGATATCCATCTAGGCGGTCGGCTATATTTTGATGAGTATGCCGAATGGTCTTTTTGAGAGCGTCTGAAAGCATGTGAATCGCCTAACTTGGATTTATATGTATATAATTACAGTGTCAAAGGGCTATTTTAGATGGGGAACGGATTTGGCACAAGCAGTCTATGCAGGCTTCATATTATCACGGCAGCAGATCAATCACCACGGGCGGCTACAGTTGTGCTATTGGCTTAAAACGGACCAAGGAACAATCAAGGCGTATGTCGATAATGAACAGCCTGTGTTTTTTATACGATACAGCGACCAACAGCAAGCACAGAGTTTGCTTGAACAAGAAAATCTAGAAGTACAGTTTAAGAATGTCGGCTTGAAACACTTCGATCAGGAGGAGATGGTTGCCTGTTACTGTCAAAATACACGCTCTTATCACCAGGCAAAACAAACGTTGAATAACATCGTGAATATGTATGAAGAAGATATTCGGCACTGCGATCGCTTTTTGATGGAGCGCTTTATCCGTGGCGGTGTCTGGATACAGGGTAACGCAGTAATGAAAGAGGGTTATATTGAGATAACTGAAGCTAAGCTAAAAGCACACCGTAGTTATCGCCCCGTCTTTTCTGCGCTTTCATTAGATATTGAATGTAATGGTGATGGTGTTTTGTTTTCTATTGGATTGGCCTGTGAGGATTACCGCAGTGTCATTATGATAGGCGATCCACCTGCTGATAATGATATACCGGAATTTATTCATTGGGTGCCGGATGAGTCTGCTTTGCTATTTGCACTAATGGATAAAGTAAAAAGGCTAGACCCTGATGTGATCATTGGCTGGAACGTGATCGAGTTTGACTTTGTGGTGCTTGCAGAGCGTGCGCAGATGTTAGGTATTGAGCTTATTCTGGGGAAAGATTCTCAGCCAATTGATGTTTATAAAGGGAATTACGTTAGAGTGATGCTCTCGGGGCGTGTGGTAATAGATGGTATCGATACGTTAAAAAATGCTACTTATCACTTTGACAGTTTTCGTTTATCAAACGTAGCAGAAAAAGTCTTGGGCGAGAAAAAGCTCATTGAACAAGATGATAGATTAGAAGAGATCATTCGCCAGTTTAACGAAGATAAACTAAGTCTCGCTGCTTATAATATCAAGGACTGTGAATTAGTATTGGCGATCTTTACTAAATTGAAGCTGCTTGAATTTGCAATAGTGAGAAGTCAGTTAACCGGACTTGAGCTTGAACGAATGGGGGGATCTGTCGCGGCATTTACTAACTTATACTTACCTTTGCTGCACCGTAGCGGTTATGTAGCCCCAAACTTAGGAGAGCATGGCCTTAATTTTGAAAGTCCTGGTGGATACGTGATGGATTCAAAACCTGGGCTGTATAAAAATGTGGCGGTATTAGACTTTAAGAGCCTTTATCCGTCAATTATTCGAACATTTCGTATTGACCCTATGGGCTTAATAGAAGGCCTGAAAGTGCCGCAAGATGCGGTGCCAGGGTTTCATAACGGAGCTTTTTCTAGAACCCTACATCATCTACCAACCTTAGTAGCGGAGTTGTCTGAGGCTCGGCAAAGTGCAAAGCACGCGCGCGACGATATGCTTTCTCAAGCAATCAAAATCATTATGAATAGCCTCTATGGCGTCTTAGGCTCTAAAGGGTGTCGTTTTTATGACCCACGTCTAGCGAGCTCAATCACTTTGAGGGGCCACGAGATTATGCAGACTACGCGAGAGCTGATCGAGAAGCAAGGCTTAGAGGTAATCTATGGCGATACAGATTCTACATTTGTAAAGTTACCGGATGAGTGGGAGGCTGATAAATGCGAAGCCGAAGCGATAGCTTTGGTGGGTGCGGTGAATAAGTATTGGGAGCAAGAATGCTGCTCTACCTTTAATTTATGCAGTTATCTAGAAATTGAGTTTGAGACACTGTATCACACCTTTTTTATGCCTACGATTAGGGGGCAAGCGGTTGGTTCTAAAAAACGTTATGTCGGTGAAGTGTATGTAAACGGCGAACCAACGCTGGTTTTCAAAGGAATGGAAAGTGTTCGAAGTGACTGGACCGAAATAGCAAAAAAATATCAGCAAGATATTATTCGAGCATTGTTTGATGGGGATTGTGTATTGCGTATAACGAAAAGGTACATAGATGCAATACGTGCTGGTGAAGTTGATAGCTTGTTGCGTTATTCGAAACGCCTGGGTCAACCTCTGGAAGACTACACGAAAACTGTGCCACCTCATGTCAAGGCCGCTCGACTTTCTGTGTTGAATAATCAGAGTCGAAATTTATCTAAAGGTAGCATTATCAGCTATTACATGACCAATAAAGGGCCTGTTATGCACCTCGACGACAGTAAGATAGACTATGAGCACTACATAGAAAAACAGATTTACCCTATTTTGATGATGATACCTGATTACGAAAATGTTCTTTTTCAGTTAACAGAACAGCGCTTTTTTTCTTTTTGAGATCAAATATATGTTTAATATTTGTTTAACTTATGTTGTACCTGATTGTGGGAATTTATAAAAATTAAATAATTTGCGGTTGACGCTAACGTCAATGCTTGTTTAATATTCATGGTGAATGTTGCATGAGTGCAACTTCCCATAAGGGCAAAGCCCATAAAAAATTACAAGCTACTAACAAGTAGTCCAGGGAGATACAAATGTTAAATAGTAAAGTTTCAAAAGCGGTTCGCTTAGCAATCGCGTTTGGCGCTGCTTCTACGGCTGCGTTTTCTGCGAACACGTTCGCAGCCGAAGGTGAAGAGAAAGTAGAACGTATCGAAGTTACCGGTTCTGCAATCAAAAGAACTGACTTAGAAGGTGCATTGCCACTAGACGTTATCGATGCTTCAGCTATCGCTAAATCAGGTGTAACAAGCGTTCCAGATTTAATCGCTAACCTTCCTGCGATGCAGGGTTTCACAGCTGCTGGTGAGTCAGTAGGTGGTGGCGGTGGCGGTGTTCAAACTGCTTCACTAAGAAACTTAGGTTCAGAGTACACACTTGTACTTCTAAACGGTCGTCGTATGGTATCTTCTGATTCAGGCGGTACTATCGACCTTAACTCTATTCCTTTATCGGCTATCAAGCGCGTTGAAATCCTAAAAGATGGTGCATCTGCATTATACGGTTCTGACGCTATCGCGGGTGTTGTTAACTTCATCCTAAAAGATGACGTTCAAAACACGACTATCAGCGCTCGTTATGACAAGCCAAAAGACACTTCAAGCTCTAACTTCTCAATCACAACTGGTTTCGGTGACCTAAGTGTTGATGGTTTCAACATCACAGCTGCTTATAGCCGTGATGAGCAAGACAACCTACGTTCAGTTGACCGTGATTTCGCGAAAACTGGTTTCATCTCGTTTGAACATTCAGGCCAAGACCTACTAGCGGTTGCTGGTTCTTCAAGTGCTATTCCTGGTAACGCGTATGT
>NZ_MNAN01000016.1 GCF_001854475.1 Pseudoalteromonas byunsanensis
GTACACGGTGGATGCCTTGGCAGTTGGAGGCGATGAAGGACGTACTAACTTGCGATAAGCCTAGTTGAGCCAGTAAGAGGCGCTTGAGACTAGGATTTCCGAATGGGGAAACCCACCTGCTTGCAGGTATCATATGGTGAATACATAGCCATATGAGGCGAACGCGGAGAACTGAAACATCTAAGTACCCGTAGGAAAAGAAATCAACCGAGATTCCGAAAGTAGCGGCGAGCGAAATCGGACCAGCCCTTAAGCTTTAGTGTAGTTAGTGGAACATTCTGGAAAGTATGACGAAACAGGGTGATAGTCCCGTACACAAAAACTTATCTAAAGTGAAATCGAGTAGGTCGGAGCACGTGAAACTTTGACTGAATATGGGGGGACCATCCTCCAAGGCTAAATACTCCCAACTGACCGATAGTGAACCAGTACCGTGAGGGAAAGGCGAAAAGAACCCCTGTGAGGGGAGTGAAATAGAACCTGAAACCGTGTACGTACAAGCAGTAGGAGCACCTTCGTGGTGTGACTGCGTACCTTTTGTATAATGGGTCAGCGACTTATATTTTGTAGCGAGGTTAACCGAATAGGGTAGCCGTAGCGAAAGCGAGTCTTAACTGGGCGCTTAGTTGCAAGGTATAGACCCGAAACCCGGTGATCTAGCCATGGGCAGGTTGAAGGTTGAGTAACATCAACTGGAGGACCGAACCCACTAACGTTGAAAAGTTAGGGGATGACCTGTGGCTAGGAGTGAAAGGCTAATCAAACCGGGAGATAGCTGGTTCTCCCCGAAATCTATTTAGGTAGAGCCTCGGACGAATACTTACGGGGGTAGAGCACTGTTAAGGCTAGGGGGTCATCCCGACTTACCAACCCTTTGCAAACTCCGAATACCGTAAAGTAATATCCGGGAGACACACGGCGGGTGCTAACGTCCGTCGTGAAGAGGGAAACAACCCAGACCGCCAGCTAAGGTCCCAAAGTGTATGTTAAGTGGGAAACGATGTGGGAAGGCTAAAACAGCTAGGAGGTTGGCTTAGAAGCAGCCACCCTTTAAAGAAAGCGTAATAGCTCACTAGTCGAGTCGGCCTGCGCGGAAGATGTAACGGGGCTAAACATACCACCGAAGCTGCGGCTGCGAATATACCACCCAAACTATTTTAAGATTAACGTTGACGCACGAAGTGCCCAACGGTCAAGCGTTCAACCTGTTGAGTTGGACAGAGATAGTTTCGGGGTATATTCGCGGGGTAGGGGAGCGTTCTGTAAGCCGTTGAAGGTGTACCGGGAGGTATGCTGGAGGTATCAGAAGTGCGAATGCTGACATGAGTAACGATAAGAGGAGTGAAAAACTCCTCCGCCGGAAGACCAAGGGTTCCTATCCCATGTTAATCAGGGTAGGGTAAGTCGACCCCTAAGGCGAGGCTGAAGAGCGTAGTCGATGGGAAACGGGTTAATATTCCCGTACTTGGAATAATTGCGATGGGGGGACGGAGCAGGCTAAGTAAGCATGGCGTTGGTTGTCCATGTGAAAGTATGTAGGCTGAGAGTTTAGGAAAATCCGGACTCTTAAGGCTGAGATACGAGACGAGCCACTACGGTGGTGAAGTTACTGATGCCCTACTTCCAGGAAAAGCCTCTAAGCTTCAGATTATTTCGAATCGTACCCCAAACCGACACAGGTGGTCAGGTAGAGAATACTAAGGCGCTTGAGAGAACTCGGGTGAAGGAACTAGGCAAAATCGTACCGTAACTTCGGGAGAAGGTACGCTGACATTAGGTGAAGGACTTCGCGTCTGGAGCTGAAGTCAGCCGCAGTGACCAGGTGGCTGGGACTGTTTATTAAAAACACAGCACTGTGCAAAATCGTAAGATGACGTATACGGTGTGACACCTGCCCGGTGCCGGAAGGTTAATTGATGGGGTTAGACTTAGGTCGAAGCTCTTGATCGAAGCCCCGGTAAACGGCGGCCGTAACTATAACGGTCCTAAGGTAGCGAAATTCCTTGTCGGGTAAGTTCCGACCTGCACGAATGGTGTAACCATGGCCACGCTGTCTCCACCCGAGACTCAGTGAAATTGAAATCGCAGTGAAGATGCTGTGTACCCGCGGCTAGACGGAAAGACCCCGTGAACCTTTACTACAGCTTGGCACTGAACATTGACCCTACATGTGTAGGATAGGTGGGAGGCTTTGAAGCACAGACGCTAGTTTGTGTGGAGCCGACCTTGAAATACCACCCTTGTAGTGTTGATGTTCTAACTTAGGCCCCTAATCGGGGTTGAGGACAGTGCCTGGTGGGTAGTTTGACTGGGGCGGTCTCCTCCCAAAGAGTAACGGAGGAGCACGAAGGTTGGCTAAGTACGGTCGGACATCGTACGGTTAGTGTAATGGTAGAAGCCAGCTTAACTGCGAGACAGACACGTCGAGCAGGTACGAAAGTAGGTCATAGTGATCCGGTGGTTCTGAATGGAAGGGCCATCGCTCAACGGATAAAAGGTACTCCGGGGATAACAGGCTGATACCGCCCAAGAGTTCATATCGACGGCGGTGTTTGGCACCTCGATGTCGGCTCATCACATCCTGGGGCTGAAGTCGGTCCCAAGGGTATGGCTGTTCGCCATTTAAAGTGGTACGCGAGCTGGGTTTAGAACGTCGTGAGACAGTTCGGTCCCTATCTGCCGTGGGCGTTTGAGAATTGAGAGGGGCTGCTCCTAGTACGAGAGGACCGGAGTGGACGAACCGCTGGTGTTCGGGTTGTGATGCCAATTGCATTGCCCGGTAGCTACGTTCGGAATCGATAACCGCTGAAAGCATCTAAGCGGGAAGCGAGCCTCGAGATGAGTTCTCACTTTAACTTTAAGTTAACTGAAGGGCCGTTGAAGACTACAACGTTGATAGGCTGGGTGTGGAAGTGTAGCGATACATTAAGCTAACCAGTACTAATTACCCGTGAGGCTTAACCATACAACGCCAAAGTGGTTTTACA
>NZ_MNAN01000017.1 GCF_001854475.1 Pseudoalteromonas byunsanensis
ATTCGCAGCCGCAGCTTCGGTGGTATGTTTAGCCCCGTTACATCTTCCGCGCAGGCCGACTCGACTAGTGAGCTATTACGCTTTCTTTAAAGGGTGGCTGCTTCTAAGCCAACCTCCTAGCTGTTTTAGCCTTCCCACATCGTTTCCCACTTAACATACACTTTGGGACCTTAGCTGGCGGTCTGGGTTGTTTCCCTCTTCACGACGGACGTTAGCACCCGCCGTGTGTCTCCCGGATATTACTTTACGGTATTCGGAGTTTGCAAAGGGTTGGTAAGTCGGGATGACCCCCTAGCCTTAACAGTGCTCTACCCCCGTAAGTATTCGTCCGAGGCTCTACCTAAATAGATTTCGGGGAGAACCAGCTATCTCCCGGTTTGATTAGCCTTTCACTCCTAGCCACAGGTCATCCCCTAACTTTTCAACGTTAGTGGGTTCGGTCCTCCAGTTGATGTTACTCAACCTTCAACCTGCCCATGGCTAGATCACCGGGTTTCGGGTCTATACCTTGCAACTAAGCGCCCAGTTAAGACTCGCTTTCGCTACGGCTACCCTATTCGGTTAACCTCGCTACAAAATATAAGTCGCTGACCCATTATACAAAAGGTACGCAGTCACACCACGAAGGTGCTCCTACTGCTTGTACGTACACGGTTTCAGGTTCTATTTCACTCCCCTCACAGGGGTTCTTTTCGCCTTTCCCTCACGGTACTGGTTCACTATCGGTCAGTTGGGAGTATTTAGCCTTGGAGGATGGTCCCCCCATATTCAGTCAAAGTTTCACGTGCTCCGACCTACTCGATTTCACTTTAGATAAGTTTTTGTGTACGGGACTATCACCCTGTTTCGTCATACTTTCCAGAATGTTCCACTAACTACACTAAAGCTTAAGGGCTGGTCCGATTTCGCTCGCCGCTACTTTCGGAATCTCGGTTGATTTCTTTTCCTACGGGTACTTAGATGTTTCAGTTCTCCGCGTTCGCCTCATATGGCTATGTATTCACCATATGATACCTGCAAGCAGGTGGGTTTCCCCATTCGGAAATCCTAGTCTCAAGCGCCTCTTACTGGCTCAACTAGGCTTATCGCAAGTTAGTACGTCCTTCATCGCCTCCAACTGCCAAGGCATCCACCGTGTACGCTTAGTCACTTAACCATACAACCCAAAGTAGTTTTTCTTCGCTTTTGTGTTTTATACTGCGTTCTTTAACATTTTTACTTGGTCACATAACACGTTATGCTCCCGTCGATAAAAATATTAAACGCCTTGTCTAAAAAACAAAATCATTGAAAAATATCTAGTTTGACATTGTATATTCAAAGACTGATTTCAACTTCGCCAGAAGTTAATATTGAATACTAAAGTAGATGCTAATTAA
>NZ_MNAN01000018.1 GCF_001854475.1 Pseudoalteromonas byunsanensis
ATTTTAAGAATTAAACAAGGTGAACGAAAAAGCAATATAGCGAAATCAGTTCATCTTGCGCAAATGAAATGCTCGTGCGATGCACGATGTCATTAAACATTTGCACCAAGACTTTGCTTGGTGATAATAGCGTTTTGGACCCACCTGACCCCATGCCGAACTCAGAAGTGAAACGAAACAGCGTCGATGATAGTGTGGCATTTGCCATGTGAAAGTAGAACATCGCCAGGCTCCTAATTAAGTAAAAAGCCCATCCAATCGGATGGGCTTTTTGCGTTTTGGGGTTGTAGGTCGTGATAAGCGTAGCGCCATCCGACGTTTAAGAGAGAGTCCCTCGGCAACAGCTAAACCTGCTCACTTCACCTTGCGCAAAAGGAATGTCAGCGCTACGCGCTTTGTCATTAAACTTTTGCACGATATTCACCTTGCGCAAAGGAAACGCTCTCACTGCGTTCGTTGTCGTTAACCCTTTGCACTATATTCACCTTGCGCAAAAAGAGCGTGTTCGCTTCGCTCATTGATGCCGCGCGCGAAAACTTAACACCTATTGTGCGAAAATTGCGAAAATTCATAATTTTACTATGTTAAACACAATTTCAAATGCCGAAACGTCTACAAACCATTTATACTGACTCGATGTGTCTTAATCCAAGGTTTGCTAATGTTAGTTCGAATAGGGAAAGTACTTTTTGCTATTATGGTTCTAGGTGTACTTTTACTTAATACCTTTCTTCTTGACTCGCATATAAAATTTTCTAAAGAGAATCAAAAGCCAACTGTTGTATTCAAAGAAGTAGAAATACCAACATCGACACCAACTACATCGTTCTTTTTTAGGTGTTTAGAATATCGTCGCCCACAAGCTACAGACTCCTATGCATTTAATTCAAAGGAAAATGAGCCAGTTAAAAAAAGTGATGTTGAAGCATGTAAGCAAGCAGCTATAGAGTTAGCGGAAAAATAGCTAAACCTCTATCTCTGTATACGGTAGGTCTGGTGCTGGGCCTACTATGCGATCATTCTCTATATAAGCACTGCCACTTTCTACGCTATCACCTAACACAGTGCTTTGGGTTTCATCTGAGTGTTGTACTAAGGTTGTGCCGTCTTGGTTGACGGTGAGCACTTTCACAATGCTGCGCTGAGTTGTAGCCAGTACCGTGCCGAGTCTATTTAACGCGTTAGACATTGCTGATCACCTTAATGGTTTGGTTTACTGTGATTGCACCTTGATTGTTGATTGAGGCACTTAATGTTGTGCTGTCGCAGGTTGCTTTATAGAGCGAGTCTGAATAGTTGATCCCAACGAGCATACTGGGCCTAATCGGTGGCAAGGTTGAGAGTAGCTTAGTTCTAATAGTGGACTCTTGTTTGTTGCCGCTTCTGGCAAGTTCACATGTACCACGTTGACGAGCGGCTTGATTGTCTGTGATTAGACTGTCAACAATATCTCTTGCATACATATCGCCAGCGGTGCCACTGCGCTTGATTTTACAGGCTACGCCTTGTTGTTCTCCACGTACAAACACGGCATTGTATTCAGGCTGTATTGTATCGCGGGTATTGTGCTCAAGTATCAACGACTCGTTGAGTATTACATCAGGTGTTGCTTGCTCAGCACTCCATGGGTTAACTGGCCACTCTGGCACAACAGACACTTTTTTATTTGTATCGTCGATATCAAGTATTGCGCCAATGCTGTTGGCTACTTTTAATAATGCAGTAGCGGGTGTTAACCCTCTATAACTAAACGCGCCTTTTGGCACTGGATAATCAATCATTTGATTGTCGAGTGTCCAGCCAGAGTTTTCTAAAATGTCGCTCATGATACCAGCGGCGGTTTTATCAACGCTGTTGGTGTAGTTAGTTGCTCTTGCATATGGCGCAGAGAGTAGCGCAAAGCGGCTGCGTATATTGGCTGAATACGAGCTGTTTGCGAACTTACTACTTGTAGCGGCTTGTTCGCACATCACTATAAACTCATAGCCATTGATTGTTAGCTTTAGTTCATGGCCTATCGCACGTTCCATATCAATGCGAGAGCAAAACTTAATATTGCCCGTTGCACTGAATTGCCCGCGAGTAGATGTGTAACTAAATTGGCTGAGTAATATTTGCTGAGCGTTATCAACTCGCTCACAGGTAATGGTCGGTTGCATGATGTAGGCTCGTTGTAGTTGTGGCTCTATTGGGATTTTTCTATCAATGGGTGGAATGTCATCATCAGAGCGAATGAGTCCACCGGGTAAGCCCCAGTAGCAAACTTGAGCTATGTTTTTTAGTTCAAGTTTTATTGGGCTAATGTTTGTTGTTGCCTGCTTCTTAAACGAAACAAGTACTTTACCTCGATAAGGGTGCGTGTGACGGTAGCAAATATAAGCTCGGTCAGTCGGGCCATATCGAACAGTAATTGCACGCTCTATACTGGTTGAAAGTCGCCAATGTTGAGTTGTCTCTATTACGTCCAGCGGGTATCTTAACCACGTCAACAGGTGTTCACTCTCGATGTATCTACCATTGAGCCATGAGATTAATGTTTCACAATGAGTATGCAGTAAAGCGCTAGACCAGAGTAACGTATTCATGGTGCTAAAGTTGTGACTTTCAGTAAAAGGAAACTGGAACTGGTGGCTGAATACTTGGCGATATGATACAGAGAGTATGCTTAATTGAGTCATCGTTTGCCGTGTACTAAAAGCAAGATCGCAGCTTGTGCCTATCTCTTTTGAGTCATCGACACCAAATCGAATTAAGATAGGCGAGGTTCGATGGGTAGAGCGCTTGCTGAGTATTACCTTTATCATAACCAGACAACTTCTGGTGCACAGTTATCAACAGCTTCAGCCTCAAGCTCTCCGCGCTGGTCAAGTGCAACAACGAGGAACTCATGTGTTGGCTTAGCATCGTATGTACGAATTTCACATGTACGCTCTTTGGTTGATGCAACGCCAATGAGCGTGTAGGTTTCTTTGTCGAAGACCAATACAACTTCACTACTCGTCGTTCGCTGTGTATCTAACGTAACAGAAAATATGTAATGTGCTTGTGAGTCTCTCATCGGCTTAAAGATTCGATTTCCAATTAGCCGAGTACTACTACCAAAAATTCTTTTGCTCAACTGTGACATAGGTAAACCTCACCATTTGCATCAGAGTTCCAGCTATTTTCGCGTTTGTACTTATAAAACTTGTAACCCTCAACAGTATCGGAGTTCAATGAGTTTAAAAAGGCACCGAACATGCCGGGGAAATATGCATTGGTATCGTTAATGGTAAAGCAACACTGAAAGAGCAAGTCACTTTCACCTGCAACTTTTACTCGTGATACGTCATAGCTATAGTGGTTAGGAGTTGCTTTAACAAAGTTCCCACCACCAATAGCGCGAATGTATACATTAAAGTAACTGCTATTACCAAATGGAAACCCTCTATCAAATCGAGTGTTATTCCATCCGTGAAAACCGCCAGATAGGCAGTTTGGGTTAGCACCAAGCGTGTCTAACACACCAATAAATGCACACACAGCATTGGTTATCACATAACAACAAAATTCATTTGCAAAAATCACCCAATCATCAGAGAGCTTAGGCATGGTAGGAGCCGACGAGCCAGAATATTTTGACCCATCGGAGCTAATATTAGGCATTCGGTTCACGCCACTAGAAATATCACTCATTGAATCATATCCATGCATGGCTAACCCTGAATCAAATCTAGTAGCGGGATATACTTTGTAGCAGTAATCGGCGCGAGCCGTTTGCAGAACAAGGCTATCGGATGATTCAAAAAGAATACTCCAACCTGCGGGTGGGGTAGAGTCGTATCCATCAACTAGAACTTTCTTAAGCACATTGATAGTTCCTTCTACTGTATCGTCCGCAGTTGGTGCGCCCGTATCTGTGCTATTAAAACGCTGTAGTATATTTAGTTCTGAAATCATTCTTTATTACCTCTAAATGCCAAAGTTGATGAGTCATATTTAATCTCTGAATGGCCCGGTGAAATAGAGCGAGTTAATGCAATGGGTTTACTGGCCGTTGTGGTTTCAAATAAAAAACATTCACCGGGATTAAGGCTAAGGCCAGCGCCAAATGCTTCTTTACGAATGAGTAGATAAGGCGCACTTGCAAATGGGTTGATTGGTACACAATCTGCGTTTATTGAGCCGTGGTAAATGGTGCCAACATGTTCACCAATTAATTTGTAGTCAGTAGTTGAGGTAAACACGATGGCCCAGCGCTGGGCAATTGCGCCTATATTGCTCAGCTCTATGGGGTATTGGATTGTATTGATGGCACTGGATGCGGGTGAACCCGTAGCACCAAAATTGTTTTGCCACGCGCTGAGCGTGCGTTCGTCCTTGGTGGTAGCTTGTAAGTCGCCCAATACATAGGCGCTTGATACGGTAGCTCCAACGGGGTAAGTACGTTTAAGCGGGGTTAAAATACGTAGCGTGCTGCCTTCAATATTGTCTACAGTGACTAGCTCAGACAATACGGCTGTAATGATGAACGGGCCAGTAAACGAGCTAATACCCGCTTTAATGGTCACACGGCCTAGGTCTTTGTCGTAGCTGTAGTTATCATCATTCGCGCTGTATAAACTTAGCCCGTCATTATCAACAATATCCACCCAGTTAGCACCCGTTGTTACACTAATAGTCTGGCCGTTACTTAAGCTCGTATGTACAGCTCTATTTCTGTCTTGCACACATATTATGTTGAACTCATGAAAAACGGGCACGCGGCCACCTTCAGGTAGTTTACTGCGGTCAATACCACCGGGTGGGCTGGGCACGTTTATTTCCGTTACTTCGTCATAATCATACGTAATTGAGTCCGATTGCACTTGCGCAGCAAAGTTAAGCGTTACTAAACCTCCACTGGTTACGTTGCCTGATATATTAGTGCCAGAAATTGTGCCAGCGCTGTTACTAGATGCGCTAAAGTCGGTGCCGCTTAAGTTTTTAGCCCTGATGTATAGGCTATCTTTGGCAAACCTTGTAGGTATCACAAACTCTATGCTGGTGACGGTATGAGGTTTAGCTTTTATCAGAGCTCCAAGGTTTTCACTGACAGTGCCGTTATAATCTACTGGGCCAATCTCTGTGATTACTCCTGTTTCATAGTCAATTCTTGCAAACACATAGCCATTGGCAATAAATCGACCTAGACCGTCATCGGTATAAACTGAATTGCTGCCTTGCTTTTTCAGTCGTGTGTGGTTGGGGACAATGGTTTCGCCTGCTTGTAAGGTGATTTGACCATCAATAAAAGAATGGAACCGAAAGTCATTTTTCGATAGATAGTAAACAAACAATGTGTGCCCTGAGCGCAGTGGATAGCTCACATGCAATTCACCAGAAACATTTGACCCGTTGATGTAGGGGCCGTTGGCCAAGTATTTAATGGTGCCCCACGAAGTTTGATATTCAGTCGTGATATTAGGGTACTCACTTAGTAAGTCAGGTATATCTACATTGAACTCTCTAAGCTCACCATAGCTAGTGATTGTTACTGATCTAAACATTTGAGAGATAGGCGGCTTCATACCTACCTTTGAAGTACGGCGCTGTACGGTGGGCGCTAATGAGCGAGTGGTCTGATCAACCTGTAACTCTAAAGAATCACTGGTTGTCGTTGCTGTTAAATAAGTGGTGCCATGAAATTTGGTGTTGCTGTCAGTCATCATGCCGAGCATATCAGGCAACAAACTATCATCACGTAATAATGGGGATTCAACGAGTAAGGTGCTCACCAGAGGGTCTTCAGGTTGGTCGCTAATAAACACATGCGCGTCTTGCAGTTTGCTTGCATCATTGGTCGAAACCGCTGGGTAAAGTTTCACTAAATCAAAAGCACTGCGGGCATGATCTACATCACTGATAGAGCTAAATACATCATTCAATTTACCGCTAACAACCGCGTTGTTGGTACGGTGTCCGCCTGCGTTTGGAGCGCTGCCTAAACGCTCTGGTTTAAATATCTTTAAATGGCTTCTAATGATGGTCATACCGTTTTCAGCCTTAATGTGATGTTTTCAAAATGTGTAGGCTCAGAGTCACTAAAATATTGCAACGGTGAGCCTGTTACTGGTTTTTGGCTGTGGTCCCAAACCACATTGAACGTTGTACCACGTATGGTGATGTCAAATGCGGCCAGCTCCGTTTGGCTGTGTTCAAATAGCGCGATGTAAAGCGCTGCGGCTTCAAGTGCGCTTTCAATTGTAATGGGGCGGCCCACAATCGCGGTTTTTTCAATATGTTGTGCGCCATTGAGCGCGCGTTCTGTTTGTTCAGCTACCCCTTGGTAATCATACTCATCTGTCCAAACGGCGTTATCGAGTTGAATGTTATTGATCACTATCATTGTGCGTTACTCAGTTGCTCTAATTCGTTTAATAGTTCATCCCGCATGTGGGCGTACATTTCTGCGGTTTGGCCATTGGGTAAGCTCAATTGCAATGTGATGGTTTTCCCTGAGTGGTGCTGTGTAAGAGTGCTGATAAGCTTATTGATTGCATCAATTAATGAGCTGTTTGAACTATTCACAACAACTTGGTTACTTGATGTGATTATGTTTGGCAGTCCATTTAAAGCTTGGTTTGGGCTGATTGGGGTTTGGTTGTTTTTAGTATTAAGCACCTTTTTTTGCGCGGCGATGGCATCCGTGAGCTTTTGTTTTTGTTCCTGGTCTAAATAGCTCAGTTGCTTAATGGCTTTAATATATAAGTTATTGAGTGCATGGGTTGTTGTGGCACTTTCAATTTCACGTTCAAAGCGATTATATTGCGCTTCGGCTAGCTTTGCTCTGGCACGTTTTTCTTTTTCGGCCCGTACTTCGTTGCTTTCAAAGGAATAGGCTCCATCGCTTTCGTACTTTTCTTGGTAGTCCACAATGTCACTGACTGTGGGGCGAGCACTATGCGTGTAGCTATTGATGTTGGTTGACGCGCGTGCCGCACTTTGGCTGACTTTTTCTAACTCATCCTTTTGTTGGCGTAAGCTTTTAAAATTATCTTCGGTGGCTTTTGTTGCTTCTTTCGTTGCTTGGGTACCGCGCTTTGTTGCCGCTGTTGCATCATCTTGAGCGGTTTTAAAATCACCCAGTAAGTTATTAACCACACTTAATAGCGATTCAAGGCGCGCTTTCTGCTCGTTGTATTCTTGAGCGCTCAATGTGCCCGCACGATAGCGGTTATCTAAGTTAGCTACTTGGCTAATTAACTCTGATTGCTCAGCTTTTAGCTGGCTGAGTGTTGCCAGTTCATACTGTTGAACCTTGTTTAAGTCTTCGGTTTGTTTGGTTAAGCGCGCTTGTTGTTTGGTTAGTGCAGCTTGTGCCTGCGCTTTTTGATCAGCGGTTGCCGTGCTTGATGCCAATACTTGCTGGTTTTGCTTTATGGCGGCGCTGGTTGCATCCAGTGCTACGGTAAAACGCTTAACTGCTTCGCTGTTTGTATCGGTAACGGGCTTAAGCGCATTGGCTTTCTCAACCAGCTTGTCGAGTTCTTTGGTTAACCCAAGCGCCGCCGCAGCCGCTTGCACTGAGGCGGGTACAGTTTGGTCGGTAGCATCCGCTGCTTTTATGGCGGCATCAGCCCACTTTAAAAATGCCTGCTGTTGCAGGGCAATCGGTTCGTTTTGCTGTTGGATTAGCTCAAACGCGCCTTGTAGCTTTGTGGCTGTTTGCTCAAGGGCGGTGCTGCTGGTTAAACCCAACTCTTTATAGGCTTTGCTTACATCACCTGTTAAATAAGCCTGACGGGCTAGTGACTCGTTATGCGTTTCAAACTTGGCTTTGAGAGAATCAAGTAATACAACTTGCTGGCTGTATTCTGCGCCTGAGTTCACCAGTGCCACACGGGCTGAGTTTAGGGATTGTATAAAGCCGTCAACGCCATCACGCACACCATTGAGGTTTTGCGCTTGTTGCTCTAGCGATTCGGTCACTTTGAGTGCTTCGGCAACGGTCAGGGTTAAAAACGCATGGCGTTCTCGTTCGGCTTGATCTGCTTGTTTCGTCGCTTCTACCAGTTCTTGTTGTTTTTTTATAGCACCTTCGTAAATGCCGAGCCGTTCATTCCATAAAATCGTGCCTTGCTCAACAGCGGTATTTAGTTCATCCATGTTAGTGATTAACACGCCTGTATTTTCACTGACAACTTTGAGTTCTTCAGCAAGTTTGGCTGAAGACACTTTTGCATCACGTTGGCTCTTGGCTACTTGGTTCTCAAGGGTTAAAAGCTTGTTGTACTCGATACCGACACTTAATAATTCTGATATAAGTACCGTATATAAGCCGCCTTTGGTAATAAAGCTAAGGGCACTTTTCCATTTGTTGGTGGCTAACGTGGCTGCATGAGTAGCAGTAGTTGCACCATTAATGGCTGTTTTATACGTGGTAAATGCGCGGGTTGCGGCAACGGCACCACTGACAACACTGCTAAAATAACCACCAATTTTTAGCGCGAGCCACGCCTTGGCCACAAAACCAATTTCTTCTCTGTAGTCGTATAAAGTACTTATGGCATCATTAATAACGGTGCCTGTGTTTACAATAGTATCGCTGATTGACTGTGCCCACTCTTGCAAGCGGCCATCTGCCGCCATGGCTGCAAACTCAGTGTTTAAGGTGGTAAGTTGGTTTTTGAGCCAATCCATTGCACCCGATTGCGCTATGAGGTTATAAAACTGCTCTAAGTTGTCTTTTGCATTGCTGACTTGCCCACTGAAAAGTGCCATTTGCGCCGCCGCACTTCCTGCGCTGGTTCGACCCATCTCATCAATCAACTGCTTAATGACATCACGGCCTAATTTGCCGGCACTGGATAGCTTTTGTAGCTCTTGAACATTTTTACCTGTGACTTTTTCAAGCAACTCCCACACAGGAATGCCACGTTCTACCAGTTGAAGAATTTCTTCGCCTTGCAGCTTTTGCTTGGCCCATGCTTGGCCAAGGGCCAGTGATATGCCTTGTACTTCTTCAAAGCCACCGCCAAGTTTTAATGCTTGGTCTGTGATGGATTGTAAGGTGCCGTCCATCGGGTCAAGGCCAAACGCCTTGAGCTTAACAAATGCTTGGCTGACTTCACCCAGTTGTAATGGCGTGTTTTTAGTGAATTGCGTTACCCATTCAGTGGCTTTTGCACCGCCTGCAATGCCACCCATAAGCGCTTGCATTTGAATACCGAGCTTTTCAAATTTATCGCCTGTTTCAAATACCGATTTAACCGCGCTGGCTACTCGGTCTAAACCGAAATAGGCGGCGGCCAGTGCAGCCACTTGGCCCGCAACTTTGCTTAAGCTGGCTGCGTGTGCCTGTTGTGTTGCATTGCCTTGTTTTAGGTCTTGAGTAAAGCCATCTACCGCTTTACCTGCTTTATCAAACTGAGCGCCTAAGTTACGTTTGGCCACGCGTAAATTGTTGGTATCAACGCCAGAGCGTTTAAGCTCGGCCTGTAAAGCGGCATGTTTACCCGTGTTCTGCGTCAGCTCGTCACGCATTTGTTTTAAGTCGCGTTCGGCTAAATCTATACCCCGTGCCAGCTCTAAAAATGGTTTGCTGGTGTCTTGCGCTTGAATTTGCAGCTGATTAAGGGCGTGAGCTGCGGCGGCCGTTGCAACTTCTTGTTGTTCTAGTTTTTGTTTTGACTGCTCAAAGGCGCGTATTAGCTGTTGTAAGTCACCTAAATCGTCCAGTTCGTCAGCAAGGCGGCCAGCGGTTTGGGTGGTGTTGGTTAGTTCATAACTCAGTTGCTCGGTGGCTGGGTTGGCACGTTCGGCGCTTTGCTCAATGTTGCGAAGCTCTGCAACTAATTGCTCAATGTTTTGCTTGCCTGTGGCTTCGGCCACAACTCTAAGTGCTAACTCTAACGTTTTGTTTGCCATCGGAACTACTCAGTATTTAACAAGGTTTAAAATCGAGGAAAAGGGGCCGAAGCCCCAAACGGGGAACTATGCTTCTATTTCGTCCACGACAAATGGCGCATCGTTGCCAGATTTGATTTTGGCGGTGCCTTCTAGCTCTGCACCTACAAATTCAGTACCCGCTAAATCAAGCTCAGAGGTGGGTGACATTGATACATCATAAATATCAAACTCAACTTGCTTGCCGTTGGCTAGGTTCTCGCCTTCGCCGAAAAGCCGTAAACGAATTTGTGAGTTCAACGCGCCTTTAATACGCTTGCCGCTTCGGGCGTTGTATTGGCCTGAAAATGTTATTGCTCCGCCTGCTTCTACTTTGCCGCCATGCAATGCGCGGATAAGCCCAAGGGCATAGTTCATTTCAAAGTCTTCACCTAAGACCAATGGCGTAGCACCTTGCTTTACCGAAAGCCCTGCTGTTGCAAAGTTTTTATGGCCAATTTCAACCCAATGCTGTGCTGATGGCAGTGTGATAGCTTCATCAGTGAGCGTACCGCTGGCATCGTTAATGGCTACCACATCGCCCATCAATGCCATAGCAACCAACTCAGTGGGTTGGTCATCAAAGGCCCAGTTAATGGCTGTGGGCTTAGGTATGCGCACATCATCCAGCACTTGCCCATAGTCGGCCTTTTTGTTTGATGTTCGGGTTTTAGATTCAGACTCTACTTTTATGGCTAATTTTGTGGTGTTGATTGGACCAATTGAGCCACCTTCAGGGTTGCCTTGTTTATTTAGGCGCTGCACAAATACATTGCCAGCAATTAGATAACCGTCACTCATTAGTGGGTTCCTCGCATTCTCATTTGACAGGTAAAGGCCAGCGGGTAAAACGCATGACCGCTTGTATATCTGGGTTTTATTGGGGTGTTAATGCGTTGCCATGGGCCTGCATCACCTGTTTTTTTGCCAGCTAATGCACGAATGGTTTTAGCAATGTTTTGCCCTGCATATTTGCTGTTTTTACGCTCAGCAAGAATGACAAGCCATGTTTGCTTGATTTGCACATTGGCACCCGCTTGAGTGGGGCCATTTAGCTGCTCGCCGTAATACAAATAAAACAAACAGGGGGTGTGATTGGTTTTATCTATTTCGGCTAAATCATCGAGTGCCTTTACGTGTCGAATGCCTGAAATACCTTTCAATGCTTCTTCAAGTAAAGGCCCTGCGGCTAAGTAGTCGTCTTTTATTTCAAACATCAAATAAACCCCTGTGACTTAGCGCGGGCAAACACGCTGCCAGCGGACTCCATAAACGCGGTGTCGTTGGTTGCGGCTTTGTCGCCTTGGCTATCAATGCCAAGCGCTACCTTGCCTTGGTTGACTGCTTGCAAAAACTTCAGCGCGTCCGTATAGCGGGTGTGTATGTGCTCTGGGGCGTTGTCGCTACTTAAAAAGTAACGGGCTATATCGCAGCAAATACGCACCAGCGCGGTAGGCACCGTACTCAAAGGCAAGGTATAACGGCCCGCTAAGTAGCCGTTAATTTCTGCACTTGCATCAATAAGCGCTTGCTCAAGCACAGGGATATTAATTTCACCGGGGGTGCTGTTTTCGCGCTCGGTAAGTAACACAAGGTCTTGCTGATCAAACCGCGTTTGCATATCCGCTGTACTGGCGTAACTCATGGTTATTGCTCCGTGTTAACAATGTTATCGAGGTAGAACTTCCATGCGGCATCACGTTGGCTGGCTGTTGGTTTGACTTGAGACACAATGTTGTCACCTTCTGCATCTTCAGCAACTTCCACCACAAGCTGGTCAACAGTTGGCTTCGTTTTAAATTGCTCAACCAACATGATTGCGACTAAGGCATGTAGCTCTTCTGGCACACCTTCAAGGTCTACTTCGTCAAACTCAATCTTGCTGCCTACATCGCTGCCCACACCTCTTGGCTCCATGTTTGGCGGCGTACTAGCCGCTTCACTTGTTTTAAGCTCTTGCACTTTAATGCGTGTGTCTTTTTTAAGTGTTTCAAGCTGTTGCTCAGTAACTTGCACGTTATCGTTTTGCCCGTAATTGAGGGTAAGGCCAGCGCGGCGGTAGCCATTGGGTTGCTGACTGAAAATACATACTGCATGATTCGTCTTATTAGCCATTTCATTTTCCATCCTATTGATTGGCCCCAGTGGTGGGGCATTGGGTTTAATTACAGGTAATCAGCAACAACTAGCTTTAAGCGGCCTTTGAGTTCGTTTGAGCTGTTTGAATCAAGCTCACGCTCAAGTAACTTGGTTGCCACGTCTTCTAGCTCTGGTGGTACAACTAAGGTAGTGGGGCGAATGCCCAGCTTTCGGCCACCGTCAGCCGTGAAGGTGCGCATTGATTTAATGCTGTGCCAAAGGTTGTCTGCATTAAGTGCGCGCTTGTTGGCAAAGGCCAGTTGCCAAAAGCTAAAGCCCGCAGCATCGCGGCAATCGGTGCCATAACGAAACTCTTTACGTGTGAATACTGCTTCATCATCCGTTTTGGTCATGCTGACAAATTGGGGCTTTTTACGAACTTGAAAAATAATAGGTTTCAGTACTTTTGAGTCGTCAATAACGTACCAAGCAGGCCCTGTATAGGCACCATCTTCGGCCATGTTGGCTACACTTTGCACTGTGCCCGTGCCATCTGCATTAGGGTATACAGGGTGGTCGGTATCAAAGTAGTTTTGGCCGTCATAACACAGCGTGGTAAAGCCATCATTAAGTAATGGGAAGCACATTTCATCTGGGTGAATGCCGGCTGAGCGTCCCATTTCCTGCATAAGTGGTGCATAAATCCCCAATTCATCATCTTCGATATGGTTTCTGTCTACACCGATAGTGGCTTCATAGTCATCGTTTACAATACTGTAGCCGTGGGCTTTCATGCTTTGAATATCACGGTCGCCAACCCACTTTTTAAGAGAAGGAAACTTACCCAGCCAGCCGTAAGTGTTGCTTTTGGTAGTCGATTTAATCTCGGTGGCAATCGCTGTGTACTGTGGCTTAGCCTCGCTTAAGCCATCTTGAAAGTTCTTTTTAAAGCCCGTTTGTAGGCTGGTTAAAATTGCGGGGGTCACAATCGCCATTATTGGTTTTCCTCTTTTAGTAACTCGGCATAATTGGTGTAGCTAATGCCTAACTGATCGGCAGCGTATTTTTGTTCGGTAGAGAGTGCGGCTACGCCTGTTTTGGCGTCTGGCTTTGGTTGTGTGTTGGTTTGCTGGGTTGTGAGTGCGGCAATGGGGCTGCGACTATCAAGCACCGTATTCAGGGCGACTAAGCCTTGCTGCTTGCCAAGCTGCGTTAAATAGTCCACCTCAGAGGCCACTACACGGCCATCTTGCTTGGCTTTATCAATGGTGCTTTCGATGGTCATACCTTGATGCTCTGTGTTTAGTGCTGCCAATTGGCCGAACAGGGCATTGTAGGCTTCAACGGGTACATATTTGCTGAGATTTACTTGCTGTGAGCCTTGCTTTACTTGGGCAGTGAGCGCGGCAATTTGCGTGTCTTTGCTCTCGGCAGCTTTTGCTTTTTGATTAAGGTCAGCAATGGCGGCTTCACCTTGAGCAATATGCTCTGTGGTGACATCACCCGTTACGGTAATGCCAAGCGCAGCCAGTAGCTTTTGGGCTTCGTTCATGGGGCTTGTTCCTATGGGTTGGGTAAAAAGTTGGGCGTTTAATACGGCGATTTCATCAAGGCCCGTTAATGCTGGGTCGTTGGTTAATGCAACGTGTAATAAAACCAGTGGGCGGCCTGTGTTTTTGTCGTATAAAAAAACGGGGCTGACATAGCGGTATTCTTTGGCAAGCAAGGCTTTGTGTGCGGCATCGGTCCATGCCACGTTTTTGGCATACACTCCTTCGCCGGGTACGTACTCCAAAGCATCAGTTTTAAACCAACCAGAAGCGGGCGCGGGCTGGCCGTTTTTTTCTTTGTGTAGGGTTTGGTGCTCGTAATCAAATAAAAAGTCGTTAGTGCGAGTTGCAGCACTCATCTGCAAATTAGCAAAGGCGATGTCATCCATAAGCCATTTACGGCTAGGCACATCAAAGGGGCGGCCATCACGGCTGGCAAATTCACCATCAGGGATAATTAAAACGCGCTCGCTAATGCCTTGCTCGTTTGGTAGAGCAGTGACATTGCAAATGGCTAAACCAAGGCTTTGGGCGGTTGTGGTGTTTGGCATGTTCTGGCACTAAAACGTTTGTCTTGGTGCCAGTATGTGGAATTGGGCTGAGAGTGTATTTTAAACTGGGTTAATAAATGCTTCGTTGGAAAAGGTACTTTTTTCTATCAAAATAGCGAGTTTTAAAGCTTGATTTCTTAAGTCTAGGAAATGATCGTCGGTCAAAGCGTTCGCGTTATCTTCAAGTAGTTCTATGAACTCATGGCGGTTGTCATTTTTTAGGAAAAAGCCATGTTTGCTTATCAACTGCTGTGTATTTCGTATTACCCTGTAAATAAACATTTGAGTAAGCTTATCGTCCAAGTGTGTATCTATCATTTGATTTAGAATCTTATGCTGTCCCAATATACTATTTTCTATAATATTTTTGAGTTCAGCACCTTGTTTCATTGTTTCAGCGCTGCCTGTAGAACAATCCACTATAGTTGCTTTTTCCCAGTTCTTCAGTTGGTAGTCACCACATTGCATATTTAGAGTTCTGGTTACTACGTTCTCTTCAAATCGTATCATGTCAACTAAATATTGCAGCCTTAATTGGTTAGAGCTATTTTTTTGTGCGGTAGTTTGCTCTTTCAATGCTTCAACTTGAGCATTAATCGCTTTAGTCTGGTCTAGGGTTATTTTATTTTGTTTTTTTGCTTCAGCAGCTTGCTCCTCTTGTGCACTTTTTTGTGCGGTAGTTTGCTCTTTTAATGCTTCAACTTGAGCATTAATCGCTTTAGTCTGGTCTAGGGTTATTTTATTTTGTTTTTTTGCTTCAGAAGCTTGATCCTCTTGTGCACCCCTAGCTCGCTGTAATTCTAATCTAGTTGCTTTTAACTCCCTCATTTGTAGAAGCAGTGAAAATATGAGCATTAAGATGGTGCAGAATGTTAGCAAGGGGTTTAGCATCCCACCAAAAAAGTCACCAAGAGCACCGAATTGGCCTCGTAATGATTCCCAATTTTTGGCGTCATAGCGTATAGGAAATAGTTGCTCGAACCCTTGATAGTAGATAAGAACAAATAACGAGGAAAAAATAAACGCGAGTAAGGGAATCACCCACATTGCGTGTTTAACTACTTTAGAAAAGCTTTCTAGAGATTGCTCTTCAATTAACGCATTTTTATTGGTGCAAGAGCTTTTCCCATCGAATGTGTCCATCTTTTATTGGCCTTTGATTTTTATTTTTAGTCATATACAGCAAAAAATGATAGTAACATGTTGTATATTTTTTCATTTTCACAATACAAACGTTTCACTCTTTTAGTTCTCTCTGAAGTGCCCTTTTCTGGGTCATTTTTGTAATTAACCTCATAAGCTATTTTGTTAATTACGTTCGTATCGTTTATGAATGTGTCAATATATCCCAATAGTTCCTTATCAACTATAAAAAGCTTATAGCGGTTTTCTCTGTAGGTGTTGGCAATGTTACTAAGTTTAGATTCGAGCGTTCGGATTTGTTTGGTTATTGACTCACTCATTTTCTGGCAAGACTCAATTTGGTTTTCATTCTCTAAGTAGCTTTTCTTTTCAATTAAAAACTCTAACTCTCGCATGTCACCAGAAATTTCTTCAAACTGTTTTGAACAATATTCTATAACACAGAGGGCCATTTCCCGGCGTGCTTTTATTCTTTCGGCTTTTTTCCAACTATTTAAACCTTCTATGGCTATTAGTAATGCGATAATAGGAAAAGTAGTGGTAACAAAACTACTGAGATATGATATTAGTTGCCCATAGTTGCTAAAGCTTATACCGAGGATATATCCGAGTAGCAAAATCATTATGTATGATAACCAAATGCGCCAGTCATCAATTGGTGTTTGTTGGTTTTTCATTTTTTCCCAGTGAGAATTTTAGAGTAACTAGTTAGAGAGCTATTTAGCGAAAAGGTGTTAGAAACGTTCCTAAACATGCTTCTCGCTTCTTAAGCATAACATGTAGAGTCGATGTTGCTGTATACACACTTTAGGCTCCAATAGAGGTCTGTAGGGAGTTTCTAACTTTCAGTAAAATAATCGACAAGCACACTCAAAATATCGTGCTCACCTTGTGTACTCACGCCGAAGTATTCACGCTGGGGAATGGCAGCAGGCCCCGGTGCAAATTCGGGCAAGCCGCCCAAGTTATGAATTGCTGAATAAGGTTTATTGCTGCTTATCTGTGCCCAAAGTGCGCCACTATCAGCGGCTATGCTTGCCGCTAAGCCGCCAGCGCTGACCTGTAGCATCTGGCCACCAACGCGGTTGGGGTTTTGTTTTAGGTAGTTTTCGCTCAATGCAGGCCATGCATCACCCGTAACAGGGCTGCGCTCTTGGGCAAAGGCATCTTCTGTTGCGCCCTCTAAAATTGCGGCTATCTCGTTCATTGGGCCGCTGAGGTCGTTAAACTTGGCGGCAATGCTGTTGAGTACTTGGGTGGCATCACCGTGTGTGAGTATGGCTATTTTGCTGGTCATATTGTAATCACTTGGTTGTTGGGTAATAATTACTAATGGCGGTGGTGTACCCCGATAGGTAAGGGGCTGTCTGACAGTGATGTGAGTTCGATTCTCACCCTACCGCCACACTTCATACAGTTCACCTTGAATACCGCCATCTATTGTTTTTGTTTTAACCTTGAGTGCATTGATTAAAGTGTCTAACTCAACCCCTTTGCCTTGATATCGCACTACAACTTTTATGGATTCAACACCTAGGCGCTTAATAAACAACAGTTCACTGCGTGCATATTCCCAAAGTACTTGCGTGTCAGGACTGTTAATCCAAGTACTTAGTTGAGTATATTCTTTCAAGCTCAAGGCACTTAAGTTCTCTTGATGTTTTTCACTATGTGCATGGGCTAAGGCGCGTTCGCTAAGAATTAAAGTGCGGGCTGCATCTATGCCTTTGTTTAAGAGCTTTTGGCTTATGTCGTCATCGAGAAAGCTCACCACGGTTTTGTGCTGTGGGCGTGGGCCAAACTCCCTTAACCCTTGTTTGTCTTTAGCAAGTTTTGCAGCTTGATAGCGCTCGATACGCTCAATGCTTTTACGGGTCCATAGTTCAAACGCGTTTACTCGCGCTTGGCTGTTATTGAGCGCTTGAATGGTTTCGGCGCGTAGCTGCACATCTTCAACTTTACCTAGCTTTTGTGCCACGGCCATATCTGTGCCAAATGCAGATTGCCCCGGTGAATAGGCCCAGCCAATGTCTGGGGTCATTACATCGCCACTGGGTAGCTTTAATCGCGCATGGGGCACGGTTTTCACTTCGCCAGACTCACGGCTAACAATCTCAGCATCAAATTGTTGTACGTAGCTTTCACCGTTTTCAACCGTTATGCCACGGGCTTTGACTTGTGCCGCAGTGAGCGCGCGAACGCGGCAACGACACCCCCAACCATTGGGCGGGAACATGGTTTGCCAAATTGGGTCATCAAATCGAAAGACCTTGCCGTTTAAAAGCCTGTGCTCTGGCCTTGTTTGCCCATCATCAATGGCGATGTATTGCCAATAGGGATGGGTTTTAGCGCGGGCCAGCAAGCGGCGATAGCGCCCAGCCATATAGGCCGTTTGCATGTTAGTGCGGTAAATGGTGTTTAAGCGGTATGGGCTGCCCAGTTGAATGATATCGCCTTGTTCGTTTTTAACTTTGCCCCACCAACCGTGCTTTTGCAGCTCTGGGGTTAGGCCTGCATTAAACTGCTTTGCGGTTAAGCCCTCGGTGAGGGCTTGGTCGGTGTATTTACGTATGGTTTCGAGTACGTCCATGCTTTGTACGCGGGCAACGGTAAACGCCTTACTGTGGGCAACAGTTAGCACATCGTGCCATTCATCGCTAATGGCGTACCCCTTCGATTTAAAGTAAGCCACGGCGTCGATGGGCGCGCGCTCAAATGCCGCGCTAATATGGGCACTACTCATTGATGGTGCCCCATAGTTCACTGACAAAGAACAAGCGGGTAAGCAGCTCCGAGAGTGCATCTTGGTCAAGCGTTGGGTAAAGCTCTGCAAGTTCAATGGCTGCTAAATCACTGCTTTGGTTTAGTTTGTTTAGTAGCGGTTGCAGCGTGGCTTTGTACTCGTCACGCATATCACCATTTGTAATGGCGTTTAATGCTTCATCTAGGGCGGTTTGATTTTTGCGGCTTTGGTATTCGGTGTTAAGCGCGGCAATGGCGGTATTAAGTGCGGCAGGGGTTGTGCCTTTTTGGTCCTCTACAGGCACAGTTAAAACGCCTTCACCTTCGCTTGGCTTTGGAATATTTAGGCGTTCATGCACCCAGCTTTGTGGGATCTGCATACCAAGGCTCACTAATGAACGTAATGGATATGCCAAATCACGCATTTCATCGCTGGTGGAGGTATCAAACTCAAAGCGTGGTAAACGGCGGTTGCCTTTGTAGCTTTTACCGTTAAGCGCATACATGGGGTAGATAACATCACGGTTTATGGTTTGTTCAAGCTGGTGTAAGTCGCTAAGCGTGATGTCTTCTTTTACGTCTTGGTGTACGTTGCCCAGTGCATTGGTGCTGGTTTTGCCATCGGCTTGGCTGGTTAGTGTGCCACCCAAAATGGCTTTAGATTGCGTTAGCTCACACCAGCGGATCATGCTTTCAAATGGGTCGGCTTGGCCGTTAGCTGCACTTTGAAAGTCAATCTCCATGCCTCTTGGGATAATCCCACCTGCATTATGGCCAATGGCCATAACAGCTCTCAGTAGCGTGGCTTTTTCTGCATCGCTGGCACCACTTGGGTATTTACCCACGCGCACGGGTAAGCCGTAAATCTCTAAAAACTCGGCTAAGTCGCGCACACTGTAGTTTTTAAACAAAAATGGCCAAGCAAGTACAGAGAGTAAGCCAGCCCTGTGTACATAACCCGATTTTGATTTATGAATATGAAGCGCCCAACCAAAGGGGTTAAGCGCTTCACCTTCGTCAGAGCTGTCGTTCAAAACAAGCTGGTTGTAATTATCTGGATGGGTTTTAAATAGATTTTGGTCACGAAAAGTATAGCCTGTGATCAGTTGTTGCTTTTCGATGTAATCCCATTGCAACTCGTTGGCACAAAAGCCTTTAAGCATTGCGTCTGTTAAATCAAACTTAAAATCGGTAAACCAAGTGGCATCTTCAAGCACCTCTACAAGCATATCTGCATCGCGTTGCTCTTCAGGTGTGGCATTACGCGGTGGTTTTATATTCCATTCAAAACCCAATACGGCGCGGCGGCGTTTGCCAAGTTCACAACTGATATGACCGTCTTTGTCTTCAATGTCTTTGGCTAAATCTGCGATGGCAGCCAAATTACCTTCTTGGGCCTCTTTGAGTAAACTAGCAAGCTTAGCAGGCGTAAGCCCTTGTGTCGGGTGCTCAGCGTACTGCTTTAGTAGCATGGCTACTTGGCTGTTTTCTTCTGTTTGATTGCTGTCTAACTTTTTGATTGTGAGCGGATCGCCGTTAATATCTACTAGCATGGTTTTACTCTTAAAATGGGTTTAATGGATACAACGTACACCTCTAAGGTCATTGAATACTTTTCGGCGGCTTTACGGCCTTTCGCTTCGATATCTACATATTCGTCATATGCCGTAAAAATGTACTGATAGTGAATACGCCACCGCATTACCAGCACCCCGAACCTTGGTATGCGCCTAGGTCGCTGTAGTTAAAATCAGGGTTGGTTTTAGAGTCGTGTTTATCGGGAAGTGGGGTAAACTCAATGGCGCTGCCATCCATCCAAGCAGCTCGTACTGCCATTGCCAAGCCTACGGCAAAATCTCCGTGACGCTGGCGGCCATCGGAGCCTTTATCAGATCCTTTGTCTATTTTTGGGGTGCCGTTGCGCACAGAGATCTTTTGTAAATCGCCTAAAATATCTTGGTGTTTAGGTACTTGAATGTTTTGGTCTTCAAACTCAGCCTTAAGCTTTGGCATCCACTCCCGATACCAAGGGTCGTTTAGCATGACTTGCTCGACCATTTCGGTGCCAAAGTGTAAAGCTGCCGCCTCGGCCAAATAGCCACCATTACCCGTGGCATCAAATGCCATGCCTTGTAAGCGGGGTAGGCGTGTGGCGATATGCAGCATAATATGGCGCTGCATATCATAGGTGAGGTTAGTAAGCTCAACGACAAAGGGCACGCGCTTGGATAAGTCTTTGCTTATCTCTAGCGGCACAAATACGGTTAAGTCGCCACGGCGGGCGAAGTCTTCGCCAAGGCTATGGTTTAGCGCTGGGTTTAACTTCTCAAGCAGTAGATCGATATATTCTTTTAGCCATGCGTCAATCTCGGTTTTACGGTATTCATCGGTCCAGCTCATAAAGTCGCTGGACGCTTCATACTGAACAATGGGGATGCCTTTGGTCATAGCGGCTTCAATTAAGACTCGGGGAATGTATGCACCGCCACCTTTCTTGGGTTCGCAAAAGTATTCTTCGCGGGCGTCTTCCTCGCTCGCTGTGTCTTTTATAAGGTCATCAATCCATTTGCTTTGGGCGTCAACCGTCCATTGCTTACGCTGCCTTTGGCATATGCGCTGGTATAGCCCTTCGCGGCAAGCATCTTCAATAGTGATAGTGTGCACCGAATAGCGCTTTTTGCCTGCACGGCTGTCTTGAATGAGTTCATTGAACAGGTTGTCGATACCATTGTGCGTACTAATTAGTCTGACTTTTGCGCCCCACATCGTCAGTGCTAAAGCGGCTTTAAGCACTTCAGCTAAGCGCTCATGAAATGCGGCCTCATCAATGGTTACATTGCCTTGCATACCCCTTAGATTGGCAGGGTTGGAGCTAAGCGCTTGGATTTTAAAGCCACTGGCAAAGTGGATCACAAATGTAAGGATCTCTTTGCCTTCTTGACCATCATCAATGAATAGCTCTTCTTGAATATCACCAGCAGCTTTATTGAACGCCTTGGCCCACATGGCGGCCGCTTCAATAAACTCACGGGCCATTTCTTTGTTAGAGCCAACGTAAAAATGATTGGTGCCAAACGCGTCTTTGCTTTTACTGGCCTCTAGTACGGCGTCAGCCGCCTCGGCCCATGTGATACCGGTTCGGCGGCTTTTCTCGGCGATTTTGAGCGGGGATTGGTCGGCTATCCAGCGTTTTTGGTAGCCTAGCAGTAGTTCGCTGGGGTCAAACGGTATGTATGAGGGTAGCCCAAAGCGTTGCTCTACTTCATTGGCATTGCTGACGCTTTCAGTCATTATGCGATTCCTAAGATCTGGTTTTTAATGAGCTGAGCACCTTCTTCTGACAGGCCCGCTAGCACGGCACTTTCCTCAATCTTTGCGGCCGCCTCTTCAGCAAAAACTTTGCGTATTTCGGTTTCGCGCTTATGCACATGCATTGCGGTTGTTTCAAGGCGCTGAATACTGAGCATCACCTCTTTGATCATGCCTACGTCCACCTCGGCATTTTCATCAGGGTTAAGCAGTTGTTGATGCATGGCTTTGAATAACTGAGTACGGCCCATTTCAAGCACAAGCTTTGATGTTTCGCCCATGGGTTTATCACCAAGCTCAGCAACCAGCGCAGAGGTGGCCGCGCGGGTTTCTCTAAGCTGTGCCGCTATGGCTTCGTGTTTTTGGGCGTGGCGAGATAAGCCAGAGCGCGAAATAGTAGCCTCTTCATCAAGCCCCGCATCAAGGATCAATTTATTAATTTCATCCAAAATATCCGCTTGTGAATTGCCAGAGTCTCTAAGTAATTCGTCTAGCTTTTTCTTTATTGCTTCTGGTAAAGCGTCAATTTTACTGGGCTTAGAGCGCCGCACCTTGTCTGTCATTACACACTCCTTGGCGCGGGGCGTTTTATGCCAGGCACTATGCTTTTACCCTCAGCCACATCTATGCCGTTTTGCGTAATGCGGGCAACCCATGTGTTGTCCGTCAGCCTATCGAGCGTTACATAGCTGTTTTGCTCTAACCAATTAAGTTGAGTTTTAAGCTGGTCACGGCTGCACCCAAGTGCATAGCGGGCCAATACATCAGCTAACATACTGGTGTTTGCGCCATAGTCAGCCGAATCCTTAAGTGCGATCAAAATAGTGATCCGCTGGTGTTCTGCTTGTACTTCATGCATCGCCATTGCGCGTACCTCTGAGTTCGTTTTCCATTAATAGGGAAGTTGTGTTTTGTAATGTGGCTAATTGAGGCGAGAGCGCGTCAATTTTGCCGCCAATCTCAATTAAGCGTTTGTCTAGGTCATGTAAATCTTCACCGCTGGGCAAGTCTGCAACCGTTTGTTCAACAGCGCTAACGCGCGTAGCTAATTCATCGTGTGTTGTACGACTTACAAATGTGGCTCGAAGCCACGCAACTGCGCCAGCCCCAACAATGAGCAGTGATAAAGCAAGTATTTGCTTCCACCATTCCAATATAAATTCCATCACGGCTTCCTATAGTGCTTTGCTGCACGCTCTAATAGCTCTTGGCAATCAACGCAATGTTTGCAGCTATGTATGGCGTCTCGCCGTGCTTTTGGGATTTCAGCGTTGCACTCAAGGCAATGCATAAAGTCGACGTCTTGCCCCAAAAAGTGGGCTTTGTTTTTGTTTAGCGCGCGCTCTGAATCTTGCTCAGCAATACGCTGTGCATCGTCAACGATGTCCATGTGGGTTCCTTAATGAGTTAATGATTGATTTGGCGACTTCTTTGGCTTTGGAAGCTGTGCCGGGGGCTATCTTTTCAACTGTGCGACCAACAACGTAGCCACCTATGCCTAGCTGTAGTAGTTCCCATGCCTTTTCGGGTAGTGGATTAGCCAACAACCCAAATGCGTTGAGCACAATCAAAACTAAAAACGTCAGCATGGTGATAGGACGCCAAGAGCGCTGAAGCCAGCTTTCGCCTTTTGCTTCAGCGGTAATATTTTGAGACTGAGCCGCGAGCACTTGGCCTTGTAGTTGAATGACTTGCCCTTGAAGCTCAAGCTCTTTCGCTTTGTATTCGAGCTCTTTGGCTTTTAGGGCATTGGTTATTTGAGTTAGCTCATTCGTGAGCTTTTGTTTTTCTTCATCGGAGGTAAACGCTTCATCAATCACGTTGCCCACTAATTTACCCAGCCCTAACCAATCATCCATGACTCACCTCAAAGCGCTTGGCAATTCGGTTACTGGCGGCGTGGTATGAGCGAATGGCATCGACACGCAGACGGATGTCAATTTCTAAAACAGAATGCCAGCCTTTGTTAAACATGCTTTGGTAGGTGCCATCATGGCTGTGTAGAGGCACATTGTTTGCGTCAAATGGCTTGTTGTTTACTCGGGCTTGTACTTCCGCCTCTAAGCGCTTTATACGGCCTTGCTCGCGTGACCAATCCCAGTTTCTACCCATGGTGTACTCCTGCAATGGCGCGCTCAGTAATGTGTTCAAGGCGGTTGTACCAACCATTTAAATTAGGTTGTTGGCTGGTGTCATTGCTACAGATACGGGCGTATTTACGGGCGCGTTTTAAGCTCAAACCAACGCATAACTGCATTGGCAAAACACTATGGCAAGCTTTAAGTGTGAGTGGCCCAAAGAGACCATCAGGCTTGGCACCAACATAACGCTGCACCAGTATGCTCATGCTTGGCATACCATGTTGGACAGCGCCATCAAGCAGCATTAAAGCAATACCTGCATTAAGCTCGCTGCACTGCATGGGCCGCCAGTAATCTCGGTGATATAAGCGAACGGCCTGTGCAAGGGTTAGGTTTGGAATATCAAGGTGTGGGTAGGCTCGTTGGCTTATGCCAAACTTAGTTAAACCGCCTCTGTCAGTAGGTGTGTTATTTAAGCCGCCGTCTGCATTTAAGCCACCCTCCAAATATAAGATAGGCAAAATAGCATCAGCAAATTGCAGCGAAAAAGGCGCAAGTGCGGCTTTAATTTCTGGCTGTTGTTTAAAGTAATTTAGATTGGGTAGTGTCATAAGGCACCCGTAGCATTTGGTTTGCTACAGAGTGCCTAAATCGTGACGGGATGAATTTTAAACTGGGTTAATAAATGCTATTCGCGATTAGGTTCAATTGGCTTTAGTTTATAATGGAGGTCTGGGCTACGGGCGATGTCGCTTAATATGCTCAGTAAGTCGTCTTTATCTCTGGCTGTTTTCCTTACATCACTATATTTGATAGAAAGAGGGTAGCTAACTTCACCATATCTTATACAGAATAAAGAGATTGGACTGTGAGTTGGGGCTTTGACTTGCACTTCAGTCCAGCCAGTAGACTCCTCTTTCACTTGTAAGTCCGCAAGGGTAGGCATTATTACTCTCATTGGTCTTCTAGTTGGTTGGTGAACTCTAGTTGGTGCTTCGACTTTCATTTCACCTTTGAATTTTAATGTCAATTCGATCTGCAAAAAAGTTGATAAATTCTGTATGAAATCTTCAAATATTTCATTGATTTCTTTTTTATTGTTGTCATTTTCTGCTGCTCGTTCTTTACCTTGCTGTAGAGACTGTAAAAAATCATTCATATTTCGGCCTAAACTTTATCAATTGTGCATATTATGGGGAAATGATCTATATGACTATCTTTGCTACTAAAAGCTTCATATATGTTTTCGTCATAGATTACACCCGTTTCGTATTCATTTAAATACCATGGCCCATCGCTGACTAAGCTTGATGAAACTAAGATTTGATCGAAAGCATTCCATTTTGATTTTCTGTCTTTTTTGTAATAGTAAGTACCAGAAGGGAATTGCTGAGTTGCGTTGTCTAACGATAGTTGCTCTTCAGAAGTAAGACTTCTCCAAAAAGGATTATAAATAAATTGTGTCGGGTAATATCGACACATCTCATGGCATCTGGTTGCATTTAAATCATCTGTTAAACAATCCTCAAAAGGGTTTGCATTAAAATCCCCCATAAAAATTACATTATTGCTTTCATTTATGAGTTCTTTGGCATCATTCCAAAGGAAGCTTGCAGCTTTTCGTCTGAGGTCTTTAGATTCGTATAGCCTGCTTGGCCAATGAGCCAAATAAATAAAAAATTCGCTGTCATTATCTAAATCATTTACACATATTAATTGAGCAACTTTGATGTTTGTATTTGCGACTCTCTCTTCAAGCACTCTTTGGGGGGTAACTTCAAAGCGTTCTTGATTATAGATGGCTATACAATCAAAGCGAGATCTGCTAGTACTGGTTTTTGGGTAAAGGTCACATAAGCCAAATTTAAATTCGGCCAACCTATTGTGCAGTTCGTTAAAGTCATCATCATCGACTTCACATAGACATAGGAAGTCTAAAACGTGAGCATCAAAAAGGTAAACGATATACTCGACGAGCATGTCATAATTTTCGGGGCTAGCTCTAGAGGATGCTCTGGAAGCCGCGGGTGATAGCCCTATATTCCACCAGCAAAACCGTAATTTATTTGAATTCATATACTAACTGTAGTTATAAGTATTTATATAAATAGCCCTATGGCCGCTACATAGATCTAATTACTTGGTAATGTTTAGTCAATGTAACACATCAAAGCGAAAAAGAGCGCAGCTTACTATAGTGAAATAAGCGCAGCCCTTTAAAGTTAAATTATTGTGTATAACTATATATCATGAGTACATTGTTTTGAGAATTTGTGTTGTTACTGAATCCTATTAATTTAAAGGGATAATGAATAATTTCATGAGTACGGCAGCAAAACACTATACTAAACATTTGGTGTAGTGTTATAGTCCTGTTAACGGATTTAGTAACCAATCTAGCGACAGGATGTTGTTCTTACCTCCTTATGTCTGCAACTTTGGAACTATCACAAATTTAATTTGGTATTTGAGACGTTCAAATGAAAAAGCAACTGATACAAACTCTATCTAGACAACAACTTAATCAAGTAATTGGTGGAAGCGCTGGTACAGGAGATCAAGGTGGTCCTCCTATACGTTTGTTAGGCAACGGTGGCGGCACTGAACCCGGTATATTGGCGTCAGGTGACGGAAACTGGCCACCATCACGTAGATGATTTATTAATTTGGTTTAAATGAGCTTTATATGTTTAATGTTATGCTGTGTTTCCTTATTAACATCTTGAGGTAAGAGAATGAACAGTCAATTAAGTAATAAAACGTTACCATTAAGCGAATTAAAAAAAGTACATGGAGCATCGGGTGGCGGTGCTGGTGGCGGTTCTGAGCCACAAGTAGCCAAAGCTAACTTTTCATTTAAACCAGAATTATCAGGCACAAAAGTAGACGGATAAGTTTGCAATGAATGCAATCATGATAACTATCGACTGGATGGTGATAGTGAGCAAAATACTAGCGCTCTTTGCGCTAGTATTTTTTGCTAAACATTCAGCAAAACAGATGTTCATTGGCAAACCAAGTATGGATATTAGGGAGCAAGTTGAGCACTCCTTGTTTGTATTGGTTGTTTCGGCCTGTCTCTTTCATTTCTTTGGACGATTGGCTGCCGATGCTATTTTGTCTGCTGATATGAGTACGCACGGAAAGCGGCAGCTATATTACTTTTTCTTTAGCTTACATGAGTTGTTATTCGTTGTAGCTATTATCCATTGGCATAACGTTAAGCGCTGTGAATTAGCAAAAATAACAAGATATATTTGTTATTTGTCGGCAATGACGATTTGCCTACAGTTGTTACGTTATGCGGATCGAGTGATATTTGAAGCCAATTACTTAGAGTTTGTTTATCGAATTGGTATTGCCATGTCTAACAGTCTGGCCGCGCTATTGATTTTGATTTATCCATTAACGCGCACGGCTCGGCTTATACCAGATAATAAATGGAGTTAAACACGAATGGACTTAGATTGGTTTATTTTCATAAATATTGCCATTGTCTTTTTGTGGGCCATATATTTAATCAATAAGATTTACCACACTAAAGCTAAAGCCAGTCGGTTAGATCTGATTGATAACTCAGAGAATGTCATTTCACTAAGAGCAAGCCAGCATCAACAAGCCTTAGAGGAAAGTAGCAAGTTACTGATGCAAAGCAAATATTTGAGTGAATTTGTTTTTGAAGGTGTGAGCCAAGAAACTCTTTTGCTGCTAAACGCAAGCTTTCGACGAGAACGAGATGCCAGTATAGCAAAACTCGTAAGGTTGGGACTTTTAAACCCAACCCATGAGAAACAAAAAATGCTCGGTAAAAACTAGCTACTTTCTCGCGTTAACTTGGCAATCTCCGAAATGGTGCTAGCGCTGACCTTTCCCGTTAGCTCTGCTCTAGCTATGATCTCAGCAGCTTTCACTATATGCTTATAGTTTGTAATAGCATCCAGTTTCCCCTCAAGTAATGCTTCCGCACTTTTTAAGTCGTAAACCGTTTTTATAGCCTCACCAGCGGCATGTGTTGCCACTTCAACCGCTCGCTCTATATCAATCCCCGTAGGTCCAACTGTTTGTATTCCTGACCTATTACCCGTCAATACATACATGCAGTCAAAGCCCATGGCCGCTAATTCTGCAAGCTTGTCTGAAGGGATCGCAATAGAGCTTTCCCAACGGCTGATCTGTTTACTAGACATACATAAAAAATCTGCAACCTCTTTTTGGTTTAGATTCAAGCGTTTACGTTCATCCTTGAAATTTGAGCAGACATTTGTGTCTGTTTTTGTTGTTTTTGAGGACATATATGTACTATTATCAACTCGACAGTTAACTAAACCCTTTTGTTTACCGTTCGCCAAAACATCACAAAAGGGTTCACATAAAAAGGTAATGTACTATGAAACCCAATGAAATTAAACAAGCGATTGCTGAGCAAGGCTACACGCTTTCAATGATTGCGGAAGTTTTAGAGGTAAACCTATCTAATGTTTCCGGTGTTGTTTGTGGACATACACAGTCAAAACGTGTCGCAGACTTTATAGCCAAAATCATTGATAAACCAACCGAAGAAGTGTTCCCTAATGTGACGTCGTATGCTCGACCAAAAGTGCTTAGAGGCATGGCGCGTCAACAGGGAATCGCTCAACTTCAGCAACTTTTGGCCTCGTAAGGGCTAAGTAACCAACTAACCATCATTTGAGTTACAGAACTTACAGGAGCCAAACAATGAATAATATCCGCTTTTGCGTAACACAACGCAATCAAAGCAAACAAAGCCGAGTTTTGTTGTTTGTACAGTCTATTAACTACAACCCTGCGTTCAATGTGGGCGTATTTACCCAGCTCAAAAAGCAGTTTACGGATGCTATGCGCACTAACTTGGGTATGTGTAACGGTACTGGGTTTATCGTCAATACACAGCCATTCAAGGCAATTATTAAACTGGTAACTAACGTAGTTGGTTTGCATGGTTTGATCCCCCGTTTTCAAGATGATCAAATTCTAGCCAGTGCGATCTACGTTTGTGAAGTTCCAAAAAATGTATGTTTTTGGAATGGTTTTTTAGCATCTTGCCACTTGCAAAATGGAGGTTGCCATGACTAAGCCAAAACGTAGGCAGTGGAGCCGCATAGTTACTCGCAGTTTGCCGGAATCGCTACAAATATGTAAGGAACATGCGCAGGCCACTCGTAATATGAGCGTACCACGTATAGCCGACAGAACGGGTGTAAGCACCGATATGCTGTACAAATATTTGGGTAGTGGCGATATGCCATCGAGCTTACTCATCCCTTTCATGGCTGCAACTGGCAAAGAATACCCATTGCAATACATGGCACACAGTTTAGATAAACTGTTGATTGATATGCCAACAGGTAAAAAGCCATCTATGCCAACGCTAAACCACCTAAACCAATTCGCCAATCAAGTGATCGGTATGGTGATGCAGTTAGAAGAAGGCGGTGGCAATGCCCAGCATGTGGCTGACCAACTTGTATTACTTATGCAGGATCTTGCCTACCACAAGCTCGAAGCTGAAAAGCTCGACGACCCTCAACAACCCCTTATTTAGGAGCAAATAGCATGACTATCAAAGACCAAGTTACGTCTAAAAAACAGCAAAACTGCCCTAAATGGTTGGGTAAACGAGACAGCATAACGATTTATTTAATGAACATGGACCAGCTAAAAGCATTGGTAAATCAAGGAGACAGATCATGAGTTTACTAACTAGCCCTATAAAATTTGAGCACATCACCAAAGAGCATGGTTTTGTTCAAGTGCAATGCCAATGTTGCCAAGTAATTGAGCGAGCAACACGCCTTGATACACACCCAATGAGTTGGCTATACGCGGCAAACCATATTGGTTGGCGACATGTGGCGAGCGAAGCGTTTGATATAGATGTGGTATGCCCTGATTGCGTGAGCCTATTTAACAACCCTAGGCAAAAGCCATATAAACCCGCCATGAGGAACGCCATATGAATAGCCAATATACCAGTGATCAAATACAGCGCGTTTTAAGATTGGTTGAGCTAATGGCTGGCCACGAAATTGAAGGTATTGAACCGAATCAGCTAGCGAGTGAACTGCAAACCAGTAAAGCCGATGTAACGCGCTTACTTGCAAACCTTTCGCAAGCAGGTTGGGCCGAACGCTTGCCAGCAAATGAGAAACGTTGGCGGCTTCACAAAAAGCTTGTGCAGCTCAGCAATACCGTTGATCACAACATGAAAACGGTACTACGCAACCTACAAATTGAACGTAACAACTACAGTGTGTTGGGGTAGTTATGACAACAGAAATTGCACCACAAACCGAAAAGGCCATAGTTGAAGGCAGAGATATTCTTGCGTCTAAGCAAGATGTTCTGCTTAAACTCGGTCAGGCTCAAGCATTTAATTTTGCGGCCAAACTACTGACTGTCAGTGAACTTAAAATTCTACATGATATTAAAGAATCCAAGGCATACAAGGGGTTAACCTACATTGCCGAAAGTGGGGAATTACTGACGGTCAGTAATTGGGGGGATTGCTGCAAGCACATTTTACGCAGCAGCCAGCAGCATGTAGATGAAAAACTGAGCAACCTACAGAAATTTGGCGAAGAGTTTTTCGAGCAATCTCAGAAAATGCAGCTTGGTTATCGAGATTTACGCGCTTTGCGCCAGTTGCCCGAAGACGAACAGCAAAAAGTTATTGAATCCGAAGCCGTTGAGACAGGTGACAAAGAAGCGGTTAAGGAGTTAATAGACGAGCTAAAAGCTAAACACGCCAAAGAGTCTGACAAGCTAAAAACTGAACTTAACGCAACTGAAACACAGCTAAAGGCAAGCCGTGAGCAGTCAAATAAAACTGCGATTGAGTTGCAACAGGTTAGAGAGCAACTGGAAGTTAAAAAGTTCTCAGTAGATCGTTGGCAAGGTGACACCAAACAGTTTTTTGAGGCGCTAACATCAATCCATAAGCAAGTACGCGAAGGGTTTAACCAGTTAACGTTACTTGGTGAGCAGCTTGAAACCTTGACTCATTTGGACGAAAAAACATACGAAGCGGCGCGCTCGGCACTGTATGCCGATAGCAAAGTATTGCTGAGCCAGTTGGCGCACGTATGGAATGAGCTATATAGAAGCTACGGCCATTTAGATGATGCAAAGCCGTCTGGTGAATGGCTTGCCGAGTTAGGCTTTGAGGGAATGGAGGTGATCGAATGACTTCTTTATCTCTCGACTATTGGGGTGAACAACTCTCCAATGCCAAGCATGGGCAAAAAGGCAGCATACTCCAACAAGCTTGCAACACTCTGGGGTTGAGCAAAGATGCGCTGTACCGCCGTTTAAAGGCTAATGGCTGGCAAAGCGGCAAAGCAAAGCGTGTTGATGCTGGCACCACCACAATGGATGAAGAAGCCATTAACATGATGGTGGCCATCTTAAATCAAGGCGTTCGTGATAATGGTAAGCGGATCATGGACATTACCACGGCCAAATCAATCTTGGTGGCCAATGGCTATAGGTGCCTAAGTACAAGCCAGATAAGCAGAGTACTCGCAAAACGAAATTCTGCTGTTAGCGCGTTAGATAAAGCTAAGCCACATGTGCAAATGCGCAGCCTTGCCCCTAACCATGTACATCAAGTAGACCCTAGCTACTGCTTGCTTTATTACCCACCGGGTAGAAAAGGAAAAATACAGCGTTATGCAAACGATGCAGAGTTTTACGCGAATAAGCCTGAAAATATAGAGCGTATTAAACATTTAAGAGTCTGGCGTTATGTATTGATTGACCATAACAGTGGCGCTTTGCGTGTTCGCTATTATGAGTCAGCGGGTGAGACTCAAGCCATCATGTTTGATTTTTTAATGTGGTGTTGGAAGCAGCAGCAAGGCTCACCCTTTATGGGCGTTCCCCAGATTTTGTTATGGGATAAAGGCAGTGCCAATACTGCTAAGGCGATCACCAATGTGCTTACCGCGCTTAAAGTTAAAAATATCCCGCATGAGGCTGGCAACCCAAGAGCCAAAGGCGCGGTTGAAGTAGCTAATAACATTGTTGAAAAGCAGTTTGAAAGCCGCATTTTGTTTGAGCCTGTTGGCAGTGTTGCGGAGTTAAACGAATCAGTATGGGCATGGCAAGAAGCATTTAATGCCGACAAAGTGCCGGGTATGAACTGCAAGCATAGCCGTCACAAAAAAGCACGTTTTGATGTTTGGCTTAACATCTATAAGCCTGAGAATCGCGATTATTTGCGTATGTTGCCAGACGAACAAATATGCAGGCTTTTGCTTACTAGAACCGATGAAGATAGAAAGGTTCAAGGTGACTTAACCATCAGTTATGTACACCCTCGAACTAAATCAAAACTGGTCTACGACCTCGCTGACTTACAGCATATTAGTAATGGGATCAAAGTAACGGTTAGCCCCATCATAGTGGGAGATTCACCAGACTTACTCGTTGGTGTTAAGACACCATTGGACGAATTGGTGTACCACCAAGTTCAGCCTATTGAGTTTGATGTAAGTGGCTTTAGAGCAGACGGGCCAGTGATTGGCGAAGAACATGAACGCCATGCTGATACCCAAATCCAAACAGCGTCAAAAGAAGCGGATCGCCTCGCATTTCCTAACTTAAGTGAAGACGAAATTAAAAAAGCCAAAAAGGCCAAAGTTGCACCTTTTGAAGGTCGCTTGGTTGCGCATTCGCACCTTAAAGAGGTTGAACACGAAGCTCGGATCACGCCTAAAGGAGAAACCATCTCACCTGATAGCCCCATTGCACAGCAAATCAGTGATGCACCTAAGCGTAAAGGCAAAGTACTGGACTCAATCGACTTGCGCATGATGGTTGCCCAATGCTTAGGCCGACCATTACGAGTAAACGAGATTGACTGGCTAGCAAGTCAAGAAGTTGTAGAAACGGAAGTAAACAACGTTGTAGAGCAGTTGCATATGGGCATAGCGGAAACCCCAGTGCTGAAAATAGCGAGATAGCAGTTTGAAGATAACAAAGCTTAGCCATGTTTTAGAAGTACTGGGAGTTAAGCAAGCCCAAGTAGTAAAAGCGCTAAAAGCTAAAGGTTTCACCTTTAGCACCGCAAGTTTTAGCCGTGTATGCACGCATGCAGAGTGGCCAAAAACCTGTGATACCAATGCGTTACAAAAAGCTATTACAGAGTACTTAAAAGAAGCAGGCGCGACAGACCTGCAATTAAATGACCTTTTTAGTTGGTACGAACCAAACCAAAAAGTATCGCCAGAAGTAGATTATGAAGACCCGGAGCCTGAAATGTTAACCGCCAATGCAAAGAAGTTTTTTAAGTTACACCGTGACCCATTTGAAAATGAAATAGCGAGTGAAGCCGATGTATTTTTGATTGAATCTCACCGCATTATTTTAGAAGACATGCTCAGTGCTGCCAATGCAGGTAGCATGATAGCGTTGTTTGGTGAATGTGGTAGTGGTAAAACGATTATACGCCGTGCGTTTATTCATCAAATTCAACAAGATCACCCTGACGTTATTTTAATTCAACCCGCCAGATTAGACCGCCGTAAGATCACCGCTGAGTCTATATCAACAGCGATTTGTAGAGCACTACAAATTAAACATCGCCCCAGTGCAGAAGAACGAGACGCCGCGATTGAAGAGGCATTGATTGAAAGTGCCAATAACGGTCATTTACACCTGATGGTCATTGATGAAGCGCACGATTTAAACTCTGATGTTATTAAGTTGCTTAAGCGAATTTGGGAGCTAACCCATGGGTTTCGCAGGGTTATGGGGATTGTATTAATCGGCCAAAATGAGCTGCAAAAAAAGCTTAGCGGTCAATATGTCCGTGAGTTTACTTGGCGCTGTAACCAAATAAGGATGCAGCCGTTGGGTATGCAAGTTCCTGCTTATATAAGGCATAAGTTTAGCCGTGTTGGTATCAATGCTGATCGCATCTTTACCGAAGACGCAATGAGTGCAATCAAAGGCAAGTGTTATGGGCGTATTAAACACGGTATTGCTTTAGATGATATTGAGCTAGACCGCTCTTATCCTCTGAGCATTAATACTTGGCTTGCTAAAGCCATGAACCTAGCCGCTCAAATTGGCGAAAAGCAGATCACCGAAAAGCTAGTACAGAAGGTATAAGCCATGCAACAAGTTCAAATACAACTAACGGGCATGGCCCAAGTGCGAGTAAGTAAAACGGTTACTGTTTCTCAAGAACACGCAAAAACGTTATTGGCTGATGATGGCGCAATGCAAACGCTGTTAGCAAAAGCAGTAAATGCACAAGTAACTGGCTGGGATAACGTGTTTGGCCAGCGTGAAATCGTAGTGATCGCAGAACCAAAAGGTTTGCGTTGCTTAGAAAATGGTTGTGGCTGGGTTGGTGAAAGCGTAACGGTTTGCCCCAAGTGTCAGGGCGATAAATTTCATCAGTTTCAGGAGGTAACAAGCCGTGGATAAGCGAATTTTATATAAGATAAAAAAATGCTTAGCGTTGGCCAAATCGGCCAGCAATGAAAATGAAGCGGCAGCCGCTATGCGCTCAGCTCAAGCGCTCATGGATAAGTATCGTATTAGTGCTGAAGATGTGGGTTTTTCAAATATTAATGAAGCGAGTATTCCAGTAAGCATAAGTTGCGTTGTTACTTACAAGGCGAATTTTATTGGGCTGATTGAACGCGCGTTTGGCGTTGATGCCGTACTACGTAAGAGTGTGTTTGGTAATGAAATTCGCTTTATAGGCATACAGCCACAACCCGAACTAGCTGCATATTGTTGGGATGTGTTGTGGCCGAAGATGATCGCAGAGCGCTCAGCATATGTTGCAACTCAATCAAACCGTTGCAAGCGCTCTACAAAAATGGCTAGAGGAGACAGGTTCGCGGAAGGTTGGGTAAATGGAATTTATGCGCAAGTCACTGAGTTTGCGCGTACCGATGCTGAGCAACACCTTGTTGATGCGTATTACTCCAAACACTACCCAAACCTGAGTACAGCTAAAAGCATGACGCGTGGTAAAAAAGCTAATACAGGGAGTGCTACGCGTGATGGTTATAAGGCAGGAAAACAACATTTAATCAACCGCCCGATTAACGGCGAATCTCAACGACAACTATCAATGCAGTAGGTGAAGTGATGGAACAAGAATTTTATATAAATAGAAGCGGTTATAAAGTACCAGCAAGTAAGGTGAGCGACAACGACAAGGCGCAAAATGCGCTGGTGTTAGAGCTGGTGCAGCGTGCAAAGCAACTGAACGCAGAGCATGAACACTTTAAACGTGGTGTGTATTCGCAAGTAAACGACTTTATTGCTGATATGGCCCATAGCTACAACGTTGAGATTGGCGGAGCCAAGGGCAACATAACTCTGACCTCGTTTGATGGAAAAAGCCGCGTAAAAGTGGGAGTTGCTGACGACATAAGTTTTGGCCCCGAAATACTAATAGCAAAAGAGTTGTTTTTAGGTGTGGTAAATGGGTTGCTGGAAAAGCTAGACGACGAAGCACAGCTAATAAAAGACATAGTAATGAACGCGTTTGAAACCGACAAAGAGGGCCAGTACAGCAAAGCTAAGATAATGGAGCTGCGCAGTAAATACCGATATAGCCATAAATCAGACGATTGGGCCGCAGGTATGCAGGCAATAGATGACGCGTTTATTTTTGGCTCGACAAAAACATACGTACGGTTTTATGAACGCAACGAGCTGGGCGCATGGATTCAGATCCCGTTGGTTAGTAAATCTCTATAAAGGTGGTCCCCATGAAAATGAGTAAATCACGCTACATTCAATTGATACACGTAGGCCAAGGTCAACTGGGTTGGGATGATGACTTATACCGCTCAGTGCTGGAAAAACTGACTGGCAAAGAAAGCTGTAAGGATATGAATGTTACGGAGCTTAAAAGTGTTTTGGATTACATGAAAGAAAACGGCTTTAAGGTTGTTACCAAAAAGCGCAGTGGCAAAAACTCGCCAATTACCCGCGATAAAGACGATAAAACTCAGCTCGACAAACTGCGCCAACTTTGGATTGCGATGAAATATCGCGGCTATATAAAGGAAGGCTCAGATCAAGCGTTACTGAACTGGTCAAAAAATCAGGCAAAGCGCTTGAATAAGAGCGTGGCGATTGAGCGCTTGGAATGGCTACAGCCAAAAATGCTTAATGCGCTAATTGAACAACTTAAAAGTTGGTATGTAAGGGTAATGGCAAAAGACATGGACGAACTTGCACCTGACTTAAAAGCTCTTCCTTTATATAAGGAAGAGCAAGTGACAGCTCAGCGGTATGTATTTGACTATAGCGGCAAGTTTCAACGCTGTAATGTTGAACAGCTAGAGGCAGCTTTGAACTTCACAGGCCAAATGCTGGGTAAATATAGTGGGGTGCGTAATGTCTAATTTAGATCATGTGGAATTGGGCAAAGCATCTGAACGTGCTGAAGGTATGCTATTTACCATTTTAGAGTTAGTAGCCGAAGGAACAAAAGAGGCGCTAGGTGAAGACGAAGCAACTAAACTGGGCTTAGATGTAGTAGACACCGTGCGTACAACATTTGGCGGCGAATATGTTTATGTATGTAAAGGCCGTAAGCTGGATGCAATGCTCAAGAGCAATCAAATATGGGCCGAGTTTAGAGGTAACAACCATCGAGAACTTGCCAAAAAATTTGGCTGCTCAGTTCAGTGGGTTTATACGGTGATCAGAACCAAAAACATGATCTTATACGGTGATGCTCAGGGTGACTTATTTGAAGGGTGTAATAATAAAGGACAAGCAACATGCTAATAAAGGAAGAACAAGATCGAATAGCCCTTCATTATATAGCTGGGTTTTTAAATTCATATGGCTGCAATTCGCTAGATGACGTTGACGGCGCTTTACAGCATTTGATTGATACGGCCAAAGTTACACAGTCTCAGTACCGAAATGGCCAAGCTGAAAAAGCCACTTCAGTTAACTAACCAAACTAAAAGCGGCGTAAATTTCAAAACGCCGCTGACTTTTCATGATGTTTAATAGTTTATTCGGGTCAGAGTGCATCTGACAGGCGGGTGAGAGCTAGAAGCGGATATAAGAAACATTGATTTATTGAGACCATACAAGATAGCATACCTAGTAAGGTCTCGATAATAAGCGTTAGATTTCCAGAGGGCATATGGAGCAAATTTACGAATGGATAAAAATATTAGGTGGTAGTACAGTTCTGATTGCTACAAGTGCATATATTGCCAAATTGCTCGTTGAAGTTTCCTTTAAAAAAGCACTTGCCACATTTAAATCTGAGTTTGAAGCGGAAATACGTAAACGTGAAAAGTCGGTTGAAAAGCTGGAGGAGCTTCACGGCCTGTTAATGGAAATGTATCTTCGACTTTATGTTAAGCATTGCGATGTCATTGAAATGGTCAAGGGAGGAGCAACAGTCGAGTATGTAAGAGAGTATCTTGGCCATCAAGATATGGGGCAAAAAGCATTCATTTTACAAAGCAGGGTAAAATCTCTTGCTGCCATTTATGCTAGTGAGATTAATACAGACACTTTAAAGAAAACTGGTGAACTGATGAAACAAGCTTCTATATTTGACTCTAAACATAGAGAAAAATCATTAAATCAGGCTGATCTTGATGCACTGTCCAAGAAGTTAGAAGAGTTCAGGTTATCTGCAAATGAATATATGAGTAAAATCTGTGATTTAATTCACAAAAAATCTAACAAGCAAATTCATCCGATACCTAACAAGGGCGTTGTTGAGTAAAGTGTTTCAACAGCCCGCTTGTGGCTCATGAGCGGCCTTTAGATCTGATTGAGTCCTATACAGTTCTAGTTAGGGTTTATTCACATAATGTGAAACCAAGTTTAAAATAGTGTCTCACTCAATCCCGTACATTCCCATATGATCCCGGGGTTATCGCACAATCCTATAGTTAGTTTTTGTACATTAGATCAGCTCATGTCGCTAACCTTTTGCACGATAATTCACCTTGCGCAAAGGAAACGCTCTCACTGCGTTCGTTGTCGTTAACCCTTTGCACGATATTCACCTTGCGCAAAAGCTATGGACTTTGTCCATGATTTTGCACTAAATCTCTGCTTTATCAACCAAGGCTTACAGTCGTACTTGCCCTAAATTTAATCAATTAAATACTTGTTACCTACACCTAAATTCGAGACAATAATCGGGTTAATATTGGGATAACAGGAACATTAATGAAGATGAAACCGAATCTAGGTGTAGTTGCAGCGGCTACCCTATTTGCAGGAAGCACGCTGGCTGAAGAGTCTCAGTTGGTAACCCGGCATAATTACGATACAGTACAATCACTTATAGCACAGAATAGCTATGTGAGTAAGGGCAGTAAGAGCCAAAATATATTGAACTTTAAAAGGCTTCAAACTGCCGTATCAGCTAATCGCATGGCAAAAGGCGCAGATCATCCTTATCGACTTCAGCAGTACTATGGTGATACTCCGATTTGGGCACAGCAACTAAGTGTACAAGGGACAAATGGACATATTAGTGGTTTTTTTGTACAAAGCATCGATGAGGTTACATTACAAAAATCAAAAAACCTTAAGTTCGATGTTAACAAAGCAGCTCAAATAGCTTTAAAAAAGGCAAAGCTCGATAAATCAGTCTCTTATACTATTAACTCCAATCAGCGGTATGTGGTCATTCAATCTGGTGAGGCGAAGTTCGCACGATTGGTAGAGTTAGACGTATTAACTCAACAAATGCATTCCAAGCCAGTAGCATTAGTACTTGAATCAGATTACTCACTGATAAAACATTGGAATAATGTCCATAACGCAGAAGCGACAGGACCAGGTGGGAATACTAAAATCGGTCGCTATGAATATGGGAATGATTTTCCAGCACTAGTAGTGACACAGGTTGACAATACCTGTTACTTAGAAAATGACAAAGTCAAAACGGTTACTATGGAGTCAGGGAGTGAACCGAGTGAAGCGTTCTCTTTTGCTTGTAGCCAAAATACTCACAAAGAGATCAATGGTGCCTATTCACCATTGAATGATGCTCACGCCTTCGGTACTGCCGTTTATGATATGTACCGTGATTGGTACAATACAGCGCCTTTAACCTTTAAATTGTTGATGCGTGTTCATTCCGGTACAGGTTGGGAAAATGCTACTTGGAATGGTTATGCGATGACCTTTGGTGATGGCGCTGACAGGTTTCATCCTTTGGTGTCGTTGGATATCGTTTCACACGAAGTAAGCCACGGTTTCACAAGTCAGAATTCTGACTTGATTTATGCTGATCAATCTGGCGGTATCAACGAAGCCTTTTCTGACATCGCTGGGGAAGCTGCAGAATATTACTTAAGAGGTAGTAATGACTGGCTAACCGGAGGTGATATTACCAAGACAACCGATGCGCTTCGTTATTTTGAAACCCCCTCTAGAGATGGTGTTTCAATAGATCACGCTTCTCAATATTACTCTGGAATAGATGTTCACTATAGTAGTGGCGTATTCAACAGAGCTTTCTATTTACTATCGAATACCAATGGTTGGAACGTGCGAAAGGCGTTTGACCTGATGGTTAGAGCCAACCAGCAATATTGGGTTGCTTCATCGAACTTTGAAGATGGTGCGTGTGGTGTTATTAACTCAGCTATTGACCTTAATTATCAGGTTATAGATGTAATTCAAGCGTTCATAAATGTAGGCGTTGAGTGTAATAACATTAAATTTGTTGATGCTGACAATGATCTTATGGATGATAACTGGGAACAGCTTTATGGCTTGAACCCAACTGACCCCAATGATGCTCAGACTGATCTTGATAACGATGGATTAAACAATTTAAAAGAGTATGAATTAGAAACCAACCCGACTTTGGCCGATACTGATGAGGATGGTTTAACAGACTATGATGAATTCCATAGTCATCAAACAAACCCTACAAGTGCAGACTCAGACTCAGATCAAATGCCTGATGGCTGGGAAGTAAATTATGGTTTAGACCCAAACTCTGCTGCAGATGCTGAATTAGACCTTGATGGTGACGGAGCTAGTAACTTGCTTGAGTTTTTATTCGGGACTGAGCCGAATAACAGTGCGTCGGTTCCTGATGCAAGCAACGATATAAACATTGACTTTGAAAGTGGTGAGTTACCACAAACGATTGAATTTTCAGATTCCGCAGCTCCTTGGCAGATAACCAATGTTAAAAGTCTGGGAGCATACAGCTTGACCAACAACGACATCGATGATGGAGAAAATACCCATGCTGATATTCTGGTAGTCACAGATGGTGGTGTTCTGACATTTGACTATTTGGTAAGTACAGAAGAAAGCTACGATTATTTAAAAGTGTATGTAAATGGTTCTTTGATTCACAGAATGTCGGGGATACATGACTGGCAACAGTTCGACATGAATATGGAAGCAGGTTTGCACACACTACGCTTTGAATACTTTAAGGATTCTAGTGTTTCAAGCGGATTGGATGCGGTGTTTATAGATAATATTCAACTAGTTAGCCAAAATGGTGATAGTGACGAAGATGGAATGTCAAATGCGTGGGAGACTCGATACGGTTTAGACCCATTTGATGCTACAGACGCAAATAGTGATCTTGACGAAGATGGACTGACAAATATTCAGGAATTTAACTTGAGTACATTCCCAAATAATAGCGATTCGGACGGTGATTTAATGCCGGATGGTTGGGAGCACATATATGGTTTAAATCCTTTATCAGACACAGATAAAGATCTTGATTTAGACAATGATGGAGCCAGCAACATATCTGAATCTGTATATGGTACTGAACCTAATAATCCTGCATCAGTTCCAGACTTCTCTCAATTGTCACTATTCAGCTTTGAAAGTGGGGTGGTACCGGTTGAGTTTACCTCTTCAAATGAGAGTGAACCTTGGTTCGTAACTACCTTTAAAAGCAAAGATTACTTTAGTCTGACTAACAATAATATTGACCACTCAGAAACTACTTATGTGGAATATACATTTGAGTCAAGCGATGGGGCTTTATCATTTGACTACTTAGTAAGCACGGAAGAGAGTTATGACTTCCTCACTGTTTATCTAGATAACGAGCAAATATTGAGGTTGTCAGGTGAGCATGATTGGCAGAGCTTTGAACGAACGATAACTGCTGGCAGCCATAGAATCCTGTTTGAATATTCTAAAGATGGAAGTGTTGCTCGAGGTCTCGATGCCGTGTTTATTGATAACCTGAATATTTCAGGCGTAGAAAGTAACTCACAAGATAGTGACGAAGATGGTATGCCCGATAGCTGGGAAACCACCCACGGATTGGATCCAAATGATGCATCAGACGCAGCATCAGACTCCGACGGGGATAACCTAACAAACCTTGAAGAGTATAATAACTCAACCGATCCACATAATTCTGATACAGACAGTGATGGCATGTTGGATGGTTGGGAGGTGTTGTATGCGCTAAATCCGTTAAACGCTGCGGATGCATCTCTGGACAGTGATGCTGATGGGCTCAGCAACTTAGAGGAGTTTAATCTTAACTCTTTGCCTAATAATCAAGACAGTGATAGTGATGGGGTTCTAGATGTTGAAGACAGTGAACCTAGCAATCCAAATGTAGGTGAAAATGCGGCTCCTGAATTTGCTACCCTGGATGCTGTGACAATTGAAGCGACTGCTGAGTTTACCCAAATTGACGGTGTATTGCCATTGCCCGCGGCTACTGATAATGGTCATAGAGAACCGACGGTTTATTTGCTGGACAGAAAATCACTGCCTCTTGGTGAACACCAATTAATTTGGGTGGCTGAAGATTTTGTTGGTAACCGCGCGGAGGTTGTACAAACTGTAAACATTGTTGATACGACTGCACCTGTACTGGTGAGCGACTATATGCAGCTCAAAGGTAGAGATGAAGCTAGTTTCCTTCTCACTGTAAGAGAGAGCCAGATAGCTCATGATAGTGTTAGTGAGATAACGGGGATTGAATTGACGGAGTCTGTGAATTTCAACCCTGGCCGTAAGCAAGTATCACTCAAATTAACCGATGCTGTGGGAAATAGCGCGACCTACATGCTTGATCTTCATGTGTTGACTGAGCTACGTATCGCCCCAGAAACCTTTGTATACAGCAACTCTCAAGCAATCTTGAACTATTCATTAATTGGCAGGCCGGAAGCTGACTTCCAGTTGACGTTATCAAGCAGTAATGGATATTCAGAGTCTTTCAATGTTAAAGAGAATGGCAAGCTATACCTCAATGAACAGTTTCTTACAGACGCTGATCGTGTGTACGTTAGTGAAATCGGTACAGGTGAGGTGTTTGTTGGTCAACATACAGATTCTATTTTCAGTTATTCCGAGGCTGAGCTTACAATAGAGGTAGACATCAATGCTTGGCAAGCAGGTACGCCAATTACACTAGGTGATAAACAAGGTGACTTCATTTATATTGATTTCACGCTGGTGAATATTCCCCGAAACAGTGACTACGGCTTTGTATTTTCTGAGGTGCCTCATCAAGCGCTCGAAAGTATCGATTACAATCAGAATGTTGCGACAGTAGGAATTAACCCTGCAAACATCGAGGGTGATGAAATTGTACTGGTGGTAGACATGTCTTTAAATGGAGGATCACATAAGCGGGCGAAATACTCTTTACCGCTTGGTAATTCAATCGAGCTAGACGGACAGGCCGACTCTGACAACGATGGTATCTCGGATGCTGAAGAGGGGGTTAAGGACAGTGACCGGGATGGCATACCAGACTATCTCGATGATCAGCCTGATGTGACTTTAGCGAAACTTAATGACAACACCTACGTTAAGTCGACCAAAATAATAGATAGATTAAGAGTTGGAGCCGCTAAAATTGCGGGCACTGGATTTACAACAGAGGATGCTTCTATTTCTGATGAAATGGTTGCAAATTATTTTGCTGCTAATCAGTGGGATGCTCAGTTAACGGACGATCTATTTCAGTCGGTCAGTGAAATGATTAATCTAAATGTTGCAGTTGGCAGCCAAGGCGCTTCATCTGTACTTTACGTGCCAGTAAAGAACAGCTTAATAGCTGCGGACCAAGTTAGTGCTAGAGCACTCACTCGTACTGGTTGGCAGAGTGTTGAGTTGATACGTTCAGATATAGTGTTAGCCGATTGTGAGTCATGTTTAGGTATCGCCATCAAAGATGGTGCAGAAATGGACTTAGATGGTGAAGAATCGGGAAGCATTGAAGTCGTTGTTAAGCTTGCTATTGATAGACCAAACCAAGCACCTGAACTGGAGATAGCTGACTACCCAGACTTCATGAATGAGCGTTCGCAAATTATTTTGGATGTGAGTCAAACGGTAGACCCAGATGGTGACAGTTTAAGTTATGAATGGGCCTCGTCTGACCCTCGTTTAGAAGTATCTTTGACTGATGTTAATGGTGTCGCAGAATTAAAAGTTGGCGAAATTTCGGAAGATTTTTCGGCTGTTGTCACACTATTTATCAATGATGGACATGAGTTGTTTGAAACACAATTTACTATATCCGTGAAAAACGTTAACCGACTACCTCAGGTTAATTCACTTTCAAACATCACAGTACTGAGCGGTGAAAAGGTTACTTTGATTGCTCAGGCAAGCGATTTAGACGGCGATGTTTTGTCGTACCAATGGACTCAGCTAGGTGGTGTTAAAGCGGATATAGACAACCCTACTAGCGACAGCGTGTCGTTTGTTGCGCCAACAGTGCAAAAACAGTCTGAACTAACCTTTAAAGTTACCGTAAGTGATAGTGTTGCTCAGAGCTCACAAGAGGTAACCATAACTGTTAAAGCTCAACACTCTACAAGTGGTGATGGCAGTAACGGGGGCAGTGACGATGGCGGCTCGGGAGGTAGCTTACATATGTTAATGCTACTATTACTTTCTTTATTTGTGTTAAGACAGATACAAATAAGGCGCTTTAGAGGCTGAATACTTTAGTAAGATTTTTTGTGGCTTTAGAGTCATGAAATTTTAGGACAAGAAGTAGATAAAAGCACTGGATGTCACCACTTTCCAGTGCTTTTTTATTGCCTGTAAAGCAACATCAGGCATATCACACGTAAATTAAAACTTGATTGTGCTTAGTTGTCTAATCACCGTTGCTTCTAACGATGCTTGCATTTTATTAGTAGGCTGGTCATCGCATCTTTTTTCAATTTCATAGCATGTTCATATTCTTCACGGTTACAGGTCAATCTGCCATAAATGTCTTTTCTGAGAATGGCGTCGGACATATTCATTTTTGGCTGATAAACTTTGCGATAGGTATTGAGCACAGCCTTACTGTCTCTGCCAAGTTTAGCAACAAGTATGCTGATTTCCTGCTCATTGATGTACTCTCCTCTCATTAAGGCTTTTCTGATTGGTTCGATAGCTTCATTGAACTCAATACGTCGGTCTCGGCCAATATTTAATTTGTAGCCTAGCCATGCGCCCAAGATAATGCCAAGAAACCCACCAACCAATAGTCCAAGAATCATTTTTGACATTGTTAACCCTCATAAGGAACTGCTACTAAGTTCACTTGTTACATAATGAGTTTAATAGGGAATTTCAGATATGGTATCTGAATTGGTAAAAGAAGAATAAACCACTCGTTCACATTCATTTGCAGAAAACCCATAACACTTGTCATGATAGTGAAAGACACGACAGAATAAGTTGTTCCTAACTTGGTGTGTTGGTATAGTTTCTTGCTAAAAAACTAATTAACGATATTTATGAATAACGCTGAAAAACGGATCATCCCTTTACTGTTAGCTGTTGTGCTAAGCGGTTGCGGTGGAGGGACATCAGACGATAACCCCTCTCAAAACACACTACCAACAATTCAAGTGCAGGATATGGCACTGGAAGTAATGGAAGATAAAGAGCTAAAAGGGCAATTTACCGCCACAACGCAAAGTGCAGAAGCCATTACTTTTGTCATAGAGACTCCAACTAGTCGTGGTTCCATCAGTGTGCAGGGCAATAACTTTGAGTATATTCCAAATCAAGATTTCTTTGGAAGTGACACGTTTAGCTACAGAGCGAAAGCGGGTGATTTGGTATCAGAGGCAGGCACTGTTACATTAACTGTTGTTGCACAAAATGACTCTCCTGTGACTGAATCTATCGCTGTTGATATTGAGGCTGGTAGTGAGACGACCGTAAAACTAAACGCTTCTGATGTAGACTCCGAACAGCTTAGTTTTCTGCTGACAAGTGAGTTTGAAAAGGCCATTGTTCAACAACCAGAGTCTGGGGATGACCAGCTGACGATAAGCGTTCCGTATGGCGTATATGGTGAAGATCAAGCCCGGTTTGTTGTCAATGACGGCCAAGCTAACTCAACTGAAGAAGTGATTGAACTGTCTATCAGTGTGCCAAGTTCTACAGCTGAAGGTCGCCTAAATGAATATGAACTAGATGATTTCAACGTTGAGGTGCTGGCCAAAACAGCAGACAACCGTATTGTGACGGTAGGTCGTAAGTTTAATTATTCGTCTGGCCCTACACAGCATTTATTGCACGTGCATGGCACGAACGATGAAATCGTTAAGGTCGTACAGCTGCCTGTATCGTTCGAGCTTTCTGTTCAACGTCTTGTTGCTCACAGCAATGGAGTGTCTCTATTGTCTGTTCGAGATACTCAAGCTCAGCTCATTACGTTAGACAATGACTTCAATATTACTAAAGCAATTGGGTTTGATATTTCTTTGTCTGATAACGCGCAAACTGAGTACTTCACATTTTACGCTGACCCACAGTATGGCTTTTTTATACTCGATGCGGGTGAACAACTTAGCTTGGTAGACTTTGATGGTAATGTCAGTAAGTTCAATGTGAGAGATATTCCTGATAGCCCTATTTATAAGTATGATATCCAAGCGTTGAAAGTGGTTGGTGACAAGGTATATATCGGTGGCGGCATATTTTACTGTGTCAACCAGTGTCAGTACGGAACTGGGAATAGCTTCTTTGCACTTACAGCAGATTTAAAGACGCGTGATGTCACTGTGACAGATATAGGTACACGTTACATTGGAGACGATGTCGCCATTTCTGATAATGGCAACTTGGCCATTGTGACATTTAGTGAGATTGTTTATGTGGATAAAAACCATAAAGTGCAATGGCGAGAAGGCCTTTTTGAAAATCGCTCAGGTCGAGTAGTGATTATGGAAAATGGTGATATTGTTGTTTCTTATTCAGGTGAGAAGAAAATAACTGTGTCGCGTTACAATGAGGTTGGACAAGAGCTGTGGACAACCGTCCATGAGCTAGAAGCTGATACGATTGAAATGCAAGGGTTGGCAGTCAATCATTTTGGTGATGTATACATGAACTTTCTGGATAGAAAAAATACTAACAGAGGCAATGAGTTTACACCACATATGCTCATGTTTGATTACAGTGGTGGATTTCAAGCGGCTGTTAAGCATGACATAACCTCGGTCAATTTGTCTAATAACGAAAAGAAATACCAAGTTTTGGCGGGTGACAATAAGCTAGTTTCAATTGCTTCTGGAACAGATGAGCAAAACATTAATACAAGCTATTTAATATCTACTGAGGTTAAACGATAGCCATTTTCTAAGCGCTAAAACAGCAGGTTGTTTTAGCGCATAGCTATTTTTTACATCACCTCAATTGTCATAATCTTCATTCCATACATACGTTTTTATCTCTCGGATAAAAATCAAATCCTTTGTTTTAAAAGTTAATTATCTTTTCAATTGAAGCGCTTTACCAAGCATCTCAACATGTTGAATTCTATTATATTCGTATCTGCTTGTGGCCTTATCATAATAAAGTTGTATTATTGATTATAAATGCAAATAATAATTGATCTTATTTGCATTTAGTGTAAATTAGCGCCCCATAACGAATGTGGAGGCAAAGGACAATGATTTACGACAGTATCCTATCTTGTGTAGGCAATACACCAACGGTACGTTTGAGCAAAATGTTTCCGTATCAAGAGCATACCGTTTTAGCAAAACTTGAAATGCTTAATCCTGGAGGCAGTATCAAAGATCGTCCTGCCAAGTTTATGGTGGAGCAAGGCATTAAGCGAGGAGATATCACTCCTTACAGCCATATCATCGAAAGTTCATCGGGCAACTTAGCCATTGCACTGGCGATGATTTGTCAACAGCATGCACTCCCTTTTACTGCGGTCGTTGATCCTAAAATATCGCCAACCAACCTGAAGCTACTAGAAATCTATGGTGCAAATATTGTTCAGGTTACTGAGAAAGATCAGAACAATGGCTATCTGCAAACTCGTATAGACACGGTAAAGCGACTGGTAGCTGAAACCCCCAATGCCGTATGGGTAAATCAATATGCGAACCCAGATAACTGGCGTAGCCACTACTTTGGTGAAGCAGAAGAAATCCTCAATGATCTTGACGTTAACGTGGATTACTTGGTCGTAGGGGCAAGTACATCTGGCACCTTGATGGGGGTTGCTCGGCGTTTAAAAGAAGCGAATAAAAACCTTAAAGTTGTGGCTGTAGATATTACAGGCTCGGTACTTTTTGGCGGAACATCGGGCCCAAGAGAATTACCCGGAATCGGCGCAAGTAGAGTACCAGAGCTATTAGACCCGACAGAAGTCGATGAAGTAATTTATGTGGACGATTATGAATCCGCATTAGCATGTCGTGAGCTGGTCAAAAAAGAAAGTATTTTTGCAGGCGGCTCAAGTGGCTCCGCAATTGCAGCTATTAAAAAGCTGCTTCCTTCAATCCCTAAACACAGTGTTGTGTTAACCCTGTTTGCTGATCGTGGCGACCGCTATCTGGATTTGGTTTACGACCAAGATTGGTTCGACATGGTTAAGCAACGACACCTTTCAAATACGCAATTAGAACAAATCGTCTAGTTAAGGAACTATCAATGACAGTACAAACTGAACTACGCTATTTAAGTCAAACCGATCTTAAGCAGTTGGGCGCAGATCACAGTGATGCCTTTATTCAAGCTATCGAAGAGGGCCTTAGGTTACATGCAAAACAAGAATTTGTTCAACCACTTAAGCCTTATTTAAGATGGCCGGATGCACCTCATATTGCAGACCGTATTATTGCCATGCCTTGTTATTTAGGTGGTGAAAATCCAATTGCAGGTATCAAATGGATAGGTTCTCGCCAACACAACCCCAGTAAATTTGATATTCCACGCGCCAGCGCCGTGATCATTCTAAATGACGCACAAACTAATTACCCTGTGGCTATTATGGAAGCAAGCTTGATTAGTGCGATGCGAACGGCTGCCATCACGGGGGTTGCGACCAAATATTTGGCTAAAAAGGACTTTAGTGATGTTTCGATTATAGGTTGTGGTCCGATAGCACAGATGCAGGTGCAAACCTTGTTAGAGCAGTATCAGTCAATCAAAACTATCCATTTATATGATCTGTCAGCCGTAGCAGCTGATCGTTTAATTAGTCAGTTTGCAGGTAATTTTCCATCAGTCGAGTTCGTCATTCATCCTAGCGCGCAAGCTGCGGTTGAGCAAGCGGATGTATTAGTAACCTGTACGGTGTCAGATGCGCCGTATATTCCATATTCTTGGCTGAAAAAGGGCTGCTTTGTTTCGAACATCTCCATTATGGATATTGAAAAAGAGGTATTTGTAAAAGCAGATAAAGTCATCGTAGATGATTGGGATCAGTCAAACCGTGAGAAGAAGGTTATTAATCAATTGGTTGAAGAGGGCAAGTTTAGTCGTGAAGCTCTGCACGCAGAGCTTGGTGAGATAGTGCTTGGCGAAGTGGTAGGCCGAGAAAATGACGATGAAATTATCCTGCTAAACCCAATGGGCATGGCAATAGACGATATTGTGTGCGCGCGTTGGTTTTATCAAGCTGCATTGGCAAAGGATGCGGGTACTAAGTTACCACTGTTTTAATCATTGAGAAACGGACGGACATGCCAAATTGAGCATGTCCAACTTTCAAAATTATAAGCCGTGTGTGAGCAAAGTTTTGTAAGGCTTTGCGATTTAAAGGAGTTGAGATGACTTTATCGGTTAACCTTTATAACCCCCGTTTTGCGCTGGTGCAAAAACTCATCGCTGCACTTTTCCTTGAAAATTATGGTGATTTCAAAACCCATTGTACGTATCAACATGGCCAACTTTTGGTTCGCCTTGACTCGCATAGTCACCTGGTTTTTGCTTGTCAGTTTAATCCTGAAAATATGGTTCCTTATGCCATAACGGAACCAGATATTTATATACAAAAACAAAACCAACAACCCACATCGGTGTCTTTGACATCATTGATGAGCCATTTTATCGAATCACACTGGTGGCCTGTGGGTGACAGTCAAAGGGTTTTGTCGAAATGGCATGAAGTGGTGCAGACGGTTGATTTATTGGCTCAACAAGCACCTGTTAGTCAAGCGACTGACTTATTTGAGTGGTTAGCATTGGTAATAGATAGGCCAAATCATCCATTCGCCCATGCTAAAGCGAGTTTACTATCTGTACTTGAAAACTGGACTGAGCAACAAGTGCATTGGTGGGCATTTCCACAAGAACAGGTGTTTACTCGCCAATCTAAAGTTGCATACCACTTATTGTTGAATGACTCCCAGCAGCAGTATTTGCAAGCTAAGCTAACTGATTTAGGTGATGATTATATTGCATTACCCTTGCTTGCAAGTCAGATAGTTCTAGCGCGCGAAATTCCAGCTAGCCGAGATTTGGAGTTTACTTCTGAGCTGGGACTTGCCACTAGTTCGTTGCGCACGTTTTGTCACCCCAATGACCTTTTAGTACATATTAAAATGGCCAGTAGTGCCACGCCTTTGGGGGCAATGCGTACTATGCCGCCTAGATATTTATACAATGGTGATTGTGCGTATGCGCTATTGCAGGACATTCTACAGCGCTCTAAAACGCTCACACAAAATGTGAAGTTGTGTGATGAACGTCAATGGTGGAGCCTCAGTACACATCGAGATATGTTGCAGTGTAAAGGTGAGATAGGAGTGCAGCTTAGGTGCCTTCCGGCTCATGACAAACAGTTAGTACTTTCAATGGCTGCACTAAACCACCCATACGCGTGGCATATGTTGGCACAATCAGGTGTAAATACTCAGCAGTTTTTTACTAATTTATGCCAGCGTTTCGTGCAAGTTGGGATGAACTTTTTGCACTATGGAGTGGTACCAGAATGCCATGGGCAAAATATCATTCTTTATATCAATGATCACGACGACTTTACTTTCGTATTACGCGACCATGATTCGCTAAGAATTTGCCCACAGCAGTTGACGGCTAACAAATTGGCCTTACCTGATTATCAAATCAATTGGCATACCCCAAATACTTTGGTATTGCCGGATCTAACTGAACTGGCTAAATACTTTATTACCTTAGGCTTGCAAGTGAACCTATACCCAATTGCCAAAGCAATGCCTCAAGGAGGAGATGAACAAGCGTTTTGGCGCAGACTGCATCTCGATATAGAAACTTGCCTTGAACAGATTAATGATGAGGCATTTACTGCATGGGCACAGCGGCATGTATTGGACGCTAAACTCTGGCCATTCAAAGCAGTATTGGCTCCGTTATTTGGCGCAGCTGATGATGTGACAGGTATGCCCAGCGCAATGTCTACCATCATAAATCCATTAATATCGGTTACGCAGTGCCGACAGGAGAGGGTGCGTGACTTCGCCAACTAAGCCACTTTACTTACTTCTGGCTACGCAATTTTTAGTCACTTTCTCATTAATGGTATTGATCCCAGTGTTGCCACTGTACCTTGAGCAACTTGGCAAGCAGCAGGCGGTGTCAGGGTTTTATTCAGCTTTGGCACTGTCCGCTCCTGCCGTAGGTGGCTTGCTAAGTGCGCCTGTAGTCGGCATGTTAGGTGATCGTTATCGTTATAAGAATATTTTTATCGCTGCACTGGTACTGTTCGTGTTGTCTTTGTTAGGAATGGCTTGGTTTCAATCAATCAGTTTATTCATTGGCGCACGATTTTTACTGGGACTCTCAGGTATAGGCGTGGTACTTACACTGTTCTTTAGTCGTGCCAATATTGCACCACAAGGTCATCAATTGGGCATGCAACAACAAGCTATCTCGTTGGCTTGCCTACTTGGCCCGCTCGTAGGTGGGTACAGTCTACAGACAATAGGCATGAACATGGTTTTGACCGTCACAGCAGCTGTCACCGTCAGTTGTTTACTGGCGCTAATGTGGTTGCTTGATAAAGATATATTGCAGCCACAAGGCACTGAAGCAGGGTCAAAATCGACGGATAAGAGTCAGTTTTCTACACCGATATGGGGCTGGTTGCTAGCAGGCGCTTTTTCTCAGGCAGGTGCCTTTGCGTTGGTGGTGGGTTTTGCATTGTATATGACACAAATGTGGCCAAGCCCGAACGTGGCCAGCCAAATAGGCCTGATCCATGCTCTGGCATGGTGTGGCACATTTGCTTTAGCGGGTTTTTGGGGCAGACGTAATACCCGTGGTTTTGGAGCGCAGTCATTTGCATTTGGCGCACTGGGCTGCGGACTGGCGGTTGTGTTAATCGATTTTGTCTCGTCGCTTTGGTTTATTGCCATATTACGCATCATACAAGGGGGGTTTTTCGCAGCCCAATCACAAAGTTTATTTCTACAAATCAGCACTCTGAGTCCAGCTAATCAACAAGGCCAGGCACTAGGGTATGCAAAAAGCGCACAAGTTTCAGGGCAATTGATTGGTCCTTTTGCTGCGGCATTTTGCTTTTCTCACTTTGGCGCTAGCAGCGTGCTTTGGCTAACCGCCGGATTATTTATCGCCGCCGCAATTTTGGTGAGTTTTTTACTATCAGTACAACAAGTTAATTTAAAGGTAAAAACACAATGAACACGATGGAATGGGCTTTGTTAGATACAAAGCTAGTCGAACAGTATCTCAACACATATATTCGCGAACGGGAAATCGACTTAGGGCAGTGTCGCTATGCCGGTAGCTACCAATATGCATTACCTTTGTCTGATGACGGTGTACAGGTGTTGTTTGATATTCAGCACTATTCAATGACGGGTTATCATAGCTATCACATGCCTGTGGCAATACATGAAGCTGGTGTGACAACAGAGCTGAACGATATTAATGTGTTGCTTGTTCATATGTGCAATGCGTTGGCGCAAGTGAGTAGCACTGAGGCCAGTGATGAGTTCTTCAAGAAAGTAACCAACAGTGTACGTTACTGTCGTCATTATGTTAATGAGGTAGTAAAGCACTCCCATAGTACGCAGCAGCGTGATGAGTTCATTTTGGCTGAGCAAGGATTGTTGCTGGGCCATCCATTTCACGTGACTTCAAAGGCTTGTCAGGGTTTTAGTGATGAAGATTTAGCTCGTTATAGCCCAGAGTTAGGGGCTGCATTTAAACTACATTATTTTGCTTTGTCGCCCGCGCTGATGAAACAGCGAGTGATCAGTAATTATGAAATACCACAAGACCCCATCATGCTCGATGAAGCTAAAGCTTTACTGGGCGAGCGTCTTGACGAATATCAGTTGTTACCCTGTCACCCTTGGCAAGCCAATCACCTGCTTGAAGATGATGCAGTGAAATTGTATTTAGCTGAGGATGAAATTATATCCTTAGGCCCGATGGGAGAGACTGTGTGGCCAACTTCATCTGTGCGCACTGTATTTGCACCAAAGCAAGGCTTATTTGTGAAGCTAGCACTGGATGTACGTATCACCAACTTTATCCGTAATAATCCGCCAAGCCACTTAGAGCGAGCACTTGATGCAAGTGAGATTATTGTCGAAAACCAGCTAGATAAAGGAATAGAACGACTAAGGCTACTGCCCGAGATCGCTTATCAAACAATCAATAATGAAGTGTTGGCTGCGTCATTTGCAGTGCTATATCGCCAAGGGTTGAGTGAGTCTATGCAAGCTCAAACACGCATCCTAGCTGCATTGGTAGAAGAGTCGCCAATCACCGGAACAATGCCGTTAAGTGATTTTATTCGCGCCGCAGCTCAGGCGCATAATACAACGGTCAACGAAACTTTTCTAAGGCAGTGGTGGTACGGCTATTTAGATGCAGCGTTACTACCGACACTGAGGTTGTTTGCAAGTTCCGGTGTAAGTCTAGAGGCCCACCTGCAAAATGCATTGATGTATTTTGAAAATGGTTGGCCAAGTATGCTGGTGGTCAGAGATATGGAAGGATGTAGCGTTTCATCGCAAAGACAGCCTAATTTAGACCCAAATAGTTCTGCCAGTTACAGTGAAAACGAAGCTTGGTTCCGCTATCAATATTATGTCGTGGTAAATCATATTGCGCATGTGCTGTCAGCTGTAGCGCGTAACCATGCTATTTCTGAAGAAGCACTTTGGTCTGTAACTCGAGAGTTTTTGCAAAGTGTTGCAAACGACGATATCGCCAAACCTCAGGCAACGGCACTACTAAATTGCGCCACATTACCTGCAAAAGGTAATTTGTTGAGTACTCTGCATGGTTGTGGTGAATCTCCTGTATGGGTCGATATTGATAACCCATTGCGTTATCAAAGCGAATTGTCACTATCTGCTCAACAGTGTTCTGAGCAAAGAGTCGTCACTCAGCTTATAGAAGCTTTACTGTATGAGAAAGTTTTGCCCTATCACTGGCAAAATAGTAAGTTAATTTTGCCTTTGGACGAGCAGACACATTATGAAGTGATCGCGCGAAAGACAGCGCACTTTGAGCGAATTCGTATTGATTATCCAACGTTAGTGCGTCACCACCAAGGGCGCTCAAGTGCGCTATCCTTGGCAAAAATGATGACAGACTTAGCCAAATTAGAGTTGGCTCCGGCTGATGTCTGGTCAAGATTTTATGATGAATTACACCATACTACGCAAAAGCATAGTCAGGTTTTGGCGGCAAAACCGCAGACACCACTTCGGGACATGGATTATGCACAATGTGAGGCGAAGATCAGTAACGGACACCTTTATCACCCGAGTTTTAAATCCAGATTGGGTTTTACACTAAAAGATAACGCCAGTTACGGTCCGGAGTTAGCTAACCCTATGCATCTGCGCTGGTTAGCGGTTGACTTGCAACTGGTGAGTGCAAACTTTGCAAAGGGTCATAGTATACAAAGCTTGGCCAGAAATCATTTTAATGACGGTCAGCTATTACAAATAGAGGCACAATTAAAGGCCTATGGCGCAACGCTTGAGCAAGTCATGCTTTTACCTGTGCATCCTTGGCAGTGGGAGCATATTGGTGAAATTTACTTTGCCGCGAGCAAAGGCTTATATCCAATAGAGATAGACGGTCACCGTTATCTGCCTCAGCAATCTATCCGAACATTAAGTGATTACAGTGATGTGACCGCGCTGTCTGTTAAATTGGCACTGAGCATCACTAACACTTCAACATCAAGAGTACTGGCACCGCACACCATTGCCAACGCGGGCATGATCAGCGACTGGCTGTGCAGCTTGTTGCAAGACAATGATGCATGGCAGCAGGTAACGAAACCAATCATTCTAAAGGAAGTCGCTGGGGTTAGCGTATTGTCTCAGCCTATGCTCAGCGCGCAATACGGCGCACTTGGTTGTATCTGGCGTGAAAGTGTTTATCAGTATGTGCAATCACCTGAGTCAGTAGTGCCGGTCACTGCACTTATGCAACTAGACATTGATGACAAACCATTAATTGCTCCTTGGGTGGAGCAGCATGGTTTGACCACGTGGCTTAGTGCATTAGTTGACCACGTCTATATTCCGGTTATGCATATGCTTTGGCAGCATGGTGTCGCGATGGAGTCGCACGCACAAAATATGCTGTTGGTCCATAAACAAGGTTTACCAACACAAGCCGCTTTGAAAGACTTCCATGATGGTGTGAGATTCAGTGTTGCTTTGCTTGATAAGCCAGAGCTTTTGCCAGGTCTCATCGAGTCACCTGCTGAACATGCTCGTGTCAATCCAAATTCATTCTTACAGACCGATTGTAAAGATGAATTACGCGACTTCACACAAGATGCTTTGTGTTTTGTGAACTTGGCCGAGTTGGGTTGGTTTATTGAACAGCACTTTGCGTTCAGTGGAGAGGCTTTTTGGGATTTAGTACGTAGTCGTATCGAGCGCTATCAAAGTGCACATTCTCACCTTAGTGAACGCTTTGAAATGTTTGACTTTTTTGCACCTAGCATAGACGTAGAGCAATTGGCTTGCCGCCGCTTTATGCCAGAACAGCGCTTAAGAGTCATGTCCGTGAGCAACCCATTGGCAGATGCAAAGCCGGAGTCGACAAATGAGTAAGCAAAGATTAAAGCAGCGCCTTTGTCAGTCAAGCGAATGCTTTGGTGTGTTTAGTTCTATTTCAGATGTCGTTGCTATCGAGCAGTTGGCTTTGGCAGGTTATGACTTCATTATCTTTGACCTTGAACACACGCTGCATAGCTTAAATGACGTAGAAAAAGTGTTGTTAGCGGCAACGGTTGCTGAGTTGGAAGTATTAGTGAGGATCCCAAAAGGACGCTATGACCTAATCGCACCGCTTTTGGATGCAGGTGCTAGCGGCATTGTTTGTGCGATGGTTGAAACACCAGAGCAGGCACAGGAATTGGTTGAACGTTGTTATTACAGCCCATTGGGGATGCGAGGCCTGAACTCTACAAGGCTCAATGGATACGCTACAAAAGAGCTTGCTAAAAGTCTGACTGAAGCCAACAAGCAAACGGTAGTTGTCGCCATGATAGAGACACAACTGGGTGTTGAAAATGCATTGCAGATAGCGTCAACACTAGGTATAGACGCTGTACTTGAAGGCGCTGCTGACTTATCACAATCACTGGGAGTTGCATGGCAAACGCAGCATCCAAGTGTACGTGTAGCAGTGGCGCAAATAGCGCAAGCATGTGAGCATGCACAAAGTACTTTTATGGCAATTCCACGTACGACAGAAGCTGTCACTCAATGGCAACAAAGTGGGGTGACGAACTTTGTACTGGGTGATGATAGAAGCATCATGCGCAACGCCCACAAAGCGAATATCGCACAGTTTAAAAAGGAGCTAGAACAGTGACTGTTAGCATAGAAAAGATCAAAGAGTATGTTGCTAAACAGCAGCAAGAAGTGTGTGCCTTTTTATATGACTTGAATAGTTTAACAGCGCATGTGCAAACACTTCTAAACCCATTACCAGAGTCGGTACAGTTTTATTACGCCATAAAGGCTAATAGTGATGAGCAGGTTTTACGCGCATTGCTGCCATATGTTTATGGTTTTGAAGTGGCCTCTATGGGTGAAATAGAGAAAGTGAGAGCTATCAGCGAAACAGTACCTATTGCCTTTGGCGGACCGGGCAAGACACTTACTGAGCTAAAGGCGGCACTGAAGCACAATGTTACGTTGTATCACCTTGAAAGTCAGTTGCAAATGCAGCGATTAAATTGGTTGGCTCAAGAGCAAGGAAAAACCATAGAGGTATTATTACGTGTTAACCCTAGTTTTGAACTGCCTGATGCGACCTTACAAATGGCAGGAAAAGCGACACAATTTGGGATTGAGCAAAGTGAGCTGGAGGAGATACTTGGCGAGCTTGGCAGTTATCCAAATTTACGCGTAGTTGGTTTTCACTTTCATTGTATTTCTAATAACTTACGTGAAAAGACCCAGATCAAAGCGATTGAAAAGTACATCACGACAGCTTTGCAATGGCAGCAGCAATATAACTTAGAGCTAAGTACAGTTAATGTGGGAGGTGGCATCGGTGTCACCTATCAAGAAGAACAGCGTCCGTTTGATTGGGGTAGCTATTGTGAGCAATTAAGTACATTGCTTAAACGGTTTCCAATGTTAAATATAGCCATGGAATGTGGTCGCTTTGTAAGCGCGTATTGTGGCGTGTATTTGGCACAAGTGACTGATATAAAGAGCAATCATGGCGAGAACTTTGCTGTTCTGCGAGGAGGTAATCACCACTTTAGGCTGCCATCATCTTGGCAGCATAATCATCCGTTTTTGGTACTAGAGCGAGATGATTGGCCATATCCGTTTGCTAAGCCTACGGTGAAAAATGCACCAATCACTTTGTGCGGAGAGCTATGTACCCCTAAAGATGTATTGGCAAAAGGCGTCACGGTGGAGCGTTTGAGTGCCGGAGACATTATTGTCTTCGAAAAGGCAGGGGCATATGGTTGGCACATTTCTCACCATGACTTTTTATCTCATCCTCATCCACAAAGAGTGTATTTGTAACCTTCGGTGCAGCAGCGGATATTTTGATAGGTATCCGCTGCGCAAAATTTAAAATGAATCAATGTATAAGGAAGCCATGTTATGCCACTAGATAAATCAATACATTTTATGTCACCGCAAGATCTTAAACCAAATGAAGAAGTGATCCCTGAGCGTGTAGATTGGTTGCAGCAAAAAGTTTTACATGAACAGCTATGGCGAGTGCCAATTACCGTAGATAGAATCTCAGGCTCTATCATGGACGGTCACCACAGGCACTTGGTCGCATGCCGCCTAGGTTTGGCAAAGGTTCCTTGTATTTTACTGGATTATGAGGAAGTGGAGTTTATTAGCACTCATCCGAGCAGAGCTTTAACGCCAAAGTGTGTCATTGAACACGCCCAGGCAGGGCAACGTCTGCCACCAAAAAGCACGCGCCACCAATTCGTTCGTCCTTTACCAAATTGCAATATTTCACTTAAGTTACTTATTGATAATAGTTATCAGTTAGATTATCATGCACTCAGAATTTAGCTTTAAATATAAATAATAATACTTCTTAGTATAAGGACTAGAATGCTTCTTAAAAAATCTCTGCTCTGTGTGAGTGTTACCGCGTTGTTAGCTGGTGTTTCGCATAATGTAATAGCCGACGATATTGAACATGTTGAGATCCGTGCACAACGCATGGCTTCTGACTTAAACTCTATCGCTCGCAATGTTTCAGTGATTGATGAGCAAATGTTGCGTACACAATTTGCAAGCGCACAAAACATTGCTGAAGTACTGGCTAAAACTGTTCCGGGTATGGCACCTCCAACGCCAGCATTAACAAACTTTGGCACAACATTACGTGGTCGTAACGCATTGGTACTGATTGATGGTGTGCCCATGAATACCAACCGTAATATTTCTCGTGATTTGCATAACTTGCATCCTGCACAAGTTGAGCGAGTAGAGATTTTCCGTGGTGGTAACGCACTTTATGGTAGTGGTGCAACGGGTGGCGTGATCTACATTTATACTAAGGGCGGACAACAAGCGTCTGAAATTGCTTCAAGTATTGAAGTGAAAAACGGCGCTTATACGCTTGCTCAATCGTTTGTTGGTCAAGTCAATGATTGGCAGTATCGCGTTGGCGCAAGCTATGAAAATGTAGATAGCTTCTCAGATGCAGATGGTGATCGCTTAGCGGTTGAGCCGAGCCAGGGCGATAGCTTTGATAGCGATATTTTTAGCTTTGATGCAAAGGTTTCTAAGGCTTGGGATGGTCAGTCATTATCTTTATCAGTACTGAGCTATGTACTGGAGCAAGATACAGACTACGCCTCGGATCCATCAGTTAAAGAATTACCCTACATCAACAAAGCTCAATCTATCAAGGGTCTACAACTTAATAAACAAAATCAAATCAATAATTTAGTATTTAATGTAGGGTATCAGAACCAACTAAGCGACAATAACAAATTGTCAGCACAATTCTACTTCCGTGATTATGATGCTCGTTTTGCTCCGTTTGATGGTCGTCCTTATGCGACATGGAATCACTTAGCGCAAACGTACTTAGAGAGCACTAATTTAGGGCTTAAGCTAACTGTAAACTCAAAACTCAGTGACAACCTAGAATTAGACTGGGGTTTTGACGCGCAAGATGAGCGCAGTGAAATGCCTGTGACTACTTACGATGGTGAGGTTTACGACAATAGCGGCTACTTGGTTTTCAAAGAAACTGGTGACAAAGCCTTTGTACCACAGATCAGCCATCGTACATTAGCGGCTTTTGCTCAAGCACGCGCTAATGTGACTGAACAGCTAGGTGTTGAAGCGGGTGTACGCGCTGAGCGAATTGATGCCAGTTTCGAAGACTTCACAACGTTAGGCCAAGCCGTTGCTATTTCTGGCAGTAGCTACGACTATAGCTCTACGGTATATAATCTAGGTGTGACGTATGATATCAATGATAACCACACGGTTTATGCGGCATTCAATGAAGGTTATGAGCTACCAGATATTGGTTTACAGATCCGTTATGCCAGCAGTCAGTTCGACTTGAGCCAGTCTTCACTTCAACCCATTGAGTCGACAGACCGTGAGATTGGTTGGCGTGGTGAACTAGGCCCTGTAAGTGTGAGCGCAGCATACTTTGTATCTAAGTCTGATTTAGGTCGTGTTAAAAGTGAAGGAATGGGTCTTTCCGTCAGTCGCAACCAAGTAGAGATTGATGGTTTCGAGATTGCCTCATCATGGGATATTACTAATAATTTGAGTGCTGATCTTAGCTACAGCAAAGCAAATGGTGATGAAAAAGCACAAAACGCAGAGCAATTCCAGCAAATGAATGGTTTTAGCATTGCGCCAAGCAAGCTAACTGCACAGTTAAACTATGACATTAGCAGTAACTGGCGCACCAATTTGACACTTATGCAAAGTGGTAGCAAAGACTATCGCTTGCAAGGTGAAAATGCCTTCGGTAGAAGAGACGTTGAAAGTTACACATTGGTTGACTTTAACTCTCAAATCGAGCTTGAGCAGGGTACTGTGACTGTCGGTATTGAAAACTTATTCAATAACCAATATTTCCCAGTTTATAGCCAGTTACAACGTAACGGCAACAACACCAGCTCAATCCCAGGTCGTGGCCGCACGTTCTCGGTTAAATATCGCTTAGTTTGGTAACAACCAACTGACACAATCAGGCTGCTTATCCGGCAGCCTGATTTATCAGCTATAACCATTTTTGTATGATGGTAGTGTTGGGCAAAAGCGGTAGTTTAGCTAATTGATATTGCCAACCGTTTATTGCTACAAGTAACCCATCGTAGTATGGCATCAACATATAGGCAGATAGTCCAATTACTGCCAGTTGTAACAGACAGGCGAGGGGGGAAGCCACAGCAATGGGCTTAAGTGCACTGCCAAATGACGCTTTTATCTCATTATTGTTAATATCTACACTGTAACACTCATCTAAAATTAAATGGGTCAGCATTCCTACCGTGACCGACACGCTACACAGCAACGCAAAATTGATCGATTTTCCTGCTATGATTGCTAGATTAAGCGTGAGCAAGGCAATCATTACCACATTGAGCAAAGAGTGACTGGCGCCTCGGTGGACAGTAAATTGTTCAAATAGCGGTTTAATGGCATACATCAATATGAGATAGGCCCCCAACGTACATAACCAAATTTCGGTCAGCGAGTTTAACTTCAAAAATATGGGTAGAAAAATCCCAATACACAATGCAAAGACAGAGAATAAACTGTTCAACGAACGTGACTTGTCTGCATCTAGATCGGGCAATAATCCTGCTAAGCTACCAATTACAAAAAGTAACAGTGTATCAGTTGGATTAGCTTGAGAGGTGGCTAAAATAACCGAGCTAAGAGCGGCGCTGGTGACGACAGACGCTTTAAAATGAGTTTCAAAATTTGCCACGAATATCCTTAATTAATGAGTCGGTACATTACCTTAGGCTTTAATGCCTGCTGTGGATTTTAACTCAATAGTGGACTTTGCTAAAAACTATTTGACTGCGAGAGGCTTTATGTTGTCTCAGTTCAATGATGTTGGTCGTGGTATGTTGAGCTGTTCATTACCTGAAAATAACGATGGACTTACTTGGTTCACCAGTTTTGTTGTTAGTTACTCAGATTAATCGCAATTAAAATCAACTATACAAATATAAAAAGAAATTACTAAAGTGATGACGTCCCTTTGAGACGTCATCACTTATAAAACAAGCTAATGAGTAAGCTTATTTAGGCTGGGCATCAATAGATTGACCGTTTACCTGTTTAGAATCATCGCTCATTAAATATAGATAAGTTGGCATGAGCTGCTCAGGTGTTTTTAAGCTCTCTTTGTCTTCGCCTGGGAATGCAGATGCACGCATATTTGTGCGCGTAGCTCCTGGATTGATGCAGTTTATTCGAATATTGGTTTTACCCACCTCAGATGCCCATGTTTGCATCATACCTTCGGTGGCAAACTTAGAAATTGCATAAGGGCCCCAAAACTCACGGCCCTGACGGCCTACCCCAGATGAGGTGAATATAACGGATGCATTGGGTGCTTTACGTAGCAATGGGAACATGTACTTCGTGATCATTGCTTGTGCCGTCACGTTTACCTTCATAATGTTTTCAAACGTAGAAACACAAAAGTGCTCCAGAGGCCCTAAAGAGCCTAAAATAGAGGCATTGTTGAGTAATCCATCTAATTTACCAAATTGTTGTTCAATGGTGGCAGCTAAATCACGATAATTCTGTTTAGTTGCGCCACGCATATCGAGTGGGACGATAGCCGGTTGAGGATAACCCGCGTTGACAATTTCGTCATAGACACACTCAAGCTTTTTGGTAGTTTTGCCAAGTAAAATCACGGTTGCACCGTGCTTAGCATAAGTGATTGCAGCCACTCTACCGATACCATCGCCAGCACCGGTTACTAAAATTGTTTTGTTCTCTAAGGCATTAGCCGCGGCTATATAATCGTGCATTTTCAACCTCAACTGATAAATTTTCGGCATTTTACCACAAGTTATCGAATTTATTGTAAATATAGGTGGCGAAAGGCTACACTTTACGTTAACTTTAACTGGTCTAATGTCTTATTAAAAACAAAATTACATAGTTTTAACGAATTAGAGCACAAAGAATAATAAGATTATGTCGGAGCCTATAAAATGAAAAAAATGCTACTCTCACTCGCGGTTTCTTCAGTCCTCGTTGGCTGTGGTGGCGGTGAAACATTAGAAGATGTAAAAAAAGATTCAACCCCAGTACTACCGTCAGCTTCAATTAAATTTGACCCATCAAACAGTGTTATTTCTGTTCCTAACGATTTGCTTTTGAGTGGTACAAAAGATGGCACCCTTAATCTACCAGGTGAGCTTGATGAAAATGGCAACCCAGCGGTAACACGTGCACACTATGCATCTCCATCATTGGCCTTAGGGGCACAGGATGGTTGGTCTACGCAAATGCCTTATGTGATCGACTTAAATGTACCTGCTGGGTATTCAGTAAGTGCACAATCAGCTAGTGATCCACAATCGGTACGTATTTTTGAAGTCGTCATGGGTGCAGACCAAAGCGACGAGCAATGCTCCGCAGTGCCTGCAGGTATCGCATGTCGTTTAGTTGGTGAGCTTGAGAATGGCATGACTGGCGATTTCGTTTCTGTCTTGAATGAGAGCGGCGACGGTATTGTCATCCAGCCACTTAAACCGTTCAAAGCGGGTAAGACTTATATAACAGTGTTGACTGACTCGTTGACCATGGGCGATGGACGTGCAATTAAGCCTTCTTCGACGTATACCTTACTGCGCCAAGAAGCGCCGCTGGTAACTGATACTCAAAAGGCGTTACAAGCGGTTATAAAAAGCTATGAGAGTGCAGTAATCAGTGGTGGTGATTTAGCGAAAGAAAATATTATTTATACTGCTGCTGCAACGATGCAATCAGTTGGTCCTGTTGTTGGCACTGTTAAAAAGCTAATGGCAGCAAGTATCGCACAAGGTACTAACCCCAAGGTGGTTGTGCCAGAGCAACCTATGATGACAGTAGCTGATGTGTTATCCAGTGTGATCACTGACCCAGCAACACTTGCGCCATTTCAAGCAGTTCAATATATGCGAGGCAGCATTCAATTACCTATGTATTCAGCGAAGCCAGCGACTACTGACATAAGCAGTGCTGCAGATACTTACTGGCGTGCTCAATGTGATAGCGCTGTTGCTGTGCTAGGTTACAAAGCGGCTGTGGGTGGTACGTTACCTGAACCACAAGCAGATACAAATGATGCAGCGTGTGCCGCGATGTCCAATGGAGTGCTGCGTGATTTCGGTTTAGATACTACGCGTTTCTTGACTAAGTATAACACTATCCCGCAAGTTCAATGGTTGGCGAATGTACCTGTACAGATTACCAAACCAAGAGCTGAGCTATTTGGTATTGAGCAGCCTGCCACAGGTTGGCCTGTAGTTATCCTTCAGCACGGTATTACAACTAGTAAAGAAGCAATGCTTGGCTTGACCTTAGCTTTGAGTTCACAAGGTTTTGCGACGGTTGCAATCGATCACCCAATGCATGGTGAGCGTGGTATAGATGTTGATGCTGATGGTCTAGATGATTTCAATGCAACAGACGGCAAAGGCTCGGTATTGTCATACATGAATTTGACCTCTTTGTTGGTAGCACGTGACAATTTACGTCAGTCTTCTGTTGATTTACTAGGGTTGCGTTTAGGTCTTAACTTTGTAAATCCAGCGCTTGGTTTAAACCCAACGCAAGTGAGTTTTATTGGTCACTCATTGGGTTCAATTGTTGCACCTAGCTTTATCGCCCATGCAAATATGCCGCTTGCTGAGCAAGTTGATCCACTATTTAAAGTGCAAAGTGCTGCATTGGCCAGTGGTGGTAGCGGTATTGCCAGCTTTTTAGCTGAGTCAGAAGAATTTGGTCCATTTGTACAAGGCTCTGTGTTGTTAGCGGCCAACAATCTAGCATCTAAAGCGTTTATCTCATTCATCGCAACTGATGCAGCATCTGTTTGTCCTGTTGAAGGTATTGAGGTTAACCCACAAGATTCAGCCTACTTGTCGGCAGTTGCACCTTGTGCGTTCGTAGCTTACACCAAGCACTTAACGGAGACGGGAGACACCCAGTCATTGGCAGCGATAAAGAGCATTGTTCAACAGTTTGTATATGCGTCGCAGACGGTACTTGATAGCGGCGATCCAGGTAACTATGCGAGCCTTGTTCAAGCTGTGCAAACACCAATTTATATGAGTGTGGTTACAGGCGGTGTTGATGGTAATAAAGCAGACACAGTTATCCCGCCAACAACTTCTAATCCGTTAGCTGGTAGCACGCCACTGGCGCGCATGATGGGTTTGCAAACCGTATCAGAAACACAAATGACCACAACGCCTATGAGTTATGTTGTTAACTTTAGCCAAGGTCATCATGGTTCTGTTGTGACGACAGGGTACCGTGAGAACGCTGGTGGCACAGAACAAGGTCATGCAATGGCAACTGTAGAAATGCAAACGCAAATCGTGTCTTTCTTAAAGTCTCAAGGTTTATTACTGCCAATTAGCAACTCAGCAGTTATTGCTAATTAATAGTTATTGAGTCAAGATGATAAGCCGCTGTTGAGCGGCTTTTTTTATGGTTTATTGTTAGATTTTAAAGGAGTCAACGTTGGCATTTTTATTTGAGTATGGTTTGTTTTTGGCTAAAGTGGTCACAATAGTTTTTGCGATAGGAGCGACGGTTGCGTTAATTGTCGGCGCTGGGCAAAAGTCGAAAAATGGCTCAGGAGAAGTCGAGCTAAAAGACCTGTCTAAGCAAATGCAGGAAACCAAAACGCGTTTTGTTGAGCAGGCTCTTGATAAAAAAGAACTTAAGGCATATAAGAAGACGTTAAAAAAACAGCAAGACGAGCAGCCGCAGGGCAGAGTCTTTGTCGTGGACTTTGCGGGCAGTCTAGATGCACATGAAGTTAAGAATTTACGAGAAGAAATTAGCGCAATTTTAACTATCGCGGATAAAAGTAAAGACCAAGTGGTAGTGAATGTTGAAAGTGGTGGTGGGGTCGTGCATGGCTATGGTCTAGCTGCGTCTCAACTGAACCGTGTAAAGCTAAATGGCCTGCCTCTTACGGTGTGCGTGGACAAAGTCGCAGCGAGTGGTGGCTACATGATGGCATGTGTTGCTGATAAGATTATTGCAGCGCCTTTTGCCATTGTTGGCTCTATTGGTGTGCTAGCGCAAATTCCAAATTTCCATAAGATCCTGAAAAAGAACGATGTGGATTTTGAGCAGATCACCGCGGGAGAGTATAAGCGAACGTTAACTATATTTGGTGAAAATACAGATAAAGGACGTGAGAAGTTCAAAGAAGAAATTGAGCACACACATGGCTTGTTTAAGTCTTTTGTTGCTGAGCATAGACCTCAGCTAGATATATCCACGGTAGCTACTGGTGAGCATTGGTTTGCAACCTATGCAAAATCACTCAATCTGGTTGATGAAATTAGTACCAGTGACGATGTGTTGATGTCTCTAGATCAAACACATCAGCTCTACAAGGTTACTTATCGAGGTAAAAAGTCGCTATCAGAAAAAATCGGTTTGGGTTTTAGTGCCGCAATTGAAAAAGTAGGCGTATCGCTATGGTCGAAAGCTAATAACGCCCGCTTGTAAGACCCTCATATTAATACGTTTATAGATAAGCACTTGGGCACGTCCAAGTGCTTTTATATCAAAGAGAATAAGTACTGATAATACGGTAAACCTCGTTGATATTATCACCGGCTTTAAATTCTTTACAGATAGGCGTTGGGTCTGATCCGACCCAGATTTTTAACTCGGAGTCTAAGTCAAAGTGACCGGCGCTCTCCTTACTAAATTTAGTAATTTTGCTGTAAGGAATACTAACAATTTCAACTTTAGAGCCAGTCACACCTTGCTTATCAATTAACAACAAGCGCTTATTTGAAAACACAAACATATCTCGAATGACTTGATATGCTTTTTCAATATGTTCGCCCTCGATTAATGTATCTTTGAGTAACGCTTCTAGCTTATCGTGATCTACTTCACTGGCGTTTCCTAAAATACCGCTTAATAATCCCATCATTTAGTCCTTCTGAAATAGTTGGTTTTCAAGTGTATGGCCGTTGACCAGTTGATGATACTGCCAGTTACATTTATAGCAGTATTTAAGCAAGTGTATATCAAATTGTTCAAACTCCCACTGATACTCAATGATATATTCCTTATTCTGACTTTGAGTAACGTAGAGCACACCACTGAGCTGTTTGAGGCGCTCTAGTGCATCTTTGTACTGCTCATGCAGTTGCAATGTAATGTACTTACTATGGCCGCTAGGTGCGTTCCGATTATGAGCTGTTAGTTTACCTTTATCTAAGTACAAGACTCGATCACATAAACGTTCCAGCTCAGCTAGATCATGCGAGCTTAAAATAAAGCTAATTTCGTCGCTTAATGAGGATATCAAAGATCGGATCTCTCTGGCATGCAATGGGTCGAGCCCCGCTGTAGCTTCATCTAGTAGCACTATTTTAGGCGAACCAAGTAATGCCTGAGCGATGCAAACACGTTTCCTCATACCATGAGACAGCTCGTTCACCTGGGAATGGTGATTGTCACTTAGGCCAACCAACTCTAATACCCGTGTCGTTTCTTTAAGTGCTTCACTTTTGCTAAACCCCTGTAATGCCCCATAAAAACAAAGTTGTTTTTGGATGGAGAACCTTGGGTCGAGCATTGCATCTTGTGGCAGTGCAGTTAGTTTGCCAAATAGCGATGGGTGATTTAAAGGTTGGCCAAGAATTTTTACCTCACCTTGATCTGGTCTGAGGTAGCCACATAGGATACTGAATAAGGTGGTTTTACCTGCGCCATTAGGCCCAACAAGCGCTGTTGTAGTGCCCGCTTCGATGGTAAAACTCACGTTGTCTAATGCTTTTTTGCCGCCAAACGATTTGGATAGCTGATTTACTTCAATGAGGGTACTCATAATGATCTTCTCCTAAAAATAAATACACCTACAGCTAGTAGTGCAGCGGCTTGTATAATAGGGAGTATCCACAGTAAAAGAGGGACATTAGTATGTGGTGCGACATCTAACAGTTGTACACCCGGAAATATATAAAACAGCACATCTATTAAACTTAGATAAGAACTAAAAAAGCTCAGTAGTGCATTGCCTAGCGTGAATAATAAGATAGCGAGTACAATTGATAGTCTTGATGAGCTACTAATTAGGTTGAGCACTGCCATGAGTGCGATGAAAGGCATGACGATAACACTGAGTTGAAATACTAAAGTTATGGCCAGTAATGCACCTGAAACAAGTAGTTCTGGCGCGCGATAGGTCATTACTGCCAATGTTGCTAAAGCAGTTAAAGTGATCAGGCTAAACAAAATAGTGAGCTGACCGATAAAGCGTCCAATTAAGATTTCGTCTCGAGTACAACGTAGACTAAGAAACCGCAGTGTCCCCCTTTGCCTGTCTCCAACCGTCTGATCTGAGCATACAAACAAACTGAAAACTGGAAAGCTATATAATGCAACAAGCCAGAAGATAGCCAGTTCGGCTTGTGGCCAACTGGCCAAAGCTTTTAATCCAATATTACCCGCAAGCTCCTGTGCTACACCTGAAAATTCAGGGCTACTCAGAAAGGGGACCGCGTGCCCAATCGGGTAGCGCAGTATCATAAGCCACAGCATGGCGAAAGCGGATAAGGCAAGTAGGCCACGTTTTGTGGCAAATAGGCGAGTTAACTCAAATTGTGCTAACTGCCACACTCTGTGTATATTCATAGTATCTCCTTTGAACATACAGTACCCTTTTAGACATAGGATAGAAACTGTAAATATGTTTCAGAGTGTGGCGAATGTAACATTTACCTGTTTAAGGCATTACCAGCCACACTGGCGGCCTTTATTTTGTTCCTCTAGGTATTTTTGCAACGGTGCAAAGTAGTCAAGGATAGCGGTTGCATCCATTTGCTGTTTGCCTGTCACAGACTCTAAAGCTTCTTGCCAAGGACGACTACTGCCCATCTCTAACATCGCATTGAGCTTTTCACCAGCCTCTTTTGAGTTGTAGATAGAGCAGCGGTGAATGGACTCTTTATTGTCTGCTATTTCACATAGTGAACGGTGGAAATCAAACTGTAAAATATGCGCTAGGAAGTAACGCGTGTAAGGAACGTTACCTGGAACATGATATTTTGCACCAGCATCGAAATCAGCTTCTGTGCGTGCAATTGGTGCTCTGATCCCTTGGTATTTTTCCCGTAAATCCCACCATGCTTGGTTATATTGCTCAGGGCTGATTTCACCAGAGAATACCTTCCAACGCCATTGGTCAACTAATAAACCAAATGGAATAAACGCTACTTTATCCAACGCCATACGCATCAGCAGACCGATGTCTTTTGACTCGTCAGGCACGTTATCAAGTAAGCCGATTTCTTTTAAGTAACCAGGAGTTACTGAAAGCGCGATAGTGTCACCAATCGCTTCGTGGAAGCCATCATTGGCACTGTCCTGATAGTAAATCGGCTGATTTTTGTAAGCGCGTTGATAGAAGTTGTGCCCTAACTCGTGGTGGATCGTAGAAAATTCTTCGCCAGTACGTTGAATACACATCTTAATACGGATGTCATCTTGGTTATCTAAGTTCCACGCAGAGGCATGACATTGCACGTCTCTGTCACGAGGCTTGAGGAATAGAGAGCGGTTGTAGAATGTCTCAGGCAATGGCGCAAAGCCCATAGAAGTAAAGAACTTTTCAGCACCTCTAACCATATCCATTTCTGAGTAGTTATGCTCAGCTAGCAGCTCCGTAACGTCGTAACCAGGGTCGGCATTATCTGGAGCAACTACATCATAAATATTACCCCATTGCTGCGCCCACATATTGCCTAATAGGTGGGCTGGGATTGGCTTGTCTTGAGGCACTTTGTCTTCGCCATACTTTTCGCCAAGCTTAGCTCTTACATGGCAATGAAGTGCATTGTAAAGCGGCTTAACTTGACCCCAAAGACGGTCTAATTCGTTAGCGAAATCATTGGCTGGCATATCGTATTTACTGCGCCACATAGCGCCTGTGTCTTCATAGCCAAGCTCCTTTGCGCCTTCGTTTGCCAATACAACTTGTTTTTCAAAAAGCGGGCGCATAGGCTTAGATATTTGACGCCAACCTTGCCACGTATCCAATAATTCTTCGTAATTACGGCTGTTTGCCATGGTGGTGGTCAGCTCACCAAGACTTTGACAGTTTTTGCCATCTTTGCAGTAATTACCTTTTGCGTATATACCATCAAGTTCTGCAAGTAAACCGGCAAGCTGTTCTGACTTTTCAGCATTTTGAGGTGCAGCAATTGTCAGTTGAAGTTTTAACTTATCCATTTTTCTGCGGTTGTCTTCGCTTAAGTTTAACGAATCAAAACGGGCAGCTTCACTGGCCAATTGTACAACGGTATCTGTTGACTCCTGGCCAACGCTCGCAGCAAGCGCTGCAGTGTCTTCAGTCACAAAGTTCGCATAAATCCACTGCGCGCGATTACCTCTGATACTTAAGTCTTCCAAAGTCGCTTGTGCGTTTGCTAGGAAGATTTCAGCGTCTTTTTCTGTCAGTGCTTGGTTATTATTTTCAGTGCTATTACAGCCTGATAGTGACAGTGCTGTGGCAACCACACATGCACCTACACTCAGTCGAAATAAAGGTTTCATTTGATTTATCACTTGTTGTTGTTTGAGCGTTGAATAATAACAGCGCTCTTGGCAAGCGACAAATAATGTAAGTTCAATCACATGGATAAATTGAGTTTGCGCGATTTTTAAGCATACTTAAAGCGTTACGAACAGGAGGTCAGTATGGGCATTATTGTATTTACCATTGTAGTTGTGTGTATTATTTTCGCATTCCAGCCGCTGCGTTATAGAGTGATTAGTTTACCTGTGATGCGGTATTTTAAACGTGCTTTACCCAAACTAACCCAGACAGAGCAAGAAGCGATGGAGGCTGGGGATACTTGGTGGGATAGTCAGCTATTTTCAGGTCATCCAAATTGGAACAAATGGCATCAAAATGATGCGCCAAAACTAAGCGATAAAGAGCAGGCCTTTATCGAAAATGAACTACAAACTTTGTTATCAATGCTTGATGAACAGCAAATCAGACATGATAAAGACTTACCCGAATCTGTTTGGACTTATTTAAAAGAAAAAGGCTTTTTTGCTTTTATTATTCCCAAGAAGTTTGGTGGCAGAGAATTTAGCGCACAAGCTAATTCTACTATCGTGGCCAAAATTGCCAGTAAAAGTTTATCTGCCGCTGTAACTGTAATGGTGCCCAATAGTTTAGGACCTGCAGAATTGCTTATGCATTATGGTACACCAGAACAAAAAAGTGACTGGTTGCCTAAATTGGCAACAGGCGAAGCATTGCCTTGTTTTGCGTTGACTGCTTTGGAGGCAGGCTCTGATGCTGGAGCAATATCTGATTTTGGTGTTGTGTGTAAAAAGACCTTTCAAGGTAAAAAAGTACTTGGATTAAAGTTAACTTGGTCAAAACGTTATATTACCTTAGCACCAGTTGCGACAGTATTGGGTTTGGCTTTTAAGGCTTACGACCCTGACGGGTTGTTAGGAGATAGACCTGCATTGGGCATTACCTGTGCGCTGATACCAACTGATCATAAAGGTGTAAAAACAGGGCCACGTCATAACCCTTTAGATCAAGGGTTTATGAATGGAACGACGGAGGGTAAAGATGTTTTTATCCCTTTGGACTGGGTGATTGGTGGTCAAGCGGGAATAGGAAAGGGCTGGCGCATGTTGGTGTCTTGCTTAAGTGCTGGTAGGGGGATTTCACTCCCTGCATTGAGTGCTGGTACCGCTCACTTATGTACTAGAACAACGTCAGCTTATGCCAGAATTAGAGAGCAGTTTGGACAGTCTATTGCTGATTTTGAAGGGGTTCAAGAGAGCCTTGCGAGAATTGCAGGGCTGACATATAGCATAGAAGCGTGTCGACAAACCACGGCACAAGCTATTGATATGAAAAAAAGTCCCGCTGTAATTACCGCAATTGCCAAGTACCACTTAACCGAAATGTCACGGATAGTGATGAATGACGCGCTAGATATTCATGGTGGTAAAGCTATTCAAAAAGGACCCAGTAATTATCTTGCTAATAACTATACGGGGATCCCAATCTCGATTACGGTTGAAGGTGCCAATATTTTAACCCGCAACCTTATGATCTTTGGACAAGGGGCGACTAGATGCCACCCTTTTATTTTTAAAGAGATCCAAGTTATACAAAATAGTGAGGCAGATAATGGCCTTAGAGAGTTTGACAAGCTGCTCATGTCACATATGCAACATACGACGGTAAATGTATTCAAGGCGCTGTGGTTAGGTTTGACAAGAGGTTATGGGTTACCAGTATCTACTTCTGGACCAACACAAAAATACTATCAAAAGCTTAACTGGCTGAGCGTATGTCTTGCGGTATGTGCTGATTTAGCCATGCTTCGACTGGGTGGAGATTTAAAACGAAAAGAAATGTTATCGGCGCGCTTAGGCGATGTTTTAAGTCACTTATACTTGGCATCATGTGTGCTGAAAAAATACGAACACGATGGACGTCAACAGGGTGATCTCAAGGCTGTTCACTATGCATTGTCACATCACCTAAAATCAGGCTTTACAGCTTTAGATGATTTTATTGATAATTTCACTAATCGTTTTGTTGGGCAGTTGCTCAAGCGTTGGTGCCATTTCTTTGGGCATGGTGCAAAGGGGCCGAGTGACTATATGGTTGGTGGGGTGTGTACGGCCCTGTGGAAAGATAAGAATGCACGTGAACGGATAAGTCACTTATGCTGCGTTAAGTCTAATCCGGCAGTTGCAGAGATTGAAGAAGCCTATCTTTGCTACAAGTCCACAATAGCAACACGCAAGAAGCTCAAGCAGTGGCAAAGCAACTACAAAGTTTATTACTACGATAAATCATTTGTGGATTTAGTGTCTTTGGCTGTTAGTGATCAGGTGATGAGCCAAGAAGAAGCGCAATCGCTTATCGAGTCCGAAGACCTGCGTCAAAAAGCGATTGCTGTTGATGTATTTTGATTTATTGCGCTTAGCGGGCAAATGGGTCTGGGTTGATTTTATCTATATACCATTTGCCTTTCTTCCTGAGCATTTGGACACTACGCATATCATCAACCTTTTCACCGTTAAAGTAGCCTGTGAATACTAGATTAACTTTTGCGTTATCACCATATTGCTCACGTAAGCTCTCATTTGTCATGTCAACTTCAATTGTGACTTCGTCAAAGCGCATATTAACTAGGTTACGGGTAAATTGTGATGCGGTACCATAAGAGCGCATGATTCTGGCAAGTCTTGGCGTAACATGTACAAGCGCCAGATCCATATTGCCTTTGTTATACAAAGCATCGAAATAGACGGTCGCTATGTAGCCAGGACTGTCTTCATCACCTTTGGGTTTATCTTCTTCACCACAACCAACTAGAATCAGACATAAAGTCACTAAAATCGTATGTATTAACTTCATAATGAATTGAATTAGTTCTAGATGAACTAAGTTTGTAAGTAAATTTGCAATAAGTAAAGGCGCAATCGTACAGAATTAAAAAAAGCTCGTTCATGAACGAGCTTTTTGGTTGGGAAGTTTACAAATATCTAAATCTGTTTAGAAGCTAGTTGTTCATTGTTGGTTTTGTTAACCCGTTTTGTGAACAATGCTTTGATGTCCTCCAGCATGACATACTGACAAGGGATTAAAATGAGAGTAATCACTGTGGCAAACAACACACCAAAAGCCAGTGATACAGCCATAGGGATCACAATTTGTGCCTGCAGGCTTGTCTCCATAATGATAGGTACTAGACCCATAAAAGTAGTTAGCGAGGTCAATAAGATAGCTCTAAAGCGTTTACATCCCGCTTCTACTACTGCTTGTTTGATGGTACTGCCTTGCTCTCTAGCTTTATTTACAAAGTCCACCATAACCAGTGAGTCATTCACAACTACACCCGCCACAGCGATGATACCGAAGAATGAAAGACTACTCATGGTCATACCCATAACAATATGGCCAACAACTGCACCAACAACCCCAAATGGAATGACTGACATTATTAGGATTGGCTGAGAGTAGGAGCGCAATGGAATTGCCAGCAGGGCGAAGATGATCATCAACGACAATACAAAGTCTCTTATTTGCTCTGCTACGCTGTCCATTTCCTCTTGAATACGTCCAGCAACATTACTACTGACGCCAGGGTAATTTTTCAGTAGCGTTGGTAGATACTCATCACGGATTTCTTCGGCTATCTTAAATGGTTCAGCCTGATTAGTGTCAACCGAAGCCCATACATTTACCGTGCGTTTTGCATTTTCGCGGCGAATACGATTTACGCCATCAACGAGTTTAACATCAGCCACTTCAATCAGAGGTACTTCAGCACCAGATGGTGTAATGATGCGCACATCTTGTATATCACTGATAGAGTTACGAGCATCTTTTGGATAGCGGATCATAACTTTGATCTCTTCGCCATTTCTCAAAATGCGCTGTGCTTCTAGACCGTAATAGCTGAAATTAACTTGAGATGCTACATCAGACAGCGTAAGTCCCATACTGTAAGCTAGAGGCTTGAGTTCTAATTGAACCTCATCCGTAGCGCTTTGCAATGAATCATTGATATCACCAACGCCTTCAATACTTCTGAGTTTCTCTTTAAGTAAATTAGCTACTTCTTTAAGTTGGTCTTTATTTTTTCCTTCAAGACGGAAATTAATATCACCATCATCGCGCCCACCATTCATAATACTGTCTTGAATATTAAGTGTTTTAACGCCTGGTAGAGGTGGCATTTGCTCACGCCACATGGCACTGAGAGCGAATGTATCAATAGGGCGAAGATCAGGCTCGACTAGGATGGCCATAATGTTGGCATTAGTTCGACCACGAAGGCTTACGGATAAGTCTCTGATCATGCCTGTGCCGTATTTTTCTGCTATTTGTTTATCGACTTCCAAAATAAGCGATTCAATTTTTTGCGCAGTTTGCAGCGTTGCAGATTCCGATGATGACAAATTCATTTCAATACGAACTTCAGGGAAGTCATGAGGAATTTTTGGATTAGCAACAAACTTAACTAAGCCACCAGCAAAGAGGCCCGCGGTTACGATGATAATCGTCAAAAAGCCCACTATAACCGTGTAACGGTAGTGAATGCAGCGCTCAATAAATGGGCGGTACAGGTTTTCGATAAAGTGCTTCAGTCCATTATCCAAAGATGCGCGTAAGCGGTGGAATGGATTTTTAGGGTTGCTTGGTTTGTCTTTCATCGCCGCCAAGTGAGCCGGTAAAATTAACTTTGACTCAATAAGCGAAAATATCAGGCATAGAATAATCACGCCGCCAATCGCTTTTGAAAATGCAGCAGCAGGTCCTGTAGCGAATGTTTGTGGTAAAAATGCTGCGATAGTGGTCAACACCCCAAAGGTAGCAGGAATTGCTACACGCTTAACGCCTCTCACTACATTATCTAGGGAATGTCCACGCTGCTCTATTTCAGCATGTACTGATTCACCAACAACAATGGCATCATCGACTACGATACCCAGTACCAGAATAAAGGCAAACAACGAAGCTAAGTTAATGGTTATATCAAGCGCCCCGATAGGCATAAACAAAAATGCACCTAGAAATGATACTGGGAGTCCCATCATTACCCAAAAAGCAAGTCGCACTCTTAGGAATAATGCTAACATGAGCATCACTAAGATACCGCCGAGAATCATATTCTCGATCATCATATTTAGGCGACCATTTAAGTAATAAGTTAAATCTACTAAAGGCTCAATCCCCGTGCCTTCAGGAAGCGTTTTTGAGCGTTCAGCTAGGTAGTTTTTGATGGTGCTAGCAACTTTAGTGATATCTTGATCTTTAGATGCTTGAATTTCAAACGTTAGAGAGTTCTTACCATTGTACTTAGAGTATTGTAGGCCTTCTTCGAAGCCATCGTGAATGGTTGCTACGTCACCTAGGCGAATTTGCGCACCGTCCTCAAGGGTTCGCAGAGGGAGGTTCTCAAACTCTTTGCCTCGATAGGCTTGATTTTCGACTCGCATAGAAATGTAACCATTTTCTGAGCGAATTTGTCCAGCAGACATATTGGCAGAAAACGCTTTAACAGCTTGAGAAATATCTCTAAAAGTAAGATCGTACTCTCTGAGTTTATCAGGGCTTATCTCAATGCCTATTTCGTAATTTAAGCCACTGTGAAATTCAACGAGATTGATACCCGGAAGCGCCAACATTTCATCGTGAATAACATTACCAAGATCTTTGAGTTGAGCGTTGTCTAAATCGCCGTATAGCGATATCCACATAACTTCTTGTACAAATTTGTCATAGCTGACAATAGGGCGCTCCATTCCAACAGGAAAACTAGGTATGGAGTCCACTTGCATTTTGACTTCATCAAGTACGACCAGCGGCTCATAGTGTTCTTCAACTTCGATCCATGTTTGTGAAAAGCCTCGGTTTGAATAGGTGATCATACGTTTGATCCCTTCGAGTCCCTCCATGGCCTCCTCGACTTTAATCGTAATACCTTCTTCTACTTCCTGAGGTGCAGCACCTGGGTATATGGCTTGTACGCTTAACCAGTGGCTCTCAAACTGTGGGAACATTTGCTTGCGAATTGAGAATGCTGTGAGCAAACCGCCTATTAGAATGAATGCCATCAGCAGGTTTGCGGCAACTGGGTTGCGCGCAAACCAGGCAATAATGCCTTTTTCAGTTACATTACTCATCACTTATTCCTCTTTCAACGCAAGTTGAGTGTCTGCAACGGATGGTGTACCGTCATTGAGCTTTAGTTGCATCCCCTCGGTTGGGTATTCAAGAGCAGAGGTAATTAACTGAGTGCCATCACTGATGCCATTATCAATGATTGTTTTACCATTGTATTCGCGAACAACATTCAAAGCTTTAAAACTCAGTGTTTCATCGTTATTAAGCACAGCGATTCGACCATCTTTTACTAAATGTTGTGGGATTGCAGCGGCGTTAGCGATGACTTTTCCGTTGATTGTGGCGTTTAAATACGCACCAAATCGAAGTGGAGTGCGTTGGTCGGAATAGGGGTTTTGTACTTGAGCTACTAAGTAAGTCATTCGACTGCGTTGGTCAATTACCCCTTCGCTACGAACAATCTTACCTTGCCACTGTGCCGGTTTACCTTCTACTTGTGCTTTTAAAGTTACGTTGGCATTAATACCACCATCGACTAGGTATTGTAATTCATTATCTGCAACAGGCAGACGCACCTCAGCAACAGAGGTTGCATTAAGCTCACCAAACTTACTGCCTGGATTAACAACGCTGCCTAAACTCAAATCTCGGCTGGCGATGATTGCGTCATACGGGGCTTTGATGTAAGTGCGCTCTAGGTTTCGCTTTGCTCTTTTTACACTAGCTTGAGCCGCACGGAAGCTTGCTAGCTTCTCAGCTAACTGAGGTTTACGTAAATACAATTCTGAAGGAATGGTTGCGTTGGCGTTGTCTTTAATACGCTGCCATTCCTTTTTTGCAACGTGAGCTTGCGCTTGTTCAATTTCAAGAGCGGAGCTTGCGCGTGCTAGATTCGCTTCAGATTCGATAAGAGCAGCCTCATAGTCGTTGGGATCGATACGGGCTAGCACTTCACCTTTTTTGACAAACCCACCTTTTACAAAAGCATCTGACACAGAAATAACTTGTCCGCTCACTTGAGCAACCAGTTCAGTAGTGTATTTGGGTTTAACCAAACCGTAGGAATCCACGTTGAGCTGCATTGGTGCAACTACAATTGGATGTGCTTCTACAAGAGGGTGAATCACCTGTTCAGGCTTTTCTTCAGGTGGTTGTTTCATAGCTGAAAATGCTCCAGCTACACCTATGCCTCCAATGAGTACCGCAATGGGTAAGAATATTTGTTTTTTACTAGCCACGTTATCTTCCTTCCAACTGTTGATGTTGTTGGTATTTGCATCTGTGTTAATACCATTAGATGCATATTAAACGATAAGATATGTCTAGTTGTTTATTTAGGTTCTAAAGTTGTAACAAAGCATTACATATGCGTCGACTTTGTAATATTTATTGTTGTTAAGGTCATTTTTGTTAGGGAGAGTCGCAACAGTGGTGAGGCGCAAATATAAAAAAGGCCCCTGAGGGCCTCAATAAGTGTTTTGCTAAGTTACATTACGCGCATGCCTGGCTCTGAACCTTCGTCAGGGTTTAGAATGTAAATTTCTTTACCACCCGGTCCAGCTGCTAGTACCATGCCCTCAGACATGCCAAAGCGCATTTTTCGAGGCTTTAAGTTAGCAACCATGACAGTTAACTTACCTTCGATATCCTCAGGTGCATACGCTGACTTTATGCCAGCGAACACTTGACGGGTTTCACCACCTAAATCTAATGTCAGCTTAAGTAGTTTGTCTGCACCTTCGACATGCTCGGCTTTTGCTATTTTAGCAACACGTAAATCCACTTTGGCGAAGTCGTTGAATTCAATTTCTTCGCTGATAGGCTCTTTTGCTAAAGGGCTATTAGGGTCAAGGGTTACTTTGTTACTTGCTTCTAGGCTTTCTTTAGATTCTTCAAGCATTAAATTCACCTTATCCATATCAACACGTTGCATTAACGCCTTGAACTTGTTGATGGCATGCCCTTGTAGAACTGTTTGGGCACTTTCCCACGTGAGTTCTGTATTTAAGAACTGTTCAACATTGGCTGCCATTCCAGGAAGGACAGGCTTTAAATATGTCATCAGTATTTTGAACATGTTAAGGCCTGTTGAGCATACATCATGGGCTTGAGCTTGTGTACTTTCATCCTTAATAAGGACCCATGGCGCTTGCGCATCAATAAATTGATTAGCTTTATCCGCTAAGGCCATAATTTCACGAATGGCTCTGCTGTACTCGCGTTGCTCATAGTATTGAGCGATGGTATCGGAAGCAGTTTGAAATTGTGTAATCAGCTCTGGCTCAAGCACCGTGTCGCTCATTTTTCCATCAAACTTCTTACTGATGAAACCGGCACAACGAGATGCGATATTGACTACTTTGCCCACTAAGTCCGAGTTTACGCGTTGTGCAAAATCTTCCAAGTTTAAATCTAAATCGGTAATACCGCCGTTTAACTTGGCTGCAAAATAATAACGTAAAAACTCCGGATCTAAGTGCTCAAGGTATGTACGTGCCTTGATGAAAGTGCCTTTTGACTTAGACATTTTTGCGCCATTAACGGTTACAAAGCCATGGGCGTAAACATTTGTCGGTTTGCGGAAGTTTGCGCCATCAAGCATTGCTGGCCAAAACAGACTGTGGAAATAAATGATGTCTTTGCCAATAAAGTGATAAAGCTCAGCCTGTGAGTCTTCACCCCAAAAGGCGTCAAAGTCCAAGCCTTTTTTATCGCACAGATTCTTAAAGCTTGCCATGTAGCCGATTGGAGCATCTAGCCATACATAAAAATATTTGCCAGGAGCCCCTGGGATTTCAAAACCAAAATACGGAGCATCACGGCTGATATCCCATTGTTGTAGACCATCGGCAAACCACTCTTCTAATTTGTTAGCCATTTCAGCTTGTAATGACCCAGAATGTAGCCACTCTTTGAGCATGCTTTCAAATGCAGGTAAGTCAAAGAAAAAGTGTTCAGAGTCTTTGAGTACAGGTGTTGCACCAGACATTACTGAACGAGGGTTCTTTAGTTCAGTTGGGCTATAGGTTGCACCACAAGCGTCACAGCTGTCACCATTTTGATCTGGCGCATCGCAGGTTGGACAGGTACCAGTAACAAAACGATCAGGTAAAAAGATGCTTTTCTCTGGGTCAAAAAGTTGTGAAATGGTACGTTTCTTAATGTGGCCTTTTTCGTCTAGGCGCTTGTAAATAAGCGCACTCAACTCACGGTTTTCTTCGCTATGCGTGCTGTGATAGTTATCAAACTCGATATTAAAGTCGGCAAAATCACGTTGACGTTCGATGCTGACATTTCTCACCATCTCTTCCGGAGAAATCCCTTGTTTTTGTGCATTGAGCATAATGGGCGTGCCGTGAGCATCGTCTGCACATACATAATACGTTTCATGGCCACGTAATTTTTGAAAGCGAGACCAAATGTCTGTTTGAATGTACTCAAGCATGTGACCCAAGTGTGTTGGTCCATTTGCATAGGGTAGTGCACTCGTGATGAGAATTTTTCTCTTCGTCATAACTGTTCCAAGATTATCGCGTGGCTGCGCTCAAATTTCAGCCAAATCGCTTAGTTAAAGCTAACACGTGCCATTTACTCGGTGTGTGTAGCATCAATAGACTGGTTTTAATGGGTTGAATGTTACATAATTCCGTAGCCTTTTTCATCACCAGAGTACGTTTTATTTCAATGTTTGGTCTCAATAAACTATTTAAAAAAGACAATCAGTTAAAACAGCAGATTTTAAGTCAGTTAACTGCTTTCAAAAATAGCGTCTTTCCGTTAGGAATTGAGCCACAGTGGGTGAATTGCATTGAGGTAAAAAGCGCAGCTGTAACGGTAGATCTTACATTACCATTTGCGGCTAACGCGCAGCGACAATTATTGAGCGACGCGTTGTCTGAGCAAGTAGGAATGCAGGTTGAGGTGAATATTCAAACTCAGCTGCCTAAGCACTATCAATACAAGAAAATTAAACATATTGTGTTGATCGCGTCTGGTAAAGGTGGAGTCGGAAAATCTACAACCGCAGCAAATCTTGCTCTGGCTTTATCCGATCAAGGTGCAGAGGTTGGGGTATTGGATGCAGATATTTATGGACCATCCATTCCATCATTGTTTGATGCTATTGATGAACAACCCACAACTCAAGACAATAAAACACTTAACCCTATTGTTAAAGAGGGTATCAAAATACAATCAATAGGTTTTTTGGTTCCTGCGGACAACGCAACAGTGTGGCGTGGACCAATGGCGTCACAAGCGCTTAATCAATTACTTAACGAAACACAATGGGGTGAACTTGATTATCTGATTGTAGACATGCCGCCAGGAACTGGTGACATCCAATTGACGATGACACAGAAAGTGCCCGCAAGTGGTGCACTGATAGTTACAACGCCACAGGACTTGGCATTACTTGATGCCCAAAAGGGGATTGCAATGTTTAATCAAGTCAATCTGCCTATTCTTGGTCTGATCGAAAATATGAGTCATTACATTTGCACGCACTGTGGCGAGAAAAATCATATTTTTGGACACCTAGGTGGAGAACAATTAGCGGTTCGTCACGGTGTACCACTACTTGCACAGATCCCACTCAATATTCAGATAAGAGAAGCCTCTGAACAGGGGCAGAACCTATTAACACAGCATGTCGATATTGCTGAGCATTACTTTTCGTGTGCTCAGACAATAAGTAGTATGCTTTATTATCAAACACTATCAACACCGACTGTTGATATTGTGATTACGGATGACTAATCAATGAGATTATCAGATAAACACATTAAGCAAGCGATAGCGAATCAGCAGATTATTATAGATCCAGCACCCAGTGAGGAGATGATTTCCGGTATTACGGTTGATTTAAGATTGGGTAACAAGTTCAGAGTTTTTCAAGACCATGGTGCGCCTTATGTCGATTTGAGTGGGCCTAAAGACCAGCTCAATGAGGCGATGGAGTCTATCATGAGTGATGAGATAGTCTTGCAAGATGGGCAGGCGTTTTTTTTACATCCAGGTCAACTAGCACTAGCAATCACCTATGAATCCGTAACATTACCTGCTGACTTGGTTGGTTGGTTGGATGGACGGTCATCGCTGGCACGTTTGGGCCTTATGGTTCATGTAACGGCACATCGTATCGATCCTGGCTGGTCTGGTAACATTGTTCTTGAGTTTTACAATTCAGGAAAACTACCTTTGGCTTTAAGACCGAAAATGAAGATAGGTGCTCTTAGCTTTGAAACCATGACCAGCGCGGCGGAGAACCCTTATAACATCCGCAAAGATGCAAAGTATAAAGGGCAAAACAGCGCCGTGGCGAGTCGTATCAGTGCTGATAATAATAGCCTTTAAGCTAATCATGAGGTTTAAAATCTAGTTTTACATTTTAACGTGGTGTTATTTTGTCTTATTTAGGCTGGCATTACTGCATAAAGCTTCCATACTAAATTATGTCCCTAAGCCAAAGGCTATGGTGATTGTTAAAGGAGCTAAGATGGGTGCCAGCAAAGTTATTCGAATCGCTTCGCTTTTATGTTTGATGGTCTTTAGTAATATTTCCATAGCGTTGTCTACATCAACATACAATGATGTGAGCAATCAAAAGACCATTGATGATATCTTAAAAGAACAGCAATCATTTGTTGAACTAGATGAAGCAGTTCTGACGGCGCCAAAGCTTGTATCTACTTGGGTCAAAGTAGATATATCAGGTGAGCCTTCCCCAAGAGGGCGCAAAGCTTTGTATGTTAATAAGCCTTTAAATAGCGAACTAGAACTGTATTTGATCCAGCAAAACAAGTTGCTGGGTCAAGTTAGGGTACCCAGCGATAACTTTTCCTCTTCCAGAATGCAAAGCATTTTTCCTCATATCTATTTTTCAACGCAAAACAAAGATTCTCAGGTATACATTAGGTTGCGCTCTCCTTATAAAGTGATGTTTGACTTTCAAGTTGTTTCGGAAGACGTGTTTAAAAAGCGCAGTCAATCGAGATTGTTTTGGTATGGACTTGAGTTGGGGTTGCTATATTTTATAGCTATGATTCTGGCAATCATGGCGTTACTCAGTCGCCGTCAGTATTTAGCGCTACTGTCAATATATGTTTGTTTCTTGGCTATTCAATGTAGCGTCAACAATGGCAGTGTTTACTATTATTTACCTTCGGGCATCAGTCAGTTCGTGTCATCATTTAATGGGAGCTGGCTCATTTTGGCCTGTGCGCTATGTTTGCTATACCACCAATCGTATTTTGCTATTTCACAGACAAATAAAATACTAAGTCATGTCGTATGGGGAAGTGTGGTGACTTTGCTAGGTATGGCTGTATTGTCTTTTGGTATGGGATCGGCCTTGTCTGTACAGCTTCAAGCGATATCAAGTTTAGGTACTATGGTGGTATTGGCCGCGCTGTATCGCAGTGCAAAGCAAGGTTTTGCGCGCGATGTTTGGTTAGTAAGCGCAGCTTGGTTACCTATGTTCATGCTTGGGATCGTTTGGGTAGGCATGCAACTGGGTATAGTCACAAATGGGCGAATGCTAGGTATCAGTAAACTGGCGGTTGTCACCCATATTGTCCTATTAACCCTCAGTGTGTTTATGCACGATAAGAAACAAAAAGACAGGTTTTTGTTTTACAGCTTACATGACCCCGATACGGGGCTTTCTAACCGCTTCGCACTTAACAACTATTTGGAACATTTGGCCAATAGAAATACGCATCACACATTATTGTTATTCAGGCCATTGATCATTCACTCGATTCGCTTGAACTTGGGTGTGGCAAACGCCAATAAGCATCTTAACGAATTGTTTGGCAAACTCTACACTCAACTTGATACATATGGCTCTGTTACGCTTGCAGTCCCTGAAGGAAAAAAGACCGAGATTTTCAGGCTGGATGATAGTACGTTTGCGATCACCTTGATAGGGAAGTTGTCGCTCAGTCAAATCGAGCAGTATGTGTGTATTTTATCTTCGGTATTTGAAGAAGGTATAGAGTATAAAGGAACTAGATTAATTGATGAAATCGAAATTGGTGTCGCGCACTCACCGATACATGCAAAAACGGCAGACTCTCTGATACAGCGAGCAATGCTTGCTTTGTCAACTAAGTCACATGACACTGATAGGTGGCAAATCTTTGATGTTGCCAGCTCAGTTATATCTGAGCGACGCATGCAGTTGTCCTCGGCGCTAAAAGATGCAATTGATAATGATAGCTTTAGCTTATATCTACAGCCTCAAGTTAATCTAAAAACAGGTAAAGTGTATGGTGCTGAAGGGTTACTGCGGTGGTTCCATCCCAAACTAGGACAAGTTCCTCCCGATGAATTTATTCCAATCGCAGAGTCGTCTGGGCTGATTCATTTATTGACGGAAATGGTATTTGAAAAAGGTCTGAACTATCAAAAGCAGCTTGTTGAACAGTATCCAGGGCATGTGCTGTCGCTGAATATGTCTGGAAAAGACTTATCTAAAAAAGAGTTACTAGTTCATTTAATCACCTTAGTGAATGAACTTAATTTAAACCCCTCACAAATCGTAATAGAGATTACCGAATCAGTGACGATTGATAACGAAGATAATTTGAAAAGCATCTTAGATGATTATCGTAGTGTTGGGGTCAAGTTAGCCATAGATGACTTTGGTACCGGCTATTCGTCATTAGCTTATTTAAGCCGAGTTGGTTTTGATGAACTGAAAATCGACAAACAGTTTGTTATGGATATTGAAACATCTCAGAGCAACCAAACGATTGCTAAAGCCATGTCAGATATGGCACATAGCTTGGGGCTTAAAGTAGTTGCTGAAGGTGTTGAAAGTATCGAGAGCTATACGAGGTTGGAGCATTATGGATGTGACTTTGGGCAGGGCTATTTTATCGCTAAGCCAATGAACTATGAAGAATATTTGGTTTGGTTGTACAAGGTTAGTCAGAGCGATGATGTAAAGCAGTACCTAGCACTTTGAAATAGGTAAAAATGACTTCGCACAGATGAGAGAGATGTGCGGAATTGGGAAAGCCTCCTTGGTTGGCAAGCTTGCTATTATTAACGCCGCTTACCAAAAAATCATTACGAATTAAAGGGTTATTGCAAATGCAAGCTTCAAATGCTCTAGCGCTTAGCTCTTGGGGCCGACTGAAATAAAATTGCTTATAATGACTATCTAAAAATTTGGCATTTAAGAAATACTCACTCGGACCATCACCGGTATCATCTAAAAAGATAAGTTTAAAAAACTTATCCAAATGTAGGTTAAATGGGTGTCGATTGGCTATTGGTGTTTGCAGCCAAAGGCTCGAAGCGAAAGACAGAGCATTGCTGTCGGTAAATAGCTTTTTACAAATATGGTGGTCAAATGCATGCCACCATTCATGGGCAAGCGCACCTGCACCAGCATTTTTTGCTAATGCCAGTGTTCTTGATGACGGTTCGTAGTGTGCTTGCACACCTCTTTGACCTCCCGCACCAAATGCGAAATTCAATGTGCCGTTTAGACCAATTGCCCAAGGCGGGACTTCAAGAATTTGAGCTAAATCGGCGAGTGCATCGTATACAAGGTTGGCGCTGATACGCTGCTCTTGAGGGGTTACCCAACTTCCAACAGTAATGGTGCAAAAACCAAAGGTGTCTTTTATTTCTTGAAAATCAGTTTGGTCTTCAAAACGATAATCTGGACCGAGTCTAACAAATCCATCTGTAAGGCGGGGTATACGGCTCATAGATTGTATCTTGCTTTAACATGAGCTGGCATGAGTTTAGTTTGCTCTGTGATCATGCCCTTTAGTAGAGCCAATAGTGGCTGATGGTCGACCCCCTCATATTGATTAATAAACAAAGAGACAGACTCGAGCGTAGAGAGACTATGTGCTTGCTCTGCTTTGCGGATCCGATATTGGTTCTCAGGGATTGCGTCAAATGTGACTGCTTGCAAGGCAAGTAACCATGAGTTTAGAGCAAGTATTTTGTGTGCTTTTTTCCAAGTACCATCAATCACGAAAAGTATGTCTAGTGCAGGCAGTTGTTGCATCTGTTGTACCGTAACGGCGTTTTCACCTGGATATAATAAGGCGCAACGTTTATAGCCTGTTAATTCTCTAGCTTGTTGAAAGTCTTCTGGCTTTTGTCCAACGTACAGTTGTATATTGTTGAGTTGAAGTTGTAATAGTCGTGCCGTGTTTTTTGCTAGATTAGCTTCATCCGGATGCTGTAATATAACTATTTTAGTTTGTGTGTGTAGAGAAGGTGAGACGTATTTGCACACACATGTATTTATCGGATAGTGGCATTTTGAGCAAAAGTTTCTTTTCATTGTATGTTCTAAAACAAAAACGTTTGCTAAATCTTATCATAAATATCAAATTGTTTTGCTAACATGAACTGAATTGTCTAGCATTGATATTAACAACAGTGGGAAGGGAACTTTATGAATGTAAGCATAGATAACAGCGCGCTGGAAAGCATGCAGTCGTTGCTCGGGGAGCAGTTCGAAGAAACACTGGTTTTTTGCTGTAGTGAATTTGAGAGGCTGGAAAATGACCTTAAACTAGCCCTTAATTCAAATAGAGAAGAAGCTATCCGTCACGCTCATAGCTTGAAATCTAATGCTGCACAATTTGGCGCGATCAGTTTAAGCAGTACAGCAAGAGCTATCGAACAAGGATTAATGAGAGGTGATGATGCTGCTGTAAGTGAAAATATGGAACAAATTGCTGAGCAAGTCGCAGGTTCAAAATCCCAGTTACTACAGTGGCTAGCAACGAATCCATAGAATTTTAAGATTCTTGTTCTATCTTTGGTTATCCCTCTAGTTTTCATAGTCAATTTTGGGCTATGCTAGGCGCTGGAAATGGGGGGATAAATGTCTAAAATATCAAAAAGTAATAAATTACACGGAGTCTGTTACGACATCCGTGGACCGGTGCTAAGTCAAGCAAAGAAAATGGAAGAAGACGGACTTAAGGTACTTAAGCTAAATGTTGGAAATCCAGCCGCGTTTGGCTTTGATATGCCAGAAGATATGCATCGCGATATTATTCGCAACTTGTACTCAGCACAAGGCTATTGTGACTCAAAAGGTTTGTATTCGGCTCGCGTGGCTGTATATCAGCATTATCAGCAAATGTCGTTGCCACATATTAGTGTAGATAACATTTATATTGGCAATGGTGTTAGTGAATTGATTCAAATGACCACACAAGCATTGCTTAATAATGGTGATGAGGTGCTGATCCCTTCACCAGATTATCCATTATGGACTGCTTCTGTAAAACTATCAGGTGGCACACCCGTTCATTATCGTTGTGATGAAGAACAAGACTGGTTCCCTGACTTAGAAGATATAAGAAAAAAAGTAACTAACAAAACTAAAGCGCTATTATTGATCAATCCTAATAACCCTACTGGTGCAGTATATGATGAAGCCTTATTACAAGGGCTGATTGATATTGCTCGCGAGCATCAATTGTTGTTATTAAGTGATGAAATTTACGAAAAAATCCTGTATGACGACGCAAAACACATCCCAATTGCTTCTTTGTGCGATGACTTGCCAGTTATCACTTTTAACGGCTTAGCAAAAAATTATCGTGCAGCTGGCCTGCGTATGGGATGGATGATTTTAAGTGGCAAGGTCAGTGATATGGCTGATTTGATCACTGGCTTAGACATTCTTGCTTCAATGCGCTTGTGCGCCAATGTGCCAGCACAATTTGCGATTCAACAGGCGCTGGGTGGTGTGCAGTCCATAGACGCTTTGATTGAGCCTGGTGGCAGATTGTATGAGCAAAGAAACATCGCATATCAGGGCCTTAACAATATCAATGGTGTGTCCTGTGTCAAACCCAAAGGTGCGTTGTACGCATTCGCTAAAATAGACACTGCTAAATTCAACGTCAAAAATGACGAAAAGTTAATGTTGGATCTATTGCGTGAAGAGAAAATATTATTGGTTCATGGTCGAGCATTTCATTGGCCGGAGCCTGATCATTTTAGATTGGTGTTTTTACCTCACAAAGATGAACTGGAGCCGGCAATGGCCCGTATGCAAAGATTTTTTGATGGCTATCGCCAAACTTAAAATATTCGACAAGTACAGCCTGAGCAGGCTGTACTTGGGTATGCAGCGCTCACACTTTAGCTATATTTGTGATAAATCGGTCATTCAAAATATGTAGATTAGCCAAAATCGTTTGCTTCCCCAAGACATCGTGCTGGTTGATTGCATCGGCGATAGCGTCGATACTTTGATGTTGCTCAAGTAATTTTGAGGTAGCGATATGGCTAATATGCCAAGGCTCTTGTGCGACACCACCATTGTATTTCGCATATGGCTTAAAAAAACCAAAATCGGTTAGGTTCTCATCAATCCAAGCGTTAAATTCAGCAAAAGGCCCTCCTGCTTGATACTCCCAAGGCGCAAGTTGAAGAGTGTGCTGCTCGCCAAGGCAATTTTCAGCATAGATGTCTAGGTCACTTCCAAAGTGATGACGACTAGCCCCTGGTAGTGCAGAAAACAACATAATAGCTTTACACTTTTCAATTTCACTTAGTGCCGATAGTTCCACAGGGCAGTTATTAATGTCATTTACAGGGCGGTGCCCAGAAAATTTGGCATTCCAAATCTTCGCTTGCCTTTGAAAGCTGCGAAATGCTGATGCAATTGTTAGGTCAAATCCTGCTTGCTTAGCGGCGCACTCCAAAGCTGTAAGATCAGTTACGATGTCTTCGTGTACTTGTTTACCGTGCCAGTCCGTCAGGTGTATTTCACTGAGCCCACAGGAGATGAGAGATAAATTCATCGACTACCTTTAAGTTAATAACTTCTCAAGAATACGCTCGTAAATCAGCGCTAAATTGTCTAAGTCTTCAATACTCACACATTCGTTTAGCTGATGAATAGTGGCGTTGATAGGACCAAGTTCAATCACTTTACAGCCAGTTTGTGCAATGAAGCGTCCATCAGAGGTTCCCCCAGAGGTTTCAGGTGTACTCGTAACGCCCGTAATTTCTTCGATTGCACTGAGAGTAACATCTAATAATGGGCCAGGCTCAGTAAGGAAAGGTAACCCATTGACAATCCAGTCAAGCTCATAGTCAAGTCCGTGGCTTTTTAAGACTTCAGTCACCTGATGCTTTAGCTCATCAGCGGTGACTTCAGTACTAAAACGAAAATTAAATTGTACATACACGGTGCCAGGGATAACATTTCCTGCACCAGTACCGCCTTGAATATTGGATATTTGGAAGCTGGTAGCAGGGAAGTATTCGTTACCGTGGTCCCATACAGTTTCACTTAGTTGTGTAAGGGCAGGGGTAGCTTTGTGAATTGGGTTGTCTGCGAGGTGAGGGTAGGCAACATGCCCTTGTTTACCTTTGACTTTCAAATGGCCAGTAAGGGAGCCTCTGCGTCCATTCTTAACGACATCTCCTAGCTGGTGCCTTGAAGACGGCTCACCAACGAGGCACATGTCTATTTTTTCATTGCGCGCTTCAAGTAAATCGATGACCCGTGTGGTGCCGTTGATGAAGGGGCCTTCTTCATCAGAAGTAATTAAAAATGATATCGAGCCTTTGTGATCAGGGTGCTTTGTAACGAAACGCTCTGTCGCAACGACCATAGCGGCTAATGAACCTTTCATATCAGCTGCACCGCGTCCGTGGAGCATACCATCATGGATTTGACCATCGAAAGGCGCATAGTGCCAAGCGGATTCATCACCAGTTGGAACAACATCAGTGTGACCTGCGAAACAAAAATGCGGACCACAGTCGCCTTTCCTTGCCCAAGTGTTTAAGGTATCGACGAAGAAATGTTCCTCAATGTTGAACCCTACAGCTGCCAGTCTTCGATTTATCAGTGTTTGGCAACCAGCGTCCTCAGGCGTGACAGAAGGACGCTGGATAAGAGCTTGTGCAAGTTTGATAACATCACTGCTACGGTGTCCACTCATATAGCAAAAATCTCTACGTATTGTTCTTTTTTAAAGCCAAGGTGGTAATTATCATTATGGAGAATAATTGGGCGCTTAATCATAGCCGGAGCATCAAGCAAAATTTGCTTGGCATTTTGTTCATTCAAGTTATTTTTCTGCTCGTCACTAAGTGCTCGGTAGGTGGTACCACGTTTGTTTAGTACATTTTCCCACCCTAGGTGTTCGAAAAATACGTCAATCAGTTCAGGGCTAATACCTTCTTTTCGGTAATCATGGAAGGTAAATTCAATGTGATTATCGGATAGTAATTTTTTTGCTTTTTTGATGGTATCGCAATTAGGAATGCCGTACATGATGGTCATTTCTTAGGGCCTTTCTATGGTTGTTTCTTAGTGATAGTGAGTAAAGGGTCTTGCCCAGCGTTCACTTGTTTTAAAGGATAATAACATGGTCCGAGTTTGTCTGCATTGAGTACGATGAGCGTCCCTAACATTCTTGAATTGGAGCCGGTTAAATCAAAATAGGCGAGTACTTCCCCTTGCGTTACATGCTCCTTACCAAAGGCATTGATTGGCTGGCGTTCCATTGCATTGCAATCAGGTGGGAGTTGAATATGTACTAGTAATTTTAGACCATTGTCAGCAACAATAATGAACTCGCTTCCTTTTCGTTTTATTCTTTCTATGGTGCCAGTAACAGGGGAGCAGACTTTATTGCTACTCATGTCTACGCAGACTCCTCTACCGAGCATACCTTTGGCAAACAGTGGGTCAGGATGAGCCAATAAAGGTAGCACTTTACCTGTAAATGGGCTTGCTAAATGCATTAAAGGGCTATCAATAGTGGTGATTGGCGCATATTCAACTGGAGTAGAAAACTGCATTATAAAACTAGGTATCCGTCTTTTTTGAGCGCTTTAATGGCGGCATCAATTTGTTGTTCTTTGACTAGAATATAATCCGTATCGTAGGTAGATAACGAAAAAATAGATACATGGGCTTTAGCCAGTACTCCTGATATATTCGCCATAATACCAGTCAGTGAAAATCCAAGTGGACCAATTACCTCTAAAGCGCGCCAATTATCTTCTGCTGCAAAGCTATCAATTTTAATGCTGCTAGGGCAAACAATAGATAATTCGTCTTCTGTTTTTGCGATAAAAAATATATTGGCGTTAATTACCTGAGCAGGGATGCTTGCATCACAATCGAGACTGTGAATGGTAAATTTATGGCTGAGCAATTGCAGCGTTTGTTTTGACATGCTCTACCTCTATCCAATAACTTTATCTAGATAGTATAGCCAAGAGTTAAGAAAGAGAACCCTATTAACTCTTGGTACATTTACTATTATTGTTGTTGATCAGCTATTTGCTGAGCTTGAATTGCGGTAAGTGCAATGGTGTAGACAATATCTTCAACAAGTGCACCACGGCTTAAATCATTCACTGGCTTTCTCATCCCTTGTAACATTGGTCCAATACTGATTAAGTCAGCACTTCTTTGTACAGCCTTGTAAGTTGTGTTACCCGTATTGAGATCAGGGAACACAAAAACTGTTGCTTTGCCTGCAACCTTGCTATTTGGCGCTTTTTTCTTCGCGACATTCTCCATAATGGCAGCGTCATATTGCAGTGGGCCGTCAATATCAAGGTCAGGCCTTTTTTGTTGAGCAATTCTAGTCGCCTCACGTACTTTATCTACATCAGCACCATGGCCAGAGGTACCCGTGCTGTAGCTGATCATTGCAACACGTGGCTCGATACCAAATGCGATTGCTGAATCGGCTGACTGAATTGCGATATCAGCCAGTTGTTCAGCTGTGGGATCAGGGTTGATAGCGCAATCACCATATACGAGCACTTGGTCGGGCAGTAACATAAAGAATACAGAACTAACTAAAGATGAACCGGGAGCGGTTTTTATCAATTGCAGTGGTGGGCGAATCGTATTTGCAGTTGTGTGCACTGCTCCTGAAACTAAGCCATCTACCTCGTCTAAGGCTAACATCATGGTGCCTAATACGACATTGTCTTGCAGTTGCTCCTGTGCAACGACTTCTGTCAGGCCTTTTCCCTTGCGCAGCTCAACCATAGGAGCGACATAGTCATTGAGGTGTTCTTGTGGCTCTAGAATTGTTACATTTTCATTGAGCTCTACACCTTGCTGCGCAGCAATACGCTCTATTTCTTCGCGTTCGCCTAATAACACGGTTTTAGCTATACCACGTTCTCCGCAAATTGCTGCAGCTTTAATAGTTCTTGGTTCATTCCCCTCTGGAAGAACAATTGTTTTGTTGGCCTTTCTTGCTAAGTCTGTCAACAGGTAACGGAACGCAGGTGGAGAAAGCTTACGAGTTCGAGCTACTCCTATGGCCAGCTCATCCAGCCAGTCTGAATCTATATGATCGGCATTGTGTTGTTTTACTTTATCAATACGTTGATCATCATCACTGGGCACTTCCATATTAAAATTATGAAGTAGTAGCGATGTGCGCCAAGTATCCGCCGTTGTGGCTAAGATCGGCAGACCAGTTTCCATTGCTTGTTCACATAGTGTCATGATACGCGGCTCTGGTTTAAAGCCCCCGGTGAGTAAAATAGCGCCCAATTTAGTGCCATTCATTGCTGACAAACATGCCGCGACCAATACGTCTGAGCGATCACCCGGAGTTACTAGCAGCGCTCCCGGTGTGAAATGGTTTAGGATATTTGATACTGTTCGCGCACAAAAAGTAACCCGACGCAAACGCCTGTGTTCCATGTCTCCTGCATTAATGATCTCGGCTTTGAGATAATTTGATAAGTCGATAACTCGTGGTGCGACTAAATCAAAATCCCATGGGATGCAGCCCAACAACATGAATGGGTGCTTACGAAAGATGGGTAGAGATGCAAGGCGGTGCGTTTCGTTTTCGAGCTCGTCAGGCTTGTGTTGGTCGACAAGATCAGCTCGTGCGCGGCCTTGCTCATCTAACGGAGCATTCACTTTGTTGAAGATGCAGCCGAGCACACGGTTATGATTTACTGTCCCATAATTTCCTGCCGCGATTTCGAGGCGATCTTCTAGCTGCTCATTACTGTCGTTACCCGGGGTAAGTACAAACACAATATCAGCGCCTAATGTTTGCGCTATTTCTCGGTTGACTCTCCCCGCGTAAGGCTGAAGGCGAGTGGGCACCATGCCTTCAATGATTGCAACTTCGTCATCTTGTATTGAACTTTCAAAACGCTCAACTATTTCCTCAAGTAAATCATCTCCTTTGCCGTCACCTATCATTTGCTCAGCATAACTTAACTCAAAAGGAGTTGGAGGGTTTACCGCAGAGCCTTGACGAACGATCACAGTTGACTTTTCTGGCCCGTGTTCATCTTTACGAGGTTGGGCGATAGGTTTGAAAAAGTTGACCTTCACGGCTTTTTGTTCCAAAGCTCTGACTAAGCCAACGGATACGGAAGTTAAGCCTACGCCCGTTGAAACGGGGATCAGCATAATACGGCGGCCCATACTATTGCTCCTGTGCTATGGTTGCTGCATCAGTAGCAATAACCCATTCTTCATTAGTTGGGATAACAATTGCACAAGGACTATCATTTGTGGTGATAACACCACTTTGGCCAAATCGTGCGGTTAAATTTTTGTCTTGATCAAGGGTTAAGCCTAAGAATCCTAGCTGGGATATCACCTTGTCACGGATAGCATCGGAGTTTTCGCCAATACCGCCTGTGAAAATAAGCGCATCTAGACCGCCAAGAGGCACGACAAACGCGGCAATTTGCTTAGCGAGTCGGTAACAGAAAATATCCAGTGCAAGTTGCGCTTGCTCATGGCCTTGAGCCGCAGCTTCTTCTATGGTTCTGCAATCGTTAGATAATTCACTAATGCCTAATAAACCACTTTGTTTATTTAAAAGTAGGTCTACCTGGGTTGGTGAATACTTTAGTTGATTCACCAAAAATGCAAAGATCCCAGGGTCAATATCACCACTTCGAGTGCCCATCATTAAACCTTCCAAGGGTGTTAGTCCCATACTTGTATCTACAGATTGACCATTTTTGATAGCGGTCACAGAACATCCGTTACCTAGATGTGCACTAATGATACGAGAGTTATCTTTGTTCAGTCCTAAAATATTGTGTGCTTGGGCCGATACATAATAGTGGCTGGTGCCATGAAACCCATAGCGACGAATACCGTGCTCTTTGTATAGAGAATAGGGTAGAGCATACAAGAACGCTTTTGGTTCCATGGTTTGATGGAACGCGGTGTCAAATACAGCGACTTGGGGTAATGAAGCAAACGCTTTTTGGGCAGCTTCTATACCAAGTAGATTGGCAGGGTTATGTAATGGAGCTAACGCGCTGGTTTGTTTGATAGCTTCAATAACCTCTGGTGTAATACTTACAGAGTGAGTAAAGTGTTCTCCACCATGCACTACACGATGTCCCACAGCAATTAAGTGTTTGTCTAAATTAAGTTGCTTAACCAGTTCGACCAAACGAGTAATGGCTATTTGATGAGCATCACCTGGATTGAGGGTGATCGTTTGCTTTTTGCCATCGTACTTGTATTTAATTAGCGGTTGTTGCTCGGCTAAACATTCCGCTAATCCAGAAAGCGCTTCAGAACCAGAGTGAATATCAATAATGGCGAACTTAAGACTTGAACTACCACAGTTTAAAACCAGAACATGGGAAGATGACATAATGACTTTCCGTTTTGACAATAACAGTAAACGCGTATTAAGCTTAAAGCATAGTGGCCAATAAGCGATACGCTAGACAAAGGTATAATTGACTTATTAATGATAATTTTACCCGAATTTTTACTTAAAAGTTAGCACCTAGGAGTGATGATGCAAAATAGTCTTATTACACAAGTGCAGCTTGGACGCCAATATGCAAAGGAGTGGCCCATGCGTAAAGAGCTTGCGCCAATGTTTGCAGAATATAGGGTTATAAGGGCAACGGAATTGTCTTTGACGGTGATGCCGATATTGGCAATCTTTACCGTGTTTTTTCAAACAAGCCAGTTAGGTATGCAGTATTTACCGCAAGCAATAGCGGCGGCACTGTTCTTCCTATCGTTACCCGTGCAAGGCCTGATGTGGCTGGGTAAGCGTTGCGATACTCCGCTGAGCCCATCATTAAATAGTTGGTACAATGAGCTGTATCACAAAATGGTTGCCAATGGGTATGACGCCCCTTCAACACCCAGAAAACCACGATATAGAGAGCTGGCAAAACTGTTGTCTGATATGTTCAACAAAATGGACAAGGCATTTACCAAAGAGCAGTTCTAATTGAAAACTGCCTTTTGTTCATCTTTTTTAAACTCACTGATGTAAAAAGACAGTGTAACAGTGTGTGTTTTAGCGTTGCGTAATGCATCGTAGTGACTGTCTTTAAACTTCCAAGCAAATGGGGTCATTTGTATAAGGTGCTCAAGCACACCAGTACTTATTTGTTGCTGAACTTCCAATAAATTGTGTTCTTTCAATACAAAGCCGTGTGGAGTGTCTACCACATCATGAAGTTGTACGTCGTCATAGATGTGTTGCTTTAGCTCAAATAAGTGTTTTGGTCCCGGACTAACGATGATTAACGTGCCATTGTCATTACACAAGCGATGAAGCTCTTGGGCAAAAATAGGAGCAAAAACACTCAGCAATATGTCTGCACTGTTGTCAGGAAATGGTGCCTGCTTAATTGAAGCAACACTGAAATTTACATTTTTGTATCTCTTGGCTGCATATTTAACAGCGGCTTTTGAGATATCTACACCGTAAACTTGTCCATCAACCGAATCGGCGATGGCATGTGTATAAAATCCTTCACCACAGCCAAGGTCAATGACCGTGTTAGGAGCTAGCTTTAAAAGCTTTTCAACCAGCTTTTCTCTTAAAAATACGTAATGTTCGGTTGCAAAGAATGCTCTTCTGGCTTGTACCATTTGCAGGTTATCGCCTGGTTGCTTGGATTTTTTGTTCTGCACTGGAAGCAGATTGATATAGCCTTCTTTGGCGAAATCAAACTGATGGCGCTTTTGGCAACATAGGCTGTGCTGGGTTTGCTCTAGAGGAGCAGAACACAAAGGGCATCGATACAATAATGTCATTTATTTAAGTATTCCTGATCGTAAAATGTTTTCACCCAGTGAGGTCGATAAGTAATGAGTAGTGTGATTGCCATGCCGTTTAACATGGCCTCTGGAAACCACATAATCACAGCGTAAAACATGTAATTATCGAGTAGTGTGGGCAGATCATACAGACCAAGCAAGTAAAAGTAACCTCCACTGATAAGAATTTTCGCAGCACCAACAAAGCCAGCACACAGAAAAGCGCACACAAAAATGTAAACAAAGAAGTGTCTGGGCAAAAACTGATAACACAATAGGTAAAGACCATAGCTTAGGAAGATGGGAATAAATGCGCTAAACAGTAAAAATTCTGCCAATTGATCAGCTGATAAGTCAGTAAAATATAGAAGTAGCAGACTTGCAATTAGCGAACATAAAGAAGCTAAGCGCCAACCCATAATTAATGTGACTGCGGTTATGCCAAGAATATGAATGTTAAGATGTTCTAAAATTCCCGCTTGGATTTGCCAGAAAAGCGCTAAGCATAATGCACTGGCAAATACGCCTGTTTGTCGCGCAGGGCGTGCCAGCAAGGCTCTATAGGTTTGTTTGTTGAGCGTAGCGGCAAACACTGCCGCTGTGAACATGCTTAGCAACATGCTTAAATCTCAAATGTGGCCCAAATAGGAGCATGATCAGAAGGTTTATCAATACCACGCAGCTCATAATCGATATCGCTTTCAACGCAATTGGCCATCAGTGACTCAGTCGCTAGGATCACATCAATACGTAGCCCTCGATTGTCATCAAATCCACGAGAGCGATAGTCGAACCATGAGTATTGTTGTGTATCTTGTGGTTTTAGTTCCCTAAATGTATCTTTTAAGCCCCACGACATTAGAGTGTCTAACCATTGGCGCTCTTCAGGCTGAAATGAACATTTACCTGTTTTCAACCAGCGCTTACGGTTGGCTTCTCCAATTCCGATGTCTAGGTCAGTGGGTGAAATATTGATATCTCCCATTACAACAATTGCTTGTTCTTTATCATAGTGAGCGTTGAGGTGGGTCATAAGGTCGGCGTAGAACTGGCGTTTATAAGGGAATTTAACCTCATGGCTAATGTTATCGCCTTGTGGGAAGTAGCCATTCATAACAGTTACTTCTTTACCTGAATCGCTTTCAAAAGTGCCAATGATCATGCGTTTTTGTGACTCTTCGGTATCAGTTGCAAAACCTTTTTGCATATTTTTGGCTGGCATTTTAGACAACAACGCAACGCCATAATGTGCTTTTTGGCCGTGAAAGTATACGTGGTAGCCCATTGCTTTAACTTCATCTAATGGAAAAGCTTCATCGTGGACTTTGATTTCTTGTAAACCGATGATGTCTGGTTGATGTTTATCGATCACGGCTTGCAGTTGGTGGATTCTAGCGCGAAGTCCATTGATATTAAACGAGATGATTTTCATGTTATTTTAGTAACCTTATTTTCACTATGCTGTGGCTGTCTTTACCGCCATAGAAAATGCAATGTTAAGCACAGAGTTGGGTAATTGACAGCGAAGAATCAACGTTTAAATGATATCACTCATTGTCAATGAGCTAAACGATTCATATAGCAGAAAATGCATCTACATAGAGAAGAGAAATGTTGCAGTTACTGATGTCCTTGGTACCTGCACAACAGGTACCAAGGGTAGACTCAAAATTTAGAATACAAAATCAACGCCCATGCTAATCGCACGTGCATCACCATGATAGGCCCAACCGCTTGGTGCGTGGCCTTGATCTACAAACTTGTCATACTGAATTTTAAACGCTGCGGTAGGTAAGAAGTTGTAGCGTAAACCATAACTTAATACATAGTGCTCTTCTAAGTCTTCAGTAGGAACTTTAGTGCGTTCATGATCCGCCTTTGAGTAGGATATGTAAGGCTGATAGTCATCCCAGTTGTATACGAGTGATACAAGATAGGTTGGAAACTCTGTTCCTAACGCATCATCATACTCAACAAAGTTCCAATCAAATAGTAAAGTGAATTTATCAAGAGACACGTTACCGCCTAAGCCTACAAACGTCTGCGAGAAAGGTGTATAGGGGTCAATGCTACCATCTTGCTGAATGGTTTCTCTATCACGGTCATTTTGGAAATAAACAAAGCGTAGATCGAAGTTGTCTCCCGAGATATTCCAGTTCATACCAGCAATATCCGTCCAATATTCATTAACCGTGCGGGCACTACCTCCATATAACTTGTCGTAATAGAGCATTTCAACATTGTCGTCAGAGTATTCATTACCATAAAAGAAAGTTAAGGTATTTGAATAACCACCCATTTCGAAGTCATACATGGCATGCACACCATTAAACTGAGTAACTTGCCACCAATACAGGTTTGAAGGTGGTCTCATCCATGGATAAGCATAACCAACTTCCGAAAACTCAGAAAAGTAATACATAGGAATATTACGACGACCCGCCATAAGTGTGAGGTTTTCAGTCGCTTTGTAGGTTAGATAGTACCAATCAAATTCGGGTTCAAAATCGTCGACGCCCTTGGCTACGAGTTGCGCTGTCACAGAAAAGTTTTCTGCTAGATCCATAACCGCTTGAACTGCAAAGATAGACTCGGCTTTGATGGTTATGTCGTTATCATACTGACCAACATCGTAGAAATCTGCAGTGAGTATTTCATCTCGTGTTTGCCCTGGGTTTAGCGGATCGTTTACCGTTCCTAACGTCTTACCCGCAATAATTGAGCCATAGCCACTGATACGCATGTCGGCTAGCACCGATGATGATATCAGCATTGTCATGCCTGAAGTAACAGCCAATAAAGTTTTCATATGCTTACTCCTACTTAAAATGTTGCGACAACTTTGACTGCGTCGGTTGCTGCGCTAGCGTCGATATAGCCGATTGCATCTGGGTTTGAAGACACTGCGGCTATCACATCATTGTTGGAGTCCATTTCTTGAGGAGGGGTCCCTTTACCCGTGAACAAAATTTTTGACCAGTAAGCTTTTACTTGGCTACTTGATTTACCAATGACCTTGGTATTGAACTCATCGCTAGCAGGGTCACTTGAGCTGGCACTTATCAAGATAGCGGAGCGACCGTTGGAAAAAGACTTGGTTTTACCAAGGAAGATTTTTTTGATGGTTTCCTGATCGAACGTCGAGGCGTTACTCGGGTGAACGATGATGGATACCTCAGCGGTTGCTTTGGACAAATAAAAAAAGCTGAGCGTGGATACAGCAAGAACAACTTTCCACGTCATATTTTTAGTGGACAGTAACATAGTGCGTTCCTTATGTGATTTGCAAAGAGTTGATAGCAATTTTTCTGCTATTACAAATTAAAAATAGCTGTCGTTCAGGGCAATGCAAGTATTTGTAGCTAAAAAGTAAATCCTAAAGGGTTGTCCCTAGAATAATTTGAAGCGCGGTAATTTAAACAATGACATGTGTACAAAACATGCGTACCTAAAAAGGATTAACATTGCGAAATTCCGTATCGATATGCAATAAAGGTACAAATTAGTGATGAAAACCAGCGGTGGTTAAAGGTTAATAGTTAGGCAAAGCTTGTAAAATTATGAACAGTTGTTAGCGTGACTAGTGGAACGTTTTGCTTAGATGTAAATAGTCTATTAAATGAGCAAAAAAGGAATCAAATATCATTTACAAGATAATTATTGGCTATATAATGCGCGCAAATTCGTTCATATTGGGTATATTATGTTTAAGTCATTATCACTAGTTGTTGCACTTTCTACTATTACATCTGTGTCTGCACAGGTTGAATATTCAGCAGCCAATGCATCACCAGAATCAAAGGTTTGTGTGATTGCAGCCCAACAAGGACTTAGTGCCGCACGTACGGAAGCACAAAAATACGGTATCAATATCTCACGTTTTTCAAAAACACTAGAGTGTAACGGTGAAGATATTCGCGACATCGCAAAACAAGCAGGCTTTGTTGAAGCACAAACACAAGACAAAGCAGTAGCACTCGTTGCAAAAACGGCTTCAGCAGAAACTGAACTTTGTATTAAGGCGGCCAAAGATGGCGTTGCTAGCATTGCAGTTCATGGTCACAAGGCACGCAGCCTGCGTTGTAACAACTTGCCAGTAAAAGAGTTTGTGAAGCAGTACGGTAAAGTAGCTATCTAACTCTTACATGCACAAAGTGTTGGCAAATGACAGGTAATTCACCTGACGTTGCACAAAATACGAAACGCCAGGTGATCACCTGGCGTTTTTTATTCGCTGGCAAAAAGTCGTTTGTGGGTTCTTCGCGCATACTCATCTGTCATACCGCTCAAGTAATCGGCTAATACTCTCATTTGTTCGCTGGTAGTGTTCGCAGTTTGAAATTGTTCTTGGGTGGTGTAGGGCAATAAGCGCATTGGATCGCTGGCAAGTGCACGAAATAAGTCAATGAGAAGATTTTGTCCGCTAAACTCTATTTGTTGCATTTTCGGTTCCCTGATCAGCCGTTCGAAGACAAATACTTTCAGGATACTAAGAATATCTGCAAACTCACTGTCCAAGGTTACATTATATCTAAGAAGTGGTGATTCAAAGTCAGGATTTTGAACGCTCAATGCACTGTTTACGATAAATAAGTTCACCAGCTCGCCAATAGCATCTTTGCGATAGGCTTCGTCTCTAGAAAACAGTCGTTGTGTTAATCGTGTTAAGTTTTGTTTCAGCCAAGGTGAACAAAGGGCTTTAAGTTTTGGCTCTGCGTAAAGTGTCCAGTCGGCTAAGGTTAGCGTATCGGTCGCAATCGCATCTTCTAGGTCGTGCACGGCATAAGCAATATCATCCGCCAGTTCCATAATTGCGCAGTCTAATGATTTGAATTGCGTTTTACAGCGATATTGATCGATAACTTGATGCTGCTGTAATAATGCTTTGTCTGAATCTGTAAATGGTTCTATGATCCAATTGAATACATCGCTGTCACATTGGTATATCCCTTTTGCGGGTAGCCAATCATTAGCTTTAATGAAGCGTTGACTGGGGTCGTGACTAGGTTTGTTGAACCACAACTGATCAATGATCGCAGGATATTTAACAAATCCTAGCAAAGTCCGGCGTGTCAGATTCATGCCATACCCTTTGCTGTATGGCTCCAGCTTAGATACAATTCTCAGAGTTTGCGCATTCCCCTCAAAACCACCATAGTCTTTCATCAGATAGTTCAGAGCGGTTTCTCCACCGTGGCCAAAGGGAGGGTGACCAATATCATGCGCGAGACACAGAGTCTCTATCAAGCTGGTTGATGGAAAGTGTTCAAACTCACAGTTGGCAATTTTTAGATGTCGTAATAGCCCGCTGCCAATTTGCGAAACCTCCAAAGAGTGAGTCAGGCGTGTTCGATAAAAGTCATTTACCCCTATGCTCATGATTTGTGTTTTTGCTTGCAGGCGTCTAAAAGCGGCGGCATGAATAATTCTTGACCGGTCCACTTGCCAAGGTGAGCGATTATCGTTAGGGCGATGTTTATGTTGCTCTGATAATCTTTGCTGCCAAACTGTTTGCATGGTTGCTCCGTACAATAAATAGACCAGTGCTATACTTAAAGTCGATAAGCGAACGGTAATTCGCGTTTAATTGTTACTTTAAGTATAATGCGGGGTCAATTTATACGTAAAAAATAAAGAGTTGTGTGCTTGTATAGCGATACTAGCAAGCTAGTTCTAAAACTTACAGTCTAACAAATGGAAATGACTGGCACACTAACACAGAGGAAAGACATGCAAGTCAGAGTAATTCAAATAGTAATATTTTTAGTGTCGGTTTGGGCATTGAGCTATCCGTTTTTGTATGAAACAACATCGTCACTGACCTCAGCACAGAGAGTTCAACCTAAAAAGCCGCGTGCTCCTAAGATTGTGGAAAAGCCTTTACATAATGTTCAGTTGCCTGATTTTGGCAGTATCACAGACGTAAAAGAGAAAAAGCAGCGCTTTTTTGATTTTATAAAACCTCATGTTATTGCCGAAAATACGAAAATTAATCAGCAACGGGCAAGCTTAGAGATAGCACTAATGATGTTACAAATGGGGGAAGCGTTGACTGAGGCGCAAACCAAAAAACTCAAGAATATTTTCACCTACTATCGTTTAGATGACGAGCTGTTTTCAGTAGCAAGCGTTCAAAAAGCACTAAAGCATGTTGATATTATTCCAAGAGAATTGGCACTGATGCAAGCGGCTAACGAATCGGCTTGGGGGACGTCTCGATTTGCAAGAATAGGTTTAAACTTTTTTGGGCAGTGGTGTTACAAGAAAGGTTGTGGCATGGTACCAAGACACCGAGACAACGAAGCTGCGCATGAAGTAGCTGCGTTTCAATCGGTGCGTGCGGCTGTGCAATCTTACTTTAGAAACATCAACACCCATGATGCCTATCGTCAATTACGTGAAAAGCGCGCCGAGCTTAGAGCAAGTAAATTGCCTATTGAAGCGACCTTATTGACACAGGGACTAATAGCTTACTCAGAGCGTGGTGATGCTTATGTTGAAGAGCTTAATGATATGATCCGCCATAACAAGGACTATTTTGATGAGAAATAGTTGCTTTTTATTACTATCTCTACTGGCCTTTGTCGGTAGCGCTGCAAATGCAAAGGAATTTGTGGTGTCTTACGATGGCTTTTATGATCGCTTAAAAGTCATCGAAAAAGGTAATTTCGAGTTTGCTCGTGTTAACTTTTATATAGTAGATATAGCGACGCTTGAGCCTTGCAAAGTCAAAAAGGGTGAGATCGTGACTGAGAATTCATCATCGCCACTTACCTATACGAGTCAGGCTCAGCTGCTGTTGCCGTACGATAAACAGCTTGATAAAGATAAAGCGGTTGTTGTTATCGAACCTGAAAACCCAAATCATGACTGCCAATTAAAGTTTCAAATAGAAGCAGAACATTTTAGTGCACAGAACTTGAATAAAGCCGATATCTACCAGCTTAATACTGAGTTTGAAGAATTACTCTCTGACTTATCAGGCTTTTTTGTTAGTAAATTGATGGGCTTTTTACTGCCAGAACAAAAGGGTGTTAAAATCACATTCTCGCATCCCATTACCTTTGACGATGAGCAAGTCCAATGTGCTCAAATGAACTGTACCTTTGAGGTGAGTAAAGCGTGGCAAGACAATACCCAAATGCTTAATTCTCCTAATGCGAATATCAACATAGAGCAAGTAACGCCTTGGATTAGTAAATAGCAATAGAATTCAGCACTGGTTCACATGCGCTGAGCCAGTGTCTACCAATAGCACCAAAATCCCATTAACCACTTCAAGACAAGCCTCTTTTTGCTAAGCCAAAGGTAGGCTGAAAATGGTCAGAGTAATTTAGCCAGAGATTATTGGATTATTTTTAGAATAAGCACCCGAATCCGTACAGATTAAGGTGAACAGGGACTTAGAAGAGTAACGCCTAGGATATATGTTAGCCCAGCGTGCCACTGGCGAATATGCATCAATTGATTTACTTGCTGCGTTCTGCTGCGTTCGTTAATACCACACTACGCGGTAAAGCAAACTCAACATTTTTTAAGATTATGGCAATTTCTCTGGGATAAGAGAGAGATTAAGCTAGTTCGTTACGCAAAAAATCCGTATAATTGCCGCCCTTGAATTTCCATTGCAAATTTAGTCAGAGCCACTGGCTATGTGGGTAGGTAAATGAGTCAGACAGATACGCGAAAAGAAGTTTTTGAATTTAATAAGCTGCAAAAACGACTGAGAAGAAACGTTGGTAACGCCATTACAGATTACGGCATGATTGAAGATAATGATGTTGTTATGGCTTGTATCAGTGGTGGTAAAGACTCCTTCGCGATGCTGGATATTCTATTACAGTTACAAAAGGTCGCTCCTATATCGTTTGAGGTCGTGGCAGTCAACTTAGATCAAAAGCAGCCTGGATTTCCTGAGCATATCTTACCTGAGTACTTCGAGTCGTTGAATATTCCGTATTACATTGTTGATAAGGATACCTACTCAGTAGTAAAACAGAAGATACCTGAGGGTAAGACGACCTGTGGTTTGTGTTCACGCTTGCGCCGCGGCACTTTATATTCATTTGCTGAAAAAATTGGCGCAACTAAAATTGCACTAGGCCACCATATGGACGATATGGTTGAAACGTTATTTTTGAACATGTTCCATGGTGCGCGACTTAAAGGGATGCCACCTAAATTACGTTCAGATGATGGGCGAAATGTGGTGATACGTCCATTAACTTATTGTCGCGAAAATGATTTGATCAATTATGCGGAACATAGAGAATTTCCTATCATACCGTGTAACTTGTGTGGCTCACAGGAAAACTTACAACGTCAAAATATCAAATCTATGTTAGTTGAGTGGGATAAGAAAACCCCAGGGCGTGTAGAGAACATCTTCAAAGCGATGCAAAACGTAAGCCCAAGTCAATTAGCAGACAAAGAATTGTTTGATTTTGAAAACCTGCCTTTGGACAGAAGTGAAGAGCGCCAGGAGTATGGGTTTTCAGAAGCTGTGGTCTCATCAACCAACATTGACGAGTCACTGTTTATTGATGTCACCAATATCTAATGAGCATTAGATAAAAAGCCCCTCATTTGAGGGGCTTTTTATTACATAATTAATCTTCTAGTGGGCTTTTGTAACCGTCCGGTTTTAGTGCTAGTACATCGCAATCAAGGCTGTCTATAACGTGCTCTGCAGTGTTACCGATGAGTGCTGCACTAAGCCCAGTACGTCCAACCGTGCCAATAACGACCAGTTCCGACTTTTTATCTTTTGCAACCATAGGTATCACGTCCTCTGGTAAACCTTCCCGAACGATGCAATCACTTTGGGCAATGGAGAAAGATGCGCCGAGCGCAAAGGTTTCTTCTTCGTGATGCTTTTTGACCGCTTCATTATACTGCGTTGGATTAAATTCAGGGATCTCAATGGCAATGTTAACCGGTGTAGCAGGGTAGGTATTCACCAGAGAGAGCTTCGCGTTAGCAAGCTGACAGATAAATTGTGCATCATTAATGATACGGCGGTTAAGCTCTAGATGTTGCTCGTTGTCACTCACAGCATTAACTGCAGCAAGAATATGACCGTGAGCTGGCCAGTCCTGATCTTTAACTAGTAAAACAGGTGCAGGACACTTACGGATCAGATGCCAATCTGTGGGCGTAAAGATAACTGATTTTAGGGTGTCATGTTGGTGTGTGCCTTTAACAACGAGATCATAGTTGTCTTTGATAACTGTTTTAATAATGGCTTCATAGGGGCGATTGTGCCAAAGAACTTGGCTATGAATGTTGATCCCTTGAACATTTTTTAATATCTCGTCTATCCATGCCTCTCTGTCTTTTACAACAGCATCACGCATAGCTTCACGTTCGTCCTTCGACAGCATGGTGGTCATTTCATATGAAAAATCATAGATAGATAAGAACGCGGTTACTTCTGCGCCTGTTTTCTTGGCAAGCGTAATGGCGCGCTGTAAGCTGTCTTGTTGCGCTTTGGTAGGGTCTATAACGGCTAAAATGCGTTTAATTTTGTCCATCGCAAATTCCTTAACGTGCTTTGTTAGCTAAATCAGTTAACTTTAAGTGTAACTGATTTAGCGCAAGGTTAAAGAATTTACCAGTAATTCGTTGCTTTAGATCAAATTGCAATGGCAGCAGTTCGTGCCAGTTCAGGAATATCTAAAATGGTAATAAATTTACCCTCTACCTTAATTATTTCTGACTTTTGGAAGCGACTCAGTAGGCGACTGATAGTCTCTACCGTTAATCCCAAATAGTTACCTATCTCACCTCTGGTCATAGTAAAGCGAAACTCTTTACGAGAAAAACCACGCTCACCAAAGCGATTTGAAAGGTTAAAAATAAATGTCGCCAGACGCTCTTCAGCAGTTTTTTTATTCAGCAGTAATAACATCTCTTGATCGTAGTTAATTTCACTGCTCATGAGGCGCATTATTTGCTGGCGCAACTTAGGAAGTTTACCTGCAAGTTCGTCCAATGTGTCAAACGGTATTTCACATACCATCGAGGTTTCGAGCGCTTGTGCAAAGCTTTGATGCTGCATTTTGTTAATAGCATCAAAACCAACCAAGTCACCAGCTAAATGAAACCCCGTGATTTGTTCATCACCTTGCTCAGATAGGGTATACGACTTAAATGACCCCGAACGAACTGCAAAAATAGAATTCAGTGGAGAACCAGACTCAAACAAGTAGTCGCCTTTGTGCAACGGCTTTTTGCGCTCGATGATTTCATCAAGCTTGTCCATTTCATTCCCATTTAGGGTGAATGGTAAACACAACTGGCTGATACTACAGTTATTGCAGCTTATCGTGCATTGGCTTTTTGCACGATTTTGATTGTTTAAATCCATAACACATCCATTCTCTAAGACTTCTTACCTAGGTTAATGTACTAATCTATCGGTTGCAATGATTAGTAGATAAATACCATACCAAATGAAAATACTGCCAAGTCCGACTCTGACCAGAGTATGGTTCAAAAATCGACTCAGTTGCTGAGCCGATTGACCCACAGCGAGCATTGCGGGCAATGTTCCCAACGCAAAACTTAACATAATTAATGCACCGTAGCTTGCAGAGTCAGCTTGAAGTGTCCAAGTGAGCGCTGAATACACAAGTCCACAGGGCAGCCATCCCCATAACATGCCATATGCAAAAACCCGAGAGTAGCTTGTTACAGGCAATAAAAACTTATTCAATTTGACTAAATGTTGCCATATCACAGTTTTTGCACCTGCCTCTAGCCACTTCAAAGTGCTGGCAAGGCGCATGACGTAAATACCGACGAGCAACATAAAAATGCCGCTAAGCATCTTTAGGCTCAGCGCAAAAGCGGTATTTTGTTTTGCAAAGGAACTACCCAATGCGGCTACCAAGGTTCCTGCAAGCATATAGCTTGAAATTCGGCCCATATTGTACAGCAGACTTACCCACCATGTATTTAGCGTCGAGGAAGCTAACTGTAAACTAGATGCGATACCGCCACACATTACAAGACAATGTCCACTGCCAATCAAACCCATGATGAATGCACTTAATAAACTAATCTCGTTCATTGGCGTTTTTATGCTGCTCTTTGTCGTCTTCGAATAATATGCTGTGACCCTGTTTTTCTAAATCAGAAAACTGTTCGCTTCTGACTGCCCAAAAAAAGATCCCTATGGCGATAATCACGAAGAGAATAGCAATTGGGATTAACACATAAATAATACTCATATCTTTAACAACCTAAGTGAATTACATATCACTATTATAGAACTTGCTGACATACCTATAACAGCAGCCCACGGTGGTACCATTCCAAGGGCTGCCAATGGTAAGATTGAGGCGTTATAAAGCAATGAAATCGTTAAGTTTTGCTTAACAACTCGACGCGTTTGTTTGGCAACACATTGTAGCTGAATGATGGCGTTTAGATTACTCTTAAGTAACACGACATCGGCAACATTTTTTGAAATATCAGCACCGGTTTCCATGGCAATCGATAGATGCGCACTGTTAAACACAGGGCTGTCATTTACGCCATCACCTACCATCGCAACTACTTCACCTTGGGCTGACCACGACTCAACAGCATCGAGTTTGTCTTGTGGTGAGCAATTACTATGTTGCGAATCAAGTCCGAGCTGTTGAGCGAGTTCTACGCCGGCGTTACTGCTATCTCCAGTCAGCATATGACAGGTCAAGCCATTGCTTTGCAGAGTTTTAATAACAGCGTGAGCGTTGTCGCGTACTTTGTCATTGAGTTGAAACTCAGCAACCGCTTTTTTATTGATAAATAGAGTCGCTTGTGACGACCCCTTTGGTGCACCAAACCAGTCGCTTTTGCCGATGGCAATCTCATCATTTTGCAACCTAGCACTGATCCCAATGCCTGGGTGCACGATGACATCTTGTAAGTCGTGATGAATACTAAGGTGTGGTGTAAATGCATCTGCGATAGGGTGCTCTGAATAGCGCTCTAAGCTAGCAGCCAGCGATAAAACCTCTTGTTCTGTGTGCTGATTATCAAGAATGTTTACCTGTAAAATAGAGAATCGTCCCTCAGTCAAGGTACCTGTTTTATCAAATGCAATGCGGGTGAGTTTGGTCAATGTTTCCAGTACATGACCTTCTTTTATTAGCACACCTTGTTTGGTTAAGTTGGCTACTGCGCACGTCAAAGCAGTGGGTATTGCCAAACTGAGCGCACAAGGGCAGGTTGCAACTAAAACAGATATAGTTACCCAAAAGGCTTGCTCGGGAGAAACAGAATACCAACCAAGGGCTGTCAAAGAGGCAAATATCAGCAAGCAAGCAATAAACCATTGAGCGACTTTATCTGTGATCTCAACTAACTTGGGGCGCTTACTTAATGCTGAGTGTTGTAAGCGAATGATTTGATTGAGCAGCGTGTTCTGACCAATTTTATTAATCTCAATGGATATCACACCATCATGATTGACGGTACCTGCAAATACCTGATGACCCTGATATTTGTTCACTGGTAAATGTTCACCCGTCATCATAGACTCATCTACACTCGTCTTACCTTGCAAAATAAGGCCGTCGGCAGGAATGGTTTCGCCAGGTTTAACTAAAATTTTGTCTGCTAGTTTTAGGTTTTTGGCAGCAATGATTTGTTCTTCATCACTATCAATCATCTTACGTGCTGTTAATGGTAATAACTTCTGCAAGTTAGCTGTAAATTCACTGGCTTTAAGGCGAGCTCTAAATTCCAGATACTTTCCTAATAGCAGTAAGAATGTGAACATACAGATGGATTCAAAATATACTTCGCCCACTTCCATAATTGTAGCGTAGCAACTGGCACCATAGGCGCCAAAGATTGCCAGAGAAACTGGCAAGTCCATATTTAGCTGCTTGGCTTTTAGCCCTTTAATGGCATTGGTTAAGAAAGGGAGTGCAGAATAAAGGATCACAGGAGACGCAAGAACTAGACTTATCCAACGAAAGTACTGTTCAAAGTCTTCTTCCATGCCAGAAAACATGCCAAAGTACATGGCAAAAGCAAACATCATGACCTGCATTGTCATGATACCTGCTACACCTAAACGACGGATATAAGCCTTGGCAACAGCTTGCTTTTGGGTGGCTTCATCATCGGCCTGAAATGGATAAGCTTTATAGCCTATTTGCAGCAAAGATTGGATGATGTCGCTTAGCAATACTTGCTCGGCATTCCACAAAATCATGGCACGATGAGTTGACGTGTTTACATCCACACGTACCACACCTGTTAGTGCCAATAATTGCTTTTCTATTAGCCAAGCGCAGGCGGCACAGCTGATGCCCTCAACACTGAGTAATACCTCGCTTAGATCCCCACTGTGGGTTACAAAGTCTTGTTGTACATCTTGGTTATCATAACTTTTAATAAGACTAAGCTGCTCAGGAACTAGCTCATCGATTTTGCCAGCAGTTTTGGTTCTAAACTTGTAATAATCGCTCATTCCCTGACTGAGGATTGTTTGTGCGACAGTTTGGCAACCAATACAGCAAACGGGTTGAGCTTGATTTTGATAAACCACTTCACCGGTGTAACCATGCGGAATGGGTTCAAGACAATGAAAACAAGCTTGTGCCATGTTAATTACTTATATTCTGGAGATATTTTTAAGATGTCCTGAGTGGGAAGTTGAACATTTTCTTTTAACTTCCAACTACCATCCATAGGCTCGATAAACACTGTATATGCGCCTTGCTGGATCTCATCAAGGATCGCGGTAAACTCGCTATTCGCATTGGGCAATAAATTGACATTGAAATCATGTGCTTTGATAGTTCTGTGATAGAACGAAGCTTTCAGCGCTTTAACTTTGCTGTGATCACCTTTGGTAAACACAAATTTGATGTAGTCGCTGTCTACCTGTAAGTCTCCGTGTAGATATAGTGCTTTTGCTTTGTTGAACTTGGTTAGTTCTAAGTTGATAGCTTTACCTTTTTTATAATAGTCGTCAACCACCATATCAGGGCCGTTGCCCACGGCAACGATGACTAAAACCACACAAGCAACAATGGTTGCAAGTGGAAAAAACATTAAAAACCAAGGCCAAAAATTCTTATACCACGGAGTAGGGTTCATAACGACTCTAATGCTTGAAAAGTGTGGCGATATTTTATCTTATTTGTTGTTAAATACCTAAAAAAAAGCCTCCAAATGGAGGCTTTTTTGATCTTAATTAACTATGACACTGTTATTGTTTATTTTGCGATAGGCTATAAACATAAGCTGTCAATAAGTGTACTTTGTCTTCACCCAGAATATCTTTCCAAGCAGGCATTACACCAGCACGACCATTGTTAAGTGTTTCTTCAACTGCGCGTTGAGAACCACCATACAACCAGATGTTATCTGTTAGGTTAGGCGCGCCAAACGGTAAGTTATGAGCAACAGACCCTTTACCGTCCATACCGTGACATGCAGCACACATAGCAAACTTAGCTTTACCAGCTTCTGCGTCTTTTTGGTTAACCTTACGGCCAGAAAGACTCAATACGTAAGCTGTCATTTCTTTAACGCCTTGCTCACCTAATGCATCTTTCCATGGTGGCATAGCTGCGATACGACCGTGAAGTAGAGTCTCTTTGATCTTGTCAGGTGTACCACCGTATAACCAGGCGTCGTCTGTCAAGTTAGGGAAACCTGTACCACCACGAGCATCTGAACCATGACATTGAGCACAGTTTTGTGAGAACAAGCGTTGGCCAATTTCAAGTGCTTTTTCGTCTTTTGCTAGTGTTTCGATGTCTTGCTGTGCAAAAGCTTCAAAGATAGGACCAAAACGTTCTTCAGCTGCGATGATTTGCTTATCAAGCTGAACATATTCACCATTAGCTAATGCTTTTTCGGTAGCTTCTTTAGATTCAGCAATCGATGTCACGCCTTGGTTAGAGCTTGTCCATTTTGCCAATCCGTCAAAGTTTCCTAGGCCAGGATACATAGCAAGGTAATACACAGCCCAAACAAATGTTGCGAAGAACATATAAGTCCACCACTTTGGTAGTGGGTTATTGATTTCTTCAATTCCGTCAAACTCGTGACCACAGCTTTCGCCTTCTTTAACACCTACGTAGTTTTTTAGGTTCCAAAGCAATAAGCCTAAGATCAGAGCAAGACACGCAAGGGTCAGTACAATGACCCAAATACTCCAAAAGCTAGTCATTTTTCAGACTCCTTTTCCTCGTTAGAGATTGTTTTTTTATGCTCTTTTTCATCTTCAAAGATGGCATTAGCAGCGTCGTCGAAACGATTTTTAGTGCGTTTGCTATATGCCCAAGCAACAATCACAATAAATAGTACCAAAATTACCAGAGTCAAAATGCCTCTGTATGTGCCGTAATCCATAATAATTACTTCAAGTGTGTGCCAAGTTGTTGAAGGTAAGCAATAAGGGCTTGCATTTCTGTCTTGCCTTTAACTGCTGCTTCAGCGCCTTGAATATCTTGCTCGGTGTATGGCACACCAAAGCCTTTAAATACTTCAAGTTTCTTGGCGGTTAACTTACCGTCTAGTACATTTTCATCTAACCAAGGATAGGCTGGCATGTTCGACTCAGGGACCACTGAACGTGGGTCCATTAAGTGAGCATAGTGCCAGTCATCAGAGTAGCGTTGACCTACACGCGCTAAGTCAGGACCAGTACGCTTAGAACCCCACTGGAATGGGTGATCCCATACTGATTCACCAGCGACAGAGTAGTGGCCATAGCGCTCTACCTCGTCACGGAATGGGCGGATCATTTGTGAGTGACAGTTGTAACAACCTTCACGTACATAAATGTCACGACCTTCCATCTCAAGCGCAGTTAATGGGCGTAGGCCATCAACAGGCTGAGTCGTGTCTTTTTGGAACATCAGTGGAGTGATTTCTACCAGTGCACCAAAGCTAATCGCAAACACAGTCAGAATAGCCATTAGGCCGACGTTCTTTTCTACGATTTCGTGTTTATTGGCTGAATTATTATTGCTCATAATCTACACCTCTTAAGCCATTTGCGTGTTTGCGTCAGTGGCAAGTGAGCCACTTTTTGCATTCACAGTGCGCAGCACGTTGTACGCCATTACTAGCATACCCACAACGATGAACACACCGCCTAGGAAGCGCATGATGTAGAAAGGTTTAGACGCCTCAAGAGACTGTACGAAGCTGTACATTAACGTACCGTCAGCGTTTACAGCACGCCACATCAGACCTTGCATAACACCAGAGATCCACATTGCAACGATGTACAATACAACACCTACGGTATGCAACCAGAAGTGGGTGTTAACCAGCTTAACGCTGTACATGTTACCGTGACCAAATAGTGCTGGAATTAAGTGGTAGATAGCGCCGATTGAAATCATAGCAACCCAACCTAGGGCACCTGAGTGTACGTGACCAACAGTCCAATCAGTGTAGTGAGAAAGCGCGTTTACTGATTTAATTGCCATCATTGGACCTTCAAAGGTAGACATACCATAGAAAGACAACGAAACAACTAAGAAACGAAGTACTGGGTCAGTACGTAGCTTATGCCATGCGCCAGATAGTGTCATGATACCGTTGATCATACCGCCCCAAGACGGAACGAATAGGATCACAGACATAACCATACCTAAAGACTGAGTCCAGTCTGGTAATGCTGTGTAGTGAAGGTGGTGAGGACCGGCCCAAATATAAAGCGAAACTAGCGCCCAAAAGTGAACAACCGATAGACGGTATGAGTAAACTGGACGACCTGCTTGTTTAGGCACGAAGTAGTACATCATACCTAAGAAACCAGCAGTCAGAAGGAAGCCAACCGCATTGTGGCCATACCACCACTGAACCATCGCATCTACTGCACCTGCATAGATAGAGTATGATTTAGTTAATGATACTGGCACTGCCATGCTGTTTACGATGTGAAGAATCGCAACAGTAATAATGAAACCAGCATAGAACCAGTTTGCTACATAGATGTGAGACACTTTGCGCTTGATTAGCGTGCCAAAGAACACAACGGCATAAGAAACCCACACTACCGCAATTGCGATATCGATAGGCCACTCTAGCTCTGCATACTCTTTAGAAGAAGTAATACCTAGCGGTAGCGTAATGGCTGCTGAAACAATAATAGCTTGCCAACCCCAGAAGGTGAAAGCTGCTAATTTGTCTGAGAAAAGGCGCGTTTGACAAGTACGCTGAACAACATAGTAAGATGTTGCAAAGAGTGCACTTGTACCAAATGCAAAGATTACTGCGTTCGTGTGTAACGGACGAAGTCGAGAGTAAGTTAACCATGGCGTGTCAAAGTTCAAAGCTGGCCAAGCTAGTTGGGCAGCAATAAGAACACCAACACCCATGCCAACGATGCCCCAAATCACTGTCATGATAGCGAATTGGCGTACAACCTTATAGTTGTACTCAGTTTGTGATGCTACTGTTTGGCTCATTTTCTGGATTCCGCTGCAATTAATGCGATTAGAAATGAATTACCTGCATAAACAGGCCCTGCTTATTATTTCAACAAGCTCGTTTAAAAATAAATCTGATTGAGCAAATCTATTTCAAACCAACTTGAGAAACCCTTATTTTTGCAAGGAAATGATAATTTTTTTGCAAAAGAAAAGATACCTCAAACACCTAAAATTATGACATCAATCAAATTTTCGGCAATAAATTGCTCAACTATTCACCAATGTGGATTATCTTCAAATTCTGCATTACCATTGCGCAGTTCTGCAAAGCCCCATTAGGATAAATAATGACCAAGTTTTGGTTTTTTTACGCACTTGTTGCTGTGAGTATATTGAGCGCATGCTCAGACCCTTCGATTATTATACATGAAAGTTCAGAAAAAAGTGAAAGTTCCTCACATTTAGCAAACTGTACTGAGGCTAAGCCTTGTGCAGACAAAGATGGTATAAGGGTTTGGTATAGCCAAGCGGTCATTGAAGGCGAACAGGCGTTTGAGATCATGATGGAAGTGCAACCTCACATGCTAGTAAATTCGGCAACATTATCTGGTGAGACTATGAATATGGGTTACATTCCTGTGTTTTTTACACCCTTATCAGCGACGCGTTATAAAGCAAACGCTATGGTGGGGTTATGCAGTAATGAACTTATGCAGTGGCGCTTAAACATAGAGCTAGAAAGTGCCAGCGACAATACTATATCTAAAATGTTTCCTTTATATGTGACTCGATAAGTGCAGAGCTGATATATGAATAAAGTCCATGTTATAGAGCACATCCGGTTTGCCTTAGAGGCGAAGTTAGCAGAAGCTAAGCAAGCAGCAGACAGTGCGCGCATCGATGCCACACATGAACAAAGTGCAGCGGAAACCCAATATGACTCGCTAAGTATAGAATCAGGATATTTGGCACAAGGCCAAAGTGAGCGCGTGAATGATGCCCACAAATCAATTTCTCTGTTTGAGCAAAGCTTTGATTTACAAAACGCCAATAAAGTTACAGTAGGAAGTCTGATCAAAGCCATCGACTTGGATGATGAAACACACTGGTTTTACTTCGGTCCAAGTGAGGGAGGCCTGAAAGTAACGGTCAAAAAACAAACCGTATTGGTGATAACCCAATCAGCACCAATTGGACAAGTAATGTTTAGCAAAATGATTGGCGATGAATGTGAATACCAAGTAGGAAGTCAGACATACAGCTTCGAGATTTTGGATATTTTTTAGCATATTTCACATGGTTTTCTATGCAGAAGAAAGCAAGGTGAGTGTCGTGCGGTGGTAACTTTAAAGCTGTTTTTAACATGAATTTTTATAAAAATTATATTCATTTTATATCAATAATTATATTGCTGGGTTTTGTTCCGAGCTATATTTTACAATACGAATCATTGACACTAATACATCATTTTCACGCGCTGCTCTCATTTATATGGTTAGTTGGCCTAAATGTGCAGCCTGTAGTGGTAGTTAATAGATTGGGCAATATACATAAGGCTTTCGGTTGGTTTTTAGTGTGTGTTGGAGCGCTTATGCTCATCTCTACTTTGACTTTGTTTATCAGCACGTTTGAAACTAGAGTTGATCAAGGGGCGATATTTCGTCTCGTTTATTTACTAGATTTATTCTTATTACCTTCATTTGTCATTTTTATGCTGTTAGCCATTGTTAATAGAAAACACGTAATGCAGCATATTAGCTATGTTGTACTTGCAACGATAATGCTACTTCCTCCAGGTTTAGGACGTTTAATTTATGGCGTATTTCTAATGCCGTTATCACTTCCTGTGAGACTATTCTTTGAGCCAATGGTGACGCTTACTGTTGGTTCATTATTATATTTTGGCCATCGTCAACATTGGCACTTTAGACCCACAAAGCTCGCATTAAGTGGGCTGTGTGTTACAACTGCTTTGTGTTACGTATATACGTATTGGTTATAGGAAATCTAAATTGGTGCCAATTTTTATCTAAGTGACAACATGATCTATATATTTAAACCCAACATATTATGACTTGTTTGAGAACAACAAGTAGCCATTTCAATAGTTACTTGAACCAGACGAACAAAAAACCATTGGCTAAAGTTAGACAAAACACGCTACAAGCGAGTCAATGATGTGTGTTAAGTGAAGGGAAAAGGCAGTGTGTAGCTTTGATACTTCAGGATTTTACGACAAAGCTTTTAGTGCTCCAGAGTCAGATGATTAAGGATATTGATAGTATCTGAGTCTATTTACTTTAAAAACTATATAATGTCCTTTTAAACCTTTGCGCAAAATTGTGCGACTAAAATGCTTTTAAAGGAGAATATATAATGTCGAAAAGGCTAGTCACGTTTATTGCTATAGCATTCGTGATATGGACAACCCCATCAACGGTCACAGCACAACAAATATTGTTAACCAATGGGGTGCTGTTAGACCCAAATAGTCAAAGTGCACTCAAACAACATTTATTGATGGACAATGATCAGATCATCGGTCGTTTTGATGTTATCCCGGAAGACTTTAGCGGTAAGCGAATAGACATCAGTAATAAATTTGTGATCCCCGGCCTGATAGACATGCACACGCACACATTTGGCAACCGTGCTCCAAACACGAATACAGAAAATATGGGACCGAGTACCACAGCGCAAGTTGTACTTCATGCGGGTGTCACAGGCTTAGTAGATTTGTTTGGTAACGAGCAAAAATTATTTGAACATCGACGCTTACAGCAACAGGGGCTCATTGATGGTGCAGACATTTATACTAGCTTATCTTGTTTGACCGCACCAGGCGGACACTGTTCTCAGTTTGGGAAAACACGTACCATTGCTAATGAGGAAGAAGCAGCAAGGCACATCTCTGAGTTAGCCCAAAAGCAAGCTGACGTTATAAAACTCGTCAGTACCTTGGGTGGTAGATTACCATCACTTTCACCACAACTATTGAAGTTTTCCGTTGATCAAGCCCATAAGCATAGTCTTAAAGTTATTGTTCATGTCCACACTCTCGCTGATGTAGAGAGTGCAATTACAGCAAAAGCTGATGCCATAACTCATCTACCTGATGATGGCGTCATCTCCAAGAGTTTGGCGCAAAGGTTATCAGAGCATGGTGTTAGTGTGATCCCAGCTATTGCTTGTGATACAGATGAATATGAGTTTTTGTTTTCGGATGTCCTCGATTTAAGTTTAGTGAAAAAACTTACAGCACCTAGGATAATTGAAGGTTATCGACAAAAAGCAGCTCAAATGACGAGTGAACAAAAACACGAAGCTCAGCAGAGAACATTAAAATACTATCAGTCAATCAAAAATTTAATAGCAGCAGATGTGGCATTACTAACAGGCACGGATGCGGGAAATTATGGAACCTTACAAGGTTTTACGTTGCATCGAGAGTTATTGAAGTTCGTGAAAGCTGGGTTAACGCCATGGCAGGCACTAGCCAGTGCAACGACTGAGCCTCGACGGTTTCTGGGCAAACCCACAGGCTTAGAAGCGGGGGCGCAATCCAGTGTTGTTATTGTTAATCTTTCGCCAATAGAAAATATCATTAATACTCAAACAATCCACGCTGTGTTGCATAAAGGAAAATACATTGAAAATAAACTGTAAAATATAACAGGGTGTACTGTCTAAGTTACTTGTTATTATCCCTTTGAACACAAAACAAAAGGAAATTACAATGAACTTAAAACTTAAAAAGAAACTCATTAAGTCTCTATCAAAAGACGATAAGCAGCTTCCGCTTGATGCAACTAAACAGATTGGTGGTGGTGCTTCTCTCATCAGATGGCCTACAGACTACTGGATGTGTGGCGAGCCAGATTAATCTAAGCGATGCCTAATAAGGAGAGATACTTATGTGTTTCTTCTAATATATCGATAGTTAGGTGGCTTCACATCTGTTACTTAAGCTTAAGAAACAGTTTTGGGTGGGTATGAACATAGAGGTATTCCCCAAAACTGCTTCTGTTTACTTATGGACAGGGTTTTTTTGCTACCTAGTTAATACACAATGTCTGTGAATAAATAAGGAAATTTAAATGAACCTAGAAATTAAAAAGAAAGCAATAAAATCTTTATCAAATGAGAATAAACAGCTTCCATTTGATGCAACTAAAAATATTGGTGGTGGTAAGTCTATAATCATGATCCCTACCGATTATAGAATGTGTGGCGATCAAGATTAATCATGGTTGAGTATAATGAATAGGGGGTAAGTAAGCGCTTCTTCTTATATACGTTGATATTAAATGGCTTCATACCTGTTACTTAAGTTTAATAAAATATTTTTAGTTAACATCTAATTGAGGGTATTTTGACAGTGTCAACTTCTGTTTACTCATGTATAGGATGCTCTTACTACTCTTATTGATACACAGCCTCTGCGAATAAAAAGGAAATTTGGATGAACTTAAAATTAAAAAAGAAACCAATAAAGTCTCTATCTAACAATGACAATAAACTGCCACTTGATGCAACTAAACAGATTGCAGGTGGAAGCATATCGTGGCCGTCATATGGCGAGCCAGATTAATCATAGATCTTTGAACTAGAAGCACTCATGTGCTTCTTTTTTCATATATCAATAGCTGCATACAGGAAGCTGTTGATACATTGTAATTACTCGGTAAAATGAGAGTTTGATTAAAACAAAGTGCTCATGTCCTTCATATTTCATATAGTTTCGATTTCTTTTCGATAGTTATTGATTGTTATTAACAATGCATAACTATTTTTTCTCAACCTTGCTGCCCTAAGAAGTTGTCGGTATATATTTCATCTGTAATTACTTTCACAAGGCGGTCTGCGTGACTGATTTTATCTTGCTATTTAATGTAAATTAAACGAAATTAACGTTAGAAATTGTGCTAATCACTTCTTTGTTAGCTTTGTAATATATACTAACTTTATGAAATTAAATCTTCTATTTTTGGTATTTAAGAAATTGCTGGCTGAAAGGGGGTATATATAATTCAACTGGTCTACAGGTACAGTAAATGGCTGAATGTTAGCAGTGTCTTTTAAATTCTATATGGAACATTGATGCTGGAGTGTTTGATGTGTTAATTGAAAACTCCTTCTCTGACGATTCGTACTTTGGTGCATAATTCATAATTTTCTACTGATAATAGTGTCAGGTTATCTATATTATATTGACTGTTATTATCCTTGCGACACTAAACAAATAAATAAGGAAGTGTAATGAAATTAAAACTAAAAAAGAAACCAATGAAGTCTCTATCTAATAACGATAACTTACTGCCAAATGATGCAACAAAGAAAATTGCGGGCGGTGGATGGTGGCCTACAGAGTGGAGAATCTGCCGCTCATATGGCGAGCCTGATTAAGTATAGATAATTTGCATAAGAGGGAGCTTATCAATGCTTCTTCTTATATCAATCACTATTTAATTAAGCACCTCCAAGAGCTCGGGGGAGATTAATGAAGTGGTGCTGTTGATTGTATAACGTGATAAATGTTGACTCCCTTCACAGTAATATTAAAAGAGACATCTAGGTCGACTATCATATCTTTCACATCTACTTTTAGTGAAATGTTAAAAATTAAATGCTTATACATTTAAGGTAATGAGGCTAAGAGAACAGCTTTCTTCGAACCACTTTTCTATACTCACTCGGCGTTTGATTAAGACGCGTTTTAAACACCCTAGTTAATAAGCCTTGAGAATTGAAACCCACTGACAGCGCGATATCTTGAATAGATAAATTGCTACTAGCCAGCAGTTCCTTGGCACCTTCGAGGCGCAGAGATTGTAGATAGTCAGTCGCAGTTTGTCCCGTGGCTGCTCTGAAACGCCTATTGAATGTACGTTGGCTCAAGTCGAATTGCCGAGCAACTTGCGCCAGAGATAACTCATTACTGTAGTTATTTCTTAGCCAAAATTGAATCGCAGCAATTTGTTCATCAGGGTGCTTATCTACAGCTCCTTCCATATAGCGTTGATCTTCGTATGGCTTGCGTATTTCGTGAGAAAAATTCTGTTGCACGTGATGGGCGGCGGCTCTGCCATAAAGCAGTGAAATTAAATGCACTATTACATCTGCTAACGCATTTAAACTGGCAACGGTGTAAATACGTTCTGATTGTGTAATGAAAAAATCGGGTTTCAGATTTACTTCTGGGTAATTGCGCTCAAACTGTGTGGCATAGTGCCAATGTGTGGTAGCAGGGTGCCCATTAAGCAAACCAGATTCAGCTAAAAAGCATACTCCAGTTCCTACCCCAATTATTGTAGCACCGTTACTCCAACTTAGTTTTAACTCACGAGCTAATTTGGGGGTTTTGCGAATGACGGGTCTTGGGTTACGCCAGATACTTGGCACAATGACATAGTCCTGTTGTGCTATCTGACTTAAATCGCCATTTGGAACGACTTGCATGCCGAGTTCATTTTCATGTGGCCTACTGTGTTCGCTCAGCCAAGACAATCTCAAAGGACGAAAAGCTTCGCCTAAGTGCCTTTTTGCGTAGGCTTCTCCCGCACGTAACATTTCTGCGGGCATAGTGACACTGGTTAGCAGCATGTGCTCATAGAGGGTAAAAGCAATACTAATGGTTTGATTCATCTGGTCTGACCATTCAGGTTTGGCTTAAAAGTTATATTATTTGGCTAATTTTGCATTATTTAGTTTCTAACTTCCAACTAAAATCAATGGTATTGTTAGTTATATAGAATGAATCACATGACAGCATTACCTTTAATAGTTGGTATGGGGGGTATTAACGCCGCGGGGCGCACCTCATTTCATCAGGGATTTCGTCGTATTGTTTTAGACAAGTTGACTCAAAAGGCACGACAGGAAACGTTTTTAGGCTTAGCGACTCTAATGAATCTTGTCTCTTTTCAAGATGACCGCTTAGTTCTCGTAAAAGATGGCAGTGTGATTACAGCCGATCAAATTGAACCTCTGCTAGGTGAACAAATTAAAGCGGGCACTTTAATTCGCAAGATTGAAAACAACCATTTTGATGTTGATGCGACGCATTGGCAGCAAAAACTCACAATAAAAGGCTGCGATGGAGAAGGCTTTAAGTTCACATGTCGCAAAAGAGATCTGCCATCACCAGTCCCTCCAAGCTGGACCATAGAAGAGGTAGACAACAAAACGGTTTCAGTGCTGGTTCCAGATCAACTGGATGTGAAACATGATAGCTATCGAGATAATCCCATTAAAGCAGCAGGGCAGTTCCCAACTGGGTTTGAACCCGCCAAGATGTACAACAGCCGTTATCAGCCAAGAGGGTTACAAGCGACTATATTTGCAGCTACAGATGCGGTGCGTTCTACAGGATTAGATTGGCAACAGGTTATGAACAGTGTCAGACCAGATCAAATTGGCACCTACTCTGCTTCAATAGCGGGACAAATGAATGATGAAGGATTTGGCGGTCTTGTCAGAGCACGCATGAAAGGGGAGCGTGTTAGCACTAAGCAGTTAGCATTGGGCTTAAACACGATGTCTACTGACTTCATCAACGCTTATGTAACGGGTAATGTAGGCACAACGTTTACAGCATCCGGTGCTTGTGCCACGTTTTTGTATAACATGCGTGCTGCTGTGAATGATATTCAGGCAGGTAGAACGCGTATTGCAATCGTTGCTAGTGTTGAATGTGCCTTAACACCTGAAGTTATAGAAGGCTTTGGTACGATGGGTGCACTTGCTAACGAAGAAGGATTAAAAAAACTCGATAGCACGGAGCAAGTTGACTACCGCCGCACTAGCCGACCGTTCGGTGACAACTGTGGTTTTACCATAGGTGAAGGTGCACAGGTTGCTATCCTAATGGACGATGAATTAGCTTTGTCTTTAGGTGCTGAAATCATGGGCTCTGTTGTAGATGTTTTTGTGAATGCCGACGGGATAAAAAAATCAATTACAGCACCGGGACCGGGTAATTATATTACGATGGCAAAGTCTGTGGCCTTAGCGGAGCAAATTGCAGGCCGTGAAGCGCTACAAACTCGTAGCTTTATCCTGGCCCATGGATCTAGCACACCACAAAATCGTGTGACCGAGTCTTTAATTTATCATAAAGTCGCACAAGCATTTTCGATCAATGGCTGGAAAGTCGCCGCACCTAAAGCATATGTTGGGCACACCATTGCTCCTGCAAGTGGCGACCAACTTGCAATGGCTCTTGGCGTGTTTAGCCATAACATTATGCCAGGCATAACCACCATAGATAAAGTTGCAGAGGATGTTTACAGTGAACACTTAGATATTCGTACACAACATTATGAGTGCGAAGATATGGATATTGCATTTATTAATTCTAAGGGCTTTGGAGGCAACAATGCGACAGCAACTGTTTTTTCACCAAAGCAAACTATGCGCCTTTTAGAAAAACGTTACTCAGAGCTTGTATTCACCGAGTATGAGAGCAAATTGGTCAAAACGAAACAAGCGCAAGCCCAATATCAACAAGCTGCTGATTTAGGGCAATATGAATTAATTTATCGTTTTGGAGAAGGACAAATTGATGAGTCAGGTTTGCTGATCAGCAAAGATTCGCTCACTATCCCAGGTTTTGAACAAACTATATCTTTAACGGGGATCAACCAATACATGGATATCAGCTAGAAAAGCATTGTTAAGCAAAGTAGGGCGCTCATCGGAAGAGCGCCTTTTTTATGCTTGAAAGTATGCTAGTAAAAATAAAAGATAATTTATGGCTAAAAGCTTTTAAATGTGAGGTGAAGCTTATTTGTTGGTTATAATTCTTCTATTAAATTATTTTAAAATTTATATACTGTTATATTTGTCAGGTTATTTCTCTTTGTGATATTTGATATGGTGGTTTTGGATTTAATCAAGGAAATGTTATGAAACCAAAATTAAAAAAGAAAGAAGTAAAATCACTAATGCCAAAGGAAAATCAAATACCACAAGAAGCAACGAATGAAATAGCAGGTGGTGGCTGGTGGAGTAGAGTTAGAAGTTGTAACGGTTGCTATCCAGATTAGTTTTACAACGAGGAAGTGGCCTAGCTGCTTCCTTTTCATAGGGACTAAAACAGAAAATATCTAAGCGTAAATTTTAGTTGTTATCCCTTCGGCTATCCAATATCCAATTCATATATAGATAAGAATTTTAGCATTAATGTAGCAGTGTTATATTTATATAAATATGTTCTCTTGTCGCTTGGCTTATAATTGCTGTACTTATTGGTTCTATTCATAATGTGGTGTTTTTATTGTGGTTGGGTGAGTTTGTATTTTAATTGATTTCCTATTGTTATTTATAAAATTATTTGGACCGTATATTGTTAGGTAGATTGATGAGGAGTCTCAATAATTATTGGAGCTAATCAACGTTTTTTTTATATTATTTATTCAACCTACACTTTCTTGAGCTGAGCCGTTTGATTTGTGAGCATCGGCTAATACCCGCGAAGAGGCATGAATGTGCCCGTCAAAATACGCTCATCTTATGTATTGGCTGTTTTGATTTACTTGTTCAAAGACGTCTGCAAACTGTACCAGTTGGGTGATATTTGTACAGTGCTTTCTATAGGTCTGGCCGTTCAAGGCTTTGATAGCGATGATTTTCAAATAAAAACTCAGGTGCCATTTACTTTTGTGTATGAAGCCCTAAACTAAAAGGGTCTGTAAGATAGAGTGGTTGCAAGTTGTATTGACTGATTATCAAGCTGAAATAACAAACAGATTTATAGACAGTTTGGTTGGTTTATCTTAATTACAATATTCAAGGCATTATATTGTCGCTGTAACTAACATAAACCCATCATATACCACTTTTGTTCAGAGCACCTGCAGCAATGATAGCCGATAGTGTTTGCGCAGCTACATGTGTATTTTTGATCTGTAAACAGATGATTAGGCTAAACTTACATTGGTGTTTGGTATTTTGTACAAACCCAGACGGTTGTGCCCTGATATCTAATCAGCGTTAAACTCGTTTAATAGGTTGCAACTGAGCTACTTACGACTTCTTACCGAGCTGACGGAGCTCATAATAATTTTATTACAAATGTTGTGAGATACGTTAAACATAACCAAGCTTGGTGTCGTATCACGATGAAAAGTAAGAGGATATCATGGGTAATCACCACGATAAGTATAGTATCGATAATACCGATTACACGGTTGGACAAGACAATGTTCAAAAGTGGGGGTTTGATGTACACAACCCCGTATTTGGTGTCAGTGCTGGATTAATATTGGCGTTTCTAGTCGCCGTTTTGCTAGTTGATTCTGAAGTAGCAAAATCCACTTTAGATGGCATCAAATGGGACATTATTGGCACATTTGACGCTCTGTTTATGTGGTCAGGTAATTTGTTCGTTGTTTTTTGCCTTGCTTTGGTGGTCTCTCCATATGGAAAAATCCGTCTTGGCGGAGAAAGTGCCAAGCCTAGTTACTCTAGGCTTTCATGGTTAGCCATGTTATTTGCTGCAGGTATGGGTATAGGGCTGATGTTTTGGGGTGTAGCTGAGCCCGTCGCCTATTACACAGGTTGGTATGAGACACCTCTTAATGTCACCGCTAATACTCCAGAAGCAGCCAAAATGGCAATGGGCGCTACTATGTACCATTGGGGATTACACCCATGGGCAATTTATGCAGTGGTCGCATTATCATTAGCATTTTTTGCTTATAATAAAGGCTTACCATTATCTATACGGTCAATTTTTTATCCGATCTTAGGTGACAGAGCATGGGGTTGGCCTGGTCATATAATTGATATTTTAGCGGTGCTGGCGACTTTGTTTGGGTTGGCAACCTCGCTCGGATTAGGGGCCCAACAAGCTGGAGCTGGTATTGAACATGTGTTTGGCATAGAAGCTGGGCTAGGCTTGCAAATAGGAGTGATTGTTGGCGTAACAGCGCTGGCTATTATTTCGGTTGTCCGCGGCATTGATGGTGGTGTTAAGGTGTTAAGTAACACCAATATGATTATTGCCTTTGTATTACTGGTTTTTGTTGGTGCGGTTGGGTTTGCAATTGCAATAGGCAATATACCAACTACATTAATGGCTTATATTGAAAATATAATTCCTCTGAGTAATCCGCATGGACGAGAAGATGAAGCATGGTTCCAAGGGTGGACGGTATTCTATTGGGCTTGGTGGATTTCATGGTCACCGTTTGTAGGTATGTTCATAGCTCGAGTATCTGAAGGGCGCACAATTCGAGAATTTATCACTGCAGTGCTGTTTATTCCAACACTTGTAACCGTAATTTGGATGTCTATTTATGGTGGAATTGCCATCGACCAAATTAAAAATGGCGTAGGTGCGTTAGGTACTGATGGTTTGACCGAAGTGCCGTTAGCGATGTTTCAAATGTTCGATAATTTACCGATGAGTAATGTGCTATCTCTAATTGCTATTGTGTTGGTGTTAGTATTTTTCATTACATCTTCTGACTCCGGTTCATTAGTTATTGATAGCATTACTGCAGGTGGGAAAATTGATGCGCCTGTGCCACAGCGTATTTTCTGGGCAACTACGGAAGGTGCGATTGCTGCAGCACTGTTGTGGATTGGTGGGACAGAAGCGATAGAGGCATTGCAAGCTGGCGCAATTTCTACTGGTTTGCCATTTACGTTTGTGCTGTTACTGATGTGTGTGAGTTTAGTGTTGGGGCTAAGAACAGAGCCTAAATACGGAAGTCGACGGGTGAGCTTTAAATAATAAAAAGTGAGCTTCAAATAATATAAAAGGCGAAACTGAACAAGTTTCGCCTTTTTAAATTACCTTTGCAGTCTGTCTGCTATTGCCAAATATCTTTGACCATAGTTGTTGGGTCTAAACAATACTGTGATTGAGCTTGTAGTAACTCTGCGGTTGCTAAAGCATCTGATAAAGCGTGGTGAGGCTGGTAGTAGGGCAGCCCATAACGCTTTCTGCAATCGGCTAAGCGTATCGAGGGAATTGGTTTGCGCTTAATCCAATCTAACCAAGATCTATGTTCGTCAATGGCGGTTTTCTCTATCACCATTGTATCTATAACAGGAAATTCTATTCCCTCTGACAATCTTGCCATCAAGGCTGCATGAAAAAATGTTTTTTCTACAAACTGATAATGCACAACAATAATTTTCCCTGTTAATGCAGACAATATTTCGTCTAAAACTTCAGTTAGATCCGGTGCCAATGCTATTTGGGAGTGGGTGATCCTATGTAAAATAACCGACTCTTCTGCAAGTGTACAATTGGGTTTCACTAACCAATGTTTTGCTTGTCCACAACGGATCCGCTTAAGATCAAACGGTACTATACCTACGCTCACAATATCGTCTTTGCTGGGGTCTAACCCTGTTGTTTCAAAATCAAGTGCGACAAACTCAGTATTTTCCATGGTAGAAAATGGGTCTGGTACACCTTGTTGGTAGAAGTTTTTTAGTCGAGCGTCTTTCGAAAGCTCAGCTAAGCGCTTAAAACGGCTTTGCCATGAGATAATTTTACCCTGCATAATATTCAACAGCACTTTGCATAGTCATCAATGCAACCTCTATTTCATTTTCGCTTTGTTTTGATATCTAAATTTCAAAAAGCTCTGAGCCTTATCTAGCACACCAAACGCTTCTTTTAGATTTCGTTGCTCGAACTCAGATAGAGTTTCAGGCGGTAAACTGTTATCTGGCTTTTCGCCTTGTTCAATCTGCCAAGATTGGTGTTTTATACGCATTATCGCGATGTATTCTAAAGCCGCTTCTAGGTCGAGTACTTTTCCTTTAGGGAGAATGTTTGCTTCGTTAATATCCTCTAACCTTTCAAATGAGTTTTGTTTTCTTGAGCCTACAGCGAGTGCGTGGACACGTATCAAGTCCGAAAGAGGCGCAGTACCGCGCCGCTTGATGTTCATAGAGCGCCTATGCTGTCCATCTTGCTCAAGTACAAAGCCATTAAAGAACCCCAAAGGCGGTGTTCTCCTCAGTGCGTTATGCGCCATAGCTGCTAAGAAACTTGGTGTATTCTGAGCTTTTTTACTAATAAAAGCGGTGAGCTTTTCTGCCCATTTTATCTCTCCCCAAACACCTTCTAAGTCAAAAAAAATCGAGCTATTTAATAATGCTTCGGGTTTTGGGTTTTCAATCCAGTCATTAAATTGCGCTTGCCACTGATCAAGGGTGAGTCGCCATGCAGGATTGCTGGCCATTATGCCGCCGTCACAATATTTATAGCCACAGTTCGCTAAGCCATCGCAAACAAATTTGGCAAGTTGCTCAAAGTACTGCCCATGTTCTTTCGGTTGATAGCTGTTATCCAATATCAGGGCATTGTCCTGATCTGTAACAATTAACTGCTCATCACGCGCCATTGAACCTAAAGCAATAAAGCAATATGGAATAGGCGCAGGGCCTAACTTGGCTTCAGCAAGCTCCAATAGTTTGTGCTTAAAAGTTTTGCCTATCACAGACATAGCTGAACCAATCATATGTGAGTTGGCATCTTCATTGACCATACGAGTAAAAATGGTGCTTAACTGTGTTGAATAATTTGCCAAATCTTCAACACTTTTTTGCTCCATAAGCCCCTGCACAAATAGCAAGCTGCTTTGTGATTCGTAACGTAAAATATCTGACAGTGTGAGCATACCAATAGGTTTGCGTTTATGCATGATAGGTAAGTGATGTACATTGTCTCGTAGCATTAACATCATCGCTTCGAATACATATGCATTAGAGTCGATGATTGCTACATCACTGGTCATAATATCAGCAATAGGGGTGTCGTAGGGCAAACCGTTAGCAACGACTTTGCAACGTAAATCTCGGTCGCTGATTAATCCAACCACTTGGGCGTCGTCTTCTTCGGGGTCTTCTATTACGGGTTTGGCTGGGTCATATATTAACAAAGAGGATACTTGCTCGTCGGCCATGACTTTTGCAGCTTGTTGTACGGTACTGTTTTGGTCGACGTAGAGAACGTCTTTTATGATTAACTTTGTCACTTTCGCCGTGGTCAAGTCGTTGTTATCGGCGTACTCTGAGACCGTCATTTTTAGCCTTGCGTTATCATCGGCTTCAAAATAATCAGCAAAGAACTCAAATTCGTTACAATACTCATCAAAGATATCAACGGGAATACAGTAAAGGAGAGTGTCTTCAAGGGTGTTTGCATCGAAACGGACTTTGCGGTTCATCAATAACCCACGGTGACCAAAAATACCGCCTGCAGAAATACGATGATACAACTCTCCTGAGCGTCTGAGTAATTCCACCGCACCCGAACGGATCACGTATAGATAAGTGATCTGTTGAGCATATTCAAATACTACGCTGCCCTCACGGTAATAGCTTACTTCAACATGGCTGGCAAGCTTGTTGAGTGCATCTGGAGGTAACTGCGAAAATGGTGGATAAGCTTCCAGAAAATTGGCAATTTCCTGATGTTCAACTTCCATGGTTTGCCTTGATATAAAACGATTATTAATCCTATTGTGGGAGAGAGTCAGTTAATTTGCAATATTGCTACCCAATCGAAGGAGAGTCTGACTTAAGTGTTTGTTTGGAAAAGGTGGCTAGTAACTCGATATATGGGGCAAATAGGTGCGAGTGCATCACAGATGCACTCGCATTATCATGCTAAAAGTGCAAAGCATGAAAACGCAGATGTTCGTCTATAAAGCTACTAATGAAAAAGTAGCTATGATCGTAGCCTTCGCGCATATTTAAAGTTAGCGGATAACTGATTTGCTCAGCTGCCTTTTGCAAGTGCCAAGGCTGTAGTTGCTCGTCCAAAAAGTTATCAGCGTCACCTTGGTCGATCAATATCGGAACTTGACTATCAAATTGCTGGTTTAACATCAAAGCCGTAGCATCGTACTGTTGCCATTGGGTAGAATCAATGCCTAGGTATCCAGTAAATGCTTTTATGCCCCAAGGACACTGCATAGGGTGACAGATTGGACTAAACGCCGAAATACTTGAGTACTTTTGCGAGTTACGCATACCGATGATCAAGGCACCATGGCCACCCATCGAATGACCACTGATGGCTTGCTGTGTTGTAACTGGGAAATGGGCCTGAATAAGCTTTGGAAGCTCAAGGGTAATATAATCATACATTTGGTAATGCGCTTTGTATGGTGGCATTGTTGCATTGACGTAAAACCCAGCGCCAAGTCCGAAGTCGTAATTTCCTTTAGGATCATCCGCGACATCTTCGCCTCTTGGGCTGGTGTCAGGCGCGACGATGGCAACCCCCAACTCATTGGCTAGCTTAAAAGCGCCTGCTTTTTGCATGAAGTTTTCATCAGTACAGGTTAGCCCAGAAAGCCAGTATAAAACTGGCACTTTGTTACCTGTATTCACCGTCTCCGGCAAGAAGATAGCGAATGTCATGTCACAGTGGGTGATTTTGCTGGCATGGCGATAACGTTTATGCCAGCCGCCAACCACTTTATTGCTGGCGACTAATTCCATGTAATTTCCTCTACTTATAGTGCACAACCGAGCGAATGCTCTTGCCTTGATGCATCAAATCAAATGCTTCGTTGATGTCCTCTAAAGCCATTGTATGGGTAATGAAGTCATCAAGCTTAAACTCACCAGCCATGTATCTTTCTACGATTTCAGGTAATTCAGAGCGGCCTTTAACTCCGCCAAAAGCACTACCGCGCCAGACGCGTCCCGTGACCAATTGGAATGGACGGGTACTGATCTCTTGACCTGCTCCGGCGACACCGATAATAACTGACTCTCCCCAGCCTTTATGGCAGCACTCCAGTGCAGAACGCATCACATCAACATTGCCAATGCATTCAAATGAAAAGTCTACACCACCATCTGTCATTTCAACGATCACTTCTTGAATGGGCTTATCGTAGTCTTTTGGATTAATAACATCGGTAGCGCCAAGCTTAGTTGCTAGCGCAAATTTACTTTCGTTGATATCAATTCCTATGATACGGCTGGCGCCTGCCATGGTCGCACCAATGATGGCTGACAGACCAATGCCACCTAAACCAAAGATAGCGACTGTGTCACCAGCTTGTACTTTTGCAGTGTTCATTACCGCACCCATACCGGTAGTTACGCCACAGCCGAGTAAGCAGATTTCTTCCAACGGCGCCTCAGGATTAACTTTTGCCAAAGAGATCTCAGGTAGTACAGTATATTCAGAGAAAGTTGACGTGCCCATGTAGTGGTAAATAGGTTCGCCGTTTTTGTAAAAGCGTGTAGTACCATCTGGCATTAAACCTTTACCTTGAGTTTCTCGGATTTTCTGGCAAAGATTGGTTTTGCCTGACTTGCAGAATTTACATTCACCACATTCAGGCGTATATAACGGTATAACATGATCGCCCACTGATACGCTGGTTACTCCTTCACCAACTGCTTCGACAACCCCTGCGCCTTCATGGCCAAGGATTGCGGGAAATACACCTTCAGGGTCTTCACCAGATAGCGTAAAAGCGTCTGTATGACATACGCCTGTAGCAGTGATCTTAACCAATACTTCGCCTGCTTTTGGCATCATAACGTCCACTTCTTCAATGCTCAGCGGTTGACCCGGACCCCAAGCAATAGCGGCTTTTGATTTTATAAATTCAGACATACTTCGTTCTCATTTTCCGTAAAAGATACCTAAGTATAATTAGTTTATTATTTTTGATAATATCAATATAAATAAAACACTTTTACGTATATGTAATAATGGACAGATGGACTGGTATCGATGAGTTTGTAGCTGTAGCAACATTAGGCTCATTTACCCATGCGGCTAAAAAACTAAATACCTCTGTGGCGCAAATAAGCCGAAGAGTAAAAGAGCTGGAGCAGCAGCTAAATCATCAATTACTTACCCGGACTACGCGAACTCTAACTCTGACTCAAGAAGGAAAGGTATTCCTTACTCATGCAAGACACCTACAACATGCTTATGATGATGCTACTTTGGCACTGCGACAAAGAGATCAACAGCCATCTGGCGTGTTAAAACTCACCGCCCCAGTTATGTATGGTGAGCATTATATTATGCCAATGGTAAGTGACTTTATGCGTAAATACCCTAAAGTCAGTATTGAGATGGTGTTAAGTAATGAGCAGTTAGACATTGTAGCAATGGGCATAGATGTGGCTATTCGACTTGGAAACTTAAAAGACTCTAGTCTAAAAGCGCGCAGACTTTCGTGGCGAAATACCCTCGTGTGTGCTGCACCCGATTATCTTGCGAACCATGGACAGCCACATAGTCTAAATGAACTGACTCAGCATAACTGCTTAATTGGGAACAGCAGAACTTGGCGTTTTTTAGATGGGGGTAAAGAGCGTAATATTACAATACATGGCAATTTGACATGTAATAGTGGTTGGTCTTTGTTAGATGCAGCTTGCAAGGGCATTGGATTGGTTCAGCTACCGCATTACTACGTTCAAGAAGCCGTTAATGAGCAAAGACTGATTGAAGTGTTACCTCATTTTAGGCCAGAGCCGGAGGGGGTCTGGGCGCTATATCCGCCCAGACAATATATGCCTACGAGCTTACGTTTGTTACTTGATTATTTGGCTGAGCAGTTTGCTCGTTTGGCGCCATAGCTGCAAGTGCACAATTGAGGGCCTCTTCACGGCTCTGACAGAAGGCGCTGCCGCCTAATCGTTCATTGATATTGAAACGATGCAATTGCTCGCTGGTTTGTGGGTTTGGAGAATAGATAAATACCTCACAGTTTGCATCTAGTGCATCAATAATGGCGTTTTCAAGCGCTAAGCTTACTGTGACATCTAACATCGGTACATCGCTTAGGTCCAGTACCATCGCTCTATACTTGGCAATATCACGGTGTTGTCTGGCAATTGCTTTTGAAACACTGAAAATCATAGGGCCAGAGAGATAAAAATAGAGCAATTGGCCCTGTGCTTGATTGAAAAGCTCGCGCTCGTGCTTGTTCATTGGCACATCGTCATCGCTATCGCTGATGGCTTTAACTTGCTCAGCCTGTACCTGGCTTAATCGTTCGATTACTATGATATTTGAGATAAATACGCCCAACCCTACAGCCACCATTAAATCAACAAATACCGTCAGTAGCATAACGCCATACATGATGGCCATTTGCATCAGACTTAATTTGTGGGCACGCTGAATAAAGCTCCAGTCCAAAATATTAAAGCCTACATATACAGCAATACCTGCTAGTACGGCCATTGGGATTGGTTCAGTCAGGCTTCCGGCAACGAATACAACGGCCATTAAAATCAACGCTCTGATGATACCAGCAGCAGGAGAGCGTGCGCCGACTTGTATGTTAACTACAGTTCCCATCGTAGCACCGGCACCTGGCAGCGCACCAAATAAGCCAGATATCATGTTTGCGATACCTTGACCTCTTAGTTCCTTATCAGAGTTGTGTTCGGTACGGGTTAAACTATCGCCAATCACAGCGGTAAGAAGTGTATCGATACAACCTAACGTGCCTAAGATAAGAGCATCGATGACCATTTCAGTAAAAACTTCAGCACCAAAGGTGGGAAAAACGATATCGGGTAATCCACTGGGAATTTCACCTATGCGACGAATACTGTCAGTGTCAAAAAAGATAATTGAAAACAAGGTAACGGCAATTAATGCAACCAATTGAGCGGGAACATACTGGCGGTATTTTTCAGGTAGATAAAAGAGGATCCCTAGAGTTAAGACACCCAAGAGCAACTCTGAAAAATGTAGGCTCATTATCAGTTCTGGCAACATTGATAGTGTGCCAACAACACCACCAGGAGGAGCTTTATGGCCAAGCAGAGGAGCGATTTGTAGGATGATTAAAATCACCCCAATACCAGACATAAAACCTGAAATAACACTATAAGGCATTAATGTTACATACTTACCGAGTTTGAGAGTACCAAGTAAAATTTGAAAGGCACCTGCCATCATGACAACGGTAAACCCCATGGCCATACCAGTTTCTGGGTATTTAGCCATCATGGTTGTTAAAACTGCGGTCATAATGACCGTCATCGGACCTGTTGGTTCAGAGATCAAGGAGGTAGAGCCGCCGAATAAAGCAGCGAAGAGGCCAACGAGTATTGCGCCCCACATACCAGCTTCGGCACCAGCGCCGGAAGCCACACCAAAGGCGAGAGCTAATGGAAGGGATATAATCGCGGTAGTCACACCACCGAACAAATCCCCCTTTAAATTCATGTGCTTAAATCTAGATAAAGACAACATAAAACTTCCATGCCGTGAGATTTCAGGCATTTTACACTAAAAATCTCATTTAACTATTGGATATCCAATATTTTTTTACAATTTGTGACGTACCAAAGCTCTGCGGGTTTGTGGTAGTATGCGTTGCATTAACCTCAAACATAATCAAAATCAAATATGTTTCAGCCAGTCAGCCTATTCGTTGGCTTAAGGTATGCTACGGCAGCCAAAGGTAACGCATTTATTTCTTTTATATCGTTTTTCTCTATAGCCGGAATCTCATTGGGATTAATGTCATTGATCACAGTTAGCTCTGTGATGAATGGCTTTGAGCAAACACTGAAAACCGCCATGCTTGACTTGATCCCCCATGTACAAGTCAAGCACACTGCTGCGTCACAGCAACAGAGTCAGTCGTTAATGGCTGAACTGATAACAAAACAACAAGTAAAGCGTGTTCAACCGTATTTGACCTCAGATGTCATTCTGCAAACCAACAAAGAGTTGGTTGGTGTACGATTGCAAGGGGTGTTTGAAGGCTACAATAACCCCGTTGAGCATTATGTTTATAATGGTTCCACTCAACGTTTAGTCTCCCAAAAGTACCAGTTGATGATCAGTCGTTATCTAGCCAGTAAACTCTCTGTTGGGGTTGGTGAAGAAGTTCGTGTGATTATGCCTGATGTGACAAGTTATACACCTCTTGGGCGCGTACCGATGCAGAGGTTGTTTCGCGTGGCAGCAATTTACGACTCAAATAGTGAAGCGGATACGAGCCTCGCCTTTGCTGATGGACAAAGCCTAGCTCGATTAATGCGCCGTTCGGATAGCACTCAATATGATGTCAGTATTACTTTGCATGATGCCTTCTCACTGTCTGAGTTTTATGAGGAAATGCCTAACCTGAAACAGCAATATGTTGTTGATGATTGGCAGTCACAACAAGGCACCTTGTTTGCCGCCGTTGCTATGGAAAAGCGGATTATGTCACTGTTACTAGGCCTAATAGTTATTGTTGCTATTTTTAATATTCTTTCTGCGCTTTCAATGATGGTTCGAGAAAAGCAAGGGGAGGTGGCTATTTTACAAACTCTTGGCTTTACACCGACTATGATCGGACGAGTTTTCATGGTCCAAGGTCTATACAATGGTCTTATTGGTACTGGGATTGGTGTGTTTTTCGGACTGCTTGTGGCCAACTATATAAATGAAATTTTAGAGTTTACCGGGCTTTCTCTGTTGGGGGGCGCCAGTTTGCCAGTTGTTTTTTCAACGTCAGGTTTACTAATGATGACGTTGGTAAGTATTGCCTTAAGCTTTATTGCAACACTTTATCCAGCGAAAAAGGCAGCAAGTGTATTACCAGCTGAGGTTTTAAGATATGAGTGATTTAGTTATTGATTGTAAGAAGTTGGGAAAATCTTACCAAGATGGGAAAGCACAGGTTGAAGTGCTAAAGGGTGTCGACCTCAAAATTAAACAGGGAGAAATGCTTGCTATCGTTGGGAGTTCGGGCTCTGGAAAAAGTACCTTGCTCCATATCCTCGGTACTTTAGATACCGCATCGTCAGGTACCGTAACTATTAAAGGTGTAGAGGTCGCAAAGTTATCCCGAGCAAAGCAAGCTGAGTTTCGTAACCAACACATGGGATTTATTTACCAGTTTCATCACCTTTTGATGGAGTTCACTGCATTAGAGAACGTTGCAATGCCACTTTTGATAAGGGGAATGAGTGCCAAGCAAGCTGAACCAGAAGCGCTTGCTATGTTGCAACGTGTTGGGCTAGAAAAGCGCGCATCTCATAAACCCTCAGAGTTGTCAGGGGGAGAACGACAGCGTGTAGCGATCGCGCGAGCACTTGTTACTAAACCTGCATTGGTGTTGGCTGATGAACCTACGGGGAATTTAGATAAGCATAATGCTATTAATATCTATGAACTACTTGCAGAGCTCAATCATCAGCTTAATACCAGTTTTGTGGTGGTGACTCATGATTTGGAGTTGGCAGAAAAACTTGGCCGTAGCGTTCAACTCGACGATGGAGTGATTGCTGAGGTTAGTCATGCTTAGCGCATTTTTGAGTAAGCGCTTTCGTCAAGCTAAAAGGCGAACTGGGATCGTCAGCTTACTGAGCAAAGCATCAACGTTGGGTGTAATGTTAGGGGTAACTGTTTTAATAGTCGCCTTGTCGGTAATTAATGGCTTTGAGCAGCAGTTAGAAGAGCGGCTACTTTCAGTTGTGCCACACGTTAGCTATCAGGCACCATATGACCCGATAACCGATTGGCCTAAGAAGGTAGAGACACTAGAGTCTCATCCAAATATTGTTGCTGCAACGCCAGAGATTAACTTAACTGCTATGGTGCAGTATAAGGGTAAGCTCAAGGCTTCACAGCTAAAAGCTATAGTGCCTCATTTACACCATAAAGTTTCTAATGTCGGTCGTTATATTCAGGGCAAAGCCATCTCACAATTAGCCGCCAATGAAGTTATTTTGGGGTCTAAAATTGCACAAAGACTTAATGCCCAAATTGGTGACAAAGTAACTTTATTAGTAGCTAACCAGCATGCAGAGCAGCCTCTCGCAGCGCCAAAAAGGCTTACTTTGCAAGTCGTTGCGACTATCAATATGGGTGGACCAATTGATGAGACTTTGACTCTAACCCATATAAGCGCCTTGCAAAAAACACTGGGGTTGGACAAGAATCAAGCTAGCGGACTTCGCGCAAAAGTTAATGATGTATTCAACGCACATGATATAGCGATGAGTGCGGGCCAAACTATTCCTGACTTAGTATATGTGAATAGCTGGTTTAGAACCCAGGGAAGCTTATATCAAGATATTCAGATGGTTAGAACGATTGTATTCTTGGTTGTGTTTTTAATTATTGCGGTGGCAAGCTTTAACATAGTGTCATCTATGGTGATGGAAGTAAAAGACAAACAAGCTAATATCGCAATTTTAAAAACCATGGGTGCCAAAGATAGTACGATATTTGCAACTTTTGCATTGCAAGGTGTAACGTACGCGACAATCGGTGCTTTTATTGGAACGCTTTTTGGGGTTTTAATGGCGATAAATCTGCCAGATTTATTCAATGCAATTTATTCGGATCCAAACAGTAATCCACTGGCCGGCGTATATTTTGTTGAATTTTTACCGTCAAAATTGGTTTGGTCAGATATTTTTATTACTCTGACTGTGACACTCTTGCTGGCAATACTTGCAAGTGTTTACCCTGCATGGCAGGCAACCAAAACAGATCCTGCACAAGTGTTGGGTAACAACTAGAAAAGTGCGATAGTGGTTACGCGCGTGCAATATAGAATGTTACTTTGCTGGTACTTGCAAGCGAGTTCGTAAACCCGTACATTACTGGCACAGTACCAGCTTAGATAAGAAGTAAGTCATGAGCGAACAACAATTAACAACACAACAAATAGAAGAACTCGAAAGACAATGGCAAAGAGAGTGTTTCCAAAACGCTCAAAAACACTTGGCCGAGAAAGGTATCATCCCAAGTACGGTGTTTGATACACAAAGCCGCTTTTTAGCGCCACTTTGTGCAATTTGGAAAATGAAGGCGCAAAATGGTAAAAATTATTGGGTTATCACAGGTCGCTTACCCACTGATCACATGGAAGCAAGTGCGGCAAAAACAGCTCGAGAAGCTATTAAGTACTTTTCATATCGTTGGCAGTTGAAAGCAGATGATATTTTAGCCACAAGCGGCCAAGACCAAACGCAAGTTAAGTTTGCTAACTTACTTGTTGATAGAGCCCATGGATTATATGAAATTGCTGAAAAAGAGCAACTTTGGGCTAATGAAGCATCGTAAAGGGTTCGGTATTAAATGAGGTAATAGGGCACCTGAGCTTTTGTCTTGGGATCCCTGCCTCCATAAATACACACCCTTGTTTTAAAAATCCGCTTTCTACGAAGTTAGGCACTTCATCAAGTATGCAATTAACATAAATTGTATCTAACCCCTTTTGACTCGCCAAAAGAACAAGAAAGTTCAGCAGTGAAGCATATGCTTCTCTGTTGCGATGAGATTGAATCACGGCTATTCTGCTAATCAAACCATCGGGGCTTAACCTGCCTGTGCCTATTGCTTCATTCTCTTCACTATGAATAATTACATGTTCCGACAATGCGTCTAACGAGTCAAATTCAACTTCTTTCGGAATGTGAAGCTCATATACAAATACTCGCTCACGAATTTGCTTTAGTAGCGCCTTTTTTTGAAGCCAACTAACCTTGTCAACATGGTAACTCATGATTCCTCCACCGAATACACAATGAATTTGCGCAGGTTACCAAGTTATTAAGTGCCTATTTTTGCAGCTATTTAATTACTGTGTTAGTGTTTGCACGTAATAAATAAAAACCTAAATCAACTTGGCAACAGTCACAGTTTGAACGCCCTTGTTGAGCTATTCAAACTCATCGCCTTCTTGTAAGTAATACGTTCCCTCATTAACCAGTTTAGTTAAGGTTTTCATAAATTCCAAACAACTTAATGAATCTTTAAGTTGTGATACTGTAAATTCAGTTTCATCGGTCAACAGTTTTACACCTTCCAGAGTTTCCAGTGGCAATGTATGGGTCTGTCCATTGACGCTTAGTAATATAGAATTACTTAAAATTTGATATATCGAGCGAACACCGCCTGCACGCATAATGACCTCACCTGTTTGTAGGTAGTCTAGTAACTTATCTGCGCTTAAAGGTTCATCTAGTGGTGCTAAGTCCATGTCATGCTTAGGTTGACTAATCATACTCCCAAACCAATCTCTGAAAGTATCATTATCTAACAGTGCGTTTTGCATCAGTTGACGAACGTTGGTGATTTCAGCATCGCTGATTTGGCCAATAGATGTTGGTGTGAGCAAATCAGGGTCGCTGTAACGTGTACTACCGAGTTCATGATCGATAAGATAATCAGCGAAGTCTGATATTAAATCTTTTTGATCTGGTGCTCTGAAGCCAACTGAGTAGTTAAGCGCATTTTCAACTGCGTATCCTTCATGAGGGCAGCCTGGTGGAATATATAGGATGTCACCTGGTTCCAATATGACGTCAATAATTGCTTCAAATGGCTCAACTTGAAGTAGCGATTTATTTTGTGCAAATTGCTTTAAGTTACGATCAGGTAAACCGACTCGCCAGTGCCTTTTGCCTTGGCCTTGAATAATGAACACATCATACTGGTCTAAATGTGGTCCAACACCTCCGCCTGGCGTTGAGTAGCTGATCATCAAGTCATCAATTCGCCAGTTGGGGATAAACCTAAAAGGTGTTAGCAATTGAGCGGCTTCAGGGTGCCAGTGATCAACCGCTTGAACCAAAAGGGTGCTGTTTTGGGGCGTAAGTAGAGTGAAGTCTTCGAAAGGCCCGTGGTGAGCTTGCCAATCATTATTATGGTTGGTGATCAAACGAGATTCAATACTTTCCTCCATCGCTAATCCAGCAAGCTCTTCTGGCTCAATTGGATCAACAAAATTGCTGAAACCGGATTTAATTAGTAAAGGTTGTTTTTGCCAATACTGTGACAAAAATTGCGCTGTGGTCAGACTATTAATACTCAGTTTGTACATAATTTTTCCATAAAAAAAGCGAAAGAAATGCTTCTTTCGCTTTATAGCTTAATTTGCTTCTAAGTTATACCAGCTCGTCAATAAAAGCTTCAGCACGGCCAATATAGTTAGCCGGTGTCATTTGCTTCATTTGTGCTTTTACATCTTCAGGTAGCTCTAAGCCATCAATAAACTCAGCCATGATTGCTTGATTTACACGTTTGCCACGTGTTAGCTCTTTAAGCTTTTCATAAGGCTTTTCGATGCCGTATTTACGCATAACTGTTTGGATTGGCTCTGCTAGGAGTTCCCAGTTTTGATCAAGTTCTTCAAGTAACTTATCAGCGTTAACTTCAAGTTTACTTACGCCTTTAAGGGTTGCTTGATACGCGATGAGAGCATAACCCATACCGACACCTAGATTACGTAAAACTGTCGAGTCGGTCAGGTCTCGTTGCCAACGAGAAACTGGTAGCTTCTGAGCTAGGTGAGCAAAAATAGCATTTGCTAGACCAAGATTACCCTCGGAGTTTTCAAAATCGATAGGGTTAACCTTATGTGGCATGGTGGATGAACCAATCTCGCCAGCTACGGTTTTCTGTTTGAAGTGATTAAGTGCAATATAGCCCCAAACATCACGATCGAAATCAATTAAAATGGTGTTGAAACGTGCGATCGCATCGAATAACTCTGCAATGTAATCATGTGGCTCGATCTGTGTGGTAAATGCATTCCACGTTAGGCCAAGGCTTGTTACAAACTGTTCAGCGTGTGCGTGCCAGTTATAATCAGGGTAAGCACTTAAGTGTGCATTATAGTTACCAACTGCACCGTTAATTTTACCAAGAATGCCTACTTGAGCAATCTGTTCACGTTGGCGCTGAAGACGAACGTAAACGTTAGCAAACTCTTTACCCATAGTTGAAGGAGATGCGGGCTGACCATGTGTACGTGTCATCATCGCAACAGAGCGGTACTCAATAGCCTTGTCTTTAATCGCTGAAAGTAACTCGTCACAATAAGGTAATAATACCTTGTCACGAGCTTCGCTTAGCATTAAGCCGTGAGACAGGTTGTTAATGTCCTCAGATGTACAAGCGAAATGAATAAACTCATTAATTGCGTTGAGTTCTGCATTATCAGCAACCTTCTCTTTCAAAAGGTATTCAACAGCTTTAACGTCATGGTTTGTGGTACGTTCTATCTCTTTTACTCGAGCAGCATCAGCTTCACTAAAGTTATCAACAATGCTGTCTAATAACGCGTTAGCTTCATCGCTAAATGCAGGTACCTCGGCAATGCCTGGGGCTTTGGCTAGTGCTTGTAACCAACGTACTTCTACAGTGACACGGTACTTAATTAAGCCAAACTCACTGAAGATGCCACGTAATTCGGTAGTTTTACTGCCGTAGCGACCATCCACTGGAGAGATAGCGGTTAACGCTGAAAGCTCCATAATTTCTCCTAAACTAATTGGTTTTGAACGATGTTTTAAATTCTTTTTTGCGCTTCAGCGATAATTTTCTTCTTGCCGAAGAAAAACTGGCGACGCTTGCCACCTAATTGACGCCAAAGCACAGCACTACGAATACCCGCAAGCAGTAGCGCTCTAACTCTTTGCTGAATTGCTGTTTGCTTTAACAATTCAGGTTGACCAAATACCTGGATCTTTTGCCCAAGGGGACTAATCACTTCACCATAAATATCAGCAAGAGCTGCAATAATAGTGTCATCGTAAAGACTAAAGTGTTGTAACTGGCGTTCTACATCTTTAAGACGTTTGGCTAGCATATCGAGCGCTTTCTTATTACTAGATAAAGCTCTTTCCAACTGCATCAAACTGCCCACATATTTAACCATTTCTACGTCTTTTTCACCTTGTGGGGTTAATTGTGCAAGCAAGGTGCGATACCCTGACTTTAATGCAAAGTGGTCAGGGTAAACGTCTTCTGGATTATCTGGGTTTAAGTTAACGATACTTTGTAAAAAGCTCTCAACTTCCCGCTCATTAAATTGACCAAACTTAGCCGCTTTTTGAACTAAGTGTGTTATTTGGCACATAGCCGCAAGTGGCATTACATAATTTGCTGCCATTACTTAATCACCGAGTCAATAATTCCACCGCCTAAGCAAACTTCATTCGCATAGAAGACAGCTGACTGGCCTGGTGTGACTGCTTTTTGGGGGTTATCAAACAGTACTCGTGCCATACCGTCTTCGCCAACGAGCAAGGTACATGGAATATCTGTTTGGCGGTATCGAGTTTTCACGGTACAGCGAGTGGTGCCTTTAGGTCCGATACGATCAACCCAATGAAGTTGGTTAGCATTCAAACCATTGCTGAATAGGCGAGGGTGGTCTTTACCTTGTCCCACCACCAAAACGTTGCGTTCAATGTCTTTGTCAACAACATACCAAGGCTCACCATTGCCTTCTTTCATTCCACCAATAAGCAACCCTTTGCGCTGACCAAGAGTATGATACATAAGACCTTCATGCTCACCAACCTCGTTGCCTTCAGTATCTTCTATTTTACCAGGTTGGGCCGGGAGAAACTTTTGTAGAAAATCTTTAAATTTGCGCTCACCGATAAAACAAATACCAGTACTGTCTTTTTTGTCGTGTGTAATTAAATCTTGTTCCTCAGCGATACGGCGCACCTCTGGTTTAGCAATATCACCCACAGGAAACAGTGTTTGAGCTATATGTTCATGGCTTAATGTATATAAGAAGTAACTCTGATCTTTGTTATCATCAAGACCACGACACATGACAAATTTACCGTTACGTTCTTCTCTACGTACGTAATGACCCGTGGCAATGTAATCGGCGCCCAGAGCTTGTGCAGCGAATTCCAAAAACGCTTTAAACTTGATCTCTTTGTTACACATGATATCGGGGTTTGGCGTGCGACCTGCTTTGTACTCTGCTAAAAAGTACTCAAAGACATTGTCCCAGTATTCTGCTGCAAAGTTTACCGTATGCAGTTCTATACCTAGTTTGTCACAGACAGCTTGCGCATCCTTTAGGTCTTCAGCGGCGGCGCAATATTCATCATTATCATCTTCTTCCCAGTTTTTCATGAACAGACCCTCAACCTGATAGCCTTGCTCTTTTAATAGGTACGCTGAAACAGAAGAATCAACACCGCCGGACATGCCAACGATGACTTTAATGTGACTATTATCGCTCATAATTTTTGCTGTAAATCTACCTGATATGGAAAGGCCGTGATTATAGCACGCAAAAGCCTGCCGCTAAAAGTCGAGATCTTTATCAATACTCGCTTAGTACCTTATATTCGCCATTTTTTAGTCCTTCGAGCGTATATTTTCCAATTTTTGCTCTAATTAATCGCAAAGTTGGGTGGCCTACATGAGCTGTCATTCTTCTCACTTGGCGGTTTTTACCTTCACTGATGCTAATGCTCAACCACGTTGTGGGAATATTCGCTCGTTCTCTAATCGGTGGGACTCTTGGCCAAATATTAGGTTCGTCGATCACTTTTACTGTGGCTGGTCGCGTCATGCCGTCTTTGAGTTCAACGCCCTCTGAAAGCGCTTTAATCGCTTCATTTGACGGAACTCCTTCGACTTGTACCCAGTAGGTTTTAGTGGTCTTTTGAGTCGGATTGGTTAATTTGTGCTGCAACTTTCCACAATTGGTCAAAAGCAAAAGGCCTTCACTGTCTCTGTCTAAGCGTCCAGCTGCATAGACACCTTTGTACGTAATGTAATCAGCGAGCGTTGCTCGGTTAGCATCATCGGTAAATTGACACAAGACGTCATAGGGCTTGTTGAACAAAATTACTTTTACTTGTTCTGGAGGCAGAGCAGGTTTGACAGAGCGTTTCTTTTGAAGTTTGTTCTTATGCTTATTTTTATTACTGCTATTGAACTGTATGCGGGGCTTGTTCATGTTTTCACCGATTGATAGTAACGCAATGAATTGTAACACCGCCTGCGATAGCAACAAAGACTCACATTATCCAATGTTTTACGTGACAAATGAAAGGGATGTAACTAATTTGTAAGTATTAATTTAAAATAAACTTGATATGTGTCTATGACTAAAGCACTTTGCGTCTATTTCACCTCCTTATTGGGCGTATTTACGTTACATAACAATGTCGCCGCAGAAGAAGAATTATACGGTATGTCGCTTGAACAGTTGCAAAACGTTTCCGTAACAATCGCAACCAAGACAAATACTCAGCTCAAATATGCACCTTCTACGGTCAGTTATTTTTCAAAACAGCAGATCCGACAGTTAGGTATTGAAACACTCAGCGAGCTATTTGCACATATTCCCGGCTTTTATTCAATGTATAACTCAACTGAAGGAAACCAGTCTTACCTGATCACGCGGGGGCATCCTCAAAAGTATGCGAATACGCTTTTGGTTTTAATTAATGGACAACGTCTAAATGAAGATTATACCGGCGGAATAAACTACATTGATAGGTTTGTCAGTTTACATAATGTTGAAAAGGTAGAAGTTATTCGCGGACCAGGGTCAACTCTATATGGTTCGAATGCATTTAACGGTGTAATAAATGTAGTGACAAAGATTGAAAATAATATAGAGGTTGCTGTTGGTTCTTTTGCAAGGCGGGAAATTCATGGAGGATTTAACCATAGCAGCGAAGGGTTATCATTTGGCATTGATGCACGCCTATATGAGGATGGCGGTGATACCTTAGGCAACGTGTTTGATAGGTTTAATATTCAAACATCAACAAATGATGCACATAAGGCCAGTCAACTTGAAACCTATCTATCTTATGCAGGTTTTACGCTAAGAAATCATTATTTTAATTCAAAGCGTAACAATCATTACTTATTTCGCCGGTTGAGAGATGGGACGGCTGAGCTGGAAACCAAGCATTGGTTATCTCGACTTGAATATCAAAAGAATCATGATAATGACTCGATGCTTAAGGTTGGGCTTGAGTATTCTAAAGCAAAGCGCAAGTCGCTCACAGCTCTTGAGCTCAAAGGAGTCGGGCCGTTTACGCGAGCTGATTTCTTATTTGGTGAAAACTTTACTCATGATTCTTATCGGGCAAGTGTTGATTACAGTTATCAGCTATTTGATGATCATAGAATTTCGACGGGAATTGAGCTTGTTCGCTCCCAAGTGCCAGGGGGATATTTGCGCAGTAATTATAATATCTATGGAGACCTTGAGTACTTTGGACATGTTGTAGAACTGACTGCGCCAGAGCAGCGAATTATTTCTGATAATCAGCGACGTATTAAAATGATGTACGCCCAACTAGAGTCTGTTTGGAATGAGAAATGGCGCTCAACAATTGGCTTACGCAGAGATTCCTACAATGATGTGGATGATAAAACAAACCCTAGGGCAACGTTAATCTATGCTCCAAATGAACAACATACGTTTAAATTCATTTACGGTGAGGCTTATAGAGTTCCGTCACTTGGAGACTTGTATGATGAAGAAAGTGGCTTAACTCTAGGAAACAAAAACCTAAATCCAACAACGCTCAGGGCTGTGGAGCTTGTTCACCAATATGTGGGAGAGAATTTTTCGATCAGTTCCAGTTTTTTCAGAAACGATATTGATGACCTTATAGATTTTCGTACTGATGGAGATAACGTATTTTTAGATAACATAGCTAGTAACACTACACGTGGTGTCGAAATAGACTGGCAATTAAGACTGTTTACCAAAGTACAGTTAAAAGGGTTTATTACTCATTTATTTAGTAACCAAACTCGTAGTGAAGAAGAGCAACAAATTAACCCTTCAGACATGCTTGTTCCCAGAACGTATAGCATGACATCTCTTATGTACTACCCGAATCAAAACTGGAGTGTTTCAGTGTCAGTAAATGGAAGGGGGACGGTAGAGGTCTTGTCTGATAAAGATTCAAGTACGGTAGTATCGGCTGCTGTTAATTACCAACTTAACGACAACATGTCATTATCACTGAATGTGAACAACGCATTAGATTCAAATTACAGTACCAGCGCGATTATCCCATTTGGTGAAAAGAACAATCGGCCATTTGGTGAGTATCAAGCAAGAGGGCGTAACGTTTCGCTGTCTTACCGATATCTGTTTTAGCGTACACATAAAGAAAAAGCCTGCATGTGCAGGCTTTTATAAGTTTGCTAAAGCTTATACTAACTTAGCTAAGATTTCATTGAATGTGTTGCTAGGGCGCATTGCTGCGAACGCCAGCTCATCATTTGGCTGATAATAGCCACCCACATCCATAGATTTACCTTGTGCACCGTTAAGCTCAGCTACAATAGTTTGCTCTTGTGCTTCTAAATCGCGGGCAATTTCTTTGAACTGCGACTGCAATTGCGTATCTGTTGTTTGGGCAGCAAGAGCTTGAGCCCAGTAAAGAGATAGATAGAAGTGACTGCCACGGTTATCTAGCTCGTTTACTTTACGCGAAGGTGACTTGTTTTCATCTAAAAACTTGCCAGTTGCTTGGTCGAGTGTATCTGCCAATACTTGTGCTTTTGCATTACCTGTTGCTTGGCTCAAGTGTTCTAAAGACGCTGCTAAAGCAAGGAACTCACCCAAAGAATCCCAACGTAAGTGGTTCTCTTTTTCAAACTGTTGAACGTGTTTTGGTGCAGAACCACCTGCGCCAGTTTCAAATAGGCCACCACCATTCATTAGAGGCACGATAGATAGCATTTTGGCGCTTGTACCAAGTTCAAGAATTGGGAAAAGATCTGTTAGGTAGTCACGTAGTACGTTACCAGTTACAGAAATTGTGTCTTCACCATTTTTCATGCGCTCAAGAGAGTATAACGTCGCATCCACTGGAGCTTTGATTAAAAGCTCAAGTCCGTCAGTATCGTGCTCTGGTAAGTATGCCTGAACTTTCTTGATTAACTGTGCATCGTGAGCGCGGTTTTCATCTAACCAGAATACCGCAGGTACGCCAGTGGCGCGAGCACGGTTTACAGCCAGTTTCACCCAATCTTTAATAGGAGCGTCTTTTACCTGACACATACGCCAGATATCGCCCTGTTCAACATCGTGCTGAAGTAAGACATTGTCATTGCTGTCTACGACGCGAATAATACCTGCCGCTGGAGCTTCAAATGTTTTGTCGTGCGAACCGTACTCTTCTGCTTTTTGCGCCATTAGACCAACGTTAGGGATTGTGCCCATGGTACGAGGATCAAATGCACCATTTTTCTTACAGAAATCAATAGTTGCCTGATATACGCCAGAATAACAACGATCTGGGATCACGAAACAGGTGTCTTGTTGTTTACCTTCAGCATTCCACATTTGACCGCTAGTACGAATTGCCGCAGGCATTGAAGCATCAATGATCACGTCGCTAGGAACATGTAGGTTCGTGATACCGCGATCTGAGTCAACCATTGCAATGCTAGGGCTTGATTCGTATACCGCTGCGATATCAGCTTCAACTTCTTGACGCTTAGCATCATCAAGCTGTTGAATTTTAGAATACACATCACCTAAGCCATTGTTTACATCTACACCTAGTTCAGTGAACAGAGCGGCATGCTTAGTAAATACTTCTTTGTAGAAAACTTTAACAGCATGGCCAAAGATAATTGGATCTGATACTTTCATCATGGTTGCTTTCATATGCAACGAGAACAGCACGCCTTTGTTTTTAGAAGAAGCGATTTCACCAGCTAAAAACTCTTGTAAAGCTGAAATGCTCATGCGTGAAGCGTCAATGATTTCACCCGCTAGTAATGGAGTGCTGGCTTTTAAGACAGTAATATCGCCATTATTTGCAACGTGCTCAATACGAACATCTGTCGCTTCAGTGACCGTCGTAGATTGTTCAGAGCCAAAAAAGTCTCCGTCAGTCATGCTTGCTACATATGATTTTGAATCCGCAGACCAGGCACCCATTGAATGTGGGTTTTTACGGGCATAAGCTTTAACAGAAGCAGGAGCACGACGATCCGAGTTACCTTCGCGCAATACTGGGTTTACTGCACTACCTTTGATTTTGTCATAGGTCGCTTTGATTTGAGCTTCTTTGTCATCTTTTGGTTCAGCTGGGTAGTCTGGCAGTGCGTAACCTTTTTCTTGTAACTCTTTAATAGTTGCACGTAACTGAGGAATCGAAGCACTGATATTGGGTAACTTAATGATGTTAGCCTCTGGTGTTTTCGCAAGTTCACCTAGTTCTGAAAGTGCGTCGTTGATACGCTGCCCTTCAGTTAAAAACTCAGGGAAGTTTGCAATAATACGTCCAGCAAGAGAAATATCACGAGTCTCTACTTCTACGCCAGCGGCATTGGTGTAAGCTTGAATGATCGGAAGCAATGAGTATGTGGCAAGAGCCGGAGCTTCATCGGTTTTAGTGTAAATAATTTTTGATGTCATCATCATTCCTAGATTTGTGGCTTTTCGCCATTCAACAATGCAAAGGGAATGCTATGTTGCCTAAGGCAACAGGTTATAGCAAGTTTGTTAGATATTTTCACTTTGCACGTAAATAAAAATATCTAACCTACCTAACGACAACGAGCGCTATTGTAGCAAGCAATATAGATGAGGGCTAATTAGAAATTTTAAAGGGGAAGGAACAAAAATTATAAGGAATATGAAGCGAGCAACAATCGCGGCCCGCTTCCGATAGCCAAAAACTACAACTAAGCTAACTCTTCATCACGTGGAGCAATGTTGGTAGCGTGAAGACCTTTAGGACCTTCTTGTAGCTCGAATGTTACATCCTGACCAGCTTTAAGCGTTTTGTATCCATCCATTACAATCGTTGAGTAATGGGCGAAGATATCTTCCTCACTGCCGTCTTCTACGATGAAACCAAACCCTTTGGCATTGTTGAACCATTTGACTTTTCCGCAAGCCATACTTCTACATCCTTCTATAAGTTGACTAATTTAGTTAATCTAAACTTTATAATTTGCTAGACTGCCCATAGATTAAGCAATCTAATAGGACTGTAGTTTAAATGAGCAGTCAGTCAAGTTTTTTAACGTGTTTTTTAACATTTTATTTATTTTTTAATTCAAGTTTGCTTGAGTTACCAAGACAAGACTATATTTAATTATGAGTGGGACGAAAGAATCAGGTGTGATAGACACGGTACGCGAAAGTGCAAAGCAAAAGCTAAGCCCACCGCGTAAGTACAAGGTCATTTTGAACAACGACGATTACACGCCAATGGAATTTGTAATTGAAGTTTTAATGACTTTTTTTAATATGGATAGCGAAAGAGCAACTGAGGTGATGCTGAAAGTGCATCATGAGGGAAAAGCTGTATGTGGTATATATCCTGCAGATATTGCCCACACCAAGGCTGAGCAGGTCAATCGTTACGCTCGCGACCATGAGCATCCGTTGCTATGTAGTTGTGAGCAAGAATAACCTTTTTAATTCTCGTTTGGGGGTTGCCAATGCTAAATAAAGATCTAGAAGTTACCTTAAACGCCGCTTTTCGCGAGGCGCGTACGCGTCGCCATGAATTCATGACTGTTGAACATTTATTATTGGCGCTAATTGATAACCCATCAGCAGGAGAGGCGTTGGGCGCCTGCGGGGTGGACATAGAAAATTTAAAACGGGAATTGTCAGAATTTATTGACGAAACAACTCCGGTTATTCCCGATTTAGAAGAAGATAGAGAAACACAGCCAACGTTGGGCTTCCAGCGAGTATTACAGCGTGCAGTGTTTCATGTACAGTCATCAGGTCGTAGTGAAGTTACCGGGGTTAACGTACTGGTAGCGATTTTTTCAGAACAAGAGAGCCAAGCAGTTTATTTGTTGAAAAAAAGCGATATCAGCCGCCTCGATATTGTTAACTTTATTTCTCACGGTATTTCAAAAGTCGATGAGGAATCTGACCACGATGACCATGAAGATATTCATGAAGATTCGAATGAAGTTCAAAATGAAGAAAAGACTAAACTTGAGAACTTTACAACCAACCTCAATACGTTAGCTCAAGCGGGACAAGTAGACCCGTTAGTGGGCCGTGATGAAGAAGTAGAGCGTACAGTGCAGGTTTTATGTCGTCGTAAGAAAAATAACCCATTACTTGTAGGGGAAGCTGGTGTAGGTAAAACAGCCATAGCCGAAGGACTTGCGTATCGTATTATCAACAAGCAAGTTCCAGAAGTTATTGAAGATGCGGTTGTTTATTCACTAGACATGGGGGCTTTACTTGCGGGGACTAAATATAGAGGTGATTTTGAGAAACGCTTCAAAGCGCTGCTTAAAGAATTACAGTCTAAACCTCAGGCAATATTATTCATCGATGAAATACATACGATTATAGGCGCTGGTGCAGCTTCAGGTGGGGTGATGGATGCATCAAACTTGATCAAGCCACTGCTTTCTAGCGGCCAGCTCCGTTGTATGGGATCCACAACCTATTCTGAATTTAAGAATATTTTTGAAAAGGACCGCGCATTAGTCCGTCGATTCCAGAAAATTGATGTGGTTGAACCCAGTGTGGCAGATACAACTAAAATTTTGTACGGACTTAAAGAACGTTATGAAGAACATCATGGTATTCGCTACACGCAAAAGGCACTTAGAGCTGCAGCTGAGCTAAGCGCTAAGTACATCAATGAACGCCACTTGCCTGACAAAGCAATAGATGTAATTGATGAAGCAGGTGCTAATCAGCGTCTACAGCCAGCGTCAAGACGCAAGAAAACAATTGGTGTTTCTGATATTGAAATGATCGTATCAAAAATAGCGAGAATTCCTCAGCAAAGTGTTTCTAACAGTGATAAGGAAACCTTGAAGAATTTAGATCGTAACTTGAAAATGCTGGTGTTTGGTCAAGATCAATCTATCGATGCACTAACATCAGCCATACGCTTGTCTCGTTCAGGACTTGCCAATGAAGACAAACCCATAGGCTCATTCTTGTTTGCTGGCCCAACAGGGGTGGGTAAAACAGAGGTTACTAAACAGCTAGCCAAATGTATGGGCGTTGAGTTTATTCGTTTTGATATGTCTGAATATTCTGAGCGCCATGCTATTAGCCGCTTGATTGGTGCCCCCCCAGGCTACGTTGGATTTGAGCAAGGTGGGTTGTTGACCGATGCTGTGATCAAACATCCACACTCGGTAGTGCTCCTAGACGAAATAGAGAAGGCACACCCGGATATTTACAATATCTTACTTCAAGTTATGGACCACGGTACATTAACCGATAATAACGGTCGTAAAGCTGACTTCAGAAATGTGGTTGTGGTTATGACGACTAATGCTGGTGTTCAAGAAACTATTCGCAAATCCATTGGTTTCCAAGAACAAGACCATTCTCATGACGCGATGGTTGAAATCAATAAGGTGTTCGCTCCTGAGTTTAGAAATCGACTCGATAACATCATTTGGTTTAATCATCTTGAAAAAGAGGTTATTTTGCAAGTTGTTGATAAGTTTGTGGTGGAACTACAAGCTCAACTTGATAAGAAGTCAGTTAATCTGGAACTCACTTCAGCGGCCCGTGAGTGGCTTGGTGACCTTGGTTACGATAAAGCTATGGGAGCAAGACCTATGGCAAGAGTTATCCAAGACAAGCTGAAGAAGCCGCTTGCTAACGAGATTTTGTTTGGCAAGCTCAGTGATGGTGGTAGTGTCAAAGTTGGTGTCAAAGGTGGCGAGTTAGATTTTAGATATGAGTCTAATTTAGTGTCAGCATAGGATCAAAACTTTGAACGTCAAAAAGCCTAGCGAATGCTAGGCTTTTTGTTATATATCGAATACTCACCGATAGTCACTATGACTTGTCATTTAAATACAATAGGCAAATGCAAGCGAAGTATACAACTTAGAGTTGTAGGCTTATTTACGGCAGGTTTCTACACGGTTCGATTAACGAGCGCGGAAGACAATGCGTCCTTTGGTTAAGTCGTACGGTGTCATTTCGACCGTAACTTTGTCACCAGTAAGAATACGGATATAGTTTTTGCGCATTTTACCTGAAATATGAGCAACCACCACGTGACCATTTTCTAGCTCAACGCGGAACATTGTATTTGGTAAAGTATCAAGGACTGTGCCTTGCATTTCAATTACGTCTTCTTTCGCCATGTGTAGCGTAACACCTCTTTGAATAATTAAACGCTGGAGATTTTGCCCAAAAGCTGGCAATAAGTAAAGGTAAGGGTCAAAAATTTGTTATTTAAATAGCCAATTTAAGCTCTTTTGTACTTACAAGGCACAGATTGTCCAATTATTAAGGTGGATCTTGCTCAACCCAAACATCGTTTACAAATCTTTGCGCAGGCAAAAATTGAGCTTTATAGCGCATTTTTTTACAGCTATCGATTTGATATCCCAAATAGACAAACTCTTTGTCTAGTTTTTTAGCGTGTTCTATCTGCGCCATTATCATAACGTTCCCAAGGCTATAATTTTCATATTCAGGGTCAAAAAAGGTGTAAATGGCGGATAGTGCGTTTGGCATAGTATCTGTCACTGCAACAGCAATAAGCGTGTCGTGATGCCAAAGTTCAATAAAGGATATAGGCAACCATTGGCAAAATAAGAAGCTCTCATATTGCAGTTTGTTTGGTGGATACATGCTGCCATCACTGTGTCGAAGCGAAATGTACTTTTCATAAAGTGGATAATATTCTTCTCGCTCTTTATGACTGACCGAAAATGAGAAATCCCCGGTTATTTTTTTAAATTTACGTTTTTGTGATTTTGAAGGGGTGAAGAGCTTTGCTGGAATACGAACTGACTGACACGCACTACACTTTGGACAATGAGGGCGGTAAATTTGATCTCCGCTACGCCTGAACCCCAATTCTAACAGCGCTTCAAAGCGTGCTGGGGTGTAGCAGCTTGGGTCTAAAATCACTAATAGCTGCTCGTTTTGCTGAGGCAGATAACTGCAACTAAACTGCTGACTTAAACCAATTTTAGAGGGAAAATGTTCAGTCATAAATGTCGTCCAATGTTTGAGCAAGCCACATTGTTTCTGGCACCTTAAATTGTGCCGCTATGTTAAGTCTAGTCAAGAATTCATCACGGGATATAACTTTTGCACCTAAACTTGTTAAATAAGGATTTTCTAGTTGGCAGTCGATAAAATGGGCGTTATGTCTTTTCAACCAATTGGTCAATGCCCACATGGCCAACTTAGAAGCATTGGGCTGATAAAAGAACATTGACTCACCACAAAACACACCGGATTGCATCACACCATACAAACCGCCAATAAGGCGCTTGTCTTGCCACAGCTCAAGACTATGTGCAAAGCCTTGTTCGTGGGCATTCTGATAAGCTAATAACATATCGCTGTTTATCCATGTTCCTTCTTTGTGAATACGTTGCATCCGGCAAGCTTTGATAACGTCACTAAAGGCGGTATTAACCGTAACAGTTGGACTCAACTGACGTAGGGCCTTTTTTAAAGAGCGGTTAACATGAAAATCGTCAAGCTCGATGATCCCTCGGTTACTAGGTGACCACCACATAATTGGCTCGTTTTCATTGAACCAAGGGAATATACCGTTAGCATAGGCTACTTTTAATCGAGCGATACTTAAACATCCGCCAATCGCTAACAATCCATCAGGGTCTTTTAATGCATATTTACATGGCGGAAAAAAAGTGTCGTGCAGGTTTAGGTGGAATAGTTGTTGTGTCATATAAAGACGTAATGGCTTCTGATAGAGCTAAAATAGCGTAAAACAGCGATAAATAAAATGGGAGCATTTGCTCCCATTCTCAGATTTATTTCAAGTTATCTAAATAACGTTCTGCATCTAACGCAGCCATACAGCCTGTACCAGCAGAGGTGATCGCTTGACGATAGATATGGTCTGATACGTCACCTGCTGCGAAAACACCTTCAACGCTCGTTTGTGTAGCATTGCCATTAAGGCCAGATTGGACTATTAGGTAGCCATCTTTCATTTCAAGCTGACCTGCAAACATATCTGTGTTTGGCTTGTGACCGATGGCAATGAAAACACCAGCCAGGTCTAACTGTTCTGTGTTGTCTGAATCTGTATCTTTAATACGGATGCCAGTCACACCCATCTCGTCGCCTAATACTTCATCTAAAGTTCGATTTAAATGTAGTACTACATTACCATTTTTAGCTTTTTCATGCAGACGATCAGAAAGGATTTTCTCACTTCTAAACGAATCTCGGCGATGAATTACGTGAACTTCTTCTGCGATGTTAGATAAGTATAAAGCTTCCTCTACGGCAGTATTACCACCGCCAACAACCGCGACTTTTTGCCCACGATAGAAAAAACCATCGCAAGTTGCACAGGCGGAAACTCCGCGTCCTTGGAACGCAGTTTCAGATTCCATACCAAGGTACTTAGCTGAAGCGCCAGTAGCAATGATGAGCGCATCACACGTATATGTGCCTTGGTCGCCTGTTAACGTGAAAGGACGCTGAGTCACATCTACTTTATTAATGTGGTCAAAGATAATTTCTGTCTCGAATCTTTCAGCATGTTCTTTCATGCGATCCATAAGCGCAGGACCTGTTAAACCGTGAGCATCACCTGGCCAGTTTTCAACTTCAGTTGTTGTGGTTAATTGTCCACCTTGTTGCATACCAGTGATCAATACTGGGTTTAAGTTTGCACGTGCCGCATAAACAGCAGCTGTGTAGCCAGCGGGGCCCGAGCCTAAAATAAGCAGTTTACAGTGTTTCACATCACTCATGAGTCATTCCTAAAATTTATATACCGAGGATCAATGAGGTCGATTCTATGTAATTCAACCTAGATGTAAAATAAAAGCGTAATTTCATTTTTCCCCAAATCGTACAGTTGTCAAAAATACTGTACTTGATGGATATTTAAGCCATCAGAGGCAAAACTAACGCTATTCGGTGATCAAATTGTTTTTTTTTGGTATGTTCATAGTAATTTTGTTTCGTTATTCTCTTGAGAATAGCCCCTAACGAATAGGTATTTATGGCATTTTGGCAGGATACACCTGGATTTGCATTGGCAGCTGATAAAATCCAAATTTTAACGAATGCAAAGCAATATCATGATGAGTTACTCGACTTGATAGATGGTGCAAAGCAAAGGATCTATATCACCGCATTGTACTTACAAGACGACGAAGCTGGGCGGGAGATTTTAGACGCGTTACATCAAAAGTCTCTAGCAAATCCGTCGCTTGAAATTAACGTATTAGTTGATTTTCATCGAGCACAACGAGGTTTGATCGGTGAACAAAGATCGGAAGGAAATGCAAAGTTATATTGTGACAAGTTGGCACAAACGCAAAGTAACGTAAAAGTTTACGGCGTCCCAGTAAAAGCGAAAGAATTATTTGGAGTGTTGCATCTTAAAGGCTTTGTCATTGATGATACTGTGTTATACAGCGGGGCGAGCTTAAATAATGTGTATTTGCACTATGAAGATAAGTATCGGTTAGACAGATACTTTGTGATAGAGCAATCTTTACTAGCAAATAGTTTTTGTCAGTTTATTGAAAAGTATCTCTTGAGTTCCGAAGCAGTGGCGCGTTTGGATACTAGGCCGTTGCCAAAACTGGCGGACATTAAACTGGCCCAAAAACAACTCATGCGTGACCTTAAGAAGGCCAAGTATACTTTTGAAGGTGCAAACAGTAATGAAGGTCTTAATGTTAGAGCATTTTTAGGCTTTGGTAGGAGAACAAATAAATTAAACAGATTAATTAAGAGTTTGTTTGATACTACTGAGCATGAATTGGTGTTGTATACACCTTATTTTAACTTTCCTGCACCTTTATTGCGTTCATTGCGTCGTTTACTGAAACAAGGGTTACAGGTTAGCATTGTCGTTGGTGATAAAACTGCCAACGATTTTTATATATGTCCGAGCCAACCGTTTAGTCGTATCGGAGCGCTCCCGTATCTGTATGAAACGATACTGAGAAAGTTTTTAAAATCTCAACATCGCTTTATTAAGTCCGGACAGCTAAAAGTATATTTGTGGAAAGAAGGTAGCAACTCATTTCACCTAAAAGGGATATGTAAAGATAATCATACTCACCTATTGAGTGGTCATAACCTTAACCCAAGAGCTTGGGGGTTAGACATAGAAAATGGTCTTCTGATTGAAGACCCTGATAGGCAAATTCTAGAAGATATTGAGAAAGAAAAGCAGGCTATTTTGGCAAACTGTCGCTTGCTTAGCGGGCCTGAAGATGTTGAAACATTGGATGATTACCCATTGCCTGTGAAAAAATTACTGGGTCAGGCAAAACGTGTAAAGGTTGATTTTATTATTAAGCGTTTTATCTAGTCTAATCGTATTTTTACGATTGTCAGAATAAAAAAACCCAGCGCATGCGCTGGGTTTTTTATTATCATATTTAGCATTAAGCTTTTGCTTTGTATGCCTCATTGTGCACGCTTGCTGCACGGCCTGAAGGGTCCGCGTTGTTTTGGAATGACTCATCCCAAGCAAGGGCTTGGGGAGTTGAACATGCAACAGATTTCCCATGAGGAACACAGTGTGCAGCTGCATCGCCAGGGAAATGCTCAGTAAATATCTGGCGATAATAATATGCTTCTTTACTCTCAGGAGTATTAATAGGGAAGCGATATTTTGCATTTTCTAATTCTTGATCAGAGACTTGCTCTTCGACATGGGCTTTTAAAGAATCTATCCAACTGTAACCAACCCCATCTGAGAATTGCTCTTTTTGTCTCCAAAGCACTTCTTCAGGTAAATATCCATCAAACGCCTCACGTAAAATGTGCTTCTCTATTCGACCATCTTTACACATTTTGTAATCGGGATTAGTACGCATCGCGACGTCGATAAATTCTTTGTCCAAAAATGGAACTCGCGCCTCGACACCCCAAGCTGCCATTGATTTGTTCGCACGTAAGCAGTCAAACATATGAAGCTTAGCCACCTTACGGTTTAGCTCTTCATGAAACTCTTGCGCATTTGGTGCTTTGTGGAAATATAGGTAGCCTCCAAATAACTCGTCAGCACCTTCCCCTGATAGTACCATTTTGATTCCCATTGCTTTAATTTGACGAGACATCAAGTACATTGGTGTCGAAGCTCTAACCGTTGTTACATCATATGTTTCAAGGTGGTAGATAACCTCTTTTAGCGCATCGATCCCTTGTTGAACAGTAAAGTGAATAGGGTGGTGTACTGTACCGATGGCATCTGCAACTTTTTGTGCGGCCGCTAAATCTGGTGAGCCTTCTAAACCAATAGAAAAAGAATGTAGTTTTGGCCACCAAGCATCTGATGCATCATTATCTTCAATACGTTTGGCTGCAAACTTCTGAGTGATTGCAGATATTACAGAAGAATCTAACCCGCCTGAAAGTAATACCCCATAAGGCACATCACACATTAGCTGACGTTTAACCGCAGCTTCGAGTGCATCTTTGACGTCGCTGACACTTGATTCATTATTCTTTACCGACTCAAATTGTTGCCAGTCTCTTTTGTAGTAAGGTCGTAACTCACCGTCTGTCGAATATAGGTAATGGCCTGGAGGAAACTCTTCTATCTGGGTACAAATCGGCGTTAATGCTTTCATTTCACTAGCAACATAGAAGTTTCCATGATGATCTCGACCAGTATATAAGGGAATAATGCCAATGTGGTCACGACCAATCAGGTATGCATCTTGTTCTTCGTCATATAAACAAAAAGCAAAAATGCCATTAAGATCGTCTAAAAACTCCGGCCCCTTTTGTTTGTAAAGAGCCAAAATAACTTCGCAGTCTGATTCGGTTTGAAATTCAAAATCTACCGTTAAGCTATTAGCCAACTCTTTGTGGTTATAGATTTCGCCATTTACCGCTAAGATATGTGTTTGTTCTGGGTTATACAATGGTTGAGCACCGCTTGAAACACCAACAATTGCCAGCCTCTCATGGACTAATATGGCTTTATCAGATGAATACACACCTGACCAGTCTGGACCACGGTGACGTAACAGTTTTGACATTTCTATCGCTTGACTACGAAGCTGGATGGGATCGGACTTAAGCTCCAATACGCCAAAAATTGAACACATAAATTACCTCATTCCTGTGTTGATTTGTTGTTATGTTGATCAGACTTCTTAAAACTTTGTATGTATATATAAGAAATATGATCTTATAGACGAGCCAAGTGATAAGACACAGCTAACTTTGATGCGTTAACGCTTTAAACCGTCAAGCACTAGGAGCCATGCGTGAACTGTATGACTTGGCAATAGCCTTAGATGTATCAGAATTGGCACGCCAAGTCACATATAAAAGTAGATTTTCTTTGAATTATTTAATGCCATATTGGTGCAATTTTCTAAGGTTTCGCCCCAAGGTGGTGCAAAGCTTGTGGCTGCATCTTTCCGTCAAATCGTTTTCGGTCAGTTATTAGAAAAAATTAGCCATGCTTAGGTTTTTCAGTAACCAGTTTGCATCTATTTGGTGCAAGGCATTTAAGTTGAATTCGCAGGCGTTTTTACATGAACTCAGCAGCGCAACGCCTACATATTGTACGTTTGGGCGGAAAGACACCCATTAGAGAGCCAAAACGCAGTGGTACATTAGTAGCAATTTATATCGGAGAAAGTACATTCAGCGAGAGCATGTTACTGATTGTTGAAGAGAGCTTTATGTTATTAAATAGAGTATAAATTCGAAAGTTTACAATATTTAAAAATAACAAATAGAAATTTTCTTTATATTTTTTTGTAATGTCAATGGACACGATGATTACAAAAAATTATACCCCAAATATTAACAAAATAAACTTTGTGTTAATATTTATAATAAAAATATGAAGTGGGTTCTTAGTAGCTTGTTTTATAAACTTATAAATTGCGGCTTTAAATCATAGAAGTTTGCTCATTATTCATGTTGATGAATTCAATAAAAAAACAGAATATTGTGTTAATTGCAACTAATTTTTGTATGTTTTTTGTCCCTTATTTTCCTTAAATTGCTTGGGTACACGGCAATGTGTACGAATCAGTTAAATAAGGAAAATTTAAAAATGATTAAATTAAAAATAACAGTAATCTCTGCATCAATGATGGCAGTTTTTGCTGGTGGGGTTCAGGCTCACTCTTCAGGAATAGGTGAGATTGAGAGCCCATCTCAGGTAAAACACGCTGAAATTTTTATGCCAGAGAATAACTTACATTTACGGCATAATGCTGGCGGCGGGAACATGAGTGAAGCTGACTTCAATCGTATTATTGATGAAGTAAATATGTACTATGAACCACTAGTCAACTCTCATGGTGCGAACTTGGTTTGGAAGAGAAACTGGGAAGACGATACGGTTAATGCTTACGCTATGCAGCAAGGTAATAACTGGATAGTGTCGATGTTTGGTGGTTTGGCAAGAGCACCAGAAGTCACTGCTGATGGTTTCGCGTTGGTTGTGTGTCATGAATTAGGCCACCACTTAGGTGGGTTCCCGTTCAAAGGAACTCGTTGGGCATCAAGTGAAGGGCAGTCTGACTATTTTGCTTCACATTCCTGTGCAAAAAAAATCTGGGGCAACGACGATAACAGTCAATACAGATACTCAGTTCATCCAACAGCCAAAAGACAGTGTGATAATACGTATGGTAGTTATTACGAGCAAAACCTTTGTTATAGATCCTCAATGGCGGGTCTTTCGTTGGCTAAGTTGCTAGCTGCCGGACGTGGACAACACGTAAGTTTTGATGACAGAGATGAAACGGTTGTCGCAAAAACTTATGAAAACCACCCTCAAGCACAATGTCGCCTCGATACTTATGTTGAAGGTGCATTGTGCAAAATCGAAGACGATAGCTTCCTTATCCCAGGAAAAGATGCTGCCTTAGGTCGTCAATCTATCTATGCGGAGCTAGAGTCTGCGCGTAACCACTGTGCAAGCATTTCCAAAGCGCTTGATGTGCCCAATGCAAACGATGCGTTTCGTCCTAAGTGTTGGTACAAACCTCGTCTAACAGAACAACAGAATTAATCATATAAAAATTAAGGAAAAATAATGAATATTCTAAAAAATGTAGCGTTGCTGTTTACTTTCTCTGTGGCTTTTATGATGGCAACCAGCGCTGAGGCGCGTATGCCAGTGCCTGAATATCCAGAGCCTTGTCTTTTAGCTGCCGATGGTGAAATGGCCATCGAATGTGGTGGCGGTGGTGGTGGCGGTACTGGCACAACTGAAACAAACCGTTTTCTAGATCAAAAATATGTCGATCAACTTAAATCACGTTGTAACGGAACAGAGTTATCTCAAGAACAATGCAGACAGTACCGTGATTACGCTCGTGGAAACTGCATTAACGATACAGAGTACTACTATGCAAAAGCGAACAACTTTGCGCCAATCTGTAACCAATTCGATCCATCCAAACTCATCGCGGTTTGTCGTTGTGGCTGTTTTGAGCTGGGTACAAAAATTTCTGCTCGTTTAACTGGTAGCAATGTCAATAGTCAAGTGAACATCGAAGACTTGTTTAACAATGAAAAACAATTCGACGTGTTTGCAATGACTGAAACGGCAACTATGTCTGACGTTCAGTTTGACCTAGAACAAGTAGCAGATACTACTAAGGGTCCTGAAGAGAAACCTCTTGTGATTGTTAAAACAGCGTCTGGTATTCGTATCGGTCTATCAGAAGAGCATGGCGTATTATTAGCATCAGGCAAAATGGATGTAGCGCGTAACTTAAGTGTTGGCGACAAGCTAGTAAAAGAAGATGGTTCGATAGATGTGATCACTTCAATTGAACAAGGTGCACAAGACCAAGTTGTTTATAACTTGCTGACAAATTCAGATGACGAGCAAGGTCACTTAGTAATCGCGAATGGCTTAGTAATGGGTGACCTTTACTGGCAGAACATTCTGATGAGTGAGATGGCAAAATTCAAAGTTAGACAGTAATACACAGCGATAATTTAACCAACTGCGGGTATGCCAAGTTGTATCAGCAGTTGGTTTTTGTAGGAACTATTATGATTAAAAAATACCACCTAGCGTTTGTTATTTCACTGAGTATTTTAGGTACAATCTTTGCGATAACACAATTTACTGGCGCACAGAACACTGCAGTAAAGCAATCACCAGAGAGTCAAGTAATAGTAAGTAATACGTATGACGCAACAATTAAGGGCGACAAAGAGATCACAGGCGATGCAGCAGACTCGATATCAGTTGGCAATGCGCACTCTAGTATATTTGATGCATCAGTTTTAGCTTTAGCGATAGAAGATGTAGGTGATTATATCGAATTTAATCAGTATGCAGACCGAGCTCAGAAGAAAACCGCTTTATTTGAAAAGTGGGCACTAGACCCAAAAATGCTAAAATTACAGCAAGATATCTTAGTAAAAACTGAATTAGCTGAGTCAGTTTTTGGCGAAAACCAAGCACACGCAAGACTATTGGCGATAGATTACTTGGGCTATTTATCAAAAAATGGTCAACGAGATGCCATCGAGCATACCATTTATGATCTCTCAAAAAGAATAAATAATGAACCGTGGGTTAAGGGCGTTGAGCATGATTATGTGGACTTGATGTTTAAATATACTGACTCTCTTACGCAAGATGAGCTGATGAGTAACTTTGAAGAGATCATCGAGTTTTCAGGTTATTCAAAAAAAAGTCACGACCTATTTACAACTGGACTATCACTCTCTGAAACAGTACTCTTATTGCCAGATAGTAAAATGGAAGAGTTAAGAACTCGCTTAAAATTGGTCAAGGAGCAATTATGAAAAGACTGATCATCTCATCGCTGGTTGTCACATCATTATCTGGGTGTGGAAGCGATGATGTTGCAATTCCCACAGATGATGATACATCTAAGCCAGTAATAGTGGTCCCAGATGAGCCAGAACCAGAGCCTGAACCTGAACCTGAACCTGAACCTGAGCCAGAGCCTGAACCTGAGCCTGATACGGTTCCTCCTACACCCGCAAACCGTTTGGTTCAGCAGCAGGGGATTGTATTTCCTAAGTACCCCGTACTTGAACAGGATCAGGTGATTATTGATGAGGTGACTCAGCTTGTATCTCAGTCCAGTTGCAACGGTTTTCCAGGTAGCTGTGATCTTGTAGAAGTGGTTTTCGAACCTAAGCCATTTAATGCAAGTAAATTTGATGAAAAACAACGCATCTTAGTGATTGATTTTGGTTTGGCAAAGCAAGCCATTTCAGCTTATCGGGATAGGGTTATTGATCTCATGTCGTTTGATTCTGAATTGAACCTTGTTGCATATAGACCTGTATTCGAAATACCAGAGGATGCGGAACGTATATTTGCAAAAGTAAGTGGCGCAAGCCAAAGTTTATCAGCCATTAATTTTTCAGAGATCTCGGTAGATTTTGCCGCAAAGTTTCTGCCTTTGATAAATGAAAAAGATGCGCCTTTTTCTCTTGGCGATGGGCATGGTGCTCATGTTGCCAGCTTTTTATTTGAATATAACCCTAAAGCACAGCTTTTATTGGTAGAAGACAAGCACTGGATGACGGCGAGTTCTTGCGAGGCACTGGATAGTGAAGATCTAGATATTGTGACGCAAGAACTAGACAACTTAGCAAGCAAGCAAAATAGAGCATTAGCTGGATTGCAAGCTGTGATCAAGCAGCATCAGATTAGTTTGATTAATGCCTCATTTGGTGTCTCTACACAAGTGCTCAATGAATCTGTGTCTGCAAAATGCGGCAAATTGCTAAGTCAATCAGTGATGGATTCCCTTATGGCACTCGAACATCGTTACATTGACAAACTATCAACGATGACATACACCACTGAATTGAATGAGATGCGTCATCCATTACTCGTTCAGGCGGGAATACCTAAGGCGGATCATGCATTGTCTGAAGATGATGCACAATTCCCAATTGACTGCGACTCTGATATTAGCCCACGACTGCGAGTCGCGAACCCACTTACATCTATGAAGAGTTTAGGAATCGAATCAGTGCCAATTGAAGGTATTAACGACAATGCACAATTGAGTACGGATGATCATAACATTTGGATGTGTAGTGATGTATACGTGCCAACAGGTGGCTATAAAGACGGCGGGATAAAAAGCCGCGCGCGCGCATTCCCAATGACTTTATATGGGGTGCTCACTGCAGGTCCGATATACTCGGTCTTTCATAGTTCATCGTTCTCTACACCGATTGCGGTCTCAACTCTTAACTATATTCAAACTAAAGCATCTGGCTCTATGTCAGCGCAGGAACTGATAGAGGTGTTTGTAGGCTATGAGAAGAAGATTCTAGACCCATTACAGCACGATTTATTTAACGTTTATAAAGATCAAATAAGTAATTAATAGGCAATTAACCGCTCAGTTTTCGGATATACTCGATAGTAATTTTTGAAAACTGAGCGTTTTTTAAAGCAGCTTGAGATTAGTGTGTCGTGCCAGCAGCTATTTTAATATCTTGTTTGTCTTGAATTGCACAGGTCATAATCACTTTTAACGCATTTACAATCGTATCTAAGCTCATACTTGGTGCGCCGTGATGATTAACTGCCTGTGAGGGCAAATATGGGATATGAACAAACCCACCTTTGACATGTGTATCATGTTGATTTATCAAATGCATCAAGCCGTACATTACATGATTACAGACATAGGTACCCGCTGTATTTGAGATGGCAGCTGGGATCTCAGCCTGCTGCAAAGCGAGCAATAAACGCTTGATGGGTAAATTCGTGAAATATGCAGCAGGACCACCTGCGATAACGGGGGTATCAATGGGCTGTTTACCCGCATTATCTTCTATGCGTGCGTCGTTAATATTTATTGCTACGCGTTCTAGCGATATTTCTGCTCTGCCTCCAGCCTGACCAATACACAGCACCAATTGTGGTGCGTATTTATCAATTGCTATGTGTAGCTCTTGTAAAGAGGCATCAAACTCACATGAAAGTTCCTTGGTATGAACGATAAAGCCGCCAATATGCTCTCCTTCAAGTTGAGAAACAGCTTGCCAAGAAGGATTAATCTGTTCGCCTCCAAAGGGTGCGAAACCAGTGAGTAAAATACTGGGTTTTTGTGTCCTAGTCATTGAAGATGACTCCATACATGAGCAAGATATTGATAGTTAACAAGGTTAATGCTGTTGGGATCTGTACCTTGATAACCTGATATTTGTCTTTTAAGTCAAGAAGTGCCGCTGGCACGATATTAAAGTTTGCGGCCATAGGTGTCATTAAGGTACCACAGTAACCTGAATACATACCGATAGCTACCAGTGGCGCTGCTGAAGCACCATGGCCTTGAATCAAAAATGGTACAGCGATGCCCGCAGTCATCACCGGAAAAGCAGCAAATGCGTTACCCATTATCATAGTAAAAAGAGCCATTCCCGTACAATACAAAACGACCAACATAAAACGGTTGTCAGGCGAAATGAATATGGTAACAAGCTCTTGAATCGCGGTGCCTGTTTGGGCGACGATGAAAACGCCGCCCAGCATGGCTAACATCTGTGGCAGAATTGCTGCCCAGCCAATTGAATCAACGAGTCGTCGCGATTCACTTAGCGCGAGTAATGGCGAACCAGAGGTCAGCTTCCAACCTACTAATAACGCGGCACCACAAGCTAATGTTAGCGCTGCTAAAGTGACATGCTTTTGATCAAATAAATAGGTGTTAGCAATATGTATATCGCTTAGCAGTAGTGTGCAAACAACGGTTACAACTGGGATCATGACCGCAGGAATAAATAAATGATTACCTATACGCTGTGCAGAGGTGTTTAGCGCTTGCTCTGATGGGACGTCATAACTGCCCATGGAAACTTTACCTAGTCCTGCAAGTAGTGCGATAAGCAGTACACTTACACCTACCCATTGATAGGTCATTGAGGGGCCAAATAATTTGATCGATAAGTCACCAAATAAAAATACACTACCGAATAGAAACCAAAATAGGGCGGTGCTTAGTCTTTTGGGATGACCTGTGTCTTGCAGGGTTTTTACGACCAAAAACATGACAACAAATCCAATTAGCAAATAAATATTATTGATAGACAGTATAGACTGAGTCTCAGTGGCAGTGGTTACAGGCGCGCTCATGACAGCTCCTCATTCAATTCAACCTTACTGTCTTGGTCAAGCTCGTTCATTAGTTGATAAATTTTGGATTCTAAACGAGCCAGTCTGAACAGATGTACAATAAGTGCCGCTATCGCGGTAGGAATTGCCCAAAGGCCAATATGCAATGGCTCTATACCGCCAATACCGTTTTCTTTGAGAAATGCATCCATTAACAATACTGCGCCAAAAGCAATAAATATATCTTCACCAAAGAATACTGCGATGTTATCACAGGCCGCAGCATGGGCGCTTATCAAGTCCTGGACGTGTTTGGGAAGCGTGCCGTGAACATTGGTTGCAGCACCTAAGGCCATAGGGGCAAGCAAAGGTCTGACGGTCTGAGGCTGTCCAGCGAGGCTTAGTAGCCCTAGCGCTGCGGAACACTCTCTTACAACAAAGTACACACTTAAAATACGCGATGTGGTGGCTGATTTTATACTGGCAACCCAAGATTTAGCCCTTTGTTGTAAACCGTATCGTTCCAATAAGGCAATAACGGGTAATATCAACAGAAAGCTGGCTAATTGGCGTGAGTTCATAAACTTTTCGCCGAAGGTTTCAAGCATTGAGAGAAAATTAATATTCACAGCCCAGCCAGTCATTAAACCAGCGACGCAGACAACGAGTAAAGGATTAAAACGTAGTGCAAATCCAAACACAACAATGACGATACCTATTAAAGGCAAAAGGTTTAACTCAGTCATAATATTACTCTAGTTATTATTATTTTTTGCCAATGAAAATTGTGCTAAGTGTGCACTGAGTTTATCACTGGCTTTACGAGCCTCTGCTAACGTACACGGAACAAACTGGCACGTTTGGTTGGCGCCAAACTGACTGAACAGGCGTAAGTCAGCGTCGATAACGCTAGCGAGGATCGGATAGCCTCCAGTAGTCTGACAATCATTAAGTAACACGATTGGCTCACCACTGGGTGGCAGTTGTACGATACCAGGGTGAACGGCCTGCGTTGTTATAGAGACCTCATGATTTAATGGTTCGTCACAGAGTAATCTACTACCCATCCGATTACTTAACTCACTAACACGCCAAGACTGTTCAATAAAGCGTTCAAACGTATTTGCGGGCAGCTTATCACAATGTGGCCCTTTAAGTACTCGTACCTGCTGGGAGTATGGAGGCTGCTTAACTCCGAGAGTATTTAGTTTGACGCTTGATGTGTGGTAATTGAGGGAGTCGCCAGAGTTCAGTGCTCGACCTTGAAAGCCACCAAAGTGAGATTGCAGATCGGTAGCACATGAATTCAACACTGGAGTCAGCTCAAATCCTCCTTCAACTGACACATATGCGCGTTGGGCATGAGCACTAGTACCAAAAGTTAGTACGTCACCAGCACTGGCGTAATAGCGCCAGCCGGGATAAATCGCTTTGTCAGCCAGTTTCGCATTTAAGCAGCCCCCAGTGAGGGCGAAATTACAGGCTGAGGTAAACTCAAACTCCGCAAGACCAATGGTGATTTCTATGACGGCTTTATGAACAGGATTGTCTAGTAATAAGTTCGCTAAACATACTGCAAAAGGGTCTAATGCACCGCTGCGACAAACACCGTAATGGCGATAACCAAAGCGGCCAATATCTTGAACACTTGCCATTACGCCACTTTTGTTGACTTTTAGCATACGCCCTCCTTAAGCGGTACAAATTTAATTTTATCGCCTGGCGCAAAGAGGCTTGGTGGCTGATTATTTGGATTAAATAAGGTGTGCTGACAACGGCCAAGTAAATGCCATCCGCCTGGGGATTGGTTGGGATAGATGGCGCTCAGATCTTCAGCGATAGCCACGGAGCCTTTAGGCACTAGCTTCCTTGGTTTTGTTTTTCTAGGAAGCTGCAATTCACATGGCAGTTTACCTAGATAAGCAAACCCAGGTAAAAACCCTAAAAACTCAACTTGATATGTTTGGGAACAGTGTAGCTGAACTACTTGACGCTCTGTTAAGCAAGCTCGTTTAGCCACATCGTTCAGATCAGGGCCAAATTCCCCTCCGTAAATTGTTTCGATAAAATGTGTTTTTGCATCAAAAGCAAAATCATCACATTCATGCCAAAGTAACATGACATGCTTAAGCCAATATTGATAGTCATTTGGGTTAGCCATGTAAGCTGTGACGGAAGACTTTGCTGGTACAATATCGATAAATGCATTGCTGTCTTTTAGCGCTGCGCACAGAGCGAACAGTTTACGCTGCTGAGCTTGCGATGGGGCGTTTACATTTAAGGAAAGAACTAGAGCATTCTCTCCGAGTAAATAACTGTGAGCATCTGACATATTAACGGTTCTTTTTTATTATCATGGCATTAGTATAGCGAATAGGTGGGGTTGCTGTGCAACTGTTATAAAACAGTAATAAAAAAGCCATGCTAGGCATGGCTAAGGTTAGGAGTAATGTTAAGCTATTGATTGCTTAGTAGCCATTCACTTAGTAGGCGTACGCCATACCCGGTGCCTCCCGCAGGGACTTCACCAGCAGCTGCGCTAGACAATTCATTGCCGGCCATATCAATATGTACCCAACGGGTATCGCCTGCAAAATGTTGCAAGAATGAGGCTGCTACGGTTGCACCTGGACCGCCAGATCCTAAGTTAGTTAGGTCTGCGATGTTAGATTTGAGCTTGTCTTTGTAGCCAAGAGGTAGGCGCCAAACTTGCTCGTTGACCTGTTTTCCTGCGATAGTTAGTTCTTTAACTAAATGCTCATCTTCAGAGAAAATAGCGCTGTAACGATCACCTACAGCGTGTATTTTAGAGCCAGTTAGCGTTGCTAAATCGATCATGATCTCAGGATTAAAATTTTGACGTGCGTACCACATAGCATCACTAAGTACTAGGCGTCCTTCAGCATCAGTGTTTACAACTTCTACACTTAAGCCCTCGGCAGTACGCAGTACATCACCAGGAGCGATGGCGTTTTCAGAGACCATGTTTGCGGCCATGCCCATGACTGCCACGACGTTAACATTGGCTTTGTTTAGCGCGATAGCTTTTACAGTACCAAGTACTGCAGCAGCACCCGCCATATCACCTTTCATAAGCGCGATAGTCTTACCTTTTTTGATGCTATAGCCACCAGAATCAAAGGTGATCCCTTTACCAATTAGCGCGATAGGTGCATCGTCACTTCCCTTATAATGGGCGACGACTAAACGAGAACCATCTTTACTACCACGGCCGACACCCTCAAGTGCCCCCATGCCTAGCGCTTTAATTTGTTCTGGCTCTAATACCGTGACTGCAACACCATATTGTTCAAGTGATTTGGCCGCTTGTGCAAAATCTACAGGTGTCATCTCGCTGGCAATTTCGGAGGTCAAGTCTCTTGCCAGAAAAACCCCTTGCTCAATATTTGCAAGCTGTTCATAAAGTTTGCTAGTGGCTTTATCGTCTGCCACATCGAAGCTATAACTAATATTGCTATCGTCTTTAGATTTTTTATACACTTCAAAGCGGTGGTCACGAAGGCTAGCGCCATGTGCAAACTGAGCAGCTAACTCACTGTTGTTAATTAATCCAGATACTCGTTCAAATGACATGGTGACTTTATTGGCTTTCTTTTGTGCCAAAGAAGCGTGTATATTGCCGCCAAGTTCAGCCATTTTGGCTGCAGAGAGTTCATCAGTTTTACCCAAACCAACCAGCACTATACGCTCATAATTACTATCAATAGGGGCAAGCAGTTCTAGGCTTTTTCCATATTCAGCTGAAAAATTGGTGTTTTTGACTGCTTTATTTAGCTGTGCACGTGTGTCTTTATCTAGAAATTTGAATTCTTCCTTAGCGTTGGCTTCTTGAAATAACACTAAGGTGTCACCTTCAGCGAGCTTAGAAGTAAATTCAAACTGTGCGGCAAGTGCACTTCCTGAAGCGGCAATAGCAAGCGCTACTGAGGTTATGTGCGTTACTAGTTTCATTGATAAACTCATTCTATTCATAAACTCGTTACGTTTTACCTCAAAACGTCCCTAAAAGACATAATTTGTCGTTGAAATACCAAATAATGAAGATTAACACATAGCTAAGTGAGGTGCTGGATGAAAGAAATAGCTCAACTAAAGGGTCTAGCTTAATAGAGCGAAATATAATAGGAACAAAGTTATGGCAAAGTGGTTAGGCTATTTAGCCTTGGTATTATCTATTTGCACGGTAGTTTGGGCCTCGCAGAACAGGGCACTACAGTCACCTGCACAGGCAAGCACGCATATAAAAACCATGGTTTTAGGGTCGGGCTGTTTTTGGGGGGCAGAAAAGCGTTATGAAGCGATGAAAGGGGTACTCGATGCCGAGTCAGGATATTCAGATGGCAACGGTTTTGAAGCAAGTTATAAAGCCATTACTAAGCGTAGTAGGCGGTTTGATGCTGACAACTACGCTGAAGTAGTGAAAGTGACTTATAACGCAAATGTGCTATCTACCAAGCAGCTCTTAATGCATTACTTTGAAAGTCATGACCCAACGCAAAAGAACCGTCAAGGCAATGATGTAGGTACTCAGTATCGGTCAATTATTTTGTATACAGATGAAGCTCAGCAAATAATAGCCTTGGAACTGAAAGAGGACTACCAGAAGTTGCTGCGTCAAGCAGGCTATGGAGAGATCCAAACCCAGCTTAAACCATTAGAGGCTTTTTATCCTGCTGAAGAATACCATCAGAATTATATAGCTAAAAACCCTGATGGTTATTGCCCAGATCATTCAACAGGTGTGGTTTTTAACAAAACAGATGAGCAAGTAAAAGATAATGCCGCGTTACTATCTGGCAAACACATAGTGGTCCTTGACTCAAAAAGCTACTGCCCTTATTGCGAGAAGCTCAAAAAAACAGTATTGCATGATTATCAAGGTAGCATTGCGTTACATTATCGATATGCAGACCAACTGACTGGCTTACAAGTAAAAACACCTACGTGGGCAACACCAACAATTATTTTTATAGAGCAGGGCAAAGAGGTGTATTCTCACCAGGGGTTTATGAATAAAGATACTTTTTACCGTGCGTTAGGCGCGTTTAAGTTAGGTGATACAGAGGCTTTTAAAGTAGCGTTTCAAAGTAAAACTGATGCCCCGTTTTGTAAGCAATATGACTTGTTCAAAAATACTGGCGCAGGCGTTTTTGTTGATAAGCTCAGTGGCGCCAAGCTGTTTGATACTGACGATAGATTTAACTCAGGCACAGGGTGGTTGTCATTTAAACAGCCCATCAAAAATAGTGTGACCTATCATGAAGATAATAGCTACGGTATGCAGCGAACAGAAATACGCTCTAAATCAAGTGGTATCCATTTGGGGCATGTGTTTGCCGGCGAGGGGCCAGATGGTGGCAACCGCTACTGCATAAATGCAACAGTGCTCGAATTTGTACCGAGGGCAATGTAATTTAGAGATAAAAAAAACCCCTCGTGAGAGGGGTTTTGGGTAACTCAGCGCCATTGGCACTGGGAATGAGGTCGGTACATGGTGTTAGGAAAACTGCATTTCAGGAATATCGCCTTCAACGATTAGCTTACCTGCTGTTTTGCTTATAATTTCATCAACACTAACACCCGGTGCGCGTTCTAGCAAATGGAATGCGCCGTCTTTTACTTCTAGCACAGCTAAATCAGTTACGATTTTTTTAACACAATTCACACCTGTTAGTGGCAAAGTACATGCTTCTAACAGCTTAGAATCGCCGTGCTTGCTGGCATGAGTCATAGTAACAATAATGTTTTGTGCGCCGGCTACTAAATCCATTGCACCACCCATACCTTTAATTAACTTTTTCGGGATCATCCAAGAGGCAATGTTGCCTTGTTGATCTACTTCAAATGCACCTAGAACCGTCAAGTCTACATGACCACCCCTGATCATGGCAAAGCTATCTGCACTATTAAATATTGCAGCTCCTGTCGCTGCTGTCACGGTTTCTTTACCCGCGTTGATCATATCTGCGTCAACTTGGTCTTCAGTTGGGTACGGACCCATTCCTAATAACCCGTTTTCAGATTGCAACATTACTTCAATACCTTCAGGTACATAGTTAGCTACAAGCGTAGGAATACCGATACCTAAATTTACGTAAAAACCATCCTGTAGCTCCTGAGCTACACGCATTGCTACTTGTTCACGTGATAAAGCCATTATCTTCTCCTTATTTACGCGTAGTAACACGCTCGATGCGCTTTTCAAAGCTACCTTTGATCACGCGATTTACGTAAATACCAGGGGTATGAATTTGGCTAGGCTCTAATTCACCTGGTTCAACAATCTCTTCAACTTCAGCAACCGTAATTTTACCGGCCGTTGCTGCCATTGGATTAAAGTTCATTGCCGTATGGCGAAACACTAGGTTCCCATATCTGTCAGCTTTCCACGCTTTAACAATGGCAAATTCACCCGTGATAGATTCTTCCAAAATATATGGACGGCCGTTGAATTCTTTAACTTCTTTGCCTTCAGCCACTGGCGTACCATAACCCGTTGCAGTGTAGAAAGCGGGAATGCCAGCTCCACCGGCGCGCATTTTTTCGGCCAATGTGCCTTGTGGTGTCAGTACCACATCGATGATGCCATCTAGCAGTTGTTGTTCAAATAAAGCATTTTCACCAACATAAGACGCAATAATCTTTTTGATTTGACGGTCATGCAACAACACACCTAGACCAAAATCGTCAACTCCACAGTTGTTAGAGACAACGGTTAACTCTTTGGTTTTCTTACGCTTAATTTCGTTGATCAAGCCTTCTGGAATACCACACAATCCGAAGCCGCCAGCAATGATGGTATCGCCATCTTTTAATCCTTCCATTGCTTCGGCATAGCTTGCTACTACTTTATCGAAACCGGCCATTAGCCCACTCCTAAAGGTTATTTGTTATCTTTTGTTGCCACTTGTGGTAACCCAAAAGTGGACACAATCATTATTCATTTAACACTGAATATTACTATTAAGTGTTGAGCACGACGTGTTTAACACTTCGCTTGTAAAGCCAAAGACACCTTGCTTACAGGTTGCTTATTTAGCGCCTCGCAAATTGCCCAGCCAGCTTTGGCTAGTCTTTCTAAATCAATTTGGGGGTTAATGCCAAGCCCCTGCAGTAAGTAAACTACATCTTCAGTGGCAACATTTCCTGACGCGCCTTTTGCATAAGGGCATCCACCCAGGCCCGCAACGGCACTGTCAATGGTGGCAATCCCCATTTCTAGCGCTTTACTAATATTAGCTAAAGCTTGGCCATAGGTATCATGAAAATGCACCGCGAGCTTGTCAGCGCTGATATGTTCAAGCAGCAGAGTTAGCAACGCCTGTACTTTATTTGGGGTACCTACGCCTATGGTGTCACCGAGACTGACTTCGTAACATCCCATAGCCAACAATTGTTTACACACATCAAGTACGACATCTGGTTCGACCTCGCCTTGATATGGGCAGCCTAAAACACAACTCACGTAGCCGCGCACTTTTACGCCGTTGGCTTTAGCTAATTCAACCACAGGTTTGAAGCGTTCGATGCTGTCAGAGATGGAACAATTGATATTTTTCTGTGTGAAAGCTTCACTGGCTGCAGTAAAAATAGCGAATTCTTTGACCCCAACTTCTAGCGCTGCTTCAGCGCCTTTCAAATTAGGGGTCAACGCACTGAGGTTAACTTCCTTAGCTACGTTGAGTCCCTTGATCACTTCAGCAGAATCAGCCATTTGCGGAACCCATTTTGGGGATACAAATGCGCCTGCTTCAATATCACGTAATCCAGCATCTGATAATGCGTTGATCAATGATATCTTTTGTTCAGTGGTTACACTCGCTTCATTTTGCAAGCCATCTCGAGCTCCAACTTCTACAATTCGTACGTTACTGGGATATGCCATGTTATGCCTCCACTGGCTCTACAATTGCCAGCATGTCGCCGTGACTAACCAATGCACCTTCTGCAAAGCAATAGCTTGTTAACGTGCCATCAAATGGTGCATTTAAGGTATATTCCATTTTCATCGCTTCTATCACCACAACAGCATCACCTTTACTAACTTGGCTATTAAGCGGTTGTAGGTGTTTCACGACCGTACCGTTTAGTGGTGCCGCCAGTGGAGCCGCTTCGTGCTCATGCTCACTGATATAATGCTTAGACTTAAGCTCAAATGTGTGCGCATACGCTTGATACATTACTGTAATCGAGTCTTCTTCAACAAGCACATTAGCTTGATAGTGTTTACCATCAATCACGGCATTAAGCTGAGTTTGCTCAAGTGATGCGCTGATGTTAATTGCTTTAGTATCGTGCTCAACGCTTATTAACTCGTTGCTTAAAGTCGCCTCAACAGGCCCATCAAAAAATGGCACATTTACTTTTGCGCTTTGATTTAATCTAAAACCCAGTGCACTTTGCCAAGGCGTATTATTTTTACTGGGCATAGCATGTTTAATAAATGCTGCTAGGGCAAGCAAGCTCATCGGTGCCAGTGGCACAGGCTGCTGTGTTAGCGTTTCTGTTTGGCTATCAATAAAGTGTGTATCAGGTGCACCGGCAACAAATGTTGGGTGGCCTGACAAATAGTGCAAAAATGCTACGTTACTTTTAACACCTGCAAGATGGACCTCTTCGAGTGCATGATGCAGCTTTAGCAAGGCGGTTTCACGGTCAGGACCGTGGACGATCAGTTTTGCGATCATCGGGTCGTAAAATGAGCTGATCTCCGCTTTGGTTTGTACGCCGGTGTCGATACGCACACCTGATGACTCTTCAGGGAATGATAGGTGTGTTAACTCTCCAGAAAACGGCATAAAGTTTTCACGAGGGTCTTCTGCGTAGATGCGTGCTTCAAAGCTGTGACCTGTGAGGGTGATTTGCTGTTGAGACAATGGTAGTACTTGATTATTTGCTACTCGAATTTGCCATTCGACTAAATCAAGGCCTGTTACCATTTCCGTGACAGGGTGTTCTACTTGCAAGCGTGTGTTCATTTCCATGAAGAAGAACTCTTCTCCACATAACAAAAACTCAACAGTACCGGCACCGCGATAGTTAATGGCTTGTGCACAACGAACCGCAGCTTCACCCATTTCTTTGCGAAGTTGACTTGACAGTCCTGGCGCTGGAGCTTCTTCGATAACTTTCTGGTGACGGCGCTGTAAAGAGCAATCGCGATCACCAAGGTACACACAGTTACCATGATTATCTGCGAACACTTGTACTTCGACGTGGCGCGGAGTATCAACATAGCGCTCAAGTAACACCAAGTCGTTACCAAAACCTGCTAAAGCTTCGCGTTTTGCGCCATCTAGCGAGGCCAAAAATTCTTTGCTTTCGCGTACTACTCGCATCCCCTTACCACCGCCACCAAACGCAGCTTTGATAAGCACCGGATAGCCAATTTTCTCGGCTTCAGAGGCGAGAAAATCACTATCTTGGTTTTGTCCATAATAACCAGGAACTAGTGGTACATTGGCTTGTGCCATAATTTCTTTAGCACGGGTTTTAGAACCCATAGCCTCAATAGAGCTGGCAAGTGGTCCAATAAACGCGATGCCTGCCGCTTCTAGAGCTTCAGCAAAGGTATTGTTTTCCGATAAAAAGCCGTAACCTGGGTGAACGCAATCTGCGCCCGACAGTTTTGCTACTTCCAGTATCTTATCTGCGACCAAGTATGAGTCTTTACTTGGAGCTGGCCCAATGTGATAGGCTTCATCTGCCAGTGACACGTGCAAAGCATTGGCGTCAGCATCAGAATATACAGCGACAGTTTTTAAGCCCAGACGTTTGGCTGTTTTCATTACGCGGCAGGCAATTTCACCACGGTTTGCAATGAGGATTTTTTTCAACATGATTGATCCTTTACTGTTTTGCCGCGTTTTGCCAACTTGGCGCACGCTTTTCAAAAAAGGCGCTTAGCCCTTCTTGCCCCTCTGGGCTTACACGAATTTCAGCGATGCGTTTGGCGGTATGAGCAATCAATTGTTCATCAATTGTTTTATTCGCCACTTCATCTATTAATGCTTTAGCTGATTTTACAGCTGCTGGACCATTGTTGAGTAAGGTGTCGATGAAGTACTGCTCGCTTTTACTTAAATCGTCACTTATCTCATGAATTAACCCCAAAGCCAGTGCTTGCTGCGCTTTGAACATCTCAGCGGTCAAGAAGTAGCGACGAGCCTGACGTTCACCGATGGCTTTAATTACATAGGGACTGATCACAGCGGGGATCAGTCCCAGTTTAACTTCGCTTAAACAGAACTTAGCATCAGGACTCGCAATAGCTATATCACAGCAGGCGATAAGCCCCAGCGCTCCACCAAATGCGGCTCCTTGAACTAAACATAGCGTTGGGTGGGGAGAGTTGGCTAAAACCGACATGAGTTTGGCCAGCTTCGCTGAGTCAGCAACATTTTCCTCATAGTTGTTATCAGCCATGGATTTCATCCAGCCAAGGTCAGCGCCTGCTGAAAAGTGCTTGCCTTGAGTTTTAAGAACTAACGCTCTGATATCAAGGCTGTTTGCGTGCTCAATACACTGGATCAACTCAGCAATAACGCCGTCGTTAAAGGCATTGTGTTTTTCGGGGCGACTTAACTCTAAAATCGCCACTTTTGTTTTTGTTATGGTTAAAGTGACCGACATAGTCTGCTCCTGTTACATTCTAAAGATGCCAAACTTTGACTCTTTACGTGGTGCATTGGCGGCCGCTTCAAGCGCAAGACCTAATACTGTACGAGTGTCAGCAGGGTCAATGATGCCATCATCCCACAAACGAGCACTGGCATAATAAGGGTGGCCTTGCTTTTCATATTGCTCAACGATTGGCTTTTTGAACTGGGCAACTTCTTCATCACTCATGGTTTGACCTTTGCGAGCCAGACCATCCTGACGTACTTGAGTTAATACGCCAGCAGCTTGTTCTCCGCCCATTACAGAGATGCGCGCATTCGGCCACATCCACATCATAGTAGGTTCGTAAGCACGACCACACATACCGTAGTTGCCTGCTCCATAAGAGCCTCCAATGAGTACGGTGAACTTTGGAACATCAGCACAGGATACCGCGGTCACCATCTTAGCGCCGTGCTTGGCAATGCCCTCAGCTTCGTATTTTTGACCAACCATAAATCCAGTGATGTTTTGCAAAAACAACAGTGGAATATCACGTTGAGCACATAGTTGAATGAAGTGGGCACCTTTTTGCGCTGACTCTGAGAATAAAATTCCATTGTTAGCGACGATACCCACGGGATGGCCATAGATTTCGGCAAAGCCAGTTACCAAGGTCTCACCAAAGTAGCGCTTAAACTCATCAAACTGAGAATCATCAACAATACGTGCTATTACTTCGCGCACGTCAAACGGCTTTTTCAAATCTGTGCCAACAATTCCGTAGACTTCGCGAATATCATAACGTGGCGACTTGATGTCTTTTAAAATAGGGCGTGTAGGACGTTGATGGTTGATACGCGCGATACACTGGCGGGCAATAGACAATGCGTGTTCATCATTTTCTGCATAGTGATCCGCAACACCTGAAGTTTTACAGTGCACATCAGCTCCGCCTAAATCTTCAGCGCTGACTTCTTCACCCGTCGCGGCTTTGACTAACGGTGGACCTGCTAAGAAAATAGTCCCTTGCTCTTTTACGATGATACTCTCATCAGCCATCGCTGGAACATAAGCGCCACCTGCGGTACATAAGCCCATTACTACCGCGATTTGTGGGATCCCTTTAGCAGACATACGTGCTTGATTGTAAAAAATACGGCCAAAGTGCAACTTGTCAGGGAACACTTCATCTTGCTCAGGCAGGTTAGCACCGCCTGAATCAACGAGGTAAATACATGGTAGATGGCAGCGTTCAGCGATTTCTTGAGCGCGTAAGTGCTTTTTAACGGTCAGCGGAAAGTATGTGCCGCCTTTTACCGTCGCATCGTTGCCGACTATCATACATTCTACACCTTGAACTCGGCCAATCCCTGCTACAACGCCAGCGCAGGGAATATCCTGCTCGTAGACGCCAAACGCAGCAAATTGAGAAATTTCTAGGAAGGGAGAGCCTTCATCGAGTAGGGTGTTGATACGATCGCGAACAAAGAGTTTTCCGCGACTTTGATGACGGGCGATGAGCTCTTCACCACCACCTTGAGATAATGTAGCGACTTTGTCGTTTAAATCAGCAACCAGCGAAGCCATAGCTTCGCTGTTTGCTTTAAACTGACTGTCGTGAGGGTTAACCGAAGAGTTAAGTACAGTCATTTGGTATTCCTTAGCGGCTTTCTGTGAAAAGCTCTCGTCCAATTAGCATACGGCGAATTTCTGACGTACCAGCGCCAATTTCATATAACTTAGCATCGCGCAGTAGGCGGCCAGTTGCGTATTCATTGATGTAACCATTACCACCTAAAATTTGAATCGCATCGAGAGCCATTTTGGTTGCCAGTTCAGCGGCATATAGGATAGCTCCAGCTGCGTCTTTACGAGTTGTTTCACCACGGTCACAGGCTTTAGCAACAGTGTACACGTATGAACGCGCAGCATTCATTTGTGTGTACATATCAGCAACTTTACCTTGAATAAGTTGGAATTCACCAATTGATTTGTTGAACTGTTTGCGCTCATGAATATAAGGCACTACGATATCCATACATGCTTGCATGATGCCTAAAGGGCCCGCAGCAAGTACTACACGCTCGTAGTCCAAACCACTCATGAGTACTTTAACGCCTTCATTTAATTCGCCCAAAATATTTTCTTCTGGCACTTCACAGTCTTCAAACACTAACTCACAGGTGTTTGACCCGCGCATTCCAAGTTTGTCTAGTTTTTGCGCTGTAGAGAAGCCAGGGAAGTCTTTTTCTACTAAAAACGCGGTGATGCCTTTCGAGCCCGCGTTTAGATCTGTTTTAGCGTAAATAACTAAAACGTCAGCATCTGGACCGTTAGTGATCCACATTTTGTTGCCGTTTAGAATGTACTTATCGCCTTTTTTCTCAGCTTTAAGCTTCATTGAGACCACGTCAGACCCTGCGTTGGGTTCACTCATTGCTAATGCACCTATATGCTCACCACTGATAAGCTTAGGTAGGTATTTACGCTTTTGAGCATCGTTACCATTACGATTTATTTGGTTAACGCATAGGTTTGAGTGAGCTCCATAGCTTAAGCCAATTGAAGCACTGGCGCGGCTGATCTCTTCCATAGCAACTACGTGCTCTAGGTAGCCCATGCCTGCACCACCAAACTCTTCAGGTACGGTAATACCTAGTAAACCCATATCGCCAAATTGTGGCCACATGTGGTTAGGAAAACTGTTTTCTACATCCGTTTTTTCGGCAAGAGGAGCAATTTCAGCGCTCGCAAAACTATTTACATGGTCACGGATCATGTCGGCGGTTTCGCCTAGACCAAAATTCATTTCTTTATATAAAGATACGGTACTCATACTATTTATCCTGTGAGAGATTATTCTTCTAAATTCTTTAACGTGTCGCGACAGCGGCGCTCGGCAGTTACCAATTCCATCAACACCACTTTAATGTCATCCATTTGCTGACTTAAATCTGCTTTTTTCTCTTCGATAAGTTGCAACATAGTCGAGAGCTGTTTAGCACTTGATTTGTCAGCATCATATAATTCAAACAAACGGCCAGTCTCAGCCAATGTAAAGCCCAAACGCTTACCGCGTAATATAAGTTTCAAGCGGACGCGATCGCGTTTGGAATAAACACGAGTTTGCCCATGGCGTTCGGGAGATAGCAAGCCCTGATCTTCATAAAAGCGGATACTTCGCGTTGTAATATCGAATTCCTTCGCTAATTCACTGATCGAATAGGTTTCTTCGTTATGGTTATCTTGCATGGTTATGTACACATTGACTTCAATACTTATTTGACCAATATAAGTGAAGTTTACGTAAAGGTAAAGTAAAGCGTGAAATTACTACTTTAGTACTATGGAGGTTGGGGCTAATAATATGACATTAAATAGACATGAAGCTGAGTAAAAACGTGCTTTGGAAAGCTAAGTGTGCAATTTATGTTTACAGATCCAGTCAACGCACTTTGCTTGATTTTAGATTTACGTTGGCGTAAACGTAAATATTATGTATGCTCAAATTAATGATGAATCGTTTAAGCAGGGTGCCACATCTAACGGCATCTGTGAATAGGAGTTTAAAATGAGTAATGATGCTGTAGTCATCGTAGCCGCAAAACGTACCCCAATGGGTGGCTTTATGGGCGCTTTATCCGGCGCAAGCGCAACGGACTTAGGTGCAACCGTGATTAAAAATGTGATGGCTGATACTGGTTTAAGTGACGCGTCAATTGAAGAAGTGATCATGGGATGTGTATTGCCAGCGGGTCTCGGTCAAGCACCTGCGCGTCAGGCTATGCTGCATGCGGGGCTTGCTCGCTCAACTGGCGCGACCACAATTAACAAGGTATGTGGTTCAGGTTTGAAGGCAGCTATGTTGGCACATGACTTGATAAAAGCTGGTAGCATAAACACAGCCCTTGCTGGCGGCATGGAAAGTATGACTAACTCGCCTTACTTTATTCCAAAAGCGCGTGGCGGAATGCGCATGGGTCATGGTGAAATTAAAGATCACATGATGGCAGATGGCCTAGAAGACGCCTACGACAACAAAGCGATGGGTTGTTTTGCACAAGACACAGCCGATCAATACGGTATCACTCGTGAGCAAATGGATGAGTTTGCGCTAGGTTCTCTTAGTAAAGCAAATGCGGCTATCGGAAATGGTAGTTTCACTGGTGAAATCGCTCCAGTTACGCTCAGTACTCGCAAGGGTGATGTTGAAGTAAGCATAGATGAACAGCCAGGTAATGCCCGCCCAGAAAAGATTCCAAGCCTTCGCCCAGCGTTCAAAAAAGATGGCACTGTAACAGCTGCTAACTCTTCGTCAATTTCAGATGGTGCTGCGGCATTGATCTTAATGAGTGAAACTGAAGCAAAACGCCAAGGTCTAACACCATTATGTAAGATAGTAGCTCACGCGACTCATTCACAGCTTCCAGCTGAGTTCACTTTGGCGCCTGTAGGTGCGATGAATAAGTTACTTGAGCGTACAGGTTGGAGCAAAGAAGAGGTTGATCTTTGGGAAATCAACGAAGCATTTGCCATGGTAACTATGTTAGCCATCAACGAGATGGGCTTAGACAGCGCTAAAGTCAACGTCAATGGCGGTGCATGTGCACTAGGTCACCCAATTGGTGCCAGTGGCGCACGTATTTTGGTTACACTGATTCATGCACTTCGCAACCGTGGCCTATCAAAAGGTATTGCATCACTGTGTATTGGTGGTGGTGAAGCGGTGGCGCTGGCGGTAGAAGTCTAATTACACATTCTTAGGGCACCAAATGATCAGGCAAAATAACTATTACAGCCTGTGGTGCCAAGACAAATAATCTGGGGAGGAGTGCACAATGCACCAAGTACCTTTATACATCAACGGCGAATTCACACAATCATCAACCGATAAATGGATTGATGTTGTAAACCCTGCAACACAAGAAGTACTAGCACAAGTGCCTTGTGCAACAGAGCAAGAAATGCGCGCAGCGATTGACTCTGCGCAAGAAACCTTTAAAACGTGGAAAGAAGTGCCCGTTACTGAGCGCTCTCGTATTATGATGCGTTATGCCGCATTACTGAAAGAACATCATGATGAGTTGGCGACTATCATTTGTCATGAACTAGGGAAAACCTTCGAAGATGCTAAAGGTGATGTTTGGCGTGGTATCGAAGTAGTAGAGCAGGCAGCAAATGCGCCATCTATGATGATGGGTGAAACCGTTGAAAACGTAGCACGTAAAATTGATACTTATTCATACATGCAGCCTTTGGGTGTGTGTGCGGGTATTACACCATTTAACTTCCCAGCTATGATCCCACTTTGGATGTTCCCGATGGCGATTGTATGCGGTAATACGTTTATCCTTAAGCCGTCAGAACAAGACCCATTAACGCCAATGCGTTTGGTTGAGTTATTCGAAGAAGCGGGCGCACCGAAAGGGGTTCTTCAGGTTGTTCACGGTGCTAAAGAGCAAGTCGATCACATACTTGAAGCGCCAGAAATTCGCGCTATTTCGTTTGTTGGCTCTTGTGGTGTAGGTCAGTATATTTACTCAAAAGGGACTCAGCATCTTAAGCGCGTTCAAGCGTGTGTTGGCGCAAAAAACCATATGGTTATTATGCCTGACTCTAAGAAAGAGCAACTGATCAACAACCTAGTTGGTTCATCGGTGGGAGCTGCTGGTCAGCGCTGCATGGGCATTTCGGTGGCGGTATTTGTTGGACAAGCCAAAGAATGGGTTGCAGATTTAAAAGAAGCATTGTCTAAGGTTCGCCCAGGTGTTTGGGATGATCCACAAGCGGCATATGGCCCACAAACAACACCTCAGGCAAAAGCGCGTATTTTATCGTTGATTGCCAGTGCAAAAGAGCAAGGAGCAACTTGCTTGCTGGATGGCTCTGATTTTACAGTTGAAGGGTATGAGCAAGGTAACTGGGTAGGCCCAACCTTATTCACGGACGTGACCACAGAAATGGACCTTTACAAAGAAGAAATTTTTGGTCCAGTTTTAGCGTGTATGTTTGTTGACACCTTGGATGAAGCGATCGCACTTATCAATGCAAGCCCATACGGAAACGGTACATCATTGTTTACTTCAAGTGGTGCAGCGGCGCGTAAATTCCAGCATGAAATCGAAGTGGGTCAGGTAGGTATTAACGTGCCAATTCCTGTGCCATTGCCGTTCTTCTCATTTACTGGTTGGAAGGGGTCGTTTTACGGCGACCAACATACGTACGGTAAACAAGGCGTGCGCTTTTACACTGAGACAAAAACCATTACCTCACGTTGGTTTGAAGACGATATCGCTTCAGGTCCAAACATGAGTATTGACCTGAAGTAATTCAGCGTTTCAAAAATTATTAGAACAATTATTAACTAAGCCAGAGTCTCTCTGGCTTAGTCATCAACACAACAAGAGGTCTTTATGGACTTTAATCTAACCGAAGATCAACAGGCATTTGCTGAAACAGCGTATCAATTTGCTATGAGCGAACTGGCTCCTAATGCAGCACTTTGGGACCGTGAACATATTTTTCCAAAAGACGTGATTAAAAAAGCGGGCGAACTGGGCTTTTGTGGTTTATACACGCCAGAAGAAGCAGGTGGACTGGGTTTGTCGCGTTTAGACTCAAGCATTATTTTTGAACAACTTTCAATGGGTTGTACAGCTACAACGGCTATGTTGACGATCCACAATATGGCAACTTGGATGATAGCGAGTTTTGGTACTGACTCAGTAAAAGAAGCTTACATTGACCAATTGGTAATGGGTGAGTTACTGGCTTCATATTGTTTAACGGAGCCAGGTTCAGGTTCGGATGCAGCATCGTTGAAAACTAAAGCTGTCAAAGAAGGCAATGAGTACGTTCTCAATGGTTCTAAGATGTTTATCTCAGGAGCAGGTGAAACAGACGTATTGGTTGTTATGGCGCGAACCGGCGAAGCTGGCCCTAAAGGCATATCTGCGTTTGTTGTTCCGGCTAATGCTGAGGGTGTAGTCTATGGTAAAGCAGAAGAAAAAATGGGTTGGAATGCCCAGCCTACACGCTTGGTAACGTTGGAAAATGTTCGTATACCTGCTGAATATTTACTTGGCAGCGAAGGTGAAGGCTTCAAATTCGCAATGCAGGGCTTAGACGGCGGCCGTATTAATATTGCTACTTGCTCAATTGGCACAGCACAACAAGCGCTGAATACCGCCAAACAGTATATGCAAGAGCGTGAACAATTTGGCAAGCCATTAGCGGCTTTCCAAGCGTTACAATTTAAAATTGCTGATATGAATACAGAGCTTGTCGCAGCTCGACAAATGGTGCGCTTAGCTGCATTCAAATTAGACACAAACGATAGTGAGAAAACTACTTATTGTGCCATGGCAAAGCGGTTTGCCACGGATGTGGGTTTCAAAGTTTGTGACGATGCTCTGCAAATTCATGGCGGTTACGGTTATATCAAAGAATATCCACTAGAGCGTCATGTACGCGATGTACGCGTTCACCAAATTTTAGAAGGTACTAACGAGATCATGCGTGTGATCATCGCACGTCGCATTTTAGCCGAAGGCGCAGCAAGCGTTTTATAAGGAGAACATCATGAGTGCACAATTAAAGCTTGAAAAACAAGGTAATACCGCAGTTATCACCATGAGCAACCCGCCAGCAAATACTTGGACTCGCGAGACGTTGGTAGGGTTAAAAGAACTTGTAAACGAATTAAATGCTGATAAAAATATTTATGCATTAGTGGTAACCGGCGAAGGCGAAAAGTTTTTTTCAGCGGGTGCCGATCTTAATGTGTTTGCCAGCGGTGACAAGGGCGTTGCAGCTGATATGTCTCGCGTATTCGGTGAAGCATTTGAAACACTCAGTGAATTTAGGGGTGTATCTATTGCGGCTATTAATGGCTTTGCAATGGGTGGTGGCCTGGAAGTCGCATTAGCTTGTGATATTCGTATTGCCGAGTCGCAGGCTCAAATGGCATTGCCAGAGGCAAAAGTAGGCTTATTGCCGTGTGCAGGAGGTACGCAAAATTTGTCTTGGCTTGTTGGCGAAGGCTGGGCTAAGCGTATGATTTTATGTGGTGAGCGCTTGAAAGCGGATAAGGCACAGCAGATTGGCTTAGTCGAAGAAGTTGTGGAAACAAGTGAAGCACTTAACGCCGCTCTAGCATTGGCTGAAAAAGTGGGTGAGCAAAGCCCTGTGGCAGTTACCGCTTGTAAAGCACTTATTCAAAAAGGTCGTACTGGGACAATCAATAGTGCTCTGCCGCTAGAACGAGAGCTGTTCGTAACCCTGTTTGATACGCAAGATCAAAAAGAAGGCGTGAATGCATTCTTAGAGAAACGTAAACCAAACTGGGTGAATGGATAATGGCAAAGTTACAATTACTCAATCAGGCCGATGCACCTGTTATTTTTGAGTTAGCAGATTGCGATAACGGTATGCAAGTGGCTTTTGCTACCTTGAATGTGCCCAAAGCGCTAAATGCACTCAATCTAGATATGATCCGTCTTCTAGCTCCGCAGCTAGAAGCGTGGTCAAAAGACGAAAAAGTTGCAATGGTTGTGCTCAAAGGGGAAGGTGAAAAAGCCTTTTGTGCAGGTGGTGATGTAGTTAGTTTGTATAAGGCCATGGCAGCCAATGATGGTAACGACTACCTACAGACATTTTTTGCCGAAGAATATCGTTTAGACTATCAAATTCACACCTACGAAAAGCCAATCTTACTTTGGGGTAATGGCATCATAATGGGTGGCGGTTTAGGTTTGATGGCTGGAGCAAGCCACAGAGTCGTAACTGAATCTGCGCGCATTGCTATGCCTGAGATAACCATAGGTCTATACCCTGATGTAGGTGGAAGCTACTTCCTAAACAAAATGCCTGAGGGTGTTGGTTTGTTTTTAGGGCTAACCGGCGCTTCAATCAACGCCTGTGATGCTCTGTATGTTGGTCTTGCTGACTATCATTTAGATGCAGACAAGTATGGAGAGTTAGTGGCAGGGTTGTTAGGTATTGATTGGGAAAATACAACTCAGTTAAACCATGAAAAGCTAAGCCAAGTATTGCTTGAGTTAGCTAAGCACTCTTCACAACCAACAAAAAGTGAGCTTAAAGGCATTCAAAGCCAGCTCAATGAACTTAACTCTTTAGATACATTAAAGGCTCAAGTTGATTTTATTTTGGCACTTGCGAGTGACGATAATAAGTGGCTGAGCAGGGCACAAAAATCACTGAAACACGGCTGTGCATTAAGTGCTGTCCTAGTCAGTGAGCAACTCAAAGCAGGTCAGGGGAAAAGCCTCAAAGAGTGTTTTATGTTTGAACTAGGTATGTCGGTGCAAGCAGGGTTAAGTGGCGAGTTTCAAGAGGGTGTTCGTGCTTTGTTGATTGACAAAGATGGTACACCGAAATGGCAATTTAGCTCAGTCAATGATGTAACCGATGAAGCTGTTGCTGCGTTTTTAACGCCTAAGTGGGCGGACGATAGTCATCCATTAGCGGATATGTAAGGAGCAGAACATGGCAAAGATTGGATTTATTGGCCTTGGAAACATGGGTGGGCCAATGGCTAGCAACCTGATTAGAGCAGGCCATTCAGTAACTGTATTTGATTTAAGTGAGAGTGCCGTTGCAGAGCTGAGTTCTCAGGGGGCAAAAGCGGCAACCAGCGTAGAACAAGTATGTGAAGATGCTGACTTTGTGGTGAGCATGCTACCAGCAGGTAAGCATGTACGCATGATCTACTGTGGTGAGAACGGTTTAATAAACTACCTGAATAAGTCAACTTTGGTTATTGATTGCTCAACAATAGATGCAGAGTCAGCGCAATTTGTAGGTAATGAGTTGGCAAAGGCTGGAGTGAGTTTTGTTGATGCACCCGTATCTGGCGGGGTAGCAGGAGCTGCCGCGGGAACCTTAACCTTCATCGTAGGTGGTTCCGAAGCTGACTTTAATCGCGCTAGCAGTATTTTGACCGATATGGGTAAGAACATATTCCATGCAGGTAATATAGGTGCGGGCCAGGTAGCTAAGATCTGCAACAACATGCTATTGAGTATACTTATGGCTGGTACCAGTGAAGCGTTACAAATGGGTATAGATCATGGGTTAGACCCCAAGGTACTCAGTGAGATCATGCTAAACAGCTCAGGCCGAAATTGGACGCTAGAGGTATATAATCCATGTCCAAATGTTCAAGAAAACGTACCGAGCTCAAATAGCTATAAACCTGGTTTTATGATTGATCTTATGGCTAAAGATTTGGGACTTGCACAGCAAGCGGCTCAGCAAACTAGCTCAGCGACGCCGCTTGGGGCTATGGCCAAAAATCTGTACAACCTTATGCAAAACCAAGGTAAAGGCGCTGAAGATTTCAGTGCAATTTTTAAATTATATAGTGAAAAGTAAACCCTATGGATATTAACAATAAAACCGTAGTGATAACGGGTGGGGCGCAAGGTTTAGGCTTTGCAATGGCGAGCGAACTTGCAAAATCTGGCGCAAGGCTAGCCCTGATTGATATGCAAGAAGAAGTATTAGCCAACGCTAAGGCTCAGCTCAGTGCATTGGGCGCAGTGGTAAGCACTTATGTAGCTAATGTCAGTGTTGAAAGCGATGTAGAGTCTGTATTCAATGCTATACAAGCGGAATGTGGCAACATTGCTGTACTTATCAATAACGCTGGTATTTTACGTGATGGGTTATTGCTCAAAGCAAAAGAAGGCAAGATAGTAGATAAGATGGCTTTATCACAGTTTCAATCCGTGATTGATGTTAACCTGACTGGCGTATTCCTGTGTGGTCGTGAAGCGGCTGCAAAAATGGTGGAAGCAGGTGAGGGAGGTGTGATCATCAATATGTCCAGTGTTGCACGTGCAGGTAACATGGGACAAACCAATTACTCAGCTGCAAAAGCGGGTGTTGTCGCAATGACTACCAGTTGGGCCAAAGAGCTGGGTCGTTTTGGTATTCGTGTTGGTGCAATTGCACCGGGTGTGATCCGTACCACAATGACTGATGCGATGAAGCCTGAGGCCAAAGAGCGCTTACTTAAAATGAAACCTGTAGGGCGCCTAGGCGAAGCACAAGAAATCGCTCACACAGCAAAGTACATCATTGAAAATGACTTCTTCACGGGACGCGTGGTTGAAATCGACGGTGGGATTCGCTTGTAAGCGAATAAATTATATAGTGTGATGATCTGAAGGCATGCTTAGACTAGAGCATGCCTTTTTGTTTTCTAGCGCAAAATATCTGACAAGCGGTGGTATTTTAGCAAATGACACAATCATGGATAAAGTGAATGTAGTAGCCATCAGTGGTGCATCAGGAAGTGGAAAAACGTCTGTAGTGAAACAGCTAAAAAGTCATTTTAGTTGTCCAGGCATACATTTCGATGACTATGTTAATGAATCTAGCTACCCGGAGGACATGAAAGAGTGGCTCCGAAACGGCGCGGACGTATCTGACATTAAAACACCCAATATGCTTTATACGTTGCAAACGCTGGGCGTACAAAAGCACTTGTATATTTTTGTAGAAGAGCCTTTTGGCAAGCAGCGTGCTTGTATGGCTCCTTGGATAGATTATGTGGTGTTACTTGATATACCTTTGGATATATGTCTTTCAAGAATAATGAAAAGGCATATACGGGGTAATTTTAACAACACAAATAATATGTTAAACGAGTATCTAGACAAGTATGAAGATCACATGAGAGAGATTTACATAAAAACAGTTAATCAAGTTCGCAGTAATTGCGATCTTATCGTCAGTAACAGTAATTCAGTTGCAGACATTGTTGATACGATTGATGAGTGGTTAAGGAGTGCCGTTGACCTGTGAGAGGTTGATAACTTTCAGTTAGGGTGCTCTGCTGCTAGATACATAACGCAGTGCTGGTTGGGTATAGTTAAATGTTAAAGGAGTTAAGAATGGAATTGCTACCATAATAATAGGAGTGTATAAAACTACGTTTCAACATGGGACTGTATTGAGAGTTACAACTGATGCGTGTGTTTCTTTTTGAATAGCAACATTGTCTGTGCAAATGACTTTTTTGTACTGTTAAAATAGCGCAACTTATTGGTATCGTCATGCAACGCGCGGTATCATTTATAAATGTTTATCAATAATATTAAGAAGTAACAAATATGTCTTTACCCCCTTGCCTAAAATGTCAATCTGCGTATGTTTATCAAGATCAAAGTAATTTAGTGTGTCCAGAGTGTGCTTATGAATGGAACCCAGCAGAAATTGAAGAAGATAGCATTATCAATGTTAAAGATGCTAATGGCACTTTGCTTTGTGACGGGGATAAAGTCACGGTGATTAAAGATCTAAAAATAAAAGGGAGCTCTCAAGTTATTAAAATAGGCACTAAAGCCTTAGTTAGACGTGTACTAGATAAGAAAGACCATGAACTCGATTGCAAAGTTGATGGCGTTGGCGAAATGATGGTGACAGCTAAATTTGTTAAAAAGGCATAGTGTTATTATCTAATCGTTCACGTTACGATTTAGCATCGCGAGAATAATCAGAAACATTAAAATGAAAAAGGATTAGATTGATGTTTGCAGTAATCTTTAAGGCAAAAACAGGGCAACAAGACGAACACTATTCTAAAACAGTGGAAGTAATGCGTACACTGGCGTTTGAGAAGTATAACTGTCAGGATTTTATAGCAGTTACAGAAGGTGAGCAAGAAATTGCGATTTCATATTGGTTGTCGCAAGAAGATATAAAAAACTGGCATGCAGATAGCCAACATAGTGTAGCGCAACAGCTCGGTAGGGACACGTGGTATGACTCATATGTAGTTGAAGTTGTTGAGATACTCAGAAAATACAGTTTTGGACAATAATTTTATATCATTAACACCCCAAATTACATCAACTCACAATCTGGATATTGGCTAATTATGTGAATTGCTGTTACCTACCTTATTGCAATAAAGCCATTCTCGTTGCGGGCATAAACTATGCCTGCCGTTTATACGTCTTGGTTATACGCTTGTAACGAATCAACCTAGCTGTTTTTCATCCTTTATTTGTATATTTGTGTTTTTTTAAATAATACTAAAGTTGATGTACGTAAAAAGTTAAGTCGTAAATTATGAAAGCCTCAACATTGTCGATAATGCTGGTGAGTTTGAGCTTGCCACTTGCTGCGACGGCTAATATCCAATATAGAAGCGCGGAAATTGTTGTCGCAGGTCCTGTGACGGATTCCAGCGTGAATGTACTTGCTTACTATCCCAAATCTAAACTCAGTATCGTTTCGGTTACCAGAGGTAAAGAGTTGGAAAAAGCGAAGGAAATGCGCTTGAAGGGGCGGCTCGCACATGTAAATGTTTTAGTTAATAAATTTGCGATATCTAACGACCCATATTTAAGTTATCAGTGGAATTGGCAGAATATTGAGGCCTTTTCCGGATGGGATGTGAATATCGGTGGAACGAGTACCGTAGCGGTGCTGGATACAGGGTTAGCTGGTGGTGGTTCTGATGGGATAGGGTGTGTTGTCGCACCTTACAATGTTTACGACCCCACGATTTATCCAGAAGACGGTGACGGACATGGTACGCATGTATCAGGCACGATTGCTCAAAGTACCAATAATGGAATTGGCGTTGCGGGCTTGGCATATGGCGCATGTATTATGCCTGTAAAAGTACTCGATGACAGTGGCAGTGGAAATATGGCTGCAATAGTAGAAGGTATATATCATGCGGTAGACAGTGGTGCCGATGTAATAAATCTGAGTCTGGGTGTCAGTGCCAGATACCGTATTACTTCAGACCCTATACTGGACCCTGCGCTTGACTATGCAGCTTCAAAAGGGGTTGTCGTGGTCGCTGCATCAGGTAATGATGGAAGTCGCAGAAATATCAGTTATCCAGCGAGCCACAGTAGCGTGATTGCGGTTGGTGCAACGGACGCAAACGATCAGGTAACGCGCTACTCGAACAGGGGAGATATGTTGGATCTAGTCGCTCCTGGTGGCGATACAAGTGTTGATAGTAACGGTGATGGCTACGCCGATGGCATTTTGCAAGAAACCAAAATTGGTGGTAGCTGGGGGTACTATTTCTTCCAAGGTACATCAATGGCGACTCCTCATGTTGCAGCATTATCAGCAATGCTCATAAGCAATGGTACCGCCAGCACTCCCATGGATGTAAAAACTGCTATGCAGCAAAGTGCAAAAGATCTGTACGATGCAGGGTGGGATAAAGCGTCAGGCTCAGGCCTTATTAATGTGTCAGCTGCCCTAAATTGGCAACCAGGTGTCGTGAACCCGCCTTCTATGTGCACCGATGTTGATGGTGACGGAGTATGCGTTGAAGCGGGAGATTGTGATGACAATGATGCATCTGTATATCCGAACGCAAACGATACACGCGGTAAAAAGGGTCGAGATGGTATCGATAATGACTGCAATGGCATTGTTGATGGTTAATCATCTGTTTAGATAACTTATTATACAATGTTTGACATGTGGGTTGGGGTTTAGCGAACGGTGTTAGATCCTTGGTTAGTTTTGTGCTCGCAACCGTTTGTCGCACTTTTTATTCTGTTGTTCGCAACATTCCATAAAGTGGTTATGTGGTGATCTCCATTTTTGATATGCTCTGTATTTCAAGGCCAGAGGTTCCTCTGGGTTGTGGTTAACTAGTGAGATGATACATGTTTGAAGTGATGGTTTTAGCAATCGCATTGAGTATGGATGCGTTTGCCGTATCGATTGGGTTAGGAGCTAAAGAAACAAAACATACATCCATGTTAGCATTTAAATCAGCATCATATTTCGGGATTTTTCAGGCTGTGATGCCGCTTGCTGGATACCTAGGAGGAAAAGGAGTGCTTGGTTGGGTGCAAAGTTATGCACATTGGATTGCTTTTGTGCTGTTATTACTCATTGGCGCAAAAATGTTATATGAAGCTATCTCAGAAGGAATAGAAGAGGATATTACTCAGATAACGCATAGGGTAATGCTGATGTTAGCTATTGCGACCAGCATAGATGCAATGGCAGCAGGTTTTACTCTAACTTTGTTGCAAGTTGAACCATTTATTGCCTGTGCGCTGATAGGTATCACAACATTCATATTTAGTTGGATAGGCGTAGTTGTGGGGAAACACAGCGGTACGTGGCTGGAAAGTAAAGCGGAGTGTTTCGGTGGAGTCATTCTAATTTTGATGGCGTTTAAAATATTACTACTTTAACGAAGTGAAAGTTATTATTTTATAAATAGCTACGTCAAAACCAGGACATAATGGGGTCTTCGCAAGCTCATCTGCTAGTATTAACAATAGATACTTAATATAGAAAAAAGGCTTAATAAAATGAAAGCGTTTCTTGGTTTGTTATGTGTACTTTTTCTACTGAGTGGTTGTAAGCTCACTCGTGTAGAAGGAGAAGTACAAGACGTTGAAGTTAAAGTTGGTAGTAAAGAAAGTAGTGAGTCAACGAATAAGCACTGTCCTCCAGGGTTAGCTAAGCAGGGTCGGTGTAAAAATTAACTTTCCTTCAGCCTTCAGTATGAATCATTTTATCAATTAGTCTGCAAGGGTATGAAAGCCCTTGCTGATAAATGTCTGAAACGTCAAAACGCAACAGTAATACCATCAATCTTGCCAAGTATGGGGAAATTACCTACACAGTGGTCTACCATTATGTTTCCTAAGTAGTTTTACTCACTCAAGTTTGTTTTTATATAATTGGAGACAAAGATATGGTTTCTTTTATCAAAACAATGACAATACTGTTATTGATCTATTCTTGCCAAATTATCGCGCAGCAAAGTATAGCTCACAATGAACTCTTGATTAATCAGATGTCTGATCAAGCTCACATTATTGTCGATGTTAGAAGCGCTGAAGAGTTCGCACAGGGGCATATTAAAGGAGCAATCAATATCCCATTTAACCAGATTGAACAACATGAAAACCTACTTGAGCAATATAAGTCATCGCAGTTAGTCGTTTATTGTCGCTCGGGGCGAAGGGCTGGTATTTTTATCGAATCATTAGCACCTAAAGGGTTTAACCTTTTACACTTAGAAGGTGATATGAATGCATGGCTCAAAGCAAACTTACCTGTGATCACTGGCCCCTCAGTTGACTAATTTGTTTATTAAAAGCAAGGCTTTGATAAAGCACATTTTGAGCTTTTTAATATACTTTTTAACATGATCTGCCTTTTTTCATGTAAATAAATCACACTTAAACGAAGATATCGTTTTACGACATTGTCATTATATGCTTTGATATTAACTGTTGTTCTGAATTTGCATACATAACAACTATAAATACAAGTTAATAAAGCATAAAAAGGAAAGGAAGATGAAAATATCAATAATAATGGCGGTGCTTAGTGTATTAACCTTGGCTGGCTGTAAGTCAAATGATGGGAATGACGGCACGACAGCTCAGACTAAGAAAAAGGCTTACCATTGTGAGCAGGCTACTAAGCTAGGTTCAATGATCCCAAGAACTCGTTGTATCTCACAAGCAGACAAAGAGCTTGAAGAGCAAAAGAGTAAAGAAGCATTCAGAAATTCAAGAGCTAAAGCCCCAAGAATAAAAAGTGGTGGCTAATCGAGGTTTATCACTTTTAGCTATGAAGCGGCGATTGTATATGGCCGCTTTATAGCTAGAGAAAGCTTGAAGAAGGGAAAAGCTAAAGGCTTTCCCGCTAGTGCAATTATTCAATCCCTTTTTTAGTATAAAGCGTGACTTTGTCAGAAACTAAGGTAATTTTAATGTGCTTGTCTTCACTTCCCCAAGTACAATTTGTATGAAGGGTTTTTTCTTCGCACTCATCAGCAGAGCCTAAAATCGTCTCAACCTCAGCTTTATCCATACCAACTTTTACTTTGTTATAGTTTTCCATATTTACTTTAGAGCAACCAACTAAGGTTAAAATAGAGGCGCTGATCAATAATTTTTTCATAAACTTACCCGTTCTTAGTGTTTGTATTTTCTTATCTGAAAGATTACCCCTAATTTGGGATGATCTAAGTAATGTATATCTCCGCTGTATACGCGTGTAAACTGGGACATTCGAGCTTTTTGTATATCGCCATTATCCATATAGTAGCGAATATCAAAATTACTGGTTACATATAAATAATGCTTTACGTGTATCTTTATTAGTCCTTCCAGTTGCCAATGATCTTCATCAGCTTCGGTTTTAACATTAAAGCTTTTATCTAATAGCCCAAGGTAGCCATTTTGTTCGATAGTATCGAGAAACATTTGGCTGATTGGAGACTCAAATCTTTTTCCCGCGAATATTTTTATAAATGGTGCTCTGCGTTGACTCTGCTCAGGAAAGCGCCACCCTGTATGAAGGATTGGCTGCAAACCACGGCGTTGTAATTGTTTTAGTACATTCTCAAACTTTAACTGTTCTTCGGACAAAAGATATATATTGTCCATATGCTCTTGTGGATCAGCGTGGGGATAGATTGGTAAAGTGTCATATAAAGCAATGTAATCATTATTAGCATCACAACCCCAAGAGTGGTCAGTGTTACTCATTTTTTCAATAAATGGGCGAGGATCAAAGTCGGAGTCGCCTTCTAAGCATCGCTGTTGACCTTGGGCGTTGAAGCCACCAGTCAATAAGTCCAATTGTTTCTTACCTTCGATTGGTGGATGAACTAGGCTAAAATCTTCTCTTAGCGAGTCAGTTGGCTGTTGCTCAAAAGCTATCATCTCAACTTCAAACCAGCGTTCAGCTTGAGCGTCAATAGAGAATGCTGATAAGCATAATGCTAGCGTAACATTTGTTATTAAGTGCTTCATGCAACTGCCTTTTTATGAAAGTCTTCAATCATAGCATCGATTAGTTTCAAACGCTCTTGACTATTTTTCTCTTCTATCGCAAAGCGTAGTTTATTTGCGCCTTCCATTTTATATACACGCGGATTGCTTTGTATCAAAGCAATGATGAACGTTGGGTTAACCTTGGTCGTTGCATTGAATTCAAAGTATCCCCCTTTAACATTTGCTTCTATTTTGCTGATCCCAAGCTCATTTGCTTTGAGTTTGAGTTCTTGCACTTTAAAAAGGTTTTTTGCTGCATCAGGAAGCAGGCCGAATCTATCGATTAGTTCAACTTGAAGTTCATCCAGTTCTTGGTGGTCTTTGGTGCTTGCAATACGCTTATACATACTTAAACGCATATTAACGTCAGGAATATAGTCATCAGGTAATAGAGCCGGTATTTTTAAATCAACGTCAGTGTGTTGCTGCAATAAATTATCTAACGTTGGTTCTTTGCCATCTTTAAGTGCCTGGACAGCTTGCTCCAGCATTTCCATGTATAAAGTAAAGCCAACAGTTTGCATTTGACCACTTTGGTCATCACCAAGCAATTCTCCGGCGCCACGGATCTCAAGATCGTGTGTCGCAAGCGCAAAACCAGCACCAAGGTCTTCGAGAGACTCGATAGCTTGTAAGCGTTTAACCGCATCTTTGGTTAAGGTTTGGCTGTTTCTAGTCAGTAAATATGCATAGGCTTGATGGTGGCTACGACCAACTCGACCTCTAAGTTGATGCATTTGTGCTAAACCTAGCTTATCAGCTCTATCCATAATGATGGTGTTGGCGGTGGGAATATCAATGCCAGTTTCAATGATGGTCGTACACACTAAAACATTGTATTTTTGATGGTAAAACTCGCTCATTAAATGTTCAAGGTCACGCTCTCGCATTTGTCCGTGAGCAATCGCAACATTTGCTTCTGGAACGAGAGATGTTATTTCACTGGCAGTTTTGTCTATTGTTTCTACATTGTTATGTAAGAAATAGACCTGACCACCACGCTTAATTTCACGTAATATAGCTTCTCGAATAAGTTCATCATTACGTTCTTTAACAAACGTTTTAACCGCTAAGCGTTTTGCTGGTGGAGTTGCGATAATGGATAAGTCGCGCATACCACTCATGGCCATGTTGAGCGTACGGGGGATAGGAGTTGCAGTAAGCGTTAAGATATCAACATCTGCGCGAAGCTGTTTAATTTTTTCTTTTTGACGAACTCCAAAGCGGTGCTCCTCATCGACGATAAGTAATCCTAAATCTTTGAACTTAATGTTCTCTTGAATGAGCTTATGGGTTCCAATAACAATATCTACCTGACCGTTTGCCAGTTTGTCTAAGGTATCTTTTTGCTCTTTAGTACTGTTAAAGCGCGACAATACCCCCACTTGAACAGGCAGGTCGGCAAAGCGGTCTTTAAAGTTTTCATAATGTTGCTGGGCTAGCAAAGTGGTTGGTACCAATACGGCAACTTGTTTGTTGTCATTGATAGCAGCAAACGCGCCTCGCATTGCTACCTCTGTTTTACCAAATCCAACATCGCCACATACTAGTCGATCCATGGCTTGGTTAGACTGCATATCAGCCAATACAGCTTCTATGGCATTGCGCTGGTCATCGGTTTCCTCAAAAGGAAAGCTATTTGCAAAGTCACGATATAGTGCCCCGTCGAGTTTAAAAGCGTAGCCTGGTTTACTTTGGCGTTTTGCGTAAATATCAAGCAACTCCGCGGCGACGTCTCTTACTTTTTCAGCGGCTCTGCGTTTAGCTTTTTCCCATACATCAGAACCTAGCTTGTGTAATGGAGCCGACGCTTCTTCACCACCAGAATAGCGGCTGAGCATGTGCAAAGCGGAGACGGGGACATATAATTTAGCGTCATTTGCGTAGGTGATAGTAACGAACTCAGTAGCAACACCTGCAGCATCAATGGTTTGTAATCCTAAATAGCGGCCTACACCGTGATCTAGATGAACAATAGGTTGGCCTTCTTTTAGCTCCGCCAGATTACGAATAAGTGCATCTTGCCCTTGCTCATACTTATGTTTTCTGCGTCGTCGCTGAGAAACTTTAACGCCTAGTAACTCTTGCTCTGTGATGATGCTCAGTGCAGGCTTGTTGTCCTGATTTGAGGCGGATAAAAATACGCTTTGTTCAAGCGGGCTTACTATTAATCCAACATCAGCTTTGCTAGCTATAAAATCCGCGAAATCGTTAAACTCTTTGAGTTTAAGGCCGGTTGGTTTGAGTAATGTCAGCAGCGATTCGCGGCGACCATCAGACTCAACGCTAAAAATTACCCGTGCTTTTTGTTTCTTTTGCTCGGCAATATAGGTGAGAATTTTGCTATATGGTTCTGCAAGTTTATGATCGATACGTATGTCGAACAACTCACTAGCAGATAGGTTAGTGTGACCTGCTTTGGTACCTAGTTTGGCCTGACTAAGCCTAATTCGACCATAGCGATTGAAATGACTGTATAGTTCTTCAATTGGTTGATAGAGCTTTGCGGGTTCTAACAGTGGCCTTAATGGGTCTACGCGGCGATTTTCATAGCGTTTCTCTACGTCGTGCCAAAAGCTTTGTGCTGCATGTTCAATATCGCCTAAATGCATTATTGTGGTGTTATCAGGTAGATAGTCGAATATGGTTGCAAGTTGCTCATAAAACAGAGGCAAGTAGTATTCAATACCCGAAGGCCAATTACCTTTTGTCACCTGCATATAAATAGAGTCTTTTTCGGCACTTGCGCCGAAAGCTTGTCTATAACTGACCCTAAACCGCTCGATATCAGCATCATTTGTTGGAAACTCATGAGCTGGCAGCAAGTCAATCTCATCAACTTTGTCGCTGGAGCGCTGTGTTTCAATATCGAATAAACGAATACTATCGAGCTCATCATCAAAAAAATCGAATCGATAGGGGTGTTGGCTACCCATAGGGAATAGGTCAACTATCGAACCCCTAACTGCAAACTCCCCATGTTCCATAACTTGTTGCACGTGGCGGTAACCAGACTCACTTAAAGCTGACTTTAATTGCTGTGCGTCTATCACATCTCCTACTTTGTACTTTAATGCACTACCGTAGATGAAAGCGGGAGGTGCGGTACGAAGCATTAGGGTCGATACTGGAACAATCAAGACACTGCTACTTTGGTGCTTTAAAGCATTGAGCGTGGCTAGGCGTTGAGAAATAATATCCTGATGAGGAGAGAAGTGATCATATGGTAATGTTTCCCAATCGGGAAAAATCATCACTGAGCGATCTTGCAACAAATATCCCAGCTCAGTTTCTAAGCGCAGTGCCGAAGGGGTATCTGGGGTAACAATCACAACTAGCTCGGGGTGTTTTGCAATGCCTTCGCTTAGCGCGACACTCAAGCCACTACCACTGAGTTGGCCCCAGTGGATTTTATCGGTGGTGTTTTTTACCCAAGGTAATTCGCTCCAATGCGCTAACGCCATTGATCACTCCTGTTTTGTTTTTTATTTAGTCACGATAGATTTTGCAAAGATCTTGGTACTGGTCAATGCGGCGATCACGTAGATACGGCCAAATTCGGCGTACAGATTCACTGCGGCCCTGATCAATTTCGACCACTAGTGTTTGTTCTTGCGTTTCACTGGCGTGAACTAGCATTTCCCCCTGAGGACCTGCTACAAATGAATTCCCCCAAAATTGAATGCCTTCACTTTGGGCACTTGGGTCCTGCTCGTGACCTACACGATTGACGCTTATGACCGGTACGCCGTTGGCAACCGCATGGGCGCGCTGTGAAATGATCCATGCATCACGTTGACGAATTTGTTCATCTTGATCATCTCTTGGATCCCAGCCGATAGCGGTAGGGTAGATAAGCACTTCAGCACCAGCCATAGCCATCAATCTTGCAGCCTCAGGGAACCATTGATCCCAACAGACAAGTACGCCCAACTTACCTACAGAGGTTTGAACTGGTGTAAAGCCAAGGTCGCCAGGTGTAAAATAGAATTTTTCGTAAAAGCCTGGGTCATCAGGAATGTGCATCTTGCGATATTTTCCTGCAATCGTTCCGTCACGCTCTAGTATGACTGCTGTGTTGTGGTACAAGCCGGTGGCGCGCTTTTCAAACAAAGAGGTGACGATAACAATGTCTAACTCTTTTGCTAGCGCTCCGTACAGGTTCGTACTTGGCCCGGGAATGGTCTCTGCTAAGTCAAATAAATCAGTGTCTTCTGTTTGGCAAAAGTACAGGCTACGATGAAGCTCTTGTAGTACTACAAGTTTTGCACCTTGTTTAGCTGCGTCGCGAATGCCTTGCACTGTTTTTTCAGTGTTTTGCTCTAAGTTATTGCTGTTGGTATGTTGTACCATACCCACTTTAAGTATTTGTGAACTCATGGCTTAATCCTGTTTTAAAAAACCACGTGGCAGTTGCATTGTAATACAATGTAGACTGCCGAATTGATGGATAATAGGCAGGCAATTTATGCCAATAACGGTATGTTGTGGATACGCGCTTTGCACCTGAGATAAGGCGAGTGCGTCTTGTTCATCATTATACACAGGCACTAACACTGTTGAGTTAATGATTAGGTAATTGGCATAGGTTGCTGGCAATCTATCACCATCGTCATTAAATACCGCTTTTGGCCATGGTAGAGGGATCAACTTGTATGCATCACCAGTGGGTGTTTTAAAGCTCTGCAATTGTTTTTCCATGGCCTCTAATGCAGGGAAATGCTCATCGCTCTGATCATCACATTTTACATAAACCAAGGTGTTCTCGGGTGCAAAGCGAACTAAGGTGTCAATGTGGCTATCTGTGTCATCTCCTGCTAAATAACCATGATCAACCCATAAAAAATGACTTGCTCCTAGCTGCTCTTTTAGCAGTGACTCTATTGCTTGTTTGTCATATGCAGGATTTCTATTTGGGTTCAAAAGGCACTCAGAGGTTGTTAACAAGGTGCCATGTTCATTCATTTCGACACCACCACCTTCAAGAACAAAGTCCATCGCTTGGTACTGGTTATTGGCGTTTGAAAGTTCGCTGACCACCTTTGCATTAATCGCATTATCTAACTGAGCTTCAAACTTGTTGCCCCAACCATTAAATATATAATCTTTAATGCATAATTGTCCTTGGTCGTCGGCACAGGTAAGTGGGCCGTGATCTCTTGCCCATGTATCATTACATGGTGCAACGACAAATATCACTTTTGATAAATTGACATCCGCATTGTTTAACAATGCGCTGATGTGTGTTTTTAACTGCTCATTGTGGGCCACGATTACAACATATTGTAACTGACTAATGTGTTGACAAAGGGTGACATACACAGGTTCAACGCTTGCAAGTATGCTTGCCCAGTCGGTATCTTTGTGAGGCCAGGTGAGCATCACAGCATCCTGTGGCGCCCATTCAGGTAGAAGTCTAAAGCTCATGATTAAACACTAATAAATAACTAAGCCGTTAGTTTATCATTGTGTCATGAACTGTCAGCTATTTTGTTCTTTATTCTGATCTGATTGACGTTTTTTTAACTGGCGAGTTTGTGCATGAAGGCTCGCGCGTACGACTAGTTCCTGATCTTCATCGCGGATTTTTGTAAACGCGATGGTGTGCTGAAAGGTGTTATCTTCGCCACTCTTGACGTCGATCACCTCACAGTAACAATAAATTGCCGCGGCTTCTTGTCGTAAAAATAGCTTGGTTCTAAGTTGAGTTCCAAGGGGGTAAGTTGTGCTTGATGTAAAGCGAATACCACCACCACCGTATGAGTCGCAGTAGATATTGTCTTCATCAGGTTGTTCTGTGGCCAGAATGTGGCTCATGATGAGATCTATTTTGCGAGACTGAGCTTGTAAAAAAGTCGCAAGATCTGTGGCGATATCACCAAGGCTGCGTAATGGGCTGAGCATTTTATGGTCCAGCTCTTTCATTTCATTGGCGAGTTTAAACAATGCAGGGATTTTTTCCTCAAGCTCAGACACCGTAGCGGGTACTTCATCATGACTGACCTCTTTGAGGTTGACTTGATTTGCGTCGTCTACCTGAAAGTATTGTTCAAAGTTTTCGAGAAGTTGCTGCTTATTCATAACACGACCATATTGGCGTTTTATTTAATATTAACGGGTTAGCGCTAAAAACGCCATAGTGTTGCTATTACACGGGTAAAAAGTGCTTTTAAAAAGACAAAAATATTTGTATAAATACACCTTTGTAATAATAATGTATTAAATTGTTGCGTAATGATTAAATTTTATAGGTGATTTATATGGACATAATAGAAGCAGATCCGCAAGCACTGACCGCCGCTTTGTCCTTACCAGAAAATCTAAAAATAAGAAATGCGACCTTAGCAGACTTAGAAGAAATGGCTAAAGTAACCCATGCAAGTTGGCAACAGGCGTTTAACCCATTTTTACCTCAAGATGTGTTGGACAGGGGCACACATGAATTCTTCCAAAAGATCTGGTTATCGATTATCAATAAGCCAAAAGAGAATACCGCACTTGTGATTAGCAATGGGCGTCATATTGTGGCGTGTGGTGCAAGTGGTAAGTATCGTACTGCCCACAACCCGGTTAGTCGACGCGTTTGTAAAATAAAGGCTGGAGAGCTATATCGAGGTTATGTATTACCCGATCATCAAAATAAAGGGCTGGGTCAAGCATTACTCAAAGCGCGCCTATTAAAACTCTATGAGCAAGGCTATCAGCGGGCGTATACATGGATCTACGCTAAAAACGAACAGGCTCGTGCCTTTTATGAAAAACACGGTGCGGTCAGTTTAGACAGCGCGTTGGGGTTGACGATGAATCGCTATCCTTTTGAAGAAGTTTGCTATGGGATTGAAGTGAATAGTGTTTTTCATGATTTATAATTTGGTGTAATTGACTGTAATGAAAAATGGTCAAAATTTGTAACCAAAATGTACATTGTGTGTTGATATTTGTTTGGAGTGTGGATATTCTATGCTCGTTCGGTTGAATGAATAATTCACTGTACGCTATTTAGGTAAATATATAATTCGCTCATTGGTGTGATGTGCGATAATTGATTTACTTACTTGTTGAATGTTAAATATTTTAAGGATAAAAAATGACTATACATCGCGTAGAAGTTGTTGTTGATTGTGAAGCAGTTGAAAATGGTGCTCCTGGAAGCCGTGCAGTAAATATGTATGCATCGCAAGACATCGTGCTTAGTAACTCACAAGGCTCTTTTGAGTTAAGTATCCGTGTAGACAATGATGATATCATCCGTTGGAGCGCATTTCCTAAAGTAGTTCAACCTGAAGGTAGTAATGAGAACTACTCTGTTATCATCGATGCTGAGCATGATTGGAATAATAATACGCTATTGAAAGACTGGACCGCTTACCAAGGTAATATGCCAGTTTATGTGTACGAGCAAGATGCAATCCCAATGAGACAAGATCAGCGCGTAAATATTGAACGCCAAACAGCTTATCAGCCATTTGTTCAAGCTAATGCGACGTTACCAGGGCGTCCAAACCCAGGTGTTTCGCAAACTGAAGCGTATACTTTCTATGTAAAAGTATACAAAGGCACTGAGTTAATCAAAGAGATTAACTGGGACCCGTTTGTGACTGTTGTTCAACCATAACGGTTACTTAAAGATTTTACAGACTTTAAAAGGCGGCATTTTGCCGCCTTTTAAGTTTTTATGCTAACCCTTCTTTGGTATCAACATGTTCCTTCTTATGTTGCTCGGCTATTTCTTGCGCTAACTCTTCTCTCGAGCGTTTTTCAGTGATTTGTCTATTGGTTAACCAGAAAAAGAACAAAGGTACGAAAAAGACAGCTAAGAAAGTAGCGGCCATCATGCCACCCATCACACCTGTGCCAACACTATGCCTAGCGCCAGCTCCTGCCCCGGAGCTTAGTACAAGCGGTACTACACCCAGAATAAAAGCCAGAGAGGTCATAATGATAGGCCTGAACCTTAATCGAGCTGCTTCCAGTGCAGCTGCGCTTGCGCTCCAGCCTTGTTGGTGTTTCATCAGTGCATACTCAACAATCAAAATAGCGTTTTTACTGGCTAGGCCCAATAGCGTGACGAGTCCAATTTGGAAATAGACATCATTAGTTAAACCTGCAACCCAAATTGATACCAACGCCCCAAATGTTCCAAAGGGAAGGGCAAGTAAGACGGAAAATGGCAGTGACCAACGTTCATACAATGCCGCGAGAATTAAAAATACCATGATCACAGCCAGCCCCAACGCAAGCCCTGTGGTACCGGAACTTTGCTTTTCTTGATAGGCTGAACCTGTCCAGTCATAGCTCATATCGATTGGTAATACTTGACGCGCGATACGTTCCATTTCTGCGATAGCTTGTCCTGAACTATACCCTGGGGCTGCTTCGCCGAGTAGTTTCACCGCTGACAAATTGTTATAGCGTTCGAGGCTTTCTGGGCCACGGCTATACTCAATATCTGTGAAGGCTGAAATTGGTACCATATCGCCTTTATTATTCTTAACATAAATACGACCAACGTCTTCTGGTGTCATTCTAAACTCGGCTTCTGCTGAGAGAAGCACCTGCCATGCTCGACCAAATTTATTAAAGTCATTGACGTAATAGGTTCCTAAGTTGGCAGCCAATGCGTTAAAAGCACTATTAATATTGACTCCCATGGCTCTAGCTTGCTCTCTGTCCATATGAACTTTAAGTTGCGGAGCATCAGGACGCCAAAGGGTTTGCAAACTGGCAAGGACTGGGCTTTTTTGTGCCTCTGCCATCAACAACTGCATTCCTTGCTTAAGTTTTTCTGGTCCACCGGCACCTTTATTTTGTAGGTACACTTCGAAGCCACCTGTATTTCCAAGTCCGAAAATAGCTGGCGGGTTAAATGCCAGCACCAAAGCTTCATTAATATGTGCTGTTTTCATGTATAGCTCGCCAACTAGAGATTTAGCGTCTATTTCTCGCTCATCCCAATGTTTTTGAGTCACAAACAAAGTTGCAGCGCTGTTTTTATAGCCATTGCCAATAAAGTCAAAGCCAGTGAATGCGACCACATTTTCATTTGCTGGGTTTGACTGAACGGCTGCTATTACTTCGTCTACTACCTTGGCCGTGCGCTGCAAAGATGAACCATCGGGCAAGAATATAGCGGAAATATAGAATCCTTGGTCTTCATCTGGAACCAATGAGCTAGGTGTATTTTTCCACAGCGTACCAGTAATGGCTATCATACCCGCGACTAATATAAAGCCTAATAAGCCTCGTCTGACCATAAAGCTAACTGTACTAACATAACGGCTTGTAATCATTGTAAAAAAGTTATTGAACCAGACAAAGAATCCAGCGGTTTGTTTGTGTTCATGTTTGAGTATGAGTACACACAGTGCCGGTGTCATGGTCAGTGCAACAACGCCCGATAAACTCACAGAGATTGAGATTGTGATGGCAAATTGGCGGAATAACTCACCGGTTAAGCCGCCAAGAAACGCGATGGGCACAAATACAGAGCAAAGTACCAAAACGATAGCAACAACGGGGCCGCTTACTTCTTGCATAGCTTGAATTGCTGCCTCACGTGCACTGAGGTGCTTTTCGTGCATGATGCGTTCGACATTTTCCAGAACCACAATCGCATCGTCGACCACGATACCGATTGAAAGCACCATCCCAAATAGGGTTAAAGTGTTAATAGAATAGCCAAGCATATACATTCCAGCGAATGTGCCAAGTAGTGATACAGGCACCGCTAAAGTTGGGATCAGTGTGGCACGCCAATTCTGTAAAAACAGGTACACGACCAGAAATACTAAAACCATTGCTTCACCCAAGGTTTTAAGCACTTCACGGATTGAAACCTCGACAAAACGCGTGGTGTCATAAGCATTTAAGTGAGACAAGCCGATTGGGAATTGGGTTTTTAGTTCATCAATGGTTTGGTTAACTTGATCAGCAACATCTAAGGCATTAGCACCAGGTTGTAAGAAAATTCCTAGCAGTACTGCTTGTTTGCCATTAATGGTACCCGCAAAATTGTAATCTTTAGAGCCTAGCTCAACACGGGCAATATCTTTTAAACGCAGGTTAGAACCATCGGGGTTAACGCGAATCAGAATGTCTTCAAACTCTTGTGCGGTGGACAAGCGTCCCTGTGCAGTTACACTGTAAACTAGCTCTTGAGCGTGTTCTGATATAGGTGGGGCGCCAATTTGGCCAGCCGCATACTGGGAGTTTTGTTCTCTAATTGCGCCTGTGACTTCTTCAACGGTCACCCCCAACTGACTCATAACGTCAGGACGAAGCCAGATACGCATTGCATAGTCTTTGGCACCGAAAATTTGCACATTAGTTGTGCCTGGAATACGTTTTATCTTATCGAGCACGTTCATGGTTACGTAGTTGGAGGTCCATAAACTTGTGCGGGAGTTATCCGGCGAGTAAAATGCGTGAACTTGTAAAAAACTTGATGAGCCCTTTGCGACGACAACGCCTTGCCGACGTGTTTCTTCGGGTAATCTTGCTTCAACTTGTTTGACGCGATTATTGACGTTAACAGCAGCTTGGTCCACATCAGTGCCAATTTCAAATGTTACCATGATGGTGGTAACACCCGAACTGGTACTGGTTGAACTCATATACATCATGCCCTCAACACCAGTAATTGCATTCTCGATAGGGGCAGCCACCGTTTGCTCTAATACTTCAGCAGAGGCACCAGGGTAGAGTGCTGTCACCTGCACAACGGGTGGTGCTATCTCAGGGTATTGTGCAACGGGGAGACTTCTCATTGCGGCAAGTCCTGCGAGCACAATGACAATAGATATAACGAACGCAAAGATGGGTCTGTCTATGAAAAAGCGAGAAAACATACGTTATTTTTCTCCCTGTTGAGCCACTTGTACTGGCATTCCGGGAAAGAAAATACGCGCCATACCTTCTACAATAACGGACTGTTCTTCGGTGAGACCATCGCGGATAATCCAATAGTTGTCACTATTTATTCTTACCCATTCACCAACGTTGACAGGAGCAGGTAGAGCAACCAGCATACCTTGCTCGTTTTTGGTAGCAATATAAACAAACTTGCCAGTGCCGTTATCTAGCACCGCTCGCTGTGGTAGCAGTACCACATTGTGGCGTACAGCACCTTTGAGTCTGACTCGCACAAACTGCCCCGGTCTGAGCTGTGAGTGCAGGTTAGCCACTTTAGCCTGTAATTCACTTGTGCCAGTATAGCGATTTACTCTTACATCCGAAAAGTTAACTTTACCGGTTTGAGGGTAGATACTGCCATCTTGTAGCACTATCTGAGCATCAAATTCGTTATTCTCAGGTAACGTCAAACTGCCAGTTTCAACATCCTGACGCATTTTTAATTGTTCACGTTCAGAGAAGCCAAATCTTACACGCATAGTATTGGTATCTGTTAGCTGTGTAAGTAACACCTCAGGACCTGAAACATAGCTTCCCTCAGAAACAAGCTCTCGTCCAATGATCCCTGAAACAGGGGCTTTTACCTGAGCGTAGTTTAAATTGAGCTTAGCCTCGTTTAATGCAACCTTGGCGGATTCTAAATTTGCTAACGCGATATCGTAGCTGGATGCGGCATTATCAAAGTCGCGTTTTGAGACAGAGCGTTCGTTGGTGAGTGTTTCAAAGCGGTCTCGTTCTCGTTTAGTTTGGGTCACAGCTGCTTGAGCAGCGTGTAATTTAGCCTGTGCGGTTTCCAGTTCAAGTTGAAATGGTTCTAGGTCCAATGTGAAAAGCGATTGGCCTTCAGTTACTTTTTGACCCTCTTCAAAATTCCTTGATTCGACAATACCAGATACTCTCGCACGTATTTCTACTTCTTTATTGCCGGCAAGTGTTGCGGGCAGCTCGATGGTAATGGGAACATTAGTTTTTGTGACAGGGAGAACGCTCACAGCCGCTGGCGGCATAGCGTGAGAAGCTGATTGTGAATTATCTTCTTGGCATGCTGTAAGCAAAAGAAGCGTGCTTGCCATAAGTAAGACTGAGTTTACACAGCTAGTGAAGTGTGGATACATGTTTACTCCGATTCCTGTAGATGCATTGTAATGCTAACTTTGCAGATAATAATGCGTACGATCTCTGAACCGGCAGTGTTGTGAGTCCACTTGACATACTCAGAGAAGCGACCTTGCTTTAGCCCACTAACTATACAATATATACCGATAGTAAAGATAAGTGAACGCTGGCGTATACTTTATTTATTAGCTGGTAAACGGTTTGGTTTACCTTTTATTTGCTCAGCACAGTGTTTGTGCGTCAACAATGGGACAAATTTAAAGCACCGTTACGGTTTCAAAACGAAGGTTATACAAGCTCTTCGCTGAGATAGTGATACAGTGGTGCATTGTCCCATTAACCTCTATGCAATCTATACCGTCTATGACGTCGCCATATAGTTAAGCACTTAGCTAGAAGTGTCATGGTACTTGACGAGTTAGCACAGTAGGTAGGCTTGCTATTTGTTCTTGCGCTACTCCACGCCAATAAATCCACCCGTTTGATGTGCCCACAGCTTGGCATAAATACCGCCTTGTGCGAGTAATTCGCTATGTGTTCCGTGTTCGACAATCTGCCCTTGTTCCATCACGATGAGCTTGTCCATTTGTGCGATAGTTGACAAGCGATGTGCGATAGCAATAACTGTCTTACCAGTCATCAGGGTATCTAGGCTATCTTGAATAGCGGCTTCAACTTCTGAGTCAAGCGCTGAGGTGGCTTCATCTAAAATGAGTATGGGGGCATTTTTTAGTAATACGCGGGCAATGGCTATTCGCTGACGTTGACCTCCTGAGAGTTTAACGCCGCGTTCACCTACTTGAGCATCGAAACCTTTGTTGCCTTTACTGTCTTCTAAGTCTTGAATAAATTCATATGCTTGCGCTTGTTTAGCTGCACTAATTAATTCCTCTTCCGATGCCTCTGGACGCCCATATAAAATGTTGTCACGTACGCTCCTGTGCAGTAATGAGGTATCTTGAGTTACCATGGCAATGTATTGGCGAAGGCTTTCCTGTTTTACCTTTGAAATATCCTGTCCATCAATACAAATGCTGCCACTGTCTATATCGTAAAACCTCAGAAGCAAGTTGACCAAGGTAGACTTACCTGCGCCTGAGCGACCAACCACGCCAACCTTTTCACCTGGTTTAATTGATAAGCACAAATTATCAATTACGTTGGCTTGGGTATTTTTATCAAGGCGCTTATACGCAAAGCAGATATCTTTGAATTCTATTGCACCTTCGCTAAATTCCAGTGCATGTGCGTGTGGAGCATCTTTTATGTCAATTGGCTTAGAAAGGGTAGCAATGCCATCAGAGACGGTGCCTATGTTTTCGAACAAACCGCTGATCTCCCACATTATCCATTGCGACATGCCGTTTAGTCGTAAAGCAAGACTAATGGTAATGGCGATTGCGCCTACGCTGATTGCACTGAGTGACCATAAATACAAAGACAATGCGGCAACGAAGAACACCAATAGGTAGTTTAGTGCCTGCACACTCACATTGAGGCCAGTTGCCAATCTCATTTGCTTATAAACAGGCTGAATAAAAACGTTCATGCTGTCTTTAGCGTATTCTTCTTCACGTTGTGTATATGAGAAGAGTTTAACGGTAGAAATGTTTGCGTAACTGTCGACGATTCGGCCGGTCATTTCAGAGCGAGCGTCGGCTTGAGTGCTGGAAACGCGTTTGAGCTTTGGTACGAAGTAAATCTGTACACCGATATATAACGCTAACCATGCGAGCATGGGTAGTAAAAGTCTAATATCTGCCTGTGCTACCAGAGCCATCATGGCAGTAAAGTAGACCATTACGTAGACAAGTACATCCAAGAGTTTCATCACACTTTCTCTAACAGCAAGTGCGGTTTGCATGACTTTGGTTGCTATGCGACCTGCAAATTCATCTTGGTAGAAACTCATACTCTGCTTTAGCAAGTAGCGGTGTGCTTGCCAACGTATTGACATAGGATAATTACCCAGCAAGCTTTGATGCAAAATCGCAGAATGAAAAAGCACGAGAACAGGCAAAACCACCACGGTGACTAACGTCATGAACAAAAGCTCGGAGCTTTTTTTCTCAAACAATGCAGCTGGAGTGTAATTAGATAGCCAATCAACTAAATCGCCCATAAACCCAAATAGCATGACCTCAAGGATCGCCAACATTGCAGCACTCAATGACATCAGAATTAGTGGCCACTCCATGCCCTTGGTATAAAAACGGCAAAATGCATAGAGTGAATTAGGGGGTTGGCTGACAAGAGTTTCAGGAAATGGATTGGTGAAGCGTTCAAAAAACTTGTACATCTGTTCTATCCTTCGAATGTAATAACGCTATTTTACCGAGCACTGGGTAAATATCCAGTGTTTTTTTGGTGGCTTCTGAGCAATAAATCTTCAGAGTCAATATTTAGGCAAAAAAAAACCGGCCTAAGCCGGTTACGAACAAAGAAATAATAATTAGTTGCCGTTTTCTTCAGCGTACTTTTTACATGCTTCTTTGTCTTCACATTCACCATACAAATAAAGTGAATGGTTTGTCAGTTTAATGCCATTTTGTTTAGCAATCTCATCTTGACGAGACTCAATGACATCATCTTCAAATTCAACCACTTTTCCACATTTCAAGCAAACAAGGTGGTCATGATGTGTGCTGCCAGACAGTTCAAATACAGACTTGCCCCCTTCGAAATGGTGTCGACTTACAATACCTGCGTCATCAAACTGGTTTAATACGCGGTAAACCGTTGCCAGACCTATTTCTTCCCCTAAATCTAGTAGGATTTTGTAAACATCCTCAGCGCTGATATGCTGATTGTCTGGTGATTGTAAGATCTCAAGGATTTTGATCCTTGGAAGGGTTACCTTTAAACCGGCTTTTTTTAACTCTAAGTTGTGATCAGTCATTAAATCTGTCTCAATCTATTTATATGTATTTATCTTAAGTCATTCGCACGACGCCGCTCAAACTTAAGAATAACTTGCTCTGCACCTAAGTGCAAAGCTTGTAGTGTTTAGTCCTCTAACTCTGCTAAGCACATTTCATCGTATACTTGAGCACACCAAGCTTTAACACGTTGTTCGGTTAGCTCTGGCTGGCGGTCTTCATCAATTCCTAAACCCACAAAGTGTGAGTCGTCCACTAATGCTTTTGACGCTTCGAACTGGTAACTTTCAGTAGGCCAGTGACCGACAACAAGTGCACCTCTTTCAGTAACAATGTCATTAATCATACCCATTGCATCTAAGAAGTACTCAGCGTAGTCTTCTTGGTCGCCACAACCAAAGATCGCCACGAGTTTGCCTTCGAAGTCTACTTCTTCTAATTCAGGGAAGAAATCATCCCAGTCACATTGGGCTTCACCATAATACCATGTAGGAATGCCGAATAAGATCAGATCAAATTCCGCGATTTCTTCTTTACTACTTTTTGCAATGTCTTTGACGTCTACAAGCTTTTTACCTAGCTCTTTTTGTATCATCTTAGCAACGTGTTCAGTGTTGCCTGTGTCACTGCCAAAAAATATACCTACGCTTGCCATTTAATGCTTACCTTCTATCTGTTATTCGCTAATTTCTCTTGCAAGATGGTCTCTATTAACGCGCTACGGCTTATGTTTTGCTCATCTGCCATATCACTCAAAGCTTGATAAAGCTCCGATGAAACTTTAAATTCTACGCGTTTCAATCCTCTTGCACGATCACGTTTAATCTGATTACGCTTGTTGACCTTTAATTGCACTTCTCTTGGAAGTGGGTTGGTTTTCGGTCGGCCTGGGCGTTTTTCATTATCAAATAAGTCAATCGTGGTTCTATCTGTTTCAGATTTTGCCATGTCTAACCAACACCTGCACCTTGCCAAAATACCTGTATTAAGCCTTTGGCAATAAAACCTGAACAGCCCAGAAACAACACTAACCAAACGGTGTATCTACCAAATTTTGGCACATCACCCTTTTTTAGAACATCTTGGATAGCCATTCCTATAAAAAAGAAGATACCCGCTAACGCGAAATACAGCCCTAAGGTTTCAAATTCATTTATAAACTGACTGACCATGTGCGCTCTACTAAAATCTAAAACGGCGCGTACTATAACATAATCATTTGAGATAAATTAAGTTCGCAACGTAAAAACAACATTATAATTGAAGAAAATCAATTATAGAGCGATTTACTGATTGCGGCTTTTCCGCGTGGAGCCAGTGGCCTGCACCATGGATCACTTTCGCTTTGGCATTACTAAAGCATTGGGTAATAGCATCTTTATGTTCAGGCAATATATAGTCGGAGTTGTTTCCCTTGATAAATAGGGTATCACACAAACAAGAATGAGTTGCATTTATATTTGCAGTTATTTTGCTGTAATTCTCACAAATAGCAGGTAAGTTAAAGCGCCACGCAAGTTCAGACTGCTCATTTTTAGCCAAGCTTTTCAATAGAAACTGCCTTACACCAAGCTCTTCAATATACTGTGCCATGATTTTATCGGCTTCGTTGCGGTTTTGTATTTTTTTATGCGCAAGGGCATCAGCAACTGCTTTTAAACCTGCAATAATGCTATCGTGCCTTGAGTGATAGGCTACTGGTGCAATATCCAGTATGGCTAAACGCGCAACTTTTTGTTCAGCTAACATAGCCATTTGCATCGCAACTTTACCGCCCATCGAATGGCCAACTATATGTGCCTGTTCAATTTTAAGATGATCCATTAAAGCAATCACGTCTGATGCCATGGTCGGATAATCCATCACCGCATCGTGAAATGATGAGCCGTGGTTTCTCAAATCTACATTCGTCACTGTAAAATGTTCGGCTAACGCCTTAGCAACAATATTTAGGTTATCTAAAGAGCCGAAAAGACCATGGATAAGGATCACATGGGCTCCAGAGCCTGTTTGGGTGAAGTTAAGTAACATGTATTCTCCTAAATTTGATGCACAATTGTGCCAGCGTTATGCAAAAATGCAAAGCCGTAGAGTAATAAGTGAAATCAGGATATAATCGCCCATAGATGCACTAAATTTCAGTAATGACAGGAAAAGCATGAAGAAAATAGAAATAGATGACGAACTTTATCAATACATCGCAAGCAATACCCAAAGTATTGGCGAAAGTGCCTCTCAAATTTTGCGTCGTTTATTAAATCTCTCTGTTGATAGCAGTGTGCCGTCAGCACCTATGTCAAGCAGCGAACCTGCCACACAATCAGAACAAAGCGAACAGCAACCAGTGGTCGATGAGCTTGAACAATCAAATGAAAATGTCTTCAATATTTTAAATAAAGAAGAGCTTGCTATGCAAAAAGGTGTAGTAGGTAGGTTCTTATTTATTCTATGCGCGCTGCATCGCACCCATAAAAAAAGTTTTCACAAGGTGCTAGATATTAAAGGGCGTGATCGTATTTATTTTGCAAAAAGTAAAGAAGCGTTACTTGAAAGTGGTAGTAGTATGAACCCAAAAAATATTCTCGATAGTGAATATTGGGTGATGACCAACTCAAATACGACTCGTAAGAAAATGATGCTTCATGAAGTCGCGTTAAGCTTAGGCTACACTGAAGCGCAAGCTGAAACTATCCGAGACTACCTATAAGGACATCGTATGGCAATCCACCCAGGCGCTGGCAAACAAGCAGCGCAGTCGCAATTGGCAGATATTCCAAAACTTGTATCCGCTTATTACTTAAATGAGCCTGATTTAGAGCAACACCCAGAACAATGTGTAGCCTTTGGCACCTCGGGACATCGCGGCTGTTCATACAACGTGAAGTTCAATGAATCTCATATTTTGGCAATTACACAAGCCATCTGTGATTATCGTAAAGCGAATGACATTTTCGGCCCGCTGTTTCTAGGTAAAGATACCCATGCGTTATCAGAAGCCGCATTTAATTCAGCAGTAGAGGTTTTGGTTGCTAATGAAGTACAGGTTATCACTCAAGAAAATGATGACTACACGCCAACGCCAGTAATTAGCCATGCGATAGTATGTCATAACAAAAATAATCCTAACGAGTTAGCCGATGGTATTGTTGTTACGCCATCACATAACCCACCTGAAGATGGTGGTTTTAAATATAACCCACCAAATGGTGGGCCTGCTGACACTGATGTTACCAATTGGATTGAAAATAGAGCTAACCAGCTACTACTTGAAGACCTTGTAGAGGTCGAGTTATTCCCGTTTGCCAAAGCGAGACGCTCAGGGTTTATAAAATATCAAGATTTAGTAACACCTTATGTTGAAGATTTGAGCAACATTGTTGATATGCAAGCTATTGCAAAGGCCGGTGTGAAAATAGGTGTCGATCCACTGGGGGGATCGGGGATCAACTTTTGGCCTGTTATAGAAAAGAAATACGAGCTGAATTTAACAGTTGTAAACAATCAAGTTGACCCGCGTTTCGCATTTATGCCATTAGATAAAGATGGCAAAATTCGTATGGATTGTTCATCCCCATATGCAATGGCAAATTTAATCGCATTAAAAGATGATTATGATATTGGCATTGGTAATGACCCTGACTATGACCGACACGGTATTGTTACCAAAGATGGTTTGATGAATCCGAACCATTTTCTAGCTGTAGCCATTGATTATTTGTTAAATCATAGAAATTGGCCAAGTGATGTAAAAATCGGTAAGACGCTAGTGTCTTCAGCGATGATTGATAAAGTTGTTACTGCGAATAATCATGAAGTATATGAAGTACCAGTGGGCTTTAAATGGTTTGTTAAAGGTTTAAACAGACAGTGGTTAGCTTTTGGTGGTGAAGAAAGTGCTGGAGCGTCGTTTCTGAGAATGGATGGCGATGTCTGGAACACCGACAAAGACGGCTTTATTCTAGGGTTGCTTGCCGCTGAAATTTTAGCTGTGACAGGAAAAACTCCGTCTGAGCGTTACAGAGAACTTGAACAACAGTTTGGAGCGCCACTTTACAAGCGTATTGACGCCCCGGCGTCCGGCGAGCAAAAAGATCGTTTAAAAGCGTTAAGCCCATCAGATGTAACTGCTGATGTATTAGCCGGTGACAAAATCACCCAAATTTTAACCAACGCACCGGGTAATAACGCGGCAATAGGCGGTTTAAAAGTTGTGACTGAAAATGGTTGGTTTGCGGCTCGCCCATCTGGCACAGAAGATATATATAAAATCTATCTTGAGTCATTTAAAGGGGAAGCACATTTGCAACAACTAGAGCAAGAGGCAAAAGCTCTGGTTGACTCAGTTATCAGTTAAGCTTTAATTCTTAAAAAGCCATGCTATTGCATGGCTTTTTTGTACCTTTTGAGCAAAGGTAATCACTCTCACACAATAACCATATCAGGTGACCGTATGTACCTAGAAGAACTAAAACGTACAGGGGATTTTTTAACCCTGACTAGAAATAATGAATTTCATTTACCTGCTGAGCAATTTACTTTGTCCAATGGCACTCAAGTAGACGTGATAGACACAGGAGTGATCCAATTCACCCCCGCTCAATATGGTCAAAAGGACATTGTATTGTCTAGTGCGATTCATGGTAATGAAACTGCGCCAATTGAGATTTGTGATGAGCTAATTCAGAGCATCATTAATGAGCAGCTAGAACTTAAACATCGTGTGTTGTTTATATTTGGCAATCCAAAGTCGATTAACATTGGTGAGCGTTTCGTCGAAGAAAACTTAAACAGATTGTTTAATGGCACTCATGCTCAAGACGGGGTTGATAATCAGGAGCGCAAGCGTGCCGCGAATCTAGAACGTTATGTAACGGACTTTTTCACGTCAGTGGAAGATGGGCGTTATCGTTGTCACTACGACTTACATACCGCCATTCGAGGCTCAAAAAATGAGAAATTTGCGGTCTATCCATTTCTACATGGAGAACCGTGGAAAAAGTCGCAATTACAATTTTTATTAGCCTGTGGTGTAAACACTGTGCTGATGATGCGCTCAGCAGCGACCACATTTAGTTATTTTTCATCAAAACAGTTTGGCGCAGATGCGTTTACGGTGGAATTGGGTCAAGTAAAGCCATTTGGTGAAAATGATATGAGCCGTTTTGCAAAAACCAAGGCAACTTTAATCGCATTAATTAGCCAAGAAAAGCTGGATTTCGGAAAGTTTAATCCTGATGACTATGAGCTATTCCAAGTCCATAGAACAATCAATAGAACACAAGAAGACTTTACGTTTCCGTTTCCAGACAGTGCAGAAAACTTCACCGGCTTTGCTAAAGGGGAGTTGTTGGCAACCGACGGAGAAACTAGGTATCTTGCGGAAGTTGAGGGGGAAGCCATCATTTTTCCAAATGCAAATGTAGCACTAGGACAACGTGCTTTATTAACGGTTATTCCTATGGAAGTAGATGAGAGGTTTGTATAAATATTTGTTTTTAAGTTAGTTATCCCTCCGTATCAAAATCTTTCCAAGCATAATTATGCAAATTATGGGTTATTCATCTAGGATTAGTTGAATAACCCTTTACGTTAACGTAAAGTGACACTAGTTTTTATTTAATCAGTTTGCATTAGCTGAACGGATTATTAATACAAAATAAAGCCAATCTATAATTAAAAAATTCATTGTGATTGGTGCCGTTCAGGTTCAGCCTGTGCTTGCACATGCCGCTTAACTTGCAAATGTGTTATGACAACAAGAGAAGGTAGGTTATGACTAACCCCAATAACATATCGTTAAATATCAGCCATGAGTTGAAGTTTATTGATAGCCATGCCCTGGATATTCCAACTTTATCCATATTAGGTGATGACGGTGAAGTACTTGCTGGTGCAACGGCACCTGATATAGACAAGGAAACTGCGCAACGCCTGTACTCTACGATGCGTTTTATTCGCCTGTTGGATGAGCGCATGCAAGCGGCACAGCGCCAGGGACGTGTTAGTTTTTACATGCAGTGTTTAGGTGAAGAAGCCGCTATCACGGCCAGTGCTGCGGCTTTAAAGCAAGATGATATGATCATGGCTCAGTACCGTGAACAAGCGGCTATCGCATATCGTGGCTTTACCCTTGAACAGTTCATGAACCAGTTGTTCTCTAACGAAAAAGACTTAGGCAAGGGTCGTCAAATGCCCGTGCACTACGGCTCAAAAGAATTACATTACTTAACGATATCTTCACCACTGGGCACACAAATCCCACAAGCTACTGGCTATGCGTATGGTCAGAAGCTTAAGCATATTGATAAAGAGACTGGTAAGCTGGCATCAGAAATTGATAACGTTACCATTTGTTACTTTGGTGAAGGTGCTGCATCAGAAGGAGACTTCCACGCAGGCTTAAACATGGCCGCGGTACATGAAGCACCTGTTATTTTCTTCGCTCGTAACAATGGCTACGCCATTTCAACCCCTGCTGATGAGCAGTTTAAAGGGGATGGTATTGCATCACGTGGTGTAGGTTATGGTATGAAAACCATTCGAGTTGATGGTGCTGATGCGTTAGCTGTATTTGCAGCGACTCAGGAAGCTCGTAAAATTGCTACACAACAAGGTGAGCCTGTATTAATCGAGTCAATCGCATACCGTTTAGGTGCACATTCAACGTCTGATGACCCATCTGGTTATCGTAGTAAAGAAGAAGAAGCTGCGTTTAAAGCAAGTTGTCCAATTGAGCGTTTTAAGAAGTGGTTGTTAAAACAAGGTTGGTTGGACGAAAAAGAAGACGAAGCGCAAAAAGAAAAGATCCGCGAAGATATTTTGGCTGCGGTTAAAGTTGCTGAAAAAGTACAAAAACCAGCGCTTGAAGAACTTGTCTCTGACGTTTACGACACGCCAATTCCTTCACTACAAAAACAGTATGAAGAATTAAAAGAGCATATTAAACAGCACCCAGATGCCTATCCAGTGACTGCAGGGAGAATTAAATAATGGCTAAAATGAACATGCTACACGCCATTAACTCGGCGCTTGATATCACCATGAATGAACACCCACAAGCGTGTATTTTTGGTGAAGATGTGGGGTATTTTGGTGGCGTTTTTCGCGCGACATCTGGCTTGCAGGAAAAATACGGCAAACATCGCGTATTTAATACACCGCTAACGGAGCAGGGGATTTTGGGCTTCGCTAATGGCTTAGCCGCGTTTGGTGCTCCAGCTTTAGCTGAAATTCAGTTTGCTGATTATATTTTTCCAGCGTTTGACCAAATTGTGAACGAATCGGCGAAGTTCCGTTATCGCAGTGGTAATGAATTTAATGTCGGCAACTTAACGATTCGTACCCCTTACGGTGGTGGTATTGCCGGTGGTTTATATCATTCTCAATCACCTGAGGCTTACTTTGCTCATACTCCGGGATTAAAGTTGGTTGTACCGCGCAACCCATATCAAGCTAAAGGATTATTACGCGCATGTATTAAAGATGATAACCCCGTCATTTTCTTTGAACCAAAACGCTTATACCGTGCTTCAGTTGGCGAAGTACCAGAAGAAGATTACACCATAGAGATTGGTAAAGCGGAGGTGGTTAAAGAAGGTAGCGATGTGACTTTGCTTGCATGGGGCGCACAAATGGAGATCATCGAACAAGCCGCTGCTAAAGCTGAAGAAGCGGGCATTAGCTGTGAGGTAATCGACCTGCGTAGTATTTTACCTTGGGATGTTGAAACTGTAGCGAAGTCAGTGGTTAAAACTGGTCGTCTTATTATCAGTCATGAAGCGCCAATTACTAATGGCTTCGGTGCTGAAATAGCAGCGACAATTCAACAAGAATGTTTTTTACACTTAGAATCGCCAATTGCTCGTGTGTGTGGTCTAGATACTCCTTATCCACTAGCATTAGAAAAAGAATACGTGCCAGATGCACTCAAAGTATTCGCTGCGATTAAAAAGTCTGTAGAGTTTTAAGGATTAGTCATGGCTAAAGAATTTATCTTACCAGATATTGGCGAAGGCATTGTTGAATGTGAAATTGTCGAGTGGTTAGTCGCAGTAGGTGATGAAGTAAAAGAAGATCAGCCTATTTGTGATGTAATGACCGATAAAGCATTGGTGCAGATCCCAGCGGTACATGATGGTGTGATCACCACGCTTCACTATGAAAAAGGTGAAATTGCCAGAGTACATGAACCATTGTTTGCAATGGAAGTGGCGGGTGCAGTGCCTGCTAACGATAGCGATGTAAGTGATAACAACGCACAGCCGGCACCGACAGCTTCATCACAGCTTGAAGACTTTATTTTACCAGATATCGGCGAAGGTATTGTTGAGTGTGAAATTGTCGAATGGTTAGTTGCAGAAGGTGATGAGATCAAAGAAGACCAAGCGGTTTGTGATGTGATGACAGACAAAGCATTGGTCCAAATCCCAGCTAAGCATGATGGTATAGTTGAAAAGCTTTATTATCAAAAAGGTGAAATTGCTAAAGTACACAGCCCATTATTCCAAATGCGCTTAGCTGGCACGAATGACGCACCAGCAGAAGCAAAAGTTGAAGTGAAAGCTGCGGCACAAACAGTTAAAGCATCACAACAAAAAAGCGCACCGAAAACACAATTGCCAGCTAACGGAAAAGCCATAGCTTCACCAGCTGTGCGTCGTATGGCTCGTGAACAAGACATTGATATTAATCAAGTGCCAGGTTCGGGTAAAAACGGTCGTGTGTATAAAGAAGATATCACTCGCTTTGTAGAAGAGGGTGCTCAATCTACAACCTCATCGTCACAACCTGCGACAACAGCGCGCCCAGTACAAGCGACGGGCGGGACACGTGTCGAGCCAATTCGTGGCATGAAAGCGGCAATGGCGAAGCAAATGGTGGCGTCTGTTTCAACCATTCCACACTTTACCTTTAGTGATGAGATTGATCTCACAGAGATCATCGCTTTGCGTAAAGAGCTCAAAGAGCAATATGCAAAAGAGGGCATTAAGCTGACAATGATGCCGTTCTTTATCAAGGCGCTGTCTTTAGCTATCAAAGAGTTCCCAATTGTGAACTCTCAAGTGAACGAAGAATGTACAGAGATCACATACTTTGATGATCACAACATAGGTATGGCTGTTGACTCAAAACTTGGTTTACTAGTGCCAAATATCAAAGGTTGTCAAACTAAGTCTATTGTTGAGGTCGCTCAAGAAGTAACGCGCTTAACAGATGCAGCAAGAGAGGGACGTGTATCGCCTGATGACTTAAAAGGCGGCACAATCTCAATTTCTAACATTGGTGCAATTGGCGGTACTACCGCAACACCTATCATTAATAAGCCAGAAGTTGCCATTGTTGCACTTGGTAAACTTCAGCACTTACCGCGTTTTGATGACAAAGGTAATGTGGTATCACGCGCGATTATGCAAGTGAGTTGGTCAGGCGATCACCGAGTGATCGACGGCGGCACCATAGCAAGGTTTAATAACCTATGGAAAGCCTACCTTGAGAAGCCTGCAAAAATGATGATGGCAATGAGCTAACATCTAAAAGAAGTGTAAAAACCCAATCAATCGATTGGGTTTTTTTATAAATGTATTGTTAAGATGAAAGCGAAATTTTGATCCTGACGAACTAGAATATACAGATTCCCTTCGCGGTTCTATTAACCTTTCCACTGCGACTTAAAATCCAACCTTATGAATAAGCAAGAAGAATATAGATTGATACTATGACATGGCGCGAATTGCGTATTTATTCTGTTAGCCAGAATAATAGCTATGTAATTCATAGTAACTTACCTGTAAGACAGTTCTTTACAACTATTGCGTTTGAGTCAACTACTCGTTTCTATTATGGCGAATTTGTGTTACTTTTAGATACACATCGGGAGCTGTTGAGCATACAATTGTTGCTTGATGAGTTATCTAGAGAGTGTTGTCGGTAATGGTTTCGGCAATTTTCGACATATTTGTTTACGCGTTTTCTTATTTTAACTTAGCCTAGTTGTTGTTTTAATCAAATGGACGAACAAGAAGTTATAATGTGGTCACAATGGAAGGCTGAGAAATGCCAGAGTGCTAGGCACTTCTTGTATGAAAAGTATCAGCAGTGGGCTGAGATTGAAGCATCATGTTGGCAAAAGCGTCTATGCAATGTTGAGGCTGATAGAGACGACTTTTGCCAGTACGCACAAGTTGGCTTGTTAGAAGCAATGGAAAGCTTTGAACTGGACAAAGGGGTAATGTTTAAAAGCTATGCCCAACATCGGATCCGAGGCTCAATCTTCAACAATGTATTTAGGTTTTCAGATAACAGTGCCTACAAAAATAAAATCTATTACCAATCATCAGAAGGCACAATGTCTGTAGATGAGTTGATTGAGGCAAACGGGTTAGTTGGTGCAATCGAAGAGTTAGCACTTGAGTATCTTTTGGAAAACACGCACGAAGAACAGACAAGTTGCGTATCAGGTTATTATTATTCGTCTGACGAAATGCAGAGGCTTAAAGCACATTGCATATCAGCTTTATCACTTCTAGATGAACCAAAAGCAACGATTATCTCTTTGTACTATCGCTTTGAGAAAAGTTTGACAGAAATAGCCGATATTTTGGGGTTATCTGTAGGGCGGGTGAGCCAGCTTAGAAAACTAGCACTTTTGGAATTGAGTGATATTTTGGAACAAAAATAAGTTTGCAGTTTAGAGCTTTTGTTTAAGCAATTTTTCGAGCTCTTCTTGTAGTCGCTCTGAGTCTGTGATCGAAGGTTCAAGTCGAGCACATATGGTGTCCACCATTTTTATGAACTCAGGCTCAGACGCAAGTTTATCTCCATATTTTTGTTTTAGAGTATTAAATACCAATTGTCTGATCTTCCCTTTTACAGGTTTTTTATCATTGCTAGACAGCGCTGAGGCAGAGGTTTTTTGGGTCTCAAGATCACTTTTAACCTTAGTCGTTTTAGTAATACGACCAAAATTTGTTTTTTGTTGATTGATTGGTGGAAGCATTTGATAACCTCAATGTACATGCATAGCTAGTATAAAGTTTAGTGACATAATTTGCACGAATTTACATATTTAGATTTAGAATAGTGGAGAACTGACGGTGTTAGTGATAAAGGACTTTTACAAGCAAAGTATCATTACCGATGAGCAGATAAAGGCGGCCATGGCAAAAGTACCTATGGCGCATTTAAAGGGGTTGGAGTATATAGTTTATGACCCTTCGCGCTTTTTCCAGCGCAGTTATGTCAATGTAAAGCCAATTAATTACAAGGTGATTGGTCAATATAATCAAATACCCAAAAAATTTATTTGTATTCATGAAATACTTCATAAACATGAGTTTTATCATGTGTTGTACCATGAAATTGGCCATCACGTATTCAATTATATTTTAACGAGTCAACAGCGCGTTAGCTGGGTCAACGATATCTATCCTTGTAGCACTCATTTTGTTTCGCAATACGCATCAAAAAACGCACAGGAAGATTTCTGCGAGAGTTACTCGACTTTTTATACTAGGCCTACGGATTTGGCAAAGGATAGCAAGAAATCCGCCTTTATAAGACGATGTATGACCCACTCAAAATAATGTACAAATAGTTTACATTTTTTCACTAAAAATGTGCAGGGTTTTTGAGTGTACCTATTGCTATCCCACTCAAATCTGGTACATTTCGCAACCTTATTCAGCAACTTCAAAGAGCCTTTGTAAACAATGAGTATATCTAGAACAGAAAAGTTAATAACATTTTGGCGTACTGATAATACTAATGAGGCACTTCTTGGCGACTTGCTCGCAAGTATCTCACAGCAAAGAGAATTTGAACGTTACACTCAGATCTACCCTGAAATTCCATTTTCACAAATCAATGCCAGTACAATCCACGCACAAGCGGTTGAACTTCTCCTAGGTAGCGGTCAGTTTGAGCTGGCAAAAAAGCACTTACATAACTACCAAGCTTTGTTGGGTGAATGGTACGCATATTTTGATGCATTGATTAACTTTACAGAGTCTAACTACGCCCAGTGCATTGATATCTTCAAAAGGTTAGAAGCTGAATCGGCATTGCCTCCAATGAGCTATCCTCTGTTTGCAAGAGCTTATTATATTAGTGGTCAGATTGAGCAAGCCCAACAGGTGCTTGAAAAATATCTGCCAGAGCAGGCTAATGCTGAGGCATTAGGACTATATGCGATGTGTTGCTTGGATTTAGACGACAAAGACAAGGCAGAACACTTTGCTAACCTTGCATTACAACAATCTCAAACCCAGTTGGATGCATTACTAGCTTTAGCATCTTGCGAGTTGGCAAAGCACGAAATTGCAAACGCCGAGTACTTTGTTGAAAAATGCCTAGAAATCAACCCTATGATTGGACGAACTTGGTCTTTGGCTGGGCAGATTAACCTCTATAACGCACAATATACCGCAGCTGTTGAAACGCTTAGTAAAGCGGTCACCTTGATGCCAGATCACATCGGTACCTATCATTTGTTAGCTTGGGCATACCTCATACTTAACGATGTGGATAAAGCTGCTGAGCAGTTTGAGCAAGCGCTCGAATTAAACCCAAATTTTGCAGACTCCCACGCGGGCCTTGCTATTATCGCCATCAACAGAGGGCAATTTGATGTTGCTAAAACGTTGACCAAAAAGGCACTTCGTTTAGACGCTCATAGTTTTACAGCTCTTTATGCTCAGTCACTGCTAGCAGCTCAAGATGGTGATGAAGATGCAGCATCGAAAATGATTGAGCAAATTCTCAGCTCGCAAAGTAATGTCGATAAACAAACCTATAAACAACTTATTGAAAAAGCTGTTTTTACAATTAACGAGCGCTCAGGAAAAGGTAATGAGCACTGATATTGTTATTGGCTATCTGGGTGGAATGTTTCAAATTGCGTTACAGATCGCAATGCCGTTATTGATGGCTACTTTAGCTGTGGGCTTATTGATCAGCGTTTTTCAGGTAGTGACTCAGATACAGGAAATGACACTGACGTTTGTGCCAAAAATTGTTATCTCAATAGCTGTATTAGCAATAGCGGGACCATGGATGCTCAATGTGTTGGTTGAGTATGCGATTCAGACAATTTCGTCAATTAAAAACTTCTAACACAATGAATTATGGAGTGTTTTAGACAGTGGAATTGTCCAGTATTGCAACGGAGTTTGCGTTAGTAATGGCCAGAATGATGCCATTTTTTATCTCAAGTGGTTATGGCCCGCTTCAAAGATTGCCAGGCTTCGTAAGAGTCGTGCTCATGGTCGTATTTACATTGTGCTGCAGCTTATTAATAGAACAGGAAACTACGGTAACAGGCACGCAGTGGTTAAGCGCAATAGTTGGTGAGTTTTTAATTGGTCTAGTATTGTTTTTTGCCCTTCAGCTTGCCTTTGTCACGATCACGTTTTGGGGTCGGGTACTCGATATGCAGATTGGCTTTGGCGCGGCAGGTGTAATAGACCCTACCAATAAAAATCAAGACCCTTTGTTAGGTAGTATATTTTTAACTGCCGCAATTTGTATTTTTTATGTGTCTGGAATGCATTATAAACTAATCGAAGGTATCGTTTTTAGTTTTGAAGTATTGCCAATCGGATCTGGTTTTTTTGATTTAAAGTTACCGAATTTCGCTTCGCTAATAACGCTTATGTTTAGTGTTGGATTATTTATGTTTGCGCCCGTTATAATATTAATGTGGTGTTTAGATGTATTTATAGGTTTGTTATCTAGAACAATGCCTCAGATGAATATCTACTTTGTTATGTTGCCGCTAAAAATATTTTCAGGAATATTTTTATTAGGCTTGTTTAGCATGCACAGTAAATTTGTTTTTGAGAATTTGTTTGAACAAGTGTTCATTTTTTGGAGCAGGATGTTGTCTTAATATGGCACAAGATCAAGATAAATCAGAAAAGCCAACCCCCCAAAAGCTAGAAGAGGCTAAAGGAAGAGGACAGGTAACAAAAAGCCAAGAGCTTAACCTATTGGTGACTTGTATCGTCTTTTTTGCTGTTTTTACAATGTTGTTTAACAGTATATCAGAGCAGTTTATACAGCTGCTAAAAAGGGTGTTTCTTTTATCGTCAAACTTCTCTTTTACATCCGAGTCTTTAGTTGGCCTTTTTCGGTATATCGGTCTTGAAATGCTTTATATATTTTTTCCTTTACTTGGCTTTGTTTTGCTTTTTGGTGTCATGTCTAATGTATTTCAAACTGGGTTTGTATTAAGTGCATTCCCAATTAAACCCGATTTCAAAAAAATAAATCCAGCTTCTGGTTTAAAAAAAATATTTTCTAAAAAGACCTTGTTTGAGCTGATTAAGAGTGTTTGCAAGTTATTGGCATTTACACTTGTCATTTTTTATTTATCGCCGTTACTGATCGAACAGGCATATGAGCTAATGATATCGCCCGTGAGTGTAATGCCATCTTTGTGGCTCGGTATGCTGCTCAAAATAGGCATTTATTTTGTTTTGCTTTCAGTACCTTTTGTGCTGTTTGATATTTTGTTTACTCGTTGGGACTTCATGAAAAATATGATGATGAGCCGCAAAGAAGTCAAAGACGATCACAAGAAAAGAGAAGGTGATCCAGAGATTAAATCCAAACAAAAGCAAATTCAAAAAGAGCTGTTACAAAAAAGTGCGGCCCTTAGTCAGGTGAAAGATTCGGACATTGTGATTGTTAATCCAACGCACATAGCAATCGCACTGAAATATGACAAGCTGACCATGATTGCCCCCGTTGTTGTAGCGTGCGGTAAAGGTGAGCTTGCTGGAAAAATTCGTTCTCAAGCACGTAAATATTCGATACCAACAATACAAAATAAGCCACTGGCAAGAAAACTGTATGAGCAAACGCGCTTGAATAAGCCTGTTCCTGCACATTGTTTTGACGATCTGGCTCCGGTATTTCGTTGGTTATTAGGGATAAAGTAAATGAAGAAGATTGCATCAATATTAGCTGCAAACAAGGATTTGTTGTTGGTAACCGCAGTCATTGTCATTTTGATGATGCTGTTCTTACCGGTGCCGCCGCTGTTGTTAGATATATTACTTATTACAAACTTCAGTTTGGCATTGTTGATCCTGTTATTGACGTTTTACACCGACAAGCCGCTGAGCTTTTCGACATTTCCGTCGTTGCTGTTGATAGCGACTCTATTTCGCTTAGGCCTTAACATTTCCGCGACCAGATTGATACTCAATGAAGGAGACGCGGGGGAAGTGATCTCATCCATTGGCAGCTTTGTGGTTGGTGGTAACTATATTATTGGATTAGTTGTATTTTTTATTCTAATCGTGGTTCAGTACGTGGTTGTAACCAATGGAGCTCAGCGTGTTGCGGAAGTGGCGGCAAGATTTACTCTTGATTCCATGCCCGGTAAGCAAATGAGTATTGATGCTGACCTTAATATGGGGTTGATTGATGAGCATGCAGCAAAGCGTCGTCGTGAAAACATTGAAAAAGAAGCAAACTTCTATGGTGCAATGGATGGTGCAAGCAAATTTGTAAAAGGTGACGCCATTGCTGGGATCATCATTATTCTGATAGACATTATCGGTGGTTTGACAATAGGAGTGGCACAACGTGGACTGAGCTGGGAAGAAGCGTTACATACCTATACATTGTTAACTGTAGGTGATGGTATCGTAACTCAAATCCCGTCGCTTATTATTGCGACCGCGACCGGTATTATCATCACTCGAGCAGCAACAGATGCTCACTTAAGTGATGAACTTGGCCGCCAGATCACCTCATCGCCAAAAACGTTGTTTATCGTTTCAGTTGCATTATTTGGTGCCATGTTACTGCCGGGCTTACCTATGGTTCCGCTTTTTTCTATCGCTGCAATTTTCTTTGCATTGGGCATAGTGGCTTATCGGCGTGCAAAAGATGTAGCAGACGATTCGAAAGACGACGAGGAAGAGTCGCAAGACACTGACAGTAACAACGATAGCATTGAATCAATGCTTACAATCAGACCACTTGAGCTCGGTGTATCGGCTGAAATTGCAAATGCGATACATGAGCAGGGTGATGTGTTGTTCGATCGTTTTGATACATTCAGAAAGCAGCTCACCCGAGACTTGGGGATCATCGCACCAAAGCTATTTTTACTGAACGACCCTAGCCTTAGTGAAGGCAACTATGAATTACGTATTTTAGGGTCTAGAGCAGGTAGGGGGAGCTTGTATTTTGATAAATATTTGGCAATAGACCCTAAAGGAAAGCTAGATGCGGTAGAAGGCATTAAAGCGAAAGAGCCAACCTATGGGCTGCCCGCTTGTTGGGTTGACGAAGAGCAATCAGGTAACGCGCGTCGTGCCGGTTACACTGTTGTTGATGCTGAAACTACCTTACTTACCCATCTTACGGAAATGATTAAGTCTCATGCCTCGGAGTTACTTACTCGTTCAGAAACTGAGAAACTGGTTTCTAGATTAGAAGGATCGCAAGCCAGTTTATTGAATGAGCTTATTCCAAATGTAATGAGCTATTCAGAAATTCAAAATGTGCTGCAGCAATTGTTAAAAGAAAAAGTGTCTATTCGCAATCTTGAAATGATTTTGGAATGCCTTGTAGATAAAGGCAAAGTGGCAAAAGAAGTAAATTTCCTATGCGAACAGGTCAGAGAAAAGCTCAAAGCGCAGATAGTACAGACTCTTCTGGACAAAGATGATGTGCTACATGTGATTACTTTTGAACCTCTGATTGAGCAGCAATTGATCTCGGGCGTTCAAAATGAACATGGGCAAAGCTCATTGGCGATAGAGCCGGAACTGACAGAGGCGATCATCAAGCAATTAGCAGGTTATACCGAGCTGGCCATATCAAAACGTATAACACCGGTGTTGGTATGCCATTCACCGATCCGTTTAGCAACGCGTCGTTTACTCGAACGTGTTATTCCACAGTTACATGTACTGGCAATTTCTGAAATTCCTTCTTCGGTATCAGTGAGCAATTTAGGCGTTGTTCGCAAAAATAAAAGTCAGGAGGCGGCTTAATAATGGCAGTTATCGAAGCGATTGCATTAGGGATTGAGCGAGACTTGGAGCATTTAAAAGCGATAAGTCAGAATGTCGCGAATGTAAATACCCCAGGCTATCAGGCTGTACAGTCTTTTGATGTAGCTTTGAACGGTCACAATACCATAGCGCAGCAAAAAATAGCCCCAAAGTATGGTGCAATTAAAGATAGCGATCGAGGCCTAGATTGGGCCATTGCTTCCAAGGGGTACTTCGTCATTGAGAAGAATGATCAGTTATTTGTAAGCCGCTATGGACGTTTTCATGTGTCGCAGGACGGCTGGCTGACACACGTATCAGGTGGAAAACTGGTAGGAGAGTCAGGAGCAATCAACGTAGGGCACGGTCATGTAACGGTCGCCGAGAATGGTCAAATATTTGTTGATGGTCAACAACTTGAACAGCTCAAGATAGTTGATGTTGGCCAAGTTTTGACAGGTCACTCTGGTGGGCTTTATGCGTTTTCAGGCTCAGTGAGCGAAGTACATGACAAACAAATAAAAGGTAATGCTATTAACGTCTCTAATGTGGATTCAGGCGAGCAAATGACCAACATGATCAACATAAATCGACACGTACAGAGTTTGCAAAAAGCGGCATCAGCTTATGACCAAATGATGAATGCTGGAATAAATGAATTAGGAAGAAGATAACAATGATTGAAGCTTTATACATCGCCGAAACAGGGATGAACTCGCAACAAGAGTTAATAGAGGTTATTTCTAATAACATCGCCAACGTATCAACACCTGGCTTTAAAAGTTCAGATGTGAACTTTGTTGACTTAGTATATCAAACAAACCCTGGCATTCATCACGCACAGTCGTCTGCGCAATTGCAAACTCAAGGGATAGGGGTCGCCACAACCGAGCAAATGGTCAATTTTGAACGAGGCGATTTAAAACAAACGGGTAACCCGTTTGACATTGCTATTAACGGAAAAGGTTTTTTGGCTGTAGAAACCCAAAACGGTGATCTTGCTTATACTCGTGCTGGGCGACTGCGAGTTGATGATGATGGTTACTTGGTGTCTTCTCAAGGACAGCGTCTAAGTGGGCATATTCAATTACCTCCAGATGTGACCAACGTGACATTTACCTCAAGCGGCTCAGTGTTAGTTCGTGTAGACAGCTCTGCACAGTTGGTGGAAATCGGTCAGTTGGAGTTGGTTAATTTTAACAATCCACAGGGCTTAAAACGATTAGGCAACAATCTCTATGCTGCAACAGAGCAAGCGGGTCAGCCAAACTTTAGTGCTCCTGGTGAAAATGGCATTGGTCAAATCGTACAAGGATTTACTGAGCTGTCAAATGTCTCAATGAATGAAGAAATGGTTAATTTGATGTTGGCGCAGCGTGGTTATCAGCTTAATGCCAGAATCATTCAAGTATCTGATCAGGTACTCGAAACAATTAACAACTTAAGGCGCTAACAGGTTGAAGTTTTACGTTTTTCTTGGCTTTTGTTTGATAAGCGGGTTGTCTTATGCATCGACACAAGAGCGCGCTGATGTTGAGCAGTTACAAGTGTCTATCAATCGAATGCAATACTTAGGTCACGATGTTGTGAAGCTGGCGGATATTGCAGAGGTGTCTGGTAGTAATCAGGCACTGGTTGATCAAGTTCGTCAGGTAACACTCGACTGGCCTGCGACTGGAAATCGTCTGACAGCCGGTGAGATCACGACGCAACTAAGAGCACGGTTTTCAGACTTTGGACCTGATTGGCAAGTCAAAGGTCTCAATCAGGTGTTTTTAAAACAATGTTGGTCACTGAGTGTAAAAAAGCTTGAACGCGCAGCGCAGCAGAGCATTAGTGCATGGCTTGATGCAAACAATGCCAGATTGCGGTCGGTGCGCTTTATTGATGAGCGCAATTTGTTATGTGTTCCTCAAAACGTTGAGCGTTTCGAGGTTAAAAATAACATACAGGGCACCTTGTTTAGCAAACACCGAATTACGTTTAACTTAGACAGTGGAGAAGATTTTAGTGTTGTAATGCAGTTAGCGTTAGAACAGTTAAGACCTGTATTACGTGTTAATAAACAAAAAGAAGAGTCAATAAATGACCTCGATGTTGAATGGCTATGGCAAGAAGTAACGCATTTAAAGCTGTCACAGCAGAGATTAGACATTAACAATTTGATTGCGCGCAGAAACCTGCAATCTGGTCAAGTGCTGGATGAAAACAATACCAGAACGAAGCCTCTGGTGGAGCAAGGTGAGCAATTGCAATTTAAGATGCAAAGCGGTGCTTTGTTTATCACCGGAAAAGCCAAAGCACTGGGAGAAGGACAATTGGGAGATGAAATTAACATCATGCTTGAGTCAAGTAATCAGGCTATTAAAGCCAAAATCGTGCAAAAAGGAGTTGTCATTGTTTCACAATAAAGTAGCGGGCCTTGCGTTGGTGTTGTGTACCGCATTGAGTATGAATTTGCATGCCACGTCATTGTTTAATGAGAGCACTTTTAACTCGTTGACTTCTGATAAGCGTGCTATGTCACTTGGCGACACGGTGACAGTTGTGGTACTTGAAAATGCACAAGCAAAAAGCCGTTCAGGCTCATCCAATGCCAATGACCTATCAATTTCTGCAGCTGGAAGCTCGCCACAAGGCAGCTGGCCTTATGCTATGGGACTGGGCGCAGAATATAGTGGCGATGCAGTGACGAGCAGAAATGGTTTTATCAAAGCACAGATCACTGCGGTTGTTAGCGAAATTGACAAGTTTGGCAACCTAGTAATCAATGGAACCCAGAACATCACTATTGATGGAGAACTGCAAAGTATTGAGCTCTCGGGGCGCGTGAGACCTATCGATATCATGGCAAATAACACCTTACTATCATCTCGTATTATGGATGCAAAAATTGTCTTTACGGGTGAAGAGCAAGAATCTGAGGGTGTGTTATCTCAACTATTTACTTGGTTAGGGTTTTAATTATGCGCTTATATAGTTTGATTTTAACCGTATCAATGATGCTGTTTTGCACTGATAGCGTTGCCAGCAGCCAAGGTGCTGTCAGGGTGAAAGATTTGGCGAGGGTGGAAGGAGTACGTGAAAACGCCCTAGTCGGCTACGGTATCGTAGTTGGTTTGGCAGGCAGCGGAGATTCATCCAGAAGCCTGGCAACGTTGCAGTCGGTAAAGAATACACTGGAAAGTTTTGGCCTGATCTTATCAACAGACGATATCAGGAGCAAAAATGCTGCTGCGGTAATCGTGACTGCTGATTTACCAGCCTTTGCACAGCCGGGTGACAAATTAGATGTGCATGTTTCATCTATTGGCGATGCGAGAAGCCTAACTGGTGGCACACTATACATGACGCCACTTAAAGGTGCTGACAACAAGGTTTATGCTTTGGCTCAAGGCAGCCTTGCTGTGGGTGGTTATAAGCTTGAGGCAAATCAAAGTATGTTACAAAGCAACCACCCAACAGTTGGCTTTATTCCTCAGGGCGGCACAGTAGAACGTGAAATTAAAAATCAGTTTGTAAATGATGATGGCACTTTGAGCTTAATTCTAAAACAACCAGACTTTGTCACTGCCGATAGAATCGTGCAGGCATTGAGCAAGGCTACAGGCTTTGAGGTGAATGCGGTACATGCTGGCAAAGTGGTGGTGAAACCAGATCAAGGTATGTCAGTGATTTCGGCGATTGCTACTATTCAGCAAGCTAGGGTAGTGCCAGAGGTGGCCTCCAAAGTGGTCATTAACGAGCGTACAGGTACGCTTGTTTCGGGCGCTGATATTCATATTGGAGGTGTGGTTATTTCCCATGGATCAATACAGCTGACGATTGATACCAATTTCTATACTTCACAACCTAATGGTGTATTCGTTGACACAAATAGTGGTATTAGAACCGTGGTCACGCCAACTAGTGAACTGGGAGCGTCTGAAGAGAACGAAGCCTTATACCAAAGTGCTCAAGGGACCAATATTGCCGAACTAGTTAGCTCACTTAAAAAACTAAAGCTGTCAACTCGAGACATTATTTCAATTTTGCAAGCGTTAAAGAAAAGCGGCGCGCTGCATGCAGAATTAGTGGTGCAATAGGGGGCGCAATGTCAGATTTATTATCAATTGAAGCATTAAGGCTGTCTCTTAATATAGCAGCAACAGAGCAACGTTTATCTTTAGAAAACCTGGCATCACATAGTGTTTCAGGAGCGTCGGCACAACGCGCAGACTTCTCGTCGTTGTTAGCTGACATTCAAAGCTTGCCCAGCGATCAAAAAGCAGAGGTAATGTCGCAGCTATCCTCACAATGGCAGGATGTAGAAGCCAGCTATGTAAACGAAAGCCACAAAAAAGTATCGCTGGATGAAGAAGTTGCTTTATCGATGAAAGCGTCAGGTAAGTATCAAAAGCTGGCAGAAGTTCTGAATCGAAAATTAGGGCTGATGAACCTAGCTATTTCTGGAGGAAAACGATAATGGCACATGATATTTACGCCATAAGCATGTCTGGTATGGCAATTGAGCGCGCCAAATTAGAAGCCGCCTCAATGAATATTGCAAATGCGAATACCGTGTCTTCGACACCCGAGGGTGTTTATAAAGTTAAGCAACTTTCTGGGGCGGCAAACAATCTGTCATTCGCCGAGCGTGTAGAGCTACAAAGCGACCAATTAATCACACAGGCAGCTTTGGTACAGGCTCAATATAAGCCAGAGCATGCAATGGCGAACGATCAGGGATATGTGTTCACGCCGCAAATCAATTTGGCGACCGAAATGCTTAATCTCAACACCGCCACGCGTGCATATGAAGCTAATGTAAAAGCATTTAATGCTTATAAAAGTATGAGTTCAAAAGCACTGGAAATAGGAAAGTAGTATGGAAATCACAGCAATTGAAGCCTCTGCAGATTTATTAAAAGCCAATGAAGTTGCACAGCTTACTCCCGTGCAAACAAGCAGTGCATTTTTAGATGTAGTGCTGTCTGGGGTGGGAGAGCTAAACACCAGTTTGGTTGAGGCAAATAGCGTTGCTGAACGTGCGGCGCTTGGGGAAAACATCCCATCTCACGAAATTATGATTGCGATGGAAAAAGCCCGTTTAGAGCTGAACATGGCTGTTCAGGTACGAAATAAATTACTTGATGTCTATCAAGAAATTACAAAAATGCAGATATAGGCGAGAAGTAAAAAATGAGTAATTTATTTACGACATTAACAGCAGTACAAAAACGCTCTCTGATGGTTTTGGCCGTCACTATCGTTGCGTTTACAGTGGCAGCAGTAGTATGGGTTGTTAAGGCAAGCTATCAACCTGTGCACCTTAAAGATATGCAGCAATCGGCGGCAATCATTGAAAAGTTTGAGCAGAATAATCTTGATTATAAGTACACTGCAAACGGTGAGCTGTTAGTTAACCAGGAACAACTTGGTAAAAGTCAGTTGCTATTGGAGCAAGCTCAGGGAAGCAGCTTTTCATCACATGGTCTGGAATTATTCGATAAGACTGATTATGGCATGACAGAGCATGCACAAAAGGTAACGTTCCAAAGAGCGATGCAAGGAGAGCTGGAAAGAACGCTTTCCTCTTTATCTTATATTCGTTACGCCCGCGTGCATTTGACCATGGCAGACAAGCGATTGTTTTCTGCAGATAGCTCGCCTGCAAAAGCGTCAGTTACATTGTTTACTGAGCCAGGATATGAAATGACGCGTCGTAACATCAGCGGTATCCAATCTTTGGTTTCGGCTGCTGTTGAAGGGTTAAGCGCCAATCAGGTTACGGTCTTTTCAGAGCATGGCAAACAGCTTTCAAGGGGAGCTGCGGCGTCAGATGAGCAGGAAATACTAGTTGGTAGTTCTGCAAAAGAAGCAGAGTTGATAAAGAAAGTAGAAAAGCTACTGGCACTTTATATGATGCCATCACAATTTGCGGTTTCTGCAAGCGTGGAGTTGAGTCACAAGAAGGTGAGTTCAGTTGAAAAGTCTGTGCTTGCGGGTCCTGACGGAAAAGGGGTTGTGGTTCGCAAAAAAACATCCAGCCGTGATGTGCCCAAGGCTGACTCAGATAGCAACTCAAACGCTTTACATGTTAATGAAGAGCTTGAATACACAGTTGGCAGCAAAACACAGCAGAGCACTCAACTGGCTGGAGATGTTGAAAAGATAAGCATTGCTGTTGCTTTGAACGTTAGCATGGATGAGCTGCAAATAACTAAGCTGAAAACATTACTTTCATCCGCCACCGGCTTAGATAAAGCACGCGGTGATACGGTTGCAATAGAATATTTTGAACCGCTAATTGTGGAACAAAACCAGATCCTAGAAGCACCTAAAACGCTTGAACAGCCAAAGCCAGAGAAAACAGATGTGAGTGAGGCAAGGTCTTTTAAAGATTTACTGCCACAGACTACTTTTCCTGTGTTGCTACTGCTTTTAATTCCGCTCGCTATCGTGTCAATTGGCTTTATGGTATCAGCACGCAATCGTTTACCTAAGAAAGAACGCCAAGAGATGTTGCACGAGGTATCGCAGTGGCTTGAAAAGCAGGAGTCTGGTCATGCACGCTAAGGAAAATCCTATCAAAATGGTGGCTCTTAAGCTCACCACCTTGAACTGGATGGACAGAGCTTGGTTGTTGCGCAGACTCGACCCTGAGGTACGTAAACAGGTTAAAGGGGCTTACAGCGCATTACAACAAATCGGAATCGAAAACCCGTCGGAGTTGTTGGCACAGCTAACTGGAAATAAGCATCAACTGGAACATCAGGCGTCCCCGTTACCGAAGGATGTATTAGCTTATTTAAAACGTATTGACACTCACGAAGGGGTGGTTACTGAACAGGTCAAAGCGTTGATAAATGAACACTTACACGCGGCTAAGCACACCAATGTGGTTGAGCTTAAAGAGGGGGGGCAATGATCGACAGTGTTAAAACCTACTATGGGCCAAAAAGCTCAAAGCCAGCGGTTACTGAGTCGCCTATCGTCACAGCAGTGCAGCAAGAAGCAAAGCCGGATGCGCGAGCATTGCTTATGGCTATGGAGTCTTCTGAGCGTCAGCAATTAATCGCAGAGTTGTTTCAAAGTGATATTGAAACGATTGTTAAAACTGAATCTGAGCGCGGCTATAAAGAAGGCTTAGACAAGGGCGTAAAAGAAGCACAGAACCTTACTAGCCAACGCGCAGAAGAGATTGAAAAAGGACTGGCCGAGCAACAGCAGCAACTAGACATATTGCTAAAAAACATTAGTGCTTTAACACCTGAAATCCAACTTAAAGACGAAGAGATATACGAGACGATTACGTTGGCGGTTTTTAAGCTACTAGGTGAGCGTTTAGAGCAGGGCACGTATTTACAACAAGTGGTTGAGCGGGCTATCGAAGAAAGCTTGATGTCGAAAAGTGTAGTGTTGTGCTTGAGCCCTGAGGATCACCAGTTGGTTCAGTCGCACATACAGAGTCAGTATGCCCAGCAATTACAAGAAAAAGTGGTAATAAAAGAAGATAAGCGTTTGTCTATTGGGGATACAAGGCTGGAGCTGGCAAATGGTTGTATTGAATCCAACTTTGGCGAAAAGTTGCAGGTGTGGTGTAAAAATTTAGTGCAGCTGCAAAGAGGCACAAGCGTTGGCTAACTTACATTTATTTAAGCAGTCACTAGACAATATTGAATGTCAGATCAGCAAAGGTTTTGTTATCACAACGATAGGTGTAGTGGTAGAAGCCAGCTGTCCAGGTGCTTGTATTGGTGAGCTTTGTAAAATTTATCCAAAGTCAGGACAGCCTGAAATTTTATGTCAGGTTGTCGGCTTTCGTGAACAAAGCGTTTTGCTGTTGCCGTTTGAAAGTCTCCGAGGGGTAACCTACGGCAGCAAGGTCATCTCCTTGGGACATAGTGTCACAGTACCTGTTGGTAATGGCTATCTGGGTCGAGTGGTGAATGCTTTTGGTAAAGCAATTGACGATGCCGGAGAGATCCATGATGTCATTGATGTTGAGATACAAACACAACCAATCAACCCACTGAAAAGGCAACCAATAGAAGATGTATTCGATACGGGAGTGACTGCTATTGATACTTTTCTTACATTGGGGCTTGGCCAAAGAGTTGGTCTATTTGCCGGAAGTGGTGTAGGTAAAAGTAGTTTGCTCAGTGATATATGTAAAAACAGGATCAGCGATGACAAAGTTAATATCGTTGTACTTGTTGGGGAGCGAGGACGAGAAGTTGAAGAATTTGTATCTCGTACACTCGGATCTGAAGGTATCAAAAACTCAGTGGTAATAGCCGCTACTGCGGAAGAGTCACCTTTAGTACGAGTACAATCAGTACATTACGCGTTAGCGCTGGCGGAATATTTTTCGTATCAGGGCAAGGACGTATTGTTGACAGTAGATTCTATGACACGTTTTGCAATGGCGCTCAGAGAGATTGGCTTAGCAATAGGTGAACCCCCAACACTCAAAGGCTACACCACATCGGTATTTTCAGCGATCCCTAAAGTTGTTGAGCGCTGTGGCAGGTTCAACGGTCGCGGCGCTATCACAGCCATTTTCACAGTGTTGGTTGAAAATGATGACTTTAACGATCCCGTTGTTGATACTTTGCGCGCTATTTTGGATGGTCATATCGTTCTAACCAGACAACTGGCCGAACGTTATCACTTTCCGGCAATTGATATTTTGAAATCTGTGAGCCGCTTATTTGGTGATCTATCTACTACTGAGCAACGAGAATCACTGCTTAAAGTGCGCAAAGCCTGGCTGAATTATGAAGACAATAAAGAGTTGCTAGAGCTGGGCATGGTAGAGGGGGAGAACTCCAATGCCGCATTAATAAAGCGTAATTACAAAACGGTTTGTGAATTTTTACAGCAAGACAAAGGTGAACATATAGAGCGTAAAACCATGCTCGAACGTTTACACGCGCTGGAGATAAAAGATGACAAACAACCTTAAGAATGCGCGCTTTTGCAATCAATATTCGCAAATTTTTGCGCATAAAACATTAGCAAAGCAAGCTGAAATGAACAGCGTCCTAAGAGAGCTGAGTGAAGAAAAAGCTCAGTTACAGCAATGCCATAAAAGATTGCAGCGAGCTAATGAGCACTTTAACTTGGGTACAGTGATGCCGGAAGTACACCGGGCAACCCTCAACCATGTTGCTACTTTAGCTGTCAGCATAGATGAGTTAAATATGCGTATTTCTGAGCTTGAGTCACAACGTAAAAGTTTACAACAAGAGCTTATGTTACTGAAGCTAAAGCAGCAAGTGACCAGCAACAAATCTGACCAATTTAAACGACAGGAAAGCGCGCGTTTAACTCAGTTACAAGAAAAACAGCTGGAACAATTGTGGGTTATCAATAAAGGAAATTTTAATCGTGCTTGAACTTGATAATTTAATTTTAACGGGCGCAGGTAAGCTTGCGGTTGGCAGCGGTTCAGGGCTTACGGGAAAGCAGACTCAACAGGGGGAAGATTCACCTTTCTTAGCGTTGTTGAACGTTTCTCAAGAGCCGGAGCATGCCGATGTTAACTCAACTATGGTGTCAGGTAATCAAAACAATGAACAAGTTTTGGAACTGGTAAATCACAGTGGTACTAGTGCGAAACAGCCGCATGATTTAACGAGTAAGCATACAGACTTGATCAGTAAGCTGCAAAATGATCTGACGTTACTGTTTAGCGACTCAAATAATAACGCACCATTGTATATCGCTGCTGACACTGTTGACACGCTGACTCAAGCTCAGCAAGAGCAACACAGCAGCATAGTGTCAGATACAGTGATGCAAAGCCCTCTTATGCTTGTTGTACCAACGCAAGTGAATAGTAGCAGCGCATCGACCATTGAGGTCAAAGTCACCGTAACTTGGGGAAAGGTGGCTAAAGGTTACCTGTCGCAGCTGAAAACATCTGAGGCTGGTGTGCAAAGTCTTCAACTCAAGCATCACTTAAATACTTCGTCAGGGTCAGGCCAAGCGACGCCGTTGCCTAGCAATTTGGGTTTTGAGAGCACTAAATTGAACAATAGCGTCAAGCTACAAAGCCAGCTTTGGCAAGTTGCTGGAACTGAGCAGGTTTCAAACCGAGTTTATGAACAAGTAAAGAAACGTGCCGTGCTTGAGGGCGCAAAACCTCATTATGACTCTCGTTCTCAGGCTTACTCAGCTCAGGCGCTATTTATTGTGCCTACAAACGACAAAGAACTGAAAGTATCAGCAAGAGATTATTTTAACCGACAAGACTACAGCAAGTCAGTGTTGTCATGGTTAGACAGCTTTGTAAGTAAAGAGATGCTCTCGAAGTTATCTGAGTATAGCTTTAATGGTGTCACCTTATGGCAAAGGGAGGAGTAAATGGCAATTGAAAGTATTGGGCAGGTAAGTAATACCACAACGGCATCTAATGAAAACAGTAATGTATCTCAAGATGAGTTCATCAAATTGTTTTTGGCGCAGTTGAATTCTCAAGACCCTCTGGAGCCACTCAATAACAGAGAATTTTTAGCACAATTAGCGCAGTTTTCTGCGCTTGAACAAACACGTCAGTCAAATGACAAACTACAAAGTCTATTGTCGATGAATTCGTCGAATCAGGCGCTTAGCTTACTTGGCAAATCAGTACAGGTAAATCTGCAAGCTGGTTCTGAGTTTAATGGCACCATCGAAGCTATTCACTACGATGCCAATGGACCAACACTAACAATCAAAAGTACTGAAGGTAGCTTTGTCGATAAAATATCGCTTAGCCAAGTAACCGTCGTAACGCAATAACAGGAGTTAATTATGTTTCAGGCCTTCTTTAATGGGCTTTCGGGAATGCTTTCATTCTCGAAAAACTTGGATACAGTAAGTAATAATATTTCGAACATGAATACCCCAGGGTTTCGTGCTGCCGATACGTTTTATGACAGCTTAAGTGGCGGCCCAGGTAATGGCGGTATTGGTACACAAATATCAGGCTTAGGATATCGATTCACCAGTGGTGACATTAAGCAAACAGGAAATGCGACGGACGTTGCCATTAATGGCCAAGGCTTCTTTACGTTACTACAAGACGGTAATCAATATCTAACCCGTGCTGGTCAGTTTACGTTTAACAGTGATGGCATATTAGTTGATAAAAACAGCGGAGCTAGCGTTGCAAGTTTGAGTGACACCGGTGCATTATCTGAGTTTGATATTAGTGGCCTGAGAATGTTGGCACCTCAGGCAAGTTCATTGGTTGAGCTAAGCGGGAACCTTTCTAGTGGTGCTTCTTCTCATGAAGTTTCTGGTGTGAAGGTGTTTAATGATCTCGGTGAGGAAGTTGAACTCACATTAAAGTTCACACGCAGTGAAACAGTGACCGGAGAGTGGAGTGTTGATGTTAGCAAGTCATCAGACCCTGATGTGGTCATTTCTAGCTCGACTATCGCGTTTGGCCCTGATGGAACACCAGTGGACGGACAAGCAACGTTTTCTGTTGATGTTTCGGACTCTATGGGCGGCAGCACGGCGGTGTCTTTTTCGCTTGGCAGTCCAGAGAACTTTTCTCAGTCAACATCAATGGATACAGGCGAGACTTCTACCCTAAAAGCAACTGTGACAGATGGGTCTGCCATTGCGTCATTGACCAGCATTGAATTCTCCGCGGATGGTGCTCTGTCTTTGAAATACAGCAACGGCGAGACGAAAAAAGGTCCTGCTTTGGCACTTGCACAAGTAAAAGATGAAAGTTCACTGCAGCTGGTAAAAGGTAACATGTTTGAGGCTCAAAGTACTTCAGGGTTGTCCTTCGCTAAAGCTGGCACATCAGGTTTAGGTAGCATTGCAGGTAAGAGTATTGAGTTGTCTAACGTTGACTTGTCTCGTGAGTTTGCCGACATGTTGGTGATTCAGCGTGGTTACCAAGCCAGCTCTAGATTGCTTAACGTATCGAATCAGTTGCTTGAGCAATTATATGAGAATACTAGAGGTCGATAATGTCAGTGATAAGTACTGGTGTATTTGACAACGAAATGAAGCAGGCCGTAAATGACTTACTACGTAGTGAAGTAAGTCATTGGCAACAAACCTGGTTCATGAATTGCCCATTTACTGTTGATACGGACTTTAACGAGGCTCTATTTTGTGGGCTGGAGGTTAAGGAAGTATGTGATCAGGGAATGCATGAATCCGGAATTGGTATTTATACCCATTCCGACAAGGAAGCTAACTCATTACTACAGCAAATGTTTAACTGCGATGAAAGCACCTTAAAGTCGCTGTTGGAAGAGTTGAATATTGCTCCTTTGGATACGGTATATGCAGATTTTCGCAGTAGAATCGCAGCGCGCCTAGGAGTAAAAGAATCAATAGTACATGCGGACCCGCAAGTGATTGTTAAAGCAAAGCTATCTTGGCAGGGTGGAGAGTTAATCGTGTGTCTAGATAGCAAGGTGTTTGAGTGCTTGTTGAAACAAAAGTATGCCTCTACACAATCTTTAGCATCGCTTGTAAAAGCCGCGCAACACAGCCAAATTCCAATGCGCGTGTCGCTAAAAAGCGAATCTATTAACTTTGTTGATGTTATGTGCCTGAAAAAAGGCGATGTAGTTATGTTAAAACAAGAGATCGAAAAGCCAATCTCTATTGATGTGAATCACGCCAGTGGAGCCGTTCAAGGCTACTTAGTTGAGCGTGAGAATAATAAAGCAATTATATTTTCGGAGTCGTAAATGAAAGATGTTCAGCCGGTTGAATTCACTGAGGTGACACAAAACAGCGCGTCTGGTGAGAAAATGTTTACAGGCCTAGATAAGCGTATGCTAAAAGGTGTGCAGGTTGAGCTGGAGTGTATTGTTGGTGATACCGAGATCTCTTTAGACAAACTGTATTCACTGCAAGCAGGTGAAGTAGTTAAGCTTGGTCAGTCCACGCAGGAACCAATTAAACTTTGCCTAAACGGTAATGTTGTCGCTATGGGACGCCTAGTAGCAGCAGAGGGCAAGTTTGGTGTTGAAATAACTGACGTGCCGGTATTATCAGATGAGTGAACTTCAGTTTCGGCAAGCTGAAGCAGTAGGTGATTTTCAACTGGTCGTATTAACGATAGTTTCACTGCTTTTGGTTGCTGTTTATCTGTATTTAAAGTTGGTTCATACAAACAAACACAAATTGAATGATGGTGTAAAAGTGCTGAGTAAAACAAGGCTGAGTCAGCATAGCGTGGTCTATGAATTGTGCACAGAGCACAGGAAATATGTTGTATTGGAGTCAAAATTTGGTGTGATTGAACTCAATGGGGAAAGTCTTTCCCACAATGGAGAGCATAGTGAATAAAATATTAGCACTCGCTCTTATGTTGTTCAGTTTTTTTCCTGTGTATGGTGCTGATCAAGTTTCGCAAACTAGTTTGCTACATGATGTTGCCAACTCAGGGCTCATAAATGATCTTGCTCCAGAGCTAAAGACTGTTTTAACGCTAACTTTACTTTCCTTTGTGCCTGTGATTTTAATTGCTATGACGGCGTTTACTCGAATCGTTATTGTGCTTTCAATGCTTCGTCATGCTCTAGGATTACAGCAAACACCACCCAACATTATTATTATTACGCTTAGCCTATTTTTGACGTTTTATACGATGTTACCAGTGTGGGAAAAGGTAGAAAGTGATGCTCTAAGACCTTATGTCAGTGACACTATTTCGTTGGAAAGTGCCTTGGATCAGGGCGGAAAGCATATGAAGGATTTTATGATAAGCCAAACTCGCGAGGAAGATTTTGCGGCAATCTTGAACATGGCTAACAAAACTCCTCCACAGAGTATTGACCAAGTATCATTTAGCTATCTGGTACCTGCATTTTTGCTTAGTGAATTGACGACTGCTTTTAAAATTGCATTTGTCATTTTTATACCATTTCTGTTAATTGACTTGGTTGTTGCTAGTGTGTTGATGTCATTGGGTATGATAATGTTACCGCCTATTTCGATAGCGCTACCTATTAAGGTGATGTTATTTGTGTTGATTGATGGCTGGTCGCTGGTTTCTCAGTCTTTGGTCAGTAGCTTTTCCTAGAAATGTGCAAAACACAGAAGCCACGACCTTCCGTGTTTTGCGCATCGCTTAAGTTTAATTAAATTTGTTTTTATAAATGTCTAACAGTACCGAGTTAGTCGAGCTGCTAAGTTCATCAGCTTCTGAATCGTCGACTGTCTCTTGCTCAGGTTCTTCGCTGATCATGTATAGTAGTTTAGTCATGTTCTCATTCAATGCATGATTTTCATTGTTGAGCAATATGCCTTCTTTTAGCATCTGTTTTGCGTGATCAATCTCATTATTACATACATGTATTAGAGCATTAGCAAACAGGCTCAGATAAACTTGTTCTGTTAGCTCCAGCAGTGAACTGATAAACCTATTAAAAGTGTCTACGTCGGAGTTTAGAGTTGCTAAAAAGCACAGTTGAAAACGTGCAATATGGTAATCTGGTTTGAGCTCAAGACAACGGGTAAAAGCATCTTTTGCTTGTTCATATGTCCCTTTTTCAGCCTGATAAGAACCATCCAGAAAATGTAACTCATAGCTTTGTGGATATTGTGCTATTAAGTTGGCTATCTTTTCATGCTGCTCGTTATTTATTATTTCCTGAAAGTCATCAACCAATTGTTTTAAATCTGATAAATGCGTTTGTTGAGATGACATAGTTTTGCTCTGTTTCCATTTTTGATAAAGGTATAATAATAAAGTTTAACGACTTTGGATATGTCCGTCCCGATTTATTTTCCGATGAACGCTATCTTATTTGCTCTGAAAATTGGCAGTGCTTTTTTGTTATCTAAAAAAATATTATTTTTTGTTAAAGATTTTAGAAAAATGCTGGAAGAGGTACATAGAAACACTTTTTAGCAAATAAATTGGATAAATTATGGGCGCTATCATTTCAGGCGAAGGACTCGGTCTTTTTAACACCTCTTCATCATTTTCAGGCCAACAGGGGCGTGCGGCTCTTGGGCAGGCATCAGAAAACATCTTTGTTAATGCAGCGACAGGTAACTTGGTGTTGCAACATCAAGATGAGCAGGTAAAAGGGCTGGGACTGGGACTTGGGGTGATAAGAACCTACAACAGCTTGGGCCATTTTGATGGTGATAACGATGACCAATGGCGGCTCGGGTTTTTAAAATCGATTACCCTTGAAGGGGCACGTAACCAAGCAGGCAGCACAGTGACGCGCGTGACGGCAGATGGCTTTGCGCAGCGCTTTAACTATAATGCAGCTAAAGGTGAGTATGTCAGCACCCAAGGCAGTGGTGCGCACGATACCTTAAAGTTCAATGCCGATGGCAGTGCACTATTAGACATTGACGGTCAAAA
>NZ_MNAN01000019.1 GCF_001854475.1 Pseudoalteromonas byunsanensis
CCTGACTCAGTTCGATTTGCTTAAGTTGCTTAGCGCTCCGTGTCAGTGGGGTCGCATTATAGGCCGGCGAATTAAAAGCGCAAGCGGTTTTTAAAGGATTTTTGAAGAAAAGTGATAAAAACAGACTGTTCGGACAAAAATAGAGCAAAAGCCGCCACTTTTATGAGTTAACTAAGCTCTCTTAATGCAATATTGTCGCAAATAATCACCATATCTTTAGTAATCCAGTTTTTATATCCCAGTAATACAAAACAATCCTTTGTAATATGCTAAAAGAACAGCAGTATTTACTTTGAACTCTCCACTCTTGTGGTTTCTACGTTTACGTCTAACCTTAATGGCATCATTTGGCATCAGGACATGTTTAAATGGAGCTCAATAGCATTCATTCTTTTTTTCACCAAGCATATATGCCTCATGGACACTGTTATTTGTGGCAACCGCATCTACTTTGGACAAATGTCATTTCAGATTTGCTGATAGCCACTGCCTATTTTTCCATTCCAATTGCTATTATGATTTTCGCAAAAAAGCGCCCAGATGTAGGAAGGCATTGGCTATTTTTACTATTTTCCAGTTTTATATTACTGTGCGGCATTACTCACCTAATAGGTATATATACTGTATGGCATGGCGCATATGGCATTCACGCTATTTCAAAGCTATTGACCGCTGTAGTATCTATGATAACAGCCGTATATTTATTTCGACTTATACCTAGCGCCGTCGCAATTCCAACGCCTAGCCAATTCTTTGGAGTAAGAGACAAACTAAGTAAACTTACAACTGAGCAGAAACAGTTGAAGCTAATGCTCATCGAGCATAAAACCACAGAGTTTATGCTTAATAGTTTGCCGGTAAGCATTTTATTACTCGATAAGTCAGACAGAATCATTAAATGTAATCCTCAACTCCTTAATGAGTTAGGCTATGATGATGCGAATCTTATGCTTGGAACAAAGTTGTCCGATCATATACAACTTGAAGATCCATTTTGTAGTTTGCCTTCTGTATTAAAACATGCAAGACACAACAAATCTCAGTCCGTAGAGCAACTTTGTCAAGCTATCACCCGAGGTGGTGTAACTTTGCCAATGGAGATGCGACTTATCAATACAGTCTTTGATGGGCAAGAGTTTACCTTAGCTGTATTCAACAACTTATCCTCTTATAGGAAGCTAAAGCAGCAGCTTGACGCTTCACATCAACGAATCGAACGCGCGATCAATGCCACTGAAGATGGTGTTTGGGAGTGGGACATTACTAATGACCACGTTATCTACTCTCCAACACTCATGAAAATGATTGGTAAAGAGCATTTAAAAAACCCAACGTATTTGGATTGGTACGAACATATTCACCCCGATTATCGAGAAAAAGTTGAAGCTGCTATAAGAATTCATTTTGAAACCCAAGAAAAGCTACAAATTGAATATCTAGGACGCAATAAAGATGGTGTGTTCGCATGGTTCTTGGCTGTTGGGAACAGTCAGTTTGACTCCGATGGCAATGCCTGCATTATGTCTGGCGCACTTCGTTACATTCAAGATAGTAAGCAACTAGAATCTCAAATTGTTGAAAAGACCAATATACTGAATTGTTTGTTCGATGGTGCAAATCAGGCTATTTGGTTGCTGAAAGTGGAAGCAGATGATGATTTTACATTTCTGCAATACAACCAAGCCGCCTGTGAGAGAACAAATGTTCGTTCACAAGACATAATTAATAAGCGATTATCACAACTTAGTGGTTCAGTTTTTCCCGCAAACATTATTGAAAGGATCGGAAAAAACTATGCAATGTGCTGTGAAACCAAAAGGCCTATGGAGTATGTCGAAACATTACCATTCCATGATGAAGAACGGTGGTATCAAACTACTCTTTATCCAATGTTGGACAAAAAAGGTAAAGTCGAAAAAATAGTGGGCACAGCTATAGACATTACGGCCAGGAAGTTGGCTGAACAGGAGCTCGAACATAACAAAATATTCTTAGAGCAAATAATTAACTCCGCCGTATGTGGCTTATACCTTTATGACCTTAAGCAGAAAAGAAATATCAGAATCAATCAACGCTATACGGATCTGCTTGGCTACAATATTAGTGATCTCAAAAACTCAACCATAACCGATTTGGTTCATCCAGATGATAAACCTTCCATGCTGATACACTTGGAGGAAGTTATTGACGAGAAAGCCCAAAAGCTTATCCCTATCGAGTATCGGATCAAACACAAAAACGGTAGTTGGATATGGTGTAGTGCAGTAGACACGATTATAGCTAGAGATGAACATAACGAGCCTAGTATTGTGTTAGGCACCTTTGTGGATATAACCGAAAAGGCTCAATTATTACTAAAACTCAAAGCATCGAACGAGAACCTCGAACACTTTGCGTTTCTCGCTTCACATGATCTACAAGAACCACTTAGAAAAATAACAGCGTTTACTGACAGCTTATCAATACGTCTAGCTGAACATATTAAACATGACGAAAATGCCCAGTTTGAAATGTCACGTCTGATAGAAGCATCAAGCCGGATGCGAACAATGATCCAAGATTTACTCAAACTTTCAAGACTTCAGTCGCAAAAAATAAAACGCGTTCCAACAACGTTAAAGTCAATCGTAGGTGATACAAAGGAACAAATGAGTTACTCTCTAGAAGAGTATGATGTTGAAATAAATATTGATACTCCGAATCAAACACTCGAAGTTGACCCCTCTCTTTTCATGCAGGTATTTCAAAATCTTTTCGCCAATAGCCTAAAGTTTAAAACTCCTGGCACAGTACCTACCATACATATCAGCAGTGAAAATAGAGATAATCGGATAATGATCTATTATGAAGATAATGGTATCGGAATAAAGGAGCCGTATTGGCAAAGTGTTTTTGAGCCTTTTAAACGTTTAGATAATGGTAATAAGTACTCAGGCAGTGGTATTGGTCTTGCTATGTGTAAAGAGATAATAAAGTTACACGGTGGTGAGATAAGCTGTAAAAGCTCTGAAAAGCGAGGTACCACTTTTATGATTAGTTTACCCAAAAACAGAGACTGAACATGGAAATAATCTTAGTGGATGATGATCCTGATGATATTTATCTCTTCACAACCGCCTGTGAGCATGTTGAACCAAAGCCGAGTCTTGTAGTACTTCAAAATGGCGAGCAATTATTAGAGTACATTGATGCGCATCATAACCTTAGCAATCAAGTATTTCTGATTGATTTAAATATGCCTAAAATGGGTGGATTGGAAGCAATGAAGCACATACAACAAAAAGGGTTGAGTGACAAACTATGCTTGATTAGCTATACCACATCAAGTCATCCGTCAGATATTGAAAGTGCGTTTTCGCTAGGAGCGAAGTCATACATCACTAAGCCAAGCAAGATAGTTGATTTAATAGCACTGCTACAAGTGTTGATAAAATACTGGTTTGACTATAACCACTTCGCAAGGACACATTAATGAACCGATGGCTAATATACTTATTAGAAGATAACGATGATGATGTGTATTTAATAAAAAACACCTTAAGCAGATATAGTGGCCGTCATCAATTTAGACTAAAGTCATTCGATAATGTTGAAACTCTCAAGCAAGCCACTCTTCAATGTTCTCCTGATATCCTTTTAATGGATCTCAACTTACCGGAAAGTACTGGTCTCAACACTCTTATCATTGTAAAACATGTTGTAGCATGTACACCCATAATCGTGCTTACCGGCAACTCAGAGGATGGAATTGGAGAAAAGACGATTCAACTCGGAGCTCAGGACTACATACCCAAGCACGAACTCACTACTTCTCTGCTCGCAAGAACCATTGTTTTTTCAAAAGAGCGCTTTGAGCTTCAACGAAACTTAGAAAATATGGTAGTGATGGATAAACTTACCATGCTTAATAACAGAGGCTCCTTTGACACGGAGTTAAATAGATACGTTCAGGATGCTATTCGATATAAAACTCAGTTTGGATTGTTGTTTATCGATTTAGACAACTTTAAATCGGTTAATGATGATTTAGGACATCAAGCTGGCGACCAGCTATTAAAAAGTATTGCTGCAAAGCTAAAAATGTTTAGAAGAACATCAGACTTTGTTGCAAGATATGGAGGAGATGAGTTCGTCATAATAGCACCTCATGTATCTAATAAAGAGCAGCTAGCCAAGCTTGCGCAACATAAATATACCCTATTAGCAGATAGTTATTGCATTGAAGGACCTAACAACCAAATCCATGATGTAAACTTAGAACTTAGTATTGGTGCGGTTTTGTTTCCAGAAGATGGAGAAGATGAAACCGAATTACTCAATAACGCGGATGCTGCGATGTATCAAGCAAAAGAAAATGGCCAGCCATATAAAGTTATGGGCTAACCATACTAACACACTGCTTTTAAAAAATACTTTTAGAGCTTGTTAAAGGGTAGAGTTTATACATGAGTAAACTTTACCCTTAGGTATTACATCCAGTCGCTATTTCTTATTATACCGACAGCTAAACCTTCTATGACCAAGGATTCATGTTCTAAGTCTACTACTATAGGTGAAAACTCTTCATTTTCAGCATGCAAGTAAACCTTTTTACCCGCTTTTTCTAGCCTTTTTACCGTCACCTCATCTTCAACACGAGCTACCACAACCTGACCATTTTCAGCTACTTGCGTACTATGTACGGCTAAAAGATCTCCATCAAGGATACCGATATCCTTCATACTCATTCCATTGACGCGTAACAAGTAATCTGCGGCGGGTTTAAACAAGTTTGCATCTATTTGACAATGACTCTCTACGTGTTGCTGTGCAAGAATTGGCTCCCCTGCAGCCACTCTTCCTATTAGTGGTAAGCCTAGCTCTTCAGGCTCAGGCACTTCAGTTAAACGAATTCCTCTACTAGCACCTGGCACCATTTCAATAACACCTTTTTTTGCTAATGCCTTAAGGTGCTCTTCTGCTGCATTAGCGCTTTTGAAGCCTAGTGCATCCGCTATTTCAGCTCTTGTGGGTGGCATGCCCGTATCTTTAATAAATACTTTTATCAACTCAAATACTTGTTCTTGTCTTTTTGTTAGTGGACGCATATCACTGGTTTTCCATACAGTACATTTACTGTGAGTATATACAGTTGATATAAAATCGCAATCCTAAACCGCATATATAAAATGGAAACTACTATTTCAGAGACTTAATGAGATACAAAAGAATAATAACAAACCGTAGATTGTGAAAGCGATACGCCTTCTAATATAAGCGCTGACATTCCTTTTGCGCAAGGTGAAGTGAGCAGGTTTAGCTACCGCTGAGGGACCCCCCTTCAGAGACTATTTTGCACACAACAAAAAAGCCCGATTCTTTCGAATCGGGCTTTCTCTTAATAGGAGCCTGACGATGTTCTACTTTCACATGGCAAATGCCACACTATCATCGACGCTGTTTCGTTTCACTTCTGAGTTCGGCATGGGGTCAGGTGGGTCCAAAACGCTATTATCATCAAGCAAATTCTTTGCTTTTTATTATTCTACTTTCTAAAATTAGGAGCCTGGCGATGTTCTACTTTCACATGGCAAATGCCACACTATCATCGACGCTGTTTCGTTTCACTTCTGAGTTCGGCATGGGGTCAGGTGGGTCCAAAACGCTATTATCACCAAGCAAAGTCTTGGTGCAAATGTTTAATGACATCGTGCATCGCACGAGCATTTCATTTGCGCAAGATGAACTGATTTCGCTATATTGCTTTTTCGTTCACCTTGTTTAATTCTTAAAATTCGGAAATTCTGATAATTCGTAAAACACTACTTTAGTAACACTAACTTCTAGCGTGTAAAACCACTTTGGCGTTGTATGGTTAAGCCTCACGGGTAATTAGTACTGGTTAGCTTAAT
>NZ_MNAN01000020.1 GCF_001854475.1 Pseudoalteromonas byunsanensis
TCAAAAGCGGTTCGCTTAGCAATCGCGTTTGGCGCTGCTTCTACGGCTGCGTTTTCTGCGAACACGTTCGCAGCCGAAGGTGAAGAGAAAGTAGAACGTATCGAAGTTACCGGTTCTGCAATCAAAAGAACTGACTTAGAAGGTGCATTGCCACTAGACGTTATCGATGCTTCAGCTATCGCTAAATCAGGTGTAACAAGCGTTCCAGATTTAATCGCTAACCTTCCTGCGATGCAGGGTTTCACAGCTGCTGGTGAGTCAGTAGGTGGTGGCGGTGGCGGTGTTCAAACTGCTTCACTAAGAAACTTAGGTTCAGAGTACACACTTGTACTTCTAAACGGTCGTCGTATGGTATCTTCTGATTCAGGCGGTACTATCGACCTTAACTCTATTCCTTTATCGGCTATCAAGCGCGTTGAAATCCTAAAAGATGGTGCATCTGCATTATACGGTTCTGACGCTATCGCGGGTGTTGTTAACTTCATCCTAAAAGATGACGTTCAAAACACGACTATCAGCGCTCGTTATGACAAGCCAAAAGACACTTCAAGCTCTAACTTCTCAATCACAACTGGTTTCGGTGACCTAAGTGTTGATGGTTTCAACATCACAGCTGCTTATAGCCGTGATGAGCAAGACAACCTACGTTCAGTTGACCGTGATTTCGCGAAAACTGGTTTCATCTCGTTTGAACATTCAGGCCAAGACCTACTAGCGGTTGCTGGTTCTTCAAGTGCTATTCCTGGTAACGCGTATGTAAGCTATAACACACGTGATGAAGATGGTAACCTGTTGTTTGATGAAGAAGGTAACAACAAAAGAGCTACATATTCATTCAACCCATACAAAATGACAAATGGCTCTTGTCACGCAACTAGTGCTCCATCTGGTGCTCGCGCATGTCAGTTTGACTACACTAGTACGTTGGAAATCCAGCCTGAGTCAGAGCGTGACAATATCTTCATCCAAGGTGTTGCAACAGTAAATGATACGACTGAAGTATATGCAAATGCTTCTTGGTCAAAATTCGAAATGATCACTCGTATCGCGCCATACCCAACAGGTATTCCACTAAGTGCAGATTCAGAGCTAGCTAAAAAATACATAATTCCTCACACACCTCAGGCTGTTTTAGATGATATGGTTGGTATCAGCGCTCGCTGGCGTGTACTTCCTGGCGGTAACCGTACAGACGAGTGGAACACAACAACTAGCCAAATCACAGCGGGTATCCGTGGTGAAATCTCTGAATGGTCTTATGACCTAGCGGTAACTCGTGGTGATTCAGAGCGTGAGCAAAACCGTTTAACTGGTTATCCTAAGCAAGACGAGTTCCTAGCACTACTTAACTCTGGTGCTATCGACATCTTCGCTGCGCCTGAAGACCTAACTGCTGAAGAGAACTCTGCTGTTGCAGCTTCAATGTTCAACGGTCTATGGGAAGAAACTGAAACTACAATGACAGCAATTGAAGGTAAGCTGTCAGGTGCTATTGCAGATTTAGACGCAGGTAGTGTATACCTAGGTGTTGGTTTCGATTACCGTGCATCTGAGTACGCACGTTCAAACGGCGAAGGCAATAACAACAAGGTTGTATTGTACGAGTCAGTATCTCCTGAGTATGACCTAGATCGTGACAACTACGGTGCATTTGCTGAAGTTATCGTTCCAGTTATGGAAAACCTAGAGTTAACAGGTTCAATCCGTTACGACAGCATCGGTGAAATCACTGATTCACTTCGTGAAGGCAACAAAACTGTAAACGACAGCGAAAACGATACAACGTACAAGTTAAGCTTATCTTACCGTCCTACAGACGAGCTATTACTACGTGCTTCAATGGGTACTGGCTTTAAGATGGCAACGATGCGTCAAATCGCTGAGCCACGTGTAGAGTTTGGTGTAACAGCTTCACCATATGACTGTCCACTAGCATCAGGTCACCCACTTAAGTCAGCGTGTCACTCAGACAAGCTTCAGTATGACGTATACCGTGAAGGTAACGCTAACTTGAAGCCAGAAACATCTGAGCAGTACACATTCGGTTTCGTATGGGCTGGTGATACAGGTACAAGTGTGTCAGTAGATTACTGGAACATTGAAATGGAGAACGAGGTTCAACGTTTAACTCAGAACCAAATCTTCTTCAACCCAGCGACATATAACCACCTATTCACGACGAAGTATGATGAAAGTTTGAAAAAAGACGTTCTGGCTATCGTTCAGGCAGCTGATAACGTTGGTCAGTCAACGACTACAGGTATCGACTGGAGCATCAACTTAACAAACGAATTGTCATTCGGTACGTTAAAGACTGGTATCATGGGTACTTACCTGATTGAGTCTGAAAGCCTACGTGTTGGTACAACTGATGTTTGGGATTCAAGCTTAGGTAAAGTTGGTACTGATGAAGCGGTTGCATTCCGTAACATCGTAAACATCAACAACTCATTCACTCATGGTAACTTCACGCATGACTTGAATATCAAGGCGCGCAGTGGTTACACAGATGCAGCGGCAGATGTAAACTTCACTGTATTTAGAGCTGATTTGAGCGAAGAAGTTGATGGTAGCCTAATCCAGAAGCATATCCCGGTATACTTCACTGTTGACTACCGCTTGTCATACGCTTACGGCGACAATGCAAACGTAACATTTGGTATTAAGAACTTACTAGACAAAGAGCCACCGTTCACGCTAAACGCGGCAGCGGGTCACCAGGTAGGTTACGATCCACGTTACGCAGACCCGTACGGTCGTACTTTCTACATCCAAGCTGATTACACTTTCTAAGTTAGTTTGATGTAATAGAATTTAAACCCCACTTT
>NZ_MNAN01000021.1 GCF_001854475.1 Pseudoalteromonas byunsanensis
TCAAAAGCGGTTCGCTTAGCAATCGCGTTTGGCGCTGCTTCTACGGCTGCGTTTTCTGCGAACACGTTCGCAGCCGAAGGTGAAGAGAAAGTAGAACGTATCGAAGTTACCGGTTCTGCAATCAAAAGAACTGACTTAGAAGGTGCATTGCCACTAGACGTTATCGATGCTTCAGCTATCGCTAAATCAGGTGTAACAAGCGTTCCAGATTTAATCGCTAACCTTCCTGCGATGCAGGGTTTCACAGCTGCTGGTGAGTCAGTAGGTGGTGGCGGTGGCGGTGTTCAAACTGCTTCACTAAGAAACTTAGGTTCAGAGTACACACTTGTACTTCTAAACGGTCGTCGTATGGTATCTTCTGATTCAGGCGGTACTATCGACCTTAACTCTATTCCTTTATCGGCTATCAAGCGCGTTGAAATCCTAAAAGATGGTGCATCTGCATTATACGGTTCTGACGCTATCGCGGGTGTTGTTAACTTCATCCTAAAAGATGACGTTCAAAACACGACTATCAGCGCTCGTTATGACAAGCCAAAAGACACTTCAAGCTCTAACTTCTCAATCACAACTGGTTTCGGTGACCTAAGTGTTGATGGTTTCAACATCACAGCTGCTTATAGCCGTGATGAGCAAGACAACCTACGTTCAGTTGACCGTGATTTCGCGAAAACTGGTTTCATCTCGTTTGAACATTCAGGCCAAGACCTACTAGCGGTTGCTGGTTCTTCAAGTGCTATTCCTGGTAACGCGTATGTTAGCTACAACAAACGTGATGAAAATGGGGAGCTGATGTTTGATGATGACGGCAATAACATCACGACTACTTATTCGTTCAACCCATACAAACTGAACAACAACGACACGTGTCACGCAACTAGTGCTCCATCTGGCGAACGTGCTTGTCAGTTTGACTACACTAGTACGTTGGAAATCCAGCCTGAGTCAGAGCGTAACAACTTCTTTGTTCAAGGTATTGCAACAGTAAATGATACGACTGAAGTATATGCAAATGCTTCTTGGTCAAAATTCGAAATGATCACTCGTATCGCGCCATACCCAACAGGTATTCCACTAAGTGCAGATTCAGAGCTAGCTAAAAAATACATAATTCCTCACACACCTCAGGCTGTTTTAGATGATATGGTTGGTATCAGCGCTCGCTGGCGTGTACTTCCTGGCGGTAACCGTACAGACGAGTGGAACACAACAACTAGCCAAATCACAGCGGGTATCCGTGGTGAAATCTCTGAATGGTCTTATGACCTAGCGGTAACTCGTGGTGATTCAGAGCGTGAGCAAAACCGTTTAACTGGTTATCCTAAGCAAGACGAGTTCCTAGCACTACTTAACTCTGGTGCTATCGACATCTTCGCTGCGCCTGAAGACCTAACTGCTGAAGAGAACTCTGCTGTTGCAGCTTCAATGTTCAACGGTCTATGGGAAGAAACTGAAACTACAATGACAGCAATTGAAGGTAAGCTGTCAGGTGCTATTGCAGATTTAGACGCAGGTAGTGTATACCTAGGTGTTGGTTTCGATTACCGTGCATCTGAGTACGCACGTTCAAACGGCGAAGGCAATAACAACAAGGTTGTATTGTACGAGTCAGTATCTCCTGAGTATGACCTAGATCGTGACAACTACGGTGCATTTGCTGAAGTTATCGTTCCAGTTATGGAAAACCTAGAGTTAACAGGTTCAATCCGTTACGACAGCATCGGTGAAATCACTGATTCACTTCGTGAAGGCAACAAAACTGTAAACGACAGCGAAAACGATACAACGTACAAGTTAAGCTTATCTTACCGTCCTACAGACGAGCTATTACTACGTGCTTCAATGGGTACTGGCTTTAAGATGGCAACGATGCGTCAAATCGCTGAGCCACGTGTAGAGTTTGGTGTAACAGCTTCACCATATGACTGTCCACTAGCATCAGGTCACCCACTTAAGTCAGCGTGTCACTCAGACAAGCTTCAGTATGACGTATACCGTGAAGGTAACGCTAACTTGAAGCCAGAAACATCTGAGCAGTACACATTCGGTTTCGTATGGGCTGGTGATACAGGTACAAGTGTGTCAGTAGATTACTGGAACATTGAAATGGAGAACGAGGTTCAACGTTTAACTCAGAACCAAATCTTCTTCAACCCAGCGACATATAACCACCTATTCACGACGAAGTATGATGAAAGTTTGAAAAAAGACGTTCTGGCTATCGTTCAGGCAGCTGATAACGTTGGTCAGTCAACGACTACAGGTATCGACTGGAGCATCAACTTAACAAACGAATTGTCATTCGGTACGTTAAAGACTGGTATCATGGGTACTTACCTGATTGAGTCTGAAAGCCTACGTGTTGGTACAACTGATGTTTGGGATTCAAGCTTAGGTAAAGTTGGTACTGATGAAGCGGTTGCATTCCGTAACATCGTAAACATCAACAACTCATTCACTCATGGTAACTTCACGCATGACTTGAATATCAAGGCGCGCAGTGGTTACACAGATGCAGCGGCAGATGTAAACTTCACTGTATTTAGAGCTGATTTGAGCGAAGAAGTTGATGGTAGCCTAATCCAGAAGCATATCCCGGTATACTTCACTGTTGACTACCGCTTGTCATACGCTTACGGCGACAATGCAAACGTAACATTTGGTATTAAGAACTTACTAGACAAAGAGCCACCGTTCACGCTAAACGCGGCAGCGGGTCACCAGGTAGGTTACGATCCACGTTACGCAGACCCGTACGGTCGTACTTTCTACATCCAAGCTGATTACACTTTCTAAGTTAGTTTGATGTAATAGAATTTAAACCCCACTTT
>NZ_MNAN01000022.1 GCF_001854475.1 Pseudoalteromonas byunsanensis
ACATACGCGTTACCAGGAATAGCACTTGAAGAACCAGCAACCGCTAGTAGGTCTTGGCCTGAATGTTCAAACGAGATGAAACCAGTTTTCGCGAAATCACGGTCAACTGAACGTAGGTTGTCTTGCTCATCACGGCTATAAGCAGCTGTGATGTTGAAACCATCAACACTTAGGTCACCGAAACCAGTTGTGATTGAGAAGTTAGAGCTTGAAGTGTCTTTTGGCTTGTCATAACGAGCGCTGATAGTCGTGTTTTGAACGTCATCTTTTAGGATGAAGTTAACAACACCCGCGATAGCGTCAGAACCGTATAATGCAGATGCACCATCTTTTAGGATTTCAACGCGCTTGATAGCCGATAAAGGAATAGAGTTAAGGTCGATAGTACCGCCTGAATCAGAAGATACCATACGACGACCGTTTAGAAGTACAAGTGTGTACTCTGAACCTAAGTTTCTTAGTGAAGCAGTTTGAACACCGCCACCGCCACCACCTACTGACTCACCAGCAGCTGTGAAACCCTGCATCGCAGGAAGGTTAGCGATTAAATCTGGAACGCTTGTTACACCTGATTTAGCGATAGCTGAAGCATCGATAACGTCTAGTGGCAATGCACCTTCTAAGTCAGTTCTTTTGATTGCAGAACCGGTAACTTCGATACGTTCTACTTTCTCTTCACCTTCGGCTGCGAACGTGTTCGCAGAAAACGCAGCCGTAGAAGCAGCGCCAAACGCGATTGCTAAGCGAACCGCTTTTGATACTTTTGAATTTAACATGTATTTTGTCTCCCTGATTAAAACTAATCATATGATTATTATAGTTTTATTTAAATATCCAAAACTAAAACAGAGTGTTCATATTTAGATACTGGGCTCAATACTAAGCTTGGTTGAAACGGCAGGTCAACATCTAATAAACCTAATAAAGGAACAAAAACACACTGAAAGTACCAAAAATAGCAACGTGTAAACAAAACTTTATAAATTAAAAACACTTTATAAATCAACAAAATAAACAAATTTGATGTTGACCCCAAATTAACAACAAGAAAAAACAATGTAAAATTTACATTTTATTTCCACCCTAAAGGGGAACAATAAAAATTTGAATTTATTTGAAATATTTATCAAATGGTGGCTAATGAAATGTTTTTAGGAGCAAAAAAAACCCCACTTAAAAGTGGGGTTTAAATTCTATTACATCAAACTAACTTAGAAAGTGTAATCAGCTTGGATGTAGAAAGTACGACCGTACGGGTCTGCGTAACGTGGATCGTAACCTACCTGGTGACCCGCTGCCGCGTTTAGCGTGAACGGTGGCTCTTTGTCTAGTAAGTTCTTAATACCAAATGTTACGTTTGCATTGTCGCCGTAAGCGTATGACAAGCGGTAGTCAACAGTGAAGTATACCGGGATATGCTTCTGGATTAGGCTACCATCAACTTCTTCGCTCAAATCAGCTCTAAATACAGTGAAGTTTACATCTGCCGCTGCATCTGTGTAACCACTGCGCGCCTTGATATTCAAGTCATGCGTGAAGTTACCATGAGTGAATGAGTTGTTGATGTTTACGATGTTACGGAATGCAACCGCTTCATCAGTACCAACTTTACCTAAGCTTGAATCCCAAACATCAGTTGTACCAACACGTAGGCTTTCAGACTCAATCAGGTAAGTACCCATGATACCAGTCTTTAACGTACCGAATGACAATTCGTTTGTTAAGTTGATGCTCCAGTCGATACCTGTAGTCGTTGACTGACCAACGTTATCAGCTGCCTGAACGATAGCCAGAACGTCTTTTTTCAAACTTTCATCATACTTCGTCGTGAATAGGTGGTTATATGTCGCTGGGTTGAAGAAGATTTGGTTCTGAGTTAAACGTTGAACCTCGTTCTCCATTTCAATGTTCCAGTAATCTACTGACACACTTGTACCTGTATCACCAGCCCATACGAAACCGAATGTGTACTGCTCAGATGTTTCTGGCTTCAAGTTAGCGTTACCTTCACGGTATACGTCATACTGAAGCTTGTCTGAGTGACACGCTGACTTAAGTGGGTGACCTGATGCTAGTGGACAGTCATATGGTGAAGCTGTTACACCAAACTCTACACGTGGCTCAGCGATTTGACGCATCGTTGCCATCTTAAAGCCAGTACCCATTGAAGCACGTAGTAATAGCTCGTCTGTAGGACGGTAAGATAAGCTTAACTTGTACGTTGTATCGTTTTCGCTGTCGTTTACAGTTTTGTTGCCTTCACGAAGTGAATCAGTGATTTCACCGATGCTGTCGTAACGGATTGAACCTGTTAACTCTAGGTTTTCCATAACTGGAACGATAACTTCAGCAAATGCACCGTAGTTGTCACGATCTAGGTCATACTCAGGAGATACTGACTCGTACAATACAACCTTGTTGTTATTGCCTTCGCCGTTTGAACGTGCGTACTCAGATGCACGGTAATCGAAACCAACACCTAGGTATACACTACCTGCGTCTAAATCTGCAATAGCACCTGACAGCTTACCTTCAATTGCTGTCATTGTAGTTTCAGTTTCTTCCCATAGACCGTTGAACATTGAAGCTGCAACAGCAGAGTTCTCTTCAGCAGTTAGGTCTTCAGGCGCAGCGAAGATGTCGATAGCACCAGAGTTAAGTAGTGCTAGGAACTCGTCTTGCTTAGGATAACCAGTTAAACGGTTTTGCTCACGCTCTGAATCACCACGAGTTACCGCTAGGTCATAAGACCATTCAGAGATTTCACCACGGATACCCGCTGTGATTTGGCTAGTTGTTGTGTTCCACTCGTCTGTACGGTTACCGCCAGGAAGTACACGCCAGCGAGCGCTGATACCAACCATATCATCTAAAACAGCCTGAGGTGTGTGAGGAATTATGTATTTTTTAGCTAGCTCTGAATCTGCACTTAGTGGAATACCTGTTGGGTATGGCGCGATACGAGTGATCATTTCGAATTTTGACCAAGAAGCATTTGCATATACTTCAGTCGTATCATTTACTGTTGCAA
>NZ_MNAN01000023.1 GCF_001854475.1 Pseudoalteromonas byunsanensis
CTGCTCACCTCGTTTTACTACATCGGCCTATTATTTGGTTCTAAACTTGGTTACCACTTGATCAAATCTGTTGGTCACATCAGAGCTTTTTCTGCTAGTACCGCGGTTGTAACGGCCTGTGTCGCAAGCCATGGTATTAGCGACAACATCTACATATGGCTAGTACTACGCTTGGTGGTAGGCTTAGGAATGATGTGTAATTACATGGTGCTAGAGAGTTGGCTCAATGAACAAGCGGCGCCAGAGCAACGTGGACGTGTGTTTTCATTTTATATGTTAACGTCCTATTTGGGTATGGTTGTAGGTCAGTTTGCACTATCGCAATTCCCACAGTTGGGGTACGCTCCGCTGTTTCTTATCTGCATTGCATTGTCGTTTGGTATTGTGCCAATTTCAATAACACGTAGGATACACCCGAAACCTCTCAAGCCCCTCCAGGTCAGCTTATGGGGTTACTTTAAAAGAGTGCCTCAATCACTGACCGCTGTATGTTTTGCAGGGATCATTAATGGCAGCTTTTATGGCTTAGCTCCCACCTTTGCAAGTCAAGCTGGTTTGAATGCCAAGGAAATTGCTATGTATATGTCAGTTACCATAGTTGCTGGCTTACTGGCTCAGTGGCCAATGGGATTGCTGTCTGACAGGATACGCCGCAGTATCTTGCTACGAACTAATGCTTTAATTATTGGTGTCGTGTCATTAGCATTATTCTTTTTGCCAACACAAGCACCTTTAAGCTACTGGCTTACATTCATGTTTGGTTTGTTTGCGTTTACACTCTATCCGCTGTCATCCGCATTAGCTAACTCAAGAGTTGATGATGAACATCGAGTCGGAGTCTCCTCTTCTTTATTGGTTGCTTTTGGCGCTGGAGCTAGCGTCGGTTCAGCGAGTATCGCACAAGTGATGACCTATTTCGGCCCACACGCACTATATGCTTCATTTGCGCTGCTAACGGTTGTGATGTACTTGCTGTTAACTTATATCAACGCAAGGCAAAAAGCGGAGCAACCCGAACCCAGTGATTACATTGCCGCCACCTCTGATATCACCAGTTCTCCATTGGCTGCCACCTTAGACCCGCGTATTGAAGATAAAACAGCCCAGGAGCAAATGCTTGTTGTTGATGAAGATGTTGACTCAGCTTCAGTCTACGAGGAAGAACATAGTGACCAACCACTTCATGACAAACAAACAGATAAAGTAGACCAGATATAAAATATCGGCCACGGACACAATCAGTTTATATTGTGTCCGCTTTTGCCCTAAAATCATCGGAAAACAACCTTTATTGATTTCCCCAACTCCTCTGAATAACAACGCCTTATCTATTTATATGTGCCAAGTCGTTGTTTTGAAAACTAACTATTAAACTATCCATAACCTATTGCAGATACCACACTTTATTCGTACCTCATACTGTACATTCTTTCCTAAAAAACATACAATCCGCGTTTCGAATTTCACAACAATGCAAACTTTAAAGGTAATAACGGTAATATGAAACAGATACTCAACACTAAGGGATTAGCGTTATCAATGCTTACGCTCGCATTAACTGCATGCGGTGGTGGAAGTGGCGATGACAAAACTCCAGACACTGCTGGCGGAAAAACTCCTGATATTGTAACACCGGCTCCTGAACCTCAAAACGCAGCTCCTGAAATTTCTGCTACGCAAGATCTTCAGGTTACAGAAAGGGATATGTTCTCATTTACAGCTGAAGTTTCAGATAGTAATGGTTCAATAGAGAGTTTCGTTTGGGAACAAACTGCAGGAACAACTGTTGAGCTATCAGGAACAGACACTGACACAGTAGAGTTCGTTGCACCAGATATTACCGAAGATGAAACCATCACTCTCAAGCTAAGTGTCACCGATAATGACGATGCTACGACCAGCCAAGAGTTCGTTATTGCAATAAATGCTTATGCCCAGCCTTCTGAGAGCGTTATCACCGACAAAGCATTATTAGCATGTCTGAACAACGCTCAACTAGATATGGGTGCAACTGCCATCGAATGTATTGATGCCCCGATCAAGTCTTTATCAGGCCTTGAAAAGCTATCGAATCTGGTATCAATCAAGCTTGAAAACACTAAACTTGAAAATATTGACACGCTTAGCTCGCTAGTACAATTAGAGAGCCTAGCATTGCGTAATAACCCGGTGACTGACTATTCGGCTATAAACAGCTTAAGTTTATTAAAATCTCTAGCAATCAATATTAAAGATAACGCAATAAGTCCTAGCATTGATTTCTCATACTTACAGAATCTAACGTCATTTACATTGCAATATGAGAATGTATTTAACTACAACGACTTTGACCTTTCGGCGCTTCCAACTTCGTTAACTGAACTACATTTAGCCAGATTAGGCACACATAGTGCTAGCGCCTTATCATCGCTCTCTCACTTAGAGAAATTAAGTTTAGAGCATGTTGGCAGTATTAACTCTTTGTCTTTTTTGACAAACATGTCAAACATGAAAGAAATCGCATTCGCTAGTCTGAATGTTAACGACCCAAGTGCATTTGCATTGACACCTAACCTAGAGAAACTGTCACTTTTAGATACCAACATTAGCGATTTAAGCTTTGTTGCGCACCTTAGCAAGTTGACCTCTCTAAAAGTAGAGTTCGACTACGCCTCATCTGACCGCCTATTTGATATTAGTTCCATCAAAGAGCTTTCGGGATTAACGGAACTATCTCTTCATGGCATTCTATTGGAAAATATCTCAAGCCTAAATGCTCTTAGCGAACTACATACGCTCAGTTTATACAATAATAACCTGAACTCGTTAAGCTTCTTAAAAGACTTAACACAACTGGTAAGCTTAGAAATTGGCGAGAATCCACAAATTATTGATGTCGCGTGGCTAGCATTTTTACCAGCGTTGACTGACTTAACTCTAGATTCGCTTGATTACAATGTATCATATGAAGTAGTTAGCGAGCTTACATCACTGACTAAGCTTAGACTCGAACACAGATACTTAGAAGGTTCTTTTGACCTTGAATCAATTAGCAAATTTGATCAACTAGAGCAGCTCAGTATTAAAATTGGTCAATTGACCAACATAGAACAAATATCGAACTTTACAGAGCTACAAAGTTTATCAATCAACACCAATAACCTTATCGCTCTACCAAGCATCAGCGAGCTTACTAAGCTCCATACATTAAACCTAACTAACAACAGTTATTACTATGACGAAGGCCCAACAAACTTCGACGAATTGGGCAGCAGTTCCTCACTGAAAAGCCTAATCATCAGTGGATTTAACAACAACAACGACCTAAATGCACTTAGTCAATTTTCGGCACTCGAAGAGTTGGAAATCCGTAGTTCAAAAGCTGATAGTATCACGCCAGTTTCACAACTAGAAAAACTTAAAAAACTGACCCTTAGTGGTTTTCATGAGCTTAATCATGTGAATGAGTTATCTAAACTCAATAACCTTGAGTTTCTGAACATATTCTCTAGCAATAGCCTACTATGTGCAGATCTAGAGACACTGCGTACGACTTTTGAAGAAACTGCGTCTTTACATTTACCGAGTAGTTGTATCGAGATATTGGTCGATCTTGATGCTATTGCTGATGAAAACTTAAGAGAGTACATACGTTCAAATCGTTACTTTGATGCACTTTCATTGGAACATTTATCAATTGACAACTCAATTTCTTCGCTAGAAGGTATAGAACAATATACCAACCTTAGACGCTTGACCTTAACGTCAAGTCAAACCTTGAATCTTGTAAATAGCGTAGATATGAGCCAATTAACTAACTTGGGCACATTAACATTTTACTACAGCCAATTAAGCACGCTTCGAGGACTCTCTTTACCCGAGACGATTACAGAATTTAATGTAGAAAACAACTCAGGAATACTCGATTTGGATGGCTTTGAAGCACCTCATGTTACAAACCTCAGTTTCGAGTGGAGCGAGTTAACAAATACACACCTGTTGGCAAACTTTACCAATGTAAGCCGTCTCAACTTGTCGCATACAAGAATTAGTGATTTAACACCACTGTATTCACTAACACAACTTGAGCGTCTATCAATATATCAGCACTACACTTATGAGTGTTCGCAAATAGATGGGTTAGTAGCCGCTTTGCCAAACACTTATATCAGTAAATATAGCCATTGTAACTAACTTCTCCTATGGGGCCATCGAGTCGATGCGCCCCTAATTTTCTCTTAAAGATAACTCGCTAGATACATTTTCTCAATTACCTTCTATCACCCTAAATTACCAATCAGCAACCTATGCAACATCGCCCTATTTGCTCATTGCTTAGCTCTATACCAATTACCTCAGATAAACCTTCATACAGTTCAATCGCGATTGGTTCTTTAAGTATTTTGCTGATTTTTATTTAAATTTAAATGGTTAAGATTATCTTCGATATTTAGCAAAACAATATATTTCGATATTTCTAGAAATATATTGTTCTGTCGTTTTTTCTGTCTTACACTGCGTGTTATGAAAATTGAAGTGATAAACGTCAGCAACGCACAAATTATTGAGCTCAACATCAGTATAGATAATCGAACCTGTACCAGACAATGGTTTTATTTTACTTAGACAAAAGTAATTGGCCCACAACGCACATGTATTTTAACTATACCGTACAGAGTCGTGACAAGGAGCTAGTCGACGCATTACTTGCTGAGGAATATCAAATCACTCCAGCCAAGTTTAAAGATATTCAGATAAACGGTACATCTTTGAAAGTGCCACAATACTAAAGGGTAATTTTAAGCCCAATACCTATCCCCCTATGACACAATCACTTTAGGTTGTGTCCAGTGATTATCTAAAATCGACGAAAATATCAACCTTGCATATGCCTTGCCATAACCTCACTACAGGCCTACACATTACTATACTCCTGTAAATACAATGTTGTTGGTACACCATTAAGCCACACTGTACAGTTTTTCCTAAAAAGAATACAATCCCCACCTTAAAGCTAACAACAATTAAATTTAATAATTCATAAGGGTAGTATGAAACAGATACTCAACACTAAGGGACTAGCACTTTCAATATTTGTGCTTGTATTAACGGCATGTGGTAGTGGAGATAACGGTAGCAATGCCCCAGACAATACCAGCGGAAAAACTCCAGATATTGTAACTCCAGCACCTACTCCAGAACCCACTCCAGAGCCTGAGGACAACAGTCCAATTTTACCAGCTGAAGGGCTAGAAGTTATAGAAAGAGATACGTTCTCATTTTCTGCGCAAGTGTCAGATAGTTTTGGTTCAATTAAGAGTTTTGCATGGGAACAAACGGCTGGAAAAACCGTTGAATTAGAGGGCACTGACAGCAACACGGTTGAGTTCATTGCGCCTGATATTATCGAAGATGAAACTGTCACCCTTAGATTAAGCATCACTAATGATAACAACGAAACGACGAGCAAAGAGTTTGTTGTGACACTCAATGCGTACGCTCAGCCATCAAGGGCTGTGATACCTGACAAAGCATTATTAAAATGCCTAATGGATGCACAATTAGATATGGGTGCCACTGCCATTGAATGTACTTATAACCCTATCAAATCTTTGGAGGGTTTAGAGATGTTCACACAACTGGTGTCGGCCAAGTTTGTAAAGAGCGAAATAACCGATTTAGCAAATCTTGGCACGATGACTCAGTTAGAAAGCCTAACATTGGATTATATGCCAGAAAATGAATTCTCAGAGTTAAGCAACTTAACCAACCTTAAGTCGCTTTCTATCATTAATGATTCATTTCTCCCCGTGCACATATACTTAGATATCTCAAATATGCAAAGTCTAACGTCTTTTTCACTTGAAGTTATTTCTAGGCGTATGTTTAGGCTTATTGATTTTGACTTCTCCATGGCCCCCTCATCCTTAACCGAGCTGAGTTTTAGAAATATATATGCGCATAGTGACCAAAATACATGGTCATCGTTATCTCAGCTAAAAAAGCTAACTTTAGATAGCTCATACGTATTGACAAGCAGCGAATTGGCATCGTTGTCCGAGCTAGAAATGCTGTCAATTAAAGACGGATGCTATGAAGATTTCAACTTCCTTTCAAGTCTTACCAAGTTAAAGTTACTGGAAATAGAAGACACTGACTACTATGAATGTGAAGAACATTTTGAACCTCAAATCAATATAGACACTCTCAAACCACTTTCAGAACTAACCACACTCACGCTTAGAGAGACTATGCCAGTGGAGAATCCTGATAGCTTAAGCGCTCTACCTAGTTTGACTTCACTCATACTCATGGACAGCCATGTGCCCTACGAAGCGATTTCTCAACTTACCTCCCTCACCAAACTAAGCGTCGAGTATTCTAAAGATTTATATGACAATTCTGCTCCTTTTGATCTAGCCCTTCTGAGTCAACTTAATAAGCTTGAGAGTCTGACTCTGCACATTCGCGAGTTAAACAACTTGAATAACATTTACGATCATACGGAACTACAACACCTGTCACTTGGTACCAACAACCTTTATGAGCTACCAAACATCAGCGAGTTTGCCCAGCTTAAAACACTTTCACTTCGCAAGGATAGTAACAGTAACGAAAATTCGGATCACTTGTCTGAGCTTGGGAGCAGTTCATTGCTCACAAGTTTAACGCTCGATGGGTTCGATGATTTAACTGCACTCACTCAGTTTCCTTCATTGCAGGAACTTAATATTTGGAATTCTGCGACAACAGATCTTATGCCGATATCACTATTAAGTAACCTCAAAAAGTTGACCCTTAAACATACTAATAACGTTGAGGATTTTACCCCGTTTTCCCAGCTTTCTGCGCTAGAAGAGTTGGAGCTTTATAATTCCAGGAGAACAAGTCTCACGCCAATTTCACAATTAAAAAATCTCAAGATTTTAAAGATAGTTGATAGCTATGCCATGAAGAACTATGCTGATTTAGCAAACCTCCACAGTTTACAGTATCTACTAATAAGAGAAGATGGTGGCGGCGGAAAGCATCTATGTCGAGATAAGAGTGAATTGTATTGGACCCTCAGGATTAAGGCATACCTTGAATTTGATTTTTACTGCGATAATTACTACTAGCAAACTTACTTTAAAGCGCTGACTTCCCGTCAGCGCTCTTAAGAAGGTGCCCTAAATCATTTTAATGTCAGTTTTACCGAGCCAATCAATAGCTTTGCTTGGAAAAACCTAATTTCCCGCCTATTATCAACCTCTTAAAGTTCAATTAATGAAACAGCTAAGTTTGTCTTTATGAAATCATTTCCATCGTTATATTTTACGAATCTATTTTTGGTGGGTGGTTCCGGCTTACTGACCAAATACCTTGCCCTGTATCTTGGCCAACATAACATCTCAACATTTTGAATTGGGCTGCTCACCTCGTTTTACTACATCGGCCTATTATTTGGTTCTAAACTTGGTTACCACTTGATCAAATCTGTTGGTCACATCAGAGCTTTTTCTGCTAGTACCGCGGTTGTAACGGCCTGTGTCGCAAGCCATGGTATTAGCGACAACATCTACATATGGCTAGTACTACGCTTGGTGGTAGGCTTAGGAATGATGTGTAATTACATGGTGCTAGAGAGTTGGCTCAATGAACAAGCGGCGCCAGAGCAACGTGGACGTGTGTTTTCATTTTATATGTTAACGTCCTATTTGGGTATGGTTGTAGGTCAGTTTGCACTATCGCAATTCCCACAGTTGGGGTACGCTCCGCTGTTTCTTATCTGCATTGCATTGTCGTTTGGTATTGTGCCAATTTCAATAACACGTAGGATACACCCGAAACCTCTCAAGCCCCTCCAGGTCAGCTTATGGGGTTACTTTAAAAGAGTGCCTCAATCACTGACCGCTGTATGTTTTGCAGGGATCATTAATGGCAGCTTTTATGGCTTAGCTCCCACCTTTGCAAGTCAAGCTGGTTTGAATGCCAAGGAAATTGCTATGTATATGTCAGTTAC
>NZ_MNAN01000024.1 GCF_001854475.1 Pseudoalteromonas byunsanensis
CAGATATTTTGTATTGATGTGTGTGCTTTTGCGGTGATGAGTAATCATACCCATGTGGTGCTTTATATAGATGATAAAAAAGCCCAAAGACTGAGTGATAAAGCAATACTACTTCGTTGGCACAAGTTGTTTAAAGGCTCAAAGATTGCTCTGATGTACTTACAAGGGGTGTGCTTAGATAAAGGTCAGCGCTTCTTTTTAAACCAAGAAATAAAAGAGTATCGGACTAGGTTATCAAGTATCAGCTGGTTTATGCGTGTTCTGAATGAGCATATTGCTCGCAGAGCCAATAAAGAAGATAAATGCACGGGTCATTTTTGGGAAGGGAGGTTTAAAAGCCAAGCGCTGTTAGATGAGGCGGCATTAATGGCCTGCATGGCTTATGTAGATTTAAACCCTATCAGGGCGAAGATGGCAAAAACGCCTGAAGAGTCGGCCCATACCAGTATCAAACTACGTTGTGAACATGTACAAGCGGGCAAACAACCCAAGGTACTTGCACGCTTTGCAGGGTGCCCCAGAAAACACATGCCAAAAGGTTTACCATTTGAGCTTAAATCTTACTTAGAACTTGTTGAGCTCACGGGCAAATGTATTCGCACCGACAAGCGTGGCTACATAGAGCAACACGAAGCCCCCATTCTAAAACGATTAAACATTCAAGCGCAAAACTGGGTAAAACTCACCACACAGTTTGAAAAGGTGTTTTATGGAGCAGTAGGTAAAGCGCATAACCTTGATGTGTACTGCGCGCGACAGCAACATAAACGACGACGAAGTATAAAAAGTAGTGAAGCGCTATTTGTCTAACACCCAATTCGCACTACTAGGTTAAAACGTAATGCTGATAAATGGGTAGAACTCGACGTGTTTAAAGTAGAGGTAAAATGCCTACAATCACACAGTTGAATTAATCAATAAGCAATTATCGGAACATTTTTGGTAACATAGATAAATGAAACAGGTGTCAGTGGGTTAGGGATAGTTCAGCAAGCGTTGTTTTAGCTTTGTTTTAAAATGGCTGTCCTTTATTCTTTATCAAGAAAACCATAATTGGGACAATCCAGCTAATCAAGCGGATATCGCCAGTAATTGGGGCAAATTTGGCGTTGATAGTACGTTCGCATTAGCTTCTTTAACTGGCGTCGGAGCAATCCCCGCGGGTATCTATGGTATTACAGACTTTGCGCTACAGGCATCTGGTTATAGCTATACCCCTAAATTCCATCCAACAGAAATGGGCGTTGAAAAGAAGAGTTGGACCGGTCTAATGTATCAATTTGGTGACATGATTGAGGCCAACCAAAGAGTTAACCCTAACTTTAAAGTACGTGAACCGGGAGGGTTTTAAGTGGGTATTTTGAGCTTTATTCGTAGCTACTATTTGTATTTTTATTATCAAACATCGATAAACCAAAAAACTGGTAAGTTAGTACCGTCAATGGGGTTTGTTACTGTAGTTCTTCTGGTGATGGTTTTTCATGCTGGTACACTTTTATATACCTTTAACGCTGTCGGTTATAGGTTTATAAATGAAGTACTTACTGGTAAATTGTTCTCATTTCGAGGCGATGTAAACCTGATAATGATTTTGGCTGCTGTGTTTGCCATTTTGCTCACTTATTTAGTCTGTTGCTTCGGGATCAAGTTTGAAGAGATAGAGGCTAGATTAGCTAAAACAAAATGTTTAGCGAAACGCTCAGTATGGAAAATTATTCTATTGCCAATACTGAGTATGACGATTTTTATATTGAGTGGGGTTTTGTTTTACTAGATTTAAATATATCGGCTAGCTGCTTTAGCTAGCCGATGCCTTTGGCAATGCGTTGGGGAATTCGATTGTAAGCCACCATGTTGAATCAGCAGCACGTCAAAAATACATCAATGAGACAGGTCAAAAGCTCAGTGCCAATGCACAAGCTAAAGTGAACCAGCAAACGGCTAAAAACCTGAATCAGACCTTGGTTGACGCGCAAGCGAGTGTCAATGCAGCAACACAAAGTACGTTGGGTATGTTGCAAGCTTCTCAACGAGCAAGCGCTAATGCACAGTTTGCGGCAGATGAGGCCAGAAGGGTTTCGAGGCAGCAAGGGGTGGTTGAGTCTGCTAACTATCATTCAGCACTCACTAGCCATAACATTGCGTCGATTGATTATGAGCAATACGTAAATCAACAAAATCGCATGGCTGCAAGTGCTGCAATTACAGATAGATGGACGCAAAGAACCATTGACAGCTATGCAGCTAACCCAAGTTATAGTCCGTCAACCAGTTTGCTGTCAGGTGTTGATGTCGAAGCTAATATTGCTTGGGCAGAGGCTCAAAGAGCCGGTTATCGAACCAATCTAGGTTTAGAAGCCAATACGCCAATGGGCGGATGGTTAGATACAGCTTGGGGTGCAGGAACTCAACTTGTTGATATGACGTCCCAGTTCTTACAAGGAACAGCACAGCTTATCACTCAAGGGCCAGTTGGTGTGTACATGAATGGTGGGTTTGAAACGTATTCATTCTTGGATAAGCCAACAACCCTAATGGAAGCATCAGGACGCTTTATGGGTGATGTGTTGAGTTATGTGGTAGCACCTGAAGCTGCGCTATTTAGTGGGACTAAAGCTATCAAGGCACTGTCTATCCAGAGGGCTAGAGTTGAAGCCAATATAAATGCCAGCCGTTTAGCTCGTGAAAATTCAGGCTTTTCAGTGCTTTCTCATAAGGAAAAAGCCTTAAATATCGAATTACGTGCTCAAAATGGAAATCTAGGAAATAGCGATGTTAGATCTTGGTATAACGAAACTGTTGCACCTGTTTCGAAACTAAATGAACAATGGCTACGCCATGGCTTCAGTGCTGAAGAAAGAGCTACATTAGCCCATGGAATCAGGCACGAAGCTAGAATTAAAGCTAGGAGTTTTATGGCTGATCCAGTTGAAGTTGAAATGCTTAGAGCACGTGATTTGCAAAAGTATCAAAATCCCCACGGCCCAACACTCGAGCATTTAGTTAATAAAAACTTAAAAGCGGGCATGGCTGGTGACGATATTTTTGAGGCCATCATCAATAGCTCCAATAGAACAAGTAAAGAGTATAATAAGAGGTTTGGTATTAAGTAATGAGTAATGATATGGGAGTTAAATTAGAAAGTTTAACGGAACAACGGTTGGCTTGGTTTCCTACAAAAAATGCAGAGTATCCGCTTCAAGCAGAACTCAAAGGGGTAACCTACACAGTTAGGATAAATGATTTCCCTGAAGAACCAATGTATAGCATCATTTGTGAAAATGAAGTTATAGGTGACCTTGACGATTGGCCATCAAACTGGGATAAGTAATAGGCTCTAATAGAAATGCCCTAGCAAATCTAGCTGGGGCATTATATATATCTGTCTTCCCCCAAGCTTTTTATTGAGATTAATTAAAAGGACAGTAGATTAATTAAAAGGACAGTCACTCAAATTTGAATCTTTGAGTGGCTAGCCTACACTTTTAGCTTCTTAATGGGGAATGGGATTAATTAAAAGGACAGTCACTCAAATTTGAATCTTTGAGTGGCTAGCCTACACTTTTAGCTTCTCAAAATTGAATCAAATTCTAAGTTCAAGGAGTGAGCGATGGGATTGGCAAGGAAGCGGCAAATTAGTTTGTCAGATACGCCTTATTATCACTGTGTGTCACGCTGTGTTCGCCGTGCGTTTTTGTGCGGCGAAGATAAATTCACGGGCAAATCATACGAGCATCGTCGAGGTTGGGTAGAGCAGCGCTTGCTATTTTTAGCTCAGATATTTTGTATTGATGTGTGTGCTTTTGCGGTGATGAGTAATCATACCCATGTGGTGCTT
>NZ_MNAN01000025.1 GCF_001854475.1 Pseudoalteromonas byunsanensis
TTAATTCTTCAATTTTATAATCAATTCTAAGTTCAAGGAGTGAACGATGGGATTAGCAAGGAAGCGGCAAATCAGTTTGTCAGATACACCTTATTATCACTGTGTGTCACGCTGTGTTCGCCGCGCATTTTTATGCGGAGAAGATAAGCTGACGGGTAAATCATATGAACATCGCCGCGGCTGGGTAGAGCAGCGTTTACTGTTCTTAGCGAAGGTGTTTTGCATCGATGTGTGTGCTTTTGCAGTCATGAGTAATCACACCCATGTAGTGTTGTATATAGATGCTGAAAAAGCACAGAGGTTGAGTGACAAAGCGGTGTTACTACGCTGGCACAAGCTGTTTAAAGGCTCAAAGCGTGCTCTGATGTACTTACAAGGAGAGTGCTTAGATGAAGGTCAGCGCTTCTTTTTAGACAAAGAGATAAAAGAATACAGAAACAGACTCTCAAGCATCAGTTGGTTTATGCGTGTCCTTAATGAAAACATCGCGCGCAGGGCGAATAAAGAAGATAAATGCACAGGTCATTTTTGGGAAGGGCGGTTCAAAAGCTAAGCGCTATTAGATGACGCGGCTCTAATGGCCTGTATGGCCTATATAGATTTAAACCCTATCAGGGCGGAGATGGCAAAAACACCAGAAGACTCAGCTCATACCAGTATTAAACTACGTTGCCAACATGCAAAAGCAGGTAAACAACCAAAACAGCTTGCACGCTTTGCGGGTAGTCCCAGAAAACATATACCAAAGGGTTTGCCATTCGAACTTAAATCTTACTTACAGCTTGTTGAGCTCACAGGTAAATGTATTCGCTTAGACAAACGTGGCTACATAGAAGAACATGAAGCGCCCATCTTGCAACGATTAAACATTCAAGCTTACAACTGGATAAAGCTCACAACGCAATTTGAAAAGGTGTTTCATGGCGCAGTAGGTAAAACACATAATCTTGATGTGTACTGTGAGCGACAACAGCATAAACGGCGACGAAGTATCAAAATTAGTGAAGCGCTATTTTCCTAATATCCAGCTAGCAATTATCCACACCAAGCGGGATATGCTGTAACAGGCAGGGACCATTGCGTTTAACACATGGGGTAATTCTCTAAAAGTCATCCAGTTAAAATAATCACGACTCAATAATGGGGCATTTTTGGTTACATATCTCATCAAGGAATTCATCAAGGAAGCTGTGCCAGCTAGCACAAGGCTTAGCTTACCTGTTCTTTATTTCTATTTTTAAAGTGACTGTCCTGACTTTACTCTCTGACTTTACTCTGACTTTACTCTAACTTCTTTATTCCAATGATTTTATGGCTTATTTTAATTCTTAAGATACTACAACAATGGGTTCTTACGTAATCATGGTTGCGCTAGAACCAGCTCATCACTAAATAATGAAAAATGGCCTTCGGCTATAAACTCTCTAGCAAAAACAATAAAGGTATTGCGATTCGTCATTCACTGCACCTCATAAAATTTCACAGCCTATTTTGTGAGCAAAAAAGGGACAATACATGTAAATTATGAAATAATGCAGTGATAATCGAACACAAAGGAATAAAAAAATGAACTTTATGAGGACAAACTTCTATCTGTTTATAGTATTTTTGCTCTATAGCTTTAATACATACGCAAGCACCCCAAGTACTCCCTCTTTTTTAGATAACGGTCAGCCCTATCACATATTTCGCGGTACTTATACTTACCGTTGGAATAGCATTAGTAATGCAACTAGGTACGAGGTCGAAAAAACGATTGATGGTTCAACATCTCGCCACTCTCTTGGCTTAAGTACCTCTTACTCTGAAACGTTTACTCGCACTTTGACATACGTTGCGCGTATCAGAGCCTGTAATAGGTCTGGCTGTAGTCCATGGAGTGCTAACGAAGTTAATATCGTAAGACCCTATACAAAACCAAATGATACGGCTGTTTCAGCGCCAAGCAGTTCATCAACCGGACGCTACACGTTAACTTGGTCTCAGCCATGGGGACATGGTATCAATAGCTATCGATTAGAACGATCAATGAATGGCACATCGAATTGGATAGTACTTAGTACAGCAAACACGAGAAGTTATTCAGAAAGTGTGAGTTCTAGTGGCACTTACAACTACCGCGTGATGGTATGTAATGTTGACAATAGATGTTCAAACTACTCACGTATAGCGACGGTAAACGTTGACATACTGACGCCGCCAACCACCCCTGCCTTTTTAGACAATGGACAACCGTACCACATTTTACGTGGTACTTATACGTACAGATTTAGTAGCGTAAGCAAAGCAACTCACTATGAAGTGGAGAAGTCATACGACGGCTCTAAATCCATTGTTAACCTAGGCTCGAGTACTTCATACTCAGAAACATTCACCCGTACACTGACATACGTAGCACGCATTAGAGCATGTAACGCAGCTGGCTGTAGCGCTTGGAGCGCAAATGAAGTCAATATTGTAAGACCGTATACAAAACCAAACGATACCGCCATCACAGCCCCTAGCAGTTCAAGTACAGGTCAATATACCCTGACATGGAAACAACCATGGGGACATGGTATTACTAAATATCAATTAGAGCGCTCAATTGGTTCAACTAATAACTGGCAAGTGATTAGTACTCGCAATGCGTTAAGCTATTCTGAAAATGTCACTTCAAGCAATACCTATTATTACCGTGCTATTGTTTGTAATATCGATAACCTATGCTCGAATTATTCTCAGATAGTCTCTGTGAATGTCAGCATTGCTCATAAACCTGTAACCCCCGTTACAAAGCCAAATTTTCATGGTGATCTCTACTACCCTATAAACACCTCAGTGTCATTTTGTATCCACGATCAACGCTCTGGTGACCCTGCAACACAGTATAAAATTCATACTGCTGCGGAAGGAGATTCACTTGCCTATAGCCATACTATCAACAGAGCACAATCATGCACACCTACGAGCAAGAGCTTTGGTACATTAAAGCGTTATAATATCGCATATCAGGCTTGTAATAGCGCGGGCTGTAGTGCCATGAGTCCAACTGAAAGGATCGTTATTTTCGACAAGCCACATACGCCTACAGTCACTATGAGCCAAAGCCAGGTAACAACGGGTGAAAACGTAAGCGCTACTATCAATGTTGGTGCGGGCACTATTTGGAGTGGTGCATTTTATAAAGCGTCACACACTACGCCGTCAGGTACAACCACCCAATCAGAGCAACGTTTTGACAACGGCCATCCTGCAACAAACTGGGACAGTCCGGCTCTAACACAAGCAGGAAACCATACTTTTTCTTTCGTCACGTGTAACAAAACCGCGGCATATTGCAGCCAAAGTGCAACTTATACGGTGAAAGTACAAGGTGAAACACCAAGTGTCACATTCATTGATTCCAGTTTAGGAGGCTTTGTTTTTAATGAAGGCGAATCGTTACGCACAACCACAGCAGAAGCAGTTAATCGCGTTGAATACAAGCAACCAAACGGTACTTGGACTCAAGCAAGTGCAAGTAACGGATATTACTCTATTCCCTTAACTGGCTTAGAAATTGGCAAACACTCTATATCAGCACGTGCTGTATCAACGAGTGGGCAAGTGTCTCGTATCACGACCCAAGACATTACAATTGCGCCTATCAGTGCAAATGAAAGCACCGTCAATCTGAGCGACTTCAACATATTGGTAAAAAGACCTCACGAAGCATGTTTACCAAACACGAATAACGCTTATGATCAAAATGACAAAGCATTGTCACTGGCATTAGAAGTATCTGGTAAATTGGGTAAAAAGCTTGCGCTGCCAGCGGGTAAACTGTGCGTCAGTACTCATTTTAATATCACTCAACCAACTGTATTGATTGGTAGTGCAATCGCAAGCACCCATTTAACTTATGCTTGTCAAACATCTGCATCTCTTGCTTGCGCAAGTACACCTCTTATCTCTGTTAACGCAAATCTACAGCTGATAGGGATGACAATCTCTCATGAAGAAAACAGTGAGGCCAAAAAAGAGCTCATTTCAAGCATCTCAAAAATTTCTAACCCAACCCGAGCACAGCTGAACGAACTGGCGGTTACGCATGTTGGTAATATTACAGATATTGATGGCTTAAGCGTGGGGAATTCAGATATTAACCTAACTTTAAGCTCGGTGAGATTAGGTGGGTTTAAGCACGGAATCATTGCCAACAGCTTATCATCGGCCAGTAGAGTAAATATTTATAATACTGAGATCGTGTATATCGAAACAGGTATTAAGCTACAAGCGGCCATACCAAGTCAGGTAGTTCAACTTTCTGCCGAACGTTTACTTGTACAACGCATCATAGATGGCACATTCGTCGACTTACACAATATAAACAGTAAGTTCGATACGTTTAATATTCAAGCTAGTTTTCATGCAGCACAAACGTTTGATGCCATAAGAGGCGTTAAATCTTCAAGTGATAATGGTTCATCAACGCTCAGTGTAAGTAATTTCTACAGCGAATTTGTCCACAATGTTTTCTCATTATCAAACTTAAAACAAGCGGACCTAAGCAACCTTTATAATCAGGGTCGCGACTATAACAAGCCTTATCGTCTTGGTAACTCGATGTTTGACATCAACAATGTATCAACACTCAATATAGAGGGTAATGCAGGGAAACATCATTGGGATCACATGTGGAACGTTCGTGGAGACTCAACTGTCAACGAGTTTACAGATCAACGAGCGAGTGCCGCCGAAAGCTCAATGGAACAAGGTGCACTAATAACGAAACCTCTGTTCTCATTGGAAAAAACGTTTAGCAATATTCAAGGCGCCGTCACCTTACTTTCAAAGAAACAACTGTTCAAAGAGAACATGTTGAAAGTGGAATTACGCTATGCCGACAAACGAAAAGAAGTACTCGTTTATACCTCGTCAGCCAGTAGTTCAGCACAATTTACGACATCGTACGACAACGGTGCCGGACTTTCTTTGAGCATAAACTCAGACAGGCAACTCGTGTTAAGCGCGTCGCGCGCATTATCAAATGTCACGGTTGTGATAACTCAAATTCATTAATGGAATACGAACAATGAGAATACTATCAACTTTTTCTTTAATACTAGTGGCAGCGACAAGCCAAGTCTATGCGGCAACCAACTATTGTAAAAGCCAATATGGCGAAAATTTTATTACGCTAGACTCTGCTTCACAATTTCAATCAGTGATTAACTCTGCAATGACAACTGGCCAATTTATTTTTATTCCAAATGGGGAGTATACAATCAATGCAATGCTAGATCTGAATGATAGTAACCCAGTGACTATTTGTGGCGAGTCAAAAAGTGGTGTAGTGTTAAAAACCAACATCAGCGACCCGTTATTTGGCATTCAATCCCAGACGACATTGGACAATATGACCTTAATAAATACGGCATCCAAAGGTACAGCCATTTATGTGCGCTACTCTAGTTCGTTTAGTGACATGAAAAACTTGGCTATTTCTGGCTTCCATACGGCATATTCTGGACGAAAACACCTATATAGCTCGTTTGAGAACATTGATATCAGCGATGTAAACATTGGTATTGAATTACATAGTGATATTTTTAGATATTATGTTGTTCACAACAACAACCAATATGGTTCACGCTTCCCAAAAACAGATGGTAAATTTAATAATAATTGCTATGTTACGAGTAAGCCTCCCTGTCAGACCAAAGATGACGATGGCAATTTATTTTTTTATGATGATGGGTGGTTTAATAACGTCTTAAGATTTAAAAATATCTCTGTGTCTAATTTTACTGATTATGGCATAAAAATGCAGGCAATGACTGTGCAGTTAGACAATGTGAGTTTAACCGGCGCATCGATAGACAGCAGCGTAGGCTTAATCATTGATTCTCCACAAGCACACCCTGAAAGAATGCTTGTACAAAAAGAGTCAGAAAATCTTAGAGCATATAACCTTGCATTTAACACTTTAAAACTCAGCAACCTTAAGACGGGTATCATCGCAGATGAAGTACAATACATTTCGCTCAATACCGTCAACAAAGTCGGTGATGTATTAGAGCTCGTTAATGCAAAAAATGTAGATTATTTGAAGTTAGAGAATGTGCCAAACGCTGAGCGCTATCGTTTTGAAAATACGAAAGTACACGTTAATTCGAAACTGACTAATATTGACTCAATAAACTCAATGTTCTTTATCGAAAATGAAGCGAATAAGGCAAAGAGCTACCAATTTGCACTTGCAGCAAGAGGTAATTCAACGCAAGTAGCCATTCCCGCAGGCTATGACTGCCTTGCTATTTCAAGCTTCATTGATGGGTACTCAAAGCATGCAAGCCTTTGGCGTAAATCCAATGGCGCATTTACAAAGGTTGTTGGTCCTGACAATATCTCGGTAAGCACCACAGGTAATGTCGTGAAACTCACGTTAAACGCACCATCTTTAAAGCGAGGTAAGGCAACATTCTTGCCGTACAGTTACTGTGACTAAAGGTGAGTGAAACAATTAAATTGCACATGTATGACATGATACATTGCCATTTACTGTAACCACTCATAACGCCTATCCGGCTCCAGAATTCAATATGAAACTAGAGCCGGATATTTTTACCCACGTAACCTGCTACCCAAAAAAACGTCAGCTAAAAAACAATGATTACATTTGTAATGCATAGGTTGCATGTGCTGTCTAATATATTTAACAACACCAATTTTCAACATTTAACAACCGCTAGAAACATGGACTGGATGTATGTTTTACCTACTAGCTTATTTGTATTTGAGAAAGGATTAAAAAAGTAGGCATTTCGTCAAATGAGCCACAAAAACAAGCAAAAGCATTAAAGTGGCACTCTAGCTATAGTAGCGCCGACTTGGCCTATGCAGTTTGGCGAATGGAAGTGCCACATTCTGTTGGCCTAGGGGTTGGCGGTGACAACGTCGAGTACGTCTGGTTTGGTCACTTATGTGATCAAGATTTAGTGAGCAGTGTTCAAACACTGCTCAGCTTTATTTGCGGGTGCTTGGAATAAATGCAAAAATAATGTTAAACCTTACTAAGGTAATTTAAAGAACCTATCGATAAATAAGGCCTCTTCACGTATAAGGAATATGTTATGAAGATAGGTAACCCAGCCATTAGTCAGGCCCAGCTTAATACCACAACGCAAGTATCTGACAGAAAAAAGCCCATTAGCGATGAGCTCAACATTGCCGCCAAACAACAGCATGCACAAAGTGATATGAACGATGACCCAGCTCTGGTAAACAACCAAAACCTGCACGACATTGAAGTAACGTCTGTGAGTGTTTATGAGCCAGAGCGGTTTGCGAAGGTGTCTCAAACACTTTATTTTGGTGAATTACCCAGTTTATTCAGAGGTATGCAATCCCATTATCAAGACTTTATGAGTGAACTGGAAAAATCAGATCCAGAGCTGGCAAAATTAGAATGGAGCTTTTCTATTGACGAGGGTGGCCAACTGGTTGTTAATGGCCCTATCAGTAATGAAAACAAAGCGTATCTGGAAGAAAAACTCAATGAAAACAATGAGCTTGTGCAATTAGCCAAACAAGTCCCCGATGTCATGATGAAAGGACTGGCCTACGACAGAGGCGCTGACGGTAAGGCCAATGCGTGGGGCAAATATGATGTAAACACCGAAAACCTAAAAAATATTCTGGATTTTAGAGAAGTACTAGACAGCACTTACACCGAGCGGGATGATATTTCCTACTTTAAAGACAACTTTAACACCTTTGAATTTGCCGAGAACGTGGCAAGCCAATTAAAAAGAAAAGCCGAGGTCAAATTTAGTTATTAAATTGATACTCACCAACTGTGTAATGCTAAATATTAGAGTGAGTGTGTATTTAGGTTTGTAGGTGTTGGTAACCCCCCCCGAACATTTGGGTGTTTGATACCAGCAGATTCAGCTAGCTCTAATGTTATCTCGCGCTCTAGCGGAAACTGCTCTTTGACTTGCAGCACATCCTGCCGCCACTCGAGCAAGTAGAACATGGATAGTTCAAGATCGGATAATAAATGATGGGTTCGTTTGGACTTATAACCAAAGACTCGATGTACACGACCATCGGATGGCGCATCATAAACCGTTAACCATGGCTTGTAATCCTGATACTCGCCAGTACCGCGCCCCTCTTTAATCCACTTACGATATTGCGCCTCAGTATGGCCAATCTTCCTAGACATAGAAAATAAATTTAACCTATTGAATCTGACACACCAGAAAATAAAGTGTCGTCACACTAGTTGATATTCAAGCCCTCTATAACTAAACTTATCTAAAGTAGTATAAAGTAGTATAAAGTAGTATAAAGTAGGATTAAATCCCCCCTTAAGGTGTTTGTTTATGGCAATGGTAAAAAAGAGTATCACAGTAACTGAGCAGCAAGAGAAATGGATGCAAATGCAACTTGCGACAGGTGGTTACGCAAGTGACAGTGAATTATTACGTGATTTGATCAGAAAAGAACAAATGCGCAGTAATGAAATTGAAGTGCTCAGACAAGAACTTATTAAAGCGGAACAAAGTGGTTTTAGCTCAAGAAGTGCAGAAGATATTGTTAACGCTGTATTAGCTAAAAAGCAGACGAATGACGACATATAGATTAAGCAAAGCCGCCGACAAAGACTTAGAGCTGCTATTTGAATATGGTATCGACAACTTTGGCCTAACTAAAGCAAAAACATATGTTGATGGCTTAATCATTCAATTTCAAAATATTGCAACAAACCCACTTCACTACCAAACTGTGAGTCATATCCGTAAAGGGTATAGACGAAGTGTATACCGAAAGCATACTATCTATTTCAAAATAACGGGCGAAAGCGTTGATATAATGCGCGTACTGAGATCAGAAAACCTGTCGACAGCGTTTAAGTAAATGCGCTCAAGCATTGATTACTAGGTTTTCAAAAACAATATTATTGCCAGCCCTCGGTAGCCTTGTCGCGCCGCACTTTATAAGTGCATATTGAAACTATATTCCTAAGTCACAAAAAATGTCGCCTAGCACTTTATTGTTCACCCACAAAAAAAGGCGCTTTCGCGCCTTTTCTTATTCCACCGTCACCGATTTAGCGAGGTTTCTCGGCTGGTCTACATCGGTGCCTTTGATCACCGCAACGTAGTATGAAAGCAGCTGTAGCGGGATTGTATATACAACTGGTGCTAGGATGTCTTCTACGTGGTTTACGTTGATCACACGCATGGTTTCGTCAGATTCAAAGTGTGAATCTTTGTCTGCGAATACGTAGATGATACCGCCACGCGCACGCACTTCTTCCACGTTTGATTTCAGCTTTTCCAGTAGTTCATTATTTGGTGCAACTACGATGATTGGCATGTCTGCGTCAATCAATGCCAGTGGGCCGTGTTTTAACTCCCCTGCCGCGTACGCTTCGGCATGAATGTATGAAATTTCTTTGAGTTTCAACGCGCCTTCCATTGCGATTGGGTATTGTGAGCCACGACCTAAAAACAATGAATGGTGTTTATCAGCAAATTCTTCTGCCAAGTCTTCAATGCTGCCCGCCAGTGAAAGAGCTTCTTCTAGTTTGTTTGGTAAAGTTTTTATTGCATTAACAATCACACTTTGATCTAGGCCTTTTTCCTGTGCAATTGACGCAGTTAGCATCAATAAACCCACAAGTTGTGTAGTGAATGCTTTGGTTGAGGCAACGCCAATTTCAGCGCCTGCTTTGGTCATAAAGGCCAAGTCTGATTCACGTACCAATGATGAACCCGGTACGTTACAAATCGTCATCGACGCCATGTAACCTTGCTCTTTTGCAAGGCGCAATGCAGCGAGGGTATCAGCGGTTTCACCAGATTGAGAAATCGTCACTAACAGGCTGTTTTCATGAACAAATGATTGGCGGTAACGAAATTCTGAGGCGATTTCTACGTTACAGCTTACGCCCGCAAATTGTTCCAACCAATAACGTGCAACCATACCTGAATGGTAAGAGGTACCACAGGCGATGATCTGTACGTGTTTTACGTCTTTGAAGATCTGCTGAGCGCTGTCGCCAAAGGCATCTACGGCTACACGGTCGTTGTCTAGACGACCTTCTAGAGTATTTCGCACCGCTAATGGCTGCTCGTAGATCTCTTTTAACATGTAGTGGCGGTACTCGCCTTTACCTGAGTTGTCTTGCGTGATGTTTGACTCTATGACTTCTCGCTCAACCGCTTCGCCATTGCTATCAAAAATTTCTACTGTATCGCGAGTAATACGGGCTACATCGCCTTCTTCTAAGAAAATAAAACTACGGGTAACCGGCAGCAGCGCAAGCTGATCAGAGGCGATAAAGTTTTCACCTAAACCGAGGCCAATTACCAACGGGCTGCCTGAGCGAGCAACAATCATTTCTTGATCGTTGTTTTTATCAAAAACCACCGTGCCATAAGCTCCTTCTAACTGCTTAACAGCGGCCTTTACCGCATCGAGTAAGCTGTCGTGCTGTTGGCGAAGTTGGTGAATAAGGTGCACCATTACTTCGGTATCGGTGTCTGACAAAAACTCGTAACCATCACCTTTTAAGGCATCGCGCAGCGGCGCGTGATTTTCAATGATACCGTTATGTACCAGCGCTATTTCGCTATTTGAAACGTGTGGGTGTGCATTGCTCTGTGTTACGCCACCGTGAGTTGCCCAGCGCGTGTGTGCAATCCCTGTGGAGCCTTTTACATTGGCTTTTTCGAGGGCTTGTTCAAGGTTAACCACCTTGCCCACCGCTTTTACCGTGTTTAGCGTATTGTTTAGGCTCAATGCCACGCCAGCCGAGTCATAGCCTCGGTACTCTAGGCGCTTTAGGCCTTCAACTAAAATCTTATTAACTGGACGCTCTGCTACCGCCCCTACAATCCCACACATAGTTGCTCCATTTTGCACGTTGGTGTTGTCATATTAGTTTTGCTATACAAGGTGTTGTCGTACTTGTATAACGCTGTATTTATAAAGCCGCACAAATAACCGTCACACCACTTTGTTCAATGGCTTGACGTTTTTCATCAGCTAGATTCTCGTCTGTGATCAAGGTCGTGACTTGTTGCCATGGCAGTTCAAGGTTAGGAATTCTTCGTCCTACCTTGTCAGACTCGACCATAACAATCACTTCTCTGGCTGCCTGCGCCATTAGTTGACTCAGGCCCACCAGCTCGTTAAAGGTTGTGGTACCGCGCGCTACATCTATGCCATCAGCACCAATAAACAACTGATCAAAATCATAAGAGCGTAGCACCTGCTCTGCGACCTGCCCCTGAAATGACTCAGAATGCGGATCCCACGTCCCCCCGGTCATCAATAATGTCGGTTCATTCTCGAGTGATAAAAGCCGGTTGGCAATGTTCATGGCGTTAGTCATCACCACTAAGCCCTGCTTGTTGGATAACTCAGGGATCATAGCTGCGGTGGTACGGCCACTGTCAATAATGATGCGGTTGTGGTCTTTGATAAGCTTTGCGGCGGCCTTGGCAATCGCAGTTTTACGACGTGAGTCTTGTTCGCCATTGGCACTACCCACTATCTCCTGTGGCAAGGCCATCGCGCCTCCGTAGCGGCGTAATAACAAACCACTCTTTTCTAATGCAGTTAAATCCTTCCGAATCGTAACTTCTGAAGTTTCAAACTCAGCTGCTAATGCATCGACGCTCACCTCACCCTGTTCATTGACCCTACTAAGGATGGTATGGCGGCGCTGTTGAGTATTTCGTTTAGTCATGAATCGTTCAGGAAAGTTTCGTTTCGTAATTTAGGGGTAGTTTAAACGAAACTTATGCATTTTGACAATGTTGAATACCAGATTCTTTTACAGCACTTAAAAAGTCACGACCCAAATGTATTTTTGCTTTAGCTTGGCTATAAACATTTACGTTTTATCTACTATAGGTACAATGAAGATATTATTTGAATAAAAGCGCAGTTAAAAGGAATGAATTTATGCGTAACCTTACATATTTATCGCTCGCTCTATTAACAACACTCACCACTGCATGCGGCGGTTCAGGTTCAAAATCTGTCGAAGTTGTGGAGTCCGTTGAACAACAAAAGCCTGTAAATACGGCCACCCCCGCGCCAGCACCTGTATTAAAGGCCAACGCATTGGTATCGGGCACATCCGCAATAGGTGAAACTATCATTTTAGATGGTATCAACAGCCAAACTTATGATGGTGTCACAGCAAAGTGGCAGTGGCTGCAAAAACCAGACAATAGCCAAGCCCAAATCTTTAACGCTAACACGCTACGCGCACAGTTTATCGTAGATAGCGCCGGCGACTATCGCGCGCAACTTACACTCACAGACTTACAGAAAAAAACGTCATCCGCAGAGGTACTTGTTAGCATCGACGAACCCAGTACCAACCAGTTGCCACAAGCAAGCTTTAACCTTTCTCATCCGAGTATATTAATTAATAATACGCTCGAGCTAGATGGAACAGCCAGTACCGACGCAGATGGCGATACCCTTACCTATTTGTGGCAAATTAGCAGTGCGCCACAAGGAGCTGAGTTTTCGCTACAAAACAGTACACTTTCAAAAGCATCTTTTACTGCTCAAACTGCGGGTGTTTACACTATCGCTCTAACTGTTAATGACGGCCAGAGCGAGCATAGCGTCAGTCGCGAGTTGCAAGTAGTTGAAAACAACCATACGCCCACATTATTGCGCCTCGAACAAACAGCAAGTGAGGCTTTTCTCCACGACTCCGTTTACTTTACCGCCTACGCAGAAGACTTAGATAGTGACCGCCTTTACTATCAATGGCGTATTGTTAGTCGCCCAAGTAACAGTCAGGCAAGCATTCAAAACGAGTATAATAAGCAAGTGTATATGACCTTTGATGTAATTGGAGAGTACGTGTTGGAAGTGGTGGTTTCGGATGGCCTATCACAAAGTGACGCCAAACGTGCACACGTTAACGTATCAACTCGCCCCACAAACTCCAATAACAGAGCACCTTATTTCTCTCAAATGATACAGATAAGCGCTAACCCCACCGTTGGTGCGCCCATCACATTAACAACACGAGCCATGGACCCGGATGGAGATACTGTAAGTTACCGATGGGTGATGCATAACCCTGTACAAGGCTCCAACTATACTTTTTCAAATACCACTGAAGCGGCTGTTGAGCTCACCGTCAACACTGTTGGTTGGTATGTGGTCTATGTGTATGCAAATGACGGCCAAGTTGAAACAACAGTACCGTCAGCCACAATTGTCAGAGTGCAATAACTGTATATGGCAGGGTTCCCTGCCCTATGCAACTATAAAATTAGTGCCGCAGGTTTATTGTAGCCTTAAACTTGTTTGTGGATGTTGGCGCCGATGAAACCATCTCATCATAGGCGCTTTGCATCTCAAAATCTGCCGACTCAACCCCCAAACTGGCTAACATAACTTCTGCTTCTCGCAGTGAGTTAAACGTCATTACACTGCCATTGTCATCACAGAGCAAATGATAATTACCATGCGAGTCCACCCCGCCTGCCAAATAATGATTTGCGTCTGCATAACTCAAAATAATGGCATCGAGTATGCGTTGATTTAATTGGGCTTTTAATTCGTTTACGCGCATTTTTAGGTTACCTACTTTGTTCTGGTTAAATTTTAAACGCCCCATATACCTTTATGGATCATGCAAAGTGAAAGTTTTTATTCTTCATCTTAGTGAGTGTCATGGTTTTGTAATGACGTCTTATTAGGCTAGGTGAGTGGTATTTGCGTCTGAATAAAATTAGCTTAGCTAAAACATGGTTAAGCCAAATCACGAGCCAAGTAAGAAGGAAGATCATGAGAAGAATCGTTGTGACTGGCATTGGTGCCATATCGCCTATTGGCACTTCAGCACAAAGTAGCTTTGATAGTTTATTGCAAGGTAAACATGGCATACAGCCAATTGAGCACTTTGATCCGGTTCAATTTGCCTGTAAAACAACTTTTGCTGCTCAAGTTAGTTCACAGTTAGACGCAAACACCCTTGCACCCTTTAAGTATATGGACGACAGCGCCCGTACTAAGCTACTGAAAAAGTTAGACAGGCATCAAATGTTCGCCATGATAGCGGCCGCTGAAGCCATTTCTGAGGCAGGACTTGATAACCTCACCGATGAACAATTACGCCACCGTATAGGGGTAAACATTGCAACAGGCGTAGGAGGCTTAAATAGCTTAGAAGTGTGTGCAGCCAAAGCAGCCAATGGTAAAAAACAGTCTCCATTTGGAAACTTGATGTTTTTACCTAACCTTGCTGCAGGATATGTTGCCAGCCACTGGAATTTTGGCGGTCCAAACAATGCTCACTGTACAGCTTGCGCTGCCAGCGCACATTCAATAATTGATGGCTGTAATGCGATTAAAAGTGGAGAAGCAGAAATTATTGTCGCAGGTGGTGCGGAAGCCTCCGTTACTCCGGTAGGTATTGCCACGTTCAACGCGCAAAATGCGCTGTCGACCAGAAATACGGATCTGACGGCGGCTTCTCGGCCATTCACCATTGACAGAGATGGCTTTGTAATGGGTGAGGGAGCCGCGTGTTTGGTACTAGAAGAGTATGATCATGCTATCACTCGCGGTGCTAAAATTTACTGTGAAATTGTCGGGTTTGGCAGAACCTCTGATGGCTATACAGGGCAAGCACTAAGCGCCCCACATCCACATGGCTCAGGGGCACAACGCGCAATGCAAAATGCGCTCAATATGGCAAACCTTCATACACAAGATGTGCAGTACATTAACGCCCATAGCACCAGCACCGCAGCCGATAGTATCGAAGTCTTGGCAATAAAAAAGACCTTTGCTGAGCATGCCGCGCAACTGGCCGTTTCTGGTACTAAGTCACAAACTGGACACTTGCTAGGTGCGGCCGCTGCTATTGAAGCCGTGTTCACGGTGTTGGCGTTAAAGCATCAAATGCTACCATTTACCCTCAACCTCACAACAAGTAACGTCGACCCCGACTGCCTGGGTGTTGATCTGATCATGCAATCAGCAAGGCAAGCAGAAGTTAATGTGGCACTTTCAAATTCATTTGGCTTTGGTGGCACTAATGCGGCTATTGCATTTAAGGCGCTTGACTAGCAAGCTTAGTTAGCGATTTACTACTGAGTGCGCCTTGGCCAATAGATCGAGTGCGCGTTACAGATTTAACGCAACTCTACAGCTTTCGTTGCTGTATTCACCCTAGAACACCTACCATCTCAAAGAGAAATATAGAATGTAAGCATTCACTTACCGTTAATATACTATTATTAATACACTCGATTCATACCATATTAATCCCATCACTTTAAATTAAGCAAACTTTACACCGACCGATCCCCTTGTTTACAATCGGTACAAACAACGCAGAGAATATCTCATGATGCATTTATTTCGCTTCACACTTTTATGCTCGTCGCTACTACTGAGCGCCTGCACCACAACCCCGGTGTCTACTGCACCACCACAACCAAAAACAGCAACTCCTACCGTGGCATCTAGCACTCACACAACAGCCACCGTAGAGCGTGTAACCTTTGACGAGCAAACTGACGACGTATGGCAGCGCATTCGTTCCCAGCTGACATTTGCTCCCTCTGAACATGAAAGCGTGCAAGCACGTGTTAATTGGTACTTGTCACACCCCAACTATATGCATGTGATCAGTGAAAGAGCCAAGCCGTTTCTGTTGTATGTTGTAGAACAGGTGGAGAATCGAGGGCTGCCTATTGAATTGGCCTTAATGCCTTTGATTGAAAGCGATTTTGACACCTCGGCCTATTCTCATAAGCACGCTTCTGGTCTTTGGCAGCTCACACCACTTATTGCCAAACATTACGGCGTGAAAATTACCCCTTGGTACGATGGTCGACAAGATATAGTCGATGCCACACATGCCGCTCTGGATTTTTTGAGCTACTTACATAAACGCTTCGACGGTAACTGGTATCATGCCATTGCAGCATACAATACCGGTGAAGGACGCGTTGCCCAAGCCATTAAGCACAATCAGCAGCGAGGTAAATCAACACACTTTTTTGATTTATCGCTGCCTAAACAAACCCGTCACTACATACCAAAACTTCTGGCAGCCGCACAGCTCTTACGTAACAAGCAAATGCAATTTCCGAAAATCCCTAACCATACCGCAATTGCAGTCTTACCCTTAAAGCAGGGTGTGATCCTAAATACAGACAAAGCGTGGCGTAAGCTACAAACCCTCAACCCTGGCTATACTCGCTTTCCCGCCTTGTTGGATGGACCCGAGCATATTGTCGTGCCCGCCTTGCAGGCAAGTCAATGGCAAGATTATGTAGCCAAACTTCCTGCCATGCCTGGCAAACAGTGGCAACATTACACTATCGAAAAAGGAGATAGTTTAAGTGTCATTGCGCAACGTCATGCGTTGACGGTCTCTCAACTTAAAACATTTAATCAATTGAAAAGTAACAATATAAAAATTGGTGACACGTTACTGCTGCCCATTTTGGCGGATCAGCAACTAGACTATACGGTGCGTGCTGGCGACAGCCTATGGCGTATTGCCAGACACTTCAACATCAGTGTGGATGAAATCAAGAAGTGGAATGCACTATCAAAAGATGTGTTACGGGTCGGCGATACACTTAAATTATTTTTATCTAAAACTTAAATTTAATCACTTGTGTATACAAGCTAGCTGAATTAACTACAGCAGCTAGCTATCAGTGAAATTTAACCGCTTTGCTTGATCTCGTGTAGTGACGTTTTTCAGGCTCGGTCCACGTACCATATTTCAAGTACTGGGTAGACACTTCCATCTGCCCATCGACAAAGCGGCTGGTCGACTTCACTTGCGTAATGCCATCTTGATTACCAGCCACATCTTCGTAGGCGACAAAGCTGCCATCATCTAATACATCCATGGTACCTTGGGTGTAAAATCCTGCGGTGGTGAAATAAAAAAATACTACCTTTTGCTTGCTTTGATCCCATAATATCAGTGATTCACCACCGTACATTCCCTCGTTAATAGAGTGCAAAGTGCGCACGGCTGTACCATTTAAAGCTATCTCCCAATGGCTAACGTCCTGCATTGAGGGCTTACCACCAGCAACAGCAAAATCAGCCTGCCAAGTCCCTAGGTAGGGTTCAAATATTCTCAGTTCAGAAACCAGCTGTTTTGCAGCCAATACGCCATAACTTTGTATAAATAAAAACAAAAAAATCAAAAATTTAAATATTTTCATCTGACACTCTTAGTAACTTAACAAGCAGTCTATGTAGCCATTGAGCTTAGTTATTCATATTCTTTTGAGCAAATTTATAGCCAAGTTCGGCGGTACACAAGCACCGCACGACAGCGGTTTGGTGACGTTACTGTTGCTTGTTCGCAGAAAAATACTTGCGGCGCAATAAATCGTGGATCACCAACTCTTGCTCACGCCCATAGGCTTTAAACATACGATTGTTATGCATATGCAATAACGAACTTAATAAAGAGTCACGACTACAATTTAAGGCATCATCAGCAAGTAAGGCATTAAGCTTAGCAACCACAGGGGCGGCTTGAACCTGCCATTGGCTCAATAACGTAAACAACGCATTTTGTACTTCATCATTTGCAGATGGTGTCTGCTGATTGAATTGCGCAAAGTCACCGTTTAAAGTTTCTTGATAGTCCCGATAGCGATTGCCTAGTTGTTTTCTAAGCGTATTGCTTTCGTTAAACTCTCTACCAAAGCCATCTCTGAGGCGACTGATTAAAGCCAAGCGAGCTTCATCATCATATTCAAATAAACTAAGCAGCCTATCGGTGTAAAGTAACGCCATACGCCATCTTAACTGTTCATCATATTCATCAAGCAACGCACAGGTCTTGGCTATCAGAACGCTGTCATACATAAACAGCGACTCCACCAACGCCATTGACTCTGGCCCACCATAGCGCTCAACTTCCCGCTCGTAAGTCATAAGTTCTACTTTGTGTAGTTCACCACTTTCAATCATAGGGTCTAACAATTGGTTTAATAGCGGTAATAACTGACCACATAGCACCTCTGGGTCGCCGTAAAAGCGTAGGCGAAGATGCCAGTCAGGATCGCCGTAGCGAATAAAGAACCACTTTTCAAACAACTCATGATGCGCTTCAATAAGTGGCTGTAAACGCTCACTAAGCAGTTGCTCCAAAACGGAGTTACCCGAGTATATTTTTAGACTTAACCACTGAGATCCTGCGCTAAATCGGCGTTTGATTGGAGTAGCTGTAATATTGGCTATTGGGTTGTCACTTGAATGCCTATGAATTGCGGCATTCTCGTTAAAAAATGGCACAATTAATTCGTTGTTATAATGGTGTCCCTGCGCATCAACCACTCGGGATTGATAGTGGCTGCTCAATACTTCTTTGAGCTCAATATGGGATTGTCCTTTCGTTTCAGCCAATAAAATAGACAACATCTCAGCGTTGCGCAGGTTCAACTGCAACACATTATCAACTATCGCATAGCAGACCTGAGCGTCAAGCTGATACTTGCTCATCAGCTCTTCTAGCTTGGCGCTGTCGAATTGCCCTTTTCGATATACCGCTTCAAGCGCTTCTCTTGGAATACGCCAAGTTTTTTCATTTAAAATTAAATTGTCGAGCATAATACGCGGCACAAACGCACTGCGAGCAGTGCTCGAAGGCATACGGAAATTAGGTGCTCGCCCAGACTGATGTTGCAACATACACAAGAACTTATAAGCACTTAAGCTACGCGCAGAGTAATTGTGTGCACAAGATAGGCGCGGTACCACCTGTTTATTAAGTCGCTTGCTCCATAACTTAACTTGTAGCCCTTCAACCCAAACATATAAATCTGACAGTGGGATCTGGTACTCATCATCCAAACTACTATCTGCCATAAATACAATTTCATACTCTCGCAGGTGCGGCCGTGCAACCACATTACCGGGACGCCCCTCAGGCATATGAACCACTTCAGCAAAAATAACCTCACTTGAGTGGGCCTGCTCTTTTTGTAACTCCGAACGTACATTGTTTTTTAAGGTTTCATCAAGGTGACAAAAACGTCCAAGTAAATTTGCTGACGAAGGGCCTGTGCAGCCGCTTAGCTTCACAATAGGGTTCTGCTTTTCATCTTCATAGAGGCTGATCATAGCTGCAAATGAACTAGGGAATTTATGCACCACCTCTGGGTTAGTGACTTTTGCCTTTAACTCTTTGCTCTTTAATACAATACAGTCCCGAGCTCGGTTCTCTGGCAAGCTAATGGCTTCATCTATGATGGTATCCAATTCGCAGGTATCGGTACTAGCGTTTACTTGTGACTTCGCTTTTTTGCCCAACCAAAGGCCTGCAATAAGCGGCGACTCGTAACCTGTTTCATCAGATATACCAATACCGGACTCGTCATCTAAGATCATATCCAGTGGAACAAACTGTCCCTCAAAACGCGCATTAAACTGATTAATAAAGCTATTCAACATTGAGGTCTTTGGAGCTGCGCTGAGGCCTGCTATTAATTCCAACTGTTTTCTTAGCCGGCTCATTTCCATTTCGCTCAACTGGCACTGTGCAAAGTCTCGGTAAACGTCCGATTGGAACAGTTTGTTTTCCTGTACTTTGATTGGCAGCTGCTCTAAATGAGCCAGTATTTGTTTATACGGAGAGATCTCTCCACTTCTTTGCGAATCTAACTGCGCGATTTGCGTCAAAGCGGTCGCTAAATGATCCGCCGTATGAAGTTCATTAATTGCGTGTAATGACTTCAATAAGGCCAAATCTGGAGATTCACCGGTAAGTGGCAAAGGAATGTCGGCCTGTATCACACCTTCATCAATTAAGTCTTGGATGTATGATTCAATATCTTCTTTATCAGCCTCAGGATATTGACTGTGAAACGCCTCGACCAAGGCGTTAAAACTCTTACCTGTTTTCGCTATCGATAGGGCAAATTTAAAGTATTCATCACTGTCCACTGCACTCAATCGATATTGCATGTTGTCGTCAGAAATATAGCTCTCGATATAACGACATTGTTCTGCAACAAAATAATGTGAGGAATTAGGCTTATAAGTCAGGGATTCAGAGCGAGAGGCATGTTTTACAAAGTGCTCTTTTAAAGCACAAAGGTAAAACATGTCTAATCGAGTGTTACGCTTATCAGTACTATAAGGACCACTAATAATGCTCGTATTATCTGAAACTTGCCCTTGGTGTATGCCTGAAAACAAGCCAAAAGGTGTCGCGCGCGAACACATCCGTACCATATACTTTATCAACGCTTGTGCGACTTTTTTACCCTGCTTAGAATCAGGCTTATTACGCCACTGCTCTATACGCTCAAGTAATGATGGACTGGCCAAATAGAGCGCTTCTGTTACTCCTGGCATTTCAAGCCAGTCTCGAAGAATCGCGTTGTTGTCAGCGTCGCTGGCACCAAAAGCACTCAAATGTTCCGTCGCTAAACGCGGCGTGCGTATTACAAAAAAAGGAGCGCATTGAATAGGCTTGATAGCCGTTTTTGATTGTTTAGAATTATTATTATTCATCATCTATTCCTTATGCCATTAGCATACTATCAATCCAACTCAGGTCGTCATTAAGCACGCCAAGCAGGCACAACCCAATGCCTGAATAGCCCGTCAATAAACCAAAATCTTCCTCATAGCTCTTGCTTAGCCCACTAAAGAAATAAAATGCTTCTAGGCCTTGTTGTTCAAATTGCTCTAATGCGTGATCAAGCCAAGTCGTAACAACTTCTTCGAGTTGAGGATGGGGCATTAGCTGGTTTAAAGCTTGGTAGATAGTCATCACACCGACATAGCCGTGACATAGTCCTGCGTCTTTAACATAACCACTTGTCACATCGCGAGGGATATTTTTTAGAGCCACTTTTAGTGCTTGCTCCACATAGCTGGGGCGGTCTAGCGCCTGACCGGCACGGGCTAAAACCATAGCAATGGTCAAATCACCATAACACCAGCCCAAGCGCGAAGTTTCATGCGGGTGGCTAGCACATGAACTGAAACATGACAGACTGTCAGTGTCCTCTATTTGCTGTGTTAGCAACCAATCACAAGCCCCCTGCACAAGCTCCGTTACTTGTGACTTTAAAGCTGGGATCTCAAGGGCTGGTAATAACGCTGCGATAATGCCCGGCACTCCATGGGCGAGACCAAGATTGTACTCTGGTTGGTCTAAACATTCTTGGTCTAGTCGATACACCGATTGGCTTGGTTGTGACCAAGTAATGTGACCATTTTCCAATCGGCTAGCTGTACTTTCAAAGCCCTGCACTATGACGCTATACAACGCTTGCTGATCGCTATAACGCATACGTCTTGCCGCGTACGGCGCATAGCCGCCTAAGCCCAATACGTACTCAATCTCTCCACGCCAAGGTTTGTGATTCAAGGCGTCTGCGAATAGAGCATCAACATCTTCCAACAGGTCGACTTCATAGTCTTCCTGATTTGCCTGATTGAGATACTCCAAAAACCAAGCTTGTCCCGCAAGGCCTGTGCTCAACTCCAAAGTTTGCTCTTCTAGCTCTTCTTGCAATTTATCTAGTTTCTGTGCAAACAACGTTTCATCAACCCAATCAGGGTTATACTCGTGTGCCTTGTAGAGGAATAATAAATGCCCCGCTAAGCCGCTCAACAATCCATGATGAGACTCGCTTCGTGTGCTAACGAGATTGGCCAATTGGTGGATTATATTTTCTACTTTTTGTTTTTTTTCCAACGGCATGGAGATTACACTTTTCATGCTTATCCTTAAGGTATCTGTTTTATCTTAATGAGCATTTGATGGATTATGCTTCTTCTGTATTGGCTTCTTTATATTTGGTCAGCTTTATTTCTCTATCTGCTGAGGCTATCGTTTCTTTACGGTGTGCGATGATCACCCGCGTGATTTTCAAACGAGATACTGCATCATTAATGTCAGACTCAAGACTTGTATCTAAATGGCTTGTTGCCTCATCCATATACAATATTTTGGGGTTTTTATATAAAGCCCGCGCCAAAATAATACGTTGTTTTTGACCCCCTGAGAGGCTTGAACCCATATCGCCTATTAGACTGTCATACCCCATTGGCATAGCGCTAATATCATCATGAATAGCTGCCAATTCAGCACAATACACCACGCGAGCCATATCAATAGGCGTTTCAAAAAACGCGATGTTATCTGCCACTGAGCCCGACAATAATTCATCATCTTGCATCACGGCTGCGATTTGTTGACGATATTGACGCGCCCCCAGTTGCTCAAGCGGAATACCATCAATCAAGATTTCACCACTTTTAACGGGGATCAAACCCAGCATAATTTTGAGTAAAGTTGACTTACCGCAACCAGATGGCCCTGTGATAGCAACCGATTCTCCTGCGTTGATTTTCAGGCTCAGTTCATTGATCACATTTGCACTGGCATCTGAATATGCAAAGCTGACATTTTTGACCTCTATATTGCCAGCTAAGGTATGACGTTTTACTTGATCAGGTTGTAGCTGTTCTTTATTGGTCAATGCGATATCCGCGATACGGTCAAAGTGCAAACCAAGCATTTTAAACTCGATAAACTTCTCGATAAGATTGGCTGTTTTATCCATAAACTGGCGCTTATACGCCATAAACGCGAAGAGCATACCGGTACTGAAACCGCCTTGAATAACGAGGTTTGCCGCAAGATACACAACCACAATGTTTTCTATGCCAAACAGCGCCTTATTAACCGCGTCATAGCCTATCTGAAAATTACCTAGACGAATATTCTGATTAATGGCGTTGGCATAACGATTTTGCCACTGACCTTCTCGTTTCACCTCGGAGCCAAATAACTTGATAGTTTGGATACCTCTGACGGTTTCCATAAAGTTAGAGTTTTCTTCCGCGCGCGCCATTATTTCCTGCTCACTAATGGTACGAAATGGTTTGTACATGGCGATCCGCACCAAAGCGTATAACACCACAGCCACCAACACGACGGCCGACAATAAGGGGCTGTAGAAAAAGATCATAGCCAGTGTGATAATCGCCATCAGACCATCAATTATCGCCTCGATGACTCCTGTGGTAAGTAATTGTTTTACCTGCTGTAACGAGCCAAAACGAGAAACCACATCACCCATATGACGCGTCTCGAAATAACTCAGAGGTAAACGTACAAGATGGTGAAACAAGTTGGCACCTAGTTGGATGTTCATTTGATTACCGAAATGCAAAAGTGTGAAGCCACGTAATGCATTAGTGGCAATTTCAAACACCATTACCAAAAAGAACCCCACCGCCAAGACCGTTAAAAGTGAGGTATCTCCTGTGAGCACAACATCATCAATCACCAATTGAATGTAGTAAGGCGACGCTAACGTAAACACTTGTAGCAACATTGACAGAACAAATATCAGTGTCAATGAACGCTTTAAGCCAGTGATACGACTCCAAAAGTCAGAAAACTTGAGTGACGGTTTAGCTTCTTGTTGTTCAAAGTTTTTTGTTGGGGTCAGTTCTAACGCAATTCCGGTAAAGTGCTTTGACGCTTCTTCTAGGGTAAAGGTTTTTTCTCCCGCAGCTGGATCATGGATCACGATGCGCTTTTCATTGGCTTTTTTAAGCACCACAAAATGATTCATATCCCAATGCAAAATACACGGAGTTTGCAAAGCATCGAGATCGTCAAGCTCAATACGCAGTGGACGCGATGTTAACTCTAGTTTTTCAGCAAAGTGCATGATATCGAGTAGCGTCGCACCTTCTAAAGAAATATTAAACCTTTGTCTTAAGGAGATCAGGTCACTGTGGTAGCCATGGTAGGCTGCAACCATCGCTAAACTGGCAAGACCACATTCAGCCGCCTCAGATTGCAAAATAATGGGCAGTGATTTCCTTGACCAGAACTGTAGCTTAGCCACAGGAGAGTTGTCTTCAATGTGCATATTAAGCCGCCTTATTTCTCATTTATACAGCTTATAGCTGACCTTGAATGCTGAATATTGGATCGAATAACCACCTTAGTAACGATCGTTCTTCGATGATAATGTCGGCGTCCAACGTCATACCTGGACGTAATGCAGACGCTTTGCCATAAGCCTGTACTTCTTGATTATCAAGCGCTACCACAACTCGATACGCTGGGGCTGAGATAATGCCCGGCGTGTTGGTTTCATCAGGAAAAATAACGCTTTGGCTTACTTCAATCACTGTGCCGTCATAAACACCAAACTTTTCATATGGGAAGGCGTGATATCGTAATCGTGTTTTTTGTCCTTCATTAATAAAACCAAACGCTGACGTAGGTACAAAAATAACGGCCTGCATTTGACTGTTCTCAGGCAAAACAGTAAGAAGGTTTTGTCCTTCCATTACATTCTTACCTACCTTCGCCATTAAACCGCTGACAATACCTGATTTTGGTGCCCTAAGCTCTCCCAAACGCTGTTGCTCAACGGACGATAAACGAATTTGTAAGTCTGCTTTTTGCGATTGTAACTGAGACAAATGATTGCTTTGTTCTAGGGGAAGCTTCTCGAGTTGATTATTGAGTTGCTCTATCTGGCTTAATAACGACAAACGTTCGGATTGAATACTAGAGGCTTGTTGTTTTAGAGATAGTAAAGTATCGCGCTGTCTTTGCAGCTCCAACTCTGAAATGTAGCCACTGCCTTTGAGGGTACTGATCTGTGACACCATGGTTTCATTCAGCTTCAGCCTTTCAGTAAAAGTTTGAGATTGTTGCTCAAGCTCAGCCAAACGCGCTTTTGCCGTTGCTTTTTGCTGTTCAAGTTCAGTCATTGCCAGAGAGTTTTGTCTTTTTTGGTGCAACAATTGTTGTTCCAGACTCTGCAACTGAAAACTGTATTGGTTCAACAACGCCTGATTCAACTCAACAGCATGTTTACTGTGTTTAGCTGAAGCAATGCGTAAAATGGGTGCACCTTTGGCAACATACTCACCCTCATTAACCAAAATTTCTGAAATAACACCTGTTTGCGGTGCTTTAAGTCTTAGTATTCCAGTATTAGGCTCGACGACACCACTGACACGCTCTTTACGCGTATATTGGCCTATTGATAGAAAAACAATACTGATCACAACCACTGTGAATATTAAAATAGTCAGTGTTTTGAATAGTGGCGGTTGTACGAGTGAAACTGCCCCGTCTAGTCGATGCCGCTTGTGTTCCATTACTTCTTTGCGGAATAAATTTTCCATAACTCTACTTCGGTAATATTATTGTTAATATTTTTTCAATTAAGTTGACAATGTATCATGGCAAGTAACAAAAAGGAACTTGACCACCCAGTTACCAATTCAGCTACATCCTTTGGTATATCTAGCGCAGAGCAAAGCTAAGAAGCCACATAAATCATCATGCTGGTGTGTATACAAAAGTCATACACACCAATAGGGATTAGGACTTTTTCACAGGTCTTTGCCAGCCTGATAAATTACGCTGCTTAGCGCGAGCGATAGCTAGCTGTTCATCAGCGACAGCTGATGTGATGACCGAGCCCGCTCCAACGGTGGCGGTATCACCAATCGTTACAGGTGCCACAAGCGCTGTATTTGAACCAATAAAAGCGTTATTACCGATTACTGTTTTCGACTTATTTACGCCATCGTAGTTACAGGTAATCGTGCCAGCACCAATATTTACTTTTTCGCCAATGTCGGCATCGCCTAAATACGTAAGGTGATTCGCCTTGGAACCCTTACCCAAACGGGTTTTCTTCATCTCAACGAAATTACCTACGTGAGAATCCTCTTCCATCACAGCCCCAGGCCGCAATCTTGCGAATGGCCCCAGTGTACATTTGTCCCCGACTTTTGCGTCTTCAATTAACGTGTTTGCTTTAATCACCACACCATTGCCAATCACGCAATTTTTCAGCACACAATTAGGCCCAATTACCACGTCATCGCCAATTTCAACTGACCCTTCAAAGATCACGTTAACATCAATCTGTACATCCTGACCTGTTGTCACTATTCCGCGTACATCAATACGGCTAGGGTCGGCTAAACTGGCACCGTTCAACATCAACGACTCTGCTTGCCAAGCCTGGTAAGCACGCTCAATCCCTGCCAGTTGTACACGGTTATTCGCCCCTTCAACTTCCATCGCATCATCAGGTTGAGCGGAGGCGATCTCCACACCATCATTGTGAGCCATCGCCACAATATCCGTTAGGTAATATTCGCCTTGTGCATTGTCGTTCGATAACGCATCAAGCCATTTTTTTAACAGCTGCCCATTTACAGCCATAATACCGGTATTGATTTCTTTAATATCGAGCTGCTGTGCCGTTGCGTCTTTTTGTTCAACAATACCAACTAACTTGCCATTTTCACGCAGCATACGTCCATACCCGTTGGGGTTGTCTAAAGTTACGGTCAATACGGCCATACCATTAGCAGGTGTCACTGCGAGTAAGCGTTGCAACGTTTCTGTTTTAGTCAGTGGCACATCACCATACAAAATAAGTACTTTGTCTTGGTCATCAATATGTTCCTTTGCTACAGCAACAGCATGACCAGTACCGAGTTGCTCTTTTTGTAAAACCCAATTTACTTCATTGTGGGACAACGCAGTTTGTAGTTGTTCTTTACCATGTCCATAAACCAAATTGATGTTTTTCGAACCTAAAGCAGCAGCATTATCAATGACATGCTGCACCATTGGTCGGCCTGCAACAGGATGAAGAACCTTTGGTAGCTTTGAACGCATGCGAGTACCCTTGCCCGCGGCTAATATAATTGTAGTGAGTGACATCGAAATAGAATCCCATATTAAGTATTGAAGGCGCTTTTGTGCCCAAGCATTTATGCCCTTATTCTAACTGAAATTATCAGCATTATGAAAAGTTCCGCATCTAACTTATATATTCTATTTCACGCCAAGGCATATTCATTACCTCACTGACGAATCTATCAACCAAGCTTTGTTTTTGGTTGTATAAACAGCGGCATTAATTCAATAATATTGCTGTTAATGGCCTATCTGACCTTAAATCAAGTTTTTCACAAGGCATTTTACAATAGCCTGCTGGCGGTTTGCGCTGTCTGTCTTGACAATACAATTTGATAAGTGGAAGTTAACTGTTCTCTCTGAGATACCTAATATTTGGCTTATCTCCCAAGATGTTTTGCCCTCACACGCCCAAACCAGACAGTCCTTTTCTCTTTTTGTAATGTTAACACTACCTGTTCTACAGCGAATCGCCGCATTTAGTAGATACGGAGACAGTATCGTCCAGTACCAATCTATCATTTCAATGCTACCAAACGTTTCTACAGTTTCAGGTATATCAAATATGATCCCACCAGCTATTCCTGCAACCCCTCTTAACGGCAGCAGATACAACCCACAACAGCTATCTTTATATTCGATAACCTGTGACAGAGGTTTGATTCTTAAACCATTCTTACAGTGAAGATAGCCATCATCTGAATCTAGAGACTTCGCCAGTTCTTTATCTATTTCACCAAAATAGTTAAGTTGATATGACTGGGCAGATAGAGGGTTGTAATCTAAAACACCCAGTACGTTATAACCACACTCTAATGCCTCTTTCTTTAAGATTGAGGTTAAATCTTGTGTATCACTGGCTTTTTCAAAATCAGCCATGAGTACATTTATTTTATTAAAGTTAACAAGCGAGACATTTTCATTTGCCATTTTTAGCTCTTTCATTTCAAACCCCGTTATTTTGTTAATTGCGAATTCAATCAAGGAGTGAAACGATTCTGTCCCATTAAAAACATAGCGTCAAATTTATAAAATCAAAAATAAAAACATAAAAAACAACAATTTAGCACTGATTGTTATCTTCCATTAAGCTTCCGTTTTAATTGATAACAATAGCTTCAAATTGTGCAAAAAACACAAAAGCTTATCAAAATATTCACCCGAACCAGCAGAGCGGTCTCGATATTAAGATACATCGACAATATTGCTAAATTGGCCCATGTGGGCCTGACTCCCATCAACGCAGAGGTTTACTTTGTCGCAGAGGTTTACTTTGTCGCAGAGGTTTACTTTGTCGCAGAGGTTTACTTTGTCGCAGAGGTTTACTTTGTCGCAGAGGTTTACTTTGTCGCAGAGGTTTACTTTGTCGCAGAGGTTTACTTTGTCGCAGAGGTTTACTTTGTCGCAGAGGTTTACTTTGTCGCAGAGGTTTACTTTGTCGCAGAGGTTTACTTTGTCGCAGAGGTTTACTTTGTCGCAGAGGTTTACTTTGTCGCAGAGGTTTACTTTGTCGCAGAGGTTTACTTTGTCGCAGAGGTTTACTTTGTCGCAGAGGTTTACTTTAGTGCAGAGGTTTACTTTAGTGCAGAGGTTTACTTTAGTGCAGAGGTTTACTTTAGTGCAGAGGTTTACTTTAGTGCAGAGGTTTACTTTAGTGCAGAGGTTTACTTTAGTGCAGAGGTTTACTTTAGTGCAGAGGTTTACTTTAGTGCAGAGGTTTACTTTAGTGCAGAGGTTTACTTTAGTGCAGAGGTTTACTTTAGTGCAGAGGTTTACTTTAGTGCAGAGGTTTACTTTAGTGCAGAGGTTTACTTTAGTGCAGAGGTTTACTTTAGTGCAGAGGTTTACTTTAGTGCAGAGGTTTACTTTAGTGCAGAGGTTTACTTTAGTGCAGAGGTTTACTTTAGTGCAGAGGTTTACTTTAGTGCAGAGGTTTACTTTAGTGCAGAGGTTAAATCAAAAAAAAGGGCCAAAGCAGCTACTGTGCACAAGGCCTCTCATTTGTTGACAAAGTCACTTGTGACTCATTTTGATACCACACTTTGTTACTATAATCAGCTTCACTGAGTTTAACAGATAAGAGTACCTGATTGTCGTGAACACCGTTAACCGTAACGCGCTTCTTGACACCATTTAGGCATGTCCATAATTGTTCAGGACTAGACATGCCTTGAAATGCTACTCCTTCTACCAGCAATATACCCATTGATGTATTGCTGCTGACTTTTGCTAGGATATCCCCAGAGTTGTAACTTCCTCCCTGCTCAGAGGCTCTGCGAACGTAATCAACAAATCCTTCTTGATTAACGTTCAATTGCTTTAGAGTCTCTTTGTCTAGCTCAGTGAGGTATTTTAAAATAACATCACCTTTTTGAACCGTATTACCCGGCTCAAACACACTCTCAACGACAACCCCTGCCTCTCTGGCATAATAATACTCTGTTGTTGGAGCTTGAAATGTCAGCTTTCCCACCAAAGTAGTCATCATTAATGGCGCTATTAACAATCCATTTATTTCAATCAAAAATCTAATTCCCAATCGTCTTTAATGCCGCATTTTTGCTTCACATGACTAATCCGCATATGATGTTGTTGGATTAACAGTGTCTGTATTTGTACCACCCGCTATTTTCTTTGTTTGCTGAGTGTTCAATGTTTCGTTATTTACCAGCTTCTTTAGTTTTTTAGTTTTAAGTTTCAAAAACATTTTGTTTTCCTTCTTATTGTTTAAATGTAAGTGCTCAATCCACAGTGCCATTCATCTGGCCCGCTTTGCTTGATAACTACATTACCCAAACAAGACAAAAACAAGAAATTATAAAACCTTATTTATTAACCTGTAATACATTGTTATATATACTTTTATTTTAAATACAAAAGTGTTTTCAAGTCATAATATTTGACGCATCGTTCCTTATGAGATAAAAATCAAAACTGATATAGAAATACCTACGATAGAAATACTATTGCTATATTTTCACGAAGAAATCGCCTAAATTCACTCGACAGGCGATTTATTAATACCACTTCATCGAAAGTCGACATTTGCATTAGATCAAATAACACCAAAAGAATGCACTACAAGGAACTCATAGCAGGTTGAGAGCGAAGAATAAGAAAAGAAACTTTAATGAAGAGCTATTGTTGATATCAATAGCTCTGTGTGGGTAGTCAAATTAGTCTAGAACTTTGACTTTTAATAGCTGATTTTGTCTCACTTCCAAAATATCCAGTAGTAACTGGCCGGAGGTTTCTGAGATACGTAGATTTTGAATAACAAATTTTGATGCATCAACGGAGTAAATCTCCGTAAGAGGTTCTTCTGCATAAAAGTCCACTCGGTAAATACTCTTACCATCCGAGTGATAGTAAAGACCGTTGCCAATAGCTTCAGAATGTTTATATAACGCTTTGGGCAAATTGACAGTTGCTGACACTTCACCTTTTTTAGCATCGTAAAGTAGCACTTTGTCATCTGATGACAGAGTGACATACTGGTATTCATTAAGTTGACCCACCCAGCGTAAGTTAACCATTGGTAATTTAGTTTCTTTGCTATCTTCTAGTGAATAAATATAAGCTCGGCTTCTCACTTTTTGCTCATCAAGTACTACATACCCTATGCGATTATTAAGTAAAAACTCTGACGATATGATGATTCCATCTACCACTACAGATGCAATAAGAGACAAAGACCCATAATCATATACTTCTATCTTATTTTGATATTGAACTAATAGTTGATCTTGTTCCTTGTCGTAACTTATCCCAGTATATTGTCCGTCTGGTAAGCCCAGCTGCGATACCTGTCCATCACTGCTAATTTTCTTGATTGCCAGTTTATTGCCGAGTCGTCTTAATAAGATGGTGTGATCTTGCACATCTAGGGCAAATACATCTTCGTAAGGGCTCTTAATTTTTTCTGTTAGTTGGTCTGTTGTTGGATCATAGGTATAGATGTCTTGTAAGAATGGATAGCTTACCGTTAAAAACTCATTCAGCCCGACAGACTGATAGCTTGCATAGTTAATATTACCTAGCAATTTAGTGACATTTGATAGTTTATTTTCAGTGAGAGAATACCCATAGACTTTGCTTTCAACTGTATCGAGCCAAACCAACATATTTTTCGAGCGATCATAGTTAAGGGCCCAAATTCTATTTTCCGCTTCGTACAGCTTAACCTGATTGCCACCATCTAAGTCGGTCATATACAGCTCACTGGTATCGAACTGCAAACGTTCAAATATGATGGTTTCCTTCTCTGGGATATATGCCAACAAATTATCACCGTAAGAGTTCAAGTTAGGTGATGTGATTTGATACTCTTCACCGGAAACCAAGTCCCGGCTAGTCAATGCTGCCAACTCATCTTTATTTCTATATCCGCGTTTAGAATATATAAAGTGAGTATTATCAACACCAATTCCAGATAACCCAGCAGGTTCACATGGGAAAAGGTACTCACTGCTTGAGTTAAAATCAGCATTTAAGCGCCAAACTTGGCAAGTATCTTCTTTAACAATACGATAATAAACTGTACTTGAGTCAACTGACCATCCAACTGGGAAATAGTTAACCTGCTCTTCGCCTAAGCGCTTTTCGTAGCCAGTATTCAGATCCTTAACAACCAGCGTATAGTTTTCCCCATCACTAGGAATAAATGCGAAAAGCAACTGACGTTTGTCTGGAGATAAGTTAAGTAAGGTATAACGCCCCTCTATCCAAGACAAAACACTTTCTTCAATAGGCTTTTCTATCACATCGGGAGCCGATTCTACTGAAGGGGTAAATTGACTACCAATTAACATCAGGGCTAAAGCCCCAGCAATGAAAGTTACAGCTTTTATGCTTTTAGCTCGCTTACCTTGCCCTGTATTTTTAATTGCGCTGTTAATGTGATTTTGTGTAAATGGAATGTCTGGAGAAGTGTGCTGGGTTTCGGTAGATAGTTGGTCATGATAAATAATGATAGGCTCGAAAACGAAGCTATATCCTTTTCGATAATGTGTTTTTAACACTAAGCCCCTTTGCTTATCCGATTTCAGTATTTTTCGCAGTTCAGAAATAGCGCGGTTTATGGCGTTATCATCGACATAATTTTGGCACCAAACATCGTCAACCAGGTTTTGACGAGTGATTACTTGGTCATTGTTGATAATAAAATAAGAAAGTAACTTAAATAATAAAGGTTCAAGTTCTCTTTCAACTTCTCCATCTGAAAGGGTTTGGGTTTTGGGATCAAACACCCAAGCCCCAAAATGAACTTCTTTTACTTTCCTTGAAAAACTAACTTCATTCATTGTCGCCATTTAAACATCGTTTTTTATTGGAGTTATTATAATGCTGTCATTTACAATCCAGCTTCTGAAACCGATAACAATAGTGTTTAAAAGCAGGCCGCTTTAATCGTTATTTCGAAACTATAATTGTACACGTCGTGAAGCCAATTGATATTCAATATATTAATTTTTTTATTATTTCAGATAGCCGAACAGGTATCAAGCAAGCTAAATGGCCAAAAAAGGCGAAATTGAACGCAATAGTTATCAATAACACACTTAAGTCACCATAAGCAAATTCACTATCCCAGAACTAATAGTTTGTATTTACGCTTGGATTGAACCAATCTTAGTTGAAGCGATACCTTATCAAGTACGTTTGAATCGTTCTTTTCATGATAGTGGTCATTACCAACTTGAGCAGCGGCGAGTAATACTCAAATAAACCGACACATATGAAGAACGGGTGTGTAACAAGTAAAGCTTCTAGTCATCAGCCCTTATGAGGTGAGCTTGGATGGTGTAGAGGCAATGTTATTCTTGCAATTGCTCCTTTTTCATTCTTGCGGTTTTTGATATGTAACTCTCCTTGTTGACTTTCAATTAAGGACCGACATAACTCTAAACCGAGGCCTTGCCCATTTTCTTTGGTACTATAAAATGGCGTTTGGATATTTTCGAGATTTTGAATGCCACAGCCTCTATCTGCGACCTCGATAAACACTTGATTTGATTTTGTAAAGCACCTGAGCACAACTAACTGTTCAGCTTCACTTGCTTCAAAGGCATTTTTTATCAAATTGATCAATGTTTGTTCTAACAATGCAGGATCTGACACAAATTCTATCAAGTCACCGTCAAGAACCAACTTTCCTTCTGGAAATAACACCTTAATTCGTTGGTATACATTCTTTATGCTAGTAAGTCTGTAATTAGGTTCAGGCCTTTTGCTGCACTGCACGTAAGCATTTATAAATGATTGTAGGCCCACCGCTCTCTTATGGATAATACTTAATATTTTCTGACCGCCTGGAGTTAAGGGTTCGTTTTCCGAGAGTGACAAACTTAAGGATTGAATTGGTGTGAGCGAGTTACCTATTTCATGCTTAATGACCCGAATTAGCTTTTGCCACGCTTCCGTTTGTGTTTTTCTAATCGTAGAGTGTTGGTCGATAAAAATTAACAACTCGTGAGCCTTACCATCATGATAAAGCTTACTGTGCCTAATCAACCAGCGTTTATTTATATCAAAATCAGTGAACTCCCACGTCTCACCCACTCTATGCAAACCAAAGCGATCTGCTAACTTTTTTTGCTGTAACTGCCATGCGTATCCAGTGAAGTTTGAAAACGCGCCGTTTGCTCGAATCAACTGGCTTTTTTCGTTGAGTATAAGCATAGGTAGGTCTAACTCTTCCAACAAGTCGTAAATAATTAACTTACTCTGATCATAGCGTGTATGAGCCAAATGGATCTCTTTACTGAGATTGATTAGCTTATCTTGAATATCGAAGCCTAATCCGTGCTCAAATCGCCGTCTTACTCTGCGGCGATGATCACCGTTGATGATTGCATCAAGATGCCCGTTAATACCGATATAAAACCCAAGCAACCTGCTGTACTGAACCATAGCTACATAGCTAAATAGCATAGTAAATGGCAACATCATCAAAATGCTCAACACTAACTGAGAAGTTAATAACCAGAAAATAATCATACAGGCAAGACTTAGAAGGCCTACCCAGCAGCCTAATACCACAAATACGATACGTTCCAAAGACATTTTAGCCATATTTGATTTGATACTTTTCCATTCTTCTATATAGAGCACTAGTACTCAACCCTAGAATTTTCGCAGCCTCTGCCGTGCAGCCTCTGGTTTCTTCAAGCGACCTGATAATAAGAGTACATTCCGCTTCTGCTAAAGTTGTTAACGGGCAGCTCTCGATCTGAGCCGATGTAGGCACGATATTTAAAACGTCACTGTCGATAGTTTCGGACGAGCAAAGTAATACCGCCCGCTCCATAACATGGCTAAGCTCTCTAACATTGCCTGACCAGTAGTACCCCTCCAAAGCCCGATTTGCACTAGCAGTAATTTTAGGTGTCGGTCGGTTATATTTTTTGCTGTGTAAATTGACGAAATGTGTGGCTAATAAGCTAATATCTTCTCGTCGCTCTCTTAGCGGAGGCATGGTTATTTCGAATGTATTTATACGATAATATAAATCTTCACGAAATTTTCTTTGCTCTATCAAGTCTCTCAATTCAGCATTAGTTGCACAGATAAGGCGAACATTTGCAAGCTGCGTATTGCTACTTCCGACAGCTTCATACTCTCCACTTTCCAATACACGTAACAGTTTGCTCTGCTGCATCGCTGTCATATTAGCTATTTCATCGAGAAACAAGGTGCCCTCATGAGCAATAGAGAATCTACCGATACGATCTGACTTCGCGTCCGTAAAAGCACCTCGAACATGACCAAACATTTCGCTTTCAAACAAGTCAACAGGGATCGCCCCCATATTCACAGAAACAAGGTTTTTGTCGCATCGAGATGACTGAGTATATATGTATTTTGCTAGAGAGCTTTTTCCGGTGCCATTTTCTCCAAGAATGAGCACTGATGCATCTGTTTGACTGATCCTTTCAACTTGCATCATCACTTTTCTCATTGCAGGGGAACGCCAAAGCACTTCCGAATTAGACTGTTCTGCAAGTTGCTGTACCAAACCTTGCCTTGATTTTTCCAAGTTTTGTAGCTTTATTTGCTGTTCTATAATTTGAAAAAGTCGCTGATTTTGCCAAGGCTTTTCTATAAAGTCGGCAGCGCCAAGTTTCATTGATTCAACAATTAACTCCGTATTCGACCACGCAGTCATAACAACAATAGCTCGGTTGGGGTTGCTCGCACGTAATTTTTTTAGTAGTGCCAAACCGTCGCAGCCAGATGTAGTGTCGGATGTATAATTCATATCCATTAACACCAGTTCTGGATTACACGCCTGATCTTCGATAAGACCTTGCTCTACAGTCTGTGCATAACTGACTTTATATCCTTTTTTGCTCAAAATATATTCGAGCGAAAGGCAAATATCCAACTTATCGTCCAACACTAAAATATGAGGAGAAGAAGATGACTGCATATTAAGAGTCCTCGCGCTTAGCAAAGTTTAAGTATTCATTGGTAAATGACCTTCCCTCTCGCATTTTAACTTAATAATGTGTTCGATTAAAAGCTGTTTATTTCTTATTTTTAGTTCATATGAAATTTATCAACACTCGTTAACTTTGTTTTTAGTTTTTAGGTTTTAGTAATACTCATTTTTAAAAATCAAAATTAATCAGCTAAAAATCGAACAGGCCATAACCGAACAAAATTAACACAATACTCCACGCATTAAAGTGAGACGAAGCTGTAAAAACAACTTTACAACAAATGTAACCAAAAATTATTTATAGTTCCATTTTATCGAACAAACATTTAATATTGCAGGGCTTTAACAACACAAAAATAAAAACAGTATTGAACTATCATTTAAATGGATTGAAAAATGAAAAATATGATTAGTAACACCGACTCTTTCACGAGAGATATAAAAATTGGAAGTTTATTAAAAGAACAACCCGGAGTTACCAATGAAGAACAAAAAAAACAATTTGAAAGTCAAAAATTCAGAAGTGGAGTTTATAAACTAAACGAAATTTACATTGACTTTGATACAAACTCTTTAACAGATTCTTATGGTAGAAACATTCGGATTGAGCCTTTAATAATGGACTTGCTCGCTTACATGATGAAAAATACAGGTTCATATCTTAGTGTTAGTGATCTTATGCAGCATGTCTGGTCTGGTAGAATAGTTTCAGACAATGCTGTTAGAGTTGCAGTAAAGAAACTTAGAGATGCAATGGGTGATAACCCAAAACTTCCCCGGTTTATAAAAACATCACCAAATAGGGGCTACACAATAATCGCCCAACCAATTGAAATAAAAAGAAATAAATTCTATAGCTTATCAATTAAGCGCAAAATAAGAACCTCTAATATTGGAAGATTTGTTTCAACCTTTATCTTCAGGTAACCATATTATTTTAGCTCTGAGAAAAACCTCAGAGCTAAACCATTTCTAATCATCATTCCGCAATGAATATATTGGACTTCTATTCGCTACGCCGTTCAATGAAATTATCGATATAAAAACAGATAGCAGAAGCGTTATTAACATTGCTGTAAACGCAGGTAAAAAATCAATATTAAAGTTTACAAAATCTAATTCCTTTCTTAAACCCTCAAATAGAGATATTAAAATCACGCTTACAGACCCACCCCAATATATTGCTTTACTGTTATCTTTTAAAACATCTTTGACTATATGAAAAGGGTTTGCTCCAATCGCCATCCTAACACCCAGTTCATACTGTCGCATTTTAACGTTATAACTAAGAATTCCATAAAGCCCTATAGAAGCCAATAACAAAGTCAGCATAGATATTGAAATTGTAATTATCGCAGTTGCAACATCCCTTTTTAGTATTCTATAGTGTAAGTCATCCATGGAATAATATAAAAACACTCTAAACTTACTATCATAGTCTCTAACTCTATTTATTATTGACTGCTTACTTATTTGCACCCCTTCTTTCTTCTTAAAAACAAACGTTAGCTTTTCTAGTTCTGATGGAATATATAGTACTTCTTCAAAAGAATTACTAGATGGATTATTAATATCAGCTAAAACAGTGGTTATTTTATAAGTCACTCCATTGTATATTAATGACTTGTTTATTGCGGACAATTCATCTTCATATAACACTTTTGCTAAAGTCTGACTTATCATTACCACTTTATCGTTGTTTCTAACTTCCATTTCTGTAAATTGACGACCCGCAATTATTTTTTGAGAAAAAACTTGTTGTAGAGCACTGTCTGAAATTACTACATTTGTACGGACAAAATCTCTTGGTCTATCGGGGTGCGTGACTGAGCGCGTCATGCGAGGTGATAGAGGCGTAGCACTAATAATCGAAACGGCTTCCACTTCAGGCATAGCTTCGATTGCTTTTTTCAGTTCCTTTGCTTGCTGGCTTATTGAAAGATCGGTTAGATCTTTATTGCCTGTAGTGACGGTAAAATAGTAAGTATCTTCAGTATTAATGCCTAATGGTTGCGAAATTTTAGCTGATGCGACGAACATTAAAGAAAAATTTGCTGCAAGTAACACAATTGCCAAGGTAATTTGACTTGCGGCTAAAGCGACACGTAACCGAGATGAAATTTGTAGACCAGACCCTTTTCCACTTGATTGAAGCATACTACTCAGTCCTCGATAATCGACGGCAAGAGAAGCTGTACCTGCGAAGATAAAAGAAAGCGTGATGCCACAAATAAGCATAAATATGGTCGATGGCAAATTAAGGCTCATTTCATCTAATCTCGGTAACTGTCCAGCCGCATTTTGTTGCAACAGATATATGCCACAACAAGCAACTGCTATCGCCAATAATAAAGCTCCGGCTGTTAAGCACATAGATTCAGCTAACATTGCTCTAAAAATATGCTGCTTTTGAGCTCCAAGAGCTGCTTGAATAGCCAATTGGCGGCGTTTCTCAACTATTCTTGACAAGAACAAGTTTGTTGCATTTGCCACAGCAATAAGTAATAGCGCGAGAACACCTGCAAAAAATAACGCGCTTGTTGTTTCACTATCACCAATGATGGCTTGCTCAAAGGTTAATAGTCTTGCCTGTAAGCTCACGTCTTTCCAATACTCAGAGCCTTGAGTATTGCGTCGGAAACCAGAATCAGAGAGGCTTGTTAGCTCATGTTGTGCTTGTTGTTGTTTCAAAGACGACTTTAGCTTTCCAACAAACTGAATATGAGGCAAGAAATCATCCCAACTGGTGCGGCTCTCCTCACGAATCGTATTATAATCCCAAGGTAAATATATTAAGCTTTCAGATCTAAAGTCCGTTAGTTGAGGTTGTTGAAAATCTGCAGAAAGTACCCCTACAACGACGAACTGAATATCTTCAACTGCTAGTGTTTTTCCAAGTACATCATGCTCACGATTAAAAAATGTTTGCCATGCTTTATCGGTGAGAATTACTGACGGCTTATATTGATTAACCCCTTCAGACTCATTAAAAGCACGGCCAAACTGCATCGATGCCGTTGTAATATTGAAATAACTCGGTGTCACATAGCTGGCGTTGATTCGGGGCATGCTACTTATGCTAGTGATTTGTGTTACATCACTTGAGATAAGCGCTTTTTCGTCAAAAGAGTTACTTTTCTTATACCATTCCACTAAGCTTGGGTAACTTTGAAAACCTTCACTATCTACTTCATGATTTTTGACCCTTATGTGATTTGCAACCACTAAGCGCTCATGATCATTGTAAACAAGCGGTTTAACAAATACTAAATAATTTAAATTAAAGGCAGTAACTAATGCTCCCAGCGTAATTCCTAACGTTAGAATAATCGTAAAGCAAAATGCTGGAACTTTTAGTAGGCTGAAAAAACTACTTTTTAGTTCATGCAAAAAATAATTCACACAGCCTCCATCACATTTTGCTTCTGCTCTACAATCTCACCATCCAAAAGGTGAAGCTGACGGTGTGCCATATCTGCATATCGAGCATCGTGAGTAACCATACAGATAGTCGTTCCATCTTTATTTAGTTGTTCAAGCATATCCATTACTACATCACCATTTTTACTATCCAGGTTTCCTGTTGGCTCATCAACAAGGAGAATAGCTGGATCGGCAATTAGTGCTCGGGCAATAGCAACTCGTTGCTGTTGACCACCGGATAATTGGTTAGGTTTATGGTCAACTCTGTGGCCTAGATCCACTCTGTTAAGGCACTTAATAGCTCTATCACGCGCTTCATTTAAAGGAACAGGGGGGGTTTGATACTTAAGTGGTAATGCAACATTATCAACCACGCTTAATTCATCAATTAAATTAAATTGCTGAAATACAAACCCTATCTTTCTATTTCGAATTGTTGCCGCTTCAGTTAGCGTCAAATTGCTTACGTCTTCGTTTTCAATAAGATACTGCCCACTAGAAGGAGGAGCCAATAAGCCAAGTAATGATAATAGTGTGGACTTACCGCACCCAGACGGTCCTGAAATAGAGATATAATCACCTTCGTATATGTCGAAGCTAATATCTTTTAAGGCATGTGTTTCCATTTCTCCGGTATAAAAAATCTTGGAGATATTTTTCATTTTTATTTTTAACTTTTCCATTTATGATGGCCTTTTATTGTTTGATTACAATAGATTCTGTACTTGCAAGCGCAGATGTATCAGAAATAATGTATGTCTCACCAACATTGACATTTGATAGTATTTGAATATATCTACCACTTTCCGCACCAAAGGTGATTTCTTTCGCTGAAGCGTGATTGAGTTCCTCTGACACTAGGTATAACTTACCTATTGAATTAGGCTGAATATTTGCTGGACGCTCAATAAAGAAAGTGTCTGGTATCGACTCAATTTCAATCGTGCCGTCAATACTGAGCTCAGGACGAATATTGTCTGGTAAGTCCCCTTCCATTTTTATTTCTACGCTCACAGTACCATCTGTCACAACAGGGTCGATGCGAGCAACTTTTCCATGTATGATCTCTTTGCGTGTATTGATTTTTGCCTTTTGCCCTAGCTTGATTAAATCAGCCTGTGTTTGGGGAACCTTAATTATCCCCACTAAGTTTTCAGTGCCTGAAATAAGAGCTAATTGAGCGCCTGAAGAGACAGTTTGGCCCAAAGTGACGAAAGATTGCTGAAGAACCCCGGTCATGCCAGCTGTAATTGTAAGATTATCAAGTTTATCTTTTGCTATTCGTAAGTTGCTTTCAGCTTGCTTAATCATCTCTTTTTGCATGTTGATAGACTCAGTGTGAATCAACTTCAACTGTTCAATTTGATCTTTATATATGGCCAACACCTTTCTCATTTGCTGAGCTTTAATATCACTTTCGGCAAAACTCAACTTTGATACAATCCCCTTAGTTGATAGATCCGATTGCGCCTGAAAATTTATATTAGATAACTCGTAATTGGCTTCCAGCTCTGTAAACTTAACCTTCTCTGTCATAATTTCTCTTTTTTGTGACAGCTCAATTTGCTTTAACGTCGCATACTCTTTCGCCAATTCTTGACGAGCGATCAATACATTTTCTTCTATTTCTGGGTTGCTTAATTTTAAAATGACGCTATCTGGCTTAACACTTGCTCCAGGCTTAAGAAAAACCTTCTCAACGGTCGCTTGCGAACGAGATGTGATGAGTTTTTGATCGTTCGACTTAAACTCCCCATAACCGTCAACGTTCACAATAAACTCTCCTTTTTGTATATTCGAAAATAAACTTTCTTTGCGGAGAATTTCGGGACGTTCATCAATCGCAACGAGCAACCAACCTAGCGTTAAAACGATGAGGAAAACTATCGATATAGACCACTTGTATGTTGCGTTTTTCTTTTTTGAATTCTTTATCATTACATCCATTTTTTCACTTCTCGTGTTACCTATAGAAAAGGAACCAACCTAAATAATGCACATAACGCGCCAATATTTAAACCATTGTTTTTTAATAACTTTATTGTTTTCATCTCACTCTCTTTTCCGATTTTGAAGTCCATTTTCGAAAGGTTTTGTGATTTCGAAACGCTTTTATTCATGTCACCAATGAAAAACATCGATACAAATTTAAAAGCTAAGTAGGTAATGCACTTTGCTGGGACAATGAGCTATGTGGCCTGGTAAGTTTTCACAAATCCGAGTGGACGATGACGCTGATTTACGTCAATTGATAGTTAGCTGCAACCCCTAACATGCATTGGATACTCAAACTCCACCAATCTAATAATGGAGAAGTTAAAACAGCACGGTCATACCTATCAGCAATATGAAGGTCATAACGCGCAGCCTAACCTCTCCAACTGATAAGTATGGGTGACCTAACGAGTTACTGGGCTATCTGAGAAGTCTTAGGTTTAAAACCAACTTCCGATGCAGGCTTAATCGCTGCAATATTGTCGTTCACACGTAAAGATCGCTGACCGGCTGCAAAGCTTTCAGTCAAGTGAACTAATCGAGCCATTCTCATTACTATGCTAAAATGAGCAGGGTGTGATGTTTGTTGTTTAGCTAACTTATCAACGATAGTCATAACTTCTTTGTGATCCCATAGGTTTGAATTACGGGCTGTATGGGAGTCCAGTTTATCTCTTGCCCACGCAAGAGTGTTTGGATTGTAAAAGTAATTTTTCGTGTCAATAAATCCAATTTTATTTTTTTTCAATCGCACACTGTCTGGTAATTTGCCCGCCATTGCATGACGTAATAAGCGCTTAGTGTAACCGTGCTTTAGTTTACTATCTGACGGTAATGAAAATAAAAATGTAACAAGTCGCCAATCCAGAAATGGTGTTCTCGCCTCCACACCATGTGCCATAGACGCATAATCAAACGCACGTAATATATTTTGTAAAAAACCATAGTGTACATCATGATATAGCGCTGTATTTAGATAATCGAAATGGTCAGGGTACCACTCCTGATCATGTGTGTAACTATTCGGATTATGCTTGGCTGAAAAGCGCCCCTTGAAGGCACCTCTAAGGAATCTTTTAGTATTTTGCCATCCGTCCCAAGGTTTTAATGAGTCAATGTTCAAGCTCATATTGCGACTCAATACAGACAAATCAAAAATTTTAGCTAAATTAGGAACACCTGAAAAAGCATCATCCAGTGCAGGTGCAATATGATAAGCATACCCCGCCATCAACTCGTCCATTCCATGGCCATCCAATGACACAACCCTAGATTGCTGACGCATACTCCTATAAAGCAAATAAGGCCCTTCCGAAGCGGGATCGATATTTTCATAACAAATAGTAAGTTTCTCTAACATATCAGCATCCTGATATGGACTAGAATTCACCTCTGTCAACACTGCACCAGCTCTATGGCAGACTTCTTTAGCTAAATCGGTTTCATCTAACAAACCCTGTTTGTTTATAACAAAACCATCCAAAGGTTTCTTATCATCACCAAGAACATCTCTGGCTGTTAACATGATACTACTAGAATCCATCCCCCCACTAATCGGGATACCATATTTAGTATCTGTACTTAATCTAAGCCGTACAGAATCCGTCATGAGTTCTTGTAATTGCTCTACTTGTTCTTCGAAAGTATTCGGAGCTTCGGGTAAATGTAGTAATGTGTTCCACCAGCGCTTCATACTTATATCGCCAGAACTATCCACTTCCAAATAATGCCCTGCTGGTATCCGTTTTGCCTTACTAAATAAAGTTTGACTTAATTCATTTGCTTGACCAACAAACGCACTGTTAATGAGTTCTACATTTTGCTGTAGATCCGCATCTGGCAGTAAAGCAAAAGCTTTTAATTCAGAAGCAAAGGCAAACTGAGCACTATCTCTATAATATAAACAAGACTTGATAGCAAACCGGTCAATACAAATACGCAACTTGCCTTCAAAACTATCCCAAAGAGCCATAGCCCACATGCCATTGAAGCGCTTAAAACATTCCACACCCCACTGAGCATACGCATACAAAGCAACTTCAGTATCAGAGTCAGAAAAAAAGTGAAAACCCATTTCCTCTAATTCACTTCTTAACTCTCGATAGTTGTAGATTTCTCCGTTGAAGCTAATTGCATAACGATCTTGAAAAGTCATTGGTTGGGCACCATTTTGACTTAAATCATGGATTGATAGACGGCGATGCCCTAACCCTAAATTATGCTTACCATCTATAAAAATATCTCCGCTATCGGGTCCTCTATGTAGCAATGCATCGTTAAACTTCGTTAACCCTACAGGGTCAATAGGCTTGCCATCAAAGCGCCAAATACCAGTAATACCACACATCAGTTTCTCCTTACACTTCTTCGGCTAGATTTTGTTTTATATTAAAAATTTTCCTAAATTCAGGGCTGGTTTCTATGAGGCTATCTAAACTGCCTTCATTTACCACTTTGCCTTGGTCAATCATGAATATTCTATTTGCCTTACTAATTGTCTCTAGGCTATGAGTAATGATTATCACAGTGTTATCATCTGATATTTCATCTATTGATTTGAGAATTTCATACTCCGATTCAACATCTAGGTTAGATGTCACTTCATCGAGTATGAAAATTGGTGAGTTTTTCAAAAATAAGCGTGCAACTGATAGGCGCTGTTTCTGACCAGAACTCAATTGATGGCCGTCTTGGCCAATAACGGTATCTACACCTTCAGGTAAGTTGTCGATAAAGGATGTGCAGTTAGCTTTATCTAATGCTTGATAAACATCGTCAGGTGTTGCATCAGGGTTGACCATGCGAACATTTTCGAAAATTGACGTATTAAAGAAAAATGCATTAGCAACGGCCGTATTAACGTGTTGGCTAATCAGCTCAGCGGAAGCATCATTAATGATTAAGTTTCCGATTCTAATTTCGCCTTGTTGAACCGGTAACATACCAGATAAGAGCAGGGCCAAAGTTGATTTTCCAGCACCATTACCTCCAACAAAAGCAACTCGCTCTCCTTTGGCAATGGACATGGATAAGCCTTCAAGTACGGGCTGTTTCGCATTCTCTGTGTAGCTAAACCCCACGTTATCGAAACAGATATACTCTTGGTCGGTGCTTACTTTTGTGCTGACTTCCATTTGATGATTCCCTAATCGACTTTCAGGCGTCATATCGAGAACTTTGTATAGCCGTCTTAAACTAACCACACCACTAGATATATCTAGAACAGTGTGTGATAAAAAGCCGATTGGTTGATAAAGTCGCTGGGTAAATACAGTAAAAGCAACCAGTGTTCCTATTGTTAATTCTTCTTGTATTAACTGCTGTCCAGCGAAGTAATAGACAAAAACAATCCCTAGTCCAGAAAGAGCAGAAAAGGAGACACGGTTTGTTTGAAACAGCATAGAGATCGCAATACGAGACTTACGCAAATTATTTGCAATATTGGAGAATTGTTTAGATTGGTTATCTCCGATGCCATTCAACCTGGAAAACATAAAACCATTCACAGAAAAGTCTTCGGAAATTTTTGAGTTTAACTGATCCCCAAAATGAAATGACTCTGCTGACTTTTTGTTAATTTCTTTGGTGACGAAGTAGAGGATCACAAAGTATACAGGCACTGTTAAGATCGAAATCAGCGTAAGCTTCCAGTTCATATAGAACATAAATGATGCGGCTAGAATCAGCGTAATGACATTGGTGATAATAGATGGAATAGTTCTAGCCAAAGCAACCTGAATATTTAACAAGTCACTGTTAAACCTTGAAAGCAGCTCCCCTCTCTCTACTTTGGAAAAAAAAGACAAAGGTAATCTTTGTATGTGTTGATATAAATGACACCTTATATCAAAACAGAATCCGGAACCAAACCGACTAATAAAAAGCTCCTCAGCTAACCCCGACAACATTGATAAGGCCAATATGCCAATTGAAATAATAATTAATGTTGTTAGCTCTTGTAGATCTTTATTGGGGATAGCCGAGTCAATAATTTCTCTATAAATTAAAGGAGGAAATAGATTCATCAAGACGGATAATGCCACACAAAAAATAGCCATCATGACAGAATATTTATACGGTATAAGAAAGGTACAAAGACGCTTAAACAAAGACAAATTGCCTTCTTTATATTGGGCTGCTTTCATGGGTTCTGCTTATTGAATTAGTAAATAGGTAGGGCGAGCATTAAATAAATTAATGCTTGCCTACAATTAGTTTGGGAATTATCGAGGTGTAATTGTGTTCAAAAGATCTTTGCTCATTCTTACCTCTGATAACAATTCATTGAAATCAGGGTAATTATCATCTCTCTCAATTAATGCACCTTTGATAGGCATAAATGGAATTAGCCGTTCGAACAATTGCCACACTTGATTAGGAATAGCTTCAGAATGTGAATCTATTAACTTACCATGATGCCATATCCCGCCAGCTAGGTGGGCTTGCACTACAGTATTGAGTGGTAACTGTTTAGCTCGCTCAAGTGCATCGAAGCCGAAATTTACGCTGTTAGTATAAAGATTCGTAACATCAAGCAACATACCACAGCCCGTTTTATCAACAAGTTGATGTAAAAACTCTTCTTCACTCATTGTTGAGCCTGGGATCTCTAATGTTTTAGTAATATTCTCGATAACAAAAGGGATTCCAAGAGTATCTTGGACCATATTAATATTGTCGATTGTATATTTTAGCGTAACCTCACTGTACTGAATTGGTGACAAGTGACCAAGATCAATACCAGGACATTCTGTCGTTGCCAGATGATCGCTGTAATAAGGTGCGTTAAGTATATCTACAACCTCTTTCACATTAGACAAAAATGTTTTTGAGACTTTACGTGCTGACCCAACAGATAAAGATACACCATGAGGGATAATGGTAAACTTCTCCGCCATTTCCGCTAATGAATCGATAGTGCGCGCTGGGGCACCGATATACTTTTCAGTGATAATTTCCAAAAAATCAATTTCACTTTCATTTGCTAAAATATCATCATGGATCTGGTATCTATAACCTAGGCCAGCGCCTAAAAAAGGTAGTGACTCTATTGCTTTACTGATCATGAATGACTCCCTTTGTTATTACGATACTAAAAGCAATTCATTCGAGTGGAAGAATTCCAATGCCTGCTTAAGGTCATCGCCACAACCAGTGATACCTGTTTGAGTTTCGAAACTGTCTAATAACTGTGCAAATGTCGTCTCACCTTTCATTAGCTCTATTAACATTCCCGCTGCTGGGTTAAGTGACAGCAACTTCACCTTTGGTGATGTTGGTATAAAATACATAACCATAGCAGTTACTTTAGACTCAGCATGTGCAGGAACATCATCTTCATCAAGTTGCTCAATAATTTGTGCTAAGTCAAAATCAAGTTTTAACAAAGTAGCTGAATCAACAAGCTTAATTTTGGTGTCGTTCTCTATTTTAGGATTCGGCAGTTGCTTGATGTTAATATATTCAAAATCATCTTGATTAGTTGTTGTAAGGTTCAACTGATTTCGAATATTTTCGAAGCGAATCAACTCCGCTGTATAATTTGGAATATCATCTTCAGAGCCATTAATACTATCTTCTAAAAACTGGCCAAATTTAGAGACGAAAGCTAATTTTGTTTCTCCTGGATATGCAGGATTAACATTATAAAAACGTTCAAACAGTTTGAATAATGCTGGTTCACCAAGCACCTTTAACGTGTATTCATAACTAGATGAATTTTTTTTGAAATTCTTCATTTTAAGGCTAGATGCAAACTCAGCTAAGGCCTTTTTCTCGATGTTGCGTATTGCTTGTTTTTCTTCGTCTGTTAGCTGATATAAAGACTCTGCCATATCTGGGGCAACATCATTTAGTTTTCGAAATACGTCGTCTGTGTATAAGCGATTGACGAAAGATTGTAATTCCAGTGCGCTCATTTCTAATTCTCTTCTTTTTATATTTTCAAATGCTTCAGTAAATTTATCGCTAATTGATTCAGCTACTTCTTCAAAAGATGGGTAGAAATCCTTTGCGACTTCATAGCAGTTAGCACCAATTTGCTTAGCTTTATCAGGGAAATCTAGGACAAAGCCAATTTTCTCAGCCAGTGCATCTGTATCTTGGGGGTCTACTACAAGTAAATTTTCATCTGGCACAAGAGCATCTTTCACACGCTGCTTATCATAAATTTCTTCAGATACAATTAGGCATTTACCACAGCGCATAACTTCAACTGCAACACCAGGCATATGAATAGGAATGGAAAAGTCACGCTCTAAAAAGCAAACCGTGTCACACAGATTGATGAACTCAGGTACCTGCCAATGAGGCATAAATGGCAACCAAATGGTGTTTTCTTCAATACCAGCTTCTTTTACTTTATCAATGAACTCTATTAGCTGACGTTCATGACCATTGGTTAGCGCTAAGAAATTAAACTTTTTACCACGTTTCTTTAATTTACCTAAAGACTCGATGAGATCGTAACTACCTTTACTAATACCTATCTTACCGTAGATACCAATAGTGCCAGCATTACTATCATAGTTCTCATATCCAAATTGCTCTCTAAGCATTGAATAAATTGGTTTTCTCAACGCATCTTTTGTGTTGAGTAAATACTGTTCTAAATTAAGTGCCGTTCGATCTGGGTTATAAATAAATTCAGGACAAGTCGGTGGCGCGAAAGGCATAACATTGTATGGATCAACACCTGCATGATAGAAACGGCGAGTAGTAGAGCCACTAGAAAAAATAAATGCAGCCTTGCTGAATATTTCATGATAAAGGGTGTTTTGCTCTGGGTTCTTTAGTAGTCGTCCTACGTCACTGCCCGCATGTTTTAAACCAAAAGGCACGCCTGTTGCTTGTGAAGTAACATAAGCCGCAACTCCATATGGCTCAAAGTAGTGACCAAGAATAAAGTCGCACTCATATTTACGCACGACATCAATAGCTATGTTTGAAAGCTTTGATACGAATGGATTAGCGTAAGGGATGTATTGATACTTCGCTTTTTCATTTGTGTAATGGATATGCAGATTATCCTTTACATCAGCAAATGGAGTACCTGACATATCATCAGGAATACGCCCCAATGTGATTCTAAATTCTTCTTCAGTTTCAGTTCCATTGCTGATCAGGTGCACCTGATGACCTTGTTTAGCCAATGCATAACATAGCCAGAAGTTTAGCTGTGCTACCCCCCCTTGAATTGGTGAAACTTTTCCTATTATACAAATGTTCATTAATATGCCTTTTAGTACTTTTTATTATTGATTGTTATTACTTCACTCGATGTAATTGAAACCGTAAAAGAGGCGTATATCACGCCTCTTTAACTGCTAGCGATTACAGTTGTGCATAGTGGTAACAGCCTGAACAACCAGTACAACCACCACAATGACCGCCTTGAAGAGACGCATCGTTTTGGCTAGTAGCTTGAGCTGCTGCAAAAATATTGTTTGAAAAAGACATAATTTATTCCTTATTATTTAGGGTTTATTTAAAAATGATTGGATTCAAATTGCATGTTCTTGGTAACAACATATGCCCGAAAGTTCACTGTCACCGGTGTGACTTGTAGTCTGAGCAGATGTGAAAATACTATTTGAAAAAGGCATTACTTAACCTCGATTGATTAAAAGACTGCTTCTGCATGACAAGAGCGACAACCTTTACAACCAGCGATATCTACATCGCCAACACTCTGACTAACTTCAGCAATGATAAATAGTGAATTAGACATAATTTATTCCTTATAATTTAATAGGTTATTGGAACTTACTATGTACAACCTGCAGCAATACAAACTGGTTACATTTACGGCCACCGTTATTTAGCATTGCTTGATTGGTCATAGATTAAGCTTGTTCCTTTTTAAGTTTGTTTTTAAACAAGGCCATTCACGTGTGATATTCACATTCACCCTTGTTTATTTTTTGTGAGCTAACACACAACGTATTCGCTCAAATATCAAAAAATAGTATGAACCTGCTGATTGACTATTGTCGTTAAGACACGACTATCAACTACAAATACGACATATCGTTTGATTGGATATAATTTATGGGTACAAGAGAGAGAATGGAAAGTTAAGACTTGTTAAGTGTTATTAGCAAACCATCAACAACATATAAAATATTGAATTTAAAACTTTTATTTATAAATAGTGTTTTTTATAAGTGAATTATTGCACATCTCTTTTAGTGTTAGTCACACCATCACATTGTTGTTAATGTCAGGCGCATCACATCCATATAGAAAATGTTTAGCTAAGGTTAACATGGAAAAATGTGAACCATGTTTTTTAAGAAGCTCTGATGAAAGTGATGCTTAAATAACATAATGGCTAGTTAGTGAAGTAAACCGTAAGGAGCTGAAAAGCTAAGCATACCTGTATTCGAACCTTTAATTCCATACCCAATAGAAAGCACAAGCTATAAATGTATGTGCTACATAAAGCGCCTATCGGAACGATTTAGTTTCATGTGAAAATTCATATCACCTACAAGTAGGAAGAGACAGCTAGAATATCGCAGAAAAATAAGAGGATCAGACCAATTGAAAGAGTATAATTTGAGAACCCTTATCACCTACAGCCTAGCATTTTAAGAGCAAATATAATGTAGCTATTCTCCAAGCTCACCTGCCCTAGATAGGTTATTAAAATGAACTCACAGCAGAGCTATAAGTTTGACCTAAAGTATCGTCGCTGAGCCTATGTCTTGAAATAAAAAAACCCGCACTTTGCAGTGCGGGTTTTTTAAACCAGATAGGTTTGTATCTATTTACGCAATTCGCGGATAACTCGCAGCTGAGCAATAGCTTCAGCCAGTTGTACCGCTGCTGCATGATGGTCAAGTTCAGTCGTTGAAGTTGAGTCCATTTGCGCTTGCGCTTCACGTTTAGTTTCTTCAGCAGCTTGCTCATCTAAGTCTTCACCACGAATCGCAACGTCCGCTAGAACAGTTACAGTTTTCGGTTGAACTTCAAGCGTACCACCTGCAACGTAGATGATTTCTTCTTTACCATCTTGCGTCACTAAACGTACCATACCAGGTTTTAGGCCAGTCAATAGTGGGGCGTGACCCGGGTGAATACCCAACTCACCTTCACTACCGGTCACTTGGATCGCAGCCGCTTCACCAGAGAATACACTCTGCTCTGCACTTACTACGTCAAGATGTACTGTCAATGCCATATCAACCCCCTAAATTACATGTTTTTAGCTTTATCAACTGCTTCGTCGATAGAACCAACCATGTAGAAAGCTTGCTCTGGCAATTCATCAAAGTCACCGTTTAGGATGCCTTTGAAGCCTGAGATAGTGTCTTTCAGTGAAACGTATTTACCAGGTGCTCCTGTGAATACCTCAGCAACGAAGAACGGCTGAGATAGGAAACGCTGGATTTTACGCGCACGAGATACAACTTGCTTATCTTCATCAGATAGCTCGTCCATACCTAGGATAGCGATGATGTCTTTAAGTTCTTTATAACGCTGAAGAACTGTTTGAACACCACGTGCTGTATCATAGTGCTCTTGACCGATAACTTGTGGGTCAAGCTGACGAGATGTTGAATCTAGTGGGTCTACCGCAGGGTAGATACCAAGAGATGCGATATCACGTGAAAGTACAACTGTTGCATCTAAGTGCGCGAACGTTGTAGCTGGTGATGGGTCAGTCAAGTCATCCGCTGGTACGTATACCGCTTGGATTGATGTGATTGAACCAGTCTTAGTAGAAGCGATACGCTCTTGAAGTACACCCATTTCTTCAGCTAGTGTAGGCTGGTAACCTACCGCTGATGGCATACGACCAAGAAGTGCTGATACTTCAGTACCTGCTAGTGTGTAACGGTAGATGTTATCTACGAAGAAAAGTACGTCACGACCTTCGTCACGGAACTTCTCAGCCATAGTAAGACCCGTCAAAGCAACACGTAAACGGTTACCCGGTGGCTCGTTCATCTGACCGTAAACAAGCGATACTTTATCAAGTACGTTTGAATCGTTCATTTCATGATAGAAGTCGTTACCCTCACGAGTACGCTCACCAACACCTGCGAATACTGAGTAACCACTGTGCTCGATTGCGATGTTACGGATAAGTTCCATCATGTTTACGGTTTTACCTACACCGGCACCACCGAATAGTCCAACTTTACCACCTTTAGCGAACGGACATACAAGGTCGATTACCTTGATACCTGTTTCAAGTAGTTCAACTGAACTTGATTGTTCTTCATATGAAGGCGCAGCACGGTGAATAGACATACGCTCTTCTTCACCAATTGGACCTGCTTCATCGATAGGCTGACCTAACACGTCCATGATACGACCTAGGGTCTTAGTACCAACTGGAACCATGATTGGCTCGCCTGTGCCTTCTACTGATGTACTACGACGTAAACCGTCAGTAGTACCAAGTGCGATAGCACGTACCACACCGCCACCTAACTGCTGTTGAACTTCTAAAGTCAAACCAGCTAGGTCGCCTTCTGTTACTTTTAGTGCGTCATATACGGCTGGCACGTTGTCTTGTGGGAACTCGATGTCCACAACGGCGCCGATAATTTGGACGACCTTACCTAAACTCATGTCTATTCCTCTCGTTAAACTTTGCCGAAGCGTTATACAGCTGCTGAGCCACTAACAATCTCACTGATCTCTTGTGTGATTGCAGCCTGACGCGCTTTGTTGTATACAAGTTGCAGCTCATCCATCAGGTCGCCTGCGTTATCAGTTGCGGCTTTCATCGCAACCATACGGGCAGCCTGTTCAGAGGCAGCATTCTCAACTACGCCTTGGTAAACTTGTGACTCAATAAAGCGTACCAGTAGCGTTTCTAAGATCGCTTCTGGGCTTGGCTCATATAAGTAGTCCCAAGCGTAGCTTGATACTTCTTCTTCAGCTTTTGGCAAAGGCAATAACTGATCGATTACGGGCTCTTGCTTCATGGTATTTACAAACTTGTTGTATACCACGTACAAACGGTCAATTTTTCCTTCAGCGTATGCATCTAGCATTACTTTAACAGGACCAATTACGTCCTGAATTGAAGGGGTATCTCCTAACCCTGCTTTTTTAGCAAGTAGTTGACCACCAAAACGTCTAAAGAAACCAGCAGACTTGCTGCCGATGGTTGCAAACTCTGCGTCTACACCCTTCTCTTTCCACGCTTTTACGTCTAATGCCACTTTTTTGAACTCGTTTGAGTTCAAACCGCCACATAGACCACGGTCAGTAGAGATAACAATATAACCAACTCGTTTCACGTCACGTTCTGCTAAGAACGGATGACGGAAATCAAGGCTAGCTTGAGCAACACGACCGATCACTTTGCGTAAGTTCTCAGCGTATGGACGGCTTGAAGCCACACGGTCTTGCGCCTTCTTCATTTTTGAAGCGGCAACCATTTCCATTGCGCTGGTGATCTTCTGAGTATTCTTGATACTCCCGATCTTGCTTTTAATCTCTTTTCCGCTGGCCATGACTCTCTCTCCGAATCAAGGTGAGTGTTAGCGATAACCCTCACCAAGCATAACTAAATTACCAAGTTTGCGTTGCTTTGAACTTCTCTAGAAGTTCTTTAAGCTGCGCTTCGATCTCAGCGTTGTAGTTACCTGTTTCATTGATTTGAGCCATTAGCTCTGCGTATGTGCTGTTTGCAAAACCGATAAGCGCTGCTTCAAAGTCACCGATCTTGTTTATTTCGATGTCTTTTAGGTAGCCTTTTTCAGCTGCAAATAGTGACAGAGACATTTCAGCAACAGACATTGGAGCGTACTGTTTCTGCTTCATTAGCTCAGTTACGCGCTCACCGTGCTCAAGTTGTGCACGAGTTGCATCGTCAAGATCAGAAGCGAACTGAGAGAACGCCGCTAGTTCACGGTATTGAGCTAGCGCTAGACGGATACCACCACCTAGTTTCTTAACGATTTTAGTTTGCGCAGCACCACCTACACGAGATACCGAGATACCAGCGTTAACAGCTGGACGGATACCTGCGTTGAATAAGTCAGTTTCTAAGAAGATCTGACCATCGGTGATTGAGATAACGTTGGTAGGTACGAATGCAGAAACGTCACCACCTTGAGTTTCAATGATTGGCAATGCCGTCAATGAACCTGTTTTACCTTTCACTTCACCGTTAGTGAACTTCTCAACGTAATCAGCGTTAACACGTGATGCACGCTCTAGAAGACGTGAGTGAAGGTAGAATACATCACCTGGGTATGCTTCACGACCTGGTGGACGCTTAAGTAGCAATGAGATTTGACGGTAAGCAACAGCTTGCTTAGACAAATCATCATATACGATTAGCGCATCTTCACCGCGGTCACGGAAGTATTCACCCATAGTACAACCAGCAAATGGCGCTAGGAATTGTAGCGCTGCTGATTCAGAAGCTGATGCAACAACAACGATAGTGTTTGCAAGTGCACCGTGCTCTTCTAATTTACGTACTACGTTAGCAATAGTAGAAGCTTTTTGACCAACCGCTACGTACACACACTTAACGCCTGTGTCTTTTTGGTTGATGATAGCATCGATTGCTAGTGCAGTTTTACCAGTCTGACGGTCACCGATCACAAGCTCACGCTGACCACGACCAACAGGGATCATCGCATCGATAGACTTATAACCAGTTTGTACTGGTTCATCTACTGATTGACGCTCGATTACGCCTGGTGCGATTTTTTCAACTGGTTCGAAACCGTCGTTCTCAAGTGCACCTTTACCATCGATAGGCTGACCAAGTGTGTTTACAACACGACCTAGTAGACCACGACCAACAGGTACTTCTAAGATACGACCAGTCGATTGTACTTTTACGCCTTCTTTAAGGTCTGCGTATGGACCCATTACTACTGCACCTACTGAGTCACGCTCAAGGTTTAGTGCGATAGCATAACGGTTGCCAGGAAGCTCGATCATCTCACCCTGCATACAGTCAGCTAGACCGTGGATGCGGATGATACCGTCAGTAACAGATACAATTGTACCTTCGTTACGAGCTTCACTTACAACTTCAAACTGTTCAATACGTTGCTTGATCAGCGCAGAAATTTCTGTGGAATTAAGTTGCATGCTCTTTTTCCCAATTACGATTGTAGTGTAGTAGCTAAGCGGTTTAGCTTGCCGCGTACTGAGCCGTCGATGACTGTGTCGCCAGCCTTAATAATAAGGCCGCCAACCGTGCTTTCATCAACACTACAATTTAGCTTAACTTTGCGTGCGAAACGTTTTTCAAGTGCCGCTACTAGATTTGTTTGCTGCTCTGGTGCTAACTGTGTTGCAGAAATCACATCTACGTCGATTTCTTTGTCATATTCTGCTTTAAACTCAGCATATAACTGTGCAACCGCTGGAAGTGCAACCAAACGACCATTTTCAGCCATCACCTTAATAAGGTTCAAAACTTGGTCGTTGATTTGCTCAGCACAAACTTGAGCGAAAACCTCAGCTTGTTTTTCAACAGAGGCGCTGCCTGCTAGGAAACGCGAGATTTGCTCATTCTTTGCTACTTCACCAGCAAAGAAAAGCATCTCATTCCAAGCTTCAACAGCTTTTTTTTCAACAGCAAACTCAAAAGCCGCTTTAGCGTAAGGACGAGCGATAGTAGCCAATTCAGACATGCTCATACCTCCTTATTACAGCTCAGCGACAAGTTTTTCAACGATGTCACTGTGTGCAGCTTGATTGATTTCACGTTCTAAAATCTTCTGTGCACCAACCACAGCCAGAGTAGCAACCTGCTTACGCAAGTCTTCTGTCACACGGTTACGCTCAGATTCAATTTCAGAGTGCCCTTGAGCAATGATTTTCTCACGCTCTTGCTGACCACGCGTGGTTTCTTCATCCACGATCAACGCAGCGCGTTTTTTCGCTTGCTCGATGATTTCAGCCGCTTGAGATTTTGCTTCTTTTAACTGCTCAGCAGCCTCAAGACGCACACGCTCAAGCTCTTTTTCCGCTTCGTCAGAAGCAGCAAGACCGTCTTCAATTTTCTTTTGGCGAGCTTCAATCGCACCGTTTAGCGGTGGCCATACATACTTCATGCAGAACCATACGAAAACGATAAACGCGATTAATTCACCCAGTAGAGTGGCGTTTAAGTTCACAACCGCTCCTCCTCAAATTAGTTGTTCGATAAACAAATTGGCTTATAAAACCAGTAATTACATTACGAACAACAGTACCATTGCGATACCAACACCGATCATAGCGATCGCATCGATAAGACCAGCAACGATGAACATTTTAACTTGAAGTTGAGGTGCAAGCTCTGGTTGACGAGCAGCAGACTCTAGGAATTTACCACCAAGAGTACCAAAACCAATTGCAGTACCCAACGCACCTAAACCAATTAGAAGTGCAACAGCGATATATTTAAGACCTAGTACGATTTCCATTATTGTCTCCGATTTATTTAAATTTAAAGTTAATGAATTTGGTGTTTATATCTATTAATGATCCGACGTTGCCATGCTTAAATAAACAACGGTCAGCATCATAAATACGAATGCTTGTAATACGATAACTAGGATGTGGAATACCGCCCAGATAAAGTGTAATGGTAACTGGAACAAGCCAATTGATGCGATGATGATAAAAATCAATTCACCCGCAAATAAGTTACCGTGTAGACGCAGCGCCAACGAGATAGGGCGAGCAATCAATGTAATAAATTCCATCACGAAGTTCACAGGGATAAGTAACGCCTGAACAAACGGGTTCTTAGCCGTGAACGGGTGAAGTGTTAGCTCTTTTACAAAGCCCATTACACCTTTGGTACGGATGGTATAGAAAATGATTAGTGCGAATACACCCAGTGACAACGCAAACGTTAGGTTAACGTCTGTAGTAGGTACCACTTTCATGTATACATCATGAGGATCCATGCCCATAGTCGCAGCACCAATTTGCCCTGCAGCAAATGGAAGGAAGTCAACCGGGATCAAATCCATCAAGTTCATCAGAAATACCCAAACGAAAATTGTTAGGGCTAGAGGAGCGATCAGTTTACTCTTACCGTGGAAGGTATCTTTCACGTTCGAGTCAACGAATTCAACGATCATTTCTACGAAGCATTGCATTTTACCTGGCACGCCAGTGGTCGCTTTATTAGCGGCACTTTTGAAAATCCAGATAAAAACAAGACCTAATAGAATTGACCAAGCCAAAGTATCTACATGCCAAGTCCAGAAACCAGCCTCACTACATGCCTTATTAAATGCAAGACCTTGATCGGTCGTACACATTTTGGCATTCGTAAGGTGGTGCTGAATATAGCCTTGTAAGCTTTGTTCTGCAGCCATTGTTTTTCCTAAAAGTTAATGATTAAAAAAAATCGATGTACACCAATGCACGATGGTTACGATGATAAAACTAACAAACAACCATAACGGCTCGACTGCTAGGACTTTAAATGCCACCAAAAATAGTGCAGTAGTTAACAAAAATTTTAACCCAGCGCCTCGTTTAAACGATTTGTGCACTTGGTTTGCCTTGCTTGCGCCCATATAACGAAAGGCATAAACGGCAAATACTAAATTGGGAAGCACGGCTATCACTCCACCGGCTAGTGCCGACTGAGCTGCCAAAGCTCCCCAACATACAAAAACGATAACTGCGATGGCTAACGCCACGGCTCCCTGATATAAAACACCTTTTAGTGCGGCACGCCGATATGGGCTTACTAACGATTGAGTCACTTTTAGTTAACCTTTAATGGCGTAAAAATTAATCAGGGTCTTAAAACTGGCGAAATTATACTTATATTTGGTGATTTTGCAACTTGATGCGACAAAATGTGGCGCTTTTTCGACACCACATTTGCCTATTATTCATGCATTAGGAAGGTTGCTGCATGTCTGACTGGATGCGACCTAAGATACCGTCTAGTTCATCCAAATTGGCATATGAAATAACCAATTTTCCCTTGCCTTTTTGGTTATAATTAATTTCCACTTTAGCGCCCAAATTTTCGGCTAATTGTTGTTCTAACAATTTGACATCTGGATCTTTTTCTTTTGGCTGTTTTTTATCCATAGGCTCAAGAATATTGCGTACCAACTTCTCTGTTTCACGCACAGTCAAAGCTTTGGCCACCGCGGTTCTTGCAGCTTCAGATTGCTCTTCACCGGTGAGGGCTAATAAGCAACGCGCATGACCCATTTCAATGTCACCATGCTCCAACAAAATTTTAACATCGTCATTGAGATTATTGAGTCTGAGTAAATTAGTCACTGTGGTACGCGATTTACCCACTGCATCGGCTACTTGCTGATGCGTTAGCTCAAATTCGTGTAGTAATCGGTCTAAAGCAACCGCTTCTTCCATCGCGTTGAGGTCTTCACGTTGAATGTTCTCAATTAAGGCAATTGCAACGGCAGCCTCATCAGGCACATCTTTTAAAATGCATGGTACAACATCAAGTTCAGCCAGTTGAGCTGCTCGCCAACGGCGCTCTCCGGCAATGATCTCAAATTGTTTATCAGCAACAGGGCGCACTACGATTGGTTGCAGTACCCCTTGTGCTCTAATAGAACTGGCTAGCTCTTCTAGCGCTTGCTCAGACATATCTTTACGCGGCTGATACTTACCTGGATGCAAAAACTCAATAGGGATACGTTTTAGCTCACCATCAAGTGACAACTCACCCGAGCTAGGTGCTTGTTGCGCTTCTTCCACTTCGACAGGTTCAGCGCTTACTGGTGGCTTTGAAGAGCTAAGTAAGGCATCCAAGCCTCGGCCTAAACCGCGTTTTTTTACCGACATGTTGTTATTATCCTCTTAGGCAACCGCTGCGGATTGTTTTTCTTTACGACGTAACATTTCGCCTGCCAAAGCCAAATACGCTTTTGCACCGCTAGATGCCCTATCATAATACATAGCTGGCGCACCAAAACTTGGGGCTTCAGCTAAACGCACATTACGGGGGATCACGGTACGATATACTTTATCACCAAAATGTTGTTTCAGTTGCTCAGATACATCATTGGCTAGGCGATTTCGCGGATCATACATGGTGCGTAAAATCCCCTCAATTTGTAATTCAGGGTTCACTAACTTAGCCAATTGGGTAATTGTGTCCATCAATGCAGTGAGGCCTTCTAGTGCATAGTACTCACACTGCATGGGAACTAAAATTGAATCCGCTGCCGCCATGGCATTAACTGTCAGCATATTTAAAGAGGGCGGGCAGTCGATAAAAATAAATTCGTACTTATCTTGAATTAACTCAATGGCGTTACGTAAACGTACTTCACGGGCGAATAATTCCATAAGTTTAACTTCGGCCGCCGTTACGTCTCCATTGGCAGCAATAAGATGATACTCACCAGATGTCTCTTTGCAGATCACATCATCAATGGCTTGTTCTTCGATCAGTAAATCATAGATGGTTGCTACGTCGCCATATTTGTCGACACCACTTCCCATCGTCGCGTTACCTTGCGGGTCTAAATCAATTAATAAAACCTTGCGCTTAGTTGCCGCCATCGAGGCTGCTAAATTCACAGCCGTGGTGGTTTTGCCAACGCCACCTTTTTGGTTTGCAATTGCAATGACTTTTGCCACGTTGCCCTCGAATACTAATCTTTTGAAAGAATGATTAAATGTCGCTCTGCATCTAACTCTGGCACGCTAAGATGAATATCCTGTTGCAAGGTGACCCCCGCAGGCAGTTGTTCAAGTTCTTGTGCCGGAAATTGGCCTTTCAATGCCAAAAAATGGCCTGATTGGTCGATTAGGTGTCCACACCAATCAACCATATCCTGCAATGATGCAAAAGCACGGCTGAGTACACCATCTAATTTAACACTTGGCTGATATTCTTCAACACGAGACTGCACTGGTGTGACATTATCCAAGCCAAGCGCATGTTTTACTTGCATTAAAAAACGTACACGTTTGCCTAAACTGTCTAATAATACAAACTGTGTGTCGGGCAAGGCAATAGCCAATACGATGCCAGGTAAACCCGGTCCGGTACCAACATCAATGTAATGCTTACCGTTAAGGTGTGGCGCCACAACTAAAGAGTCCATGATGTGTTTTACCATCATTTCTTTTGGGTCGCGTACTGAGGTTAAATTGTAAGCTTTATTCCATTTATCTAATAACTCAACATATTGCACTAATTGCGCTTGTTGATGTTCACTTAGCGCAAGTTCCGTTTGCGCTAACAAAGAAGTCAGTTGTTGCTGTAACACAGTATTCCTATGCTGCTACGCAGACTTGCGCAGTAGCCCTTGCTTTTTCAGATACACTAATAATAGCGAAATAGCGGCTGGGGTGATACCAGAAATACGCGAAGCTTGACCAATGGTTTGTGGACGAGCATCTGTTAGCTTGGCAACGACCTCATTTGAAAGGCCACTGACAAGAGAATAATCATAGTCTTCTGGCAGTACAGTTTCTTCATGACGCAACTGCTTATTAATCTCATCTTGCTGACGTGCAATGTAGCCCGCATATTTAGTTTGGATCTCTACCTGCTCAAGTGCTTGAATATTTGGAGAATCAGATCCCAAACCTTCTATAGCCATAAGGTCGTGATAATTCACTTCAGGGCGGCGGATCAAATCTTCCAAGCTTGCTTCACGAGCTAGAGGAGTTTTTAGTAGCTCGTTAACCTGTGAAAGAGCTGGGTGATCTTTATGGATCCATGTTGATTTAAGGCGCTGTAACTCTTGCTCCATTACTTCTAGCTTATTGTTATAAGCGGCCCAACGCTCATCATCAACAAGACCAAGTTCACGACCTTTTTCTGTCAACCTTAGATCAGCGTTATCTTCACGCAGCAATAAACGATATTCAGCACGGCTGGTAAACATACGATATGGTTCTTTCGTACCAAGCGTCGCCAGATCATCAATAAGTACACCGGTATATGCCTGATCGCGACGAGGCGTCCAAGCATCTTTACCTTGCACTTGAAGCGCCGCGTTCATACCTGCGATCAACCCTTGTGCTCCAGCTTCTTCATAACCCGTTGTGCCGTTGATCTGACCGGCGAAGAACAGGCCATTGATAAACTTAGTCTCTAATGATTGCTTTAGATCTCGCGGATCAAAGAAATCGTATTCTATTGCGTAACCTGGACGACAAATGTGTGCATTTTCAAACCCTTTGATAGAGCGAACTATTTGCAGCTGTACATCGAACGGTAAGCTTGTAGAAATACCATTAGGGTAAAGTTCATATGATGTTAAACCTTCTGGCTCAACAAAAATTTGGTGCTTTTCTTTATCAGCAAAACGAACAATTTTGTCTTCTATTGAAGGACAGTAACGAGGTCCAATGCCTTCGATAACCCCAGCATACATGGGCGAACGGTGTAAATTTTCACGGATCACATCATGAGTTTGCTCATTGGTGTAAGTGATAAAACAAGGGATCTGTTTTGGATGATCTGACACCTTACCCATAAATGAAAATACAGGTGTCGGGGTATCACCAGGTTGTTCCTGCATAACCGAAAAATCAACTGTACGGGCATCGATACGCGGAGGTGTACCAGTTTTTAAGCGATCCACTCGAAATGGTAGTTCGCGCAAACGCTTAGCGAGTGCGATTGAAGGAGGATCACCCGCTCGGCCACCTTTGAAGTTTTCCATACCAATATGAATTTGGCCACCAAGGAAAGTACCAACCGTTAACACCACGGTTTGCGCGCTAAAACGTAGACCCATTTGAGTAACTACGCCTTTGACTTGATCTTGTTCAACAATTAAATCATCGCATGACTGCTGGAAAATTTTTAAATTTTCTTGATGTTGCAAAATGTCTTGAATTGCAGCTTTGTAAAGAGCTCTGTCAGCTTGAGCTCTTGTAGCTCTAACAGCTGGGCCCTTAGATGAATTAAGTGTTCTAAATTGAATACCACCTTTATCGATGGCCTTTGCCATAGCGCCACCTAAGGCGTCTATTTCTTTTACTAGATGTCCTTTACCAATCCCACCAATTGCAGGATTACATGACATTTGACCTAGAGTATCCATATTGTGTGTTAACAATAAGGTATTCATACCCATGCGAGCAGCAGCTAACGCAGCCTCTGTGCCTGCATGTCCACCACCAACTACAATAACGTCAAAATGTTCATGATAAATCATTTACGGGATCCTACTTAAAAACAACCAGCAAATTTTGAAAGGGAGCGTATTCTACCTAGAAATGCTCAGAAGTGAAATGTTTAAATAATGAGCAACAAAGAAAAACCTTAAACTTGATCACTTAATATATATAAGGATCTTTTTAAAGATCTTTTATTAGATCTTACTACTAGTGATCGCATGATCTGTGGGTAAGGCTATATAACCCATTTATATCAATGGATTATAGCAGATCAATTGATGTGAATTAGATCGGATCTAACAGCGTACAAGCTCTGATCAAAACGGCTATTTATACACAGGCATAGATCCAGTCATATTTATCCCATGGATAACTAGGGCTAGATCCCCTGTTAGATCAAGTGTTATCCACAATACGATCTTATTTCACTTAAAATTGTGAATAACTTATGTAAAAGATCGTTATTCGCTTTGAGGTAGCTTCTCTAGTAACAGAGGTAACCACGCCAATGCCGTATCTTCGGGCAATGCATCGTCAAGCACATCAATCTCTAGATTGGCTAATAACTGCATTGATCCTTTATTAACAAGTAGTTGTGAGCAATTTTTGGCTGCAAAGTTAAAAGTATCGTAACTAGTGTCTCCAATACCCACTACAGCAAACTGGATTTGATCTAACTTATCTTGTTGATCTAACTCACTTATAAAAGATAACAAATTATCCGGATAATCACCGGCACCATATGTTGAAGTTACCACCAGCCAGATCGGGTGAATAATATCACTGAGTACTGGCTGCTCATGAAGAGCTACACCAATGCCTTGATCTTGCAGGGCTTCTTTTAGCTGCTCAGCAACATACTCAGCCGAACCCATTTGGCTACCAACGATGATCTCTATGTGCTGCATAACTTCTGCTGCCTAGTCACGAATGCCGACATCATAATGACCTGTGACAAGAAGTAAAGTGCAGATCACTGGGTTTGGATAAATTAATCTGGCTAGTTTGCAGCCGATTGTGGATCTATTTCTCCAACCTATTAATAAATAAAGAATAAATAAATTATTCCTAGCACAGTTATCGTGTGAAAATTGTGGATAAGCTGGCAGTATGCTTGCAGTAACCTAGGCTGACTTGTAGACAATCATGAGTTATTTCACGGTGAATTGATCTAATTCTCTTAATTTAACTGTCTGGCAGCTCATGTGGATAGTGCTGATGTGTATAAACTATAAGAGATGAGTTTAGTGCGCAACTTGTCAGATCTATCAGTATCGATCCATATAAGAAAATAATCTAAAAACAGACTAAAAAGATCGCTAAAGGGCGATTTAGCACTAGCAAATAAAGTTATTTTTATAGGAGGTGCTGGTTTATCGCCCAAAAGGTGCTGTGTTTTTGTGCTCCATCACTTTTGGGCAAGGGCTAAAATGGTAATGCGATCGAATTATATTGAAATAAATCGCGATGATCTGAGCTATTTAGTGTTTTGCTAGCCTGTTTTTGTATGAGGGCTATACAATTGTCGGAGAGTATATTGCCAAATGATAGCCTTTTTACACCTAGATTTTGCAGCGTTTCGCTATTACAGCAAGGGGCTAGGGTTAATATATTTACGGGGATCGGTAGTTGTTTGCATAGGCTTTCGATCAAGCTGTGATCAGATAAACCAGGTACAAACACGCCATCAACACCTACATCTGCGTAGGCTTTAGCACGCTCTAATGTGGCTCCAAAGTAATGTTCTGGTAGCAGAGCTGTGTCAATACGGGCGTTAACAAATAGCTGAGAGTAGCCAGCTTTGTTTAGGGTGTTTTTGATTGCGCTTAAAATTTTAGTTTGGCTATCCACCCGACGCAGCTGGTCTGTTATTTTGCTGCTATCTTCGATATTGATACCTACCGCACCAAGTTTAGCAACTGCTAAAACATGGTCGCAAATAGTCTCAATATCATCTGAAAACCCTGATTCAAGATCTACACTTACTCCTATTTCAACAGACTCAATGATTTGTTTGGTTTGTGCTAGAAAGCGCTCGAATGAGCAGGATTCACCATCTCGCTGCCCACGCACGTTGGCCATGCCCCAACTTGTGGTGGCAATTGCTGTACACCCGGCTTGTTCTAGCAGCCTTGCACTGAGCGGGTCCCACGCATTTAGCAACTTAAACAAAGTTGGTTGCTTATGTAGATGATGAAAATGTTGATATTTGTTCATGGTATTAGTGCTCCATTTGTTGATATGGCACGTATCATAGTTTTGAATATTCATGTGTTCTTGCCAGATCTGGAACTAAACGTTAAGTTGCCAACCTGTCGTATGAACGCTAAGCTCGGCATAGATATTGAGCGTAAGGAAAGGTGCGATGGATAAACCAGACGAGATCTGTCAAAAAGTGGGGTGTGCAAATTGCCGCAATGAGCCAACCCTTAGCTTTGATTTTTCAATGGCATTTCAACCTATAGTGGAATGTGAAGGTAGAAAAATATTTGGCTATGAGGCTCTGGTACGAGGGATGAATAATGAATCTGCATGGTCGATTATTTCGCAAGTCAATGACAATAATCGATATGCTTTTGATCAACTCTGTCGTGTGAAAGCGATAGCACTGGCCGCTAAGCTCGATATTCAACAGTTTTTGAGTATTAACTTTCTACCTAACGCTATTTATAAACCTGAACGCTGTATTCGCACCACGTTAGAAGCTGCTAAGAAGTATGGCTTTCCTACCAGTCGTATTATGTTTGAATTTACCGAAGTCGAAAAGGTGGATGATACCAAGCACATTAAATTAGTAGTTGAGTATTATCGTTCATTAGGCTTTTTAACTGCCACTGATGACTTTGGGGCAGGCTATTCAGGATTAAACTTACTGGCCGACTTTCAAACCAATATTATTAAATTAGATATGGCATTGGTTAGAAATATCCACAAAGATAAATCGCGCCAGACCATAGTGAACAACTGTTTGAGAATGTTTCAAGAGCTTAATATTAGACCGCTTGCTGAAGGCATTGAAACTATGAGTGAATATCAATGGTTACGTGATGCGGGGGTTTCATTGATGCAGGGCTATCTATTTGCTCGACCAAGTTTTGAAAGCTTGCCAGAAGTTGACTTTTCTTTGTTGAACTAGACTAGAGAAGTACAAACCAGAGCATTCCCTGGTTTGTACTACACCCAGTTATTTACCGATACAGAATGAGCTAAAGATCTTACCCAGTAGGTCATCAGAGGTAAACTCACCGGTGATCTCGTTGAGGTATTGCTGTGTGAGGCGCAACTCTTCTGCGAGAATCTCTCCTGCTATGTGCATTTCCAACTGCGTTTTGCCTATATCTAAATGTTCCGCTGCGCGCTCCAGTGCGTCGAGATGGCGGCGGCGAGCCATAAAACCACCTTCAGTGGCACCTTGATAGCCAATACAGGCTTTTAGATGATCGCGTAGCAAATCTACACCCTCGGTGTTTTTGGCACTTAAACGTAAAACTGGGTACTCACCTTGTTGGCACATACCAGATGCTTCAGCGGATAAATCAATTTTATTGCGAACTACTGTGACGGCCATACCTTGTGGTAGCTGCTGCATAAACTCAGGCCAGATCTTGGAGGGATCGGTTTCGTGGGTATCGGTGCCATCGACCATGAAAAGCACATGATCGGCTTGGCGGATTTCATCCCAAGCACGCTCGATACCAATTTGCTCTACTTTATCCGGGCTTTCACGTAGGCCTGCGGTATCGATGATGTGTAGCGGCATACCATCAATATGAATATGTTCACGCAGCACATCACGGGTGGTACCCGCGATGTCTGTTACAATAGCCGCTTCTCGACCAGCTAAGGCGTTGAGTAGGCTTGATTTACCTGCATTCGGTCGACCAGCTATCACCACGCGCATACCTTCACGCATGATGCTGCCTTGCTTCGCTTGCTTACGTACTTCGCCTAGTTGTGTGATGATAGCGTTGAGATCACCACTAACCTTGCCATCAGATAAAAAGTCTATTTCTTCGTCTGGAAAATCAATTGCGGCCTCAACGTACATACGCAGATGGATCACTTTTTCCACCAGCATATTGATATGTTTAGAGAAATCACCTTGTAAGGAGTGCAGGGCGCTTTTAGCTGCTTGTTCGCTGGTGGCGTTGATCAAGTCAGCGATAGCTTCTGCCTGAGTGAGATCCAGCTTGTCGTTCATAAAAGCACGTTCAGAGAATTCACCAGGTTGTGCCAGACGTACTTTATCTATTTGGCAAATCTCTTTGAGTAGCATGTCGATAACTATTGGACCACCATGGCCTTGCAGTTCTAGTACATCTTCACCTGTGAAAGAGTTTGGGCCTTTAAAAAACAAGGCAATACCCTGATCCAGTTGCTCGCCTTGTAAGGTATTAAATGGCAGGTATTCTGCATAGCGGGTTTTAGGACATTTTCCTAAGATCTGCTCAGCAACGGTTTTCGCCAACGGGCCCGATACGCGAATGATCCCTACACCGCCACGTCCAGGGGCAGTGGCTTGTGCGACAATAGTATCTTGTGAATTCATGGTGATATAAAACTTGCTATTACGATAAAGGCGAATTGTACAGCAAAGCGGCAAACACAGCCATTAGCTAGCATGACATATTGGTTGTGCTGTACTATGAATATATCAATCGGCAAGGGAAAGTCATCTTTGTGTATCAATTCAAGCGGTTTACATTCGATCCTAGCAGAGAGCTACTGAGCGACCAGGTTCACACCAATACACTTCGCCCTAAGGTTGCCAAGCTCTTACAATATTTTCTACAGCATCCAGAGCAATTACTTACAAGAGAACAAATACTCACCGAGCTTTGGCAACATGGAGAATATAGGGATACTGCACTGACACAAAGTATTCAGGAATTACGCAAGATTTTAGGGGATGATGCCCAGCAGCCGGAGTTTATAAAAACCGTTCCACAAAAAGGATATATATGGATTGCGCCAGTGCAAACCGTTGCCATACCAAGTGCTAAGTGGATGATAAAAAATAAGTGGATATCTATTACCATAGCGATTGCACTGAGCTTTTCGGTGATCGGGAGTGCAATTTGGTATATAGAGTCGCCTCCATGGGTCAAAACAGACCACGTAAACGTATTATCATTGCCGCATATCTACATCGCGCCGGTAAAAAATCTGACAGGACAAGGGCAGTTAGATTGGTGGGGATTTGCTTTGCAGCAACAGCTTAAGCAAGCCGCCAGTCAGTATTTTTTGATTGTTGATGAGGTATCCGTCGTCGGCCTACCATTTGCTGATGTGATGCAAGGTGCTGCGGATGTAGGGTTTAGCGCAAAGCTTACACAACAACAGCAACGCTATGTTTTACACTATCAGATTAACCGTCGTGGTCAGTCTCCACAGAAAGGACAGCTTGTGAGTGAAGACTTACAAGCACCTATAGATGAGGTAGTGAATCAATTGGTGGTGCAGCTCAGTGAGCGAACCGAAGCAGTATCTACGGAGAATATCTCTGATAATGCGCAATCTCGACAGAGCTACCTTAGTGGACTACATGCGTTGAGCTATCAGGGAGTTGGCAGTGCTATCCCTTATTTCAAAGCGGCGCTTATTTATGACACAAATAATCAGGCTGCTCGGTTAGAGTTAGCGAATGCACTGTGGAAAACAGGTCTATGGCGAGAGTCGCTTGAGCATTTTGAAGCGATGGAAAATGTCGATACGAGAAGTTATTTGGCCGCACGTTATCATCTTTATTTCGGTCAATATTGGCTTAATATGGGTAAATATGACCGGGTTACGCCACTGCTTAAGCGCTCTATGGAGATAGCACGTGCGCTCAATCATCAAAGACTATTGGCCCGAGGTTATCAACTACAAGCTGATCTAGCTTGGTTGCAGCTAAACTGGCAAGCACATAGCAAAGCCATGCATAGCGCGAAGGTGCTGATAGGAGCGGGGTCGTTGAGTCATTCAGAGTCACAACGCGCATTCTACTTGGCTAACCCGCCACAAGCGGGAGTGGAGCAAAGCGCTGAACTGGATATGAGCGAAAATCTGGCCGTGGTGCAAAAGGCCATTCGCTACTATCAGCAGCAGCAACAATATGCTCCGCTTATGCTGAGCTATTTCGCCTTGGGGCAAAATTATCTGGCACCGTTGGAGGCAAGAGAGCGAGCGCTTAATCAAGCATTGCAAATGGCGGATTCGCAAAACAATCAGTACATAAAGAACAACATATTGCTTTATATGGCTTTTTATTACATCCAGCTTCATGATGGTGATGCTGCTCGGCACGCTTTGGCACAACTAGAGCCTGACGATAAGCCTCGAACAAGCCTGCAAGTAAAGGCCTTGTTTTTGCAGGCTATGGCCAATATGGACACCGTACTGCAAGATACTTCGCCAAGCGAAGAAGCTCTAGAGCAAGCGTTAACCCAATTTAAGCAACTTATCAGTCGAGAAGATATTGATAAGGTAACGCAGGCAAGCGCACAACTGATGCAAGCATGGCTACTAATAAAACAACAAGAGGATGAACGGGCGAAACCATTGCTGGTGGCGGCAGGTTCGACGTTTGAGCAATTAAAGTTAACAGATAGCCTCAGCTACGTGCGTTATACTCAGATGTATATACAAGTTTCTCAGGGACATTATCAACATGCTATCGCTATGTTAGGAGCGGCGCCTACGCAAAAGCTTGAAGCGCTTTATGGTAGCTATGCGCTGGCTCATCTAGGGCAGTATAAAGCAGCAATGAAGCAGTTGCACACGGCCAAACAACAGTTTGCATCGCAATGGCAAAAACAAGATGACCTTTTTGAGCGGGTGGTCGCATCAGCTAAAAGTGAAACATTACTCCTCACGCTGTTGCCACCACCGTATAGTGTTTACTGTCAATCAGAATGGCTACTTGAATAAGTTCTCAGCAGTGTTTGCTCAGGAGCCATTGCGCCGCGATAGATTACTTGATGATCTTTATCGAGGATCAACCAATAGGGCAAACTTTTAATACCGTAGCGGCGAAATAGCGCGTTGTGTTGATCAAATAATACAGGGTGGTTTACTCGTAACCGTTTTTGATAGCTTTGCACATCTTCTAAAGAAACATAAAACGGTTTAATGACGGTGAGTTTTTCCATTGTGTCTGGGGGACTTATTTCGTTGTGTTGCATTGCTTTGTGTTCACAGTGGGGTAGATGGCGAGCTGGACAAAGCGCATCAGAAAATAATATCAACCGTGTTTTTGTCGAGTCTGCTTTAAAATCATGTTGTCTACCACTGAGTGAATATAGCAGTAGGTGTTGTGCTTCAATCGCTTTGTGCTCATCGTTAGGAAGTGATGGAGGCGTTGCCAAGATGGCTTTATCTACCATTTTACCGCGTTTTATCTGGACTATCGTGGGGGTACTGCGTACCCCGTAGCGGATCCCAAGAGTATTGTTTTTATCTATTTGTAAAGATTGATACTGAGGGTGAGTATTTACAAACTTTTCTATATCCGACTGGGTAACATTCATATCTAACTGCATAAAATGACGGGGATATTTACTTTTTGGCAAGGAACTCGGTGGGATGTATTCGCCCCATATATCAATAAAGACTAATTCGTATGTATCATCTGAAGTGGCTTTGCTCGCACAGCTTAGTAATAGAAAGGCTATTAATATCAAATCTCTAGTCATGACTGTACTCCTTTGGTAAATACGCCGATAAAGCTCGCTGTAATGATTCATCGATTAACGCTGAGCGGTATATCTCATTCCCGTGTTCATCAAGCAATATATGAGTGGGGGTGCCAATAACGTTAAAATTACGGGTGATACTGCCATCATGGTCAAAGAGTGTGGCTATCTGATAGTCATGCTTGTCTAAAAAACGTTTAACCAGCTGTGGTGATTGGTTGAGCCCGATGTTGATAGATAGCACTTCCAAACTTGGATCCCGGTCGTTATACAAACGTTCTAGATGTGGCATTTCTTCAATGCAGTAACGACACCAGGTGGCCCAAAACTTTAAATATGTCACTTTACCTTGGGTATTAACGGGTGTGCCTTGGAGCGTTGTGCCTTGAATAGAGCGCTCGTGAACGCCTGACTCGGCACTCAGAACTTGGCTACAAAGCCCAAGCAAAAGTGAAAAGGTTATATAGCGAATTTTCATATGTTGGTTCCTTTGATGGATGTTAAAAATAGAGATTCTGGCCCGCTTTAATAAGATAGAACTGCGCCATGAAAATGAGGATTAGCGCAAAGATATTGGGAGCAAGAGTGAGCCATGGGCCTGACTTGGGTAGTCGGTTGAGTAGTTGCCCAAACGTTCCCGCCAAGAACAATAAGGCACTCATACCTAGCGCAAAGAAAAATAATAAAGCCCCACCTAACCAGAGCTGTTGTTGCTTGGCGACAAAGACCAAAAGACCTGCCAGTACCGGGGAAGTACAAGGTGCAGCTACTAATCCACTTGTTGCCCCCATCACAAAAGGTGTATGTGAGCGATGGGAGTGAGAAACAGGCAGTGTAGGCAATGTTAGCCAGCCTTTCATTATCGCGGCCATATACAGGAGTAGGTTGGCAAAGCCGATAAGCAACCAAGGGTTACTTGCTATCTGTCCAAATAGTTGCCCAGTTAGAGCAGCAAGCAATCCTAGCAGGGCATACAACAATGCAAAGCCCAGACAGTAAAGGCTGGCGTTACCTAACGCTGAGGATTGATTGTTTGATGTGGGCGCCAATGTGGCAATAGTGATTGGCAGTAGTGGATAGATACATGGTGATAGGCTGGCAAGTAATCCAGCGCCAAAGGCGATAACAAGTAGCCATCCATTTTGGCTTGGAGATGCAAGTAGTGTTAATAAATAGGTGTCGAATTCACTCATCATAAGTGCTCTATCATGGATAAAATTGGATGAGGCGAGTATTTAGAAAAGCAGAGGTAGGCACCATCAAAATGGCATAAAATCGCTATAAAATAATATCAAATAGTTGATTATATTGGTTTTATAAATTTAGTGTGGATGTGACTTCGGCAAACAAAAACGCCCGCGTTAAGCGGGCGTTTTATGAAAGGCTGAATGTGTTATCTCACTTTCAAGCCTTTTTTCTCCATACCGCGGTAGATAAATAACATCTGCGCGATAGTGATCAAGTTAGATACTAACCAGTACAGTACTAGTCCCGATGGGAATGGGAAGATAATAAAGAAGAACGTAAATACCAATGGCATATAGGTCATCATCTTTTGCTGCATTGGATCAGTCACAGTCATAGGCTGCAGCTTTTGCGTTAGGAACATACTTGCACCAAACAAAATTGGCAGCACATAGTATGGGTCTTTTGCAGATAGGTCAGTTAGCCACAGCATAAACTCCGCATGACGCAACTCTGTTGATTCTAAGAATACGTAGAATAGCGCTAAGAAAATAGGCATCTGTAGCAGTAAAGGCAAGCAGCCACCCATAGGGTTCACTTTTTCTTTGCGGTACAGCTCCATCGTGGCTTGACCAAACTTCTGGCGATCATCACCGTAGCGTTCTTTTAGAGCCTGCATTTTTGGCTGAAGCATACGCATCTTTGCCATTGAAGTGTACTGTGCTTTAGTTAGAGGGTAGAGCGCACTTTTTACTAAAATGGTAATTGCGATGATAGCAATACCCCAGTTGCCTACAACACCGTAGATAAGTTTAAGCAACACAAATAAAGGTTGTGAGATAAAGAACAACCAGCCGTAGTCAACGGTTAAATCAAGATCCTCTTGGATTGCTTCTAGCGCATCACTGTCTTTTGGACCCATATAATATGTCGCATTCATCGAAGATGTGCTGTGGGCTGCGATATTAATCGGCTCATTTTTCACACCAATGATACCTTGACCATTACGTAATAAAGTATAAATAGTGCTGTTAACTGTTTGATTTGGAACCCAAGCACTTACAAAGTAATGCTGAATAAAGGCAATGTAACCACCTTGAGTGCTCTTATTCAGGTTAGCTTCGCTCATATCATCAAAGCTGTACTTTTCATAAGGCTCTTCACTAGTACCGTACGCCGCACCTAAATAGGTTTGGTCAACCATACTGCCTTTGCTTTGTACCGTGCGTTTAACCTGAGTATAAAGCTGTACTTGGATCGGATCGGCTGTGGTATTGTCAATGTTGTACTCAAGGCCTACGTCATATTGACCTGCTTTAAATACGTAAGTTTTTGTGTATGAAACACCTTTGTTATCGACAAAAGTCAATGGCACTCGCAATTCTTCACCATTTAGGGTGTAAGCTGTTTGTGCGCTTTGGTACACAGGGCGACCATCACGAGATGCATCAGGACCATTTAATCCGATTAATCCGCTTTGTGCGATATATTGTTTGTTTTCAAATTCGCCCAATAGCAGGTAAGGCTCCTCGCTGCCGTGAGTTTCAGCGTGTTGGAGAAGTTTAGCCTCAACAATATCACCGCCCTTGGTATCAATTTTCACTTCAAATACATCAGTGATCACTGAAATAGTTGAACGAATGGCTTTGGTTGGTGCTACAGGTACGTCACCTTGACTTGAAGCCGGAACGTCTTCCGATACAGGATTTGATGTAGGGGTGGTCACTTGTGTGGTGGCACTGGTATCGATTTTTGGCTGGTTGTACGCACTGTTCCATTCTTGAAACAATAAGTACGACACAAGCAATAAACCGATAAATAAAAACGTGCGTTGTGATTCCATAACAGCTCTTATTTCTCGTGTTGGTGTTTAACTTGGGTTGATTTATCAGGCACGGGATCATCCCCACCTGCGCTTAAAGGGTGACATTTTAATATGCGTTTAACCGCTAACCAACTCCCTTTTAGCATTCCATGACAATTAATTGCCTCAATTGCATAACTTGAGCAGGTTGGGTTAAATCGACAGTGTGGGCCCAATAATGGACTGATAAAGCGCTGGTAACCTTTAATTACAGTAATTAAGGCTACTTTTGGTATAACGATAATTGGTCGATACCAAGACTTAAGCGCTTTATATGTCATTGCCACATTAACTATGTTCAAAAGGTGAGCTAAAGATACCTTAATTACAGGGCTAAAGCTATGAACTGGAAGTATTATCGCGCTTTTGCTGGTTATTAGCAGGCGATTTTTTCGGTTTGGCATTTTTAGCTGGCCGCTTTTTAAACGGTTTAGGTTTTGGAGCGCCAGGCTTGCAGCGTTCGTTTATTTTTCGCCACAATTTATCCAGTTGTTTTGTGAGCTCTTCATTACTTTGTGCTGCAATACCATCTTTTACCATCAACACAATATCAATGTTATCTAGCTTGTGTTGGCTTAAACGAAAACTTTCGCGAGCAAGTCGTTTAATTCTGTTACGTTGACACGCCAGCTTACAGCGTTTTTTGGCAACAGTTAGCCCTAGACGAGGACGTCCAACATCATTTGGTTTTGCAAGTAGAGTAAAGAAGGGGGTTGCCGCGCGAGCAGGCTCTTGAAAGATTCTTGAGTAATGCGAGGGAGTTAACAGACGTAACTCCCTGCCAAAGCTAAAGCTTTCCACTAAGTATTAAGCAGAAAGTACTTTACGGCCTTTAGCACGGCGACGTGCTAGTACTTTACGGCCATTTGCAGTTGCCATGCGAGCACGGAAACCGTGAGTACGTTTGCGCTTTAATACGCTAGGTTGAAAAGTTCTTTTCATAACAATTCCATCCGATCGGTTAAGTTTAAAACATCCTATGCAGGTCGCGATCCTGGCACAGGTGCCATTGCGAGCGCGAGATAGTAATGCCGACGGGCCCTAAAGTCAATCATAATCTTACTTTGCTGGTGGCTTTTTATGCATCAAACAAAATAAAGCCTGTCAGTTAGGGTTGCGGCTATTATATAGCATGATCTTTAGAACAACCTAATAGATCGTGATCGATCTGATCTCATTGAAGTTTTCCACAGGCTGTGCGTGAAAGAGGGCAAAAAGCTCTGGAAAACTAAAATAGATCGTAAAATAATAATGAGATCTTGCTGGTTTTTTGCTATGATCTACTTCTTGGATCTAAAATAAAAGAATACATAAAACAATGTGTTATGAAATATTACTAACGAGATCCTCTTTTTTGTAAAAGTCAATATTGAAGTTGTGGATAAGATCCCTTCATAATACTCGGCTTCCACGAATAATTTAATGATAACAAACGATAATTCCTGTATATTTTTACACCTTTTTGGTGTCCGGGAATATTAACAGTATTTGGAGTTCAGCGTGTATCTGTCGGTTTGGCAAAGTTGTTTATATGTATTGCAAGATGAATTGCCATCTCAGCAATTTAGTATGTGGGTAAGACCACTACAAGCAGAAAGTACCGAAGATACCTTAACGATTTATGCGCCAAATCGCTTCGTATTGGATTGGGTTCGTGAAAAGTACCTAAATCGTATCAACGAGCTGTTGATAGAAATTTGTGGCAATGAAGCGCCAGAGTTGCGCTTTGATGTTGGTAGTAAGCCCATCATGGGTGGCGGCCCGGTGAACGGAGATAAGCAGCTTTCACCTAATAATACCTCCAATGGTACAGAGCATACTCCTGCGGCGCCTAGAGCGGCCTCAAGCACCCAAAAAGTAGAGCCTGCGCCCAAGTCAGCATATAAACCAAATATTAAAGAAAATTACACCTTTGATAATTTTGTAGAAGGTAAATCTAACCAACTTGCAAAAGCGGCTGCAACACAAGTGGCTGATAATCCTGGTTCTGCTTTTAATCCTGTCTTTATATATGGTGGTACTGGCCTTGGTAAAACGCACCTTTTACATGCCGTAGGTAACGGTATCTTAGATAAAAAACCAGATGCAAAGATCGTTTATATGCATTCTGAGCGTTTTGTACAAGATATGGTAAAGGCACTGCAAAATAACGCGATTGAAGAGTTCAAACGTTATTATCGTAGTGTTGATGCGCTAATGATTGATGATATTCAATTTTTTGCTAATAAAGAGCGTTCTCAAGAAGAATTTTTCCATACTTTCAATGCCTTATTAGAGGGTAATCAACAGATTATCTTAACCTCTGATCGCTATCCAAAAGAAATTGAAGGCGTTGAAGACAGGCTGAAATCGCGTTTTGGGTGGGGATTAACGATTGCAATTGAGCCACCAGAACTCGAGACGCGAGTGGCTATTCTTATGAAAAAGGCCCAGCAAAGTAATATATCTCTACCTCACGAAGTGGCATTTTTTATAGCTAAAAAACTGCGTTCAAATGTTCGTGAGTTGGAAGGGGCATTAAACCGAGTGATCGCAAATGCGAACTTTACGGGTCGCCCAATTTCAATTGATTTTGTAAAAGAAGCATTGCGCGACTTACTCGCTTTGCAAGACAAGTTAGTAACGATAGACAACATTCAACGAACAGTTGCAGAATATTACCGTATTCGTGTTTCAGATTTACTGTCTAAACGTCGTAGTCGTTCAGTGGCTCGACCGCGCCAAGTTGCAATGGCTTTATCTAAAGAATTAACTAACCATAGCTTACCGGAGATCGGTGATGCATTTGGTGGCAGGGACCATACCACGGTCTTACATGCATGTCGTAAAGTGAAGGCACTTCGTGACGAATCTCATGAAGTAAAAGAAGATTATCAAAACCTGATCAGAACATTGTCATCTTAAGGGCTGTTTAAGTTATGCAAATTACCATTTCAAGAGAGCAATTTTTAAAGCCACTCATACAGGTATCGGGCGCTATCGAACGAAAGCACACGTTACCGATATTATCTAATGTATTGTTGGAAATTAAGGATGGCACTTTGGCGATGACGGGGACCGATCTTGAAATAGAGTTGGTCGCAACCGTTCAGTTAGAGCAACCTTGTGGTGATGCCAAAGTAACTTTACCAGCCAAAAAGCTACTTGATATTTGTAAGAGCTTGCCAGATGGCAGCGAATTGAAATTGGAAAGCCAAGAACATCAATTGTTGTTGACCAGCGGTAAAAGTCGCTTTTCCTTAACGACACTTGCAGCGGAAGATTTTCCTAATCTAGAGCAGTGGGATGGTGAAATTGAATTTCAGTGTACTCGTTTAGAGTTACGTAAATTACTAGAGAGTACCCACTTTTCGATGGCCAACCAAGATGTGCGTTATTATCTTAATGGTATGTCATTTGAAGTTGATGGTAATGAGATTAAAACAGTTGCTACCGATGGGCACCGCCTAGCTATTGCACAAAAAACTTTGTCGAGTTCGGTAAATACGCAGCGCCAGTTGATTATTCCGCGTAAGGGTGTGCAAGAAATAATGCGTTTATTAGCCGCTGATGATGAAAGTGTTACCATTCAGTTCGGTGCAAACCATGTTCGTTTGATTGATACTGAGTTCACATTTACAAGTAAGTTGGTAGATGGTCGCTTTCCAGATTATCGCCGTGTGCTTCCACGTGGTGGTGATAAGTTGGTTAATGCAAACCGAGAGTGGTTACGCAGCGCATTTCAACGTGTATCTATTTTATCAAACGAAAAGTTTCGTGGTGTACGTCTCAATTTATCAAATGGTGTTTTGAAGATCAGCGCTAACAACCCTGAACAAGAACAAGCGGAAGAAGTGGTTGAGGTAGGTTATCAAGGAGATGATTTAGAGATCGGCTTTAACGTGTCATATGTTTTAGATGTGTTAAACACACTGAAAACAGAAGATGTACAATTTACTTTGCTCGATTCAAACAGCAGCGCCCTAATTGAGGGGGTTGGTGATGAAGAAGCAACTTATGTTGTGATGCCAATGCGTTTGTAATATGAGCTTAACGCATCTTAGCCTCGGTGACTTTCGTAACATCGAGGCAATATCTTTTGAACCAGGTCCCGATATAAATGTTATTTACGGGGCAAATGGTAGCGGTAAAACATCTTTACTTGAAGCCATTTATTTTCTCTCCCATGGTAAATCTTTCCGCACGAACAAACACAAAATACTGATCCGTCATGAGCAAACCCGCTGTGTGGTACACGCTAAAAAACAAATACATAACTTGTCTATACCGGTAGGAATAAGCAAGGATAGTGCGGGTGAAACTAAGCTTAAGATTCAGGGGCAATCAAGCAGGAAAATGTCGGAATTAGCCCAATTGATACCTGTGCAAGTTATTACGCCAGAGAGCTATGAGCTATTTTTTGGTGGACCAAAGGAGCGTAGAAAGTTTCTTGATTTGGGTGTGTTCCACGTGGAACATGCATTTTTTAATGTGTGGCGTAATTTTAATAAAATTTTAAAACAACGTAATGCGCTACTCAAATCTAGACCCTCAAACTACGCTGAGCAGGTCAAATATTGGGACAAAGAATATGTTCGCCTTGCTGAAGAAATAAATATACATAGAAAGGCTTATATAAGTAGGTTTGAAGCGCTATTTTTTGATAAAATAGTCGGTCAAATACCCATATTTTCTGGGTTAGAATTAAGATATGATGCTGGGTGGAAAGATTGTTTAGCATCACAATTAGAGCAACAATTTGAGCGCGATGTGAAGCTTGGCTATACAAGTAAGGGGCCACATAAGGCTGACTTCAGTTTTTATAGTCAAGGTCATGGCGTAGAAAACATTTTGTCTCGGGGTCAACTCAAACTACTTTTATATGCGCTTAAAGTAGCGCAGAATAGTTTAATTGAGTCAGAGACAGATAAGCAGTCAATTCTGCTTATAGATGACTTACCTTCAGAGTTAGGTGAAGAGACGATGCAGAGTGTTTCTGCTTTATTAGCCTTATGTCGGTCACAACTGTTTATAACGGCTATCACCGCTGAAAGTATTTCTGCTGTTGTGGAACCAATGCAAAGAGCTTGCAGTATGTTCCACGTGAAACATGGCAGCTTAATAACAAAATAATTGGAAGAAACCATGTCTGAAAATTACGATTCGTCCAGTATTAAAGTACTGAAAGGATTGGATGCGGTAAGAAAGCGTCCAGGAATGTATATAGGGGATACTGATGATGGGACAGGTCTACATCATATGGTATTCGAGGTTGTAGATAACTCAATCGACGAAGCGCTGGCTGGCTACTGTGATGATATTTTTGTCACTATCCATACGGACGGATCAGTATCTGTTCGTGACAATGGTCGAGGTATTCCTACTTCAATTCATGAAGAGGAAGGTGTTTCAGCCGCCGAAGTTATTATGACCGTTCTGCACGCGGGTGGTAAGTTTGACGATAACTCCTATAAAGTTTCAGGTGGTCTACACGGTGTAGGTGTATCTGTTGTTAACGCACTTTCAGAAAAACTACAATTAACAATCCGCCGTGAAGGTAAAGTGCATCAACAAAAATACACCATGGGTGTGCCTGATGCGCCATTAGAAGTGATTGGTGAATCTGATACAACGGGGACTGAGCTACGCTTCTGGCCTAGCGGTGAAACCTTCACAGATTTAAACTTTCACTATGATATTCTTGCAAAACGTTTACGCGAGCTATCGTTCTTAAACTCAGGTGTGAGTATCATTTTAAATGATGAACGAGAAGAAAGTAAGCAAGACCACTTTAAATATGAAGGTGGTATTAGAGCGTTCGTTGAGTATTTGAACCGTAAGAAAACCCCCGTTCACCAGAGTGTTTTTCACTTTACAACAGAACGTGAAGACGGAATTAGCGTTGAAGTATCAATGCAGTGGAATGACGGCTTCCAAGAAAATATATATTGTTTTACAAATAACATCCCTCAACGAGATGGTGGTACTCACTTAGCCGGTTTCCGTGCTGCGTTGACACGAACGCTAAATACCTACATGGAAAAAGAAGGTTTTAATAAGAAAGCGAAAACTACCAGTAATGCAACCGGTGACGATGCCCGTGAAGGTCTGACAGCCGTCGTGAGCGTTAAGGTTCCGGATCCAAAATTCTCATCACAAACCAAAGATAAGCTAGTTTCAAGTGAAGTGAAAGCGGCCGTAGAACAAGCTATGGCAGAAAAGCTTAGCGAATTCTTATTAGAGCATCCGAGCGATGCAAAAACGGTTGTGGGAAAAATCATTGACGCAGCACGAGCTCGCGAAGCAGCTCGTAAAGCACGTGAAATGACACGCCGTAAAGGCGCAATGGACTTAGCAGGCTTACCTGGTAAGCTTGCAGACTGTCAGGAACGTGACCCAGCTCTTTCTGAACTCTACATAGTGGAGGGTGACTCTGCGGGTGGTTCTGCAAAGCAAGGTCGTAACCGTAAGAATCAAGCAATTTTGCCTTTGAAAGGTAAGATTCTAAACGTGGAAAAAGCACGCTTTGATAAAATGCTGTCTTCGCAGGAAGTTGCAACACTTATCACCGCGTTGGGTTGTGGTATCGGTCGTGATGAATACGACCCTGAAAAGCTACGTTACCACCGTATCATTATCATGACCGATGCGGACGTCGACGGCTCGCACATTCGTACCTTGCTGTTGACCTTTTTCTATCGTCAAATGCCGGAAATTATTGAACGTGGTTATGTTTATATTGCTCAGCCTCCTTTGTATAAAGTGAAAAAAGGTAAGCAAGAGCAATATATTAAAGATGATGCGGCACTAACGGTATATCTAACTTCACTAGCACTTAATGGTGCAGCACTTTATCCAAGTGAAGGTGCTGCAGCGGTTGAAGGAGATGCGCTAGCTGAAATCGTTAATGACTATCAAAATACAGTGAAAATCATTGAGCGCTTAAATCGTAAATACCCTGCATCGGTAACCAATCGTTTGATTTATCAAGCTGAACTAGCAGAGTCAGATTTGTCTGACCAAGAAAAAGTAAAAGCTTGGACTCAATCATTGGTCGCAGATTTAGTTGACTGCGATGAAGATGCTACGATTTTTAGTTCAGATGTTAGCTTTGATGATGAGCGCCACATGTATTACCCTGTGGTCAAAATCCGCCAGCATGGTGTAGATAAAGAATATACACTGGACTATAACTTCATCACTTCAAAAGACTATATTCGCATTGCTCACACTGGCAAGCTGGTTAGCAAGTTATTTGAAAAAGATGGTTATATCCAACGAGGCGAAAAAATCTTCCCGGTCGATAACTTTGTCGATGGCCTAGAATGGCTGATCGGAGAGTCGAAGCGCGGCTTGTATACACAACGTTATAAAGGTTTGGGTGAGATGAACCCTAACCAACTTTGGGAAACTACTATGGACCCAGGGGCTCGTCGTATGTTGCGTGTAACGATTGAAGACGCAATTGCTGCCGATCAGCTATTTGCTACGCTAATGGGTGATCAGGTAGAGCCGCGTCGAGAGTTTATCGAAACGAACGCACTACGCGTAGTTAACCTAGACGTATAACATGTTTGTGGGATCTCATTATTCATGGCAGTGTGTCTTATAGCCGTGAAATAAAATCATCACAATTGATGAAAGTGACTAAGAAGCCATCCTAATTAGGGTGGCTTTTTTATGTCTGGAATTGCAGCTTTACTTTATAGGCATTGAGGAATGTGTGACGACTAACCATGTGTTAAGTTCATTAGTGAGCTTAGCACTCAAGCGCGGCACAGCCCATATGTGAGCCATTCAAGGGAATAATAGATGAGGTGGTCTGTAAATTAAAAAGGCGTCTTTATTGAGCTCACTCTCTATTTTTGCCAAGGAGATAAAAACCTTTCCTGCATTATCCGATTAAAAGAGGGTTTTAAACTGTTTTTTTGCATTTTAACGTTTAAAACGAGGCACTGCTCGCGGTATACTGAGCACAATTTTCAATCATTAATCCTTGTCAGTGAGTAGATTGCTACCGCGTGTTTCAAGGACAATAAAGATCCTAATTATAACTAAGCCAACTATGCAAAAATATGACGTAAAAACCTTTCAAGGGTTGATCCTGGCTTTACAGGACTACTGGGCACAGCAGGGCTGTGTAATTGCACAACCTCTAGATATGGAAGTTGGTGCGGGTACTTTCCATCCTATGACTTTCTTAAAGTCTATTGGGCCTGAGCCAATGTCGAGCGCGTATGTTCAACCTTGTCGTCGTCCAACGGATGGCCGCTATGGTGAAAATCCTAACCGCTTGCAACATTACTATCAGTTCCAAGTGGTTTTAAAGCCATCACCGGATAACATTCAAGAGCTCTACCTTGGTTCATTAGCAGCCATGGGAATTGATACCCTAACTCATGAAGTTCGCTTCGTTGAAGATAACTGGGAGTCACCTACATTGGGTGCTTGGGGACTTGGCTGGGAAGTTTGGCTTAATGGCATGGAGGTAACTCAGTTCACCTATTTCCAACAGGTGGGTGGAATTGAATGTGCTCCAGTTACTGGTGAAATAACTTATGGTCTAGAGCGTCTAGCCATGTATATACAAGGTGTGGACAGTATCTATGACTTAGTTTGGACCGACGGGCCAATGGGTAAAGTAACCTACGGTGATGTGTTCCATCAAAACGAAGTAGAACAGTCTACATATAACTTTGAACATGCTGATGTAGATGCGCTATTTGCTCAATTCGATCAGTGTGAAAAAGAAAGTCAAAAGCTAATCGAAGCTGGCTTACCATTACCTGCCTATGAGCAAGTAATGAAAGCATCTCACGCGTTTAACTTACTGGATGCTCGCCACGCGATTTCGGTAACAGAACGCCAGCGTTACATTTTGCGTGTGCGTGCACTATCTAAAGCTTGTGCACAGGCTTACTATGACGCTCGTGAAGCACTTGGTTTCCCGCTTTGTAAGGATTAAGCATGTTGACTGAAAATCTATTAGTAGAAATTGGTACTGAAGAATTACCACCAAAAGCCTTACGTAAGCTTGCGGAGGCATTTTGTGAAAATATGGCGACTGAACTTCAGGCGCTTGAGCTTGGCTATCAAGCGATTAATTGGTATGCGTCACCACGTCGTTTGGGCTTAAGAGTAAGCGCATTGGAGACACAGCAGCAGGATAAAGTTGTTGAAAAACGAGGCCCTGCGATAGCCGCGGCGTATGATGCCGATGGCAATCCCACTAAAGCCGCTCAAGGGTGGGCGCGAGGTTGTGGTATCGATGTCAGTGAAGCACAAACTTTAGAAACGGATAAAGGCGCATGGTTAATGCACAGCGCTACCGTAAAAGGGCAAGGAACAGTTGAACTACTTGCCGATGCGATGAACAAGGCGCTGGCTAAGTTGCCAATCCCTAAACCGATGCGTTGGGGTGCGAACAAAACTCAGTTTATTCGTCCAGTACATACGGTCGCTGCTTTACTTGGTAGCACCCAAGTACACGGCGAAGTTCTTGGCAAACAGATCAGTAATGAATTACAAGGCCACCGCTTTCATCATCCAGAGCGCGTTACAGTGACGCACGCTGATGAGGTGTTTGATGTACTTAAAGGTGCATATGTTATTGCTGATTACCAAGCGCGTAAGGACATGATCCGCACACAAATCGAAGCGGCAGCAGCAGCGGTTAACGCCAAAGTAGCAATGGACGAAGACCTACTTGAAGAAGTCACTTCATTGGTAGAGTGGCCTGTTACGTTGACAGCATCGTTTGAAGAAGCATTCTTAGCTGTGCCTGCTGAAGCGCTGATCTATACGATGAAAGATGACCAAAAATACTTTCCGTTGTTAGATAACGATGACAACCTGATTAACAAATTCTTGTTTGTGTCGAACATCGAAAGTAAAGACCCAAGTGTTGTAATTTCTGGAAACGAGAAGGTAGTTCGCCCTCGTTTAGCTGATGCACAATTCTTCTTTGAAACCGATAAGAAGAAAACGCTGGAAAGCCGTTTAACCTCGCTTGATTCTGTTTTGTTCCAAAAGCAGCTAGGAACTTTGAAAGACAAGTCAGAGCGTATCTCTGCGCTGGCGGGCTTTATCGCACAGCACGTTGGTGCTGACAAAGCTTTAGCCGAGCGTGCAGGTCTGTTAAGTAAGACCGACCTCATGACTGAAATGGTGATGGAATTTACCGATGTACAGGGTGTAATGGGTATGCATTACGCACGTATTGACGGTGAAGCTGAAGAGGTTGCACTGGCTCAAAACGAACAATACATGCCGCGCTTTGCAGGTGACAACTTACCTTCAAACCCAATTAGTTATGCGGTAGCGTTGGCTGATAAATTTGACACATTGGTAGGGATCTTCGGTATTGGTCAAGCGCCAAAAGGGGATAAAGACCCATTTGCTTTACGACGTGCAGCGATTGGTGCATTGCGTATCATGGTTGAGAAAGAGCTATCACTTGATATCAATGTTATCGTGGCCAAGGCTCAACAATTATTTGGTGATAAGCTAAGCAATAGTAATGTTGCAGAAGATGTGCTTGAGTTTATGCTAGGTCGCTTCCGTGCTTGGTATCAAGATGAGGGCATTAGCGTTGATGTGATCCAAGCGGTACTGGTGCGACGTCCAACTTCGCCAGTCGATTTTGACCGTCGTGTTAAAGCTGTGAGCCACTTTCGCACACTTGCGCAGGCAGATGCTTTGGCTGCAGCAAATAAACGTGTTAACAATATTCTCGCGAAAAATAATGTTACCAGTGATGCGCAAGTAAACCCTGCATTACTAACCGAAGCTGCTGAAAAAGTTTTGGCTCAGCAGGTTGCTGCTTTAAGTGTTGAACTAACTCCTATTTATGAGCAGGGAGACTATCAACAAGCTCTAACACGCTTAGCAAGTTTGCGTGAAGCTGTAGATGACTTTTTTGATAACGTTATGGTAATGGCAGACGATGAGGCGGTTAAATTGAATCGTTTGGCGTTATTGAGCCAACTAAGTCGTTTATTCTTAAATACGGCTGATATCTCTGTATTACAAAACTAAACATTTAAAATTAGTCGTAAAAAGCCAGCGTTAGCGCTGGCTTTTTTGTTTTACATCGTAATAAAGTAATATTGGGTCTAAGAGTAAGCGAGTATTCACTCATTAAACATTAATATCTTGTGTACTAGAATTGGAGTAGTTACATGAAAAAGCTCATTATGGCTGTGGCGGCGTTGTTTTTATCAGCCTGTTCGAGCCAAATCAACATACTAGATAGTATCACCACGGTGCCTTCTACAGATGGAACGCTCGATCGTACAATGTACCTACGCGGTGATTTCACGCTTTGGGATGCAGAACCCCATTATATTTTGCAGCAGCAAAGTGAGGGAATATATACAGTTAAAGCTAAGTTTATGACGCCTGGTAAAGTGTATGAATTTAAAATTGCCGACGAACAGTGGAGTCAGGGTTTTAATTGTGGGTACAAAGTGCAAGGGGCGTTGAAGCTCAATCAGCCTCAGCTTGCTGACTGTGATACGGTCTATAACTACTTTAGCTTTATGCCCAGTAAAAAAGGTTGGTATATCATTACTTTTGACTATAGCGATAGTCGATCACCAAAAGTGATGATTAGTAGAGGGTAGTCAAGGGCTTAGTCATTGTATAGCCCTGCTTTGGCGCCAGTGGCAAGGAGCGTTTTATAGACCTTTTCTGATTAAATACTGAAAAGGGGCTTGGGCGACTTCTTTTGCGATTAAGGTATGATCCATGAACTCACAAAAGCTGGGTATATCCCTGGTGGTTGATGGGTCATCAGCGATGATCAGTAAGGTTTCACCATCATTCATTTTTCTCACCATACCACGGATCATCATGACAGGCTCTGGGCAACGAAGGCCAATAGCGTCAAGGGTGTGATCAGGGTTTGAAAATGGCATGATGTAACTCGCTTAACTATAGAATGCAAAATGAGCGTACTATTTTACCCACAGCAACTACACAAATAAACCTATGTCGAAAAAAAGGTAAGAAAAAAGGCAAAGAGCTATGCCACTTTACCTTTGTCACCAAGTTGAATTTGGTGAGCTGAGCACATAAAGCGCCTAGCTCAGGGGATGATTACTCGACGCGTTCAAACACCGTTGCGATGCCTTGTCCTAAACCAATACACATAGTGGCAAGACCATACTTAGCACCCTTTTCTTCCATAATGTGGATGAGTGAGGTACTGATACGAGCACCAGAACAGCCTAATGGGTGACCAAGCGCGATAGCGCCCCCATTTAGGTTTACTTTCTCATCGGCGACTTCCAGTAGTCCTAAATCTTTCAGTACTGGTAAAGATTGTGCTGCGAAGGCCTCATTCAATTCAGCTACATCAATATCGTCGATACTGATCCCAGCTTGTTGCAGTGCTTTTTTGCTCGCTGGAACTGGACCGTAGCCCATGATTGATGGATCGCAACCTGCAACGGCCATAGCCTTAATTCGGGCACGAATTGGCAAGCCAAGTTCTTTGGCTTTGCTTTCACTCATAACCAGCATTGCTGATGCACCATCGGATAGAGCTGATGATGTACCTGCCGTGACTGTACCAGAAGCCGGATTGAATACTGGACGCAGTTGGCTTAGACCTTCAACAGTTGTTTCTGGACGGATAACCTCGTCATCTTCAACTAAGATTGGCACGCCATTCTCATCGTGGCCTTGCATCGGTAAGATTTCTTTGGCGAAGCGCCCTTCAACGGTTGCTGCATGGGCACGTTGATGTGAGCGGTAGGCGAATTGGTCCTGTTGTTCACGACTGATCCCGTGCAAGGTAGCTAGGTACTCAGCGGTTAAACCCATCACGCCAGCAGCTTGTGCGATTGAAGTCGACAGCCCTGGGTGAAAATCTACCCCATGGGTCATTGGCACATGGCCCATATGCTCAACGCCACCAATAAGATAGGTGTCGCCTGCACCAGTCATAATTGCTCTGGCGGCATCATGGAGTGCTTGCATAGATGAACCACATAAACGGTTTACTGTAACTGCTGGTACCGAGTGAGGAATGCCTGCAAGTAGCGCTGCGTTACGTGCAACGTTAAAGCCTTGCTCTAGAGTTTGCTGTACACATCCCCAATAGATATCGTCGATAGACGCTGGGTCTACACTTGGATTACGTTCCAATAAACCTTTCATTAAGTGTGCGCTTAAGTCCTCAGCACGACGGTGTTTAAACACGCCATTTTTAGAACGCCCCATTGGGGTACGAAGACAATCAACGATCACTGCTTGTTGCATTACAGACATGTTACTGGCCCTCCACTGAATAGAACACTTTACCTTCGCTTGCCCATGCGCGGGTTTGCTCAGATACTTGATAAATGGCGCCTAAGTGTGCGTATTTATCTGCCATTGCGACAAAGTTGGCCAAGCCAATTTGGTCTAAGTAGCGGAATGCTCCACCTCTGAACGGTGGGAAACCAATCCCGTAAATTAACGCCATGTCTGCCTCTTGCGCAGATGCAACAATACCTTCTTGTAAACAAAGTAGTACTTCGTTCAACATGGGTACCATACAGCGTTCAATAATTGTTTGTTTGTCGAATTCAGTGTGAGATTCACAAATAGAGCTCAACAGCTCAACAGATGCTGCATCTTTTGATTTTTTCAGACGGCCTTTGCGATCAGGTGCGTATTGATAGAAGCCAACTTTATTCTTTTGGCCATAGCGTTGTGCATTTGCAAGTACAGCAACAGGGTCTTTTTCCTGGCGTGCCATACGCTCAGGGAAACCATCAGCCATTACACCTGTACAGTGATTTGCGGTGTCAATGCCAACTACATCGAGTAGATAAGCAGGTCCCATTGGCCAGCCGAATACATTTTCCATGACTTTATCAATCACGGTGAAATCTGCACCTTCAACAACAAGCTTGCTGAAGCCTGCAAAGTAAGGGAACAGTACACGGTTCACAAAGAAGCCTGGACAGTCGTTAACAACGATTGGAGACTTACCTAGTTTTAATGCGTAATCAACAACGGCATTGATGGTTGCATCAGAAGTTTTTTCACCACGGATAATCTCAACAAGTGGCATTTTTGGCACAGGGTTGAAAAAGTGCATACCACAGAAGTGTTCTGGGTGTTTAAGTGCAGAAGCTAGTTCATCAATTCGAATGGTTGAAGTGTTTGATGTTAACACTGTACCTTCGGGTAACTGTTCTTCCAGTGCTGATAGCACTGCCTGTTTGACTTTAGGGTTCTCAACAACCGCTTCGACGACAATGTCTGCGCTATCTAGGTCACGTTCTTCAAGCGTAGGCTTAATTTTACCAAGTGTGGAAACCATTTTTTCCATACCCATGTGACCGCGTTGTACTTTCTTGCCTAAAATGGTTGCCGCTTCGTTCATGCCTAAATCAAGCGCTGCTTGATTGATGTCTTTCATGATAATCGGCGTGCCTTTGTAGGCTGACTGATAAGCAATACCACCGCCCATGATACCAGCACCTAAGACCGCGGCTTGTTTTATTTCGAGAGTTGAGGCTTTCGCCTGCTTCTTCGCTACGCTTTTGATGTATTGATCTGCAAGGAAAATACCTGTTTGCGCGGCAGCTTCATTAGTTTTAGCTAGTTTCGCAAAGTTAGCATTTTCAATCGCCATGGCTTCGGCGCGAGTGCAATTAGCTGCGGCTTTGATAGTTTTAACTGCCATCAACGGTGCAGGGTAATGGCCTTTGGTTTTCCCCAATACCATGCCTTCTGCCATCGCAAAGCTCATACCTTGTTCAGTACGATTCATTTTTAGCGGCTCAAGTTTAACTTGACGCTTGGCACGCCAATCTAGTTTGCCTGCCACAGCTTGTTCTAGTACGCTGATAGCTGCATCCAGTAGCTTTTCTGGCGCGACAACGCCGTCTAGGGCGCCAACTTTCAACGCTTCATCCGCACGGTTTTCTTTACCTGTGGTGATCCAAGTCATCGCATTATCAGCGCCGATTAAGCGAGGTAAGCGTACAGTACCACCAAAGCCCGGCATAATGCCTAATTTCACTTCAGGAAGACCTATTTTGGCGCTAGTACTTGCTAAACGAAAGTCTGTCGCTAGTAGCCATTCACAGCCACCACCAAGTGCTAAACCATGGATTGCTGATGCGGTTGGAAATGGTAGGTCTTCGATGGCATCAAATACATCGGTTGCATCTTTGATCCAGCCAACAAGTTCTTCTTCTGGGCGCTGGAATGTAGGTAAAAACTCAAAAATGTCGGCACCAATAATAAAGTGGTCTTTATCACTGGTGAATACCATCGCGTCAATATCGCCGCGTTGGCTTAATTCTTGGAATGCTTTTGCGCATTCTTGCAGGGTTTGCTGAGAAAGTTTGTTAACAGAACCTGAGGCACAAAACTTAAACTCAGCGATCTTGCCTTTGCAAAAATCAACAACAAAGGACTCGCTTTTATATAACATGCTTGTTCTCCCGTGTAGTTACACTGGTACGATGAGTTGCTATTTCACCCAGTTTGGCCGCTTTAAATGAAAAATGCAATGAAAAATTTACTCAGCGTTTACCCACACCTTAAAAAGCGCAAGCTTTGGTGATATGGTGGCTAAGTCTCTTTTTATGAACTTACAGCCTAGTCGTCTTTAGCGATTTTGCTTAGTAGGTTGGGTTGTTAGATAACAGAAGGTAACTGTTGTTGTCTGACGCGTTTCAAGACAATTACTTGTGAAGGTCGATATGAACTCATGGATCTCAAGAATCGCTGTTACCTCTCTTGCAGTTGCAAGTTGGTTTTCATTTGCAAGCAGCGATCATGAAGCATTTAAGGAAGCGGAGAAGATAGCTTGGTCGGGCAACTATCGAGCGTTCAGCCAGGCGATAAATGAACTCGATCATCCGCTTAAGCCCTATGTAGAAATGGCGTTTTATGAGCGCCATCCAAGATTAGGTTATCAACAGCAGATCGCCCATTTTCTCACCGTGTACGATAGCACCCCCCTAGAGTGGCCTGTACGTGAAAGTTGGCTGAAATACCTCAAACGCAGAGGCAAAAAAGCGCTTTTTATCGAATATTTTAAAGACACTGTTGATACGGAGCTCAAATGCACTTACTTGCAGTATCAACTGGATTTAGGTGCGCCTAAAAAAGCGATATTAGAGCAAGTTAAAGACTTATGGGTCGTTGGTAAATCGCAACCTAGAGCGTGTAATAGCATTTTTAACACATGGCAAAAAGCAGGGTATTTAAATTCAGATTTAGTGTGGCAACGCATCACACAAGCAGCGCAAGGTGGTCAGGTTTCATTATTGAGCTATTTGAAAACACTATTGCCCAAAAACGAAGCATACCTTGCCGATTTATATACAACTGTTAGGCGAGACCCAAGTGCTGCAGCTGGATTGTATCGATATAAAAATCGTAATAGCAAAGAAGCTGAAATAGCGATATATGGCGTGCGACGACTAATTTGGCGAGATCAAAAACTGGCATTACGAGCATGGGATAAGTTGCAAGAAATGTTTACCTTTACAGTGCAGCAAAAGGATAGTGTAGCATATCGCTTTGCCTTAGCTCTGGCCTCAAAAGGACATCCTGAAGCTAAGTTTTGGCTCAACAAAGTTCCACCTGAGTTGCAAGACAGTAAACTTCGTCAGTGGATGATGAGTAACATGCTAAAAGAGCAGGATTGGTCTGGTATTGCGGCGTTATTTACCGGTATGGATAACCTCAGTCATGGGCAAACTTATTGGCTAGCATACAGCTACGCGCAGCGTGGTGATCAGGACAAAGCTAATCAGTTATGGCAAACCATTGCTACAGAACGTGACTATTATGGATTTTTGGCTGCGGGACGTTTGGGGCAGGAGGTTTCTCTAAATACCAAGTCGTTGGATGTGCCTGAAAGCTTATTGGCAAAAGTAGCCCTTGCTCCGGGATTTAAACGAGCAAAAGCGTTGTATCAGCTAGAGCGTTACACTTCGGCGCGTCGTGAATGGAACTATTTGACCAATACATCCAGTGTGGCGGAAAAACTGGCGGCTTCAATTCTTGCATCGGAATTGGACTGGTACGACAGTACTATTTATACACTGGCACAGATTAAAGCTTGGGATTATGTTGAGTTACGTTTTCCACTCGCTTTTGAAGAGTTATTCAAGCGGTATAGCAAGCATAATCATGTTGACTTGGCATGGAGTATTGCCATTGCACGCAGAGAAAGCTCATTTGCACCAGATGCGCGCTCCCATGCGAATGCTTATGGTTTGATGCAATTGTTGCCAAGTACGGCGCGCTATGTCAGTAAACAACGTGTTTCGAAAAGAAATTTAGTCCACCCTGCAACTAACATAAAAATGGGTACCGACTATTTAGAATATTTGAAGAAGAAAAATGATGGAAACGAAATGCTTGCTACAGCGTCTTACAATGCCGGATACCATCGAATAAAGAAATGGTTGCCCAAAGAAGCAATGCCAGCAGAGCTTTGGATAGAGTTAATTCCTTATAGAGAAACGCGAGATTACGTTAAAAACGTATTTGCTTACAGGCAAGTTTATCACACAAGGTTGGGCAGAAAAGGCAATGTCGTTGCACCGCTTTTAGAGATGCAAATAGGTGGCTAGTTTACACTGTATTGGATAGTGAACAGGCCGCAGGCATAGATGGGTAGCAATCTGGCGACTTCGCTGGATTGCTTTTTCGAGCTTGTGTTAGACTCAATTTATCACAACTAACAAAACGGTTAACCATGGAACAATTAGCACAATATTACGCTGAACATATTGCGACCTTGCAACAGCGCACAAAAACCATTATTGAGCGAGAAGGACTAGAGGGATTGGTGATCCACTCAGGTCAGGCAAAGCGTCAATTCTTAGATGACATGTACTATCCATTTAAGGTAAATCCGCAGTTTAAAGCCTGGTTACCCGTGATTGATAACCCTCACTGCTGGTTGGTTGTGAATGGTTTAGATAAACCTAAATTAGTGTTTTACCGTCCGGTTGACTTCTGGCACAAAGTGCCGGATGAACCCAATGATTTTTGGGCCGACTATTTTGATATAGAGTTATTGGTTCAACCTGATCAGGTTGAAAAATTCTTGCCCTACGATAAGGCTAATTTTGCTTATATTGGTGAGTATTTAGAAGTGGCACAGGCTCTGGGCTTTTCTATCGTTAATCCTGAAGTGGTAATGAACTATCTACATTACCACCGAGCTTATAAAACTCAGTACGAGTTGAGCTGTTTGCGCGAAGCAAACCGTTTAGCCGTAATTGGTCACAAAGCAGCACGTGATGCATTTTATGCTGGTGGATCGGAGTTCGCTATTCAGCAGGCGTACTTAAACGCCACGCAGCATATGGAAAATGACACGCCATATGGCAACATCGTTGCGTTGAATGAAAACTGCGCTATCTTGCATTACACACACTTTGAACGCGAGGCTCCAAAGCAACATCGTTCATTTTTGATCGATGCAGGTGCAAATTTTAACGGATATGCTTCGGATATAACGCGTACATATGACTTTACTAAGCAGGGCGAGTTTGCTGAGTTAGTGAATGTGATGAATGAGCACCAGATCCAGTTAGGTAAGTTGCTGAGCCCAGGGAAGTTATACGGAGAACTACATCTAGATTGTCACGCACGAGTGGCGCAGGTGTTAGCCGATTTTGAGATTGTAAAATTGCCGGCAGAAGATATTGTGGCCAAGGGCATTACATCGACCTTTTTCCCACATGGGCTGGGCCATCATCTTGGCTTACAGGTACATGATATGGGTGGTTTTATGGCGGATGAAACGGGAATACATCAGGCTCCACCAGAGGGACATCCATTCCTACGCTGCACTCGTAAAATTGAAGCGAAGCAAGTATTTACTATTGAACCTGGCCTATATTTTATTGAGTCATTGCTGGGTGACTTGGCGCAAACTGATAACAAGCGCTATATCAACTGGGACAAGGTTGAACAGTTCAAGCCATTTGGTGGTATTCGTATAGAAGATAATATTATTGTTCACGATGACCGATTAGAAAATATGACCCGTGACTTAGACTTGGGCTAATCACTCGGTGTATGATGAAAGGGAGCATTTGGCTCCCTTTTTGGTTTGTAAGGCGTTAAATAATCTCATGTCTGAATATCGCATTCCCGACAGTTCTTTGAGCTATCATGAAGAAATAAAGAAGAGTACTTTTATTGTGCATCTAGCGCATACTCCGAGCATTGATGAAGCTAAAGCATTTATTAAGCAAATCAATGAGCAATATCCGGATGCGCGACACAATTGTTGGGCGCATGTAGCGGGCCAGCCCGGAGGTAGTCACGTTTATGGTTTCTCCGATGATGGTGAACCCAATGGTACCGCAGGCAAGCCGATGCTGAATGTTTTGATTGGCTCTGGACTTGGTGAGATCACAGCTGTCACGACTCGTTATTTCGGCGGCATAAAGCTGGGGACAGGTGGTTTAGTACGAGCCTATGGCGGCTCGTTAAATAATGCGCTGGCGCAGTTACAAACTAGTTTAAAAATACCTGCGTCTACTTTAACTGGGTATTCGGACTACGCGTTGCAAGGTGCGATAGAACAATATTTAAATACGCACTTTACGATATTGTCGATGGATAAGCAGTACGGCGCAGTCATTGAGTGGAGCATAGATATTGATCATCGCCAAGCACTGCGAGCGAGCCAAGAAATTTTCGATTTAACGCACGGTGTAGTTGAGTTAAAAATCAAAGCGTAAGACAATCCGTACTCTATAATTTTAAATCACTTAAAAAGCGAAACGCAGCATGCAATTTCGTACCATAATAAAAATACTTGGCCAGCTGGTGGCTTTATTTAGCCTCACCATGGTGCCACCGGCGTTGGTGTCTTTGATTTACAAAGACGGTGGTGGTGTACCATTTGTACTGGCATTCGTATTTAGCATCGTCATTGGACTCATTGCTTACTACCCAAATCGTAAAGAAAACGGTGATTTAAAAGCACGTGAAGGCTTTTTAATCGTGGTCTTGTTCTGGTTGGTACTGGGGTCATTCGCAGCGGTGCCATTGATTTTCTTACAATCTCCCAATCTGTCATTGGCCGATGCAGTTTTTGAGGCCTTCTCGGGGTTAACTACAACCGGAGCCACAGTATTAACCGGTATAGAATATCTTCCCAAGTCGGTGCTTTTTTACCGTCAGCAGCTACAGTGGCTAGGCGGTATGGGGATCATCGTATTGGCGGTTGCGGTACTGCCCATGCTTGGCGTTGGTGGGATGCAGTTGTATAGGGCAGAAACACCTGGCCCTGTAAAAGATTCAAAAATGACACCTAGAATAGCCGATACCGCGAAGCACCTGTGGTACATTTATGTGTCGCTTACCGTTGCCTGTACGGCTTCTTATTGGTTTGCTGGCATGGGTTGGTTTGATGCCATCTGTCATGCTTTTTCAACCATAGCCATTGGCGGATTTTCAACTTACGATGCCTCAATCGGTCACTTTGATAGCCCAGCTATTAATTTTATTTGCGTATTCTTTCTATTGATTGCGGGTGTGAACTTCTCTTTGCATTATGCTGCGGTCTCAAGTCGCAATGTTAGAGCCTATTTACGAGACCCAGAGTTTAAAGTGTTTTTGCTGATACAACTGACCTTGGTGGTGATCTGTTTTGCGGTGTTGTCATCAAATCAGGTTTATAGCAATGGCGATGAAACACTGGATCAAGCCATGTTTCAGGCTGTGTCTATTAGTACTACAGCAGGTTTTGCCACCGATAACTTTTCGGCTTGGCCACTGTTTTTACCTATCTTGCTGATATTCTCCAGTTTTATCGGTGGGTGTGCAGGCTCAACCGGTGGTGGTATGAAGGTTGTACGCGTATTTTTGCTATACCTGCAAGGTGTTCGTGAGCTCAATCGGCTGGTCCATCCTCGGGCGATTTATTCAATAAAGCTGGGTCGAAAGGCCTTACCTGATAAAGTTGTTGAAGCCGTTTGGGGATTTTTCTCGGCGTACGCTCTGGTGTTTGTGATCATCATGATTGCGCTGTTAGGCACGGGATTGGACAACATCACTGCATTTTCGGCAACCGCTGCGTGTCTGAATAATTTGGGCCCCGGTCTTGGTGATGTCGCAGCGCATTACGGAGATATTACAGATACGGCAAAGTGGCTGCTCACCCTAGCAATGGTATTTGGTCGACTGGAGATATTTACATTGCTGGTGCTGTTTACTCCGACCTTTTGGCGCGGCTAGTCACCTAAGTCTCTTGGTGAACATAATGAGCAGAATCTCTGTTATGTTCACTGTCCTCAACACTCGATATGTTCTAAGCTTAAGCCATATAGTGGTTACGCGAATCGAGTTGAAGTCATGTATAAAAGCAAGTCCTCTTCGGGTGAGCAGAAAATTGAGCTAATTTCTGTTGGTAACATGGTGGATCTGGAAATATTTTTAGCCGCCGGTTCGAAAAGAATTAAAACCGAATTTGTCGGGTATTTACCAGGGCAGTATTTGATCCTCAACTATCCAGTACAAAAGCAACTTGGCAAAGCTGCAGAACAAGTCAAGGAGGGTGCTTCAGTTATTGTACGCGCGGTGGCTGATCACAGTGATGGACAAATAATTGCCTTTAAAACAGATATTAAAGCAGTGGCTTACACACCCACAAAATTGATTTTTCTCTTTCCACCACAACGAATTCAAAGCCACTGCTTACGGCATCACGTGAGGATCCCCACTTTAATCCCTGCGACATTAATGACCAGTCGCTCAACATGTGATGGTGTGATAAAAGACATCTCTCCGACTGGATTGCAATTTAGTTTGCGTGGTGCAAAGGTGGATTTACCGCTACACGATAAATCATGTCATGTGGTGATAGCGGGAAAGAAAAAAGAACCTATTCGATTAGCGGGGGAGATGTGCAGCACCACCCATCATGATGAATTGGCAATGGTGGGAATTAAGCTATTGTCACAAGAGGAAAAGAAAGTGGAAGCGCTGCTACAGGAATACTTAATCGATCTGGCAGCGCTAGATATGAGATAGTGTCTAAACAAATAGCGCACTGACTTGGAAGAGCTTTTCAACAACGCTAATTTGTCGTTTATCAATCAAGAACATAATGACATGATCGCCCGACAATATGGTGGTGTCGTCATGGGCTATTAACACCTCGTCATTGCGGACAATGGCACCAATGGTGGTGCCAACAGGCAGCTTGATTTCACCGATAGTTCGGCCCACAACTTTAGAAGTATTTTCATCCCCATGCGCTACCGCTTCGATAGCCTCGGCAGCGCCTTTTCGTAATGAGTATACATTGACAATGTCACCCCTTCGAACATGGGTTAACAGTGCCGAGATGGTAGCTTGTTGAGGTGAGATAGCAATATCAATTTCTCCACCTTGAACTAGGTCAACATAGGCACCTCGCTGGATAAGCACCATGGTCTTTTGAGCACCCATACGTTTAGCCAGCATCGCCGCCATAATGTTGGCTTCATCGTCATTGGTGACGGCTATAAATACATCCACCTGTTCAATATGCTCTTCAGATAGCAACTCTTGATCAGATGCATCGCCACAAAAAACGACGGTGTTATCTAACATTTCTGATAGCTGTGTCGCGCGTTGTTGGTTTCGTTCTATTAGTTTTACGCTGTGGTTGCGCTCCAGTGAGCGAGCTAACCCCGCGCCAATGTTACCCCCACCGGCAATCATAATTTTTTTGTACGAACGCTCGAGTTTTTGCAGCTCGTTCATTACTGCACGGATATGCTTCGTTGCTGCGATAAAGAAGATTTCATCGTCAGCCTCAATCACAGTCGTACCCAGTGGTTTAATAGCTTTACCTTGTCGATAAATTGCAGCTACTCGTGTGTCGACGTTAGGAATGTGCTCTTTTAACGCAGACAAGGCATATCCGACTAATAGTCCGCCGTAGTAGGCTTTTACAGCAACTAAGGACAGCATACCTTCGGCAAACTGTAAAACTTGTAGCGCGCCAGGGTAATCAATCAAACGACGAATGTATTTGGTTACGAGCTGTTCAGGAGCAATATAGTGATCTACAGGTAAGTCATCGTTTTGGAACAACTTCTCTTTATATTTCAGGTATTGCTCAGAGCGAATACGGGCGATTTTGGTGGGAGTATTGAAAATACTATAAGCCACCTGACATGCTATCATATTCACTTCATCTGAGCTGGTAACCGCAATAATCATATCTGCATCTTCAGCGCCCGCTTGACGCAGAACATCGGGATGAGCGCTGTGCCCAGTTACACCTTGCAAGTCATATTTATCTTGTAGCTCACGCAGCCTATCACCGTCAATGTCGACTACGGTGATCTCATTTTGTTCACCTACTAAGTTCTCTGCAAGCGTTCCACCGACTTGGCCGGCGCCTAAGATAATGATTTTCATAGTTATTGCTTATTGTCGTTTGGTTATTTTTGCATAATAGAAACCGTCACTAAGCCCTGGTAGCAATTGTAGCCCCGGCGTCGTTGGGGTGTCACCCTGATGTAGTGGTTGGTGCTCGGCATCATCAGTGCTTTGTAAAAAAGCAACTACTTGATCATGGTTTTCCTCTGGTAAGACTGAGCAGGTGGCATATAACAGGGTGCCTCCTGGCTTTAGAAGTGGCCAGATATTCTCCAAAATCTGCTGTTGCAACTGCGCCAAGTCAGCAATGTCTGTGCTGCGTCTTAGCCACTTTATATCGGGGTGACGACGAATAACACCCGTTGCGGAGCAAGGCACATCTAGCAGAATACGGTCGTAAAGCTGTCCATCCCACCAGTCGTTTGGAGATGATGCGTCTGCATGGACGCAGTTTGCATGTAAGCCAAGGCGCTTTAAATTCTCCTCAACACGAAGTAAACGGTCACTATCAGCATCGAGTGCGTCAACATTGGTATTGGCCAATTCTAAAATGTGACAAGTTTTTCCACCTGGTGCAGCACAAGCATCGAGGATACGTTCATTTTCCTGTGGGTCTAAATATCGGGCTGCTAGTTGAGCTGCTGCATCTTGTACCGAACATGCTCCTTCACGAAACCCTGGTAATGAGTAAACGTCACTGGGCTTATCTAACACGATGGCATCTTCAAAACGGGGTTCAAGGCAGTGACTAATGCCAGCCTCATCAAGTAGCTCACTATATTCAGCAACACTATAATGGGCTTGGTTTATGCGCAACCACATGGGAGCTTGTTCTTGGTTTGCTTCCAAAATTGCTTGCCACTGTTCAGGATATGCAGCCTGCAGTTTCTTCATAAACCAGTTGGGGTGGTTATATTGGCATACTGCTATACGGTTTGCGCTATCTTCCAATTCACTAAATTGACGTTGAAAGGTGCGCAGTATTGCATTCACCAGCCCTTTCAGGCCTGGAGCACGCATACTCTGTAGGGCATTTACAGTTTCTGCTACCGCGGCATGCTCTGGCGTGCGCATGTATTGTAATTGGTACATTCCCACATAAAGCAAAAACTGATAAACCCGACGCTTGCCTTTGAGTGGTTGGTCGAGTAATTGCTGACAGTAATGCTCAAGCGTGGGCAAGTAACGTAGCACGCCATAACAGATTTGCTGTAATAGCGCTTTATCTTTTGGGTTTAGTTTGAGTGCAGCATTGGGCAACACACTGCTAAGAGACTGCCCCTTATCGACTACTTGAAAAAGTGTCTGGGCGGCCAAAGCTCGTACATTTGTCATTAGTGGCCTACCTTAGAACCTGGTGTAACCCAATCTGCTCGACCATTCAAAAAGTCCTGTGCAGACATTGGCTTTTTACCTTGAGGCTGTAATTGAGTCACTTTTAAAGCTTGCTCACCACAGGCGATAACAATGCCGTTTTTATCGCTACTAAGTACCAGGCCTGCTTCACCTTGCTGTTCAACAACTTCTGCCTGCCATATTTTGACTGTTTGTTGCTGCATCGTTGTATAACAGACTGGCCATGGGTTAAATGCTCTGACGTTTAAAGCGATTTGTGTGGCGCTCATCTGCCAGTCTATATCGGCCTCTTCTTTAGAGAGTTTTTTGGCATAGTTAGCCTGTGCATCATCTTGTTTGGTGGCAACGGCCGTGCCATTACTTAGTTGCTCTAATGTATCGAGCAGGGCGTCGGGTCCCAGCTGTGCAAGTTTGTCGTATAGACTGGCACTGGTGTCTTGCGCTGTGATGGGGCATGTTGCTATATGAAGCATGTCACCTGTATCTAGCCCTTCATCCATTTGCATGATAGTTACACCAGTTTGTTGATCACCGGCCCAAAGAGCTCGTTGAATGGGTGCAGCACCGCGCCAGCGGGGTAATATGGAGCCATGTACGTTTAGGCAACCTAGTTTAGGTGTTTCTAAAATGGTTTTTGGCAACAACACACCATATGCCACTACCACCATTACGTCAGCGTTTAGCGCGGCAAGCTCGCGTTGTGCTTCATCTGTTTTTAATGATTCAGGCTGATATACGGGTAAATTATGCTCCAGTGCCAGTGTTTTCACTTCACTGGCTTTTAATTTTTTACCTCGACCAGCTGGTCGGTCTGGTGTGCTGTAAACAGCAACAACTTGATGAGATGAGTTGATTAGGGCGCTTAAGTGACGCGCAGCAAAATCTGGCGTCCCGGCAAAAACAATGCGTAATGACTTGGTCACTGAGTTATCCAATAATTAGTTGATGGGAAGAGAGTTAAGCGAGAGTTATCTGCGCGCAATTAGCGAGCAGCCAACTTAGCTTCCTTTTCTAGCTTCTTACGGATACGTTGGCGCTTAAGTGGCGACAAGTAATCTATAAATAACTTACCCATCAAGTGGTCAAGCTCATGTTGTGTACAAATCGCAAGCAGGCCATCAGCATCGTAACTATATTCCTCACCATGCTCGTTTAATGCGCTCACCGTGATTTCTTCTGCTCTGTCTACCTTGGCCCAAGAGTGAGGTACTGATAAGCATCCCTCTTCGCTGGTAGTTGACCCCTCTTTACGAGTAATTTCTGGATTGATCAACACCCTAGGTTCATTGCGTTCTTCAGATACGTCAATGACAACAATACGCTGGTGGATATTAACTTGAGTTGCAGCAAGCCCTATTCCGTTTTCGTCATACATGGTTTCTAACATATCTTTGACGATTTGACGCACTTCATCATTTACTTCTGCAACTGGTTTTGCCACTGTGCGTAGGCGTTCATCTGGGAATCTGAGTACTTCTAACTTTGCCATGGTTACCTTTTATCGTTAAGCTTAAATGCAAAATACTATATGTTCTTATTTTAGCCATTCGCGTTCCCCTTTAACAGGTTTTGGTTGATAATATCGAAAAATAACTCAAGGAAGCCGTAATGAAACACCCATTTACAGCTCTGATCATGGCAATTTGTATTGCTTTCCCCACTTTTGCAGACGAGTTGAGTGTTAAAGATGATGCTCCCGCGCGATATGTGGTCAAAGAGGGCGACACGTTGTGGGACATTTCTAAGTTGTATTTATCATCTCCTTGGCAGTGGCAAACATTGTGGAAACAGAATCCGCAATTGGGTGATCCTGATTTGATTTACCCTGGTGATGTGTTGATGTTCCAGCGTGATGCACAAGGAAACCCAATGATCTCGTTGGATAAGAAAGGGGTTAAGAAATTATCACCTTCAGCTCGTGTTGTGGTGCAAAAGAGCACTGCGATCCCAACTCTACCTGCAGCAATTATCAAGCCGTTATTAGAATTTGAGCTGGCGCTCAGTGAAGAAGACTTAGTGGGTCATCCGTTTATTCTAGGGGCGAATTATAACGTTAAGTTGGCGACTCAGGGGCACCTGCTTTACATCAAAGGTGATCTTGACCCGTTTGCGCATTACGGCATCTACAGTGTGGAAGATAAATATGTGGACCCAAATTCCCAAGAAACGTTGGCTTATGAAGCTAATTTAGTTGGGACTGCACGTGTTCTTGATGCTGGTAATTCGGCACAGAGTAAGCCTGCGACGGTGAAAGTTGAAACCGTCAAACGAGAGATTAAACCTAATGATATTCTTATGCCTATTTCTCAAGGGCAGAGCTTTTCTGTACAATTTAGTATGATCAGACCTGCACACCCGATAGATGGAGAAATAATCTCCAGCGATAATAAGTTAAGGGAGTTTGGTGCAACAACTGTGGTGGTGTTGAACCTTGGTCGTGAGCATAACGTGCAAGAGGGTCATATACTTGATATTAGCAAGCGTTCACCTACAGTTATTGAAGGCAGCAAGGGACCTCGTTATGTTGAGGATGCAAGCCGATTAGAGAAATTATCTAGCAGTGTAAGGGAGCTTTTCAACACCTCAAGTTCAAAAAATAATGCGGTGTGGAACATGCCGGAAGAAAAAATTGGCGAGCTAATGATTTTTAAAGTCTATGACAAAGTTAGCTATGCGTTAGTAACTAGTGCGCTACAACCAATTCGAATTGGAGACAGTGTAGGTGTAAATTAACGCTTAATGCTCTAAGGAGGGAGCATGGAAACTTTAACTCAGTTGCAGTGTTTAGCACTGCACGCATGTAAGGGGCTGGGAGTGGCTTCGATACTTGCGCTACAAAAAAAGTGTGCACTCAGTTCACTTTTTCATTTATCTGACTCAGCGTTGCGAAGCCTGGGACTAAACGATGAACTTATCACCCAACTTGGTCTGATCAATTGGCCTTACCTTGAGCGAATTGCGTCTTTTTGCGAGCAGACGAAAATCTCAATTATCAGTTATTTTGATGGAGACTATCCACGACTTCTAAAAGAGATCAGTAGCCCACCTTTTATACTTTTTTGCAAAGGGGATGTATCGCTATTGTCAAAGCCGCAAGTGGCTATTGTTGGCAGTCGCAGTGCAACCGCTACAGGGTTAGAGATTGCGGCAGACTTCGCATATAAATTGCGTATGGCAGGGCTTGTGGTTACGTCGGGCTTGGCCAGAGGTATAGATGGAGCCGCCCATAAGGGAGCATTAGCTGCCAAGGACTCTTTATCGGGCTCTACTATTGCTGTGTTGGGAACGGGGGTTGATATTGTTTATCCAAAACGCCATAACTTATTATATCAGCAGGTGTTGGCAGCGGGTTTACTAGTAAGTGAGTTTTTTCCTGGAAGTGGGGCTAATGCAAGTCACTTTCCACGTCGCAATCGCATTATCTCTGGTTTGTCATTGGGTGTGGTTTTAGTGGAAGCAGAGATGAGAAGTGGTTCGTTGATAACCGCACGCTATGCTCTGGAGCAAAATCGAGACGTGTTTGCGGTTCCTGGTTCTATAAAAAGTCCACTGTCTCAAGGTTGCCATTACTTGTTGAAACAAGGGGCAAAGTTAACTGAAAGTGTAGAAGACATTCTGGAAGATGTGAGCTTTTTGCCAGAAAACGGTCTATATAGTATAGAAAGTGTGACAAAAAATGATTCACCACAGGAGGACTGCCCAGTTTTAAAAAACCTTGGCTTTGAGGTTACTTCGGTGGACACCTTAACGCAAAGGACCCAGTGGCCCGTTGAACGTGTTGTTGCACGTTTGTTGGACCTAGAGCTTGAAGATAAAGTAGAACGCGTCTTAGACGGCTACATTAAATTAGCGAGGGGTTAATCATGTTTGATATCCTAATGTATCTATTTGAGAACTATATCCACAGTGAAGCGGATATCTTTGTTGAGCAAAATGAGTTAACCGATGAGCTGTTGCGGGCAGGGTTTAACCAAGAAGAAATATACAAAGCTTTGGACTGGCTAGAACAGTTAGCAGATCTGCAACATAGCGATGAGATCCCTTATCTCAACAGTAAAGCTGACAGCGCCATTCGTATTTACACGGAGCAAGAGTGTCAAATGCTTGATATTGAGTGTCGCGGTTTTCTTATGTTTGTGGAGCAAGTGGGTGTGATTGACTCAACGACTAGAGAAATGGTGATTGACCGTTTATTCGCATTAGAGAAGCCAACAATTGGATTGGAAGATCTGAAGTGGGTTATTTTAATGGTGCTCTTTAACGTACCCGGTAAAGAGCAAGCCTATGCTCAGATGGAAGATCTTATTTTTGATGAGCCTGGTGGCTACCTGCACTAGTAAATTTTAGGGTCAATTCCCTTGACCCTAAAGTCATGGCGGTTATATTAGGCGCAAATTTGTGCACTGGCCGAAGGTAATATGAGTAAGATTGATCATTCTTTGTTTAATGCAAAACAACACGCGTTAGAAAAAGAGTATGAAGTTTGTCCCGAGTGTGGCTCTGAGCTGGTGATCAAACACAGCAAAAACGGCCCTTTTTTGGGATGTGCAAGCTATCCCACATGTAGCTACGTTCGCCCTTTAGCACAACATGATAATCATGATATTAAAGTGTTAGAGGACTCCCCATGCCCGCAATGTGGTAATGACCTAGTGATTAGAAATGGACGATATGGGATGTTCATCGGTTGTACTGGTTATCCTGAGTGTCATTATATTGCGCATGATGAACAAGAATCAGAAGCCGAGTGTAATATTGGTTGTCCCAAATGTCATAAAGGCCAATTAACCAAGCGAAAGAACAAGTTTGGAAAGTTCTTTTATTCATGTGATCGTTACCCTCATTGCAAGTACAGTTTAAATCAACAACCCGTTGCTCAGACTTGCCCTGAATGTGGGTGGGCCATTATGGTGCAAAAACAAAGGTCGGGTAAAGCTGTGTTACAATGTCCACAAAAATCCTGTCAGCACAAGATAGAGAGTCAAAGTGAGTAATACACAACCGATTAATTTGCAGGAGGCGTTTGCTGCGTTTACTGCTGGTGGAGTGCTTTGTTATCCTACCGAGGCCGTTTATGGTTTAGGATGCGACCCAGATAATGAAGCCGCGGTAACACAGCTACTCAATATTAAGCAAAGAGATGTAACGAAAGGGTTGATCTTAGTTGCTGATAACTACGGGCAATGCTTACCCTATGTTGATGATGCAAAAATCCCTATGGATAAACGCGCAGATATTTTTTCATCCTGGCCTGGGCCTATTACTTGGTTGCTACCCGCAAAGTCAAGCACACCAAAATGGCTAACGGGCACTCACGATACCATCGCGATACGCATTAGTGCACATCCAGTAGTAAAAGCTTTATGTCAAAAAATCGGAAAGCCTCTGGTATCCACAAGTGCAAACATTAGTGGAGCCGAACCTGTTATGAGCATTATGCAAGCAAAAGAAACTTTTCAAGAGCAAATAGCTTGCTATGTAACAGGTCAGCTAGGTAGCAGCACCAGTCCGAGTCAAATTAAACATGCACTTAGCGGTGCACTTATTCGAGGGAATCAATAACACACATGAGTAAGGTAAATTTAGAAACAGTAAAAGCGTTTTTGTTGTCATTGCAGGACTCGATTTGTGCAGGATTAGAACAGGCTGATGGAAAAGCAAAATTTGTTGAAGATGCATGGCAGCGTGAAGAAGGGGGGGGCGGGCGTACACGTGTTATTCGCGATGGTGCTGTCATTGAACAGGGAGGGGTAAATTACTCTCATGTGTTTGGTGAGTCTATGCCAGCTTCTGCGACGGCGCATAGGCCAGAATTAGCGGGCAGAAGCTTTCATGCGTGTGGTGTCTCGTTAGTCATACACCCAAAGAACCCACATATTCCTACTAGTCATGCAAATGTTCGTTTTTTTATAGCGGAAAAAGATGGTGAGGAACCTATTTGGTGGTTTGGTGGTGGTTTTGATTTGACACCATTTTACCCGGTGTTAGACGATGTAAAACACTGGCACCAAACTGCTCAAGACTTATGTATGCCTTTTGGTGAGCAGGTATATGATGATTACAAAAAATGGTGTGATGAGTACTTTTATCTAAAACACCGAGGTGAGACTCGAGGTGTTGGCGGTTTATTTTTCGATGATTTGAATGAGTGGGGGTTTGATAAGAGCTTTGCATTTATGCAGGCTGTCGGCAATGGTTATTTAGATGCTTACCTACCACTTATTGAACGTCGCAAAGATACCCCTTTCGGTGAGCACGAGCGTCAGTTCCAACTTTATCGACGTGGGCGATACGTGGAGTTTAACTTGGTGTGGGACAGAGGTACTTTGTTTGGTTTGCAAACGGGGGGGCGTACTGAGTCAATTCTCATGTCGATGCCACCTCTGGCGCGATGGGAGTACAACTTTACGCCTGCTGCGAGTAGTCCAGAGGCCAAGCTGTATGATTTCTATCTGAAGCCACAGGATTGGCTGAGCCTTTAGCAATATAAAAAAGGCGCCCATAGGGCGCCTGAAACACAGCATAACAATTCTAGGCTAATCGAGTTTAAAACTTCTTACTTGCTCATCTAAAGAGCGAGCGAGAGAAAGTAATTCCTCACTTACTTGTTTACTACCATGGGCATCAACTAAAGACTGCTCAGCATTATCTCTTATCGCGATGACACTTTGATTTATCTCTTCTGCAGCTAAGTTCTGCTGTTCAGTCGCATCTGCTATTTGTACGTTTAAGTCATTTATTTCGTGCATTTGATTGGAAATATTTTTCAGTGCTTGCGCAACTTGTTTTACCTGCGCAGCTCTGTCGTCAGCTTCTTCACATGATGCACTCATGGCTCTTACGGTTTGCTCTGCTTCACTTTGTAATTTATCAATAGTGCGTTTAATTTCGTCTGTTGAGTCGTGAGTGCGAGTTGCAAGCGTGCGAACTTCATCCGCAACAACGGCAAAGCCACGGCCCGCTTCACCCGCACGAGCAGCCTCAATAGCGGCATTCAGTGCTAATAGGTTGGTTTGCTCTGCAATGCTGCTGATCACTTCAAGTACTTTTCCGACCTCAAGTGTTTGTGCTTGTAGTTGACTTACCTGTGTCGCAGCTTGGCGTATGTCTTGCGCAAGTTGATTAATACTTTGCTCGGTGCGCTCAGCTACTGCCATGCTTTCTTCTGCAAGATGGTTACTACTATCTGACTTTTCTGATGCAATGTGGGTGGTGTTTTTTACTTCACTCGATGAGCACTCAAGTTCGTTAATTGCGGCAGCTACAGAATCAGTGCCTTGTTTTTGCTGTAAAATAGCGCGCTCAGTTGTATCTGCTGAAGTGTAAATTGTTTCGGCAGATTGAATAAGCACTTTAGAGGTATGTGATACTTGACCGATGTTATCTTTGAATGAGGCCATCATTTTGTTGTAGTTGATGGCTAAGCGCCCTAACTCATCATCAATGCTATCTTCAATACGAAGACTTAAGTCTTTATTTTGCGAAGCCAGTCGCATAGTACGGCCCAGCGTTTTTAGACGCGTAATAAACAGTTTTCTAAATAGTGTGCCTAAGATCACAAATGTCACGACAAAGATCCCTGTTAATAACGCAGTACTCAACCATGTATTCGTTTGTACGCTCGAATCTATATCATCCAGTGAATAGCTTATTCTGACTACACCTAACACATCGCCTTCTTGTGCTTGGTGACAACCCAAGCAATTCGTACCCTTATAATCTGCTTTTGCAACCATAGGTCTTAGGTATGTCATTACTCGCGAATCTTTGCGAGTTTCGATAAACAAAGACTCTTTACCGTTGAGTGCTTGTTGTTCTGCTTCTCCATTTGGGGATTGATTCGCGTTGCCCACACCGTAGATTTTCACGACCTGTGGGCCACGAATAATATGGGCGTCTTCAATATTAGGGTGTGCTCTGAGCTTTTGGCTTAAGATCTCTCTATTTGCCATGGTGCCAGTGAGCATCATGGTATTGATAGAATCGAAATAGTTATCTGCTAATAAACGAATGTTGTCAGCAACTGTGTCTTGCGCCAATTGCTGTTGTTGGCTTGAGCTACTAAAAATACTGGCTATCAGCACTAAAATACCAGTTATTGCTAGTAGAGCATAAATTTTATGTTGAATAGAGGTCACACGCATCGCACACTTCTCCTTTTTGAGGATGCGTATTATGACAAGCGCAAAATTAGAGGCTTTGACTTAGCGCAAAAAGCGGTGTTGTTTTGTACGCTAGTGTCTACGACTTTAGTCTTGATTTATCATATGACTTGCTAATTGTGCCAATGAGTGGCGTAAACCTTCGCGCAATAGAGGGTTATCTATTTGCTCATCCAAAGCTTTATTCATGCAATACATCCACTGGTCCCGCAAGTCTTTATTGATTGGGAATGGCATGTGGCGTTGCCTCAATCGAGGGTGACCGTATTTTTCCACGAATAGATCTGGACCACCTAACCAACCAGATAAAAACTCAAAAAATACCTGGCGTATTCTGTCCAATGGTTGTGGATGCATATCATATAAAGGTTTTGCATAGGGATCACTTGCCATAATGTCGTAAAATCTATCGGCTAGCGCGCGGGCTCCTGATTCACCACCCATAATTTCATAAGGTGTCTTTTCGGGTGTTGGTGTCGGCTCGCTCTGTGATTTACTTGCATCCTGATTGAAGATGCGTTTAATTAACTGCTTCATAATATTGAAAACTTCTTAGGCATTATCATGGATAAATACGCGGTGTTTGGACACCCCATAAAACATTCGAAATCACCGCTGATCCACCAAGCATTTGCACGCCAATGCATGGACCAGATCAGTTACGAGGCGATTCTAGCACCTTTAGATGGTTTTAAAGAATCCGTTGAGACGTTTTTTGCCTCAGGAGGTAAAGGGGCCAATGTAACTCTGCCATTTAAAGAGCAGGCTTTCGAGCTTGCCGATAAGCTCACTCAAAGAGCAAAATTGGCGGGTGCGGTTAATACCTTAAAGTTATTGGACGATGGCAAGTTACTTGGAGACAACACCGATGGTGCAGGCTTAGTCTATGATTTAGAGCGTCACAATGCCCCCCTTAGTAATGCCACTGTTTTGCTGATCGGCTCAGGTGGGGCCGCCAGAGGGTGTATTTATCCTTTACTGCAGGCGGGCGTAGCACAGATTGTGGTGGCAAATCGCACTGCTAACAAAGCTGAATCTTTAGCTACGGATTTTTTGCAGTTTGGTGATGTATCGGGATGTGGCTTACAAGATATCCCGCAGGGTAGATATACTATAGTGATTAATTCGACCTCTTCGAGTGTGACAGGAGAAGTACCTAATATTTCCCCTTCGATATTACAAGATTGTATACTCGCCTATGACATGTTTTACAGCGAGCAACGTACGAGCTTTTTGACTTGGGTAGCGTCACATAATGCTGATTCAAAGTTAGTCGACGGCTTAGGAATGTTATTTGGACAAGCAGCCGAAGCCTATGAAATTTGGCGTGATAAAAAACCAAACATAGAACATGTGATCAATGGAATGAAAAATGGAGCGGTATTATGAACCAGGGGATCTTATTTAATGATGATGTCAATGTTGCTCATAATTGCTTGGCTTTCACCGCCATGGTTAATGGAATGATGGTCAAATGTATAATTGCAACTCCATCAATGAGCGATGAGGCAGCATTAAAACACTTTAAAGACCATCAATTTGACTATGAAATGCAAGCTGAACAATTGATAGAAGATGAAATTTATGAAGAAGATGGTAGCGTTCTATTGACCTTCCTCTAAATATTCATCCTTGAGTTGCACATAGTTTTGAGCTGAGACTTTCAAAAATGCCAGCTCATCTGCACTAAGAGGCCTAGATTTTTTAGCCGGGCTGCCAACATATAAATGTCCTGACTCTAAGGTCTTGTTTGGTGGAATGAGTGCACCACCACCAATAATGACATCATCTTCGACTGTAACATTGTCCATCACAATCGCACCCATGCCCACGAGAATACGATTACCTAACGTACAGCCATGTAGCATTACTTTATGCCCAATAGTAACATCATCACCAATAATTAAAGGGTAACCTTTAGGGTTAGATTCAGAGGCTCGGGTCAAATGTAATACAGAACCGTCCTGCACATTAGTCCGTTCACCAATCTTGATATAGTTTACATCGCCCCTCGCTGCTACCAGTGGCCAAATGCTGCTGTCTTTACCAATATTAATGTCACCGACCAAAATTGATGACTCGTCAACGTATACACCTTCGGCAAGTTTTGGGGTAATGCCTTTATAACTTCTGAGCATGTCTAACCTCTATTCAGTTCTATATTATATAAACTAAGTGTAGAGGTTCGTTTTGTAAGAAGCTATAGTTTCCAAAAGCCATTTTTAGTCTATAAAAAACACTAAAAATACAGCTTTCGCTCAAAAATAACGCGAACAGTCCATTTTCATCACTTTTCTTCAAAAATCCTTTAAAAAGGGCTTGCGCTTTTTATTCGCCGCCCTATAATGC
>NZ_MNAN01000026.1:0-530412 GCF_001854475.1 Pseudoalteromonas byunsanensis
CAGATATTTTGTATTGATGTGTGTGCTTTTGCGGTGATGAGTAATCATACCCATGTGGTGCTTTATATAGATGATAAAAAAGCCCAAAGACTGAGTGATAAAGCAATACTACTTCGTTGGCACAAGTTGTTTAAAGGCTCAAAGATTGCTCTGATGTACTTACAAGGGGTGTGCTTAGATAAAGGTCAGCGCTTCTTTTTAAACCAAGAAATAAAAGAGTATCGGACTAGGTTATCAAGTATCAGCTGGTTTATGCGTGTTCTGAATGAGCATATTGCTCGCAGAGCCAATAAAGAAGATAAATGCACGGGTCATTTTTGGGAAGGGAGGTTTAAAAGCCAAGCGCTGTTAGATGAGGCGGCATTAATGGCCTGCATGGCTTATGTAGATTTAAACCCTATCAGGGCGAAGATGGCAAAAACGCCTGAAGAGTCGGCCCATACCAGTATCAAACTACGTTGTGAACATGTACAAGCGGGCAAACAACCCAAGGTACTTGCACGCTTTGCAGGGTGCCCCAGAAAACACATGCCAAAAGGTTTACCATTTGAGCTTAAATCTTACTTAGAACTTGTTGAGCTCACGGGCAAATGTATTCGCACCGACAAGCGTGGCTACATAGAGCAACACGAAGCCCCCATTCTAAAACGATTAAACATTCAAGCGCAAAACTGGGTAAAACTCACCACACAGTTTGAAAAGGTGTTTTATGGAGCAGTAGGTAAAGCGCATAACCTTGATGTGTACTGCGCACGACAGCAACATAAACGACGACGAAGTATAAAAAGTAGTGAAGCGCTATTTGCCTAACACCCGATTCGCACTACTAGGTTAAAACGCCATGCTCATAAATGGGTAGAACTCGACGTGTTTAAAGTTGAGATAAAATACCTACAATCACACAGTTGAATTAATCATTTAGCAATTATCGGAACATATTTGGTACCATAGATAAATAAAACAGGTGTCAGTGGGTTAGGGATAGTTCAGCAAGCGTTGTTTTAGCTTTGTTTTAAAGTGTTTTAAAGTGTTTTAAAATGGCTGTCCTGCTTAAATGTGCTGCTTAAATGTGGTCCTGCTTAAATGTGCTGCTTAAATGTGGTCCTGCTTAAATGTGGCGTACATTAACAAAGATTGTACGCCACACATCAACTTTTAACGGTTAATCGTTGTTGAACTTAAATACTGCATGGTATAGGTCTGCTGTAGTCACAACGCTCACCAATAATAGGATCGTCTACCACTTTTAGACGGATGTGGTTAGAGATATTTAAATAAACATTACCCAAGTAGATTTGTTCGCGAGAGCCGTATAGTACTTTCTTAGTTCTATCAACTGTTAGCTCAATAAATTCACCACTTGTAAGCGTTGCAAACTTATCTTTTATAGCAATCCCATAGTCTTTTCCGTTGTAAACGTATGTACCATCAGGAACATATTGGTCCATACCGAACAGTACTTTTTCATAACTGCTTGTTTTACTGTTGATGATTCCGACAATTGTTCCTTCAATTAATTGCTCAATATCATCTTCAACAGAGTTGGTGAAAACAGAATTAAATAATGGGATTAGATCAAGTAGGCTATCTACGTCAACATCTGATTGAACTTTAAAGTTTGGAGAAACCTCTACTCGATTTACGATACCAGTATAAGGGTTGTAGTATCCCGTCGCCCATAGTGTGTTACTCCAAATTTTGATTCTTGCTTTAGCATAAAAGCTTTTTTCAGCTTTAGCGTAAGCGTCAACAGAGAAACCTCCAATGGTTGCTTTGATTTCACCATTTGATAAGCCTTGAAGTTTAATTTTAAAAGGCCCGTTGATTTTGAAATCGTAAGCTTTTAAAGATGCTTTACCACTTAGCTTATTCCTAATCTTTGTTAGCAACTCTGCTCTGATCCTATCTTCGACAGCTCGAATTTGCTTCGCTTTTTTAGTAATTCGCAAAAGGTTTGGATGGTACTTGGTGTAAGAGTAATTGCCTACAGATATTGTGCCTTTGGCTCGCCATTGTTGGACGTAATGCTCATAGTAAGCTGAGGCTGTGAAACTAAATAAGGTTAAGCTTAAAATTAATAGTCTTGTTAACATTTTAAATTCCTTTTGTTTAAACTGTATATTTTCAGTTGCTTTTGTTTCCAAAGTGGGTAAATTATTTCACAATGTTAACGGTTGATCAATGGGGGTTTCCCTATTTTTTGGAAATCGTATTTAATTCAAGTGCAAGTAGTAATCAGGATGTTAATAAAAGAGTGGTAACTTACCTTATTATCCATAAGTGTCGTTAATTAATTAAAAGGACAGTCACTCAAATTTGAATCTTTGAGTGGCTAGCCTACACTTTTAACTTCTCAAAATTGAATCAAATTCTAAGTTCAAGGAGTGAACGATGGGATTGGCAAGGAAGCGGCAAATTAGTTTGTCAGATACCCCGTATTATCACTGTGTGTCACGCTGTGTTCGCCGTGCGTTTTTGTGCGGAGAAGATAATTATTTGGAATAAAAGTTAGTACCTATATTGAGAACTGTAGGGTGCTTTGTTACTATTTGTTAGTTGCTAATAAAGCAACAGGATAAATTGAATTTTAACAAGGAAAAATAATGGAAAATAGTTATAGCAAGGTTAGTTTTCTTCTAGCAGCATCTTTAAGCTTTTTGTCTGCTAACAGTTTAGCTGCTGATTTGTCACTTCATAAAGCGCATAGCTTTGGTAATTACTTTTATACAACTGATGTAACAGATATGCTTAATGCTAAAGCTGCAGGCTATGAATATAGAGGTGTTGCAGTAAAACTTGTAAGTCAAGGTGACAATGATGCAGATAAACCTTTTTACAGACTATATAACAAAGATTCAGGGGTAACGGGAACACACTTTTACACCACAGATATAAATGAAGCGCTAAATAGTAAATCCTTAGGTTATGAATATCAAAGAACTGAGGGTTATACAGTCAAGTCAGGTGCGAAGAAAATTTATCGCGCGTATTCAGCAACCACAGACAAATATTATTATACGACTGATACTACCGAAATGCTCAATCTAGTAGCGAGTGGTAACTATAGTTACCAAAAAACCGAAGGCTACGGTAAGTAATATCTATAGAGATGGCGCTTATGTAGATAAGACTGCCATCTCATTAGGGCTCTATTATGTCAAAAGTAACCACTTCTAAACTTATTATATTTTTATACCTTTCACTGATAGTATTTTGCATATTTTTACTGGTTAGAGTAAATGTCTTATCGGCGCAACTTGGTGAGCTAAAAAACGCTATGCCAAGTCATTTTACAGAGCTGCCTGCAATTGATGATACGCCTTCTCACGTTGACAGGCATGAATTACAGGAGGTTTTAGTTAGGTTAGAGCAGCTCGAAGAAAGCGCTGATAAATTAGCTGTGCAACCTACAGAACAAGTCTCGACAAGACACAACGCGCAAATAAATGAGCCTTCAGGGAGTACACCAGAGGGACAAATGCCTGAACAAGATTTTCACGAAGGCCGTGTACAGTGGCAGCAAAAATATGCTGCTAGCATGTTTGAAGATGCAGACAAGAAGGCACAGGTTATGGCGGAGTATTTGGCCGAAAACTACAAGCTTGATAAGCGTAAGCAGCGGCAAGTGCTCTCTATCATGCGCGAACATTTTGTAGAATTTGCTTATCTCATTTCTGACACTGATACGTACCCGTCATTTAATTCATTTTCGAAGCAGGTTGAGTACCTAAATAGCCAAAAAATGGGCAAGTTATCACAAGTGCTATCTGAGCAAGAAATAAAGTCATTTAACTCAGTTGATTGGATGACGATATTTAAAAGTAGTGGCCTTAATTAATTATTAAAAATTAATGTGGACACACATTCTTAGTTCGTAGTTCTAAATGGCTATTTGGAGTGTTTCGTACGCTTTAATATTGGGTTTCATTTTACGGCAAGTAGCTAAACGTTACTTGCCGTAAATAGATTTAGAATAAGCGAGTGAATTCAACTTCAATTTCACCGTTATCTTCTAAAATACCCAGTGTGTTGTTATCAAGTACAACTTTCAACTGTGCATTATCGCACGGCGACTCTTCTGTTGTTGAGCACTCAGACTCAGGCCCCCAGAAAGTGTGTGTTATAGTTAAAGATAGAGTATCGTTTTCGAATGTATACTTACCAACCTCATAGCCGGCCTCGAAACCACCTTCTGTATCAAGTTCTACTAACGCGAAGTCACCTTGAGATGTCAATGTCAGGTATTGAGTTTCATATTCACCTTCCATGAGCCAAGCGCCTGCGATGGTATTTTCAGTAAACGATAGTCGTTCAATTTTAAATGGTTCTTCTGAATTTGGCGCAAAGGTTAAACTTGTATCAGCCAATTCATATGTGAGTGTTAATGCTTCTGCACACAGTTCTCCACGTGGCGCACTACAAAATAGAGCCTCGCCATCGCGATTAACTAGTGCTTGAAACATTACTTTCGAATCGCTCAAAGAATAACGACCTTTTTCTACGCCAACCCAGCCATTTTCTTCTTGCCACTGGAGCGCAATATAGTCATTGTTGTTTAAGAATTGGAACATGATTGATTCGCTGGCAAAAGTATAAATACCCGCAAAAGATTTAAATTCAAGCTCACTTTGTTTTAGCGTGTTTGAGAAGTGTTGCACGGCCTCTGATTCTGGGATCAATGACTCAACATACTCGTTTTGGCCACCATTTTGCACTAAGTTAAGTACATTTTGGTTTGCTGCGAACAGTTCAACATCAATATCGAACTCTACAGGCATAGCATTTTCTTTGGCCTGGTCAGTGATGGTAATACCATTTTCTGGATTACTATCTTGGTCCAATGTTTGTAATAAACGAAGTATGTTGACGACACTTGGAGATTTTACATTATCGGTACTTGCAAGGGTTAAAGGTGTGATCTTACTGCCAGCGCTTACAACAGGGAAATTTAATGCCCCTAATGAGAAAGTGATAGTTTCACCAGCCACATACTCAAATTCACCCTGAGCGTTTGTTACTCCCGAACGAGTCTCAGTTTTATAGTCTACATTGCCAACAGCGCTATCTAGAAACACACCTTTGCTTAGAACATCTGGAGTGATTGAGGCGCTATTATCAACCGATTTGTCGCCATCGTTGCCACTAGAGCAAGCGGTTAATGCTAGTAAAATTGCCGAAATTGACAGTGTATTTTTAATCATCTTAAGTACCACGTTGAATTTGTTTGAATGAGGTATTGTTGCGTAATTTGGGATGTGTTTTGGCGGCAGGAGTATAATATATCAACAATGATACTATCAAGTAATATTCATGTAGATACTCCGTTTGTGGCCCGGGTGTAGGGGGGGACATGTGATCAGTGGAGTTACTTATAAACTACATATGACAATTTGATGCATTTTTACGAATAATTCTCATGCACTCTATACGTGATAAAATCTCTAAATCGACATACATTCAATTTACAATATGCTTGTAGAGTCGTGTGCATAATTAAACTACTAACTCTATGTGTAAGGTCAGAATGGTGGGGTGGGTAAAAGGGCGTCATATCAGCTTGTCAAACAGACATGTGTTGCAGCTAAATACTTTAATTGTATTTCAATAGTGCTCAGTGCAAGGTTTCTTAAACTCAGGGCGGCGGTAGGCGCTTAGCAAAGCGCTAAAGTAATGATGCCACGTTTTTATCATGGCATCATCAACCAAAGATTAGATAAACTTAGTTTATCTGAAAGTCAGGGTGTCCTGCGCGATTTAGCGTAAATGCATAAACGTCAGCATAAATCTTTGCTGCTTGTTGGTTGGATGAACCAACCCCATGTCCACCTTTCTTATTCGCTCTAATAATCAGTAGTTCGCCTTTTCCTTGATCAACATAGCGGGCAGCAAATTTACCAGATTGCCAAAGCTCCACTCTTTGATCATTTAAGCCAACACTAATCATGATATCTGGATAGCGGGTAACGTGCTCAAGTTGCTCATAAGCGTCCATTTTCCAGATTGCCTCGAACCCTTCTTGAGTACGTGGATCGCCAAGTTCGCCGAGTTGGTTAGCACCGTTTTGGGCGTACAATACTCTTAAGGGGTTTAAGATAGCAACGTTTAATACAGCATGTTGAAATAGATCGGGCCTCTTTAGTACGGCAGGGCCAATCAGTGTGCCAGCCATACTGCTACCAAAAGCTCCCATCATACCAGGTTCGCTTCTGCCTGTTTTAACCAAGTGTTCAGCACATGCGATATAGTCAGCATGACCATTTGGTTTATTTTTCCCGCGACCACCTTCATGCCACTTTCGGCCTTTTTCACCACCGCCCCTTACATGGCAATTGGCCCAAATTGCGCCTTTTTTAAGAAATGGGAACATCTTACTGCGGTAATAGGGTTCAAGTGATGTACCGTAGCCACCATATCCATATATAATTGCGGGGGCTACCTTATCTTGGCTATGTACAGATTTAAAAATAGTAATAGGGACTTGGGTGCCATCTTCACTTGTAGCATACTCACTGATCACTTCGAAGCCTTCTGGTGCTTCGATTGCTGGTTTACCAAATTGAGTTTGAGATACTTTTCCTTGGCTGTAATGATAATAAGTCATTGGTTGCTTTGGTGTTTCTAGAGCAAAGGATAGCACGTCATTTGTAGGGTCAATAGTTAGGTTTGATAGTACACCTTTTTGTGGTAACGGCACTGAAGACAGTTTGTTGTTTTTAACCTCGTACAAGCCATCGGCACCGTTCTCTTTGTATTTTACATACAGTTTATCTTTAGCACACAGTACCGCACGAATGTCTGTCTCGCCTTGCGCTATGATCACCTGAGCATCTTCAAGAGATTGAGACATCGCTAAGTCTAGTTTTATTAACTTGCCATTGGGTGCGTCTTTTTGTGTGACCAGATAAAGTACATCATCTTTAAAAGCAACGCTGATAATGCGGTCGTCATAATCTGCTAGCTCAAGCCAGTTTTGGTCAGTTTTCTTTTTAATCAACAGTCGGCCGTCAGGGCGGGCGCCGCCAGTTTCGGCCATTATCCACTCGCCGTTTGGCTGAGTAGACATGAATGGAAATTCGTTTAGCTCTATCTTTGGTGCAGATGGAGATTCGGCATTCGGTCCCATTTCTATGGTTAACTTTTTACTTGGTAAGTGGTAGCTAATGACTTGCATACCTTGGAGCGGATCAGACGGCTCCAGATAGGTCATCACAGTAGCGAAGAGCCTGTTTTCATCCACCCAGTTAACACGAAACTCGCCCCAAATATCTGGTAATTTATGATCTAGCAATTTACCGGATTCTACATCCATAAAATACATCTTGCCTATTTCTGAACCATTGGGGGAAATGTGGAAAGCGAGGGTTTTCCCCTTTGGAGATAGACGATAGTTGTGTATGGCTGTGTTGTCATCAGGGTTGGACTTAAAATCAGCAGGGTCTACCAAGACACGCTCATGTTTGCCTTCTTTGATATACAATTTGGCAATATCATCTTGCTCTTTTTTAGTCAGATGTATGGTTTTACCACTGTGTAAAGACAAAGAGCTGGTAACATCTCCAACAGCACTTTGCGTAAGTAACTCCTGATAAAGATCGGAGTATCCGGGCATGCTAGTTAAGACAGCATCAGTTTGATCAGCCGCTTTAGACATCCAATCACGCAAAGTTTTATCATCTTGTTCCATCCAGCGATACGGATCTGAAACTGGTCTACCGAACACCGTTTCATTAACTTCAATCTTTTTTAATCGTTGTACTGAAGTAAATGGTGTGTCCTCTTTTGGTGCACTTGTGTAGCTTGCGCAAGCACCCAACACAATAATTGCTGCGGTACTTAGCATGAGGTGTTTCATAAATTGCTCCGGTGTTTTGTTATTGTTCCCTTTGTAGGCTAGATGATACCTAAATTAGCGACATCAGGACAGGTGCTAGAGGATTTCAAATCTGCTTTTGTTCACATTTTTGTACTTTCAGGCGCTGACAATTCATCGTATTAAAGGTATTAGTGAAAGTTTCTGTGAATCGCAGTCAGTTTTGTTAATTAATGTATAATGGGAAAATTACGAAATACATATTTGAAATATTGGAATCGAAATGCGAAAAATCACTAAGTTTCTTGTCTCAGTGGGTTTAATTTTATCAATCAGTGGATGCGCTAATACAGCAAATGACTCAAGCAGAATTATTCGCATTGATCCCATTAAACTCGACAAAGCCGAAATGAACGGTATGAAATACTATCGCAAAGGTGACTACGAAAATGCATTCAAGCAATTGAAAGAACCAGCAATGTGGGGCTACAAAGGTTCTCAATACGTGTTGGCCTTTATGTTTTTAAAAGGTCAATATGTAGAGCAATCTACAGTGATAGGTATGGGTTGGCTGGGAGTTGCCAACGAAGTAAATGTGAACGAGTGGCGCGCACAGTTTGATACATTTTATGGGGCTTCGCCAGCGCCTTTGAAAGCTAAAATTGACGAAAAAGTAGCGCTTTATATTCAACGCTATGGTATGAAAGAACAAAACATCACCTGTAATAAATCGTTGAGTACATCTACCAAACGTGTAGAGGTTAAATGCCAGCATTATGAGGGTCTTGGTACACTTTACGATATTGAAATGGTGGAGTAATTAAAATGGGCCAATACGGATAAATTGGCCCTGTTATACACCTAAAGGGTCGTTACAATGTGCTGTACAATTGATTGTTTGATTTTTGGAGCGGTTTGTTGACTAAAGCCGTGGCCTGTTGCATAGGTGTCGTGTATCACAGGGTAGGTAAACTCTCTTTCATTTAAGTACTGTTCTATATCCTTTGCCATTTGATATGATGGCCAGACTTGGTCGTTCTGTGCTGAGATCATCAGTAGAGGGCCATTGATTTGTTCAAATTTAAACTGAGACTGCACCACTTTTTTCTTATTCTGTAACGACACCGTAAAGCGCTCTAGTAAATCGGCTTTGCTATCAAGTGCTAACCCCAGCGCGGGAATATCTTTGCCTTGGTAGGTCCATGCTGACTTTGCTTGAGTTAGTCCGTTCCATGCTACCTTACTGGGTGTGGTAACCACCACAGATTTGATTCGTTTATCAAGCGTTGCCATTAAAAACGCCGCTTCAGAGCCCCTTGAGCCACTCACAACCCCGATTCTGTTTTTGTCTATTTTTGGGTGTGATGCTAGATAATCAACGGCGTGAAGAAAGTACTCTATGGGGATTTGATCGAGAGTTTTGGCTATGCCTGGCGCATCGAAAAAGGCAAGGCCAAGCACCGCAACACCGTGAGGAGCAATCATTTCTCCATTGGCTTTACCTGCACTAAGTCCTCCTTCTGAGCCACCAAAGGCGATAACGGCAGCGAGTTTATCCTGTGCTTTAGGTAGGTAGAGCTCAGCCACAAGGTTTTGGTATTGAACCTTCTCAATATGATAGTCAAAGTCTTTACTGAAGGCTTTTGTGGTTAAAAGTTGGGTTACTAGCAAAATGAAAAGTATCTTGCGCATCATAAGTCCTTTTTTGTTGAGGTATCGAATTAGATTATCTGTAGATGATTTTTATTTATTTTACAGAGAATTATAACTGACAAATATACATAACACAGTAAAAACTACACCGAAGGTGTAAGAGAATATTGCGTACCAGCGAGGAATGGTGACCTTGAAATCTTCCTCTTGTTGTCTCGCTGCCAGTATAAATCCATACGCCCAGCCGATGAGATTATGGGTGATGTATAAAGTCGGCACTAAAATCTGCACCGCAGAAAGAGGGAGTTTGAATAGGGCGGTAATGCTAATTATCATCCAAGTAAATTCTACTAGCGAGGTGATGATTGCGATTCTATTGATGGGGACTGAGGCAGTATTTAAAATATAACGTGCTTCATAGATGACCACCAAGCCAATTAATATACTTAAGTCGAGGTATAAATTGAGCATTACTTTGAACCTATTTTTACTTAATGATACTAGCAGGAATGAGAGCTTAGCTCTCATTCCACTAAAGCACTTCTTTACATGCTGTTGTATTCATCTTCCCAGAAAAACTTCTTTTCTCCAAAAGCGGGTTGTAAATCACTTAACCATGTTGCCTTTTCATCATACTTTGCGAAAAATGGCTGCTGCACCCAATCTGGGTTGCGAGCTTGAATGAAGCGAAGGACAAATACTTTTTCACCATGAATAGTCGCAACGCCACTGATTTCTACTTTGCCTGGGCCTGCACTCATGGAAGGGCCACGAACCGTCCTGCTTACACCTGAAACATTTTTATATGCATCGCGGAATATTTCCCACGTTTTATAAAGCGGTATTTCAAAATACCTTTTGGCTCCGGTATCGCGTTCAATAAACATGTAGTAGGGCACCATGCCGAGCTGAGTTTGCTCTTGCCACATTTGAGACCACATATTTGCATCAACATTAATATGATTAAGCAAAGGAGCTTGAGTGCGGATCTGTACACCTGTTTTTCGCAGGAGTCGAATTGCTTCTTTTGTAATTTCACTGCGCAGCTCTTGTTTATGATTAATATGCGCCATGATCGACACATGCTTGCCAGCATCAACGAGCTCTTTGAGTAACGCTAGCAGATCTTTGGCGTCTGGGTCTGTGACATACCTAAAAGGCCAAAAGGTGAGAGATTTGGTGCCGATACGAATCGTTTTAATATGATCAAAGCGCACTTCTTTAAGTGCTTCTAAATACTTACGTAATTTAACGGTACGCATAACCATTGGGTCGCCACCGGTCATCAATAAGTCAGTAACATCCTTATTGGTACTTAGATAACTGTGAAGTAATTCTGCATCATTATTATTAAAACGCGTGGCTTTGCCGACAAACTGCGCCCACCTGAAACAAAAGGTGCAATAGGCATGGCAATACTGCCCCTGAGAGGGGAAAAACAATACTGTTTCTTTGTATTTATGTTGAATACCTTCAACGCGCTTGCCTTGAAACTGTGGTACGTTTTTCTCCATCTGCCCTGCAGGATGCGGGTTCAATTTGTGGCGGATGTGATTGGCAAGTTCGATGACTTCATCTTGTGTGTGCGATCGTTTGAGTAATGCCGCCATTTGCTCATATGACTCGTCATCGAGCATCCCGCGTTGCGGAAAAGTTAGCTGGAAAATGGGGTCATCGGGCACCTTGTGCCAATCAATGAGTTCTTCAATGACGAAGTTGTTAACACGAAATGGGAAAACGTTCGCAACAACCTTCATCTCAAAACGTAAATGCTCAGGGAGCTTATCGAGTTGCTCTATTTTGTCGATTTGACGATGTTGATAAACTTTATACCTTGGCGCTTGGTACGCTTGGGCTGGTTGTAAATGAACGGTTTGCTGCATAAATCCTCGTACTTTTACTAATTGCTGTGTAAAAGCGGTACATTGTAACAGCTTTTGCCATGCAAATTCATTCAACTTTACTAAACAAACAACGACTTAGTCGCAGCTTAGACTCAGTTACACATGCTCAGCCCCATCAAACGTCTAGTACTGTTGCTGCTTTATAGCTTGGTATATGACGTTTGCTAAACGCTCAATATCTTCAGTCTCAGTGATATAGGGGGGCATGATATAAATCAGTTTACCAAATGGCCTGATCCATACTCCCTGACTAACAAAAAACCTCTGTATTTTAGCGACATCGATATGTTTGTCTATTTCAACAACACCGATAGCCCCTAATGTTCTAACATTGACAACCTCATCGAGCGCCTCACAGCGTTTCAATGCATTCATTGCTTGGTTGATCTGAGCTATTTGTTGTTGCCAGTTATTCTCAAATAGTAAATCAATACTGGCATTTGCCACTGCACAGGCCAGAGGGTTACCCATAAAGGTGGGGCCATGCATTAGAACACCAGCTTCGCCTTCGCTAATGCCAATTGCAACTTTCTCTGTGGTGAGTGTTGCAGAAAGAGTCATTGTGCCACCAGTAAGGGCTTTACCAATACACATAATATCGGGACTGATATTAGCGTGCTCGCAGGCAAATAACTTACCAGTGCGACCAAACCCTGTGGCTATTTCATCCAAGATTAACAACACATCATACTTATCACATAGCTCCCTGAGTTTGGCTAAATAGACTGGATTGTAAAAATTCATCCCACCAGCGTTTTGCACAATGGGTTCAATTATGAAGGCTGCGACTTCGTGATGGTGGTTTTTAAATGCTTGTTCTAGCTGTTCTAGTTCGGTGAAGTCAACGGATTCATTAAACTTTGCACGAGGAGCATCGACAAAAATATGCTCAGGCAAAAAGCCTTGATACATGCTGTGCATTGAGTTTATTGGGTCACAAACACTCATCGCGGCAAAGGTGTCACCATGGTAACCTTTTTGTGCAGTCATTAGTTTGTGTTTATCTGTGTTGCCTTTGCTTATCCAATATTGCAATGCCATTTTTATTGCAACCTCAACACTTACGGAGCCGCTATCGGCAAGAAACACGCGGTTTAAAGGTTCAGGTGTTATTGAGATGAGCTTTTTACATAACTCAACAGCAGGTGAGTGAGTTATACCACCAAACATAACATGACTCATTGTATGAGCTTGGCATGTAATAGCGGTAACCAATTTGGGATGGTTATAACCATGAATCGCGCTCCACCAAGACGCCATACCATCTATTAATACTTCCCCAGTATCAAGATGTAGCTTGTTATGGTCGGTGTGAGTCACTCCATATGACGGCAGCGGATTGAGCATGGAAGTGTAGGGGTGCCAGATGTGCTTTTTATCAAATTCTTTATCTATTGTTGTAATTTTGCTCATTGGTAAACCTTTGCTAACTGGTTGGCGTTGACAATACTACGCCAGAAAGTAGACTAAGCCAATTACCGTCAAGTTAACTGCATCATTTTTAAGCAGTGATGTTTACAATAAAAGAGAAAATAACTATGGCCACAGTTCGTCACGATTGGACTCATGAAGAAGTAAAAGCATTATTTGAAATGCCGTTTAACGATTTGCTATTTAAAGCGGCGAGTATTCACCGTGAGAACTTTAACCCCAACGAAGTACAGATCTCTACACTCTTATCTATTAAAACAGGAGCGTGTCCTGAGGATTGCAAGTATTGTCCACAGTCAGGACATTATAAAACTGACCTAGAGCGTGAGCGCTTGATGGAAGTTGAAAAAGTGGTTGAACAAGCACGCTTAGCGAAACAAAAAGGCGCGACCCGCTTTTGTATGGGAGCCGCTTGGTCAGACCCAAAAGACAGAGATATGCCATATATCGAAAAAATGGTGCGTGAAGTCAAAGAGCTAGGCTTAGAAACATGTATGACACTAGGAATGCTAGACAACGAAAAGGCTCATGCGCTCAGAGATGCGGGTCTAGATTACTATAACCACAACTTAGATACGTCACCTGAATATTATCAGCAGATCATCACAACTCGCACCTATCAAGACCGTTTAGACACCATTGACAACGTGCGTGATGCAGGTATGAAAGTATGTTCGGGCGGTATTGTCGGTATGGGCGAGCAAGCAGCGGATCGCTTTGGTTTGTTAATGCAACTTGCGAACTTACCGCAGCAGCCTGAAAGTGTACCGATTAATATGTTGGTAAAGGTCAAAGGTACGCCTTTAGAAGATGTGGAGGACTTAGATCATTTTGAGTTCGTTCGCACCATTGCTGTGGCGCGTATTATGATGCCAAAGAGTTATGTCCGCTTATCAGCGGGACGTACCGCAATGAATGAGCAGATGCAGTCGATGTGCTTTTTCGCGGGCGCAAACTCTATCTTCTACGGCGATAAACTGCTAACTACTGAAAACCCGCAAGCCGATACGGATATGAACTTACTTAAAAAGTTGGGCATGAAACCGGAAGAGCGTCATGATTATTCGGACGAAGCTTACGAAGCGTCATTGTCGTCGGCCATTGCGGACAAAGCAACTTCTGAGCTGTTTTACGAAGCAAATTAATGGCGTTTGAGTATATACAGCAAAGCCTCGTTACGCGCGCAGAGCAAGCATTACTCAGAAGTAGAGTGTTGGTTCAGCACAGTGATGCGCGCAGTATCACTATTGCTGGCTCGTCGTATTTGAATTTTGCTAGTAACGATTATCTGGGGCTTGCCGATCAAGGCATCAGTGACCAACAGGGCATTACGGGGAGTAGAAGCTCAGCGCTAGTAACTGGTTATCAGCAAGTACACAAACAATTAGAAGATAGGCTGTGTGAATTACTAGGCTATGAATCAGCGTTGTTGTTCAGCACAGGTTTTAGTGCCAATTCAAGCGTTTTAAAATCGTTGTTCAATGACAACTCCCCAGTACAAAACTGTGCTATTTTTCAAGATAAGTTGAATCACGCTAGCTTAATTGACGGTGCATTGCAAAGCGCGGCCAAGCATATTCGCTTTAACCATAACGATATGGGGCATTTGCGTTCTCGATTGGAAAAATCAGCGGCAAGCAACAAACTCATTATCAGCGAAGGCGTGTTTTCAATGGATGGTGACAAAGCACCATTGGAAGCTTTGTTTAAACTTAAACGGCAACACAATGCTTGGCTGATGTTGGATGATGCACATGCTTTTGGTGTGGTTGGCGAGCAGGGCTTAGGTTCTTGTCAAGGGTATCAGGAGAAGCCTGAAATACTGGTGATCACTTTTGGTAAAGCCATGGCGAGTCAAGGCGCGGCTGTGCTGACCTCTAAAGCGGTTGCAGATTATATGTTGCAGTACAATCGCGATTACATTTATTCAACCGCGATGTCTCCTTTGATGGTCAATGCAGCACGTTTTCAGTTGGAGCGCCTAGTCAAGGCAGATATAGAGCGAGCGCGACTTACTGCTAATATTAATTTATTTAGGCAGTTATCGGAGCAGTCAAGTATTGCGGTGATGCCATCGGATACTGCTATTCAGCCCGTTGTGTTGGGCAGTGCTGAAAATGTTGTTAATGCACAACGCGCATTACAACAAAAGGGGATTTGGCTCAGTGCGATTCGCCCGCCTACAGTACCTGCTAATACAGCCCGTCTGAGAATAACTTTGACGGCAGCTCACACCCACGAAGACATACAGTTTTTAGTCAAACAGCTTGAGGAGTTGCTATGAATGCTATGATACATGACGTGCAATTGGCTCATTGCTATCTCAAGCAAAACACTGCGCAAAGATTTTCGAAAGCTGCCAAGTGTTACCAGCATCACGCTCGCGTGCAACAGCAAGCAGCTTTGCAACTTTTTGCCATGTTGCAAAGCAAACATGACTGTTTATTGGATTTAGGAGCAGGGCCGCTGTTACACCATGAGCAACTAAAACAACACGCATCACAAGTTCTTAATATGGACTTAAGTCATGGCATGTTACAGCAGGGCAATGGCAGTGCGTGGCGCGTCTGTGCAGATATGGATAGTTTACCTCTGCAGACGAACAGTATCAGTGCGGTATTTTCAAACTTCGCGATACAGTGGAGTAGCTTACCCGCACAATTATTTAAAGAGCTCGGTAGAGTCTGCAAACCGGGTGCTCAGTTGGTTATGTCGAGTGTATTAGATGGTTCATTAAAAGAGATTGCCTTGGCATGGAAAAACCTTGATAACCGCTGTCATGTCAATCAGTTTTTAACGTTGGAACAGTTGCAACAATTTGCCAGTGATGCGGGTTTTGAGATCAAAACCGCCCGGCAGGTTTGCCTGAAAGACTGTTATGAAACACCTAAAGACGCGTTCAAATCAGTAAAGCATATAGGTGCCAATCAAATACACTCTAATGATGGCAAACGAAATGGACTAATGGGTAAAACACGATATGGCCAGTTGTTGTCTGGTTATCCGCTCGAAGATGGGCAGGCCGTGGTAAGTTACGAAGTCGCAATTATGGAGCTAATCAAGCTATGAGCGCATTTTTTATTACTGGAACAGATACCGAAGTTGGCAAAACGCACATCACAGCGCTTCTGTTAAAGTTTTTAGCACAACACAAGCGCCAAGCTATAGGTTTTAAACCAATCGCAGCCGGGGCTGAAGAAGCTTTTGGACAGCTAGTTAATGATGACGCCCTAACACTGATGGAATCGGCCACTGTGCACGGTAAGTATGAGCAAATTAACCCAATATGTTTAGCGCCTCCAATAGCCCCGCATATTGCTGCTGAGCAGGCAGGTATCGAAATAACCTTAGATAAGCTGAGTTATCACTATCATGAGCTTGCAAAACTCGGGGCTGAGTTTACCTTGGTCGAAGGTGCTGGTGGTTGGGCTTTGCCTATAAACGATACCCAATATCTATGTGATTGGGTGCAAAAAGAACAACTACCAGTTATCTTGGTGGTAGGCATGAAATTAGGGTGTTTAAACCACGCTATCTTAACTAGCCATGCTCTTAAGGCTCAAGGTGTAAAATGTGTTGGTTGGGTCGCAAACCAAATCGACCCCAATATGACTAATTTTGACGAAAACCTAGCAAGCTTACGTAAACGTATCGACGCACCTTTATTAGCGGTTGCTCCTTACAGTGAAGAAAAAGCAAAGTTACAAATCTATGCGTCGTTGACCGATTTATTTGGCATTAATTTATAGCAACCGAACGATGCCACAAAACCTATTACTCACTTGGCGTATTATGATTATTTATATAGTTGGGCAGTAAATGCTCGACTATTTCTTTGGCGGGTATGGTGTAACGCACACCATTAAACATCACTGAGGTATGTTCATAAATACCAGTTATCCCAGTTAGGGTCCAGCCCTCACCGCGTTCAGGGCACAATACTTTGGTTGTGGGGGGGATAACTTTAAATTCGTCTGACATACAGTACTCCACGTTAGACTTATTTTTGCTTGCTAGTTTATACTAATTTGGCAAATTGCCAATCAGGGCCTATCACAAATGCGTTTGACAACATCAAGACTGATACTCAAGTCAATTACCCATAGAGACGCGTTGGCCTTATATGGCGTATTAAATGACCCACTGGTTGCTCAGTATAATGATTATGGTGACTCTCTATCTCATCAGGACATAAAAGATCTCATTCAATGGGACTTGGAGCAGGGCTACTCAGGGCTAGGTTGTCGCATGACTATAACCAATACGCAAGGGCAATTGTTAGGAACCGTTGGCCTATACGACTTTGATGCGGACACACACAGCGTTAAGATAGGTTTTGAACTGGCAAGTATTTATTGGCAACGTGGTTATATGATAGAAGCCATAGAGTGTGTATTGGAAAACATCACCAAATTGTTGCATCTAACAGCGGATACGAGTGTGCTTGCTCATTTAGATGAACAAAACGTTCGCTCAGTTAACCTTTTATTGAAACTAGGGTTCACCAAGCAGTCATGCAATTTGTATGGGAAATTGCTAACAGTTTAACGGGAAGAATAAATGACATAAGAACACATCTTACTATCTATTGAATGGATTGCAGCTTATTACTGAGCAAACGTACCAGTGAATCTACATCGGAATTTTCATCATTCAAACCTACGATCAATGTCATAAAATAACAGTCCATCATGATGTCAGCTTTGTATGAGTCATATGGTTGGCCTTCAAACAGGGTGTGTTTAAATGCTTCAAGTTGTGCACTGAAGTAGTCGTGCTGCCATAGAATTCCGCCGATGAGCTCTTTACTAAATTCTCTATTACCTAAGTAAAATTGATATAAAAATTTGGCATAGTGCCTAAGTCTAAGGCGTGGCGTGTGTAATTTCTCAGATTGTGCTGCTTGAGCGAGAGTATGCTCGATCTTTTCATGCATGGCAGTTTTTAGAATATCTAACTTGGTAGGAAAGTGAGAAAAAACAGTCCCCGTGGCGACACCTGCTAATTGAGATATTTGCCGAGTAGTGGTTTGGGCAAAACCTTGATCGTTGAATAGCTGCCAACTAGCTTGCAGTATTTTTTGCTTAGTTGATGTTTTTTTATTCATATTATTACCAGTTAGTTAGAGGTAAAGAGCATAACATATGGATAAAAAAATACCCAAAGCACTTGAAATTGAGCGCGCTCATAAACGATAATGAGCGCGCTCAATCTTATCTATATTAGCATTAAGGAAGGTGTAATATGAATTTTTTAGGTTATGTGTTGTTTTTACCGTTTATTGTTTTTTATAGCTACATTTTAGGACCCGCTTTAAAGGCGGTATTGATCCCTGGTGGTTTGGGAATTTTACTGTTGATTATGGGACCTAAGCCGTTTTTCTATCACATGAAACTGGCATTTGCTGATTACAGGGCAAACAAACCCGTAGAACTTTCGTAGTTTTACATGGCAGATTAGTTTAAAATCGGGTTTTTAGGCTTAGACAACTTCCTAGGAGCCCACTATTTTAAGCGCAGCTAATGTCACCATGCAGTTTGGTGCAAAACCTCTTTTTGAGAATATTTCAGTAAAATTCGGCGACGGTAACCGCTATGGCCTGATCGGAGCTAACGGTTGTGGTAAATCTACCTTCATGAAAATCCTTGGAGGTGAACTTGAACCTAGCACTGGCAATGTCAGCGTGTCTCCTAACACCCGTTTGGCTAAACTAAATCAGGATCAGTTTGCGTATGAACAATACAGTGTAATCGACACGGTAATTATGGGCCATAAAGAATTATGGACCATTAAAGCAGAACGTGACCGCATCTACTCTTTGCCAGAAATGAGTGAAGAGGATGGTATGAAAGTAGCCGACTTAGAAACCGAATTCGCCGAAATGGATGGTTACTCAGCTGAGTCAAAAGCAGGGGAATTACTGCTTGGTGTAGGTATCCCAACTGAGCAACATTATGGCCCTATGTCTGAGATTGCTCCAGGCTTCAAGCTTCGAGTGCTTTTAGCACAAGTACTGTTTGCAGATCCCGACATCATGCTGTTGGACGAACCTACCAACAACTTGGATATTTACACAATTAAATGGCTTGAGGATGTACTGAATCAACGTGATTGCACCATGATAATCATCTCTCACGACCGTCACTTTCTAAATTCAGTATGTACGCATATGGCTGACATTGACTATGGTGAGTTACGTGTTTATCCGGGTAACTACGATGAGTACATGTTTGCTGCAACTCAGGCTCGCGAGAAGCTATTGAGTGAAAATGCTAAGAAGAAGGCGCAAATTGCTGAGCTTCAACAGTTTGTGTCGCGATTCTCTGCTAATGCCTCTAAAGCCAAGCAAGCTACGTCACGCGCTAAGCAGATAGATAAAATCCAGCTTGATGAAGTTAAAGCATCTTCTCGACAGACGCCATTTATTCGTTTTGAGCAGTCAAAGCAGTTATTCCGTAATGCTTTGGAGATCCAAGAGCTGTCTCAAGGCTATGAAAACACTTTATTTTCAGGCTTAGAAGGTCTGGTTGAAGTGGGCGAGCGTATTGCCGTTATCGGTGAAAATGGTGTGGGTAAAACTACGTTACTAAACACATTGGCTGGCCGCATAGCGCCTAAATCAGGTGAATTTAAATGGTCTGAGAATGCTAATATTGGCTATTATGCGCAAGACCATGCGGATGAGTTTGAAAAAGCCCAGAATGTTTTCGAGTGGATGGAACAATGGCAGCAAGAAGGCGATGACGAGCAGGTTGTTCGTAGTTACCTAGGTCGTATGTTATTTTCACAAAATGACATCAAAAAGCCTGTAAAAGTGTTGTCAGGTGGTGAACAAGGTCGTATGTTATTCGGTAAGTTAATGATGCATAAGCATAATATTTTGCTGATGGATGAACCTACCAACCACATGGATATGGAATCTATTGAGGCACTGAACCTTGCGCTTGAGCAATATGAAGGCACTTTGTTCTTCGTTTCTCACGATAGACAATTTGTATCTTCACTGGCTACTAGAGTGTGGGAGATCAAAGACGGTAAAGTTATTGATTTCAGAGGCACTTACGAAGAATATTTAGCAACACAAGAACAAGCTAAGTAATGATTGAAGAAAACCGCGCAAACAGCGCGGTTTTTTTATTCATGGATAGTTTGAAAATGCGCTGAACTGAATTCAGTTGTGGCCACCACGGCAAGGTATTTACGTTGCCGACTAGCCTGAAAATAATGGTATTACGTGGCTGATTAGGTATAATAGCGCGCAAAAATTATGGTCGCTTTGGGTACCCCTATTATTGCTCAAAATGACATATTGTTACTGTATCGTTTAACTTAACACCGAGGATTTATTATGACGGTTGGCATTATTATGGGTTCAAAGTCGGATTGGCCTACTATGCAGCACGCAGCAGATATGTTGGACAAATTTGGCATCGAATACGAAACGAAAGTTGTTTCTGCACACCGTACTCCTCATTTGTTAGCCGATTACGCTTCTAGTGCTGCCGAGCGTGGTATCAAAGTGATTATTGCAGGTGCTGGTGGCGCTGCCCACTTACCTGGAATGGCAGCGGCGTTTACCAGTCTACCTGTGTTAGGTGTACCAGTTAAGTCAAAGACGCTAAATGGCGTAGATTCATTGTTATCAATTTGCCAAATGCCAAAAGGTGTTGCAGTTGGCACATTGGCAATAGGTGATGCGGGCGCTGCGAATGCAGGTTTGCTAGCTGCGCAAATTTTGGGTTGTCAGCAACCTGAGCTCTTTGCCAAAGTAGAAGCATTTCGCAAAGAACAAACAGAGACCGTATTAGCTAATCCAAATCCTGCAGAGTAATATGAATATTCTTGTTTTAGGAGCAGGGCAACTTGCTCGAATGATGAGTCTGTCTGCTACTCATTTAGACCTGCATGTACTGGCGTACGATGTAGGGTCGAAGCAGGTGATTGACCCAGTAACTTTTGCCACAAAAGAGTTTACGTTGGAACAAGCTATTACCCGCAGCCATGCTATTACTGCTGAGTTTGAGCATATCCCACATGATGTTCTGACATTGTGCGCGCAAAGCGGCAAGTTCTATCCCGGTGCGCAGGCTATTGCAACCGGTGGAGATAGAGCCAAAGAAAAAGCACTTCTTGATAAAGCTAAAGTGGCATGTGCTCCTTATCAATTGATCACTGAAAAAGGTCACTTTTTAAATGCCATTGAGCGTTTGGAAATGCCACTTGTTGTAAAAACCTGCCAAGCAGGTTACGACGGGAAAGGTCAATGGCGAGTTAAACGTCAAGAAGACGTAGAGCAAATTTGGTCTGAAATGGCGACGTTTATAGCCTCAGGTACTGAACTTGCGCCGCACTCAATCATTGCAGAAAAAATGATCCCATTTGACCGCGAAGTATCCATCATTGGTGTGCGAGATAAGCAAGGTCAATGTAAAACTTATCCTCTAACGGAAAATCAGCATACCAATGGAGTGTTGACACTTTCAATTGCCGGAAAAGAAAAGTTGGCGATTGAACAACAAGCACAAGATGCGTTTAATGCTATAGCAAATGCTTTGGATTATGTAGGTGTACTGGCTATCGAATTTTTTGATGTACAGGGCACTTTGTTGGTGAATGAAATCGCGCCTCGTGTTCATAACTCAGGACATTGGACCCAGCAAGGGTGCCATGTTAGCCAGTTCGAAAACCACATGCGTGCTGTTTCTGGTTTGCCTTTAGGGTCTACTGAGCTGATAAGACCTACTGCGATGATCAATGTGTTAGGGCAAAGCTCAATTCCACATTCAGTATTAGGTGTATCAGATACAACTAGCCATTGGTACGCTAAAGAAGCAAAGCCTGGTCGTAAGATGGGGCACATCAATGTTTCTGGCAAGGACCTCAAACAGTTGGGGGAACGTTTAGATGATTTGGCTGCAATTTTACCAGAACACGATTATCCCGGCGTTAAAGCCACTGCGGATAGTTTAATCGGCGCCTAAGTGTGATGAAACCGAGCAATTAGCTCGGTTTTTTTATAAATAATGATGTTGCTATGATGCCTATACGAGCCATTCAGTACGCCTTTGTTAGTCTGTTTATATTGAGTTTCACTCCTTTTGCTAACCCAACATTGGCTCTGGCTCTAGGTGTCGGGTTTGCTTGGTTTTTGGGTAATCCATTGGAGCAGCTAAGTAATCAATTGAGTAAATGGTTACTTAAAATTGCGGTAATTGGCCTTGGCTTTCACGTTAATATCTTGGAAGTGATTGAGGTTGGTCGTAGCTCGATTGTTTTAACCATTGTAAGCATTACAGCGATAATAGGCTTGGGTGAAATACTCACACAAGCTTTTCGACTTAACCGAAATACAGGGGTGCTGATTTCATTTGGTACTGCTATTTGTGGGGGCAGCGCTATTGCTGCAATGGCGCCTGTGATCAAAGCCAAACAACACGAAATTGCGGTGGCTCTAGCGGTCGTTTTCTCTCTCAATGCTATTGGATTAGTTTTGTTTCCATGGCTTGGGAAGTCACTCATGCTCAGCGACAAACAATTTGCACTATGGGCTGCACTGGCAATACATGATACGAGTAGTGTAGTGGCTGCTGCCGCTACATATGGCCCAGTTGCTGTTGGTATTGCTACAACCATAAAGCTTACTCGCGCCATGTGGATTATTCCGTATACCGCGGCGGCTGGTGTTTTTTGGCGCAGCGAAGAGCGAGCCAGTATTCCATTATTTATTTTCGGCTTTTTATTGGCAGCGCTTTGTAACAGTTATTTTCCTCAATTCAATGAGCTTTGGCAGACTCTTTATATTGGTGCGAAGCAAATATTGGTGGCAACGTTGTTTTTAATTGGAGCTGGTGTGTCAAAAGCGGTTATAAAACAGACAGGTTGGCGCCCATTTGCCATGGCTATCGTACTTTGGATCATTGTGAGCACCATACTGCTACTTCTCATTCTTGACGGATTGATTCAATAAATACGAACTTTTTTTGAACTGTTTTGTTTTTCTGTAGTCCTATATTTTGAGGCGTGGATAGGCCTCACTTCATAATCGTTGTCCATCAACGACTATGTGAGCGCAGAGAGTATTTGGCCAGTATCATTTACTGGCCTTTTTTTATCTTGAAACTCTGTGATTAATCTTAAATTACATGAATTCCTGCCCTACATTTGCTTTAATAGCATTAATATCACAATCAATAAGAAGCGCTATGATCAAACAATCTATCCTTTCGATTGCCGTGGCATCTAGTTTACTGCTCACGGGTTGTCAAACGACTCACCAAGCTGCTCAAAGCAGCGAAAAAAAACAAACTTTTCAATCTGTAGTTACAACACCTGTGGACTTTGGTGGCGAAAATATTACGCTTGAGCAAGCGATGGCACACCCCGATTGGTTGGGTCGTCAGCCCCAAAGCGCTTTTTGGGCTGCTGATAGCAAGACAATTGTCTTTAATCGCAAGCAACAAGGGAGCGAACTTAGAGATACGTTTTCTGTAGAAGTTGGCGCAACGAACGCAAAATCCAATCCAAATCAAGTTCTGCTCAGCCAACTACATACAATGGGTTCACACGATGCTATTTACTCAAATGATGGTAAGTACCAAGCTTATACGTTTGAGGGGAATATATTCTTAAAGACCATAGCAACTGGCGCAATTACGCAGCTAACTCATAGTTCTGAGCGCGAATCGAGCCTACAGTTTTTACTTTCGGGGGAGCTTGCATATCGTATCGATAACACCCTCTATAAAATTAATCTAGCGACGGGCAGAACTCAGGAAATCGTAAAGCTTCATCTTAGTGATAAGCCAGCTGATGTAAAAGAACCAAGTACGTACATCGCAAAAGAGCAGCATAAGTTAATTGAATTTGTTGCGTTGCAGCATAAAAATAAACTGGATAAACAAACTCGTGCTGAGCAGCTTAAACAGCAAAATTCAACCCTTGCTGATAATCAAATTTATCTTGGTAAAGGAAAACAACTTTTTGAAATTAGTCTATCTCCAAAAGGTGACAAGCTAGTAGCAGTAATTGGTGATAAGCGTTCATGGCGCGACGAGGGCGATATAATGCCCAATTACGTCAGCCAAGATGGACACATAGAATCTGTGCCAGCTCGTCGCAAGGTTGCAGATGCAAAAAGCCATTCATCAGAAGTGATCTTTATCGATCTTTTAGCACAGTCTCAGACCACATTGGCTTATGACACTTTACCGGGCTTTGACGAAGATGTACTTGCCTCAGTCAAAGAAGAAAATGCGGCCAGAGAAGGTAAAACGTACGAGTCTAAAAAGCAGGCTCGAGATATTAACCTTCTTCAGCAAAGAGGCTCGGATGCAGTGCAATGGAATAGCACAGGTGAACAGGTTGCGTTGATGCTCGAAGCGTGGGACAACAAAGACCGTTGGATAGCAACAATTGATTTTGAAGGTCAAAAGCTAGTGTCTCAGCACCGTCTGCATGATGACGCTTGGATAAACTACGCTCATAACGACTTTGGTTGGTTCAACAACAGCGACACGTTGTATTACTTGTCAGAGCAAAGTGGCTACAGCCATATTTATACCAAGCCGTTACAGGGCAAAGCCAAACAGTTGACGAAAGGGCAGTATGTTGTTTCTGATCTAACCCTAAGCAAAGATGATAACCATATCTACTTCAAAGCAAATGTTGAGCACCCAGGTCTGTATGAGATTTATCGTGTTAGTACGCAAACGGGGCAGCGTGAGCAGCTCACTAACCTTGATGGTATGACAGATTATAGCTTGAGCCCTGATGAGACCAAGCTGCTGCTTACTCATTCTAAGATTATGATGCCTCAAGAGTTGTATGTATCAAGCGTGGCACCGAATGCGGCTGCAACACGTTTGACCAACACGGTGTCTGAGGCGTTTTTAAATAAAAAATTGATAGCGCCAAAAATTGTAGCAGTCCCATCAAGCCATGGTGACCAACCGGTATATGCCAAAGTTTATTACCCTGCTGATTATGTTGAAGGTGAGACGGGTAAAAAGCGCAAAGCTGTTATCTTCAACCACGGTGCTGGCTATTTGCAAAACTCTCACATGGGCTGGTCCGTATATTTTAGAGAATTTATGTTTCATTCTTTATTAGCCAGTGAAGGCTATGTGGTAATGGACATGGATTATCGCGCTTCTAAAGGTTATGGTCGTGACTGGCGTACGGCAATATACCGTCATATGGGCAAACCAGAAGTTGAAGATTTGGCTGATGGTGTAAAATGGATGGTAGATAACGCGAATGTTGATCAACAAGCTGTGGGAACATACGGTGGGTCATACGGCGGATTCATGACTTTTATGGCGCTGTTTACTCAGCCGGATTTATTTAAAGCTGGTGCTGCAATAAGACCTGTAACAGATTGGGCTTATTATAACCGAGGTTATACGTCTAACATTTTGAATCATCCAGATGTTGACCCAATTGCTTATGAACGAAGCTCACCAATTTACTTTGCTGAAGGCTTGAAAAATGAGCTTTTGATCAATGCGCCTATGTTGGATGATAATGTATTTTTCCAAGACGTTGTACGCTTGGTACAGCGTTTGATTGAGTTAGAGAAAACTGGCTTTGAAACGGCGATTTATCCAGTTGAACCTCATGGGTTTAGACAACCCTCAAGTTGGTTAGATGAATACCGACGTATTCACAAGCTGTTTAAAGAGAATCTATAAAGCAAAGCGATGAATACAACGCCAGCTCTTAAGCTGGCGTTTTTTATGCAAATATCGTGTGAAAATTGCATTGTATATTAGAATCTATACGAGATTTTATTAAAGGAATGCTGCAATGCGATTACCCATACTACTTATCACCACCTCTTTGTTGCTAAGCTGTGCTAAGCAAGGTAACAACGGCCTAAAAGCACCTCAACCTAGTACAGAACCACTGGCGGCATATTCCATGCTAGCCCCTAGTAAAACTGGCCAGACTCTAATTTATGGGCGGATCATTCTTCCTCAGATAGTAACTGATAATGACTCGTGTCCAATGTTACAAAGTGATGACGGGGAGCTCATTCGTACAACAATGCGAGGCTTTAGGCCCAATGAAACTTTGTTTCCTGTTACCGTATGTGAAGCAATAATAGCTCCAAATAAGCATTACATAGTTAAAGGTAGTACGTTAGGTCTCGCTAAAACCACCCTTGCGCCTAAACATATTCAAGTATTTGGTGATACGGGATGTAAGGAAAAGGTCTGTAACGACGCACCCGCAGAGCCGTTTAAAACCCTTGCCGATTTAGCTTCAAAAAATAGCAAAGATTTAATATTGCATATGGGGGATTTTAACTACCGTGGTACTTCGGGAAGTATTAGTGGTAATACTTATGCTTATGATGCTGGCGATGGAGGTTACGGTGGAGCCACATGTGGATTAGAAACCACCTATTACAGTCAAAATGCAATAAATAGTCCTAGACCAGATAGCTGGGAAAACTGGAAAGTGGACTTTTTCGAGCCTGCGAAAAAATTAATGGCAACGGCACCTTGGGTGTTTGCTAGAGGAAATCATGAGTTATGTTCAAGAGCAGGAGTAGGGTGGTTTTACTTTTTTGGACCTGGGGCTCAATTTGATGACTCAATTACACAGCAAGTCTGTCCAAATCAAGGTGATTATACTAATCCGCCAAAGACCGCAGCGTCACATATTGCAATGATAAAGCCTTATGGTTTGGAGTTGGATGGTTTGAACTTGTGGGTGTTTGACTCTGCAAATGCGTGTGATGAACTCGCAACAAACGACCTAACAGCTCAATATACAGCACAATTTGAGCAACTAAACACTTTTGCTACTAATTCGAATAATGCGACTTGGATGATGACACATAGACCGATATGGGGTCTAAATAGCGTCACGCCGTTAGACACGCTTAATAAGCAGTTGCAAACAGCATTGGCGAGAACCAAGTCTGGCGTATTGCCTTCTCAGGTAGCACTATCGCTATCAGGTCATATGCATATTTATCAGTCGCTTACATTTTTTCCAGACAGCGCAAGACCGCCACAAATTGTGGTGGGCAATAGCGGGGTCAGTTTGAGCAACAACAGTGATAACGAAAGTGTGTCAGTCAATATCGATTCGCAGCAGGCAATAGTCAATACACAAGGGAAATTTGGTTATTTATCATTAGAACAAACAGCAAAAACAAAGTTATGGCATGGTGGTTTTTTTGATACTCAAGGAACAGTATTTATTACCTGTAACCTTGATAATACAAATGAGCAGCGCTCAGTGTGCAATAAAGTAGATGAATAATAAAAGTCTAATAGTGTGCAATGATGGTTGAAATAACTATTTGAATTTTTCAACCTGATAAGCTTAAACATAGAGAGCTGAAAACGTACGTTGTTGAACTTTAAACTTTGTTGTATGACAATAGCTTATGAGTAGCTAACTCACATATGCGATATTTTGAATATAGAAGGAATAGTATGTCGTTTTTCAAAAAAGTCTTAAGTAGCGTAGGTATTGGCGCTGCGAAGATAGATGCAGTATTAGAAAATAACGAAGCTGCACCCGGGGATGAACTAACAGGTGTTATCAAAGTTGTTGGCGGTAGTGTCGCTCAAGAGATTAACAAAATAGACTTAGATGTAGTGTGTAACTATACCGTTGAAGTTGAAATGGAGGATGACAAGGTCGTTACCGAAGTCAGAGAGTACACTTTGTCTCGTTTTGTGCTGGACGAAAAATTTACCATTGAGCCTGGTGAACAGAAGCAATTTCCCTTTGTATTGGAACTAGCAGAGGATGCTCCGATCACTGTTGGTCACTCAAAAACTTGGTTAGAGACTAATCTAGACATTGACATGGCGCTTGATAAGTCAGATAAAGACTATTTGTATGTTGTTCCTAACGCCTTACAGCAGGCGGTTATAGATGCTTTACAAGCGTTGGGTTTCACGCTTTATGAGTCTGATTGTGAAGGTATAGATTCGGTATCTTTCTCGAATCTACCATTCGTACAAGAATTAGAATTTAAGACCACATGTGGTAAATTTCACGGTCATTTCGATGAAGTTGAGCTTGTTTTCTTTAATAGAGGAGAACAACTGGAAGCCATTTTTGAAATAGATCGAAAGGCAAGAGGGTTTGTCGGCTTTTTTAAAGAAGCAATGGATCTGGACGAGTCTAAGGCGAGGTTGGTCATCAATGAAGGTGATCTTGCTCATTTAGAGGGAATGATCAGCGATCTTTTAGAGCAGCACTTGGGCTAAATAAAACGTCAAACAAAGTAACTTGGCTTGCTGAGATAATCGGTGGGCCAAGGCTCCTCCTTTATCAATAACAAGTACTTTTGATATTCAAGCTATTAATACAAAGCGGTAGTATTCACACCAACCACACATCTAAACAATAGTCATCGCACTTCGCCTTACATGGCTAAAGTGAGTTCCTCAAAACTAAAATTGCTCACACAGATATGAATTATGCTCAGAATGTCAGTCTGAAAGCGGTCCATATTAAAAAATTCATAACTGTGAAATAAACGAAGCAAAATAATATAGTTAGACTACACTTTTCTAAAAATAACGTCTAAACACAGAGATATACGCAAATCCCACTATTTTTACAAATGACTTGATGGTTGCTGATGACAACGTTAGTCAGTGTGTAAGTCACTGTAATTTACCTGCTCATAGTGATTTAATACTATATTCAGGTAAAAAAGATGGGCTCAAGTGAATTTGGTGTTAAATTTTTGTATTTTTATCTTTATTAGTTTTTGAGTTGTGATAACATTCTGTTCTAATAAGTAATTTTCAGACGTTAAGTTGTTTTGAAATTGTTTGTAGTGCCGTAGGTGTTTGATACGAGATTTACGATTTCTGCTTAGCAAGTATTGTGATTAGCACTGAGTTTTCCGTGTTAATTGATGTGGTTGTATCAAGGAGCAGTTAATCGGGGATAGGTTTTCTCTGGTTATTCTTAATTAGTATTCAATGGATGTTTTGCATAAATTCATTTGTTGATCTAAATAAATTAATTGATTTTTATCAATTGTAAGGTCGTAAATGTACGGTGTTGCCATTATTTAATGTCACTTGGTAGCTGACAGGGTGATCTATGTGGTAGCTCGGTACTTATCGTAGATGGGCATGGAATGAATACAAACATAGTGGCGTCTTTAGTTTCATTGGCTAAAACGCGTGGCGATGATATCGCATATCAATATTTCTTCGAAGATGAACAACCGAGTAAACCCCTTACCTACGCACAGCTAGATCAAAATGCCAGAGAAATAGCATCACAGTTAAAAGTGCACTTTAAAAAGGGCGACCGTGCACTTTTGTTATACAACTCAGGTTTTGAGTTTGTAGAAGCTTTCTTTGCTTGTTTATATGCCGGTGTAGTGGCAGTTCCAGCTTATCCTCCAAAGAAGAATCAAAATATTGATAGACTGCGCAGCATAATCGTCGATGCGGGTGCTGCTGGCGCTTTGACGACGGCTAGGATCAACGACATTGCAAGGCCACTTTTTGAGTCAGAACCGAGCCTGACAGCGTTACCTATTTACACAACCGATGAAAGGGGCGGTAACCTTCTTGAGCCGCTTTCATGGCAAGATATTGATGTTGAAAGTAGTGATCTGGCCTTTTTACAGTACACCTCTGGCTCAACAGGCAATCCAAAAGGGGTGATGGTTGATCACGCAAACATCATTGATAATGAAGAAATGATGAAGCAGGCATTTGGTCATGACCAAAGCACTGCAATTGTTAGTTGGCTTCCGCACTTTCATGATATGGGCCTCATCTTTGGCATTATGCATCCTATCTACATTGGCGCGCCTGCTGCGCTGATGAACCCAACTTACTTTTTGCAAAAGCCACTGCGCTGGTTGAAATTGCTCAGTGAAACAAAAGCACTGACTTCCAGTGCTCCCAACTTTGCTTATGATTTGTGTGTTGATACCGTCAAAGACGACGAACTAGAAGCTCTGGATTTGTCAAACTGGCGCTGTGCGCTCAATGGTGCAGAGCCTGTCAGAGCGAGTACACTTGAACGCTTCTATCAAAAATTCAAACGCTGTGGCTTAACGCGCCAGAGTATTTCTCCTTGCTATGGTATGGCTGAAACCACTCTATTTGCCACAGGTGGACGGCTGTCACAGTTGACCAAGGTGTTAAAGCTCAATGCTGAGCAAATGCATCAGGGTAAAGCAGTGTTAGCCGCCCAATATCAACAAGAACAGCCGTTTTATGATTTTGATGCGCTGGACAATGAACAGTCATATCATGCCATATCGTGCGGAGTGAGTTGGCAAAACCATACGATAGCAATTGTTAATCCAAACTCAAAGCAACGCTGCGACGAGGGTACCATTGGTGAAATATGGGTTAAGGGGGCCAGTGTCGCAAAAGGGTATTGGCAAAATGAGCAGGCAACAGAAGAAACCTTTAATGCCTACATTGCTAAAGAGCATGATGGTCCATACTTACGTACCGGTGATCTTGGTTTTATCTATCAAGAAGAGCTTTATGTGACAGGGCGCTGCAAGGATGTTTTGATTTTTAGAGGGAAAAATTACTACCCGCAGGATATCGAACTTACCGTAACAGAGGCACATGATGCGCTGGATAATAACGGGGGAGCGGCATTCTCAGTACCGACCGAAAATGGTGATGAAGGACTGGTTGTTGTGCAACAAGTTAAACGCACAGCATTGAGAAAGCTCAATGCAGAACAGGTCTTTTTAAGGGTTACCCAAGCGATTATAGAGCAGCATGGTATAACTCCTTACGAGCTTGTACTGATCAAACCCGGAAGAATATTAAAAACCTCAAGCGGTAAAATCCAGCGCCAAGAGAATAAACGTCATTATTTAAGTAATTGCTTTGAGCCCGTGGCACGCAGCCGCGACAATCAGCATAAACAATCAAACACGTCTTCCGTTAAACCCACGGGGTCTAGCTTTGATAAAACAATGCGTGATGCAGTACAAAAGATATTAAAAGAAGTGATCGCGTTCGAGGTAGATAAAGACGCGAAAGCTCTTGATGTAGATGCAACTTTTCAGTCGCTGGGCATTGACTCTATGAAAGCTGTGCGTATTTCCGGTGAGCTAATGGAAATTCACAACATAGAGCTTGAAGCGACTGTTTTATATGAACATCCTAGCATTGCACAATTGACTGATTACCTTTGTGAGTTTGAGTCGGTACAACAGGCATTCAAAAACACTACTGGCAGAGTGAAAAGCGATAATATCGAGTCAGTTAAGGATACTGGCGATGGTGTTAGTGCGCCTCAACCAAGACAGCAACTTAAGCAAGTGGCAGCCAATCATCAAGACAATGACATTGCGGTAATAGGTATGGCATGTCGTTATCCACAAGCTGAAGACATTGGTGCTTATTGGCAATTATTGGTAAATAAGGTTGATGCTATCAGCACGCCAAGTGTGCAACGCCTGTCTTTGTGCCAGCAACTGAATGAAAACCGTATGGGTGGTTATCTAGATGATATAGATTGCTTTGATCCTGCGATGTTCTCACTCTCAGCAACCGAAGCAAAATTTATTGATCCTCAACACAGAATATTACTTGAAACCACTTATCACACAATTGAAGCCGCTGGCTATAGACCCGAAGAGCTTGCTGGTGAAAGTGTAGGGGTGTACGTTGGTATCTCACAAAATGACTACTTTTTGCTGTCACAGCAGTTGCAGTCAGAGAATCCTTATTTGGGTACAGGTACGGCGCTGAGTATCGCTGCAAACCGTTTGTCATATACCTATAATTTTACAGGCCCAAGCGTGGTTGTTGATACGGCGTGTTCTTCATCGCTCGTTGCTTTACATCAAGCAATGCAAGCAATTCGCACTAAAGAGGTCCCCTTGGCTTTGGTGTCAGGTGTAAATTTGATCTTAAGTAATGAAGTGACGGACGCCTGCGCGAGCGCGCAAATGCTCTCAGCGGATGGTCATTGCAAAACATTTTCACAAAGTGCGAATGGTTATGTCAGAAGTGAAGGTGTGGGAAGTATTCTGTTAAAGCCTCTAGCTCAGGCTCTTGCCGATAATGATCCTATATATGGAGTTCTCAAAGGCAGTGCGGTAAATCAGGATGGTCGCAGCAATGGTCTTACCGCGCCAAATGGTGGTGCACAGCAAAAAGTGATCAATGCTGCTTTGGCTAATGCGGGAGTGCCGGGGCAAGACATCCAGTATGTTGAAACTCATGGTACAGGTACAGAACTTGGTGACCCAATTGAGGTATCCGCATTAAACAAAACGTATGGCGCGCAAAAAACAACTTCTCAGCCACTATTGCTTGGTTCTACAAAAGCCAATATTGGTCACTTAGAGTCGGGGGCCGGTATCGCGGGGCTTATAAAAGCATTGTTGTGTTTACAACATAAGCAGCTCCCAGGACAAAGGTATGTAGAGCAATTAAACCCTCATATTGCATGGGATAAAATGCCTCTGACGGTTAAAAGCGAACTAACAGACTGGCCTGATATTCAAGGCAAAACGGCAATGGCAGGGGTAAGTTCATTCGGGTTTGGTGGTACAAATGCCCATGTGATCTGTAGTGAAGCGCCCCTAGAGCGTTCAGTCAAATTAGAACTTTTTGCAACAAACACACCATATATTTTGCCGCTATCGGCTAAGTCTGAAGCATCACTTCTAAAGTTAATAGACCAATACGCTCAAAGGATAAGTCTGCTCAGTGATGAGCAATTTGATGCTTTGGTGCATACCGTCGCTCATAGACCTTTCATCAAGGGCTTTAGGGGCGCTGTGCACGCAACGTCGCGTTCGCAATTGCTTGAAAATCTAAAAAAGGGAAACCATCAGACGTTTAAAGAGCCAGCCACTAAGCCCGAGCAGGTATTTTTGTTTACCGGGCAAGGCGCTCAGTATTACGCAATGGGTAAAGCCCTTTATGATACACAACCTGTTTTTAAAGAGGCGATTGAGCAATGTGATGCACTTCTGGCTGATAAACTAGAGCCGCGCTTGTTGGATGTATTGTATGCCGATGAAGCGTGTGAATTATTGCATCAAACCAAGTGGACGCAGGTGACTATTTTCGCCATTGAATACGCGCTCTGTAAGCTTTGGGTAAGCTTAGGGATGATACCAGATAAGCTAATAGGTCATAGTGTGGGTGAGTATGCAGCTGCATGTATAGCAGGGGTATTTTCTCTAAAAGATGCGATTAAACTAATCGCTGCGCGCGCGGTGCTCATGGAGCAGCTTGAAGCGACAGGTACTATGGTGTCAGCCCGTTGCGCTGAATCATTGGCCCAAGAACTTATTGAACCTTTCACAGCTGAAGCCGCTATCTCAGCGTATCACGGGGAAAGTGGTGTCGTGTTCTCTGGGGGCGATGAGGCTATAAAACACATTTGTGAGCAATTAACTCAGCGCACCATAAAATATAAGGCATTGAACACAGCTCGTGCATTTCATTCGCCATTGATGCAGCCTATGCTTGCCGAGTTTAAAGCTGTGGCTGAAACGATAGAATATGGATTGCCATGTTACGAATTCATATCAAGCGTATCAGGGCAACCAGAGCAAGAGGCATTATGTCAGCCAGACTACTGGGTTGATCAGATCACCAAACCTGTGCGATTTGCTCAGACGTTAACTCATTTAGCATCGCTTGATTATTTCTGTGTAGTTGAGATGGGACCGAAGCCAGTGCTCAGTACCATCGTTCAGGAAAACCTGCCAAGAGCTAACTGTGAATTTATAGCAGTTTTACATCCCAAAGGTGATGGTTTTGAGCGCTATGCAGCGGCAATCGCCCGCGCTTTTGAGCTTGGTATTGAGGTTAATTGGCCCGCAATATATCCATCTAGCGATATACAAAGGCAACCTCTGCCAAATTACCCTTTCGCGAAATCAAGGTTTTGGGTTGTGGGAGACGCATCCAACCTCGATTCTATTGAAACGGATGTGCAGCCTCAAGGTTCTGATCAGTCACGCCACGAGGCAATTAGCGGGTTTGTACTTAATACGCTTTCATCATTGTTATCTATTGCGGCGTCGGACATTGAGGTTCGCCAGCCATTGTTAGAAATGGGTGTTGACTCATTGATGATCATGCAGGCGGTTAGAACATATGAAAAAGAGTTTGCGCTTGAGTTCAGTGTACGGCAGTTTTATGAGGAGCTGAGTACCGTAGAGCGCTTAGTGGATTATATTGAGCGTCATAGTAACTATCAAACAGCACCAGTAACGTTACCGTCACCGACCGATATCACTGAGCAACCTAAACACAGTGCCATCGTATCAAGCAATAATGCTGTTCATGCTGTGAATGAACAAGTATTAACGGCAATTTGTAAAGAACAATTACAAGCTGCGGCAAGTGTCACCACTGAGCAGGCAAGGTTAAGTGTGGATGCGGTGAGCGCAAGACAACTACAAATGTTACAAGGCTTGGTAGTCAAGCAACAACCTTCAAGCGCAGTTCAAAGCGCAAATTTATCTGTCGTACAATCTAGGGTCTCTCGTATCGCCTCTACTGAATTGGCGCAAAAGGCGAGTGTTCTACCTGGGTTTCAGTCAAAACAGCTAAGCACTCAACAAGGTAATGAACAAAGCAAGCGTTATCAAGCTCAGCTAGCAAAGAGCTATTGTGATAAAACATTAAGTTCTAAAGAGCTTGTCGCCGAGAATCGCGCACACTTGGCAGACTGTCGTGCTTCTGCGGGATTTAGATTATCCAGCAAAGAGATGCTTTATCCCGTATTTGCGAAACGTTGCGAAGGTGCGCGTATTTGGGATATCGATGACAATGAATATATTGATATTACCATGGACTTTGGCGTTAACTTGTTTGGCCACAAACCTGAGTTTATCACGCAGGCTTTGTACGAACAGATTGACTCTGGTCTGCAACTGGGGTTAGCGAGCCCGTTAGCGTGTGATGTAGCCCAGTTGATCACTGAGCTTACGGGGCTAGAACGCGTAACATTTTGTAACTCTGGGACCGAAGCGGTTATGACCGCCGTTCGTCTAGCTCGTACGCATAGTAAACGAGATAAAATAGTACAGTTTAATGGCGCGTATCACGGCCATTATGATGGCACTCTTGCTCATCCAACGCCAACTGGAGATGATGTTGAGCCAATGTGTTCTGGTGTGCGCCATGGTGCGATTGCTGATAATTTGGTACTGGATTATGGCTGTGATCAAGCTTTAGAAACTATTCGAGCTCAAGCGGATTCAATAGCGGCAGTATTAGTCGAACCTGTACAGAGTCGTCACCCTGAGTTACAGCCTTGGGAGTTTTTACATCAGTTGCGAGCGCTGACCAAGGAGCTCGGCATTGCATTAATTTTCGATGAAATGATTACCGGATTTAGGGCACACCCAGGTGGGGTACAGGCCTTATTGGGTATTCAGGCTGATATGGCAACCTATGGCAAGATAGTTGGTGGAGGCATGCCCATCGGCGTGGTTGCTGGTAGTGCTCAATATCTTGATTGTATTGATGGCGGGGTATGGCAATATGGTGATCAATCATATCCACAAGTAGATACCACGTTTTTTGCGGGCACATTCTGTAAACACCCATTAGCGATGGCCAGTGCGAAAGCTGTACTAAAAGAGATTAAAAAACGTGGCGAACAGTGTCAGGAGCAGATCAGTGCAAAAACCACGTATTTAAAGCAAACGCTTAATGCGTTTTTTGAATCTCATAAGATTCCTATCAGCGTTGAGTCGTTTGCATCTTTATTCCGTTTTAGGTTTAACCAGAACTTGGATGTATTCTTCTACGAAATGCTTAATCGCGGTGTATTTATTTGGGAAGGACGTAACTGCTTCTTGAGTGATGCGCACAGTGATGCAGATGTTGAGGCCATCATCCAAGCGGTAATAGACAGCGTACTGGCCTTGCAGCAAGCGGGATATTTTGGACCTGTTGTAGCAGACATTGCGACACAGGTTGAACAATTTGCTCTCACCCAAGCACAACAGCAGTTACTGGCTTTAGCACTTCGCAGTGAAGAGGGGGCAAAAGCATATCATCTACAGGCAACGGTGAAGCTCCAAGGAGCGCTGGACAAAGAGCGCCTTCAAGATGCCGTAGAGAAAGTGTGTCGCAGCATCCCAATGCTAAATTATGGCTTAAATACTGACAAGCTTTGCCACCAAAAACTACTAGATGTAGTGCTGCCACTAGAGGTTATTGAACTTGAAAGTGGCGATACCATTCAAAATCAGCTGCAAATATTACGTTATAGACCGTTTAACTATGAGCTCAATAGCTTATGTCGTTTCGTATTGATAGTTATTGATGAGGATACTCATTACCTGAGTATTGTGGCTCATCATGTTTTATTTGATGGCATAGCTATGGCACAGCTGCTTGAGAGCGTTGCACAGTTTTATTGTCAACGCTCTACAGAAACCGCGCAGCAATTTGTGCACTTTTGTGATTATGTCAACGCACTAGATAGCTATCGCGCATCGCCGCGCTTTACAGTGGACGAACAATATTGGCTCAATCAACTAGCAGGTTGCGCGAGTGTGTCTTTGCCAAAGAGTGCTACCAGCAATAAAGCAGTAAGCTATGAAGTAGATAGCTTGAAGTATGAGATTGACAGTAATGCCATCAGTAACCTTACTACTTTGGCTCAACAACAAGGATGTGGTCAATTTGCAACTTTGCTCGCCATATACATGCTGTGGCTGCATAAGCTCAGTCGAGAGACAGTGATAGCAGTGGCCATTCCCGTCTCAGACAGGCAGCTGCTCGCGCAGAGTTATGATTCAGCGGTGTTAGATCAAGGGCTTGTTGGATACTGCACCAATATTTTACCTATCACAGTAAACGTAGGTGCGTGTCAAGATGTGGCAATGTTGGTCAAAGCAGTACAAACTCAGTTGCTTGATGCCTTTGAGCACCAACATTACCCGTATTCGGCGTTAACACAGCAAGAAGTAAATTTACCAGCGACCTTGTTTAACTTAGATAAGGTTCAGAGTTTGCCTGATTTTGCAGGGCTAACCACAGAGGATACAAATAGTTCAGCGCAGTATGGCCAATTTGAGTTCAGTTGTAACCTTGTCTGTATTGAGCAGCAATGGTCTTTGCAAGTTGAGTTTAATAAAGGCAAATTCGGGCGTGACATGGTTGAGCATCATGTGCAAAGCCTGATGTTATTGCTAGGTGAATTACAAAGTAGTGATGCATTGTCCAGCAGAGCATGCTCATTACTTGGCAAGCAACAATACCATAGTGTGCTACTTGCACCACTGCAAAAAGGTCAGCATGAGCAGCCTATTAACGCAACTGTTGTCAGCGATTTTGACGAAGCTGTAAAGCGTTACCCAGAACATATCGCGTTGCAAAGTGAACAGCTAAGCCTGAGTTATCAAGAGCTTGATGAACGAGTCAGTCAAATGGCCAGATACCTGGCTGACAAAGGGGTTTGTGAAGGGCAGTTAATAGCTATAGCGCTGCCAAGACGTAATGAATTACTCATCACCTTGTTGGCGGTAATGAGACTCGGCGCGGCGTACCTGCCATTAGATTTGGCTTACCCAGAGTCACGCATTAAAGATATTCTCGATGATGCCAATGTGGCGATGTTGATATGTGACAGCCAAAGTGAAGACAGTGGTATTGCTTTGCAAAGTGGTTACACGATAGTAGATATTGACAATGATCAACAAGAGATAGCGGCACAAAGTAGTACAACATGCTCGGTGGAAATAACTTCTGAACATAGCGCATACGTTATCTACACTTCGGGTTCCACGGGTCGCCCTAAAGGCGTTGAAATTAGCCATGGTGGGCTTGGAAATTTTCTCAGAGCAATGCAAGTAGAACCTGGGATCAGTGTTGATGATAAGTTACTTGCTATCACGACTATCGCATTTGATATAGCAATGTTAGAGCTGTTTTTGCCATTAACGGTTGGCGCGACTACGGTTATTGCTAATGAGCAGGTTTGCAGTGATCCACACGCCATAGCTGCGCTTATTAAAAGCGCTGATATTTCCATCATGCAGGCCACGCCAACTCTATGGCGACTATTACTTAACACCCAACCAAGCTGTGTTAATGGGCTTAAAGTTCTATGTGGTGGTGAGCCTTTAGACCAAGTTCTTGCGAGTCAAGTTCTGGTTAATGGAGGTGAGCTTTGGAACATGTATGGTCCAACTGAAACTACGATTTGGTCGGCGCTCAGTCACATTACCGATGAACAGCAAATCAGCATTGGTGATGGTATCGCAAACACCAGTCTTTTGGTAATGGATGAGCAAGCACAGAGCCTCGCTTTACCTTTGCCTGTAGGGGTTTGGGGGGAGCTATGGATTGGTGGTGCAGGAGTTGCCAAAGGCTATCTTAATAGAGAGGCACTAACCGACGAACGTTTTGTCAATCACGAGTTTACTTCACAGTTGCAACAACGAGTCTATAAAACTGGTGATAGAGCAAGGCGTTTGGCAGACGGTCGTATTGAGCTGCAAGGGCGGCTCGACCAACAGGTCAAACTAAACGGCCATCGTATCGAGTTAGGTGAAATTGAATACCATATTTCACAGATAGTGGGGTGTTCTTACGTCAAGGTACTGATCATATCTCAAAGCAATGGTCATAACGCGCTATGTGCATATTGTTTAGACTTTGAGCAGCGCTACTCCCATTGGACATTACCAATGTTACGCCAACAGCTAGCACAGTACTTACCAAGTTACATGTTACCTGATCACCTTTGCTGGCTAGAGCATTGGCCTACAACGGCTAATGGTAAGTTAGATACCAAGGCATTACCAGATTTGAAACCTCAACAGCCGCGGGATTGTGAGATGCGATTGCCACAAACGCCAAGCGAAGAGACGCTATTACAATGCTATTTACTCATTTTGCAGTGTGAAAAGTTCAGTACTACGCAAAGCTTTTTTGATGGTGGCGGTAACTCCGTTCTGGCAATGCAATTAGTATCTAGCATCAATACTGCATTTGGGGTTCGCATAACTGTTGCGGATGTATTCGATTACCCAAGTGTATTTCAACTGGCCCAGCGTATCGACGACTTGTTTACAGCTAAAGCAGCATGTGCGGCGCCTGATGTAAAGCAAGTTAGCAATGTGGTCAGTGGCCGTGATATCAGTGGTGTGTTAGCAGATCAATCCATGACGGAGATGGACTTGTAATTATGGATAATTCAGTAATTCAAAATTTGTTGGCCGAGTTAGACGGCCTAGGCATCTATGTTTATCTGCAAGATGGTAAGCTAAAGCTCAGAACCAAATTAGCTAGTGTTCCTAGTGAACAACTAGCGCGCATTAAGGCACAAAAGGACCAATTGATAGCTTACATGCAGCAGCACAACAAGAAGCAAGGAAGGCTTTCTTGTGCACAGCAGCGGATTTGGTTTATTTCGCAATATGAGGAGCAATCCAACGCCTACAATATGGCAGGGGTAGTGAAACTGTCTGAACCTGTGGCTGTGCATCAGGTGCAACGAGCTATAGATAACTTGCTAAAGCGCCACGAAGTACTTAGGTCTAATTTCATGTTTGATGACCAAGGCGCTATTCAGCGTGTCAACGAGCTTCCTGTGTTTACTTTACAAACGCAGCACATCATCAAAAGCGAAACTAAACCTGACATTATTAAGCGCCTAGACAAAGAGCTCAAGTATTGCTTTGACCTTGAACATGACTTGTTGCTTCGCGCCACATTGTTTGTGGATGAAAGCGCTCAGCAAGGTCAGTGGCTGTATGTTGCGATGCATCATATCGTTGCTGACGGTTGGTCTGTTGGCCTGTTTATTCAAGCTCTACTCAATGAGCTCAAAGAACAAAGCGAGGAGATAAATACTAACCCGTTACAATATTTGGATTATGTACATTGGGAGCAGCAATACCAAGCTAGCGATGAGTATCAAAATCAACTGAACTATTGGTGTGAACAGTTAACAGATATTGATTTTTTTGAACTACCTACCAGTTATCCGCGCACTGCCAGCAAGAGTTATCATGGCAGTACACATCACTTTAACATTGATAAACAGCGCCTAGAGGCCTTTAACAAACAATGTAACGCACTTGAAGTCACTCAATTCGTGGGTTTGCTCAGTGTATTTTATGCTCTGTTGCATCGCTACAGTCAAAAGCTGGATATTACTTTGGGTGTGCCAGTGCTTAATCGCTCGATGGCTGAATTTGAGTCGATGATCGGGTGTTTTATAAATACTCTTCCTTTGCGGGTCAAGTGCGATGAGTCAGCAACATTCCTCACCCTGACGAATCAGGTTAAAGAGACGGTCAAACATGGTTTGGCGAACCAAAATGTGGCCGTTGAAGATATAATTCGCTCGCTTGATTTGGCCAAATCAAGTGCTCACTCGGCGTTATTTCAGGTGCTGTTTAATTACAATGGCGTTGCGCTTGATACACTGTCATGTGGAGATTTGTCTGCACAATTGTTCCCTGTTGACAACCACAGTGCCAAGTTCGATTTAACGTTGAATATTTCGCAAACGGAGTCAGGTTTAGCTGCAAACATTGATTATTGTGACAGCCTATTTGATGCGCAGTTGATTAATGATCTAAGCGATGATTTTGTAGCATTAGTTACAGCTTTTCATGAACAAACTGACGGGCAAATAACCCAGCTCCAACTGCCAAGCTTAAGTAGGGTAACTCAACTATTAGATAACCACAGACAAACCGGCTGTTATTCTGCTTTGGAAGCTATTTTGGCTCATGCTCAAAGCCAGCCAGAAAAGATAGCGTTACTCGAAGAAGGTACCACACCTCAACAGTTAAGCTTCGCAGAGCTTGATAGACAAAGTGCCCAAGTCGCATACTCGATTGGCATACAAAGCCAGTTTGCCGGTAACGGTCCTATTGCGCTTTTGGTGCCTCGTACAATCAACAGTGTTGTGGCTATGCTTGCTGTGTTGCGCTCAGGTCATGCTTATTTGCCGATTGAGCACGGCACACCCGTTAGTCGCATCATTGAAATGCTACAACAGGCACAGTGTAATAACCTGATAGTGATTGATGGTTTGTCGCTTTGTGATGCTGACTTAGCGGCTTTAAATAATGCGCAAATTAACAATCATCGATTTGGCCAACTGTGTGAAGGTGATATAGCTTCAAGCGAAGTTGTGCACGTTGATAAAAGCGATTGTGCTTATGTAATGTTTACCTCAGGTTCAACTGGGACACCCAAAGGGGTAATGATCTCTCACCACGCACTGAATAGTTACGTAGCTGGGGTGAGTGAGGTTTTGGATTTGTCATCACAGACGCGTTCAGCGGTTGTGACTGGCTTGGCGACCGATTTGTGCTTAACGGGGTTGTATCCAGTGTTAGCGCATGGGGGCTGTGTCGCTCTAATTGCACCAAACAGCGAATACCCTGAACCAAAACAAATCGTTTCAGAGCTTTGCCTTAGTAAAGCAAACTTTATTAAAATCACACCGTCTTTTGCCAATGAGCTATTGCCACAGATAGCTGAATTGGAGCATAAACCAACTATTGAACAATGGGTGCTCGGAGGCGAGGCGCTCACCGATAAACTTGTTACTCAAATAAAGAGTAATTTTCCAAAGGCTTGCATCGTCAACCATTACGGCCCTACGGAAACCTGCGTAGGCGTAACATGCAATAAGCTTATGTCTTCAAGCACCCCGAATTGGGGCAGCTTCAGCATAGGTAAGCCGCTTTGCCATGTAGAAGTCAAAATTCTTAATGACAGGCAGCAGTGCGTGCCTGTTGGTATGCCTGGAGAGCTGTATATTGGTGGTCAAAGTGTAGCTTTAGGCTATATAAATGCACCGCAATTGAGCGAGAAGTCCTTCATAACTTTAGAAAATAATAAGAGATTCTATCGTAGTGGCGATCGTGTCAGATTGAATCAAATGGGTGAGATTGAGTACCTTGGCAGGTTAGATAATCAGCCCAAAGTACGTGGCTATCGAGTTGACTTGACGGATATAGAAGCCAAGCTTAACGCATTACCTGAGGTTAAAGCCGCTGCGGTGGTTTGCCAATCAAATAACGACCAAACAAGCTTGATTGCGCATGTGGTTGCTCAGCACAGTGTGCTCAGTGCCAAACAGCAGCAACACAGTATTAAGTCAGCGCTGAAATTGTACCTGCCAGAGCCTATGATCCCCAACGTGATCGTTGTGCATGAGCAGCTACCTATGCTTGCAAATGGCAAGATAGATCGTAATCAGTTGTTACAACATAAAGCTCCATTAGTGCTCGAAGATAGCGAGGCCAATAGCTTTGCTAAAACGCCTTTGCAAAATGAGCTGGTATCATTGTTTAGGCAAATAGTTGGTAATGAAAACATAGGAATCCATGATGACTTTTTTGCCATCGGTGGTCATTCGTTGCTAGCGATGCGCTTGTTAAACCAAATACGTGGCAAATTGGGTTGTATTTTATCGCTCAAAGAGATTTTTGCTAACCCAACCGTGGCTGAACTGGCGCATATAATTGAACTTCAGAGCCATCAAAATAATTTCCTACCAGAGGCGCTAGCCCAACACTCATTGTTTGGCGAACATCCAATGTCATTTTCTCAGCAACGCCTGTGGTTTGTTGCTCAGATGCAAGGGCATAGTAGTCAATACAATTTACAAGGCGTATTTAAGCTAACGGGTCAGTTGGATATAAATGCGCTAACACAGGCCTTTTCACATGTTGTCCAGCAGCAGAGTATTTTGCGCTTTAACTACCGAATGGGCCAACAAGGCCAAGCAGTTCAGTATCTTAACGATGAGCATGAATTCAATATTATCCACCATGATCTGAGTATTTACGATGTAAATAAGCAAGCCAGTGAACAAGAAAAAGCGGTACTGTGTGATTATCAACACAGTTTTGATTTAGAGTCAGATTTGATGCTACGTGTGACTCTACTCAAATTAAGTGAACAGCAGCATACGCTGATAGTGACCATGCATCACATTGTATCGGATGGTTGGTCTATCGACTTGTTGTGCAGGTATTTATCACAAGCGTATCAAAGTATTCGCAGTGGTGAGCCAATTTCGCAGGCTCCACAATACAGCTATATTGATTATGTTTATTGGCAGCGTGATCAACAAGCGACGTCAGGTGCACATCGGGACCTTGATTACTGGCGAGCGCAACTTTCGAATGCACCTAAAGTGCATGAATTACCAACAGATCGTGACCGCAGTAATAAGGTGATTGAGGGCGGAGCCTTGTATTGTCAACGCTTACCAAACGCATTGACACAACAGCTCAGAGAGTTTGTAAAAAGCTCTGGCCATACCTTATTTGTGACATTACAAACTGTCTTTGCTATGTGGCTGAGTCGAGTCTCAAATCAGCACATAGTAGTGATGGGAACACCTGTATCTGGTCGTGCACGCACTGAGTTTGAAAGTATTATTGGTAATTTCATTAACACCCTTGTGCTTAACAGTGAGTTTGATGCTCATACAACGTTTGAGCAGGCGTTAAGCCGCTCTAAGGTAACGTTGAATGAGGCATTGAAGCACCAGCAGCTTCCTTTTGACGCCTTGGTTGATGCACTGGCCGGAGAGCGTAATCTTGCGATTCACCCACTGATGCAAATTGTGTTTAGGGTGAACAATCAAGTAAATGAAGCTCTCGAATTGGATGCTTTGCAAGTTAACATTTACGATACACAAGTGCGCAGTGCCAAGTTAGATTTAGAAGTTAGTGTGATTGATGACGGCAACAGCATGGTCATGGAGTGGTTATATGACACAGCACTTTGGGACAACAATAGTATTGTTAGCTTTTTTGAGCAATATTGTCATGTGCTCGCTCAGTGTATCGCTAATCAAACATGTCAGATTAAGCAGCTTGAATTATGTTCGCCGGCAAATCAACAACAGTTGTTAGCTTATGCACAAACTTTAGAGGTTGATTCACAAGAGCAATATTGGCATCAGCGTTTTAGTGCTCAAGCGAAAGTACAACCTAACGCAATTGCGGTGCGTGAAGGAGAGTTGACGCTCAGTTATGAGCAGCTTGATAAGCTATCCAATCAGCTAGCTCAATGTCTTGTAGAAATGGCGTTTGAGCCACAAAGTCGAATTGGGATTTTATTGCCTTCTTGCGCGCAAATGGTGGTTGCGGTATTGGCAATTTTAAAAGCACAACACATTTATGTTCCTTTACATAAAGATATACCTGCAAAAGGCTTAGCAGAGATTGTTGATGACGCCGATATGGTGATGATATTGGCATTCAGTGAAGAAACTGAAAAATTGATCGACAGTGGCACCGACTTTTTACTGTTGGATGATATTTTTGATGATGAGTCAAACTTCAGTGCCTACAGTGAGGCAGCGCTAGATACCGGACTCGAAGCTTTAGCAGTCACTGCACAGCAAGACACGCTGTGTTACATCATTTATACCTCAGGCTCAACGGGTAAACCAAAGGGCGTGGCGATTACGCATACAAATCTAAATGGCTATTTGCAACATGCCTGTGATCATTATCTCAGCGCAACTTCGTTGCGTGGCTCTGTGATAAGCACGCCACTGGCCTTTGACGCGACCGTTACTTCACTTATTCCTATGTTAATTTGTGGCGGTGGTGTTGAGTTATTAAAAGAAGGCCCTGAGCAGCTTTCTTTGCTAGTTTCATCCATATTTAGCTCGCTAGAAAACAAGCTCTTTAAGTTGACACCAGCCCACTTACGTATAGTTTTAGCGTTATCTGCCCGACTAGAGCCATGTGACAAAGAACACACGTTGGTCATCGGTGGTGAAGCGTTAAGCGCAGATCTACTTTTGGCACTGAGAGCAAAACTTCCTCGTTGCCGCTGGGTGAATGAATACGGACCTACAGAGACCACGGTGGGTTCGAGCGTGTATATCATCGACCCTGACAGTAATGTTGAGCACTTGATGAAAGCACAGGATGTGCCGATAGGCTTGCCAATAGCGCAAGCTGGGATGTTGGTCGTGGATCAATATGATCATATCGCGCCAATTAATGTTGAAGGGGAGCTGCTGATATCTGGTTCAGTATTGAGCCCAGGTTACATCAATCGCGAACAGCTCAATAGTGAGAAGTTTGTGGTACTTACGTTGCCTACCAGCAATGGCAGCGTTGTTAAGCAGCGCTTCTACCGCACAGGAGACAAGGTGCGTTGGCAAGCTGATAGTGGCGCAGCTCCTAGTTATTTAAGATATTGTGGCCGACAAGATAATGTCGTTAAGTTGCGTGGCTATCGAATCGATATCGGCGCGATATGCCATCATTTATTAGCGATACCTGAAATTATTGATTGTGCTGTGACATTAGATGATGTGCAAGGTCAACTGTGTGCACATTACGTCAGCGCCTCTAACTGCTTAGATAGTGAACAGCGCTACAAACAGCACTTAGCTGAGTTCCTACCTTCTTATATGGTGCCAAGTCAATTTCATCGTTTGGATGCGCTGCCTCTCACTAGTAACGCCAAGGTAGATGAAAACGCACTTAAGGAGAGTCTCAAAAGAGCATCTAGCCAAGTTTCTGAACGTATTGAGCTTACTTCGCTCAGTCCACTGCAGGCGTATTTACTACAGTTATTTAGGGAGATATTAAAGCGTGACGATGTTGGCTTGCATGACAACTTTTTTGAGCTTGGCGGCCACTCATTACTAGCGATCCGATTGATAAGCCATATTCGTGATGAGAAACAGCTAGACGTCACTTTGGAGCAGTTATTTAAAACGCCCAGTATCTCAGCACTGGCTCAGGCGCTTGAGCATAGTGCAAAGATAGCACCTTTGGATGGTATTGTGCAGGTAGGGCGAACACAACGTTTACCGCTGTCTTATGCTCAGCAGCGTCTTTGGCTGATCGAACAAGTACAACAAGGCTCAATGCAGTACCATATGCCAGCAAGCTTTGAGTTTAATGGTCAATTAGATGTGTCGGCTTTTGAACAAGCTCTACTTGCGATTATTAAGCGACATGAAGTGTTACGCAGTATCATTTTACCGGGCAGTAGCGGTGAACAGCCAGAGCAATTGGTAAATGATCACTTTAGCGTACCTTTGCAAATTGTTGATCTATCATCGCTAGACAAGCAAGGCCAAGAGGAAAGGTGGCACGAGCTAATGACTCAAGCCACGCTGAAGCCATTTGACTTGTCATCGGACCTACTGATCAGAGTGTTGCTTGTTCGTCTTGGAACACAGCGACATAAAGTGCATTTCAATATGCACCACATTGCCAGCGATGGATGGTCGATGGCGATTTTGCTTAAGGAATTTATTGCTTTTTATCGCCACTTTAGCAAAGAATCTGGTTATCAATTGGCCATGCGATATTTGCAATCGTTACCTGTGCAATATGCAGATTTTGCTCATTGGCAGCGCCAAGATAAGCATCAGCAAAGTATTGCGCAATCACTGAGCTATTGGCAGTCTCATTTACAAGACTATCCGCCTTTACACCAACTGCCATTAGATTATCCACGGCCAGCTTTACAGCAGCTATCGGGTGATACATTTATACAATATTTATCAATCGAACAGCTAGAAGCCATTAAGCACCAGTGTACACGTCAAGGTGTGACTTTGTTCATGTGGCTACACAGTGTCTTTTCATTAACGGTTATGCGCTTTAGTCAAACCTCTGATGTCATGACAGGCTCCCCAGTGGCGGGCAGAGAGCATGCAGAACTTGCCGATTTAATAGGCTTTTTTGTTAATACGTTAGTAATAAGAGCCCGTGCAGATGAACATATGAGTTTTGTTGAATTTTTAACTCAGCAAAAACAAGTGGTACTTGATGCGTTTAAACATCAAGCTGTTCCGTTTGAGCAGTTGGTTGAGACTCTAAACCCAGAGCGGGACTTAGGGCACCAGCCGTTGTTTCAAATTTTGTTTGCGTTACAGAATAACGAAGTCGTCGATTTTAGTTTGCCAGCTCTAGATATAGAGCAACTACCAGATGATGGGCATACTATGAAGTTCGATCTGGAGGTGAATGCTATGGAGTCCGCAGCAGGTATTAGCCTTCAGTGGAACTTCGCAACATCACTGTTTAAAAAATCTAGTATCAAATTGATGGCAAACGCATTTAACGTGATGATCAATGCCTTGCTTGAGAACCCAGAACGTTCACTAGATGCCATCCCTGTGATGAGCGCTGAACAGCAAACAGAGCTGCTACAAGTACATACCCATCAGCGAGCTATCAAAGACAACACAACCCTATTGGCACGTTTTGATGATGTGGCAACACGCAGTGGCCATTCGACAGCTGTGATTGCTGCGGATAACACGCAGCTTAGCTATAGTGCGCTGCAGCATCAGGCTAGACAATTAGCAGCCTATATTAAGGCGCAGGGTGTCAACAAAGGTGACAACATAGCGATTTGTTTGCCTGCTTCAAGTGAGATGGTCGTTGCGATGTTAGCCGTGTGGCAGCTTGGTTGTACTTACGTACCCATTGACCCTAAATTACCTAGCCAACGCATACAGTTTATATTGCAGGATTGCCAAGCGCGCGCACTAATCGTCGATAAAACCTCTATTGGCCTTGTTACTCAGACCGAACATCTACTTATCGTTGCGGTAGATGACGCCAAGTGCTGGCAAGAAACACCAACAGTTGATGTGAAGCCGAATATTAACCCTGACGCGCCAGCTTATGTGATCTACACATCAGGCACAACTGGACAGCCAAAAGGGGTGGCAATCAGTCATAATAATCTGGCGTTGTATTTGGCTCATGTTCAAGACAATTACTTAAATGAAGCACTCGCATACTCAATAGTGAGCACACCTTTGGCGTTTGACGCAACCGTAACCTCAATATGGGGGGCATTGTTACATGGTCTTAGTATTAAGGTTGTCAAAGATGATGACACTTTGATAGAGACATTGAGCTCAGAGCTATTCTCACAGCCCGCCAAGCTTTTTAAGCTCACACCTGCACATCTGCAAGGAATACTCAGTATTTGTGCCGATAAAGAAGCGCTCAGTGAGCATACCGTTGTGGTTGGTGGAGAAGCATTAGCCACCAAGATGCTAGAACAGTTGGGTCGCAGATTACCTAATGTGTTATGGGTAAACGAATATGGACCAACTGAAACAACGGTTGGGACTTGCGTTTATTTCGCGCGCAAGGAGCAGATCCAAACCTTAGTAGCGCGAGCAGAGCATAGTGTGCCAATTGGACGTGCCATCGCAAATACCCAACTGGTGGTGTTGGATGCAAAACAAAGCCTTGTACCTCTAGGTGTTGTAGGAGAGTTGTACATCGCAGGTAAAAATCTTGCAAATGGATATTTAGGGCAGGCAGAACTTAGCGGGCAAAAGTTTGTTTCGTTATCCCTGTCAGCTAACAGTGAAGCGCAGCTTTATTATAAAACTGGCGACAAAGTACGCTGGCTTACGGATGACGCTGGCAAAGCCGACCAATTACAATTTTATGGCAGAACAGACCATCAAGTTAAGTTACGTGGCTATCGTATCGAATTGGGTGAGATCAATCATTTCCTAAACAAGCTTCCAAACATCAAAGAAGCCGCAGTAGCGCTTAATAGTGACTCATCAAACCTTGAGGCTTATATCGTGCTGACTTCAGACGCTGTGCACCTTTCAGATAAACGAACTTTTGTGTTGAGTGCATCCGAGAGCGAACCTTTGTTGACTCAGTTGGCCGAACATCTGCCTACCTACATGTTGCCACAAAAGTTTGTGGTGCTGGAGAAACTGCCGTTGACAAACAATGGCAAAGTTGACCTAAAAGCACTACAAAAAATAGCGAACTCCACAGCCATCTGTACGGAGAATGTTGCACCGAGAAATGAGTTTGAACAAACGCTGCAGCGTATTTTCGCTGAATTATTAAACGTCGAAAATTTGGGAATAACCGATAACTTCTTCGCATTGGGCGGACATTCGTTGTTGGCAACCCAATGTGCGGCGTTGGTCAAAGAGCAACTTGAGATTGATATGCCTGTTCGGGTGTTGTTTGAACGGCCTACTATAGCGGCAATATCGCAATGGTACGCAATTTATCAAGCGGTGAGTAAAGCAACTCCAAGCGATAGCCAAAGTGATACTTCACAAGAGATGTTTTTGTAATGAATGAGCAAACCTTATTAATTGAAAACTTGATCGGCGAAGCACTGGCCGCAGGTATTACTTTATATGAAAAAAATGGTGGCTTGGCATTTAAGCAAAACGGTGATTTTCCGGATGATTTGAAGTCTCGTATTATTGCTAATAAAGCTCAGGTCATCGAGTATTTTGTACAACAAAAGTTTACCCAAGATGACAGTAAAACTAATAGCAAAGAGCTGTTGGCAGTATCTCACACTTCGCCAGTCCCTTTGAGCTTTGCTCAAGAGGGGCTTTGGTTTATAGAGCAATTACAAGGCTCAAAACAGTACTATATGCCGATACAGTTTAAGTTGTATGGCGACATTGATGTTAGTATTTTCGAGCAAACCATCGCGGATATTATTTCACGTCACGAGCTACTACGTACCCAATTTATCGCAGATGAACAAGGCATCCCCAAGCAGCACATACAAGCGTCGATAAGTACGCCGTTTACATGGATAAATGCGAATGAATTCTCACCATCCATTCGAGCACAAGAAATTAAGCGCTCGTTGTTGCACCATCAAGAGCAAGCGTTTGATTTAAACCATGGTCCTTTACTACGGGTATTATTAGTGTCAGACGCGAATGAACATTGGCTGGCGTTTAATATGCATCACATCATTTCTGATGGTGCTTCATTGGCTCGTTTGGTGATGGAAATAGAAACAATCTATAGCGCTCGGATTGCCGGTATCGAACCATCTTTGCCTGAGTTATCGATTCAATATGCGGATTATGCGCTTTGGCAAAGGGACACACTTAATAGTGAATATCTCGCGGATGCCACCAATTATTGGCAAAACCAGTTAGCCGATTTAGAGCCCATTCAATCATTGCCTACGGACAGACCAAGGCCCGCAGTGCAAGCCTTAGCTGGGCAAGTGTTCCGTCAACAGCTGAGTCTAGCATCAAAGCACCGCTTACTCGAACAAAGCGCAAAGCAAAATGTTACGCCATTTATGTGGGTACTAAGTTGCTTTATGTTATTTATTGGCCGACTCAACCAAACTGACAAGGTGTTGGTAGGAACGCCGGTATTGGGGCGTATTCATCCAAAGCTAGAGCCACTGATAGGCTTGTTTGTCAACACCATAGTTATTCCCGCACAGCTAGAGGATGACAGTAAGTTCGATGATTGGTTACAAAAGCAAAAAGAACAAATCTTACAGGCTTTTGAATATCAAAACATGCCGTTTGATAAACTGGTTGATGCGTTGAACTGTAAACGAGACTTAAGCCATCATCCCTTAGTTCAGATCCTGTTTACGCTTGAACACGCAGAGCAGGGCGCGTTTAACTTGCCGGGGTTGAGTATTGAAGAGGCAGGAGCACAAAAAGTCGAATGTGCCATTAAGTGCGACCTAGAATTAAATGTGCAATTAAACGCGCAAGGTGTGTTGCTCAACTGGAAGTTTGACAGTGCGTTGTATGACTTAGCGACCATTCAAAATTGGGCAGATAGCTTTGCATTGTTGTTGGAGCATGTTAGTGAATATGCAAACACCATGTGTGCTCGTATTCCTATGGTGACAGTGCAGCAGCAACGGGCACTACTGGCACAGCCGCAGTGCAGTAATGTGATTTGGCCACAAGATGCAAATTTAGTAACTGTGTTTGAACACCAGGTCGAGAGCTTTGCTCAGCGTATCGCTCTTACGGACGAAAATAGCATATTAAGCTACAAAGCACTCAATCTGCGTGCCAACCAATTAGCTCATATTCTTTTGGCACAAGGGGTAAGTAAAGAGCAGTTGATCCCCGTAAGTGTTGGTCGCAGTGTAGATCTCGTTGTTACGCTATTGGCAATTTTAAAAGCGGGATGTGCCTATGTACCTATTGATCCTGATTACCCGCAAGACAGGATTGATTACATCATTAATGATGTGAACAGCACAAACCAGAGCGGTAGTTTATTTGTCTGCGATGGACAAAACTATCAGCGCTTCGAGAGTTTGGCTGACAACGTTATAAACATCAACGACTCTGAAATTTATAGTGCTTGTGAAGATACATCTAATCCAAATCTTGATATTCGACCAGAGCATTTGGCATACATGATATACACCTCGGGGACAACTGGGCGGCCAAAGGGCGTGCAAATAGAGCACCGCCAAGTGGTGAGATTGTTGTTTACTGAGCCGCGATTATTTGATTTTAATGAACACGATGTTTGGACTTTATTTCATTCTTTTTGCTTTGATTTCTCGGTGTGGGAGATGTATGGCGCTTTGTTATTCGGGGGCCGCTTAGTGGTGCTCAGTTCTGCGCAAAGCAAAGACAGTGACGAGTTTGCCAAGCTAATAATTGAACAGCAGGTAAGTGTACTAAATCAAACTCCTAGCGCGTTTTATGTGCTTCAAAACAGTATGCTAGCACTGGATGAGAGTCAGCTTGCCCAAAATTGTATTCGTTATGTCATTTTTGGCGGTGAAGCTCTTGCACCTGCAAAACTTGCACCATGGGCTAAACGTTTTACCGATTGCGCGTTGATTAATATGTATGGCATTACTGAAACCACGGTACATGTTACTTATAAACGTATTACCGACCATGAAATATCACAAGGTGCTAGCAACATCGGTCACCCGATCCCTACAACATCTTGTTATGTACTTGATAAGCAGCAACAGTTATTGCCACCCGGCGCTGTGGGTGAGTTGTATGTAGGAGGAGATGGGGTTTGCCGTGGTTACTGGCAAAGAGATGACTTAAATACTGAGCGCTTTATTGCCGACCCCTTTGCAACAACGGGTAAACTCTATAAAACAGGTGATTTGGTGCGCTATTTGTCCAGTGGTGAACTGCTGTATATCAGTCGTATTGACGATCAGGTTAAAGTAAGAGGTTACCGTATAGAGCTGGGTGAGATTGAGAATCAACTACGTGCGCACCCTTGGCTTGATGAAGTGGTGGTGCTACTCAATCGTGATGAAACGTTAGGAGCAAGGATCTGCGCCTTTGTGGTGGTTTGTGATCAGGCACAATTTGATGATTTAACATCTCAGGCGCAGCAATATTTACGCCAGACGTTGCCTGAGTTTATGCTGCCTAGCTGCGTTATTGCGGTTTCACAGATGCCGTTGACGGTTAATGGAAAGGTAGATAAAAAAGCATTGTTGGCACTGGATGAAACGGGCTCTCTAAGTGATGAATTTACTGAACCCACTACACCAATTGAAAAACTTATCGCGGATTGTTTTTCAGAGGTTCTACAAGTGCCTAAGGTCGGACGTGATTGCCATTTCTTTAGGCTGGGTGGGCACTCATTGCTGGCTACGCAGGTTGTTACAAAGCTGCGAGAGCACGCTAAGCTCAATATCACCTTAAAAGATTTATTTCAGCAACCTAAAGTTAAATCACTCGCCGTACTTGCCCAGAATAACCAGGCTCAACGCCATCATAGCCAAGACATTTTGCCAGTTCCTCGTACTGATCAGACTGTTTTGCCGCTATCATTTGCACAGCAACGCTTATGGAGTATCGATCAAATCCAACAAGGTAGTCTTGAGTACCATATGAGCGCTGCATTTGCACTTAAAGGCATGCTTAACATTGATGCATTTACCCAAGCTTGGCAGGCAATAGTCGCGCGCCATGAGGTACTGCGAACCTGCATTGTGAAGAATCATGATGCAAAGCCCGTGCAAAAAATCAATGAAGTCCGTTGTGACATAGTTAACTATGTTGATGGTAGCGCACTTAGTGAAGAACAAAAAAGTAGATTGTGGCTTAAAGTTCTGCGTGATGACAGACAAACGCCGTTTAAACTAGACAGTGATTTAATGATACGCGTAGTACTGGTGAAGTGGCATTGTGATGACCATAGGTTGCTAGTCAATATGCACCACATTGCATCCGATGCTAAATCATTAGATATTCTGGTTACTGAGTTTACCCAATTTTATCATCACTATGCCCACACTCAGGCATTACCAGAGAGTCTCAGAAACCCGCTGCCTATTCAATACGCCGATTATACGCTTTGGCAAAGAAAGACTTTAAACGGTGAGTCGCTCGAACAACATAAAGCATTTTGGCTAGAACACTTGTCTGGCGCACCACCTTTGCATCAGTTATCACTGGATAAACCCAGAACTAAGCAGCTCTCTTTACAAGGAGCCCATGTGACGCAAAGATTTAGCAAAGCCACCAGTGAGGCTATTCGCGCGCATTGTCAGCGTCTGGATATTACTACGTTTACTTGGTTACACAGCGCCTATTCATTGTTGATTGCACGCTTTAGTAACAGCCTTGATGTCGTAATAGGCTCTCCTTTTTCGGGGCGAAGTCACTCTGTGCTTGAGTCATTGATAGGCTTTTTTGTAAACACCTTGCCGATCCGTGCCGTTCTGACGGAACAAATGAGCTTTGAAGGGTTATTACTTCAACAAAAGAAAGTACTGCAAGAGATACATCAACACCAACATATGCCCTTTGAGCAAATTGTTGAACAGTTAAAGCTTAGTAGAGACTTAAGTCATCAAAGTGTTTTTCAACTGACATTTTCGTTGAATCCACAAATTGATACCAGGTTAAAGTTGGCAGGTCTTGATACCTGCGCTATTGAAACCTTATCGCAGCAGGTCAAGTTTGACATAGAGCTCAGTTGTACTGAGGAACTAAATGCTCAAGGGCAACCACATATGCGTTTTACTTGGGCATATAACAGCCAATTGTTTAATGAGCAAACTATTTCGGCTATGGCAAACGCGTTTGCGGTGCTTGTAGAGCATATTGTTCAGGCACCCAATCGTAACGTGCTTGAGTTACCGTTGCTGACAAAAGAGCAGATCCCAAGTCATATACTGCATGGCAAATATACTGAAGGAGCGCATGCGCAAACGGTTATTGACCAGATAGCAAGTATTGCTTGTAGTGACGAGTCAAAAGATAGTACCGCACTTGTAGAGCCCAATAATACTCAAACAGCTACTTATCAGTGGCTGGAACAGCACAGTACAGAGTTGGCTAAATATCTTCTGGCAAAAGGGCTATTAGCTGAACAGTGTGTGATGGTTAGCATGGCCTCGGGTATTGATTTAGTGGTGAGTATGCTGGCGGTCTTGAAAGCGGGTGGTTGCTACGTACCCGTTGACCCAGATTACCCTCAAGCTCGAATTGATTTTATCGCCTCTGATTGTAAGGCAAAATGGTTAATCACCCGCAGTGATAGCCTCGATAAATTATCTTCACTTGCGCAAGCTGGCTGCCAAGTGTTGTGTATTGATGATTATCATTTAGAACACGATATTATTATTGCCTCTAAAGAGGTGAAGAGCTTGCCTGTAGTGACGTCTGAGCAACTCGCTTATGTGATTTATACCTCTGGCACAACGGGTAATCCTAAAGGTGTCATGATCCCACATCACGGCTTGATGAACCTATGTCTTTGGCATCGTCGCGCGTTCAACGTATCTGAGCAATGTGTTGCGAGTCAAACAGCAAATATTGCATTTGACGCCGCTGCTTGGGAAATATGGCCATACCTAAGTAGTGGTGCAGCCATAATTACTATCGCCAGAGATACTTTGAACTCACCATCGGCACTATCGCGTGTATTAACAGGCCACAAGGTGACGCATTGCTTTTTAGCAACACCTATCGCTGAAATCATGTTGGCTGATAAACAGTTCGACCCTCAACATTTACACTATTTGTTAGTAGGCGGGGATAAGCTCAGTCAAGTGGATGTGTCAAACCACCCATTTGTCATTGTGAACAACTATGGGCCGACAGAATCGTCCGTTGTCGCAACCTCTGGGGTGGTGACAAACAAAGAACAAACCCCAGATATTGGTTCACCTATAGACAATACCAGTTTGTATATTCTAGATAGCTTGCAACAACCGGTGCCAAAGGGAATGGTGGGTGAGTTGTATGTAGCTGGTGAAGGGCTGGCCAGAGGTTACTTATACCAAGAGCAGTTGACTCAACAACGCTTTGTTACTCTAAAGTGTCAACAAGGGAAGGCTGTTAGAGCATACCAAACTGGCGATCTCGTGCGTTGTATAAACAATGACACAATTGCGTACATTGGCCGTAACGATGAGCAGGTAAAGCTGCGAGGCTACCGAATTGAATTGGCAGAGATTGAACAGGTTCTGTTAAGTCATAGCTCGGTTGACGAGTGCGTTGTACAGGTAAACTCATCGGCTAAAAATGTTAAACAATTGATTGCATTTATTGTAGCTGATAGCAGTACGAAACAGTCAGTGCAAGAGGCGGTCATACAATTGATAGCACATAAATTGCCCGTATATATGCATCCAAATCGTTATGTCTTTTTAGAGCAATTACCGTTAACAGTTCATGGCAAAATAGATCACAGAGCCCTAAATGAACTCGCCCTAGAGGGAGAATCGAATAGCCAAATCCGTAGAGGTGATGACATTGAGGTGCAGGGTACAACACAGGCATTGTTGTTGAGGATCTACCGTGAGGTGCTCAATAACGACGCATTCTTAGCATCGGATGATTTTTTTGCTCATGGTGGCGATTCAATATTGAGCATTCAAATTGCTAGTCGTGCAAGAGCCATTGGTTTTTCAATTTCGGTTGCTGATGTATTTAACTATAGTAGTGTTGAGGTACTAGCCAAACAGGTGCAAGACCTAGGTTCGTATCAAAGTTTATTCATGCCAACGCCACCACACGTTGGTCAGTTTAAGGCGCTACCTATTCAACAGTGGTTCTTTGAGCAGCAGTTCGCTCAACCAACACACTGGAATCAAGCGTTAATGTTATCTCTGAACAAGTCGCTGTCTTTGCATCACATGGCGGAGGCAATACTAAGCATTATTGCACAGCATGAAGGGCTGCGCATCGTGACTAATGGCTCACAGCTTGAAGTGGTTGATAAGCTAGCTATTGACGATGTACTTGAACATATTGATCTCAGTGATGATGCTGATTGGCGAACAGAGCTTACAAAAAAAGCACAACAAATACAGTCGAGCTTTGCATTCTCGCGTACTAGTTTGTTTCGTGTTTGCTATATAAAAACACCAATTGCTGAAAGTACAAACCGACTGTTATTGGTAGCCCACCATCTGTTAATTGATGGCGTATCATGGCGTATCGTTCTTGAAGACATGCAACATGCCTGTGGCAATGTGGTGAGAGGGAAAGCCCCAGAGTTTCCAGAGCACAGCACGAATTTAAACCTTATCAGTGATTTTTTTGTGGCACAGGGCCAAGCAAAAATACACCTAGATAAATGGCAAAAGCTCGCTCAGCGCGCTAAATCGACTAGCGTGTTACCGTTGCAAGCAACTAGAAAAACACTCAATCCAGATCCTGTAAACCACAAAATCACGTGCGCTGCTACTTTAACCAAAGCGCTGCTCAAGGATGCCAATCACGCTTATGGCACTGGCGTTCAAGCATTGCTGCTTAGTGCATTACAGTGGACGATGATGCACCTCTATCAAACCAAATCGCAAGTCATCATGCTTGAAGGACATGGTCGTGAGTTACTACAACAGCAGTTTGCAAATGATCGCAGTGTGGGCTGGTTAACATCGCTGTTTCCATTGCATTTATTCAGCAATGTAGCCAATTTAACTGAGGTTATCAGTAATGTTAAAGAGCAGCTCGCCAGTACCACAAATATTGCCAGTAGTTATGGAGCGTTACGGTATAACCATCCGTCAAAAGCTGTGCGTGATTCATTGCATATCGACACTCAAGATAAGCTGTTTTTTAACTATCTTGGACAGTTAGATGGAGCACTTAATAACGCTGGACTGATAGCTGATGCAACAGAGTCGGTTGGTCAATTACACAGTAAGTACAATCAGCTATATTATGGCCTGCAAATCACAGCGTCTGTGAGTGATGCACAACTCACTTTATTGTTTGATTTTGATAGACACCGTCTTAGTGAAAATCACGTAGTGGCATTCGCACAGTATTTTGCTCAAAGTTTACAGGACGTGGTCAGTCATTGTATGGAGCAAACCCAAAGACACTATATACCTAGCGATTTTAGCTTATTAAAGGGAGTATCACGTTTACAGTTGCAAAACGTAGTTGCGCCATTTGCTAAGCAAAACATCGAAGACATCTACCCATTAAGTATGTTGCAACAAGGCATGTGGCTGCATAGTCAGCGACATAGTCAAAACTCATCGCCATACTTAGAGCAAGCTGTGATGAAATTTGAAGGTGAACTTGATATAGAAGCATTTGCCTATGCATGGCAACAAGTGATAGCGACGCACAGCATACTTAGAAGCGCCTTTGTTAACGGTATTGAGGAGCCACTACAGGTGGTTATAGAGAAGTGTGAATTACCGTTTCAAGTTGATGAACTTCTATTAAAGAAACTAAGTCATGAGCAAATTACAGCTTATATTGACAGTTTAGCTAGCCAGGAGATTGACGCAGGCATTGATTTGACGTGTGCGCCGTGCATGCGCTTGCGTTTAGTGCCACTGACAGAAAATCAATACGGTTTTATCTGGACGTACCATCATTTGATTATGGATGGCTGGTCATTACCTATATTGTTTGCCAATTTAATGTCTCTATACAATGCCCGTATAAGTGGTAAGGCGCTGCAAATATCACCAGATAATTACCGAGATTATATCGCTTATCTTTTGAATACAGGGGATGGCGGTGAGCAAGCGTTCTGGCGTAAGTACCTATGGGATGCGAAAGAGCCAACGCTATTAAGTGCACATATAGCAACACCAGCAAATTCTTCGCAGCAGCATATTAAAGAACTTGAGATAGAACTTGACCCGCGCCAATGTGAGCAGCTAAGAGAATTTGCACAGACTCATGGTTTTACACTTAATCATGTATTGCAGGCTGTCTGGGGATACTGGCTCAGCGTATGTTGTGACAAAGACTACGCATTGTTTGGACAAACTATTTCGGGTAGACCCAGCGACCTTACTAATGTCGAACAAAAGGTTGGTCTGTATATCAATACTCAAGCGGTGAAACTGGACATCCCAGCCACTGGCACGGTTGTTGACTATATAAATTCGGTTAAGCAAAATCATTTACAGCTTGCGCAATACAGCCATAGCGCTCTAACTCTGGTACATGATTGCAGCGAGATTGAAAATGGCACCGAACTTTTTGATGCGCTATATGTTTTTGAAAACTATCCAACGGATCCATTAGATAGTACTGAGCATACACCGTTCAAGGTTACTCAGCAGTCCCATAAAGATGAGACACATTACCCAATTACCTTTGTAGTGGGCACAGGGCAACGTCTATCTCTGACGCTCGGATATGACATAAGCTTATTTAGCCATAGTACGGCCAAACAAAGCTTAGAAACAATACAATGGCTGCTAAGTGCCTTTGTTAGTTCACCACAAAGCCAGTTAAGCACGTTGCCACTCGTTGCTAATCATGATTGCTTTTTAGAGATAGATACGTTCAACCTAGGGACTGAGAATAGCTCAGACTTTATGCCGTTCAGTACAGCAAAAACCTTACAACAAAGGTTTGCTGATATTGTTCAGCGCTACCCACATGCAAAAGCTTTAGAATTTTATCGTGATGATCAATTACAGAGCATAAGTTACAAAATGCTTGATCAAGAGGCGACAAACCTGGCTTGTTATCTCAAAGCACAATTGGTAAATAGCAAATCTCATCAGCCAATTTTAGGGGTGTGTTTAGCGCCAAGTTTTGATTTGGTCACGGCTATATTGGCATGTTTAAAGTTGGGGGCAGCATATTTACCCATTTCACCGCAGCTGCCATCTGAACGTCGCCATTATATGATTTCAGATGCCAATGTGTCTGCCCTCATTACCGATAAAAACGGCTGGCAAGGGGCACTGCCTGAATGTCAGTGCTTTGATATGCAGGCTATAAATACAGAGAATTTAGCGAGCGCAGAGTTGCTTGAGGCAACACATCACAATCAGCAACTGTGTTATGTCATTTATACCTCGGGTACTACAGGTGTGCCCAAGGGAGTGATGGTAGAGCAGCGAAGTGTGATTAATTACGTGTCATTTTTAAGTCAATGTTATGACATTACAGCGCAGGATAACTATCTGCAATTCGCCAGTTGTAGCTTTGACGTATTTGCCGAAGAAGTATTTTGTACGCTCCTTAATGGGGCCACTTTGGTTATGAGTGACTCTAATCAATTGCTATCTGCCAGAGGTTTGGCACAGGTAGCCAAACGCTGTGCTTTGACGCTTATGAGTTTGCCTACTGCATATTGGCATCAACTTGCACTTGAACAGGTTGAATTCGGACCACAACTGCGGATGATCACCATCGGTGGGGAGCAAATGCAATTATCTGCTTTGTCATCTTGGCAACGCAATTATGGCAGTCAAATTCGGTTGATTAATGCTTATGGCCCGACGGAAGCGACAATATCAGCGACTTTACAAGATGTAACTCATCACCACGAAGGAGACATCTGTATTGGCAGACCGGTTGCCCAAGTGCAGTTGGCGGTACTAGATAGGCATTTGAGAGCCTTACCTGATTACATTGCGGGCGAACTTCACATCAGTGGCCATGCATTGGCTCGTGGTTATTTGGGGGATACTGAAAAAACAAATCGTGCTTTTGTTGTTCTACCTTATTCTAACAAAAGGCTATATAAAACTGGCGATAAAGTGCGTTTAAACGAAAGGCGTGAGATTGTCTTTATTGGCCGGTTGGATGAACAGGTTAAGATCAGGGGTTATCGTGTCGAACTGGCTGAGGTAGAGAGAAATCTGCTGTTGGATGACAAAGTGACAGCGTGCGCCGTGGTGATACGTGAGGATGTGTCAGACTCTAAGCAATTAGTGGCGTTTTTGGTAACCCATGTGCCCGTAAGTGACGCGCAGATCTGTTCTGCACTGGCTTGTAAGGTGCCAGATTACATGGTGCCCCAACACATTATTTTCGTGAATGAGTTGCCTTTAACGACCAATGGTAAAGTTGATCGTAAGTCCTTGGTCGCACAGGCCAGCAAATTACAGCTACATCAAGAAGCTACCGGCGCTGAAGTACATACTCCGCTACAAAGTGCATTATCAAGCCAGCTTAAAGCTTTGCTAAATCTAGATCATATCGCCTTAGACGATGATATATTCACTCTAGGTGTCCATTCTTTGCTGGCGATGCGTTTGGTGGGTCAGCTAAGTCATAGTCTCAACTTGTCCGTGCCAATTGATTTTGTGTTCCAACATCGCAGTATCAGAGCACTTAGTGAGGCAATTGAGTTACTTTCGCAGACAAAAGCTCAAGGCAATGAGCCATTACCACTCACATCATTACTATGTTTACAAACAGGGCAAGCGGGATATGCGCCTATCGTATTAATAGCTGGTGCTGGTGGCTTACTCATCGCATTTCAAGCGTTGGTACAAAATATCGATGAACGGATCCCCGTTTATGGGCTACAGCCTGATGAGATAGCCTATGAACATCGCATTACAGCTTCAATTTACGCCACTGCCGAGCACTATTTAGAAGCGATCAATCAAGCCGGACTATCAGAGCAGATACATTTGGTCGGGCATTCATTTGGTAGCTTTATTGCTTATGAAATGGCGAAAAGTCTACATCGAAATCACGCTCAGAGCGTCACTCTAACTGTTTTGGATACTCCCGTGCCCAGACAACAGCCAGAGCTGGTTGATGATAAACAGTGTGCGCTGTTTATCCTTGAAAACTTTAGTCAATTCTTTTCGCTACAGGTAACGCAAGAGCAGTTTTTGCACTACCAGTCGTTAGACTCACAGCAACAACTCCAATGGCTTAGCGATTATTTATCTCAATATGGTTATCGGTTTTCAGTTGAACAATTAGATAGATTCAAATGTGTGTTTAACGCTCAGGTAAACGCGCCAGTACAGTTGGGCAATTTGCCTTGCGATATACCGACATTGGTTATCAAGGCCAGCCAAACATCAAGCTTTGACGGAGAGCCATTAAGCTCTGACTTGGGGTGGGCTCGACTTTGTAATCAATTGCAAGGGGTTGAATTGTCAGGTAATCATTTAACAATACTTCAACACGGCAATGCCCGTGAGGTTGCTCTGCTATTGGAAAAGAATTATGTACTCAATTAACAAGTGTAAAAATTATGTTCTACAGTGTAGGCCTTATCTAACAAAAGGATGGGATTAAAATGGATCAATTACTATCAGTAAAGATGGGTAGAAGCTCTGGGGTTATCGATCATCGGATCCATGACCTATCGTCACAAAAGCAAAGTGGTTTAGCTTGGGTTAAGGACCATGTTGAACAGATTAATCAATGGGTAAACTCGGATGGTTTTGCGCTGCTAAGAGGGTTGAACATTGTTAGTAGCAACCAATTTAGTACCATATTAGAGACTATTTTTGGTGAGCCTTTGAGTCAGTATGTGTATCGCTCATCACCTCGTACTGCAATGAGAAACAATATTTACACTACGACTGAGTATCACGCCGATCAGGTGATCTTGCAGCACAATGAAAATGCCTATTCTAATCGTTGGCCAATGCGAATGGGGTTTTTCTGTGTTGTACCAGCGAAAACAGGGGGTGACACACCTTTGGCAGATAGCCGAGTCGTATATCAAAACATTCCTAAGACCATCCGTGACAAGTTCGAGCAATTGGGTGTGATGTATGTTCGAAACTATGGAGAGATTGACTTGCCCTGGCAGGAGGTTTTTCAGACACAAAGCAAGGTGGAAGTAGAAGCTTACTGCAAGGAAAATGAAATAGAGTTTGAATGGGATGGAGAAAGATTACAAACACGCCAACTTCGCCCTGCTGTAGCGATTCACCCTCAAACCGGTGAAAAGGTCTGGTTCAATCAGGCGCATCTATTTCACAGCTCTAGCATTGATGGCCAAATGCCCGACTTAATGCGCTCAAGTATAGGTGAGCACAAGCTACCTAGAAATGCCTATTACGGAGATGGTAGCCCAATCGCTGATGAAGACATCCAAGTGATTAACCAAGTTTATAAAGAAGCTACATTCTCATATTCATGGCAAAGAAATGACATCTTACTGTTAGATAACATGTTGTATACGCATGGTAGGCAGGCATACAGCGGTGTGAGAAAGGTACTAGTAGGTATGGCAAAAATTGTTGGTTAAATATTCGCGCATAGATTTAACGCGTGTTCTGCTTGTTCACTCAAGCTAGGTTAGGTTTTGTTAGTAGTTTTGTGGTTAGCAAAGAATAAATATTCATTGAAGGAAACTAAAGAAATGAAACGGCTAATGCATTCACGATTTAAAATTATGGTTCTGTGTTTTATCAGCTTGATCCTGGCATCTTGTTTACAAAAAAAGAGTGTGGCAAAAAACACCACAATTACAGCCAGTCAGATAGAAATGATTGAGACAACCGTAAATGATTATTGTAATAAGATGGTCTTTTTCGGAACCATCTATGTTACCGCAGCTGATCAAGTTGTCTATGAGGCAAATTGTGGACCACAAAACATGCAGTATGAGGTTGATAACACAATAAAATCTAAATACCGCATAGGCTCTAATACCAAAGCTTTCGCCGCAGCAATTTTGATGCGGATGCTCGAAGGCAAAGATTTACGTACACAGACGATTGGTGATTATTTACCTTGGTTTCCTAAAAACCAATGTGCTGACGTATCTGTACATCACTTGCTGACGATGTCATCAGGCATTGATAACTACAGTGACAATGAACAGGTTTATGACAACTATGGTTGGCGACCATTTCTATATGATAAAACCACTGATTTAAATGGCCCTGAAGGCTTTAGTAACCGCTTTTGTACATGTACAGAGCAAGGTGATGCGCCTTCATTTACACCCGGTTCTCAGTATCAGTACAGCAACTGTAATTATTATTTGATAGGGAACATCATTGAACAGTTGGCTGCAGGTCAACAAGGTGACATCAATCGCGAGTTCTGGTTCGAGAACATCCTTAAGGAGCAGATCCTAGACCCTTTAAATATGACTGACAGTGGCTCATTCAGCGCGATAGGTATCTACAAAAACATGACGACGGGTTATATCTATAAAGGTAATCAATACTTGCCATTGGCAAATGGTCGACCCCCAGAAATTGGAGGACCTGCGCCGTATGAAGATATTTTAGTTAACCCTTACAGTAATCCGCTGGTGTTGTATTCAGCTGGTGAGATGTATTCAACGGTTGAAGATATGCATAAGTGGGATCAGGGCTTGTATGGTACCCAAGTCTTGGACGATGTACAAAAGCTAGCTGCATTCGCGCCTTATTCAAATACTGGTAGTACAGAGTCGTGTGAATACTACGGTTATGGCTGGTTTGTCACTTTTATCGACCCGAATCAATACGGAAAGGTATCGGATTGTCCACAAAATCCAACTGATACCAACTTAAGAAAATACGAAAAATTCTTACAGTATTCAGGAAGCTACCCATATTCATGGGTGACTAGTTTTAATCGACTGTTAGAGCGCGACCAATCAGTCATGGTATTTAGCAATTATGTTAAAACCGGTACTGAGTCAGACTGTATTTCAAGTGAGATCAGAAACATCATTTTCTACAGCGATAGTCACCGTACCACGGCCTGTCAGGGCGTATTAGATGAAGCATGATTTTTAATATTTTATGAAAAGGGAATAGCGCAGTTGTATTTCGTTTTCAAAACATGTGCTCAGAAGTTTTTAGTACATACAAAGGATTACTGTTCATATCTTGCTGGTATGAACAGTGAAAAAGGGCAAGCTAAAGACTAAGCTTAAACGGCTTTGACGTAGTTTGGTAAGTTTAACAACTGTTTAATTCTAACTCATAGAGGACTTAATATGACAGCGACAAAAACAGCAAAGGAAGAAAAGGCAAACGAGGTGAAGACCGAGCAGGACGCCAATCATGTCGAGGTTGAAAATCGTGAAGCCATTGCACAGCTAATTGTCGATAAGTATACCAAGTGGTCGTTTGGCAGCGGATTGATCCCAATTCCAGCGGTCGACTTAGTCGCGTTGACAGGTATACAAATTAAGATGATCGGTGAAATAGCTAAGGTATATGGTCAATCGTATAGTGATAACAAGCTACGCGGTACGATCAGTGCGGTTATTGGCGGTTCATTTCCACAAACACTCGGCGGCGCAGGTTTGAGCAGCTTTTTGAAAGCTGTACCAGTACTTGGCACTTTGAGTGCGTTGGCGTTTATGCCAGTCGTTTCAGCGGCATCTTCACATGCTGTTGGTACTACTTTTATTAGACACTTTGAACATGGCGGAACTTTGTTAGACCTTAATCTTTCGAGCATTAAAGGCGACATTTCTGATATGGCAGCGAAGTATCGTAAAGATAAAGGTAATGATGACGCTCAAGTGAATGCTGCTAGTTAGTAGTAACTTGATAAGCCAGCAGGTTTCTGCTGGTTTATTTCTTATACACTTGTTAATTTAAGGAATTGAAGATGCTGGTAATACTGTATTTGGGTTTGTGCATTTTATCTGGTTACTGGGGGCGAAACACGTTTGCAGGACCTGTCGGGTTCTTTTTGATCTCGTTGGTATTTACCCCTTTAGCTGGTTTGTTGATCCTATTTTTGGCCAAACGAAGAGACCCCATCCAAGAGGAGGAAGAAGAATAGCCAAACGGTGTGTACATAGTTTGTAGTTATGAAACGCCAAAGCGTAACACCTACATAAATTACATGGAATTTAGACTTAGTCTCAAGCACTTAATAATTTGCTGAGTACAAAAACAAGAAAAGATAATGAGATGGTATTATACGATTTAATTAGTCGAAATATAAAAATAAAGAGAAGGACCTTTGTTGCTTTAGGCTGTATCTCTGGCCTTGCGAACGCTTTGGTTCTTGCTTTAATCAATAACGTAGCTGAGAACATTTCTGATATAAATCGCGAAAACCACATACTTTACTATCTGGTTTTATTCAGCTTAACAATCACAATTTATGGACTTACCCAGCAACGCCTCATGACTAAAGCAGCAAGAACGGTAGAGCGGGCCATTGCAGGTTTACGTGTTGAGTTATTTGAGTGCGTACGTTACACCGAGCTATCAACGCTGGAAAAAATCGGTAAAGAACGTATTTTTAATACACTTAGCAAAGAATTGCAGACTATCTCTCAGTCTGCTCAGTTGTTTGTGATCATCGGTCAATCCATCACGCTGGTATTTTTTACTTCATTGTATATTGCTTATCACTCTTTCGTAGCATTTTTGGTCATTTCAGTGTTGATCATGCTTGGTGCAAGTATTCACCGGTTGCGTGCTAATGAAATCCAAAAAAATATGCAGCTGTCTTTTGAAAGTGAAAATATGCTGATCCAGAGACTGTCTGATTTATTAGATGGCTTTAAAGAGGTGAAATTAAGTGTTCCTCGGGCGGATGATTTGGAGCATGAGTTTATCGCTGATTCTACCCGAGCTAAAAAAGCAAAAACGACCACACAAACACTGTTTGCGACGGACTTTGTGTTGTCACAAATCACTTTTTTTGCTGCGACAGGGGCTATGGTGTTCATAGTGCCTATGTTATCGAACATTTATACCGAGGTGGTGATTAAGGTGACTACTGCGTCGCTATTTTTAATAGGCCCGATCACCAGTATTGTGGGTGGCATTCCAATTTATACCACAGCCACGGAAGCGGCCAATAACGTATTAGCGCTTGAAAATGAGCTAAAACAAGCGACGCAACGCACTAAGCAAAAAGGGGCGCGCGGTGGCTCAACCGATATGCGAGCATTTGAAGAAATACGTCTAGAAGGGGCGTATTATCAACATAACCGTCCAGCAGGAGATAGGCCCTTTTTTGTTGGTCCCGTAGATTTATCCATTAAGCCTGGGCAAATCACGTTTATTACAGGTGGTAATGGTAGTGGCAAAACGACCTTTATTCGTATGCTAACAGGTTTGTACGAACTTCAAGGTGGTCAGATTTTACTCAATGGTAGAAGTGTTACAAGTGGTGAGTTAGATACCTATCGCAGTTTGTTTACAGCTGTGTTTTCAGATTTTCATTTATTTAAGCAGCTATATGGGATCAAAGTAAGCTCTGAGCAGGAAATTGATGACTGGTTAGTCTTTTTAGAGATGAACAATAAGGTCAGTGTGGAAAATTCTCAGTTTAGTACCACTGATTTGTCAACGGGCCAGCGCAAGCGATTGGCGCTGTTGAGTACCATCTTGGAAAATCGACCAGTGTATATTTTTGATGAATGGGCAGCCGATCAGGATCCAATCTTTAGACGTAAGTTTTACGAGCAAGTATTACCTAAGCTTAAAGCCAGAGGCAATACTGTAATAGCCATTACCCATGATGACGCATACTTCCATTTGGCAGATGTACATTTAAAAATGGTAGAAGGACAATTAATGGAACACCATACCGTTGAAAATGAGGGGTCGCCCTCATGAACATAATTATTCCACCGGATATTGGTTTATTGGTACTAGGCGGCGTATGTCTGGTAATTGTTATTTCAAATTTAATAATGCGTGTGTTGAAGCGTTACTACCCCAAGTTACGCAAGCGCATTCTATCTTGGCGTTTTAGAGCAGGTGTTACATTATTGATCATGCTGTTCTTGATTATTGCTTTGGTACCTGTGGTATTTATCAAAGTTGATTCAGGGGAAGTCGGGGTATTGTGGAAGCGACTAGGCGGCGGTACATACCTAAATAAACCCTTTACTGAAGGTACAGTACTTGTGATGCCATGGGATAAACTCACTATTTATTCCAGCCGTTTCCAAACCGCGGATAGGCAAATACATGCTATCACCAACCAAGGCTTGAAAATCACTTTGGATGTCACAGTGCGTTATCGTCCTGTGGTTGATCATATGCCTTTTCTTCATCAGCTCGTTGGGCCTGATTATGTGAATGAGATGGTGATCCCAGAGGTAAGTTCTGCAGTGCGTGTAATTGTTTCAAATTACACTGCCGAAGAGGTGTATGGTCAACAGCGAATGGATGTTCAAGGGCAGTTGCTTGGCAAAGTATTGGAAGAGTTAAAATTACAGGAGCAAACCATACTCAAAGAGGTTGCTGGCGAAATGAAAGGCCATGCCTTGGTTAACTTGGATGACGTACTGATCCGCAGAGTTAATGTACCAGATAAAGTGCACAATGCGATTATTGCTAAAGTGAATCAGCATTATCTCCAGCAGGAGTATGACATGCGTCTAGAAGTGGCCCAAAAAGAAGCGCAACGTAAAGAAATGGAAGCTCAGGGTATCGCTGCATTTCAGAAAACAGTGGCAGGTGGTATCTCCGAAACTTATCTAAGGTGGCGAGGTATAGAGGCGACCATTGAGCTTGCAAAGTCTAACAATAGTAAAGTGGTAGTGATCGGTGGTGGAAAAGATGGTTTACCGCTTATTCTAAATACCGAAAACAGCCTTGCTGCTCCCCCCGTAGCCCCTAGCTCAGAACATGATGCATCACACTCACATGCTATTAAGCAAACCAAAGACAAAGAGGCCGATCCTGAGAAAATGAATGAATCAGATGGGCGCATAAAGACGAGCGCAAAAGAGAGTTTGTATCGTAGTCCTACCGCGAGTGTTCATATTCCGCTTGAAGAAGTTAGCGAACCCCACTAAACGTCAACAGCCACCGGGCATTATGTCTCGGTGGCTTTGAATAGTTTTTTCATAAGCTGCCTAACACATGGAACTGTTCAAACAAATCATATAATTAAATAAAAAACAATTTAATTATAAATCCTTCCCTTGTAAATGTAAGCGCTTACATGTTACATTTTTGTAAGTTGACTGGTCGGTTTCGTTACAGTTTTGCCTAAAGTAGCCAGTTTGGCGATGTATCAACAATATGCGTTGGCAGTAAGGTGTGGTTTGCCTAGGCGCGAAATTTACAACATGTTAAGGAATCAAAGAATGAACAAGTTTGTTTTACGAAACATTCACCTTGTAGCTATCTCAAGCGTTGCTATGACGCTGTGTGTGGTTACACCAACGTCTGCATCTGTGGGAAAGTTGTTGTGGCAAGACAATTTTGATTCGTTTAATAACGAAATCTGGAATGTCGATATTGGTGATGGGTGTGATCAGGGAATTTGTGGCTGGGGTAATCAGGAGCTACAGTGGTACCACTCAGACAATGTGTCAATTACCGATATCGTAGGTGAACCGGGTAACCGAGGGTTACTAATTGAAGCACGCAAAGAAAGTATTGGCGGCAAAGGGTTCTCATCAGGGAAGGTTCATAGCAAAAACAAAGTATCTATCCAATATGGCATGATAGAAACGCGCATGAAAGTATCGAGTGTAGACACGGGCTTATGGCCAGCCATTTGGATGTTGGGTACTAGCACCGCATCTTGGCCTGCAAAGGGTGAGATAGATATCATGGAAATGGGCCAGTCTGAACAAGCCAGAACAGATGCGGGTTTCCCAAATTCAGATATAGACAGCTACACTGGTTCTAATTTGATTTTTTACAGTGATGATGCGTGTAACAGCGGCAATCCGACCTGTGCAGCAAGTGTGGCATGGCAAACTGACAACGCACACTTGTCTACAACTGTGCTAACAGACCGTTTTGTGACTTACCGTTTATATTGGACCGACACCACAATTCGTTTCACGGTTGAAGATCAAGGCGTAGAATACTCTATGTTTGATCAGCCATTTAGCATTAGTGAAGAGTCTGATGAGTTTAACGCTCCGTTTTATTTACTGATGAATCTAGCCGTAGGTGGCAACTTCACAGATGCTAAAATGAATCACCAAGTCTCAGCTCCATTACCTGGTAAAATGGTGGTCGATTATGTGAGAGTGTATGAATACAACGGGCAAGGAGAAGTAAAAGTAGGTAATAGCACTGAGCCAGAGCAGGGCACATTTGGGGTATATACAGATTTAACACAAACAAACAACAAACTCACTGTAGGTGTCGATTCGGATATTTATGTTTGGAATCAGAACTCACTGTCTTTGGGGAACATTACGCCGTTTGAAGGAGAGCAGGTAATAGCGTGGGATTACAGGCCAAATCAATGGTTTGGTGGTGGCATTCAAGCACGTCAGCCAACTAACATGAGCGAATTTGCTGATGGTGAACTGCGCTTTAGAATCAAGATCCCTAAAAATGTCGCTTTTAAAGTCGGTATAAGTGATACCTACTCTAATGAAAACTGGCTTACCTTTGCTGCAAATGAAACTCGCTATGGATTGACCAGAGATGGTGATTGGGCACAAGCAGTTGTACCTATTGATGAACTCGCGGGGCCGTTAATAGCGCTCCAATCACTGAAAAGCCACTTTAGTATAGCTTCGGTTGATGGACAAATTCCCAGAGCGCCGTTTTCGATGGCTATTGACGACATCATTTGGACAGGTGGTGGAGTAAGCACAGCACCTGATAGCGATAATGATGGTATAGCCGACGAGGTAGATCTGTGTCCAAATACACCAGCCAATACCCAAGTAGATGAAAATGGCTGTGCTATCGTGGCCGGTGAATTTGGTATCTCGCAACTTAGCACGAAAAGTATTCGGTTTTATGTCAACAGCAACCAGTGGGCAGACGTTCACTATCAAATCAATGGTGGTGTACAACAAAATGTGCGGATGAACATGAATTCTGGGCAAAATGAGTTGGTGATTAATGGTTTGAATATTGGAGATGAAATTAGTTACTGGTTCACCTATTTAAAACCTAACGGCGCTGTTGATACAAAAGAGCAAAGGTTTATGATTTCTCCCGCAACTTGGATGTAATCCTTCTGTAACTCCCCAAGGCAGCACAGTGAGCTGCCTTTTTCTATCCGCATCAAGATGTTAAAAACGACCATAAATGGTACATTAAGTCTGTGTGCCTATTTACTAGGCAACTATCTTCAGTCTATGCTTAACGCAACAAGGACAAATTATTTGGTAAAGAGTGGGAGTGCTTTGATTTAGGTATGAAATATGGTTTGTTGTTAATATTACTTTTTGCCAGTAACTATTCGTTCTCAGAACAAATGCTTGAGCGCAAAGAATTTGTGATCAGTTATGTAGAGCATGAAGGTATTATCAAATACTATGTGCCGCTACTCAATCGTGCTTACCAAAAGATTGGCATTAAACCTAAGTTTGAGCTTATCAATGATAAAAGGGCGCTAAAACTACTCGATAGTGGGGTCATTGATGCTGATACGGCCAAGTCTTTAGAGTTTATCGACGATTATAAAAATATAATCGTGGTGCCTACCCCAATAAGTCAAATTGATGTGGTCTTGCTATGCCAAAAGGCGCTGCCATGTGATTTGTCAGTATTAAAAAATGCGAACCGCTCTTTAGGGATTATCGCGGCGGATGAGTTTTATGCGCCGTTGCTCGCTGATAGCGAAATTAATATTGTAGAATTGACCAGTTTTGAAACGCTTCTAAAAATCTTTGACCAAAATAAAGTGGATTATGCCATTGCTGTATTTGATGATTACACCAAAAGTACCCAAATCAAATATCACAATCGGTTCTTGATTCAGAAGAAAATTGGCTATCACTTGCTCAGCAAAAAACATCAAGATTTAGTACAGAAGCTGGATCAGGCAATTATACAAGCTCGCGCGCAGGGAGACTTTTTAACTCCGAAGTAATGTGTTTAGAAAATACAGTTAAAACTGCTACAATGTTGCGCTTTATTATCGTTTGAGGTTGTGGTTTATTCATGGAATGTCGTTTACATTGTGGTGCCTGTTGTATCGCGCCAAGTATTAGCTCAAGTTTTCCTAATCATCCAAACGGTAAAGCAGCGGGTGAGCGTTGTAAAAACCTCACTGAGGATAATCTTTGTAAGTTGTTTGGTAAGCCAGAGCGACCTAAAGTATGCCACGACTTTAAAGCGACCGAGTGGGTGTGTGCTAACAGTTCACAAGAAGCGCTTAACATACTTACTGAGCTAGAAAATCTTACCAACTAGATGCAATCACTGCCATTGCACCCATCAGTTCAAACTATAACTTATTAGTTTACCATTACGTAAAAGCATGAGAGCTATATAAATCATAACGTTTACGTAAAAGAAATTGGCTGTAAGCGTGAATTTTATTTTGCTGTTTCATAGTGCTTTGCTCACAACTAAGAGCATTCTCTACAGCTAAAATCATCCGTTATGCAGTACAAAAGATCACCATTAGTGAACTCTTAAACGGTGACAGGTTTTTATACCCACTGATTTTGTTAATATGTCCCGTGACAACAACCTTGTCTGACTGAGTCGCGAGCATGCTTATGCTTAGCAACTCAGTACAGATAGTCATCATAACCCGCTAAGCGCTATGGCTTATTTTTATCACGACGGATAAACCATATAAATATGATTGCAAAGAGCAGTAAGCAGAACAGCAAAATAGCGGTGGTATAATGGGTGTCTTGCTGCGGCTGTTCTGGTACTTGGTATTCAGGTTTAAAGTCAAATAATAGAGCTGGTCCTAGCGCAAACTCCTTAAGTTGACCAGATTTTGTGCCGAATTGCGCTGAAGCAATGGTAATATGCGCCAAACCAGTTCGGTTGATTGACTTTAATTTCACTCCAGCGATACGGCCACTGCCTTTAACCTCATTAGCCGGTGCTACTTGGCTCACAACATAAGCGGCCGTTCCTGTCACTGTCTCAGCTGAGTTATGAAGTACAAATATGCTGTCGTTGTCAAAAAAGTTACCATGTTCAATTTGAACGCCTTCTTTATTTGGGTTTTGGTCAATGAATTCAAATTTGTTGGCGTCAAACTCAAGCTTTAAATCTACGCCATATAAGGCTGGCAAATTATCACCCTGTATATCGACATAGAACTCGCTACCCAATTTAACCTGTTCACTTGGTGTCACTAAGTACACTCGGCCTTTTTCAGTTGCCCACGCATTAACCGCTGTTATTAGTGATAAAATAAATATTATGCTTTTCATAAGATTCTCGTTCTGAAAATATGGGCTTTTGCACGTATGCGCAAAAACCCAAATTCAGATTTATAGTTTGAAGTTACAACTGTTGAGGGCCAGACTTACCGTAATTGTTACCCAGAATGGTTAAATCCTGAATATTTATTTGCTCGTCGCGGTTATAGTCAGCTTCTAAGACATAATTTGGACCGTCGGCTTTTGTACTGCGATATGAGGCTAACAGCAAGGTTAGGTCTGCAATATTTATTTGTTTATCTTTGGTTATATCTCCGCCAATCAGACTTATAGTACCTAACTCGGTTGTCAAATCACTTTCAGCCAACTGCAAGGTTTTTTCAGCGGGTAAAAAACCATTAACTTCTATGCGAATGATTGCTTCGCCAGGTCTAGTATGTGCTTCAAAACTCCCATCAGCGTTTATCTGTACAAGTACGTCATTCATATAAACACGAATACCGTCATAATTGCCGTCAATAGCTAAATGTGAGACATTTCCCATAACTCGCAATGCTTCTTTGTCTTCATAATGTGAACGTATAATAGTTATTAGCGTTTGTTGTCTTATCGCTGAAGTACGCCTGTTGTATAGAAAACTATTTGAGTCATGTTGTGATTGGCTGGTGTACAGGCATTGGACGCAGTCCATTGTTTAGGCTATTTTTTCGTGCCACACTGCTAGGCAGTATAAAGAACATAAAGGAAGTCGTTATGCATCAGATCAAAGCATTACTTTGGTGTTGTACAGTGTTGTTGTGTGTGGGTGAGGCGCTAAACAACACGGCATTTGCTGATGAATCACCGATTTATAGCTCAATGGCGACCGCACAGCCTGTTTGGGCTGAACATGGCATGGTGTCGAGTCAAGAAGCATTGGCCAGTCAGGTTGGTGTTGAAATACTTAAGCAAGGCGGTAACGCCGTGGATGCAGCGGTTGCTGTTGGCTTTAGTTTGGCTGTAACGCTACCTAGAGCAGGGAATATAGGTGGCGGAGGCTTTATGTTGGTTCACTTGGCTAAAGAGAATAAAACTATTGCTATTGACTACCGAGAAATGGCGCCAAGTTCTGCACATAAAGACATTTTCGTAGACGAAGAAGGTAATGTAGACCCTCAGCTTAGCTTAGCTCATGGCCTAGCAGTCGGAGTGCCCGGTACAGTGATGGGCATGGAATTGGCCCTCAAAAAGTATGGCACTATGACACTTAGTCAGGTTATTCAACCTGCTATCCGTCAAGCTAAAAAGGGGATAAAAGTTACTTCCAGTCTCGCTAACTCCCTTTCACATCCGTTTATTAAAAAGCGCATGCTAGAAGTCCCAGCTTCAAAGGCGATATTCTACAAGCAAGATGGTAGTAGTTATCAGCCAAACGAATGGCTGGTTCAAAGGGATTTGGCCCATTCGTTGGAGCTTATTGCCAAACAAGGCAGTGCAGGTTTCTATCAAGGAGAAACGGCAAAAAAAATCGTTGCAGCAGTCAAGGCTGCGGGTGGCATAATGACTTTGGAAGATCTAAAAAACTACCGAGTGGTTGAGCGCAAGCCAGTAACAGGCAGTTATCGTGGTTATGATGTCGTTTCTATGCCACCACCATCATCGGGTGGGGTGCATATCATAGAGATGCTTAATATGCTTGAGTTCTACCCTGTGAGTAAGCTTGGTCATAACAGCGCGGCCAGCATTCATTTATTGGCCGAAGTGATGAAACGCGCTTATGCCGATAGAAGTGAATACCTTGGCGACCCAGACTTTTATGATGTGCCCTTAAAAGCACTCACAGATAAAAGTTATGCAAAGAGCCTAACTAAACAGATTAAGGCCGATAGAGCTACTCCTAGTAGTAAAATAAAGCCCGGCAAATTACAGCCTTATGAGAGCGATCAAACTACACATTATTCGGTCGTTGATAAGTGGGGGAACGCTGTAAGCAATACATACACACTCAATTTTAGCTATGGCTCTGGTATCGTTGCCGATGGAACTGGGATTTTATTAAATAATGAGATGGATGACTTTTCTGCCATGCCGGGCGTCCCCAACGGCTTTGGCCTTATTGGTGGAGAAGCTAACGCAGTTGAAGGCAACAAGCGTCCACTTAGTTCAATGACACCAACTATCGTGATGAAAAACGGCAAACCGTTTTTAGTTACAGGTAGCCCCGGTGGTTCACGGATAATTACCACAACCTTGCAAATAATTAGCAATGTGATTGATCACGGATTAAATGTTGCTGAAGCAACAGCGGCACCTCGTATTCATCACCAGTGGTTACCGGATGAAATACGGATTGAAAAGAGTCTAAATGTTGATACACGTAGATTACTGGAAGCAAAAGGCCATCAATTGGCCGAGAAAAGCTCCATGGGTTCAACGCAAACCATAATGCTCACTGATAAAGGCCTATTTGGCGCGTCTGACCCAAGGCGAGCAGACAGTGCTGTTGTGGGTTACTAATTGCTGAAATATTGGCATGACTAGTTTGCCTGAAGTTCACTGTTTATTATTGAGTATTTTACATTTGTTATTATAATAGGGCGCTTCAAATAATAGGGAATATCAAACAGTGAAAAAGCTATCGATAATGTTGGTGTCAACACTAATGCTTGGATGCGCGTCATCTGGCAATGAGCCAATGGAATTAACAACAACAAATTATGATGATGACAGTTATGCAAGACGCATCATGCGTGGCATAAATATCAACAACCTTGATGATAAAGAAGTCCCCAAGGATGCGATGCAACAAGTGATAGGTCACGGCGGAAGTTGGGCGCTTTTCTCTTACGCAAATGGTTCGTCAGGCTCAAGTGCTGCATTGACGGGGATAGCTGGGTACTTATTAGAGCCAGAAGACCGCGCCAGTAGAATTTCTATGATTGGTTTGGCGGAAGTTGACAAAGGTCAGCCAGCTACTCAAAAAGATGTGGCAGGTATGTTTGATGAAGAATTACGTCAGCTATATATCGCGATGTATGATTTGCCAAGTGAAAAAATATCGGCAATCGAGCCAACGAGCTTTAATGAATATTTTAGTTTTCAAGGACGTACGTTTCTAGTCAAAGACAATGAATACTGTGAAAATCGCCTAGATATCGCCATTAAGGGTAAAACCTTGAAAGGTCCTGGGATCTGGATTAAAAAGACGGCAGATGAGCGTTATCAAAAACTCAAAGAGGATTATGACGCGTATTACAAAAAAGAGATGGAAAAATATGGCGGATGTCTAATCTCGATTTTAGTTTCGACTAAGAATTCAACCAGAGTGAGTGGTGAACAATACCCTTGGCTAAACAAAGATAAAGATTACATTACAGCTCATTTTGACTACTTGATGATGCCTAACGAGATTCTTACAAAGGCAATAATAGACTCTAAAGTAAAGAGCCTATATATATACACACCAGCGGTTTCATATTCTGTCGGTAAAGAGTTTGAAAAGATGGAATCTCTTGCATACCCAACAGTAACTTCAAACTATGGCCAGTTCTTATTTGTAAAACCAAAACTATAAATATTTGCTCGCTTTTATCTGAGCTTTGCCGCAATTGCGAATAGCTCAGATGGTAAAATTCGTCGCGCAGAGATATATTCTGCGTGACTTTAATTTAGATGTTTAACTAGTTATATATTTTTGGCGGGTTACCTGGAGTTGGAAAAACTCAGTTGGCGAGATATTTAGCCAGTGAGATTGGTGCTGTCTATCTGCGCATCGATACCTTAGAGCAAACGATAAAAAATATCGGTTTTGACGTCAATTGTGACGAGGGTTATCAGGTCACTTTTGCGCTGGCTGCTGATAATCTCAAAAATGGTGTATCGGTCGTGGCAGATTCTATCAACCCAGTAGATGAATCCAGAAGAGCGTGGTGCGACGTTGCCTCAAAGGCCCATAGCGCATACAAAGAAATTGAAGTATTCTGCTCAAATCAAAGTGAACAACGAGCAAGAATCGAAACTCGCAAATCCGATATACCGCATTTAAGGCTCCCGGATTGGCAAAGTGTGCTCGATAGAGATTATCAACCTTGGATAACCGCTCAATATCGAATAGACACCGCAAATCAAACCCCTGTGCAAAGTAAAGCTCAGTTATTACGTTTGCTTAATATCAATACTCAGTAATTAGTTATGGATCATCTGCGCGTGAGCCATCTGTAGCGCTTCTTTTAGCTTATTTACTGTACTCTTTGGTGTACTTAAGCTTGCAACCACATACAACTCTTGATGCCTAACAACTTTATTGTGGCGAAAGTAACTTATTTTACTTGCTGTATGTTGATGATCTGGGATGTGAGAGGCATAGATGGTTTGAACTCTTCGCTTGTCTAGCATTTGCCATGCGCTGCTCATGTCCGTAACCAGTACTAAATTAATACCGGTAACAAACCCCATGGATTTTAAAATCGTTTCTTCGTAACTGCCTCTAATGGCAACAGTGGTGTAATTAAGGGCTTCTTTTGTTGAACTAATTTCAATGTCATTATCTCGGTTTGAATAAAAGCTATACTCCAGTGTCGTGAATTTATACAGCCAGTTAAACAAAGGGGCACGCTGAGTGGTTTTAGCCATCGAAAAAAGTACAGTATTGGGTTGAGTGAGTGTGAGCTCGTAGGCGCGTGCCCAAGGGATCACATCTATTGAGCTATTAATGTTCGCTATATCTAACGCATTTTTTACCAACTCATAAGCAATACCTGAATGGGCTTTACCATCGGTAACGACTGTGTAGGGTGGAAAATGTTCAGTAAACACGCTCACTGTTGCGTTAGCAAAACAACAAGGAAAAATGCTGAAACTAAGCAGTAGAGCACTGATAAATCTGCACATAATGAACTCACAATGTTTAACATCAACAAGTGTAGCGTGCGGTTTTTAAGTTGGCGAGTTTATCTCTCGTTCCTACAATGTGCAGTAAGCGCTTTCAGGTAAATTAGTTTGGTACATGTGGATAGTTTTGACTTGTAGGTAGGTCAGCCAGACCAAATGGACTGACTGACGTTACTATTTAATATTGTGTTTTTGGCGGGAAGTTCTCTAGTATTTCAGCAACCGTTTTGTTAATTTCAGCTTCTCGTTGTTCAGGCGTTTGTTTTGTACGTAATCGACCTTCTTTAGCCCCGCGCCACACTAACTGTTGTGAGGCGTTGTCAATTACGTCAATGATCAGAGTACCAACATCATACTCTCTGGTTGTAGTATGTGTTTGTACACCCCAGCCCCAATAGTTCCAACGAACGCCATAGGTGGTATTAAGGGTGTTGGCCTCCAATTTGCTTTCAACGGATGCATGGTAATTCACTAGCATATCTGCTTTGTCGCCCTCAACCAGAGTAATCCCTTGCGCTGAAAGGTTTTGGGAGATAGCGCTACGCACTCGTTTTTCCATCAAATCATTTATTTGATAGTCATTAATTGAGCCTTTCAAATCAGCATTAGGCGCCCAAGCAAAGGTTTTGTAATTGGCAAACTCGACTGATTTGTCATAGTCCCAGTCGGGTACGCTGGTACAGGCACTGAGTAGTAACAATGCCGACGTCATAAATAATTTTTTAATCATAATGATATCTCCTTGGGTCAGCGCAACATTTGAAAGCTGACCAAAATAACCTTGCCTTGTATGATCAGACTGCTTGCGCGGTGCTATGTTCCACTTCAATCCAGTCTTTTTCGTCGACCCAGTTTTGGCTGCCATTTTTAACGCTACGAATAGGCACAATATAATCGCAACTGATCTGCGGTTTAACGGACGCAAAAATGGGCACAAACCCAAAGCTCAACGCCGTTTCAATAATGGCTTTTTGGTTTTGTGGGTCAATATCAGCGGCCTCATCAATATAAATCGGTATACGATAAAGTGCTTGTTCTTGGTCAGATAACAAATATCGTATGAACAACATACCACATAACAACTTGATTGTAATACGTGTACCATTAGAACCCGCGGAATCAATCTTGTCGAAATGTTCCGTTTCGCCTGCGCGGTTAACCACCTCAAAGCGAATATCAAACAAATCAGTAAGTGTTAGACCTGCTTTATCACTAGCAAGCTTAATCAAATGATCTTTAGCTTCATTGACCGCCTTCTCATCACTTGGCTGCGAAGATAACAGATCAAAGTTATCACCTTGCTCGTAGTTATCAGAAGTACTTATGATGGTATCTATACTGTCTACCAGCATCTTACGAGGGATAACATTAATTTTAAATGACTGTAAATTTGAGATGCGATGTTGGCTGATCCCACGGTTGAAGCTGTTCATTTCGCGTCGCAATCGATCTAAGTCTTCACGCAGCCCTTTGATTGTTGCTGCGACCTCTGTCAAAGCGACTCGCGCTTGCCTGTCTACCGCATCACGTTCATTATCAAGATTGTGATAGGCGCTTATCAGTTTTGCGTACTTACTGGTGTCATCAGTTTCATTATCAAATTTGGTTATCCCAGCGTTATAAATGTGCAAATATGTGTTGCGTACATTAACGCTTAAGTTTCTCAACTCATTGCAGTCTTTGTTAAATTGATGAACCACCTCGGCCAAATTATCAAAATCGAGTGTCACATCGACAGGATAGAGTGCTTGTTTACCGCTGAAAATATCTAATGTATGGTCAATACGCTCCGACTTAACCTGTCGTAAACGGTCGCTCTGGCGCGATAACAGATCTTGCTTACTCTTAATGATTGAGCGTCTATCAGAGATTGACCCAGCGTTGCGTTGAACATCATGTAAATACTCATCAACTTGTTCTCGCTCTGCATTGAGTTGCTCACGCAACAATTCCTGTGCCTCAACAGATTGCAGCATAGTTTGATACTGTTCAAAACGTTTGAGTGCGCTTTCTAGGCCCATTAACTCTTCGTACAATGCATCGCGTTCTTGTTGTTTTTGAGCCACGTTCGCTGCCACATCACGCTGTTGCTTGAACTCAATAAGCGATTGTTGCAACGCATCAAGCTGCGCCTTAAGCTGCTCTTTGTTTTCGCCACTTTGCATCTGAACGGGGCTGAGCTTTTTGAGCTTGATGGTTGCACCAGGAACCGTCAGTTCGCCACCTTTTACATTGGCAGAAAGCTTTTCTAAGAATTCGCCAAACGCGTCATCATCTGTGATGGTGATATCACCTTGGTTGGTGGTTGCGAAAGACAAAAGATCGGGATTTAGAATGCGAGAGATTTCTTCAACTTCTTTTAAAGACAAGTCTTCACGCATGCGTGTAAACAGATTGAACTCAAGGTTTTTAAGTTGTAGCTTTAGGCTTTTAATCTGTTTTTGAGTTTCATTGATACGGTAATCAAGCGTATGAAGACTCTGTCCCTGTGCGCTATTTATTGAAAACGATAGTTGCTCATATTCTTTTTTCAATAACTGCAGGTTAGTTTTTAATGTTGCATGATTAGTTAGTTCAAACTCTGACTTTAGCGCATGGTAGTCAATGAACCACTGCTCAATTTGGGTCTGTCGACGCTCAATGTCGCGTGATTGCTGTAAATAAAGTTGCTGCTTTTGCTCAAAATCATGCTTTTCTTGTTCAATATCTTCTAATTGTGCATTTAGTTCAGCCATATGCTCTTGTTGATAGTGATCATATTCGACTAACGCTATGTCAATTTTTGGTGCATAGGCAGCAAGTTTGCCCTTAATTGTGGCTTCACTTTCTAGCATGGTTTCAAGCGCGCTGATGGGCTCTTGCATTGACTCTAGGGCAGCCAGTTCTCGACGGGAACGATTTACTTTATCAAACGCTCGTCGCCAAACCTCATAAAAGTCGACGCGAGAATTAGACATATGGCGCTCAAAAACCCTTAACATAAAGCGTTTTACATCGCTTGCACCAAGTTTATGCAGATTCAGGATACGGCGGAAGATTTCTTTATAGATAGCCGCATCTTGAACGTTGTTAAGTGGGATCATTTTAAGGTTTACATCACCATCGAATGGCGTTGCGCCTCCAGTTAAAAGCGCGTTTAGCTCTTGAGCTTTGAGCTCTATTGGTTTTTTGCCTTGTGCTTCTAAGTGCTTAAACAGTTTTGTGTATTTAATGATGCTTTTGCCTTCGGTAAAGTCATCAAGAGATAGTTTACCAGGGAAGCAAAAGAATTGATGGGCAAATCCGGCAATTTTGCCAAGTCCAGCAACACCTATCACCACATCGCCATGAGGGAGATTAGCTTCTAGCAAAATATAGGATTGGTCGGTAGAGAAATAGAACTTTCTGGTTTCTTCTAAGTCATGTCCATCCCATTCAGTTAATCGTAAGTCGTTAATTAAAGGAAACTGTAGGGCATTGATGACAGAACTCTTACCCGTATTATTTGGTGCGCAAATTGAAGCACTTTTGTCCAGTGGGATAACGCATTTGGCATAACCTGCTGTATTTAGCAACGCTAATTTACTTAGCCCATATAACTTACTCATACTTCATCCTCGAGTCCGTCAAAACTATCTTCATTTACTTCCATTAGTGCATCTATGTAGCGATAGATAGGCGCTAAATGCATAAAACCTTGTTCAACCTCTTTTGCAAGACCCAACCTCACCATTCTCAAATACACGTCTTTGCGTAAGTCTGAGCCAGAGAAGATTTCTAGCTGATCAAACAAGTGTTTATTTAACTGTACTAAGGTCTGCATCAATTCCAGATCTGCTGTTTCGTCAAATAAGGCGCGTAATGGGTCTTTACCCTGATTCGCATAGTATTCAATAAGAATAAAAACAGTCAACGCAATGGCGCGCGAAATTTTACCCATATTCGGGGTGCTCTCATCACTTGCGAGATAATAAAATCCGCGTCCGTCGTGTTGTAAGTCGTGACCTAAGGCACTGAATAGTGCTTGGTAAGCATCTATATTTTGGTCGAGTTGTTGCCAAAGAGTGGTGTCTTGTTCGCTGATATGATAACCGCTCACTAATTTCTTATTAATAGCTTGCAATTCAGTCAGCTCTGATAAGTTAATCTGCGTCATAATGTGTTTCTTGTACTGTATTTGCGTTGAACGGATAAAGTGCAAAGGTATGCTCGTTGATTGTTACCTTAGAGCGTTCGTTATCTTGTTGTAATTCAAAGTCAGAGTCGCTAACGAGTTTTTGATACAAAAACAGCATTTCGTCTGCGTCTAGGCTAGGGTATTGTGTTGTTAAAAATCCGAGTAAGGCCTGACGCTTGCTGCCGTTATCAGCAAATGTACGAGCAAATGCTGTGCGCACATCTTGATAATCTGGAATGTTAGGGCTTTGATACGCGGGCACGTCGGTTTGGTCGGGTAGCTGATAGTCGTCGTGTTCGAACTGGGCTAAGCTTGCCATATAAGCAACCATATGACGCTTTTGCCCAAGAGAAAAGCGTTGTATATCGGAGACAAACTCAGGTTGAACGGAGGTGAGCATACGATCGACGCCGTTTTTACGGATTAGCCCTAATACTTTGGCTGCCTGTCTGGTTATTAAGGTGTTACGGCGTAGTTCTTCACGTAGTGGCATCAACATATCGGCACTTTTACGCAAGCTTTCACGTCCGATCAGATGCATATCAAGAATACGTGTGCGCAACTGTTCAAGCATACGCTTATCGTGAGCACCGCGACCAAACAGCTCGATACTTTCTATTTGTTTACTTATTTGCGACTCGATCACCGCAAAGCAAGCGTGAAACTCGCCACGAATATCCACCATTTCTAACATAGGTTCAATGTATTCATCAAACGCTTCCATCACCGCACGGTAGCGTTTTTGTAGGGATAGATTGCTATTATCAGACTTAGCTTGCTCAACAATATTGAAAATGGCGCTTTCGTTATGCTGAAATAATTTCACTATCTTGCGTACACGTTCATCCATAATACGGCTAAAACGACGTAATTCACTAAAATCACCTTCGTCTCCGGCCTGCTGTAAACGAGTACCAAGGCGCTCTAGATCTTTGACCAATACGGTAATTTCTTCGGCTAATCCAAGATCTTCTTCTTGTAACAAAAAGCTGGCAAAATCAGCGATTGCACGGTTGATTTCTAGTTGAGAGGACTTCGCTAAAGGTATAATTATTTCTTGATTTAACAAGCGATTAGTTTCTCTGAAAATACGCTCACTGGTCCACTGTGGATTTTTATGCTTTATGATGTTTTGAACATCTTTTAAGCTGAAATCGGTCATTTTAAACCGTTTAAAAAGCAGCTCTAAAACACCCCAATGTTCGTTGAGCGTGTTTAATACTTTTTTTGCTGGGATCATAACTTTCCAGTTTGTATCTATTTTGTGACATGCAGGGTAAATTAATTACGACTTGCCGTAGCGCATACACGCAGCAAATGCTATTCTTCGCGCCGATTTACACGTTACCTTCAAACTTATTTACTTTTACTTACAGGTTGTTTACGCAATATGGTTACGCCCATTATCCTTACCCTGATAGCGATTGCGTTCTTGCTTATCGTTATAGAGGATATCATCCATGTAAACAAGGCCAAAACTACCCTTTTTTTTGGTACTTTATGTTGGATTATCGCTTTTATCTCCCCAATTCATGGTCAAAGCCCAGAAACTGTACAACATCAGCTAGATCATAACATTCTTGAAATCGCTACTCTATGGCTTTTCTTGATGGCAGCAATGACATTTGTAGCCTATTTGAACTCCAAAGGTTTTATTCAAAACATCGTACATCGTGTAATGCCCGCACAGATAAGCGAAAGAAAGTTGATGTTTTTGGTGGGGATCTCTGCGTTTGTGTTTTCGTCTATTTCAGACAACATTACTGCAACGCTAATTTCATTGGCAGTGGTGATGTCGTTAAAGCTAGACCCTAAGAAGTTGATCAAATATGCAACATTGATCATTTTTAGTGTCAATAGTGGGGGCGTGTCGCTCATTACCGGTGATGTAACTACGCTGATGATATTCTTAGCTGATAAAGTAACTATTCCAGACCTGCTGCTATTGATAGCCCCTGCATTGGTCAGTGTCATCGCACTTGCTGCAATGTTATCAGTGGGCATGAATAAAACCCTAGAGTTTGAGAAGAGTGAATTAAGGCGCATTGAAAAAACCGACATTACAATTGCTGTGATCTTTATGTCGACCATTTTTGCGACCTTATTTCTAAGCGTCCAATATCAAGTACCACCTTTACTTACATTTTTATTCGGTCTATCGCTGATGTTTTTGGTAGCGCAGTTCTTGATGCGCAAAAAAGACGTAAATAAAAAAATCATTGATTACATCCGAGAAATTGAGTACGACACGTTACTGTTCTTCGTAGGGGTATTGCTATTAGTTGGAGCGTTAAAAGAAGTGGGCGTCCTTGCTATGTTCACTGACTTGTATGTTTATATGAGCCCAGAATATGCAAACTATTTGATGGGATTACTCTCAGCTGCCGTTGATAACGTGCCACTTACTGCAGCGTTGTTAAAAGCTGATATCACCATGACCGCGCAACAATGGTTGATGTTTACCTATGCGACGGGGGTAGGTGGTTCTATGCTCGTGATCGGATCAGCTGCAGGTATTATCGCGATGAGTAAAGTTAAAGCATTGACATTTATGAGTTATTTACGAATGTCTCTATACTTGTTGGTTGCTTACAGTATTGGCTATGTTGGTGCTTATCTATCAGGCCAATTTATTTGATGTTTTTTAGATGTCTCGATAATTAAAACTTGACACCTAGACGGCTAAAAGATATTTTCTACAAGCCCGCTCTTTGAGTGGGCTTTTATTTTGCTGTTATTCAGGTTTGATAACGCAAAATAAACAGAAGAGGTGCGATGCTTAGGTATTTAACGGGAGGTGACGAAAACCTGTGACCGTTAAAGAGGGAAGTACTCGCCGAGGAAAGTTGTAGTACGTCGCTATGGCTTTTCGGTTTACGAGGCTGAATCCTCGGAACTGTCACCGTTTTAATGGTGGAGAGCTTCTGGCAAAGGTCATGTCACTTATTTTTTGTACCTTCAATTGCCAAGTTCTCCTTTTTTAATTGACCCATGATAGATGTGGTCACAAGGAGATATAATGAACTCGCAGTACACAGTCGCAAAGTTTGGCGGAACCAGTGTAGCCGATTATTCAGCCATGCAACGCTGTGCAAAAATCATCAAAGATGATAGTCATGTTCGCGTTGTGGCGGTCAGTGCCAGTGCCGGCGTAACCAATCATCTTGTCACACTTACCCAACAAAAAGCCGATGAACAACAGCGTTTAGAGCTAGTTCAAGCCGTGCTTGATATTCAAGATTCGATTTTGGCGCAACTCTCCCTTGATGCTGATTTAGCTCAAGGCTTCGAGCAGACAATCTCCGAATTTAAAATGTTGGCTATATTGCCAGCGCTAAGTACCCAGCAATGTGACGAGATGCTTAGTTTTGGCGAGCGCTTGTCTTCGTACTTATTCACGCAAGTTCTTAGAAACCAGAATATCGATGCAGAGCGCTTTGACGTGCGTAAGGTGCTTAAAACAGATAATCGCTTTGGTAAAGCGACTCCCGACATTGCCGCTACCGCGGTTGCAGCGCATAAACACCTGATCCCAATGCTAGATGATAAAGTTATCGTTACTCAAGGGTTTATCGGAAGCGATCAATACGGGCAAACGACTACTCTTGGTCGAGGAGGCTCTGATTATAGTGCTGCTTTGTTGGCAGAGGCTATTAAGGCCCGTAGTGTCCATATTTGGACCGATGTGGTCGGTATCTTCAGTACAGACCCAAGGCTGTGTAATAAAGCCACGCCAATTGCGCGATTGAGCTTTGATGAAGCTGCAGAAATGGCAACATTTGGTGCTAAGGTGTTACATCCCGCCACAATTTTACCAGCAAGTCGAAGTGGAATTTCCGTTTTTGTTGGCTCTAGCAGAGACCCTCAGGCTGGAGGAACTTGGATAGAGAAAGAGAAATCTAACAAGCCAGGTATTCGAGCAGTGACACAGCGTAAAAATCAAGTCTTATTGACCCTTAAGAGCCCTGAGATGCTCCTAGCAAGTGGTTTTCTAGCACGCATATTTACAATTTTAAGTGCTTATAATATTTCAGTCGATTTGGTTACAACCTCTGAGATCAGTGTCGCCATTACCCTCGATAATGCACAGAATGCTTCTCGTCCAGAGTTGGACCAAGCATGTTTGGAGGAGCTGAGTGAGTTTTGCCATGTAACGGTAGAAAATAACCTGACGCTTGTAGCGCTGATTGGTTCCGAAATACAGTTAAGACAGCATGAAATGAATTTGATGCAGGTACTGAGTGATTTCAATATACGTTTGATATGTCATGGTGCAAGTAAACATAATCTATGCTTCCTTGTTGAACAGACTGACTCTGATCACGTTGTACAATCAATTCATGCAAGGTTGTTGGAATCTGCCTAACAATAAAAAACTGCTGATATGGCAATCGTTTGCTTGCCATATCTAGTATTTTCATGAGTGTCATACAATGGCTGTACTAAATAGGTTATTATTCAAACTATTAGCGATTACAACGAGACATAAGTAAAGCACTGATATGGACCTATTTTATTCGCATTTTTTAACAACATGAGTATAATCGGCCACCTAAAATAATAACTAAATTTGACTTTCTATGGCTCAATTACGAGATGGTTTTCAAAGCCGAATAGGCTTTGTACTCGCTGCGGCGGGTGCTGCGGTAGGACTTGGTAATATATGGGGATTTCCCACACAAGCTGCCAATCACGGTGGTGGGGCGTTCCTACTTGTTTACTTTATTGTTATATTTTTGTTAGCGTTACCTGCACTGTACACTGAACTTTATCTTGGTCATCAGGCACAATCCAACCCAGTTAATGCGCTTCGCCAAGCCTGGCAAGAAAAGGGACCGAAAATCGGTGCTACGGCGGGCTACCTTGGTCTTAGTGGTGCAATCGTCATGCTCAGCTTTTATTCTATTGTTGCAGGCTGGATGTTGGCTTATTCTTTGGAACCTATTAGTCGCGCGTTAGGCTTGGAGCAAGTCAGTGCATTTTTGCAAGGCGACTCTATGGCTCGTAATTTCGTTTTTACGCCGCTAATGTTGTTACTTACTGCCAGCATTATTCTCAAGGGGGTTAAATCAGGAATAGAAACTTGGTCAAGACGCTTAATGCCAATGCTACTTTTGTTGTTAATTGCCTTGATAGGGTATATCGCTACATTAGATGGTGCTGCTGAAGGGTTTAGTGCTTACTTAAAGCCTGACTTTGCCAAAATTACGGACCCTGATTTAATAATTGCAGCTATGGGGCAAGCTTTTTTCTCTTTATCTCTAGGGGTGGGGTGTATGATGATTTACGGCTCTTACCTTAAACCGAATGAAAATTTACCTAAGCTAACGCTAAGTGTCGCAGCGCTAGATACTGGTGTTGCTTTTCTTGCGGGGCTATTAATAATTCCCGCGGTATTTGTGGCGCAGCATAACGGCGTTCAAGTTTTCCAAGACGGTAAGCTAATTGGAGAGGGCCGTTTGATCTTTGCGGTATTGCCCGAGCTGTTTGCAAGTATGGGTGCTATTGGTTTATGGGTCGGCTTGACGTTTTTTGTGTTGATGTCTATCGCATCGCTCACATCTACCATATCTTCTACCGAGATTCCGGTTTCATTCTTAGTTGAAAACCACGGGCTAGAACGAAAGACTGCGACTTGGTGGGTTACCTTGGTTATCATGCTAGTTGCCTCAGCCATTATCCTCAATTTTGAATGGATGTTTGCTTTGGTGATCAGCCTGTTCACACAATATCAATTGCCTTTGATGGGCCTGTTTTACTTTATTACAGTTGGGTGGATGTGGAAGCGTGGCAACCAGCTTCGACTTGAGTGCAAAGGCGCACACTATTGGTTTGCTCAGTATGTACGTTTTGTATGTCCAGTACTGATGACAGCAGTATTTCTTAATGTAGCGTTTAAGTAAAAGAACGTTGGAGGTAGGCGCCAAGATGGCGCCTATTTTCTTTCATTTTTAACTGCTCACTACCAGCGCTTGGTATAGTTAATTTTGAAGGTTTTCTCGTCAAAATATGTACTGCGTTCATGCCACCCTTCGAATAAATCGTACCCTTTATTAATACTGATCTGGTAGAGCTCATCAGGAGCACTTTGATAACGCAGGCGACTAAATATCGAAAGCGTATCAGCACGCGTGTTGTGTTGCACTAAAGTGCTCCATGACCAATCTTCATTGAATGCGATATCCGCCTTAAAACGGGTGCTGTACATGTTGTCTTTGATACCGTCTCGTTTGTAGTAGTGATTTCTACGACTCAGCGATAGCATAATATGTTTATTCGGCTTGAAAAATAGCTCGCCCAAAATTTGCTTTCTGTCACTATCAAAGAACTGACCCGAGGTAAGTTTAATGTAGCCTGAAATCATTTGATCCGAGGGGGTTTCATAAAATATGGACCACTGATCAAAATCATAGTCTTGTGCGTCGAACTTGATGTTTCTACCCATGGCATATTGGCTTTTTAACCGCTCTTTACGTGATTCGTATTGTACATATCCACTGGCATTGCTTGTTGTTAACCAATGAAAAGGTCTAATAACGTATTCTTTACTCAGCCAGTTATTGTCTGTGTCATTACGCTGGTAGTACAAATAAACAAACTGGTAAAGAGTGAGGTAGTCGCTGAGAAGCCCTGTTTTAGGGCGCTCTCGAAACCGTGTTTCTAGCTCATAGTAGTTGATCCCATTGCGGTTAACAAAGCCTAAATCGGGATTAAAGTCGTCACCTAAATAGCGATACTTAGCTTTAATGTTTATGGTGTCATTGGGTAGATATAACTGAGCGCCATATGCTTTGGTGTCTTCCATGGCGTTCTTTTTTTGTGTTTCCTGATACCAAGCATGCGCTTGTATTTGTTGATCCGCTAAGAATTCGGATGCAAACCGATAATCAACCCCGTAAAGACCACTGTTTTTTTCATCATCACTGCTGCCGTCTGTTACGATAACGCCAATTTGATGATTGTCATTAATCTGCTGTTTAACTCGTGCGACGGTAAGTTGAGTGTTGTCATCTTTGGCGCCATCTTGTTGCTGGTTTACGCTTAATAAACCAAAGCTGGTGCTTTGCACTTTACCCGTCAGTTTGCTACCCCAGTTTATATCCAATACACCACTGTGTTGCCCTTGACCAATGCGGCGAGAATAAAAAGGCATACCATTGTAGTCGTTATTACTAAATCCGCCGAAGCTAAATACCTGTGTATCTTGAAGAAAAAAGTCCCTTTTTTCAGAAAAGAACTCACTGAATCGAGTCATATTGATATTAACTTCGTCAACATCGGTGCCTGAAAAGTCTGTATTTAGTGTCAGTACACCAGTAATGCTTGGCGTAAACTTGTAAAAAGCATCAGCAGATGGGGTCCACTTACTTGCTTCTTGATTTTCTTTGTAACTGAGCCCGCCTTTTAACTCGATGCCTTTACCTTGATTAAGTCCGTTAATATTGGTTATTTTACCCACTTGTGGCGCGGTCCAGCCATCGTTTTCTGGGTCGTTAAGGTTCCAATAGATTTGTTTATTTGGTTGTGAAAGTTTATGCCTCAGTTGCAAGCCCCAATCCTGCTTATTCGGGTCAAACGAGATCGATTGCACTGGGATTGCCATTTCTACGCTCCAGCCATTATCAGTGCGCTGTGTTTTGGCATACCAAATTGTACTCCATTCACCTATATACCCAGTTCCATCAATCAATCCATCTTCGCGCACACCAGAGGGGGTTACATGAAAAAGGTATGCGTCGCGTTTATCAAAATTTGTATCTAGGCTGATCCCAAAATAGTCTTCGTTCCATATTGTTTGGCCCTGAGTAAGTACCCTGTCTATGATGGTGTTTTGTGGTTGAAAAATTTCGGCCGCAACATAAAAAAACGCATCATCATAAGCAATTCTGGCCTTAATGGGGTAAAGGGGTTTATCACCAAGGTTGGGACGAAATTCTACAAACTGCTCGATGAGGTTGGCTTCTTGCCATTCATGTTCTTCAATATGGCCGTCTATGGTTGGTGCTTGTGTGATTTTAGTGATAGCTACGGGCGCGCGTTGATACATTTGCTCAGCATTTGCCGCTAGGCTTGGCAATGCAACTGCCAGACATATGTAATTTGCATACTTCATATTATTATCCTGCAAAAAAAACTTGTCGGCTATCTTCTGGGTAAATGTACAAAAAGGCATGATAAAGGCAGGAAATCAGGTGACAAAAAGGTGATAGTAATTTGTGTCTATAGCTAACTATATGAAAAATATACTTTGTTTGTTTTTTTGAGACAATTATAAATATTTCAAGCGGTGAACTTTATTCATTATTAGAGCGTATAAATACACAGGTATTATAAGCGGCTATCTGAAGGAGCAAAGTTATCATGAGTAAGGCGCTTTACTGGTTTACGCAGGATTTAAGGCTTAACGACAATGAAGGGGTTAAGTGGGTAGCGCAAACGCACAAAGAGGTCGCTTTTGTGTACGTGATTGATCCTAATTGGTTTGCGCAAAAAAACTATCATCACTTGCGAGTTGGCGAGCACCGCTGGCGCTTTATCTGCCAATCCTTAATCGATTTGAATGAGCATTTAAGCAATCTAGGCCATCACTTACAGCTGTTGGTGGGTGAGCCCAGCGAAAAAATTACTGAGTTTGTTAAAACTTATAGTGTCGATACATTGGTGCTAGCACACCAATTTGGTGTGGATGAACAACGTGCCGTAACCCGAATATCCAAATGCAATAGAGCGCTATTAATAAAGCAGTTTAATCAAACAACATTATTCGATAACAGTCAGATTAGTGAGCACGACATACCAATGAAGTCATTTTCTACATTTAGAAACTATGTTGAAAAACGGTCATTGGTAGTGCCTGTGGAATGTGTATTTGAAATTGAGATATCCTTGCAAAGGGTTACTCCTATATTACAACTAGCCAGCACATTACTTAAGGATATTTTATCTGAAGTCAACGATGCAATAGTACCTTTTGGTGGCGCTGGTTTAGGATTTATTACAGGGGGGGAGCGCGACGCGCACAATCACCTTAGTACGTATTTAGCCTCCTATGCTCCATCAAGATATAAAAATACAAGAAACGACTTAGAAGGCTTTAGTAAATCCACAAAACTTAGCGCATATCTTGCCATCGGTAACCTTTCACCTAGGCAGGTTTGGCATGCAGTTGAGGATTACGAGCGCACTACAATTAAAAATGACTCAACATATTGGATTAAGTTCGAGCTATTATGGCGTGAGTACTTTCAGTGGCTTTTAAAGCTAAAGGGCAAATCATTTTTCTTGTTCAAGGGAGATGGTAGGAGTAAGCCCATGACAAGTTTCTACTCGCAACGTTTTGCTGCTTGGTGCGCTGGTAAAACCGTGTTTCCTTTAGTCAATGCCTGTATGCACCAGCTTAATGAAACTGGTTATATGTCAAATAGAGGGCGGCAGATTGTTGCCAGTTGTTTGGTCAATGAACTCAGCGTTGATTGGCGCTATGGTGCGGCGTATTTTCAACAGCAATTGATTGATTATGATGTTGCTTCAAATTGGGGGAATTGGCAGTACATAGCGGGCGTTGGTGTCGACCCTCGTGGAGGACGCCATTTTAACATCCCCAAACAGGCCCAATTATATGATGCTGATGGCCGGTTTGTTAAAAAGTGGCAAGGCCATTGCCATAACGCTTTAGCCTATGACGGTGTAGATGCAGCTGATTGGCCGTTGCAAAAATGAAGAAATCTTTTCTGCCAGTCAAGGTATGCGCTTGTTGTCAGCGTCCGTTTATGTGGCGAAAAAAGTGGCAAAGAGATTGGGAAAACGTTAAATATTGCTCTAAACGCTGTGCAAGTAACAAGAATTTAAAGAAAAAGGTTACCGGTGATGAATAAAACCTCGTATAAATGCATAAGGCTTATCCTTGGTGATCAGTTAAACCCTCAGCACAGTTGGTTTAAGGAAAAGGACGAGGGAGTTCTTTATGTCATAGCTGAGCTTCATCAAGAAACCTCTTACGTTAAGCATCATATTCAAAAGGTTTGTGCCTTTTTCAGCGCTATGCAAAATTTTGCACAAGCATTGACTCATGCGGGGCACCATGTGCTTCATTTAACGCTAGATGATACCAAGCCATTCTCGTCTTTACCGGATTTACTCACTTACTTGATAGAAAAATATGAAGTACGTCATTTTGATTATCAGCTACCTGATGAATACAGGTTAAGGAAACAGCTTAGGGAGTTTACTTTGGGCTTAAATGCTACGAGTTCACATTTTGAAACTGAACATTTCTATCTAGATGAAAAAGAATTAAAAAAAGAATTTAAATCTGGAAAGCACCACCGCATGGAGGCTTTTTATCGTCGTATGCGAAAGCGATTTGACATTCTGATGGATGGTAGTGAACCAGAGGGTGGCCGTTGGAACTTTGATACAAACAATCGAAATAAGCTAAAACCTCAGGATTTCAACACAGTACCTTCACCTTTGCAATTTGAAAACGATGTCAGTGACGTAATAACGAGGCTAGAGAGACATTCTGTTGAGACCATCGGGCAGATGCAAAACTCAATCGTGTGGCCTGTGAACAGAGCGCAGGCAAAGCAACTTTTGGCGTTTTTTTGTGAACAATGCCTACCGCAATTTGGTGAGTATCAAGATGCTATGACGTGCCAGTTAGACAGCGCTTTTGATAAACGCCAGTGGAGCTTATTTCACTCTAGATTGTCTTTTGCAATGAATACTAAAATGATCAGCCCAGCTTATGTGGTCAATACTGCGCTGCAATATTATGAGCAACATAAGGGTCTAATCTCTTTATCACAAATAGAAGGGTTTATAAGGCAAATTATTGGTTGGCGAGAATTTGTTAGGGGGATTTACTGGGTGAATATGCCCCAATACTCGCAATTAAATAGCTTGTCAGCAAGTCGCGCATTACCAGACTTTTTTTGGACCGCAAAAACACAAATGAACTGCTTGAAGCACGCGATCTCCCAGTCTTTAGAAGACGCCTATGCACATCACATCCAGCGTTTAATGATAACAGGAAACTTTTGTCTGTTAACTGGAATAGACCCAAACATGGTGGATGAATGGTATTTAGGGGTTTACATCGATGCGATAGAGTGGGTCGAGATGCCAAATACTCGTGGTATGAGTCAGTTTGCTGATGGCGGCATTGTGGGCTCTAAAGCCTATGCAGCAAGTGGTAACTATGTAAAAAAGATGTCAGATTATTGCTCTGGGTGTCGTTATCAAGTGAACGCAATCACAGGTCCAAGTGCGTGTCCTCTTAACTCACTTTACTGGCGGTTTATGGCTTTAAACCAACGGGACTTTTCAAACAACCCAAGAAATAAGATGGTATATGCAAACTGGTTGAAAAAATCAGACACAGAGCGTGGAGAAATTATTTCTCAAGCTGAACACTATTTAGTAAATATCGAGAGTTTGTAACTTTTAGGGTTCTTACGTATGTCAACAAAGGTGTAAAGGGGCTTTACAGTGCATATGGGCGGTCATATAGTCAGAGACTGTTTTCTTAGCGTAAAAAGCTGATTTCCTGTTGAAAATCACTTACTATGTGATTTTTTATTAAAGGGAATACTATGGAATTGTCAACTTGGCTGAGTTTGGCCACTATCTGTGTTTTAGGTGCTATGTCACCTGGCCCAAGTTTAGCGGTAGTACTTAGGCATTCATTATACAATAGTGCTTTGCATGGTATCGTTGCAAGCGTATCTCATGGTATGGGCGTTGGGTTATATGCTGTTTTATCACTGCTTGGTTTGGCAGGGTTAATCACTCATTATCCTCTGCTATTTCAAGCTTTGGTAATAGGTGGAGCAATTTATCTAGCATATATGGGAATTAAAATTCTTACGAGTTCATCGTCGGGTGTTAGAGTACAGCAATCCGTTAGCCAAGTTAACTTTAGGCAAGCTGCGCAGGATGGATTTGCGATTGCATTTTTGAATCCCAAGCTTGCGATATTTTTTCTTGCACTGTTTTCCCAATTTATAGACCCTGATAAACTAACGATTTACACTGCTACAATTATGTGTGCCACAGTATTAGTAATCGATACTCTGTGGTATTTTTTTGTTTCCGTATTGACGGCAAAAGCTAAACAAAGGTTTGACCTAGCATCAAAGCAACGCATAATTGATAAAGCATTAGGTGTTGTATTTTTATTATTAGCGTTAAGAGTCGTTGTAACTCAATTCTCTTAGAATATGCAAAGCTAAGTTAAATTTTTACTGTATAACTCAAAGATAACTTGCTTGAGTGCCTCTAGACCCTCGTGAATATTCATTATCTCTAACGACACTGCGGTGTCGTTAACTATTTTTGAAATCTCTACTTCAAACTGAGCCTGTCGGTTATTAGGTAGGTAGAGTGTGACTTTATCTTGGATCAGTGCATCATAAAGAGAGATTGCCATAAAAGGGTGTGTGCGGATAACCAGACCAGACAGTGATAATGATAAAACACTAAAAGCAGGCCTTACAGAATCAGTTTTAAGTACGATACCGGTCAGCCGTTCTGTGATCCAATGACGATTACTTGATTCTGCCGCAAAAATATTTGGCAAGTCACAAGAAAAACTAGGTATTCCAGCTTCTGAAGTGTGTAAATGCGTCGGAAAATAGACAACTTCAGAATTAACTTTGGCAACTAGTTGGATGTCGCTGGCTTGGCGTAGAGTCTGAAGCCAAAGCTTTAACTGTGATGCATGTTTTTCTTCAAGGCAAATATCAAAATGGGGCGTGCTTTCTTCTCGTAACACTTGAAAAATAAATTTAGTTTCTTCCTTTGAAAGCTTCATGATGTAGGTCCATTAAAAAGTGTTATAGGTAAAAATATGCATACTTTGTACCGCTTATACCACACAATTCGAGTGTACGACCATTTACAATAATTGGCGATTACAGTCAATTACAGACATCAAAATGTCAATATTACTCATTAAATCTTAGTTAGTTACAATCTTATCGGCAATTACTGATTAATATTTAGCTTCATATTAGTCTAAAATTAGCAATAATAAAGGGTGTTCTGATATGAATTAGCAAGGTAGCCAATAAATGATTAATGCATTGTGTTACTGAAGATCATCGTAGTTGGTTTTTCTTTCGAAGACTTCATTTTCAGCACGCTGAATAATTAGTTCTAACTCACCACTTTGTTTAAGCTCCTTGAGCTTATCATCAACTTTTTGAATCAGTTTAGTGTGCTCTTTGCGAATGTAGTGGTAAAGGGCTTGCTTATCTAAGCTATGCGGATGTGCTTCTATATTTGTGATACCGAGATTTTTTAGAACAATAAGCCCGTCCATTTTGTTAGTTAGTGCAATATCTGCTAACCCATCCCCAACTAGCCTCAACATTTGTACCGTGTTGTCAGTATCAGTAACATTTTCCATGCCGCGAGTAACATTTTGTGTATGTTTAACACCTCTGACTCTAACAATCTGATATTTGCTCAAGTCGCTTGCTTTATTTATGACAATGCCACTATTTTTACGAGTAAATACCATGGTTTCTAAATTGTAGTAGGGGGTCGGAACTCGTGTTGTGGCTGGATTTTCTTTACCATAGCTGTATATGCGCATAATTTCACCATCGTTCATCCCAATCGACGCTTCATATTGAGCTCGTTTTCCTGGCAGTGGAGTAATAACAATGTCGATACCAAGCTGATCGTACACCTCAGTTAGAATAATTCGTCCAACTTCTTGTTCAATCAGGTAATTTATGGAAACAAAATTATACTGCTGAGCAGAACAAGAAAAGGGAATATATAAAAGTAACAACACTACATACTTCATGAAGATGTGAATATTTTAAATGCAATTGTCCGAATTATAGCTTAAATATGCAAAGAATCTTAGTGTGTTTAGGACAATCATTTGACTAATTATTTGAAACTTAACGAAAAGCAATAATCGCCGTGTACTTCTGGCGCTTCAAATGGACTAGAGCTATCCGTAGAATCCCTTATAAAGTATAATTAAATCAGTTTATTATCTTTTTTTACATGGCCGGCATGGAAGGAATATTATTGGCAATGATGGCGTGTGAACACCATTTAGTGGCGCCTATTGTATTAGGGTAAATAATAAAAATGCATAGCAATAAATAATGCGCTATTCACAATTTCATACATATTTACGTTTGCATTAAATTTTTAAAAACCTACTATGCTAATGCGCGCGATATAGAACTATAAGAAAGATAGATGTCAGTCATACAATTTGGTGAATTTCAGTTTGATTTAGCCTTATCTCAATTAACACACAATCAGCAACAGATTGCGCTTGATCCAAGGCAGCAAGCATTACTTGTTTTCTTTATAAAAAACCCGCAACGAGTGATTAATCGTGACGAATTACAAGAGCACATTTGGCAAGGCGTCATCGTCACCGACAATGCGATAAATAAGCTTGTGGCAAATTTGCGAAAAGTACTAGGGGACGATGCCAAAGAACCTAAGTATATTCAAACAGTTACTAAGTCTGGGTATAGATTTGTGGCTCCGTTGTCTATTGCTGAGTATACTCATGATACTGTCTCGCCACCTGTTTCTAAAAAGCCAAACTCCCACTTCTCATTAATAGCTTGGCTGTTTCTGTGTGCCATCATTGTATCAGGCTTGGTGATGTTCATATTACATACCTTCAACTTTAGTAAAACGTATGGTGACACCGCTACGCTTACCAGATTTCATGGCTCAAAGTTGACCCCTGTTTTTCTAAACAATGAAGGGAGTTTGTTGTTTTTAAATGTGACGCTTAGAGAAAGAGAGCTTTGGCTAAGCCATGGTGTTGCAAACTCAAGAACTTTGCCAACCCAGATTGATTCTCAGAGACACACTATTGAGCAACTTATTGCTTATCATAGCGGCAGGTTAGTGTATTTTGGATATGAATCAGAATGTGGCTGGTATAGTGCAGAATTTGACCCTCAAACTAAACGTTTAGGAGGAGATATAAAAACGTTAGCATTGTGCGCTGATTTAACAGTACACCAAAGTATGCTAAATAAAGCAGGGGATAGGTTATATGTCCTAGCACACCCAAAAAAACATGAACACAAAAACCAGCTATATGTTACTAATTCAGAAAAAATATTAGAACAGGTCGCCATTGAACTGGATAAACAGTGGCGTATGACGTCAATTGATTTGCACCCAGGTGATGAACAAATTTTACTCAATGCCCAATCTTTTGATGGCAGAACGGCTGCGTTTGTATATGACTTTACTGATAAACAGCTAACAAAAGAGAAAGAGTTCGAGACGGTAGTGGAGCGAGTTATATGGGATCACAATGGTGATGGTCTCGTTTTTGTAAGTCCTGCGCCGAATAGCCGTTTACTTCATCAACCTTTGGATAGTGACAAAGTAACTCTACTTGGAAGTGTGAATGAAAGAATTTGTTGCGCTATCGTGAGACATCCTAATAAACAAGATTATGTGTTCACAAGTAGCGATAAAAACATTGACTTGAAATGGCTTTCGCCTAACTATGCCCTTGATAATAGCAGTGTGATAGACCGCTCACCGTTGTTTGCCCACACTAGAGAAGGTCACTACTTCTTGTCTAATCGCGCGGGTATAAGTCAAATATACTTTCAGGCGCCTGGACAAACATCTCTTTTAGTCACTGAACTTGAGCATAATGTTCAAGTTGAAGCAATGAGCTTGTCCAATGATGACGCATTTTTGTTGCTCAGAGAAAAACACCGTCTTTGGATTGTGCCGACCAGCGAACATAACGAAGCTAAGAATATTTTTGTTGACGGTTATGTTTATAAACAGCATTGGTTAAGCAATACTTTATTTTCCGTCACGACCAAACATCAAAATTCTAAACAAGTCATTATATATAACAGTGATTTACAAAAAGTTGCGCAGTTTGGTGATGGGGTAGTGATTGTTCTGGCAGACCAGCTAAACCCGGCTAAACACTATTATGTCGACACACAGAACCGATTGTTTCAAGCGTCACCCGATGTTTTATTCTCGTCACCATCATTAGAAAGTTTACAAGAGATTGGGGATATACCTGATTTTTCTCAGATATTGATAGAAAATGATGTGCTATATGTAGTCAGTAAATATGGTGAGACATTAACTACTTATAAGATCACTGATTCACTACAACTTCTATCTAAGCAACCGTTAAATGCTTATTTGGGATTCGATGTTGACGAGGGAAAAGCACTCTACTCTGGTAAAGCTAATTACCGAAGTGAAGTGTACCGAACGGTAGCGCGATGAAATTAAGAGGAAAATTTTATGGATAAAATCCTTGTAATTGGCGCAAGTGGAGCAACGGGGAAGCTTGTTGTAGAACAGTTACTCGCCAAGAATATTGAGGTCATTGCGATTGTTAGGCCAGTTAGTTCACTACAAAACTCATATGGTCATTATAAAAACTATATAGAGGTTAAAGCTGAGATCTCACAAATGAGCTCGGCACAACTAGCTAATCACGTTGTGCAGTGTCATACGGTTATTTCATGCCTTGGTCACAATCTAAGCTTTAGTGGAATATACGGCGTACCACGTAAGCTGGTAGCCGACTCGATTAAGAAAGTAACCACTGCTATTTGTTCAATTGACAGGCGAGCTAAAACAAAAGTTATTTTGATGAATAGCACCGCGGTGAGTAACCTCAATATCCAAGAATATATTCCTCTATCACAAAGAATTGTTATTGCTGTACTTAGACTACTGTTACCACCTCAAAGTGATAATGAACAAGCTGCGGATCATCTTCGTGTTAACATCGGTAAAGAGCATCCATGTATACAGTGGGTCAGTGTAAGGCCTGATTCACTCGTAGACGAGCAAGAAGTATCCTCTTACTATGTAGAGCATTCGCCAACTAGTAATGTAGTGTTTGATGCAGGCAGAACAAGTCGTATTAATGTTGCAAACTTTATGATGAGATTGACAACAGAAGATGCGCTTTGGCATCAATGGCAAGGAAAAATGCCGGTAATCTACAACGGCTGACTATGTTTTTATTACATTACGTTCTTTAATAAACTGAACTGTAGTGCAAGTGACTACATCTCCAAGCACATTGACAGATGTACGACACATATCAAGGATCCGGTCTACACCGAGAATAAGTGCAACACCAGATGCTGGAATACCCACACCTTCAAGTACCATACTCAGAATAATGATGCCTGCACCGGGAGTCGCTGGTGAGCCGATAGATGCGGCGACTGACATAGTAACGATAAACAAATAATTTGTAAGGCTTAAATCAACATTAAATACCTGTGCAAGAAATACGGTAGCAATACCTTGATACATAGCGGTACCGGTCATGTTTATAGTAGCCCCAAGAGGAACTAAAAATCGTGCAACATCGGCTTTGATACCAAGTTTATTCTCTGTTACATCTAGTGTAAGCGGCATGACAGCAGCCGAACTGCTTGTTGAGAAGGCTAACAACAGCAGTTCTCTGACGTGTGTTATGAAAATACTGATACGGCCTTGCCACGTTAACTTAGCAACAAGTAAATACAAAAGGGCTATCAGAAAGATACCAGATATCACGGTTGCTACATAGATCACCATACCTGCCAATACGTCTATACCTAAGTTTGCTACCAGCCGAGTGATCAGTCCAAATACAGCTAGAGGAGCTAACAGCATAGCCCACGAAACGATTCTCAAACTGACCTCTTGAAGAGCACCAAGTAAATCAAATAAGGGTTTAGATTGGGTAGCGGGAATTGACAGCAATGCAGCCCCCAGTACTGCTGCAAATAAAATAACCTGTAACATCTCGCCTGAAGCCATAGAAGCAAGAGGGTTCTTCGGGATCAATGACGAAACTTTATCTGGCAGCTCTGATAATCCTGGAAATCCAGATACACCAGCACTGGTCAAGGGGGCAATATCGGTATTGATTAAGGCGCTTGCATCAATGTAGTTTCCTGGCTGAATGTAAAGGGCAAGGACAATCCCGACAGACGCAGCAATGGCTGTAGAGATAAAAATGAAGACAAGGGCAATAATGCCATTTTGTTTAAGTGCCTCAGGGTTGTTGTTTGCTGCAAGCCCCCTCACTACTGAAGCTAGTACCAAAGGCACTACTATCATCTGTATTATGGCTAAAAACAACTGCCCAGGTAGTGCAAGCCATGCGGTTATAATTTTTACATTATCACTTGAAACCCAATGTAGATCCGGGCCAAGTACAATTCCACACAGTACCCCTAGGAATAATGCTATAAGCACCTTAAGCCACAATCGGCCTGTTATAAATCTGTCAAATTGTGCTGTTAGTTCAACCAGAGGCTGAAAAAATAAAGGTAGGCCGCGCATGCTAGTTTTATCATTTATAAAATGTTTTAGCGATTCTAGTTCAAACAGCTAGCTACTGCTAAATTAAAAGCTTACTAATTTGATCTAAAGCAAATGGTTGGTGTGATAGCTGCAATGTCTCAGGTTGATAATCAACTTGTGGCGGGGGCCTACTTGGGGTGAACATAGGTTAAGATGAATGAGGCTTATAGGAACTACATGAAACAGCAAGGAGTAGAAAACGTTGTGTCTGTATTTTTTGGTGTAATTATTTGTAATTTTTGAATTGCTTCATTATCAGTGTATTTAGGTTAAACTATTACGATGTATGCATTAATTGTGTTTTAAATGCCGTGTTGTATAGAATTATTCATTTTTGTAAAAGCTTTGTAGTTATTGCTTTGCTCTTTAGCGCATGTTTATCAGCCGAAGAAACTTGGCAGGCGTTAGAACAGCAGTTGAAAAAGCAGCTCAACCAAGATCCTGAAGTTTCTTTGACGCACGCACAAAATTTACTTAACGACCCACAATATAGCTTTGAGAACAACAGGTCCGCATGGTTTGCTTTTAATCTTTACCTGACCTATTCACAAATCAATTTAGGGCAGTTTGACCAAGCGAAAGAAAATGCACAGCTGCTGTACAAGTTGAATGATGCTGAGCAATTTCCAATCCGCCACGCTGAATCTGCATTACTAAGAGCCATGGTTGCTGATAGACAGAGTGATGCTCAGCTTAGTAGAAAAATGTCAGAAGAAGGATTGCAACTGCTAGGAGAAGATAAGGCTAAACATGCGGCGCTAGCTGCTGATCTTTACTCTTTGTTAAGTGGTAGTTATCGTAGTGAAGCTGACTATGGTCAAGCGCTACATTACGCAAAACTAGCACTAGAATATAGCTGGGATGACAAGCCCAAAAGAGCCACGATGCACAATCAAATCGGGGTTCTTTATGACTATATGGGTAATATGGAGCTTGCCCTTGAACACCATGAGTCTTCACTTGTGATAAGGCGTGAGAACTCAAATCAGCAAGGATTGTCGGACTCGCTCTATAATATTGGCGAGATCTATCGTGATATGGAGCAATATACTTCGGCTTTATCACACTTCAAGCAGGCATTAAAGGTTGACGAATCATTGGGCAACCCTTACCACATTGCAAATAGCCACGGAAAGTTAGGACAAGTTTATTTAAAGACTAATGAATTTGAGCTCGCGAAGGAACACATAAAAAAAGGGCTGCAACTGACCCGTAAGATGAGTGCAGATAGCGATACAAGTTGGCAGTTAAGTAACATGGCAAAAGTGTATGTTGCTGAGCAAAACCTCGATGAGGCCAAACGCTTGTCAGAAGAAGCCTTACAATTGGCTTTAGAGTCAAATGCAAAACGAACCGAACATACTGTTCGTATGACTTTGTTGGATATTGCTGTCCAGCAACAAGATAAGGAAGCAGCTCAAGAGCAAATTTCAACTTTATTATCTATGAAAAACTTGGGCTTGCAGTACGAACAACAGTTACACAAAGCTCGGGCTCAACTCTACGAGAATTTCGGAGACATCCATGGCGCTTTACAAGCAACAAAAGATTTTTTAAACGCTAAGCAAAAGTTGTATGACTATCTGGATAAGCAACAGACCGATAGGTTAAAACAAAATGTTGAAGTTATTAGACAAGAACAAGCCCTTAGCTTACTGAAAAAGGAAAAAGCACTACAACAGGCCCAACTCGACAATCTAAAATTGCAAAGAGGAGTTGTGCTGCTATTGATGTTGCTAGTAGTTGGTATACTGCTGATGATATATTTCAGGCAAATTGCCAAGCAGCGCATGGCGAGTTTGAAAGCGCAAATGCTAGCTACCAACCTAGAAGAAAAGAACCAACTACTGTCAGATGTTGCTCATGAACTGAGAACACCACTTACGGCGCTCAAGCTTTCTATAGAGTTACTAGAACACAATATTGAACCGGATAAAGACAAAGCTTATGCAAAAGTCCACGGTAAGATTTCGCAACTAGATAATCTTATACGAGATATTTATCACTCTGCACAATATGACAACAATGTAATGCAGCTATGCAAAGAAACTTGTGACCTTACATTGCTGATTGACGATGTGATTAGTGATTTTGATGAGCAGTTTAAGGAAAAGCATCAATCCTTACTGGTAGATAGACCCTCAACGCCTGTTTTGTGTAACGTAGACCCAGAGCGCTTTAAACAAATTATTATAAATTTATTGAATAATAGTTTGGCATATACCTATGAACATGGCCAAACACACGTTTCTTTAAAAGCGATTACACAAGGGCATAAGAACTGCGTGCAATTGACTGTATCGGACTCCGAGCCTGGGCTTGAAGAGTCGGAGCTCGACAAAGTATTTGATAGGTTGTATCGCGTAGAGTCTTCACGAGCCAGAGATTTGGGAGGCTCAGGACTTGGACTGGCGATTTGTAAGCAGATTGTTCTTGCGCATGATGGTACTATTTCCGCCAAACAAAGTGAACTTGGTGGCGTTGAGTTTGTGGTATCTTTTGAACTCTAGAGCGATGAGACTTTGATACCCATGGCCGCGGTGAAGGTCATTATAATTAACCACTTCCAGTTTCCTTTTTTAGGTAATGTGGTTAGAATTCAGCTTTAATATTTTTGGTTTATAAAAATAAGAGGAAATTATGCAATTAAAAAAGAAAATCATTTCGACGTTTTTTATCGCTTCGACATTGTCACTAGTGGCTTTTGTTGGCGTTTCTAAGCAATCTGAAACTGTCCATATGACTAACCTTAGCGATGCCAAACCATATGCGCTTTTGTCTGGTCGTTCACAAAAAGGCGGTGAAGTGCAAGAAACATTTTCCATTGAAAGTATTTTTGACTTTTTCTTTGCCTAACATTCTCGATGTTTATGGATTTTATAGTTCATTTTGTCAATAGGCTATTAATTGAACTCGATGAGGCCACTATGCAGTGGCCTTTTTTGCTCGGGGCTCTTTCAATGGCAATTTGCTTTGTATATCTTTACAAAGATAAATCATTACTTGACTCTTTTAAATTCATATTTTGTAGAAAGATTTGGTTTCATAAGTCCGCGGTAACGGACTACAAAATCGCTATTATTAATGGCTGTATTTATGCGGTATTACTTCCTACATCACTATTTTCATCGTTTGAGATATCAACTGTTGTACATGAGACGCTAACTACCTACTTTGGCGAAAGTAATATTGAGCAACATACACAACCTGCACTTTGGGCTACATTACTTTTCTCTCTTTTTATAATACTCATTGTTGATTTTGTTAGTTACCTTGTTCATTTTTTATATCATAAGGTTCCATTTTTGTGGGAATTCCACAAGGTCCATCATTCGGCGCGAGTGCTGACTCCAGTCAGTTCGTTTAGAACTCACCCTGTTTCAAATTGGCTTGGATTGATAGTGAATGGGATTTTAATTGGTATGGTGTTCGGGTTACTTAAGTATTTTGTAACGTTCCCAGTTTCTGAACTTTCATTATTCGGATTAAACGTGTTTTCTTTCTTTATAAATCTATTTGGCGGCCTGCTAACACACTCACATATACGTATTCAATGGCCTGCAAATATATCCAAAGTCATAGTTAGCCCGTTAAATCATCAAATACATCATAGTAATAATCCCGCGCATTTTGATAAAAACTTCGGCTTTTGGTTTTCTATTTGGGATGTTATTTTTGGTACTTACTATAAGGGAACCGAACAAGACAAGTTTGCTTTTGGTATTGGTAAAGAAACAAAGGATTTTTACTCGTTGAAAACAGTCTACTTTAGGCCGGTAAAAAATGCTTTGCAAATAGCGAAACAGTTTTTTAAATCTAGGCAGGCAAGGTAAGTGCTTCAGTAGTTTATCAGCTAAAGAAAAGGCGTGTGCTGGGCGCATTCAAGTGACAAATACAACTCTAAAGACATTACGTTTAAACCGCCTTACACAGTGGGTTTTAAGGTAATGTCTTGTTGCGTTTTGCGCCAAGAGGCGGGTGTCATGCCGTAGGCTTTCTTAAATTGGCGTATGAAATGCGTTGTATCGCTCCATCCAAGTTCGTAAACAATGGTGTTCACAGCTTTGTCTGTATGTAGTAATTTGGCACACGCCTGCGTGAGGCGTGTTTTTATGATCCACTGTCCAACCGAAAATCCAGTTTCCATTTTAACCTTGGTTGCGAGATAGGAAGGACTACAATGAACAGCCTGAGCGACATCTTTGAGTGAAATACTCTTTATGTAATTAAGTTGAATGTAATCCAGTGCAGCAGTCACTTTATCAGAGCGAATATGCGATAAAAGCCCTAGTTCGTTGGCCTTTTGAACTTCGTATAGCAGCAAGTTCAGCAGACTTTTTATTACCTCGATGTTATCAGCCCCATCAAGTGTCATCATAATCTGTAGTTGTGTTAATAACGAAATGGTCCAATTTACTCGGGCTTTACTAAGCTGCAGTGCGGGAATTGCGCCTAATCTTACTTGCCTAAATGGCGTCATAAGTGGGTCTTTTTCGCTCATTCCCAGGCAAGTAGGGCAAAAGCTTACCCACCAGATTTCCAGATTTTCACCACCAATCAAACTGTGTGGTACGCCCGCAGGTACTAACGTGAACATATTTGCTTTGAGTGTTACCGGCTCTTTGTGTTGCATTGTTAACGTACCTGCGACAATAAAACTCAGAATATACTGAGTCTGTGAACCATGAGCTTCATGACCAATGTGGTTAAATAGCTCATGACCAACACTAATAATATGGTCTGAGTGCATAGAAGAACACCAAAAAGAACAATAGGCCGATTATAGCGAATTATACGCTCTATAAAAGCACATATATAGAAGTCATAATTTACAAATGAAACAATAAGCCGATTGGCTCATTGATAAGTTGTTGATTTGGAGAATATATGAATTTAACTTTGGTAGTAGTTGGCTTGTCGTTACATATCTTGATTTGGGAAAAACTACCGGATTGGGGAAACTGGTTCAATTGGCTTGTAGAGCGTTTGCCTAAACCATTAAGATATCTCTACGATTCATGGCGCTGTCCATATTGTTTTGGTTTTTGGGTTGCTTTGTTACTACATGGATTGACTGGAGAGTATACCCTTGAAAGCTTAAGAGACATGCCAGCATATCTTGATGTAATAACAATGCCAGTCGCATGGCTGCTAGATTCTTTAGCAACCGCATTGTTAATCATGTTAGGTAGTCTGACTATTAAGGCTCTAGCGGGGCCTGCGATAAAAGGACATGAGATGACTCAAGCATTTCGTAACGCAAAAACAAAAGAGTAAGTGATGGTAAAATTGAATGTTAATAAAGAAATAATGTCCTCAAGATTGCTTATAGCGCTTGCCAGGCCGCAATATGATGAAAGCCCTGATGAGTTTGCAAAAAAAATCCAACATGTATTGCAACCACAGACATGTGTTTCTTTGCCGAAAAGTTGGCAAAACATAAATACGCTCGAAGATACTCATCGCTGGTTACATTTACAATTGGCCCAAGCTCAGCTCTATACGATTTCTAATAGGCAAACTAGTGACCTGCTAGGTGTAGCTGTGCTACATGAGCACTCAGACGAAGCTTATATTGGATATGTTATTGCAAACGAATATTGGGGGCAGGGCTTTGCAAGTGAAGCACTTCAAACACTAATTGCATGTTACAAAGAACAAACCACCATTAAAACGCTTGTGGCGGGAGTTGACAAGGACAACATTGGTTCCATAAAGGTGCTAACAAAGTCAGGTTTTACTCAAGTTCATTGTGAGCATAACGACTCAAATACACTACATTATACCTTTTCGCTTATAGATTAAGGTATCAGGCCATTGTTGGAAAACCACAATGGCCTGATACATTTATTGCAAATTTCAAAAAACTGACCTCAGTTGCTCGTAGTAAAGATATCGGAGCAATGCATTTTTTTAACGACTTGAATTCATGTTCACATACATCTTCACGGCTAAATATATTATTTTCAATTGGTTATAGAGCATTTTGGTGTCGAGCTTAGTGCTTTTGCGTGTTGTTCTGAAGTTATTAATAAAAAAACTACAAATATATTGTATACAATATATTGAATTTAACTCTATTGAGGCGTTACTATAGCGGTGAGTTTTAATAACAATAAAAGTTCAAGGGGAACCCAAATGAACAAAAACACCAACAGAATGTGGCAACGAAGCTTGATTGCCGCAGCGGTCGCAGGCTGTTTAAGCTCACCAGTAGCCATCGCTCAGGGCAAAACTACAGGAAGTATCGAAGGGAATGTGCTTGTGCAAAGTGGTCAGACACTGGCAAATGTACAGTTAACGCTTAAGCACAATACTAAAGGGTTTGTAAAAAAAACCACCACCAATGACAGAGGGGAATTCGACTTAAAAGGGTTACCAATTGGTTCGTATACCGTTACTTTCACAAAAGATGGCTACCACAGTGTTTCGGAGTCTGAACTAGAAATTGTGGCGGGCAACACGGCCTCGTTTGACGTGTCTATGTTTAGCAGTGATATAGAAACTATACAGGTGAGCGGTACAGCAATACGCAACATCGATATGCAAAGTTCTACGGCGCAGATGACCTTCACAGCGGCAGAGCTTGATAGACTGCCTGTGGCGCAAGACCTATCCTCTGTCGCGTTATTATCACCAGCTGCATCGTTGGCAGCTGACCCAGAGCAAGACTATGGCCGCGGCGTGTCTTTTAGTGGTGCTTCTGTTGCCGAAAATGGCTACTTTCTTAACGGCTTAAATATAACTGATATTCGTAAAGGCCTTGGTTATCTTGAGTTTCCTTGGGAAGCAATCGCCCAAACCAACGTGGTAACAGGTGGTGTACCAGCTGAGTATGGTAATTTTATTGGCGGCGTAACTGACGTGGTTACAAAATCGGGTGATAATGAATTTAAATTTGGTGCAAAATTTGACTATCAACCCGCTAACTTTCTGCGTAGCCGCAGTCCTGATATTTGGGGCTATGATATAGGTCACCCGGAGACCGACGAAGAAGGTAACGTAACAGGTTATCCATATGCGATAAAAACATATAATGGTGAAGACTCAATAAAAGATTCTCGTTATAACGTGTGGGCGAGTGGCCCAATTATCGAAGATACTCTTTTCTTTTATGCGCTTTATAACCCACAAAAAGTTACTAAGCGCTATGCAGACAAAACAACTCTAACACAACGAGTTGATGAAGCAGACTTTTGGCTCGCGAACGTTGATTGGTACGTCACTGAAGATCATAGTATTTCTTTTACTGCGATGAATAATGAGTGGGAGCGTAACGAATATCATGCTGATTATCACTTCAGTCCAGTGGGGCGACAGCAGTCCTATCAATCAGGCGAGTTCGGCGAACCGACAAAAAGTGAATGGGGTGGCTCTGTAATTACCGCTAACTACAACGGTTATATTACCGATGAACTCAGTGTTTCAGCCGTTTATGGTGTAACTAAACAAGACACGCTCGAAGCTAACCCTGTTGCACATTTAAGCCGTGTCTGGGACAACCGAAGTGGTAGTTGGGAGCGCCGAGGTGACTGGCAAGGTTGGTCAAAGGGCGCGATAAGTGAAGACAAGCGCACACAGGCTAGAATTGATTTTGACTGGGTGGTTGGCGATCATACAATTTCATTTGGCTACAGCCATGAGAAAGTAGAAACTTCTGATTTATCAGAATACTCGGGAGATGGTTGGCGCTACGATATTTATGTTGCCACAGAATCTCGCATAGAGAATATTAATCAGATAATTGAGCTTCAGGCCAACCGACAAGGGATAGCCTATCAGCCATCTCCTCTTGAAGTTGGGGATGCCTACTTTTGGACCAAGCAATACAAGAAAAGCGGCAGTACAGAGCAAAACTATCGCTCTATCTATCTAGAAGACACATGGGAGGTGACTGATCAGCTTACGCTTAACCTGGGCGTTCGTAACAGTGCCTTTGACGCCTTCACAGGAACGAATGAAGAATACGTTTCCATGGAAAACCAATGGGCACCAAGATTGGGTATCAACTATGACTTGTTTGCCGACGGTGCTACCAAGCTATTCGCAAACTATGGCCGCTACTACATGCCTATTTCTCCTAACACTAGTGCTCGCATGACACTGCCAGAAGTTAATATAACCGGTTATGGCTTATTTGATGGCACGTTTAACGAGGAAAATAATACTCCCAACAGAATTGGCGATTTATTTGCTGTTGAAGTAGCGAGCGACGGTGAATTAGCGCAGCCGGTTTCTACTTACGTCGATAAAGACCTTGAACCTATGTATAGTGACGAGTTTGTGTTGGGTATTCAGCATGAGCTCAACGACGACTGGGTGCTTGGTGCGCGTTATATTTATCGCGATCTTAAATCGTCAATTGAGGATACCAACTTACGCTTTGCGCTTGTTGAAAAATGGGGCCGAGAAAACCCAGAACAACTAGCTGTATTGCAGGATTTGGGATTAAATACTAATGTCGGCTGGCTGGCACTGGTTATCAACCCAGGTAATCCTATTAAGCTTGCCTACGATAAAAACCAAGATGGCGTAGTTGCGGATGATGAGTATGTTCAGTGGGATGCAGATTATTTAGGCCTGCCAAAGGCTGAGCGTAAATATCATGCGTTAGAATTCACAGCCAAAGGCCAGATCTCTGATGGGTTTATCATAAATGCGTCATACACATGGTCGAAAAACGAAGGTACAACTGAAGGTTTGGTCAGTGGTGCTCACTCGCAAGCAGACCCAGGTTGGTCGGGTTCTTATGATGCACCAGAGCTTACAGATCATAGCTATGGTCGTACATCCAATGACATTCCACACAAAATCAAAGTATTTGGTTCGTACGAAATTAATGATGAATTTGCGATTGGTTTCAATGCACAAGCTCAGCAAGGTCGTCCTATCAACAAGTTTGGCTATCACCCACAAGGCGTTGGCGCATGTTCAGAACCTATGTGGCTTGACGCTGACAAAACTCAGTTCAACCCAAATGCTGTAACGGATTGTACGGACATACGTGGTACTGACTTCTATTACAACGGCGAGCCTTCTCCACGAGGGTCTCATGGCCATAGTAAGTGGATTTATAATCTAGATCTAAGTGCAAGCTACAACACCCAAGTTGCAGGTGGCGACTTACTCATTTCAGCGACGATATTTAATGTCTTTAATTTGGCATCCCCCACGTCTTACTTCGATGAAGCGGAGCTGGAGCAAGGGGTAGATAATCCTAACTATCGTTTGGTTGAAGAGTATCAAGCACCGCGCAGTGCGCAGCTAACGGTACGCTATGAGTTCTAAATCAAAAAGATAATAATTATTTGATGATAAAAGCCCTACACGCTACGTAGGGCTTTTTTTATATTGTGGATAGTTGGTTGTACTTCCACTGTGTCAGCGCTATTTGATCTCTATTCTGACTTGGGTGTTATCATTTGGAATGTCTACGCTGCCTTTTGATGCCACTGCTTTATAGTTTGCACCTCTCACCTTTCTGATATATGCGTAATCACCACTAACAGTACTATCGTATTTCCACGCTCCATTAGAGCGAGAATAGTAGTTTATATCACCACCAAAGTACGGCTTTGCATTATTGCCATTAACTAATACGCCACTTATAGTCCAGGCAAATCTGTCAGTGATATAAGTTGCTGCGGAGTAGTTGTGATTGACCTCAGTGATGGTACTGAGTTTTATATTGTCGTACCTTTGGATATCTAGATCCTTTGTAAATCTTGTTCCTTGTGTTGGGTCATAAGATGTACTTTCAGTAAACAATACATGTACGCCACCACCTGTGCCACTTTCTTCAACAACTATATCTTTCATGTAGATGTACGTGCCTTTGGCTTCGGAGTTATATACCAATGTTCGAGGGTCGTTTTCAGCCAGTGGTAGGGTTAGTTTTTCGCCCTTAATGTTATACCAAACGGATGGGTTCCAAGTGTAGGATTTGATAACGTGAATATTTGAACGTCTGTCTAAATTGTAACCTGGGTGATAGTTGTAGGCTACGTATAGTGCCCCATCATCATTTGTGTCACTTACGGCATAGTGTCCACCCTCTGCCAGTTTAATTTCAGAGCCGTTATTGTCTACCCAAAGAGTACGAACAGACTTTTGACCTGCGTATTCATAACGAGAAAATATCGCAAGTCGTTTAGACGTATTATCCAAGTGGAGTTGGGGATATGATTGATTGAGGCTGCCGTGAGAAGGAGCACCTTTAAGCTTTACAAAGTCAGTACCGTAAGGCGTTGATGATTTATATAGGTGGCCACTGCGGAACTTGTGAGATAGTCCGCGAGAAGATAGTTGTACGTAAACATAGCCGTTACGGTCAATGTCTACCACCGCATTGGTGTGCGGGTCATCCCAGCTTTCTTCGGTATGTACTTTTACGCGGGTATTGTAGTTCTTAATAATATAGGTAACTAGATTACCGCCTTCATTTGCTGAGTAAACTTCAAAATGGTTGTTGCTCTTTTCAACAGCCACGGGAATATGCTTATAGCTATAAGTTCCAGTAGCGCCACAGTATTTTGGGACACCATTATATAGTTGCTTGGTTAAACAAAAGGAGCTTGACTGGTAACCGCTGTCATTAACTTCAATATTTGCAGCGAGTGAAGAAGTACTGGTAGCGAGCGCTAGCAGAGCTAGTTTTAATTTCATAAATATCCTTTTTTAATAGGTGTAGAAAGCAAGTTTGCTACGCTTCTAATGCTATATTGTTTCACTGACTGTGTTAATACTTCATCGAAAATTATATTAACTGGTATTACACCTATGGCTGTGGGGAGCTGATTTTTACTCTCATAAAATGACTTAACTTTGATGGGGGTGTAATAAAGGATGTTGAACCCACGTGGCGCAGATTCAACATTGTAGCTGGGTTATAGAGCGATGGACTTTAGCAGCTTAATTGGCTCTCCATCTACCTCCATCACAGCGCTCACTACTAACAAGCCCTGTTTTAACTTGTTGATATTTTTAATGTTTGGCTCCCATAGTTTAGCCTCGTAAGGCGCAATTTCGATTTTTTCGGACCATAGTTGCTGGCTATTTGTTGCTTTTTCAAATGAATAAAAAGATACCTCAAGTGTACCGTGAGTTTCTCCAGAGTAAGGGCCGGTTATCTTGATTGACAGGGCATCATCATGGTTAACATTCAAATAAACCCCATCGAAGGACTCAGAACTACTTTGTATCTTGTAATTGGTAATAAGCTCAGCGTCATCAGGAAGCTGTTGACTCCAGTCTTTCGATAGACGTGCTATATCTCGTTTTAATTGTGCGTGCTGTTGCGGGTTTTGAAGTTGTGGTACAACTTGTTCAAGTTTACTCTTGCAATTCTTGATATAGGCCTGATATTGAGCGCATTGATTTAGCAGCGCTAGCAGTTCATCTGCTGTATCGAAATACCAAGGGTTGGCGTTATTGGCAGACAGCTCAGGTAGCTCAAATGTATGGGCCTGAATATACGGAGTGACTTTATGATTCATTCCTTTACCTAATAAGCTGAGTTTATTGGGGTTAACGGTAAAGTTATTAGGCAGGGTAAACACCATCGCTTGCGTTTTCGTTTCAGTACTAAGTTTAACCAGCAGTTGATTTGAATGTTGTTGTAAGGCAAGGGATAGAGCCGAGCCTGCAACGATATCCGCATTCATGTTTGGGGTGAGCGCCAGAGTTTGCGTCTTGCTTGCAATATCACTAAAACGCAGCGTTAGTCTATTGCCATCAATTAACGTTAGCGAAGCATTAGCATTTGAACTTGTGTGATAAAGTGATAACCCAATTTCTCCACGGTGCAGCTGTGAGGGCTCAAAATCAATTTTCGCAGCTAAATCCCAGTTTTTATCATGCAATGCAAAGGGAAGTGACGCTTTGGGAAAATCCATAACTGGATGGTTTAATTGTGCGCTTGGAAAAATATCTAGCTGATGCAATGTCTGTGCGTGGTCACTACGCAGCCAGTAAGCGTTACCATCTTGCTCCCAAGGGCCAGAAATTATATTAAAAGTCGGCTTGATGTTAGCAACAAACTGTGCAAACTCTCTTTCAAGCTTTTGCCAGTCACTGAATACTGTTTTGAGAAGCTTATTAGCAACAGGCAGTGTTTTTTGTGAGTGTGGATTAAGTTTCATCAGTTCTGTTAGGTAGCGCTTGAAATAGAGCTGTCGCATCGGGTCATTCATTAAAAAATGAACAATGAAAAAGTTTAAACCGCGCTTTAGAGCTGGGTCATCGTTAATTTCCTCAATACTAGGAGAGTTGCCTTGTTGGTATTGTTCAAGTCCTGTGATGATGTAGTTCATAGGCGCTCGGTCAAATACCATGACGGTGAGCTGTTTCTTATCTGGATCATAAACATGGCTGGCGATAGAATCAGCAAGGCCCTCTGTTATCCAATTTGGTGCCCAAGTGGAGTGGCCGTTCAAGGCCATATGAAAAGCATGCATAGTTTCATGGATCACGATATATCTTTGATGGTGCTCTCTGTGACTAGGGAAATTGTAACCAGCTCGGTTGTAGAACATGGTTTCACCACCAGCATTTTCATGGATACCACGTAAGAAACCATCATCTAACATTGCTTCTTTTACCCGCGTGCGGGAGCTGCCATATACAACGGCAATGCGCTGCTTGTTGATATTTTTAGGTTCCATAGAGAACAGTTCAACATAATGAGGGTAGGACATTTCCAACAGCTCTAGATAAAGTCTGACCTTTTGCTCTGGTAAGTCGCTTTTTAACGCAAAATGCTTACTCGCCCACCAGTTGTAACCTCGACTATTACCAATCTTTCCATCACTGTAAGTTCGTGGCACCGTTTTACCAAGAAACGCGATATCAATATGATTGAGGGTACTAGTACGACCGATGACAGAAATATCGACCTGTAGATTGTCCAAATTGATATCAACTTCGTTGCGTTCTATAGGTGGATTTGTATGCGCGCATCCAGTTAGTGCTAGGGCGCAAATTAACAATATTATTCGCATTTCATCTTCTCATTGTTATGGTTAAAGTATATTGTATAAAATATACTTTAACTTTTTGAGGCGCGATAATCAAAATGAAAAATAACAATACAGGACAGCGCGAAACATTTGGCTCACTTTTCTATGTTGCAAACCTAATGGAGATCTTTGAGCGTTTAGCTTGGTATGGCTTTTTTGCTGTGTCTTCTATTTATATGACAACACCCGTTAGCCAAGGAGGGGTTGGCTTTTCAGATGCTGAGCGAGGCGCTATTCAGGGCATTATCCCTTTCTTTTTATACTTATTGCCAGTAATTACTGGAGCGCTGGGCGATAAATTCGGCTATCGACGAATGTTTATTTTGTCTTTTTGTATTATGACACCAAGCTACTTTTTGCTGGGGCAAGTGACGTCGTTTAGCTTATTCTTTATCGTCATGAGTTTTGTGGCATTTGGTGCCGCGTGCTTTAAGCCCATAGTAGTTGGAACTATTGCGCATAGTACCAACGATCAAAACCGAGGACTGGGTTTTGGTATTTTTTACACAATGGTCAATATTGGTGGTTTTTTGGGGCCATTGATTGCTGGGGCAATGCGCGCGATTAGTTGGGATGCAGTATTTATGATGTCGGCATTTTGGATAGCAATTAATTTTATTCCGGTGCTGTTGTTTTATCGTGATCCTGCAACATTAAAGAGTTCCTCCAATAGCTTGAAACAAGTACTAAAAGAAGCGCAAACGGTACTGGGGAACAGTCGTTTTGCATTACTCATGTTTGTTGCCATTGCGCTTTTAATGGCCGCTGGCGTAGGTTGGCTAAGCTATAGTCAGAGCTTTGTTGGCATAGGTATTTGGCTGGTTTTAAATCTTGTTTGGCATCTGCTAGCAAAGCAAAGTTCACCGCGTTGGTGGCAGCAAAAAATAGTGATTAGCAATGGTAAATTCACCGTTTACATACTCATTTTATCGTTATTCTGGACAGTATATAATCAACTATTCTACACCTTACCTTTATTTATTCGTGACTTTGTCGATACTCGAGACTTGGTCGCGCTAATTGGCGTATTTGGCAGTGGAGCAGTTGAGTTTTTTGCATATGTTGACCAGTCTGCATTAAAAGAGGCACTCATCCAATTGTTTAGCAGTCTATCAGCTGATCAGAGTGTGGATATTGCCGCACTTCGTCTCGAGTGGGTTCATTTAAAGGTAAATGTTCCTGTTGAACAACTTGCCGATATGGTCAGCCAGTTAAAAGTTTTAGCTTTAACCCAAAGCAGTTTGACCGACGCTCAGTTGCTCGGGTTTACACAGACACTTTTGGTATTTAGGCAAATAAATCCTGAATACTTAATCAATTTAGATTTTGCAGCAATTGTGGTATTGCAGATTGCGGTGAGCTATTTTTGTCAAAGATTCAAACCAATAACAATATTGTCTGTAGGTCTTGTGATCATAGCGTGTGCATTTTTGCTGTTAGGCCAAGGAGGCACAATGATCAGTGGCGCTGTCGTGACTATGGTTATTCTTCTTATAGCGATGGGAGAGATGTTTACTTCTCCTAAGAGCCAAGAATATGTGGCTTTTATTGCACCGCGTGAGCAAAGTGCTTTGTATATGGGTTATTACTTTGTGTCTATGGCGCTGGGCTTTTTATTCGCAGGCTTTTTATCTGGGTGGAGTTATAGTGAATTAGCACTTAAAGCGCAAAAACCACAGTTAATGTGGGGTATGTTTGCGCTGATTGCTTTGATTGCTTGCGTATTGATGCTGGCGTTTAGAGCCTATACCACAAAACACGGTTATAAATTAGCGCAGCAAAGCCACTAAAACGAGCAAAATATCATCAAATGTCTATTGATTGTATACAATATACAGTGTAAGGTTGTTATGCGTTTCATGATTTACAATAGTCGTAAAAATAAAATGGTTTAAAAACCGAAATATAATATCGCTCATTGTTAATTTTATGAATCGAATAGCTTTGTGTAAGCAAAGTGTTTAGTTATTATTTTCCCTGAGTTGTGAAGCCCAGCCTAGCTGGGCTTTTTTCAGGTCATTTATGGTCGGTTAGCGCTGAAATTGATATACGCTGCCAAGGGCTAGAATTTTGGTCAGTTCATCCAGAGCTACGTGGCTTTCGTGTAAAAGCTGAGGGTCGGCTAAGTCAGCGTCGCTTAATCTATCTCGATAGTGCTTATCTACCCAAGTGATCAGCGCAGCAAATTTCTCATCACTCATCATCACTTGGGGGTTTACTGCATTTAACTCATCTAGTGTCAATGCAACGCGTAAGCGCAAACACGCAGGGCCTCCGCCATTTTGCATACTTTGCCTCAAATCGAAAAATTTGACGTTATTAATAGGGTTTGAATCACTGAGCATACTTTCAATGTAGCGGCTAACGCTGGTATTATTTTTACATTCCTCAGGTGCAACCAACATCATAGAACCATCTGCCAGAGTGACTAATTGGCTATTAAATAAATAGCTGCTGACGGCATCTTGGACACTGACTTCACTAGTTGGCACTTCAATGATGTGTAGTGGCTTTTCACCAAGGTAGGCATGTCTAATTCGATTGAGCGATTGAGCTTGGTCAATAAACGCCTGTTCATGGCACAGCAGCACATTCTCATTACCCACTGCAATCACATCATTATGAAATACACCTTGATCTATAACATCAGGGTTTTGTTGTAAAAATAATACTTGATTGTCGTTTATTGCGTGTAAACGTGCGACAGCCTCACTGGCCTCAAGCGTTTGGCGAGCCGGGTATTTTACTGGGCCTTTAATGCTATGATTGAAACTGCTTGCACCATAGACAAACACCTCTAGCCCTTTATCGTTATGGCTATCACATAATCGTGTGTGATTTGCTGCACCTTCATCACCAAAAAATGGCTGTTCAGGTAAATGCAGGTGGTGGGTAAAAAAGCCATTATTTGGGAACATTGCTTTTAGCAGGTTTGTGGTCGTAGTCGGTTCTAAAGAACGATGGAACTTGTTGTTCAGATTAGCGCTGGTAAAGTGAACTTTTTCGTCAAGTGTGTCCTTTGACGGCGAAACCGTTGCTGCATTAGCTGTCCACATTGCAGAGGCAGAGTAGACAGTTCTCAGTAAAACAGGGGATTCCTTAGCGGCTTTGTTGAGAATTTGTTTATCATTTCCGGTAAATCCAAGCCTTCTGAGTGCATCTACATCAGGCCTTGCATGAGGAGCAAAAATACCTTGCTTTAAACCCATATCATGCATGGCTTTCATTTTAGCAAGGCCTTGGAGTGCTGCCTGCTTTGGATTAGAAACCGCATCGGCGTTATTCAGCGACGCAACATTGCCATATGATAATCCAGCGTAATTATGTGTGGGTCCCACCAGACCATCAAAATTCACCTCAAAGCTGGGCTCGTTATTATTCATGTTAGATCCTGTATTCTATATTTTTGATGATGTAAACATTAGTATGACAACTGTAGAGGTAATGGCAATTGGCATTCGATTTCATAACAAAATATTGAATATATGGAAATTCGAATATATGATTTACCGTATATTCAAAAGGAGGCCAGAATGGACTTATTGACCTTTTATAAAGCGCTTGCTGATAACACTCGATTACAGTGCCTATTGCTAATAGAACAAGAGCAGGAGTTGTGTGTGTGCGAATTAATGGCCGCACTTGAGCTTAGCCAACCAAAAATCTCGCGACACCTGGCGCAACTTAAAAAGGTGGGGATTTTGACCGACCGTAAACACAAGCAATGGGTTTATTATCGCATTGATGAACACCTTGCCGACTGGGTTAAAGGTATCATTACTCAGACATACGAACATAACAAATCATTTTTGCAAATCGCCACAGACAAACTCAACAGCATGGGCTCACGCCCTGAGCGTGTGGCCTCTTGCTGTAACAATTAATAAAGGATCAAGCAATGACTATCAAAGTAGGAATTAATGGTTTTGGCCGCATGGGTCGCCTTACGATGCGTGCGCTATATGCAAGCAAAAACATAGAAATCGTTCACATTAACGACCCTGCGGGGGATGCGCCAACATTGGCTCATTTAATGAATTTTGACTCGGTTCATGGTCGCTGGAACTTCGAGGTAGATGCCGATGAGCAGCATATGCTTATCGATGGTCATAAAATTAGTGTCTCTCACAATAAAGAAATTGCGCAAACTAATTGGTCTGAGTGTGATTTGGTGATTGAAGCGTCAGGAAAAATGAAAACCAAAGCCTTGCTTCAAGCATACCTTGAACAAGGCGTTAAACAAGTTGTTGTAACTGCGCCAGTTAAAGAAGAAGGGGTGCTCAACGTAGTTTATGGCGTCAACCATCACGATTATAATAAAGCAGAGCATAACATTGTTACAGCAGCGTCGTGTACTACGAATTGCTTGGCACCAGTCGTTAAGGTATTACAAGAGAAAATCGGTATCGAACATGGTTCGATGACCACCATCCATGACATTACCAATACACAGACAATACTCGATGCGCCTCATAAAGATTTGCGTCGTGCTCGCGCCTGCGGAATGAGCTTAATTCCTACCACTACGGGCTCGGCAACGGCAATTACCCATATTTTCCCTGAGCTAAAGGGCAAACTTAATGGCCATGCTATTCGTGTACCGCTTGCTAACGCTTCAATTACTGACTGTGTGTTTGAATTAAGCAGACCTACCAGCATTGAAGAAATCAACGGTTGGATGAAAGATGCGGCTGAAGGTGAGCTAAAAGGTATTTTGGGCTTTGAAACCCGCCCGTTAGTGTCGATTGATTATCGCACTGACCCTCGTAGTTGTATCGTCGACGCACCATCAACGATGGTCGTTAATGGCACACAAGTTAAAATGTACTTGTGGTATGACAATGAGTGGGGTTATGCGAATCGCACGGCTGATTTAGTGAGATATGTGGTAGCGGAGCGCTTTGCGTAACAGCTATGTTGCTCAGTAATCTTTCTAGTGAAATTAAACAGTATCTAGTTATAACGGGCAATTATTGGGCGTTTACCCTGACTGATGGGGCACTGCGAATGTTGGTTGTGCTGTATTTCCATCAGTTGGGCTATAGCCCTTTAAGTATTGCCATGTTGTTTTTGTTTTACGAACTGTTTGGTGTGGTGACAAACCTTCTTGGCGGCTGGTTGGGTGCTCGCCTTGGTCTGAACAAAACCATGAACCTTGGCTTGTCACTGCAGATTTTATCGCTGGTAATGCTGGCGGTGAATCCACAATGGCTGAGTGTGGCGTATGTTATGGCTGCTCAAGCGTTATCAGGTATTGCCAAAGACCTCAATAAAATGAGTGCTAAAAGTGCCATTAAGTTATTGGTGCCAGAAAACGCAGACAGTACGCTTTATAAGTGGGTCGCAAGACTTACTGGTTCAAAAAATGCGCTAAAAGGTGTAGGCTTTTTCTTGGGCGGCATGTTACTTGGAGTGTTTGGGTTTCAGGGGGCGCTGTGGGCGATGACTGGGCTTTTGATACTCGCTTGGCTAAGCAGCCTAGTGTTACTCAAACAAGATTTAGGTAAGAAAAAGTTCAAGCCTAAATTTAGTGAACTGTTCTCTAAAAGCCGACAAATAAATATTTTGTCAGCGGCACGCCTGTGTTTATTCGCTTCTAGAGATGTTTGGTTTGTAGTCGCACTACCGGTGTTTTTAACTTCAACCTTAGGGTGGGCGCATACACTGGTCGGTAGTTTTATGGCAGGTTGGATTATCTTTTACGGGATAGTTCAAGCTAATGCACCGAAAATTACTCGTAACCAAACCACACCTGCCAAACAACTGACATTTTGGGCTGGGTTGCTCACTGCAATTCCAGCGATAATTGCTTTAGCGCTTTATCAAAATGCCGCCTCGACTTGGGTCATAGTGATTGGTCTATTGTGTTTTGGTGGCGTATTTGCCATTAATTCATCACTGCATAGCTATCTGATAGTGAAATTTGCTGACAGTGATGGCGTTTCGCTGGATGTGGGTTTCTACTACATGGCCAATGCGATGGGTAGATTGTTTGGTACAGTGCTCTCTGGTGCTATTTATCAAACCCTTGGCCTAGAGGCTTGCCTGTGGCTTTCAAGCATACTGCTTCTGATCACTGTGCTCATCAGCAAACGTTTAGGCGATGCTTAACATAGCGCAATAGTGAATATCTCCAAAAAAGCTGACATTGGTCAGCTTTTTTTGTGTCTAAACGAGTTGACTGCACCGGTGTTGAGATTACACGAGATTACATGTATTGCAGTTTTTGGAGGGAAGCTGTGCGTGCGCTATTTATGCTTAGGGTTAGGCTTTACTGTGTTAATTTACATTAACGATTGATATTAAGGTCTTTATCGCTTTGTTGTAACAAACTTGGTCATGATTGTTTAAATGTCAACTATTGTTAATATTGAAATTGATGTAATTTTCACTTTCTCATTGTTTGCACTTTTCACTCCTACATTTTCCTCAGGTTGCTGGTACTGAGTGTAAATTCGTACGCTCAGATTTAAGGACCGAATTAATGTAAAAGGAGAGGAATTTACAATGAAACAACGTAATAAGTTACATACGATTGCGTGTATATTGGCAGGTGGTCTTGCGACTTCACTTATGTCAATAAATAGTCACGCTGCAATAGATACAAGTGATGAGAAAGTCACTCGCTTAGATTTACAAGGGCAAATTGACAACTTCGCGCCGTTCTCAAAAACGCTTTGGGCGGGTGCCCATAACGCCTATGCTTCATACTCTTGGAACGCGGGCACCTACACCGATGTTAACCAATATTACTCGCCCAAAAGCCTACTCAACCGAGGAATAAGGGTGATGGAATTTGATATTTACCCTGAGGGTACTTTTGACTCAACCCCTATGCTGTGTCACAACTCACTTGAGAATAAAGCGCTGTGCTCAAGCTTTCATGCCAAATTATCAAAGGGTTTGGATGACATTAGAGAGTTTTTACAAGACAACCCTGATGAAGTGATCTTGCTTAAAATCGAAGCATACAAACACAACGACCATAACAATTGGCACAACAAAATCGGTGAACGGTTACAAAATGACATTAGTGACTACCTGCTTTTACCATCTGATTGGGGTTATGCAGACGTAAGCTGTGCTTCACTGCCAGTATCGAAACTCACAAAGCGTGACATCTTAGCCGCAGGGAAGCAGTTAGTTGCGGTGGTACAAACTCCTCGAGACCACAGTGATCTGTGCTCATATCACAGCTCGGGTAACTACTCAAAATTCTGGAATACGGTGTTTATTGGCGTAGATGCGTTTGACTCAAGCGGGAATTTGCAAAGTAATCAGCCATTTTGTCAAAACGGCAATGACGAATGCGTGAGTAACGACCAAACCGCCCATTACAATGCTAACAATATGACCGTCGTTATTGATGATGCCACGCAACTGAATGTTGACGGGCCGTCTTCTAGTAAAACGGGCAGTAATGTGCTTGATGAATGGGGTAAAAAGGGCTCACAAATATTAGAGCTGGCATTAGTCGAAGCGAATAACACCAGCGCTGCCAGTAGTTATGGTGCCAATGAAGTACAAATTGAAGATTATATCTGGTCTTGGAAAGCGAATCGTCCTAATGGCACGGGAGATTGTGCAAGTTTAGAAAGTGATGAGTCTATCGCCGACAAAGCCTGTACCGCCTTCCAATATCACGCATGCGTAGATAAAGACAGAAACTGGAAGCTTTCAACCACCAAAGGCACGTGGCATATGGGTTTTGAGTACTGTAAAAACCTTGGTGGTAGTTACACTTTCGCTATGCCATTTAATGCTTACGAGCAAGTACAACTAGTAAGTGAAATTGGAACTAGTAGCGAAGATCATTGGGTGAATTACTATAACGCCTTTGATGACTTTTGGCTTTCAAACGCAGACGCTTATGTTGATTGGAAGTTTGTTGAAAAAATCGCTGTAGGTACAAGCTCACAAGGTACTGCTTTTGATAATATTGCCTTACTTAAACGTAAGGCACTAGTTGGTGGCTCGTTTAACTTAAGCTCAGTTCAGATCCGCTCAGGTAGCCGTATTGATGGTTTCAAAGTCTGCTATGAAACCAGCCAAAGCGTCAGTCATGTCAGTGTAGGCACATCAGAGCTATGTTTTTCCTATGGCGGTAGCGGTGGTAGTTGGGGCAATACATTAAGCTTTGATGCCAGCAGTGGCGATTATTTAAGAGAAGTGAGAATTTGTAAGGAAGATGCAAGGTATGGATACGATACAGTATACTTTTTGAAGTTTACTTCAAACACTGGCAGCAATATTTCCGGCGGCGCGCCTACTGGTAGTTGTACGACCTATAATTCAACATCATCTGAGCAGATATTCGCCTTTCATGGTAGTGAAGGAAATGAGCTTAACTCAGTTGGCATTTATAAAATTGACAACTCACTGGTAAACGGCGGTCTATACGCAACAGGCTGGCTAGATAGAGATGATCCAAAAAATGGTGATAACGAAATGTTTAATGGTCATAAGTCATCTGGCAACATTTCAGCAAGTTGCGAGTCATCTGATATTGCTGCGATTGTGGCTCGTGTGGTAGGTACAAAACTCGATTCAAGCCTCACTGGTCAGAACTTGGTAAACGACGGTTCAGGGTTTGCTTGTTGGAACTCAAGCAATGGCGGTAGTAGCAGCAATACCACCTGCGAAGACTATGAGGTGAGATACTTCTTTACCAACGCCAGTTGTTTGCCTTAAATCACAGTGTTTAAATCAATAAAAAAAGCGCCCGAGGGCGCTTTTTTGGGCTAGTAATAAATTATCTTAGCGCTTGAATACGTTGCTCAAGGGGTGGGTGTGAAGCAAAGAAATCAGCGATGCTTTTACCTGAGGCAATCCCGAATGCCATCATCGACCCTTCAAGTTGTGATTCTTGGTTGTGTTTTAAACGCTCAAGGGCTGCGCGCATTTTATGCGCTCCAACTAAGTTAGCAGCCCCTTTGTCGGCGGCGAACTCGCGCTGGCGGCTAAAGTAGGCCACCACAATAGAGGCTAAAATGCCAAATAGCATTTGGAAAATCAGGTCAAACACAAAATACGCCCAACCAGTACCTTCTTCATCTTCACCGCGGAAGAAGTTATCAACGATACCCGCAAGTACCTTGGCTAGGAATATCACGAAGGTATTCACCACACCTTGGATTAGCGTCAGCGTAACCATGTCACCATTGGCAACGTGTGACACCTCATGGGCAAGCACCGCTTCGGCTTCATCCTGGCTCATGTTATGTAGTAGCCCAGAGCTGACAGCGACTAAGCTATTATTTTTACTCGGACCTGTCGCAAATGCGTTGATCTCAGGACTATCGTAAATCGCCACTTCTGGCATTTTGATGTTGGCTTGTTGCGCTTGACGTGCAACAGTTTGTAGCAACCAATGTTCTGTTTCGTTACGAGCTTGTGCAATCACCATCGCACCGGTTGATTTTTTGGCAATCCACTTTGACATAAACAAAGAAATGAATGCACCACCAAAACCAAATACCAATGCAATGAGCATGATACCGCCATAACTTCTACTGGAGATCCCCAGTACAGACATCAATACAGATAAAACCACCCCTAACACCAGCATTACAGCAAGGTTAGTTAGTAGAAATAACACAACGCGTTTCATAGTCACCTCAGTGATAAAATATAAATTCTGCAAACGATGCAGCATCGAAATCCTAATATGTAAAATGGGGGAGTTTATGTCACTAATCAATAGTGAGAAGGGTAACAAAGTGTGAAAAAATGCGTTTTTGAGAGCAATAATTTTTGTCAAGAGCCAAACAGTGTGTTTGGCTCTGATTATTTCTTATGATTGCAAAGAAAATACCGATTCTTTTAGCTTTTGCTTAAGTTCTTTATCAGCTAACTCACCTTTGTCAGTATCAAACACATCATAAAAACTCGGTACTGACATACTGCCCTTAACATCCATTGCAAAAAACGGCGCTGAACCATTGGCGCTATTTAATACACTTTGTGCGCCACCGGGACCTGGTGATGTTGCTAACAACACCATTGGCTTATCTTGGTAAACTTTTTGGCTAATTCGCGATGTCCAATCAAAAATGTTTTTGTAAGCCGCAGTATAAGAGCCGTTGTGCTCAGCAAACGAAACGATAATCGCATCAGCTTCGCCTATTTTTTTATAAAATGCCTGTGCCTGTGTAGGAATACCGTTTTCGTTTTCTCTGTCTGAACTATAAATTGGCATTTCAAAATCATTTAGGTCTAACACTTCTACCTGTGCTCCCTCAACCAAAGACGCAGCATACATTGCTAGCTGTTTATTGATAGACTGACGACTACTGCTTGCTGCAAATGCTAAAACTTTCATAACACGCTCCTAATTCACTAAGATGTTTACGAGTCGAAGCATCAAGCACCTTACACACATCAACTCGTTATATTTATTTGTTGCCTAGAAGTATATATTAAGCTTCAATAATCATTAATCACCTAAAAGTAAAAATACTGTTTCCATATGACTAATAATGATTTGTTTGATGGTGTGTTGATATTTACCCAAGTCGTTAAAAGTGGTGGGTTTACTGCTGCTGCGCAGGTGTTGGGGCATTCTAACTCCCATATCAGTAAAGAAATTAATAAGCTGGAAGCGCGACTTGGAGTAAGGTTACTCAATAGAACCACGCGCTCAATAGCTTTAACACCTGAGGGAAAAGTGTATTTCAATCATTGCGAGCAGCTAGTGAATGACGCACACGATGCTTTTACTTTGCTGACTCAAAATGATGAAAACCCTAAAGGGGAGCTGAAAATAAGCTGTCCTTTGGGGATCAGTCAAAGTTATATTCAACCTGTTATCGAGCAGTATCTGAGTCGCTACCCCAACGTAAAACTCAATTTAGATCTTAGCGACAAACGCATTGATTTGGTATCGGACGGCTTTGACCTAGTGGTTCGCGCGGCCCCCATGTTAGAAGAGTCTAGTCTTATTTGTAAACGACTGTTTTCATGCCCAACCTATGTCGTTGCATCTGCGGGGTATATTGAATGCCATGGTAGGCCATATCATCCAAAAGAATTACAAAACCATGACTGTATTTGCTATAGCAATCATAAGGTCCCCGACCGTTGGGAGTTCACTCATAAAGATGGTGAGCAATTTGCGGTTAACGTTCGGCAAAAAATAAAAACCAACAACGGCAATATGCAAGCAAGTATGGCGTTGGCTGGTTTCGGCATTTGTCGTTTGCCCGAGTTTTACATTAAGCAGGCGCTTGAGATGAAACAGCTGGTGACTTTGTTTGAGGAGTTTCCTCAGCCTCAAGTAAATGTGTATGCGATTTATCCGAGCAAAAAACACTTGTCTCCAAAAGTACGCTGCTTTATCGACCTGTTAGATGAACGCGCAACGTATACCACATAGACTATTTAATATTTTTGTACGCAAAGACTATGCTTTTAATCGCTTGCACTAATGAAATACGTTAAAATGGTCTATTACTTTCCTAAAACTCGATAATCATCTGGTGATGGGTATCCTGACATTGAGAACACCATGAAAAAAACCTTTGCGTTAACACATCCAAAACTTAAGCCTGCACGCTTAGTAGATGCTATTAAATACGAAGTAAAAAAATATCTTCGCAGAGAGCGTAATAAGAATTTACCTGCGGATGCAGACTTTTGGGATTTTGATTGTCGATTTGGTGCAACAGAGTCTCAAGCTGATGTGATTAAAGTTGCCCAGATCAACAAACATATCGATCATGCGGTAGAAGGGCAGCTAACGTCATTTTATTTGGAAATATTGGCCAAACCTGGTTATAGAACACCTATGCTGGATCAAGACGAAGAATAATTAGCTTGTTTTTTGATGTATCGGCTTAAGCATTACTGCCGATACATCTGTCTTGTTTAACTAAGAGCTAGTGCGAGTTAGAGCAAGCATTTATAAGTCGCTGATACAAAATGGTAAATGATAGTACAAGCCCGCCGACGGCCCCGATAAGATGCGCTTCAATTGCGACTCTAGAATCTATCAGAGCGCCAACTTCTGGACTTGGACCCTGTATTTGTTCCCAAATCAACTTGACCCAAACACCGATAAACAATAAAGCTCCGGTTTTCATTCCTACTTGTATATCTTTAAGCGCCCCCCAAATAATCACGCCATGAAGTAAGCCACTCAATCCGGTATATATTTTTATATCGGGACAAAACAACCAAATGCCAACACCAGTCCACAGTGCCAAAAACACAATGTGGTATAGATAGGTTGGCATAGAGCGATGTTCCGCGTGCAAAATCCAGATAAAAACAACACCTAGTGCGTTGAGCCCCAAATGAGTCCAGTTGGTATGCATAAACTGGCCGGTGAAGATTCTCCACCATTGCTGCTCAACTAGACTACGGTCAAATGCCAGCCAACTGTTTGCGTCTATCAACATCAACAGAGTGCAAATTGAAATCAATAATAAGGGTGGCAGTATGTATTGCTTTTGTAAGGGTAAATCGATCATGTTGTTTATACTTTATTTTTTGCATATTGTGCCTCTTTACTTTTATCATGCCAACGATGAGAACTGATAAAAGTGAATATTATGAAATATGTTTATCCGCTGATTGGTGTTTTGTTACTCAGTAGCTGTGCCTCTGATGGCAACTCAGTGACAAAAATAGAACAGCGCGAAACCAGAGAGCCGGAAGCAGCAACGGGGCTTCAACTTAAGCATCAGGTTATTGGTGAAAAGTACATGGTTGCTGCTGCGAATCCTTATGCCTCAAAAGCGGGTCAGCAGATGTTGGCCAAAGGTGGTAGTGCCATTGACGCTGCCATTGCCACGCAACTAGTATTAACATTGGTTGAACCGCAGTCATCTGGTATTGGTGGTGGTGGGTTCGTTTTATATTATGATAAAAAAAATAATGAGCTAGTTACATTTGACGGCAGGGAAACCGCGCCCAGTGCCGCTGATCATACCTTGTTTTTAGACCAAAAGGGCCAACCAGTTCCGTGGATAAAAGCAGTTGTTGGCGGTCGTTCCGTCGGCGTTCCTGGTATTTTGCATGCGTTTAAACAAGCCCATGATAAATACGGTACGTTACCTTGGGAGCAATTATTTAAGCCAGCTATCGCACTGGCTGAGGAAGGTTTTGTCGTTTCTCCTCGACTCACCATGTTATTAGAGAAGCGGTATAACCCTGGGCTTGAGCAACTATCGCCAGCAAAAGACTACTTTTATCCAAATGGTGAGCCGCTGAAAACCGGCACCGTTAAGAAAAACCCTGAGCTTGCTGCGCTTTACAAACAGGTTTCAAAACAGGGGATTGTAGCTTTCTATCAAGGAGACAATGCTAAAAAACTAGTCGATGCAGTACAAAATTCAGCGGTTGCCCCTGGTAAACTAGCAGAGTCCGATTTAGCACAATACCAAAGCAAAATGCGCGACCCAATCTGTATCGATTACCATAAACATAAAGTGTGTTCGATGGCACCACCAAGCAGCGGTGGTGTAGCGGTCTTACAAATTCTAAAACTACTTGAAGGTAAACGGCTTAGCCAATATCAGCCTAACGACCCTAATAGCTTGCATTTGTTTACTCAAGCATCTCGTTTGGCCTTTGCCGACAGAAATCACTATGTGGCGGACCCTGATTTTGTCGCGGTACCAACCCAAGCACTTTTACAAAGTGACTATCTTTTGCAGCGCGCAAAGTTAATAACAGAGCTTGATAATCATAATGTAGCGGTGGGGGACCCCACACAGGGTAAATTAGTTTATGCCAAGGACGATGGGTATGAGTTACCATCGACGACTCATGTATCAATCGTTGACCAAAATGGTAACGCGGTGTCGATGACCAGCTCTATAGAGATGGCGTTCGGCTCAACGGTTATGGTAAACGGTTATCTTTTAAATAATCAGCTAACGGATTTTTCACTTAGTCCGAAAAAGGACGGGCATTGGGTTGCAAATCGCGTGGAAGCGAACAAGCGACCGCGTAGCTCCATGTCTCCTGTGATGGTATTTAATCCGGATGGAAGCCTACGTTTAGTGGTTGGCTCTCCTGGTGGCAGTCGCATTATCAACTACGTGGCACAAACCATTATAGGCGTGATTGATTGGCAGTTAACACCACAAGAGGCCGTTAATTTGCCTAACATTACTAATCGCAATAAATATACGACCCTGGAGAAGGGCACAGACCTTGAACAGTATGTAACTTTCTTCGAAGAAAAAGGGCATAAGGTGCAGGTAAGAGACTTGAACTCCGGTTTACATGTCATAGAAGTTAAAAATGGCAAGTTATATGGCGGCGCTGACCCTCGACGAGAAGGCATTGCGTTGAGCGAAATCACACAATAACCATAGGATTGAAGTTTACATTCAGGTATACTGTACGGCCCTGTTTACGCTTCTACTGAAGTGTCACAGGGTCTTTTACATTGGTCTGATGTGCGTGAATTTCATTGAAATTTAATCACTTTAGGCAATAATGAACTCTCAGCCTATATAAATGTGTCAAAACTTGTAAATATGACTAAACAAACCGATCCAAATTATTTATACATTCCTTACTCTGGTCCAAATCTTTTAGAAACGCCTCTATTGAACAAAGGCAGTGCATTTAGCCAACGTGAACGGGAAAGCTTTAACCTTTCAGGTTTGCTCCCGCCACGATATGAGACCATAGAAGAGCAAGTAGAGCGTTGCTACCAACAATATTCAAGCTTTAGTGACAACTTGAACAAGCACATTTATCTGCGCGCTATTCAGGATAACAATGAAACGCTTTATTACCGTTTAGTGCGTGACCATCTCGAAGAGATGATGCCTATTATTTACACGCCAACTGTTGGTGACGCCTGTGAAAAGTTTTCTGATATTTACCGTAGTTCACGCGGTTTATTCATCTCATATGAAGAACGTTATCAAATGGATGACATTTTACGTAATGCTACAAAAGGTAAAGTAAAAGTTATCGTAGTAACAGATGGTGAGCGTATCTTAGGCCTTGGAGATCAGGGCATTGGCGGTATGGGGATCCCAATTGGTAAGTTGTCTTTGTACACAGCATGTGGCGGTATAAGTCCAGCTTACACATTACCAGTGATGCTTGATGTGGGTACCAACAATGAAAAGCTACTTGCAGATCCCATGTATATGGGGGCACGTCATAAGCGTATCGCTCAACAAGAATACGACGAATTTCTAGAGTTATTTATTAATGCGGTCAAACGTCGTTGGCCAAATGTGTTGTTGCAATTTGAAGATTTTGCTCAGCCAAACGCTATGCCACTACTTAAGCGCTACCGTGATGAAATTTGTAGCTTTAATGATGATATTCAAGGGACAGCTTCTGTCACTGTGGGTTCATTGCTGGCAGCTTGCCGAGTTAAAGGCGCGAAGCTTTCCGAGCAAAAAGTAGTATTTGTTGGTGCAGGTTCAGCGGGCTGTGGTATCGCAGAGCAAATAATTAGCCAAATGGTTGCAGAGGGTGTCTCGGATGAACAAGCTCGCTCTCAGGTCTATATGGTCGACCGCTTTGGTTTGTTAACTGAAGGTATGGGCGAGTTACGCGATTTCCAAGCGGCGTTAGTGCAAAGCAAAGATGCATTAAGCGAATGGACTTACAGCGGTGATTATGCGTCATTACTAGATGTTATGCACTGCGCGAAACCTGACATTCTAATTGGTGTATCAGGTCAACCTGGTTTGTTTACAGAACAAGTAATACGTGCGATGCACAATGGCTGTGAACGTCCAATCATCTTTCCATTGAGTAATCCGTCACGTCAGGTTGAAGCGCATCCTAAAGATGTGATTGAATGGACCAATGGTGAAGCGATTGTAGCAACTGGCAGCCCGTTCGACCCAGTACAGCTAAACGGTAAGATGTACCCTATCCCGCAGTGTAACAACAGTTACATCTTCCCTGGTATTGGTCTGGGCGTTATCGCTTCGAAGGCGACACGCATCACTGATGCAATGTTAATGGTTTCTAGTGAAACACTTGCAGAGTCTTCGCCTTGGGCAAACACAGGTAAAGGTAGTCTGCTACCAGCGTTGATTGAAATAGAGGCATTGAGTAAACGTATTGCGTTTGCCGTTGCCAAAAAAGCCATGGAAGAAGGTGTTGCACTTGAAATGCCAGACGATGCAATTTGGGCTGCTATCGAGAAAAACTATTGGTTACCAGAGTATCGGAATTACAAACGCCGTAGTATTTAATTATGGCGTCATAAATTGGAAAGCCAGCGTTTGCTGGCTTTTTTTGTATCTATGGCTTTTATCGCTTGTTTTTTGGCTTTAAAAGCGCTCTTATAAACCCATATACAATATTGTACTAGAGCCCGTTCAGTGATGATTAAGGGCAATGTGCTTCAATACTCGCGATAATCTATAAAAGGAACACCATTATGCGCATGATCTCCTCATTAATAGCGACTTTATTCTGTGCAGGTTCATTTGCCGCTGCGCTCCCTGATGAGCCCCACCTCTATGTAGAGGGCACTGCAAAAATGCAGGTGCAACCAGACAGAGCGACAATCCGTGTAGCAATTAGTGAAAAAAGTAAGCAGTTGGTAGAGGCTAAAAATAAGGTTGATACTGTGGTGGCAAATGCCATCAAGTTAGCGAAGCGTTTTGACATCAAAAAAGATGACATTCACGCCGAGCAGCTGAATATACACCGCCAAACTAGGTATAACCGCAACACCAACGAAGAGGAGTTTGAGGGCTTTAGGATCACCAGAAGCTTAACGCTCACTCTTGGAAAAATTGACAGTTATCCAGAGTTATTACAAGAATTAGTTAACGCAGGCATTACTGAGTTTAATAATACCGAATTTAGTGTCAGTAACCATAATGAGCTTGCGGACAAGTTGAAAAAAGAAGCGATCAAGGATGCAAAATCCGCCGCTAGTGAATTAGCCAACGAGTTTGATGTCGACCTTGATAAGCTCTATTCAGTGTCTTTCGCGCCAATGAACGTGCCTTCAGTACCATATGTGAGGCAAGCTGCGCGAGCGACACTGATGGACACAGAATCAGGCAGCTACAAAGAAGCCTATAATACCGGCGCTATCACTATTTCTGCACAAGTCTTTGCCGTATACCTAATCAAATAATCTGACCTAGCATAGGCGCTTTTCAGGCGCCTATCACATTAAAGACAAGTAACGTATAATCCCGCTTTTGCATAGAAGTTTGAGGGTTTAAAGCGGGATGAGTAAAGTATTTGTTGTTGGTTTACCAAGAACTGGCACCACAAGCCTATGCATTGCTTGTTTAGAGCTCGGGTTTAAAACCGCGCACACAGCCTACACAAGAAAAACGTTTCAAGACGCTGAAGTGATAGCCGACACGCCCGTATTCAATGACTACCAACGCCTTGCTGACGTATATCCGAATAGTCGCTTTATTTATCTAGAACGCGATATAACCAATTGGTTACCTTCTATATCGCAATTACTAGAACGTATGGCGGCAAACCTGTTGCGCTGCGATGGTGGGTTTAATGACACAATTAAACGGTGTTTTCTCGCTACGTTTTCTGGTTTAACTCAAAACACACTTAGAGATCACGACTTTTTGCGCGATTGTTATATTAAACATCAACAGCAAGCAATCACGTTTTTCAAGGCAAAGCAATTACCCTATTTACTACTGAATGTGGCTGAGGACGATGCGTTGGATAAACTGAAAAGGTTTTTAAACACAGAAGCTGCTGACTTAGATACCATGCCTTTTACCAATAAAGCAGGTAAAGTGACCGCTTGGAATGACATAAGTCATCCATTAAAAATATCGTCAACCAGAAACGGAAAGGTAGATAAGGATGCGACCTTGTATTAACTAATCGGCACTTTGCGCAAACGCCACAATAAGATAGAATGTCCGCAATTTTTTCAGTGAACTCAGTAAGTATTTCCCAATGTTTGAACTCAAATATCACACGCCTTTTGAATGGACACACAAAGTACTCGAAGACTTTGATACCTTTTTACAAGACCATGCTGCGGCGGAGAAGAAGGCATCAGGTATGGCTGTATCAATGTTAAGTCATTATCCAGATAGAATTAAACTGGTTAAAGCTATGGCAGATTTAGCGATTGAAGAAATGATCCATTTTAAACAAGTACTTAAAATATTGACCGAGCGTGGTGTGACTTTAGGAAATGATCAAAAAGACCCATATGTTAAAAAAATTCGAGCGTTGTTTAGAAATGGTCGTGACGAATTTCTAATCGACCGCTTGCTGGTTGCTGCGGTGATTGAAGCCAGAGGCCATGAGCGCTTTTCATTGGTAGCGCAAGCACTACCTGATGGCAAAGAGAAAGATTTCTATGTGGCAATTGCAAAATCGGAAGAAAAACATAAGAATCTTTTCGTAGAGCTTGCTTATGAGTATTTTGATAAACAATTAATAGACCAGCGCTTGGAAGAGATTTTAATTGCAGAAGCTAAGATCTGCGAAGAAATTCCATTCACCGCAGCACTACATTAGTTTATTATTAGCATTTATATAGGTCAGACGAATAGGGCACGTTCAACATTCGTCTGGCTGGTCAAAAAATAACACCTTTCGGAAAATAAACAAAAAATTATGTTGACTTAGCTGTCAAACTCTATATAGTGAGCATCAGCTTAAAAGTAAGACTTTTTATACACTCCATTTCGAAGCGTTAACGTTAGTACCTCCGTCCTGTAGTTTTTAAATATCATTTATTTTTTGTGCTATTCCGTCTGACTTTGATGATAGTCAGCATTTTAAATTTTAATTTACAGGATAGATATTATGTCTAACACAGTTACTGGTACCGTTAAGTGGTTCAATGAGTCTAAAGGTTTTGGTTTTATCGCTCAAGAAAATGGCGCGGACGTATTCGCTCATTTCAGCGCAATCAAAGGTGATGGCTTCAAAACTTTGGCTGAAGGCCAACGTGTAGAATTCACTCTAGCTCAAGGCCAAAAAGGTCCTCAAGCTGAGAACATCGTTGCACTTTAATTTTAAATAATTAAGTGAAACAAAAAAAGGTAGCCATTGGCTACCTTTTTTAATGTCTGCGATTCGAGCAAAGTTACAGTTTAAATTTAGAAGTTGAGTCTAGTAGGTTATCTGATAACTTATGTAGATTTTGTGCAACATCACGTACTTGCTCTAATGCCCTCATTGTCTCCTCAAATGAACTATGCATATTAGAAACGTTATCTACAACCATGGCCGCCACAGATGTTTGCTCCTCAGTCGCTGTTGCAATCTGAGAGTTCATGCCATTGATCGCTAAGATCTGCTCAGATATTTCTTGAATTGAATTACCCGTTGCTTCTGCCGCTTGGGCATTATTGGTCGCCATATCTCTTGCTGTATTCATAGCATTTACAGAATCTGACGCGGCAACCGTAAGTATATTTATAAGCTCTCTGATCTCATTGGTTGATTTAGCTGTACGTGAGGCCAGTTCTCGTACTTCATCAGCGACCACCGCAAAGCCTCGTCCTTGTTCACCAGCCCTCGCTGCCTCAATTGCTGCGTTTAAAGCTAGTAGGTTGGTTTGTTCAGCAATTGAAGTAATTACATTCAGGATTTGTGTCACGTTTTGGGTGTCATCAGCAAGCTTATTAATGGTGACAGCGGCTTTGTTTATCTCTTCACTTAAATCTTGTGATTGCGCTACAGATACGTTGATCTGTTTTAAACTCTCATCTACTGCATTTTCAGCAAGTTCCGCAGCTTGAAACGCAGATGCCGCAGATTGAGAAATGTCACCAACGCTTTGTTTCATCTCTTCCATGGAGTTACGCACCACTTCAGCATCACTAGATTGTTGCTGAGTTGCACTTTCTGCTGATTCCATGCCTTGTACAAGACGGGTAGAGTTTTCCATTAATGGCTCTACTACTGCAATGACATCTTCAACGGTACCTCTAAGCAGATTAATGAAGGCGTTGAAGTTTTTCGATACTTGACCAATTTCGTCTGCTGATGAAACTGTTAACTGAGAACTCAAAGAGCCTTTTCCTTCAGCCAACAGGTGAAGGTTACTCGCGGCTTCTCCAGCAGAAGAGCTAATGCCTCTAGCTATCATCACCGCTAATACAATGACCAGAGCTAACGAGATTACAGCGACGATAAACATCATTGTTAAGGCATCATCGGCATTTGACTTAGTATTGTTAATCAATTCTGAAAAGCGTTCGTTGGCGCGTTTTTTATCATTATTCAGATCCGCCAATATCCCTTCAAACAAATCGCTTTTCTGTTTTGCTATTTGTGGAAGTTTTGCAAAATCAGCTGTACCGTCGATCATACTCGTTGCAATTTGCTTGGCAATCTTGCCGTATTCTTGCAGGTCACGAACGGTCTTACTCGTTGGAAAGTTAGAATTTAGCGTAGGTACTTGCTTTAGGTTCTCAGTTAACTTCTTTTGCGTAGCAGCAGCTTTACTGATCAGCTCAGCATCACCGAAGGTTACTGACTGAGTATAGGTTTCATCAAGGTTTTGCATAGCAGTGACGTTTTCAGACGTCAGTATTAATAACTTATAAGTTTGGTTTTCAAGTTCATCAAGTGAGCGCTGGTTCTCCAATAAAGAGTTATAGTTAATCATTACCAAGACAATAAATGCTGCTACAGCAACTATGGTTATCGCATGGATTTTTTTTGAAATACTCATATTCTTAAAATGCAATAAATTCGACATATAACACCTTGTAATATAACAATGTGACAACCTTACGTTGTGTTAATCCCTGCTTTTGGCCCTTTTATAGGCGCAGCGCTAGTTGATTGGCACTTTCCCATGCATTTAAGCTTAGCCATATTCCAATTTTTATCAATAAAACTTTCTTTTTCGGAGGTTTAACTATACTTAGCCTGCCAATAACTTATAAATTAGGCGGAGCTATCTATGAAACTAAAAATGACTCTCTTGATCGCTGCTCTCACTTCAATGACAGCTCAAGCAGAGATTAATATTTCAGGGTTTGCAAGTGTGAACGGTGGTAAAGTACTCAGTGGCACAGGTGCGCCGCATTATGGTGTCGAACCATCATTTCTTGCTGACTATCCAATTGTAAGTACATATACAGAGGATTTTTCCTTTTCACCAGAGTCACTTATAGGGTTGCAGGTGACAGGAGATCTAGGCGACGGACTCAGTGTAACAGGCCAAATTGTGGCACGTGGTGCCAATGATTTTGATGCCGAGTTTGAATGGGCTTACATTTCTTATGACCTCAATGACAACTGGACATTGCAAGCTGGTAAGAAGCGTTTACCGCTCTTTTACTACTCCGATTTCTATGATGTTGGCTATGCCTATGTATGGATGAGGCCGCCAGCAGATAACTACACATGGCAAATTTTCAACTATGAAGGGGTCAATCTACTCTATAATGGATCGGTAGGAGATTGGGGACTGTCCGCAAATATTTACACCGGTAGAGAAGATGACACTGAGAATAAACTGTTATCTGACTTCTTCTTTAGAGCGCCCACACGAGAAATCTGGGAAGATATTTTAGGTGGTGTAGTTAACCTAAGCCATGATTGGTTAGAAATTCGTTTAACGCACATGCGCTATACAAACAAACGTTTTATCAATGGCGAACCTGAACAGTGGAACGGCAAGTTTGAGCGTGATGGTAAGTTTTATGGCTTAGCTGTCAATGCGGACTTTGGCAATCTCTTTGTACTGTCTGAATTGAACCGTCTAGAACTAGATGCTGATTTTGATACTTACATGATCAGTGTAGGGTACCGCTTTGGTGAGATTACACCTTATATTATGTATTCGGACTATGAGCAAAGTGGTGATGGTGATGTTGAGAAACATGATACAACCGCAGTGGGTGTGCGTTGGAATTTCCATCCTTCAGCAGCTTTTAAAGTGCAATATGACCGCGTTAAAGATGACTCGTTTGACTATGCCGTTGCCGGTGATAGTAAAGCGATCACGTTTGGTGTTGATGTAGTATTTTAAGGAGCTTAAGTGATGAAAAATTTAATTTATATAGCATTTATGCTGCTTTGCGCTCAGTCGTATGCAGGTGTGGCTGTGATTGTTCACCCAAGTAACTCGAGTTCATTTGACGATTCGGTGATAAATCGTATCTTTACCGGTAAAGAAAAGTCCTTTAGTAATGGCAGCAAGGCTATCCCAATTGGCCAAGATGCGGGTAACCCAGTTACAGAAGAGTTCAACACCAAAGTATTGAACAAATCTTCAGCACAACTAAAAGCTTATTGGTCAAAACTAATCTTTACAGGAAAAGGCACTCCTCCAAAAGAGGCAGCGAATGACGCTGAAGTGATACAAAGTGTATCAACCAACCCAGACACAATCGGGTTTATCTCATCCGGTTCCGTAACAGGCGATGTTAAAGTAATAAAAGAGTTTTAGAAACTAATTTAGCCTCATAAAAAACTCGCTCAATTGGGCGAGTTTTTGTTTTGTGGGAATCATAATTTTACTCAGATAAAACGACATCGTAACTAAAGTGATTACGTGACACCTGAAACTTGAATATTCTTTGGCAATCCTCTCAAGCATAAAAATAACCCTTTATACCTATTTATTTAGAATTTAATCATCATTAAAGTTTACATTTTAGAAGTGAAAGAGAATAGGTTTAATGTTTGATCAACATAAATGGCCGTATTTGGCTATGCTCGTAGGCGTTTCTATGAGTGCTTTTTTGCTGTCAAAGGTTTTATTCAAAACACAGCATCAAGAAGTAAAGCTCACATCTATTTATGGTGATGTATATATTTTTAGTCTGGTTCAGCCCAAAGGTATCAACCTTTACGCCAAAGAGTCATGCGCAATGACAAAAAAAGCAGACTGGAGATTTCTAAACGCACACAAAGACACAGTATACAAGGCCGAAGTTAGATTCCGACTAGGAGACAACGCTTGGAATTACTGTGCTTTAACACAAGAATCTGAGAGAAGCTTCAAGCAAGCAATAGACTCGTTCTTTCGCGCAGGTTGAACTGTACCGAAGAGATAAAAGCCACTTAGTGGCTTTTATCTCGTTAATTATTATAACTATGTTAGCCAGCGTGCTTTACATTAAGGCCCAGGCTGTAAGATTGTGCAAAACTGATCAGGACTCGGTGCACAAGAACCTCGTGCGGTAAACCTATGGCTGAAAAAGAATACATCTCTTTCATCAATTGAGCGTCTAACTTTCAAAAAGCCGCTAACGTGTGCTCTCTTATCAAACTGATTGCCGAAGTTGATGGTCAGTTTTTTGTTTGATTGATCTCCCCATGTGTGGGTTGACGACCAATCGTATTGAAGATAACTATTGTTTAATATATGCGGGGTCCACGTGTAATCTACCTCGGGAAAAACGCTCTCATATCGACTGATTGAGGTAATAACAGGCGCATTGATGCCACGACGATTATATGCATATGATGTAATTGCATTATTGAACGAGCTTCCTTGGTGCCCTTCGCTTGGAATATATCGACTTAACATTTCGTATTCTTCATAAGCAGTAGGAGGGCGACTAACAATTGATTTGAACTTACTTGCAATGTGGTTTAACAGCCCTTCGTCAATGTATCCTTGGTGCTCAGGTGTTGCAACGCACTGGTCAGCAGCCATTTTGCTATTAACACCTTTGACATGCTGTAGCATTTCATTTTGTCTGGCTAAATATAGTTCTTTACCACTACTGCGCACAAATGCCATAGCTAGTTCTACAACAGGCAAACAGGCCCCCATTGTCAACGGGTTATCTAGACAGTCTTTTCGTAAATCTCTTTTGAGACGTCTATCTGCCGCACCTCTATCGGAGCCAAGAGTATTGTAAGCTCTATCATGTTTATTACAGCTGCTGTGCATATCACCTATGAACTTATTTATTTTTCTGTTCAGTGATGGATCATTTTTGAAAATGGTGCACTTGTCAGTGACAACAGTTTTGGTATTACATACTTTTGCAAAAGCAGAACTTGTAAAGCCTACGCCCAAAGCGAACGTAATACATGATGAGATTATCGTTTTTTTCATTATTCACATCCTTGACGTGTATTTATATTGGGTACTTAATAATAAGTATATTCTACCCCTTGTCAATAACAAAAGTTAACAGAATGGGTTTTAAATGTTTCTTTTAGATTGTTTTAACCAGTGTGGTTTTTGATGTTTTAGTCTATATATTCTGCCAAATGTACTCAATCACGTGATTAGATTTGGGTATCTAGCCTATAAAGTGATATCAATGTGTATTCTATTTGATAGAATATGATCCAAAGTTTCTCTAAAATTCATTAACTTATACTTCGAGACTATATGACCATCGTGCTAACAAATTTGCAAATCATTGACCTTTTCCTTAGGTTCACCACTGTTGGTCTGCTCATTTCGTTGCTTATCTGGTTAAGCAATAAAAAGCACACGAGGGAAAATGTGTCATATTTAGCCCTGAACTGCTGCTTTATTGGCTATATACTGCTTAGCGCACCAATTGAAAATAGCCATTATGGTGGTATAAGAAACGTTTTGCTATTTCTAACTGATATCACACCATACGTCATTTTTTGGGTGACATTAGTACAGCTAAACGATCGCTTTACACTTATTAGTGTTTCTAAATGGTTGATGTATCCTGCTTTACTGTGGTTTTTATTATTAGCTTACAATTTTTTAGTTCTCGCCGGAGATGAACCACTTCATCAAATAAATCATGGAGTTGCCATTGCAGTGTTGTTGATATCTTGCTATTTGGCTGTACGTGAGTTTTTTGACGATCTTAATAATCAAAGACGCAATATACGTCTGTTAATCATCATACTGTGCTCAATGTATATGATAGGTTTGGTTACCTTTGAATTAATGTCATCAGCGATGAGGAACACTTGGCAGTTTAGCTTGATTAACGCCATGCTAATTTTCTTTATAACATTACTCATAACCGTGCGAACATTAGTAATTGATGACAGGTCAAACTTATCGGATGCACGTACAAGCAAGCGGCTTCTGTGTGAGGAAAACCCAAAATTAGCAGAACTGAATCATTTAATGCAGCAAGGAATATTTCTGAACTCAGAGCTAACCATTGGCAAGCTCGCTGAGGAACTAACGATACCACCGCACCAACTTAGACAGTTGATCAATCAGGAGTTGGGATTTAACAATTTCTCGCACTACTTAAATAGCTACCGAATTCCTTGGGTATGTGAACAACTCAAAGACCCTACAAAAAACAAGATTCCAGTTTTAACACTCGCTTTAGAAGCTGGGTATGGCTCAATCGCTCCATTTAACCGAGCCTTTAAAACACTAAAAGGGCAGACACCCACACAATATCGTGATCAATTTCAAAAATGATCAGTATTTTTCTAAATCGATAAGCTTTTTTACTAAAAAACATACCTAATAACGTTTTGTTTTTATTAGGAAGTTATGATGCAGAAAATTTTATTAGTAGTAATTACAGCATGTTTGGCGGCGGGCTATTTGTTGACGCCGATTTATCAAGGACTTGCTTACAAAGGCAAGTTACCATTATTTGGCTTTGATTATGTTTCTTGGCCAAGCGAACAACCCAGTACAAGCATCGTCCATGAAGAAAAATACAAACAAGCAGCGCAACGCTCTATAACTGCACTTAGAAAACAACAAGCCGAAATATTTGCGCCAGGTTACACAGCAGCTGTGGCGATTGATGAAAAATTAGTTTGGACTGGCAGTGTGGGCTGGGCGGATATCACCAAGCGCAGTGTGATGACCGAAGACTCTCAATTACGCATCGGCAGTACGTCAAAAGCGCTTACTGCAACTGGGCTTGCGCGACTAGTTGCGAATAACGAATTTGATTTGGACGAAAAGCTCGAGGAGTATTTAAAACCTCTACCTAACTGTTACTGGGCTGATATCACGGCGCGACAATTGATATCTCATATGGCGGGTATTCCTCATTATAAAGAAAACACCGAATTTATGGGAATGTTAGCAACGGTCAGTGGGAAAAATTATTACCCAGATCCACTTAATGCAATCACGCTATTTGATCAGAGCGAGACCTTATTTTCCCCTGGTGAAAAGTTTAGTTATTCAAGCCTTGGGTTTGTGCTACTAAGCGCTGCGATGCAAAAGAAAACACATAAAACCTATCAGACAATTATATCCGATATGGTGTTAAAGCCGCTGGCGATGGATGACACTTATGCGCCCACACCTAGAACACATAATATCAACTTAGCCACATTTTATTGGCAAAACTCAAGTGAACCTAATGAGTTAAAGCCTTGGTATGATGTAGACCTAAGCCATCGCTTAGCCGGAGGAGGGTGGGTTTCAACCTCAAAAGATTTAGCAAAATTAGGGCAGGGTTTTATGAAAGATGATTTTATACAACCTACAGTTAGGAAAATATTTTGGACACCACAAGCTTTAAACAATGGCGAGATTAACGCGCAAAAGTATGGTTTAGGTTGGCGTATTCATAGCCTAGATTTAGGTGCAGGGTTTACGCCCACTGAGTATATGCACCATGGCGGTGTATCTGCTGGTGCGCAAAGTTTTTTAATGGTTGTACCAAAGTACAAACTCTCAATTGCCGTTAACGCAAACGTCAGAACGAAAGTTTTTTGGGATTTTGGTAAAGTCGCACATGAATTAGCGAGGGTATTTATTAGAGAGATTGAGCAAAGATAGCGTTTTCTTTACACTTAAGTAAAGGACTCAAAGGTGGTAGCCATATGTTCAAGTTTTTTAAAAAGAAGCCCAACAAACAGTATAAGTTATCAGAGTTTGCCTTTCGTCGTATTCACAATGACCAAGTACAGGTTTATCACAAAGGCAACAACAAGTGGATGGCTTGGTATGAAATTGTAGGGGACGTATTTGACGCTTCAGATGAGCTTGTTAGCGAAATGGACTTGCATCATGCGCTAATTGATAGAACTAGAATTGGTACGCTCGATAATACCCGCGCTGCTTTAAAACGCACACCGTATAAGAGCCCTGACGCTTCATGCTATAACGGGTTTGAATCTTTTGTAGCGGATCACGTATCAGACAGTAGCTCGAGCGTCTCGGCTGAATGTGATGGAGATGCAAGTCATTCAAGCTCAAATAGCGCCGATAGCTCTAGCTTTGATTAATACATCTGTTTATCTAAAAAGCAGCTACACAAAAGTACGGCTATGAAATAGTAAAAGAAATTCGATAGCATTAACTAAAAGTGCACTGGTGGCTATCGAGCACCTAGTAATGATAATGCAATTTGCACAAGCTGATACTTTCGTTATTTTATAAACGAAGGTAAGTTTAATAAATGCAAAATATCGTAAATAAACAAGCACATCTGATAGGATACCAAGCTCATTTATGTAATTTAACATAATATAAATTATGGGTAGTTAGATCTTTAATTATTCCCCATGCTTTGTTCCAATCCACTCTATGTTTTAAAATGTCCAATACTAGACGGTATCGGACATTTTGGGTTTTTCTACGTATTCTTGTGATTATAGGCCCAAAGTTATTGAGCTTGCTGTGCTGATGACTTAGTATGTTTTCAGACAAACAATATGAAGTATCGTTATATGGAATTTGTAAAACCGCTGGAGCCGATATTGATTATCGACGACTCCAAAGAGATCCGAGATTATCTCAGCAATATACTGATTGAGTTAGGTTTCGAAGAAATTTTTGAGTCTGAAAATTTTGAGTCTGCTAAAGCCTTGCTAATCGACAACCCGCCCAATGTTATCTTCTTGGATATCGAATTGCCCGACACAGATGGCACCCAAATACTAGAGTTTATAAATGACCATTACCCAAATACACATGTCATTATGTGCTCTGGCCACAACAGCCTCGAAAACGTTCAAAACACTTGGGAACTTGGCGCTAAAGGTTTTATCGCAAAGCCCTTCAATGCTAAAAAAGTTGATACGGTACTAAAGCGCATAGAAATGATTGCATGAGTCATCCGATAAAAAAAATTACACATCAACTTTCGCATATTATTTTTGGAAAAGAACAGCAAATTAAATTGGCAGTATGTTGTTTACTTTGTCGCGGTCACTTATTGATCGAAGACTTACCAGGTATGGGTAAAACTACCTTGTCTCACGGCCTAGCTGATGTGCTAGGTCTTAGTTACCAGCGTGTTCAGTTCACCAGTGATTTACTGCCCGCTGACGTGATTGGTTCAGCCATTTTTAATAGCACTGAACACAAGTTTACGTTTCATGCTGGGCCTGTTTTTAGCCAAGTACTACTTGGGGATGAAATAAACCGTGCCAGTCCAAAAACTCAAAGTGCCTTGTTAGAGGCTATGGAAGAGCGGCAAGTGACAGTAGATGGTGTCAGCCATCCACTGCCAGAGCCGTTTTTTGTGATTGCTACACAAAACCCAATACATCAGTCAGGTACTCACCCCCTACCCGAGTCTCAACTAGACCGCTTCTTTATGCGTATTAGCTTAGGCTATCCAAGCGAAGATGCTGAGCGAAAGTTGATTTTAGGAAGCAAGCAAAATCAACGATTAGAAGTAAGTAAAGTAATTGATATTGAAGAATTATTTAGTCTTCAAACACAGGCAAAAAATGTCACATTGGCTGAGAGTGTACTTGATTATATTCTTGCATTGGTAAAATACACGCGACACTCTGGATTATTTACTGACCCACTTTCACCGCGTGCAAGCATTGCATTGGGCCGTGCTGCCAGAACATGGGCACTGATGGATGAAAGAGATTTTGCAACACAAGACGATGTCCAAGCCGTATTTGGTAGTATTGCCGCACATAGGCTCAATATTCCGTGTCATTTGCAAGAGCAAGCAATATCGGACATTTTAAACGAAGTGGTGATCCCGCTTTGAGCGAAGGATATATAAGCCATTTTCTTTCTCGTGTGATCCGTAAAAAGCATGAAGGCGATCGGATCACGCTCAAACACAATACAATCTACGTTATTCCATCAACAACCGGTTTGGGTTTTGTTTCTGTCAGTGCCTTGAATTTTGTACTTGGTATTAATTATCAAAATAATCTGCTGCTTGGTGTTGCCTATTTGATGATCATATTATTGGTCGTATCTATTATTTATGGTTATTTGAATATGAGTGGAGCTCAAATTAGGTTGGTTTCCATACAATCTGCACATCGCTCTACCCCACCTACGGCAACTTTTGAACTAAATACCAAAGCAAGGCTACAACAACTATCAATTGAACATAATCATATAAAGCAACAAATTACCTTACCTGTCGTGGAAGCTTCCGAGTTGTTCAGTATAGAATTTGAGTTCCCTAGAGGTAAACATTCTTTAGGTCGCTTTAAATTTATAAGCCACTTTCCTTTTGGTTTAGTCTCCGTATGGAGTTACCTGTACTGTAACAAATGTATATACGCGTACCCTGATCCTGTTGTGGATAAAAGTAATAGACAGGAATTTGAAAGTCATAATAGAGAGGCTCAATTAGTACACTCCTCATCACATTTAAGCGATGAGTTTAAGCAGCTAGTGCCTTATCAGTCAGGCACGAATATGCATCGTATTTCTTGGCGACACTTCGCCAAAACACAGCAACTTTTGGTAAAAGACTATGAAGGAGAAACGGGAGCACGCACGTTAGGTTTTGATTTTGATACCCTTGAAGGGAATGTTGAAGAACGCCTTGAAAAGTTATGTTATCTCGTGCTCCAAGCCCATCAAAATAACCTTTGTTATGCATTAAAATTAGGTCCTCGCTTGATAAAGGCGGCTCAAGGAGAGCAGCATAAAGTAACCTGCTTGGAGGCGCTCAGTGATTACTAATCACCTGACCATCACGTTAAGCTACTTATTGATTACCTTTTTACCGGTCACACCTTTTGGTACACCATTTAATATCCTGATGCTATTGCTTGCAATTTGGCATGGTGTAATGGTGTATAAGAAAAATACCGGAGTGAAAAATTCACTGCTAAATATAATTGCAATATTAGGTATTGCAATAACGGTGATCTCCATAAACATTACAAACACCGTAGAGCTGTTCGTAGCCTTAATGCTACTTGCTTGCCAATTGAAAGTACTACAAGCGACAACAAATAGACAATGGCAGCAGATCCATGTTTTGAATTTTTTCACCATACCTAGCGTATTTTTGTTCTCGCAAAGTTTATATGTTGCACTTATGGTTATGATGCTGCTGGGAATAAACTTAGTGGCTATGTTGCAACTACAGCATAGAGCTTCGTTGGCATATTCAGGTAAATTCACGCTCTCAACAGTTTTACTTAGCATGGCACTGAGCATACTGTTATTAATATTTATGCCAAAGCTCCCTGCGTTTTGGCAAATGCCCGGCCCTACACTTGCGAAAACTGGTCTCACAGAAGATGTTGACCCGTTTAACATCGTAAAACTGGCAAAATCAGATGAATTGGCATTTAGAGCAATTTTCAGCGACGGTTCGCAACCACAAATTAATACACCGCTTTATTGGCGTGCAATTATTCATGACAAGTTTGATGGTAACCAGTGGCGCATGTCAAATTTGCAAAACGTCTCTAGCAATTTGACTGCCAATTCAAATCAGCCACCTTATAAAATTATTGCCCAAGCGAGTAATCTGCCATGGCTTTATGCCCTTGAACATGCGATTAGCCCAACAAAAGCGGTCAATAATAATTACTTTGGTACACTTTTTAGAACCGATAAGATTACCTCTACTTTCGAATATCAGGTGCAACCTGCTAATGCGCGCCAACAGGTTCATATGCCGAATTGGCAATATCGCTTTTATACCACCTTGCCAGAGCAGTTAAATCCAAAAACTCAGGCATTGGCTAAACAATGGGATCTTAGTTCAACGACGACCAAACAGTTTATCGACTTAATGCAGCTGTATTTTGTCACACAGGCGTTTAGTTACACACTTACCCCAGATGTCACTAATTCAGAACACAAAGTTGACCAGTTCTTATTTGAGTATAAAAATGGCTTTTGCGGACACTATGCTTCCAGCGTTGCTATTTTACTCAGAAGCGCAGGGATTCCTGCGCGTTTAGTTTCTGGGTATTTAGGCGCTGAGTATAATAATCAACTTGGATACTTCAGTGTATACCAATACGACGCGCACGCATGGGTTGAATATTATGTGCCCAATGAAGGATGGAAAGTCTTAGACCCAACCGCTTGGGTTTCTCCTGATCGTCTGTTGGGGTCACTGTCTGAGCACCAAACATTAGCTGGCGAGTTTCAACAAAACCTGGGCTTAAGCCTCGTTGCATGGTCCGATTTTAAGGCTGTTAATTGGCTTAGATTACAATTGGAGCAGCTAGACTATCAATGGACACGATGGGTTTTGAACTTTGACCAACAAAAGCAGGCGTCTCTTTTACAGGCTTTATTTGGTGCTAAAGGCAAGCAATGGGTTGGCGCGTTGGTGATTTTAATCATATCTGTAGTATTAACACTTTTGTTCTTTTACGTAAAACGGGCTCAGCAAGTAAAAGAAGCGCTCGCAATAAAACGCTACCGGCAATTAATTGGACTGTCGAAGAAGAACTTATCAGCAGCTCCACCCAAACGCGCTGTGGATGAGCTAATTCAGCAATTTACAGATCACCGTGAGATGTTGCAGCAATTTTATGCAGATTTTGCGGCAAATAGATATCAAGGCAAATCTTTTGGCAAAAACCAGAACAAACACGCCAAAAATTTGATAAATTCAATAAAAACAAAAGCAAAGAGATAGATATGAATGCAGTAATTATAGGCGTTTTATTAATGCTCAGTTTGGCGCTGCTGCGCGTCAATGTCATAGTGGCAATGACGGTTAGTGCGATGGTAGCCGGATTAAGTGCAGGACTTGGACTTAACGACACAATGAATGCCTTTAACAGTGGCCTATCTGGGGGCGCGGAAATTGCGCTCAGTTATGCTATGTTGGGCGGGTTTGCAGTAGCAATTTCAAAATCTGGATTGACGCATATTTTGGCTCAGAAACTATTGAGTTTGGTCGATAACTCTGACGAAGCCCATACTAGAGTGCTGAGCTTTACCATTATGAGTATTATCCTGCTATGTGCAGTTGCCTCGCAAAACCTCATCCCTGTGCATATCGCATTTATACCCATTCTAATCCCACCGTTACTGACAATTCTAAACAAGCTTTCTTTAGATAGACGAGCTATTGCTTGTATTTTGACATTTGGTCTGGCAACGTCATATATGGTACTTCCCTACGGTTTTGGTGGTATTTACCTTTACTCAATCTTGCATAAAAACCTAACGGATAATGGCTTAGATATGGTCAATACTCAAGTTCCTATGGCAATGATAATCCCTGCAATAGGAATGCTGGTAGGCTTAGTCATCGCCGTTTTTGTGAGCTATCGTAAAGGTCGAGAATACAAACACAACGAAGCAAGCGAAGTTGCCGCCGCGAAAGAAATTGAAAACCCCAAAAAGGTGATGATAATCGGCGCTATAGCGGTTATCAGTTCATTACTAGCTCAAAACATTAGTGGTTCGATGATCTTGGGTGGCTTAGTGGGTGTCATGATGTTTAGCGTTTTCGGCATCGTCAAGTGGGAACAAAGCTCAGATGTTTTCAGTCGCGGTGTTGCTATGATGGCCATGATTGGCTTTATCATGATTTCGGCGCAAGGCTTTGCATCTGTAATGAAAGCTACCGGTGATGTGGCGAGTTTAGTCGAGGCTTGTTCACAGTTTATTGGTGACAACAAACCGTTAGCTGCTGCAATGATTTTACTAGTTGGTTTGCTAATTACCATGGGGATTGGCAGTTCATTCTCCACGGTTCCCATTATCGCTACGCTATTTGTGCCTTTATGTATGGAAGTAGGCTTTTCAGTGATGGCAACCGCAGCGCTTGTTGGTACTGCTGGCGCGCTGGGCGATGCAGGCTCCCCTGCTTCCGACTCGACCTTAGGACCAACATCTGGGTTAAACGCCGATGGTCAACATGACCATATTTGGGATTCTGTTGTGCCCACATTTATACACTTCAACATCCCGTTGCTTATATTTGGCTGGATAGCTGCAATGGTGCTGTAATTATTTGAGTTTTACTTTAAAAGGCTTATCGAAGTGATAAGCCTTTTTTGTTTAACTGGACAAAAATTAGGAATTTGAAGATCTATATTACCCTACACTCAATTAACTTTTAGCATATGTGTTGATGACGACATCAACGTAATCTTTTTTTTCCCCTATCGCTATGAGGCTGTAACGGTTGGTTTCGTCACCATTGTTTTTTATCTATACGCTGAGATATAAAATGACTTTCAGATTTTATTTTTAGTAGATCAGCCAATACAAGTTTGTAACTGATAAACAACGACTTTATATATCGAGTAAGCTAGAACAATAACATAAAATAACCATATAGTTGAAACCTCTTCCTTTCTACCGCCTTACAATAACGTTTTTGTAGAAAACGAGTTTTAAAATTTATGTTTATTGCTAAGTAATATAGAACCAAGCACCTGTATGATGTGTTCTTGTGGTAATTCATAAAGAGGGCGGTGGCCGCCCTTGCTTTTATTTGTATACTGGACAGGTTATTCTTTAAATCCTGATAACATTTTCTCACAAACTACAGGCGTTGGTCTGTGGTTATCATCAACCGCTACAAAAGTAAAACTACCTGATATGGCCAAGTGCTTGTCATCTTTATGCATTCGCTCTAGATAAATCTCTACTTCAACTTTCAAACTGGTGTTACCAACATGTACGACTCGAGACACTAGCTCTGCAAATGTGCCTGCAGGAATTGCTTCTTTGAAGTCTACTCGGTCTGATGAAATAGTTACCAAGGGCTTTCGACAAAACCGAGTCGCCGCGATGAAAGCAACCTCATCCATCCAAGCTAACGCATCTCCACCAAACAAGGTGTTATGATGGTTTGTTCTACCAGGGAAGACGGTCTTTGTTACCGAAGTTACTGAGTCTTCTATGCGTTTTGCAATAATTGCGTCTTTATCTGTCTGTGTCATTTACTACTTTTGCTCGCCAATGTGTCTTGCATTAATAACTGTGGATCTAGACGTTCATTATACCAATTAAAACGCCAGTCCAAATGTGGGCCGGTTACCCTGCCCGTTGCTCCAATATCTGCAAAGTGATCGCCGGTTTCTAATTGGTCGCCCACTTTGACATGAAGTTTACTCAAATGAATGTATGTAGAGCTGACTCCGTAGCCATGGTCGACAATCACTGTTCCACCGCTGTAATACAGATCAGCATCAGCAAAGGTAACTACGCCCGGTAGTGGAGCCAATACTGGTGTGCCAGTTTTATTTGCTATATCAAGTCCATAATGTGGGTTACGAGGCTTACCATTAAAGAACCTTTGACTGCCATAAACACCTGATATTCTACCCGGGGCAGGCCTAAATACAGGCTCTTTAAAATACTCTAATCGAGATTCTGTAGCGCGCGCTTCTCTAACAGCTTTGGCCTCTTGGCGAATACGTTTTAGTACAGAATCAGGAGGAGACACATACTTTTTCTCAACTCCTGTAATACGGTCAATTTTGAACTCGCGTTCCGTGATCACCAGTTCCTTGCTGTGTTGTTTGTTATCATTATCAACCCAGCTTAATGTATGAGTAGTTTGCGCATCGCGGCCAAAACCAAATACAAACTCTCCGTCATTGGTAAGTTTTAGCTGTTTATCATTGAAGCTTACCTGTTTAACATTGGCAATTTTACCAATCACCATCCCGCCTTGGGTCAGGTTGCCTTTTAGTTCAAGTGCGTTGACATTGAGCGCTGTTAAAATCGACAATGCGAGCACTATCCCTTTTTTAAGCATATGCAATCGCTCCTTTACCCACTCCTTCGTAGGCTTTAACCATAATTTCTTTTTCCGCAGACTCAAGTTTTATTTGGTGCGCCAAATATTCAGCGATACATTCAACGGTGGTATCACAAGGAAGAATGTCACAGCGCTTGCGACTGATAGCTAATTCAAAATAGCCTTGAGTTGCGTCATAGGCAAAGCAGACATCTCCATCTAGCGCCTTTACATGGCGAAGCTGCTGTGGCTGTATTATATCTTCCTCTGTTCCTAGGTAGATATCTTGCCATTTACTTGCCCATAGCTTTTGCAAACGAGGATGTTTCATGCCATCTACGAATACACCTATCTGTGAACGGTGGCCGTGAATGATACGTTGACAGTTACCATCGTGCTTTTTCAAACCGTGGCTGTAATGGTAGTAAAAGCTCTCTGCTTTCTCCGCTCGCAACTCTATACCTATATCTTTTACGTTTTCAGGCATTTTTGGCATGATCACAGATTTGAGAAATTCAACAACAGAATGCTCATCTACCTTGTCACCGTCAAGCAAGCACACTGATTGTTCGGGTGCGCTCATCGCTAAATGATAGCCATCGCCAAACTGACAGTCTAATTCAACACGACCGTCTTTGATATCTACGGTTCCGTTCAACCCTTTTGCAATAGCAAGCTTATGATCTATGGTGTCATCGATAATGCGCTTGATTTGCTTTTTAACCAGCGCGAAATCTAAAACCATAGATTCATTATTTAGTTGACCGTGCAAGGTCAAATCAACTATCCAGCTTTCACCCACTGCGCCACGCTGATTACAAAGGTAAGAAAAATCAATCACTGTCAGTGAATCTACAAAAAGGATCATAAACTTCCGATAATCTAATCAAACTATGGTCGTTATTATAAAGTTTTTTAAGACAAATATCGCGTCAAACCGTAAGAGAATTGCATTTTAATGAGAATTATTCTTACATAAGACACAAATTTAACTGTTCAGAGTTGTTTAGCGTACATCTGTACGCTAAAGTAACCCGGAAATTTTCAGCAAAGATTGTGAACTATGGAACCAAAAAATAGCTATACAAAAGAAGAATTAATCCTATGTGGTCGCGGTGAAATGTTTGGCGAAGGTAACTGCCGCTTGCCAAGTGACAACATGTTAATGATGGACCGAATCGTTGAAATCAATGATGATGGCGGTGAGTTTGGAAAAGGTCACATTATTGCTGAGCTTGATATCAATCCTGAGCTTTGGTTCTTTGATTGTCACTTTAAAGGTGATCCGGTAATGCCAGGCTGCTTAGGTCTTGATGCTATGTGGCAACTTGTTGGCTTTTTCTTAGGATGGTCGGGCGGCCCTGGCCTTGGTCGTGCACTAGGTGTGGGTGAAGTAAAATTTACCGGTCAGATCCTGCCTACCGCGAAAAAAGTAACATATCGCATCGACATGAAACGTGTTATCAAGCGTAAATTATTTATGGGTATGGCTGATGGCACTGTTGAAGTAGACGGCCGCGTGATATACGAAGCAAAAGACTTAAAAGTTGGTCTTTTCCAAGATACCAGTGCATTTTAATAGTGAAAAACTGGTACATACAACAAAGCCCCAAAAGAGGGGCTTTGTTGTATGTAATCTGTGTTTTATGAATTAGGTTTTGAAGGTATTACGATTTTCAATCGCTTCGCGCCATCCACCCAGCCATTCTGATCTAGGCTCTACTTGTTGGTATGGACATAAGTCTTTTGATCTGCCAGCTAATCCTGCTTTAAATCCTTGTGAATGTGCTCTTTCTAAGCGATCTCTTTTCTGTCTCTTCATAGGTAAAATCCTCACCTTTTCTTTTCAATGATGCAGCGACCAAGACGGTCTCTGACATTTAATAATTAGTTAATAAAACCGTCGTTATCAACTCATAGCGCATTTAATTTTCGCTAATGAAGGCGTGTTTTGTAGCACCCTCTTGATAACACAGAAATTGTTTTTTAACTGATGCGTATTACGCGCACATCACGCAGTATTGAATTATTGAGAACAACCAACTTGGGCGAGCCTGCTACGCACAATTGAACGGACGCATCACTCGCTATAAAGTTAGTACAGAGCGGGGTTGGCCAAACCTTCATCTTCAATAAATCATATTCGCCCAATCCATGCAATGATATTTATCAAGGTTTTTTTTAGAGCTGTTAACAGTTAAATTAATTATCTATTGATTTTGGATGGTTTGATTATAGAATCCAATAAAATTGTATTTTTTGGATTAAAACCACCTGTGATTATATAAAAAAACATTCATAATTTTGACATAAAAACTTTCCTTTTGAATTCAATGCTCAACAAAAAACCTCCATAACAGACCACTTTAATTCCAAAAAATCGTCCCCATAACTTGGTTTATTTTCAAAATACATTGACGCTATTTTTGTATTGGCACCTTAATACCTGCCATTTTTATTTAACTTGGGTCAACAAACGGCTATAGGAGTGTCATGAGTTAATACTTCTGTATTGCCTGCGATATTTCTTCGCCAAAACTAGCGATTAAGTTGCTGCAATATTTTCCAACGAATTTGTCTAGCCTGTACGTCATCTATATTCCCTAAACTCCCTAACGCTTCTTTTTCGATATGCTCATGAGTATTGTCAGAAAAAACATAGTGGTCGAATATCGCTTTCCACGCTTGTTTTTGAGCTGGCGGTAAATGCCCAATAGACATTATGGCGTGATTTAATACATCCGTAGGTAAACCTAAATATGCATCGGTTTCACGCCACCAATAATTTATCAAGGCATTGATAGTGGAAGTACTTCTAACATGGTGCCACCACATACTGGGAATATAGATAGCATCCCCAGGTGCTAACTCAGCGTATAAGCTTTGCTCTAGTGCACTTTGAAACTTGGGAAATTTTTGACTGTCTGGGGCGTTGAAATTAACCATGCTGACTATCTGACCTGCCGGAGTGAAGTCAATTGGCCCAGGATATAAAGCATCGATCTGATCTGGCCCAAACATGGTAAATTGCCTTTTGCCAGCAACAACGCAGGCAATATTTTGTGGAATATCATAGTGGGCAGCAACTTCGCTACGATTACCTAGCCACAGACTCACCAACGGCGAATAATCAAGCATAGGCAAAGCATTTTCTTGTGCAAAGTTCGGCAAGCAGTATCCTAACGTTGTCGAGCCCATATAAATACTCTGCTGATTATCTGCCTGTTGATTTTGAAGCCGTGAAAGAACATCACTGAGATGCGTTTTTATCTGACTGAAGTTTTTTTTGGTTTGGCTCTCGTCATAAAAAAACCGTCCATTGTACTTTGCCTCACACTCATAAGCATAAACACTCGCATTGGCATCAAAATGCTTAAGATAGTTACAAAATCTATCATCTGAGTCTAAAGCTGCCGCAACAACGGGCCAATGCGAAACCACACCTTTAAACACCAAGGGCTGTGGGTTATCAGTGCATAACTGCCCATGAACCAACGCAACCATTTCCTCTGGTGCCAAATCATGGTACTGAGTAATTTGCTCCATTCGCTAATAACACTCCCTAACGTGTCTTTCTCTTAATCAGAGACTTAAGCTGACCGAGCGATGCCAACACCATATAGATGTGTTGCAAGTACCCTTTTTTATGTAAGGTTAACACTGCTTCGTCCGTTAAGCCGCAAAGTGCATCCTCATTGATGGTGTATAGGCCATGCAATTGTTGAGTGCCAATATTGATCAACGCGCTTTCCAGTAGCTTAAAGTCTATCAAGTCTTTTAAGAATGCTTGGTTTTCATCATGACCACGATGAATAGTCAGCAAAACCGCATTAATCTTTTGTAAGTACTGTGTCATGCCCCCTTGTGGCGTAAACAAAGGTTCTCCGTGTGTTGTATTTACCCTTGGGTGCGCTATGTCGATATGTATTGCGGGTTCTTGTATTGGAATACCGTTTTGTTGCTTCTCAACAAAGCCAATCAAAAACGGTTGACGTTGGATGCTAAGTGGAATGTAATCAGCATCCCATTTATCGTCCTGTAGATATAAATTTTCTTTTTCATTGAAGCCTAGTAATACTACCGATTGAAACTGACCTGTAGCGGCATCTTTTTTAAAGAATATTGGATATTCACTTTGCAGCTGAGCATATTCATTAGGGAACACTCTGGCAACACTGACGTTATCACCAAGTTGCTCATTGTAGTTTGTGATGACTTTAATATCTTTATGAGTAATGTTGTCAAGCAACTGTTCTTGGGACATAGGAACTCCTTAGTTAAACCTTTGCAATACCGTATTTTGCGATATTGTTGAGCAATAATCTGTTGCTTGGCTGAGTGTCTAAACCTTGCTGAGCTATCTGCGTCACTTGCTTAAAAAGGCTATTAATTTGCGGCGTGATGCTGTAATTATTAACCAACGTGTTGAAACCCATACCATAAAGCACATATTGGTAACTAGCTGGCGAGAAAACTTCATCTATATGGTCCAAATCACCGTGTTTAGGCGGTCGATGACGCCAAAGTGTCAATAAGTTCTTTAAACTTAGCGGGACTTGTTCAGATTTCATGCTTTGCCAATACGCTGTATCGCTGCGCTCGCTAAGTACATAATGAAGTTTTAAAAAATCTATGATACGTGCCCAGTGATAACTAAACTTTGCATTGAAGCGTTGTGCTACAACCTCCATCATGTCTTCACTTTCGGGTAAATTATCACAGACATACTGAGCGCCAAGCTCTATCATAACCAACGCCGATGCCTCCAGCGGCTCGATAAACCCAGCAGACATACCTATCGCGACACAGTTTCTATGCCAAAATTTTTCTCGGTAGCCTGGACTAAATTTTATTTCTTTTACCTGAGCATCTTGATGCACACGTAACCCTTGGCCGCTAATATATTCAAGTAACTGTGAGGAAGCTTCCTCAAAATCACAGTATTCACTGGCAAAGGTGTAGCCTATCCCTCGCCTGCTTTGCAGTGCAATGTCCCATATCCAACCATACGATTGTGCAGTTGATTTGGTACAAGATGCTACATCGCTCTCAGGGGTATTGTGTTGAACTTGCAGCGCAACCGCACGGTCATTTTTCAAGATATGTTTTTTCGAAAGCCACTGAACGCCAAAATGTTTGCCCAGCAATAAAGAACGGCTTCCCGTACAATCTATGAATAATTCAGCGGCCAATTCACCATGTTCTTGTGTGCTGACAGACTCAATATTCTCATCCACCTGACCATTAACTGAAATAACATCATCTTGTATCAAAGTTACGCCAAGTTTGGTTGTGCAGTGCTGTTTCAATAGCTGTGCAAACTTATCGGCATTTAAATGGTAGCCATAATTGGCTCTACCTTGATACTGAGGATCGCTGGCTGTTTTGGGGGCAAGTGATCTATCACACCAATAGCTTTGCGAGCAGGACGCATGAGCGAAATCGACTTTGTCTTTTATCCCTAACCACGGTGTAACAATGTCGAATTGTTCAGTATATCCGGCTGGTAACGAAAACGGATGGTAGTAACTATGCTCTTTTCTTTGCGCCCAGTTGATAAACTCAGAACCCTGTTTGAAAGACGCTTCACACTGGTGCATAAATTCGTCTTCATCGATGCCAATTTTTTGTAATGTGGTACGCATCGTTGGCCAAGTCCCCTCACCAACACCTATGGTGGCAATATGCTTGGACTCAATTAACGTTATTTTCCAGTTTCGACATTGCGAAGCAAGCAGACCAGCAGTTAACCAACCTGCACTACCGCCACCAACAATTAAAACGCGTTTTGTTTTTGTATTATGACTCATAGGTTTCTCTTACCAAGCAGCTAATATAAAGCCGCTTTTCAGCGGCTTTATATTAATACTAGTCTTAGAAAGTATAACGTGCACCTAAGTTATAACGCGCACCATATTGTGCGCCATTTAGGAACTGCTCAGGATAACGAACATATACCCTTTGCGTTTCTTCAGTGATGTTCAATCCTTCAAAGAAGATAGTAAGGTTTTCATTAACCTGATAGTTTACGTTAAGGTCAATCTGTGAGTAAGCCTCTGTAAACACAGGCGATGAGTGCTGATCAAAGTCTGATAAGAACTCATCACGCCAGTTGTATGACACACGAACTGACAAACCGTCTTTATCATAAATAGCTGACAAGTTAGCCGAATCACTCATACCTACAAGTGCAAACTGAGGTGTTGTGATATCACGGTTTACGCTTACGTCTCCGTTAACAATAGTAGCATTCGCCTGAATACCGAAACCACTTTCACCAAACATGTGCTGTATGGCAAGCTCCCACCCATATAAACGTGAAGCTCGTAAGTTTACATCTCGAGAAACCGCAAAAGAAGCTAGCGGATCATTTTCATTTGAGCCAATACGAGTACCCGCTTCTTGACCCATATTCTCGTTAATGCGGTCGTGAATCGCTTGATCGGACGGTTGAATTCCTTCAGCTATCAACTGCTCTCGTGCTTCATCTGCACGTGGCCCAATGAACACATCGCGTAAGCCTTCGATAGTCTCGTCGGTTGTGACATTCACTAAGAAGTTATCAACTTTCTTGTTGAAGTAACCAATCGAAACATAGCTTCCTTGGTCATAATAGTATTCAAAAGACACATCGTAGTTATCTGCAACATAGGGCTGTAACTGTGGATTACCCACTGACACTTTACGCTGGCCGACTTTAGGGTTACCCAAAAAGTTTTTAGTTGAACCTAACGCATCAATCGGGGGACGCGTTAATGAACGAGAGTAAGACGCTCGTGCAATTACATCATCCATAATTTCGTAATCGATGTCGATGCTCGGTAAAAACTCTTCGGTTTCACCTGTACCTGATGAAAAGGTCTGTTCACTGGCGTACACATACTCCCATTCGTTACCATTAACCCACTCCATAGCAACTGCTGGGCGTTCTAGACCTGCTGATTCAACATCCGTTTCCTCATAACGTACACCTATTACAACATTTAGTGGTCTGTCTGCCACTTCAAACGCCATATTTACCTGAGTATACAATGCAGTTGTAGTTTCTTTAACGCGACTATCGTTGTCAATTGGACCTGCTTGAAACTTGCCATTTACTTCTTCTGGCCAACCATCGTTGTATATGTCTGGTGCTATTGTATCGTCAATGGTCTCAAACAGATGAAGAACTTGGTCAAAGTCCGCTGTCATGTAGTAATCGACAGGTTTACTACCCGCGTTAGAGAAACCATCAAGTACACCGTCAATACCTACACGACTAAACATATCATCAGGAAAATGAACTGCTGACCATGTCCACCAACCAGCAGGTAGGTTTTGCGAGTATGCTTTTGTTTCTCTGAACTCCATTTGTGTACGAGATGCACCAAAAGACACTTTACTTACAAAGCCGCTGTCGTTATTAACCCACTCTCCTTTGAGTTGGAATTGAGTCATATCGTTTTCACGCATATCCTGAGAGACTGCGCCAAATAAAGAGCCCATGTCTGCGCCGGTTAGTTCATCCTGGGGGTTACCTTGACCATCGATTAAGTCAAAGCCCCATAACGGGATCCCATTGGCGTCAACCATGTTGGTTTTCACATTGATATTAGCCGTATTGGGGCCAAAAGCGTCTCCCGCATCTTCACAGAAACCACAAGACGTATTACCTATAATTAGGAAGGCATCATTACCTAACCCAGCACCTTCATTAGTTGCTCTAGAATCGTGAGCATCAAACTCAAAACTCAAAGCGTCTGAAGCCTGCCATTGAAGATTAAAGCCTAAAGACTTATTCTCATTCTCGTATTGGGCTCGACTCAAATTGGTCGCGTAGTCCCCACCGATTTCAGCAACATTGGTGTACGTACCATTTTCATTAATTGTGGCACTTTTAACGTTACCACCATTATTAAACCAAACCCCAAACGCATTGCGGTTAGATTCAAATTCAAGTTTCGAATAAGTGTAATCAACCGTTGCTGTTAAATCATCGTTGATGGCATATTGTAAAACCAACTGGCCATTTATACGTGTTCGCTCGTTATCATTAATTGAGTAACCAGAGTTTTGAGGATACCAAGTTGCACCGTCTTCGCGCTTATTGTTATCAGTTAACTCAAGGTCTGGTGAGGCGCTGATATCAACATTGGGGATCCAGTTATCAATGGCCGCTTTTTCTTCTCGGTTGTTTCTATCTTGATAAGATCCAGAGAGAAGTACGCCAAACTTGTCATCGTTAAAGGTATTACTGTATATTCCTGAAACCTCAGGAGTAATAGCGTCTCCCTCTTCGTTTGAAGTCTCAAGTACCCCTTTTACGCCAAGTGATGCTTTCAACCCAGGCGAGGTTAACGGCTTAGCAGTCAACATGTTCACTGTCGCGCCAATACCGCCGCTAGGTAAGTCAGCCTTGGTGGTTTTATAGATTTCTACCGCACTCACGCCCTCAGTCGCGATATTAGCGAAGTCAAAGGAGCGCCCACCTACAGTTGGAAGCTGACGACCGTTAAGCGTAACCAAGTTAAACTCTGGCCCCATACCACGAACCGTCACCTTGCTGCCTTCGTTATTACTGCGGTCAATTGACACGCCAGTTATACGTTGCAATGACTCGGCCAAATTTGAATCTGGAAACTTACCGATATCTTCTGCAGTGATGGCATCTACAACGCCAGTAGCGCTGCGCTTGACATCCATTGACTTGATCAAGCTGCCTTTAATACCCGTAACTTCGATTACTTCTATTTTTTCTTGTTGTTCTTGCGCCATTGCGTACGGTGCCAAGTTACCCGCTAAAATAAGCGATAAACTCGTTGCCAGCATGGATTTGTTAAATTGTTTTGTTGTCATATTGATCCCCGGACCACACGATTGTTTATTGCTCCTCAAAAAAACATAGAGTAAATTTTGAGTCACACACAATGTAAGCGCTTACATTTAAGTTAAAAAAAATGAAAGCGCTTACATTTAAATTAGAGTATATCTCAGTCATAGTCAAATAAAATGTTATATACTCTAATTTATGTTTTTAAAACCTTTAAAATTAATTAGATAGCAAGTCAAACATATTCGATACTTGAGTCTCTTATTTCTAGTTTAGGCACAAACACCGACTCTATATCTAAATTCTTTTTTTCATAAACTTGTTTAAGAATATATTTTGCGGCCATTCTTCCCATTTCATAGATGGGATAGTCGATAGTTGTTAATGTTGGGTATAAATAGTTTGCATAAATAATATTATCAAACCCCACAACTGAAAGCTCGGATGGGACATTGATGCCTAACTGCCTTGCTCGAGTCATAACACCCGAGGCCATTTCATCATTGGCACAAACGACACAACTAAATTTAGGAGCATGCTCACAAAGCCAATCTAACCCTTTTGAGCCGGAACTTTGCTGGTAGTCCCCCTCAAAACATAACGCTTCATCGAAATCTATACCCGCATCAGTTAGCGCTTGTTTGTGACCTTGCAAGCGCTCTTGTGCATCTTGTTTCCATTTCGGGCCGCTGATATATGCCAACTTTTGGTGTCCGAGTTTTATCAAATGCTGTGTCGCTAGATATCCACCTTGCTTATTATCCAAGCGAATACAACGGTTTTCTAGCTGCTTTATATAACGATTGATCAGTACAAATTCTATACCTCTAGATTCGAGGTTCAATAAATACTCGTCTGTTACAGCCTCAGCGTGCAGGATCAAAGCATCACATTTACGACCAATTAAAAACTCTATACTGGCGCGCTCTCGCTCTTCGTCTGAATGGCCTGAGGTGATTATCGTATGCTTTCCTTCGAGCCTTAAGGTATCTTCTATAGCACTCATCATGTCTCCGAAAAACGGACCATGTAGTTCTGACACCAATACACCGACGCTATTTGAACGATTCGACGCCAGTGATTGAGCAATTGAATTAGGCTGATAGCCTAATTCAGCCATCGCTTTAAGCACCTTTTGCTTGGTTTTATCGCTAACCTTTGTATTATTATTCATAACCCGCGATACGGTAGCAAGCGATACTCCCGCAAGCTCTGACACTTGATAAATAGTGGCCATACCCTTCCTTTAAAACTGGTTAACCTTGTTGGCTCTTTAGCTGACTCAACTGCGCTTGTACTGAGATCATATAGGGACCATCAAGCAAATAACTACGCATTAGATATGCCACGACAATCGAACCGAATGCCGGGAAAATGCTAAAACTGAGTGAAATACCATACTGAGTTTGAGGTGATTGTGCCACATCTGCCTGATAACCAAAATAGCTTAGCAGCCAACCCGCAATCGCTCCGCCAAGTGCGATACCAAGTTTTATAAAAAATACCACCGAGGAATATACCATACCTGTCACACGACGCTTGGTGGTCAAATGACCATAATCTATCGTGTCAGCCATCATTGCCCAAAGCAAAGGTGTTGCCATCTGTAAGAAAAAACTCCACAAAGCAAACAAAACAAATGCCCATTGCCACTGATGTTGCTCTACAAAAAATGCAAGTGCGCACAACAGCGCCGCTGTTACTTGCAAACTGATATATGCTTTTACTTTACACACTCGACTGGCAAGCCAACTAGAACATGCACAGCCTAATATGCTGGCTATCATTCCCACGGTTACAAATTGCGTTACCAAATCTGGCAGTTGTAAATAGTACTTCACATAATAAACAGCTAACGATGCCTTAAGCACCTGACCTGTTAGAAGAAATACTCCTACTAATGAAAGAATACGCCATTGAGAATTTTTAAAAAGGAGCTTGAAATCACTACTAATTGCGGGAGTTGATAGACTGGGATTTGGCTTAATTCGCTCTTTCGTTCCTAAAAAGCACAACAGAAACAATATCATTCCGAGTAGGCCCATAAGTGCCATGGTCAGTTGGTAGCCCTTTTGTACATCTCCATTACCCAATAGCTCCACCAGCGGCATCGTACCCGCCGCAATAATAAGCCCACCCAACATTCCAAATACAAAACGGTATGATTGCAAAGATACTCGCTGCTGTGGATCTTTGGTCATAACCCCGCCCAATGCTGAATATGGAATATTAATGGCGGTGTAGACCAGCATCAACAAAGCATATGTCACAAAAGCGTATGCAACTTTTAGGTTATATGGCCACTGGGGCGTTGTAAAAGCTAATATACTGATAAGAGCAAAAGGCACGCACAACCATAAAAGATAAGGCCTATATTGACCATATTTACTTTGCGTTCTATCTGCAATCGCGCCCATTAGAGGGTCTGTTACCGCATCAAAAATTCGCACCACTAAAAACAGTGTACCCACAAGGGCCGGTTCTAAGCCCATCACATCGGTATAGAACAGTAACAAAAACATCATTACTGTCTGGAAAATCAGGTTACTGGCTGTATCCCCTAATCCGTATGCTATTTTTTCTTTTATTGTCAGCATCGTTTTCTCTATTTATGTGATCGCCCGCGCAACATATCCCGATATGCTTTAGCGCTTTGCTTTAATGTCCGTTTTTGAGTCTGGTAATCTACATAGACAATCCCAAAGCGCTTCTCATATCCTTCAGCCCACTCAAAATTATCCATAAGACTCCAAGCAAAATAACCTCGTACGTCCACACCAGAGTCAATCGCTTGTTCGATAGCAGCTAAGTGTGTTTGTATGTAATTAATTCTATCCTGATCGTCAATTTTTCCTTCAACCAACTTGTCTTTCATCGCAGCGCCATTTTCCGTGATTATTACCTCTGGTAATTTATAACAGCGATTTAGGTCCGTTAATAGTTTATATAAACCAGCGGGATAGATCTCCCACCCCATATCAGTTAGAGACATCGTCTGAGGAGCCTGTAACTTAAAACCTTCCTCATCACAGTACTGGTATATGGCACGGCTATAATAGTTGACGCCAATATAATCAATTGGCTGACATATTATACCCATGTCTCCAGACTCTATAATGGGTTTGTGTATATCAGGCATGTCATTAATCACATCCGGGTAGCACCCTTCGAGTAGCGGTTTGATGTACCATTGGTTAAAGTGTTCATCAGCTAAACGCGCGGCGCCAACATCTTGCTCGCTTGTGCTAGCAGCGTAACAAGGGCTGAAGTTGAGCACGATACCATTTTTACTGTTTGGACTGTTTTTTTCTAATACCTTCATAGCTAAGCCATGAGCAAGCAACAAATGATGCGCAGCCTGTTTGCCAAATTGTTTGTTCTTTAAACCTGGCGCGTGAATGCCTGTTTCATAGCCCAAATAAGCACTGCACCAAGGTTCATTAAGCGTTGCATATGAATAGACTCTATCTCCAAATGCTTGCGACACCACATCAACATAATTTGCAAATTCAAAAGCTGTATCTCTGTTTAGCCAACCGCCTTTTTCCTCTAGATATTGAGGCAAGTCCCAGTGATAAAGTGTAACGAATGCCTTTATATTTAGCTCTTCTAGCTTTTTTAGCAAAGCGATGTAAAAATTTAGTCCTTGCTTGTTAATGCTACCATCAAGATTCATCACTCGCCCCCAAGCGACGGAGAACCTGTAAGCGTCAACCCCCAACTTGGCAATCATCTGAACATCTTGCTGCCAAAGCTTGATATGCTCACAGGCAACATCACCATTTGAGCCATCAGAAATATTCCCCTCACCTTCGCAAAACTTATCCCAAATAGTTTCTAGCCTTGAATCGCGACCTCCTTCGATTTGATAAGAAGATGTTGCGACCCCGAAAGTAAATCGTGGGCTATTTAACGGTGAATCGCTTTTAAGTTTCAGTGATGTCATTAGTTATGCTCTTTGCTTATTGTGGTTTTGCCGGCGCTATTAGCCATATCGGTAACATAATAAAAAATACTTGCGTGTTGCTTTAAGAGATGATTATGCTATAAATGAAAGCGCTTACATTTTAAATAAACGTTAATTGCAAACCAGCGTTAGGTCAAGCTGTTTCATTATTTAATAATGTAACTTACTAAAATAAAAACACTTTAATTTAACCGAGGTAATAACATGGCAGGTTCACCCACGGCATTGCCACCAACAGGTCAAGCCGAACACGCACACAATACAAATCATATGTTTGCATTAAGTGCTCTTACAACTCTGTTTTTTATGTGGGGCTTTATTACCTGCTTGAACGACATTCTGATCCCCTACCTAAAGGCTATGTTTTCGCTTACCTATACACAAGCGATGCTTATCCAGTTCTGCTTTTTTGGAGCCTATTTTGTAGTGTCTCTGCCCGCTGGAAAATTGATAAGCAAACTTGGCTTTCAAAGGGGGATAGTGCTTGGCTTAGTGATAGCTGCAATTGGCTGTGCACTATTCTACCCTGCGGCTGCTTTGCGACAATACAATTTGTTCCTAGGGGCACTATTTGTCCTTGCAAGTGGTATCACCATACTACAAGTTTCGGCAAATCCTTTTGTCAGTATTCTGGGTGATGCGAAAACGGCATCTTCTCGCTTAACCATGACCCAGGCATTTAATTCCTTGGGCACCACTGTCGCTCCCGCGTTTGGGAGTATGCTTATTTTATCCGCAGGTGTTGTATCTCAAGGAACTCAGACGGATGCCAGCGGCGTTCAATTTTCTTATTTACTGCTTTGTGCAATGCTTATCGTATTAGCCATTTTATTTTCCTTTTTAAAACTGCCCGTCATCGACCAAAAAAATACCGAGCATAGTGCAGCTTCTGTGACCCCAAATACACTTTTCTCTGTTTTACACCATAAACATCTTACTTTAGGCGCTATCGGGTTGTTTTTATATGTTGGTGGTGAAGTCGCGATTGGCAGCTTTTTAATTAATTACATTGGCCTTGAAAATATTGCCGCCCTTGAAGAGGCGCACGCTGCTCACCTTATCACTTACTATTGGGGCGGCGCGATGGTTGGCCGATTTATCGGTGCCGCTGTGATGCAAAAAATCAACGCATCAAATGTACTTGTATTTAATGCGTTAGCAGGCATGTGTTTAGTTACATTCGCCATACTGGGCGATGGTAAAATGGCAATGTGGTCATTGCTGTTGGTTGGCTTATGTAATTCAATTATGTTTCCAACCATTTTTAGCTTAGCGATTCAGTCACTGAAATCACAAACAGCTCAAGGTTCTGGCCTACTCTGTCTGGCCATAGTTGGCGGTGCAATTGTACCGTTACTTCAAGGCATGTTAGCTGATAGCATCGGACTACAGGCATCATTTGTTTTGCCGGCACTATGCTTTGTCTACATTGCCTTTTACGGCATGTTCGGTACTACGCCAAAAAAATTCAAACGATTTGAGATACAACCGGAAAAACTATGAAAAATAAAGCTTCATTTATCACTTTCAGTATCGCGCTATTCGGCGCGACTGGGTGTGCGCAAGACGCTGACAGCCAGGCAAGTACTAGCGAGCAGATTTGGCCAAAGCTGCCAACCGTCGTTCCAAAAGATCAAAGCATCGAAGATAAGGTCGCCGCGCTCGTTAATACAATGACTCTTGAACAAAAAGTCGCGCAAATGATTCAACCTGAGATCCGCGATGTCAGTGTTGAAGATATGCGGCGCTATGGCTTTGGTTCTTACCTTAATGGCGGTGGCGCTTTCCCAAACAACGATAAGCATGCCACCCCTGCTGACTGGATAACACTTGCAGAGCAAATGTATCAAGCTTCTATGGATGATAGCTTAGATGGGATTAGCATTCCCACTATGTGGGGTACAGATGCAGTTCACGGTCACAATAATGTGATTGGTGCTACGTTATTTCCACATAACATAGGTTTGGGCGCAGCCAATAATCCAAAGTTGATTGAGCAAATAGCGGCCATTACTGCCAAAGAGGTAATGGTAACTGGTATAGACTGGGTATTCGCGCCTACTGTTGCTGTAGTGCGTGATGACCGCTGGGGTCGAAGCTATGAAGGGTATTCAGAAGACCCAGAGATCGTAGGCAAATACGCCGCGGCAATTGTTTCTGGCCTTCAAGGTCGCCCTGGTGATGAGTTTTTGGCTGACAACCGTGTGATCAGTACTGTTAAACACTTTGTTGGTGACGGTGGAACGGTAGGCGGTGATGACCAAGGTAATAACATAGACTCAGAGCAAGACTTGTTTAAAGTTCACGCTCAGGGCTATGTAAAAGGATTGGGTGCGGGAGCACAATCTGTAATGGCTTCATTTAATAGCTGGCATGGAGAAAAAATTCACGGTAATAAATATCTACTTACCGATGTGTTAAAGCAGAAAATGGGTTTTGACGGTTTTGTTGTCGGAGACTGGAATGGACATGGTCAAGTAGCAGGATGCTCAAATGAAAGCTGTAGTCAAAGTATCAATGCGGGACTAGATATTTTCATGGTGCCGACCAAAGCGTGGAAGCCATTGCTGGAAAATACCATCGCACAAGTTAAAAGTGGTGAAATCAGCGAGCAACGCATCAACGACGCTGTTTCACGGATACTACGGGTAAAATTCCGCGCCGGGTTGTTTGATAAGCCAAGCCCAGCTAATAGAGCCCTTTCTGGTAAAACCGAATTGATCGGCCACCCTGAACACCGCGCAGTTGCTCGCCAAGCGGTTCGTGAGTCTCTAGTACTACTCAAGAATAACCAAAAGCTTCTGCCTTTGTCGCCCAATATCAACGTGCTAATAGCCGGAGATGGAGCTCACAACATAGGTAAACAATCTGGTGGTTGGACTATTACTTGGCAAGGTACGGGTAATCGAAATGAGGACTTTCCAGGCGGGAGCTCCATTTATGATGGTATCAAGCAAATCGTTTCAGCAAACAGTGGAACGGCACAATTGAGCGTCGATGGTACATACCAAACTAAACCTGATGTTGCTATTGTAGTGTTTGGTGAAGAACCATACGCTGAAGGAAACGGTGATTTAGGTAACTTGGATTATCAAAGAGGTGATGCTAAAGACCTTGCCCTACTAAAAAGGTTGCGCGCACAAGGTATTCCGGTGGTGTCAGTATTTATAACGGGTCGCCCTCTTTGGATTAACCCCGAGCTAAATGCATCGGATGCTTTCGTTGTCGCTTGGCTTTTAGGCTCTGAGGGCAATGGTGTCGCTGATGTGCTATTTCGCAAAGCCAATGGTGAGGTGAATCATGATTTTAAGGGTAAATTATCATTTTCTTGGCCAGCTTCGCCTGATGATACGAACCTGAATGTCAAAGACCCTGATTATGCTCCGCTATTTGCCTATGGTTATGGGCTCACGTATAGCGACGACGTACAATTAGAAAACCTTAATGAAAATACTTCACCACAGGCACAAAAGCGACAGTCATTGGCTGTTATGCAAGGAAGTGTTAAAAGTCCTTGGTCGTTAAGCTTACACAGTGATGGTGAGGCAATTTATATGGACAGTAATACTGCGTCACTTAATAGTCTTAGCGTGAGAACAACCGATCGCTATATCCAAGAAGATGCGCGCGAAATCACGTTCAAAAATGACAATGTTGCAAAAGTGCAAATTGGACATGCGTTCCCCAACGACATGCGTGACTTTAGTGATTCTGCGAGCACATTAACGTTTGATATCAAGCTCAATAGTAACCTACAAGCAAACACAAAAGTTGGTATAAATTGTGACGCGGCGTGTTCACAGGGTGTTGCCTTAGGTAAGGTGTTGACTGCAGAGGATATCGGAATATGGAAAACCATAAATATTGCCACCAACTGTTTTGCGCAAGATACAGATAATATGGCAAAAGTATACAGCCCTTTTGCTATAGCAAGCCAAAGGCCTGTAAGTCTCACTGTGTCTAATATCGTGTTTAACAAAAACACTAATGACGATGAGCGCTACACTTGTAATAAATAATGTTTCATTTGTCACTTTCCCAAGGGCCTAATGGCCCTTTTTTAATATTCTCTTCTATACGACTTACTAAGTGTTAGCGATGCGCAATAGACCCTGACCTTCCCCCCTTTATCAAAAACCTTATCAATATAAAAGAGATATATAATTACAACCAATTACACATCATCATTAAACGCAATAAGTTTCCCTCCCCCTCTGACCAAACAAGTGTAAATCTTTGTTACAATTAAATGACATGTAAATATCTACCTAGACAAAGGGTTAAACAGCTAAATTCACATCCCAAAAAACAGAATAATCGATTGTTATTTATGACATAAAAAACACTATAATAATTTTCATTTCAGTGCCTTATATAGGTTATTTATCTGGTTAGACCTCACTTTCAATAAACATTAGTTAATAATGTGTTCCGAAATGTATATTTCATGTTTTATTAAAATTCTAACTAGGAAAACTTATGAATTATAATTTGAAAGGATGTGCCTTAGCTTTGGGATTAGCATGTTCAACTGCTTTGCCTTTTTATTCAAGCGCAGCACCTGCTCCACTAACTGCCAATGAACTCAATGATTTTCGTAGTGATTTGGGCGACTACTTCGATGATTCAATTTACGCCGTCGCACAGCTGGATAATAACCAAGAAATTATTAATCAGCTTGAACTTGCAAAAAGCATCATTGGACAGATGACTCAACAGCAACTGCGCGAAACTTATCAAGCTATGGAAGCGAACCCAAGTTTTTGGGAGTTACCTGATCATCTGAGCAAAGTTGCTCAGCTTCAAAGGTCTATTGATAAGTTTGAATCTTCGCCAAAATATAATCAATATGCGATGATGACAGCCAATACAGCATCTGAAGAAGCAAAAACATATGACGACTATAACGAAGCAAGCTGTGACTTCTTCGAAGACCTTTTGGATGAGTTTCCATTTGCTGTTTTTGCGTTACCAGACGAAGCGACTATCGGTATTTTAAGTATAGCCGCTGATGGTGTCGCCAACGCGTTAAGCCCAAGTGTAGTTACCGTCGCAGCTGGAAATGGTGGCGGTGTACCGAATCCATTGAAAATTGGAGCTGTAGCTGCCGCGCAATTGCTGAAACTACATTGGCAAACAGTCAAGTGGTATCGACAAGGTATCGCAGAATGTAAAGGAAAAATGCATCGCGATTACCTATACGAGGTTGTAGGTTTACAGCAGTCAGATTTTACCCCTAAAAAAGAGATCCAGCTCAGCACAGATTTTATCGACAGAAGGTTAAAGGGCCGCGTGCATGAGTATTACTTCATGCTTCATGCAAAACTTGATGGTGAACCAGTAAATATTGAATTTGTGTCTGCCAAACTAACCGATGAGTCGCTTCCTATTGAGTTTAAGGAGTTGGTGGATAAACGTACTGTATCGATGCGCCAGTTGGGCGCTGGCATGTATGAGTTAAAGTTAACTTATGACAATCCTGGGTTCTTCCATCCTAGAAAAATGCAACTAGTAGTTAAGCATACTCGCCCTTCTGCAAAAGAAGGTGAAACTGTTACCCATAAGGGCGTTTCATTTACAAATGTAATGAACTAATTACCAATTTGGCATTTAAATAGTGATATTAGTCTTTTTACATATCACTATTTATAAAAGTTTTTATATTTTAATACTATTTTATTAAATATCAAAACTTATATAAAACATACGAAAAGGCTTTCATTTAACATGAAAGCCTCTTTTAATCTAATACGTTTATATTAATTTGTGAACGCAGTTAAATTTACCACTTATACAGTCTACACTTTTGTTTTGTCTTTAATGCGTAGCTAGAAACTGTATAAGAGCCGACATTATTTTCTCTAACAGGATCGAAAGTGAAGCTTTCCATTGAAACATCCATAGTGCCATTTGAATCCAGCGTATATGTAGTTTGAATTTTTGTGCTGGCTACTTCAAATAGACTCATAAACTCATTACCAATCAAGTATTGGTCAATTACAATACCATTATTTTCGTCGACCGCGTAATGACCAAGGTCACTATCTATTGTAAGCAGGCTGTAGTTTCTTACTTGCTGTGCCTCACCCTCTCCATAAGTAATGATCCAATCGGCTTTCTTCTTAGTTACATCATTAATTTCAAGTGCCATAGGAAAAGCATAGAACACACCTCTTTTAGGAGAGCTCAATTCACATTGACCTTTATAGTAGCCATTCCACTCTTCGGGCGCGCCCGTCTGTGGCACAGCCAAAGCCTTCACACTTGCCAACAGAACTGGCACTGTTATTAATAGTGATAGCTTATTTTTCATACATTACTCCTTTTGAAAATATTTATAAAACATCAAATACACAACATAAAACAGTTGGTACATATAATAAATACATAATTATTACCTAATTTGCAAACATTTAAATAAAACTTTTTAGTATAAACCGCTCAAAAATAAGCTGATGCTTGATAGTAATTATGGTCGTGCTGATTTTTAAAAGCACTATATTAGGCAGGAGGTCAAAAAGTTGGGTAAGTTAAGTGAAAATTAGTAGCTCTGCTAAATTACTTAGTTCAGACACTTCATTTAGCGCTGAGAACCATATCAAACTTGTTCAAAATAATGCCGTTCGCAAGAGGTCCACAATTAATCTCGTTGGTACAAAGTTTAAATTGACGTCAGGGCTAAGCTATATGTATTGTTCATATAAACAACCAGAGCTAAAGATGGCTCTTTTGATAAAAAGAGCTTTTCAACAGATAAAACAAGGATTGTAAATTGGCAACGATGTACACCATGACCATTTGCCAATGCCACCAGCCACATCCCGTTGGAGCATGAGGATCATACACATTTAGAGCAAAATTCTTAGCTCCCAGCGGTGCATGCGACCAAGCTAACTGAGGCGAAAAGTTCTGACCATTACAGTCCCCCTTAAATACAAGGGTTCTAGCCATATTTTTGCCTGACTTAATAATGAAGGCGTCAGTAGTATTACACAACTAATCTGTAGGTCATTTTCATACTATCTCTGTTATCATTCTCAGTATACGAGCGTTTCATTTTATGTCTATGTCGTATCATGTGAGTAGAACTTGCTGTTTAATTTCAACAAGTACAGGAAGTACAGACAACACCAGTAACAGCGCCATCGAATAATTAAACCACCGCCGGTAACTACTCTGAGTTAAGTATTGTTTTAATACTGAACCAAACACAAGCCAAACACCAACACATGGAAATGAGACCAGCAAAAAAACCGCTGATATTTTTAAATTTTGCTCTAAATTAACCGAGCCCACAGTCGTAAACGCGGCTATAGCCCCAGACGCTACAACCCAAGCCTTTGCATTAACCCACTGGTATAAAGCACCATTTAAAAAGGTCAATGGTGAGTTATGATGTTTAGTACTGTATGACGTTGCAGATTTTGCGATTAACACCGCCAAATATAGTAGATATAGCACACCGACTATTTTTATCCCCAAATGAAGCTGAGGGTAATGAACGAACACCTGCATAAAACCGACACCAACCAAAAAAAGCATTATGGTAAAACCAATGCATATACCGAACAGCAGCGGAAGACTTTTTCTGACTCCAAAGTTAACACCCGATGTCATTACCAAAACATTATTTGGCCCAGGAGTAACCGATGAAGACACCGCAAATAGCAAAACTGCAAACAAATATTCCATATTACCAAACCTCCTTTAAAACGCTTATTGTCAGCTTTTTGATTGCTCGATTATGATTGATTATTACTATGCGATTTATCCGTGTGCAACTCAATCACACGGGGAAGATGGATGACTAAGCCTTGAGAGGTAATATAAAGGATCCAATTTAGCTCTCTTGCCAATGGATAAAACCCCTGGCCATCATTGCCAAATATCCACATCGCTCCAATGAGGTAATCTGCTAGTGTCGCTAAAACTAACCCTATGGCGCATAGCCAAATACTCATCGGTGCAGAAACGCCATATTTAAACCATAGTAATATACCGCTGGTTGCTACCAGCGAAATAAGCAGACTATAAAAATACGACACCACAGTAACATACATCCCGGCGTTGGCATTTACTATGTTGATGTAGCTTACAGTGGCAATACCAAATGATAATGAAGCTGCAAGCAATAAACTCCTTACATTGTAATAGTGCTTTAATATATAACTCATAACAAGCAATAGCATCGCATAGCCTGGAGCGAAGAATAGTACCGAATCAATTAAATAATCATGTTTAACAACATCACTACTATCAAAGAATCGGTTACCTAAGTTGAAATTCACAACATCGCCAAAAATACACAGTAACAATGATGCTAAGCACCCCGTTGCCAACAAGCGACGCCAAGGTACGCCTTGCACGCGCCGCCAAATGAATAAACTATTTAGCAATAGCAAACATAGTGTTGTAAATTCAAATGCAAGGATGTAGCTTCGTGTATCAGCGTCAGTAATAGACCAAAACCCTAGCATCGCGCCGCCGGAATCTAACAAGGCAAACAAAACCGCCAACACAGACAAAAGTATGTACTTATCTAATTTCAAAATAATCCTTTAAATATCTTCAGCTAACGATAGCGCTTTCTGATTTGACTCAATTGCTGAGTGCTAAGCGCATGTAACTGCTTTTCCAGTAGTTTCGCTTTGTTAGCGCTGTGCTTGGCATTATAACCTATGTACTGTGGCTCAATGTGAAGGGGTTCATCAAATACATATACCGGAAGTTGAAACTTTGTCACAACCTGTTTCGCCCAATATCTATCAACTAACAAAGCTTCTACATGAGTTGTTTTGAGAATACTAAATAAGGATTTTGCATCTTCATCAGACGCTTCATAATAAGAGCGCCTGGCAACATCAGCATTGAGTTGCTTCAACTTATCGTAAACCTCATCAGGGTAATCATATTCCTGCGCCAGTATTACTCTAAATGTTTTCAGGTTCTGGGCATCTTTGATGGACTTTAAATTTTGATCTTGTGCAACTGCAAATGCCAGTTGCCATGAAGAAATCGAGTAGTTGATCATGCTTAGGTTATCTGACTCATCTATATCTAAGATGAAATCATACTTACCCAATTTAACGTAATCCTTGCAGCGCTTAAAGGGCAACTCTGAGAAGGTTAACACTACATCCGTATTTTTGAACGCACTCTTTAAAATATCTATTTGCATACCCTTTACTTCACCACTTTCGGTATAGTTGTAGGGCCACCATCTTGAAAAACAAACTCGCAATTGTGCTATTTCGCTTTGCGTTGCAAATGCAACCTGCGTAATAGATATAACGATAAGCACAATGAGTAATTTCATAATATGGGTTTTGCTGAGATTAAGTTGTTTTCTTATTATTAGCGTAACCCAAAGCGCACGTAGCGCAACTCTTATCTACGGATTATAAATAACTAAATGAAATACAAATAATCATGAGCAGAGTCAATATCAACCACAGCTTCACATAGCGAGATTTCTCATAGACGTTGTCTAGACATTGCGAAGGGTTATTTGGGTCAATAAAAATATAGGTTGGCTTTTTCGCACAAAAAGAGTCATAAAGTGACTGATTAAACGCTGTTTGACAGCTATATTTTTTATCATCATAGGTAAACTCTACTAACAGACTTGAAGCACCTAACATCTCAATCGGCCCTGCTGTATGCTGCTTAACCTTTGTCACCCCTTCAACCTGAACTTGTCGCCATTGCCTTTTCTTTTTACTCAGAGCAATCGCCACGATGATGATGGCGATGCTCAAGGCAACCGACACTGACAAAGCAAGCATTAGCTATTTAACCTATAAACTAATGATGCTGTAATTAAATCGCTCAATGCCATACCCACCGATTTAAATACGGTTATTTCATCACTATGACGCTGCCAATTCATGTTGTGCATTTCGCTAAGTTCTGCAACCACATCGCTTGCACTAAACACCCCTTGTGCAATTGGAATAAGTAATTCTCCAGCTTCTTTGAGCACATTCACTTTACTATCAACAAATACCGATGCGCGCTTTATTGTGGTGGTATCACATTCGGAGCAATCGGCATGATGATTACCAATTAAATCCACATGAGCGCCCTCCTTTAGCCAACTTCCATCAAACAATGGGTGGTGTGAACCCGTTGCGCAACTGACAATATCAGCACTGGCAATGGTCTGTTGGTTAGACTGACCAGCTAAAAATTCGACATCAGGATACAAGATGCGAAGTTGCTCAATGAGCTGCGCAGCTTTGCTGCTATTTCTGGCTATCACAGTGACCTTATTAATATCTCTCACTCTAAGGTGCGCCTTGATCATATATGGTGCTAGATTCCCTGCGCCAAAAAACACCAAATGCTTTGCATCTTTACGCGATAAATATTGGCTAGCCAAAGCCGAAACTGATGCTGTTCGCCATAAAGTGACGCTCGTACCGTCAATCAAAGCAAGTGGCACACCGTGGCTACGCTCAAACAACATTATTTTTGAATACAAACTCTCATACCCGTCATTGGCATTATTTGGAAAATAAGTAAACGCTTTAACGCCTATGAATTCGTCGTTCCACGCAGGCAATACAGCGAAGGCATCTGCTGAAGATTGAGTCAATGAGTATACGTTACGAGGAGGGGTTCCTGCAGGTTTAGCAAAACCTAGTCTCAACTCATCAATCACACTTTTAAAATTGAGCGTTTGATGTACTTGTTCAGATGAAATAACTTGCATATTTGTCTTCCTTACTAACAAGGCAAAATAAACGATTTAGGTGCATTAGTTAGATACTCAAATCCGGTTTCAGTCACTAGAATATCGTCTTCAATACGCACGCCACCTAAGTGAGGTAAATAAACGCCAGGTTCAATGGTAATGACATTCCCAGCACGCAATGTATAGTCCGTTTTACTGTTAATAAAGGGCACTTCATGTAGGAATAGCCCGACGCCATGCCCAAGGCCTTTACCAGCATAATCTTGGTAACCAGCTGAAAATAAGACTTCATCTGAACAGTGATTTAGGTACTTACAATCGACCCCCGCCTTCACTTTTGCAAGCGCGGCCTGTTGAGCGCTCAACACCGTGTCGAACATTTGTTGCTGCACAGTCGTAGGCTCACCAAACACATAGGTCCTTGTCATATCAGAGCGGTAGCCATTTACTACCGCACCAAAGTCAACCAACAATAAATCCTGATGGTTTAACTTGGCATCTGATGGCTTACCATGAGGTAAGGCACTGCGTTTTGCGAACAGTAAAATCGTTTCAAAGCTGACACCATCTGAACCGAGTTTTTTCATTTTATAATCAAGCTCAGTGGCGAGTTCCTTTTCTGTCACACCCACTGACACCTGATTCAACATATCCGCTAATGCTATATCAGCGATTGCCGCAGCCTTTTTGATACAGTTAGTCTCCCATTCGTCTTTAATAGCACGCTGGGCTTCAATGAGCCCAAGGACTGGGGAAACTTGTACATGTTGTAATTGAGAGCGAATTTCCTGCCATACGGGTACAGTTACATAAGCGGCATCAAATCCTGTTACACCGGCTGGCAATAGTTGTTTAATGCATTCGCCAAGAGTTTGTGTATCTCTGTCACGGCAAATCACTTCGCACTGATATGATTCGTCTTTGGCACGTTCAAAATATCGATAATCAGTGATCAGGTAGTTGTTTTGAGGAGTAACTAATAGATAGGCTGCATTACCGCTAAAACCACTAAGGTAACGAATATTTTCAAAGCCAAAAACCAAAAGGTTATCTATTTCTTGGGCTTTAAGCTGCTGCTTGATTTGTTGTTGTCGACGGAGGTAAATTGCATTCATGGCGTTATGTTATTGCTCTAATTATTGAGTAATAACATAACGTAATTTAATATTGTATACAATATTAAATATTCAACTTAGTGTGTTATTTGTGGTTTTGTTCCATCTTGATCAATAGTTGTTTGATGTCATCTTTGGCACCCGTAATGTGCTTTTTCAAAAATGCACACGCTTGCTCCACATCTTTATTCTTACACAGCTCTAGCAACGTTCTATGCTCTTCTGGTGCGGTATTAATGCCACCAGCTAACAAAATATGCATACGCACATAACGTTCAGAGTTTTTACTGTATACATCGACTAACTCAGCGGTTTGTGGACGTTGAGCTTTGCTGTAGAGCTTAGAGTGAAACTGAGCATTGAGTTTACCTGTAGCAGACTCGGTATCGCCCGCTGCTGTGGCTTCTTCAAGGTCAAACAGTATCGCTTCAGCTTCTAGTAAATCTCTGGGAGTCAGGTTTTCTATTGAATGGCTCAGTAGTTCAGCTTCTAACAATGCTCGTAAGTCAAATATTTCATCTATTTGTTCAGCGCTTAACTGTGTCGCTGTGGCACCTTTATGCGCCTCAAAATTAACAAGCCCTTCGGATTCTAATTGCAAAAGTGCTTCTCGTACTGGAATACGGCTAACATTTAGCTCATCGGCAAGTGCGGCTTGACGCAACGGTTCACCCGCTTTGATTTCACCAGATAAAATCTTTTCTCTAATTGCTTCAGCAACCAATTGCGTACGTGTTTTATGCTCGATAGCCATAATGTTCTCTCAAATTGCATTTAGCATACATTATACATAGATTATTGATTATCGCCATATTTACAATGAGATCTTCGCTACTACCTTACCCAAGTTCTCATTCTCGTGCAAAATTGCATGTGCTAAATCAATCTCAGAAAACTCTACTGTTTTAAAAATAGGAATAGACATTTTTTCCGTAAACAAGGCGTTAGCGAATTGTTTTTTAAACTCTTTAACTAATGTTCTTTTGTATTGCTGGTCTCTATTTCGCAAAGTAGAGCCATGCAGATTGAAGCGTTTGGCCAGTACTTGCGCCATATCAAGCTCCACTTTGCGTCCACCCAACATTGCTAAGTTGATACAGTGACAATCCATCGCCGCAACCTTTACGTTCTTGCTAACATACTCACCAGCAACGGGGTCAATGATCACGTTGGCTTCAAGACCCGCGGCTTTCATCACCGTTACAAAATCATCTTGGGTGTAGTTTATTGCCAGATCAGCTCCAAGTTGACGGGCATACCGACATTTCTCCTCATTGCTTTGTGTTGTGATTACGCTTGCACCTATCGCTTTTCCTAACCTGATGGCGGCACTCCCTACCCCAGACGCTCCACCATGTACGAGCAGCGTTTGTCCTTTTTGTAAACCACCAACCCTTAGAGCAGCATCAAACGCTGTTAAATAAACCTCAGCAAGGCTAGCTGCGGATTCAAAGCTCTGCGCATCTGGTATCTCAAACAACTGTTCTGCGTCGATACAAACATATTCAGCGTATGCTCCACCTGCCGTAAGCGCAAACACCCGCTTATTTATGAGTCCCTGCAGTTGTGTATCACCACATTCGACAACCGTTCCCGCAGCTTCCAACCCGAGAATATCACTGTCACCTTGTGGTGCAGGGTATTTCCCTTGCTTTTGCAACAGATCAGCGCGATTTATACCAAATGCCGACACCTTCACCAGAACTTCGTGTTCTTTGGGCTGAGGAATTTGGGTTTGCGCGATGCTCAGTTTTCCAAAATCGTCATGGCTAATATAATTCATTATTGTTTTATTTTGCTCGACTGACATTTTGCTTGCTCCAATATTTACCGGTATCCATTTGATTATGATGCTATAACATGCCTAGCATTAAACGCTAGTCCATTGTTGATTCTGTATTTAACTTAAAAGTGACTCCTAGATAATGCCCCCGCCTAGCGCTGCGCCACAGTTAAGCATATAAACGTATCTACACCAAAAATGTCTTATTTGTGAGTCACGTTAGATAACCAAATGTCCACTTGTGTAATTATTTTTCAATTTAACGGTCTATTATTGCATACCCAAACTGGAATTATATTTATGCACACTCCTATTGTATTTAAATCTATGCTTTGCGTGGTTTCGTTGCTTGCTACTCCATTAAAAGCAGTAGAAGTTCAGTACACAAACTTATCAAGTCTAAGTGAATCTCATCAGCAAAAAGTTGAAAACTGGATTGATAGTGGACTTCGAAGCACTTTTAAAACACTAGGCGCTTTGAAACAAAATGTTTTACCGGTAAAGTTACAGCCCAGATATTTTGCATTAGAACCCGTGCCGTGGGCCAGTGTTAAACGTGGTAAGTTTGATGGGATTGAGCTGCATTTTCACCGCTACGCAAGTGAGTCTTCGTTAATTAAAGACTGGACGCTTTACCATGAGCTTTCACATCTATATCACCCTCTATTTGACTATGATTACTTTTGGCTCAGTGAGGGCCTTGCCACTTATTTGCAGAATATCATCATGCTAGACAATGGCATTATCAGTTACAGTGAATTCAAAGAAAGGTTGAGCGCGGGGCTCAAAAGGGGCCGCCAGCAGAGTTATGCGATTAAGGGGCCGCTGAGCGAAGTGGCTAATGATATGTGGCAACTTGGCGCGCAACAAAGGGTATATTGGAGCGGTACCGCATTTTTTATTGAAGCTGAATTAGCATTAAAAGCACAAACAGGAGCATATACATCGGTTGTTGAGCTCATCAAGCAGTATCAACAATGTTGTAAACGCGCCAATCACTCCGCTCAGCAATTCTTAACAACGCTAGACAAGCTATCAAAGAGCGCTATTTTTTCTACCCTTTTTAACAGCTATGCTATGCGTCAAGACTTTCCCGTTATCACTCAATCGCAACTTAACTTGCTGAGGTTCTAATTACATCATCGCTAAAATGTATAGTAACAGTACGACCATGGCTGTTATCTTCGCTTTTATATTGCCACTGATATTGAGAGGTTAGCCTTTGCGTTAATTCAAGTCCGAGGCCAAACCCTAATTCATTGTTACTGTTCTCAGGAGCTTTGTCTTTGTTGCTTATAACAACGTGTCGCCCACGCTGTTCAATATTAACCAGCCCCTCATTGGTATGCACAAAAGCATTTCTTATGATATTACTCAATACAATCCTACATACAGTTTCGGGTAAAGCGAATGTGGCCTCATCAGTTTTAATCGCAACAGTCACGGGCTTATCATTAAGCAAATACGTGAGCTGTGATATGAGTTCGTTGATTAAATCAGCCAAAGATACCTGTGTTGTTGGTACTTTCTTCAATACATCACGATTAAGCCACAGCAATGTATCCATTAGTGATGCCATTGTCAGCGTTGCACGTTCAATTCTATTTACACATGTAAGCAGCTTTTCCTTGGGTAAATCACTCTCTAGCATCTTCTTTAGTAACTCTGCGTTACTGCGTGTAACAGCGATTGGAGTGCGTAATTCATGACTTGAATAGGCCAAAAAACGTTTTTCTCGCTCTACACTTTGTTTTACGCTGCGCATACTCTCGGCAATCATCACTGCTAACGTATTAAGTTCGCTAAAACGAAACTCTGGTAATGGTTGTTCTAATTTAGCTTCATCTAAGTGCCCTGCCCAATTTTTTAAACGCTCGACCGGTCGTGTCACTTTTCTTAACACCAAAACCAGAACAATCACAAATACGGCTATGGCAGAAATGGCCGTGGCGATGATAATCACAAAGTGAGGAACTTTGGGTAACTCCAACAATGTATTATCTTTAGAGCTAAAAATAGTCGCCACATAAACAGTCTGAGCCTGATTTTTAACTTTCATGGCAAAATACCCCTCAACGGGTGGCGAAAACCATCCACCTCCGACCATATGCTTGTTCAACTCGTTGAATTCCATCGCAGCTTCATTTATGTTTAGTTGTATTTGTTTTGGCATGTCCCGCCATCGCGACGAAATAATATACTGCTGGTTTTGCTTTGCCTCACCTTTTGTGATTTGCGTTGGCGTATTAGCTAATGTATGAGTGCTAACATCAAACTGTTTGGCTTGTGCATACATAATGCCGCGCATCGCAACGTCCATCCCTGTTGCAAAGTAATGCATACTCAATGCTGACAACAGCACTATGCTGCTTATCCCTGTCAACAGCATGGCAATCAAAACGTAAATACGTAAACTGATCCTGATCTTCATCAACTACCCATTTTCTTTATCACAAAGCCTTTACCACCTACCGTGTGTACAAGCTTTAGCGCATAATTTGCGTCAACCTGCTTTCTAATATAAAACATATGAACCTTTAAGCTGTTGCTATCAGGGGGGTCATCGGCCCATATCGCCTCAATAATTCGCTTTCGAGAAACCACATTAGGACTCTCACGCATTAACAACTCCAGTATTTTAGTGCCAATGGGTGACAAGCTGAGCAACTCATCACCTCGATATGCCTCCTGACGTTTAACATCGAGATGTAAATTTTCTACCGTTAGACGCATAGCTTGACCGCTTTTACGTTTGGCCAAAACTTTGGTTCTTACTACGAGTTCTTCCATCGCAAATGGTTTGATTAGATAATCGTCCGCTCCCTTTTCAAACCCAGTTAGCTTATCTTCCAAAGTATCTCGTGCTGTGAGCATAAGTACCGGAGTGTCTACCCCTTTGTTGCGTATTTGCTCGCACACTTCTAAGCCATTGACTCTTGGAAGGTTCAAATCCAATATGATCACGTCAAAGTTATGTCTTTCAATTAAATTGATTGCCAGAGCTCCATCGCTGGCATGATCACAATAAACATGCTCCAAAGCGAAATAATCCACAATAGCTGCGGCAAGGTCTCTATCATCTTCAACGAGTAAAACACTTTGCTGTGTATTATTCATGACGTGCACCTTTTATTTGACCGATGTGCCCTAAGGTTACCTTTTTCAGCGTTTTTATAATTTCACCACTTCGCTTTTGATTTCTAAGCGTATTCTTCGTTTCTTCCAATATTAATAATAGAGTTGGCGTCAGAAATAATGTAATTAATGATGCGAATAAAATTCCATAACCTAACGCCGCCGCTGCGGGGATCAAAAATTGTGCCTGCAATGATGTTTCACTTAGAAGCGGCAACAAACCAGCAAAAGTTGTGATAGAGGTTAGAAGTATTGCTCTCAATCGCGAGTGCGCAGCCATACTCACCGCTTCCTTGACTGATAAGCTTCCCTCTTTTTTCAACTGGTTATAACGATTAACTAAAAGCAAACTGTCATTTACAACGACCCCGCTCAACGCCAATATTCCATTAAGAGACAGTATGCTAAGAGTCAGACCATTGATCCAGTGTCCTAAGATAGCGCCTACTATCCCAAAAGGGATCGCACTCATTATAACCAAAGGCTGTAAGTAAGATTTCAACGGAATTGCAAGCAGTGCAAATATGGCAACAAGTGCTAGTACAAACATATGCACCATAGAGCTACCCGTTTCTTGTTGCTGTTGAGCCTCACCAGCGAACTCAAAGCTCACATCAGGGTAACGTGATACCAACTCCACTAATGAAGTGTCACGCAGCAGCTTGATCAATTCATGTGGTGCTACCGTTGATTTATCTAGTACAGCGCTGATAAACACAGACCTTTGCCCATTTGTTCTTTTGATCTGTGCACTTTGATACTGGCTGGTGACTTTGGCCACATCGCTCAAAGGCATACGAACGCCATTTGGCGTGGTGATATAAGCTTGGAGTACATCATCGAGTGTCTGTCGTTGCTCTTCTGGATAACGAACTCGCACTTTGATCTCATCTTCACCACGCTGAAAACGTTGAACTATATCACCACCGAAGTTTTGCAATACTTGTTTGGATAACTCTGCACTGTCAAGACCTAGCGCTCTACCATAATCAGTCAATTCGAAGTAATACTGAGGCTCTCCTAAGTCTAGGTTATGGTCAACACCACTGACGCCTTCCTGACGTTTAACCTCTTCTAATAACTCGTTACCCGCTTTTTTTAGTGCTTCACTGTTTGACGACTTTAAAAGCACCTTAAAGTTATCAATCATGCCTCTTTTAGCGAGTACTTTGGTTTTTTTAACCCCTTCGAGCGTACCGGCTGATTGACGCCACATATCTGCAAATTCGTAAGCGCTATAGCTGCTATTTTTAGCCAATTCAACTGTCACGGAGCCTTGCGTATCACTCTCGGCCAGTACCTGTATGCTGGTGATAAAACTGTTCTGTGTTTCGCTGCTTTGCTCATATTTCTTTCTTAACGTACTATCGCTATAAATAGCCAAATTTTCTAATATCAATAAGTTTTTATGAGTTTGCCCAAAGCTTGCGTCATTGTATAAGGTTATATCGGCACTCACAGTATCTCCTGGCACTTCGGGGAAAAATGCCACCCTTACTTGGCCACTAAATGGCAATGAGATCACGCCAATCATCAGAGCGATAAATACAGTGATTACTTTCGCTTTATGGTTTAACGCATAAGCTAAGCCTTTTTGATATAGATGTTCGTTAAAATAGTTAAGCCCATTATCTGCACATGCACTGAGCTTTGCCCACCAACCAAATGACTGAGCTTTTTTACGTGTATTAATGTGTGTGAGGTGCGAAGGTAGTATCAGCTTCGATTCAATCAAAGATAACAACAAAGCTATCGCAACCACAGTGCCAAACTGCGCATATACCTGTCCTAAGCGGCCTTGCACGTTACTCAACGCCACAAATGCTACAACTGTCGTCAACACGCCAAATATTGTTGCCGCTGCCACCTTTTGCGTGCCCAAAATCGTGTTTTCATGAGTATCACCATATTGCGCTCTGGTATGATAGATACTTTCACCAACGACTACAGCATCATCAACAACAATACCCAATGCCATGATAAAGCCAAAAGTCGTCATTTCATTGAGCGTGAGACCTGCGAAGCTTTCAGTCATAAAGAATAACGTGCCGCAAAACACAAATGGCAGACCCATAGCAACCCAAAGCGCAACTCTCACATTCAAAAAAAGCGCTAACACAATGAATACCAATGCAATTCCCGTAAGCGCGTTTTTGATCAGCAAAGACAAACGTTCAGTGATCAGAGTACTTTTATCGAGCCAGCTTTCGATATGTATGTTTTTTGGCAGTATGGCGGAGTTTTGCCATTCACTGACCACTTCTTTAGCCTGTTCGACCATAGTAACGACATCACCAAAGTCATCCATAACAATTTCTAACGCCACTGCGGTCTTAGTGTTGTAGCGAGATACAGCGAAACTATCATCTTCAATAATGCGCGTGACGGTTCCAATGTCTTTTAGCGTTATAGAGCCACCGGAGGCAAAGCTCTTGATAACAATTGACTCGAAGTCGCCGACGCTAAATGCTTGATCAAGTACCTTAAGGCGAACCGATTTATCCTCATGCCTCAGGCTCGTGCCAATCGCGTATGAAGATTCTTTGTTGATTGCCTCAGCAACTTGCTTGAGTGTTAAACCATAGGCTTGTAGCGTTTGCTCCTCAACTTCTACAGATATCATGGCTTGCATCTTCGCTTTTATTTGTACGTCTTTGATATCGCTCTTTGCAAGTAACTGTGTCTTTAATTTAATGGCCCAATCATTCAGACTTTGTCTGTCTACATCTCCATAGAGTTGCACCCACAAAACGTGATCCTGACGTTTAGCTTTGGTGATTACAGCGGGTTCCGCTCGTTGTGGTAAATTATTAATAGCATCAACCTGCGCTTTTACATCTTGGTAAAGCGTGTCAATGTTATAACCGCTTTGCATTTCTATGCTGACATGCGCACCACTAGCATTTGAGGTGGAAGTAATATTTTTTATACCCCCTACCGATTGCAGTGCATTTTCGATTTTAATGGCTACACCCTGCTCTGCCTGAACTGGCTCACCACTGTCATAAACCACAGAAACAGAGACTGTATCTGGTTCAAGGCTCGGAAATGCCTCTTTGCGTAGGTTATTAACTGATAAAAGACCGACGAGTATCACAGCAACAAAAAGTAAATTGGCTGCGACTGAATTTTGCGCAAACCAAGCAATGATGCCAGACTGTTTATTTAGAGCGCTCATAGCATAGCCTCTTCAACGGCTTTGACCATCATGCCTTCAACAAAATGGCTTAAAGGTCTTTTTACGATTTTTAAAGATTGTGTTGTAAGTGGCTTTACAAACACTGATGAGCCTTGTGAAAATACTTTGTTGGCACTTTGTTTATGCAGCTGCCCCTGTTCATCAACAAACCAAACATCACCTGCTTGTGATATTGCAGACGCAGGAAGTTTGATCAACTCCTCTTGAACACCTTGCAACGTGACTTTGACAAAACTGCCAGCAAAGAGTGGTTCGTTATGCTCAAGTGGTCGCTCTACAACAACGATAACCGAACGTTGACGCGTGTTACTATCAATGTGACTTTCTATGCGCGACACATAGCCTCGCCATTGTGCTAAATCGTTATTTGTCAATTCAACACCGACAGGCCAAACATCTCGCTTTAACTCTCCGCTTACTTTTACATTCAGTTCCTGCCACTGGCGCTCTGATAATGGTATCTCGATTTCAGCCCTTTCTATATCGTACAACAAGCCTATGCTGGAATTTGCACTCAAATAGCTACCAGGCTGAATGTTACGCTCTACCACCAGCGCATCAAAAGGCGCTTTGATTACTGTGTTATCAAGCGCTACTTGTGCTTTTTTGAGGGCTTGTTGTGCATAAGCAAGATTCGCTTTTGCAGCGGCTAACTGAGGTTTTCTAAGTACAAGTGACGTTGCTTTTTGCCCACCTTCTTTGCCCAGTAACCACTCTTGGTAGGCGACTTCCCCTTGCCTTTTCTCCTCTTCTAATTCAAGTTCAGCCTGTGCTACTTGCGCCTTTGCCTGAGCAAGTTGAGTCTGATACGTGCTGTCTTCAATCGTTGCTAAGATTTCACCTTTTTTGAGTAATTGGCCTGATTTAAACTTATCGCTCAAAGAAACGACTTTACCACTTACATCACTGGTGAGGTTTAACTTAAAGCGAGGCGTTACCTCACCAAGCCCAGTTACAGTCGCCCGATATATATCAGCGTTGACATCAATAACTCCGATTTGAGGTAAGTTTGATTGCTCACTAATTGACTGCTCCATTAACTGATGCATTTTTTCTGATGTGTCTGTAACACTATGCGCTTTGTTATACATAAGCACACAGCAAAAAGCGCTCACGCTCATTATTACGCTTATTAACTTAAACTTCATCATAACCTCCTAAGACCAAGTCAACATTGAATGGTTGCTGTGTAAACATGCTGATTTAACCCCTATTTCGCTGATGCGATTAAAATATAGGAAAGTACGTATGCTGAAATAGTGGAACATATAGTTCGTCTCCGAATTTGAATTCGTGAAGTTTAAACTTTGAGCGGTTAAAGGAGGGTTAAGCTAAATTGAAAAGGGTTAATTTGAGCAAGGCAAGCCGTACGCCCATAGAAGCTTTTACATTATGCGCCGCAGGGTTGGCTGTGACTTCTACCTCTTTGAATTTTAAGGTTGGCAGCTCTATATTGTAATTTCAAGTTACGTATGTACAAGCTTTTCGTATAGTCATGGGCACAAGTTATTCGCTTCCATTTTTCTTAAAGTAAACACACCTTTCTAATAAAGATCTCCGTAATAGTAATTAAATAAGATAAGTGGTAAAAGTGTACAAAGTATAAAAACGAGAGCGATTGAAGTAGAAAAACGACCCAATCGCTCATAGATTAAGATTGCTATATTTTTTTGAGCTATATATGAAATTGAAAATGGCGGCAGAGAAAATTAAAAAAAACTCCATAGATGCAAAGAGGAAGCGCATGAACTGGCGCTTTATGGATGAGCTCATTCAAGCTGAATTTAATAGCTACAAATCCGATACTGATTCTGTTGATATTCTAGGGGGGCTTTATATAAGTAGAGCAAAAGACAATGAACCTTTAAAAAGCTCACATCTTGTTGGTTCCTGGTACATTAATTCTACACATATCTTAACGGGCGCTAGATTACTTGGCGTTCATGTTGTGAACCCTGAATCTAATAAATTAGAAATTGCCAAAGAAAAAAATGCACAGCTATGGTATTCCCAAAGTCCATCAGGTGATGTCCTTGTCTTTGTTGCCCCCTATCAGTCGGACGTTGGTAAGTTTAATGAAAGTGAGATAATAATTGGTAAATATCAAAATCCGTCCCAAGTTACATCTGAGGCCATAAGAAAACACTTTTCAATATTTTTCAAATACTGTAGTTGTACATCACTGCATTGTGCGTCGAACTTGAGCTGCTACTTATACAGGCAGTACCTTATTTTCAATGATTTCAGGTACAAATCCAGTTACAAACAAAAGCTATTAAGAACGATTGAGCGCTTGCTTATATTAATTATTGGCGGGGCTGCCGTATGGGCCTCACTGTATGCTGGCGGAAAAATATAACAGCGTATGTTGGCTGACTTATGTTGCGCAACGCTCCAAACAAAAGCAAATACGGCGTTGCCAACGTTTTATTTTGCCACTTTTTCGTAATTTAGCTTTAAGTAAAGACTAAATTTATTGTGCCACTACATCCTCTGTGCATTAAACACTCCACAAACTCATTGTTTTTCAACCTTAGAAACATAACGTAGAATGATTAATCCGAACAATGCTGAGAAAACAGAAGCAAATAAAATGCCTAGCTTTGCCGCGTTTAATTGCTCTGGGCTGTACGCCAAGTTGGCAATAAACAGAGCCATCGTGAAACCAATACCTGCAAGCATGCCACCACCGAAGATCATGCCCCAATGCAAGTCTGTTGGAAGCGTTGCAATACGTAGTTGAACCGCAATCCAACTGAACAGGAAAATTCCAATGGGTTTACCCAACACAAACCCAAGAAAAACCGCCATGGTTATTGAGGAAGTAAGACTCAGCTCAGCCAGTGGAATGCCAGCATTGGCAAGTGCAAATAAAGGCATCACAATAAAACCGACCCAAGGATGAAGCAATATTTCTAAGCGCTCAACTGGTGAAAGCGCTTCTCGCGCTGCCGCTTCGGCAGTTCTCAAAGCTTTACGGTCCGGTGTATCGCCGCTCCAATGCTCACCTGGAGGATAGTCCACCACACAGTCCATAATGGCATGAAGTCGATCGTTACTTACCCATTTATTGGTTGGCGTCAACAACCCTAATATGACACCTGTAACAGTGGCATGAATACCCGACGCGTCAACAGCCAGCCATATAAATGTACCAACCACAAAAAACACAGCGATACTTCGTATACCCACAAATGCCATGGTTTTGACAAGAACAAATCCCAACGAAGCAATACCAATTGCAAGCCAGTTGATGTTTCCACCATAACCAATAGCAACAACAATTATTGCACCTAGGTCGTCTACAACGGCTAACGACAGCATAAATACTCGTAAACTTTTAGGAATATTTTTACCAAGCAGCGCAAGGCAACCGAGCACAAATGCGGTATCTGTTGCCATTACAGTGCCCCAGCCATGTTGACTAGCCTGAGAGAACTGCAGTGATAAATAGACAAGTGCAGGCACTAACATGCCACCTAAAGCGCCAAAAACAGACAGCATGGCCAATCTGGGGTTACGTAACTCCCCCAATACCAACTCACGCTTGAGCTCTAAGGCAATCAAAAAGAAAAATAGAGTCATTGCCGCATCATTGACCCACGCTTCTATCGAGCGCTCAAACACAAACGTATTAAACTTAAAACCAATTGATATATGCCAAAAGCTTGCATATATCTCACTCAACGGTGAATTCGCCAAGCCTAGGGCTACTATGGTAGCCAGTAATAAGATAGCGCCCGCTGCCACCTCCACTTTAAAGAACCGCGAAATAGGCTGTACTATCCAGTCAATATGCTCCTTTGGTAACTCAGATGATTGACCCTTTTTTGAACCTGCCGAATAGTCACTCATGGTTTCTATTTACCCTCTTAGCGGTTCACAATGGTGACTTAACAACTTTTAACTCTCACCATCTAGTGTGCTTATCGCTGATCGTTTTCAAAAACCCTACATAAAGACAAAGTATAAAATCTACAAATCATAGCGTACCTTCACCCATCGCAATGTCTTTAGTTGCTTTATCAACATGATTTAAAAAAACGCATCTAGTACGCTTTGCTCTATATTTTGTTTTACTTAGGTTTTCTTACGCTCTTCTCACCCGTTAGCTGTGTTTCATTTAAATACTTGAATAATTGACTATCAGTGGACAACACAAGCGTTGCATTATCAGATAAAATGCTAGGATAAGATTGCATCGTTCGGGTGAATTCATAGAGACTGACCGCCTGCGGGCTTTGATTGTAAGCATGGGCATAGATTTCAGCCGCTTTCGCATCTGCTTGACCTCTGATCTCTTCGACCTGCCTATATGCTTCTGATTGGATTTTGTTTAATTCTCGGACTCTATCACCACGTATTCTTGCTGCCTCACCATTGCCTTCGGACAAAAACCTTTCAGCAATTTGACGACGTTCACTCACCATGCGTTCGTAAATTTTTGGGCGAACACTTTCATTGTAGTTGATGCGTTTAAAGCGGATATCTAACAATTCAATACCAAATACCTGTACTTTTTGAGCAGCTGCTGTAAAAATTTCTTGCTCTACTTGTTGTCGCCCTTTATGAATTGGCACAAGTGAACCAATTTTAGTGTCTGTATCAATTTCACTTAATAGCCCCTCACGCAAGGGTTTTCGGTCTTTACTCGTGCGAATAATTTCAATTAGTTCATGTTTGGCGACAGAATTACGAGTTTCGCTTCCCAAGATATCATCTAACCTAGATTGAGCACTTCGTTCATCGCGCAATCTTAGGAAATATTGCAACGGGTCGGTAATACGCCATCTTGCAAAGATATTCACAGAGATATAAAGCTTGTCTTTGGTTGGCATATCCGAGGGCTCTCCATCCCATTCCAGTACTCGTTTATCAATGGGGTTGACGTCTTGAATAAAAGGGATTTTGATATGCAGACCTGCATCGACGATGGGCTCACCAATAGGTTTACCAAATTGGGTGACAATCACTTGCTCAACTTCATCAACAGTATAGAGCGAGTTATTAAGGGTTAACAGTGTAGCCGTGATAAAAGCAAATGTGATCGCGATATTTCTCTTATTCATAATGCTTCTCCCGACAACCTATTTAGATTGAGCAACGGTAAAACATGGGTATTTCGTTCATCAATGATAATTTTTGAACGAACTTTAGGTAAAACAGATTGCATGGTTTCAAGATAGATGCGCTGCTTAGTGACCTCAGGGGCCTTTATATATTCTGCATACAGTGCATCAAATCGCGAGGCATCACCTTGCGCTTCATTTATCCGCTTTAACCGATAACCGTCCGCCTCACGGATCCGTTGATCTTTTTCACCCAAGGCCAGTGGGATAACTTTGTTATAATCTCGGCGAGCTTCGTTAATGAGTTTTTCTTTTTGTTGCTGCGCTTGATTTACTTCATTGAACGATTCTTGAACGGGTTGTGGTGGATTTATATTTTTGAGTTGGACTTGGTCAATACTAAGCCCCATTGCGTATTTGGTCGATAACGATTGCATTTTTACCAGTGCTTGAGACTCTATCTCTTGTCGTCCTATGGTAATAACCTCATCTACAGTACGGTCGCCTACAACCTCACGCATCACAGACTCTGATACATAACGTAGTGTTTCACTAGGTTCTCTGACTTCAAATAAAAAGTTAACCGGATCAGAAATGCGATATTGCACCACCCATTCAACCAGGGCCGCATTTAAGTCTCCTGTGACCATCTGCGTTTCTTTGAGCCCTTCATTATTACGTGGGCTTTGGTAAGGGTCATTTGAACCAAGGGTAGAGAACCCAAACTCCTGTTTAAGTTGCCTTTTTACTGGCACAGTTGTCGCGTTATCCACTGAGAAAGGTAATTTGAAATGCAGCCCTGGCTGCTTTATGGCTAAAAACTTTCCAAACCGCTGTACAACCGCTACAGAATCGCTAGGAACCGTATAAGCTGAACTCCACGTGGTAAGTAATAAGAATGCAAAAATAAGAATGGTGGCGATGTTTGAAAAGCTACCACGAGGTAACATGGTCTTTATGTTTGGCAATTTTTTAACAAGTTCGTCAAGATCTGGAGGTGATTTATTGCCCCCTCCCCATGGGTTGTCGGTGTTAGAGTTGTGACTCATTTTAATACTCCTCTATTTAGCATTATTAATCGCATCATTTAAATTTAAGTTACGCTCATCTTTAGTCTTGCATTACTTGCAAATAACGTCAGTGATAAAAATACTTTTTAACATACGGAGAGGTCATTGCTGTGAGCAACCCACTGTAATCGAGGTTAAACCTAACCTCCTGACCAACCTGTAAAGCCTCTCCTACACTTTCAACAACAATATGGTCACTGTTACTGGAAATAATAGTCAGCCCTTGTGGTGGTATTATCCCTGACGGATTAATATCTTGACGGCCGAGCGCAAGTAGCGCTTGCTTAACCTGCCCCTTATCAATCACTTCAGGCATCTCACCAAACGCATTCGCGCAGCGTCGCCCCCAAGGCAAAGATGGTTTAATATTGGACTCAATCACTTCTGCAACTAATGTGACTATTTCTGTATGTCCGCCAGCGATGGGATGTTTATTAAGTGCCTCCACACCAAAGTAAACAGCTTCACCTAGTCGCAATTGGTTAACAACATGCGATTGATGTGGGTTCAAACTAAAAGCCCAAATCAGGTTTGCGGAATTACCACCTGATACAATTTCAGCACTAATGCCAAGTTGTTGTTCAACATCTTTCACAAGCTTAGCTAAGAAATTCATATTATCCTGCTCAGGTGCCACACCATAACGACATGTTAAGTTCGCGCCAATACCTTTGAATATGATATTTGGTAACATGAGTGTTTCGCTGATAATACTTAAAAGTTGCTCTGGCATGACTCCTTCTCTAAGATCGCCAAGCTCCACCATAACAATAACGCCATGGTAATAACCCATATTCTTGGCGGCTTTCGAGAGCGCTCTTATTATAACCAGCTCCGTATTAAGACTGACCTCACAACTTAAAACAACTCTATCTACTTGGCTCAACATTGGCGTTCGTATCAACATCATAGGTACTGTAATTCCGGCGTGTCTCATCCTTTCTATGTTTTCAATACGGGAGTCTGCGAGCATCTTTACGCCTGATGAGATAAGTGACGCAGCAATCTCAGGATGACCCATGAACACTTTTGTGACAGGTACTATGTCGATACCATAAGGTTTTAGCGTGTTGATGAGTAACTTTGCATTTGCAGCAATTTTGGCACAGTCGATTTCTAACCTTGGTGTGTTCATTGTGGGGGCGGTATTGGTTTTTCAAGCTGTGGAAATGCTTTAAAAACCATATGCAATAAAAATTCATTTGAATGCGTGAGTGAATCAGTAACGGGTAAATGAAACTCCTTGGAATAGTGATATATATACTCCTCGACTTCGCTATCATGCATTCCTTCGTGATTTATGCAAATGCCTATCACATTGGTATGTGCAAAGTGTTCAATTAATTCTATTTCACTTGCAAGTGAAGGCATTGGCATCTGTTCGAAATCCACTCTGTACTTACGACGAGGAGCATGCTGTAAAATCACTGCGTTGGCCGCTGAACCTCTAATAATCATCGCGCTTGTGCAAAATGCTGGATGACTAAGCGCGCCTTGCCCCTCAATGACAATGACATCTGGTTTCTCAGTTTCATAGGCTCGACAAATAACAGCTTCAAGTTCTCCTGGGCAAAACTGTGCGGGTATAGAATCTACCACTAAACTATAGGGCGAACCTTGCATAACCCCCGTTTGCCCTGTGGCAACTAAAACAACATTAAGCCCTGTTTCTCTCAAAGCATTAACAAGTATTGTTGCTGTAGTACGCTTACCAATCGCGCAATCCGTGCCCAATACTGCGATTCTTGGACAATCTACTTGATTGATAATACCGCTAAAATTTTGTAACTTGCTTTGTTGTCTGGGTTTACGTACGTCTAAAATGACTACACCGTATTGCTGACTCATTGCAAAAAACTCAGGGTCATCATTTAAATATTCATGTAATCCATTGACTATGTTCATTCCAAATTTAATTGCTTCAATAATAACTCGCCTATCTGACAGAGATAAAACGCCGTTGGAAGGCGCTATGCCAAATATAAAATACTCAGGCTTTTCATCTGCCTTTAGAATTGCTTCAATTAAGCTTGCATATATTGGAATACCATTATTCTCGCGATCTAATGCATACCCTGAGTCAAGCCCTGCTTTTTCGCTATCAATAACAGATAGTATTCGGAATTTAGGAGAGAAGCGGATAAGCCCATTCGCTGTTTTTCCATCTGTTTTGGTAAAGTTTCCCTCACAGAAAATAACCGCGTTTAGCTTAGAGCCGTGATAATGACCCGCCTTGAGCAAGTCATTTTGAGTTCTCGGTTGTACAAACTCATTAGAAACAACTGAAAGTCGGTTGTCGGTATTTGAAGAAGACACAATAACACCTCGATATGTATAAAACTTAGTAGGCAATTTGCGCATGCCGAGATGTTAAGTCGGAAGAGGTACAAGCAGTCCCCACTAAGTAAGTTGGGGGAGTATCAATATAGGTTGTTTCTTATGCACTAGATAGTTTTTTCTCATTTATTTTCAGAAACTTCATAAATCGTATACTGAGACTAATGCTCTCGATGAATCCAAAAAATGAGCTATCCCAATAAGAAGTTAACGACAAGTTCAAATCCGCTTAATGACTATGTTCGAAAGATTATTTACTGATTATATGTAATCTAGAAAGATAAACAGAGCGATTTATAGGGTCGGGACAAGAAGAAATGTAGTCCTAATATTTAAGTATATATTAAAATACTACGCCCATTGATCTAACTTACAACACAAATCCGACAGAAAGAACTGATGTCTTTTCGGTTATGTTTATTTATTGTTCTATCTTGAAGCCGGTTGGTTGATGGCCTTCGAGAGCGTTTATGCTACAGCACCCTATTCCATCCGCTACATTACCGGTGTAGCTCCCAAGAAAAATTTACTGACAGCCACCCGTTACAAACAGGTAACTGTCAGAACTAATATCAATGCCTAAAGTGACATTAAGCCCGTGTCTGGTGCGTTTTAAGCAATGGAGTCGTTGATTTCTTTCAATGTTTGCACAGGATCTTGAGCCTGAGTAATTGGGCGACCAATCACTAAATAATCGCTTCCTGCTTGAACCGCTTTTTGTGGTGTCATAATACGTTTTTGGTCACCCGCATCACTTCCTGCTGGGCGAATACCGGGGGTCACGAGTTTGAATTCTCCACCTAGTTGAGACTTTAACAACTGAGCTTCTTGCGCTGAGCAAACAACACCGTCAAGTCCCGCTTCTTTAGCTAGTTTTGCTAAATAAACCACTTGCTCTTGAGGTGTTTTTTCAATGCCTAAACGTAACAACTGGCCCTGATCCATGCTGGTAAGTACCGTCACAGCAATTAGCAATGGCGCGTTGTCGCCATATTTTTCAAGCGCTTCTTTGGCCTTTTGCATCATTTCAAAACCACCACTGGCATGAACATTAACCATCCACACGCCAAGCTCAGCCGCAGCAGTTACGGCTTTAGCAACTGTATTTGGAATATCGTGAAACTTTAAATCTAAAAACACATCAAACCCAAGCTCGACCAGTTCTTTTACAAACTCCGGCCCGTAGTAAGTAAACATCTCTTTACCAACTTTCAAACGACACTGAGATGGAGAAAGCTGCTTAACAAAAGTTAATGCGGCTTGTTTGTCGTCATAATCTAAAGCGATAAGTACTTTTTTTGAATCTGTTTGAGACATAGTATTCCTAAGTTACCCTGAGGTTTGAAAATAAGTTAAGGCTATTAGTGGGCGATATTATACCAAAAGTTTGTCAGTTGGCCTGAGCTTTTATTAAATTTCGATTAATAACCGTCTAAACCTTTGCTCGGGCCAATAGTTTCCCAGTGCTTACATGATGGACACAACCAGTACAGCTTGTGACTGCTAAAGCCGCAGTGCTTACACTGGTACTCTGGTTTTGTTGCGATGTATGAAGTCACCAGCTTGTCTATCTCGATCAAAGCCGCTTTAATCTTTGCGTTATTATTACCAAGTAATTGCAATAAAAAGCTAAAGCCACGAATAGACGGTTCACGTTTTAAACTATCCGTAAGAAATTCTACAGCCTGCTGTTGTTCACCCTTTTCAAGTAGCGCTTGGCAATGTTTGATCCTAATAAGTACGCCTCCTTGGCAAAGCAACTCTTCAATTAACTCGTCAAATTGGTCTTTAAGATTTAACTGAACATAGCTTTGTTCTAGTTCTTTTATATACAAAGGCGCTGTATTGGTCTTACTGACAATAAGTTTGCGCCAATAATAGATTGCTTTAACATGATCTTGCTTCTCAAATGCTTCTTTACCTAATTCGTAATAGGGCCGAATGGTCATATGATCGAGTGCACACGCCTTTTCCATAAGCTTAGGCGTGTCGTCAATCAAAGCCGCTTCACAATAAAAGTTAGCAACCGCCGCACAATGCTGGGGTTTTGTGAACAGCTCGCTATGGGCTTCAAACATGTTGATACCCTTGTGCCATTCGCGCATCTGAGAATAGAGATTTATGATTGGGTCTAGCGCTTCAATGTAGCTATCTTTTACCAAAATAACGAGATGCTCTTCTGCGCTATCCAACAAACCAGCCAAAATATAATCCTGAGCCAACTCTAGGCGACATGAAGCCATATCGCTACTGCTCAAACTAGGCTGATTTAATAGTAATTCGTGAATCTTTATAGCTCGGTCAAGTTCACCTCGTTTTCGAAACAAGGTTGCGAGCGTTAGGTAGTGTTCAACAGAGTCTGCTGATACTTCAAGAAGTTGAATAAGATGTTCAAGGCCCTGATCTTCTTCGCGATCAAGTAAAAACTTTAGACCTTTGCTATATTGTGAGGTAATTTGTCGATTTAGTTCGTGAGCTTGGTTTTTAGCACTGTTTTTTCCCATGACATAGCCATACGCGGCAGCTACAGGAAGCAATAAGAACAACAGCTCAGTCATGGTCAGCGTTCAGTATTAGGTGTCATTTGACGATTGTTTTTCTTAAGCCGATAGTTTTGCCACTTCAACTTCGAAAATACCGAGACGCTTACCACACACCCAACGAATACACCGACAACAAAGCACACACTCATTAAGGTTGATAACGGTAAAGTACTACTGGCTACTATGTAATTTACGTCGACTAGATTAGGGTTTTGAGTACCAATCACAAATGCCAACAATATCAAAACAAGCGCCAATCCTTTTTTAGCTACCTTGATCAAGTGTTACTCCATGTATTCAGTATTATTTAATGCTATCGTTTACACGATCGCGCAACTCTTTACCTGGTTTAAAGTGTGGAACGTATTTTCCATCCAACTCAACTGTTTCACCAGTCTTTGGATTACGGCCAGTTCGAGGTGAACGGTAATGTAATGAGAAACTACCAAAACCACGGATCTCGATACGATCAGAGCTTGATAATGAGCCTGCCATTTGTTCAAGAATTTCTTTAACTGAGTTTTCTACATCCTTTACAGGAATATGTGCATGCTGCTCTGCAAGTTGTTCTATCAATTCTGACTTTGTCATAATGTTTCCTTAGATATAAAAAGGAAGGGCTAAAGTGCCCTTCCTGTATAGACTTATATATTAGTCTTTTTGAGCGTTTTTGAAAGCAGCTGCCATTGCGTTTTCGAACGCTGGCTCTTCTTTCTTCAACTTCTCAAGAACTTCTTTCTCTTCAGCTTCGAACATTGCTTTAACTGATAGGCTGATAGTACGGTTCTTACGATCAACACCTACAAATTTAGCTTCGATTTCGTCGCCTGCAGAAACAACAGTCGTTGCATCTTCGATACGCTCTTGAGCGATGTCAGCTACACGGATGTAACCTTCAACACCTTCGATAAGCTCAACAGTTGCGCCTTTAGCGTCAACTTCAGTCACTTTACCTTTAACAATAGCACCTTTTTTGTTTGCGTCTAGGTAGTTATTGAAAGGATCCGCTTCGATTTGCTTAACGCCAAGTGAGATACGCTCACGCTCTGGGTCAACTTGAAGAACGATAGCTGTGATTTCGTCGCCTTTCTTGTACTCACGTACCGCTTCTTCACCTGGAGTGTTCCAAGAGATGTCAGAAAGGTGAACAAGACCGTCGATACCACCGTCAAGACCGATGAAGATACCAAAGTCAGTGATTGACTTGATCTTACCAGTAACTTGGTCGCCTTTGTTTTGAAGACGAGCAAACTCTTGCCAAGGGTTAGCGATACATTGCTTAAGACCTAAAGAAATACGACGACGTTCTTCGTCGATTTCAAGAACCATAACTTCAACAGTGTCGCCTAAGCTAACAACTTTTGAAGGGTGGATGTTCTTGTTAGTCCAATCCATTTCAGAAACGTGTACTAGACCTTCAACGCCTTCTTCGATTTCAACGAAACAGCCGTAATCAGTTAGGTTAGTTACACGACCAGAAAGCTTAGCACCTTCTGGGTAACGGCCAGCAATAGCTGCCCATGGATCTTCGCCAAGCTGCTTAAGACCTAGAGAAACACGAGTCTTCTCTTTGTCGAACTTAAGTACTTTAACTGCGATTTCGTCGCCAACATTAACGATTTCTGAAGGGTGCTTAACACGCTTCCACGCCATGTCAGTAATGTGTAGTAGACCGTCAACACCACCTAGGTCAACAAACGCACCGTAATCTGTAAGGTTCTTAACGATACCTTTAACTTCTTGACCTTCAACAAGGTTAGCAAGAAGCTCTTCACGCTCTTGAGAGTTCTCTGATTCGATAACTGCACGACGTGAAACAACTACGTTGTTGCGCTTCTGGTCAAGCTTGATAACTTTGAACTCAAGCTCTTTACCTTCAAGGTGTGCTGTGTCGCGTACTGGACGAACATCAACAAGTGAACCAGGTAGGAAGGCACGGATTGAATCGACTTCAACAGTGAAACCACCTTTAACTTTACCGTTAATGATACCCATAACGGTTTCTTGCTCTTCGCAAGCTTTTTCAAGGCGGATCCAAGCTTCGTGACGCTTAGCTTTCTCACGAGAAAGAATAGTTTCACCGAAACCATCTTCGATTGCATCTAGTGCTACATCTACTTCGTCGCCAACAGCAACTTCTAGTTCACCAGCAGCATTTTTGAATTGCTCTGCAGGGATGGCACTTTCTGATTTTAAACCAGCATCAACAAGAACAATGTTGTTCTCGATTGAAATAACAGTACCTTTTACGATTGAGCCTTGCTCTGCTTCAAAACCCTTTAGGCTTTCTTCAAATAACTGCGCAAAATTTTCTGACATACTAAATACGTCTCATATATTAATATTCCAATTAGCAACCATGCTGCATGGGGTAGTTAAAAAAACACCGGCTTCCTGCCAGCGCATTAAAAATATTAGGCTAAGCGCGACTTTTCGAGCTTACCTGAAACCACTGCGTCATCGAGTATTGCCATAACATTTGCAAATACTTGTTGAGCATCCAGTTCGGTCGTATCAATCACGATTGCATCGTCTGCTGGGACAAGAGGCGCAACTTCGCGATTCATATCACGATCATCACGGGCCATAATGTCTTGGAGCAGACCACCTAGTGTAACATCTAGCCCCTTAGCATTCAACTCTAAGTATCTCCTGTTAGCACGTTCTTCTGCGCTTGCAGTTAGATACAGTTTTATTTCTGCATCAGGAAATACTACGGTCCCCATGTCTCTGCCGTCAGCGATTAAGCCTTGTTCACTTCTAAATGCTCGCTGGCGACGCAACAATGCTTCTCGAACGCGCGGTAAAGCCGCTACTTTCGATGCTGCAGAACCTACTTTTTCGTCGCGAATTGTACTACTTACGTCCTCTCCTTCTAAGATAACTTTGCTCTTCTTAGTTGTTGAGTCAATGAGAAATTGTACATCTAAATTGGCCGCAAGAGGCACCAATGCTTCTTCATTATCCAAAGCAATTTGGTGGTGAAGTGCAGCAAGGGACAATACACGATAGATAGCACCGCTGTCCAAAACATCCCAATTTAGTTTTTCAGCTAACAAGCGACAAACGGTTCCTTTGCCTGATCCACTTGGGCCGTCAACGGTGATAACTGGCATAGATGCCGGCATTTAAACCTCCTGAAATGCTCACCTGAAATAAATCGCGAGTATTATACGCAAGTTAAATGAATTTATCCTTAGTTACATGTAACTTTTTGTTAGATAGGCACTAAAACAAGATATTTAGAGCTATTTTGGAAACAGCTCTAAACATTGAAAATCAGTGATTAAACACTGATCGACGCTAGCACGTCGAAATATGTTGGAAAGGTTTTGGCTGTGCAACCCGGATCATTAATCAACACTTCATGCCCACCTACCGCGACCATTGAAAAGCACATTGCTATACGATGATCATTGTAAGTATCAATATCCGTTAGATTAATCTTCGTTGGTGGTGTTATTTCAATAAAGTCATGCCCTTCCACAACTTGTGCACCTACTTTTCTAAGTTCTGTTGCCATTGCAGCTAAACGGTCCGTTTCTTTAACTCGCCAGTTATAGATATTTCTAATTGCTGTAGGCCCATCAGCAAACAGTGCAACGGTTGCCAGCGTCATCGCCGCATCAGGGATGGCGTTGGCATCAATATCTACGCCTTTAAGTTCACCTTTACGCACAACTAGCTTTTCATCGTACCAATCAATCTTAGCACCTACTTGTTCCATAACATTGGCAAAGCCAATATCACCTTGGACGCTCTGTTTACCCACACCGTTTATCTCTACTTCGCCGCCTGCGATCGCAGCAGCAGCGATGAAGTAAGAAGCCGATGACGCATCCCCTTCAACCATAATGCGCTTTGGCGACTGATAAGTTTGTCCGCCTTTTACACTGAAGGATTGATAATTATCATTGTTAACTTCAACCCCAAAATGCGCCATGACTCCAATAGTTATATCGATATATGGTTTTGAAACCAATTCACCTTTTATTTGTATACGAGTATCCCCGCTGAACAATGGCGAGGCCATAAGCAATGCGGTTAAAAACTGGCTTGATATACTGCCGTCTATTTCAACCTCACCGCCGTTTAAGCTTTTGCCATTAATACGTAGTGGCGGATAGTCAGGGTTTTTGAGATATTCAATATCTGCGCCTAGCGCTCGCATAGCATCCACTAGGTGACCAACAGGGCGTTCTTCCATGCGTGGTTCACCCACCAACTCAAATTCACCTTGGGTAGCCGCTAGAACTGCTGTTAAAGGACGATATGCTGTACCCGCATTACCAAGGAACAAAGGTTTCAGAGGTGTTTTTAGCGCACCTGCGCAGCCTTTCACTGTCGCAACTGTTTTATCTTGATTTAATGTGACATTTACACCCATGTGTTCGAGTGCATCTAGCATATGGCGAATATCATCACTATCTAGTAGGTTATGTACTTCAGTTGTCCCCTCAGCCAATGCTGCGAGTAATAAAATACGGTTAGACAAACTTTTAGAGCCAGGTAATGTGACACTACCTGACACTTTAGAAATAGGTTTAAGTGCTAATTGCTCCATCAACTATGCTCCTTGGCGAACTTGTCCATAAACTCTACTAGCGCTTGCACGCCTTCAATAGGCATTGCGTTGTATATGCTAGCACGCATTCCGCCGACTAAACGGTGCCCTTCTAAGGCGACCAATCCAGCTTGCTCTGCTTGTTTTAAAAACAACTCATTCAGGCTGTCACTTTTTAGCCAAAATGGAACATTCATCAACGAGCGACAATGCTTCGCAACCTTATTACTATAAAAGTCAGAACTATCAATATAATCATAGAGAATCGCAGCTTTAGCTTTGTTGTGTGCCGCCATTGCAGGCACACCGCCCATAGCTTCTAAATGTTTGAATACTTCAGCGGCAAGATACCAAGCAAACGTTGGCGGAGTGTTGTACATGCTGCCTTGTTTAGCTTCAATTGTATAATCAAGAATTGATGGACGAGGTAAACCTTCACGTGTCAGTAAGGTTTTTCTAACAATAACGATGCACAAACCAGATGGGCCAATATTTTTCTGTGCGCCAGCGTAGATAATATCAAAGTCGTCTACGTTAATTTCACGAGATAAAATAACAGAGGACATATCCGCAACGATAGGCGCATTCTTGCGCTTTGGCACATCAAAAATCTCAATGCCGTCTATAGTTTCGTTGGGACAATAGTGGATATAAGATGCATCGGCTGGTAACTGCCATTTATCGACAGGCTGAATATCAAACAGTCCGTCCTTGTCAGTGCGGATATTAATGCTTTCGACAGAGGTGAATCTCGCACCTTCCTGACTTGCGCCGCCAGACCAAATACCATTCTCTACGTATACGCCTGGTAGACCATCAAGATGCAAATTAAGTGGAACCGCTGCAAACTGTCCGCGACCTCCACCATGCATGAACAGTACCTCAAATTCATCTGATATATTCATCAAACGACGAAGGCTTGCTTCGCACTCCTCAACCATTGCCAAAAATGGTGCCGAGCGATGACTAATTTCCATGACTGAGACACCCAGACTCTGCCAATCTAAAAACTCTTGTTGTGCTTTTTTCATTACCTCGGGTGGTAACATCGCTGGACCCGCACAAAAGTTATATACCGTCATTTTCCTCATTCCTAAACAACATAAAATTTATCAATAAAAAAAGCGGCCGAAGCCGCTTTAGTTAACTTTATTCACTCGGTGAGTCATCAGTACTCACTGGTGTACCCTCAGGTGCTGGTAGCTCTGCTCCCTCACCTTCGGGAAGTTCTTCAACTGCTATTTCCTCGATACGTTGTAAACCAACTACTTGCTCGTCGTCAATAGTTCTGATCAAAATAACACCTTGGGTGTTACGACCGACAGTTGAAACTTCACTGACACGGGTGCGAACCAACGTACCTCGGTTTGAGATCAACATGATTTCGTTGCTATCGTCAACCTGTACGGCACCGACTACAGCACCGTTACGTTCACTCACTTTTATCGAAACAACACCTTGTGTAGCACGACTCTTCGCTGGATAATCTTCCAGTGGCGTACGTTTACCATAGCCATTCTCAGTTACCGTAAGAATTGCGCCATCCGTCTTAGGAACGATAAGAGATACCACTTTTACATCATCTGGCATCTTAATACCGCGTACACCGGTTGCAGTACGACCCATTGGACGTAACGCTAACATCTCTTCACCCGTTTCTGGGTCAATTTTCACTTCGCCAGTTTCAGAGTCTCGTAGCTTCTCATTGAAGCGCACTACCTTACCGTGGTCGGTAAACAGCATGATGTCATTACTACCATCTGTAATATCAGCGCCAATCAAGCAATCGCCTTCGTTTAGGTTGATTGCAATGATACCGCTTGCGCGCTGACGGCTATATGCTGTCAGAGGAGTTTTCTTAACGGTACCGTTTGCAGTCGCCATTAATACATATTTGTCTTCTTCGTACTCACGTACTGGTAAGATCGTAGTAATACGTTCTTCAGCTTCAAGAGGTAGCAAGTTAACGATTGGCTTGCCACGTGCAGCGCGTGATGCCAATGGTAGCTGATATACTTTCAACCAGTACATGCGACCAGCTGTTGAGAAACACAAAATGGTGTCGTGCGTATTAGCAACTAACAAGCGTTCGATGAAATCTTCATCTTTCATTCGCGTAGCAGCTTTACCTTTACCACCACGACGCTGCGCTTCATAGTCTGTAAGCGGCTGATATTTCACATAACCTTCATGCGATAAAGTTACAACCACATCTTCTTCGTTAATTAAGTCTTCAAGACTAATGTCATGAGCGGCTGCGCTGATTTCTGTACGACGTTCATCACCGTATGTTTCTTTGATGATAACTAGTTCATCGCGGATAACTTCCATCAGTCGTTCTGGAGAAGAAAGTATATAAAGTAGCTCAGCGATTAGGTCTAACAACTCTTGGTATTCTGCAAGGATCTTCTCATGCTCAAGACCTGTTAGCTTGTGTAGACGTAAGTCCAAAATAGCTTGAGCTTGCTGCTCAGATAAATAGTATTGACCATCTCGAATGCCAAGCTCAGCCGCCAACCAATCTGGGCGAGCCACATTGTCTTCGCCTGCTTTTTCAAGCATAGTTTTAACTGTACCTAATTCCCATGGACGAGCTATCAAAGCCTGTTTAGCTTCAGCTGGGTTTGGCGATTTACGAATAAGTTCAATGATAGGGTCAATGTTAGCAAGCGCAATTGCCAAACCTTCAAGGGTATGTGCTCTATCACGTGCCTTACGTAAGTCAAAAACTGTACGGCGTGTTACAACTTCGCGACGGTGGATAATAAAGGCTTCAAGCATTTCTTTTAGATTGAAACACTTAGGCTGATTATTATCTAGCGCAACCATATTCATACCAAATACAGTTTGCAACTGAGTTTGTGCATATAGGTTGTTAAGAATAACTTCCCCTACTTCACCGCGCTTGATTTCAATCACAATACGCATACCGTCTTTATCAGACTCATCACGTAGTGCGCTAATCCCCTCGACTTTTTTCTCTTTTACAAGTTCAGCGATTTTTTCAATTAATCGTGCTTTGTTAACCTGATACGGGATCTCGTGAACAATGATAGTTTCGCGACCCGTTTTTTCGTCTACTTCGATTTCCGCGCGAGCACGAATGTAAACTTTACCGCGACCAGTTTTATAAGCTTGCTCAATGCCTTTCTTACCATTGATGATAGCCGCTGTCGGAAAATCTGGGCCTGGAATGTATTCAATAAGCTCGTCAATGGTCAAATCTGGGTTTTGAATCAGAGCCAAACAGCCATTAACAACCTCGGTTAAGTTATGAGGCGGAATATTGGTTGCCATACCCACCGCAATGCCCGATGAACCGTTAACTAATAGATTTGGCACTTTGGTTGGTAGTACATCAGGAATTTGTTCAGTGCCGTCATAGTTTGGCACATAGTCTACCGTTTCTTTTTCAAGGTCGGCCAGCAGCTCATGTGACATTTTCGCCATACGAACTTCTGTATAACGCATTGCAGCTGCAGAGTCTCCGTCAACGGAACCGAAGTTACCTTGACCATCTACCAGCATGTAACGTAAAGAAAAGGGTTGTGCCATACGTACTATTGTGTCGTAAACAGCACTATCACCATGTGGGTGATATTTACCAATTACGTCACCGACAACACGCGCAGACTTCTTATAAGGCTTATTCCAGTCATTTTTTAATTCGTTCATGGCGAACAGTACGCGACGGTGTACCGGCTTAAGACCATCACGAACGTCGGGTAATGCACGGCCAACGATAACACTCATTGCGTAATCTAAATACGAGTTCTTGAGTTCATCTTCGATATTGACTGGCAGGATTTCATTGGCGAGATCAGTCATTTGATTCCACTTTCCTTCAGTGTCTACCTCTTTTATGTCACACTATCGTGTGGCGAAGAGGTTGAGTTATTATTAATTCTGAACCGCCATGCTAACACACTTTTAAACAATTTACAGGCGCAAAGTTTTAGTGATTTTAATCTGACCCCTCTTATAATGCGCTCAGATTAACGAGGAAGTTTTTTATGACCGAACATCAAAATGTAGACCCACAAGAAATAGCAAAATTTGAAGAAATAGCAGAACGTTGGTGGGATCAAGAGGGCGAATTTAAACCATTGCACGATATCAACCCACTGCGTTTGGACTTCATTAATGATAAATGTCAGGGTTTATTCGACAAAAAGGTGCTGGATGTGGGCTGTGGTGGTGGTATTTTAACCGAAAGCATGGCTAAACTTGGCGCTCACGCTCATGGCATCGACATGGGGCAAGAGCCGCTAAACGTCGCCAAGCTGCATAGTTTAGAGTCTGGCATTAAAGTCGAATATCAAAGAATTCCTGCTGAAGTGTTTGCTGAACAAAATCCTGAGTGTTTCGATGTTGTCACGTGTATGGAAATGCTAGAACACGTTCCGGACCCTGCTTCTATTATTGCCGCTGTCGCCAAATTAGCGAAACCTGGAGCTAGTGTATTTTTTTCAACCCTCAACAAAACAACTAAAGCTTACTTGATGGCTATCGTTGGCGCAGAAAAACTGCTTAAGCTTGTTCCAGAAGGTACTCACGCCCACGAAAAGTTTATTCGTCCATCTACGTTAATTAACTGGGCGGAACAAGTTGGACTTAAAGTGCGAGCCAGTGCTGGAATAAGTTACAACCCCATTAGTAAGACATTTACGCTCAGTGACGACGTCAGTGTTAACTACCTGCTTCACTTTGAGAAACTAGCATGATCCAAGCTGTAATATTCGATTTAGATGGTACGCTGCTTAATACGTGCGATGACTTAGGCGCTGCATTAAACCACACTCTTGAGTCTCATGGCTTACCTCCTGTCACCAAAGAGGTCTACAGCCCAGCGATATCCAACGGTGTCAAGGCTCTGCTCGAAGTAGGATTTAAAGACACACTCTTGATGCATGACGAGCAACTCCTTCGTCAAAGTGTGCTTGATTACTACGCGAATAACATCGCTGTGTATAGCCATTGTTTTGCCGGCATTGCGCAATTGCTCGACACTCTCAATAGTAGAGGTATCAAAATAGGCATAATGACCAATAAGCCAACATTTTTAACATTACCTCTACTAGAGCGTATTGAAGAGCTAAAAAACATTGAAGTGGTTGTATGTGGAGACACCCTAGATGAAGCTAAACCATCGCCGAAACCTTTGTTGCATGCTGCTCAACAATTAGCCGTCAATCCACAACATTGTTTTTATGTAGGAGATGCAGCCAGAGATATTGAAGCTGCAAAAGCGGCTAACATGCGCTCTGTGGCGGCCCTGTGGGGATATGTGCCTAGTCAGGAAATTGCGTTAAGTTGGGATGCGGATCTGAATTTAACTAACCCTGAATCACTAATTGCACATATATAGTGCAAAATTGAGTTGCAAGACACTATATCTTGTGTCTTGTAACTAAAATCCCCACAAGTTGAATATAAAAAAATCAGTTAGATTTTTTTTTAAAATTGATAAAAAAACAAAACATCTTGGTTGATTTTTTCATGGTGTGTTTAGCTGTAAAACCTCAAAGGTTAATAGCCACTAACAGTAGCCGATTATCCCTAAGTTATCCACAATTGTGGCAGAGTTGTTCTATTGCAAATTTGACTCATCCACACTATCTTGTGATCCACGGTAAGCCTATCACCATATATAGTGGTGAATAGATAATCAAAAGTGTGAACCGTGCGTTTACCATAAAAATACAATTCCGAAGGAATACAGGCGCAACTATGAACCAACAGTTATCTGTCAGCAAAAGAAACGGCCGCAAAGAGCCGCTTGATCTAGATAAAATCCATCGCGTGATCACTTGGGCCGCTGAAGGCCTCAGTAATGTTTCTGTATCACAAGTTGAGTTAAAGTCACATATTCAGTTTTATGACGGTATTCGCACCGAAGACATTCATGAAACGATTATTAAAGCGGCTGCAGACTTAATAGATAAAGATTCTCCAGATTATCAGTATCTAGCCGCGCGCCTAGCCATTTTCCATTTGCGTAAAAAAGCGTATGGCCAATTCGAGCCACCACGACTTTATGACCACATAACTAAATTGGTAGAAGACAAACGCTACGATCCACATTTGTTGGTAGATTATACTGAACAAGAACTGGATGAGTTAGATAGCTATGTTGATCATAGCCGTGATATGAACTTCAGCTACGCAGCAGTTAAGCAGCTTGAAGGTAAGTATCTGGTTCAAAACCGTGTAACGGGTGCAATATATGAAAGTGCCCAGTTTTTGTATATTTTAGTTGCAGCAAGCTTATTCTCTGATTATCCAAAAGAGACTCGTCTTGACTACATCAAACGTTTTTACGATGCGATATCGTTGTTTAAAATATCGTTGCCTACACCTATTATGGCAGGTGTACGTACACCGACGCGTCAGTTTAGCTCGTGTGTATTAATTGAATGCGGCGATAGCCTTGATTCTATTAACGCTGCCTCCTCTGCAATCGTTAAATACGTCAGTCAACGTGCGGGTATAGGTATCAACGCTGGTCGAATTCGCGCTTTAGGTAGCCCTATCCGAAATGGCGAGGCCTATCACACCGGTTGTATTCCTTTTTATAAACACTTTCAGACAGCCGTTAAAAGTTGTTCACAAGGCGGTGTTCGAGGTGGCGCAGCAACACTATTCTACCCACTTTGGCATCTAGAAGTAGAAAATCTACTTGTACTTAAAAACAACCGTGGTGTAGAAGAAAACCGTGTTCGCCACCTTGATTACGGTGTGCAGTTTAACAAAACTATGTATTCACGCTTGATCAAAGACGATTACATCACGTTGTTCAGTCCTTCGGACGTTCCGGGACTGTATGATGCCTTTTTTGAAGACCAAGACAAATTTGAGTCTTTATATGTTCAATATGAGCAAGATGAATCAATCCGCAAAAAGCGCATAAAAGCTATCGAGTTGTTCTCTATGTTTGCTCAAGAGCGCGCGAGCACAGGACGTATTTATCTACAAAACGTTGACCATTGTAATACGCACAGTCCGTTTGACTCAAAGGTTGCACCGATTCGTCAATCTAACCTTTGCCTAGAAATAGCATTACCTACTAAGCCGCTGAACAATGTTAACGACCCAGATGGTGAGATTGCCTTGTGTACTCTTTCAGCGTTCAACCTTGGCGCGTTAGAATCACTCGACGAGCTAGAAGAATTAGCAGAACTTGCAGTACGTGCCTTAGATAACCTACTTGATTTCCAAGACTACCCTGTTCCTGCGGCTGAACGCGCAACTATGGGCCGTCGTACATTGGGTGTTGGCGTTATCAACTATGCATATTATCTAGCAAAGAACGGCGTTAAGTATTCTGATGGCAGCGCTAATGGCTTAACTCACCGTACATTTGAGGCGATTCAATACTACCTTATGAAAGCATCAAATGAACTGGCAAAAGAGCGTGGCGCTTGTCCATTATTTAATGAGACGACCTACTCTCAAGGTATCATGCCAATCGACACCTACAAGCGTGACCTTGACAAGATTTGTGAAGAACCTTTGCACTTGGATTGGGATGCTCTACGCGAAAGTATCAAAGCACATGGCATGCGTAACTCAACACTATCAGCATTAATGCCCTCAGAAACATCATCGCAAATTTCCAATGCAACTAATGGCATTGAGCCACCAAGAGGACACATTAGTGTTAAGGCCAGCAAAGATGGTATTTTGAAGCAAGTTGTACCTGAGTATGAACGCCTCAAAAACAACTATGAATTGTTGTGGGATATTCCGTCAAACGATGGATACTTGGGCTTAGTTGGGATTATGCAAAAATTTGTTGATCAAACTATCTCAGCTAATACAAACTACGACCCTAATAAATTTGAGGGCGGCAAAGTACCAATGAAGCTGCTACTTAAAGATCTACTTACAGCGTACAAGCTCGGTGTAAAGACGCTTTATTATCACAACACTCGTGATGGTGCATCAGACGCGCAAGATGAGCTTAAAGCTCAGGCAGAAGATGACGATTGTGCAGGCGGCGCTTGTAAAATATAAGTTTTTAGCGGGTCGTTTGACCCGCTACTTTTGGTATTGAGTATAAAATCTATGTCTTATTCTACTTTTAGCAGAAATCACAATGATCAGTTAAAAGAACCCATGTTCTTTGGCCAAACCGTCAATGTATCTCGTTACGACCAACAAAAATATCCAATATTCGAAAAGTTAATTGAGAAACAACTTTCATTTTTCTGGCGCCCAGAAGAAGTCGATGTCAGTAAAGACCGACTTGATTTTCAAGGCCTTCCAGAACATGAGAAGCACATTTTCTTAAGCAACCTCAAATATCAGACGCTACTCGATAGTGTTCAGGGCCGTTCGCCAAATGTGGCTCTACTGCCGATTGTTTCACTACCAGAACTTGAAACCTGGATTGAAACTTGGGCATTCAGTGAAACTATTCACAGTCGCTCTTATACTCATATCATACGTAACGTAACTCAGTCGCCGGAGCTAATCTTCGATGACATCGTTACCAATGATAGGATAAATCAACGCGCAGATGCAGTTACTCGATATTACGACGAGTTAATAGAAAAAGTTTCTCTATACAACTTGTATGGTGAAGGAAAACATGAGATTAACGGTGAAACAGTAGTTATCAACCAGTTTGAACTCAAAAAACTGCTATATCTGTGCATCATGTCAGTCAATATTCTTGAAGCAATTCGCTTTTATGTTAGCTTTGCGTGTTCATTTGCATTCGCTGAACGTGAACTAATGGAAGGTAACGCTAAAATTATTAAGCTAATCGCTCGTGATGAAGCATTACATTTATCTGGCACACAGCATATTTTGAATATCATGCAAGATGGCAAAGATGATCCAGAAATGGCGATCGTTGCTGCTCAGTGTCACGAGCAAGCGATTGAAATGTTCGTAGAAGCGGCTGAGCAAGAAAAAGAATGGGCGGAATACCTGTTTAAAGACGGGTCTATGATAGGCCTCAACAAGGATATCTTGTGTCAGTATGTTGAATACATTACTAACGTCCGTATGGCAGCAGTTGGTTTACCTTCTCAGTTTGCCAATAAATCTAACCCTATCCCGTGGATCAATGCATGGCTGGTTTCTGATAATGTTCAGGTTGCTCCTCAAGAGGCAGAGATTAGCTCTTACCTCGTAGGTCAAATCGACTCAGAAGTTGATGCTTCAGATTTTGGTGACTTTGACTTGTAATGAGCGATGTTCCAAGTCGAAAAATTACTGTAAGTGATCGTACTGAGCCGCTTGAATTTGCGGCTCAGTCGTCTTCACTGCTAGAGACACTTGAACAAGCAAAAATTGAAGTCGCTTATCAATGTCGAGAGGGTTTTTGTGGCGCTTGTCGAGCAAAATTAGATTCCGGTGAAGTTGCATACAATCAAGAGCCATTAGCTTTTGTAAGAGATGGCGAAATCTTACTTTGTTGCACAAAACCTTTAACTGACATAAAACTTACGCTGATCTAAGCACTCTGCTTATTTGCCTTTTAGAGCACTACAACTAATCTCCCCGTGCTAGCCCATACAGTTCTACAATGCATAACACTCGTAAGGTGACCTAGCGTTAAGTTACATCATCTCCAAACGATTAATTTTGTTTATATATTGAAATTTGAGCGTATGATAATTCCAATTAGCAAAGACAAGGAGCTTAATATGCAACAACAAATCATCAAGCGTTCTAATGCCTCTATTCAAAGCGGTGTCGCAAAAGCCGATGGAATGTTATCAATCACAGATAAGCAATTGACTTTTGAGCCGTTCAATAAACAAATTGGTATGGGTCCATACGCAATTGACCGCGCAAAAATTGCAAAAGTAGAAAAGTGCCAAGGAGTGGGTGCAGGTATCTTACCAATCACGGATAGCGCCATAAGAGTGATACTAGATGATAAGCACACCTATGAATTCATCCTCGCCGAGCCAGAGCAATGGCTAACAATGTTATCCAGCTAGTATCGTTAGGTATTTAAAAGCTGAAATGCTCTGGGTAAAGCAAAAAGGATAGCTATTATGATTGAAGACGTATTAGCATTTTGGTTTGAAGAAATTGATCCTAAAATGTGGTGGCAGAAAAATGCTGAGTTTGACTCACTGATCAAAAAACGTTTTGGCGCTTTACATGCTCAGGCGAGTCGCTCAGAGCTTTATAACTGGCGCACTACCGCACAAGGCAGCCTCGCAGAAATCATTATTCTAGACCAGTTTTCTAGGAATATTCACCGAGACAATCCCTTAGCCTTTGCCTCAGATCCACTAGCTCTTGCACTCGCTCAAACGGCGATAGCTAAAGGCTTTGACCTCAAATTACCCAGCCAACAGCGCAGTTTCGTCTATCTACCATTTATGCATAGCGAATCACCAGCCATACATATAGAAGCCGTGAAATTATATGAGGCCCTTGGAAACAAACAAAACCTCGATTTTGAGTTAAAACATCAGGCTATTATCAATATGTTTGGTCGTTACCCGCACAGAAATGCAATTTTAGGCCGTTTATCTACCAAAGAAGAGATGGATTTTCTGCACCAGCCTGATTCTAGTTTCTAGTAAACGACAACTACATGATGAAGACGATAATTATAATACAAAAGTACATCAGGTCTTGTTATTTCAAATATTCTAGACAATAAAATGTAAATTGTTGATTAATATTTTGTAATTACATATTTATATAGCAATAATTATTCTGCCAGCTATTGATGTTTCTGATTAAGGTATTACAATTCAGTTCATTTTATTATAACTTTGGATTCCACGTGAAAAAATCTATATTGTCCGCGGTCATTCTATCCGCTTTATCTTTCGCATCTAACGCAAGCGCTGAGCAAGTCGATAACCAATGGTTTTGGGGCGTCAATATCAGCTCAGATAGCATTGAACCCGAAATTCCAGGCATGGGCTCAGATAAAGCGTCAGGATTTGGGTTGTTCGCTGGTAAACAGTTCAATGAACATATTTCAGTAATGGCTGGTTACAAAAAGTTTGGTACTCCTACTTTTGAACTATCTGGCATGTGTTTAGGCTGTAGCGCTGTAGATTTTAATATTGACCTGAGCTCCCTTTATGTGAAATCAAGATTAAAAAATACATTCGATAACGGCTTTATGGTATTCGCTGACTTAGCATTAAATTCATGGGACGTTGATGCAAAAGCTTCTTATGCTGGTTATTCTGGTTCGGGTAATGTATCAGGCACTGACTTAAGCTTTGGGGCTGGTATTGGTTACCAAAATGACCGCCATGAGTACACCCTAGGCTTTGAAAACTATGATTTTGACGGTACCGAGGTAACGTCTGCAAGCGTTAGCTACTCATATAGCTTCTAAGCGTTTTAAATTCGGGGTGGTTTACTGCCCCGCCTATCATGATATTAGATTAACTTCAAAGCGTGTGTTTCATAATATTCATGTTTGTCACTGACACTAATATGATTTTGTTCAATAACAATATCCCAGTGTAAACTTCTACTCAGTGCAGAGCTCAACGAGTCAACAAAGTTGGATTCAAGCTCAAAAATACTGATGTTTTCAACATAACTTAAACGTTCTTTTACTGTTTCAAACCATTGAGGATCTTCTTTAATAAGTAGCACCAGCTTTTGAAATTGCTTTGCCAAACGAGTGATTTCATCGAGTTCCAGCGGACATGCGTATAGTGCAACTGTAATATAACCCTGCTCATCTTCAAGCCAAACATCAGGTTTTTGTTTTTCTTGCGTACTATTTAAATGCGCACTCTGTTCATAAGACAGCGCACAGTAGCCCAACAGCTTAAGCACAAAGTGCTCTAGTGTCTCTGCTTTTTGTAATGCCGTGGTAAACACTTCCTGATGATTAGCATGATGGTATAAATCAGCTACATTCAAGCGCGCCTTGAATACAAATGGTTTAGCCATAATAGGTACCCTACTCCTTAATTCACTCTAACTATAGGAGCTATGATCACAATCGCAATAAAAATTAAAAGTTATAATATAACATTATTGAATCTGAAATATGGTGGTGTTATATTATAACAACACCAAACATTCACACTCTAATACAAGTCGAAGATCATGATTAAGCAGTCCCTAATAAGTAGTGCCATTGTTTCCGCATTGTTTTCACCCTATGCGCTTGCGGGCGATGTAAAAGGTAAAGTTGTAGATCACAATAATCAGCCTGTTAGTGGCGCTAAGATTCATTTACATGGAAAGACTCAATCTGTAACCAGTGATAAAAATGGTCAATTTACAATTGCTGTAGATGCAGACTCTCAACTACACGTTACAAAAAACAACTATATAGATGAGCGTATCAATATTATCGCTGAAAATGGCTTTGTTACAGTGCAGCTCAAACCAAGTTCAGTTGAAAGCATCGTCGTATTTGCCTCAGCTCTGCATAAGAATAACGTAGAAATGGCTTCTCCAGTATCTGTGCTCGGAGGTGACGAATTAAAAAATGCCTCCAAGCCAACTTTAGGAGAAACCTTGAAGGGAATTCCTGGTATCAACGCCAGTTATTTTGGTCCTGTTTCTTCAAGCCCTATCATTCGAGGCCTTGATGGCCCGCGCGTAAAAATCACCCAAAATGGACTAGATAGCAGTGATGCCTCTCGCGTCGGACCCGATCACGCCAATACCAACGACAGTTTATCAGCTCAGCAAATAGAAGTTTTACGAGGCCCGGCTACATTACTTTATGGTTCCGGCGCAATTGGAGGAGTGGTAAATGTTGTAGACAACCGTATCCCTAGTGATGTGATTGAATCACTAAGCGGTGCTGCTGAATATGCTCATGATAGCGTTTCTAATACCAACACTTATGCTGCGCTGGTCGAAACAGGCAATAACGGCTTCAATTTTCATTTCGATGGTGTTAACCGTAAAGGTGGAGACTATGAAACGCCTACCTTTGAACTACCGTCCGATGAGCACAGCGAAGAGTCGCAAAGCGAACACGAAGAACATGCTGAATTTGTACATAAGGTAGACAATACCTTCATCGACTCTCAACAAGTCAATTTTGGTACTAGCTATATTAATGAACATGTTACAGTTGGTCTGTCATTTGGTCGTATAGACACGGATTACGGTGTTCCTGGCCACAGTCACGCTCACCATGATGAGCATGATGAGCATGATGAGCATGATGAGCATGATGAGCATGATGAAGATCATGAGCTACATAGCGAAGAGCACGAAGATGTTCATGTTGAAGACTCTCATGATGAACTCGAGCAAGAAAATGTCTTTGCCCGAGTCAAACAAGACAGATGGCAAGCACTATTTAACTACGCATTACATAATCAATGGATCGAAGCTATCAGTATACGTGCCGGTTATACCGACTATACCCATAGTGAAATAGAAGGCGATACAATAGGCACAACCTTTAGCAATAAATCAACCGAGCTACGTACAAACCTAGAACATAAATTTGGTCAATGGCATGGCATTTTCGGTTATCACTACAGTGATAGTGATTATGCAGCTCAAGGTGAAGAAGCATTTACACCATCGACCACAACAAAATCACATGCCATTTATCTACTTGAGGAACGTTCTTTTGGAAATTTCACGCTCGAGCTAGGTGCCCGAGTCGAGGATTATCAACTTAGCAGTCATATAACCGCCAGTAGTCATGGCAATCATGAACAAGAGCATCATGATGATCATCTCGCAGATGAGCATGATTTTGAAGACATTGATTACCAATTGGACTTAACTAACATAAGCGCCTCGCTAGGTGGTGTCTATCAATTCAAAGATGGTCATAACATCGCCATGAATATTTCGCGTTCAGAGCGAGCTCCATTAACAGCTGAACTACTTGCAAACGGCGTTCATATTGCTACTGGCACGTACGAGTTAGGCCTAGGTTATCATTATGAGAATGGAGAAATTCATTTTGAGCCAGAAGAGATCAAACAAGAAACTGCGACCAACGTAGACCTCAGTCTGCGCCGTTTTATCGGTGATTTTGGCTATACCGTTAACGTATTTTACAACGATATCGATAACTATTATTACCAACAGAGCACGGGGCTAGTTTTTAGCGAGGAACATGGCATAGAAACAGCCGAGCACGAGCATGAAGGTGCATTGCCTGTGTTCCAGTTCAATAGTCAAGATGCAAAACTCTATGGTTTAGAAGTAGATGCCCATTACAATATTGATGACAAAAATCGTGTAAAAGTCTTTGCTGATAAACTCAATGCTGAACTACAAAGCGGCGCAGCCCTACCTCGCATACCAAGTGACAAATTAGGGGTTAAGTATGAGTTTGCATACGAAGGTTTCAAAACTAATATGACTGTAACTCGTTATGCCAAACAGGGTGACATCACAGCATATGAAACACCAACAGCTGGTTATACCATTGTTGATGCAAGTATGCAGTACGACTTCAGTCATCAAGGAGTTGACTTTGTCGGTTATATAAATCTGGATAACCTAACCGATGAGCTCGGCTTTGTGCATAGCTCATTTATTAAAGATCTGGCTCCGCTGCCTGGTAGAAACATCAAGTTAGGTATTCGCGCTTACTTCTAACGCTCCATGCAATGTTGACTGTCTCGTTGTATGTGCCAGTTAACATTGCATTTTTATTTGTTTGTAATTCTCTGTAATAGCAACTGTAACAACAATTAACTATTATGTTACATTTTAACCGTTGCAAGGAATATCAATGAGCAAGTTACATCTAGCTTTCGCACTAGGTGCCGTCAGTTTGATAACTGTTGTTGGCTGTAGTTCAAATCAGCACAACGCCCAACCTGACCCAATATCTATTACCCCTGAACGAGGTGAAATCCCCACCCGAACTTGGTTAGACCAAGGCTGGAGCAAACAAATAAGCGAGAATTTTTGGTTCACCAATCAGGGATCACAAATTATCCCTTACAATTGGTTTGTTTGGCTTGAGCAGGCTGACAGCACACAACTGTTTCGCCATGCTAAGCATATGGAATCGCTTAGGTACTTACCAAGTAAAGCAAGCCAAAAAAACCCCGGGGGGTTACCCATTGGCTTCGCACTACACAGTAATCAAACGACAGGCGAAAACTGGGTGGGTATGACTTGCGCTGCTTGTCACACTAATCAAATCGACTACAAAGGCACAAAAATACTCATTGATGGTGCCCCTACCTTAGCAAACTTTGTGTTATTTTTTGACCGTCTCGTTGCAGCCCTAAATAAAACGCTAAGCGATGATGAAAAGTTTGAACGTTTCGCAAAAAATGTATTAGGTGCAAGCTATAACACGGTCAATAAAAACGATTTAAAAGGCCGACTACAAAGCATTGCCCTAAAAACAGCACAACGACAAGCGGTTAACGCTTTGCCAGAAGATTATCCAAAAGATTTTACCAGCTACGCTCGCTTAGATGCATTTGGAAACATACAAAATGCAGGGACGGCTTTTGCGCTTAGTGACTTAACAAATAAAAATGCGCCAACTGGGCCTGTATCTTATCCATTCCTTTGGGGTACCCATCAATCAGATGTAGTGCAATGGAACGCTTCCGCGCCTAACATCTCGATCGTAGGACCACTAGTTAGAAACATTGGCGAAGTCGTAGGGGTATTTGGTGAGTTAGATATAAAAGAAGCACCGTTTTGGCAACGGCTATGGGGTAAGCACACTCGTTATAGCTCAACAGTCGATATGATAGGTCTTGGTAACCTAGAGTCATGGGTTAAAACACTTAAGTCGCCACAATGGCCAACACAGTACTTCCCTGCTATTGATGTCGAAAAAGCTGCAAAGGGTGAATTACTCTATCAACAGCAATGTGCTGGTTGTCACGAAGTTGTCCCCCGTGATAAAGAGCTTGAAGATTATAAAGCGAATCAAACGCTAATAAGTGAACTCGGTACAGACCCTGTGACCGCGTACAATGCATCCTGTAATATGGCAAAAACACTCATACTAGAGGGCACTAAAGAGCGCATTTTAATTGGTTCTAAATTCCAAGAGATTGACAATGCAATTGATATCCCCGTAAATGGGGTTGTTGGACTGGTATTAAAAGATCTTCCTCTCGCTCTTAAAGCCGGTAATATCCCTGAGCGAACAGGTGCTGATGGCGAAAAGATAAGTGTTCTAAAAGAGCTTGAGAACCTTTTAGTACAGCATCTAAAAAAGCGTGGAGAAAAAGCAAACCAAGTTGAGACCGATTGTGTAGACGGTAAACTAGATAATGGCGTTTATAAAGGCAGACCACTTAACGGTATTTGGGCAACAGCACCATATTTGCACAATGGCTCAGTACCAAGCTTGTATGAGTTAATGAAAAAGCCTGATCAGCGTGTAACAGAGTTTTGGGTGGGTAGCCGAGAGTTTGACCCAGTGAATGTTGGCTTTGATACAACAACGGGACTAAATAAATTTAAAGTAAATACAAAGAACGGCAAAGCTATGCCTGGAAATTCAAATAAAGGCCACAGCTATGGCACGCACCTTAGCGACGAACAAAAGTGGCAAGTCATTGAATATATGAAAACACTCTAGAAATTCCAAACTAGGGCACCTCAAAGGATGCCCTAGCTTTTTGCACCCACCCTATCCACTTAAAATACTGCTATAGATCATTCACCGTCTATAAATAACTCAATTTAGTCGCCTTTTATAGAAGCTTGAGGAAGCAAGCGCGACCTCCTTTCCTGGGTAAAATAACGAGATACTGGACAAAATACGGACATTTTGAAATTAAATTAGTCACAACTATAGAAAAAGTGGTTAAACAATGCGTAAAATCAATTTACCTAAAAAAGGAAAATATCAGAGGGCGCTTAAAATGACTACCAGCAATACCAAATCCCAATGTGAAACAATAATGGATAAGTATCTAGGTGTTTGGTTAAGCGACATATATGTATGTTTCGATACTCGTAGGGTCTTTAAACTGCAACAAGAAATAGACCTACCACAATTATCTTTCGATTTGCTCGTTACCTTACTAGAACACTCTCCTGCCCCTCTTACCAGTGCGCAGTTGTTAACGTTAGTATGGCAAAACGTGGTAACAGGTGATGAGAACGTAAAACAACGTGTCCGGATACTCCGTCTAGCACTGGGCCAAACACAAACCAATGAGTACATTAAAAACATACGAGGGAAAGGCTACTATATTGATGCTCAACTACGCTGGCAGCATAGGAATGCAAAAAAAATAGGGGTTAAAGCCCAAACACTGGGTGCTATTTCTGTTATGTCTGTAACTTCCGTTGGAATGACGCTATGGGCACTTTCCAATCCTATAGCTCTAGAGGCAAAAAATACAGAGATCTCCTTGTATCAAGAAAGTGCTATCCGTCTTACCACGTCACAACAAGACTTAGCATTTTGTCTAGATGGTTTTGATGATTACATTGAGTTACCAGATGATGATAACTTAGACATAACAACCGGAGATTTCTCTGTAACCGCATGGATAAAAACAACCTCATACGAACAACGTGTGATTATTGATAAGAGATATGAAAATCAGATGGATACGGTTAAAGGATATGTAATGTTTGTAGATGACGGAAAGCTCGGCTTTCAGCTCGCCGATGGTGTTGGAAGTTGGTACTGTGAACAAGCAAACGGGGCTTGCTCAACTTATATTTCTAACTCATCTGTTTCAGACGGTTTATGGCATCATGTTGCCGTTTCTGTCGATAGAGATGACCCCAATGGTCTACGTTTTTACATTGATGGACAAGCCAGTTGTATCCACGACCCGACCAAGCGAAGTGGATCTTTGGCTAACGATATGCCGTTAAGAATAGGCAGCAGATCTTCCTATCAAACAGGTCTTTTTAAAGGCGCTATTGGTGAAGTTGCAATACATCACCGTGCACTTGATCATGACGAAGTATATTCGGACTACAAAAAGGGTAATCAAAGAAAGTGTTTTAGTATTGCAAGCAAAGGAGGCACGGTATCAAAAGACCAACTTGACCTAGTAGGCCTATAATGTTTTTATGCTAGCAAATGAATAAGGTTATCACTGGTGGCCTTTAGAGTCCCCCACCATAACTTTGGCTGTTGAATGCCATCATTATGTTATCACCACGTGGTAGCAATAACACATTTAGCAAAAGTGAAAATAACGCTTGGTACTCCCAGACTCACATAAAGATCCACAATGCATTAACATATCGACCAAATAGCTCTTACCCTAGTTTGATATGTGCTCCTCAAAAGGACAACCTCAAACGCAGAGAGCTATTTTATCCTGAAAATACCGAAAACGATACAAACCGCCCCACCAACCATTCCAACCCATGCTTCAATAGGGGTTTCTCCGCTTAACGCCCTGCCAAGTTGCGACTGTGCTGAATCATAAATATTGTAACCCCAAGCTACCAAAGCGACTCCAGCAATAATAAAAATAATGCCAATAAGTTTACTATTCATAGTTTTACGTCCTTTTTAGGCAATTGATGACTATTGAGTAAAGCCAATTTTTCCAATTGTGCAAGTGTTTGTTATCTGCAACATGATTAATTCGTACAAACTTCAAACAAATTATTTAAAGTATATTGTATACATTATTCACATTGTGCTATACATTAAATCAATAATCTGGCCGGATTAATTACAAAAAAACAATAACCGGAGGAACAACCAAAATGAAATACACAATAATAGTCAGTGCATTACTTGCCGTATCTGCAACGTCAGTTGTAGCCAAAGGAAAACCAACACCCGATAATATTTTACCTCTACGCCACACCTGTAGTGATACGTTAAGGTTTCAAGCACAAGACATGACTAATACTCAGTTCAATGACTCTTGTGTTATCGTTGGCGCTGAAGAAACCTACTTTCACCAGAGGTTAGAGACCGCATGGCAGCCAGTGAGTAATGACTTAAATGACGACTTATTGATGGTTATCTTTGATGATTACAACCAATACAACCGTTATGGGTCTCGCTTTTTTGGGATCAGTACCAATAATGGCGGTATGTATATTGAAGGCAATGCAACAGATCCAAATAATCAAGCCACCTTTTATGCACATGAAGCCGATTGGTTGCGCCCTGAATTTGCAATTTGGAACCTAGAGCACGAATACGTACACTACTTAGATGGCCGTTTTAACCTAAAAGGTAACTTTTCTGATTATCCACAAAATACCGTATGGTGGAGTGAAGGACTCGCTGAATATATTTCTTTAAAAGACAGTAATTCAGATGCGATTGCACTTATCAATCAATCTGGTCAAAACCTGTCTTTAGGAACTGTATTGAACACCGACTATAGCAATAGTACCGATCAGATCTATCGTTGGGGCTATCTGGCAGCTCGCTTTATGATGGAACGTCATTTAAATGATGTACGTGTGCTTCGCAGCAACACCAGAGAAGGTGACTGGACATCCTATCAACAACAGCTTTCTTTTTGGACCAGCTCCTATGAAAGTGAGTGGCAAGACTGGTTACTGTCACTTTGAGCTTTAGCTAAACATTAACCAGTAATTGGGCCTATTTTGGTGGGCCCATTTTTCTTAACGCTTCTATGGAGATAAAGCATGTATAGATTATTGCTAGTATTGACTATTACACTGGGCTTTAAAACCTACGCTTTACCAAATTACAGTGAGCTAATGCAGCTACAACAAGTGCTAAAAAATGATATTGAGCAGAAAAACTCTGAAAAGTCCATAAAACTCAATGATATTCATACCCTGTTCGCCCCTAGTCAAGGAACACATATTGTCACTTATTTTACGATAAACGATAACGTTGAGTATCCAGCTGAAGTTTTACAAAAGTTGAACCAACACCCCGATTTCTCAGATTTGAAAAATCAGCTTAAAATACTCTCTCATCAACTATTTAGCTTAGAGAAAAAGCAAAAAATGGAGCACGTTCGCCTCTCTGAAACACAATCAGAACAAATGGTTCAAGACCTAATGCTCGCTAATCAGCAAAAATTAGAGCTTGCCCATAAGTACAACACACTCAAAACATCACTCGCACGGGTTTACCTAAGAGAGCGCCTAGTCAGTTCACTAAAAACAACTGTAGCGGAGCTATTGTGCGACCCTGCTCGCTTTAAGGTTATCTCAGATAATACTCATGATTCAGTTGCTATCACTGTTAATACTTGGCCTGACACAAAAAATGGAAAACTCTCTAGCTTGGTATGGGTTGTAGCAGGCAACGTAATAGAGCAATGTCAGTCAACCGCTAAGGAGGTCCAATTCCTCCTAAACCAAGTCACTGAAGTTCATCTGTGATCCTATAAATAGAACTCCTGAACTTTAGAACATAATACAGCGATATAAATTTGCTCAAGAGCTAATGGACTAGCCCCTATGATCAGCAGCACCTTGTTTTGTGTTGTAAGACCCTATACTGGCTTCTATGTTATTCACTATTGCTTGACCCTGATATAATTACTACCTAAGCACTACTATATCGACATTATAGAGATGGATAGCCCAGTCTTTTAGTCTGTGGAACGGCAGTAAAGTATATACTCTATTATTCAAATTTATTGATGAATAAAGGAATCTGTTATGCTAGCATGCGCACATTTTTATGTACCTGAATAATTAAAACATGAGTAAAGCACTAACAATAAGAGGGATCCCTGATAATTGCCTAATAAAGTTCATCGGCAAGGAGAATTTTGCAATTAGTGGTTCTTCAAATATTTCAGACCATTTGATACTGGAAGATATGTCAAATGACACCTGTTTATTGGACCCACTGAAAGGGGGACGTGCAAATATCAATACAAACAACTTATCAGTTGTAATCAACGAGATAGCCGACCCTGATTCACACGCTCTTACCCTTCTCAAATCAATGAAACTGTGTGATACAATTGGCAAGCCAGTCATCAACCCGCCGAGACATATACTTAATACAGACAGAGAGATGATATATAAAACTTTGTCTAAAATAAAAGGGCTTCATATTCCCAAAACGGTTAAGTTAAACCCTAAGTCTCCTCATGATATCGTTAGTTGTATTTATAACAACAAACTAAATTACCCAATGTTAATTCGTGAGGCGGGCTCACATGGTGGAGAAAGTCTGACGCTACTAGAAAATGCCCAACAAGTTGAAAGACTTTATCACCTAGCTTTAGATGGTAGAAAGTACTACTTAACCGAATATGCTGAGTATAAAGACGACGATGGACAATATGCAAAGCATAGGCTCGCTGTTGTCGGCGGCAAGGTATTCTTGCGCCATGTGATCGTTAGTAACAGTTGGATGATCCATTCAAACTCTAGAAAGCATAGCTTTATCAGTAAAGAAAAAGCGCTACAAACGGCTTTCGAGGAAGAGAAAAAGTTTCATATCCAAAAAATCGTTTCTAAGATTTATCGAGAGTTAAAGTTAGACTATTTTGGTATTGACTGTGCAATCAATGACAAGTCTGAAATGTTAATATTCGAAGTTAACGCCAATATGAATATTTTAATCAATGGTCATAACCACGCTGACGAATACATTGCTCCTATCAAATTTGCGCTGTCTAATCTTATAAAGGAAAAGTCACAACGTGTTTGATAGTTACAACGATATATTTACCCAAAGGGCTAAAACTTACGATACCGCAATGCATTGTTGCTCTGACGCCAGAAGAGCAGAATTTGAATGTGCTACTAAGAACTTCCCTTGGAAACATAGAGAAATAGTCGCAGACATCCCCTCTGGTGCTGGTTACCTGTCCAAATACAGGCCCAGAGAAGTTGATTTATATCATATAGATAGCTGTGATACATTCAACCAGCTATCTGAGCAAAAGGTCATTACATCTCCTTTGGAGGATATGCCTTTTCCTGACAACCATTTTGATCGCGTGATTAGTATCGCAGGTTCTCATCATATGGAGGATAAGAACGGTTTCTTTTGCGAAGTCAAACGCGTTTTAAAGCCAGGTGGAGTTTTTAATTACTCAGATGTGATGCAAGGCTCAAAAGAGGATACTTTTTTGAATCAGTTTGTAGATAGCTACAACTCTATGGGGCATCAGGGCATATTTATCAGCAAAGGTACTATATCTGATCTCGCTAACACAGGCTTTGATATTGTCCAAGCAGATTACCAAAGAGTCTGCTGGCAGTTTAACTCAGAGCAAGATATGGTATTTTTTGTCAAAAGTTTGTTCGGATTAGACTTGGCCGATGATGATACAATCTTGACCAACATTAAAGATATATTGGGCTATCAGGTTCAGTCACAAGGGGTGACTATGGAGTGGGCGCTTTATTACATAGATGCACAAAGCAAAGTCTAGTTTGTGCTATGCCAAGATGCATACGTTAGTAAAGAAACCTGCTTATTTAGAATTACTTAAGGGAAGACTGACTTAATAGCACTCGTTTATCCAACCTACATTAAATAGGGTTAAATGTAGGTTGGATGACGGTGCAGCAGCGCCTCCTAAAATTATAAGCAGCTACCTTTTAGTTTAAAAAAGGTATAAACAAAGCTCTAAAGAATTAACTTTAATATTGTGCTGTGACTGCGAAGAACTTCACTACGATTGTTGTTTTTTCCAATCATCGGTTAACATCCCAGCATAGCCCCAGTCTGACTCTTCAATTTCTTGAATTACTACATGGGTGTATTCAGGTTGCTTGCCCAAAACTCGCTGTAAAGATTCAGTGATGTCTTTGACCAATTCTGCTTTTTGCGCTCGAGATGCGCCTTTTGTGATCTGTACATTTACGTATGGCATGGATATATAACCTCCCTTGATTAGCTGAAATCCGTATATAACGTAGATTGTATGACTTAGAGATATACTTCTGACTTAGTACTATACATCTGTTTTGGTACTTGAGAAAAGACAGCTTCAAGCTCTGGTAACACGTCAAACAAGTCTGCGACTACGCCTTAAATCAGCTACTTGAAGACCATTGCTTCGGGATTTTTGTTGGTATCAACAATTTTACCCATTGTTAGCGCTCTCGCTAAAATGTGGCTGTTGCTCGATGCTCGCTCAACGATTAAGTCAACGGTGTTTTGTTCCAGCAGATACTAAAAAGCGGGCAAAGGTATCAATAACAATGTGCTAGCTATCACTTAGTTGTTCCTCGTAACGGAGAACATCTAGATTATGTTGCAAAGCAAACGCTCATTCGTGAACTTGGTACAAACTCAGTCATCGCCTATAACGCTTCATTTCATAAGGCAAAAACACTGATATTAGAGGGCGCAAAAGAGCGCATTTTAATTAGTTCAACATATCAATAAGCAAACAATGTAATAGATATCCCAGTAAATGGTGTTGTGAACTGGCATTAAAAGACCTTCCTGTGACACTCAAGGCCTGCAACATTTCTGAACGAACCGACAAATAAGATAAACGGTGTCAAGAGCAAGAGACCTTGACAGTAAAACGCCTAATGGGCAACAGCGCCCTATTTACACGTTGCTTCAGTACCATACCCGTATGAGTTAATGAAAAAGCCAAAGCAACGTGTTAGCGAGTTTTGGGTCGGTAGTTGTGAATTTTATCCAGTGAATGTTGGCTACGTCACACATGAGGGATTAAACAACTTCTAAGTGAATAATGACATAGGTCAAATCATGTCAGGCAATTCAAATCGAGATCGTAGCTATGGCACTAACCTTAACGATGAACAAAAATGGTAAGTCATTGAGTATATTAAAACGTTTAATATATGCACAGGGCATCATAAACGCTGCCTTCCCATTTATCTAAAAACCTCCCCTCTTTGATGACCGTTAGTCAAAGAATGAATGACCCCTTTTCGCTGTGATATTTATTGTAAAAAGCAAAACAAATGCAGTATTAGACTATAATTTAGCCAACCCAATAGGAGGTAGTAGTTATGAGCAACAAATATGCCTGGGCATTATCAATGAATCAAATCGAAAACTGTAGCTGTAGCCATGGGTGTGGTTGTCAGTTTGGCGGTTTCCCCTCCAGTGAAAATGGTGGCTGCGATGCAATCTTAGGCTTTGAAATACTCCAAGGCCACTTAGATGACCTTGATTTAAGTGGATTAAAAATGGTATTCGCTGCAGCTTGGCCAAAAGCAATGCATGAAGGTAATGGCAAAGGTGCACTATTTATTGATAAAAAGGCCAGTCCTGAACAGGTTGACGCACTTGCGACTATTATGTCAGGCAAAGCAGGTGGTATGCCCGTTGAAGCGTTAGCCACGTTATTTAGTGAATTTGATGGCCCCATCATGGCTGATATAAAGCTTGATAAACAAGACTATACATCTACCGTATCAATTGATGGTGTTATTGAAGTAGAGCAAGCGCCTCATATAAACCCTGTGACTGGTGAAATAAATGAAGTACATATTACCTTTCCCAAAGGTGGCTTTATGTGGAATGACGGCTTTGCCGCTAAGACAAAGTTAATGCATATTAATCACGGTAATATCGCTTTTAATTACTCTGATACCTTTGCTGCCAATGCCATTGTCAATTGGCCAAATGCATAAGCTCGATTATTGATGCCAATAGTTAGCCGAGCCTTTACCCTTATTAGCATCAGCGCTCTCATCTATTTGAGTTGGCACTACATGCTATTCGACATGTCCATGAATATGGAACCCGTGGCAGACTGGACTGCCACGGACCTTTTAATGTTATTCATTATGTGGGCAGTTATGATGGCAGGTATGATGTTACCTTCTGCCGTTCCTGTTATTTTACTCATAGAACGTGTGACACAGCAGCGAATTGCTTCACACCAAGCCTACACACCGACCATTGTATTTACCTTTGGCTATATTTTAGCTTGGTGCTTTTATAGTGTGCTAATAACACTATTACAATATGGGCTTCATCAAATTGACCTATTAACGCCGATGATGAATAGTGCTTATCAATCCTTTAGTGCTTTAATTTTAATTGCTGCCGGTGTTTACCAATTTTCTTCTTTCAAGCAAAACTGTTTAAAACTCTGTCGATCTCCCTTTTCAATACTTAACTCACATTGGCAAGGCAGCATTAAAGGGGCCATCATGTTAGGCTTAAAACAAGGGAGTTATTGTGTTGGCTGTTGCTGGTTATTAATGATGATTTTATTTGTCAGTGGTGTCATGAATATAAAATGGATCTTAATCCTTACATTGGTCGTGATCATTGAAAAACTGGCACCAAGTGGTAGTGCTGAGTTAATCAGCAAATTTCTAGGAGCTGCACTCATTATTTTTGGATTGAGTTATTGGTGGTAACTTGGCCTACCATGAATTACCTTCAAGTATGCGCAAGGCCACGACGACTTAGGTATGTGTTCGAAATATAAAATAAAAAAAAGCCGCGGCCTTACGGCACAACGGCTTTAACAACCAGAATTTTTATTATTCTTTTATAATGCGGCTTCAAGCTCCGGTAACACGTCAAATAAGTCTGCGACTAAGCCATAATCAGCTACTTGGAAAATCGGTGCGTCTGGGTCTTTGTTAATAGCAACAATCACTTTTGAGTCTTTCATACCCGCTAGGTGTTGAATTGCGCCGCTGATACCCACTGCGATATACAAATCAGGTGCAACGATTTTACCCGTTTGACCAACCTGCATGTCATTAGGTACAAAGCCAGCATCAACCGCTGCTCTGGACGCACCAATCGCTGCGCCTAGCTTGTCTGCTATACCATTTAGCAATGCGAAGTTCTCGCCATTTTGCATGCCTCGACCGCCAGAAATAACCACTGGTGCTGCGTTAAGCTCTGGTCGTTCAGATTCTGTTTGCTCAATACCTACAAATGAGCTCAGTGTGTTATCAATTGACATTGACAAGGTTTCAATCTCACACGCGTCCTGCTCGCCTTGCGCGTCAAATGCACTTGCACGCACAGTGATCACTTTTTGTGATTCATTAGACTTCACAGTCGCAATTGCATTGCCCGCATAAATAGGACGTTTGAAAGTATCGGCATCAACGACCGCAATGATTTCTGAAATTTGTGATTTATCTAGCAATGCCGCAGCACGCGGAAGAATATTCTTACCCGTTGTCGATGCACTTGCTAGAATGTGACTGTAGCTGCTAGCTAGCTCAACAACTAGGTCAGCTGTATTCTCAGCTAACTGATGCTCGAACGCAGCGCTATCAGCAACTCGCACTTTACTTACACCTGCTATTTTGGCAGCACTATTTGCTACGTCAGCAACACCAGAACCTGCAACCAAAATTTCAACATTAGCGTCTATCGCTACCGCCGCATTAACTACTTTTGCGGTCTCTGGCTTTAAATGGCCATTTTCATGTTCTGCAATAACTAATACGCTCATGAGATCACCTTTGCTTCAGTTCTTAGTTTTGTTACTAACTCTTCAACACTTTCAACGATAATACCCGCCTCTCGTTTTGCAGGTTCTTCAACTTTCAAAAGCTCGACTCTAGGAGCTAGATCAACGCCGAGGCTGTCTGCTGCAGTTACATCTAGTGGTTTACGCTTAGCTTTCATGATATTTGGCAAAGAGGCATAACGCGGTTCATTTAAACGAAGGTCAGTAGTTACGATTGCAGGTAAAGCCAACGATACGGTCTGCAAACCACCATCTACTTCACGAGTTACTTGTACCTTGCCCCCTTCAACAACCACTTTTGATGCAAATGTACCTTGACTACGATTAGTTAGTGCAGCAAGCATTTGACCAGTTTGATTATTGTCCGAGTCAATTGATTGCTTGCCAAGGATAACCAGCTCTGGATTCTCTTGTTCAACTAACTTAGCTAACAACTTGGCCACGTGCAGTGACTCAAGTTTAGCGTCTGTTTCAATGTGAATAGCTTTATCAGCACCCAGTGCTAACGCTGTTCGTAGCTGTTCCTGACATGCTTTGTCACCAATCGACACAGCTACAACTTCACTGGCAGTGCCAGCTTCTTTTAAACGAATTGCCTCTTCAACAGCAATCTCGCAAAACGGATTCATCGCCATTTTTACGTTGCTTAAGTCAACATCACTGTTGTCTGGCTTTACTCTAGCCTTGACGTTGTAGTCAATCACTCGCTTGATTGGCACAAGTACTTTCATGGTAACTCCATCATCTGGTTATTCTTAAAGCTGACGTATACGTCAACATAATTATTTTATGGAATCAGACTACTTCCTGTTGACGTAAACGTCAACCTAAAATAACCTTACTTTAACGTAATCAAAACTAAAGCCTCTTTTTAGTTAATACACCGTCAAAACATAGTGAGGTTAAAATGGTTGAACGCGAAACCATGGAATTCGATGTAGTTGTGGTTGGTGCAGGCCCTGCGGGCTTATCTTGCGCAATCCGACTCGCACAACAAGCACAGCAACAAGAAAAAGAACTGATGATCTGTGTCGTTGAGAAAGGCTCTGAAGTGGGCGCACATATTTTGTCAGGTGCCGTATTTGAGACAAAAGCACTAGATGAACTTCTACCTCAGTGGAAAGACAAAGGTGCCCCTATCACCACAGAAGTCACAGGTGATGAAATTTACCTGTTTGGTGATCAAAATAAAGCCACCAGCATTCCTCATTTTGCAGTACCAAAAACATTTAAAAACCATGGTAACTATATCGTTTCTATGGGTAACGTATGTCGTTGGTTAGCAGAACAAGCAGAACAGCTGGGTGTGGAAATATTCCCAGGTTTTAGTGCCCATTCTTTGATAGTAGAAGATGACGAAGTCAAAGGCATTGTCACTGGTGATATGGGGGTAGACAAAGACGGTCAGCCTAAAGATAGTTATATGCCTGGTATGGAACTTCGTGCTAAATACACAGTGTTCGCAGAAGGGTGTCGCGGCCACCTAGGTAAACAACTCATCAAACAGTTCAACCTAGATAAAGATGCAACCCCACAGCACTATGGCATTGGCTTTAAAGAAATCTGGCAAATTGACCCAAGTAAACATAAAGAAGGAACTGTAGTGCATGGCACAGGCTGGCCGCTTGAAAATGATACCCATGGTGGCTCTTTCATGTATCACGCAGAAAACAATCAAGTAGTTGTTGGTTTGATAATCGACCTCAACTATAGCAACCCATACTTGAGCCCATTCGATGAATTTCAACGTATGAAACACCACCCTATTTTCGCGCAAGTGTTAGAAGGTGCAGAACGGGTTTCATATGGTGCACGAGCTATCGCCAAAGGCGGCTTCCACTCATTGCCTAAAATGCACTTCCCTGGTGGTTTATTGGTCGGCTGTGACGCCGGTACACTGAACTTTGCCAAAATTAAGGGCAACCACACCGCTATGAAATCAGGCATGTTAGCCGCTGATTGTATTATCGAAGCACTAAGTGAAGAACAACCTCAGGCAGACCTGACCAGTTTCGCGCAGAAGTTTAAAGCAAGTTGGCTGTATGAAGAGTTATACCAATCGCGTAATTTTGGCCCTGTGCTCCATAAATTCGGCAGAATTTTGGGTGGAGCATACAATACGTTAGATCAAAATATTTTTTCAGGCTCTCTACCATTTACCTTTAAAGATACGGATCACGACCACGCAACACTAAAACCTGCCTCTGAAAGTAACAAAATTGAGTATCCAAAACCGGATGGTAAATTAAGCTTTGACAAACTCTCGTCGGTATTTCTATCAAATACTAACCATGAAGAATCTCAGCCATGCCACCTTAAACTGGCTGATACCAGTATTCCAATCTCAGTTAATTTAGAGAAATACGCGGAGCCTGCGCAAAGATATTGTCCGGCAGGTGTGTATGAAATAAATGAAAATGACGCGGGTGACAAACAGTTTGTGATCAACGCACAGAACTGCGTGCATTGTAAGACCTGTGACATTAAAGACCCCAGCCAAAACATTACCTGGGTTACACCTGAAGGTGCTGGCGGACCAAACTACCCTAACATGTAATTTTTCTAAAAATTTATAATCCAACCTAAATTGCAGGGGGCCAAAGAGGCCCCTTTTTCATGCTTTGTGCTAAGTTCAGCAAAACTTCAAATATTGCATATACTTAATCAAAAGAAATAACGATGAGTAACGATCCATGAGCGGACACTCCGAAGTGGTATTTAGATTTCTAGCCGAGCCAACCGATGTAAATTTCGGTGGAAAAGTTCACGGCGGTATTGTTATGAAATGGATAGATCAGGCGGGTTATGCCTGCGCCGCTGGCTGGAGCGGCAGCTATTGTGTAACCGTATCCGTTGCAGGTGTTCGCTTTAAGCGGCCAATTCTGGTTGGACAAATAGTTGAAGTTTCAGCACAAATCGCCCATACGGGTAAAACCAGTATGCAAATATTTATTCGCGTTCGCTGTGGCGACCCACAAAAGCAATCTTTAGTTGAGAGTAACCACTGTATCATTAGCTTTATCGCCATGGACAAAGCAGGTTACCCCGTGCCAGTACCACAGTTTAAACCTAAAACTGAAGAGCAAAAAAAACTTGAATTATATGCAATTAAGATGAAAGAAATCGCCATTGAAACTGAATCATTACTGCAGCGCACAATAGATGACTAGTTCTTCAGCTTCATCCTATATATCAAAGTAATCCTCTAAAACACAGCGATGCTGGTAATGGATTAACAACCATTAACACGCTACAATCTCGGCCGTCGAAACAACCGAAACATAAGAGATACAGTGCAGAACTATCAGATCCAGCCCGTAGGTTTTATTCAATCCCCGTACAAACAAAAGTTTGCAATACCACGCCAGCCCCGACTGGTACCTCAGGCTAAAGCGAAGCTAGTATTCTGCGAAGACTTTAGCCGAGAAGAGTTTATCCGCGGTATCGAAGAGTTCACTCATTTATGGTTATTGTTTCGTTTTCATGAAACAGCAGATAAAGGCTATTCAGCTCTGGTTCGCCCTCCTCGTCTTGGTGGCAACGAACGTAAAGGCGTTTTTGCAACCCGAGCAACCTTTAGGCCCAACGGCATTGGCATGAGCGCAGTTAAACTAGAGGGTGTGGAATACAAAAATGGTCAATTGGCTCTGTTACTCTCTGGTATCGACCTGTTAGATGGCACGCCTATCATCGATATTAAACCCTATTTACCCTACTCAGATGCGATGGCCGATGCCAGTGCTGGATTTGCCGATACCCGACCTGAAACTTTAATGACGGTGAGTTTTAGCGAACAGGCTGAGCAATTTATTGCTCGACAAACCCGCTATCCTGAATTAAAAGAGTTTATCACGAACGTTCTAAAGCAAGACCCGCGTCCTGCATATAAAAAGCACAAGCAACAAACGCAATTTTACGGCATGAACCTATACGAATTTAATATTCGCTGGCAGGTGGACGCAGAGCACAATCAAGTGATTGAGATAACCCGAGAATAAACGCTTTGTCTAGCGAGCTGGCGCTGCTAAACTACAGGCCATTATTACCAAAAACAATTACATTACGAACGGAACCATAATGCGTACCAGTCAATATATCTTGGCGACTTTAAAAGAAACGCCATCAGATGCTGAAATAATCAGCCACCAGTTAATGCTACGTGCGGGCATGATCCGCAAACTGGCTTCAGGTTTATACACTTGGCTGCCATCTGGATTAAAAGTGCTACGCAAAGTAGAGCAAGTTGTACGTGAGGAAATGGATAAAGCAGGTGCTATCGAAATGCTTATGCCCGTTATCCAACCAGCCGACCTTTGGCAAGAATCAGGACGTTGGGAACAGTTTGGTCCCGAATTACTGCGTATTCACGACAGACACAACCGCCCATTTGCACTTGGTCCAACACACGAAGAAGTAATCACCGATTTTGTTCGTAAAGAGATCAGCAGTTATAAGCAGTTACCACTGACCTTATACCAAGTACAAACTAAAGTGCGTGACGAAGTTCGTCCTCGTTTTGGTGTAATGCGTGCGCGTGAATTTACCATGAAAGATGCCTATTCTTTCCATATGACTGACGAGTGTTTAGCACAAACGTATCAACGTATGCATCAAGCTTACTGTAACGTGTTTGAGCGTTTGGGTCTTGATTACCGTCCTGTAATTGCTGACACAGGTTCTATCGGCGGCAGTGTATCTCACGAGTTCCACGTGCTTGCTGAATCAGGTGAAGATGCTATCGCATTTAGTACTGAAAGTGACTACGCAGCTAATATCGAAAAAGCTGAAGCTCTAGCACCAACGGAAGCACGCCCAGAACCAAGCAAAGAGTTAAACACCTTTGCAACGCCTGAAGCGAAAACCATTGCTGCTCTAAAAACGCTGCATGGTGTGAAACCTCACCGCGGTGTGAAGACTTTGATCGTATACGGTGCGCCTGATGAAAATGAACAACGCGGCTTAGTTGCTTTGATCCTACGTGGTGATCATGAACTGAACGAGTTAAAGGCTGAAAAACATCCTCTAGTTGACTCGCCGCTTGAAATGGCTAAAGAAGAAGATATCTTTGCTGCTATTGGTGCTCACCCAGGTTCACTTGGTCCTGCTGGACTTAACATGCCAATTATCGTTGACCGCAGTGCAGCTGTTATGGCTGACTTTGTTGCTGGTGCAAACAAAGATGGCGAGCACTACAGCGGGATCAACTGGGACAGAGACGTTGCTGAATATGAAGTATTTGACTTGCGTAACGTCGTAGAAGGTGACCAAAGCCCATGTGGAAAAGGTGTACTACAAATCAAACGTGGTATCGAAGTGGGTCACATTTTCCAGCTTGGTACTAAATACTCGGAAGCAATGAACGCTGGCGTACTTGGTGAAAATGGAAAAAACCAGATCATGACTATGGGATGTTATGGAATTGGTGTTTCGCGTATCGTTGCCGCAGCAATTGAGCAAAACAATGATGACTACGGCATTAAATGGCCCACAGCGCTTGCTCCATTTGAACTTGCGATAGTGCCTATGAACATGCACAAGTCACACCGTATTCCAGAAATTGCAGAGCGCTTGTATAGCGAGTTTAAAGCTGCCGGTATTGACGTTTTGTTTGATGACCGTAAAGAGCGCCCTGGTGTGATGTTCAATGACATGGAACTACTTGGCGTGCCTTATACCCTTGTTATTGGCGAGCGCAACCTAGACAATAATCAAGTAGAGCTTAAAAACCGCCGCACAGGTGAAAAGCAAATGCTAGATATCGAAGAGGCAGTTGCCGTAATTACAGCGCAAATTCGTGGTTAATTAACCACTGGCTGTTAGTAGTGTTAAGTTGAATCGTTTAGGTCTCTTAGCACTACTTACTTCCTTCCTAACCTTTAAAAATTCCAAACCATCCCATAATCAAAGTATACATAGGGAGCCATTGTGCTATTTCAGTATTTTGACCCACAGTTGCTCTCAAAGCGACCGCTTTAACAAGTGGCACTAATCGTTTAAGACCTAAGGTCATTATTGCTTGGTCGATAGAGTCAATCTCTCGGGCTCGGCGAAAAGCAGCAGAATTAACGACTTGCAAAACAGCAGCCGAAATACCCACATCAGAATGAAGAATTTTTGCGATAGTGCCTATGTTAGGTTCTGGTTTTTTGGCCTCGTGCGAAAATTCAATTAGCGCCTCTGGACGAGGCGGGATCGATACGTTCTTTAAGATACTTTTTTCTTCTTGGGTTAGTGTGATCGCCGTAACTGGTATCCGTCAGATTAAAAATAACACCCTTAATAAGGTATAGCCATCAGAGCTCTAAAGGTCACATTTATTGCCAAGCCTTTCTCCCTCTCAACACAGTCAACATGTTGATAAAATTAAAAATATCGGTCTTATTGCAGACAAGACTTAACGCTATGATAAGCACAGTTATCTGTAGCCCTAGTACAGTAGAAATTAAACACATCTGGTTTTTATTCAATTTTATCGCTTATGAAGTGACATTCACATCGAGCTGAATAACTATGTCATCAATATTAAAGAAATTATTTATAAGGAAGAGTTAATATGTCTTTTAGGCTAAAAAAAACCTTACAGTGTACATTCTTTGCATTTTCTGTACTGCCTGTATGTGCACAAGCGAACTTAGGGCTTCAAGCGGAAGATATTTTTGAACTCGAGTACGCAAGTGATCCGCAGATCTCACCCAATGGCGAACAGATCATTTACGTACGAAATAGCAATGATGTTATCAAAGATGCCAAAAGACAAAACTTATGGTTAGTTGATAGCAAATCCAACACCCAATCACCTCTATTTTCTGACGAAAATCGTTACAATCAACCAAGATGGTCACCCGATGGAAATAAACTTGCTTTTGTCAGTAATGTCTCGGGTAGCAACCAAATTCACGTACATTATCTTAAACAAAACCGGAGCGCGTTACTCACTCAGCTTAAATCAGAAGTGAGCGATTTAACTTGGTCACCAGATGGGAAATGGCTTGCATTCAGCCAAAAGGTTGAAGAAAAACCAACTGTTATTGCCAAAATGCCAACACCTCCAAAAGGGGCTAGTTGGTCAGAGCCTGCAATAGTCATTGATCGCGCATATTATCAAGCTGATGGCCGCGGTTTGGTCAAACCCGGTTACCGTCAGATATTTATATTACCAAGTGAAGGCGGAACACCACGTCAACTTACATCAGGGAATTATCACCACGGCGGTAAATTAGCTTGGCGTACCGACTCAAAAAGCATTATCTTTTCTGCGAACCGCATTAGTGATTGGGAATACAAAGGCCTTGAGGGTGATTTATTTGAGGTAAATTTTGATGGCCAAATTACCCAATTAACTTCTGCACCAGGGAAAGAGCATTCACCGAGCTTTTCACAAAATGGTAAACAGCTCGCTTATCTAAGTGCATCAGGTGAACTTAATCCCTATCGTAACCACAAGTTGAACATCATGGATTGGCAAACTAAAAAGAGCCTACTTATCGCAGAAGACTTTGACCGCTCCATAGAAAACCCAACTTGGGTAAGCACCTCAAAGCTCGCTATTTCATACGATGACCACGGTATGAAAAAACTCGCGACCATCACCACAAATGGAAAAATAAGTGACCTCACTGACAGCTTGTCTGGTACCACGTTGGGACGCCCTTACTTAAGTGGACAGTTTAGTGCTAACTATAAAGGCGAAATCGCTTTTACTAAAGGTAGCAGTCAGCGCCCTGCTGATGTCGCACTAACAACCACTAAAGGCAAAGTGAAACAGCTCACTAAGTTAAACGAAGATTTGCTCGCTCATAAAGAGCTGGGTAAAGTACACGAAATTACCTATGCGTCATCTTTCGATGAAGAGCAAATCCAAGGTTGGTACATCACTCCACCCAATTTCGACCCTACCAAGAAGTACCCATTATTATTAGAAATTCATGGTGGCCCACATTTAGCCTATGGCCCGCATTTTTCTGCTGAGTTACAACGCTATGCAGCTCAAGGCTATGTAGTATTTTATGACAATCACAGAGGAAGTAGTTCATACGGTAAGCGCTTCGCCATGTTATTGAAATATAAATACAGCTCCAAAGAAGATTTTGCAGATCACAACTCTGGTGTAGACGCTATGCTGGACAAAGGCTTTATTGACAAAAACAACTTGTTTATCGCTGGTGGTTCGGCCGGGGGGATTGCAACCGCCTATGCCATTGGCTTGACCAATCGCTTTAATGCTGCGGTTGTTGTTAAACCAGTTATCAACTGGTTGAGTAAAGTGCTTACGGCTGATAGTGGCTTATTACAGATCCCAACACAATTTCCTGGTATGCCGTGGGAGCATATGGAGCATTACTGGCAGCGCTCTCCACTGTCACTGGTTGGGAATGTCACCACCCCTACCATGCTCATGACAGGAGAAGAAGACTTACGTACGCCAATGGCTGAGACTGAACAATTTTACCAGGCATTGAAGCATCGGAAAGTTGACTCTGTATTGGTCAAAATCCCAGGAGCTCCGCATGGAATTGCGGGTAGACCTTCGCGAATGATCAGTAAAATTGAACACACACTCGCATGGTTTGAAAAATATAAGAAATAGACTTGGGCATAGCTAATGGAAGCCGCATCATGCGGCTTCCATTAGACTATTTATGACTAAAAAGAATAAACCTGCAAAACTTCGTAGATTCCACTCACCTACATCAATACTTTCTCTAATCTGTCGTACAAATGTCATGGCTTGTTCATCTAAGCGCTCTAATTTAGATTTTATTACGCTTGAGGCCACGGACTATGACTACAGCGTACTACCCCAGCATCTGGATCTCAGATGTACATTTAGGCTATAAGGACTGCAAAGCCGATTATTTGCTAGATTTTTTGAATAGTACCCGCTGTGATGTGCTTTATTTAGTGGGTGACATTGTTGATTTATGGTCAATGAAACGACAGTTTTATTGGCATCCATCGCATTATAAAGTGCTTGAATGTATTCAAGGCAAAGCTGAATCCGGCACCCGAGTGGTTTATATTCCTGGTAACCACGATGAAACCTTTCGCAAATATGTAGGCAAGAACCTGTTTAATGTTGAAGTTCACAGAACTTTTATCCATACCACGTCTTTGGGTAAGAAATTCTTGCTTTTGCATGGTGATGACTTTGACTCTGCAACCCGTTATAACAAGTTAATTAGTATTGCAGGAGATGCAGCGTACGATTTTCTATTATTTTTAAACCGTTGGACTAATCGTATACGGCGTTTATATGGCGGCCATTATTGGTCATTAGCATCATGGCTCAAAAATCGCGTTCATAAAGCGCGTGCTGCAATTAACGCATTTGAATCAGCAGCTATTCATGAAGCTAAAAAGCAAGGGGTTGATGGCATTATCTGTGGTCATATACATCAGCCAGCAATCAAAGTACAAGATGGCATAGTGTACTGCAACGATGGAGATTGGATAGAGAACTGCACAGCTTTGGTTGAAGGTAAAAATGGTCGTATTGAACTGCTGCACTGGTCTGATATTCAACATGTTATGAATGTGGTTGAATTGGGTGAAGTTAAAGCTAATGACGCCAAAGCAGCCTAACTAAAAGTCGTAAAAGCGCAAAACGCATATTTTGCGCTTTCACATATGATTTTCTGCCGTCTATCTAAATAACACTTCCTCTTTTGAGAACCAGCGAACACAAAAAGCTAATAAGACTGTAGCTAATAAAGCTGACGCAATAACTATCATGGTTAGTAGGCCATAATCTACGGTTCCTTTGATGATTTCTTTAATCGCTAATGCTACGTTAGTTACAGGGATCAATGCTGTTTTTGCTGTCAACTCCATATTAGGCATTAGTGATACTACAATAGGCAAAAACACGCCCATGCTTAAAGGTGCCATATAATTTTGAGCTTCTTTAAAAGTGCGTGCATAGATTGAAATCGCTAACACTAAGGACGAAAATATCGCGGCAATCGGCACAAGCAACGCAAAAATCAGTAAAAAGTCAGTGCCTGTGACACTCGAAAACGCTGATTTTACCGTATCTAGCTTCACAAAGCTGATTGCGACCGACACCCACACTGCCATGCTTAATACCGTCACCGTCGCACACGCTAATGAACTCAGCAATACTGTTAAAAATTTACCGAGCACTAATTGGGTGCGAGTCACAGGTGTCAAAAGTAAGGTTTCGAGCGTCCCCCGCTCCTTCTCTCCTGCTCCCAAATCAATAGCTGGGTAACTTGCGCCCATCAATACCAATGGGATCAGCAAGTAAGGAATAAACGCCCCTAACTTTTCCCCCAAATTTTCACGCTTATCGGCCGTATCCACTTTACTGATCAAAATAGGCTGTAAAATCGCTTGTTGTTTTTCTTTTTCAATTCCTAGTTCTATAAGCGTTTGTTCACGTAGGTTTTCAGAAACCTCATTTGCCAATGAGCGCAGCCTGTCATAAATAAAATTAATGCTTTGTGCATCATTAAATACCACTTGCCAATTTGCCTGCTTACCTTTGCTCAGCTCTTTTTGCGGATCACTTTGTAAAAATATCCCCACATCTATGATGCCGCTTCGCACTGCCTGCTTTAGCTCTTCTACGCTAGAAAATGTCTCTTCGCCAGCGTATTTCTTAAAGCTCTTGTGGTAAAAAACACGCTCAGCATAGGCTTGTCCATGCTGCTCGTTGACAATGTAGTATGTATGTACCTTTTGTTCAGCCTTTAAAGTTGCCTGAGAGCCCAAAAAGCCAACTAGCGCCATGATCACCGGAAACACGAGCATAGGTAGCGCTAAAACAAAGAATAACGTTTTTTTATCTCTGATCAGCTCTAGTAATTCTTTTTTGAATACCTCAAACATGCGCGACTCCCTGTAACAAATTCAAAAATGCCTGATTGAGTTCTTGGCTTTGCCCTTTCACTTTAAAGTTCTCAAGAGTGTCATCGAAACAACTAACTCCTCTATCAATTACACATATCCTGTCGCACAGCAGCGCTACCTCATCTAAATGGTGAGTAGAAAAAATAACCGGTGTTCCTTTACTTTTAAGCTCACGAATAAAGTTGATAACGGTTTGCGTGGTCATAATATCCAACCCAGTAGTAGGTTCATCCAACACGACTACATCAGGTTGATGAACAACTGCTCTTGCGATATTTGCCTTTTGTTTCATGCCTGTTGAAAGGTGCTCAGCTCGCTTATTTAAAAAAGATCCCATATCGAGTACTTCAAATAACTCATCACAGCGCGTTTTTAGCGCTCGTCCCTTTAAACCATGAAGTTTTGCAAAATACTCTACGTTTTCTTTGGCGCTCAAACGCCCATATAAGCCCGTTGAACCCGATAGAAAACCGATTGATTTTCTACCTACAAGTGGCCTTGCTACGACATCTTGTCCATTGATATGGATTTGCCCACTGTCTGGTTTAAGTGCAGTAGAGAGCATGCGTAATGTGGTTGTTTTTCCTGCTCCATTGGGGCCTAGTAGACCCAGCACCTCTCCTCGATTACAAGTAAAACTAACATCTTGTACGGAATGGAAGTAACCATCTCGCTCTCTTACGTCAGTCGACTTACCCTTTTGTCTGTGTGCTTTGGTCAGCTTGAAGCGTTTTTTTAACGCTTTGACTTCTATCATGTGTGTTCCTTCGCTTAGCTCTGAAGTAGTTTGTATTGTTATAAAATTCTGGAGACTGATTAGCAGAGAACCAATTTGGGATGCCGAGTAAAGGCAAAGGCGATAACTGCGTGTTATCGTTAAGTACACCTTGATTCTCTATCATATCTACTAACAGTGTGTCTAAACATGCATATTGTGAGTGCAAGTCTAATTCAAAAAATGTCTCATCAACCTCAACACACAAAGCCTTTCCAGTTAGGCCGATAAATGGTTGAGTAAGCATTTCATAATTAGCATGGCCGAATATGAAAGCTTTAATTTCTTTGTCCCAACCTGATCTTTGAGCGACAAAAGCATCAACCCAACAGTGATTTTTAAGTTGCTCAGCGAAAGTGCCGTTTGTCATTGCTAACACAACACCACATTCATCAAACAAGGTTAATGCGTTTCTATGTTTACTGCGTTGCTTTAGACCATGTTTGTCAATTTCAACAATATGTTGCTTGTTTAACAACGCCTTAGTTTTAGGAAATAAGCACCAGATCATCACACCGAATAGATCATGCCAATTTTGTTCTCTGGTAGGAACTCGTCCTGTTTCATAAATGATTTGTTCATAATAACGAGTTTCATCTTGTAACAGAGCGTCGGGAACAAATTCTAGAGCTTTTCCATTGCGGTTTTGCACAGGGCCTAAAGCATTTAGCCACCCAAAGGTAGGCCAATTGTTGTGCTCATTTAACTTGAATATATGGTTTAAGTGCTCAAACGCTCCGCCGCTGAGCAATTGTGGATCGAAGGTTTCTGGTGGCGTGAACTTTTTCATTACTAACTACATAAAAATTCTTTGCGTCAGTTTACCCCAAGTTGCTCCAAGCGCCAACGCCAGATCCTGACGACTATCGCACTTGCTCGAAAGTTAGGGTTATTTATGTTTATACTTACGCCTCTTAACTAAATAACAAAAGAACAGCTATGAAATTAAAAATATCTCTCAGCGCTTTGGCTGTTGCTGTGCTTGCAGGCTGCGCAAGTACAACTTCTAACACCAATGCTGATGTGCAAGCAGCTTATGAAAGTATCAACGCTCAACAACTGGCTCAACATATCAAAACACTTGCTTCAGACGAGTTTGGCGGCCGCGCACCTTCTTCTAAAGGCGAAGAGTTGACGCTCGCTTATTTGAGTGACCAGTTTAAAGCATTAGGGTACCAACCAGGCAACGGTGACAGCTTCTTCCAAGAAGTTCCTTTAGTTTCTATTGAAGCTGACGCGAACATGACCTTAGATATTGGCGGTAAAGCATATCAATACAAAAATGACATGGTAATGGGTACCAGTCGTATCAGCCCATTGGAATCTATTCAAGAATCTGAGTTAGTGTTTGTTGGTTATGGTGTTAACGCACCAGAATACAATTGGAATGACTACGACGGCCTAGATGTAAAAGGTAAAACCGTCGTTATGCTGGTTAACGACCCGGGTTTTGCGACTAAAGATCCTAGTATGTTTACTGGTGAAGCAATGACCTACTATGGTCGATGGACCTACAAGTTCGAAGAAGCAAGCCGCCAAGGAGCTGCTGGCGCCATTATTATTCACGAAACGGCACCGGCGTCTTACCCATGGAGTGTGGTCGAGAACTCTTGGAGTGGTGAACAATTTGGTTTCCAAAAAGCTAATAACAACATGGACAGAGTAGCTGTTGAAGGCTGGGTCACCACAGATGTAGCCAAAGAGTTATTCAGCAAAGCCGGCCTTGACTTTGAAACAGCCAAAGCCAATGCGGCAAAAGGCGCTTATCATGTTGATATGGGCGATCTAACAGCCTCTGTAACTGTTAAAAGTAAAATTAAAACTTCAACGTCTTACAACTTCATCGCCACCCTGCCTGGCAGTGAAAAACCTGATGAGCACGTGATTTACTCAGCTCACTGGGATCACTTAGGTACAGATAAGAACCGTAAAGGCGACCAAATCTACAATGGTGCGCACGATAACGCTACCGGAACTGGCGGTATGATTGAAGTAGCTGAAGCATTTGCTAAGTTGCCAACTCGTCCGCAGCGCTCTATTACCTTCTTGGCTGTTACCGCTGAAGAGCAAGGGCTATTAGGCTCTAAGTTTTACGCTGCAAACCCAGTGATCCCAGCAAATAAAACCGTCGCAAACATCAATATGGATAGCTTAAACCTGCTAGGCAAAGTAAAAGATATTAGTGTTGTCGGTATTGGTAAATCATCTCTTGACGATATGCTTGCCGATGCTGCAAAACAGCAAGGTCGAGTTGTTTCTGGCGATCCTAAACCGGCTTCAGGCGGATACTACCGCTCTGATCACTTCGCATTTGCCAACATGGGTGTACCTGCAATGTACGCAGGCGGTGGTACAGAAGCGATTGATGAGCAAACCGCGGATTATCGTAAGCGCATGAGCCTTGTGCTTCGAGGCTGTTATCACCAGCCATGTGACCGCTACCGCGACGAGTGGGACTTAAGCGGTGCAGTGCAAGACTTACAGTTGTTTTACAAGGTAGGTTACGAAATTTCTCAACAGCCTCAGTGGCCAACTTGGAACGCAACCTCTGAGTTTCAACGCAAATGATATTGATTATCATTTAGATTGATATATAGTGTGACTAAGTTTTTTAATTTGGTCACACTTATGTTGCAGCTAGCGCGTTTAACTACATTTCAACTCAATTCCCATTTACGTATCTCGTTTAATATTAAGCGATTAATTTTTCCTCTACTGCTCACTCTGGCATTAATGACTGAATCGCTTGGAGAGCTAACCAGAACGACATTAGCCGACGCATATTTTCAAGTAACCGTTTTTGTTGCAAGTACACTTTATGTCTATTTTATTTTTGCTAAAAAGTTTCCCAATTTAGAACTGTCTCGTATAAAACAAAAATCCCCGCTACTTGAAATGTGCTATGCCTCGGTATTAGGTGCTCTCCCAGGCTGCGGTGGGGCAATTATCGTTGTTACTCAATATACGAAACAGCAAGCCAGCTTCGGTGCACTCGTAGCTGTGTTAACAGCCACCATGGGCGATGCTGCGTTTTTGCTGCTCGCTAAACAACCTATGACGGCCATCTCGATTATCGCCATTGGGATTGTCGTTGGTATTTTAAGTGGCTTAACAGCCAACGCATTACCAGCAAAATTTCAACCCACATTGTTAGCAAAGCAAACTAAAAGTGTAATTGAAAGCCTTGAGCAGGAAAAAACAACCTGTATTATTCGCTGTTCTCAATTCTTATTGTGGCCAAGTCTAATGTTCGCTCTACTCATAGCATTTAACTTTGAATTTGGACAATCGCAAGCGCTGCTTGAATACTTAGGCTGCACTTTGGCACTGTTGGTGGTTTTCTCTTGGGCTGTAATTCCTACCAAACAAAAGCAAAAAACTTGTGTAACTGCTCATAACAATTACTTTGAGCGTGTTATAAAAGACACTCAGTTTGTTAGTGTTTGGGTTATAGCAAGCTTTATGGTCTATGAAGTGTGCGTAAGTACATTTAAATTGGATATATCACTTTGGTTTGGCCAAATTGGTTTATTTGCACCTTTAGTCGCTATCTTTGTCGGCTTTATTCCTGGCTGCGGCCCTCAAATAGTTGTGACCAGCCTTTACCTTCAGGGCAGTATTCCATTTAGTGCATTAGTGGGTAACGCAATTTCTAACGATGGCGATGCGCTATTTCCAGCAATTGCCATGGCACCATCAGCAGCTTTAGTCGCCACTGCATACTCAGCAATCCCTGCTGTAATTGCCGCCTACATCTTTCATATATTGGTATAAAAGTGTAATGCCATGTAATTCACATTTACCAGCTAGATGACTACATTTTGTTTGTCTTCGTGCAGCACTCGACCTTCAAAAAAAAGGTGTGTTGTGCTGTTCACGAGCTGACAGAGATTAATTTACGAATTACAAAGGAATATAATTATGTCTACACAAACAGTTGGCCTTTCAAGCCCGGTTTATCAATTTCAACGCGTTCTAGCATATACATTGGGTCAGTCTGCATCAGTGATAGTTTCAGATTTAGACAGCTCAACAAACACTGTTAATGTTATTGCAAGTTCAGCAGCAACTGCGCAAGCCCTGGCTCAAATCGTTAAACCAGAGCAAAGCTTTGGCAATCTAAAAGTAGCAATTACTGTCAAAGACATTAGTGGCAATACGTATCAACCGACACAGTCTAGCTGCACAACGGACACGCTTGTTGAGTCTGCTAAAACAGCACTTATCAACAACCCTCTTATTTTTGATGTGCGCACTGTAACCGATTTCAGCGGTAAACTTGTTGCGGGGATCTCAATTGTGCCAACTGCCATTCAATTTTGGAACGACAACTTAGCAAACCCATCTTCCTTTACAACATTACTCGCTGAAAATGGATTTGAGCAGGTATTAATAGAACAGTTTAAAGTGTTTAGTGAAGGTAAGCATATTGGCAACAATTAAGACACTATTTAACATAGGAGAGTACATACCTGCTCTCCTATTACCACTCAAAAATATATGCCATCTTGCTGATGGTTTTCAGTGCCACACCATGAGTGTTTCGCTTTGCGTAAAGATGCTGCATTGATTTATCTTTTACTTCGCCAACGATGACTTCTTTGACCTGATAGCCTAATGCCGTTGCCGCCGCACTATATGCAACAAATTCCCACTTTTTGATATTGGTATTATCAACAATCACCAGAGGGATCCCCTCGCCCAGCCCATTTATAAAGCGAGCTAAATTAAGGTTGTGATATTGTGGCAGCTTAAACTTCTCAAAATGATACTCACCCGCATCATTATAAAAGTAGTCATCAGTTGAGCAGATCAAATATTGGCTTTCATCACCTGCTACTAATTCATCAGCCAGCGTTTGCGCGTAATGTGTCTTACCACACCCGGGTAAGCCCCTTAATATAAAAACTTGTTTCATCGACAATTAACGTTACCTAAGTCGTGAGCAATCAACATAAATAAGCGCGTATCATGCCACACTTTTAAAATTTAATCATGAATTACATGAACAATGTATGTTCAGCTACATCCAGCGGCATAAAAGCCCCGCTTGAGCGCTCAAAAAAAGCACAAAATCACGTTTAAAACGACTCAAGACGAATTAACTTGTAAAAGAGTTGCAATTGAGTGTTTTTTTATTGCTTTATCAAAGGTAAGATACGGCTCACGTGCCTGTATAATTTTTACAGGTACAATCGAATAATTATTAGGTAACTTATATCATTGGAGTGAAGATGAGCCACATAGCGATAACGGAGCTACTCAAGGGCACCGTTGCGGTCGACAGCCAGGTAACAGTCAAAGGCTGGATCCGTACACGCCGCGATTCAAAAGCAGGTATTTCTTTCTTAGCCGTTCATGACGGTTCTTGTTTTGATCCTATCCAAGCGGTTGTTCCTAATTCGCTCAATAATTATGATGAAGTTACCCGCTTAACGGCTGGTTGCTCTGTAAAAGTAACAGGCGTGTTAGTTCAATCAGAAGGTCAAGGTCAAGCATTCGAAATTCAAGCTAACTCAGTTGAAGTATTGGGTTGGGTTGAAAATCCAGACACGTACCCTATGGCTGCTAAACGTCATAGTATTGAGTATTTACGCGAGCACGCTCACTTGCGCCCACGTACTAACGTGATTGGTGCTGTAACGCGTGTACGTAACTGCCTATCTCAGGCAATTCACCGCTTTTTCCACGAGCAAGGTTATATGTGGATCAGCACACCGATTATCACAGCCAGTGACTGTGAAGGTGCCGGTGAAATGTTCCGTGTTTCTACACTTGATATGAACAATCTGCCTCGCACAGATAAAGGCGAAGTTGATTACAGTGAAGACTTCTTTGGTAAAGAAGCGTTTCTGACCGTATCAGGCCAGCTTAACGGCGAAACATACGCAAGTGCCATGTCAAAGATTTATACCTTTGGTCCAACTTTCCGCGCAGAAAACTCCAATACCTCACGCCATTTGGCAGAGTTTTGGATGGTAGAGCCGGAAGTCGCTTTTGCTGATCTTGAAGACATCGCAAAGCTTGCAGAAAGCATGCTTAAGTATGTATTCAAAGCGGTATTAGAAGAGCGTCGTGACGACATGGAGTTTTTCGCTCAACGTATTGAGAAAACGGCTATTTCACGTTTAGAAGAGTTCGTTGAAAAAGACTTTGCTCAGGTGGATTACACCGATGCTATCGACATTCTTAAAGATTGCGATAAGCAGTTCGAGTTCCCTGTTGAGTGGGGCGTTGACCTTCAATCAGAGCACGAGCGTTATTTAGCAGAAGAGCACTTCAAAGCGCCTGTGGTTATCAAAAACTACCCTCGCGATATCAAAGCTTTCTACATGCGTCAGAACGAAGACGGTAAAACGGTTGCAGCGATGGACGTGGTTGCTCCAGGTATCGGAGAGATCATCGGTGGTTCTCAGCGTGAAGAGCGTTTAGACGTGTTAGATACGCGTTTAGAAGAAATGGGCTTAAATAAAGAAGACTACAGTTGGTACCGCGATTTACGTCGTTACGGTACAGTACCACATTCAGGGTTTGGTCTTGGCTTTGAGCGCTTAGTTGCCTACGTAACGGGTATGGGTAACGTACGTGACGTTATCGCTTTCCCACGTACTAAAGGCAGTGCGACTTACTAAGTATTTAATGCTTTATAAAAAATACCCAGCCTATGCTGGGTATTTTTTTGCTTGCTGCATATCAAGTAGCGGCCAATAACTCGACCGCTAACGTGATACTGTTACTTAAAAACGTGCTACCCACTCTATTGAGAAAGTACGTCCCATAACAGCAGTAGTCACCGGGTATCTTGCGCGGTTAAACCAAGGGCTGCCACCGATGTAGCTTTCATCATTACGCGCTTTTGAATCACGAAGGTTATTAACCCCAAGCTTCACGTTATGATCATCATTGATCACATAGGTCACACCTAAGTTGTAAACCAACCATGGCGCCATACGCGAAGCTAATGCTCTACGATCGTCTGATGGATTACGCTCTGGATCTGGGTCTTCATAGTTCCAACTTGAACCTAAGCGCGTTTGTTGAAGTTGCACAACCCAGTTATCATTACGCCAGCCAAATTTATTATCCCAGCGTGAGCGGAAGTCGTTGTTTAACCAACTATCACGATATTCTTTGTCTATCTCGTCACCAGGGAACTCTTGGTTAACAACTTCAAGTACATGGGTATACTTCAAATCGATATCGATTAATCCGTAGTCACCTAAATCAAAGCCCGCCTTGAGGTTCATATCAAAACCCGTTTGCTCACTCAGTGATTGGTTAATATAGGTGGTATGCGCGGTATTCACCGTTAAACCAACATTAGGCGCTGTAGCATCAAAACGTTTGATACGACTGAGCACATCAGCACATAATGCTTCGTTATCAGATTGGCCATTACGGCACTCTGCTTCGGTTCTGTAGAAATGATCAGTATCCCAGCTTTCTACTTTGTCTTCTATACGTATACGGTATACGTCAGAGATTAAATCAATCTCTTCTGTGATACTCCAAACAAAGCCAAGCGTTGCAGAGTAACCTGTTTCTTCTTTAAGGTCTTTGTTACCGGTTCTAGTACCTTGATAACGCTGACCCTCTTTGAGCCTACCCGCACTGTCCATATCACACTGATAAGTAATTGCGTCGTTTTCTGCTTGCGATAAGCCAGTATCTTGGCCTGTCACTATCTGCACACATTTACTCTCTAGCCAATAATCAGTAAATGACTGATAGAAACCCGATGGCCCAGCGTAAACTTGGTGAATATCTGGCGCCCTAAAGGTTGTTCCATAGTTTGCACGTACCAGTAATTCATCTAATGGACGGTACTCTAAACCCAGTTGATAGGTAAATGCGCCATCTACTGCTGTTTCATCGTCGTAGTAATCGTAACGACCTGCGATATTAGCCTGTACTTGCTCGGTAAGAGGCACTCGGAACTCTACGGCCATACCGTAACGGTCACGCTCACCTTCCCCTTCGGTGCCAGTTAAGCCATTGCCCCAACCCGTTGTCTTATCTAGCGTACGAGGGTCTAATTTTATTGAGTAATCTTCTGATGACCACTCAAAGGCCAAGGCAAAATCAACTTCGCCTGCTGGTAATTCAAATACAGCGCCCGTCAAAGACGCATTAACCGTTGTAACCGAAGCATCAGCTTTTGAGTCGTTCACTTCAACAATCGCTTCTCTGCCTTGTGCATCTAATGGACGCCAGAACAAGTCAAAGTCTGGATTGAACTCATTCGTGGTACCTGCTAGAGGTTGACCTAGAAAATAGTCTATCGCTTTATCCGACGCTATTAGATTTTGATGCTCAAAGTTGTCTGAAGCACTGTGAGAAATAGACAACTCATAGTTCCAGTCATCCAGCACTGTTCCTCTGAAACCCGCCGCAGCATAAAGCATTTCATCCTTAAAGTGTTTATTTACATCACCCACCTCTTCTTCGGTGAATGTACGTTGCATAAACAAATAACGGTCATTGGTTGCATCCCACACCCATTGATCTGCAATGGCTATACCTTCTGGTAATCTGTCAGTGCCCCAGCTAATACCGTAACCACCGCGGTTTTGTGCTTCGCTATCCCAGTAGAGCGCTTCTGCAAAAAACTCATGGTTTGAGTTAAGTTGCCAGCTCAAATTAGTGTATAAAGACAGGTGTTCACGGTCATTGATGTATGAACCATCCCCAGTGCTATCGCGCCCACAGTAAAACCCTCTACTCGGTCTTTCAGATAGTTCATAACCGCTCCATTGGTCACATAGGTTACTACCAAATTCATCAGGGTGTAGGTAACTAAAACCCCCGTCGTAGGTCGCGGCCATAATCGAACGTGAATTAACTCTTTGATATTCTGGTTCATCTTCTGTTGCAGGACCATCATTAACGTCATCTAGCCAGTCACGCTCATATCCACGCAGCATGTCTTGTTGACTATACTCAAGCGCATAGGTCAGACTAAGATCTCCTTCACTGAACCCACCTGTAATTGAGAATTTGTTGCTATCACCGCCACCTTGGTCGGTTGTGCTATGACGTAAACGTACTGTAGTATCATCGACATTGGTTTTTGTAATGATGTTTACTACGCCTGCAATTGCGTCAGAACCATAAACCGCAGAACTACCGCCTGTCAAAATCTCGATTCTAGAAATAGCTGCAGCACTGATGGTAGATAAGTTAAATACATTGTTTTCGCCATTGAACGCGCGCGGGTAGTTAGCGACACGACGGCCATTGAGCAATACCAATGTACGGTTCGCCCCCATGCCTCTAAGGTTGACCGTTTCAGCATTCGGCGTGAAAGAGTTAGTATAACCTTGACCTTGAGTGTCACCTGTTGCCGAAGAAAGCGATTGAATCGCTTCAAAAACATTCCCAAAACCTTTCGCTTCAATATCTTCAGCGGTCATTACTACAACCGGTGATGGGCCTTCTATTTGAGCTCGGCCGATACGAGAACCAGTTGTTACGATGCGCTCAATTTCTTGTTCTTTTTGTACTTGACCGCCGTCATTTTCAGCAGCTAATACAGATTGGCCAGTTAATGCCAGACTACCCATTAAAGCCAGTCTAATCGCATTAGATAGCGTAGAGTTAAGCATATATTTCCCCTAAGTTATTTGTGAACAAAGTGATAACTCACTAGATTGCACTTGTTATTTTTTTGGCGCGCACATGGAAACACAATATTAACATAATGTAAATATCGCGTACCCAAAATAAATATACTTATAACTTGAAATTATGTGGTTCTATCGCTTTTATGGGTCACAGAATAAATACCCAAAGCGGTTAGTTTGAGATGTGTGTACTTGATGAAATAGTTAGAGTTGTAAAAACGTATGTAGCAGTTTTAAAAACCTACCTTACTTAGATAGTTCTTTCGAGGCACAGTGAGACATAAGTCACTTTGAGGCCTTATTCATCACCTTCACTTCTGTTTATGTTACTAATACACACCTTGAAAGATGTCATTTGAGAATCTATGCGGTATTTATGATCCACTGATGAAAAGTCGCCCTTGCGCTGACAATTTTGAAAGGACAAATAAAAAAGCCCAGCGCTTAAGCTCTGAGCTTTTAAAAACAAAAACTATGTTTAGTGTTGTTATTTAGTATAAGCGCGTGGTAGTTCAGAATCCGTCGTATAACGCTCACGAAGCTTATCGTGACGAGACTCAGTTGTTACCTCTTCGCCATTGATCCACATTTTTTCTACCGTTGTGCTCAATTCAAAAGGGTCTGCACTCCAAAGTACTAAATCCGCAGGCTGACCAACCGCAATCTTACCGCCATCAATGGCAAAAGCATCAGCAACATTACTTGTTACCGCTTTGATAGCACTATTGTAACTCATGCCATTAGACACAGCGATACCGGCATCAAAGCGAAGCTGATAAAGGTTGTGACTGCTGTCTCCTGCTATCGTCAGTAGCACTTTCACACCCGCTTTTTCAAGCTTACTGGCATTTTCCAACGTAGCATGCATGGCATCAAAGTCTGAAGGTAAGTTAGATACAGCACTAACAATCACCGGGATCTCTGCTTTAGCCAGTTCGTCGGCTAGTAACACCGCATCTGCGGCACCACTGATGATGATATCAAGTCCATATTCAGCCTTTAGCTTGATTATCTGAACAATATCAGCCGCACGGCTTGCTGAGATAACAACTGGCATTTCACCGTTTAATAATTGGGTTAGAACACGCTCCTCACCGCTTGGTTTGTCAGCGTCTTTTTTGTCATCTTTCTTATCGTCTTTTTTCGCTAGCTTGGCTTTTTGGCCTTCCAGCTTTTCAATAAACTGTTGGAACGACAGAGCGCGTGAGCCCTTGCTCTTTGCCCCAAGGTAAATAACAAATGCAGTATGTTTATCAGTAACGCTATCAAACTCGCCGCTTAAATTAGCCGTAAATGCTAATCCTTGGTATGCACCATCATAGTTGACAGGTGATACCACACTTTGCGTGATCCCGCCTTTTCTTGCATATGGGATCAAACTTGAACGCGCGTTAAAAGCGTAGCTTGGATCAAAGTCCAAACCCGCTTTTTCATCAGAAGCATCGCGTGAGTTTGCCACAGCACCCACTTCAACCAAACCAAGCTGATTCATTGAGCCTATAAAGCCTGGAGTTAGTACCAAACCGTTTGCATTGATTGTCTCATTGGCAGTGACATTTTCAGGGTTGATCGCTTTGATTTTTCCATCTTCAATCAATACTGTTGCATTATTTAATGTGCCCTGCTCTGTAGCAGTGTGAACAGTAACACCCGTAATGGCTGTGACTTGTGCAAATGCTGCCGAACTTGCCAGCAACGCGCCCGTGATCATAGATAACTTTAATTTTGTCATGGTGTACGCTCCTTATCGTTGGCCTAACATGAAATCGCTAACAGCTTGATACTTCTCATCTTTGCGGTCATAAACTTTCGCACCGTCGATGTAAACATGCTCAGCTTTTGCATACACGCTAAACGGGTTTTTATCCCAAATTACAACATCTGCTTGTTTACCTTGCTCCAATGAGCCCGTCTTGTCCGCAACCCCAAGGGATTTAGCCGCGTTGTAAGTTATCCATTTGATAGCATCTTGCTCTTTTAAATTGAAGCCCTTTTGGTTAGCGGTATACATTACTTTACCGGCTTCCTGATTTAGACGCTGAATGGTTGTATCTGAATCAGAGTGAACTACTGCACAAGAGTTTTTAACTGCGTCTACAATTGCCACATTCTCTTGCACCATATCGTAAGCTTCCATCTTGAAGCCCCACCAATCTGGCCATAGTGCTGCACAGTTACCATTTTCAGCCAGTAAATCTGCAACTTTATATGCTTCTATACCATGGTGGAACGTGCCTGAGTGATAATTAAACTCTTTACCCAAGTCAATCATCATCGCCATTTCTTCAGCTTTATAACAGTGGTTATGAATTAAGATCTCACCATCTAATACACCTCTAAGTGTATCTAACCTAATGTCACGCTTTGGTGCATCAGGATTCATTCCTGCTGCATATTCTTGTTCGTAACGCTCCCAAGCACGTTTATATTCTGTCGCTTCAATCCACGCTTGACGATAGCCAGCCATATTACCCATACGCGTGTATGGTGCTACGCCCTTAGCGCCATATACACGCTTAGGGTTTTCACCACAGGCCATTTTTAAACCATAAGGTGCATCAGGAAACTTCATACCTTGCATAGTATGTGCTGGAACGTTTTTCAATGTAACACTACGCCCGCCAAATAAATTCGCTGAACCAGGTAAAATTTGTAACGTTGTGATCCCACCTTCGCGAGCTCGATTGAAACCTGGGTCTTGGGGCCATACTGAATGCTCAACCCATACCTGTGCTGTATTTGGGCTTACCATTTCATTGCCATCTTGGTGTGATTCAACCGCTGGGCTTGGATAAGCACCTAAATGCGAATGCACATCAATGATCCCAGGTGTTACCCACTTACCTTGAGCGTCAACCGTGGTATCTGCTTGCACATTAAGATCAACACCAATCTGACTTATTTTACCATCGACGATATAAACATCGGCACTGTCTAAACGCTCCCCCGTACCTGTTAGAACCGTCGCATTTGTGATCAAAGTTGCGGTTGCAGGCATAGCTTTATAGGTGCTTGGGTAAGGGTTTTTATCGATATTTACTTTATCTTTTTGCGGGCCTTTATCTTGGCAGCCCGCCAGTGCAGCACTCAATGCCAACACCAATATGGAAGGGGCAAATTTTTGCATTGTTTTATCTCTATTGTTTTTATTTCAATTGAACTTTACCTAAACGAAACGAAAAATGCGAAGTAAAAACCTCAAATTACATTTATACGCGACGAATGTTTGTTTTTTTACACTACCGTGCAATGTACTCTCGATAAAGCTTAGCAAGCGCCGCGTCGATGTCTAACTTTGCGTCCTGTTTCATCAAGCGCTCAGTGGCTCTGGCGACAAAATCTGAATTCTGTTTATGCTGCTTAGCAAATGCTTTGATTTTTTCTTTACCAACATCTAGCACCTTTGGTGCACTATATCTGTGTTGATACTGGCTCAAAGCCTTGTCAAAGTCACCTGCACATTCTTTCACTAGTAAATCGTAAAAACGGCTTTTTTGCACGCCAAATGTATCGAAGCAGTAACTTAAGGCATCATCAAAACTTGTAAATTCTTGCTCATTAACAATAAAGCAGTCTTTCGCTGCTGGCTTAATCTCACTTGCATCTTCACTAGATAAGATAAATGGTACAAATGCCAAACGTGAGGCAGCCTCTCCTCCTAAGCTCATTCCTGCAGCGATGCTGTGCTGAAATTCAGGGCTCATCTCATCGAGCTCTGCTTCATGCCACATATGATAAACTTTTAGGGCTTTGGCATATTTGCCCGCTAACTTTGTTTTCAGCTTGTCAACACGTTCTGCGAGTGTCAGCACGCGCTCATTGTGCAGCATTGCATAACATTCATAACACGCGGGAACACTAATAAAGTCAGCATTTTCAGAAAACTCCAACACCAGCTCAGCATGTTCTAAAGGCGGGCAGTAATCAGTGTCAGTTGCTTCACACCCGCAGTAGTAGCAACGATTAGCATCCTTGACTTGTTTGGCAAATCCTTGTTTATAGTAATGTTTGAGTGTGTTGTTATTTACCGTCATTAAACTCTCATATTCTTTACATTCAACACTAAAATGAAAACCATTGATTATGTGCGCACAGACAGATTGTAAACGCCAATAATCGCCAGAAGACCCGGCTAAAAATTCTTTTACAATTGCAATTTTTTCTTTTTATTTCTGAACGTTACTTGGAAATTGCAACATTTTAATACTTACTTACATTGTTGCGAGTTTACTTAACAACCCGTCACAGAGTTATGGTCAATACTGAATAGGCACTTAAATTCTTTGAACGGAGAAATACTATGAACAAACTAGCCACCCTATGTAGCACCGCTTTGTTAAGCACTGTGCTCGTCACAACTGTACAAGCAAAACAATTCGTCGCAGCTGACGACTCTCTGGCAACAGATTTATGCATGGCCATCGCCAGCAACCACACTTTGTCTTTGAGAAAAACCATGGATGAACATCATGTTAGCGTTAGAGTAATGCAAAACAAGCTCACCTGTAACGGCCTATCTACAACAAAGTTTACGTCAAAACATGAGTTGAGCAATACCGCTAAACTACTACATTTAGACCTGACAACTCACACTGAGATCCACGATTTATCTGCAAAAGCACAACATGCTGATGTATTGGTTGTTTCTGGGTCTAAATAATGGTTACATGCTTTCTTTGAGCACTGTGCTCGCTTCGCTATAGCACAGTGTTCTTCTCAACTAAGCCATCAACGCAGCAGCTAAACCAAATAAACCACCAAATACACCACCCCAAACCACTAGCCAGCCTAAGTGAGTCCGTATCATGTTTTGAACAATTTCTTTGACCATATCTGGAGTTAGTTCTTCCAAACGTTGCTCCACTGCATTTTCAATTGTTGAAAACACCATTTCTGCACTGTGACCACTGCTTAGTTCATCACTCATCAACTTTTTGAATTTGTCTTCTTCTGTAATTTCAACTAACGCATCTTGCATTTTTTCTACAAATGAAGATTTCATTGGCTCAAGCGCTTCATTGCCACCAAACATCGCCAACATACCTCCGAATTGGGAGGCTTCGATAACCTGTACGAGTTTGTCAAAAGCGGGACTCAAATCAACCTTTTTAATCACTGGGCTTAAGTCAATTGAGTTTTGCTGTTTTTCAAGCAGCGCAGCTACTTTTTCTTGACTGAAAAACTCTTGTAAAATAAGTACGCTAATTGACTCTTTAAAGTGCTGAAATTTGAGCTTAATAACGCCAGAACCATACAAAAAAGGTACTTTTTCAAATAACATGTGGATCGCCAGCAAGTTTGTCATAGCGCCAGACAAAGCAAAAATGCCTATTGAAAAAATAATGGGAAGCGATGAAAAGTGGCCAATAACAACGAAAAGCAATGCAAGTGAATTGGTGATGTAACTTTTGTTCACTACAACCTCCTGATTAACGAACCGCAGCATTTTATACTCTACGCCCAACAAAATATAGCGCTGTACAACTTTCTTTAATGATGTCAGGCAGTAAAAAACCATATTATTCTTCACTAACAGTTGAGATCCCCCATATTTCAACCATAGTTTGATTAAGATATGTTTTTCTGTTCAGGATGTCTGCGATGTGGAACGCCGTTAATCAACAAATATCTGAAGCATTACATCAACCCTTTGCATTTAACTACAAAGAGCAGCTTCGTGGTTGTGACAATGAAAAGCGATTTTATATTGCCAACGACGAGCACAGATACATCGTCAAAGTTGATTTGCTTAGCGCCTTAGAGCGGTTTGAGTCTGAATCAAAGGTGCGAGACCTACTGATTAGGGATAGTGACTTTTTGGTCGCGGATACCGTAACCATTGGCACAACATTAGAATTCTGCTTTATGGTACTCGAAGTTATTCCTAAGCAAAGTGAACAAGAAAACTGGCAAGAGTGCGGCGTATTGTTGGCCAAAATGCATAACAGATTCGAACAAGAAATGTTTGGTTTAGAGCAAGACAGCTATATTCATCATCTCATTCAACCTAATCAATGGCATAAGAAATGGGAGACTTTTTTTGCTGAAGAGCGCATCGGTTGGCAACTTCAGCTTCTCAAAGAAAAAGGCATTGAGTTTGTCGATATTGACGATTTTGTTATTACCATCAAGTCACTCTTACCACACCACAGTAAACCATCACTTCTACATGGCAATTTTTGGAAAGGTAATATCTATTTCAGTGATGGCAAACCTTGTGTTGATAACCCCGCTTGCTATTACGGAGATAGAGAAGTTGATCTTGCTATGAGCGAGCTATTCGCCCCTCTACCCGAGTCATTTTATGAGGCGTATCAAGATGTTTTTGAGTTAGCTGCGGGCTATGAAATAAGACGTCCAATTTATCAACTTTATCCTTTATTGTTACACGCCAACTTGTACGCCGGAGACTATTTAAACCAGGTGCAAACGAGAGTAAATGAAATATTAAAATAGCAGTAATAAAGCTTTCATCATTGCAATTGCTGCTATAATTAAGCAAGTACAATGGCGATAGGCATTTGCCTTTTGGAGAGCTAAATGAAAGCGCTATATGAACAAAGAATTACATGCCCACATTGTGGTCATCATGTTTATGTGAGCCTTGATGCCAGCGAGGGTGACCAAGACTTTTATGAAGATTGTGCAGCTTGTTGTAATTCAATTCATTTTAATATGCATATAGATCAGTCAAGAAACAAATTAGAACTGCATATAGACAGTGATGACGAGCAAATATTCTAGTTTGACTCTTTTTCAATAAACATGAGGCAACTATGTGTGTGCCAGATGCGCTATTTGCTGTTCTGTTTACGTAGATAGTTCTCAACCGTTGAGACTATGGTATAAGTTTGCTGGTCAACTTCAATATTTACCCTATTCCCTTCACGCAAGCGTCCCAAATTTGTAATGTTTAGAGTTTCAGGGATCAAATGCAGCCAAAAGCCTTCATCATCTATTGCGCCCACCGTTAAGCTCGCGCCGTTAACACAAATAAAGCCTTTGTATAGAATGAATTTCATCCATTGTTCTGGTAATTGCAGGTATATCTTACAATTATCTTCATCATTGATAATGCGCTGTGCTAAAGCTGTACAATGTACGTGACCAGATACGATATGACCGCCGATTTCAGTGCCAAATGTAACGGAACGTTCGTAGTTAACCCTTGCTCCTCTTCTTAAAGAGCCCAAGTTAGTTAATTTTAATGTTTCGTCGATCACATCAAAATAAACCTGACCGACCACGTCCTGTCGATGAATTTCGTATTTCACAACAGTGAGGCAACAGCCGTTAATCGCGATACTCGCGCCTATATCTAGATGTGTTAAATATTCAATGCCAACAGATATCCCCAACCGCAGCACACCTTCTTTTTGTGCTGTACTAATTACCGTAGCTTGCGTTTGTACAATACCTGTAAACATAACCGACCTTTACATTTAAAATCGCCAATATCATACAGCATTAATGAGACTCTCAGAAGCATCCCTTTGATACAAAGCAGCAGTTTTTAATCAAATTCATCTTGTTCGCTCGCTATAAACAAGCACTATTGGTTACAATAGTATTTTTATCGGTGATAATGATGAAGTTTAGTCACTGGGAAAGTAAGCGCCTTTTACAACTTGCAACCCCCGTATTTTTTGCACAAATTACGCTTATCTTGATGTCTGTGGTTGATACCATGATGGCAGGCCAGGTAAGTGCTAATGATTTGGCTGCGCTTTCTATTGCAACAGGGGTTTGGAACCCGCTAACATTTTCTCTTCAAGGTCTAATACTTGCACTTACTGGTATCGTCGCTCACTGTCATGGAGCAAATGATAGCAGTGGCATAAAGTACTATTTCCAGCAAAGCATTTACTTGGCCATCTTACTTACTTCTGTAGGGTTTGTGTTAGCCGAATTTACCCCACTAATATTTGAGCGCCTAGGAACCAGTGCATCTATCACATCGCTATCACAGCAATACATTGACTTCGTTAAGTGGGGAGTGTTGGGGTTCTTACTCTTTTCTATATATCGTAATGTTACAGAGGGAGTTGGGTTCACCAAGCCTGCGTTTTATATCAGTATTGTAGGTCTTATCGTAAACGTGTTTGCAAACTATGTATTCATTTATGGAAAACTTGGTATGCCAGCATACGGCAGTGCCGGCTGCGGTCTAGCAACCACCTTGGTATTCTGGGCTATGGCGATTTCACAATGGGTCTATTGCAATCGTAGTAAAACGATGCGTACGCTTTCATTACTTAGTGACTTTACTAAGCCACAATTTTCAGGGATCAGTTACCTCGCCAAGCTTGGCATCCCTATTTGTCTTGCGACTTTTTTTGAGGTGACTCTTTTTGCCTGTATCCCTTTGTTTATAGCTGACTTAGGTGCAATTGCCGTGTCCGGGCATCAAATTGCGGCCAATGTTACCGCCATACTGTTTATGATGCCTCTAAGTTTATCAATGGCAATAGCGATACGTATTGGAAACTTAGCTGGGCAACAGGCACATGAGCAACTAAAAACAGCTATTTTTACAAGTTTCTGCTTGGCAGCGATGATCTCTGTGTTTGTCGCCCTCATCACCCTGATTGGCAGAGATAGCATTGCTTGGTTATACACTAATAATGAGGATGTTGCGTTGTTGGCATCTAGTATCATAGTTTTGGCCTGTATTTATCAGTTACCAGATGCATTGCAAGTAGCTGCACATGGTGTATTACGTGGTCTAAAATACACAAAACCAATTACTTATATTACATTTGTGTCTTATTGGCTGGTTGGCTTTTCCCTTGGCTATATACTTGCGAAAACAAACTTAATCGTACCAGCGATGGGACCTATCGGTTTTTGGATTGGGATCATCGTCGGTTTAACTGTCGCAGCGATATTTTTATTACTCAGTGTGAGGGCTCGTCTTGCGTATATTTTGTCTGATAATCAGTAGCTTAATATTGGCTGCGGGCTGTACGCCCGCACCCAGTGAAATCTACAACGAATATCAACAAAGGTTGGCTAATGTTGTTGATAAAACAGCACCAAGCCAGAATGTTACTCTGAAACCTCTTGAAACACCAAGTTTGGATAAACCGGTTTCAAAAGCAACCATTTCATTTTTAGAGCTTGCCAGTTTAGACCACTGCAAACTCATGAACACTATTGCCCAGAACAATAATCAACTCGGAAAAGTCAGACAGCCCAGTGAGCAATTAAAATATACAATAAGATTTATCAAGCAAACACAAAGCTGTCTTGCTGATTCACCGGCCTTAAAACCCGCACTAAGAACCAAGCTTGATGACGCATTAAACGAAAAAAAGGCTCAACTACCGCAATATTTCGAACGTATGATTTTCCATGAAAGAGAATTGGCAAAAATGTCTTTACTAAGCAGTCAAGAAATTGGTCTGGAAGATCACAAAGATGCTATGAGTGAGTCACTAGAAGCCCTTACCCAGCTTGCAAATGCTTACCTGAAAATACGCTCAGATGAATTAGACATTAATCAATTAGACGAGCCAGATGAGCTCACTCGCTCATTAGCAAAACTCAACAACAACTATTTTGTTTCGCGATTAATCAACTCAGTACGCAAACAGATAGTGTTAAATCAAGCGACCACAACTTGGCTTCACTCGTTAGATATCAGCAACGAACTATGCAAACCTGGTAGAAACCTTCAACAAGCAACCATCTTGAGCAATGTATTTAATCGCTTTTACTTGTCTCAATTGCAAGCCTATCAATCTAAGTTAGCCAACATGTTACAAAATACCTCACCGCATCTATACATACTTTGGCAAACAAGTGATGAATTAACTTCATTATTTGATGTTGAACACCCGCAATCTTATTATCAACAACTAAAGCGAAGTACAGTTGAACATGTTAGGTGGTGGCAAGGTTTCTACAAAACGTGCAAAATACAGCCTTGATGCACAAAAAAACTGCAAACAAACAAAAATTTAGCAAACGCGCTTGATCCGATTGCCGAGTCGCTATATATTAGCCGCCGTTGCCTTGCAATGTAGTACGACCGTAGCTCAGTTGGTTAGAGCACCACCTTGACATGGTGGGGGTCGGTGGTTCGAATCCACTCGGTCGTACCAAATCTTCAATACAACCGTAGCTCAGTTGGTTAGAGCACTACCTTGACATGGTAGGGGTCGGTGGTTCGAATCCACTCGGTTGTACCACTCTTACACTTTAATCTCCTAAAATTTACAAAATGCACAATGTGCACGTTGTAACGTAACGCACACATTATGCTTTTTGTGACTCTGTATTATTTACCCAAAGATAAGCTGTAGTTACCAGCGCCCGAGTATGAATATACAGTAATACGATAGTATCCGCTCGATGCTTGGTATGTGATAGATTCATTGGATGTTGGCGATTCAGAAATAGCAGCTTGCACCCAACGTCCGCCCTGCCAAACTTCTAGTTTTAAATCAAAATCGGCGTTACTAGGTCCTTCTAAAGTCATATCCAACGTGCCACCTGCATATTGGAACCAAGTGCCATTTGGCACGATTGCTTGTTGACCATTTGCCAAGTAACCGGTGTACACTTCTCTATCTGGTGGCGTTGTTTGGCCAATTTCAAACGACATAGTTTGTGCAACATCGCTGATATTACTGATAGACAAGCCAGAATCGTTGCCATTCCACCAAAGTGCATTTGTACCACGACTGCTTAAGCTATTTGGGTAAGTCGATGAAAACTCGCCAGCGACGTTATATAGGTCGTTACTGTCTCCTCGGTTTACTTTGTTTTCAGGATCGCGATTACCATCTGCATGCTCCATTTGCACGTAAGGATGCCATTCGTCTGAGTTGTTTCCTGCACTATCAACATGCCAAATAGCTAGACCTTCATCCAATTGCTCCAAGTTTTGACCTGAGCGATGAATTGTCTCAATATAAAAAGCCTCATTTCGGTTACTAGGGTTGGTCCATTTATACGACGCATTACTGCCTGATGTATGAGTCAACGTTCCCTTAGGTGCATTGGCATTGATCGCAGGATTCAGCTCTGTAACGGTATCCCAGCCAGCCAAATTTCTAAAATGTGCAACCGGCGGCGTTGGTCTATATTTGTTTGTTTCACCGATTGCGCCGAATCCCATTACACCAAAACTGGCAACAGACCCCTGAGAGCTGCCATCATAATCATATAGATCTGGCCAGTTTGTGATTAAATGACCTGATTCATGCACAAATGTGCCGATCGCTAAACTGTCTCTCATATCAGTGATTTGGTAACGGTCAGTACATACCCCGTCAGCACAAAACCTCGGACTCAAGGTTGCCATATGAGGCCATAAACCTTTCGACCAGCTACTATCTGAGTTACCAGCATAGAAAATGTTAAGACCTTTAATTTGACGGTTACCATTTACTGACAATGATGAAAAATCAAAACCCTGTGTATTTTCAAGCCAGTTCAGCGCTTCTTTGATAAGCTCTTGTGAACGAACGGTAGAGGTATATCTGTCATCTGTGTAATAGGATTTGTTTTTCTTCGCGGTGTAGTACGCAGTTACTGTGTTGGTATAATCCAGCTTACCACCAGAGACGCTTCTAAAATATCCTCTAACAGACTGAGCGTTACCGAAATCCTGATAGTCTAAATCATTCAAAAATGACTCAACTTGCTGTTTGCTAATAGTGCCCGCATGATCAGGAAAGTCTATAATAATAGTCAAGCCCTTGATATTCCCACTCGATTGAGTCGCAAAATCATCTTGTGTAGCCACTTCACTGTGGGTCTGCATCAGTTCATCTGACGTTTGTAATCCTTGACCAAGCATTCTACGTTTAGCCGATTCGACTTTTCTAGCAATTGCTTTTGAACTTAAACTACGCTTCGCAGAACGGATAGACACCGCTTTGGTAAGTTTATTACTGACAAGTACACCTGTAGAAAGTAGCTCTTCTCCATCGTCAGAAACGTTGGCATAGGCTAAACCATTAAGGTTTTCATCAAACACGACTAAACGACCATCAGCCGAACGCTGTAACGCAAAGTAGTCATTACCATCTAGACTAATGTTTACCACTTCGCCATTAGGCTGTGTATAACTATAATGATGGTCTTTATATGGAATTGCTGAATAGCTCAAAGAGGATATTAAGGCTAAGGGCGCTAACGCGAGTTTTGTAAATCGATACATGTTGTGTTCCTATTACGGTTTAATGGAAACATATTTTTAACACCAAAAACACACTATATCAATAATTGAAACCCTATATTTTGGATGTTTTTAGAACACTTTGTTCCTATATATGCAACTTTTATATCCCAACTTAAAAATACCAAACTAACATCAAACCATTATTTTGATATAACAAACTACTCTTTCTTCAGTTCTATGTTGAGAATCATATTTATCAAACAATAAAAAAGGTCGCACAAGGCGACCTTTGTTAAGGTTAATTAAATAATTATTTCGGTGTTGCAGTAACAGTCAGTGTTACACCACTTGCTGCTGAGTACCCGTATAGGTCGATGTACCAAGTGCCAGACTGTGGGTTTTGGAAGTCACATGACTCATTATTACCGCTCTCATAAGGACGACAATCATAGTTTGAAGTCGTTGACTGAGCGCCGTGAGTTACATATAGGTCAGCATCACCGCTACCACCTGAGATTGCCACATTAAGGTCAGCATAGCCATCTACTAAGTCTAGTGTGTAACGTGTCCAGCTTCTACGTGCAACGCTGATGTTACTTTCAACTAGGCTGATAGGCTCAGCACCAGGTGTAGTTGTGTCACCATCTGTATAGCTAGCTACCAGTGATACACCAGAGAATGCGCTGTAACCTTTAACCATAACATGGTAAGTACCGCCAGATTGAGTCAATGAACAGCTTTCATTGTTGCCACCAGCATAAGGACGACACTCGTAGTTTGAATCGCTAGGCTTAGAACCGAACTGTACGTACAAGTCAGCGTCGCCTGTGCCACCACTCATATTTACTTTAACATCTGTAGCACCCGCTGGTACTTCAAAGGTGTAAAGTAGCTCTTCGCCTTTAGAACCTGAAAGACCAGTTTTTGCTACGCCATTCTCAAGTTCATTACCTGTTACAGGACCACCGTCACCAGCACAACCCTTTTCAGTGATATAATCGATAGCGGCTTTAGTTTGCACTAGGCCGTAACCGAATTTAACGTCACGACCAGCTGCACCTAAGTCTTGTGCAGTTGCAGTTAACACAGTACGGATCTGCTGTGCTGTACAACTTGGATGGTGACTCCATACCAACGCTGCTACACCTGCAACATGAGGTGACGCCATTGAAGTACCGCTCATCAGGCCATAGTTGCTAGGGTCTAGATTTACTGATGCTGTCATGCCAATGTTGTTAAGCATTTGTGCGCCGTCAGTATCAGTTACAGTCACTGCTGGAATGGTAGTTTGGTTAGTGTCACCTAAAGTACCACCGAATGCACCAGAGGCGTTGTTGTAAATAATTGCACCAACACCACCGCTGTCTTCACAGTTTTTCACTTTATCATGGAAAGAAATGTTACCACGTTCGATCAAACATACTTTACCGCTTGCGCCTGTATCGACAGCTTCACCTGTTGCAAAGTTATAAAGCGGCGCATTTGCATTACCTTGGTTTTCCATACCGTTTGAGTCATAAGACTGACCTGCAACGCTAAGAGAAACAACTGAGCCTAAGCCTTCTGGGTAAGCCGAATTTACGTCAACACCTGGAGCTGCAATCTCTACTTGGCTGTTCTTTTGCGAGAAGTCAGCTAGGTCTTTATTATTATCAATTGCCGCAACTGACATTACGGAGTCGTAAGATGCTGGATAGCTTTCTACGTCAGTTGTATTTGTTGGTACACCGTCATTACCCGCCGCCGCGATAAGTAACATACCTGCATCTGCTGCAGCTTGAATACCGTTACGTTCAGTGATGCTTGAACCTTCACCACCTAAACTCATGTTTACAACATCAGAACCTGCGGCCTGACACTTGTTGATTGCATCAACTAACTCTGAAGAATAACCCCAACCATCATCGTTAAATACTTTGATGATATGCATCGAAGGATCTGTACCGATAACACCGCGTACACCAATACCGTTATTCAATGCAGCGATTGTACCCGCTACGTGAGTACCGTGTGGACCACCATGATCGTACCAGTTACCTGTTCCTGAATCACTTGTACCTGAGATAGTATCGCCACGTACACCCATATCTTCATGAGGAAGGTCAAGACCCGAATCGATAACACAGATTTTCTTACCACCGTTGGCAGCAGAAGCAACCGAGTCATCGACTAAATCAGCCTGAACCATTGCAATACCGTATGGTTGAGTTTGTAATAGGCGACGAGGTAAATCTTCTTCAACATATTCAACCTGACTATCCGCACCCAATGCAGCTAATTGAGCTTCGCTTAACTGTGCTACAACAGCGTTCAGACTTGCTTTAAACTTCGCATTTTGAATGCCTAGCGTCGCCATACGATTAGCAGCTGTTTGAGGCATGTGCTCAACAGCCATAGTTCCCATTCCTGACGCCATTGCGATGTCATTGTTTTTATATTTAATGATATAGCGCTTAGGTAATGGAGACTCTGCTTTGTCAGCAGCAAGTTTAAGTGGAGATGCCTGTAATGATGCAGATACCGCTAGCGATAACATCGTAGTAGCAAATAGTGCTTTATTGGTGGTTACTTTCTTCATTGGAATAATCCATGCTTGTTATTATTTTCGTAATGAAATGTATCAAAAAATAAAATAATTAACATAGCTAGCTACAACGCTTTGTAAAGAATTGTTAATGAATCCGTCATAAAAATACAATAAATATATAATTTACATTCACTTATAATTTTCACGTTGCACTATTTAGGACTAGAACAAATACTCGAAGTATCTCATAAAACGAAATTAAGTACCTTTATTGTTAACAATGATTACCTAATAAAGGAAAATTTCCCGCCTTACCAAATGGGAATTTAGCAAAGAGTAACTATAAAGTTAAAAGTAAATATTTCACTTTATTCGCCACTAAAACTCATGGTGCCAACGATGCAAAAAGTTTTTCCCTTGCTGTAGGCCTAACAGATAATCATGCTGCAATACTGACACTGATGACCCCAGTACCATACTTTGTAGAGGTCCATTTGGCGCGATTTGAATAATCTCTAGATCACTGGGAGGATTGTTAATAAACTCCAACGCTTGCGAGTACCTGCTTTGGTGATAGTGATACAAATCAAGCATACGTTTAGACTGTTTAAGTCGACTCATTACCGGCTTTAACCTATCAAGTATTGGCATTGCGCCATTGTGATGTTGCTCAAATGTTCGGATCACTAGGATTTTTCTAGCCCCCTGCTTGTAAGCCCACTCTACCGGTAATGGATCCGCTACACCGCCATCCATATAAGAGCGTCCCGCGATATTGACCCCTCCTTGATATAGAAATGGAATTGCACTTGATGCTTTTAAGTGTTCCAACAAGTTGTCATGCCACGTATGAAGATAGGTCGCCTCGAGAGTTTCCGCATCGGTAGCAACAGCGTAAAAGTAATTGTCTTTAGCCAAGTAACTAGGATTGGTGATCACCTTTAACTTAGGCGAATGATTAACCTGCGAAAAATACCAATCTAAATCAATAACTTTACCACCAGTAAAAAACTTACTAGGCTTAAAAAAGGTTTCTGCTGTTGTTAGCTCTTGTATCGCATTTCTGGCACATTGTCGTGCACGAGCTGAATAGGCAGCTAAGTTTTGTGCCCCAGCAGAGACGCCGACTTTTAAATGGAATGGCCAAAAATCATGTTCGATAAAAGCATCTAATACGCCTGCGGTAAAGATACCTTTTTGCCCGCCACCCTCAGCAACCAAAGCGAATTTCTGTTGCTCAGCGCACGGGGCTTGAGTTGTGTTTAAAGAGAGTTCTGCTTGCATGTTTGACCCTATAAATTAATTTTATATCTGTTCAAACTTCACACAATCTAAGTGCCCTATTGAATATACTGACTATTATGACACGTTGTAATTCTATTCAAATGGGCACTTTGTACATTTTGTGCGGCTTCTTTTAATTTTTCCACATAGCTTTTAGGTGCATTTTTATGTGCAGCTAAATACAGTTGAGCACTGAGTTTGGGAACATTTAAAACCATCTTCCATGTATGCTCTGTCCCCATCGCCTGTGCCATTTGTTCTACAAAACTTTGCGCCCCAAACAAAAAATCTATTCTACCTTTTTCCAGTAGACCTCCTGCTTGGTTTAAATTACTTAATGACACCAAATTTGATTTATCAAACCCCTCACTTTGTAAAAATTGCTCTGAAGGTTGGCCTGTTCCTACACCGATAATGTAATGTTTTAGGTTATTCAGCGAATAATGTGGAACGGGTTTTACACTGCCCGAGCGCTGATAAAAGCCAACTTTTAATTCACACAGTGGCATTATCCATTGATAGTGTTGTTCTCTTTCAGTTGAGCGTGCCAAGGAGTATAAAAGTGCCGTGTTAGACTCATTAGCTTGTTGAACAGCCCTGTACCAAGGTAATACATGGATTTGATAGTCAATTTGTGCCTGAACCATTAGCAGTTTAACCATCATCGTTGCTCTGCCAACGACCTCACCGCGATCACCCAAAAACTGATATGGCGGAAAGTGCTCTGTATATATATCTATTTTATCTGGCACATACGCGCCACAACATGCCGAAATCATCCCTAATACAGCCCAACTAAGAGATTTCATCGTCTGGAATTACCGCTGTACTTTCTTTTAAGTATAACGCAGCGTTGTGATCTTGTTAGCAAGGGTATAATTTTTGCGGAGATTATCTGTTAAACGTCAGTCATATCATTGTGACTCAATGAGTTCATTGGTTGGCTAACGGTATTTATTTTCACATAAAAAAGCCCGAAGTAGTTAACAACGGGCTCATGTATTGATTCTAGAAAACTAAGCTTTGACTTTTGCAGCGCGCGCCTGATGTAGCTTTTTATAGCTGTCGATAAGTCTTTGGTGCTTATCTAAACCGCCTAAGTTCATATTAGTTGGCGTTAGACCGAAGAAGCGAACCTCACCATTTACCGAGCCCACAACATTGTCCATTACTTCCTTGGTAAACATGCGTTCAAAGTTTGCGATAAAGTCTTCAAGCTCAAGCTCTTCATCTAATACAACCTCAAGCACTGCATGAACCGCTTGATAAAACAGTCCTCTTTGTACAGTGTTGTCGTTGTATTGTAAGAAAGATTCAACTAAATCAATGGCGTCTTCAAGCTCACCCAGTGCTAGATAAATCAGAATCTTAAGTTCAAGAATGGTCAATTGACCCCAAACCGTGTTTTCATCGAATTCAACACCAATGAGGGTAATAATGTCAATGTAGTTATCAAGCTGGCTTTCTTCTAAACGCTCAACCAAACTGACCAGCTGGTCGTCGTTCAAAGCATGAAGGTTTAGGATGTCAGAGCGATATTGTAGAGCTTTGTTGGTATTGTCCCAAATCAAGTCTTCTACAGGATAGACTTCCGAGTAATCAGGCACCAAAATTCGACACGCCGTACCTAAGTCTGAAAACTCAGCCACATAACATTCTTTACCTAGGTCCTTTAAAATACCAAACAGTGTTTCACATTCTTGTTCATTGCTACCTGAAAAGTCCCACTCACAGAACTCATAAGCATGTTTTGCACTGAAAAAACGCCATGAGATCACACCGGTTGAATCAATAAAGTGCTCTACAAAGTTTTCAGGCTCTGATACTGCCATGCTATTAAAAGTCGGCTTAGGCACATCGTTTAACCCTTCAAAACTTCTGCCTTGCAGTAGCTCAGTTAGGCTGCGCTCTAATGCCACTTCAAAACTTGGGTGTGCACCAAACGAAGCAAATACCCCACCTGTTTTTGGGTTCATGAGCGTTACACACATTACCGGAAATTGCCCACCTAGAGAGGCGTCTTTAACCACCACAGGGAAGCCTTGTTCTTCTAATCCTTTAATGCCAGCAACAATGTTTGGGAATTTATTTAATACGTCGGCTGGTACATCTGGCAGCACAATTTCTTGCTCGATTATTTGGCGTTTAACTGCACGCTCAAATATCTCAGACAAACACTGTACCTTAGCTTCGTTAAAGTTGTTACCCGCACTCATACCGTTGCTTAAAAACAAGTTTTCAATTAAATTTGATGGGAAGTAAACCGTTTCACCATCAGAGTGACGCGTGTAAGGTATAGAACAAATACCTCGCTCTGTATTACCCGAGTTAGTATCAATTAAATGCGAACCGCGCAACTCACCCTCAGGGTCATAAATTTCACGACAGTATTGATCTAAAATACCCTCTGGCAACGAATCATCGTCGGTTAATTTGAACCATTTTTCGTTTGGATAGTGTACAAACTCACTATTTGCAATATCTTGACCTAAGAATTGATCGTTATAAAAGAAGTTGCAGTTTAAGCGCTCAATAAATTCACCAAGGGCCGAACATAGTGCACTTTCTTTTGTTGCACCTTTACCATTGGTAAAGCACATTGGTGAAGCGGCATCTCTAATATGTAGTGACCACACATTTGGTACGATATTACGCCAAGATGAGATCTCGATCTTCATACCAAGATCAGCCAAAATGCTCGTCATATTGGCAATGGTTTGCTCAAGTGGTAAGTCTTTACCTTCAATAAATGTTGTTGATGCACCATCAGGCGTAGTCATCAACATAGCTTGTGCGTCTTCGTCTAAGCTCTCAACAGTCTCGATTTTAAACTCAGGGCCAGTTTGCACCACTTTTTTGACCGTACAACGGTCAATCGAACGTAAAATACCCTCGCGGTCTTTATCAGAGATATTTTCTGGTAACTCAACTTGGATCTGAAATATTTGATTGTAACGATTTTCAGGATCAACAATGTTATTTTGAGAAAGTCTAATCCCCTCAGTCGGGATCTCACGGGCATTACAATACACCTTAACAAAATAAGCGGCACATAACGCAGACGACGCTAAAAAGTAATCAAATGGGCTCGGCGCAGAGCCATCACCTTTGTAGCGAATAGGTTGGTCGGCAATAACTGAAAAGTCGTCAAACTTAGCTTCTAATCTCAGGTTGTCGAGAAAATCTACTTTAATTTCCATTACAGGATCCCATGTTTTCTTGCTGACGCGCTCAAAGCTTTAAACACTGGTACGTCGTTCATTAAAATCTAATGGCGCCAATTATCTGCTTTTTCGCTTCAATAGTCTTGGCTTTATTAAAAAAAGCTTCATTTTATCGTTATTTTGATGGGTTTATCTGGGTATTTTATCAATTAAAGATGAGATCACCGATGAACCGGTGAAGAAGTGCCCCCAAACAGGAAAATGTCACTCTTGTTAATCGAGCTGCGCCACAAAAGTAACTATTTAAACAAGTTACCATACGCAGTGCTTCTAAACCAACTATCCCAATGTCCTTACATCCTAAACTCTATATAGGTCCATACGAAAAGAAGAATAGTTGGCAGTAAAACATTCGATGACAATATATTAAACAAGCTTTGATTTTCACCAGCATGCACAAACGAGCCTTGCTCAGAAATAGTACGGTTTGCTCTAACCTCACCCATGGAGAGAAGCTGCGCTCGTGCAGACATACTCACATTCATAGTGCCTCTTTTACAAATTACGCTGAGTATCTACTAGGTGTGCCTAACAAGCACATTACGTTTTACCCCTCCCCCTACATTATGCGACAATAGATGCTGATGTTTTGCTAATACAGTTAGTTAATAACAAAGAAAAGCTGACTTAACATAATGAACGCGAAAGGTTAAAGCCCTATATGGCAACACAAGAACAAAACCTAACTGGCCCTACTATTTATTGGTATGACTTCGAAACTTGGGGGGCGTCACCGCAAAAAGATCGCCCGAGCCAGTTTGCAGGTATTCGCACAGACCTTGATTTGAATATCATAGGTGATCCGCTTATTGAATACTGTAAGCCCGCGCCTGATTATTTACCTCATCCTGAAGCCTGCTTGATCACAGGTATTACACCGCAACACGCGTTAAAGCATGGCCTAATTGAAGCCGAGTTTATGGCAAAGATTCATGCACAATTTAGTCGCCCAGATACCTGTGTTGCAGGATACAACAGTGTTCGCTTTGACGATGAAGTAACACGTTACAGCTTATATCGTAACTTTTACGATCCGTATGAGCGTGAGTGGCAAAATGGTAATAGCCGCTGGGATATTATTGATTTGGTGCGCGCCTGTTATGCATTGCGCCCTGAAGGCATAGAGTGGCCACTAAAAGAAGATGGCTCACCAAGCTTTAAACTTGAACATTTAACGGTTGCCAATGGTATAGAGCATAGTGCGGCCCATGACGCTCTAAGTGACGTAACTGCAACCATTGCACTGGCAAAGCTCATTAAAGAAAAGCAGCCTAAGTTATATCAATTTTTCTTTGGCTTACGCCACAAAAAAGCGCTGCTTGATATGATTGATGTGTACAACATGCAACCTTTGGTACACACCTCTTCTCGCATTCCTGCAACGCAAGGCTGCACAACATGGGTTGCGCCTATGAGCTTCCATCCAGTGAATAAAAACGCTGTGGTTTGCTTTAATTTAACTCATAACCCTCAAGTTTTGTTAGACCTGTCAGTTGAGCAGCTTCGCGAGCGGCTGTATACCAAACACAGTGATTTGGCCGAAGGAGAATTACCTGCCGGGTTGAAACTTATACACGTTAATAAGTGCCCTATTTTAGCGCCAGCAAAAACTTTACTCCCTGAGAATGCGGCTCGTTTGGGCATAGACAGAGAGCAATGTCTCGAGCACTTAAAAATTCTTAAAGCGCACCCTGAACTTAGAGATAAAGTCGCGCAGGTGTTTGCTGAGCAAGGCGACTTTAGCAGCACAACCAATCCTGATTATCAGCTATACAATGGTTTTATCAGCAAGGCTGATAAGGCTAAGTTTGCCATTATTCGCGAAGCCCAACCACAAGCACTTGGCTCTTTAAATTTAAGTTTTGAAGACGCCAAGTTTGTACCCATGCTATTTCGCTATCGCGCTCGTAACTGGCCAGAAACGCTCAGCCCTCATGAGCTTGATATGTGGCGAAAATATTGTCAAAACAAACTAATGCATGGTGAAGATAACCCATCTATTAGTGCTGAAGACTTTATGCTGACGTTAGAGAACTTAGTGCATGAAAACGAAGGCAACGAGAAAAACCTAACCATTTTAAAAGCCCTCTACCATTACGCACAGAGCTTATAACTTACCCATAAAAATGCCGAACAATTGTTCGGCATTTTTATTTTTACTAATTAACGACGCAAATTACTTTTTGTCGTGAATAGCATCCAAACGTGCTAACAAACTTGAGGTGTCAAAGCGACCCCCACCAAGCGCTTGCACGTCTGCATAGTATTGATCAACCATTGCAGTAAGTGGCAAAGAGGCACCATTGTTGCGCGCTTCATCAAGAGCTATGCCCAAATCTTTACGCATCCAATCTACTGCAAAACCAAACTCATATTCACCGGCCAACATGGTTTTGTAGCGGTTTTCCATTTGCCAAGAGCCAGCGGCCCCTTTTGAGATAGTCTCAATGACTTTTTCGCCATCCAGTCCGGCTTGTTTTGCAAAGTGCAGACCTTCAGCTAACCCTTGCACAACACCCGCAATACAAATTTGATTCACCATTTTGCAAGTTTGCCCGCTACCTACTTTACCAAGTAACTGAGAGAAGCGGCTGTACGCTGACATGACAGGCTGTATGCGCTCAAATGTTGCTTGCTCTCCACCAACCATAACAGTGAGGACACCATTTTCAGCTCCAGCTTGACCACCTGATACTGGCGCATCTAAAAAGGCAACCCCTTGCTCAGCAGCTTTGTTTGCAATTTCAATTGCCACTTTAGCGGATGTCGTTGTGTGATCCACCAGAATCGTACCAGCATTCATGCCAGCTAATACACCCGACTCACCGTAAACAACCGAACGTAAATCATCATCGTTACCGACACACAAAAATACAATGTCGGCATCTTTGGCCGCAAGCGCTGGCGTAGTTGCGTGCTCACCAGCATATTGCTTTGCCCAGTCCTGCGCTTTTGCTGTCGTACGGTTATACACACATACTTGATGACCCGCATTTGATAAATGGCCAGCCATTGGGTAGCCCATTACACCTAATCCGATGAATGCTAATTTCATTGACATAATTCTGTCCTATTTGACTGCTATGGTATCGAGAATGGAGTTTTTATACCTAAGTCAAACTGGTATAGCAAATTAAAAACAAGAAATATCTATGAAAAATCTTATCATCAAAACTAGCGAGCAAGGAGTCTAAACGCTATGGAAACTATACATCGATACAGCGTTGGGCTTATTAATGGCGAGACTCTCGCATTAAAACAGCTTCAAGGCAAAACCGTATTGTTAGTGAATATCGCCAGTAAATGTAGTTTTGCAGGTCAACTCAGTGCATTAGAAAAACTATATCGTCAGTACAAAGCATATGGCTTTGAGATTTTAGCGTTTCCTTGTAACCAATTTGGCCGCAATGAACCTCTTGAAGGGGCTATGCTGCATGAGTTTTATAAAAGTCATTTTGGTCTGACATTTAAAGTCTGTGACAAAGTTCAAGTTAATGGTCCTGACGCGCATCCTCTTTTTAACTATTTGAAATCTAACACAAGAGGAATAGCACAAAACCGAGCGATTAAATGGAACTTTACCAAGTTTTTAGTAAACTCTCAGGGAGAGTTAGTTTCTCGATATGCACCGAGAACAAAACCTGACACCCTAAAACCCGTGATTGAGAGCCAATTAAATGATGAAAGTAGCCCTATTCAGTTCGCAAAACTATGAAAAACCATTCTTCTCACAGGCACTGAACAAACACCCTGACATAGAACTTCATTATGTTACAGAATCGCTGAACGAACAAACCGTCTCATTGTGCCAAGGTTTTGATGCAGTGTGTGTTTTTGTTAACGACAGCATAAATGAAGCGGTACTTTCAAAACTCGCTGAATATGGTATTCAAGCTGTAGCTCTGCGCTGTGCTGGGTTTAATAATGTGGATATCCAAGCTGCTAATGCACTGGACATTAAAGTCGTTAGAGTGCCCGCTTATAGCCCAGAAGCTGTCGCGGAACATTGTATAGCATTGATGCTCACTCTAAGTCGCAAAACACATAAAGCCTATAATCGTGTACGCGAAGATAATTTTGATTTAAATGGTTTGCTGGGCTTTAACTTACACAATAAAACAGTTGGTGTCATTGGAGCGGGCAAGATTGGTCAAGCATTAATATCTATACTTAATGGTTTTGGCGCAAATGTATTGGTTTATGACCCAAATGTTGGGGAAGGTTCATATACCCTCACTTCACTGGATATGCTTTTAGAGCAAAGTGATATTATCACCTTGCACTGCCCACTAAATACTAATACCCATCATATGATTGACGACAATGCGTTTGCCAAGATGAAGCATGGTGTAATGTTGATAAACACCAGTCGTGGGGCATTAATTGATACTTCCGCCTGTATCCGAGCATTAAAGAATCGTACATTAGGTTATTTAGGTCTGGATGTTTACGAGCAGGAATCTGAGTTATTTTTTAAAAATCGCAGTGATGAAATTATTCAAGACGATATATTCTCTCGGTTAATTAGCTTTCCAAATGTGCTAGTTACTGGCCATCAGGGCTTTTTCACTCAAGAAGCATTGGAGCAAATTGCCGCCGTAACATTATTTAATTTAAATGAAGTAGCGCAAGGTAATACCCAGCTAACCAATCAAGTACCTTGAACAAACACTCTCAATGAGCTCTTTTAACGCTTATTGAGAGTTATGCCTTTACCCAAGTAATAGTACAGCTACACCAGTTAGTGCTATGCAACCTCCCAACGCCATATTAAATGTTACAGGTTCACGCTTCATAAAACCTATTGTCATGACCATCAATGGCGCAGTCGCAAAAATAGTTTGAGCAATAGCGGGATCTGTATATTTGACCGATACTAATTGCAACCACAATCCGATGAAAGTACCAAAAAAGATCGCAAAAAATAACCAGCGTTTTCCCTCCACTCCGCTCATTTGAACCGCTTTACCAACGCTGTGCTCCCTCATCCAAGCTACAACTATCGCAACTACAAAGGTACCACTAAGCAAGCGAATAATAGCTGCCCAAAGACTGCTAACCCCTTGCTCTTGCATCGCCCCCTTTGACATTACCATTCCTGCTGCTTGGCATAACGCTGCTAATAGCGCAAAGCTTAACCCTTTGTAATATAGTTGCTTTTCAACCGTCGGCAAAAGTTGTTTTGGCTTAACCGCGATAAGTACTCCCAGTGTGGTAATAGCTATACCCAACCAAGCTTGAAGCGACAGATATACGCCTAAAAGGAAAATATTGAGCAACCCAGCAATCGCCGGAGCGAAAGACTCAACTATTAATGTTCGTGCGGCGCCAATATTACGCAGCGCTGCAAAATATGCACTATCTCCTATTGCAATACCCAAAACGCCACTGGCTACTAACCAATACCAGCTATTAACTTGCATCGGGGCTCGCCAGTCCTGCATGGCTAAAATAACAACCAGCATCATCAAACCCGCGACTACCCCTTTACAGAGGTTTAACTCCAGCGGTGATAAATGATGACTAAAGCGTTTATATAAAATGGTGGAGCTTGCCCACACTCCTGCTGCCAGTATTGCTGCCGCTTCTCCAATGCCCATGATCAAAATCTGTATTTTTAATTTTTGAGCAATTATGAATGGGCTAGCTGGGAATACAAGTAAATCCGTTGAACTGGAACATTGCTTTATACCCTTGCAATTCTACGCAACTAAATTTATGATTTCTAAAAAAATACAGACTAAACTAAGACTTACCACCTTTGCGATATGAGTCCCTTAATGTGGCAGTATACAAATTCTTCTTTATAATTTTAGCACTATCGCTTATCCCCACTTCTCAAGCGCAGCAATGCCGACAGAGTGTTAAACTTGGTATGGTAGATGACTGGCCACCTTTAACCTACTTTGATAATGATAAGGCTGCCGGGTTGGATATTGAAATCGCGAAAAAGGTATTCTCTAGCATTAATGTATGCTTAACCTATGTGAAGCTTCCCTCAAGTGCACGGGCGCTGGAACAGATGCAAAGCGGACAAATCGATGTCGCTGTCATGGTTAGCTATACACCTCAACGGGAGAAGTATGGGTATTTTTCCAAACCCTACCGACAAGAGAAAATGAGATTATTCAGTACGTCACCTGCGAGGCCAATAGATAGTATTGTCCAGTTACTGGATGAGGCAAAAAGCATTGGTCTAAGCATTGGTTCATTCTATGGTGAAGAGCTCGCTTCATTAGCACGCAATTCCAAGTATCAACAGCAATTAGTAGGAATTTCCAGTGCGAATCGGCGATCTGATATGCTCGTTAAAAAACGCGTTGATTTTATTATTGATGACTTGATAACGGGCTTGTACATTACAAAAATCAGAGGTTATGAGCAAATAAAGCCTTGGCCTTATGTTGTTCATGATAATCAAGTACATATTTTACTAAGACGTAGCGAAGGCAATTTGGCTCTGCTGAGTGATATTAATCAGGCTATCACTCACCTGCAACCCGAGATAGACAAGTTAGTGGCTGGCTATACAAAACACTAACTTAGCACTCAGATCACGACCTTACTGTGACCGGTTGGTTGAATGGCGCGCTCCATTGCAAGGATCAATTCACTTACTTGTTGCTCAAGCTCACCATTGTCAAATTCATCTTTGAGCATTTTATCTATTTGAGTAGCTATATTTTGTATTTCTGTGCATTCAAACATACCCGCAGTGCCCTTCACAGCATGTATAGAGCGACGTAAACCATCGATATCGTGATATTTCATTTGATTTTGGATCTGTACTTTTTGCTCATAAAGCCCTGAAATATATTTACTTTTAAGTTGCTCAAATTCATCGTTTGGAATATCAATGTCATCCGAAACCGCAATATGAAGATAGTGACCTATTTTTTTATTAAACTCATCCCTGTCAATTGGCTTAGCTAGATGATCAGTGAACCCAAGTTTAAGGTATCGTTCTACTTCATGCTGCATAGTATTTGCGGTTAAAGCGAGGATCGGTGCGGTACACCCTGTTGCTTGTATAAAGTTCAGCGCCTGCTCTCCATCCATTACTGGCATCTGTATATCCATCAATATTAGGTCAAAATCTTTATCTAGCACTGCTTGAACCGCCAGTTGACCATTTTCAACAGCAGTAACATTTAACCCCATTCTTTCAAGAATACGCTGTATAAGCCGACTGTTATCACTATGGTCTTCAGCGAGTAATACATCTCCTTTGAGTTCTCGGTTCTTTTCATTCTGGTGAATGTCGCAAACAGGTGATTGACTCAGCGTAGCTTCCTCTAAACTGTGTACCCAACGCGTATTTTCTGTTGTGAATAGTCCCAGTGTTAGAGTAAATGTCGTCCCCGAGCCAACTTCACTTTCTACTGTTATGTCGCCGTTGAGTTTGTTCGCCAAATTCTTAGAAATATTGAGTCCAAGCCCCGTACCTCCATACTTACGCGAGGTGGACGAATCTGCTTGGTAAAATGCGCTAAAGAGCTCTTTTTGCTCAGTTGATGTCATGCCAATTCCCGTATCTTTTACAGATATTTTCAGCACATCTTCTGAACACGCTACCTCTAAGGTGATCTTGCCAACTGAGGTAAATTTCAAGGCGTTGGAAGTCAAATTCAACAAGATTTGCCTTAGTCTAGTTGGGTCTATCACAATAAAGTCAGGTAACGGAAAGGTATAATGTAGCTCGAACTCGAGTCCTTTATCTCTGATCTGTTTGCCCAATAAAGATTCAACATGAGTAATCGACTTGAACAAATTGGCTTCGATGAGTTCAATCTCTAACCTGTTAGCTTCTATCTTCGACATATCCAAAATATCGTTTATCAAACCCAAAACATGTCGTGAGTTTTGTAAAATGACATTAATCGCATGATTTCTCTCATGGGGTTTTATATCGCCAAGTATAATGCCATCAGCATAGCCAATGATGGAGGTCATTGGGGTTCTGATCTCGTGACTCATGTTGGCTAAAAAGCGGCTCTTGGATTCGCTAGCATCCCTAAGTTGAGACGCTAGTTGCTCTAATTCATAGGTACGTTTGAGCACCTTATTTTCTAGGTTTTTGTTCAACTCAACATTTTCTTCATTGGTGAGTCTGAATTTATCAGCAACTGCAAATGCAAGTAACATCGCATCCAACGCGGTACCAAATAGGCCAAGTAAATACAAATTTAGTGTTGATGGCGGTAAAATTCCCAAGTTGGTTAAATTACCAATCATGTTTGGCACCATCATCGCTATATATGCAAGTACAAAATACCGTGCAGGTTTAAAGCCTTCTAGCATACGCAAAATGCCTATATACATGCCTAAACACAGTGCACTGCCAGTCATCACTGTGGCCCATAAAAATCCAAAGCCAGGGAATAGGATGCTAAATGGTAATCCCAAAGCAGAAATAATTCCTAACCAGATTGACGTAACTGACAGATTTGGATGCTTTTCCTTTAATTTCAATAAGCTATTATAAAATAGAATGTTCGTGATCGGCGCTAATGTAAAACCAAGCCAATGCAAGTGTGCAGAGTAGACACCAAATAGCTGGTCTGAAATATGAAAGAAGTGACTCCAACTATATACCCAAACGGCTGCGAATAACGCAAAGTAAAGATGGGTCAAATCCTTTGAGCCTATGTAAATCAGTAAGTTATATAGACCCAAAATAATGCCGACACTAAAACACAGAGTCATTAGTAGGTTTTCTCTAACAACTAACTGATTAAAGTCTTTTGTAGGTTTGATGACTAACTTTGTCGGTGTATAGAAAAAATCACTTTCAAATACAGTAACTAAGTAATAATTTATGTTGGGCTTCAGGTGTATCGTATTGCCATAATGAAATGCAAACTCATTTTGGTTTTTGCCACCAGAGAAATAACGCTGAACTTCACCAGACTCACTGTATATTCTCGTTTCAATATTTGCCAATACAGTATTATAAGGATAAAGCACCAAATCATTTAAGTTAGATTTGTTAGATATTTGAGTAACTAGCCAATATCTACCAGAAAACAACGCCCGCGATGGTAATGGTTTTAAATTATTGGCCCATTCATCCACCGCGTTGAAATCAGCAGGAAAGCGCGTGCTATCCTCAGAAACTAGTAAGCGTGCGTGATCGTGCAAGTTAACATCTTGTTTATCTATCGAATACTCAAAAACATCAGCGGCACTAAAGTTCGCAAAAACAGAGCCGACAATGTAAATCAGTATTCTTATCAATGAACGCATAAGATGCCTTAGCTTTATAAGTGCCTTACAATAAGCACTGTTAAACCTTCATTAGTTTAACCTTTATCTTAAAATCGATAACTCACATCAAGCCCGACCCGACGGCCTTCCCCTTTAAAGTCTTCAAGCATACCTAAAAAATTACGTAAATCGAACTTTAAATGGCTATATTCTTCGTCAAACAAGTTTTTTGCCCATATATTAGCCTGCCACTTTTGTGTTTCATAGTGGGCATTGAGCCTCCACAATACGTAGCCATCTTGCTTTGCATAATCTGTCTGTAACTGGTCAAAGTAATACTCTGATTGGTAATCAAAGCCAAGGCTGGTTTTGAGAGTACCCGAAGCAATGCTGTATGAATATGAGACCTCACCATTAATATTCCATTTTGAGGTAAATGGAAGGCGGTTATCCGTCAGTGAGACACCTACAGGGTCTATAAACTCTTCAAATTCAGCGTGTGGGATATAGCCAACTCCAAGCTGTATTTCAAGCTGTTCCGTTGGTTCAAAGAACAAGTCAGCCTCAGCTCCGTAAATTTTTGAATCAGCAACATTTTCGAGTAATTGCAATGGCACGGCCCCAGGTATTTTGGAAGGCTGATTCATAAATACTTGTTGGTCTTTATAATCGTAATAAAATAAAGCGGCATTTAATCTAAGATTTTGTTCAACAAATAGTAACTTAGTACCAATTTCATGCGCATTTAACTTTTCAGCACCGTAATCTGCTTGTTCTGCTTGCTCAGGACTCGACAGATACCCACCGTTATAACCGCCGCTTTTAAACCCATTTGCAAAGCTATAATAAAGCATTTTATTTGCGTCAAACGTGTAATTAACTGCAAATTTACCCGATAACCCATTATCATCATTGCGTCCTATTACATGATAAAACGGCAGCACCACATCATTCATACTATTTGGATCGACCACACTAATGTGCGAAAGTGAGTCATACTCTATTACTTCATCACTATATCTTAATCCGAATGTAACAGCTGTGTCTGAGCGCCACTGCCATTCATATTGCGCAAATGCTGCCAGCACCTTAGTGCGTATTTCATTGTCGTACATGAATGTAGCTGAGTTTCCCCCGTTTTCAGTCCCCCTGAGAACGCGCAGAATGTCATTGTAGTTATCTTGGTAGATCCGCTCATCCAAATGGAACAAGCCCGAAGTTAAATAGCCCTGTTCATACTCTCTGTGATAACGTAGCTCGTTATTGAGCAACTCCGTCTTTAGTCCTAGGTTCCCTTCACATGCCTGTAATGGTGAACCATCACAGTTAAAAGCATGTTCTCTATTTAGTCGGCTAAAGGCATTTATCCATACCAGTTGGGACTTATCACTTAACTGATATTCCACTTCTGCAGTCCACCCTTTACCAATACTGTGATGGGGAGAGTCGTTGTTTACATTTACAGCCCAAAAATCATCACTACCATCATTAAAGCCAAACAAATCTGTACATTGTCCAGATGCGGCCTCTTGTGGCGAACAAAACTCAAGCGTCTGTGGGTTCTTAATCGCCCCAATATTACCTACTGGCTGTACGATGCCACTCCAATGACTGTAATTAGTTTTTAGATAAACACTGAATTTGTCCCATTGTCCAAAGTAGCTTAATCTAAGGTCAGACTGTTCCATATTGGCTTCTGGAGCGGTTGGGTGAAGGTTATATGTGGTGTAATCATATTTAACATGGCTGAGCGCAACTCGAACTGCTGACTCATCATTAAGACTGGTGTTATACATTCCTTGTATTTTGCCCCATTGGTCACTGCCGATACCAAGAGTTAGTTCACCATAAGTGCCAGCATCTGGACGTTTACTGCGGATAAGTACAGCTCCACCGGTACTGTTACGGCCAAATAAGGTACCTTGTGGGCCTTTTAATACTTCTACTTGTTCAATATCAAAGAAATTAACAAGTTGATTATTCGCTGACCCCACCGAAGCACCATCTACGTACATAGCTACAGGTGAGGTATTCGCGGTGTTGTAATCCAGTAAGCCAACCCCCCGAATGTTGATAGCTGGAGGAGTGCCCTCTGCGGCATTTTGGCTCACCTTCATATTGGTTACAAAGCTACCTAACTCAGTAGAATCCTTGACTCCAGCGACGCCTAGCTCGTCTCCTTTTACTGGCGTGATTGATACACTTACATCATTAAGAGATTGTGCTCGTTTTTGAGCATAAACCTCAATCACTTCAATTTGTTGATCATCCGTGGCAAAAACAGGTAAGTTTAATACGCCTAAAACTGCGGAACATACAAGGCTCAATGGGAGAGTCTGTTTCATATCCTTACTCTTTTATACAATTCATTAAGTTAGTGCAAAAAAGTATAGTCTATTTACAGATCTCCCACCAAGAATATATGGGGTACATATTTACTTTCTATGCCCCATCAGGTTCGAAACCATTTTCTCCTGATATTTCATTAGGTAATCCACATATTGCTCGAGATGTTTGCATACCAGCCATCACTGCTGCCTCAACACAACCTGCATTGACACCTGTTTTTATCCAATCCCCTGTCAGATAAAGGTTTTCAAAAATACTACCATCGGTTGCTAAGCGATATCGACTACTTCCCGTTACCGACAACACATAACGCTCGCTGGGGTCAACGTTGACACGCCAGTATTGATAATTAAACCGAGCAATGTTTAACTCTCCAGCTGGCGCATACAGCACAGACCAATTAAATTGGTTACTGTCGTTGTAAGCATTAGGCCAAAGAGGCTGCATTTGGCTTTGTAATTTCTCAATTGCGTTAGCTTTAACTTTTGCCGTCTGTTCATGAACAAAATTATGCTCACTGCGCGGTGGATAGTCTGCACATGTAAATGCACTGCAAAAATAAGCAATATTATCAGGACCATCGCTTGGCCAGTCTTCAACACTTAATAAATTTGACATCGCCGCCCAAGTATCAAATGGTTGCGAAAACGCACTCAATATTGGCCGCTCTTCACTGGGTGGAGAATAGTTGAAACCCAATTGTTCATCGGTTTTATTCAGCCATAATTGGAATGCCTGTGTGGCAACGGTCTTCACTTTTGTTGCTTGTCCTTTTAACTTGTTATCTAATTGAAGTAGCTCAGGGCATAGGTGCTCCAATGCAGCCACAGAAATACCAAAAATAACTTTGTCAAAATCAACGCCACGCTTGAGCGTTTTGGTAGGTAACGGATTGCCGAACTGTTGTTGATAAACACTAGGCCAATCTGACCAGAACGATTCTAGGTTAATATCATGATCACGAATTAATTGTGCTTGCTCTGGGAGCACTTGATCTAACAAGGGTTTGCTGGGCCAACAAGGAAGACCCTTAACGAATACAAAAGGCTGGTAAGATTCATCTACCAAGGTAACTTGCTGTGTTATATGTATTTGTTCTACGACATCTTTTCCTTGCTCGTTTATACCTGGCCGTAATGAGCTAACCTCATTGAAAAACTCAAATTTCACACCTCGGCTTTGTAGCAACTCGTAGATCGGAGCAAAAATAACATCCCCCATTCCCGCTTGCATCTTCCACATGACTCCACCGTGGTAGCAAAGCATTAGCCTTAACATCGCCAAGGTAGCTACACCGGCTTCTACATCACCTTTGGAAAAATCACCATCTACGTAGCCAAATACCAAGTCATAGAACCCTCTAACAGGCGCTGACTCAACGGTGTAGTGCTCGTTTGCACCATTTTTTGCAAGCCAATCTTTAAAGTCGATATCATTGATACTGCCAAACCCATTAGCAAAGACTCGGTCTTTCAAAAGGCCTATAACCACCGCGATTCCAAGATCGGCACAAACATAGGCTCTACGGATGTTTGGATTCTCATCTAACAACTCTAATGCTTCACTGTTAAGCCAGCGTTTTAGTTTTCGGACCACATACCATACAACTAGCCTATCTTTGCTGTTGCTCATATCTTTATCTGCGGCACGCAAGGAAACTAAGCGCTGTAATTGTTGACCCAAAAGGCCTGGAGTCGACCAAATTTCTCTAAGCTCGTCGTGCGCACTTTGGAAAAAATCATGGACATCGTCTTCAATGTCGTCAAATGCGCTGCTAACTTGCGACGCCAAATGTTGGAGCAAACTACGATCTCGACGTTTCGTGGTCTGCAATCGGGTTTGTTTGTGATGCTTTGAAATTTCCGTCTCCAACGTTCCGATAAACTTTCTAAGCCAGGCGATCGCAAGCTCTATAAGCTGCCAAAAATGGAGATCCAATGTACCATCAGCCGGGTTGCCGTTGATCACTGGAAAGTCAATTGGCCACGTTTCCCACTCGTTGTCTATGTACTCTTCAAGCACTACAAAACTATGAGGTTTAAACGCATCCTGCCAAGTGCTCAATGGCATATCACTGGGTCTGTTCAGCTTGTTGTAGACATTCTCAATCGCTCGAAACGAATTGACGTACGCTCCGAACCACACGTGTAAGCCGTGCTCTTCAATGCGCTCCCCAATCTGTGAATTTCGACCACTGGCGCCTTTTCCCCCTAAACGCCAGCCTAATTGATATACAGTGATATCATATTTTTGTTGCCAATCGGGTTGCTCTGTTAAATAAACCGCAGCCGTCATTGCTGATACTCCACCGCCGAGTATCGCGATTTTTTCTTGACTCATGATTTTTATCCTTGCTCAACAATTACGCGCCGCTGACGATTTCATAGGCACCGTCTTGATCAAAGTCCATAGAGACATAGTACGGAAGTTTGGCCATTTGCTCTCCAATGTCGATACCGAACATATCGTTAAGTGGAAAAGCATCCAAACGGTTGATGGTTACTTTAAATTCATCCTTCAAAAAGCCCATTTTATGAATGCGCTTTATTTCTGAAGGAGAATGTACGACCGCTTTGTACACGGCATTTTCAGCAAAGCCATCAGGGAATTGTTTAAACAGAATTTGGTCCATTTGGGGGTGTGTGAAGCCGGATAGAAACTGCTTCAGTAAATCAGCACTAATATTGATTTCATCACAGCTTGAATGTAATAAATCAGCCACTTCATGGCCTATTTCGAATAGCTCTTCAAACCAACTATCGTCATCTGAGTGCCTTTTAATATTTAGTAACTCATGCCAGGCCATTTTTGTATCAGGGCTGTAAGGGTTAAAAGTCTCCATGCTTAACGAGAAAAAATCAGCTTTCTTGTGAGACTCTGGCATTTCATAACGGCATTGATACTTATTATAACCCCATGTTTCTCTTCCATTTATCAATGCGTTTATATTATTGACTGTGATAAAGGCTGGGTACCAATATAAATGGGTCATTTTGTTAGTTGCACTGTCTATTTGAGCTATTGGCAACCATACAATGATGTCTGTTTCTTGCATCCAGCCGTAACTTCTGAACGGCTCTACTTTGGATGCAATATTTTCGATATCGGTGAAAGTGAGCAAGCAATACGAGGACAAAGCTCTAAAATGAAACTCGCTATTACTTATGCTATTGAGAGTATTATCTACATAGCTCTGTATAGAAACATATGTACCTTTAATGAAAAAGCCATACATCATAGCATTAATCATTCTACAAGGCGGTTTGGCGATTGGGTTTCCCAGAAAGTGCTGGTAGGTGCCGTATTGCTCTTCGCTCATGGTTTATTCCTTCATTTTGTACCTGTTAATCCACTTCTAGCTGCTCCTGTTCAAGTGAGTGCTGAAGCATGACAATTTGCTGTTCGCACAAGTGAGTATAGTGAAGGTATGCATATTTGTTGAACTGATTAGATAGTGCGTTCATAAAACCGTGGTTATATCGCGTTCGAGTACAATTAACATTCGCCATTTTCTGTAGCGTCTGTATCACGGGAGTCAGTTCAAAATGCTCTTCTTGTTGTGGAAACAACAAATCTACCTGACATTTTGGTTGAACATCGACATAGTTTCTAATTTGTCCGGGGTAAAATCCGATAAGTTTTTTAGGCTGACCACTTTGCATATGTGCTATAGCACGCCATGCAGCAGAGGCACCAGCACTGAAAGCGATAACAAGCTGGGGACGGTGTAGTGCAATCGCCCTTTCTACTTTGCTCATATAATTATCATGACCAACAGTATTGACGAATTGTGTATACACGTCTTCTTCATCGCGCTGACGTATAGATTGCTTTGTATCATAGGGGGAGCAAATGACAATGCCACCGACAAGTTCATTGGCAAAGGCGTCTAAATTGGCTGTGTGGCCATATATATCACTGACTATTAGCGTTACCATATCGATCTATCCTTTTTATAAGTAGGTATTGCTGATGAAATGTTACGCCAACTCTTTATTTTATCGGATATAGATATAATTGTATATTAAACTCAGCGCCCATTATTGCGTGCATGTCCATTGTCAACGGGCTCAAATATCTTATCAATTTTTATAGCTGGCTAATTAAATCTAGCAGTACGAACACGTTTGTAAACACTTTTAAAACGAATATTTTACATGCTGGATAATGATTAAAATATGACTAATTTGAGACACTTTTAAGTGCGGCTTCTCTTTGCCTTGTATGTAGCACCTGAATGTGTCTAGAAGGCGCTTATAGGCGCACAGCCAAGTGCGCCTTCCTCACTTATTCACTATAAAAATAACTTGTTTTTTCAAGTTGAATTGTACTGTCTTCTACCGAACTGACGACAAAAGTTACTTTGTGAACTTTATGCTTTAGGTTGTGCTGATCTGCGGTAATAGTAACGGGAACCAATAACATTTGACCTGCCGCGATTTTTATATCGCTTGGCGCAACAAGGTTTGCCCCATAGAAACCGTTTAGTCCAATGTTGTAGCTTAATGTCTGTTGAGTTTTGTTGATGATACTCAAGGTGTATGGGTTTTCTACTATCCCCAGGTAGTCTAAACGATACAACACATTTCGGTCTCTTATCACAGATACTTCAAGGGGGGTTCTAAGTGAAAGCCACACCGCCATCGTAGCAATTACTACTCCAGTTAAAACAGCATATCCAACAAGTTTCAATCTAAATGGTTTAGTGAGTTTTCCAGCCATCTGGTGTTCACTTTTGTAGCTGATCAACCCGTTTTTGTAGCCGAATTTGTCCATGGTCTGATCACAAGCATCAATACATAAACCACAGTTAATACACTCATATTGCAGGCCATTGCGAATATCAATTCCCGCGGGACACACTTCAACACACAAATTGCAATCTACACAATCACCTAAGCCGAGTTTTGATGGATCATCCTTTCTTTTGCGACGACCTCGCTGCTCTCCGCGTAAAGAGTTATAACTGACCACTAACGTGTCTTTGTCGAACATTACTGATTGAAAACGTGAATAAGGACACGCCACTGTACACATTTTTTCTCTTAAAAACCCAGCATTTCCATAGGTGCAAAGCGTAAACAAGAATACCCAGAAACTAACTAATCCGGACCACTGCAAGGTGAACATATCAGCGTAAAGCGTTGATACAGGGACAAAATAAGCCATAAAAGATGTGGCGGTGAGCAATGACATCAACAGCCAAATGCTATGCTTGGTGAGCTTTTTTCGAGTTTTACTTAAATTCCAACCGCCTTTATCCATCTTAATGCGTTGATTACGCGTTCCTTCTACTTTGTGTTCAACCCATGTGAACATCAGCATCCAAACTGTTTGTGGACAAATAAACCCGCACCAAACACGTCCCAACCAATTTGTAACAAAAAACAGTGCAAAGGCGCCTGCCATAAACAGCCACGCCAGCAACATAAAATCTTGAGGTAAAAATGTTGCGCCAAAAATCCTAAATTGCTGATGCGCCACATCAAACAAAATGGCCTGCTGTCCTTGATAGCTGAGCCAAGGGAGGCCAACAAAAATAAGCATTAGAAACCAGCTTAGATAGCGCCTGATGCGTTGAAAGTGTCCTTTTTGCTCACGAATATAAATTGGCCCTGAATGTTTATAGGGCTTGATGATGAGGTCTTCTTCTTTGATGTCAAACTTCATAATACTTCTGCTTGTATTTGTTAATAACGAACACAAGCAGTTCTGCAACTTTCAGACCAAACTGAAACTTAATTTAAAGTATTGATTTGTATAACTTTAATATCATCTGCACAGACAAGAATCGTGAAATATCACGAAATAACGCTAAATATCACGATTTCTTTCAATGCCTAGCTTTTTCATTTTTGAACGTAACGTACTTTCATTCAACCCCAGTTTACTTGCTGCACCATTGACCCCAGCCACTTTCCAAACACAAGATTCCAACACACCTAGAATATGCGCTCGTTGCGCTTGCTCTAAAGACAAATCCTGCTTGGGTTCGTTCGATGATGCAGTTGCCTGCGATGATAATGGTTGTGACAACTGTAACAGCTTGGATGCACTTAAAATGGCTTCTCGTTCTAATACATTCTGTAATTCGCGAATATTACCAGGCCAATCATAGCGCTGAAGTTTACTGAGTGCACTTTTCGACACCCCTTTAAAATGCTTACCAAGTCGCTTGTTCAACTGCTTAATTATATTGGCTGACAACACAGGTATGTCTTCTTTTCGCTCTCTAAGCGCTGGTACTTGTATGGGGAATACGTTAAGCCTGTAATACAAGTCCATACGAAAGCTTCCTTGCTCTACCATCTGCCACAACGTTCGATTGGTTGCAGCAATAATACGAATGTCTACAGAAATAGTTTGACTGCCTCCGACTCGCTCAAATTCCTGTTCTTGAATGACACGTAATAATTTGCTTTGCGCTTCTGGTGACAACTCACCTACTTCGTCTAAAAATAACGTTCCGTTATTCGCCAGCTCAAAACGGCCCTTACGTCGTTCGTTAGCGCCTGTAAAAGCCCCTTTCTCATGACCAAATAGCTCTGATTCAAGCAAACTTGGCGTAAATGCCGCACAATTGACTCGGACAAAAGGTTGCTCAGAGCGGGCGCTTAAACGATGTAAATTCCTGGCAACCAACTCTTTGCCTGTCCCGTTCTCCCCCTGAATAAGTACGGTACTGTTGGTTTGACTCACTAATTCAATTTGCGCCAGCATCGCTTTAAAAATGTGACTACAGCCCACCAAACCAGACTCCTGCCAGTCCTGATTCAGTTCAGCGAGTAGATATGCATTTTCATCCTGAAGCTGCTCACTCAATAGCTGGACTTTATCCAAGGCATTGCGCAAAGCCTGTTCTGTTTCATGTTGTTTAGATACATCACGAAATATTGCAACCGCACCTATCAACTTGCCATCTCTGTAAATAGGCGTAGAAGTATACTCAACTGGAAAACTCGACCCATCTTTGCGCCAGAACACTTCGTCCGTTACATGGCGACGTATTCCATCAAACATAGTGCAATATATTTGACATTGTTCAGCGGGGTAAGGTGTTCCATCAGCATGGCTATGATGATGATACTGGTGTATTTTTTTCCCCAGCAACTCTTCAGCGCGCCACCCTGTCATGCGCTCTGCAGCCGGGTTAACGAATACAGCATTACCTGAGAGATCAAAGCCATAAATCCCCTCTCCAACCGCATTTAATAGCAACTCTGAATCACCTAGAAAATGATTAACTACACTAGTCATAACTCACCTCGCGAAATATCACGACAAACTATATCACGACAACCAAAGTAAAGTTCAATAAAAAATATAACCTCGACACTTAGCCAAATTGTGCCCTGTACTCGTTGAGTGTTTTCCCATATTGCTCCTTGAATATACGGTTGAAAGATCCAATATCTTGATAGCCAACTTGCCACGCTACATCATTTGCATTCATTCGCGTGGTGCGTAACAGTTGCTTTGCCTTTTCCAATCTGGCCAACCTGACATAATGAGAAGGTGTAAGTCCTATTTGTTTTTGAAAGCGCCTGATCAACGTTCGCTCACTGACACTCAGCTGCTTAGCCAAAGAGTCCACTGTCAGTGCGCCTGATAAGTTGTTCTTGATGTAATTTTGCAACAACAATAACCGTTCGTCCTGATGTAGCTCAAATGCACCTATTTGCATAAATGGTTGCTGTGAAGTTGTAAGTTCAGGAATAGCCAGCCACGACGCTAATTCATCCGCAAGTTCAATACCACAGGTTTGACGTATGAAATGAAGCATCATCGTAAAGTAGCATTGTGCAGCCCCAGATGTGATCACCTTGCCATCTTGTAAATACACTTTTTCCTGACTGACTTTCAGTTTTGGAAAATACCGCTGAAAAAACGTCTTAAGCCACCAGCTACTGGTGACATGGTAGGGATCTAAAAAGCCGCTGGTTGCTAAGTAACATACAGATGTACAGGTAGCTATTGTATACTCACTGCTCTGCGCAAGCTTATTAATATGCTCCCTGTACGGCACGAATGTATTACACGCCTGCCATAGTTTTTTCTGACCTTGAAATTGACTGCCAATCCACAGCATAACATCGGCACTGTGCAAGTCAGCTAATTTAATATCGCAAGCTATTTCCAAGCCCTGACTCGTCCTGACTTTTTCGGCCTCAATGCCTACTAATTGCCAGCTAAACACAGACTTCTTTGCCAGCGTATTTGCAACATTTAGTATATCTATTACTCCCGTGATGCCTGTTGCTAAAGCACCTTCAGGGCAAATAATAGCCACATGATACATATGTCAGTTTTACCGTTTAAAATGTCATAAATGACACGTTAACGCGATTGATAACTCGGGTAAAGTAAATTTAGTTTTCAACAAGAGGGTGTAATTATGTGGGTTCACTATCCGATTATGTTTTTAATTTTCTTAATGTGCTTTTTATGGTTGCTGACAACAGGCTTACGCATTTGCGCTTTTAAAAGTAAGCGTGTTTCAGTGTATGACATTCAATTTGTAGCAAAAAGCAACTTTGAACAAACGACCGCATTGGCTGGAAATAGCTATGACAACCAGTTCCAGCAATCAACTCTCTTTATTGTTTTGCTGTGCTTGCTAGACCAACAAAATATTGAGGGACACTTTTGGTTTGTGGTCAGTACATTTTTTGTTGTTGCTCGTTACTGGCACTGTTTTGAACACATCGTGTGTAGAAACCTTTTGATGAGAACAATCGCTTTTGCACTAGCCAGTAGCTGTTTCTTTATCGCCTGGTTTGCATACCTGTATGTCAACATCACAGGTATTGTCTCACCTTAAAATTGTTTCAGTTAGTTAAACGCTGGGTTTTAAAAGGACTTTTAGCCCAGCACTAAACAGTGATAAAATAGTATCTTGCCGTGAAATTCAACGCCTAGGTCAAATTTTTTGAATACTTCTACCTACATCCCAGAGTCCTTTTTAGCTGACGTTAAGAGCTATATTCCTGAACACCTGACAATTGAAGATTTCGTAAAAGCTTGTCAGAGCCCCTTGCGCCGCTCAGTACGCGTCAACACCTTAAAAATGTCGGTTGAAGAATTTAAACAATATTGCCACACCAATGATTGGCTCATTGATGCTGTACCTTGGTGCGATAATGGTTTTTGGCTAACACGCCCTGAGGCTGAAGAAGAAAAATTACCCATAGGTAATACTGAACTACACCTAAGTGGTTGTATCTATGTGCAAGAAGCAAGCTCTATGTTGCCACCTATGGCATTAGCTGAAGCTCTTGAGGATAGTCAAGTTGTGTTAGATATGGCAGCTGCCCCTGGGTCTAAAACATCACAATTAGCAGCAATGATGGATAACCAAGGTGTATTGATTGCCAACGAACTCTCATCCTCACGCGTTAAGGTGCTAGCAGCCAATATGAAACGAATGGGTGTTGCTAACTGTGCACTGTCTCATTTTAACGGCTCTATTTTTGGCGACTATATGTTTGAGTGCTTCGACAGCATTTTGCTTGATGCACCTTGCTCTGGTGAAGGTACCGTTAGAAAAGATGCAGATGCGCTAAAGAACTGGTCACTTCAGTCAAATATCGACATAAGTGATGTTCAAAAACAGCTTATCCGTAGCGCATTTTTTGCTTTGAAACCAGGCGGTACGCTCGTTTACTCAACCTGTACACTCACGCCTGTGGAAAATCAAGCCGTCTGCTCTTACTTGCTAGAACAGTTCAAAGGGCTGATAGAAATAGAGCCATTGGATAAGCTATTTGATGGCGCTGAAAAAGCCACGACTGATCAAGGTTATTTGCACGTATGGCCACAGATTTTTGATAGTGAGGGCTTTTTTATCGCAAGATTTAAAAAGACGGGCTCTGTGGACAATCCGGAGCAAAAAATAAAAAAAGGAGCGTTCCCATTTACTGCCACTGATGTGAAATTACAAAACACGTTCCATTGTTATATCAAAAAGCATTTTGGTATCAAAACATTAAGCGGCAATTTAATGACCCGTGATAAAGAGTTATGGCTGTTCCCTGATGCTTTAGAGCAACTACAAAATAAGATTAAGTACGCAAGACTAGGCATACAAATTGGTACAACTCACAAAAATGGGGTACGTCTAGAGCATGAATTTGCTACAGCTCTTGGTCATCATGCGACTGACAACACTCTAGCCATGAGCCAACAACAAGCCTGTGATTATTTTCAAGGAAAAGACATCCGTCTTGCACAACCCACAACAAAAACCGGCGAGGTTATTTTAACCTTATGTGGTGCTCCCGTTGGCTTAGGCAAATGGCAAAAGAATAAAGTAAAAAATAGTTTACCACGTGATTTAGTCAGCAATGCGCAGTTAATAACTTGGGTATAACTTGAAGATATCTTTTGGGTATTTTTAGACTAAATAGGAATATATAGCTTAACTCATTGATTTAAATTAACTTTAAATATATTTCATATGTTTGTAAGTTTTGTGAATAGTTAACTACACTTAAATTACTTTCTACTTCTCCCTAATGTATAGAAGGTGTTTTTAAGTAACGCATTGGCTCATATGAGCCATCCCCTAAACCCAGAGCATCCCTTTGCTCTGGGTCTTTTTTTGCTTAACATTTATCAACAATCAATCAGCCCGTTGACGGCACAATGGCCTTAAAAAACGCAGCATGGCATTTAGACCAACCGACGTACTTCTCACATCGGTGCTTGATGGAAATGGACCACCATGGTTCATAGAAGGACATACTTCTACACCTGTAGGCATCTGATTTTCAATTAATCTTCCTACTTTGTACTGTAATGACTCAATCACCTTAGCATGATTAATAAAATCACCATCAGTACCATGGATTGACGCCGTTAACTGCCCTTGTAAGTTATCCACAAGCTGTAGTAATTGCGCTTCGTTTTCGTAGGTAACCAACATCGCACACGGCCCAAATACCTCTTCATGCAATGCACTATTAGCTAAATATGTATCTGCATCGGTGGCAAACAAATGGGCATTGGCATGAAACTGCTGTTGTAGTAGCCCCTGCGCCAACAAGGTTACACCCGATGTTGCTTTGAGTGTCTCCACGCTTTGTTTAAAACTGTTCACAATGTTGGGTGATAACAGCGTATCGGACTGACTACTACTTAACTGTTGCTTCGCAGTCTCGATAAACACATCACTGCCTTTGGGTACTACCCACAATCCAGGGCTTGTACAAAATTGACCATTACCCATCAGTAAAGACTGACATAATTGCTGGGCCAATGCTTCACTGTGCTGTGCCGCATGTTCGGCAAAAATCAACTGTGGATTAATACTGCCAAGTTCGCCATAAAATGGAATATGCTCAGCACGTTTACCTATGGTATCCATTAATTTTTGAGCAACAGTAAATGACCCAGTAAAGCCAACTGCTTTGATTGGGTCCGCAGCCACTAACTGATGTGCAATGTCATAGTTTTTTGCTTGGATCATTGAAAAAACCCCAGCAGGCATGTTCGTTTTGGTAATTGCCCTGTCTATTGCTTTGCTCATCAATTCACTGGTTGCAGGATGTGCCGTGTGACTTTTCATGATCACAGGGCATCCAGCTGCCAGCGCGGATGCTGTATCACCACCTAATGTAGAAAAAGCATATGGAAAATTCGATGCACCAAAGACTGCAACCACTCCTACCGGTAAATGACTTAACTTGGTATAAGGCTTTGGTAAAGGCGTTCGGTTCGGGTCCGCCTTGTCTTGTTGATCTAAGTTAAGAACCCCATTGCTGCTTTGCTCCAAGGCATGGGCGAAAGCGCGCAGCTGATTAATGGTGCGCCCTCTTTCCCCTTGTAATCTGGCAATTGGCAAGTTCGTTTCTTCATGAGTCACATGGATTAATGCCTCACCAAGTGCTTCTATTTCATCCGCGATAGCAAATAAAAACGTGGCACGTTGTGCAAAGCTTGTTTGTCTGTAGCTAACAAATGCCTGCTCCGACGCGGTTATCGCATCGTTCAGCATCTGCGAAGTCGCTTCGTAGATAGGGGTTGTTAACGGCTGGTTGTGTTTTGGAGAAAAACCAAAAAACGCCTGTGCATTTTCGGCTTTTTGCCATTGTCCAGCTATGTAACTTGCACCACTTATCTCCATGGTTTGCTCCTGTTATTTCGTTTGGGTTAAATCACTTGGAAGCCAAAAGCATAGGGATCACTATCATCCACGCTAATGTTACTAGTACCTGTTACTTTTGACCATCCTCGGATACTGGGTAAAATTGCTGACTTTCCAGCCACTTCTGTTACACCTTCAATACAGCCCACAAACTGACTGCCAATATAGCTTTCATGTACGAATGACTGTCCAACCTGAAGTCGTCCTTTGGCAAACAACTGAGCCATTCGCGCGCTCGTGCCCGTTCCACAAGGTGAACGGTCTATAGCTTTGTCACCATAAAACACCGCATTGGCTGCGCTCGAATCCGCATGTTTTGGCTGTCCGGTCCAAAGTACATGCGATGCGCCATTGACGGTTGCATCTAGCGGGTGAATACATTGCAAAGTTTGATTAATGACATCACGCACTGTGGGGCTGTGCTTTAATATCTGCGCTGCATTCCAGTGCTCTATTCCCGGAAAGTTTGGCTGAGGCTCAACAATGATGTAAAAGTTGCCGCCATAAGAGACATCAACCTTCAAGCTACCTAGCTCTGGCACCTCAATCATGACATTTTCATGAGCAAGATAAGCGGGTACATTGAACAGTTTGACCCACTTCACACTGCCATCTTCCATCAAATACTCAACGTCAACTCTGCCGGCTGGCGTATCAAGCTTCAGTTTGTTGTTGTGGGTTGGTTGAATAAGGCCCTGCTCTAATGCAAACGTCACAGTCCCTATCGTGCCATGACCACACATAGGTAAACAGCCTGATGTTTCAACAAATAAAATGCTTGCATCACCATCACAGGTTGTAGGCGGATAAATAAATGAACCTGACATCATATCGTGACCTCTAGGCTCAAACATCAACGCCTGACGGATCCAGTCAAACTCAGCCATAAAGTGCTGGCGCTTTTCACTCATTGTGTCACCCCGCAAATTGGGGTGACCACTGGTGATCAAGCGCACAGGGTTGCCACAGGTGTGGCCATCAATACATGAGAATGTCCCTTTGCGCATACATGTTAATCCAGTTTGAACTTACTAAGATCAATACGTGTCGTCATCGCTTCGTCGTATAAACGATTGATCATTGCTTTTTCATCTTCAGGCAAGCTCAAACGCGGCGCACGCGTCACTTGTGAACCTCGACCCGCCAATTGTTCAGCATACTTAATACACTGTACTAATGTCGGGATGGTATCTAAACGGAGTAAAGGTAAGAACCAACGCCAGATCTCTTTTGCTTCTTCATAACGCCCTTGACGTGCGAGCTCATAGATAGCAACTGACTCTCTGGGGAATACGTTGGTAAGGCCAGAGATCCAACCAGTCGCACCTAACATCAGGCTCTCAAGCGCGATATCATCAACCCCGCCGAAAATAATAAATCTATCAGCAAAAGCGCTTTGTAGTTCAGTGATGCGGCGAGTGTCAGTCGTCGCCTCTTTGATAGCTACAATATTTTCCTCATTCGCCAGTACCTTCATGCCTTCGATTGAAACATCAACCCCATAGGTTACTGGGTTGTTGTAAATCATCACAGGCAAAGACATGCTGCGCGCCACTTGTTGATAATGATAAATTGCTTCTCGCTCCGTTGAGCGGTACACCATCCCTGGAAGCACCATTAAACCGTCAATGCCAATTTCTTCTGCATCTTGGCTAAACTCTATAGCAAACTGAGTGGTTGTTTCTGCAACACCTGTAAGTAGAGGAACACGGCCTGCTACCACTTCTTTTGCAGCTTTTAGAACATCGCGCTTTTCTTCGGCGCGTAACGAACAATTTTCTCCGACAGTACCCAGTACGATGATGCCATGTACACCTTCGTTAATCAGCGCATCTATCATGCTCTTTGTTGTCTCAAAGTTAATACTACCGTCGTCATTGAATTGAGTGGTAACTGCTGGGTAAACCCCTTGCCATTCGATCATTTTATTTGTTCCTCATTGGTTTTTGTGTTTACCATCTTAGGTATATTGTATACAATAATCAATATTCAATTGTAAAAATTATTTTTATTAACCCTATTAAAAATACAATTGACAGCTTAAAAGATTGATTTTTAATGACTAAATTGCACTTCGCTTAGCAGAACAAAATCTTTCCGATGGTTAAAATACACAGATACAATTTGGTAAATTTTCATGTTCAACTTCCAAATCGTATCCCGCAGAGGAAAAATGCATGGCCCAACAAAAACAACATATTGCAGTCATTGGCGCGGGTATAGTCGGCTTATGTACAGCGAAAAGGCTTCAGGATTTAGGCTTTTCAGTCACATTATTTGACCCAACCGGTATTGCGCAGCGCTGCTCAAAAGGCAATGCCGGACACTTTGCATCAGAGCAAGTATTTCCACTTGCCAGCGCAAAGTTACTCCCCAAACTACCTGGTATGCTGCTTAATCCCCTTGGTCCTCTTAGAATTGATTGGCGCTATGCATTGAAAATGCTGCCTTGGTTTTTGAGCTTTCTATTGAATATGCGCCCTACTTCATTTAAAAAACATACACAGGCGCTCAGAGCTCTTAATGAATCCTCTCTGGCAGCTTACCAAGAGCTACTCGCTGATAGTGACTATGGCTCACTCATTACTAAAAATGGCTCGCTGCTCACTTTTGAAACCAGTTCATCAAAACGTGTAGAAAAAACCTATCTAGCGTTTAAAGCGCAAGGCGTTTCAATAAAGTGGTTAAAAGGCAAAGAAATACAAGCGTTAGAACCGACGCTAAGCAGCAATGTAAAACATGCCTTACTATTTTGTGATGTTGGGCATACCACTGACCCTCATGTATTGTGTCGTCACATTTATCAACGATTTGTTGAAAATGGAGGCCTTTTTGCGCGCACTGAGATCACAGAGATCACACCAAAGTCCAATCAAGTAGAGCTATTAACTGATAAGGGTGAGAACCTAGTGTTTGATAAAGCCGTTTTGTGTACCGGTGCTTGGAGCAAGCCTCTAGCAAAGCAGCTAGGTTTTAAAGTGCCTCTAGACACTGAGCGTGGTTACCATGCAATGTTGAATGAGCTCGGTGCTTTATCGCGTCCAGTTGCATCTGCTGAAAGACAGTTTATCATCACCCCCATGCAGTCAGGGTTACGATTAGCTGGTACTGTTGAGTTTGCAGGGCTAGATGCACCAGAGCGAAATGAGCGAGCAACCATGTTACTTGCCCATGCTCAGCAACTTGTTCAAGGGCTTGAGCAAAGCCAAGTGACACAAACGTGGATGGGGTGTCGCCCTTCTTTGCCGGACTCCCTGCCCATTATTTGCCGGTCTCCAAAGCACGACAATATTTTATTTGCGTTTGGCCACCAACATTTAGGCCTGACTCAAGCTGCCATCACCGCAAAACTCGTTGGCCAACTATGTATGGGTGAACAACCCGCTCTTGATTTAACCCCCTACAGAATCGATCGATTTTAGGAGTAATTATGACAACTATAGGTATAGGTACACACTCACAACAGCAAGCTCTCGATGCATTAGAAGATATGACCCAAGGGGTGAACGCAATTCAATATGATGAATACTTAGAGCGTATTGCAAAGGCACAGCGTTACATGCAACAACATGGTATTGATGCCATCTACCTCAATGCAGGCACTAACTTGAAGTACTTCACAGGAATGCAATGGTATGCCAGTGAACGTCTTGTTGGCGCAATTCTACCCGCTTCAGGCACTGTTGAGTTTATAGCTCCATCATTTGAAATAGGTTCGTTACTTGATTACCAAGTTGTCGAAGGGCCTATTAACGACTGGCAAGAACATCAAAGCCCATATGCGCTGTTTGCTCAAGTCTTAGAGAAAATGGGTATTAGCAAAAATGCCACTGTTGGCATCGATGAAAGTACCGCGTTTTTTGTAGCTGATGGTATTCGCCTCGAAGCGCCTGAGCTTAACTTAATTAATGCGCAGCCGGTTACAGCTCATTGTCGAATGCACAAATCTGACAACGAGCTAGCACTCATTCAGCGCGCCATGGATATGACTTTAGCGGTTCATAAAGCAACAGCGAGCATGTTACACGAAGGGATCACCACTACCGAAGTTGAAGCCTTCATTAATCAAGCTCATAAAAAAGTAGGCGCACCAGGCAACTATTTCTGTATTGTGTTGTTTGGCAAGGCCAGCTCTTTCCCGCATGGCGTTAAAGAGCCACAGGTCCTGAAAAAAGGCGATATCGTGTTGGTTGATACCGGCTGTAAACTAGAAGGTTATCTATCTGACATTACCCGTACCTATGTATTTGGCGATGCAAACGAGCGTCAGCGTACCATGTGGCAGCATGAGAAAAATGCCCAGTTGGCAGCGTTTGAAGCTGCACAAATCGGCAAGACTTGTGGTGATGTGGACTACGCAGCTCGTAGCTACCTAGCATCAGTTGGCCTTGGCCCTGATTACGATTTACCAGGCTGTCCACACAGAACTGGACATGGTATTGGTTTGGACATTCATGAATGGCCATATTTAGTTAAAGATAACCCACAACATCTGGCCAAAGGCATGTGTTTTAGTAATGAGCCTATGCTTGTGGTTCCTGATGAGTTTGGAGTGCGTCTTGAAGATCATTTCTACATGACCGATCAGGGTCCAAAATGGTTTACACAACCTAGCCACAGTATTGATGACCCGTTTGGGTTGGGCTAATCAGATAATTAAATATCTGTGAAAGGGGCAAATATGCCCCTTTTCTTTTTTTAATTCAAAATATACAATCTATATATAAAACATATATAGGATGTATACTTTGGGTATTGTTAAAATTTCCGATGAACTTCATGAAGAGCTGCGCACAGCGTCGCAAGTGATGTCTCGTTCAATCAATTCACAAGCAGAGTTTTGGATCAAAATGGGTCGCTTAGCTGAACTCAACCCTGACAAAACATTTGCGCAACTCATCCAAGCCGAGCTCGTTCGAGCTGAGCAAATTCATGCCGAGCAAACCTCAACACTTAAAACAACAAGGTGTCACGAATGAGTGAAGTAGTCATCAAAACCGATGAACAAATTGCCTTGATGCGCGAGTCGGGAAAACTATTGGCTCAGGTATTTGTGATGCTTGATGAGGTTGTTAAGCCTGGTATCTCAACCATGGAAGTAAATAACCTTGTGGATCAATTCATAACCAATGATCTTAAAGCCCGCCCTGCATCAAAAGGTCAATATGGCTACCAATTTGCACTCAATAGCTCTGTCAATAATGTGGTTTGTCATGGTATCCCTAACTATTCTGAGGTGCTGACAGAAACCGACATCGTTAATTTTGATATTACGCTTGAGAAAAATGGCTATATTACAGACTCAAGCAAAATGTACGTGATGCCCAATGCCACTGACAGTGCAAAACAGCTTGTGAGCGTAACACAGCAGGCTATGTGGCAAGCAATAAAGTTGGTTAAACCCGGTGCTAGATTGGGTGATATTGGTCATATCATCGCAAAAACAGCACACCAAAATGGTTATAGCGTGGTACGAGAATATTGTGGCCATGGCATTGGCCAACAAATGCATGAGGCCCCCGATGTACTTCACTTCGGTAAACCTAACACAGGTTTAAAACTGCAACCAGGCATGACCTTTACCATTGAACCTATGATCAATCAGGGCAGCGCAAAAACCATCACTAAAGCAGATGGCTGGACCGTAGTCACCAAAGATAAACGCCTTTCAGCACAAACTGAACACACTATTTTGGTCACCAAAACAGGCTTTGAAGTACTCACATTACGCCCAGAAGAAGCTGCATTGATAGCTGGCGAATAATCGCAGGTTAGAAAAGCGTAGCGCTTTCCAACCTCCGTGCAAAAATAAAATGATACAAAAAAGCCCGGCTATACCGGGCTTGTTACTTTTGGTTGTTTAGCAATTAGAACTTGTAGTCAAACTTGATGTAAGCCTGACGGCCAAGGGTGCTGTGTGTTTTAGCATCAATACCCATAGCATCAGAAGGCACGAATGGTGCTTCTTCGTTAAATAGGTTCGCAGCCCCTAACGTCAAGGTTAAGTCTTTAAATCCAATGTAGCTCACAGTTGCGTCATACGTTGTCCAAGAGTCAATCTCGTACTTGTTGCCATCGCTGTCTGCTAAGTCATTGTATGAATCAATAAAGTTGATGTTCAGCGTTGCTAACCAGTCGTTGTTTGCCCAGTCCACACCCGCAGTCCAACGGAATTGTGGATGCTCATGCTCACCATTTAGGTCTTCAACCACAATGCTGGTGTTACCATCATCATCACTTTCAAAAGACTGCTCTTCAAAGTTCAGAGCATAAGTCAGGTTATAGGTAAACTTGAACTCACCCATGCTTTGTGTGTTTAGCGCATACGCAAGGTTGACATCAAAACCATCTGTGTCTCGGCCACCGATGTTAACGAATGTATCGTTGATTCTTAAGATACGACCTAAAGTACTACCCTGCATTGGTGCACGAAGAACTAAGTTAGGATCGGTACTACAACAATCTACTAGCTTTTGCGCGCCTATTTTCTTGATCAAGTCATCTTGATCATAGTTCCAGTAATCAACACCAATACTGAAATCATCCGTCGCCTGCCATACTACACCTAAGTTGTAGTTTTCAGATGTCTCTGGTTGTAGCTCTTTGTTACCTGCAACCACGGCTGTGTACTCTGTTGGTTCACAATCTGCCTCAGCGCCCGTTTGACGACAACGCTCTTTATCGATAACCGAAGGTGACTCATCGGTACGACCTAAGTGAAGCTGTACCAGTGAAGGCGCTCTAAACGCAGTTCCCCATGAACCACGTAGCACTAACGAATCAATTGGTGCCCAACGAAATGCTACTTTAGGGTCTGTTGTTGTACCAAAGTCACTGTAATCTTCATGACGAACCGCCAATTGTAACTCAAGCGTATCAAGCACTGGTACACTGAATTCAGCGAATACAGCTGTATTATCTCTGTCACCGTTTGCTTGAGTCGCTTCCGTTCCGAAAATCTCACCACGTAGGTACTGTGAATCTGGGTTATCTTCAATTTTCTCACGGCGTGATTCAAAACCAAATGCCGCTGCAACATAACCCGCATCTAGCTCGAATAACTCGCCAGAAATCGTACCATCTACTGATTGCATAGTTGATGAACCATAACGCGTTGTTGTAGTTTCAAAGTATGCTAGGCCTTCAGCGGTATTAGTGCTTGGTTCAAACGGGTTCCATAACCCCTTATCAATAGCTTCTTGCGCTAAACGTTTGTTCGGGAAACCATCAAAACCTTTTTCAACTGCGCTAGAACGGATAGTCGAGTATGCAACTTCCCAATCCCAATCATTGTAGTTACCACGTGCACCAATCACAGCACGGTAATATTCTGAATCTACATCTTTTTTACGGTTACCGATATCAACAGTACGACGACGCATTGAAATATCTACACCGTGTAAGAAATGCGAAGGGTCACCAGCCAACGGATGATTTGGGTTATCCCCCATCATCGTTAATTCAGTGAAGCTTGGGCTACCCGCACCTTGAATAAATGTAGAGGCGTGCTGCGCTGCAAACTCAGCAAAGCCCTCAACGCCATCAGCTAGTTCCTGTACACCGTTATAACTAAAGCTTACACGCTCTGTTGATGGAATTAACGACATGTGTGGTGCATAGTCATAACGACAGATATCACCGATAATCATTTCTTCAGGACAGGTATCATTACCCCATACGTCAGCAAAAATAGTTTGGCGAATAGGTGTGCCATCATCTGCTGTGCCAGTCACAGGCAATCGAGCCCACTGCTCATCAGTTAGCATGCCTTTAACCACTTCTACGCTACCAGGAAAGCCTGATGAACTCAGTGAGTTGTTGCCGCCTCTAAAGCGCTGATCAGCAGTCGCTGTATAGTCTCTGTCACCATAGAAAACGTCGCCACGCTTGAAGTAATCCAATGCGAAGTTATGTTGACCTTTATCTGTTGATGAACCCCACAGTAGTGTGAAGTTTTGCTCTTCACCGCCGCCGTCAGCTGTGTCTGATACTTTACCTGATAATTCAAAACCATCTATATCATTACGTAAAATGATATTGATAACCCCGGCAACCGCATCCGAACCATAAGTCGCTGATGCACCATCTTTTAGAATATCGATACGTTTTACAGAAGATACAGGAATGGTATTTAAATCAACGAATGATGTTTCAATGTCTTTTGCGAATGGGCTTACAGCCACACGGCGACCATTAATTAAAACGAGCGTTGAAGATGCACCTAAACCTCTTAGTGCAACACTTGAACCACCGTTTGCCGTATCGTCACTTGAGTTGCCTTGAGTACTAAATGTACCAGCACCTGATACTGGTAGCTTTTGCAGCGCACCGATTAAGTCTGTTGAACCAGTTGCAGCAAGGTCGCCTGCTGAGATTGATTGAATTGGAGATGGGCCTTCCATATCCGTACGTTTAATGTGAGAGCCAGTAACTTCGATGCGCTCAACTTTTTCATCCGCTGCCACTGCCAGTTGTGTTTGGCCTAGTAACATGGCTGCTGACAATGCACTTAATGTAAATATTGGTTTCATTGTTTGCTTTTCCCTGTTGTAGTGTAAGTTATTGTTTTAATTAACCTGTATTGTTCTATCACATATTTAGGCAGTGTACAATTCGACACTTTTCTAACATTTTTCTGTATATAATTTTCATTTGCGCAAGCAAAAGGAAAAATAGAAATTTAAAATCAACAAGTTATTAACTGTATCAAATGCTTTTCAAAAAAAATTTATACAGACAAATTAATGACCAATCATATTTTTTTTAAGACCAAAATGTTACATTTGATGTCTAGCACAAAAGAAATGGTTAAAAATCCACCTAGACTAACAACACGCAATCTATCATTTGTCCCGAACTGAACACTCCATTATTTACATTTTAAAAACAATAAGATGTTTTTTTTCCAACTAATGAAATTGCCTAGAATCACTTTTTAGAGCCCGTAATAAATCACTACGATCGAGCAATCTACCAGCAATAACATGAATGACTTCACCACTGCGCTCTAATACCCCTTTGACCTCTAATATCTTGGCGCTCAAATATGCCTGTTTTTGTGCACGCGCTGTGGCTGACCACACCACCACATTGATGTTGCCTGTATCGTCCTCAAGAGTAAAAAATGTGACTCCAGCTGCGGTACCAGGCGCTTGTTTGCCTGTCACTACTCCAATCACAGTCACAAGTTGTTGGTCCGCTATACCGCTAAGCTGCGCCATACGCGTAAATCGCCCTAATCGACCGGCTTCATCTAATAACGTGATGGGATGTTTATGTAGCGTCAGACCCATAACTGCATAATCCTCAAGCATGTTATCTAGTTCACTCCCCTCACCTAACGGTGCTACAGTTGGCACCTCTGGACTGCCACTATTGGCAAATAAAGGTAACTCAACATCCTTGTTCATCAACTGCCATCGTGCACTGTAACGGCCATCAGAAAAACACGCCAAAGCATTTCCTGAGGCAAGAAGTTCCATAGTGCATGAATCCACACCCACTTTGCTTAGTTGCTGAATATTTTTATATCCCCCTTCAGGGCGATGCGCTAGCAGTGTTTTGATAGCTCTTGCTTTTAGCCCTTTTATCATCCTTAAACCTAAACGAATCGCAAAATTGTGTTTTGATTGAACCACTTCATGATCAAGCTGTGAAGCATTCACACAGACGGGTAAAATAGCTATTCCATGACGCTGTGCATCCTGACATAATTGCGAGGCGCTATAAAACCCCATGGGTAGACTATTTAACAAAGCCGTGTAGAAAAAAGCCGGAAAATAATATTTCAGCCAGGCCGAACTATAGGCCAATACAGCAAAAGAAGCTGAGTGACTCTCAGGAAAACCATATTCACCAAAGCCACAGATCTGAGCAAAAATCTGCTCTGCATAACTCCGTGTATAACCCCTTTGCTGCATACCGTTTAGTAACTTATCTTTAAATTGCCAAAGCTCACCTGTTTTTTTCCAAGATGCCATTGCACGGCGTAGCCGATCTGCCTCGCCACCGCTAAACCCAGCAGCAACCATTGCTAATTTAATAACTTGCTCTTGAAATATCGGTACACCTAAAGTTCGGGATAAAACAGACTCTACATCATCGGATGGATAGCTCACGGGTTGCTCGCCCGCTCGGCGCTGCAAAAATGGGTGTACCATTTTGCCTTGAATTGGGCCCGGCCGTACAATGGCTATTTGAATGACTAAGTCATAGTAGCACGCGGGTTTTAACCTTGGTAACATGCTCATCTGGGCACGAGATTCAACTTGAAAAACGCCCACAGTGTCGGCTTTTTGCAGCATGCCGTAAACCTGGGAGTCATCCCCTAAACGCGTGATATCCGCAATATTCCACGCATAACCAAAATGCTGCGCGATAGAATCAAAAGATTTTCTGATCGCACTCAACATGCCAAGCGCCAAAATATCAACTTTCAGCAATGATAAGCTCTCAAGGTCATCTTTATCCCATTGGATCACTGTACGAGCCTCCATGGCTGCGTTTTCTATGGGGACTAGCTCGTATAAAGGTCCGGATGAAATGACAAACCCGCCCACATGCTGAGAAAGGTGCCTAGGAAACCCCAGTATTTCATTCACCAACTCAATAAAAAGCTGTCCTTGATAAGAATTAGCATCTAATCCCAGTTCACTCAATTGTGATTGCCAAGAGACAAGTTTGTCTCGCCGATTAACCTGTCTTACAAAGTAGTCAAGTTGCGTGCTGTCCATTGCCAGCGCCTTACCCACATCTCGCACTGCGCTTTTAAAGCGATAGCTGATCACCGTTGCAGCAAGTGCTGCTCGCTCCCGACCATATTTTTGGTAAATATATTGGATCACTTCCTCGCGGCGATGGTGTTCAAAGTCAACGTCAATATCAGGTGGCTCATTACGCTCTTGACTGATAAAACGCTCAAAAAGCACCGAGATCTGCCGAGGATCAACGGCTGTTATTTGCAGGCAGTAACAAACCACTGAATTAGCTGCTGAGCCTCGACCTTGATATAGGATCCCCTGTCGTTTAGCGAACATAACCACATCGTGAATTGTTAAAAAGAAATAGGGATAATTCAGCTGCTCTATCAGTAACAATTCTTTTTCTATCAACGCTTCAATGTCATCGGGCACACCATCAGGAAAACGAAGCTGCTTACCTTCATTTACCAAACAGTATAAATAACTCATAGCACTGTGACCTTGAGGGACCAATTCACTGGGATACTCGTATCGCAAACTCCCTAAATCAAAGGTGCACCGTGCTGCAATGTCACAGGCAGTGTCTAGCCACTGACGACTAAACAGTTTACTCAGTTTAACCTTGCTGCGCAGCGCTCGCTCTGTATTTGATAAGAGCTTTTCTCCAAGTTCACTCACAGCGCAGTTATGCCGGATCGCCGTGAGTGTATGTTGTAACTTCTGCCGCTCACTAACGTGCATTAGCACCCCACCACAGGCTGTAACTACCAAAGAGTACTGCTTCGCAAGCTGCTGGCAGTGAAGAATATAAGCTTTGTCGTGATGATTAAGATGCCGCTGCACACCTAACCATACCCGCCCTTGATGATATTGTTTGAGCCATGCAGCCCAATGGGCATCTTGCTCATCAAAGGCTGGTAGCCAAATAATAAAGCACTGTTTTACAGACAGAATGTCCCATAGATTCAGCTCATAACGGCCCTTATCACAGCGTTTTCTCGCATTACTGATCACGCGACATAGCTCCGCATAGGCCTGACGATTAGGACTGAGCAAAACAAACTGTAGCGATTGATATTTAAAAAAGCTGCCTACTATCAACTTAATGGATAGCTTGTTATCTTTTATAGCCCGATAGGCTCGTACCACCCCGGCGACAGAACACTCGTCACAAATCGCCAGCGCATCATAGGCCAAAAAATCAGCTTGTTTGATGAGTTCTTCAGGGTGAGAAGCGCCTTGTAAAAATGAAAAATTACTTTGGCAAAATAGTTCGGCATAGCGCATAAATGAACAAAATACTAAATACTGTACATAAACACAGTATTTAGTATTTTGAGGCAAAGATCAATGATCCAAAAAAGTACACTGAACCTTGGCTGAGCCACATGACCATAACTAAAATCACAGAAAAAATTATTAAATATTTCTGATTTAAAAACAAAGTCATTGCACAGCATTTTTTTTTATGACAACGTGCTGTCGCACGAATTTAATTAGATTAATAACAATCAACAGAGTAGTAGTTATGACAGGACCTATTAAACTTTCTCCAGTGGCGCTTGCTTTATTTGCCAGCACCTGCGCAATGGCCCAACAAGCCAATGACGAAAAAATTGAAACCATTTCCGTACTTGGTTCCAAAGTGTCAAACCGTACCGCCACCGAATCAACCTCTCCAATCGATATACTAGATACTAAGCAGCTCAATAAAGGCGGTTTTACCGAGTTGGGTCAGAGCTTACAATCTATTGCTCCATCGTTTAACTTTAGCCGAACACAAGTCTCTGATGGCTCCGATTTATTTCGCCCTGCAACACTTCGAGGCCTACAGCCAGACCAAACCTTGGTACTGATCAATGGTAAACGCAGACATACGCAAGCCATATTTGGTCTATCTGGCACGGTGGGCGCCGGTGCGGCGGGTACGGATATGAACTCAATCCCGTTAATGGCGCTAAAAAATGTTGAGATTTTAAGAGATGGTGCCGCAGCACGTTACGGCTCAGATGCAATTGCCGGAGTTATCAACTTATCACTGAACGACAGCACGGGCGTAACAACTGGGTTCTTCCAAGCAGGCGCAACTGGCGAAGGAGATGGTGATACATACTCTTTCGGTCTTAACAGAGGTTTTGACTTGGGTAATGAAGGCGGGTTTATTAACCTTTCATTAGAGTACCGCGACGGAGATAGCACCAACAGAGCCGAACACGACACAGGCGGATCATCAACAATAGCACCTGGTGAATTATCGGATGAAGTACGCTGGCGTCAGGGGAACTCAGACACCGAGTTTGTGTCTGTGTTCTATAACGCCGCATTACCTGTTGGCAACAAGGAGCTTTATTCTTTCGCTGGGTTCTCAAACCGTACGGCTTTTGGTAACGGCTTTTATCGTGACTTTAATCGCGCAGAAAGAAACGTCCCACAGGTTTACCCTGACGGATTCCTGCCAAGAATCGACAATGAAGCACAGGATATTTCTTTTGCGGTAGGTTTCAAAGGTGAGCTAAGCCCAGATTGGAACTTTGACTTATCAACCGTATACGGTGAAAACCAATATGATTACTCATCGTCAAATACCATCAATGCTTCATACGCTGCACAGTACTTAGCCCAAAACCCCAGTGCATCGGCGCAAGATATTGCCGACAACGCAGGTCCAACAGGCGGTTACTCAGGTGGTTTTAGATTTGACCAATGGACAACAAACTTAGATATCAATGGTATTATTGATATCTCTGGCGCAGAGCCGATTTACCTTTCGATTGGTGCTGAATATCGCAAAGAAAACTACCAAATTGTACCTGGCGAAGTAGCATCTTATGCCTGTGGTACTGCCAATGCCGACCGCTCATTCCCATCGGTTATCAACCCTGAGGTATTTGCAGACTGTGGCTTTCAGGCCTACCAAGGGCTTAGACCTGATGCTGCCAACAAAGCGGATCGCTCAAGCTATGCACTCTACGTTGAAGCAGAGACTCTACTAAATGAAGACTGGTTGGTAAGCGCTGCGCTGCGTTATGAAGATGTATCAAACTCAAATGACGATACCATCTGGAAACTAGCGACTCGCTATGAAGTAACCGAAGATTTCGCGGTACGCGCTGCGGCCTCTACTGGCTTTAGAGCGCCATCATTACAGCAATCTGGGTATACCGCATTTACCACGACACTCGGTGGCGACGGTGCCTTGGCCACTTCTTACACAGCAACTGCAGGTTCGCCATTCCCAGCTGCGCTTGGAGTCGATGGTTTGAAACTAGAATCATCAGATAACTACAACTTAGGCTTTGCGTGGGACGCTAGCAGTGATTTATCGATCACCTTAGATTTCTATCAAATCAAAATCTATGACCGCATCAACCTAGGTAGCTTTATTGGTGTTGATAGCGATGAGCTACAAAACTTCCCAGCAGCCAATACTGCATTGGCAGCTACGGGAGCTGTACAGGGTAACTTCTTCTCTAACTCGCTAGACTCAACTACCAAGGGCGTGGATTTTATTGCCTCTTACAGCCTTGAGTTGGCAGGGGGAGATTTAGACATTGCCTTTGCTGCAAACAAGAATAAAACAACAATCGATCATGTTAATTCGCCAGCAGGGATCCCCGAGACTATCGCATTAGATGAACAGCGTCGTTCATTCTTAACGCATGGACAACCGCAAGAACGTGCCACATTAACCTTTGATTACCAAAAGGATAAATGGAGCTCTTTAGTAAGATTCAACTACTTTGGCGAAACCGAAGTCAGCTACTTTGCTGGCAAACACATCACGCTACCTGATTTCTTATCACCTACCAACGACTGGCAAGACACCAGTGTGGTTGAATCAGCAGTGCTGGTTGATGTGAATGTAGGCTACCAATTAAACGACAACATTAACCTGTCGATGGGTATTGATAACCTCTTTGACGAAACACCTGATGAGCTCGGTGAAGACGAAGTGCTTAACTTTATCACCAACGGTGCGATGCGCTATCCACTTCGCGCGCTGCCATATGGCTTTGACGGCATGACCTACTACGCGAAGGTGAATTTTAGTTTTTAACTCAGTGTGCAGCGGCGATGATTATGTCGCCGCTGATTTAACACCTGTATTGGCGCTAGCCGAAAAGTACATACGCCTCCAGCTATTACAGTTCATTGTGCCAAGTTCAATGGATATTATCTTCTCTTATCACCAACATCTCCTTACAACAGCTATGTGAAATTTAAATTACCAATTTGTTGACTAAAGGTTAACTTGAGGCTTAAATTGATCTTAAAGCACGGCGCTGCGCTTTCAGACACTAAGAACGGTTGTATCGTGTTTATCTTTTCATGTAGATATTCACGTGTTCTAGCTTTGCAACAAGCAAAGGGTGTCATTTCAACCATATTAGTTTTAATAAGGAATATTAAGATGACAGAGAAAACCACGCCCACTACTTTCGAACCCATTGATTCTGAAGAGTTACTAGCTCAAGTATCAGGTGGTAATTTAGCGCCTTTGAACACTGCAACTTTAACCGACAGTTGTGATAGGAGTGTCTGCGATACCGAATGGGATAACGGACACCTGTAAGTGATTAGTTAATTCAAGCACCCTGTAAAGAGTGGGATTGTATGATTAAACATACTTACAGGTCATGCGGTTCCATTCTTATTCTGGGCTTACTCAACTCAAAGCTTTCATATGTAAGCCTACATTCTATGCCAGTAGTATTTATCGTACTGCTTTTTATACTGATAATGAGCATGACACGCTATGATCTTAATTCTTTCGCAGCTTATTGAGCCTAACACTTCAGAAATTATTGATATTCTCAATTTTTATAATAAGCCTTGGTTTCGTTTAAATGGTGAAGATATCCCTACAAATATTCACTTTGAGTATGATTTAAACGACGGTTCAAAAATTGAAGACGTATCAGGCATAAATAGTATAAATATTTTAGAGCTCGATAAGGTGACCTCGGTTTGGGCACGCCGACGCGGCGCTATTACCCCCAGCCCCCACTTACCTGAGAATCAACAGCGGTTTGTGGCCGATGAATGTTTAACCTTATACAAAAGCCTGGAGAGTCTCACCTCAGCCCAGTGGATGAACAACCCTTGGTGTGACGACAGAGCAAATAACCCTATCGTGCAACTGCGTATCGCAAAAAAGGTCGGGCTAACTATTCCTAATACCACCATTACCCAAAGCAAGACTATCGCTGATAGATTCTATAGTGCTTGTAATGGCGATGTTATTACCAAACGAATTATGAAAGCGCCTATTTCTCATTATGGATTTTCGATGGTTTTTACCAGCCCTGTAACAGAGGAACATGCACAAGAGTTTACTAATTTAGAGCTATGCCCAACGCTACTCCAATCTAGAGTCGACCGGCTACTAGAACTGAGAATAACGGTGGTCGGTAACAAACTGTTTAGCGCAGCCACTGAAATTGACTTACAGAATAAATACAAGGTCGATATTCGAGAATCTGATTTACAAAAAATCAATTATTTTCCCTATCAACTACCCGAAAGTATTCAACAAAAGCTGCTGCAATTTATGACAGAGTTAGGCTTAGTATTCGGTGCGATTGATATGATCTTGACCAAAAATAATGAGTTCGTATTTATTGAATTGAACCCCATCGGGCAATGGGGTTGGGTAGAAAGCGCTACAGGCCTGAAAATTACCGAAGCCGTTGCCCAGTGGCTTATGCTGGAGGACTAACATGCCATTTATATTACTATTTCAAACCAAGCCTATTTCTCACGCTCATCCTCTTACCTACTATGATTGTCTGTATGCAGGGAAAATAGAAAAAAAGCAGTTCACATTTTAGAGGGAGTTATCATAATGAGAATGATCAACAATCCCGCAGTAACGTGGTGTAAAGGATATAAAAATGCGCTGCTGATGCACCTACATGACGAAAAAGTACAGTCCGTTCCGCAGAGTGTGCTTGAGGTTATTGAGTACATTGCGGACAGTCAAAGTACAAACTACCAAGACGTACTGATCCGCTTCAGTGAACATGCTGATGTGGTCAAAGGCTATTTAGACTTTCTATTACAAAAAAAATGGTTGTTAGAAGTTCCCGATTTCGTTGAATACCAACCTATCAGTATCAAACCCAGTGCCATTTTGAAAATCAGGAACTTCTATTTAGAGGTCTGTGATAGCACTTCTTTAGACTGGTTTGAGGATATAGCCCGATGGCTTAGAAAACACAGAGCAACTCATAGCTTAATTGTTCGCTTGTATGACGAAAGTGAAAAAACACAATCAAACGCATCCAATATCATTAAATGTGCTCGACACCTTGGCTATAACCAGTGTGGCATTTTATTTTCTCAACACATTGAGAATAAAAATGCCTATGATGGCATGAGCGATAATCTGGATTTCTTTTTAGCTCAACAAAACGATGCCCACAAAACTCATATTCATGGCGTAGAAGTCATTAAACTCACTAAAGACATTGTTCACAAAGGCAGTCACTTACAGTCGAATTTATATAGCTGTAGACACAATAAGCTTGGTACCTATCGCGCCGATAATATTTTTATCGATAAAAATAAAGCAATTTACCCACACCCTTTTGATCTATATTTTTTTGGTAAAGCAAACAACAGCTCGTATTTAAGCCAAGTGATTGATAGCCCCAAAGCGCATTCCTATTTCTTTATGAGCAAAGACAAAATAGATAAGTGCCGTATTTGCGAATACCGTCTAAGCTGTACTAACTCTTTATGGAATAGGCAGGATAAACATATTTTAAGTTCTGCACCAAATAATTGTACCTATGATCCAGTACAAGGGCTTTGGCACGACATGCCTGTTACAAATACTGCTTGCAACCTAGAAGCATAAGAGAGCAAAAATAATGAACAGAGTCGTTTTACTGCTTTTTGTTTTATTCAAAACTATTGATGCTGCTGCTATTGAGCTTCACCCAGAAGTGGTTGCAATTCAAAAGGATTTAATTAACTTAAGCACACATAAAAATGTAGGGGAAGTGTTTGAACGCCATCAAAACGTGCTCAGTGAAAACAACTTAGATACACAATCTCGAGACTTAATTCATCAATTCATTGCCACGTATTTTTCTTTTATTGGTTTACATCAACGGGCAGAACGCCTGTACCAGTTCGGTCAATCTATTTCACAACAGCAAGCTTTAGACAACTTTACTGCGTATGATGCACTGGATGAGATCACCGCGCTTGCCAAAAAAAATAGATTACTTATGGTAAATGAGGCGCATCACATTCCAAAACACCGATGGCTTACCAAAGAGCTGTTAATACGCCTAAAAAGAGAGGGCTATTCATATTTAGCGCTTGAAGCACTGGCTAAAAAAGACGAACAGCGTATCAATAAGCAAGGCTATGCCACTAATAAAAGTGGTATATATATGCGTGACCCCGCATTTTCAGAACTTATCAGCGTTGCTAAGGAGCTTGGCTATACCCTCGTCAGCTACGATAAATATAGCTATGATAGAGAAAAAGAAGGTGCTGAAAATATCATCAACAAAACATTTGCGCTCGACCCTGACGCCAAAGTCATTGTGCATTGTGGTTATAGTCATATTGATGAAAAACACAAGCTAGCCAGCATATTAGCTGCAAATCTGCATATTGACCCATTAACCATTGATCAAACTGCGCTGTTATCTACACACATTCCAGACATATATAAGAATACGCCGGTTGTCTTTAAGTCTGACACAGAGCAATATTGGCAACCAACAAACAGTCATTTTGACATTGCCGTTTACTGGCCTGCACAAACTCAGATCACTAACAGACCAGCATGGTATATGGCAAATCATCAGCGCCAAAGGTTAAACGAAACATGGTGTAACAATGCTTTCCCATGTTATGTAGAAGTGGTTAACAACATAAATGAGGCAATACCATTTGATAGGTATTTGTGGTTAAACCCAGCTATTCCTGCATCCGTGCGGGTACGGGCTGGAGACTCTATTTTTGTATATGATAAATTCGGTAAACAAGTTCGACAACTAAACTCACCTTTTATTAAATAACAGCCTCTTCATCAGAAGAGTTTGATTAACCTGTAATTATAATAAAAACTACTCTTACCGCTTGTAGGATAAGGGCCTGCTGTGAGTAGCTAAATCTCCCTAGATTAATTAGTATTTTCTAAAACCAGACAAACACTCTATAATTCCGACTTTTGAAACAATCTGAGCATTTTTAACTCTAGGAAAGAAATGAAAAACTATGCATTCTTAGCATTGGCTGTCTCAATGTTAGCTGGCTGTGGTGGTGGCTCTGACACTAACTCAGATGGCTCTCCAACAACACCAAAAAATAACTTACCCTCTTTAAGCGGTGAATTCGTTTTAACAGGCAAGGCGAACGTTTCATTCTCTGGTTCTTTTAACGCAAAAGACTTAGATGGTGATGCACTAACGGTCAGTTTTGAAGACCAACCTGACTGGCTGGAATATACCTTTTCTGGCAATGAGTTAACACTATCAGGCGAGCCAAAGCTAATTGATGTAGATACTTACACTACTAAAGTTATACTGAGCGATGGTAAACAAAGCCAAAACTACTCATTAAACATCAACATCGCGGATGACCCATCTGCATGGCAGCCACTCCCAATTACAGCTGAAGAGCTTGCTGGTGCTTGGCAAAGTGAAGAGCATAATGTTGCTTTTATTGTTGCTGAAGACGTCAGTACTAGTAGTGCAAACATCGGTTATCTAATAGAGGGTGACAAAAAGTACATGGTTAATTATCAATTGTCTGATGGTATTAATCTAGGTTTATTGGACGAATATGATTACTCGACGGTAGAGGACACTAGACAATTTGAAGTCATTGCGAAAAGTGATACTAAACTGCGACTTGTGGCAAACGTAAATGACCAGAAGAAAGCTTTTAATTTTAGCCCCGTCAACAAAGCTATAACTGAAAGCTTTTCTTTTACTCCAACGTTTAGCAATGATACCTGGTTCTCTGGTGGCCACATTGATTTAGATAGCAATGAACAATCAAATATTCATGTGGCAGTAGCGCTTCCTCGTTTATCTCATCTGGCACACAGTTCATATGACTACAATGTAAGTGTTACAGCTTCTTATAATAGTGAAACAGCAGAATTTACACCTATATCTCCAGTTACCACTAGTTACTGTTGGAGGATTGAAAACCCTTTTACTTTTGACTGTCCCAATTTAAGTGTCAAATTTAGTAAAATCAAAGTGCTGGGGGTGTTTAACGATACTTTGTTTTACAGCGTAACGCACCACTATGAAGCGGACCTTTCAGAAACTCAAAAAAGAGCGCTCCCACTTCTAGCTAACTTTTTAGACCAACAATATACTTCTGTTTATGCTGAAAAGTTTAAAAAAATCGAGAAAATAGCTAGACCCAGTATTGAAGTGGGTCAAACCTATACAGGCCGCATATTGCTAAGAGATCCTGATACTCATGTAGAACTCAATGGAACTTATTACCATAGTGGCAGCGGCACCTTTACGCTCACCAGCGAAAATACAGGTTCATTCACCATCGAATTAGCTGACCATTCAGCCCAAGAAACCAAAGAGTTTACCTATGAGTTGACAGAAACATCAATAAATATTTTCTATGATGGTAAAACAACACAAAGACACTTCTATAAATTACCAAATGGTTTAACAGGCATCACTGAACCTTATGCGGATCAGTATGAAAGTAAATTTGATATCAGACCTTTTGTTGCTGTACAAGAGCTTAGTATGGAAGACAGTATGGGGACTTTCATCTCTACGGGTTCATCAACCAGCTCTTACAACTTAGGCTATGACAAAGTAACAATTCGATATGCAGAAAATAGTGAAACTGTGCTGCCAAGCCGTTGGGAGCAAGATGACAGTGTTACCTTTGTGGATGGTTGTCATCATTACAATACCATTGCTGAGTGTGAACAAATGGCTCAAGATAATGAGGATCATATCCCTTTATACTACCGTAACCTCAAGCTATTGTATGCCGATGGTGACTACTATCTATTTCAAGATTCATTTAACTCAGAGGGTGATGCTTTTCAAAGTTACAGAAGTTTTAGAAAAGTAAACTAACCTTTTATGCGGCTGCCCTACTGCGCAGCTGCATTTACTAGCAAAATATCCCTTGCACAAACCATTGCTGTGATGGCTCTTTGTAGACCCATAACCACTTTCCCTGCTCGTTTCGAGCAATATAATAATCTCTAGCCACCGCTTGGTTATCCCACCAGCCAGTGCAGATCCGCTCGGGTCCAGAGTAGATAGTTACCTTTTCTTGTAATGGAGCAACCTCAGGTAATAACATGCTCGGCCGTTGTAAGTCTTTTATGCGTGTTTGTTCAGTAAATGAATGTGAAGGGTCAACAAAGTGAAATGCCCGCTCAGGTCTATGATCAGAATCGATTGTAACTCCCTGTACAGAGCACTCACCTAATTTCGCTTGTAACTTTGCAATTAACGCGGGTATTTCTGATTGTCCTTGCAGGCTTTGGAACAATTCATTATTTACACATTGGTTATCCAGCAAATACTCGGCAGATAAAGTGATTGCCTGAATGGGTGCATTGAGTGATATATTGGAAAGCTTTAACTCAATTAATGACTGCCATGCATGGGCACGGCTCTCCCCTGCAGAGATAGCGACTTGTATCAATACAGGCTCAGCGTCTCGCAATTGCAACGTTAATAAGACTTGCTGAGCAAGCTTATTACGCTGTCGCAAGAACAATTCTAACTGTTTGAGTAGCTTTGCCATCGGCTTTGCAAGCCATTGCAAATTTTCGAGTTCAAATAACAAAGTAAGATGACGGGAAAACTGCTCCTCTGGTACATAAAATATTAAAGGATATTTTAGTTGCCCCTGTAAGCGACCCACATAATGCACCAGCTCAATATCAAAGCGTTTCGCCAGCTCACTGACCGGAATACACAATAATTGTGAAAGTTTGGTTATTCTAACCCGCCTTAACTGCTCACACGTCCGTTCAGACAAGTCAGTCTGTAATAAATCAAAACTGTTTATGCTACTTTGCAGTAAAGATTCGTCATCCGTTATGATATCTGATTGCCCCCTTGCAAGTAGCCTTGCTGCCAATGCCGAGTAACCAGTAGCATAGTGATAATTAAGATCTAAATGTGATAAATGCGCTTGTATGTGCTGCCAATAAATCGTTAAACCCTGATATAAAGACAACATGTTGCTCACTTTAAGCAAAATACCGTCTGGTGGAAACAGGCTAATATCTGCCGTCACTAGATACAACCACTGCGCAATTTCTTGCAATCTCGCTTGCTCTGCTTGTTCATCATAGGCTACAACTTGTAACTTCTCAGATAAACTAGCTGCGCTTGCAAGGCCCATTCCTACTGTGATGCCTGACTGCTTTGCTAATGTGCAAACCTGTACCACTCTATTACTGTGGCCATTCACAATGACCACAGGAGTTGAGTTGTGAGATAGTGTTAAACTGTCCAGCTGTAAATGTTTAAAATGTAGATATAACCAAAGTGTCATTTTGCATACCGCACCGGTGTCGGAAACACCGCCACATTACTTGCCTCTCCTTGCTCTGGTACTAACTGCGGCCAATAATCTGCCAAGCTAAGAATAAAGCTTTCCTGAGGCCAACCTCCCCTTTGTTTTTTAACTTTAACAGCGATGCCTTGTGGCTGCGCTGTCAACTGTAAGCACAGCGCAACAGGTAACGAAAATTGTTGTTCACATACAGACCTGAATAAAAACAAGGTGCTCCCCCCCTGCTCTGATGCCAGCTGTAAACGTTTCGCCTGAGAAATACTTAACGAGTTATGCCACAGCAGAACGTTGCCGCATCCTCGGCTTTTCAAACATTGCTCTGCGGCCCATAACGCATCAATTGCACAGTTGGTATTGGTGAACAATAGCTGTTTGTGATCAAACCCTAAGTGATAAAACTGATGCGCATTAACGACCCCCGGTGGATTGATAAATACAATCAAACGGTTATCCTGCTGCAAATAAGGTAACCAAATCTGTAGCTCGCCAATCCCGCAGTCCGCCTGCACCTCTATCATTCCCTTTTTAGGTAAACCACCTTGTAGCTTAGTATCTAATAATGAAATACCGGTGCTAATCCGCTCTGACGACAGATGAGCATGGCTACTACCTTGCCATATCCACTGCCGATGCTGTAATAAATCAATTATTTTACTCATTTCAGACAAAAACAATTTATACTGTATATATAAACAGTATAATTACTAGAACGTAAACTGCAAGATCAAAATATGAGCAAGACTTAACTCTAGGATCTCTAACCTGCTACATATGAGTTGATTGGGTGAAGTTAAATGAAAAGCAAACATGACAGCTTAGAACGAGCTTAGTATAAAAACAAAAATGCCAGTCATAAGGACTGGCATTTAATATCACTTTAAAAAAGCTGGGAGGTTATTACCAACCAGTTTTCTCTTTTAGAGCAGCACCGATATCAGCTAGTGAACGAACAGTCTTAACGCCTGCCGCTTCTAGTGCTGCGAACTTCTCATCTGCAGTACCTTTACCACCTGCGATGATAGCACCAGCGTGACCCATACGCTTACCAGCAGGTGCAGTTACACCAGCAATGTAAGATACTACAGGCTTAGTTACGTTGTGCTTGATGTACTCAGCAGCTTCTTCTTCAGCTGTACCACCGATCTCACCAATCATTACGATTGCTTCTGTTTGTGGATCGTTTTGGAACATCTCAAGTACGTCGATGAAGTTAGTACCTGGGATTGGGTCGCCACCGATGCCAACACACGTAGATTGACCGAAACCAGCATCAGTAGTTTGTTTAACTGCTTCGTACGTTAAAGTACCTGAGCGAGAAACGATACCTACTTTACCAGGCTTGTGGATGTGACCAGGCATGATACCAATCTTAGTTTCACCCGGAGTGATAACACCTGGGCAGTTAGGACCGATCATACGAACACCAGTTTGGTCTAGCTTAACTTTCACGTCAACCATGTCTAGTGTTGGAATACCTTCAGTGATACAAACAATAAGCTCGATACCTGCATCGATAGCTTCTAGGATTGCATCTTTACAAAAAGGAGCTGGTACGTAGATAACTGATGCTGTTGCGCCAGTAGCTTCTACAGCTTCACGTACAGTGTTAAATACAGGTAGACCTAGGTGCGTTTGACCGCCTTTACCAGGAGATACACCACCAACCATTTGCGTGCCGTACTGGATAGCTTGCTCTGAGTGGAAAGTACCTTGACCGCCAGTGAAACCCTGACAGATTACTTTAGTATCTTTATTAATTAATACAGACATTATTTGCCCTCCGCAGCAGCAACAACTTTCTGTGCAGCATCTGTTAGAGATTCTGCAGCGATAATGTCAAGGTCAGAGTTAGCTAGAACTTCACGACCTAGTTCAGCGTTAGTACCTTCTAAACGTACAACTACTGGTACTTGAACGCCAACTTCTTTAACCGCACCAATGATACCTTCAGCGATCATGTCACAACGTACGATACCACCGAAGATGTTAACTAGTACTGCTTTAACATTGTCATCAGAAAGGATGATCTTGAATGCTTCTGCTACACGCTCTTTAGTCGCGCCGCCACCAACGTCTAAGAAGTTAGCTGGCTTACCACCGTGTAAGTTTACGATGTCCATAGTACCCATCGCTAGGCCTGCACCGTTAACCATACAACCTACGTTACCGTCTAGAGCAACATAGTTAAGCTCGAAGCTTGCTGCGTGAGCTTCACGCGCATCTTCTTGTGAAGGATCGTGGAATTCACGGATCTTAGGCTGACGGAACAATGCGTTGCCGTCTACACCAATTTTACCGTCAAGACAGTGAAGGTTGCCTTGATCAGTGATTACTAGAGGGTTGATCTCTAATAGTGCGAAATCGTGGTCGTTAAACATAGTTGCAAGACCCATGAAGATCTTAACGAACTGTTTAATCTGTGCTGGGTTTAGACCTAGTTTGAAGCCTAACTCGCGACCTTGATAAGCCTGAGGGCCAACTAGTGGATCAATTTCAGCTTTATGAATTAGCTCTGGTGTTTCTTCTGCAACAGTTTCAATTTCAACACCACCTTCAGTAGATGCCATGAAAACAACTTTGCGAGTTGCACGGTCTACAACAGCACCTAGGTATAATTCGTTCGCGATGTCTGTGCAGCTTTCAACTAAGATCTTAGCTACTGGCTGGCCTTTTTCGTCTGTTTGGTAAGTTACTAAGTTTTTACCTAACCAGTTTTCAGCAAATGCGCGAATTTCTTCTTTGCTATCAGCAAGCTTAACACCGCCTGCTTTACCACGGCCACCGGCGTGTACTTGACATTTAACTACCCATTTGTCGCCGCCGATTTTAGCAGCTGCTTCTACCGCTTCTTGAGGTGTATCACAAGCGAAACCCTCAGATACTGGCAAACCATAGTCGGCAAATAGTTGTTTTGCCTGATACTCATGCAAATTCATGATGCTTTATCCAATTTCTTATACTAAAAAAGCTGAATATTTATGCAAATAATCAGCTATCCCAAATTGCGCTCCTAGTATAGATCCCAAGGCTTAGGATGAAAACCCTAGTTAGACCAAAGGCGCAAAAAAAAAGCTGTATGAACGAACATACAGCTTAATATCTAATCAATTATGATTATACGTCTAGTAATAGACGTGTAGGATCTTCTAATAGCTCTTTAATTGTAACTAAGAAGCCTACTGATTCTTTACCGTCGATTTGACGGTGGTCATAGCTGAGTGCCAAATACATCATAGGTAGGATTTCTACTTTACCATTCACAGCCATTGGGCGCTCTTGGATTTTGTGCATACCTAGGATTGAAGACTGAGGCAAGTTGATGATTGGCGTTGAAAGTAATGAACCAAACACACCACCGTTAGTGATAGTGAAGTTACCACCAGTCATGTCATCTACTGTTAATTTACCGTCACGGCCTTTAAGGGCTAGTTCACGGATGCCTTTTTCAATCTCAGCAACTGATAACTTGTCACAGTCACGCAATACTGGAGTTACTAGACCACGAGGTGTAGATACAGCAATGCTGATATCGAAGTAGTTGTGATAAACAATGTCATCGCCGTCGATTGATGCGTTAACTTCAGGGAAACGCTTAAGCGCTTCAGTTACCGCTTTCACATAGAAAGACATGAAACCTAAACGAATACCATGACGCTTCTCAAATACTTCTTGGTACTGCTTACGAAGGTCCATGATAGGCTTCATGTTCACTTCGTTGAAGGTCGTCAACATCGCTGTTGAGTTTTTCGCTTCAAGTAGACGGTTTGCAATAGTCTTACGTAAACGAGTCATAGGTACACGTTTTTGTGTTCGGTCACCCATTGGCGCTGCAGGTGCAGATGCTGTTGAAGCTGCAGCTGGTTTAGCCGCTGGCGCTTTCAAGAACGCGTCAACATCTTCTTTGGTGATGCGACCACCTTTACCTGAACCTTTAATTTTAGATGCATCTAAGCCTTTCTCAGCAATAAGACGACGTACAGATGGTGTTAACACATCCGAGCTCTCATCTGACGAAGCTGAATCTGACTCTGATTTAGACTCAGACTTTTCGCTTGAAGATGCAGCTGGAGCAGCACCGGCTTTTATCTTACCGATCACTTGCTCACCAAGTACTGTGTCACCCTCTGCGTGTAGATGTTCACCCATTACACCATCTTCTGGTGCAACAACTTCTAATACTACTTTATCAGTTTCAATATCAACCAGGTTTTGATCGCGGCTTACCGCTTCACCTGGTTGAACATGCCAAGTTGCGATTGTAGCGTCTGCTACTGACTCTGGAAGTACAGGTACTTTAATGTCCACTTCTTTACCTTCTGATGCTGGCGCCGATGACGACGCTGCTGGTTGTTCATTTGATTGAGCTGGTGCGCTTGCTTTCGCATCTGGTGCACCTAAAATTGCGATAACTTGTTCGCCAAGAACTGTTGCGCCATCTGATTCTTTGATCTCGGTGATCACGCCATCTTCTGGAGCTACAACTTCTAATACAACCTTGTCAGTTTCAATATCTACAAGGTTTTGGTCACGAGTTACAGTATCACCAACGCTAACGTGCCAAGTTGCTACTGTAGCGTCTGCAACTGACTCAGGAAGAACAGGAACCTTAATTTCGGTTGTCATCTCTTATCCCTTATTTCTTAATTGTTAATGCGTCAGCAACTAACGCGTTTTGTTCTTTAGTATGTGTTGACATGTAGCCACACGCTGGTGCTGCCGATGCTTTACGGCCAGCATATGTTAGGTTCGCCCCTGCTGGAATTGCATCCCAGAAATGGTGCTGAGAGCAATACCAAGCACCTTGGTTTTGTGGCTCTTCCTGACACCAAACAAAGTTTTTAACGTGCTGGTAACGTGCCATAATCTCGTCCATTTCCTGATGTGGGAATGGGTATAATTGCTCAACACGCACGATAGCAACGTTATCAAGCTCTTGCTTACGACGCTCTTGTAGTAGTTCGTAGTACACCTTACCACTACAGAAAACCACACGCTTAACGTTTGCCGGATCGATATCATCGATTTCGTCAATCATGTTATGGAATACACCTTCCGCTAACTCTTCAAGTGAAGACACAGCTAACGGATGACGAAGTAAAGACTTAGGAGTCATCACAATCAATGGGCGACGCAGTGGACGAACTGATTGACGGCGTAACATCGCATAAACTTGTGCTGGTGTTGATGGCACACATACCTGCATGTTGTGGTCCGCACAAAGTTGTAAATAACGCTCTAAGCGCGCTGAGCTGTGCTCTGGGCCCTGACCTTCATAACCATGAGGAAGCAACATAGTTAGACCACATAAACGACCCCACTTCTGCTCACCTGAACTTAGGAATTGGTCAAATACAACCTGAGCACCATTTGCGAAGTCACCGAATTGTGCTTCCCACAATACTAACGATGTAGGTTCAGCAGTTGCGTAACCATATTCAAACGCCAATACAGCTTCTTCCGACAACACAGAGTCGTAAACTTCGAATGAACCTTGTTGCTCATTGATGTTTTGAAGAGGAAGGTAAGTCGACGCATCGTTTTGATTATGAACAACAGCATGACGGTGGAAGAAAGTGCCTCGGCCTGAGTCCTGACCGGTCATACGAATGTCTACACCTTCGTCAACCAACGTTGCATAAGCAAGTGTTTCAGCCATACCCCAGTCTAGTTGTTTCTCGCCTTTTGCCATTGCTTGACGATCGTCGTAAATCTTCTTAACGCGAGATTGGGCTTTATGATCTTCAGGATAAGTAGATACTTTTTCCGCTAACAACTTTAATTTTTCAACTGACAGTTTCGGATCGTAAGCAACATCCCAATCATGGCCGACAAATTTAGACCAGTCTGATGAATGCTTAGTATCTGGTTTTATTTCCTCAACTACACACACGCCCTTATCTAAGCCATTGCGATACATTTCGCTAAGTGCTTTGGCATCATCCGCGCTAATAACACCTTCTGACACTAATTGATCTGCGTAGATCTGACGTGGCACAGGGTGCTTTTTAATTTTCTGATACATCAACGGCTGTGTAGCATTTGGCTCATCGGCTTCATTGTGACCATGACGACGGTAGCACACTAAATCAATCACTACATCGCGACGGAACTGATTACGGAAATCAAGTGCAACTTGTGTTACAAATGCAACAGCTTCAGGGTCATCTGAATTAACATGGAAGATTGGTGCCTGCACCATTTTTGCAATGTCTGTACAGTAATCAGTAGAACGTACGTCTTCTTGCTTTGAGGTTGTAAAGCCAACTTGGTTGTTAACTACGATACGAATTGTACCACCTACACCAAACGCACGCGTTTGAGAGAGGTTGAATGTTTCTTGTACAACGCCCTGTCCTGCAATCGCAGAATCACCATGGATCGTAATTGGTAGTGCTTTTGAGCCTGTCTTACAGCCTAATCTATCCAGACGAGCACGTACAGAACCCATAACTACCGGGTTAACAATCTCAAGGTGAGATGGGTTAAATGCTAGCGCCATGTGTACATCACCGCCTTGCGTTGCAAAGTCAGATGAATAACCCATATGATATTTAACATCACCAGAGCCTGCTAATTCACCGTATTTACCTGCAAACTCGTCAAACAATACTTGTGGGTTTTTACCCAGTACGTTAACAAGTACATTTAAACGACCACGGTGTGCCATACCAATAACAGCTTCTTGCTGACCGCTTTCACCTGCGCGATGGATCAGTTCTTTAAGCATAGGTACTAACGCATCGCCACCTTCTAGTGAGAAACGTTTAGCACCAGGGAATTTTGCGCTCAGGTACTTTTCTAGACCGTCTGCTGCAGTCAGGCCTTTTAGAATGCGTAGTTTTGCTTCTTTACTAAATTGAGGCTTTGAGAAGGTTGATTCTAGGCGTTGCTGTAACCAACGTTTTTCTTCTGTAGAAGTGATGTGCATATATTCGGCACCAATTGAACCACAGTAGGTGGTTTTCAATGCTGAATATAAGTCTTTAAGCTTCATTGTCTCTTTGCCACTGGCGAAAGAGCCAACGTTATATTCTGTCTCTAAATCCGCATCGGTTAACTCGTGGTAGTCAAGCTCTAAATCGCGAACTCGCTCACGTTTCCACAGACCAAGTGGGTCTAGATTGGCGTTCTGGTGACCTCTAAACCTAAATGCGTTAATTAGTTGCAGTACGCGTACCTGTTTCGCGTCACTTGTACTATCAGCTGCAACCACTACTTCTCTGTGTTTGTTTTTTGCAAGTTCAGCAAACTGCTGTCTTACTTGTGAATGCTTAACATCTACATCCACACCATCAACTTTAGGGAGTTGATCAAACACTTCTCGCCACTCTTCTGGCACTGAAGTCGCATCGTCAAGATACGCTTCATACAGCTCTTCTACATAAGCTACGTTTCCGCCGTACAAATGCGAAGATTCTAGCCATGCCTTCATCACACCTTCGTGCATTTATTAGCCCTTTTCTCTAGCGCAGAAATTTAATTAATAACAAGATGGCATGCGCATGCATGCCATCTAAGGATTTAAATATGTATTAAACCGAACGATTTAACAACATAGATTTAATCTGACCAATGGCTTTAGTTGGATTCAAGCCCTTTGGACATACGCTAACACAGTTCATGATACCGTGACAGCGGAATACGCTGAACGCATCGTCAAGGTCAGCCAAGCGTTCTTCAGTTGCTGTATCGCGGCTATCAGCCAAGAAACGATAAGCGTGTAGAAGACCTGCAGGACCGATGAACTTGTCTGGATTCCACCAGAACGAAGGACATGACGTTGAACAACACGCACATAAAATACACTCGTATAAACCGTCTAGCTCTTCACGCTCTTCAATACTTTGAAGGCGTTCTTCACCACCAGTTGGCTTATCGTTGATTAAGAAAGGCTTAACCTTCTCGTATTGAGTGTAGAACTGGCTCATATCAATAACTAAGTCGCGGATTACCGGAAGACCTGGTAACGGACGTAGAATGATTTTGCCTTTACCGTTCTTTTGTAATGCTGAGATTGGTGTAATACATGCTAAGCCATTTTTGCCATTCATGTTTACACCATCAGAGCCACAAACACCTTCACGACACGAACGACGGAAAGATAATGTTGGGTCTTGCTCTTTCAGTAGTAAAAGCGCGTCCAACACCATCATGTCACGGCCTTCTTCTACTTCAAGCTTGTAATCCTGCATACGTGGCGCATTGTCCACATCAGGATTATAACGATAAACAGATAATTCTAAAGTTGCCATCGCTGTGCTCCTAGTAAGTACGTGCTTTAGGTGGGAATGCTTCACGAGTTTTAGGTGCGTAGTTAACTTCACGCTTACTCATGCTTTCCGTTACTGGGTTATAAACCGTGTGGCATAACCAATTTTCATCATCACGATCTGGATAATCAAAACGTGAATGTGCACCACGACTTTCTGTACGGAAGTTTGCTGCAACAGCTGTTGAATATGCAGTCTCCATAAGGTTATCAAGCTCTAGACACTCGATACGCTGCGTGTTGAACTCAGTTGACTTATCATCAAGACGCGCGTGCTGCAGGCGCTCACGAATTTCTTTAAGCTGCTGCAAACCTTCAGCCATCGAGTCACCTTCACGGAATACCGAGAAGTTAAGCTGCATACACTGCTGTAGGTCTTTTTTGATCTGAACTGGATCTTCGCCCTGACCTTTCGCTGAATTTTCCCAACGATTGAAACGAGCAAAAGCTGCATCAACGTCATCACTAGAAGCTTGTTTTGACACTTGTGCGTCGGCTAGGTATTGACCTAGGAAGTTACCAGCTGCACGGCCAAATACTACAAGGTCAAGTAGTGAGTTACCACCTAAGCGGTTTGCACCGTGTACAGATACACATGCAATCTCGCCTACTGCGAATAAACCTTCTACCAGCTTGCCGTTACCGTTTCCATCAACACTCAAAACCTGACCGTTAACGTTAGTTGGTACACCACCCATCATGTAGTGACATGTTGGGATAACTGGAATTGGCTCTTTTGCAGGGTCAACGTGTGCGAACGTCTTAGACAAGTCACAAACCCCTGGTAGACGTAAGTTCAGTGTCTCTTCACCTAAGTGATCAAGCTTAAGCTTAATGTGTGGACCCCAAGGACCATCACAACCACGTCCTTCACGGATTTCTGTCATCATCGAGCGAGCAACAACATCGCGTGACGCTAAGTCTTTCGCGTTTGGAGCATAACGTTCCATGAAACGTTCGCCGTCTTTATTAAGAAGGTAACCACCCTCACCACGACAGCCTTCAGTAACCAGCGTACCTGCACCAGCAATACCTGTTGGGTGGAACTGCCACATTTCCATATCTTGCATCGCAATGCCTGCACGAGTTGCCATACCAACACCGTCACCTGTGTTGATGTGAGCGTTCGTCGTAGATGCAAAGATACGACCGGCACCACCAGTTGCCAATACAACAGCTTTAGATTTGAAGTAAGTTACTTCGCCTGACTCGATATCAATAGCTGTACAACCTACTACATCACCATTGTCATTCTTTACCAAATCTAATGCATACCACTCAGAGAATACGTTAGTTTTATTTTTAACGTTCTGCTGGTACAAGCAATGAAGCAATGCGTGACCTGTACGGTCCGCAGCAGCAGCAGTACGTGCTGCTTGTTCACCACCAAAATTCTTTGACTGACCACCGAAAGGACGTTGATAAACACGGCCGTTCTCGAAGCGAGAAAATGGCAGACCCATATTTTCTAATTCAGTGATAGCTTCAGGACCTGTTTGACACATGTATTCGATAGCATCTTGGTCTCCGATAAAATCAGAACCTTTTACCGTATCGTACATGTGCCATTCCCAGTTATCCTCATGAGAGTTTCCTAGCGCTACAGTGATACCACCTTGCGCCGAAACTGTGTGAGAACGCGTTGGGAAAACCTTTGAAATCAAAGCACAAGTTTTACCAGATTCAGAAATCGCAAGCGCTGCACGCATACCAGCACCACCGGCACCTATTACTACAGCATCAAATTCACGAGTATTATATTTCACTTAAACACCCCACAGAACAAACAGACCAATTGCTACGTAAGCAAGAGCCATTAGGTTTAATACGAAGCCAAGTACTGAACGCATTGTTGAGCACTTCACATAGTCTGTTAATACCTGCCATAAGCCGATACGTGTGTGTACCATGATGCACACTAAAGTAACGATTGTCGCAGCTTTAACAGCTAGATTTGAAAACAAACCTTGCCATGCTTCGAATGTAAGTTCTGGTGTTAGAAGTAAATAACCAACAATAAATACTGCATATGCTGCAATTACTAATGCGGTTGTACGTAATGAAACGTAATCTTGTACGCCGTCACGCTTGAGAGTTGCTTGATTTAAGACCATATCCACACTCCTGCTAGAATTGCTACTACCACAGAAAGTGCAATCGCAATTTTAGCGCTGCTATTGCCCGACTCTAATTCTTCCCAGTGACCCATGTCTTGGATCATGTGACGAATACCACCAATTAGGTGATACGCCAATACGCTGACGGTGCCCCATGCAATGAACTTTGCAATAAAGCCACTAAAAAGGCCCTTTACAAATTCAAACCCTTCAGGAGAAGAAAGAGACTCAGACCAAGCCCAAATGACAAAAGTTAAAGCGAAGAACAATGCTACACCAGTAATACGATGTAGAATCGACGCTTTAGCCGTTGCCGGCATAGATATAGTCGTAAGATCTAGATTTACAGGTCTTTGCTTTTTCACAGTTACTTGCCCATCTTGCCCACAAAGGAGCTCATCTACTTGTTTTTATAAAACCCATTTGCACGACATGCACAAATGGCACACTCTAAATAAACCTGTTTTTCCAAAAGACTCATCCGTTTTTCGTAAAAATAGGTTTACCCACAGACGATACGGTATAAAACCTTTGACAGTATATAAGGCCGTGAGTGCTTTTACAATTCTTGTTTAGATTGAGATGCTTGCGAATTAGCCAATGGTATAATATTTAAACTGGCTAGAATATTTATTATACATATTTGCATAATTCTCAGAAAAATTGACTTTCCACCCCGGTTTTACGTTAAAATGATCAGAATTTGCTTAACATTAGAATCACAACATAACAATCAGAATTGTTATTTCATAGGAGATAAATAGATGGCAGATAAAAAAGCCACAGTACATATTGAAGGTCACGATCCGATCGAACTACCGATATATTCAGGCACAGCAGGCCAAGATGTAATCGATGTTCGTACCCTAGGTGCTCACGGCCACTTCACATATGACCCAGGTTTTATGTCTACCGGTTCGTGCGAGTCATCTATCACCTACATTGACGGCGGGAAAGGCGTATTGTTACACCGCGGCTATCCAATTGAACAGCTAGCTGAAAACTCTAACTACATCGAACTTTGTTATCTTTTACTAAAAGGTGAGTTACCGACAGCTGAACAACACGCTGAATTTGCAGATGAGATCACACGCAATACCATGTTACATGAGAAAATTGCGGTATTTTTCCAAGGTTTCCGCGTTGACTCTCACCCAATGGCAATGCTTTGCGGCGTAGTTGGCGCATTGTCATCGTTCTATCACGATGATTTAGATATTTCAGATGCAGATCAACGTCACCGCAGCGCTGTTCGTCTAATTGCTAAACTGCCGACAATCGCTGCGATGGCGTACAAGTACAATGTAGGCCAACCTTTCGTTTATCCTAGAAACGACCTAAGCTACGCAGAAAACTTCCTACACATGATGTTCTCTGTGCCTGCTGAGAAGTACGAAGTAAACCCAATCCTTGCCAAAGCAATGGACAAAATCTTCATGCTTCACGCTGACCACGAGCAAAATGCATCAACGTCAACAGTACGTCTAGCAGGTTCTTCTGGTGCTAACCCTTATGCTTGTATTGCTGCTGGTATTGCCTCTTTGTGGGGTCCTGCTCACGGTGGTGCAAACGAAGCATGCTTAAACATGCTAGAAGAAATCGGCTCAGTAGATCGCATTGACGAATACGTTGCTAAAGCAAAAGATAAGAACGACCCGTTCCGTCTAATGGGCTTTGGTCACCGTGTTTATAAGAACTTCGACCCACGTGCAACTGTAATGCGTGAAACTTGTCACGAAGTGCTTAAAGAGCTAAACATTCAAGATCCATTGCTTGACGTTGCAATGAAGCTTGAGCAAATCGCGCTAGAAGATCCTTACTTCATCGAGAAGAAGTTATATCCTAACGTAGATTTCTACTCAGGTATCATCTTGAAAGCGATTGGCATTCCAACAAGCATGTTTACGGTTATCTTTGCGATGTCTCGTACTGTAGGTTGGATTTCTCACTGGGATGAAATGCTATCTCAGCCAGGTCACAAAATCGGTCGCCCTCGTCAGCTATACACGGGCTACACAAACCGCGATTACACACCTGTATCGAAAAGATAATCACACGATTATTGTATTAAGGCCGCCTAGTGCGGCCTTTTTTATTGGCATTAATGTAAAATCTCATTAAAATCGCCGCTCGATTTAGCTAAGGACCTTTGCATGAGTGATATCACACAGCTGAGAAAAGACTTCCCAACATTAAAGCAGACCATAGAAGGTCATCCTTTAGTCTATTTAGATTCGGGAGCCACCAGCCAAAAGCCCCAGGCCGTGATCGACGCAGTCAACCTGTTTTATACTAAAAACAACGCAAACGTACACCGTGGTTTACACACATTAAGTGAAGTAGCCACGACACAATACGAAAAGGTACGAGAAAAATTAGCTCGCTTTCTTGATGTTAATGCAATGGAGTGTGTATGGACCAGTGGTGCGACACACAGTATAAATCTGGTTGCTGCTGGTTTGACATCACAGCTTAGTACAGGCGACGTTATTTTGATCACTGCGCTTGAACATCACGCAAACATCGTGCCTTGGCAGCAATTAGCTGCACGTACAGGAGCAAAATTAGAGATAATTTCGGTTGATGAGCATGGTGTCATAAACTCTGATTTAGCATTAGCCGAAATTCAAAAGTCGAAACCTAAGGTATTCGCCTGCTCACATGCATCAAATACGCTTGGTAATATCCAAGACGTACAAGCTTTTGTCGCCAAAGCAAAGGAGTTAGGAGCAATAACTTTGGTCGACGGCGCACAAGCGTTTTTGCATTTACGTCCAAACTTACGCCAGTTAGATTGTGACTTTTATGTACTGTCTGCACACAAAGCCCTCGGCCCGACAGGATTAGGAGTGCTATATGGTAAATACGAGTTGTTAAATGCGCTTCCTGTTTACCAAACTGGCGGAGAAATGATCGACACAGTAAGCTTTACTAAAACAACTTTTAGGCAAGCTCCCGCAAAATTTGAGCCGGGTACCCCTAACATTTCTGCGGTGCTGGGTTTCGGTGCAGCTCTGGACTACCTCAATGCCATTAACTTTGATGCACTACACCAATACGAACAAGGTTTGTATCAGTACCTCATACAAAGGCTACAAAGTATTGACGGGATAAAAGTCTATGGAGATTTGAAAAATAACATTGGCACCGCCAGTTTTACTTATAAAAATGAACATCACTATGATTTGGCCATGCTACTTAATAGCTATGGTGTCGCCGTGCGCAGCGGCCACCATTGCACACAGCCGTTAATGCAAACATTAAACTTAAACGGTACAATTCGCGTCAGTCTAGCGTTTTATAATAACCGTTGCGATGTAGATGCATTTATAAGCGCGCTCACTAATAGCATTGAGTTGATAGAAGGATAGTATTTGTGACGTATCAAGAGATCTATACCAAACTAGAGAAATCCCCAAGCTGGCAGCACAGCTACCGAGAGATCATGCTATTAGGCAAGCAATTACCAGCGTTACCTGAACCTTTAAAAACCGAACAAGCCCGTGTAAAGGGGTGTGAAAGCACTGTGTGGCTGCATATCGATTTAGATGAGCAACAGCAACACTTGTTATTAGTTGGAGACTCTGACACGCGTATCGTTAAAGGGTTACTATCAATTGTGCTGGCGCTTTATAATGGCAAAACGCCTATGCAGGCCCTCGAAATAAATGCCTACAAGGAGTTTGAAAAACTCGGCCTGATCAAACACCTTAGCCCATCAAGAGGGAATGGCATTAAAGCTATTGTTGATACTATTCAACAACAAGTGAGTCAGTGGGCTTAAAGCCCCACTCATAGGCAGACAATAGTCTGCCACTAAAACTGAGCCTGAACGCTTCATTTCTAATTTAGTACACGATAATTTATTCATACTTTGGAACTAATGATCACATAAGATAGTTGTTTGATATGACATTAAAAAGGAGTTTTAATGAGAAAATTAGTTTACCCCTCTTAGTTATTTTACCTTTCTTAAGTTATGCCTCAACGGACAAACTAAATGGAAAGTGGAAATGCAGTCAAAGTTATGTTGTCGTAATACCAATTTAAATACGACAAACACCAAAAAACAATGCATCAGGGCGGTTAACTTAAAGCTCTTCTCCTAAAGCGACATCTAGCTTCAGCTATACCGTGACCGGTGAGGTACCTATTCTAGGTGACGCTTCTATAATCACTCAGCCAACAAACATTAAAGCACACAAGCAAAAAGATGAGTTAGGTATTGTAACTCCTGAGTCTTTAGCAGATTTCATGAGCAATAAAGAGCCATCTGAAATGGCATTCGAATTTACGGATAGCAACCACTTAAAAATTGAATTTGGCACAGGTAAAACTTCGTCGTGTACGCGAATTGAGTAACAACAAATGTCTGCACTAAAGATAACAAGTAGTACAAGCGCTTAGTTTTTTACTGGGCGCTTGCTTGCTTAGTTTTCTTATCTAAATATTTACGAATAGCTTTTGATGCTGCAAAAAAGCCAAATGTGCCAGTAACCATAGTGGCAGAGCCAAACCCTGTGGCGCAGTCCATATTTTTGCTTCCATCCGCCTGTTGCTTTGCCATACACACCTCACCCGCTTCAGTTGGGTAGACCAACTGTTCCGTCGAATACACACAATCGACCCCAAACTTGCGCTTTGGATTGGTTGAATAGTTGTAATTCTTCCTAAGCAAGTATCTAACTTTTGCCAATAAAGGGTCTTGGGTAGTCTTAGCAACATCGCCAAATTGGATCTGACTTGGATCTGTTTGCCCACCAGCACCGCCTGTGGTGATGACAGGGATCTTACGACGTTTACAGTGAGCTATGAGTGCAGCTTTTTCTTTTACAGCATCAATACAGTCGACAACGTAATCGAAGTCAACTATGTGCTCAGCAATGTTATCCAACGTGATAAAATCATCCACTAATGATACCTCACAGGCTGGATTGATTTGCTTGAGGCGCTTAGCCATTGCTTCAATCTTTTGCTCACCTATCGTAGCTGATAATGCGTGAATTTGACGGTTGACATTGGTCACACAAATATCATCAAGGTCAACTAAACAAATTTTACCAACGCCCGTTCGCGCTAACGCTTCAGCTACCCAGCTACCTACACCACCAATACCGACAACACAAAAATTTGCTTCTGCCAGCCACTTACACTGTTGCTGTCCGTATAAACGTTGGATACCACCAAAACGCAACTGGGTTTGTTGATCAGTCATACTACCACTCTAACTGCCAAGGGTTTTGCCATTTGGCAAAATCCACATGATTAATTAATTTTGAAAATAGCCCTACGGGTTGAGGCATCGCAACATAGGTTTTGTTCTGGCCTTGCCAGTTAAAACGCAAGGCATAGGCATGTAAATACACCCTGTCACTGACTACACCACCATAAAGCTCATCACCCAATATGGGTGCCGACAAGCTCTTTAATGCCACTCTGAGCTGATGTGTTTTACCTGTAAACGGCTTCAAAATACAAGCCCTTAAACCACTTTCTACACTCATGCTGTAAAAACGTGTGATTGCAGGGTTCTCGGAAGATTTTAGCAACTTATATGCACCACGCCTGGCTTTGCTCATATCGCCTTTGATCCAGCCTTGTTTTTTCTTCGGTTTATCTGTCACTAAAGCTAGATAGGCCTTATCAATCGCCCTATTTGCAAATAGCTCACTGAGTTTATTTGCACTGGCGCTGGTTTTGGCAAGGATCAGCAACCCAGATGTGACTTTATCCAAACGATGAACAGCATATAGCTTGATGCCAAGCTGCTGTTCAAGTTGAACCACAAAGCCAATACCACTTTCACTGTGAAAGCTAATACCCGCAGACTTGATGGCAATAACATAGTCAGGTTCATTCACTAATACTTGGATCTCAGGCATGGCTATATAACCAGTTGAGAAAACGATATTTTGAAAAGCAGATAATTATGAATGCCACTTTTCCACTTCATCTAAACTGAGCTCTCGAGCTTCGTTTTCAAGCAACACAGGAATGTCATCACGAATTGGGTAAGCCAGTTTCGCCGCAGTGCTGATAAGTTCACTATTTTCTTTATCATACTGAAGCTTTCCCTTACAAACTGGGCACGCAAGTATCTCTAAAAGTTTTCTGTCAAACGCCATGATAAATCTCTTTTTGTAGTAGAAGTTGTTTCAATCTTGATTGCAAAGCTTCACTAGGCTTAGCATCAACCCTTAAATAGTACCAATTGTCTTTGCAAAATGCCTGACATTTAACCGCATCTTTCTCGGTCATAAAAATCGTACTGTCGGAGTATTTATGAAAGTCATCCGAACTATATGCGTGATGATCCCTAAAGTGTATACACTTTTGTAGCTCAATACCGTGCTCTTTTAGACTTAACTCAAAGCGTTGCGGATTACCTATCGCACTTACAGCCACCCCGCTATTATGGTAATTCGGGCAACTTTTATTAGTTTTCACTGAAAATATGCCCGAGCTGTGTAACTGATAGTTAATTGTAGCGCGCCCGCCATTTTCAATGACAAGATCAACTTCTGATAGGCGAGACGGTAATTCTCGTAATGGACCTGCAGGAAGCAAACAACCATTCCCAAAACGACGTTCAGCATCAACAATACATAATTCCAAATCCCGATGCATTTTATAATGCTGCAAACCGTCATCCGAAACTATAACGTCTACATCACAGTTTTGTTTAATGTAGTCACAACTGGCTTGTCGGTTTGCGCCAATCACAACAGGGCAATTTAACCGAGAAGCAAGCAGAAATGGTTCATCGCCCGCCTCCTCCACTGAACTAGTTTGGTCAACTAAATATGGGTAGTAAGGCGCATTTGAGCCATAACCACGACTGATCACCGCAACTTTTAAACCTAGTTGCTGTAGATAAGGCACCAGCCACAACACAAATGGGGTTTTTCCATTGCCACCAATACCTATGTTACCAACGATGATGACAGGAACGTGTGCCTTAAATGCCTTACTGTAGCCAGACTTGAAGCACCAACGACGAGATGTGCTAATAAGCCAAAACAGCGAACTCAACGGCAACAATAAATAGGTAAGTAGGCTTTTTGGTCTATACCAACTACGCTCAATCACGTTCACACTCAAGCCCCATGCTGCATTTTACAAAGTGCCGCATAAATGCCTTGTGATGCTAGCAACTGCTGATGTGTACCCTGCTCAACTATCTGGCCTTGCTCAAGTACGTAAATACGATCTGATTTTTCTATTGTCGACAGACGGTGAGCAATTACGATTGAAGTTTTATCGGCCATTAGAGAATCCAAAGCATCTTGAATAAGACGTTCAGACTCAGTATCTAATGCTGATGTTGCCTCATCTAAAATAAGGATCGGTGCATTTTTCACAATCGCACGAGCGATAGCAATGCGCTGGCGCTGTCCACCTGAGAGCATAACACCATTTTCACCAACTAAAGTATTTAATCCATCAGGTAAGGACTCCACAAACTCCCAAACATGCGCCTGTTTTGCAACTTCAATTAGTTGTTGTTCAGACAAAGGGCTATCCAGACCATAAGTGATGTTGTTGGCTATGGTGTCGTTAAATAACACTACCTGTTGAGACACAACGGAAAACTGGCGACGTAGCTCTTTAAGTTTATAGTCCTGAATTGGCGTACCATCGAGTAATATTTTTCCAATTTCTATGTCATAGAATCTTGGTAATAAATTCGACAATGTAGATTTACCCGAACCAGAACGCCCAACCAAGGCAACTCTCTCCCCTGGCTTAATGTGCAAAGATAAATTTCTGATAACGGGCTCTTGTTTGGTTGGGTAACAAAAGGTAACGCCCTCTACCTCAATTTCACCTGAGCATGATGGTAACTCTAATATGCCAGTATCGTTTTCAAGCGGTGTATCTAAGATTTCAAATATACTTTGTGCAGCTGCTATGCCACGCTGTAATTCGCCGTTAACGTTTGCCAACTGTTTAAGCGGCCTCAACATCATCATCATTGATGACAGTAACGCCACAAATGTACCAGAGGTAATCGTATCAATCATGGATGGCATAGCAATGATCGCTAGGATCAATGCCATTGCGCTGGCTGCTAAAATTTGGATAACAGAAACACTCAGCGCTCTGGTGGCATCCATTTTTACTCTTTGCTGGCGATTATGATTGTTAACCTGTGCAAAGCGTCCAATTTCTTTATCTTGGCCTTCAAAACCATGGATCACTTTATGCCCTGCAAGCATTTGTTCAGAGCCACGAGTTACCTCACCCATTGCGTCTTGAATATTTTTAGAGATCTTACGAAAACGCTTTGAGACGATATTAACAATGAGCGCAACAACAGGAATAATGACTAAGAAAATAGATGACAACTGCCAGCTAGCATCAAACATAACCACAAGTAAAAAGACTACAAATGCCCCTTCTCTGATCATCACTTGTAATGCTCGGGTTATCGCTTGTTGAACCTGTTCTGTGTCAAAAGTTATTTTTGAAATCATGTCGCCATTGGAGTGTTGATCATGAAATGACACAGGTAAAAATAACATATGCTCGAACAGCTGCTGTCTAAGTTTACGCACCACCTGTGAACCAACATAGCTTAAACAGTATGAAGCCATATAGTTGAAAACACCTCGCCCAAGCACCAAAGCGATAACAATTAAAGGTGCCCATGTAAGAACGTCCGTATTGCGCTGTGTCAAGCCTTCATCAATAAACGGCTGCATCAATTTGATAAACAGAGCATCCATAGCTGCGTATCCCAACATACCTACGATGGAAAATATCGCGACCATTTTGTAATCAAAGGTATACTTAAGTAGCCGTTTGTAGATCTGTTTGGCACTTTGCTGCATAAGAACTCTCTGCTTTAGAAAAACCCGTCTATTGTACTTGTGCACCGTACAAAAACAAAATGGTATGTGGCCAAAATCAATTGTTTAACTTCAAAAGCGTCGTCTTATCTCCACTTTGGTCAACATTCATTCGATTTACAATGCGTTATAAAAACCAATACCGGGGCATTTTTCTCGCTGATTCTATGTCCATGCGCGAATCGCTAATCTTAATTCGAATATGTCCCTCGTAAGCAGTATCAAACAATTCAGTGTTTTGCTCTTTGTAGCGCTGAACGACTGAATCATGAGGAAGGTTCCACATTGAATAGAAGCTCCGAGAAATAATCGCGACTTTTGGTGTAACCGCTTGTAAAAAAGCCTGACCTGATGAAGTTTTACTGCCGTGATGAGGGACGAGCAAAATATCACTGCGTAACTTTTTATCATATAACTCAACCAACCTACGCTCAGCCTCTTGCTCTATATCTCCCGCTAGCAGCAAAGAAAACTTTCCATCAGTTATTCTTACAACACAAGAGTTGTTGTTGTCACTGTTCATCACTTGCAATGGCCATAGCGACTCTACGGTCAGCTTCCCCATGGTTATTGACATAATATTACAATGTGAGTCGGGGGCTGAATTATGAAACTTACCTAGCGGGGCATAGCCGCTATAGCTTAGAAGCTCTTTGAGACCACCAATGTGGTCTTGATCTGAGTGGCTCAAAATTACATGTGTCAAACGTAACTGATATTTTTGTAAATATGGTTGTACAACACGTTCAAACAAGGAGAAGCTATCAAAATATTTAGCGCCTAAATCATATAGTAACGTTTGCCCATTTTGCGACACCAAAATAGACGTACCATGGCCCACATCAAAAATGTCTATTTGCCAGCCAATATCTGGTTTTAGATAGCTGTTCCCTACTGCTACAAGAATTGGTATAACCGCAAGCCAGCGCCACAATATAAAATGTACACCCAGCAACAGAGATAAATAAAAGACAACTACAAAGTGCCAATCAAATGGTATAGTTTCCAGCCAACCTGAATTTGCCAGTGTATCAGTGCATATCTCCAATACCCAGTTGACTGTATGATCAAAGAAGTTATACCAGTGTGTGTTTAGATTAAAGTACAAAAATGCAAGCACAAGAAACAAAGCGGGCAGTAGCAGAAAAGTCAGCAGTGGGATAAAAATCAAATTAGTAAATACAGATCCAAGACTAACACCATAAAAATAAAAGCTACTTACTGGCGCTAGAATCACGCCTAGAACTAACTGCAAAACCAATAACCTGAGCAAGAAGTGACTTGACTTTAAACGATTAGAGCTTGAATTTGCGATGGCGAAAATAACGTAAACTGCAATGAATGAAAAATAAAGCCCTGGGTTTAATAGCGCAAATGGATCGAACAACAGCACTGTACATAGAGCGAAAAGCAATGTTCGATAATTTACAACGCGCCATGCATACACATAAGCGGCCACCAGAACGGACAACATGATGAATGCCCGAAATGCTGAAACACCAAAACCACTGAGAAACACATAAAAACCAGCGAAAAACAGACCGTTCAATGTGTGAAGAACATTAATGTTCCGTTTTTGTTCACTTGCTTTGAAACAAAAGCTTAGCGAAAAGGCTAGCAACTTACTAATGTAGAAAAATAGACCATATACGATCCCTACATGTAATCCGGATATGGCCAACATGTGACTTAGCCCTAGACGCTGCATTATCTGCTTGTCTTCGTAATCTATACGAGATTTGTCTCCACTGAGTAAGGTGTAATAAAGCCATGATAATTTAAAATGCTCTACTCGTTGCCATAACCATTGCCGATACCCCCTCGTACTGTCTAATGACGTTGTTTTACTCACCACCAGTTTTGATAATTTCCCCTTAAACTGAACATGACGAGTAAACGCATACAACTCACTATTAAAGTTGTCGAAGTTTCTCCTACTTCTATATGGCTTTAATTTTGCTGATGCAGAAAAAAGTGCACCGATAGGTGGTGAACCGTGTGATGATGTTATGGAAACATTAGCTCTTATGGTGCGAAACCATGCAATTTGATTCCCTTCGAGTTGAGTTAACTGAACTTGAAAGTAGTCATGACCTAACTGTTTCTCTATCACTCCACTGACGCTAACTAGTTGAGAATTTGTTTCTTTTACATCAATTGGCTTATAAAATAAGCAATAATGTACCTGAACTGAAAAAATAGCGAAAATAAACCCTAACAAAACTAGCCAAAACGGCTTAAAATAACGGGCAATGAGCACAAGAAACAAAACGCTGCAATAAAACTGCCATCGCTCGTAAAAAAATACGGTGAGCATGCAGCCAAATGTAAACCCATACCCCAAGAGAACTGAAGTATATGGTTGCACACTATGGCTAAAAAAACGATCCAACGCTTTTTACCTGATCACAATAAGATCAAACAGCAAAAGTCATTGAAAATATTTGGTCGTTTATTACATGACGCCAATTTATGGCATTTAAACCGCCGCTCCGCACGGGGAGCATTCTCTGTAGGGTTATTTTTTGCGTTCATCCCTGTTCCTTTTCAGATGGTACTTGCGGCAGCATTTGCAATTCCCTTTCGCGTCAACTTGCCGCTGTCGGTGGCTCTGGTTTGGCTAACCAACCCTTTGACTATGCCACCTATTTTCTACTGTTCTTATCTGGTCGGCGTATTTGCACTTGGTCAAGAAACCCAGCCTTTCCACTTTGAAGCAAGTTGGGAGTGGCTATCACAAAGCCTTTCTACTATTGGACCTGCTTTTATTGTTGGGTCTTTGATCTGCGCAAGCATCGCCTCTGTTATTGGCTATTTTGGTATTGATTATCTATGGCGCCGCTCTGTTAATAGAGCCTGGTCTTCAAGGCGCTCTTAATAAACAATAGACAATAAAAAAGCCCTTACGGGCTTTTTTATTGTGGGATTAAGATGAACTTCTAGCAAGCGTTAGCTTACGTCTTCTCAACCAAACAAATGGTAACGCGAGTAAACTCAAAACTGACCAACTACCAGACTGGCGTTCATAAGTTTCAGCTTCTGGTGGTGCACAATCATCAACTTCTCCGTTTGGATTTGGCGTCAATAATACCGGCAATGTTACTGACTCATACTCAATCTCACCCTTGCTGTCTTTCTCAATATTACCTAGTCTATCTCTGCGCTCCACGGTCTTAGTCGCGATCGCATAAATATGGTTAGATTCAGTAATTTTTATAGCTTCAGCAATAGTGTATGGAAAGTTGTTACCATTACTATCTTTACATGGTAATAAATCATTTATATTAGTGATCTTTGTATCACCAATTTTATAGATAAAACCTTCTCTGCGACGGTTACTACTATTCTTTTCAATTTCTGCTTGGCCAATAATATAGCCCGCATCATTAATATCTGTAGCCACCGTTTTTGAACCTTTAAAAAAGTAAGGTAGCTGTACATATTTGTCTTCATTTAAATCGTAATAAAATGCGTACTGGTCAAGAACTGAACCTCTGATATTCTCAGCCATATAACCGACAGCAATATTGTTATTATTGATATCTGTCGCTTTACCTAATTCATACCAGTTTTCTAGTGTCTTAAATGGCTTAAACTGACCACCTTCAAAGTAACCAGCTACACCATACGGATAAAGATCGTCACCCTCACGATATGGTGAATAGCCTACCGCTATACCCGACTTATTTGTAGCTAAAGCTGCACTAACAAAGGCATCGTTCTCATCGTCTTTTGGTGTTAAACCCAGCCCTAGATTTGCGGTACTTACCACATTGAAGTTCTCATCCAACTTCCACTGGAACGCTCTCAAATCATAGAATTGACTAGACAATTGTCTTTGCCATGCGCACACTGCTAGAGGTTCATCTTTATCGTCACAGTTCTCATCATAGTTATTTTGGCGATTTTCAGGGATGCCAACACTGCTTTGACCCACAACCAAATACCCACCGTCGTCCAGCTTTTTGATATCGTTTGCAATACTAAAACCACCGTGCTCAGAAAACTCCGGTGCCAGTGTAATTTTCTCACCTTGTGGGGAGAACACTATACCTCTTGAGTTCCAATCACGCACAAAGAACGTCTCAGCTTCTGACTCACCCTCAGGAGTAAATGTTGTTTTAGAGAAAGGCGCAGACCCCCACCCAGCTATCACTCCATCTTCACTGATTGACGTTAAGTAGTTTGACACTGAACGAGTCAAGCCATTAGTGTCTTGTGTTTGCACATCGAACAAAACTTGTTCTTCTGCAGACACCGCATCAATATTCAATGCTATGCGGTCCTGAATTTTTTGATACTTTGCATTGTTGGCTCTACCGCTTAAAAAGCCCAACATAAAGCTATTCGCATCAGCATTCGTAGCCGCAGCACCATTTTTTATATCTTCTAACGTAAAAGAAATCTCTTCATCAATAGTTTCATAGCTGTCTTTTGTATTTTCATAGGCATCTTTGATATCTGCATCTTCAAAGTCTATATACGATATATCTATTGGAAGGTTAAAAATACTCGATGCTGCACCGATGATTTCACCTTTATCGTTCACATCTGAAATAAAAGTATACTTCGCCCCTTCAAAGCGAGGAAGCTCAGATAATGTATATGTTGCTCCAAGGGCTTGACCACTAAGGCCGGCCAAAATACTTGCAGCTAAAACTGTGTGCTTCATTTTTATCCTTACTACTGATTCTGTAATGCTTCTAATTCTTCCCAGCGCTCAAACGCGGCCTCAAGCTTCGACTCAAGCTCAGCTAAATCGTTCAACGCAGTTTGTGTCGTTTGTGAGTCTTGTTTAAAAAAGTCTGGCGCATTCACAACTTCTTGCTGCTTTTCTAGTGCTTGTTCAAGCTCTTCTACTTTACTTGGCAACTGCTCCAATTCAAGTTTTAATTTGTAACTCAATTTGGTTGTTTTGTTACTGGTCTTTGTCTGCTTGGCTTGCTTTTCAGTTTCTTGTTTATGTTGCTTTTCAAGCTCTTTAGCCTGTGCTTGACGGTGCTCAAGATACTGTTCATAGTCAGAATAACCACCAACAATATCCGTGATCTGACCGCTACCTTCAAAGGCCCAAACCGAGTTACAGGTATTATCAATAAACTCACGATCGTGACTGACAATCAAAATCGTACCTTGATATTGGTTGATTATATCTTCAAGCAACTCAAGCGTTTCAATATCTAGATCGTTTGTCGGCTCATCCAGAACTAACACATTTGATGGCTTTAAAAATAGTTTCGCTAACAATAAGCGGTTCTTCTCCCCACCAGATAAAGCTTTAACCGGTGTTCTTGCTCTGGCTGGCGGAAATAAAAAGTCCTGTAAGTAACCTAACACATGGCGACTGCGCCCGCCCATCATAACTTCTTGCTTACCCTCAGCAACGTTGTCTTGCACGGTTGCTTCTTCATCAAGCTTTTCACGATATTGATCAAAATAAGCCACTTCAAGGTTAACACCCTGCTTTATTTTCCCTTCATCGGCATCCAGCTTACCAAACAGTAATTTGAGTAAAGTTGTTTTACCAACCCCATTTGGGCCTACCAAACCAACTCTGTCACCGCGCATCACCAGCGTTGAGAAGTCTTTTGCAATGACTTTGTCTTTAAAAGCATGATGAACATGTTGTGCCTCAAAGACCAACTTTCCGGAGCGCTCTGCTGTTTCAATATTAAAATCAGTTTTACCAACTTGCTCTACACGCTGCTTGCGTTCATTACGTAGAGCCTTTAGCGCTCTAACACGCCCTTCATTTCGGGTTCTTCTCGCTTTGATCCCTTGTCTGATCCAAGTTTCTTCTTCTGCAAGCTTTTTATCAAACAAAGCATTTTGTGTTTCTTCTACTTTTAAATCATGCGCTTTTTGTTCTAAATACTTTGCGTAATCTCCTGGATATGAGACTAGTTTGCCGCGGTCAAGGTCTAAAATACGAGTAGCCACTGCTCGTATAAAAGCCCTATCGTGTGAAATAAATACAATCCCACCTTTAAATTCTTTTAAAAACTGTTCAAGCCAAATAACACTGTTCATATCTAAGTGGTTGGTTGGCTCATCAAGTAAAAGTAAATCTGGCTCGCTGACCAATGCTTTGGCAAGCGCAACTTTTCGCAACCAACCACCAGATAATTTTTCAAGGCGCATGTTGCCTGTCAATTCCAGCTGGCTTAAAACCAATTTTATACGGCTTTCGAAACGCCACGCGTCGGCTGTCTCAATCTTGTTTGAAAGCTTCTCAAGCTTGTTCAAAAGAGATGCTGATTGATCTGTTTGTAGTGCTTCACTTACATGGTTAAATTCAATGAGCAGCTCAGCTATGTCAGGTAGACCATTGGCTACATAGTCAAAAACAGAGCCTACAGCGCCTTTTGGAGGGTCTTGCTCTAAGCGCGAAACCTTTAACTCACCAACACGGTTAATTTCACCATCATCTAGCTGCACCGCGCCGTCGAGCACCTTAAGTAAAGTTGATTTTCCGGCCCCATTACGACCAACAATACACACCCTTTCTCCTGCTTCGATGACAGCATCAGCATCGTCCAACAGCGGGTGTGTGCCAAACGCTAATTGCGCTTTTGATATTCTGATTAAATCCATATTATTCTACGAGTTGTTGAATTTGTTCTAGTTCGAACGGCCAATATATAGCCTGTCCATCACGGGTTCTTTTTATTACTGGGATCGAAGTTTGATAAGCGTCCATTAGCTCTTTGTCATCAACTATATCAACATGCGCAATATCATTAGCACTCAATACTTGTAGTGCTAACTCATGGGCTTGCTCACACAAATGACACCCTTGTGTAAAATACAAAATATACTTAGCCATGGGTTATCAACCAACTGTTATGAATTTGCTTATTTCTCTTAAAATCAGGCGATAATGTTTGCTCTGAAATGTTCTCAGCTTTTAACCCTAATCCCATCAAACCAACTTCATCCATTTTAAAACCGCGTTTATTATTGGAGAAAATTAGGGTTCCTTTTGGACTTAGGATTTTTTTAATCCAAGTCATCAACTGAATATGATCTCTTTGCACATCAAATACCTCTTTCATTCTCTTTGAGTTTGAAAAGGTAGGTGGGTCTAAAAAGATTAAGTCATATTGACCTTGTGCGTGCTCCAACCATTTTAAGCAATCAGCCTGCTCAAAGCGGTAGCGTGGGTTTTTCAAATTATTTAACGCAAAGTTTTCTTCAGCCCATTTTAAATAGGTTTTCGACATGTCAATTGTTGTTACTGACTTAGCCCCCCCTAACGCGGCATGAACCGATGCAGAACCAGTGTAAGAAAACAAGTTTAGAAAGCGTTTATCTTTAGCATGCTCTTGGATGTAACGACGCGCTAGACGGTGGTCTAAAAACAGCCCTGTATCGAGGTAATCAAACAGGTTGATTTTAAATTTGGCACCAAACTCCTCTACCGTATCATAACGATGTTGTTTATCCATCGCGGTATATTGAGACTCGCCCTTTTGCTTCTTGCGTACCTTTACCGCTATATCTTCTGGCGAAATATTGAGCTGCTCGGCGGTTAAAGTGATTACATCTTGCAAGCGCTTTTGTGCTACCACATCATCAATCTCTTTTGGTGCCGCATATTCAAAGATAACTGCTGAATTGTTATATACATCTACCGCAACATTGTATTCTGGAATGTCAGCATCATACACGCGATATGCATTAATTTGTTCTTTCTTCAGCCAGCTTTTAAGCGCTTGTTTGTTCTTTTTCAAACGGTTAGCAAAAGCTTGGGAACCTTCGAAATTCAGCCCCGTCTTTTGCTCATTTTGTGAAACTTGGCGCTCATTCAATTCGTATAAATTTAACTCGACATCGATAGGCCCATTTTTGAACTTGTAGCGCTTATCGCGTGAAAGCTTGAGTAGTTTAAACAAGCTATCATCGGTACCCAGTAGCGCTAGACGCCAATCTTGAAAGTACTTCTTAAAGGCAATTCCCATGTTGCGATATAGATTGACCAATTCAGCCATTGAACCCAAACGCTCACCGTATGGAAGGTTACTCAGCACAACTCCCGGACGCTTTGCGACCTTATTTAAGATATTTGCATCTTTTGTTGAGAACTTGATATGGTCACTGACTCCCGCTCTTTGCGCATTCTGCTGAGCAATATTGATAACTTTATCATCCAAATCAGATCCGATGATCCAAAGCGTATTATCAACTTCAGCTGCCTTTACCTGCGCTTTTATCTCGTCAAACTTAGCTTTCCTAAAGCTAGGTAGGCGTTTAAAAGCGAACTCTCTATTGGTATTAGGATAGATATTGTTGGCCATACAAGCCGCTTCAATTAGTAATGTGCCTGAACCGCAACAAGGGTCAAAAAGTGGACGAGACGTGTCATCTAGCCAGCCACTTCGCTTTACCAATGCAGCAGCTAAATGCTCTCTTATGGGTGCTTTACCTTGACGGGTACGGTAACCTCTGTCAGATAAACGTGGACCTGAATAGTCGATATATAAAGAGCAACTTTGCCTATTTAACTTAGCAATAACACGAATATTGGGTTCGGTTTTGTCCACGTTTGGGCGTTGTTCATACAAGTCATTAAAGTAATCTACGATGCCATCTTTTATCACTAGGCCCGAAAACTGCGTGTTCTTAAGTTCGTTATTTGTACCATTGAATTCGATAGCAAAAGTTTGAGTCGGACCAAACCAATCTTGCCAAGCTTGAAATCGTGCAAACTTATACAGCGCATCCTTGTCTTTTATATCCTCGCTTTCGTCAATCAGTAACATAACGCGTGTAGCAAAGCGCGTTGTTAAACAAAACTTTTGAGCTGCTAGGTTATCGGCGTTGAACCTGACTGAACCAACACTTTGCTTACCCAGTTCGAGGCCTGCTTGTTGAAGTTCTTCTGCTAAGAGATGTTCGATACCAATAGATGTGAGCGCGATAAATTGCAATGTACTAACCCTTTATATTCAATTACCCGCGAGTATAACATAGGTTAGAGAGAGCTTGATCACGCCATTTGGGAAATTTTATTGCAACTTATGAGTGGATGAACACGATCGTTCAAAACTTTGATAGCTTGAAATTGTTCAAGCTCTAAATTCTCATCCAAAGCAAACTTTGGACTCAAACTGATGCACAAGCATGCACCATCTACTTGTTCAACTATAAAGAAATCACCTTCTTGCTGAGCTGAACGTAACCGTACAATAGCTTCGGTACAAGGCTGATCACCAGTATAAGACTCAAAAAACCAGCTTTTTGCCTGAACAGGCAACAAGTAGAATTTGGCTGCTGTGGCGTTTAATGCAATTTGACAGCATTGAGGTTCGGACCAGATGCTAAAGCTACGCAAGTATGCAAATACATTTTGATAATATGCTGCTTCGTTGATGCTAAGGTGGGGGTTACTATGGGCGTCTTGAGTAAGTTGGCGCAAGCGAAACGGTGTGCAGAGAATCAACTCTTCACCTAAATCTACAAGCAAACGATTTCTTTGGCGACAACTAATCCATTGCCACTCTTTAGATGCTTGCAAAATCGACCTCCTGCCTACTATTTTCTTTTTTTGAATAGTACGCAGGAGTATAACGAAAAATTACAGGCTGTAAAAATATTTATAAGAACAATTTGTTTACGATCATTTGGTTATATAACTGATCCTTATAACCCCTCAATGATCCTTTTTACCAAACCTGGACCTTCATAAATGAAACCTGTATAGACTTGCAAAAGTGAGGCTCCGGCGTCAAGCTTTTCTTTCGCCGATTCAGCTGAATCTATACCACCCACACCAATAATAGGTAACTTGCCTTCTGTAATACGCTTTAGTTCACTGACCACAAAAGTTGATTTCTCTCGAACAGGACGCCCGGATAAACCGCCAGCTTCTTGGGCATGCTCTAGTCCTTGCACCGCTTCACGCTCTAAGGTAGTGTTGGTTGCTATCACTCCGTCAATGCGATTTTTTACAAGCGATTCAGCTATTTGTGCAACTTGAACAGCATCGATATCAGGCGCGATTTTTACGAGCATTGGCACTGATTTACTATGCTTTGCTATCAAGTCCATTTGTTCATTCTTTAAACTTTGTAGTAGGTCGTCTAAAGCATCACCATATTGTAAATCACGAAGACCTGGTGTGTTAGGCGAAGAAATATTTACGGTAATATAAGACGCGTGTTCGAATACTTTACGCATACAATGAATGTAATCGTCCTTCCCTTGTTCATTTGGCGTATCTTTATTTTTACCAATATTGATCCCAAGGATCCCATCATATTTAGCCGCTTTGACATTATTTACTAAATTATCAACGCCTTTATTATTAAAACCCATACGATTTATTATCGCGTGAGCTTGCGGCAACCTAAAAATGCGAGGTTTGTCATTACCAGCTTGTGGTCTGGGCGTTACCGTACCTACTTCAATAAAACCAAAACCCATTTGCGAAAATGCGTCGATACATTCAGCATTTTTATCTAACCCAGCGGCAAGACCGACTGGATTTTTGAACTCTAAACCAAGGAAGTTTACTGGTTTATCAGCAACAGATTGCGACCACGCCATACTAAGTGGTGTGTGTGCAAAACGGCGCAAGTTACCTAATGCAAATTCGTGTGCCCACTCGGCGTCACGGCTAAACATATAGCGGCGCGCAATATCATAAAACATGAAAACTCCTTAAAGATCCTAAGTAACATACGTCTGCAATTAAGATGCAGATAAAAAAATACCCCAGCAAGGCCGGGGTATTTTAACGATTTAAAAATTATTTGGTAGTGTCGCAGTTGTGACTTAACAACATCAACTCACGTAATGCCACAGAGAACTTGGCAAAATCATGGCTCTGTGAAGTCTTGAACTCTTGCAACATTTGCTGCCAACGATGTAGCAATGCAGTCTGATTGTCCATCCATTGCTCAATAAGTGCATTGACGTCACTTTCATCACCTTCAAAGCTATTTAAAACCACTTCTGATAATGAACGCTGTTGCCAATCTAGCTCTTCTCGATACGAGGCACGCGCAAGTGCTTGCCAGTGATTCGATACTGGTTGTGCCGTAATTTGATCTAAGAACCAATGTAGGCCCATGCTTGCACCTAGTTTAAAGTAAGTATGTGAGACCACCTCTACTTTTCGACCAGAATTATGAGCAACTTCTGCCAAGTCCATGACTGAGAATAAACTTGAAAGTGACACAATACGCATTGCTATATCACTTGGTACACCCTGCTCTTGCAACTTCTTAGCATTTGTAAGAATTGAAGCGCTTTCAGTCTCAACCATATAACTGTGTAAATTTTTACTCACATCTTTAAACACTGGAGCAAAGAATTCGATAGTCTGTTCAATCGTCAGAGCCTTATTACGATGACGTAAGAACCAGCGTGTAGCACGGCGAACCGTACGACGTAGCTGATACAACATTTCAGTTTGTACTGCCGCAGGGATCTTATTATCAAGTGCAGCAATGGCTCCCCAGGTACTCTTCATTTCAAAGATTGCGCTAGCAATAGAGTAACACAGTGCAATTTCACTATCGGTTGCACCCGTTTCTTCATTCATGCGAACCATGAAATTCAAGCCCATGTCGTTAACGATATTGTTTGCTAACTTAGTCGCGATAATTTCTTTACGTAGCGGATGGTTATCCATAGCTAAATTGAACTTTTCACGCAATGGTACAGGGAACGAATTAACCAGTAATTGACGGTAATATGGGTTTTCCGACACATCATCAACTACTAGCGATTCTTTCAATACCATTTTAGAGTACGAAACAAGCACGGAAAGCTCAGGACGAGTTAGATCTTTACCAGCAGCAGCTCGTTCTGCCAACTCTTCATCTGTAGGTAAGAACTCAATTGTGCGATCTAGCTTACCTTCTTTTTCTAGCGCATGAATAAAGCGTACTTTTTCTTTTAAAGTTGCAGGACCTTTAGACTTAGTAATAGACAGTGTATGCGTTTGACGATAACAATCCGCTAATACTAATTCAGAAACTTCATCAGTCATTGAGTAAAGTAATTCATTACGCTGTTTCTTCGTTAAATCACCCTCAGCAACTAAGCCATTAAGTAAGATCTTAATGTTAACTTCGTTATCTGAACAGGCAACACCACCCACATTATCAATAAAGTCGGTATTGATGCGGCCACCTTTGCCAGCAAACTCGATACGACCAAGTTGAGTAGCACCTAAGTTACCACCTTCACCGAATACTTTAGCGCCCAATTCTGCACCATTGATACGAAGTGCATCATTAGCACGGTCACCAACATCAGCATTCGTCTCTTTAGAGTGCTTAATGTACGTACCAATACCACCGTTCCAAAGTAAATCAGATGGCATCATCAACACAGCTTTAATCAGCTCGTTTGGAGTCATGCTTGCTTTTTTGGTGCCTAGCATTTTCTTCATTTCTGGCGTTAAAGTGATCGACTTCGCTGCACGTGAGAAAATGCCCCCCCCCTCAGAGATGAGCGACTTATCATAGTCTTCCCATGATGAACGAGGTAACGCAAATAAACGCTCACGCTCTTTATATGAACTTGCTGCATCTGGTGTCGGGTCGATAAAAATGTGCATGTGATTAAACGCAGCCTGCAGGCGAATATGCTTAGACAACAACATACCATTACCAAATACGTCACCGGCCATATCACCAATACCAACTACAGTGAAATCTGTAGTTTGACAGTCAATATCCATTTCCCTAAAGTGACGCTTCACAGATTCCCAAGCACCTTTTGCGGTAATACCCATTTTCTTGTGGTCGTAGCCTATTGAACCACCTGAAGCGAATGCATCACCTAGCCAGAAGTTATAATCTTCTGCGATTCCATTAGCGATGTCAGAGAAAGTTGCAGTACCTTTGTCAGCTGCTACCACTAAATATGGGTCATCTTCGTCGTGGCGTACAACGCTTAACGGAGGTACGATTTCACCATGAACGATATTATCCGTGATATCTAATAAACCGCGAATGAAGATCTTGTAACATTCCTGCCCTTCTTTAAAGAACGCTTCACGCTCAGTTGGCAGTTGTTTACAGACAAACCCACCTTTCGAACCCACTGGCACAATAACGGTATTTTTAACTTGTTGCGCTTTAACCAAGCCCAATACTTCGGTACGGAAATCTTCACGTCTGTCAGACCAGCGCAAGCCGCCTCGAGCAACTTTACCACCACGTAAATGAACACCTTCAACGCGTGGTGAATATACAAAGATTTCAAAAGCAGGCAACGGCAACGGCATATCTGGAATGCCACTTGATTTGATCTTAAATGATACGTAAGACTTGTTACTACCATCTTGCTCTTTTTGGAAAAAGTTAGTACGTAACGTAGCGTTGATCATGTCAACATATAAACGAATGATTCGATCATCATCTAAATTTGCAACGTTTTCGAGCTCTGCGTAAATATCATCGATCGTTTTATCAATTGTTTTTTGCGCAGCAGGTTTTGCTGGTGAAAACTTCTTGACGAATAAATCTACGATCTGAGCTGCAATATGTGGATAATGGTCAAACGTACTTTCTATGTAACTTTGAGAGAAAGTTACGCCAATCTGGCGCATGTATTTGGCATAAGCTCTTAAGATTGACGCTTCACGGCCTGTTAAACCGCCTAGCAGTACCAATCGGTTAAAACCATCGTTTTCAAGTCGGTTATGCCATACGTTGGTCAAAGCAGCACGAAAACGTGCAGACACTTTGTTGAAGTCCGAAATGCCTTTACTGTCGAGTAGCATTGAGAAGTCCATGATCCAGTTAACCTGACCATCGCTAGACTTAACTGCATATGGAGTTTCACCGATCACACGCAGACCAAAATTTTCAAGCATTGGCATGACATCAGATAGATGAATTGGCACATCTTTGTGGAACAGGCTTAAACGCACGATTTGTGAGTTTGCTTCTTCTTGAGGGCGATAAAACAACATATCTAATTTGTTGTCATCATCAAGCTGCTCTAATTTTTCAATATCAACTACTGAAGCACTAGGTAAAACTACATCTTTGTACGCACCAGGGAACGCAGCAGAGTATTTTCTGAACAATTCGTTACCGCGCGCTTCACCAGCGCTTTCAAGTAACGCGTCATGTAATTTATCTTCCCACGTACGAGCGGCTTCAACTAAGTTATTTTCAATGTCTTTCACGTTATATTCAATATTGTTGTCAGCTACGCGCACTGTGTAATGCGTACGTGCAAGCGTAGACTCAGAGAAATAAGTAGTGAATTCAACTTTTTCTTTTGATTGGAACGCATTGGCCAACAATTGTTGAGTTTCACGTCTAAGTGCTGTGTTGTAACGCTCTCTTGGTACGTAAACCATACAAGAGAAGAAACGACCATAGGTGTCTTTGCGCACGAACAAACGACACATGTCACGTTCTTGAACTTGCAGTACACCTGTAGCTACTTCCAAAAGCTCAGACTCATGAGCCTGCACTAATTCGTCACGTGGGTAAGTCTCTAAAATATTTAACACAGCTTTATAGGCATGCGTTCCTTGTGCAAAATCACACATTTGCATGATGCGGTCAATCTTGCCTCTTAGCACAGGCACATCGGCCGCACTGTTATTATAGAAGCTGGAGGAGAATAAACCGATAAAGCGGTCCTCTCCTATCACATTACCTTTATCGTCAAAGCGTTTAATGCCAACATAGTCAACATATGCAGGACGATGTACACGTGAAAGAGAGTTTGTTTTTGTAAGAATTAGCAAGTTATTGCTACGAGCTTCTTTACGTGCAACTTCGGGAAGTTCTGACAACAAACGACCTTGTTCGTCAGCTGACTTTTTCATTAAGCCTAGGCTAGTACCAGCGACATGTTTAAGCTCGTAGTCACCCTGAACTGGACACAGGTCATATTGACGATAACCCATAAAGGTGAAGTTATCTTGCGTCAGCCATTCTAAAAATTCTAGTGCTTCGGTTACTTCACTTTCTTCACATTGAAAATGACGCGTTGGAAGTTCTTTGATCACTGATTTTAGCTTGTCGCGAATAGGCAACCAGTCTTCGACAGCTAAAGACACGTCTTGTAGTACAGACTCAAGCTCTTTTGTGAAAGACTCAATGTCTTTTTTGTCTGTTTGACGGTCTATTTCAATAAAGAACACAGTTTTTGTCGAAGACGACTCCTGTTCAGCCTTTAAGTTTGAAATAGCAGTGATTTTTCCGGCATCATCACGTTGTACCTTTAGCGGGCAATGTAACAGTAGGTGTGAAACTATATTTTCACGATTCATTGCCATACGTACTGAGTCAACCAAGAAAGGCATATCTTTGGCAATAATCTCTACGATTGTATGTGATGACTGCCAGCCATCTTTTGCAACTTCAGGATTGAATACGCGAATTATCGCATCATCTGAGTTGTTTTTTTCGAGAGAATTCCAAAGACTAAGTGCAGCACCATACAGGTCACTATCGTTACGATTAGCCAAGTCCTCTTTAGACATATTGCTGTACAAGGCTTTGGCAAATGTTTCAACGAGTGACACGTTCTCTGCATGAACTTTCTTGTGGATCAACTTACATACGTTATCTAGGATAACTGATGCTGGACCTTCATTTTGTGTCATATGTGTTCCTTAATCTATACCACCTTTGAACGGTAGATTATTTGTACAGCTGTTTATTAGCGTGGAGTCAGTTGAATTTTAACCTTTCTGACGCTAATAAACAGCTTTTTCGATGAAAACATTTTAAGCTTTTCAGCTATTTGCTCATCTATTCACAAAATATAGATATAAATGATCATTCACGGCTATTTAGGAGCACATTTATTCACGATTTTTTCTCTGGTCAGTCCAGAGTAAAGTACCTATAGCAGGTAATAACAGTACAGCTCCTAGCATATTTACCAAAAACATAAACGTCAGCAGAATACCCATATCAACTTGGAACTTGAGCGCGGAGAAAATCCAGGTACTCACACCAATCGCCAGTGTGATACCCGTGAATAGTACCGCACTACCACGTTCAGCTAACGCGTTGCGATAGGCAACTGCTAAAGGGATCCCCTGCTTCAACTGCCCCATCATTGATGACAAAATATAAATACCATAGTCCACACCAATACCGACACCTAAAGCTATCACTGGTAACGTAGATACCGTCAGACCAATTTCCAATTTTACCATCAACGCCTGGGCCAGCGTTGAAACTATGTATAGTGGCAAAACAACAGCAATTGTTGCTTTTATGCTTCTAAAACTTAACAAGCATAGAATAATTACCGCTCCATAAACATAGATCATCATGGGTAATTGCGCTGCAGACACTGATTCATTAGTGGCTGCCATTACCCCAATTGGCCCTGATGCAAGCCTAAACTTCACATTCTCAGTATTTTCTTCTAAAGCAAATTGCTTAATGTTCGAGATAACATGGTCAATCGATTCCGCTTTATGGTCTTCCATAAAAATGATTATCGGCATTACCGAGCAGTCACCATTGAGTAAACCTGTACTGGTCTCAACACGCGAGGTTGCCTGCACCAAAGAGGCACTGTTTCTTGGCAGCATTTGCCACTTTTGGTTCCCTTCGTTGTAACCTGCATTTACAGCCTGAGCCACAGAGCTTAGTGAAACGGCAGATTGCACACCCGCTAAGTTTTCCACTCGCCATTGAAAACGGCTGATGCGTTCCATGGTATCGTGTTCAGTACAAGCTGCGGGATACGCCTCCACGATTACTTTAAGAATATCTGATGAAATAGCGTAACGATCAGAAATTAAAAAAGTGTCCTGATTGTAGCGCGCATCCTGATGCAGCGCAGGAGCGCCGGCGTGTAAGTCTCCAATACGCATGCTTTGTGAATACCAATAGCCAACAGCAAATAAAACGGCTGAAACAAGCAAGATAATCCTTGCCCACTTTTTATCCGTAGTACAAACCAACGCTTCTCGTAGCTGAGTAAATACAGCGTGAGACTTAGAATTACCATCATCTAATCGCCTGATCCTGCTAGAGTTAAAGTAGGAAGCCAAGATTGGAAGTAAAACCAAGTTTGTGAAAATGATTACAGCTACACCTAAACTTGCTGTAATAGCCAACTCTCTAATGATGCCAATATCGATAGCGAGCAATGTTAAAAAACCGACGGTGTCAGACAACAATGCAATACCACCAGGAATTAAAAGAGCTTTGAAACTCGCTTCAGCTGCAACCTTGCTTGATACTCCTTGTGCAACCTTCTTACCAATAGAATTGATCATTTGCACGCCATGACTAACGCCAATTGCAAATACCAAAAATGGCACCAAAATAGACATCGGATCGAGTCCAAAACCAAGACTGGCAAGTAAACCCATTTGCCAAACAACGGCAATAATAGAGCACATAATGGGAAGTAATGTCAGTTTGAAGCTTTTACAAAATAGCCAAACCATAACAAATGTGAATGCGATCGCTAGGGCAAAAAACAACACTACACCTTTGGCACCGTCGGCGATATCTCCTGCCATTTTAGCAAAGCCGATAATATGAATACTCACTTTATCGTTACTAAGTGGCTCGCGGATCTGTGATTCTAACTTCTTTGCGAACGCTAAAGTATCAAGCTTTTCTTGAGTTTGAGGGTCAATCTCCATAAGCTGCGCACTTACCATCGCACAGCTATAATCACTGGCTATCATGCGCCCTACAACATTGGCTTTTTCAATATTCTGTTTTACAACCGCTAGACCTTGCTCTGTTGCAGAGAAATTAGCAGGAATGATTGGGCCACCAGCAAAGCCATCTTCCACCACTTCAACAAACCGTGCGCTAGGTGAGAAAATAGAGTTAACTAATGGGCGGTTTACCCCAGGAATAAAATACAGTTGATCATGTACCGCTTTCAATTGTTTAAAAAATTCGGGGTTGAAAATATCTCCATCCCTGTCACAAACAGAGATCAAAATGCTATTTGCCCCACCAAATTGTTTTTCGTGCTTGAGATACAGCTGCATGTATTCATGCTGTAATGGTATGTTTTTATTAAATGATGCGTCTAACTGAATTTGAGTTGCTTTATATCCTAACAAACCAGTCAAAATGGTAAACAAAAACAGTACAGCTAAACGGTGGCGAAACACCACGTATTCTAATTTATTCAAAACGGCTTTCATTACTTCTTAGCCTCCCAAATTTTCAGCCCTTTCTCAGTGGCTAAAACTAACTTATTCTTGAATGTAACGGCCGAAAGAATCGCATGACCGCTACTTAACTGTGAGTGCTTAACTTGTCCGTTATCGTAGCTAAATAAGAAACCGCTATTGGCAAGCAGATACAGGCTATCATTGAAGTTCACAACCGAGTTAATAGTAGCTTTAACTGGTATGTCAATTTGGCTAAATTCTAAATCTTCCCTATGGGCAATAAAGGCATTACCGCGCAGACCTGCAACCACAATTTGTTCATTCCCATATGGCGCTACTGAAAAAAATGATCCAGGGTAGAATTCATCTAATCTTTGCCAGCTTTTCCCCATATCTTTGCTATGCGCTACCAAGCCCATTTCACCAGCTAGGTACAGTTGCTCACGGTGAATTAGCAACCGATTAAAGTGTGGCAGAATAAATTTCGTTTCTTCTTCATAAGCTTGGGGATCATCTTCTTTAAGCCCTTGCAAATACTCTTTATCATCGGGGTGCACAAAATCATCTATAAAGCGCTTTTCCCAACTCTTTCCACCATCGTTGGTTTGATAAAACATGCCATATGCACCAACAGCAAAACCCGTATTTTCATCAACAAACTCTATATCTAAACAAGGTTTTTGTTGTTGTGGTAAATATTGCTGGATTTGCCAGGTTTGACCATTGTCACTACTAAATAAAATGCTGCTATCATGCCCACATGCCCATGATTTATCGCTTTCTAATGATGTGACAGCAGTCAGTAAAGACTGAACTGGAACTTTAGCCTGCTGCCAGATTTTACCATCTTTACTGGTTACCACAGTGCCGTGCTTACCTACAGCGATTAATGTTCCCCCACTGTTCACTATATCTGTGAACAATGTTTTCTCTGGGTGCTTAACTTGTAGTGCTGGCTGGGGTGTGATTTGTGCACTGGCCACGCCACCAAACAGTATTAGCGCACTCGCTATCGTTGTTTTTAACATGCTGAAACTACTCAAATAAAGGTGACAGGTGACGAGAACTCGTCGGAAATACAGAATTGCTAGCGATCTTACGACCGCTAGCAATATTTGGCTAAGAACCAGATTAGCGTTTACCCTCACGGCGCAGCGCACTTTGTGTAAACTCATTATCTTGGAATGACTGACTGAAATCGTACATCTGCTCTTCGTTATCCAAACCAATCGCTAGATAGCGACGTGAATTTAGGTCGTAATAAACGTCCAATGTACTCCAGTGAGTAGGAACTTCATAATAGTTAAGTCCATGAGCCATAGCTACACGATACATTTGGTCGCGGTTGTCATATAGATCCGCAATATGGATCTGCCAGCTATCTTCATCAATGTAGAAAACACGTTTTTTATAGATGTGGCGCGTACCTTCTTTAAGGTTTGCCTCCACAACCCATACACGGTGTTTTTCGTATCTAACATGTTCAGGATTAACATGGCCGGGCTTTAGAATGTCATCATACTTTAGCTTATCACTATGAAGCTTATAGCTGTTGTAAGGAATATATAATTCTTGCTTACCTTTTAATGTCCAGTCGTAACGGTTTGGTGAACCGTTAAACATATCAAAGTCATCTGTAGTACGTAGGCTATCTGAAGCTGTTCCTGGAGCATCGTATGCAACATTAGGAGCTCGACGAACTCGACGCTGTCCTGTGTTATAGGTCCATGCCTGACGTGGCGTCAGAATTTGGTCCATCGTCTCATGAACGAGCAACGCCGTACCTGCTAACCGCGCAGGTTCAGTTACTTTTTGCTTGAACTTAAACAGTACGTTTGACTCTTTTAGCTCTTCAGGTGTTGCATCTGTCGCCGAATATTTCACCAACAGTTTCTCATCAAAGCCTATCAAGTTGTAATCACCTGACTCTGTTGGCATCGCCTGACCACCAAAACGCGCAATAGAAAGACCTCGGTAGCGCAATAGATGGTTCCAGATAGCTTCTAAACCGTCTTTAGGAATCGGAAAAGGAATACCAATTGCCGTATTTTTTATACCGTTACCACCTTCGATAAGCTCCGCCGTAGACGCATATTGTTTTGTAGCATCATAAACGAATTGAGGATACGAGGCACTTCGGCGAGTTGGGTAGATGTTCATTTTGAACGTATCTGGATACGTTTCAAACATCGCTACCTGACCCGGGCTCAAAAACTCTTTGTATTTATCTACGTTTGACTTATCAATTGTAAATAGAATTTTATCATCCGCATACGGATCTGGATGGTGCATACCAGGTTTATAATTCGCTGGCGGCTTTGTAATACCTCCGTCCCAAGCTGGGATCGAACCATCTTTATTACCTGCTTTTTCAGCACCAATTGGAGTTAAGTCAACACCTAAACGTGCAACTTGTTCCGCCGTCATTTTTGCCATCGCGCCTGTTGCCGATAGCATTGTTATCATTGTTGCGGCAATGAGTGTAGGTTTTCTAAACATACTGAAAGCCCTTAAATTGAATACTTGATGTTAAAAGAGACAAAATCACGGTCTGCGAATGTGTTGGTGGCACCGCCACCCCAGAACGTGTTGTAGCCCACGTCAAACGACCACGCATTTTGATAATTGAAATTTAAAGTTACCCCTAACGACTTACGATCCTCGATGAACAAGAACATTGGATCAGGTGTAATACCGTTTACATCGTGGGAGAAAACAACTTTTGGTGAAAAGTTAACGCCTGAAAACAGGTTGTTAAACTCACCCTTTGCGATTAATCGATAACCCCATGCCGATGATGTCGGGAATGGGTTGACCTCAGGACCATTTGAAACAGCTTGGTGCAACAAATCGTAACTCTTACCTGAAATACCTTCAATCGTACCACTACGACCTGTACCAGAGACGTTTAGACGAAGCTGATCATAAGTAGGCATATCTTTGATAGTCACGGCACCTACTTCACCAACAAGTGCCCAGCTATCTGCACCTAATGATGGGCCAAATAGATGAGTCGCGGTAAATTGAGCCTGCAGGGTATCTCTTAAAATATAACCCTGTGCTACATCTCCTGGCTCCACATACGCTACCGTGTCACCTTCACTCAACTGAGATAAGCCTGCAAAGTCATCGCGACGTCCTGCATAAGCTAGCTGTTCTACCATACCGGCATAAAGTAACTCTACATCATCGATTTGAAGAGGTTCGTCTTCACGAAACGCAAATTCACCAGAAAATGCTGTTTCACCTAACGCAGTATTGAAGCTCAAACCGTAAAGTTTAATGTCTTCTGGATAGACAATTTTCGCTTGCGTAAAAGCATTTAGATTTGTGATGTTATCTTCAGTAATCGTATTAGTTGCAATATAAGCAAGGTCTTGCGCGACTCCAGCATTAGTGAAATTCGAAGCCTTACCTGAAATTAGTGGCCTGCGGCTATGATAATTTATGTAATAAAACGCAAACTCGGTATCATTTAGTGCAGGTGAATAGATACCTAAACGCAGACCATATTGACCGCCATCGTCTGGTTCAGTTTTACCCGCGCCTCCTTTGCCCTTAAGAGCTACTTTTGTAGGATAAGCCAGATACATTTGCGCTAACAGCTTTTGTGCTGATTGACTGCTCGTTACTCCCTCTTGCGTCACATCAAGGCCCTGTGCCGTCAATGCACCCAACCAAGTAGCTTGTAAAGCATTAAGCGAATCGCTCAAATGTTGAAGATCAATATCTGGGTTTGAAGTAAAACCTAACTGTACGTTTTGAGAAAAACCATTTGCTGAAGCAAAATCATTGGTAGAAAAGTAGCTCCCCGAAGCTGGCAAGCGTGTTTCATGCCAGTCATATTGGTAAAAACCTTCCAACGTAATATTTTCTGTGATTCCTAGTGATGCCCAAAGCATGCCGACAGGAATAAATGCCTCTTTTACTTCAGAGCCAGGAGCTTTCAAGCGGTCTATGTCAACTGGGTTAACATTAATACCATGACTGATTAGAGTACTCTCACCCCAGTTTACTACCTGCTGACCTAAACGAACTGATAACGGATTTTTACCATCATTAAGATCAAAATCGGCCCACACAAACGCATCTAATAAACGGAAATCTGAACAGACCTGCTCTTTTGTTTCATCGTATGAACATGGATCGACTTTTTTACCCGATACTGGGTTGTTATAAGCGAAATCACCATCTTCCATGGCAAAGTCATAAAAGTACATAAAGCGCGAGAAGAAACCATAGTTATCTTTACTAATCGCTAAATCATGTGTGCCTTTAACAAGCTGTGAAAAGGTCTCGCCTGAATCAAAATTTAAATTACCAGCATCACCATTATTTGAATAAGCACCTGGGTTTGCCCAAACCTCACTTGAGCTATAAACAGTATTCCCAGTCAATGCGTTATAGCCAGACCAATCAAACATAGGGTGATTGCTCTTACCTATATACTGAAAATCTCTATCTTCTACACGAATGCTCTGTCCGTAAGAAAATGTAGAATCAAACGTGATATCAAAATCACCGACTTGAAAGCTTGCAGCAAGTAAAGGTGCACTGCTCATCGACAAAGCAGCTGCACTAAGACCGAGCATGATTTTGTTCTTCACAAAAAGCGATCTTTTTATCATTATTTCTCCCCCTTCTGGCGGGTATTTTCTAATCAAGTTGTTGTTTTTTGTTGTCGTAACGATAGAAGCGAATTATCAAAATTACAAATGGAACGCGTTCAATCGGTGCTTTTTCAGCGTTTAGGGCGCTATTTTACTCTTGGTAAGACGTCCTACCAGATAATTTATAACACGTAATTTAAGTTTATAACAAACCCATTTAACAAAAATACAATGTGACAGTGTTAAATTTTCGGATTAAGCAATTTTTTCAAGCGAAACAAAGCCATTTTGGCCATCTAGACATAACCTAAAGCGCCCTCTTATACCTAGCGATGAAACAAACTTGCGAATGTGTACTGCAGGAAAGCGGATCGTTTTTCCGCCATCCTCGGTAACTTGAATATATTTGTAATAGCCTTTGTAATATTTCATACATTCGTCATAAGTCAGATATATTGAAAAAAAATACTCTTGCATTTGTATGTTTAGCTCAGTGCTTTGTCTACTTTTTCATATAAGTCGTCACTTAGATCGCTCATATCGGCCAAACGCTCCAATTGAGCTTTCATTAATTGCTGACGCCGCGAGTCAAATCGCTTCCATGACATAAATGGCGTTATCATACGCGATGCATTTTGCGGGTTAATAGCGTTGAGCTCAATCAGTAGATCACCCAACAGTTCATAGCCCTTGCCGTCTATACGATGGAATTGTTCAGGGTTACTTCTGGCAAAACTCCCAACCAAAGCTCGCACTCTGTTTGGGTTTGCTTTATCAAAGCATGGGTGTGTATATAAATGGTAAATGTGCTCAATGGCATCGTCACCTTTTCTAGTTGCTTGCAAAGAAAACCACTTATCCATCACTAATAAATCGTGGCGCCATCGCGAGTCAAATTCGGCCATTGCTGTTGCTGAGCTGTCCAATTGCGCATTAAGTACAGCTTTAAGTGCACCTAATACTAAGGTCATGTTATCTGACATTCTATGGGATTCTAGCCACTCATATACTTGCTCATCCGCACATATTGCCAAATAGTAAAGACAAGTATTTTTCAATGCGCGAGCTGATACAGCCTCGTGACCCAGTTCTCCATTTTCTGCACAAGCCATAAATGCATCTTTTAGTGCACTATTTAGCGTGTTGGCAATAGATAGTTCAAACTGAGCTATGCTTTCGTTTAGGGCATCAACTGGTACCTGCTCAAATGCTGTTGCTAACGTGTCAAAACTAGGCACTTTGATCAGCTCGGCCAAAAGGGCTAAATCTCCCTCACGCTCACGTAATAACTTATCGAATGTATCAAGTAATTCTGAGGATAGTATGATCTGCTGACCTTGCTCATGTTTTGTAACAGCTTCCCTCACCTGCAATGTAAACGCCTGCTGTGCCGCTTCCCAGCGCGCATAATCGCTACTTGCATGTGCGATTATATGAATAAGCTCCCCAAGTTGATAATCATAATTGACGATAACAGGCGCGGAGAAGTCTTCAAGTAATACCGCAACAGGACGTTCAGAGATCTTTTCAAAGACGATTGTTTGCTCCTTTTGGGTCAAATTAATGACCTTAGAAACACTCTCGCCATTAACGATAAGTGGTAACGTGTTACCGCTTTTATCCAGTAATTCAATCGCAAATGGAATATGTAAGGGACTTTGTATTGGGTCGTGCTTAGCATTTTGCTGAGTGATCGTACATACATAATGGCTTTGCTCTTCATTGAATGAAGTCACAACTTTCAAGCTAGGTGTACCAACTTGCTCGTACCAAAGCTTAAACTGAGTCAAGTCAGTCTTGCTCGCTTCCTGCATCGTCGCGACAAAGTCATCACAAGTCACCGCCTGACCATCATGACGTTGAAAATAAAGCTGCATACCTTTTTGGAAATTTTGCTCTCCTAATAAGGTATGCATCATACGAATAACTTCTGCACCTTTGTTATAAACAGTAACAGTATAAAAGTTATTCATTTCAATAACTTTATTAGGTCTAATTGGATGCGCCATCGGTCCAGCATCTTCTGCGAATTGGTGCATTCGCATCGCCATGACCGCATCAATTCTGTTTAAGCCGCGCGATCCCAAATCACTGCTAAACTCTTGATCCCTAAATACAGTAAGGCCTTCTTTTAACGAAAGTTGAAACCAATCTCGACAGGTAACACGGTTGCCGGTCCAGTTATGAAAATACTCATGACCCACAATTGATTCTATGGTGTGGTAGTCCCTATCTGTTGCAGTTTGCTGATTCGCAAGTACACAAGCACTATTAAACACGTTCAAGCCTTTATTTTCCATTGCTCCCATGTTAAAGAAGTCAACAGCGACAATCATATAAATATCAAGGTCATACTCAAGGTTGAAGCGTTCTTCGTCCCACTTCATGGCATTTTTTAAAGATGCCATTGCATGGGGCGCTTTTGACAGGTTACCCTTGTCCACAAACAGCACAAGCTCAACCTTCCTGCCAGAACAAGTGATAAATTCATCTTTTAGTTCGTCGAAATCACCAGCAACAAGAGCAAATAGATAGCTAGGCTTTTTGTATGGGTCATGCCAAGTTGTATAGTGACGGCCGTCTTCCCTAGTTCCTTGCGCAATTTTGTTACCATTCGACAACAAGAACGGCATGGACTGATCACCAATGACTGTCACTGTATATACGGTTAAAACGTCTGGACGGTCTAGGAAGTAAGTAATTTTGCGAAATCCTTCAGCTTCACATTGTGTGCAATATGCCCCGCCAGCCAAATAAAGTCCTTCCAAAGCGGTATTAGTCTGCGGTGAGATTTCAGTTACTATTTCTAATTCGAATTCGCTTGGCAGGTTGTTGAGTACTAGCTGTGTGCTATTGGCATGATAGTCATCAAAACTTTTGCCGTTAACTTTAAGAGAAATTAATCTTAAATCAACACCATCTAAGGTAAGGCTTCTTTGTGCTTCGAGTGCAAGATATTTAGCCTGTGCCGTTACTAAGGTTTGTGTTGGGTGTAAGTCAAAGGTAAGTTCTAACTTTTCGACCTGATGGCTAGGTGCTGTGTAGTCTTTTAGATACTTAGCTTGAGGTTTGGTTTCCATAATATGTCCTCAAAAAAACGCCCCGAGCTAGCGGGGCGGTAAAATTAAGCGCTCTGCTCTGCTTGTTTGGGTTCTATGCGTAATATTTTAATGCCTAGATACGCATAAATGACCGCCAGCAAAGGATTTATTAAATTAAAGAATGCATACATCGCATAGTCAAATGGATTAATCAATAAAACACTTTGCATGTATGCACCGCAAGTATTCCAAGGGATCAGTGGGCTTGTTATCGTGCCACCATCTTCTAGGGTACGTGACAAATTTACTGGTTTTAAGCCACGCTTTTTATATTCTTCTTTAAACATACGGCCTGGAACAACAATTGCGATGTACTGATCTGCTGCAATAATGTTGGTTCCAATACAGGTTGCAACTGTTGAGGCAATCAAAGAGCCTGTGCTCTTGGCTACTTTTAGAATACTACGGACAAATATCTCAAGGAGTCCCGTTTTTTCCATAATGGCGCCAAACATCAATGCGGTCATAACTAACCAAGTCGTAGTTAGCATACTAGACATGCCACCACCACTAAGTAAGTCGTCCATCTTGGCATCACCAGTTGTTACTGTAAAACCTTGATAAAATGTAGCCCAAACTAGTTTAAAGTAACCGACTAGCTGACCTTGTGACGCATCAATTTGGCTTTGAATAAGCTCGCCTTGAAATAGCATAGCCCATACGGCTCCGACTACTGCTCCAATTGAGATAGCTGGAAATGCTGGCATTTTCTTAAAAGCAAGTCCAAGCAAGACCAACAGAGGAACCAACATCACAGGGTTGATATTAAAATTTCCTTGTAAAATACTAACTATCTCTTCAATGCGACCTATATCACTATTTACATCTGCACTGAAACCCATAAAAGTAAATATTATCAACGCAATCACAAAGCTCGGTACAGTCGTCCATAGCATGTGTTGAATATGTTCGAAAAGGTCACTTCCTGCGACTGCGGGAGCCAAGTTTGTTGTTTCGGATAGTGGACTTAACTTATCGCCAAAATATGCACCTGAAATGACTGCACCAGCAGTTACAACCTGATCTAACCCTAAACCGGTGGCAACGCCGAGCAAGGCGACACCAATAGTGGCCGCTGTTGTCCAGGAGCTACCTATACTCATCGCAACAATGCCACAGATCAGGCAACTTGCCGCATAAAACCAGCTTGGACTGATGATTTGCAAGCCATAATAAATAAGTGTTGGTACTGTACCAGATAACAACCAAGTTCCTATCAAAGCTCCAACCATGAGTAAGATCAAGATTGCCCCAAGTGATAACGTGATCCCTTTGATCATTGCTTCTTCGAGGGTTTTCCAAGTATAGCCGTTTTTCAAACCTATTAGTGCAGCCGTAAAAGTCGCGAATAGTAAAGCTATCTGGTTGGGGCCGGATGACGAATTATCACCATAAAGATAAACAGCTGCGCCGAGTAAACAGACTAAAACTGATATGGGTAAAAACGCGTCAAAAAATGAGGGTTGTTTAGGTTGCTTCAAACTGAACTCTCCTATGCATGATATTCATGCTTATTATTATTTTACGCACAACCTTAGGTCGTGATAATTGCTATAAATTGTTATTCGTAGATTAACTGGCGTGAATCATAGCAAATTCATCAGCGAAGTCGTAACAAAAAAGGCGCCTAAGCGCCTTTTAACTTCGTGTTGAATAATATTTATACATCATTCTTTGCTAAACGGCCAAAGGAAATTAGGTCTTGGGTTATCAGTGCCGCTTCCTCTAAATAGGGGTCGAGTTCTGAAATCACCTCTGGTAAGTCATCCAGCTTTTCGACTTGCTCTAAACCGAGCCTTTTTAATCTCTCGTTGTTACGAGCTAAAGAGCGCTGTTCAGCTTCATCTCTCTCTTTTAAACGCTCTGCCTCAACCAAAGAAATCTTCTTATCGTCTTTTTGTTCGTTATAACGAGCTATATCATCATAAACATATTTAAACTCTGGCTCACTTTTAACACGCGCTGCGTGCTTAGACTGTATGTACTGAACCACAGGCTTTAGGTTGTCCAAAGTGTTATATTGTGCCTGCTTAATGCTATCCCAAGGTAACGCATTATCTTCTTGGCTTTCTCCCCACTCTTCTGGGTCAATTGCTGAAGGTAGCAGAATATCTGGTACTACACCTTTATTTTGTGTACTTCCACCATTGATTCGATAAAATTTAGCGATTGTGTAAGTGACACTGCCTAGCGCATTGCTGAATAAATCATAATTTTTACTCAACCCGCGGTGCTGCTGGACCGTTCCTTTACCAAAAGTTTGTTCACCAATGACTACACCACGTCCATAATCTTGAATTGCAGCAGCAAAAATTTCTGATGCTGAAGCGCTGTATCTATCTACCAATACTGTCATAGGGCCATCGTAGAACGTAATACCATCTCGGTCTTTTTGCTCTTCAACACGATTATACGCCGTATGGATCTGAACCACTGGTCCTTGGTCAATAAATAGACCAGTTAACTGAGTAGCTTCATATAAAGAACCACCACCGTTTTGGCGCAAGTCAATAACAATACCATCTACTTTTTGTTCTTTTAGTTTGGTCAGCTCTACTTTCACATCTTTAGAGAGATTATTGTAAAAGCTTGGAATTTCAATCACACCAATTTTGCTTGTTAAATCAGAGTATTTAGCTTCGAATATCTCTGATTTAGCTGCTCGGTCTTCTAAACGAATTTTGTCACGAACAATCTCAACGACTTTTGGTGTACCGTGCGTGTCTGAACCCTTGAGGTACTGCAACCTTACCTTAGTGCCTTTTGGACCTTTAATCAGATCTACCACGTCATCAAGGCGCCAACCAATAACATCGACGAACTCTTCTTTGTCTTGAGCCACACCAACAATACGATCATCCGGTTTAATTTTTTCAGACTTATCCGCTGGGCCACCTGGGACTAATGAGCGAATAACTGTGTAGTCCTCATCGTAGCCTAAAACAGCACCGATCCCTTCAAGTTCAAGGTCCATGTCCATTTTAAATTGTTCAGCACGACGTGGAGATAGATAAGATGTATGGGCTTCAACGCTACGCGCAAAAGAGTTCATAACAACTTGAAAAACATCTTCACTATTTGTTTGCACTAATCGTTTCAATGTATTGTTGTAACGCTTAGTAAGAATTTCTTTGATTTCTTTCCATTCTTTACCCGTAAGCTTTAAACGCAGCGCGTCAGATTTAACGCGTTGACGCCAGTACTCATCTAACTCATTTTCAGATTTGGCGAACTCGATATCTTCCCGGTCATATAAAAAAACATCGGGCTTATCAAACTTCATCTCGCTATCGAGCAAAGAAATGGCAAATTGAAAGCGTTCAAAACGACGCTTCATACTTAAATTGAAAAGCTCGTAAGCAAACTCTAACTTGCCATTTTTTATCGCGTCGTCAAATTGCTTACTATATTTTTTATATTGTTCAATGTCGCTTTGTAGGAATACAGAACGGTTATAATCAAGCGAGTCTATATAACGGTCAAATATTTCTTCCGACAAAGCGTCATCAAAACGAAATCGTTTATAGTGTTGTCGAGTAAAATAGTTGGTCACTCTTTTGCTTGCCGTTGTATGTTGGACTTCAGGTGCTAGCACCGGAATATCCTTCTCAGTCACGGTATTTGACGATGCAAATGTAGCTCCAGATAATAACGCGGCGATAACAGGAATGAGTGTCAACTTTTTACTCATACGCACAACTCCTTAAACGATGTATAGGCTATCTGCTTTAGTTTTAACCTGCATGCCAGTTACTAATTCAACGTGAACTTCATCTTTATTCACTTCAGTAATTGTGGCATTAACAAGTGCTTGGCCTAACTTAACTTTTACTTTGTTATTAACCTTGACCTCATTGGCTGGCAATGGTTCAACTTTACCTGAACTGCGTTTAGCCTGTTGTGGTGCTGGTTTTTTGTTAACTCTAGCGTTTTTATCGCTTGAACGGGGATGAGCTGGCCCTTTCTTTTTGTAAGATTTTGTTTCGCCATCCTGACGAGGGCGCTGGGGCTTCTTACGTTTAGCCATTTTAGCTCGGCTTTCTTCAAGCGCTTTTTGAGCATGTTCAATGTGCTCTTGCTCTACTTTTTCAGCATCGTTTCCGTCTAAGTCAATGCGAAATTCGTGTTTGGTAACAGCTTCAAGATAACGCCAGTTAGAAGTATATTTACGTAATGCTTGGCGAACCTGAGTTTTACTCACTTTATCTGAGCCTTCAATGCGCTCAGCGATATCTTTGAAGATACCGACCTTAAGAGGCTTTATGCCGTCTTTTTGTTTAAAACACTGAGGGAATTCTGAATATAGAAAATCCAGTACCTCATTAATATCTTTTAGCTTGTTTGTGGTTTCCATTTTTGAACCTATTTATGACATCTGTTCATCTAAAGATGATTGGATATAGTGTGTTACCCAGTCTGTTAACTCTTCAAACTCAGCTTCTAATAAAGCCAAATCACCACGAAGATGTTCCCATATACCGTTTATCAAATTATCGATGATTTCACATTCGAGATCATCTGGTATTTGCTGCCAAGCAAAATGAATGAGTTCATTCAAGGTCTCAGCAACATGTTCCTCTTCACCTTCCCAGTCTCCCACGTCGGCGATTGAAAATAAGTAATCTTGTACGTTCAGCAAGTCTTTCACGATAATGTCAACTCAAAGCAACTAACTAAAGCTTGCAGACCTTCCCTATCAGCTTCATCGAAACGCGCTAAACTCGGGCTATCAATATCTAAAACGGCAAATACTTCACCATTTTTGAATACAGGAATGACTATTTCTGAGTTCGACGCAGCATCACATGCAATATGTCCATCGAACGCATGTACATCGTCTACCAATTGAGTTTCTTTGGAATGAGCTGCAGTTCCGCAGACCCCTTTACCTACGGGAATGCGAATACACGCAGGATTCCCCTGAAATGGGCCTAAAACCAACTCTTGAGGGCTATCAACGAGGTAAAATCCTGCCCAGTTAATGTCCTCTAAAGAAGTAAACAATAAGGCACTAAGGTTAGCCATATTAGCGATAACATTGCTCTCGCCACTGATTAACGCTTGCGCTTGCTTCACGAGTGACTGATAAAAATCTTGCTTCTGCATTTAATAAATCACGGTTACAACATACAAAAGTCTAAGGTACTCTTTCAGGCAATTAAATGAAACCTTTTCTGGAGAAAAAGTATTAAATATCCGTAAATATAGTGCTACTTGGCTAAATATAGAGCAAGTGGTTATGCAAAACGCCTCAGACCATACAAAAATAGGCCTGCTGCCATTGTTGCCATGATTGAATTAACGACCAACCCTGCGCCGCTCTGAGCTGCAAACAGATAACTAGAAATCGCACCACCGAGCATTCCTAATGTTAATATCGCACTGTAATGGACCTTGTTCACTCTAAAAAGTAATAAATAGCCCGGCACGACAAACAATGCCATAGAGAGGCCGACAATATGAGCATTAACAATGGCGCCTGTAAGTAAACTTAGAAAAACGCCCACCCCTGCACCATGACTTGAAATAGTAAAATATATACCCAGCACGCAGCCGGTCAACAATGGTGACAAGAATGATAGTGCGACACTTTTAGCAAGTTGTTGTTTCATATTTAATAGAGTCTCAATTCATACATCTTGCTTGAGCTTGAAGCATCTATAGATATCTACAAGTGGACTTTGGTCTAACCTGGCCAAACTGAGAACAAAAAAAAGCCGCTGACTAGTCAGCGGCTTGCTATTCATAAGAATAGTGGCGGAGAGATAGGGATTTGAACCCTAGATACGCTATTAACGTATGCCGGTTTTCAAGACCGGTGCTTTCAACCGCTCAGCCATCTCTCCGAATGCGGTTATATAGCAGTTATGCTATATAAAAAATTTAGTGGCGGAGAGATAGGGATTTGAACCCTAGATACGCTATTAACGTATGCCGGTTTTCAAGACCGGTGCTTTCAACCGCTCAGCCATCTCTCCGCAGCGGGGCGAATAATAGGGAATCCTTTCGTCAATGTGAAGCTTTTTTTTCATAAAAGTGTTTAAGTGCTCAAAAAACCTCACATTTGTTCAAATGTAAAGCAATAAAACGCACTAATGGGAACTTTTAAGGATTTATATACTCTATTTGATCGACAATGTTTGCCGAACCATATAACTCTTGGTAATCTTAATCCAGTTTATTTATTGGAACATACGTTCATTAAGGAGTTTAACCATGGCGTTCAATCACTCGTACGATACCGCTAAGCCGGTAATGTCGACCGTTGAAACAAACAAGGTACTAAAGAACACATATTTTCTGCTTGCAATGACACTCGCATTTAGTGCTGTTACAGCAGGAATATCAATGACAATGGCGCTTCCGCGCTTCACAGGACTTATTTGTTCTCTAATCGGTCTTGGGTTAATTTTCGTTATTCACAAGAAGGCAAACTCGTCTTCTGCAATTGGTTTAGTATTTTTATTTACTGGTATTATGGGCTTTGGCTTAGGACCACTGCTTAACCACTATGCGGCAATGCCAAACGGTGGGATGCTAATTACACAAGCGTTGGGGTCAACTGCGTTAATTTTCTTTGGTTTGTCAGCTTACGCTTTAACGACAAAAAAAGACTTCTCATTTATGGGTGGCTTTTTGACAGTTGGTTTAATCGTGGTTGTTATTTCAAGTTTGGTTAACCTGTTTATCGGTAGCAGCATTGCCTTTATGGCATTAAACGCAGCCATCGTGTTATTGATGTCTGGTTTCATCCTTTATGATACAAGTCGCATCGTAAACGGAGGTGAAACCAACTATGTGCTTGCCACTGTTGGCCTATACCTTAATATCTACAACCTATTCACTTCATTGCTGGCTCTTTTAGGTGCAAGTGATGACTAACCAGCAAGTTCTGGTAAACTAAGCCCCATTATGGGGCTTTTTTTATAGGCGTATTTTGAGCAAGTTTGTATTATCTCTTCATACTGGTGTAGCAGATCAGCATTGTTTACAAAACCTATCGCGCTTTGCACACGCCGCTTTGCAAAGCGGCCATCAAGTTGACTGTATTTTTTTGTATCAAGACGCCGTCAGTCATGCATCTGAGCAATTACAGTTAGCAAGCGACGAACTTAACGTGAAAAAAGTTTGGCAAACATTATCAGAGCTTGGGATCCCTTTAATGCTTTGTGTGACCGCGGCTGAAAAACGAGCCATTGATATCAACAATACAGGTTTATTTAAAGTGGCTGGTTTGGCAGAATTTGCCATGCTCAGCGCGAAAGCTGATAAATGGGTGCAATTTAAATGAAAAATGTCCTCATAATTAGTAACGCAAGTCCTTTTGATGGCTTACGCATTCGCGATGCATTAGATACCACACTGATCTATGCTGCTATTGATCAAAACGTTTCATGGTTGCTGCTCGACAGTGCCCTACTTGCACTTAAAAGCGCTCAGTCAGCCGCACACTTAGGGTTAAAAGATTTTTTCAAGACCATTAAAGCCCTTGAAATATATGACGTTGAACAGGTGTATGTATGCGAGCTTGCAATGCAAAAGTACCAGCTTGAGCACCAGCAATTGAGCATTCCTGTCACGGTATTGAGTAAGGCACAGCAACAAGCATTGCTGCAACAACAAGATATGGTCGTTAACCTATGAACATAAATACTGTACATATATTTTCAAAACCACTCTCTTACTATAGTGCTTTACAGTTAGACGGATTGATAGCAGGTAATGACGCACTATTGCTCATTGGCGATGCCTGTTATGACTTCGCGTCGTACAACCACTTGTCGGATAAGCGCTATATGCTTGAAAACTGTGCTTTGGCACGTGCTATCACAGGTAATATCGAATTTAATTTAATCAATGATATTGAATGGGTAGAGCTAATCGATAACGCAAAAAAATCAATTACTTGGTAACATATGCTGGAATTTAATAATCAAATCATAGAAACCGATAAACAGGGCTATTTACTTGACCATACACAGTGGCACAAAGACCTTGCCCCTATCATTGCTGAGCAAGAAGGGATAACGCTTAGCGATGCCCATTGGGAGGTGATCAATTTCGTGAGAGACTTTTACGAAGAATACAATACCAGCCCAGCCATTCGTATGCTGGTCAAAGCAATGGCCAAAGCACTCGGTGAAGATAAAGGCAATAGTATGTACTTATACAAGCTGTTTCCTAAAGGACCAGCCAAGCAGGCAACAAAAATTGCTGGCTTACCAAAACCCGCTCGATGTATCTAACGTCAGTCAATATAAAAACAGCCACTCTTTAAAAGTGGCTGTTCGATTATATAGTTTATAAAAAACGATGTTAACTACTCGACAGCCGTACAGCCTTTAGGCGGCTCATTGCTACAGAATTCAGCAGCGACTGCACTGAATATTAAAGTTAACACCCTGCACACTCACAATGTTAACAAAAGGTTAATGATGCGTAATTATCATTACCTTGTCAATAAGCATTTTCTGATGTTCTAGCTAACTATCCGGCATCATTGTCTAACATGCCAACACCTAAAAACAAAAAACCCAGCACAAGGCTGGGCTTTCAACTCAAAGATACAGTTTAAATTAAAGTTCAACGAGTTACTGTTTTTCTTTACTAATAAAGTATTTACCCAAATTAATCCCAGGGATTTCGACAAACTTATACATTGCGAACGACACTAGAAGAACCAACACAAACAGAATGCTTGAATTTAGCACCCACTGTATAATACCCAAAGTTCCTGCGTCTAAAACTATTGCAAAAAATGGTAGCATGATTATCAAGTGCACGATGTAAACCGAATAGGAAATATCCGCTAAAAACTTATTTAACTTATTGTCTATAACAAACTTTAGCGAAGAAAATACTGGGTTTGATGATGTAGAGTCACTCACACGTAGCCACCACAAACAGAATAAAAATAACGATGCCATAACAAAGTTTTTATTGCATATAACTAAGAACACCAACGAAATAACAACTATATACAGATTATTTCTAACTTTTTCTTTGTTCAGCAAAATATGAGCAAGTGCCATTCCAGCAGCAAAGTTATGGAATTTCAAAACGATTAAGGTTGGCATCTGATATGTGATCCCAAACTTCTTAGTCAATAACCAAACCACCACCATTAATGGCAAAAGTATAGTTAAATATAATGCAAAGTTTTTCCTAAGAAATATGAAGATAAGTGGGAACAGAAAATAAAACTGCATTTCTAAGCCCAAACTCCAATCTGGCAGCGGTGTACTAAAGGCATACGAAGGAAATAAGCCGAATAGAAACGTAACATGCATTAAAAAGTTTTCAATCGGATCTGAAATATAGTACCTTTCCATGCTCGTCATCGTATGAGGCAGTACTTGTGCTATCGCCTCTCTTGATTGGCCTAGGTACTCGGCCAGTACAAGTGCAACCACTAAACACAAGTAATAAGCTGGTGCGATTCTAAAAAAGCGCCTAATTGCAAAGTTCTTAACTCCAGCCCTATTAGATAAGTTCTGATATGACTTGTTAATACTACACTGAAAATATATTAAAAAGCCTGATGCTAACATAAATGCATTTACAGCTTCATGGCCGATTGATCCGGACAGTATACTAGGCCCACCACCGAGTATTGCAGCATGGTGGAAGAATACTAGCAGCGCTGCCCACCCTCTTATAAAATCTAGCAGAGTTATATCATGTCTAATGGTATGTTCCATAATTCCTCTATTAAAATAACTAACCAAATAGCACGGCTACGTCAGGACACTCATCACACTGAAAAAACAGTCTAAATAGTACACATATGGCAAAGTTAACAGTACTTTCTTTGGGAGCTTTTTATCTTATGAGCAGATAACAAAAACGGCCCTTAAAGGGCCGTTTAAACCGAGTTCCATTTTATTCGAATATACTGGTTTGTTACAGTATATTTGACTCAATAGTCAAAAAAATAATGAAGCTCTACCGTATTGAAAATTACAATACGTCCAATAACTCAACATCGAATACAAGTGTTGAGAATGGTGCAATTGCAGCACCTGCGCCACGCTCACCGTAAGCTAGCTCATGTGGGATGTATAGACGCCACTTCGAACCTGCTGGCATAAGCTGTAATGCTTCTGTCCAACCTTTGATTACACCATTTACTGGGAATTCAGCTGGCTGACCACGATCGTATGAGCTATCAAATACAGTACCGTTGATAAGTGTACCGTGGTAATGAACACGTACTTTTGAATCAGCCGCAGGCTTTGCACCTTCGCCTGATGCAATGATTTCATACTGAAGACCTGATTCAGTTACCGTGATTTCAGCACGCTTTGCGTTTTCTTCTAAGAATGCGATGCCTTCAGCTGCTAATACTTTCGCTTCTTCTTCGCGACGAGCTTGAATTTCAGCATTGATTTTTTCAAATGCAGCTTGGATCTCTGGGATCTCAACACGGAACGCGTCTCCAGCGTATGCGTCTTTCATTCCCTCAAACACCGAATGCAAGTTAAGACCTTCGAATGGATTCGCTTTTAGTTGCTCACCCATTTGTAAGCCAATACCGTAGCTTGCTTTTTCAGCATCTGTATTAAATAAATCTGACATAAGTTAATTCACTTTTGTTTCTATTAAAAGACGAGGCGCAGTGTAACATAGCCAAAGACGAGTTTAAACGCGATCAAGTCGCATTATCCTGATGTTGCTTTTTTACTTGTAGGAGAAGAAACGTCGCAAAAGGCAGGCTTAGCGCAAGTCCAATAGCCAGCTCAAAGCTATAATCGACTAGACGCTCTGTGAAATAAAACCCAAAACCCACAACCCCAGTAAGGCTAATGACAATGGCTGCTAACATTGGCCAAAGGGTTTCATATTTTGTAACTAAGTGTGCGGCGAGCAAATTATATAAAAAGGTAAAAGCAAGGGTTTTTAGTAAGGTAGGATCTTGTTGACCATCAATAGCCAAACGCAATGCCATCTCTAGACCACTTAAATAAAAGAAGCCAAATACAATCCACAAACTAGCGTGTTTAACTACTACTGCTGACATAAATGCCCTCCAAACGAAAAAAACCGCCGTTAAGGCGGTTTTGGGAATGAGGTGGCGGAGAGATAGGGATTTGAACCCTAGATACGCTATTAACGTATGCCGGTTTTCAAGACCGGTGCTTTCAACCACTCAGCCATCTCTCCGTTGTTGGCGCGCATATTAGTGGTTTTCGTTGCGACTGTAAAGAGGGAAAGGGAATTTTTTGCTTATTTCAATAATATTGCTTTGGTCGCTTTGCTAACCACGCACAAATTACGCACAAAATAACCACGAAAAATAAAACCAGAGCCGCTTTGAATGCAGCAACTGCAAGTTCATTTAGGGGTAAAAAAATATCCGCCAGTGACGGAACACATGAAATTGCAACGACCAATAATAAAACCTTAAAGGCCCGAAAAAACTCAAAGCGCTTGCTATAACTCATCCAAACAGTAATGAAAACACTTAATAGACTGGGTACAACAAAAGCTAAGTGTTGTTGTTTAGTCGATACGAGTACGTAGGCACTAAGCACACAGCCTATAACTCCCCATATACACCAAACCCACCAACTTTCGCGTTCTTTTAAAAATAAATTCCCCATGACCGCCATCTATTGTTGTTGTTTGAGACATAATTAGCCTAACAAACTTTCACCCAAGATCACAACCATACTAACGCATAACGTTAGGTTGCATAAGCAACAAAAAGCCCCAACCAAGGTTGAGGCTTTTTTTATCATACTTTACATATGGTTATGCTGTTTTTGCTCTTTGAGCTTGTTTCTGAGCTTGTTTAGCTTCTTTACGCTGGCGCAGTACTTCTTGTGCTTCGTGACCAATATGACCTTCACCACGCGCCTGAGCTAGTTGCATTTGCTTTTGACGCTCAGCAAAACGAGCACGCTGTTCATCTGTCAATGAATCATGGCAGTGGTGACATGAAACACCTTCCATATATTCTTCACGCTGCATTTCTTCTTCTGTAATAGGCATACGACAAGCATGGCATTGCTCATAAGAACCTTTTTGCAAATCGTGATCTACCGCAACGCGGTTATCAAACACAAAACACTCACCTTCCCATAACGACTCTTCTTTTGGTACATCTTCTAAGTATTTTAAGATGCCGCCTTCAAGATGGTACACTTCTTCGAAGCCCTGCTCTTTCATGTATGCTGTTGACTTTTCGCAGCGAATCCCACCAGTGCAGAACATAGCTACTTTTTTATGCTTGCTTGGGTCTAAGTTTTCTTTTGCCCATTGCGGGAACTCACGGAACGTTTTGGTATTCGGATCAATTGCGTGTTTAAAGGTACCAATTTCAATTTCGTAATCATTACGAGTATCAACCACCATAACTTCAGGGTCAGAAATCAGCGCATTCCACTCATTTGGTTTTACGTAACTTCCTACAACTCTCAGTGGGTCAACACCTTCAACACCCATAGTAACAATTTCTTTTTTAAGCTTTACTTTGGTGCGATAAAAAGGACACGTCTCGTCAAATGACTCTTTATATACGATATTGTCTAAACCAGGCTGCTTATCAAGCCAAGTTAATAAGGCATCAATACTTTCTCGCTTACCCGCAACGGTACCGTTAATACCTTCTGCGGCTAATAACAAAGTACCTCGTACTTCATTTTGCTCCATAACATTGAGCAATGGTTGACGAATTTCTTCGAAGTTAGGCAGTGACACGAACTTATACATGGCACAAACCACAAATGGCTTAGACATAAAATTTTCCTAATTTTCAGCTTTTACTTCGCTTCGCACGTTAAGCACAACGCTAGAAGCACACAAACCGGACCGTAAATCCGGCGCTAGTGCGCGTATTTTACGGATTTTCCCGTTAATTGCAAAAACCCATTACACAAACCGCTTTATTGCTATCGGAGCAGTACATAGCTTTGCTATAATGGGCGGCTAATCATAAATTAAGTTTTGGAGAAAAACGCTTTGCACTTTACCGAATTAGGCATTGAGGCCCGCCTGGAAAAACAACTTGCTCATCAGGGGATCACACAACCGACGATGATCCAAAGTCAAGCGGTACCTACGGCAATTGCTGGGCACGATGTATTTGCACAATCAAAAACAGGTTCAGGTAAAACTCTGGCTTTCTTATTGCCAGCCGTGCATCGCGTGATGAAACAAAAAGCCCTCAGCAAACGAGATCCACGTGTTTTGATCATTGCCCCAACACGAGAGTTGGCAACGCAAGTATTCACTCAATGTCGATTGTTAATTGCAGGAACAAGTATCAGCGTAGTAAAAGTGCTAGGTGGTGAAAACTTCAATGATCAACTCAAAGCACTGCGAAAAGACCCACAAATAGTGATAGGTACACCTGGACGCGTAGCTGACCATTTAGAACAACGCTCTTTACAGCTTAGCGGCTTAGAGTTGCTGATTTTTGACGAAGCAGACCGTATGCTCGATCTAGGTTTTGCTGAGCAACTCAATAAGATAAACGATGAAGCTAATCACCGTTTACGCCAAACATTGTTATTTTCAGCGACATTAGATCACGCGCAGGTCGAAGTTACTTCTCGCAACCTGCTACGCGCGCCTAAAAAAATCATACTTAGTGATGCACATCAGCAACATGGTGATATCAAACAAACACTCTTTTTTGCCGATCACCTCGATCACAAGGATGCTTTACTGCAACATTTCGTAGCTCAACCAGATGTAGGGCAATGCATTATTTTTACCGCGACACGCTCAGATACTGTTCGAATTAGCGAGCTACTAGCTGCGCAAGGTATAAAAGCCACAGCGTTAGCCGGTGATTTACCACAGAATAAGCGTCTGGATATTATGGATGCATTTAGCCGTGGTTTGTTTAAAGTACTTGTCACCACAGATGTGGCTTCTCGCGGTCTTGATTTATTAAGCGTCACTCATGTTATTAACTTCGACCTACCTAAACAGGCTGAAGAATATGTTCACCGTATTGGCCGTACGGGTCGAGCTGGCTTCAAAGGGACCGCAATCTCTTTAGTCGGGCCCAAAGATTGGAACAGCTTTGTTGCTATAAAGAACTACTTAAATGACGAGCTTGAATTCAACAGTATTGAAGGCCTTGAGGCTAAGTTTAAAGGGTTCAAACCAAGAAAGCCTAAGGCAACGAAGCCTATTATAAACAAGCCTGTAGCAAAAAAAGCAGCTAAGAAAACAACTAAGCCTAAAGCTAAAATTAAAAAGGCTATCCCTGCGCCATTTGACGTAGACGGTAACACACCTCTGCGCCGTAAGCCAAAGCCGAAGCCAACGGAGGAATAATCATGTTAGGTAGTATTAATTCATTAATGATCAGCGAAATATGTGCTGAAGGCGCTTATTTAGATGGCAAAGAGCTAGGCGAAGTATTTTTACCAGCCCAAGAATTAGAAGATCATTTAGAAGCCGGTGACAGTGTTCAAGTATTTATCTTCCAAGACGCACAAGGACACCCAACAGCGACCACCAAAACACCAATAGCCCAAGTCGGCCAGTTTGCATTACTTCGTGCCAAAGCTTTGTCTACCGTAGGTGCTTTTATGGACATCGGTATTGATAAAGATGTCCTTGCACCATTTAATGAGCAAAAACCTAAAATGCGTGAGGGTCACAGCTACCTTGTCAGGTTATATTTGGACAATGCCAGCAAACGCTTGTGCGCTTCAAGCAATTTGAATAAGTTTGTTAACAAGACAGAACCGAATTACAGTAAATTTGAAGAAGTCGACATCATCGTTGCAGCTAAAACCGACCTTGGCTACAAAGTCATCATCAATGAACAACACTTTGGTGTGGTATTTTTCAACACGGTTTATAAACGACTGTTTGTGGGCCAACAACTTAAGGCTTACATAAAGTGCGTGCGAGATGACGGGAAGATAGATGTCGTCTTAGAAAAGCCGGGCATGGGTAAGGTCGTCGATTTAGGAGAGCAAATTTTGCAGGCTCTGACCGAGAACGGCGGACATTTACCTTTAGGTGATAAATCAGACCCAGAACAAATCAAAAAAGCCTTTGCTACCAGTAAAGCCAATTTCAAAAAAGCCATTGGTGGGCTATTCAAACAAGGCAAAATTGATATCGAAGCCAAATCGATTTCATTGAAAAAGTAACAATTGTGGGGAGTTGATCACTCCCCTAAACCGCACTACAACCCCTTATAAAACAAACACTTTACACGTTGCCTCTCTCATATTTATCAGTAGCTATTGTTATTTTTTTCTTAATTGCATAGGATAAAAGAAAAAGGATGATTTTTATGCAAAAAACCTCTCTTATCTACTGTCTCCCTTTTGTATGTGTCACTTCTCAAGCAGCCAATTTATATCATCAAAGCAGTGAGTGTACTGTCAACCCGGACCTCGAAACAATTCGAGTTTCTTCCCTTTATACCGACATAAGAGGAAAATCCCAAAAAACAATTGAAGAAGAAGCGAAACTGCTCACTCTGGAAAAGATCCAAGCGAAAATGAATGAGCATAACAGTGACTACGTGATTAAATATGTTTCTTTTAAATATGATGACAAGGAATTTGTTAATTCGTACGTATCACTGCAGCCAGTTAAGTCATGTAATAATGCTGTTGAGATCAATAGAAAATATGTTCATCGTTTACATAGTAAAATTATCAATTTTCAAGGTAAATTAGACTTAGATACGACTACTACCCTTAAATTAAGAGGGCAACCAAAAGCTATCATGCCGCTTTCAATCAAAGATGTTACTGTGACCCATACAGCTCCTTTTGGCATTGAACTTGGAGCTAGTTATGCCAGCGCAGAGAATAAAGTTGGCCATTTTAGTGCTTTATGGCCTGTTAACAACACCACTAAGATAGCCTTCCTTGGACGACAAAATGCATTCATTTTTCAAAATGACAAACTGACTGGTTATCAGTTTAATCGTTCCTTGTTACCTATTGATTTACGTAATCGTATAGAACTTATTCCACAGCAGCCTATTTTCAGTTTTATCCATAACAAAGAAGACGTCTCGGTAGATAAGTTCATCAATGCCGAGCAGCTAGATTCTCTTAAAAAGTATTACAATAATGTACAAACGGTTAACCTAAAAGTAAGTGATACTTCGGTACGGGCGCAATTAGAAGGCCTGTCAATTGGTACAGAGCTTAGCACCCAACTAAAAGTAAACATGATGCCTTGTTTTGATGGAAAAACCGGTATTGATCAGTTTATTGATGAACATGAATCGTCACTGCTACGGGTGATTGGGTTCGCAAACAAAGTGTCTTACATCACTGGCTGCTCTCAGAGTATACAACTTCATCATTCAGGTAAGGTCCATTCTATGGAACTGTTTGAACCACTCAGCCAAACTAACGGTTTTCTACATGCCCTAAGTAACCTCTTAGCGCCAATGCAAAACTGGTCTTATTCGGGTATAAGTTACGGAGATAGCCAACAAGCATTACGAGATTTCAAGACTAAAATCAAAGACAACGGCGTGATTGAGGTTGATTCTCAAAACTGGGTTGGTGTGTTTAATGTCTATGAGAACACTTTAGCAAACGCAACTCTCTACCCTAAATCCATATTATAATAGGCTTGGGAGGGATTCAGTTTCCTCCCATGTCCTCCAACCTTTACTTAAATCAAAACCTATAACTGACTTGGAAACGCAAATTTCGAGGTGCTTGAAGATATTTTACTGGGGATGTTCCGCGCGATCGAGTGCTTCAACATAACTCCCTCTTACACAAACATTCCCGAGCCTGCTTTTCAAAAACTCAATAAATACCCTTACTTTTCTTGCTACATACTCTCGATGAGGGTAAACAGCATGTAAATCGAACTGCATAATGTCATGTTCAGGTAACAACCTTTTAAGTTCACCTTTCTTAATCGCTTCTTCTACAACAAATATTGGACAGATAACAATACCTCCTCCATTTTTTGCCATCTCTCTAGAAGCACTAGGGCTATTAACACTGAGTCGCGATTTAACTTCAACCAAGTGGTCAGCTTTTGTATGCCGGTGCTTGAAAGGCCATAACGCAGCAATTCTATAATTGCTATCTACTATGCAAGTATGACCAGATAAGTCTTCTGGAGTATGAACTGGCCCATTGGTTTTTAAATAACCTGGCGACGCACAAATCACTAATGGATAACTCGTTATTTTTCTTGCAATTAAGGAAGAATCATTGAGTTGACCAACTCGTAAGCGAACATCTATGCCCTCTTCAACCATATTTACGCTGGCATTCGACATACTAAGCTCAACATTAAGTTCTGGGTGTGCTTCCATAAAATCAGGCATCACTTGTGCTAACTTGGTTTCGCCAAAAGCAAAAGGTGCACTAATTTTTAAGGTTCCACTTAAAGAGCCATGCATCGCTTGAGTGATATCAAGCATCTCTTGATATTGTTCCAATAAAACCACTGCGTGGTTGTAAAACTTTTCTCCAGCTTCTGTTAAATCAACGCGCCTTGTTGTGCGATTAAACAAACGCACATTAGCCTGTTGTTCAAGCTGCGCTATGTATTTGCTTACCAGAGATTTTGAAAGCCCAAGCCGTTCACTTGCGGTTGTAAATGAATGCGTTTGCGCTACAGCAATCATGGTCTTTAAACCATCAATTGTATCCATTATAACTGTCAACATTTTGGAATTAGTTAGTCAACAATATAGCCGTTTATCATCAAAATAGAAATAGTCATAATATTCCTATCGCTCAAAAGCACACTCTACAAAGTCGCTGGTGAGTATTTAAATTAAAAATAGTATAAATAGGATTACGAAAATGACTCAATCAAACAGCTCAACCTTTATCAAACAAGTAAAGAAAAGCATGGTGCTTGCCACTGCTGCGCTTGCAGTAAGTGTGGGTAATGTTGACGCATCCCCTACATTGCACAAAACAATCAAAGTAGACAAACAAACTATTTTCTATCGTGAAGCAGGCGATAAAAGTGACCCGACGATAGTGCTACTTCACGGCTTTCCTACATCTTCTCACATGTATAGAAATCTAATTCCTAAACTTGCAGATAACTATCATGTTATTGCTCCTGACTACCCTGGATTTGGTAATAGCTCGATGCCTTCGGTAAATGAATTTGAATATAGCTTTGACAACCTTGCAAAGATCACCGAACACTTCTTAAACCAAGTTGGCGTCGATAAATTTACTATGTATGTCATGGACTACGGCGCACCAATTGGCTTCAGAATAGCCCAAGCTCACCCTGAAAAGATCGAGGGCTTAATTATCCAAAATGGTAACGCGTATGATGAAGGGCTACGTGATTTTTGGCAGCCTATTAAACAATTTTGGGCAGATAAAAGTGATGCTAATAAACAGGCACTTGCCGAAGCCTTGCTAACTATTGATGCAACTAAATGGCAATACACCAATGGTACTCGTAATAGTGAAGCTATCAGTCCTGATAACTGGATTATGGACCAAGCATTACTAGATAGATCTGGAAACAAAGAAATCCAGTTAGAGCTATTTTATTCATATGGTACTAACCCTGCGCACTACCCAGTTTGGCAAAAATATTTTAGAACATATCAACCGCCTACGCTGCTGGTATGGGGTAAAGGTGATTATATCTTCCCTGAGGAAGGCGCTCACCCTTACAAACGTGACCTTAAAAACATTGATTTCAACATTCTGGATACCGGTCACTTTGCACTAGAAGAAGATTTAGATGTTATCTCGAGTAAAATCCTTTCGTTTATGCAAGAGCGCGTCCATAGCAAAGGAAAATAAATTAGAGCAATTGTAAAAGTTAGCACATGATTTAAAATAGCTGGCAATCTATAAACCTATCGAGCAAGCACTAAAACTTATAACTAAATTGGAAACGTATATTTCTTGGTGCTTGCAAGTATTTTATGGGAGATGCCCCCCTACCATTGCTGTGAAAGTACTCAGTATCAAAAACATTTTCGATATAAATACCATATGAATATCGTTCGGTTTGCTTAAAAAGGTGCATATTCAACGTGGTCCAAGCATCTATCTTTTCAATTCCCGTACCTTTTCCTGCAAATAAATTGGCCTCTGTATAGGTTGCAGCCCAATGATCAGCAAACCCAGCGATCCGCCATGTATCATTCAAACGGTATACCAAACCAAACTTCAATTTATATTTTGGCACATCCAGAATCTGTGATTGTGTGCCGACACGCTCTTCATCGGGCTTAATATATCTATAGCTTAATTGGCCTTGCCAATTATTGGCTTGAAACTTGAGCTGTGTCTCTAAGCCATAAATACGATGTTCACCGGTTATTTCTGTTTGCCATATACCTTTGGTCGGATCGAGTATTTTTTCATAGAAGTTTTCAGCTTTCATATGATAAAGCGCAGCAATACTTGCAAACTTAATGCCTTTGAATACAAAACTCTTACTCCAGTTTAGCTCAGTCATTTGCATCGTTTGAGACTCGAGTTCATCGTCAACAACCAAGTCAAATTCAAATATCGTCGGTGGCCTAAACGCTTCGCCATAGGTTAACTTTATCGCTTGGGATTCATCACTTTGATAAACCAAGCTCGCCCTCGGTAAATAGGCGGAATTAGTGAAATCTTGCTGGTTGTAGCGCAATCCTGCACTCAATTTTAAACTCTTTGTATCCCACATAAATGTTTTAGAATACTGACCGTACACAGCATGCTTGGTTGACTTTTCTTTCTCCTTTGCCCACTCTGGCGGGGTGAATAAAACAATTTCGCCATTAATGTCACGATACTTTATTTTTCTTCCTATTACCGTTCGCCAACCATCATAGCCAAAAATGAAGTCTTCACTTTCATTCACATTATATTGCCATTGGGTCGTGAATCTTACTCGGTCTGACGGACCAATGTCTTCACGCTCATTGTATTGAATAAGATCTTGATATCGTGTTGCACCATCAGGCACTTTAGTGGTCAGCCTGTCCTTCTCTTTGTATTCTCGAAAATAACTTACTTCTACGCTACCTCGCAATGCATCACTGAACTCAACCTGCGTACCAAGGTAATAGTTTTCATAGCCACGTCGAGAATCATCACCTGTTACATAGTCATAAGCGACCGCTTCAATGCCACTGACATTTTTAGAGCGACTAACATTTGCCCCCACATAAAAACCTCGATAATCCAACCTTCCATCTAGCGTATAATTTTGCTCGTCATTCCTGAAATTGGCAGGGTTAAGGTCGCGAACTTTGTCTTTGCTACTACGGCTAAACTCATCGGGGTTCATGACAAACTTCCTCAATTCGTCATAATCTTGGGCACTTTCAAAATAGCTAGCACTTAGCGCCACTGATAGCGCTTCATAGTGATGATTAACAAGTAGATGAGCATGTTTGGTGTCGGCTTCTGCGCCTATAAGTTGTAGTTCATTCTCGCCTTGTCCTAACCGTGTTATGACATTAATAACGCCTTGAGTTGCATTGCCCCCATAAAGTGTTGAGTTGGGCCCTTGCAATACCTCTACTCTCTCAATTCTACTGGCAGGGAAGTTATTCATAATAAAAGCTTCGTTGGCAAGTAGATTTTGCACTTCTCTACCATCTATTAGCATCAAAGTACCAGACATGTTACCAGTAAAGCCACGCTGTCCACCGGGCAACCAGCTCCATTGGTAAAAATAATCCATGTTTGGAATGCTCGCCAGGATCTCCTTTAAATCCCGCCATCCATAATTCTCAATCTCATTTTTCCCGATGACGTACACTGTGCCAGAAGAAGACAACCACGATTCGCTTTTTCTCGCTGCGACCGTAACCTCTATTTGCAATAACTCCTCAACAGGGAGCGAAAATAAGCTCTGCTGCTCGTCAGGATTAGTAGCCCTAACGCTAAAAGGCATAGCAACAAATAAGAATACAAGCGCACAAGGATAGTTCATAGAGCACTGAATTTGAAAAGTGTTGCTAGAGAGTATAGTACATCACCTTAAATGCTAAAGAGTTTGATTGTTTTCATGTTACCCAATCGTTCATGAACTACAGTTAAGTGGCTTAACCAAGCAAGGCTAGAAGTTGGAGCTTTGTCCTATGCCAATTCAAAGGAACTTAACATGTTAAGAACAATTACAAGCCCCACTCTCTGGTTTACACTCTTCTTTAACTTAATCAGTGGAAGTGTATTTGCAACGTTACAACCAACAACACCAGCCGACGACCAAAACACTCCACCTGTGATTAAGTGTCCGACTAATACACATGACTACAATCGGTTTGCTCTATGCGCTACCGCTACATGTTGGACATTAGATGGTATAGCTTATTGCAAATGCGAAGTGCTAAACGAGCCAAGCATTTCTATTAGCTTCGATTATCAAGAAAATGGACAGAACAAAAATATCTGTGACCTACTTTTACAAGGTAAAGATAACCAATTTACTGTGAGCACCTATGCGACCCCAAGACAAATTGAAAAGGACTACGACCCTGAAACTGAAAAATTAGGGCCACCACTTGGTTTTTACACCTGCTCAGGGCAAAGCAGTGAGGCGGCTTACAGTGCGCAATGTGATGGCGGGGTTTGCTTCAATAGTACTCAAGGCACAAATTTCCCAGGACTTGGCCACATTAGCGACAATGAAATTGTGTGTTCCTGCCCACCTAGCCAAAATCCAACCAAGCGATTTCAAATAGCTGGGCCATGGCTATGTAAACCAGGGGCTACCAACGACGATAACGAGTGCTGCGATCAGGATTACTATAACGAAATGTGTTCTGTCAGCAGCATATCTACAACAGGCACAAAACTAGCAGTTGGCGCACCAGCCGGGGGGGCTGCCACCCTTTCGAAACTGCTTGATGGCGCAGTTCCTTCTTTAAATGCCTGCAGATTTAAATAATCGAAAAGCCAGCAGACACAAATTAATGTTTGCTGGCTGTAGGCCTCTATATCATTTCGTCATATATCGATAACTCGTAAGTATTGCTGGACTCATACTTTTTTTCCTTTGCTCACAGCGTGCCAGAATGATTAAGCGCTGATTCTTGTCGGATTTACTCCATGCAAGGATCTCAGCTAAAGTTCTGCCACAACCAAGACATACGTCATGGTCATCAAGGCAACAGTTTCTAATGCATGGGGAGTCAATTTGTGCAGACTCATCAGCAATTCTATCGTTCATAACACACCTCCTATATAACTATAAAAGAGTTAATGAAATTTGAAACCTAACTAAGATGAAGATGCAGTTGAGATACTTTTAATCTAAAAAAGCCCCATTTAAAAAATAAAAAGTTACATTATTTTGATTTATTTATAACATATTTGGATATATAAAAATCTCGAAGCATCTAGTTGTTTCTATTAACTATTTACAATTTAAGGACAAAATATGAACAAGATATTGGCAACTTCACTACTTGCATTAGGGCTATTTTCAACTTCATCGCTGGCTGCAAGCGATGGCTCACTCAAATATTCGTATAGCTATGTCTACCTTAAGTGTCAATCAGCGTCTTGTGATGGCGCGGTGACCCGATGGCACAAAATGGAAGTGTTTTACAAACAGGCTGGCGGGATTCCACCACATAATGAAGTGCGCGTGTACTGGAACAAAAATGAGCCAGCAGATATTGCAGAAGGACGTTATTTTGCCCACACAAACGGCGACTTTTGCCCTGATGGCTCGCGCATGACGGCTAAATGGATTATCGGTAGTGATTTTAGACCAACTGCCGCAATCGCCACCGACTGCTCTGGTCAGGAGCACACGTATTCAGTACACGAGTTTCACTTCTAAACTCAAATAGCTGACAAAAAAACGCCCGTATCTAACGGGCGTTTATATATTTATCGGTTGCATCGAAGTTATTTAATAACTTCTAAGCCACCCATATACGGACGTAGTGCACTTGGTACTACAACACTGCCATCTGCTTGCTGATAGTTCTCTAGAATAGCAACAAGCGTACGACCAACTGCCAGTCCAGAGCCATTTAAGGTGTGCAGTAATTCAGGTTTTTTCTCACCTTGGCGGCGGAATCTCGCTTGCATACGACGCGCTTGGAAATCCCACATATTTGAGCAAGAAGAAATTTCACGGTAAGTGTTTTGAGCAGGCAACCAAACTTCCAAATCGTAGGTTTTAGTTGCACCGAAACCCATATCACCTGTACACAATACCACTTTGCGATAAGGCAACTCTAATGCTTGTAAGATTTGCTCAGCGTGGCCTGTTAGCTCTTCAAGTGCAGCCATCGAGTCTTCAGGTTTAACTAACTGAACAAGCTCCACCTTATCGAATTGGTGCTGACGAATTAGTCCTCTTGTATCACGACCATAACTGCCCGCTTCACTTCTAAAGCAAGGTGTATGTGCTGTCATACGGATAGGTAGCTCTTTTTCGTCAAAGATTTCGTCACGCGCGCAGTTTGTCAGTGGCACTTCTGCTGTTGGAATAAGGCTAAAACCGTCTTGCTCTACACCATCATCACTTACTAAGCCTTTAGTATGAAACAAGTCTTCAGCAAACTTAGGTAGTTGTCCTGTGCCATAAAGACTGTCTTTGTTCACCAAGTATGGAACGTACATTTCTGTATAGCCATTTTGATCGGTATGCGTGTCTAACATCAACTGTACAAGCGCACGGTGCATACGTGCGATACCGCCACGCATAACAGTAAAGCGTGAACCACTTAACTTAACACCCGCTTCAAAGTCCAGCCCTTTACCCAGAGCTTCTCCCAAATCAACATGATCTTTTACTTCAAAATCAAACTGCTTGGGCTCACCCCACTTTAATACTTCAACGTTATCGTTTTCGTCTTTACCTGCAGGCACATCTTCAGCGGGTAAATTTGGCAGTGCCATCGCGATATCATTCAACTGCTCAAGAATGCTGTCTTGCTCAGCTTTAGCTGCGCTCAATTGGTCACCCAAATTAGCAACCGCATCCATTAAAGGTTGTACGTCTTCACCTTTTGCTTTTGCTTGACCAATGGCTTTGGAACGGCTGTTGCGCTCGCTTTGTAATTCTTGGGTTTGTGTTTGTAGTGCTTTGCGCTTCTCTTCAAGCGCGGTAATTGCTTCAACATCCAGATCGAAGCCACGCTTTGCTAAGCGTGCAGCTGCTTCTGCAATGTCTTGACGTAAGTATTTTGAATCTAACATTTGCTATATTTAACCTTTTTGCATGACCAAGCAAAGGCCCAACCAAGCCATAAAAATACACACAACCACGTTGAGTGTGACATTAAGAGCCATTTTCACAATCTGTCCCTGTTGAAGCAACAGAACAGAGTCCATTGAAAATGTAGAAAAAGTCGTTAATGCGCCTAAAAAGCCAATACCGATAAGAGTCTTGGCTGGGCTAACGGAAATAATTTGTTTTTCTATTAAACCGAAAAGAACACCCATTAACAATGAACCGAGAATATTAACGGTCAATGTACCAAAAGGGAATCCCTTACCGAACAGTTTTAACATCATATCATTGATGAAGAATCGTAAACAGGCGCCTGCTGCACCTCCAAGCGCAATTGTGAGATACATTTTAATCATTTTGATATCTTTTTATGTCGCTTTGCAGGTTTTGTTGTTGCAGATACTCTAATTTAGATTTGATCTGTTTTTCAAGGCCTCGATCTGTAGGGTAATAATATTGCCTTTCTTTTATCTGTTCAGGAAAGTAGTTTTCACCGGCTGCAAAAGCACCTGATTCGTTGTGCGCATAACGATACTCCCCACCATACCCGAGTTCTTTCATCAAGGAAGTGGGGGCGTTTCTCAAGTGCAGTGGCACTTCATAATCGAGATCACTGGCCGCATCTTGCTGAGCCTGATTAAAAGCCGTGTAAACTGCATTACTTTTTGCTGCGCTGGCTAAATAAATCGTCGCTTGGGCAATTGCACGCTCCCCTTCACTTGGACCCACTCTTTGATAGATATCCCAAGCATTAAGGGCAACTTGCATAGCACGAGGATCAGCATTGCCTATATCCTCTGTCGCGATAGCAAGCAGTCTTCTTGCAACATAAAGTGGGTCTCCTCCACCAGCCAGTATACGGCTATACCAATACAAAGCAGCGTCCGGACTGCTGCCTCTAACTGATTTATGAAATGCCGATATCAAATCATAATAAATGTCACCACCCTTGTCGTACTTGGCCAAGTGGCGTGGCAACACATGGTTCAATACATTTGAGTCAATGACAACATGGTTTTCATTGCGTTCAGCCAAATCGACAGCTTGCTCAAACAAGTTCAGTGCCTTACGCGCATCTCCTGTACTCGCTTTTGCAATCGCCACTAATGCTTCTTGAGGAATCTTAATCACAAGCTGTTTGAGTTGATCATCATGCTCAATGGCTCTTGTTAACACTCTAACCAGTTCAACTTCTGTGAGCGCCTTTAAGGTATAGACGCGTGTACGTGACAAAATCGCGTTATTTAAAGCAAAACTTGGATTTTCAGTGGTCGCGCCTATAAAGATAAAAGTTCCATCTTCAATATGAGGTAAAAAGGCATCTTGTTGAGACTTATTAAATCGGTGCACCTCATCGACGAATAGCAAGGTCCGGCGTCCTTGAGATAGGCGCTCTTTTGCTTCAACCACAGATTCTCGAATTTCTTTTACGCCAGATGTAACGGCTGACAGCTGGGTCAATTCCGCATTTGCATGATGCGCTATCACTTGGGCTAAAGTGGTTTTACCAACACCTGGGGGGCCCCATACAATTAGGCTATGGCAATGACCTGCTGCGATGGCTTTATATAGCGGCTGTTGAGGGGTGAGAATATGAGATTGCCCGATATACTGCTCTAAGCAAGTTGGCCGCATTCTCGCGGCCAATGGTCTTACATCAGGTGCAAAGTTAAAACCAAGACTCGTCAAAATAATTACTCACCTTGGGTTTGATCATCTACAACCACGCCCTTAGGCACAGTGAAACTAAACAAGGCATCTTCTAATACCTTATTTAATTGACCATCGTGAAAGCTGAACTTTGAAGTTTGTCCAGAGACATCCTTTACGCTTACTGAGTGTAAATCATGCTGCTGTGAAAACTGCACTTCAAGCGTTTCAACTTGTGACTCGACCCCCTCATTTGGCGTTATTAGATAACCCAAATCAGTTTGGCTAACTTGGTACTTAGCCCACTGTTCGTCTGCTCTTGTCGTCAACAGCACAAAAGGCGTTGTATCAACAAGCCCTTGCGAATTCATGACCGTGACTTGCTCGGCAAACATATCATAGTAATAGGTTTTAGCACCATCAGAGACAAAAAGTGTTTCATCCGGCTGGATTTGCTGCCAACGAATTTTCATTGGGTGAGCCAGTGCGATGTTACCAGATCCTTGTTGCAATATATTGCCTTGTTCATCGAATACTTGCTGAGAAAAAGTAGCTTGAAAAGTATTGATATGTGATAGCTTCTCTTTAAGTTCGCTTGAAGCGTCAGCTATTGCAGTAGCGCTAAGGGTTAACCCCAAAACAACTAAAGCCGATTTAGATACATATTTTTTTAAGTTCATTAATTTGCTCCACCTCTTGGTACAAGGACTTCTCGCGCACCGTTATGTCCCGGCGCACTGACAACACCAGAAGCTTCCATTTGTTCTACTAAACGTGCAGCTCGGTTGTAACCGACACGTAATTTACGCTGCACACTCGACACCGATACTTTGCCCGATTCAATTACAAAACCAACCGCTTCATCATAAAGAGGATCGGATTCATCATCCCCACCTTCAGGCGATTCGCCAGGCAATAAAATGTCTTCCGCGGCGTCTCCACAGAGAATTTCCTCAATATAGTTAGGCTTGCCACGTGCCTTCCAATCACTCACCACAGCATGTACTTCATGATCATCAACAAATGCCCCGTGAACACGTATTGGTACACTGGTACCCGGTGGCAGATATAACATATCACCCATACCTAAAAGGTTTTCTGCACCTTGCTGATCTAAAATCGTTCTCGAGTCTATTTTACTAGATACTTGGAACGCCATACGAGTTGGGATATTAGCCTTAATCAAACCGGTAATAACATCAACTGATGGACGCTGTGTTGCCAATACTAGGTGAATACCCGCAGCACGAGCTTTTTGCGCAATACGTGCGATGAGCTCTTCTACCTTTTTACCAACGATCATCATCATGTCAGCAAATTCATCTATCACGACAACAATACTTGGCAACTTATCAAGTTCTTCTGGACCTGAGGCCATTGCGTCTGTGTCTTTAAATAACGGGTCAAGTATAGGGTGACCTGCCGCTTTGGCGTCCAGCACCTTCTGGTTGTATCCTTTAAGGTTCCTAACGCCCAGAGCTGACATTAATTTGTAACGACGTTCCATCTCACCGACACACCAACGCAATGCATTTGATGCTTCTTTCATGTCCGTAACGACCTCGCACAACAAGTGCGGTATCCCTTCATAAACTGACAATTCAAGCATTTTTGGATCGATCATGATCATACGTACATCTTCAGGCGGTGACTTGTACAGCAAGCTTAATATCATAACATTAACGCCCACTGACTTACCTGAGCCCGTTGTCCCCGCAACTAGCAAGTGTGGCATCTTTGCCAAGTCAGCAACCACAGGTTGACCAGCTATATCTTTACCTAACACCATGGTTAACGGTGAAGCATTTTGTTCAAACTTGGGGGCATTAATAACTTCTGATAAGCGAACAATTTCTCGATGCTTATTGGGCAGTTCTAAACCCACATATGTTTTACCTGGAATAACTTCGACTACGCGTACACTAACCGCTGACAGCGAGCGCGCTAAGTCTTTTGCTAGGCCACTTATTTTTGCCACCTTAATGCCAGGTGCCAAATCTAGTTCAAAGCGTGTTACAACTGGGCCAGGGTAAACTCCTACAACACTTGCCTGAATATTGAAGTCGAGTAATTTCACTTCTACAAGACGCGATACCGCATCCAATTCTTCTTTTGAGATTGGATTTTTCTGTTTATCTGGCCTGTCCAGTAAATCCAGCGAAGGCAACGGGTCCATAGGTGGACGTTCTTCAAGCAACGCTTCAAACTTCTCTTTGGCTGTTGGCGGTGGCGTGTAAGTTGAGCTTGGTTGCTCTGGTTTACTCTGTTTTAGAGGTCTTGCCGGAGACACTACGGTAGTCTGTTTAGCTTCAGGCTCAGAAGTAGAGGAAGCTGCAGATTCGTCCAAGGCATTCAGAGCAGACGCCGTATCAAAGCCTTCATCATCAATAGCAGAGAAGTTAATTTCCTGCTCCAAAATGTCATCCAGTTCGTCAAACACGTTTGATTGTGTATGTTGTTGGCTAGGACTTGACTGTGTTTCAGAGTCTGCTTTTTTAGAAAATAGTTTATCTTTTAAACTAAGTAATTTAGGTTTTGGCTCTGATTCAAATGCTTGTTCAGCATGAATGTCAAAGTCTTCATCTTCTATTGCACTATCAACAATACTAGTTGCGTCAGGCTCATGTTGACTTTCAGCAGTTGTACGCGCTTGTCGCTGAGCAATTTTGGCACACACCCAGCGGAAAAACTGAACGACTTTCTCCCCTAGATAATCAACAAATTCAACCCAAGACACGCCCGTTAGTAATGTTAACCCTGCAAAGAAAAAGCACAGTAGTAAAATAGATGTACCAGTAAAATTGAAAGCGGGCATCATCGCCCCCGCGACAACATCCCCAACTACTCCGCCAGAGGACACACTAAAAATATCATCAAAATTAATACTGCTGATAGCACTGGCTGAGGTGACAAACAAGGTTAACCCAATCACGCGTAACCCCAGCGTTGTGTAATCAAGCTGTAGAATTTTATGCGGCTTTTTGAATATCAGATAGCCAAGAATTTGAATCGCAGCTGGAACTAGAAAAGCTAGCCAGCCTAAGCTGACAAGTAAAATATCCGCAACCCAAGCTCCCGCTGAGCCCGTAATATTATTGACCTGAACATATTCACTTGTTTGTGACCAAGCAGGATCAGCAGGGTCAAAGCTAATCAAAGCACACAAAATGAAAATTGCGGCTGCAGTACTAATAATTAACCCAGTTTCAAGGAGGCGTTGTACACCATTTAGACGCATGCTGGCGTTTTCCCCTGTTTTTGTTCTTTTATTAACAATTTATAGCCACACCTTACCAAGAAATGGCTCATGGTGCATAGGGTTTTATCACCTCACCCTCTTCACCTTTAACTTCTTCCATCACCACATAGGTGCGACTCTCACTGACATTAGGTAATTTCAACAAAATTTCACCAAGCACTCCTCGATACTCGGACATATCTGTCACGCGAGTTTTTAGCAGGAAATCGAAGTTACCGGAAACTAGATGACACTCGATTATCTCGTCATGTTGACGTACGGCCTGATTAAAGCGATCAAACACATCCGGTGAATTCTTATTTATAGTGATTTCAACGTAAACAAGTAGCCCTTGTCCAAGCTTAGCAGGATCCACTACCGCTTTATAACCTCTAATAAAGCCTTCACGCTCCAGTTTTTTTACCCGCTCTAGACACGGTGTCGCACTCAAACCTATGCGCCGCGCTAGTTCTACATTAGAAATCCGACCATCTTTTTGTAATTCGACTAAAATTTTTCTGTCGATTCGATCTAATTGTTGATGCATTTAGTATAGTTTTTTCTACTGTTTGACTAGTTATATTAGTTTATATCACTACTGAAACAATGTAAAAAGGTAGGACACACTGGATATGCATATATATAATAGTCGAAAATTTTATCCGTTCTATTTTAGAGGCGATTTATTATGATTATCGGTGTACCTAAAGAAATTAAAAACCACGAGTACCGCGTAGGTATGGTTCCTGCGAGTGTTCGTGAACTAATTAACCACGGCCACCAAGTCATCGTAGAGACTAATGCTGGTATTGGCATTGGTTTTACTGATGAAGATTATGTTGAAGTTGGCGCTACTGTATTGAACACAGCGGCAGAAGTATTTGCTCAAGCAGATATGATCGTAAAAGTAAAAGAGCCTCAAGCTGTTGAACGTGCAATGTTACGTGAAGGTCAAATCCTATTCACATACCTTCACCTAGCACCGGATCTTCCACAAACAGAAGACCTTGTAAACAGCAAAGCAATCTGTATTGCTTATGAAACAGTAACTGACGCTCGTGGTGGTTTACCACTTCTTGCGCCAATGTCAGAAGTAGCTGGCCGTATGTCTATTCAGGCTGGTGCTCAAGCGCTTGAGAAATCTCGTGAAGGCCGTGGTATGTTGCTAGGTGGCGTACCAGGTGTAGAACCTGCTAAAGTTGTTGTTATCGGTGGTGGTATGGTTGGCCGAAACGCAGCGCAAATGGCGGTAGGTCTAGGTGCTGATGTAACTATTCTTGACCGTAACATTGATGTACTTCGCTCACTTAACGCTCAGTTTGGTAGCCAAGCTAAAGCAGTATTCTCAACTGCTGACGCACTAGAAAAGCACGTACTTGAAGCAGACTTAGTGATCGGTGGTGTTCTTATTCCTGGCGCTGCAGCTCCTAAGCTAGTTACGGCTGAACATATCAAAGCAATGAAGCCAGGCGCTGCAATTGTAGACGTTGCTATCGACCAAGGTGGTTGTATCGCAACATCTAAAGCAACTACGCATGCAGAACCAACATACATCGTTGATGAAGTTGTTCACTACTGTGTTGCTAATATGCCAGGTGCGGTACCACGCACTTCTACGTTTGCATTAAACAACGCAACATTACCTTATATCATCAAATTAGCGAATAAAGGCTACAAAGCCGCGCTACTTGAAGACAAGCACTTTATGGATGGCTTGAACGTACTTAACGGTCAAATCACTTGTAAGGAAGTAGCTGAAGGTTTCAATATGGAATATGTTGACCCGCGTACAGCCCTTGAAAATGCTTAATTTAGTAATCTAAAAAAACCCACGCAATTGCGTGGGTTTTTTTATGTTTAAAAGCCAAACTTAACAAATAACCTATCTTTTATTTACTTTCATTTACAAGCCAGCGCAAAATTTATTGCTAATCGTCCTATATTTGTTATGTTTTATGTGTTTATTTTTAAGGGACAAGCATGGATCGCCGGGCGTTTATTAACAAGTTAGCTTTTTTAGGGCTTTTAACGAGCGTTCCTATAGTATCCGCTGCGACGACTCGACAAAAAGCAAACTGGGTCAATAAACCCGGGTTGCCGAAACGATTACAAGAGCTTTATCCTTGTTTGTATGAAAACCACTTAATTGTGGCTGGAGCTCTCGAACAAAGTAGCGCTGATAAAGCTACAATGGGTATTATGAATGCCTCAGAAAATTGCTACTTATTTGATCTTACAAAACAAGTGTGGCATCAGGGTCCCTCCTTACCAGTAAAACGCCACCATCTCGGACTAGTCAGTTGCCAAAAAGGTATAATGGCTATCGGAGGTTTTGCCGCCAGTAAAGCAGACCCTTGGCAAGTTAGAAGTGATACTTTTATTCTTTCTCACTTGAACGACCATTGGCATCAAGCGAAACCACTACCCAACCCACAGGCTGAATCTGGGTATGCAAATATTGCAGGCAATGTGCATGTGATCTCGGGCCGAGGTATCTCCAACGGGAAATTAACGGATGTGGATAACCATGTCTTTTTCGATGGTACTGACTGGCAAAATGCTGCGCCTATCCCTATTGCCAGAAACTCAGGGGCCTGTGTCGAGCTAGATAAAGGCTGCATCTTCATAGGAGGACGTATTCAAGATGAACAGCATGAGAATCAATCTCGCGTCGACTTTTATGACAGCCGAGCTGATAAATGGTTTGAACTAGCTCCCATGCCAAGAGCATGCTCGGGGATTGCAGCAGCCGTGAGAGAGCACAAAGTCTATGTATTTGGAGGAGAGCAATATCAATATACGATTAATCAATTTGGTAAACCTATGATGCATAGCAAAACCTTTGACCATATCTGGCAATATGATTTTGCACTCGATAGCTGGAAAACACTACCACTATCGATGACCAGTACCAGACACGGTTTAGGTGCAGTTACAACTAAGGAAGGAATTTACTTGATAGGTGGTGCAGAGCGCGCTGGTGGCGAAAATACCACCAACGCGGTTGAATTACTTAAATTTGAAATGCTTTGTTAACAATCTTGCGCCTGCGCTAACTCATTTTCCAGCCGTTTAGTTTCATCAGCTCTTGGCTTTGCAAATCGCGCTAGACCCAAATAAATGACGGGAGTCAGGAACAAGGTATAAAATACCGAAATCCCAAGTCCACCAAACACTACCCAGCCAATAGCATTACGCGCTTCTGCGCCTGCTCCGACCGATAATATTAGTGGCAATGAACCTAATAACGTTGAAAATAAAGTCATTGTTATCGGCCTAAAACGGACCATAGCCGCACGTTGAATTGCCGTTCTCACATCATGACCATGATCCCGTAATTGATCAGCAAACTCGACGAGCAATATGGCGTTTTTTGCCAATAACCCGATCAGCATCACCAGTCCTATTTGTGAATAGATGTTTAAACTTGTGCCTGATAACTTCAACGCCAATATGGCCGCTGCAATACCAAAAGGCACTGTTATCATCACAACTATAGCACTGTTTAGACTTTCAAACTGTGCGGCCAGGACCAGTAATACGATAACAAACGCAAGCACATATGTAAGCATCACTTCATTGGCGGTTTCTTCATAAGTTAACGCTTCCCCCTTGAATGCCAAGTCAATGCCAGTGGGTAATTTCTCATGTGCCAAAGAGCGTAATATCTCAACCGCTTCACTCATAGCCATATCTGTTGGTAACTCTAAATCCATTTCAATGGCTCTGCGCTGTGCATAACGTTCAAGCTCTGCCGCTACGCCCTCCTCGCTTAAAGTCGCGACGCTAGCTAATGGAACCAGATTGCCAAAGCGACTGTTAACATATAAGTTAGCCAAATCAGTTGGAGTCTGAACCACATAGTTTTGTGCTTGGAGAATAATTGGGATGGATTGATCACCAATATTCAGATCTGCGACATCATCACCATTTATTGCAGCACGTAAGGTCACGGCGATGTCTTCTAACTCAACACCTAATTCCTCAGCTCTGCGGCGGTCGATGTTCACACGAATTTGCGGCTGAGAGGGTTGATAAGAAATATCAGCCTTACTGAACTGGGGGTAAGCACGTTCAAGCTCTGCACTAAATTGCTCGGCAGCCCTGAAAATATTCAAATAATCGTCACCTAGCAACGCCAGTTCTATACCACCACCTTGGCCACGCAAGTTAAGACTGTTTGAACCAAAAGGGCGTGCTGGTGCGCCAGGAATTTGTCCAAGAGGCCCTCTAATTTTATTAATGATCTGCTGTTGAGAAAACGCTCGCTCAGACCAGTCCTTTAGTGGAACCGTAATGAACACTATATTGGGGTCCCACTGGCCTACGACCGTGTATATCGACTCAATTTCTTTCTGTTCAACATAGGGCAAAAGCACATTCTCCATGGCTCTTGCCTGGCGGTCCATAAAGTTTAACCCCACGCCATCTGGGCCCCGCGCAAAAATACGAATACTTCCCCTATCCTCGTCGGGTAATAACTCACTTTCAATTTGGGTATATAACAAGCCTGAGCCTAACGCGCTTACGAAACATACTAATAAAGTTAGCCATGCGTGCTTGAGCACCCAAGCTATCAGTTTGCCATAAGCTTCCACACTCTTTTGCCCAAAACGACTTAAAAGATTTGCTCTTTGCGTTTTTTTCTTGGGTAAACGAGAAGTCAATGCGGGCACTAAAGACAAAGCGACAAAAGATGAAATAATTACAGCGCCCGCTAGTACCCCGCCGAACTCTCTAAATAAACGGCCCGCAGTAGAGGGCAAAAATGCAATAGGCACAAAAACTGCCACCAGCACTGCTGTTGTAGCAATCACCGCAAAAAATACCTCTCTCGTTCCCAGTACCGCCGCAGCTCGACTTGCTAACCCCTGTGCTTTACGCCTTTGAATGTTCTCGCTCACTACGATGGCATCATCCACAATCAATCCAGTAGCAAGTACTAATGCCAGCAAAGTTAATATATTAATTGAAAACCCAAACAACCATATGATTGCCACCGACCCCATCAAAGACATAGGAATCGCGATAGCAGGAACGATAGTGGCACGCCAAGAACCGATAAATACCCACAGTGTTATCACAACCAACAAAATCGTAATTAATAGTGACTGCAGTACTTCATCAACCGAACCTCGGATAAACTGAGCATCGTCTTGAGTGACGGTAATATCCAGTTCAGGAAAGCGTAATTTTTGTCTTGCGATAAGTTTCAGAACTTCATCAGAAATTTCAATGGTATTCGAGCGTGCCTGACGAATGACCTCGACTCCAATGACAGGCTTACCATTAAGTCTGACCATATTGCGTGGATCCGCAGGGCCAAAATAAACCGACGCCACATCGCCAATCCGCGTACTGTCCTTTATAATCATCGCACTGACTTGCTCAGCTGTCACAGATGTTGCGTCTGCCCTGACGATAAGTTGTTGGTCTTGCGATTTTAAACTACCTGCTGGCACATCAAAGGGAGCTTGTCTTAGCACCCTTGCTACATCCGCCACAGATAATCCATAACTTGTTAGTTTGATTGGTTCTAGTGCAACACGTAATACCCTTTCTCTGTCACCATTCAAACGCACATCAGCAACACCGGGAATAGTCAAAAATTGAGGCGCTAAATCCCGTTCAACTCTCGCTGTAAGGGACTCCAAATCTAGGCTATCACTACTGACGGTTAGACTTACTACAGCTTGCGCATCATTATCAGCTTTGATGATAGAGACTCGCTCTACCTCTTTTGGCAGTTCACGCTGTACTCTACTAACAGCTTCTCGCGTTTCATTCGCTGCATCTTCGATATTAGTACCCGGGCGAAACTCAACCACTATTCGACTCGAATTTTCTTCACTTTGTGCTCTGATCGATTTAACCCCAGACACACGTGCAGCAGCACCTTCTAACTTACTGGTTACTTCGGTATCAACCGTTTCGGGGGAACCGCCAGGAAAAGAAGCTGACACCGTCAGTCTAGGTCTATCGACATCTGGCAATTCACGAACTTCAACACCTCCAAGCGCTGCAATACCAGCAATAATTATCAGTAGATTTAGTACCACTATCAAAACCGGCCTACGAATAGCCAACGAGGGTAAATCAGAGAGCGTATTAGACAACTGTGGAATATTAGACATTAGTTTACCTTCGCCAATTGCGGATTGACGGCTTGCCCCTCGCGTAATCTCTGTACGCCTTCAACAACCAACATCTGTTGCTGTGCAATATTTCCATCTACTAATACATGACTTTTTTGACGTTGAATAACCTGCACATCAACCCGCTTTGCTTTACCCTGCTCGGCAACCCAAATGTAAGGACCTGTGGGCCCCCACATCAGCGCTGCCTCAGGTATAGCGGCATATTGTTGGCCAAAATTCATCAGTGCAACTTTGAAACTCATACCGGGAATAAACCTGTTCTGCTTATTGTTTATTGCGGCTTTTATTCTAATAGTACGGCTTTTACTATCTATCCGCGAATCGACATGAGCTATTTTAGCATCCAAGTGCCCCCCACTGTCATACCAAGGAGATACACGTACATGTGTAGTACCTTTAAGTAAATCAAGTGCCTGCTCCGGAGCAGTAAAATCAATATATAAAACGGAAGGGTCGTCCAATGTCGTTAACTTTGTTTGATTCGTGACCCAATCTCCCGCTTCAATATCCGTGAGTCCTACTACACCAGAGAAAGGAGCTACGACTTTGTGATCCGCAATATCATTTTGAGCTTGTATTAAAGCGACTTCGCCAAGTGCAACTTTAGTTTGTGCGTCATCCAACGCACTTTGCGTTGTTGCGCCATTTTTTATGCTGTTCTTGAGTCTGAGTAAATCGCGTTTAGCATTATCCAAGTGAATTTGAGCCTGCTTTGCTTGCGCCTGCTCCTTCCTGTCATCAAGCTGGAACAGAACATCTCCCTTATTCACTGTTTGAGCGCTATGAAAGTTCACTTTTGTGACTCTATCAGCCACAGCAGGAAACAAAACAACAGAACGGTGCGCTTCGCTTGTGCCAATAGCTTCAATCCTGTCTTGAGTCGCTAGAAATTTGACGGGAGCTGTAATAACAACAGCTGCTGGGCGTTTCTCATTCGCGTGTACCATGGAGGTTTTTGTCAAAATGCAAGAAAATAAAAGCGCTGATAATAAGCGATACTTCATAGTATTCCTTCGTTTAACTTTGCATAGTCGTGTCATTTTGTCTCTAACTTAACGTCGCTAGAGCCATTACTTTGCAAGCTCAAAATGGATTAATACGTAGTGACACGATGATTTAGATCTGTCTGCTAAGCTTTATAGCTGACTAAAGGTTAGCGTAACAATGATTTTTACACTACTTTACAAGCACTAACATTGGCTGCGTAAATAAATAAGCAAAGATAAAAAGAACCCAAAGGCTATCGCATTCTTTGGGTTCTCAAGTAAAGCGAAAGGTAAACTATTTAATTAAGATGCGCTCTCAAATGCCATTGTGACATCGGCACTCACCGCAAGCTCTTTTTGCTGATAAAGAGTGAAATCTGTGTCTTTAACTTCAACATCATCAATATGGCCTAAACAGCTATAACCAATCTGGTAGTTGTCAGCTGGAATAAAGCCTATCGCAAACTCATTGTTTTCGTCCAAAGTAGAGGTCGCTATTGGAGAGTTTGTATCAACAGGTTCCGTTTCAAAGATATCCTCTGGCTGCTCGGCCTGTTCACTGTATAAATAAACCACATGTTTGTACTCTCCTTGCTCAGGCGCAAGTTCAGAACTATCGGTGATACAAGCCTGTTTCAAATCTTCAGCAACTGAACCGGAGACCGTAAATGTGGTTTGGATATTTTCAAGCCTAATTGCCGTGGGTTTTAGATAAACAGTACTGCCATTTTGAGGCGTCACTAATGAACGATTAAGATCAAACTCCAATACAAAAGCGTTGTCTCCTTCGTTTACAACAACATTATTAATTTGAATTTCACCAACACCATCGTTTCCTTTTCGCTTTACATCCAATGCTACTTGAGAGTCATCATTGAATATTAGGTGTGAGCCTAGAGCCAGGTTATCTGCACTCGTACCATTAATAATGTTGGCTCGTAACCACTCATATTCTCCGCTCTCTAGTTCTACGTCAGTCAACAAAGGGAAAATTTCATCGCCCGTATAATCCAGTAGGTTGATTGATACTGGATTCCCATCTTCATCTTTAGTTTTAAACGACAGTTGCTCCTGCCCTTTTTTCAACACGATGCCATCAATTACTATGTTTACCGCTCTGACATTACTTACAGGTGCATCAGAAACCCCCAATGTCATTGTCGTTTTCTCCGAAGCTGTTGGTTGTGAGGTATCGGATCCACTATCTGAGCCGCTACCACCACACGCAGCTACCGCAACGGTGACAGCCAAAGGTAATAAAGTTCTAAATTTAGTCATGGTAACCTCTGTAATTACTGTAAAAAGCACAACAATCTTCAAAGTATAAAGAACCAATCTGAACACACCTTTAATCGGAATTTAGTATCAGTTTCAGCTACTTTGACAGCCCATTACAGACCAAATGAAAGCGAAATACATAAGCCTCTGAGGATAAGAATTCTGCCACTAAGGCGCGGCTGTGAGTATAGATAGCAATACAGCTCTGTATAGAACGTAACAAAGTTATTACAGTAATGTTCAATCGATTGGTAATTAGCTATTTAAAGTTTTGCCATATCTGGTACATTAAACTGAAACTAACATTGCAAGTTTTTGTTAATGTTTTACATTTATATGATGTCGGGTGTTGGAGATGTGCCGTGAAGTTCAAACACAAAATTGTTATTGTATCCTCGTTAGTCTTGTTTCTAGCGCTCAGCGTTTTATCTATTAAGCAATACTTTTCAATCAAAGAGAATCTAGAAGAGCAAGTCAGTCATAATGTAAATGAAATAATCCAAGGGATAAGTAACACTGTAACAGCACAGATGCAGGGCAGCACTGATTTGGCGTCCTTAGCAACTTCGTTGGTCGCAGGCACAGATTCATTACAAGATGCATACCCCATTTTATCTCAACCTAAGCTCACCGAGCAGTTTTTACTTATCGGTTATGGAGAAGAGAGTACCGGTAAATATGTTGCCAGCGACCCATCGTGGAATCCTGGCCCGACTTGGGACCCTCGTAAACGGCCATGGTATACAGATGCAAAGAATGCAGGAAAGCTCATCGTCACAGCACCTTATGCAGATTCAGTCAGTAAAGAAATCGTAGTTTCAATTGGCACACCCGTATCCAAACAAGGTCGCTTTCATGGCGCATTGTTTTATGACGTGAGTCTGGCAAAGCTTGGCAATATGATTAACTCCTTTAATCTTTTCAACGCTGGCTTTGCTTTTATGGTCAGTACCGATGGCACCATCATATCTCACCCAGATGTGTCTCTAAATGGAGATAAAGCTAGCAAGTTCTTGGGCAACACCGTATTCAGTCAACAGTTGCAACACATCACGTTGGATGGCAAAGAATACCTCATAGACTTTCAAAAAGTAGATGGCTTTGATTGGTTAGTTGGTGTTGCACTAGAAAAAGACAAAGTCTTTGCTGCTGTATCTGAGCTGACCCAAGACTCTATTTTGTTCACAACTTTGTTCGTAATCATCAGTATTATCGTATTATCTTTGGTAATAAACTTGCTGCTTAAGCCGCTTGCAGACATCAACGATGCAATGGCTAATATCGCCAAAGGTAACGCAGATTTAACCGTGCGTCTCAATACAAACAGTGACCCAGAGTTTGCGTCTCTTGCAGAAAACTTCAATTTATTCACTGCGCGTTTGCAACAACTCATTGCTGATATACAGGTACTTGGACATGAAATTTTAGAAGATGCGAAGCAAACATCTTCTGGTGCCAATCAATCAAGCAACGCTATTTCTAGACAGCTGGAATCTCTGACTTCCCTAACCGCAGCTACTGAACATATGTCAGAAACCGAACAACGGGTAGCAAACTCAGCACAAGAAGCAGCTGAAGCGATCCAAAAGACAGACAGTGCAGCTGTTGAGGGACAAAAAATTGTCGCACAGACTACAGATACCATCGCTCATCTATCAGAACAAATATCAACCGCTGTTGATGTTGTAAATGATCTGGAAGTCTCCACCAGCGGTATCGAGCAAATACTATCGGTTATCAATGGTATTGCTGAGCAAACGAACCTACTCGCTTTAAATGCAGCCATTGAGGCGGCTCGAGCCGGTGAATCTGGTCGCGGATTTGCTGTTGTTGCTGATGAAGTACGTACTTTGGCACAACGCACACAAGAAGCTACAACAGAAATAAAATCCATGATTGATCAACTACAAGCTGGCGCGGTGAATGCAGTTCAGGTTATGAAACAAAGCCAAAGTGTGGTTGAAAAGACCGTTGGCAAAGCTGATGAAACAAGTGACTCGTTACAAGCGATCCGCTCGGCAATCGAACACATTGTACAACTGAATCTGCAAATAGCAGATATGTTAAACGAGCAGCGACAAGTAGTAAGCGAAGTTAATAATAATGCTATGGAGATCAGAAATATCTCAGATATGGTATTTAATGAGGCAAAAACGGTAGATCACACCATGCAAAGTCAAGTTGAGAAAATCGCTGAACAAGAAAATATGCTCGAGCAGTTCAAAGTATAATTAAGCAATAAATAGCAAGGACGAACTCATCCTTGCTATTTATTCATATCAAACAAATGGGCAAAGGTTAAAATACACGCCGCTACCAATAAATTGAAACCACTGAGCACTAACAATGGCTCGCTGAAAATACCAACATACATCACATAACCGAGGATCCCACAGCCAATCTGCGAGAGCAGAACATGGTATACGCTAATGTTAGGGTAACGCAGTGCAGTAACATTCATCACCAACAATGAAAGTAGCCCTGTTAGAGCTCCTAGCAGGCTAATCAACGCAGAGAAACTGGCATCTAAGTCGCGTAAATATACAAAGACACTTATCAGGCTAACCCCAAACCAGCCGAAGCTGGCAGGCCAAATAAGTAACCGAAGAACATACTTGAAAAACATCACTTTCATTAAAGCTAATCACTTAAGATAAAATCACCAACATGGGTAACATAGCCACTGACAATGGCATCCACAATTTCGCTGCCGACACATTTCAATTCCACCTTAATTTCGCTAGGTCGATCTACAAACCGCCCCTGCCCAATGGAAATATCCGCCTGCGTTGTAAGACCTTGCTGATATAGATATGCAGCGACGGGCCCTGCAGCGCTGCCAGTTGCAATGTCCTCAATACTACCTAAGTTATCCCATGTACGCCCTTCGAAGTTATTAACATCGATAAGATATAGAAATTTGGCTTGATATTGCTCAAGCATTGACTCTAACTGATCCGTATTAAATGAAACTTTGCTCAAGCCATGCTCAATCGGCAAAATTAAATAAGGTAAGCCTGTACTAATCACTTGCGCTGGCAGCTCTTGTGGTTGCAATTGCTCAATCCCTAAGGCTGCATAGAAAGGTTCCGATTGCTTGCTAGTAAGGGTATGAATGAATTCAGGCGCTCCTTGATGCATAGTCGCTAAGAAATGTTTTCCTCGCCAGCGACTGCTCAATTCAACAACCTTTTGATTTAGCTCAATTGACCAAGTGTAAGTTTCATCAGGCACGCCAAACAGCTCATGTAAATGGTAGGCCAACCCAATTAAAGGATGACCCGCAAAATCTAGCTCTTCTTCCATGGTAAAAATCCACGCACGATAAGGCGTGACGCTCGTATCCACGAATATGGATTCAAATTGACGCATCTCTCTTGTCCATGCCTGCATTTGTCTTTTGCTTAATTCTTGGCAATCGTAAAATACTGCCAAACTATTGCCTTGTAACTTTTGCTTGCTAAATACATCGACTAGTTTGCATCGCATCGTTTGCCACCTTTACCGCTTTGCCAGTTCAATCATCAACATTTACACCGTGCCGAATATTTTGTCTCCAGCATCGCCAAGTCCGGGGACAATATAGCCGTGCTCATCTAAATGATTGTCTAACGCTGCTGTATATATTTCAATATCAGGATGCGCATCTAGTGTGGCTTTTACTCCCTCAGGTGCAGCAACTAATACAATTGCTTTGATGTGAGTACATCCTGCTTTTTTGAGCATGTCTATGGTAGCTATCATTGAACCACCGGTCGCCAACATCGGGTCGATAACAAGGCTCAAACGCTGTTCAATTTTCCCCACCAGCTTTTCAAAGTAAGGTACAGGCTCAAGGGTTTCTTCATTGCGCTGTAATCCAACAACACTCACTTTGGCAGATGGAATAAGTTCCATGACACCATCCATCATGCCAAGTCCCGCTCGCAAAATAGGCACTACGGTAATTTTCTTACCCTGCAATTTAAAAACTTTGATATCGTTGCCTTGCCAGCCCTTTATCGAGTGCTCTTGCAAAGGCATATCTTTAGTCGCTTCGTAGGTAAGTAATGTGCCTATCTCGCTCACTAGTTCACGAAAACTTTTCGTACTGATCCCATACTCTCTTAGTAAAGCAAGTTTATGCTGCACTAGTGGATGCTCAATCACGTGTAATGACATAGCTACCTCTTCTTATAAATCACTAAAAAAAGTTTCGGCTTTATGGCGCACAGGTTTTGTACAGGCCACAGTTGGCGTACCTAGGTATAGGTAACCTACAATTTCATCCTGCTCATTTAAACCTAGCAGAGATTTAACTTTTGGACTTTGTGCAAAATAACCGGTTCTCCAAACCCCAGATAAATGTTGTGCAAAAGCGGCCTGTTGCATTGCGAAAACGCTACATGCTGCACTTTCAATTTGCTCAATCCGTGGCACTTTTGGGTGTTCTTGATAAGGGCTGACCGCAATAATAATCATAGGAGCTCTTTGAGTTAACTCTTTTGCTCGACTTATTGTGCGCTCATCCTGATTTTCACTTACCGCCGCTTGATGATAAATTTCACCTAGCTTTTCTCTGCCCTCACCCTGTACCACGATAAACTTCCATGGAGTGAGACCACCGTGATCTGGCACTTTAAGCGCTGCTTTTTTGATAATCTCTAGTTGGTCTACGCTTGGACCTGGAAATGATAGGTTGCTGTCTGATTGACGAGTTGTAAGTAGCTCAATGGCATCCATAAAACCGTACCTTAATTACTATATTTAGTTGCCAGTGAGAATACCATCGTCTGCTCCTATCATCTATCAATGATATGATTTTTTGTTACTTTTCAAGGCACTTGTTTTTTGCATAACGCTTTAGCCAATGATCAACACTGACATACCTTCCACCGCCACTAAAAATTAGGCTAAGTAACATAGCAAAATAGATTGCTGCGAATTCAATACCGTTGTTTAAGATAACCACACTGCCTTTATCATATAAGTAATCTGGATAACCATGAGTTTCAATTAGTGATTTTATCTTATCTAGACGTTCAGCAACCTCGACGCTGTTTTCTAAACTCTCATTTGCTGCGGGTACACCTAGCCAACTAAATACTTGAGCTGCACTGGTTTGTGGGTTAGATGGTGCTACAGAAAACCAACCATTGTCCCAATGTACAGTTGTCGCCGCGACAAACATAGTAAACAGAAGCGGTATTGATACTACTCGCGTGAATAATCCTATTAGCAGTAACCAGCCTCCTAGGAATTCACTCCACCCAGCCATAAATGCCAGAAGATCAGGAAAGGGTAACCCAAGGCCCCATTGTTCATTTCCAAACCAATTGACGACATTTGGGTCTGCCAATAAGTTACTTGGAAAGCTGTGTTGGTCACTGGCTAAGTTGAGTTTGTTGTACCCTGCAACTATCATCACCGGCGCAAGAATGAGCCGAAAGAGTAAGGCTGGGAGAGCGTTGAATATTTGGCTTTTATTAATTAGAGATTGGTAGGAGTTGTGAAGTGTGCAAAGCATAAGCGGCCCTTAAAATAATCCATAGTTACTATAATTATTAGTCTAGACCGCTTTTGAGCTAAGTTTCTTGCAAAGGAAACTAATCAAACAGTTTTATATCAGCCGAGCTGCCTGTAAGGCCTCAAATATGGCTCTTTTTGCATCTATTGCGCTGGCAAGCTTTGCTCCACCTATCACGTGATGATTGTCTGGCAAATCCCCTTTGTCAAATAGCTGGTCATTAGAAACCTGACCGATACACGCGATCACCGTATCAACATCTAACCATTTTTCTTCACCCGCTTGCTTGATGAGTAGGCCTTTATCGGAAAATGCTAGATATTCACATTCTGCGATTTGCTCAACTTGATGCTGCTTAGCTACCTGGCGATGAATCCAACCCGTCGTTTTTCCTAAGTCACTACCAAATCGTCCAGAGCTACGTTTTAGCATGTATAGTTTACGAGGGTCTTTAAGCGGCTGCGCTTCGCATTCAATACCCCAATGATGCTTAAACTCTTCAATTGATTGCTCACTTTTCTCCGCTAAGAACGCCACCATATCGAAGCCTATACCACCAGCACCTAAAATAGCTATCTTGTCACCCAGCTCAACTTCTTTGCGGATCACCTCGTCGTATGCAAACACACGTTTCCCATCACTGCACTCAATGTTGGAGAGTCTTGGGCTTACGCCTGTGGCAAATACCACGTCGTCATACTGTTTAGACATCGCAGCCTGATACTCGGTATTTAGCTGCAATTCAACATTTAGTCGCTTTAACTCTGATAAATAGTAGGCTAGTGTTTTCTTGAAATCTTCTTTACCTGGTATGCGCATCGCCAGGTTGAACTGTCCCCCAGCTTGGGAATTTTTGTCGATGAGTTTAACGTCATGCCCTTTGCTCGCAAGGTAATAACTCGCTGATAACCCAGCAGGACCTGCACCTACGACCAACACGCGCTTTTTCTTATTGGCTGGAAGCAAAGGGTAATCTAACTCAAAACCAGCTTGGGGGTTGACCAAACAGGTCGCTCGTTTGCCTTTAAAGACATGATCTAAACAGCCCTGATTACAGCCAATACAGATATTAATCTGTTCACTTTGCTGGGCAGCATATTTATTAAAAAATTCAGGGTCTGCAAGTAAAGGCCTCGCCATAGAGATCAAGTCTGCTTCCTGATTCTGCAAAATACTATTTGCAATTTCAGGCGTATTAATCCTATTAACCGCGATAACTGGTATATTGACAGCATCTTTCAAGCGTTTAGACGCTTCTTTAAAAGCCCCAGGTGGAACCATGCTAGCGATTGTCGGTACTCTAGCTTCATGCCAGCCTATTCCTGTGTTTAAAATATCAACGCCCGCAGCTTCCAATGCCTTTGCCTGAACGGTGACTTCTTCTGGTGTAGAGCCATTAGGGATCAAATCCATCACCGACAGCCTGAAAATGATAATAAAACTATCTTCTACAACTGCACGTACCGCTTTAACAATTTCCACAGCCAAACGCATACGATTCTCTAAAGAGCCACCGTATTCATCGTCTCGCTTATTGGTGTGGTTAGCCATAAACTCGTTGATCAGGTAGCCTTCTGAACCCATTATTTCTACACCATCGTAGCCGGCTTTTTGGGCTAGTTTGGCTGAATGGGCAAAGTCTTTGATAGTACTTTTGATCATACCCTTTGACATTGCTTTTGGTTTATAGGGATTAATAGGTGCTTTTATTGCACTTGGAGCTACGTTAAAAGGATGATAGGCATAACGACCGGCATGTAATAACTGAAGACAAATCTTCGCACCATGCGTATGAACTGCTTTGGTGTAAGCTTTATGTTTGATTACATCATACAAAGTGTTAAACGAAGACGAAATCGGCGTCAATTTCCCACGCAAATTAGGACTGTATCCTCCAGTGATTAATAATCCTGTGCCTCCTTTCGCTCGCGCTTCATAAAATGCACTTAAGCGCTTACGGTTGTGCCATCCTTCTTCTAGGCCCGTGTGCATCGATCCCATCACCAAGCGGTTTCGCAGCTCAGTGTGTTTTAATTCTAATTGTTTTTCTAACATTACTTGCCCCGACTAACTGGTCTAACCTGTGCAACATTAACAATTTTTTGTGATTTAGCAAGCATCGGTTAAAGTAAATTTTTTGTTTCTTGGCTAACTATCAATGCTAACTTACTCTTTTCATGTGAAAACCGTTCAGTTTTCAGTCTAAATCGTTTTGTTAAATACTTCGTTACGTTTTTGAGGTAACAACCAAATATAAACTGAGTTATGATATTCACATATCATAATTAGCAGTTCGTTCTGATGAGGATTAGTTTTGAATCTGATTGGTAAATTTTTTAAAGCATTATGGCACGGCTTAAACTTTTCACGCCGTTTGCTCTTAAACATCATCTTTTTCATTATCATTATTGCAGCGCTTATCGCAGCATTTAGTGGTAAAGAAGAAATTACAGTCTCTGAAAATAGCGTACTCAGGTTAAACTTGAACGGCTATCTGGTTGAAGAATTGACTTACATCGACCCGTTGGATGCAGCATTGCAAGATCTCAGCGAGTCCAATGATCAGCCTCATGAAATACTGCTAGATGATGTCTTGGAAGTCATTAACAGAGCCCGTAAAGATGATAGAGTTCAGGTTCTTTGGTTAGACCTTGAAAACCTCTATGGGGGCCATCTGGATAAACTTGAAGTCATTAGCCAAGCGATTGATGAATTCAAAGAGGCCGGTAAAAAAGTCATTGCTCATGGCTCTTACTACTCTCAATCTCAGTACTATCTGGCTTCTCACGCTGACACTATTTCACTACATCCTTATGGTGCCGTGAAGATCCGCGGCTTTGCTTCGTACCCTCTTTACTTCAAAGATGCATTAGATAAGTTGAAAGTAACCCAGCATATTTTTCGAGTAGGCACCTACAAATCAGCAATTGAGCCGTTAATTCGCAACGATATGTCTGAGGCTGCAAAAGAAGCCAATCGTCTATGGCTTGGAGAACTTTGGCAACAATACAAACAAGAGATTGCTGATGCTCGCCCATTCGGGATAGAAAATTTTGACGAAACACTCAACGAATATGAAATGAAAATGCATGCGGTTAAGGGTGACTTTGCGCAATACGCATTGAACAACGGTTGGGTCGATGAACTTAAAACAGATCAACAACTACAATCAGAGCTTATTGAACTGGTTGGTTTAGATAAGCTCGGCAAATCTTTCAATCAGATCTCATTTGATGAGTATCTAGAAATGATTAAGCCTCCAGTACAGTTTGAAAACCCTGTAACAGAGAAAGTAGCTGTCATCGTTGCACGCGGCACCATTGTTGATGGAAAACAAAAAGCAGGAAAAATTGGTGGTGACTCAACTGCAGCGCTACTTAAGAGAGCCCGCTTAAATGACAAAGTAAAAGCGGTTGTATTGCGTATAGACTCTGGCGGCGGTAGCATGTTTGCATCAGAAACCATTCGCAATGAAATTCTTGCAATTAAAGCTGCAGGTAAACCAGTTATTGCCTCTATGGGCTCAGTGGCAGCGTCAGGCGGCTACTGGATTGCGGCTTCTACTAACGAAATTTGGGCTGCACCAAGTACAATTACCGGCTCAATTGGCGTGTTCGGAGCAATACTAACATTTGAGAATTCTTTAAAAGAACTGGGTATTTATTCTGATGGTGTATCCACAACAGAGCTCAATGGTATGTCTATTGCCCGCGGTATTGATAAACAACTAGTAGATATTTATCAAATGAGCGTCGAAAACTCTTACGACAAATTTATCTCATTGGTTGCCAAAGAGCGCAATATGACCAAAGAAGCGGTTGATAAAGTAGCTCAAGGCCGCGTCTGGACGGCTACACAGGCTAAAGAGTTCGGCCTAATCGATAACCTTGGCTATAAGAAAGATGCCATAGAAGCCGCTGCAAAACTTGCGAATCTCGACTTCTATGAGGTGATAACGATTGAGCAAGAGCTATCGGAAAAAGAACAGTTAATCCGCGAGTTTTTAGGTTCTGCTATGGTGCAATCTGCCCTCGCAGGGTTAACGCCAAATTCACCGATGGCCACATTGACCAACGGTTACCTGTCGCCTATCACATCTCAAGTTGAGCAAAACCTTCAGTTACTTAACCAGTTTAACGACCCAAATGGTACTTATGTGCGCTGTTTAGTGTGTGAAGTGAGCTACTAAACTGCCAAAGTAACTCAGCAATTGATATACTAAGCCCAGAATATATTCTGGGCTTTTTTTATGAAAAGAAAAAAAATATATATCGCCTATACTGGCGGTACTATAGGTATGAAACAATCTAGTCGTGGTTATATTCCTGCTGAGGGTTACCTGACGGAAACCGTTAAAAACAACGCAGAGTTCACCCGTGAAGAAATGCCTCTGTTTGATATCCATGAATACTGCCCGTTGATAGATTCATCAGATATGTCGCCATTACATTGGCAAATGATAGCCGACGATATACAAGAAAAATACCAGCAATACGATGGCTTTGTTGTATTGCATGGCACTGATACAATGGCATATACAGCATCAGCGCTATCTTTTATGTTTGAGAACCTCACAAAACCTGTGATAGTCACTGGCTCACAAATTCCGCTGTCGCAGTTGCGCTCTGATGGTCAAGTTAATCTACTAAATGCCATGTATTTGGCTGCCAATTACCCTATTGCCGAAGTCAGTTTATTCTTCAACAACAAACTATTTCGTGGTAACCGTGCAACTAAAGCGCACGCAGATGGTTTTGACGCATTTGCCTCTCCGAACCTACAACCCTTGGCCCAATCAGGCATTAATATTCAGCTCAAAGAAGGTAAGTTGAGTCCCTATGTCGACCAAGCGTTGCAAATTACTCCCGTTGTGCAACAGCCGATTGGTATTCTATACCTCTATCCCGGGATTAGCATTGAGATCATCAACAATGTTATCAGTAGCAATATCAAGGCTCTGATCTTGCTTAGCTTCGGGGTGGGTAATGCACCACAACAAGGGGAGTTTCTAGCGGCGCTTAAAGCAGCCAGCGAGCGTGGTGTAGTCATTATAAACCTCACGCAATGTATTCAAGGCCAGGTAAACATGGGCGGCTATGCTACGGGCAACGCATTACTCAACAGTGGAGTACTTAGCGGCTTTGATATGACTCTTGAGGCTTGTATCGCAAAGCTACACTATTTATTTAGTCAAAAACTAGAAATAGAAACGGTACGACACTTAATGCAAGATAATTTACGCGGTGAGCTCACTCGCTAAAAAAAAGCCGGCTAATGCCGGCTTTTTTCATCTATACACGCTAATTAGCGTACTTTTGCCGCTAACTCAACCAAGTCGGTTATATGACATGTCTCACCACTGTGAATCTTAATGCCATGCTCACCAAAGTAGTCACGCTGCGCCTGAACTAAATGTCCGTTACTAGGCGTGCTCAATGTAGCAATATATGTTTGTGTAGAAGACAAAACAGGGAATGCCAGACCACTGGCCACAGCTAGCCCTGTTACCTTGCGAAGTGCAGCACCCTCTTTCTCTAGAGTGTCAATAAACTCAACACCTTGGGCAACATCGTCTAGATAATCAGCACGAATGATACAACCAGCTCTCCAAGTTTGTAATGTTTTGGCTAAGTCAACTTTCCATTGATGTTCACGTGATGCTCCCTTAATAAGCGCCAGACCCTGGCGATAACACAGCAAGCTTGCCATATAGAAGGCATCTTTTAATTCATCAAGATCAACCTCAACTTTTATGGTCGCCTTATTTGCATAAGTCATTTCTTTGGCTGCGTGAGTATCTATGGTATTAGTGAGATGTCTAGCCTGAACAGCTGCAACCAAAGAAGGAACTGCAATACCAAGCTCTAGAGCATTCTGCGCAGTCCACAAGCCTGTGCCTTTTGCCCCGACTTTATTATCGATTAGATCAACCAAAGGCTCAGATTGTTCTGTCTCAAGACTCAGTATATGGCTAGAGATCGATAACAGGTAACTGTTTAGCGTTCCTTGAGACCACTGCTCAAATATCGCTGCAACCTCTTTTGGCGAACGACCTGTCCCATGACGCAATAACTGGTACATCTCTGCGATTAGCTGCATAAGGGCATATTCAATGCCATTATGTACCATTTTTACGAAGTGACCACTGGCTGATTGCCCTACACGCGCGAAACAAGACTCACTGTTGTAGCTTGCTGCCACTTTTTCAAACCACGGTTCAACACGCTCCCATCCGCCCTCAGACCCACTGGCCATCATAGCAGGACCATGACGAGCCCCTTCTGCACCACCTGAGATCCCCATAGTAGCAAACTCAAATTTATTCTGATATTTAAGCTTACGTGTGATTCCATCTTTATAATTACTGTTACCACAGTCGACGATAATATCTTCTTTGGCAACCCCTGCTTCGACTAAGTCAGTGCACACGCGATCAACTAACTCACCTGCTGGTACTAGTAATAAAATCGAACGAGGTGATTCTAGGCGTCGTACCATATCACCGAGATCTGAAACTATGTGTAGACGCTCGGCTAGGCCCAAAGATTGAGCACAGCTAATCAACTCAGCGCCTGCGTCAGGGTTTTTGTCATAGGCAACAAGTGTTAACCCCTTTTCGATAAGATTCAGCGCGAGGTTTTTACCCATCACACCCAAACCAACTAATGCAACCTGCATTTAGTTTCCTCCTCGGTAACTACAATTTAGTGAGTATTTAGACTTCAAAAAACATTATACCTTAGCGCCGATAAGATGCTAAGGGCCAACTATTACACAACACCCTATTGATCTCACATATCAACACAGCAATAATCAGCGACAAGCGACTCAAGTCGACTTATTATAATAACGCATTGCCAACGACTTTCGCCGTATGTGGCATAAAAAAGACTCACAAGTAAACTTTTTGACCACAATATCAGTGATTGACCTGCACTGACACCGGTGTCATAATGATGTCATACAGATCATATAATTTAATCTCGCTGTTAAAAAGAGTTTTGAGTTAAATCTTTCTATTTATAGCGATTAGTTTGCAGCAAATATGCTCACTATATAGGCTTGTTTGCAGACAAATGATCTTATAATTGATTTGCACAAATAACATAACCCTATGGACATAGGCCTACAGGAGCTCCAGATGCTTAGACGCACAAAAATCGTAGCCACACTTGGACCGGCAACGGACAAAGATAACAACCTAGAAAAAATCATCCAAGCTGGTGCCAATGTGGTCAGACTGAATTTCTCCCATGGTGTTGCACAAGATCATAAAGATCGTGCGCAAGCAGTACGTGACATAGCGCAAAAGCTAGGTAAACATGTTGCTATCTTGGCTGACTTACAAGGCCCAAAAATCAGAGTGTCAACTTTCAAAGAAGGTAAAGTTACACTTGACGTTGGTGCACAGTTCACACTTGATGCGAAAATGGAAAAAGGTCAGGGAACCGTAGAAGCCGTAGGTATAGACTATAAAGAACTTCCTCAAGATGTGAGTAAAGGTGACTTACTGCTTCTCAATGACGGGTTAATTCAGCTAACAGTTGACAGTGTAGATGGTCATCTAGTGCATACCACAGTAACCGTAGGTGGCGTTCTATCAAACAATAAAGGTATTAACCGCCTTGGTGGAGGCTTAACGGCTCCAGCATTTACAGATAAAGACAAAGAAGATTTAATCACGGCCGCTGAAATTGGCGTAGATTACATCGCGGTATCTTTTCCCCGTTGCGGCGATGATATGCGTTATGTACGCTCTTTAGCTGAAAAAGCAGGTTCAAATGCGCAACTGCTTGCCAAAATTGAACGTGCAGAGGCCGTAGAAACTCAAGAAGCCGTTGATGATATTATATTGGCTTCAGATGCCGTAATGGTAGCTCGTGGTGATTTAGGTGTAGAAATTGGGGATGCGGCTCTCGTTGGCAAACAAAAGTTGATAATCCGACGTGCACGTTCTCTTAACCGTACTGTTGTTACTGCCACGCAGATGATGGAATCAATGATAGATAACCCAATGCCAACACGTGCTGAGGTTATGGACGTTGCAAACGCGGTATTGGACGGTACAGATGCGGTTATGTTATCAGCTGAAACGGCTGCAGGTGATTACCCCGAAGAAACGGTAGCAACTATGGCTCGAGTGTGCCTTGGTGCAGAGTCACAACCAGAAATACACGTCTCTAAACACCGTTTGGATAGCATGTTCTCAGATACCTCTGAAACTCTGGCATTGTCAGCCATGTATGCTGCAAACCACTTAGACTGCGTCAAAGCCATTGTCGCGCTAACAGAGTCAGGTAAAACAGCCAAACTGATGTCACGTATCAGTTCAGGACTACCTATTTACTCACTATCTAGACACAAGAGCACATTAGGCCAGACAGCTCTTTATCGCGGTGTATATCCAGTATTCTTTGATTCAACAAAGTGCTCGGATCAAAGCATGGTGCGTGATGCCTTAAATACACTCGTTGAAGCAGGCTCGCTTGCAAAGGGTGATACGGTAATTCTCACGCACGGTGATGCAATGGAAACAGTGGGTGCCACCAACACCATGAAAATTGTCACCGTTTAAGTTAAGCATTATGTGGGGTGGCTTTTTAAGCTTCCCCCCTCTTATCTCGGGGTGAGTTGCTCGGTCTAAATAAAAATAGCTACATGCAAGCTTTAAAACGCTCCGTAATATGTAAGTAAGTCACATTTGCTAAGTAAAATCAAACGCCACAAAACATAACTGCAACATAGATAGCCAACTAGCCGACGGAAAAACTTCTCACTATTAATATGTAATGCATACTCCAACAGGTATGGATAACAAAATCAGTAACTTAACTAGTATTTGCTTAAATTTCTATGCTAGCTTGCCAATGCTGCTTTGACCTTATCACGGTAACTGCGGCTTACTTTTAACTCTTGTCCGTTTTCTAATACTAACAAATACTCACCGCTACTTTGAGTGACCAGTTTGCTAATCTGCTTGGTATTAACAATTGCCGAGCGATGGACGCGAACAAATAAAGCTGGATCTAGTTCTTGTTCAAGCTCTTTCATCGTTTTGCGTAAAATGTGTGTTTGACCATCACTACAATGCAAACACATATAATCTCCCGCTGCATCGATCCACTGAATCGTCGCCGTCGACACGCGGATAATTTCGCCCTGCTCTTTTACAGCTAGAGACTCGGGGTATTTTTTATCAACTAAGGTGTCGCCTGTTGCTAGTTTCTTTAAAATCTCTTCGCAGTTGTTTCCTGTGATACCTGCCACGAAGCTAGCCAGCTTTTTCTTATGCACGTTGTCTTGTTGTGTTTTTAAATAACTTTGCACTTTTTCCACCGCCTGTTTTAGTCTGTTGTCATCAACGGGTTTTAAAATGTAATCCAATGCATGAATTTCAAACGCTTGCACTGCGTACTGATCAAATGCAGTCACGAACACAATTGCAGGGAGTGGCTTAATACTCTCGCTCAATGCTCTTGCCACTTCGAAACCGTTCATTCCAGGCATTTGGATATCTAAGAAAACTAAATCTATATCTTGTGTCTGACAAGCATCTATTGCCTGCTGTCCACCACTGCATAACTCTACGACTTCAATTTGCGAAAATGACTGTAAGCGCACAGCCAGGCCTTTTCTTGCCAAAGGCTCATCGTCGACAATCAATGCTTTAATTTTGCTCATTACTTCTTAGCCTTTTCAAAAGGAACACGAATATTCACTTTCAAACCATTTGGTTCATTATGTGACAACACAAATGAATAGTTATTTTCGTAAAGTGTTTTCAATCTATCTATGGTATTTGCAATACCCACACCTTGGGCACTTTTGAGTTGTCCATTATCTAATTCTGCACCAGGACCATTATCTCCTACTTCAAGTAATAGCTCGTTGGCGAAAACTTGTGCTTTTATCTCTAGCTTACCGCCTTCTGCTAAATGGGCAATGGCATATTTAATAGAATTTTCAATAATGGGTTGTAAGATCAAACTCGGTACCATTGCCTGTTTTGCTTCTTCACTCACATCAATATCAATGGATAGACGCTCATCAAAGCGGACTTTCTCAATTTCTAAATATAACTGCAACGCATGTAGCTCTTGCTCGAGTGCTACTTTCTTGATGGGATCAGTATTTAAGGTGTAGCGCAAGAAATCGCTTAATCTGGCGACCATCAAATTCGCGTCCTTATTTTCTTCAACCAATATCAACGTAGAGATAGCATTGAGTGTGTTAAACAAAAAGTGAGGATTTAGCTGATAACGCAACATCTTCAATTGCGCTTCATGAGCCATAGTATTCGCTTTGAGCGCTTTCTGACGTTCGCTTTGTAACAACTGATAGTATTTGATACCAAAATACAAGCCGCTCCAACACAGTACAATGTAGACCGAATCTAGCCCCTGCTGGAGGTAATAAAACCATTCTTCAGGGCGATAACCATGTCGGTATATTTCCCAAAGGTTGAACTTTTGAACTACCGCCCATAACGTGCCCGTTACGTAAGAAGCGCCAAACACTACCAGTATCAACACCCAAGGTGATGCATTCCATATTTTGCGATACAAATATCGCAATGGCACAGTCATAAGGCAGCCTGCATAAGCATTCAGCACGATAACAAACACATAAATATCGCGCATTTCAAATACTTTAGAGCCTATATAATTAACCAGCGCATAACCTAACCAGCCAGCTATTTGTAAGACCCAAAAAAAACGTTGTCGATTATCGACCAGTGCTTGCCATTTCAAAAGCTTATTAAACTCCTCGTGTTCTGCCCCAATTATATCCTAGTGCTGTCAATAGGATCACTGTAAATTGTCTTAGTTTTCTTACTGTCCAGCGCAAATAAAAAAGGCACCTAAGTGCCTTTTTTAATGATTTTCTATGCGAGCTTTATGCAAGTTTATCTGAGGCAACCTTATATTTCGGGTCCTCGATGACATTCACTTCGACAAGATCACGCGCTTTTTCTAACAAATCTAAGCAGTCTTGGCTTAAATGTCTCAAATGAAGCTTCTTGCCGGCTTTCGTATAACGCTCTGCCAAATTATCAATCGCTTCTATTGCACTGTGATCTGCGACACGACTGTGTTTAAATTCAATAATGACATCTACAGGGTCATTGCTAACATCGAACAAATCTGCAAAATTCTTTACCGAACCAAAAAATAGCGGGCCATGAAGTTCATACACTTTTGAGCCTTCTTCATCTATATAGTTGTCAGTATAGATATGTTTTGCGTGTTCCCATGCAAATACCAAAGCCGATACTATCACACCAACACATACCGCAATTGCAAGGTCAGTGGCGACCGTCACACCTGACACTAGTACAATAACAAAAGCATCTGTTTTTGGGACTCGGTTCATTAATCTAAAGCTTGACCATTCAAATGTTCCCAGCACAACCATGAACATTACGCCAACCAATGCAGCAAGTGGAATCATCTCGATAAGACCTGCTGCAAATAGAATGAAACCCAAAAGTAACAAAGCCGCCGTGATACCAGATAGACGACTACGTCCACCTGAATTGATGTTAATCATTGATTGACCAATCATGGCACAACCACCCATAGCGCCAAATACACCACAAGTCATGTTCGCCGCGCCTTGGCCAATGCACTCACGGTTACTGTTACCACGCGTTTCGGTAATTTCATCTATCAGTGTTAAGGTCAATAACGATTCGATTAAACCAATCGCAGCCAGTACTAAGGCATAAGGGAAAATAATCGTGAAGGTTTCCCAATTAAAAGGCACCATTGGAATGTGAAACTGCGGGAAACCACCAGCAATCGTAGCATCGACATTACCTGACATATCCTTGAGATAATCTAATACATTACGAGCATCAAGGTCTAAGCCAATAACCAAACCAGTTACAACTAAAATAGCAGCCAATGAAGACGGTATTGCGGTAGTCACTTTTGGTAAGAAATGGATAATAAACATCGTTAGCGCAACCAGCCCCAACATAATGTACAGCTGCGAACCTTGCATCCACTGCAACTGCCCCAGATCATCAGAGACTTTAAATTGACCCAACTGGGCTAGGAAAATAACAATAGCTAGTCCGTTTACAAACCCTAACATAACCGGATGCGGTACCATCCGAATAAACTTTCCGAGTTTAAATACCCCAGCCAGCACTTGTAGAATTCCCATGAGTAAAACCGTAGCAAACAGGTATTCAACACCATGTTCCACAACGAGGCTTACCATAACAACAGCAAGTGCACCTGTCGCGCCAGATATCATGCCAGGACGACCGCCAAAGATTGACGTAATTAAACCAACAATAAACGCAGCGTATAAGCCAACTAACGGATCAACTTGCGCAACAAACGCAAATGCAACTGCTTCTGGTACCAGCGCAAGTGCGACGGTTAAACCAGATAAGATGTCATTTTTAGCAGAGCTCGGCGCCTTGCTGATTAAATTAAACATTCACATCCTCTTACAACATACAGAAAAGCGCTGGATTTTAACAAAATACAGCGCTTTTAACAAATTGGATTAATACGTATCGCCCAGATTGACGACAGCATCATGACACAGCTTTACTGTGTTTCATTACAACGGTAAAGCTGTCGTTCTTTTCACACACGTCATAGTCACATTCGAATGTACTTCTTGCACGTATTCAAGGTTCAGTAAATTATCTCTAACAAACAGTTCATAACCTTCAATACCACGAGAAATTATCCGTAGCATAAAGTCCATAGTACCTGCCATAGTGTAGCATTCTGTGACTTCATCATAGCTCATTATAAGCTTTTCGAATTCGGCCAGATTGTTCCGTCCATGGTTAGACAAGCGCACATGAGCATATACCAGCATATCAAAACCCAGTTGCTTTTCATCCAATAACGCAACTTTACCCTTGATATAACCATCTTGCTCTAACTTGGCAATTCTTCGCCAACACGGTGATTGAGAAAGCCCAACTTTATCTGCAATTTCTGCTGTTGAAAGGCTCGCGTCTTGCTGTAATAGTGCCAATATTTGGCGATCAACCTGATTTAATGACATTGTTTTTTCTTTAAATTTTAGTCAGTGGAAAAAATTATACATGCAGACAAGTAATTTGTCCGCCCCTTTGCTCACCCAAACTGCCCACTCACAAATGGGTTATTATACTTTTCATAGCCAATTGTGGTGTTCTCACCATGCCCGGATAACACTGTTGTTTCATCGGGTAAAGTAAACAACTGTTCCAGTATAGATTGCTTTAACTGGCTTGCATCACCTTTAGGAAAATCAGTGCGTCCAACGGATCCTTTGAATAACACATCCCCGACAAGAACTTTTGATGAATTAACATGATAAAACACTACATGACCTGGAGTGTGCCCAGGGCAGTGTCGTACTTCCAATTGCAGCTTACCCACGCTAACAGACTCTTTGTGTGATAACCAGCGATCGGGATAAAATGTGACTTTAGGCGCGAAACCAAACATTTGCGACTGCATTGGAAGCGCATCGAACCAAAATTTCTCATCTTGATGAGGGCCTACAATCTCAACCCCAAGTACATGTTTTAGTTCATCAGCAACACCAACATGATCCAGATGTCCATGAGTCAGCAGAATACGTTCTACATTCAGCTGTTCATCTTCAATACATTTTAGGATTTTATCTACGTCTCCACCGGGATCGACAATGGCGCTTTTACCTGTATCTGGACACGTAATTAACCTTGAATTTTGCATAAATGGTGTCACCGGAATAGTTATCACATGCACCTTATTTCTCCTTAAACAACATTAAGATAGGATATTTTAGGTAAGCCTGATCATAGAACGGTGTCTTTGCGTACAACCACTCCATGCGAGCATTGGGATCGTCCGCAAACGCTTTATCTTCACGTATCTTTCTATCAAACTCTAATGCTATCGTTGGGTTCTCTTTTAACATAGAACGAGCAAAAGGCTCTAATGCATAATTTTCAACATACTCAGTACGCTGAAAAATAGTATTAAACTCCCCCCAACTAAAAAATGAATCTGGTGCCTGTGGATGTAACAAATGTGTGGCAAGCTTGCCTCGCTTTTGCTCAGTACTAACCTTATACCAACCGCTAAGCTCAGGTGCTTTTACCTTATCAAAGCTAAAAGATGCCTCAACCATAAAACGCCCTTCAAAAGGTGCTTTAGCAAACTCATAATTGGTTACATTGGCACTTATTAAGGTATCTATCGACTCTGGTGATTGTTCAATTTTAGTCACTTTAATACCATGTAACTGCAACTTTTCTACAATCTCAGGATACGCAGGGGGAATATAGAAAGCATCCGGAACTTCAACCTGAGTTACCACATCTTTTTGCCAATAAATAGGCAGTGCGTCATATTGTATTTTCTCGCCAAGATACTTCGCTTCTGTTTGACCTGAGATAGCACTTTGAAATAGCTTATATGTGATCCCTTTGAACGGGATCGTATCTGGTTGTTTGGCATACGCCCTTTTTACGATCAACTGTTCCGGTCTATTATTTTGTTCTGCTGTGACCGCCTCATCTAACTGTGTCTGATATTTTGACAATGCAGAGATCAAGCCATCGTATAACACATAGGTTCCCAGTACACGCTGCTTGTAAGGCTTCAAAGAGTGGTTCTCAACCAAAATCGTGGGCACTCCCGCTAAATCGCCCCAGCCATTAGAAAAACGTGGTGTAGCAACCCAACCCGCAATGCCTTTTTTAAAGTCACGCTTATCCATTGCAAACACCAATGGGCCTGGAATATGGCCTTGTTGCTCTAACGCCTTATCAATAACGGGCTTAATCTGTGTCTCAAGCACGCGAGCTATGGCTGGTGACTCACTGGCAAATTCTGGATTAAAGCCGTAAGTAATATCGTATTGATAGTCAGCGCCATCAGTAACATGTACGTCCAAGTAAAGATCTGGTTGATACTCATCGATCACCTTTAATATCGCTTGCACTTCTGGTGTATCGAGCTTGGTGTAGTCTCTATTCAAATTCAAGTTATTGGCATTGGTTCGAAAGCCCATTTCCACGGGTCCACGCTGATTGATCCTATTGTACTTGCTACGTCGCTCATGACCATCCACATTTAAGATGGGTATAAATAGGATGTTTACTTTGCTCAATAAATCTCTACGCTTACCCAATGCGATATCTCTGAGCATCATAAATGCAGCATCTTTACCGTCAATTTCCCCAGCATGGATGCCTGCTTGGATAAGTAAAGTTGGCTTGTTATTATTCTTTATCATCGAGGCCGTGAAATGGCTCTGCTCAGAAGCTATTAGCATTTTTACTGCTCGCCCTGAGTTACTATAGCCTATATTTATTGCTTTAAATTGAGTTGGATTTGCGGCGACTAAACGTTCAACAAATGCCATTGTCTGCTGATAGTCGGGCGAGTTCATCCCCTTACTAAGTTCAAAGTCAGTGGTTAAAGGACCTTTCATTTGCATCAACTGCTCACTTTGCCCTTGCCAAGGCGTCAGTGGCGGCAAATGAGCGTCTAATGACAAGCTTGCGGTTAACATAATCATGCTTGTTATCATTTTTATTTCTCAATTTTCAGCCTAGATAGCACAATTATATCAATATTTTAGTTAACATCTTACAATGTGCGGTGATTCAACAAAAATATGCAGCTAATAACATCTCGCTCACACAAATTGAGTTTATTTTTCTTAAGAAGATACTTATGACGACAACAATACTCATTACAGGATGCTCAACAGGGATTGGATACTACTGTGCTCATGCGCTTCACAATGCTGGATTTCATGTGATCGCATCATGCCGAAAGTTGGAAGACGTATATCGACTGACCAACGAAGGACTAACTTGCATTCAACTAGACTTGAATGATGAGCAAAGTATCATCGGTGGATTTGAGCAAGCATTAAAGTTAAGTGACGGAAAACTGGACGCCTTGTTTAACAATGGTGCATATGGACAACCTGGTGCAGTTGAAGATCTGCCTACAACAGTTCTAAAGCAGCAGTTTGAAACGAACTTTTTTGCTTGGCATACTCTAACGAATCTCGCCATTAAACATATGCGCACGCATGGCTCTGGTCGAATTATCCATAACTCATCTGTTCTAGGGCTTGTCGCCTTACCATTTAGAGGGGCGTATAATGCCAGCAAATTTGCACTTGAAGGTTTGACCGACACACTGCGCATGGAACTCAAGGGCACTAATATTCAGATCAGCTTAATTGAGCCTGGCCCCATTGCTTCAAAGTTTAGAGAAAATGCTAAGCAGGCTTTTACTGATAACATTAATATTGAAATCAGCCCCCACAAGAAGGATTATTTGGCTCAATTAGAGAGACTTGCTGCGCGAAATGCCCCCCAACCCTTTACTCTAGAACCGCAGGCTGTATACAAAAAACTTTTACATGCACTGACAGCAAAACACGCCAAGCCAAGATATTACGTTACATTCCCCACCTATCTTATGGGTTATCTTAAGCGTATTCTTAGTACTCGCTGGCTAGATAAGATGTTGATAAGAAATCGTTAAGATCAAAAAAAGGAGCCGTTGGCTCCTTTTTCAGGGAATAAGCTTTATTGCTTATTAAGCAGCTAGACCGTCTTTTGCTTTAGCAACTAGTGCTGCAAAAGCGACTTGGTCGTATACTGCGATATCAGCTAGGATCTTACGATCGATTTCAACAGATGACTTTTTAAGGCCATTGATGAAGCGGCTGTAAGAAAGGCCGTTTTGACGTGCTGCAGCGTTGATACGTGCGATCCATAATTGACGGAAAGTACGTTTCTTAGCGCGACGGTCACGGTAAGCGTATTGACCTGCTTTAGTTACTGCTTGGAAAGCTACGCGGTAAACACGTGAACGTGCTCCGTAGTAACCTTTAGCCTGCTTTAATACTTTTTTGTGACGTGCACGTGCGATAACACCGCGTTTAACTCTTGCCATTTCTGATATCCCCTATTAAGCAAATGGTAACATACGGTCGATAAGACCAATGTCGTTTTTGTGAACCATAGACTTAGCACGTAAGTGTAGTTTACGCTTAGAAGACTTCTTAGTCAGAATGTGACGAAGGTGCGACTGTTTACGCTTATAACCGCCTGAAGCAGTCTTTTTGAAACGCTTAGCTGCGCCTCTGTGTGATTTTAGCTTATAAGCCATTGCAATAACTCCAAATGTATTGCTTTAAACAATGTAAGCAGGCGGATGTAAACATCACTTTAAAGGCCTAACTCACAACCAAATCCGGTGAAGACTCGCGTCTTTCTTTAAAACCGGTTAATACAGGTGACCTTAAGGTACTTTAGACCTGCATTAAATTCGCGCGCATTATGCCGTGTTTATTACTTTTTAGCAATAGGCGACATCATCATGACCATCTGACGCCCTTCAACACGATTTGGGAATGATTCAACAACTGCTAAATCTTCTAAATCGGTCTTAACACGGTTAAGTAATTCGATACCAATTTCTTGGTGAGCCATTTCACGACCACGAAAGCGAATAGTGATTTTAGCTTTGTCACCGGCTTCTAAGAACTTTCTTAGGCTGCGTAACTTAACCTGATAATCACCCTCGTCCGTGCCAGGACGGAACTTGATCTCTTTAATTTGGATCTGCTTTTGCTTTTTCTTTTGTTCTTTTTGTAATTTTGCTTTTTCAAAAACGAACTTACCGTAGTCCATCACCTTACAGACAGGAGGTTCAGCATTGGGACTAATCTCAACTAGATCCACCCCTGCTTCATCAGCAATCGCTTGAGCTTCTTTCAACGACATAATGGTCGCTTCCTGACCTTCTACGCCAGATAAGCGAACTTCTTTCGCAGTTATTTCTTCATTGATACGATTTTTTTGAGCTGTAGTTTGCCCTTTTTTTCCGCCTCTAATGGTACGTTCCTCCAAGAAAATCAAAATATGTTGTGTGTGGCAATCGTAAGTATTTATGCCACACACAGGCTTTATTACTGTCGATGTTTAATTTCTTCACTGATTTTAGCGATAAAATCTTCGACTGAGAACTTACCAAGGTCTTCACCTTTGCGAGTTCTCACTGCTACTTCTTGTTGTTCAACTTCTTTATCACCAACAACAAGTAGGTAAGGTATACGTTTTAAAGTATGCTCCCGAATTTTAAAGCCAATCTTCTCATTTCTCAAGTCAGCACAGGCCCTAATTCCAAGTTTATTTAACTTTTGTACAATTTCATGCACGTAATCAGCCTGTTTATCAGTGATATTCATGATCACTACTTGTTTAGGCGCTAACCAAGTTGGGAATAAGCCCGCATATTCTTCGGTAAGAATACCAATGAAACGTTCGATTGAACCCAAAATTGCACGGTGGATCATTACAGGTGTCTTACGTTCGTTGTTTTCAGCAACATAAGTCGCACCTAAACGACCTGGTAGAGCAAAATCTAGCTGCACGGTACCACACTGCCAAGCTCGTTCCAAACAATCATACAAAGTAAATTCAATCTTCGGACCGTAGAAAGCGCCTTCACCCGGCAAATATTCAAACTCAATGTTATTAGCTTTAAGGGCTTCAGCTAGCGCAAGCTCTGCTTTATCCCACATTTCGTCTTCACCGATGCGCTTCTCTGGACGGGTAGAAAGCTTAACAACGATTTTTTCAAAGCCAAATGTTTCATAGGTGTCATAAACCATTTTAATACAAGCTGACACTTCATCCATGATTTGCTCTTCTGTACAGAAGATGTGCGCATCATCTTGGGTAAAGCCACGTACTCGCATTAAGCCATGTAATGCACCAGAAGGTTCATTACGGTGGCAACAGCCAAACTCAGCCATACGCAGTGGTAAATCGCGGTATGACTTCAAACCCTGATTGAAAATCTGCACGTGTCCTGGACAATTCATCGGCTTAATAGCATATTCGCGCTTTTCAGACTCAGTGGTAAACATCGCGTCTGCGTATTTATCCCAGTGTCCTGACTTTTCCCAAAGCGCACGGTCCATCATCATTGGACCCTTCACTTCTTCATAGTTGTACTCGCGTAACTTTTCACGCACAAAGTCTTCTAACTCACGGTATATGCTCCAGCCATCGTTGTGCCAAAACACCATACCAGGCGCTTCTTCTTGCCAGTGCCACAGATCTAACGCTTTACCAATTTTACGGTGGTCACGTTTTTCAGCTTCTTCTAGGCGCTTCAAGTACGCTTTAAGCTGTTTCTTATCAGCCCAAGCCGTACCATAGATACGCTGCAGCATTTTGTTTTCAGAGTTGCCACGCCAGTATGCACCAGCCACTTTCATAATTTTAAAGTGTTGGCAGAATTTCATATTAGGTACGTGAGGACCACGACACATATCAACATATTCTTCATGATGATAAAGGCCTGGTCTATCATCTTTGTCGATATTCTCGTCTAAGATTTCGATTTTATAAGTTTCGCCACGTGCCGCAAATGCCTCACGTGCTTCTTGCCAAGAAACAGTTTTCTTAACAACATCATAATTTGTTTTCGCAAGTTCAAGCATACGTTTTTCAATCGCATCTAAATCTTCTTGCGTTAAAGAATGGTCTAAATCAACATCGTAATAGAAGCCATTATCGATAGTTGGACCAATCGCCATTTTTACATCTGGAAATAATTGCTTGATGGCGTGACCGATTAAGTGCGCACAAGAGTGACGGATGATCTCTAAACCGTCTTCATCCTTTGCAGTTATAATTTCTAAACGCGCGTCTTCATTAATAATATCGCACGCATCAACGCGCACCCCATTCACTCGTCCAGCAATAGTTGCTTTTGCAAGGCCTGGACCGATATCTTGAGCGACTTGTAACGTTGACACTGGGTTTTCAAAGACACGCTGACTACCGTCAGGAAGCGTAATAATTGGCATGATAAATCCTATTTACAGTGGTGACACCTACGACGCATCACATGTATTAATTAATTAGTTTTTTAAAATGAGTGCCCAACAACGCTTTTACGAATAAGCATTGGCTCCGGCAGCGATTTAGCATACCGTGTGCTTGGGGACTTTCAAACCGACAGGTATTTTGACCGTGCGCGTGACGAAATTCAAGGGAAAGACTAAAATTGATCCAATAAATTGTTAAATTTATATGCCTTAACGCTTCTCACAGTGAGTAAAACATGACGAAACCGACGCGCTACTGCTTTGCTTCTTTAAACCTGTTGAACTTTGCAGCGCCACCTTTTTCATTTTATCAGCTCGATGAGCACTATGACCAAACCCAATGGCAGTCTAAAACTCAATTCGTTACAGGGCTCATTGAACACATCGATCCAACCCTTATTGTATTTCAAGAGGTGTTTAGTATTGATGTACTCAAATCACTTTGTGAGGAGATGGGCTTGCCCTATTTCGCAACCGTTGATACGCCTCAATTAGATGCAATTTACCCCAACGTGCTATTTAATCCAGTTGTGGCTGTGGCTTCTAAAATTCCCTTTCAGCAGACATGTGCATTTGAACCTTGTCCAGAGCTTTTAGAATACCTCAATAATCAACACCAATTTCGTTTTAACCGCACCCCCATCAAATGTTCTATTGAGATTGATGGGTTTGGCCCTATCACCTGTTACGCCGTACACTTTAAATCTCAACGCGTTCATTCAATGGCACACATGATAGATGGCTCAGAGCAAGACGACCCGTTACTTGCATTACTACACAAAACCGTAGGTACCATGCAATCACAAATTTCTCGCTCTCTGGAAGCATCTATCGTGTATTACGACGCACTCAAAACTCAGCGAGAACAACGCCATGCAACTCTAGTCATGGGGGATTTTAACGACCATTTGACCAGCCCTGCGCTCTCGTTTATGACGCAGGCTTTCCCACCTCAAGTTAACACTCATAATCGCTTTGATAGTGTTGGATTATTTGACAGCTTTTCATTTGCAGATAATGCACACACTTTTGCGCAAAAGCCGGCCAGTCACTACTATCAAGGTGCGGGTAATGTCTTAGACTATATCTTGGCATCGCAACAGTTTAACCCAAATAACGAAACACCATCGATCAAATCTCTGACCTATCATAATTACGATGCGCATTTGGACCCCAAGCGCGATGAGGAAGATATTCGCTATTCGGATCATAGCGCGATTGCAATCGAGATTATGTTGTAAGCTTTTGCTTTATCGGTGAGATTGCTATACTGCGTCGATAATTAAATAGATTGGAAATATACAATGAGAACATGTGGCGTTGAGATCGCTGGCAGCGAAGTGCTTTTGTGTCTGCTAACAAAAGAAGATGACGTATTTGATATACGTGATGTACGCCAAACACGCTTTACACTAAACAATGTTGGACAAGAAACGGATCAAATGCGTAAGTTTCAGTTCGACTTTGCAAAATTAATGGCTGATTATCAAGTTGACTCTGTTGCTATTCGTCAACGAGCACCTAAAGGTAAGTTCGCAGGCAGTGCTACCGGATTTAAAATGGAAGCTGCCATACAGCTAATTGAAGGGTTGGATGTGCGTTTGTTATCTAGCACTGAAGTGAAAGAGCAGCTTAAGCGCAACCCCTTACCTATCGACTTTGAAGATACTGGGCTTAAAAAATATCAGGAAAATGCCTTTGTTAGTGCCTATGTCTACATTATGAAGAAAACTTACCGCCCTGACGAATAAGTTTAAATACAGCAATAAAAAATCCGACTCAAGTCGGATTTTTTATTGGGTAGTGATCCACTGCAAACGCATAACATACTTTTATCAAAAATAACGCGCAAACCAACTTATACCACCACTGTACATCTAAGCCACTAACCACGAACAACCCAATAAAGATGACTAATAAGGCAAAGCCTGGCTGCTTTGGGTGTTTAAAAAAGAAGTTTAAAATACTTGAGGCAAGGATCACATACATCCAAAACAATAAAGAAGGTAGTAGTGGCTGCTCGAAAAGTAATGCAACAACCAATAAATGAACATGAATTAAAATAAATATCCGACGTGCGCGGCGACTTCCTGCGTAATATTGATTGGTTCCATGAGTAAAATTCGCGGCACACCCAGCAACAATATCAACGATTATCACTCCTCCAAACAGATATTGCCACCAAACATATGATTTCTCGGGAGTTTGATAATACATTAATAAGAAAACCACTACCGAGCCAAGTAGCATAAAAGCACTTACGCCAAGCAATGCCACTTTACTTTGTCGAGCTCCCAATATTTCGTGCAAATATTTAGGCATATCCATATATTCGAGACTCCATGTTGAGCAAATTAATTGCTAATATTTTTCTAACTCATATAGTCTGTCTGCCAGCACTTCAAAGTGCTGTTCTAAGTGCGATTTTGCATCACCTATTGCTCGGTTATAAACTTGCTTGCCAATTTGTTCAACAAAGAAATCAACCAAAAAAGCCGCATCAAATTGCTCTAAATCCAAATCTAGATTTTTCCTACAGTAACTCTGTGCTTGCAATACCAAGGCATCGTGCTGCTCTGATGTTAAATCAATTTTATGACTCATGTTCTGCCTCTAGCTGATATAATTGGTCTGACACCGCTTTGAGATCGACATTGCCAATAAAATCGTCGCTCAATGTTAAAATAGCATTGAGATTATGAGTCAATTTCTCAGTCTGTAGCTCACCTGGCTTTAATGCTGTCTGTAACAAGTGCAGTGCCATATCAGCCAGCAGTAGCCTCTGCTTATCAGGCCATTCTTTGTCTGTTTTACTAGCGGGATGTCGCAGCACAGCTTGCTCAACTTCATCGTGAATACTCCAGCTGAGCGTTAAAATGTCTTGTCGTTGTTGTTTATCCATATCCTTGATTCCTGAAAATTCTCATATGCGGTACTTTGAATAAAATACCACGCCAATGCAATGGTGAATATTTCAACTTACCCAAGCTTCTATACAAATAGGTTAACTACTTAATGTGTCAGCCTTTGGGTTTTTTGGATAATAGTACTCACCTTGTTGTGCACACAAATTGAACTCACGGGTATTCTTATATGGCAACTTCATAAACCCCGCTACACCCACATCTTCAATACTCATTGCGTACTGCATAATACGGTTCAGCAATGCTTTAAATTGTTCTTCTTTACTGGCATCCAACAGTCGATAGTAATGATGTATCTTAAGACGATTCTCTAACGACTCAAAAATGATACAACCTGTATGGTGAATTTGGTTTAACTCAAATACACACTTAATGATGCTTTTTGGCAACTGCAATTGCTCATCAGGGTCTTTACCATCTTCAAAATAGCTATGTGGTCTTGTCAATTCATTACTAGAAACATCCACCACGGAATATGACAGTTGGGGGAGCTGGTCAAAAATAAATGCGCCTGTTCCATCCCGCTCTAACTGAATGGTTTGCCTAGCATCAAACAAGCAGCATTTAAATAAACCCTTTTGCGTGATCCCCTGTGCGAGCATCACTGTGGCATTGATAGCGTCTGTCAGTGCTTTTTGTAGCTCGCTATCATGTAGAATTAAACTGGATTCTATATATAGTGAGTCTTCTTTCCAATGAAAGCTCAACCCACCTACAACTGGATATTTGGCCAAACGGCTGATTGAAGCAAGAAAGGCTTTTTCAATATCACCCGTATCAAACAAAAACTCTTTATAGTATCTGTCTAACTGTGCATCGTTTACATCGTGTAGCTGTTGATTATGATCGGCACGGCGCAGAAATTCTTTTCGCGAGCTGTACACTACCGTATCAGGTTGCTCATCGGTGTTACTTACCCAAAATGGTATATTTGCTTTAGAGTCTTTTCGCGACAGGCGAGGCAAGTAGGCTCGCGCCATTGCAGGCATATTTCGCATGAAATAATCACCTGCTTGATCTCGTGTATGCTTATCTTTGCTTAACATAGCATCAATCACGGCTGCAAACTCTTTTGGTAGGCCTAGACTTTTAGCAGGAATCACCTGCGCACCAAAACGGCAGGACTGTGCACTGGCGAGCGCATAAATAGTTGATGCAACTCCTTGCTCATCAAAACGCGGCGACGATTGCGCCCCTGACATTTGCTCATCACCAATGAAGTAAACATCTCCCATTCTTGCGTTGGTACTAGCAACATCAGAAGACATTAAGTCCATGATATTACTCGCCACAGGTTCACCATGTTCATCTATCTGTGCATAAACAGAGCTTCCCCAATCCACCAGCGAGAAACATTTAGTCTGTTCATCCCACACTATGTTTGATGGCTTAATATCTCCATGAACTATAGGCTGAGGAGACATACCATTTCGATGAGCACGTAAGTCACGTAATACATTACGCAACTTCAAAGCCAGCGCAACTAGTTCATCCGCATAAAACCGGCCACGCTTAAGGGATATTTTTTCTAAATCTTCCCCTGGGGCACGTTCCATCATTAAAATACCTTGCTTTTTAACACGTTCAAAAGCAAAAAACTTCGGTACCATTGGATTGCGTATTTGTGAAAGCATGTAAGCTTCGTCCTCAAGCCTATCACGCACAGCCTGAGATAAAGTAATACGAGAAAATTTAAACACCCATTGTTGGTTATCAGGACTGACCCCCGCAAACACAAACCCAAATGCCCCTGACCCTATAATATCAACGTCACGATAGCCCAACATAGTGAGTTGCTTTTTACAGATATTCAGCCACTGGCGGTGTTTTTTTGCATCATGATGCGACAACAAATAGATTGATTGTTGCTCATTGATATAGAAGTTATGGATGGACTTGGCGCTTTGTTTAACTGGAGCTGGGTTTTTCATAGTGCCTTTCACTGACGAAAAAAGGCCGAATTAATCGGCCTTTTTAATGATGATTTACTTAGGCGTTTTCAATTTTCGCCCAAGAATCCCTTAATCCCACAGTTTGGTTGAATACCAATTCAGTCGCTTTGCTATCACGGCAGTAATAACCCATCCGCTCAAATTGGAAACCCTGTTCAGCTACTGCTTGAGCCAAAGATGGTTCTAACTTAGCTTGATTGATAATAACCAATGACTCCGGGTTAAGTGTTTGCGTAAAGTCTTCCGCAGCTGCAGGGTTTGGTACGCTAAACAATCGATCATATTGACGCACCTGTGCTTCAACACAATGTGTTGCTGAAACCCAATGGATCACCCCTTTAACCTTACGTCCATCACTTGGGTTTTTCCCTAAAGTGTCAGCGTCATAGCTACAATACAAAGTGGTAATGTTACCCTGCGCATCTTCATCAAAGCGCTCCGCTTTGATGACATAAGCATTACGCAAACGCACTTCTTTACCTAGCACCAAACGCTTGAACTTTTTATTCGCCTCAACACGGAAGTCCTCGCGTTCAATATAAAGTTCTTTTGTGAAAGGCAACTCGCGGGTTCCCATAGACTCATCGCTCGGATGATTAGGCGCTACAAGTTGCTCCACCTTCGCATCTTCAAAGTTTTCGATAACAACTTTAATTGGGTCTAATACAGCCATCGCACGTGGCGCATTTTCGTTTAAGTCATCGCGGATACACGCTTCTAACATGCCCATTTCAACCATGTTATCTTGCTTGGTGATACCGATACGTTTACAGAACTCACGAATTGATGCAGGGGTATAACCACGGCGACGTAAGCCAGCGATAGTAGGCATACGAGGGTCATCCCAGCCCTCTACGTGGCCATTGACAACCAAGTCGTTAAGCTTGCGCTTTGACATTACTGTGTATTCAAGATTTAATCGAGAAAACTCAATCTGCTGTGGATGGCAGCCAATACTAATATTGTCCAATACCCAGTCGTACAAACGACGGTTGTCTTGGAATTCAAGCGTACATAATGAGTGAGTGATCCCCTCTAACGCATCTGAAATACAGTGCGTAAAGTCGTACATGGGGTAAATACACCACTTATCACCCGTTTGATGATGATGAGCAAAGCGAATACGGTAGATGATAGGGTCACGCAACACCATAAATGAGCTGGCCATATCAATTTTTGCACGCAGTACACACTCGCCTTCTTTGAATTCACCTTTACGCATCTTTTCAAATAATGCGAGGTTTTCTTCAACTGGCGTATCACGATAAGGGCTATTCTTACCTGGCTCAGTTAATGTACCACGATATTCACGCGCCTGATCTGGTGACAGAAAACAAACGTAAGCTAAGCCTTTTTCAATCAGTTCTACAGCATAACCATGTAACTGTTCAAAATAGTTAGATGAGTAACAGATATCACCATCCCACTTAAAGCCTAACCAACTAACGTCTTCCTGAATCGACTTCACGTAATTGATGTCTTCTTTTTCTGGGTTGGTATCATCAAAACGTAAGTTACAAAGACCCTTATAATCTTGTGCGATGCCAAAGTTAAGGCATATTGATTTAGCATGGCCAATATGTAAAAACCCATTTGGCTCAGGCGGGAAACGCGTGTGCGTTTGTTGATGCTTACCACTAGCCAAATCAGCATCAATAATTGTTCTAATAAAATTCGTTGGGCGATTTTCGATTTCCGCCATGGGCATGCATTCCTCTGAAATTTAGCACTGAATAACTTCGGCATTATTACAAAATCCACCGTGAACTTACAGCAAATCCTGCTTTAGATCAGAATAATTATTTTTAGGTAGCATAATATTTCAGCACGAACTTTAAAATTTCATGACACTTTTTGTTCTATCGCAATAAAAAAGTCATGAAAGGTATGTATAGTGATCCCATACAGTGATGTAATCCAAGGATAATATAAATGGCTTCAATGACACTTAATCGCGTCTATATTCCAACTAACGCGCGAAACAATCAGTATATCCTCGCAGAGTTCAAACCAACTGATGAATTTTATGATTGCTTTGATGATCTGCAAAGTTGTTACGAACGCTTAGCACGCCAGCTTTTTGCGCTTTGCGATGAGTATGAGCTTCACAACGTTCACTTAATTGCTAATGATAAGTTACCGGTTGTACGTTTTCACGAAGAATCATACTGCCTACAAACTCAAAAGCAGATGCTGTTTTTTTATAACCCTAAGTATCATGAAGCCCATAAGTCTTATTGGGAAGATGGCGTAAAAGCACGCAAAATTACGCTGCTATTCTTGGCCACTGGCAGTGACATTAGAGCCAACGCGGCCCATTTCCATGGCAAAGTCAAACGCACACTAGAAGCCTTATTAGAAACTTCAAAAAACATTGGTGAGAATGCGCTCAGAATTAGAGATCACCAGCACTTAACTTACGACATTTTTGCCAAAGCTAAAGATGTCAAAGAAAGCTATGGCTATAAATTAAGAAGTTTATACCCTAGATATCAGGCTAGAAACTGCTCGTTACCCGATGAGCACTCTGAAATGACCTATGCTACATTTAGTCTACCTGTGACTCGTGCACTAAAAACTGAGTACCAACATCTGTTGCGCCCAGGGGATTATAGTCAGTTTTACAAACATATCGAGGATATTTTCTTCTCTGGATGTGCTGACAAACAACTGTCATTATGTGCGTTCGTCGCCGACGGTCGCCTACCATTAGTACGTAACAGTCAAATTGAGAAAACTAGCGAAAATAGTGAGCTACAAAAACTAAGCTTCGATACAGAAAGTGACAAAGTACAAATTACTTCAGTTTGGGATGGCGACAAACTAGTTGATACCATGAATTTTGTCATCGTTGCACACGCATCCAACAAAAAAGATATGGGCTATGGTCGCTTTATGAACAGTGTAGAAAGCGTGATCCACTCATTTAGCACAAAATTACACATTAACCCGGCTAAACAAGATGTAAATGTACGATTCTTTCAGCACATTAGTTATCAATTTTAATTGACTAGCCCTTGGTGCCAGTTTCAGTTTCTGCGAACTCGATAATTGGCACCTTTATTTTGACCTTAATTCCTTGCTCTAGCTCCGAGAAGCAACGGATCTCCCCTTTCAATAGCTGAGTTACCAAGTTGTAAACTATATGCATACCCAAACCACAACCACCTTGACTACGTTTACTTGTCACAAATGGATCAAATACGGTTTTAAGCATACTTTTTGACATGCCTTCCCCGTTGTCTTGATAATTCATGTACCAGTAATTTTCATCTATCGAAAACTCTATGTTCACCTCTCCACTGTGGCGTTTTTCAAACCCGTGAATAACCGAGTTGTTCAGCAAATTGGTGAGAATCTGATACACAGCCCCTGCATAGGTGTTGATTTCAACATCATCTTTGCCAGCTATTTTAATCTCAATATTTTTCTTTTTGATTAGCGGTTCTAAAGATGTCAACACATCCTGAATATACGTTTTTAAGTTAATGTGCCGACAAATTTCACTAGATTGATCCACAGCCACTTGTTTAAAATTGCATATCAGATTTTGTGCTCTATCTAAATTCCTAAATATTAATTGATACCCTTCAGCCTGTTCTCTCAACGCCTTGCTCAGATCTTTTTGACTAAGCGTTTTGTTTTGCAACTTTTTCTCAATTTTTTGCGCGCTCTCTTCATTGTACGTCAAGGCTGTTAACGCAACACCCAATGGGGTATTTATTTCATGAGCAATTCCTGCAACCAAACTGCCCAAAGACGCCATTTTCTCGCTTTCTATTAATTCATCCTGGGTATGCTTGAGCTCCAACATCGCCTGTTCAAGCTTTTGATTTTTCTTATATAACTCATCTGTGCGTACTGCTACTTTTATCTCTAATTGTTCATTGAGAGCTTGCAGTGCATTTTGATGCTGCTTCAATTCTGCGATGTCTTTAAGCGCTCCTGCAATACGTATTGCCTTGCCATTACTATCGCGTTTTACAACCTTGCCTCTATCAAGTACCCATGCCCAGTGACCATCTAAGTCTTTTACGCGAATTGCTATCTCGTAACTTTGTACTTCTCCATGAATACACAATTCAACTTTATCCTGTAGGTATGGACGATCTTCTGGGTGTACAAACTGCCCCAAATCATCCAATGTCATGCGAGTTTGTGTGACTCCATAATCAACTCGTGGAGAAACACTATGCCGATAAATCGTGTGATCAGTTAAATGCCAGTCCCATAACTCGTCTCCACTGGCCCATAATGACAGTTCAAGTCGCTGCTGTAAGTCTTGCATTTTTTTGTTCGCCCGCACGACTTGGCGATAGCGACGCTGTCTAGCCTGAACAATAAAAAGCACAATCAGCAATATACTCAGCCCATATGCGGCTTTTGAGTAGTTATTCCACCACCAAGGTGCATGAACCTTAATCACAAAGCGATGCTTGGGAGATTGGATATTAAAGCGATTCAACGTATACGCTTCGACTACATAGTCTGAGGGCTCTAAGCGAAGCAAATTAACTTGTCGAACGCCGGAGGCCAACTTAAGCCACTTGTTACTTAAGCCCAATACCCGATAGTAAAACTGCTGCTGTTCCGAGCCATAATCCAAACTTGAGTATTGTAGTGAAATGATATTTTCATCGTGAGCAAGGTTCAGCTCCTTAGCAAGCTCTGCTGAGGTATTCAAATGCCCTTCTGTGCTAGGCAGTAACGCTTTTCCCAGCAGTTCAATATTACTTATGAGAAGTGGTTTTTCAGTTTTATCTATGTCGACTTTTTGTGGGTAAAACTGATTGAAACCTTTTGCTCCGCCAATAAAAACACGTCCATCTGGTGCTAACCACGCCGCGTTATAATTGAATTCATTATCTTGAATACCATCTATTGGTGAAAAATTATGTATTTCAAAATTAGCGGTATGAATTTGGCTCAACCCTCCACTACTGCCCACCCACAGGTGGTCAAAACCATCATAAACAATCGCCCATATTGCGTTATTCGCTAATCCATTCTCTTGTCCAATGGTACGAACTAATTCAAATTCAGCATTAACGAGCGATAGTCCCAGTTCACTAGCAACCCAGACATTGCCGTACTGATCGCGCTCTAGCATAAACACCAGATCTGACACTAAGCCATCCTGAGTGTTGATATTATCTAGTTGACCATTGTTGTATCTGAACAAGCCATTACCGATAGAGCCAAACCACAGTGCACCTTCTATACTCTTCATTGAAGAAACATGACTCGGAGCCTTAATAGTCGGTGAAAAATATGGCTCAATTGCATCTTTATGATCTACATATTTGAGCAAACCAGACGTACGTGAACTAATCAAAATCTCGCCGTTGTGTTTTATTAAACTATTAAAGGTGAGCTCCGGGCCATTACCAAAGTCAGGCTTCAGGTGTTCAACATGACCACTGGTTACATCGAACTTAATAACGCCATTTCCTCTGGTTGTTACCCACATTTGCCCATCAATAAATGTAACTTGTGTAATAAAGCTTTTCTCTATCAAATCAAGCGCGGGGTATAATTGATGAGCGGCAAGAAACCCTTTTCCATCAAATGCGTACAAACCACTCGAAGTGGCAAACCAAAGTCTATCCTGGCTATCTATAGCAAAACTTCTAATGTCAGGGCTTCCTAAAGGAGCTTGCGGATAGCTAAATTGGCTAACATGGCCAAATGACTCGCTAAGTTTACTAAAAAAATGTAGTCCTCGAGTTTCCGTTCCTAACCACAAGTCCTGATTTAAGTCCCGCATCACGGTAATGACATTGTTATCCATAAGCCCACCAGCCTGCAGAGGCCGTTTGTACCAATGGTTTATGAGCTGCCCTTGCCTATCAAGTAAATACAAACCGTTACTACTAGATACCAGCACCTCATCACCATTTACGGTAACATTATGCAAAGTCACACTATTGTCCTTGGTAAAGCTTCTGGACCACAACACCCTTTCGTACAAAGTATCAAAGTAGATCAATTGCTGCATTTTACTGATCAGTACAACGCGTTGCGCCGAGAAACTCATTTTTTCATATTCACCACCCAGCAATAACTGCACTTCGCCTGACTCTTTTAAGAATTTCATTAAGCCTTGATCGCTGAGATAATAGTAACCATCTGGACGTTCAATGACATTACGAATAAAACGCCCAGGCAATAACACTTTACTCGGTATTAACGTGCCCTGATTAATTTGATAAACGACCCCATCTTCAGAAGAAACGACAACATTAGGACCATTACAGTCGAGCGAAATAACCCTGTCTGATGGAACATTTTCATGTTGTTCAGACAAAAATGAAGTAAATGTGCCTTTACCACTGTGATAAACACTGAGCCCTGTGCGAGTACCGATCCAAACCTTATCAGCGCTAATGCACAAATCGGTTACAAAGCCGCCAGCAAGACTACCTGAGTCTTGCTGCTTTGGCGTAAACTGTTTAAATTCATGGCCATCAAAACGGTTTAGACCCGCTTGTGTACCTATCCAAATATAGCCGAATTGATCTTGTGCAAGTGCAGTTACCGTGACTTGGCTGAGCCCACTACTATAGTCGTAATGACGCATGATCTGGGCTGTATCCGTAAATTGCGGTACCGCATGAGCGACATTAAATAGCAGCGCGAAGCATAAACACCATCTGAAATGCATATGATACCGAGTGAGAGGGCTTTTTATAAATATAGCAAAAAGTTATGAGTTATGAAGTGTAGGACTTAATTGCCGCCCCCCATAGCAGTCGTACTTAATCTACCTCTAAAGTAAACTCTCTTACCCTGCCATCATTATGCAACAGCTGATAACGAGCGAGCTTGCCTTGTTCAAGCGTTATTAAACTGATAGCGCTATCTGAAATAAGATAAGGTTGCTTAGCTGACTCAGTCATCAAGGGATGCTTGTTAACCTCCATGTGCCAGCGTTTAGTGAAATAATTCAGAGGGCTCCATGGTGAGTAGAGAATTGAGTCTAGCCTATCCAAGCACTTGATTAATTTCTTTGGGAACTCGTTTTTAATCCCTGATGCTGTCAATTGCCAAATTCTATTGTCGTGTTTACCAAAACGACTTTGTACAGAGAAACAAAAAGAGTAATGTACGTCACCTGAAAGAATGATGGTTTCTTTTGGGGTATCTGCGCGTCTGAATATTTCAAGCAGCTTACGTGCTGAACCTTCATGCGCCATCCAGTTTTCCACATCGACCAATAACGGCTGACCACAGAAATTAAAAATAGATTGAATTGCTTCTATGGATTTTACGCCAAATACCGGTGCGGGTGAGACCAAAATTACTTCTCGTTCATCAAGTAAAGTATCTTCGAGCTCCATAAGCATTTCCCAATCTAACAAGCCACTTGGCTCATTAAAGTTATGCTCATTTCGCCAGCGATGTGTGCGAGTATCTAGCACCACAACCTTGGGCACAGTATTCAAACAATAATGCCAGTTGGTGAACCGATTAAGAGCTTTATCCATCGCTTTAAAATGCCAAGTATCTGCATGCAGGCTTCGCTCAAATTCAGCACATAAGCCACCACTTTGCTCCATGGCATCATTACCCAACCCTTGAAACAGCCAATAGCTCAATAGACCACTGTTAATTATCCTACGACTACTGTTATGTGCCGCTATCGCCTGCTCCCATCGTGCCGTTAGGTTCCAATCATCCGTCACATCATGATCATCGAACATCATCAATGTGGGGACATTAGCAAATAAGCGTTGCGCTTTTGGTAAATCTTCAACAAAGTGCAAAATAGCTTCAAGCTGCGCAGCAAACGATTTTTGGAATTTAGTATTAGTTCCCTGATACTGAAGTTGATCATTATCAATCAATTGCCAGCATGTGGCGCTAAAATTGAGCAAATAACAGGCAATAAACTCCTGAAAGTACACCAAGTGATTACCAGCGCTTAAACTGGTAAAATGTGCCTCCCCCCGTTTAAACCAATAGCTAAAGCTAAACTTAGAGCACTCTTGCCATGGCGTTTTCGGTAAAAAATGTTGTCTGTTATATAGCTGCTGCTGAATATCGTCAGGCAGCTCAGCGATGTGAGCTTCCTCTTTATATAGCCCCAATATTGCGACCAACTGATTGATAGCCAGCAACATTGGACCGGCGACATCATCCGCATAAATTTGATCACCGGACATCAAAAGCAACCCAGGTGTAGGCTTTCCTGTTTTTATATTTCGCGCAAATAAGTCGTCCGCAGCGGCTAATGAATCTCGGCTAGGATGATGAGGGTTGCGACAAGAGCCATGTAATACTTGTTCAAGTTGTACAGGTATCACAAGCTGCGCCGAAGTCCCTGATGTATAGCTAAAGTCTTCGAGCGAATAAACATTATTATCTAGCAATAACTGATAACTCAACGGCGTGTCAGCTTCAAACAACCCGGACATTGGCTTAACTAGGAGTATTTTAAGAAAACAGTGCTCACCAAGCTTTAAGGTTTTTTGCTCGGTAGTGCACTGATAGCCCTCAACTAATACAGTTACGTCATATTGTTTGCTAGTTACTAATTGCAAACAAACTGCCGCTTGCTCAGCTCGCCTAAGCATGGGGCCAAGCAAAACGTTGGGTAGTAACTTATCGTGTTGCATCCGAGCGCGTCGCCAAACTAAACAAGTTATAGAAGTTATCGGTTGTCGCTTCTGCCAACTGGTTGAAACTGATCCCTTTTAGGTCCGCAATATAATACGCCACATCCTGTACATAGGCTGGTTGATTGGTTTTCCCTCGATGCGGAACCGGAGCCAGATACGGAGAGTCCGTTTCAATCAACAACCTGTCCAATGGAATTTTCCTGACCACATCTTTCAATTCAGTGGCGTTTTTAAATGTGACTATACCAGATATTGAGATGTAAAAGCCCAAATCTAAAGCTTGCTTAGCCATTTCCCAATCTTCGGTAAAGCAATGTAGCACACCACCACAGTTTTGGGCATTATGTGATTTCATTAAGTTTATTGTGTCAGCTTTGGCATCACGGGTATGAATAATCAAAGGCTTATTTAATTCGTTAGCGACATCAATGTGACCGACAAAACTATCTTGCTGAACCTTGTGTGTATCTTTAGAGTAATAATAATCTAACCCTGTTTCACCGATAGCTACCACTTTAGGATGAGTAGCCAAAGCACTTAATCTTGCTTTATCTAATACATCTTTCTGGTCAAGTGGATGAACACCACAAGATGCCGACACATCATCGTACATTGAGATAGCCTCTAGCATAGTTGGAAATTGATCCAACGTTACGCTGACGCATAAAAAGTGTTCTACTTGTTTGGCACGAGCTGCTGCAAGGATCTCAGGCAACTGTTGGCCCAGCTTATCAAAATCTAGTCTATCTAAATGGCAATGTGAATCTACAATCATAACTACTCTTACATGGTGTAGGTGGGTTTATCAGAATTTAACGCTGTTCCCAAGTGCTTAATTATTCGGTCATTTACTTGGTCAGGATCATCAACGAAACTTACTCCAGCACCTGGTGGATTAGAGTTTTGTGCGCCTTGTGGAGTAATCCAGACGACTTTACCAGTTATCTGATGCTCCTCGAGTTCATCGGGTAAAGTAACCCGTAGAACTACGCTTTGGCCTAGCTCGAAACGCGCGTTGCTTTTAACAAAAAGTCCACCCTGCTTTAATGTTGCCATATAGCATCGGTATAACTCATCAAGGTCTTGAAGGTCTATGAGCAATTCTTGCACGAGTTTTCCTATTCAATGATATTTTTTATTGTATTCATTAGCTTACTGAGCCCCAGCGATTGATTTAACCCCAATATCTGGCGCGTATCAGCCATAAATTGATTCAAAGCCGTCTGTCCTTTACTATAAGCTTGATACGCAAGTCCCTCTAACAGTTTTGCCTTAAGCCTTTGTTGAATAAACACACAAAACACTTCAAGCAATTCAGGGTGTTCATTTAAAATACCCTGTACCTGATTGAAATTATGACTTGCTTTGATATCACATGCAAATCTGTATAACACATCAACTTTTTCAACTACACCTTCATTGAACCACGCTTCTATCTTTAATGGCTGATGAAAGAAATGTGTTAACCAAGGAAATGCTATTCCGCCAGGAAGCACATCCCGCAACCAATCTTGTGCATATTGAGTATCATTCACTGATACTTGCACTTTACTACAACGGCTCAAAATAGTTGCTGAAAGCTGGCTGATATCATCACTGGTGAGCAATAAGTATCGACCTGCATTTGGTTCTTCTAATGTTTTGAGCAAAGCATTTGCTGCAGAATGTGTCATTTTATGGGCATTTACAATCACAGCGACCTTGCGCCCACCTTGTTGAGCAGAGTGATGCACAAAATCAGCAAGACCCCGAATCACATCAACAGAAATACTTTGCCCTTGTGCAGCGATGAACAACAAGTCAGGATGAGTCTGAGCCACTATTAACGCGCAACTTTTGCAACGACCACACGCTATGAGCTGCTGATGTTGCTCACAGAGTATCGCCTGAGCTAATTGTTTGGCAAGAGGCTGCTTACCGACACCAGATGGACCATGGAGCAACTGAGCATGATGAAAACGCCCCTGCTGTTGGCTTAGTCTGAAGTTCTGCCAAAGCGGTTCATGCCACTGGTACATTATCCGCTTACCTGAATAAAAAACTGCTCCAATGCACGGATAATATCAGCATGAACTCGTTCGATACTCTGATTCGCATTGATTGTTACACAATGTTCGTCCTCTTCAGCTAGTTGCAAATAACGGGTCCTTGTGCGTTCAAAAAAGCTCAATGCTTCTAGTTCTATTCTATCCAACTCCCCTCTACCTTTCGCCCTTGCCAGTCCGACTTCTGGTGGGATATCTAAATACAGCGTAAGATCAGGTTTAAGTCCCTTCAATACTATATTTGCTAAAGAAGATAAAGTGCTCTTTGGCAAGCCACGGCCACCCCCTTGATATGCCTGAGAAGACATATCATGTCTATCTGCTAGCACCCATTGGCCCTTTTCTAATGCGGGGCGAATGACATTATGTAGCAATTGAGCGCGAGCCGCATACATCATAAGGAGTTCTGATTCTGCAGCTACTTTTTCTACATGTTGCTGTTTAATAAGCTCTCTCAAAGACTCAGCTAAAGGTGTGCCCCCAGGTTCTCGGGTTTGCACAAAATCAACTTCATGCTGATGCAAGAATTGTTGACATATGGCCATTGCCGTTGACTTTCCGGCACCTTCAAGGCCTTCTATTACAATAAATTTAGCTGTCATTATTACTCTTTAAAATATACTTTTTTACCGCTTGATTATGTTCGCGTAAACTTTTCGAAAATTGGTGCTGTCCGTTACCTTTTGACACAAAATAATAATACGGTGTCTGCTCAGGTTGCGTTGCAGCATAAATAGCTTCTGCCGAGGGCATTGCAATTGGAGTTGGTGGCAGCCCTTTTATTCTATATGTGTTGTAAGGTGTGTGCTCTTTAAGATGTCGACGCTTTATGTCTCCATCAAATGCATCTCCCAAACCATAAATCACCGTGGGGTCTGTTTGCAAACGCATATTACGATTTAAGCGATTAATAAACACCGATGCGATGGTAGCCCTTTCAGGTGCATACCCTGTCTCTTTTTCAATGATAGAGGCGAGGATCAGTACCTGATAAGGCTCTTTTAAGGGCAAAGCTTCCATACGCTGTTGCCATGCTTGCTGCAACACTACTTGCATTTTTTCTTTTGCTCGGTTCAACACTGAGCTTGCGCTCGTATAAGCTTCGTAATGATAGGTTTCAGGTAACAACCACCCCTCTGGCGCGCTATCCAATTTCATTTCTTCTATGAGTTTTTGCTCATCGTTTGGATATACAACAAATGGACTGTTCTTTAATTTTTTTAAGATATTTTGAAACGTATCACCTGCTATGATTGTAAAACTAAACTGTTTTTGCTCACCACGATGTATTTTGCCAATCGCCTCTAAAACCGTCATTCCTTTTAGTTCATATACGCCAGCTTTTAGGTGAAATAGCTCTGGTACAAATTTAGCGTAAACCTGATATTTAAGGCACGACTCTAGATACCTCTTAACTTGCCAATCTTTGCACAGGCGGTTAAATCCCATTCCCTGAGTGACTTCGTATATTTCGCTTGTTATTGCGAGCGGCTCACTTTTGAGTGTCTGAACACTGTGATAAACATAAGCTGATATTCCTAACAACATCAGTAGGAAAAACAAAAGTAATTTTTTAATCATAATACCCCAGACTCTAATTGAGACTTGAGTGCGCGCGCAAGGGATAAATTAAATAGATGCTCATCTAGAGATCTCACAAATACACAACCCATCAGACTATTACAAACGAACAACGCATCCATTGTTTGTAAATCTTCGCGTCTGAGGTCTACCTTTTCAATATGGTTATTACGTTCAAGGTGCTGTAAATACACTCCTAAAATACCACTATTTTGCAGTATGGGTGTGTACACTTTACCATCTCTCACACAAAGCAAATTCCCGACAGACGTTTCAATTACATTGCCAGCGATGTCTTCAACCAATACGTCATCACAGTCATATTGCTGTGCCTCTTGCTTGATAAGCACTTGCTCTAAACGATTAAGTGTTTTTAGTCCAGCAAGCAAAGGCTGATGACCCAGCCTGGTTTGCGCATACTCTAAGCGGAGGCCACTATTGATTAGCGCAGGATAGTGTTCAGGGTACGGTGACGTCTGAACTATGACCTTGGGCTTTGCATTGTGCGGTGGTAAGTATCCTCTTCCCCCTTCACCACGCGTGATAACAATCTTAAGTACACCTTGGGCTATATTCACACATAGCTTACTGCAATACTCATCAAGGCTCTGCCAGTCTAATTGAGGGAAATTTAGGCGTTGCTGGCAGGTCTGTAGTCTTTGCAAATGCAGTCCCCACAATAAAATTTCACCATGGCGAACATGAGCCGTGGTGAAAAAGCCATCACCGTATAATAGCCCACGGTCGTAACTGGATACCGATTTTTCTTGTGTAATTACCATATCCTACCCACAAAAAAGCCCGGCATCGCCAGGCTCTTTATTATATGCCTAGACGGCATTATACCTTTTTAAATAGCAGTGAGCCATTGGTTCCACCAAAACCAAACGAGTTACATAAAGCATACTCTAGCTTTGCATCACGTGCGGTATGAGGCACATAATCTAAGTCGCACCCTTCATCCGGATTATCCAAATTAATGGTCGGCGCCACTTGCTGATCCACAAGCGATAGTGCGGTAATGATAGACTCAACTGAACCTGCAGCACCTAGCAGATGTCCCATCATAGATTTAGATGAACTCACCATAACTTGTTGTGCCGCAGCACCAAACACAGATTTCACAGCCTGAGTTTCCGCTTTGTCACCTGCGTGTGTCGATGTGCCGTGAGCATTAATATAGCCAACTTGCTGTGCATTAACACCCGCATCATTTAGAGCATTTTGCATTGCTAGCGCAGCACCTGCACCGTCTTCTGGTGGAGATGTCATATGGTAGGCGTCGCCACTCATACCAAACCCAACCAGTTCAGCGTAGATTTTTGCGCCACGAGCCTTTGCGTGTTCATACTCTTCGAGCACCATCACACCTGCACCGTCAGCCAATACAAAACCATCACGGTCTTTATCCCAAGGACGAGAAGCCGCTTGGGGGTCATCATTACGAGATGACAAGGCACGGGCTGCACAGAATCCGCCCATACCAATTGGTGTTGACGCTTTCTCGGCTCCACCTGCGACCATAGCATCAGCATCGCCGTATGCTATCATACGCGCAGCATGACCAATGTTATGTAAACCAGTTGTACACGCAGTAACGATAGAAATATTAGGGCCACGCAAATTGTGCATAATTGAAAGATGACCAGAGATCATATTGATAATGGTCGATGGCACATAAAATGGCGATAATTTTCGAGGGCCACTGTTTAGCAGCTTAATGTGGTTTTCTTCAATTAATGTTAAACCACCAATCCCAGAGCCAACGGCTACGCCGATGCGGTGGGCATTTTCATCAGTCACTTCCAAACCCGAGTCTTGGATTGCTTGCACCCCTGCCGCGATACCATACTGGATAAATAAATCCATTTTTTTGGTTTCTTTTTTAGGCATATACAGGGTTGCATCAAAGTCGTTGACCAGGCCCGCAAATTTGGTTCCGAAAGATGATGTGTCAAAGTGAGTGATGTTTTCGATGCCACTACGGCCATCTAATAAGCCCTGCCAGGTTGACGTTACATCGTTACCCAGCGGCGTCAACATACCCAAGCCAGTTACTACGACTCGACGTTTAGCCACGGTTTCCTCCAAAAAGGGATTATTATTTTATGAGGGGAATAAAAAACTAAGGGCAGCGAGTGCTGCCCTAAGTGTTCGCTAATTACTCAGCGTGAGCAGTAACGTAATCGATCGCTGCTTGAACAGTAGTGATTTTCTCTGCTTCTTCGTCAGGGATCTCAGTATCGAACTCTTCTTCAAGAGCCATAACAAGTTCAACAGTGTCTAGAGAATCAGCACCTAAATCGTCAACAAAAGACGCTTCTGATTTAACTTCTTCTTCTTTAACACCTAGTTGCTCGATAATGATTTTTTTTACGCGTTCTTGAATATCGCTCATTCTTCTTTCCTTTATTAAAACGCATTTGCGTTATTTTCAGATTGCGGCGTAGTTTACGGCGCATAATACTGTGATTCAAGGATTTGCTCAGAATTTTTTGTCTGGTCAAACCTCTTAGCTAATATTTTCTACTTTTATCGCTTATTTTAATAGCAATTTCAAGTATGTTTGCAGCAAGATCACAAAAAATTAAACAACCATTGTGACCTGTACCTGTTTTATACCATGTACATCGCGCCATTTACGTGCAATGTCTCGCCAGATACATACGCAGCTGCATCTGACGCTAAATAACAAACCGCTGCTGCAATTTCTTCTGGCTGACCCAAACGTCCAGCTGGCACATTTGCAAGCGTGGCTGCTTTTTGTTCATCGGTTAACTCGTTGGTCATATCTGTTTGGATAAAACCTGGTGCAATTACGTTAACTGTGATGCCGCGAGAGGCAACTTCACGCGCTAGAGACTTAGAAAAACCAATTACGCCGGCTTTCGCTGCAGCATAGTTGGCTTGCCCAGCATTCCCCATTGTGCCCACAACTGAGCCAATATTAATGATACGACCAGATTTCTTTTTCATCATTGGACGTAATACAGCTTTTGACAAACGATAGATAGAGCTCAGGTTAGTGTCAATAATATCGTCCCACTCACTATCTTTCATGCGCATCAACAAGTTGTCACGAGTAATCCCCGCATTATTAACGAGTACATCGATGTCACCTAAATCGGCTTTGATGGCTTCCAAAGTAGCTGCTATCGAGTCTGCATCGGTCACATTCAGCGCGTAACCTTTACCGTTCGTGCCAAGATAGTCACTGATCTTACCAGCCCCTGACTCACTTGTTGCGGTGCCTGCCACCTTAGCGCCTTGCGCCACCAATGCTTGTGCGACAGCTTTACCTATACCTCGGCTCGCACCTGTCACTAAAACGACCTTACCTTCTAATGAAAATAGTTTACTCATGGTATTTTTCTTCTCTAATTATTTTGCTGCTGATATAGATGCAGTGTCATTAACAGCACTGCACGCAACTGATTTATCAATACGTTTTGCTAACCCAGTGAGTACTTTCCCTGGCCCAAATTCATAAGCCTGAGTGATACCTTGTTTTGCAAGTAATTGTACCGTTTCAGTCCAACGTACAGGGCTGTACAACTGGCGAATAAGTGCATCTTTAATTTCTTGCTCCGTTGCAGCTACGGTAACATCCACATTATTGATAACGTCAAATTTTGCTTCAGCAAAGTTTAAGTTTGCTAAATCCGACGCTAGCTTTTGTGCTGCTGGCTTCATCAATTCACAGTGAGAAGGTACGCTTACAGCAAGTGGCATCGCTCTTTTGGCTCCAGCCTCTTTACAAGCTTCTGAAGCGCGCTCAACAGCTTCCTTATGACCTGCAATCACTACTTGACCAGGAGAATTATAATTAACTGGAGACACAATCTGTTCAGCTGCTGCATTGCGACAAGCAGCTTCAATTGCAGCATCGTCTAAACCAATAATCGCAGCCATTGAACCAACCCCAGCAGGAACCGCCTCTTGCATATATAAGCCACGGTTCTCGACTAATTTAACCGCCTGAGCTAATGACATCACACCAGCACAAACTAAAGCAGAATACTCACCTAAACTGTGACCTGCCATCACGACTTCTTGCTCTTGGTTTTCACTCAACCAGTGGCGATAAATAGCCACACTTGCAGTCAATAATGCAGGTTGCGTACGGTGAGTTTGATTTAACTCTTCTTCTGGACCGTTGGACACCAATGCAGCGAGGTCATAACCCAATGCCTCTGACGCCTCAGCAAACGTGTGTTTTACAATGTCTGAGGACTCTAATAATTCTGACAACATGCCAACGGCTTGTGAGCCTTGGCCTGGAAACAAAAGTGCAATTTTTTGTGACATATTGTGCTCTTCTAGATAATAATTACGCCACGTAAATTCGGTTACGACAACATTGCTATTTGCCGAATGACGATGGCTGATGTTCTGATTTTGCTGCTATCTGTGCAAAAGTTGCTTGAATTTTTTCTGGAATGCGGCGCTCTACTTCTCTGGCAGCTTCCTCAATCGCAGCAAGGAACGCTTTGTTCGTAGCATTTCCATGACTTTTCACTACAATACCCCGCAATCCTACCAGACTTGCGCCGTTATACTGGTCGGGGTTCACCCTTTTATATAGTTTTTTTATCACTGGCCGTAAAGCGAATGCTAATATCCGGTAAAAAGCGTGCTTTTTAAGCGCTTTTGTAAACTTATGCATAATAAGTTTGGCAATTCCCTCGCAGGTTTTTAAAGCAACATTACCAACAAACCCCTCACATACGATCACATCAGCCTTGCCGGAGAACATATCACTGCCTTCACAGTAGCCTTGGTAGTTGATATGTTCGGTGCTTTTCATCATTTTGGCGGCTTGCTTAATGCCTTCATGACCTTTGATGTCTTCTGAACCAATATTTAGTAAGCAAACTTTTGGACGTTCAATAGATAATGCTTGGCCCGCAACAATGGAGCCCATAATGCCGAATTGAAATAGGGTTTCTGCGTCGCAATGAACGTTCGCTCCAAGATCGAGCAAATAAACTGGTTGTTTCTTTTCAGTGGGTACAGAAGAAATTAAGGCTGGCCGCTTAATACCTGGTAGCATTTTTAATACATAATGCGCCATAAAGAACAATGCACCAGTATTACCTGAGCTTACGCAAGCTTGCGCTTCGCCACCTTTAACTAGGTCCAATGCAATACGCATTGAAGACGCTTTTTTATTCCGTAAAGCTAAAGCGGGTTCACAGCCATTGGTAACAACTTCAGGACAATGTTTTATGATCAGACGAGGATGGTTAAGTGAATCTAACTTCGATAAGCCATCTCGGATAACGACTTCGTTACCACAAAGGAGTAGCATTAAGTTGGGATGCTTGTTGACAGCATTGACTGCTGCAGGGATAGATGAACGGGGGCCGTAATCGCCCCCCATCATATCTAACGCTATGGTTAGATGAGTCAGCATAAAGCAATCTCTTATTTAGAAATTACTTTAACGCCTTTGTAGTAACCATCTGCAGTCACGTGGTGACGACGGTGAGTCTCACCTGAAACTTGATCTACAGTTAAAGCTGGTCCACTGATTGCATCGTGTGAACGACGCATGCCACGACGAGCGCGAGACTTTTTGCTTTTTTGTACTGCCATTAGCCTTCTCCTAAGAATCTTTCTTAAGTTGTTTTAAAATTTCAAATGGATTTGGTTTGTTCTCTTGCGACTCTATTTTTCCGAAGCTGGCAGGCTCGTCAGAATAGGCGCATGATGCTTCGTTGTGTGTAGGAACAATTGGAATAGCTAAAATCAATTCGTCTTCAATAAGTTGACGAAGATTGATTTCACCTTCTTCATTTAGCTCCACCACATCGTAGCATTCGGGAAGATCATCCGACTCTGTACCCAATCCAACAGGAGAATAAGCAAAGTCTTGTACCAAATCCAACCCTAATTCATCATTACATCGCTGACAAATAACAGTAAGGTGTGCGCGAATACTTCCGCTAACAACAACTAACCCTTGATCATCATTTTTGCAATGAATGTTTACCGCTATTTCACCTGATTGATCTTGTACAACTTGCTCTAAACGAGAAAGTTCTTCAAGCTGAACAACTCCGTCATAACTTAAACGACGCTGAGCGGCTCTACAAGGATCAAGGGTGATGGGAATTTTCACCTTTTGCATAGGGGCTGCATCATATAGATAGTTAGTAGCTTAGTCAAAATAAAAATCAAACTTTCCTTTGTTTTTCGCGTTATTGCGCCCTATCCTACCGACATTGTTAAATTGACCCGTGAGTATTTATGAAAATACCCCTTATTCTAGCCTCTAGTTCTCCATTTAGGCAGTCTATTTTAAAAAAACTCAACTTACCCTTTAACAGCTTCTCTCCCGATATTGATGAATCACCAATCGGTGACGAGTCTGCTGAGCAACTGGTATTGCGACTCAGTGAACTAAAAGCCAAAAGCGCGCAGCTGCATTTTAAAAAAGGCCTAGTAATTGGATCTGATCAGGTGGCTCTGCATAACAACATGATTTTAGGCAAACCCCACAATAGAGAAAACGCTATCAAACAATTATGTCGTTTTAGTGGCGATAAAGTTACATTTTTAACGGGGCTTTGCTTATATGATATTGAATCTGATAAAGCTACAACTATCGTAGAGCCATTTCACGTGCACTTTAAAATATTAACCAAGGCGCAAATTGAAGCTTATTGCGATGCAGAAGAGCCCTATCAGTGTGCGGGTAGTTTTAAGAGCGAAGGGTTGGGAATTTGCTTATTTGAGAAGCTTGAAGGAGACGACCCTAATAGTTTGATCGGTCTCCCTTTAATACGTCTAAATCAATTATTCGCAGAACACGGTTTCGATGTTTTGAGCTTGCAGCCTAAGCGCTAACTGAGCATAGTCCTCACAAATAGTCAGTGCACAGCTTTGCTCAAGCTGTGCGATACTAGCTGCACCACAACTCATGGCTATGGCATCAATGCCTGCGTTGTATGCCATTTTCATATCTAGTAATGAGTCGCCTATCATTAGCGCATCTTGTGGCTCAACATCAAGTTCGGCTAAAATTTGCTGGATCATATCTGGGTTAGGTTTAGATTTAGCATCATCCGCCGTGCGAGTCGTCACAAAGCAGTCACCTAACCCAGTTTTTGCAAACATATTCTCTAGTCCTGCGCGACCTTTCCCTGTTGCTACAGCTAACAGTACCCCTTGCGCTTTTAAGCTGCGAAGGTAGTCTTGTGCACCGTCAAAAAGTGGTGTCTCTGTATTATCACCATACTTATATTGATGCTGATACGCTTGTGCAAGTGAAGGCCAATGCTCATTGTCATGTGGAAACAAGGTTGCAACCGCAGTATCAAGCGATAATCCAATAATTGCAGCGGCCCTCTCATCACTGGGAACAGTCACCCCAACACTCTTTGCTGCAAGTTTCAACGTGTTGACTATTTTCGGCACAGAATCCATTATGGTTCCATCCCAATCGAAAATAACTAACTTATATTGCATCTACTCTCCCTTTAGGGTCTTTAAACAGTTTATCAGTGCCTTATCCAATGGCGCCTCAACATGTACCGTTGTTTCTGTTTTAGGGTGTAAAAAACGCAAATCATGCGCGTGGAGAAACAACCTGTTTAAGCCTCGTTGTCTCATTTTTGCATCAAATACTTGATCACCATACTTATCATCACAGGCAATTGGATGTCCCTTACACTGAGTGTGAACACGGATTTGGTGAGTGCGTCCGGTCACCGGAGATGCCTGCACTAAAGTACAACCATCAAAGCGTTCTAACACTCTAAAACGAGTGTGTGACTGCTTACCTTGCTCCTCATCCACCCGCACTACTCGCTCGCCTGATTGCAATGTATTTTTGCGTAGCGGCTCGGTGACATTTTTAATCTTTGCAGCCCACTCGCCGCTGACCAATGCCCAGTAGTTTTTTTCCATGGTTTTTTCGCGCAACTGCTCATGAAGCCCCTTCAAAATTGAGCGGCGTTTCGAAATTAATAAACAACCTGACGTGTCTCTGTCCAAACGATGCACTAATTCTAAGCTCTTTTCATCTGGCCTGAGCACGCGCAGAGCTTCAATCAAACCATAGCTTAAGCCACTCCCCCCATGCACCGCCATTCCTGATGGCTTATTTATAACTATCAGATATTTATCTTCAAAAATTATGGCATCTTCCAGTGCCGATATTTTGTCTAAATTGCGTGGTACGAACTCCTCACGTTCAGCTGTTTTGATTGGCGGAATACGCACCTGATCGTCAATTTGTAATCGATACACCGGTTTTACGCGCTTTTTATTGACCCGTACTTCGCCTTTGCGCAAAATTTTATATACAGCACTCTTTGGTACACCTTTTAAATGGGTAAGCAAAAAGTTATCAATCCTTTGACCCTCTTGATCTTCGGTAATTGTAACGAAGCTAACTTTTAAACCGGACTTTTCTGACATTGCCTAATCACTGATTTGAGTAATAATTTAGTTGCTATCACGAGGGTATTAGTGGGATAATCGGCTCGAAATTTTGCGAAACCGCTTTTTTAATCGCAAAATACTAATCGTGAAGCACATCATGGGTGTCAGATCATACAGATTGAAGCTGGGATTTCCAAAGCTTTTGTCACACCCGAGAAAACACGTGCGTTTAACCCCTTACGATGCGCGTAATAGATCGTAAGTGAGATTGAGCACGATTAAAAATAGAAAAAGCAAGAAATAAATATATTTGTCTGATAGTTAGCAACGCCGAGCCATTTAGCCCGTGCGAAAACCAAATGCAAATGCATAGCCCAATACAGAGCAGAGTTTGGCAAAATCCAAATCTGGTATTGCAAGGCAGGTTACTGTGAAATGTTCTTATTTTCCCCAGTCGTGAGACTGCATTAAAACCTATAGAACACTAAATTGGCTCCCGCTGAAACAGTCAGGCTCGACTAAATTTGAAAGTAGAGTAACAATATGAAACGTATGCTGATCAATGCCACGCAGCAAGAAGAAATGCGCGTAGCACTGGTTGACGGCCAAAGGCTATACGATCTTGATATCGAAAGCCCAGGTCACGAACAGAAAAAAGCCAATATATACAAGGGTAAAATTACCCGTATCGAACCCTCTTTAGAAGCCGCCTTTGTTGATTATGGTGCAGAGCGCCACGGTTTCCTTCCTCTTAAAGAAATTGCCAAAACATACTTCCCTAACGGTTATACCTTCAATGGTCGTCCGAATATAAAGGACGTTATTAGAGAAGGTCAGGAAGTCATCGTTCAGGTTGATAAAGAAGAACGTGGTCAAAAAGGTGCTGCATTAACGACCTTTATCAGCGTCGCTGGCAGTTATTTGGTATTGATGCCAAACAACCCTCGAGCTGGCGGTATTTCTCGTCGAATTGAGGGAGATGAGCGTATTGAGCTTAAAGAAGCCTTGAGCCGATTAGAATTACCTAAAGGCATGGGGCTTATTGTACGCACTGCCGGTGTAGGCAAATCGTATGAAGAGCTCGAATACGACCTTAAAGCCCTGCTAGTTCACTGGCAAGCTATTCAAGAAGCCGCGAACAGCGGTAAAGCACCTTTCTTAATCCATCAGGAAAGTAATGTTATTTTCCGCGCTATCCGCGATTATTTACGTCGTGATATCGGAGAAATTCTTATTGATAAAGCACGAGTGTTTGAAGAAGCAAAAGCTCATATCGAACGCTTTAGACCCGATTTTATGAGTCGCGTTAAGCTTTATCAAAATGATGTGCCTCTATTCACGCATTATCAAATAGAAAGTCAGATCGAATCCGCTTTCCAACGCGAAGTGAGACTACCTTCAGGTGGCTCAATTGTAATTGACCCAACCGAAGCACTAACGTCTATCGACATCAACTCCTCTAAAGCAACCAAAGGTGGAGATATCGAAGAGACCGCACTAAACACCAACTTGGAGGCGGCAGATGAAATTGCTCGCCAATTACGTTTGCGCGACTTAGGTGGTTTGATCGTTATCGACTTCATCGATATGACCCCCCCACGCCACCAGCGAGAAGTTGAAAACCGCTTAAAAGATGCGGTTCGCCCTGATCGTGCGCGTGTTCAAATCGGTAAGATTTCACGTTTCGGTTTGTTAGAAATGTCACGACAGCGTTTGCGTCCAAGCCTAGGTGAAGCAAGTCAGCATTCATGTCCTCGTTGTAGCGGTCAAGGAACTATTCGCTCGAATGAGTCCATTGCTCTTTCAATTTTACGCTTGATAGAAGAAGAAGCTATTAAAGACAATACCGCCCAAGTCAATGCGCAAGTGCCTGTGGCTGTCGGAGCATTTCTCCTAAACGAAAAGCGTAAGTCTGTACATCGTATCGAAAAACGTCACAACTGTGATGTGGTGATCATTCCAAATCAACATATGGAAACGCCACATTATGAAGTATTACGCCTGCGTAAAGACGAAACGTCACAAGCGGCAAGCTATGAGCAAATAACTGTACCAGAGCCAGAGTCACTAGACGTTTCTCGTACAATAGCTGTTGTAAAAGAAGAGCCTGTGCTTAAAGGTGTTGTGATGCCTACAGCTCCAGCGCCGGCACCAGTTACTGAAAAGCCAGCTAAACCCGTTGCTACCAAGTCTGAACCTGGGCTACTGACAAGAATTGGTAATTGGTTGAAAGGCTTGTTTAGCCCTGCTTCTGAAGAAAAAGAAACAGAAAAAGAGCAGAAAAAGCCATCTACACATAAGCCTCGCCGTGACAATGACAACCGTCGTCGTGGTCAAAACCGTCGCCGTAGTAATACGAAGAAAAGAGACGAGCAAGCGCCAAGTGGTAATACTGAGCAGGAAACTCGCAGTTCAGATAACCGTTCAGCAAATGACAACCGCGAGAAAGGCGAAGGTCGCAATAAGCGCCGTCGTCAGAATCAGCGCAAGCGTAATGACTCCAATAAGCCTGACTCGCAAAGTAGTAGCGAGCCGCTAAAGGTTGCGAACACTGAAGCTCCTCAAAACGCTGAAGTAGAAACTAAAGAGGTCAAGGTTAAGCCTCGCCGTCAACGTCGCAACTTACGTAAAAAAGTGCGCTTAGACGACCAAGTTGATACTACCAATACCGCTAAAGACGAATCAGCAGTTACAGCACAAGATGCAAAAGCGCTAGAGAAAACGCCTGCTCAAACAGAACCTTCGCAGCCTGAGGTAAATACTTCACAGGCAGACGACTCTGTGGTTCAAAATACTAAAGAACTGGATAAATCAGTTGAAGTAAGCGAACCTGCTGAGCAAGTAGCAAAAGATGAAGAATCGAAAGATGACGCACCAAGAACGCGCTCTCGTCGCTCTCCTCGTCACCTTCGTGCCGCAGGTCAACGTCGTCGTAAACCTGAAGGCGATAAGGAAAATGAACCTGCATTTATACCCGTTGCTGACCAAGCTGCAGCTGAGTATGAAGCCCAATTGAAGGCACAAGAACAACAGACATCAACACAGCATACAGATGTAGCTATTACTTCTGAAACAGAAGTGGATGCAAAACAACAAGCTGATCATGATGCTGTACCAACTGAGGTTACCTCAACTAGTGAAGTAACAGAACAACAGAATCCTGAAACGCAGGACTCTGAAATTGTTTCCGATACTGGTGAAGTGACTGAATCAATAGCTAATGCACATGATGCTGTAGACTCGGATGTTAAAACGCCAACCGCTGAAGCTATCTCAGATAAAGCTGAGTCGAATGTTGAAACACCAACTGCGAAAGCTGTTGCAGATAAAGCAGAAACGGATGTTGAAACACCAACCGCTGAAGCTGTTGAAGATAAAGCAGAAACCGATGCTGAGGCACCAACTGCGGAAGCTGTTGTAGATAAAGCAGAAACCGATGCTGAGGCACCAACTGCGGAAGCTGTTGTTGATAAAGCAGAAACGGCTGTTGAAGCTCAGCCTGCTAAATCAGATACTGACGCTGATGCACAAGCCGGCACGCAAAACGTTGAACATGCTTCAGAAGCTGTGGAAGCAGAAGCTGCTGTTGTTAACGCTGAACAGTCGGAGCTGAGTCAAAGTGCTAAAGCCCAAGAGAAACCTCGAGTACGTTATACTAATAACGCGAGCTCTCCAATGACCAAAGCAAGCAGTGTTGATGAAGCTCTTGAGGTTATCACCCCTTCAGCCATGCCACATGAAGCACGCGAAGTTGTGGCTAACTCTGGTATGTCTGCGGGTTCAAAAGCACCATCAGGCAAAGCAAGCTCAGCAATGGCTTCAACTATGACGAGTACTCCAACGGCGTCATCTGAAGTTCAAGCGAGCCACGCCGAATAGTAATATTCAAAAACGAAAAAGGCCGCGAATGCGGCCTTTTTACTTTATAAAGTGGTGATATGCTCTAGTTAATATCAACCCTGTTTTAATTCACTAGCCTGGTTATTCAAATAGCTAACTCTGTTACCTAAACCGCAACATAGCAGTTTCGCTTTACATTGATTTACAGTAGACACATACAGCTATTGCATTGATTTACAAAATATTTTATTCACTCACCTCAGAAATTTCGATGATATCCGGTACGGATACCAAGTTTTCATTATTGCTATAGTTATAATACTTTATTCTTTAGTGTAAAATTCCAACAAAATGAAGCTTTATGGAATGAAGTGCTTTTAATGTTCGCACTTACCTCAACATGGATTACTCCCTGAAGTCATTAATACACACCTTTGGTTACTTTTTCTTAGATATAAGATAGGAATAATTTAGTTATGTTTGATCATTTGAATACAAACAAAAAACTTGTTTGTATCGCTGTGGCTATGTCACTACTTAGCGCTTGCGGTGGCGGGGAATCTGGCTCAGCAACCCCAACACCTGATACCGAAACAGGTAAGAATACAGAGGTTTCGGAAATTACTTTTCCTCTTCGGGGTGTCGCAGTAAAAGGGCCGCTGCAATTTGCAGATGTAAAAATATATCAGTTTGACAAACTCGCACCAAATGGTCTTGGTAAATTGTTAGGCACCGCCGAGACAGATGCCACAACAAACATTAGAAACCTATCTTTAAAAGGTGAACTACAAGACTTTTTTGTCATCGAATATTCTGCCAATGAAAGAACTGTAGATATCACTTCAGGTAAAAAGCCTGTTTTTGATACCCTACGTGGTATCTTTAGTGCCGCACAAATCAAAGCAAAACAACCATTATACGCAACCCCCTTATCCACATTAACAGTTAAGCTGGCACTAAGTAAAACAATCTCTGGTTTGGGTACTTCACAGGCCATTAATGATGCCGAAAATGAAATAAAATCTCTATTCTCATTCGGTATGGACCAGAATGTTAGTCTTTTAACTACACCTCCACTTTTAACAGATGCAACCGTGGAAAGCATTCAACAGCAGAACGCTTGGTACGTGCGAACTGTCAATGAGATAAATGCAGCTTTAGTGCATCAATTACGCCTAGCTATTGCGGACAATCAACTCTCTGTTGACCGCTTGCTTGATGAACTTGTTTCTGATCTAAAAGATGGTAAGTTAGATGCTCAATCAGATACTGATAGCCTTCCATACAACAAAGACAATATTTCGGTATTACTAACGCCAATTCACACACTAAATATACCGGGCACTGAGCTACAGCTAATGCCGCAACTGGCCCGTGTCATGGCAGAAGAAACAACCGTTACCGGGAATAGTACTTTGGATACATCGGCGATGACTAACCCAGAACTGATGCTACGTCATTCAAATATCTTAATGAGTACAGATATTGATGGCGATGGTATCAACAATGCTAACGATCTAGACAATGACAACGACGGTATCATTGATGATGCTGACGCAGATGATGATAATGATAGCTATAATGACACACTTGATGCTTTCCCATTAGATCCAACTGAATGGTTAGATACAGACTCAGATGGGCTAGGTAACAATACTGATTTAGATGATGACAACGATGGTGTTGCTGACGAACTAGACGCATTTCCTCTCGATCCTTCAGAGTGGCTAGATACCGATAATGATAACATCGGAAACAATTCTGATACAGATGACGATAACGATGGTTATGAAGATGCTGCTGATGCATTCCCGTTGGACCCAGCAGAGTGGCTTGACACAGATGCTGATGGGACTGGTAATAATGCAGATACGGATGATGACAACGATGGTGTTGCTGACGAACTAGACGCATTTCCACTTGATGCTTCTGAATCACATGACGCGGACAGTGATGGAATTGGTGATAACCAAGATCTTGACGACGACAATGATGGCACGCCAGATACGCAAGACCACATTCTGTTAAATGGTGCACAGAGTAGTTATCTTACTGGGGAGCTTATTAATCTAAGAATTAAGGGGTTTGGAGATAATTTTGAGGTATTGTCAGCAAATGACGGTTGGCATTTACAATACTTTACCTATGATCAAGCTTCTCCTAATTCATACCTAACTAAATATATTGATAATGGTTACTACAACGGGGTATTTGACTACAATGCGATGGAATGGGTAGTTTCTTTTCCAGCTGTTGAATATTCAGGCAGTTTCCAAACAAAAGTTTCAGTGTATTGCTCAAAAGAAAATGGCATATGCGGTGATCATCATAATTCTGATGGCTGGCAACAATATATATCTTATACCGTAGAGTGCGCTTCTGGAGGAACTTGTGAATATGAGCCAGATCCAGAACCTGGCGTCAACCTCACTAATCAAACCACTGAAACCTCTTACGCTTCATCTTTAATTACACGTCGTAATGGAGATTTACTCGCACTATACACATCAGGTTTTGGTTACAGTCGCGTAGTAATGAGTACTTCAACAGACAACGGTCAAACATGGTCTGCTGGCCCATCGCCAGCATCTCCACAGAACACATCCAGTAGTGGTGGTTTCTTGTTTGAAGACTCAAGCAACAACCTATTTCTGACCACCAGCTGTAATGTCGCATCGATATGTGTATTTAAGTATGAATATAATAACTGGTCTGCACTTTCGGAGATCGATTTATCTGGATACACAACATGCGAAACTATCGAAGGGTGTATGATCAATACATTTGAACCACGGTCGATGGTTCAACTTCCCAGTGGTAAGTATGTTTTGAGTTATATAGCCGCTCCAGGTGATGACTATCGACAGACCAATGTTTACGTTAGAACGTCTTATGATCTGAGAAGTTGGACTGACGAAAAGTTAGTGGGTGGTTACGAAGGCTCTGACAGCAGAGCACGAACAATACTATTGCCAGATAGCAGAGTACTCATGACCTATTACTCTAGTGACCTTCAGGCAATTATTGTTTCTATTTCAAGTGATGGAGAGCTTTTTTCTGAGATTCAAAGACTTCCGTCTAATGCTCCGTCTAGCCCTTCATTGATTGAGCATAACGGTGTTATAAGATTGTTTTATACAAATTACGATGTTATCTATATGCGTAAATTTAATGACAATGATCAGTTCTCTGATGGTGAGAATATTAAAAATATAGATTCTTTTGCACCACTAATAACTGAGCTTTCAGACGAAACACTTGGTATCATATACAGTAAAAGTCTAAACGAGCAAGTAGATGTTTTTTATGAAAACATTGGCAAACTAGAGAACTAGACCTCAAAAAAACCGGGCAATTAGCCCGGTTTTTTATAATTTCTTAAGCAGATATCTTTCATTGTTGATTTCTACTTCTGAACTTAAATTTCTTGATAAAGTGATTCACGCTCAAGTACACGCTTTAAATAGTGCTTCGTTTCATCATAGGGCAATTCACTTTCAAGCGCTTCTAGCACTCGCTCAGGCGTCATTGAGTTAATAATACGGCTGGCGTTTCGAATATTTCTCGAACCATCACTGTTAAATACTCTGGCCACGTTACCTGCTCCGGTATTATATGCCGCTATCATGCAATACTTCCTACTCAATGGGTCGTTAATATACTTCAAATAGCGCTGATCAAGTATATGTAGATATGCTGTTCCCGCTTCAATATTGTTATTTTCTATATATAAATAGGTACTGGGCATAGGCTCATCGCGACGGTATAAAAAGCGGTTAACGTCTACACCAGCACTGGTGGGCACAATTTGCATAAGTCCATATGCAGGGATTGCTGACTTAGCCAGTGGATTAAAGTGACTTTCAGTGTGCATTACCGAAAAAACAAGGCTAGGTGCAATATCAAAGCGTTTACTCTGCTTTGCTACTGCACCAATGTAAGTTTTAGCTCTAGCTGGACGTTTAGTGGCTTCAGATAATTTAAATGTAAATTCACTTACCTTTTCTTTTGTTGGAGTCGCTTTTGCTAATTCTCTAATATTGGCTTTTAGACGTTCAAGACGCTTGGTCTGTAATAACTCTAACTGTTGTCGTTTTTGTTTAAGCAGTCTTTTAGCCTCAGCTTCTTGCGTGGGCGCTGTAGGTTGTGCAAGTTTGTCATCTAGTTGACGTTCTACCAGCCGGATCTGCTGCTGAGTTTGCTTCTTAATTTGCTGCTTAGCCCGAAGTAAAGATTTAGCTCTATGACCGTTATCTATTTCGTATTCAGTCACAACTTTAAAATCAGCTTGTTTTATCTGAGTAATAAAGTCCTGAAAAAATACCTCCAGCACGGCGTTGTCGATAGCGGGCAAAAGCCTATGAAACTCCTGATAAGCGTCCTCTGAAGTAAGCTTATTTTTATCTGAGTGACGCACACTGATGGTCAGTGTATTGTTCTCAAAATCAATATTCAATCGAGCATTATTTTCTTGATTATAATGCACGAAACGGGCTTGCTCAGAAATTTGTGCCTCTCCCCAACTGGAAATTAGCTCATTCCTAAACCTATCAAATTCAGCGAAATGTTGCTCTACATAGTCATCAAATTGCTGTAAGTGGTTTAATTTGAATTGCTCAAATTCATCCTTGGTAGTTGGGTTTTGATAGCTACTTTGCCACTGTGACATCGCCTCATTCAACTCACTGAATAGAATCGATTGAGATGCTAGTGTCTGCTCACTCATTGTCGCAAAAGCGAGGCAACTGATAGCCCCAAGCATTAGATTTTTATTCACCATTGCTGCTCCTTTTATAGCAATAATGACCACACTGGGTGGCACACAACCATATACTAAGTTACGCTTGCGTGCCCCCTTGAATTTGACTTAATTTGTTAGTCGTTCGATCTCTTTTTCTAAATCTTGTTCTGCTTTAAAAGCTTTAAATTCTTGATACAAGAACTGTTCATCTCGTGGATCGATTGAAGGTTTCGCTGACTTGATCAAATCTTTAAATAATGTTTTGGTCAACTCTGGTGATAAAGTAGTTAACGCACAAAAATAATCTTTTCCTGCTATATCAACTACATCAGCTTTTACTACGCGAGAGCCATTAAGTGTTTGCTTAGTAAGTTGCTTTGATACAGAGCTGAATGTGCTTCCTACCGTCGTCGCGTCATTAGCGTCGGTACGGTTAGCAAAAGTTTTGTCTAGGCCTTCGATACGTACTTCAATTTGCTGTGCCAATGCTAATCGCGCATTTGCTACAGCCATTTTCTGATCGACTGAAATATTACCTGAATATTTAATACAATCCGCTGCAGCAATGCCACTTTCTACAACTGGGTTAAGCACCCAATCAGGAATATTCACTCTTGAGCTTGATGCGCTGTTGTCTTTGGTAGAACTACAGGCTGATAGCATCCCAGCAAGTACAAGGGTAGTGATCAGTGGTTTAATTTTCATTTTCTTTCCTTTTGGCCTGAAGTGTTTATTATGGTGTAATCTAGCAGACTATAATGCACCTAACAGTAATAAATTGTAAAAACGATTTTTAACAATTTATTGCTTTTCAAACGCTTTGAGTTTATTTAAGTTAATTACAATATTTATTCAAATCGTCTCTTTACGACTAAACATAGGATGTGTCATTGAGTGCCCGCATTAAAAAAGCTGTAACATTGTGTATCGTTTTTATTCAAGCTTTCTTACTCAACGCATGTAGTATCACGCAGTTTAACCACCTTTCCCCTGCCCAACTAGCGCAACAAGGTGATTTTGTGCAGGCGAAACAAAACGTTATTAAAAGTTACAGTAAAACTGGTAACGATAGACTACTGTACCATCTTGAAATGGCCAGTCTATTCCATCTTGAAAAAAACTACTTAGCAAGCAACGAGCAGCTCGCAATTGCGATAACATTGATTGAGTCGTTTTACACACAAAGTGTTTCGGAATTGGCGTTAGTACAGCTCAGTGGCCCTACATATTCCACATATAAAGGCAAAGCATTTTACCTGCCGCAAATTCATATTATGAAAGCGCTCAACTATAACGCTCTGGCAAAACTTAGTTCGGACAATGCTCAGTATTACTATGATGCCGCTCTTGTTGAAATGCGTCAGCTAGACGTTTTTTTAAACCAACTAAAAGAGCAAAGCGGTGGATACAATACGGAGCAAGATAACGACTTTCTTGCTAAAAATGTCTACCAGATCCTCAAACCAATTTTTGCCCCTACTGATTTACTGGAAAACATTGACTACAAAGATGATGCATTTGCTCATTTTCTCAGTGGCGTATTATTTGAGCAAAGCGCAGAGTGGGATTCGGCTCGGTTACAGTATGAGCGAGCTATGTTCATGTATGAAAATGGTTTTGCAAAACAATACCAATTGCCTGAACAAATATCTGAACAGGCCCGCTCTGGATTAATCCGGGTGATGCGCAAGGCTGGCGGCTATGAAAATGAATTACGAGCGCTTAAACCAACAAACACAGGCGAAACAACCCAAAGTGCCAATGTGACGTTAGTACAAAATATTGGAATAGCGCCAAAGCGAAAGCAACTCAACTTGATGTTGCGTGCTAACAGTGAATCAAAAGCACTCGTAATGACTCCTATTCTTCTTGGAAACTATAAAGAACGACAAGCACAAATGCGTTGGTTTCAGATGCTCCACGCAGATACGAGCCTATTTGATATAATGCAGAACTATATGCTTGGAGACTTAGGAGATGTTGCGATGGGCGCTCTGACAAAGCGTCTACCTTTGGGGCCGTTATGGGATGACGCAGTTAAATTAGGTATCGTTGACGCACTCCAATTTGGCGCAAGGATCTCTGTTACTTATCTTGAACCATTGGACAATCAGGTAACACATAGTGAAGTGTGGTTAAATGGCCAGCCTCTGACAACCCTACTTCCCTACCACTCTGTGAGTTTATTGACGTTACAAGATGCACTCAAACAGGCAAATGCCGAGATCCATGCTGCGCTTAGTAGAGAAATCATAAAAGCACTGTCTGCCCGAAAAGCGCTAGATAAAGTGGGTTTTGAACAAAATAATTTATTAGGGAACCTAGCAAAGCTCACTACTTCTGTTGTAAATGCTATTACGGCCTCCGCCGATACTAGACAATGGCAAACATTGCCAGCAGAGATACGCGTCGCCCAGGTTTCATTACCCCAAGGTGAACACGACGTTATAATTAAAACCTATTTTCGCTCAGGACATATTATTGAACAAAGTGAGCACATCACCGCCAACAATGTCATGAGCCTTTGGCATACTCGCACCTTTGCGAATGCACCAAGCGAGCAAGCCGCACTCACCAACTCAACCTTGAATATGGAATAATGGTATGAAATATAATCGCAAATTACTGAAGCTAGTCCCTTTTGCGGTGATCTCGACACTTGCACTGAGTGCCTGTCAAAGCACCAAAGTACAGCGAATAGATGCAAACCAAGAAGTCGCGTTGTCTGATAAATGGAATGGTAAAGATTCTCAGCTAGTTTCCGAAGCGATGATCAGCGACATGTTGAGCTTCCCTTGGGTAAATGATCATCTCAAAAAAGAAGGCACTCGTCCCGCTATCATCATTCAATCTATTCGCAATAAGTCGCACCAACATATCGCAGTAGATACGTTTTTAAATGACCTAAAGCGCGCTATCTTACGCTCTGGTCAAGCTGACTTCGTTGCCAATAAAGAAATCAGAGAGGAAATTAGAGACGAGCGAAAAGATCAAGAACTCAACGCCAGCTTGGAAACTCAAAATGAGATGGGACAGGAGCAAGGAGCTGACTACGCGTTATCGGGCACTATCAATTCTTTTGTAGATCAACAAGGTGGCACTCGCGTGACATTTTACCAAGTAGACTTGCGTCTCATTGATATGACCAGCAATCGTGAAGTCTGGAATGGCCAGAAGAAAATTCAAAAATTGCAAGAGCGATCAGGTTATGGCTTCTAAACTAACAAGCATATTATGCATTGGCGCTTTGCTACTTAGTGGGTGCCAAACCACAGCAGACAAGCCCTCTACTACTCAGCCTGCATGGCTGACAGACACACCGAGCTCTGATTTTATGATTTATGGTGTTGGCTATGCAGATAGCGTCGGGGATATGCAAAATGCAAAACTTGCCGCCCAAGAGTCTGCTCGACTCGCCTTGGCTAAACAGCTTAACGTCACCATTTCTGCACACACCACGGTTTCGCAATCTGCAACCGAAAAATCGATGCAATATCATGTTGATGAGTTGATCAGTAGCCGTGTTCCTAATATTTTACTGCAAGGTGTGAAGATAGAAGACGAGTTTTGGCATAATAACACTGCATATGCCTTAGCTTCGTTTAATCGCACAGAAGCGATTATGCAAACAGAGTTGAGTATTAATGCTGTTGATGAAGAAATTATGCAAATTTCATTATCGGATAAAAGCAAGTCGCAACGCCTCAAAAAGGCAATCACATTACGCACCCTAGCAGTGAAAAGACAAAAATTGAATGACTATTTGCAGATGTTGCAAAGCCCCAAGCTACCATTGTCTAAAGATTTAGTATCGCAACTTTCACTCAGCGAGCAAGTACTCAATACACTCAGTTTTAGTATTGTCGCCGACTCCTCAGAACACGATAATATCCGAGATATCATGGCAAGTTCACTAACTAGCAATGGTATTCAGATCACTGCGAATGACGCAGACTTTGAGCTGACCTTTCGAGTTAATTGGCAGCAGATAGTCAAATCTGGCACCCATTACAGCATCGCGGAAAGTTTTATGGTGATCAAAGAACAAGGTATGGAAAAAGCACACTTCAATGACAAGGTAAAAGCGGCTTCTTCATATGCTCAAACAGCAAAGCACAATGCCATGCAAAAACTGGCCGACAAACTGTCACTACAATTGGCGCAGTTTATCGTCTACGGCGGTATATAACCGACCTCCAGTTTAAAATGTTTAGTGCCACAGTTTAGTTAATGTGGCACTAAAACCTTGAAAATATTATTCATTTTCTTCGTAAAAACGTTGTAACTGATCTTTTAGATTCGGTGGGATCCCTTTAATCGTCAAGGTATCACTGCGAGCATCATAAACAACCCTTTCTCCCAAATGCTTACGCTCGAATCCTACACTTACGCCACCTCCTAAACCAGAAAACTTAACCATAGTACTCACTGTTTTCTTATCAACAGGGAAAGACTCAGCAAGATCATAGCCTTGCTCCTTGTAAAAATCTTCAAATGGCGCATCCGAAGACTTAGATAGTGTTTGTGACAAGGATTCGATGTTAGCGTCTTCCCCAGACACAACACAGTCGTTACAATAATCAAATACTTCCTTGCGTAAAGTATCCTTTTCCTGCTTATTATACTGTTGCTCACTCAAGTAGTCTTCCACAGCATTGAGCATCACTTGTGACTGCTGTTTAGGATCGATCCCCTCTTCGCAGCCTAAAAAGTCTAAGAAGAAGTCAGCAACTTTACGCCCTGCTCTGCCCTTAATGAAAGAGATATAACGTGCATCATCAGGCTGTGTATCCCAAGCGGTTAAATCCACGCGAGCAGCTAGTTGCATACGCGATATATCTAAGTGTCGCGAAGCTGATAAATCCAACTCTGAGGTAATCGAGTAATGTTCTTTGATATTAATTAATGCGATTAGAACATAATCTGTCGCCACATACTGATAGTGGCAAAACACTAAATAGCCAACCTCATTAAATGCATATTTATTGAGCTCTTCTTTTAAAACTTCTGTTGCTTGCTGTGTAAAGTGCCAAAACCCCAGTTCATTGTTACGATAGCTCTGCATGGCAGCAGACACTTGACTGTTTTTTTCACCACTGAATGCACAGTACCCCTTACCTGGTTTGCCATTGTAAGCATGATGTAACTGTTCAATGAATACATTTACTTTATCGTTAATTTGCATTTCATCTTCACGTAAATGGATCTGCGTATCTTCATCGTGCTTGTCGACATAATGTACAACTAGCTTATTCACCGCTATGCTCATGTTTGTTTTTCACGCCTCTGGTGTTAAAATGAAAAAATTATAACTCTTTAATATTGAACCAACTGATGCCTATCCAATCTAAATATTCCAACGAACAAGTTGAACAAATTGTTGACCAGCTAATTGATGTGCTCACTCAAGCGCAGGCACCGGTTGATTTGAGTCTTATGTGTTTAGGAAATTCTATCACGCATATTTTAAAAGAACATGTGCCTGAAGCGAAAAGACAAACAGTTGCGGATAACTTCTCTAAAGCGCTCGTACAATCGGTAAAATAACTGGATGAATTTAACCCCACAAAGCCCGTTTTCGTCTAAAGCTAGCCAACTTCTTAGTTGGGGGCACTGGTTTACCTTTGCTAACATAGGCTTAGTCTTACTGATTAGTACTAGCTATTTACTTGCTGACAAGCCACCTGTATCTACGCTGGGTGGTTTTTACATGTTTATTACTTGGCTAAGTCACACTAGCTTTATCACGTTTTGCGCATTTGTTTTAACCATATTTCCTCTGAGTCTCATATTTCCTTACCCTAGGCATATAAGAGGCATGGCAGCACTACTGGCTACCTGTGGGGTGTCAATTCTTTCTCTTGATGCTTTTGTATATTTTCAGCTTGGCTACCATTTAAATATTCAAGCGCTACCAGAGATCATATCGTTACTGTGGGGTAAATTTAGCGGTTCACCATTACTTGTAACTATTTTAGCGGTTGGCTTTATTTTAGCGGTGTTAGTATTCGAGTTACTGGCGGGTAACCGTGCTTGGCGACACCTAGCTGAGTTAAAAACATATCGGTTTCCAAAATACGCCACCGCGATTTTAGTGAGCAGCTTTGCGGCAAGTCACAGCATTCATATTTGGGCAGATGCCAATGCCTATTTTGATGTCACCAAACAAGATAATGTACTCCCACTATCTTACCCTACGACCGCAAAAACTCTGTTAGCTCGCCATGACCTATTAGATATTAAACGATATGAACAAGCACGAGATATTAGTCTAACAAACGTGCAAAGCCAGTTTGCATTTGATAGGCCTCTACCACTATGTCAGCCACAAAAAGTGACACCGGCAACAATCGTTGTATTTGAACAACACTCCGAGTTAACAACTTTTGTAGGCAAATACAAACTGCAGCCAACGGCGCAATTATTACAACCATCTAATCATGAGGATGCAGTTTTTAACTTGGTGTTTGGGTTACCTGCGTATTATAAATCTGCGATGTCGCAAAATTCACAACCTCCTTGGAGTTCAGAAGGCCAGCTTGTAAGTGTAATGGGTTTAAGTTCTATCGTTGATATAGATGTACAATCGGCACCCATAAAAATTATTGGCGCTAATCAACTTGATGATGAAAAAAATATTGAAGGCCCTGTTATTGCATTTTCTCTAGCGCCGAATAGTACCGATGTCATTTACAATAGTGTGTTCTACAGTAACTACTTTGACTCTACCGATCAAATTACGTTTAAGCAATTACATGACATCACACACACACTTGTCGCCAGTCATTTAGGTTGCCCTCAACTTGCCACCAGCACTATGTTAGGTAGAGATCTCAAGCACTCTAACAGTAATGAGGGAGTTAACTATACGCAAGGTGTACTTGTTGCTTTTCGTAAAGACCGCATCACACTAGTTAGTCAGGACGGTAGTTATAAGAACGTTTCAGGCACTGAAGGGTTTGCGATTGATCAGAAGTTAGATATTCCATTTTTAATCAATAATATCAAAGTATTGAAAAAGTTTTCACCACAGAAACACTCTCAGTAATTTGCCATTTCTTAATGTTTGTCTATCTTTGAGTTAGGAGATTTAACAAAAGGAAAACCTATGATACGCGGTATATTTGTTCTGGCACTATTACTTTCCCTTCCTAGCCAAGCTAAAACTATCGTTAACTACTACAAGTGCGTTTCTGAGCGAGGAACGGTTTACAGTCAATTTCCTTGCGCTGGTAATAGCACTCAGCATACTATTACCAATATTGATCCAAAGTCAGGCACCTCATCAGAGCAACATTACAAAGCTCTCAATAAAATTGAAAAGCAGCAAATCATCCGTAATTTGAAAAACGAATTAAGAGCGAAAAAACACCAAGCAGCCATTTTAACTCGTGAACGAGATCAAGATACGCGAGATCAACAGCTACGAGTCAATCGCATTATGGATGACAACGAGCGCAAAGAGACACTTGACGATATCAAACGTCAGCTTAAAGCGATCAACAAGGATTACCACAAACAAGCTAGAAAGCTGAACAAACAAATCGCTCAATTAGAGAAAAAACTAAAGCGCTATGAATGAGTGACACGCACACTAAAAAAAGCTAACCTACAAAGAGGTCATACCACTTAGGGTGTTAGAGTGCATTCTTATACTATCGCAGAGCTGATTTTGGCTGGATTTACTGAGCATTATCAGCGCTTTCAGAGCATTACAAAACAGACTGGACACGCTTTTTCACAACAGGACTGGTCACGGATCCAGCAAATAAGTAAGTCTAGGATCAGTCATTATGACCAGCGGGTTGAAGAAACTGTCGACCGACTAAAAGCCTCTTTACCCTGTACAAAACTTAATGAACCCCTTTGGTATCAAATTAAAAAAGACTATCTAGAGCTGCTTAGTTTCCACCCTCAAGCTGAACTGGCAGAAACCTTTTACAATTCCGTTTTTTGTCGTCTGTTCCACCGACGCTATTTTAATAATGACTTCATTTTTGTTGAGACCACTTTAAAAGATGCACCTGCGCTTCCGGTTGAAGCTGAATATCGCAGTTATTTTCCCGTTGTTTCAGGGCTGAAGCCAACTATAAAGCAGATCATCAAACAGATTGACTTCAAGTGTGACTTTCAAAACTTAAATAGAGATATCAAACTATTAATGAAAGCCTTTATACGTCAGGCACCCGATACACACCACCGAAGTCATATGATGCGTTTTGATATACTACAGGCCCCTTTTTATCGCAACAAAGGGGCTTATATCATAGGTCGTGTCGTTTCAAAAAGTGGTATACAGCCGTTTATTATTTCAGTGCTTCACCATGCAAAAGGTGGGTTATACATAGATGCGCTGCTAACTAACTCATCGCAAATGAGAGTTATCTTTGGATTTGCCCGAGCCTATTTCATGGTGGAAACTCATGCACCTTCTGCTCTAGTTAGGTTCTTGAATCAACTAATGCCTAATAAAACGCCGGCTGAACTTTACAATGCGATTGGTTTTCATAAGCAAGGAAAGACCGAGTTCTACAGAGAGTTCCTGTACCATTTAGAGAACAGCCAAGATCAATTTACCATAGCTCCGGGCACGCCTGGAATGGTGATGATGGTATTTACACTTGAAAACTTTCCCTATGTATTCAAGGTAATTAAAGATAAATTTTCCGAAAGCAAACCTTTTGGTCGAGACACCGTACTTGCACGCTATCAACTGGTTAAAAATCACGACCGTGTTGGTCGAATGGCAGACACAATAGAGTACTCCGACGTTGTTATCCCTAAATCTCGCATTGCTCCTGAACTGCTAACTCAACTACGCAACACCATTTCTGAGAGCTTGTTAGAAGAAGGTGATATGTTGGTTATCAAACATTTGTACATTGAACGGCGTATGACACCTTTGAATCTATACTTGCACAATGCTAGTCCTGAACAAACTGAAATTGTCATGATGGATTACGGTAATGCGATTAAGGAAATGCTCCAAGCGAATATCTTCCCAGGCGATATGCTCCTTAAAAACTTTGGCGTCAGCAAGCATCTACGAGTTATTTTTTATGATTACGATGAGGTTCAGTATCTCACCGACATGAATTTTAGAGACATGCCAAAAACCAACTTATCCGACCTATATTCAGGTATTGACGAGCATTCCGCCGCTCCACAAGACGTATTTCCAGAGCAACTGTGTACATTTGTTCTCACAAACCCTACACTCAGGTCCATATTTGAGAAAGCTCACCCAGAGCTTTTATCAGCAAGTTACTGGCAACAGGCACAGCTCGATGTTAAAAATAAGGTTGTAAAACATATATTTCCTTATCCACAAGAGCAGCGCTTTATCCACTTAGATAAAACCATAAAGGAACGCCGTGAACATTAGTAAAATCGACCTAAACCTATTAGTCTACCTAGATACCTTACTGCGCGAGTGCAATGTTACGCGCGCCGCAAATCAGTTAAGCATCACTCAGCCTGCTATGAGTAATGGACTAAAAAGGCTGCGTAATTTATTTAATGATCCGATTTTGGTTCGCACCAGCGAAGGTATGGTTCCCACTGAACGCGCACTTGAACTGCAACCAGTTATACGCGGTATCCTAATGACGCTAGAAGAAACATTGGCGCCAAATCGTGAATTTGTCGCCAGTCAAAGTAATCGCGTTTTTCGGATCATGGCCAGCGACTACGCAGCTAGCACTCTAGCACCTAAGCTATTGAATAAACTCCATGAAGAAGCTCCTGACACTACGCTTGATATTCTCACGCCAAGTGATGTGACCTTTCATGATGTTGAAAATGGTAAGGTAGACATGGCTATTAACCGTTTTGAAAATTTACCTCAATCGTTTCATCACAAACAAATTTGGAAGGATAGTTTTTGTTGTCTGATAAAATCTGACAACCCTATTATCGACAACTTTAATCTAGATGCATATTTAAAAGCACGCCACATTTGGGTAAGTAAGACCGGTTTTGGCGTCGGTGTGGGTATGGACCCTGCAGATGTACAAAAACTTGGCTGGGTCGATGAGGCGCTGGCTCACTTCGGTAAGCATCGTAATATTGCTACTTTTACCCGTAATTATCACGTTGCAATACATTTAGCAAAAGAGCAAAACTTGGTAGCTACTTTGCCGTCAAAAGCTGCTAATATCTACAAAAATGATCCAACGATAGCAATTTTGGAACCCCCTTTCCCTATCCCACCATTCGAGCTAGATATGATATGGAGTCCACTGTTACACCGTGATGCTAGCCATATTTGGTTAAGACAGAAAATAGCGGAAGTAGCGCAAGAGCTTAAATAGTTTTAGGTAGCCATAAATAGTAGTGTGATACTGAAGGTTTATCAGCATCACACCACGTATATTACTCTTCTGCGGGCCAACCCAACGGAATTACAGGTACACTCAAGCCTCTAGCTGCGATAGCTTCCGGTACTGTCATAGTTGAATCAGTCGGTGTCCATAAGTCATTGGTGAAGGCTAACGTACTGTCTTCTAATGCAATATCTCCAAGAACACCACTGGCGTCTATATCAAACAAAAACGTGCCTAAGCCATCATAGTCGCAGCTTACTGTCGGTGCATATTCAATATTAGCTCGATGGTCAGTCCCCAAATAAATGCTTAAGGTGGAGTCAAACTCAAAAAATTGTCTTTGCGTTTTACTCACCAAGGTATGGTCAGCACCAGGGCCCGCCCAGTTACAAATAAAGCCAGATATAGTGCCGTCAGTGTTGTCGATTGACGCGCCATAGCCAAAATGAGACTCTCCATTATCAAGACTGGCATCGTTAAAACCAATATTAAATACTCGACTGTTTCCATCTCCAGCACCAGCTTGCCAAACGTGAGCATAGTCACCCGCTAAGGTTGTTAGGTCAAAATCTGCGCCATAGATTGAAAAGTTCTCACTCCAACCATCGGGATTCGATACAGCATCATAGATATTATCAACATCAACAATATTATTGCTGTTAAATACATTGGCCACGCCATGACCACACAACGTGCCACTGCGTGATTGCAACACCATATTGTCGCCATCTCTTTGATAAGCTATTGACCCTGCTAAAGTTCTCTCATTTTGCGAGCAATTCATACCGGGAAATTCAATACCTGATACGCCGACCTCACCCTCAACGGTGTATCTTAAATACCCTTCATACTGCTCACTGTCTGAACTCGGAACATGTGTCATATCCAAAGTAATGGCGTACACATCACTGCCTACTTGATAGCTCAGCTCTATTTGATACAGCCATTGTGTGGCTGTTTGCTCGATGCTGGCGTTGCTGAAGGTAACATCAGTAACCCCTGCATCATTCATTAATCCAGTTACATCAAGCGTGCTACCTACCTCAGGAAGGCTACTTCCGTCGGCTGTAGCGGCGGCAACCATACTGGCCAGTGTCATCAGCGACATAGTTGTTTGAGATTCAACACCTTCGAGCAAGGCATTCGTTTGCGCTACAGCACAAGCATCGCCGCTGCTATCTGATGCCAACCAAAGCCCAAGATCTCCACTAGGTAAGCTGCCACTTGCACTGCTAGGGCTAGATGCATCTGGGTGACCACTGTACATGACGACAGGCCCAAAACAACTAGCGTTATGCCCGGTAACATAAAAGGCATTGACATCAAATGTATCACTGATTGAAGTATCGCCTTTTAAAATAGCGTCGATCAGTTCAGTCGCTGAAAAATAACTAGGTACGGTAGCGGTCGTCTCTGTAAGCGAGCCACTAGCAAGACCTTGGTTTTCCTGACGTCTTGAAAAAGGTGAAGTCGTCATAAGTTGTGTTGGAAACACCATTGCTACCTGTGTGTCCGGGTCGGGGTCTGGCTCAGGGTCTGGCTCAGGGTCTGGGTCTGGCTCAGGGTCCGGTTCTGGCTCTGGGTCTGGATCAGGCTCTGGGTCCGGTGTTGGATCAGGTATATCACTATTATCACTAGGTACTTGAGGCTGTTCATTATTGGGCGTGTCATCAGATGAACACGCTACACATAACCAACTTACTAAAAAACAGAGCAATAGCTTCTTCATATGGTTAGTCCCTTTGCAACAGAGTCTTATAGGCTTAGCAAAAGCATTGAGTAAGTGCAAAGTACATTTTGAGGAACAAATCAGAGTGATTTTGTCTAAAACTCTGAATCAATACGCTATCGCTATATAAATTAAGACTATTTTTTGACCTAGCTTGGAGTACAGGCTTGCTCATTACGGCTAAAAAATAACTCATAACAGCTCCTTCACCTCCTAACTGATAAAGATTTGATGAAATACATCAGCTCGTCGCAAGGTCTTCATTAGCAGTAATTAAAATCAGTTACTGATCAACATCCTTAAGGTGGGGAGAAACTACCAATATGAAAGTCACTCTAAGCGTATTCAACATTTTATGTGTCGCTTTTTCTGCACATGCTGAACTGGTTACCTCACTGTCCAGTGAAAGAAGTGAATATAACTTAAATTTTCATCCTTCCTTTAGTCGTGTTGTGTTGGCACGCTCAGAACAAGATTTCGAAAACGCTGAAGTCTGGGAGTATCAGGTACGAAATAGTAGCTTTACACACCCTCATAGAATAAGCCTTGGACCAGCCGAATTTAAATACTCAGATCCAATGTATTCCCCTGATGGGAAAAAATTATTTTTTATTTCTGATAGGCCAATAGAAGGTGAAAAAATTCGCCAAGACTATAATATCTGGCGAGCAACGCTCATGAGCCAAAAGGCTAACGACATTATACCGTTAGCTAAGGACATCAATTCTGCTGACGATGAATTTGGCCCTGAAATCCATCAAGGGACACTTTATTTTTCAAGACGCAAAGAGCGAAATTACATTCTTATGTCTGAAGATAGAAAAACTCACAAAGCCAGGCAATGGACAAACATACCCAAAGCACAAGACATAGAAATGCGCAGTGACCTTAGCCTTTCTCCAGATGGAAAGGTGGCTGTTTTTTGGCAAATATCTAAAACCATCCCCCAAGCTGATATTTATGCGAGTCGCTATATTTCTGGGCATTGGAGTGCACCTATCAAGTTGTTGGCGGATGTAAATTCAGAGCATCATGAGATTAGCCCACAGTTTTCACCCGATGGCAAATGGCTCTATTTTAGCAGTGAGCGCCCAGAATCTGGCTATGCCTTGTTTAATATTCACAGAGTCAGTACCGAACAAGCGTTTCCCAAGAACTGGTATGAGGCGCACTTTGCTCCTAAGCGACTAAATTTATTGGCAGAAATGGCCACTATACAAGACATTGAGCAGTTTGCTTACACGCTCACTTTAAATAGCTCAGGCAAAACAACGCAACAGCATGTTTTGGTTGATTACCAGCCTTTTAGTTTGAAGATCGTTCGAGATCAAACCAAATACGACATAAATCACGAAACAGGCTTAAAAACAGACTTAAATACACAGTACAAAACCACTATGGACAGCAGTGAAATTAACAAGGAATTACGGAGTTTGCGCTTGAATTTCTTAGATTTATTTAAGCAAAAAGACACGCTGATATACAGGCAATATAGTAAAAACAGAAATAATGAACACCTTTATCGTGTAGAGTCACCCGAAATAGAGCCATTTAGTATATTGGTCGACAAAAGTAAACAAAAAATATTAAAGTTATTCTATGATGACTCTAGTTTTGGTATTGAGTCTGATTATCAAAAAATCAATGGGATATGGTGGCCGCATAAGTTCTCATTCCATTCTGACAACAAAGAACTAGCCACTGGATTATTTTCAAATATGTGCATTTACTTTGCGAAAGATAATACCAACAAATGTGCACTTATGGGAGAAGATAAATAAGCTGTAGAGCAGTTTATTCCGATAGATAGGGGTGATGGTGGGTGAAAATTCAAGCTACATAAGTACTGTTTTTATAAAACTATACTTGTGAAAAATGAGAGGCTTGTGCAAAGCCTCTCATATCATATTAGCGAATATATACTCGCGTATAACTAATCGTTCTCGCATATGACGAAGATGGGTAATAGGCTCGATCAAAGGTTATATTAGGCACGATACCCGTGAATATTTTTGAATGCGAACCAGCAGCAGAGCTATTTGATAATACTAATGCAGCACTGTTTGAATATGGTGAACCAAACAAGTTAAGTGTAGCACTATTGGTTTCTAAAGAATCTGCAAGCGAATTTCTGATCTTACTTACACTAATGAAGCTCCGATGCCTAGGTTTTGAGTCAAAAACTCGGTACTCTTCAACCATAATTGAACCCGTGTCGCTCTTCAAGGCTTGCCAATATTCGTCCTCAAGCACCCCTTCACTATCATACTTAACTGAATTAGTAGGATTTAATGGTTTTGACATTCTATCATTTGCAAATAAAGTCCACCCACCTCCTTTGGTGGTCATATCACAATACACAGATATTTCGAAAGCATTACCTGTAGGCCCATCTACATCAATGTGATAGAAACCATCTCCAATGCTTTTGCCAGCATGCAAAATTTCTTTACACGAACTATATTTAGGTTCAGAACTTTGTTTAGCAAACTCAAACTTGGTATTTTGTATCTCACCTGTATCTTCATCAAAGGCTGAGAACACATATTTATAGATCCCCAACCCATATGTCTGCGGCACATTGATGTAGCCATTTGACTTATCAATGCTCTCATTCGGCATTAAGATGGTAGATTTTGGCGCCGAGCGCGTCATTATTTTCCCATCTGGAAAAATAATATAATCGTAGTATTTTACATTTCTAACTTGCTCGCTGTTGTTTTTTAACATGCTGGAGAAATAGAGCCTACCGCCCTCTTCACTTACCACTGGTTTTTGCTCATGTGCAGAAGCCGTAATATTTAATTGTGCAAAAACCCCAGGGCTAGAAAGTAGTAATAAACTAGAAATTGCAATTGCTTTTTTCATATCAAATCCTTTTTTTGATCGTGTTTTATCGCGCAAAGGATTATACATCTTTCTTTTGTAACTAAAAAGGGTACGCTAATATCAAAGAATATTTTTATAATCGTAGGTTGGCAAATTGGGAAGGAGGCCAGAGCCTGTGCTTAACGTACAGGATGGCCTTAGTTGGAGAAAGGAATCGTTGGTAGGGTATTAGAAGAGAGGTACACAAACGAACTGCACAATTATGGTGCGGTTCGTTGGCGTTAAATGGAATTCTCAATAGATGTTATGTTGTTAGCTCAAGTGAGTTGCTCACAAACCAAGTGAGAGCGAAAACCCTGTTTATTGATACAATGCTCAACTTCACAGACAAACCAACTACCGTCCAAGTCACTTTTAGTGTTGGCTATTTTAACAACGCCACCTGCAACGATTTGAGCATTTCCTATGCATGAGATTTGAGTACTGGAACTTGCACGTTTTAGGCGATTGAGTTTAGCCTTTGCAACTCTTGTTGCCATGGCTTTGCCCGCGTACACATAGGGTAATACTACACTTGGACTGCCACTGCCGATTTTTACGGGCACCCGTAATGCGGTGTCAATATCGTAATAAAATGCGGTTACATCACCTACTTCGCGACAGGCATCTTTGTCATATCGCCAACTCAGAATGTCTGCCGGGGTAAGTACAACTTCTTTTAACGCTTGACCAGTTAACGAGCGTCCCGTGCCTCTGGCCATAAAAATCAGTTTGTCATGTGAGATTTTTAAAATGGCATCAAATTGTTCAGCAAGGGATGTAAGCAGTTGAGCGTCACTTTCATTTTGCTCAATATGTGGCAGCTCAATGTTGATAAATGCTGCTCCCACTTTAGCGTCAAGACCGTACTCGCCAGCAATATCAGATACCAGCTCCCCCAGCTTTTTGGGTTTTTTAGGGTCTTCAGGCCAAGAGCGTTGTTTGGGAGCTTTGAGCGCGGTATGCCACAGCAGTTTATTGCCAAATAGCTCCAGTGATCGCACAGGACCTGTTAAGCTAAACTCCCCCACCTCAAACTGGCCAAGAGGGTGAAGTGTAGCGCTTTTGTCTTCATTGCCTTTTTTGTAGCCCATCGCAATCTCGATGATATCCGTAGGCTTTGGTTGTTGAATTGGCGCTACTTCCAAGTTATCAAAACGCACGTAACAACTATCACTGGCCAAGCCTGTTTTGAGCCTGACTGTGACATTAACAACTCGGTCTATCAAACGCTGAGCGACTTCTTTTCCATTCGTTTTGATAGAAAACTGAGGTTGAATATCCATGATTAGCTCCTCAGTCCCAGATATTGATTATGTTCTGCTGTACAGGCTTTTCAATTACCTCGGGGAGAAAAATCGCGATATTTTCTGGATAAATAGCTCCCAATTCAGCTAAACCATGATTTGCTTCAAGCACCATTTCAACCATCGTGCTGCTGCGACCATAATGATGCCAACAGATATTGTCTAGGCAATCGCCATCACGCGTAATATACGTTACCCCGCTCATTGTTCATCTCCTTACTTAGTATTGCCGTCGTAACGATCTAAGGTCATTTGAAATTGGATCTCTCTGGGAATACCATCATTGAGAAATAATGAACGTTCTTCATTGATTGATTTGATGATCCATTTTCCTAAGATCCTGCCCACGGAGGCGTCAGACTTGCCATTAACTTTGACATAGCCAAGCGTGAGTGGTTTTCCTTTGGCAGCTTCAGCCCTCATATTGTCAACCTGATGGAGGCCATCTTTGACGAGCTGAGGGTAAATCGTGCCATCTAAATTGATCGTTTGTGCGCCTACCCCAACAAACTGCTGAACCGGGCTTTTACCTTCTGTTTGAGAATCTTGGGTCTTCCAGCGATACTCTGTCGCATAAGATAATTTGCTAAACGCCGCACTACTCACCGAGAATTTATAGTCCCCCAGCTGCATCATGTGCGACGCGTGACTTACTTTAGCCATTAAGCTACCTCATCAATATATCGCAAGCGTATATCACGCTGCGCTTGCTGTTGTTTTTCCTCAAGAACCAGCTTGATTTGCTCAGCGATTTCCAATGCCGACATATCTGGTGTCGCATTGACCGTAATATTGGCATTAACGGTCACGCTACTATTCACATGCTGCGCTGGTGATTTATCGCTAGTTGTTTTTTGCCCTAGCGCATTAAGCTCATTTGGATTAGCAATCAACACATCATTTTGTTGATCTGTAAGTTGCTGTGCTAAGGCTGATTTTCGATTTACATGTGCTTGCCCTGCCTTTGCGTTTCGTGAACTATCCCCAGCTAGCTCTTTATGCGATCCCCCCAGCTCAAACCTTGGGTCATTCGCCGCGCCACCTAAAGAGGCATCTACATTGGCAATATTCAAAGATTGTTCTGCAGCGGTTTCTTTTACATCACTATCTTCCAGTGAACTGCCGAACCAATCGCCTAAGAAGCCACCTAATGACTCACCTCCAAACGAACCTATTGCGCCACCAATCGCACCACCAATCAATGTGCCAACACCAGGAATGATAGAGCCAATGGCAGCCCCTGCTGCGGCACCTGCAAGCGCCCCACCTGCTCCGCCCGCTGCGGATCCAATTTGTTTCGATTTCTCGCGTTTGCTTAGGCTGTCATCGGCCAATGTACCGCCAATATCCGCAGCGCTCATAATGGTTCTAAGCGGGCCAGTAAAGCGGCCTAATGTTTTAGCTAGCGGGTTTTTCATTAATCTCTTAACAAAACCACCCACTTTAGGCTTTGCTTGTTTGTTGCCACCGAAAATTGGGTCATTCGCGGCAACGCCTTTGCCCAGCTTTGCTTGGTTGGCTGACTGAGACTTGTTCGGCGTAGCGGCTTGCTTAGAGTTATCTTTACGACCTCCATCCAATACCTTCAGTGCGGGTTTTGGTGATTGTGCTAGCTTACCTTTGTGTTTATTGGACGAGGATTTATCAGTGTCATCCTGTGTGTCTTTCACCCATGGCTGGGTATTACTACGCGGCTGAAACTGACGGCTTTTCGCCCCCTTGCGTTTGGCTTTGTTGCGCCTTCTATTACGCTTTTTGTTACGTTTGCTCGGCTTATCTTTTTGCTCTTCTGGCGCGTCTTCAGTGCCTAAGTTCTCAAAGAAATCAGTGGCGGCATCACCTATAGATGATAAATCGCCATTAAGGATCCCTTTGAAATCAAGCTTGCCAATAGCAGACGAGTGCTTTTCAAAAGCTGAAGCCGCATCGTTTAGACCGAAAGAGTTAAGAAGATCTGGACCCGCTTTAACCAATGATTGAAGATCGCCACCCATAATGCCTTTCATGTCTAGCTGCTTTAGAGCAGGCAAGGACTTTTTAAGTGCATCTGCGGGGCCCTGAAAGTTAGCCACTTTGAGTAAGTCTGGACCGACATCTAACAGCGATGACATGTCTCCCGAGGCAATACCTTGCAAATCTAATTGCTTAAGTGCTGGCATCGCAGTTTTCAGCGCTTTGGCTGGGCCTTTTAAATTGGCCGCTTTGAGTAAATCTGGGCCTGCATCTAATACCGAAGACAAGTCTCCCGAGACAATACCTTGCAAATCTAATTGCTTAAGTGCTGGCATCGCAGTTTTCAGCGCTTTGGCTGGGCCTTTTAAATTGGCCGCTTTGAGTAAGTCTGGGCCGGCATCTAATACCGAAGACAAGTCTCCCGAGGCAATACCTTGCAAATCTAATTGCCTAAGTGCTGGCATCGCAGTTTTCAGCGCTTTGGCTGGGCCTTTTAAATTGGCCGCTTTGAGTAAATCTGGGCCGGCATCTAATACCGAAGACAAGTCTCTCGCAGCAATACCTTGCAAATCTAATTGCTTAAGTGCCGGCATCGCAGTTTTCAGCGCTTTGGCTGGGCCTTTTAAATTGGCCGCTTTGAGTAAATCTGGGCCAGCATCTAATACCGAAGACAAATCTCCCGAGGCAATACCTTGCAAATCTAATTGCTTAAGTGCTGGCATCGCAGTTTTAAGCGCTTTGGCAGGGCCTTTGAGATCGGCGGCTTTCAAAAGCTGTGGCGCAAGGTCTAAAATTGAAGCCAAATCCCCTTCAACAGTGCTTTGCACGTTCAACTGATTGACGGCTGGCAGCTTGATAGGTGCCTGTTTTTTAGCAGCCGGATTTTGTGCCAGTACAGTGCCTTGTTCTTTACTGACTCGTTTGTTTTTACCAAGTGGCTTGTCGTGCAGTTTAGTGCTGGTTTTAGATGTTTTAACCTTTTCAAGAATTGGGTTGGCCGGTGTTTTGGCAATCAATTTATTCACAGAAGGCACGGCTATATGCTTGTCTGACGGTATTCCTCTGCTAACTACCTTTTGCTGTTTTTGTGCGGTTTTGTTTGCTGCAGTGTTTTTTGTTACGTTCTTTATTTGTTGTGTACTAGCACCTTTTACTTTGAGGCCTGCAACTGTATCAAGCAACTCTCGTATTGCGTTGCTGACCCCCTCTTCTACGCCACCTGACAACTCATTCGTAAGGTGCTCAATCGAATGGGTAACCGCGCCGATAGACCAGTCCAACGATGTTAAGCTGTCATCAAGAGATTCCACATTCATCGCTTTGAGCAAACCAAGCGTACTGGCTCGTACTGAAGACAAGTTCTCGCTCATGATACTTTGTGTATCAAGCTGGTGTACCACTGACTCTTGAACACTAAACAAGCCAGCTTCTACATTAGAAGCATTATCTCGCCCTGTATTACTGGCATTTGATGTCTCTTGTGAAGGATTCTTGAGATTTGCAGGTAATGAGCCTGAACTCATCTGTAAAGATGCATTTAATTCCAACAAATGCGCACGAAGGTCTGTGACATGGTTTGCGAGCAAGTCATTAACATTAAACGTTGCAAGCAAGCTAAGTAGTGACTCTAGCGGTTTGCTGTCAAATGCCAGCGCTTGCGATTGAAGCTGCTGCATCACCTGTCCAAGTAATTCGGCACTAGCGCTAATATCTTCATATGGCTGAATTTTTGGTAGCTTGTTTTTCACTTTATTTTCAGCAGTTCCCTGCAAAGTTGATGCACCCTGTTGTGTGGCGCGATTTTGATCAGAAGGATCCACAAATGTCATAGCAATACCTGAGAAATACATAGAAGTGAGCGAAGTGCCTGTAATAACTCTGCATTGATTACCAAAGGAGGGCTGGCGGTGCAGTGACAGGCGTGGTGTTTGTATTTTGTACGGCAAATAACACTAAATAATGCTATTTGCCGTACAAAAAAAGGCAGGGGTTACCCTGCCTCTGTGGATTGTTTGTATTCAACGGCTGACTCGAACCATTCGCATAGCTCAGGCTCGGTCAGCGCGTTTAACTCGTTTAGGCCCCACCCAGTATATTTAGCAAGGGCAATAACCATAGCTTTTAAGCGTTTGGGCGGGATACGAGAAAAGCCTGTAGCTTTTCTCGTAACTTGACAAAGTCGCTCCAGTCAAGTTCTTCAATTACGTCTGGAGAAACTTCACACAAATTCGAGAAGTAGCGAATTTCACTTTCTGACTCACTCAAATCTGTTTTGTCCACCATTAAACGATCACGTACTTTTGGTCGTCTCATCTTTAGTTCTGCATACTCATGCGCATCGACCGTGACTGGGAAGTTCAGTTTAATGATATCTGTCATAATTTATTACGCTCCAATTGCAGCACGTAGAAGTGCCATTTGATCTTTACCGTTGATAATACGAGTGTCGTTTTGTAGGTCGATGTCGTAGATAACATCCTGACCGATTTCTAGCTTGTATTTTTGAACCGCGTATTGAAGCGTCAATTTCGCTTCTTCGCCGTCTTTCCAGTTGCCCATGTCAACTTCTTTGAAGAAGCCTTCTAAAGTCACTTTAACTGGAACAGGCTCTTCGCCTTGTGCTTGAATCGCACCACGTGCTGTTAGTGGTGTTGTTTTACCACTCCAGTCACCTAGTAGCTTCATCATGTCGGCACTGTACTCAAGCAAAGTTACTGAGCCTTCAAGCTTTTCAAGTTGGCCTACATCAAGTTCGATTGGCGCTTGGAAACCTGAAGTGACTTCACGTGTTTTCACCGTTACTTTTGGCAACGTGATTTCATCAGCAATACCTAGATAGCCTTTACCATCAACGAATAGCTTGAATTTTTTTAAGATTTTAGGAGACATTGCCATTATACGATTTCCTCTAGGTAGTTGTTGGTTAGAATGCTCTTGAAGGTGATGTGCTCAGCCGGTGTTGGTGGTGTAAAGTCAAAGCTAAAGTACACTTTACCTGCCTGAATATTTTCAGGTGTGTTCAAATCTGCATCAGCCCAGATTTGACCGCCGATAATCGCACCCTGCGCTTTTAAGCTATCAAGGTATGACTGCACGCTTTGCGTTACATCTTCGATGTAAGTCTTTGTGATGTTGCGGTCAACCGCCCACATGTGAGCACGTAACAGCGAGTCGTTGATCATGTCCGCTGTACGAACCACTGACAGGAATGCCCATTTAGGGTCGTCAGAACACGTACGGTTACCCCATAACTTGAAGCCATTTTGACGGATAATCGTCGCAACTTCATTTTCGTTCAGTAAGTTAGCTCGGGCGCTTGCATCACCTAGCTGGAAGTCGATTGGGCGCTCAGTTGCCACGATACCATTCATGTTGGTGTTACTTGGGCTCCACCAGAAACCACGATCGTTATCTGATTTTGCAATCATACCCGCAACACGTGAACTTGCAGGCTCTACCACTGATTTACCGTCACGGAATACTTTAACCGCCGGGTCAACCACAAACACACGGCGTGAGCCGAAGTCTTTACGATATGCTTTTGCTGCGTTGTCGTCTGTACTTGGTCCATCAGCGATAATCACAGCGCGTAAACGCTCTGCAACTGTAACCATGTTAGAAACCACTGGGTTCTTCTCAGTGCCGTTCTTCTGGTGCGTGTAACCTGGAGCAATTAGAATACGTGGTGCAACACCCACGACTGACTCAGCGCCTAAGAATGCTTGCATACCTGTGTAAGCACCGTCGCTGTCAACACCACCTATGATGTTGTTAGTCACAGTTGCTTCGTCACCATCTGCAACACGTACCACAATCACAACAGCACCAGCTTGGTCGAAAACACCGTCAATCGCAGGAACTAATGAACCCTTAAGACCATACTCAACATCAGTGATTGTTTTCTCAACTTTGTCCTGAATTGCTTTTAACTCATCAGCCGTTGGCTCAACATCACCATTTGCCGCTTTGTGAGCTGCAACCGCTTCTGCTTCTGCAGCTGCACGTAACGCTGCCAAACGCGCTTTGAAATCAGCATTGTCTGGGCTCACTAATTTCGCAGCTTCTGCTCGTTTACCTGCAATTAATACAGGTGTATTGAGTGGAAACGCTTCTTCGTCAGCGAATGGCGCTGTACCTACTAAGCCAATTACTGAGCTTTTTACTGTTTTGATTGGACGAGTGCCTGATTGCGCCTCGATCACCTCTACACCGTGTAGAAATTGTGACATATGATTCTCCTTTAAGGGTATGTCAGTTAGAAACAAAAAAACCACGCTAAGCGTGGTTTTGAGATTTAAAAAATATGAGTTTTGTGTTGTTACACTTGTATGCCTTCAATGATTACTGGTTCGCCATTAATTAAATACAAACCATTAATATCTATAGACAACTTTCCGCTGCCAGCGGGGTGCACCGCAACCGATTCAAGACGAAAGCGAGGTTCCCATTTTTCCAGTCCCTCTGAAATCGCCAGCGTAATATCGCCCACCAAAGAGCTGGAAAATGGACTATCGAGTAGGTCGAATAAACCGCACCCATAATCACGCCGCATGACACGACTGCCAAGTGGCGTTGTGACAATGTCCCGAATACTTTGTTTAAGATGGTCAACGCCCGAGAGCGGCCGACCTGTTTGCGCGTTCATACCTATCATTTCGTAACCTTTTGCATTAACCACCGACAGTGAAACTACTTACTCCCAGTGCTATTTTTCCGCCACAACTGGTTGGGTCGCCAAGACGTGCAACCGCCTTACCTGCTATCGTAAAACTCCCAGCTCCCTGAGCGACCATCGCACCAACGTGTTTTACTTTGGGGTCTGTAGCTAGATTATGCGTGCTTATTGAATCGCCTTGGCGCAGCACGGGTTTTCCCGCCACGGTAAAACTGGTCTGCGATGCACTGATGGAGCCTGGTAAAAATCCCACGTGCAAGTCCGTTATGTGGGCATCAACTGAAATTGCCGGCATAACTTACTCCTGAGCGCTGATCTTACTACCGTTAAGTTTTAGCGTAGCCGATGATTTAACCGTCAAGTCGCCGCCCGTAGCTTCAAGAGCAAGGGTTTTTCCCTTTAAACTGAGGTTGTCGGCAGCCGTTACTGCGATATTCTTGTCAGCATTGACCGTAGCATTCCCCGTTACATTAACGGTGGCGTTATTTTTGACTGTGATGTTTAAGTCGTTATCACATTCTAAAATAATGTCTTTGGCAGATTTGAGCTTGATAACCGCAGAGTCTTGTTTAACGTCTATCAGGTATTGGTGCTTCTTGCGGTCATATTCCACCATGGAACCATCCTGATATTTGGTTCGCTGTACATTGACCCGTTCATCCTTGCCCACATCACTGGCCACACTTTCTAAGTTATGACCATTTTGATACAAGCTGCCAAGCACTACGCCTTGCGCTAAATCACCACAAGGGGCAAGTACCACAACCTGTTCACCCACCTCTGGTGCTTGCCAAGTTAAGTCGTTAAATGCCTGATTAGTCAGCCAAGGTAGCCAAGTTGTGAGCCAGTCACCAATTTTTACCCGTACTTTGGCCTTTTCGTAATCCACCTCATTCACAGTGCCAAGTGAGATAAGCTTAGCCAAACGGCTTTGCATATCTGCCTGTGCTAGATTACTTTGTAGAGGGTTAGCCTGCATTTTCCACCTCCGCGATTACCACTTCACCCTCAGCATTGACCGTGGCCACATGGTGATGTTCTCCACCGTGTGGACCGAGATATACATCGGTGATCACAGGGCCAGGTGCTTCTTCAGGAGGCTCAACTTGATAGTAAAACTCCCAAATCACCTTCGCTTTACCTATCACGGTGTCGCTTTGTTTGGTAAAGGCAAACTCGCTACTATGAGCGACAAAGTGTTGCCAAGGAACGGGCACATCGTCAGCCTGCATCAGCGCTTCACTACTATCAATCACCCCGTCTAACCGCTTAAGTAGCGCGATGTTATCGGCATCTTCGGCTTCGATGTCTAGCTGCAATTTCAGCACTCGTCTGTCGAGTGGATTTGGGCTTAAGTTTTTGTTTGACGTAGGCCCATAAGTGACACCTGAGGCGGCACCTGTACTTTGCAACTCACTGGCTTGACGTTCTGATACCAGTGTGACACACAGCTGCGCCACTTGGGTTAAGTCTGGATAAGGCATAACAGGTTTTATCAAACCAACCTGTGCGACGCCTTGTAATCCAGAGCTCAGGTACTCAAGCACCTTTTCAACTAGGGTACTGCGATGGTTCATAGTGATTCTCTGATAAAAAGCTCAGCCCTTCATAAAAAAGAAAGGCTGTATAATGAATGGCGGACAATGTGCCCGAAGAGGGTTAAACTGGTAATGGGTAACGTGTTTTAATTTCAGCCACTTTATCCATCCAAATTTGTTTTGCTTCGTCTGTTTGGTCATATTGCCACTCGATAAACAGTGGATCTGACTCACTTTGATAAGCGTGCTTTCTAGCTGCAATTACCTCTTCGTATTCCAGCACGATTTCCAGTTCATCTGTAGGTAAGTCAATTTCATTTACATATAAATATTCACCAACCTGCTGTCGGTTTAATACATTGCCAAATGTGGCTACCACTGTGCCACTATGTTTAACTATCATTGTGTCACTCCTATACTGCTGGAATATCTGAAGGACGGGCAAATTCTGGATATAATGCCCAACCAGTCCGTTCTAAATCCACATAACCACTGGCCGTACCAAACAAGCAAATTAACGCTTCTCCCTGTTCGGAGTTAAATACCAACTTTGAATGATTAGTATGAAAAGCAGCCGATGAGTTTACCGCTTTTCTACGCTCAGCGTATAAGTGCCAGTCATTTCCGCAATCAACCACTGAAGTCATCGCGCCAGAAACGCTACCTGAGAGTAATTTTAGGTAACATGCAGAAGTCAATGCTCCTTGTTGATAGCCCGACGACCAATTATTGTCTATGCGAGAAGGGTGTGAAGTATTGGTTCTAGTCCACTTTAAACGCAAAATATTAAAGTAGCCATTTACATATCCGTCATACACTGTAGCCCTAAAATCAGCAGCAACCCCATTGCCAGTATGGTCCGTATCATAGGCAGGAATACCATGTATGGTTGCTTCTTTAATTACTTCTAGATTAGTGTAAATCGTATTGAAGCCTTTAATGGCAGTGCCGCTAGCAGGCTCCATTCCCTGATTCCGACTGAGCAATATGTGAGACGATTCACTACGTGCACCACTGATGTAGCTATCTACTTTTGTGCTTGCCTGCGCGATAGTTGTATCCACCTCACCCATCTTGGCACTAACGGTACTATTAATCTGCCCAATTTGGTCCTGTACGGTTTGGGTTAAGCTATCCGCTGCAGTCACCACTTCGGTTAGGCGCTGCGTCATCGTTTTTTCTGACATGAAAACTCCTTAGTTATTGAGCTTGCTCTAAAGCCACTAAACGCAGCTCTTGTTCGATTTGACGTTGCATGGTGTTAAGCTGTACCAACGCCATATCGGCAAGCTCTCTGTCCACAATGATATTGAGGTTGTCGACACCCACTTTGACTTCCACACTGTCTGATGGAATTTGTGCCAGTGACAAGGTTAGCCACTGCAACACTTTTACATCGGGGGTGCGATAACCCAAAGTGGTGTTTTCTTGTGAGTACACGCCCAATAAAATCAGCTCAGGCTCACCTTCGCCACTGTGATCAGGGGACTCAATAAATACGCCAATTTCGCGAATGGCATATTCCAATGGCGCATCAAATTTAGCGGCAATTTTTAGCTCGCTGGTTTCACCATCGCTATAATCAGTATCAACAATAGCAACACGCTCTTTTTCGCCCTTAAGCGCCGTTTGTGTTTTGCTTGGTGTATATGCAGCATCACCAAAGGCCATATGACTAATTTTGCCTTTAAAGCCACGCTGTGTAGCGCTGAGCAAAGCGTTTAGCCCCGCTTGAGTAAACTGCAAGGTTAATGCAGACATTAAGTCGCTCCTTGTAAGGTTAAATGGTTAAACTGAATGCGTGTTAATAGCGCAGAAATGCCCTGAGAAATTGCAGCGGGTTCTGGTGCTAACCCCAACCAAGCGGCCTGATATTCACAACGAGCCAAGGTACTTTTTCCTGCTAATACAACCGCTGTTTTTCCATGCGTTTGTTCCGGTGTAACCCCTTGGAATTGAGCGTGTTTATCTACACTGGCAAGACCATGCTGGGTCGCTATAGAAGCGCCGGTTTTAAGTGCAATGCTATCTGGACGAACCCCTTTAAATGCCCCATCCTTGCGGGCGAGTCCAATCCTTGCACCACTAAACAACCCAGTTCCAAAAGATTCTTTTAATGAGATACCAAGCTGAACCTCAACATGTACCGCGGCACGTTTCGCGGTATCTACAATACGTTTAACCTGCTCCAACATAGCTTTAGTAAGCAATCCCTGCTCATTGCTATCTAGGTTCTGATTCACTAGTGCGTGTACTATCACGGTCCCGCGCTTGGCACCTTCGCTTTGCCACCATTCTTGAATATCCGTTTCAATACCTAGACTATCCAATGCTTTTTTGAGCGCATAAGGCGTTGCTTTATAACGATGCACTTCAAATGCATCAGCAATCACTTGACGTTTATTCTTTTCACTCCAAGCGTCGTTCCAGTCATCGACAGATAGCGACCATGCTAACCACGGCAATAGCTGTACCGGACATTTTTGCGGGTGCCAAATGTCATGCAACAACTGGGTTTTATCTGGGTAGGTCAATAACTGAGTCAAAGCCTCCAATAACCGACTGGCATTACTTGGCAATAACTTTGGTAAGTTTTCAAAATTATCCATTACTCGCCCTCTACAACCACCGCATGAACTTTAATATCAGTGCATACAGCAACCTCATTGGCTGCAACCTGAATGTCATCAGCAGGGCTTATAATCCGGCCACTTTCAACACCGCTTTGGTTAAGCGCTGCAAACAGACCCATCTGGTTAATATCTCTACCCAATAAACTTTGCTGTGCCAAATATTGATTCAATGCTGCTTTGACCGTCTGCGCTACAACCGATGCAGCGGGGCCTGGTGCAATATTAATTGCGACTTCCAGTGCAAATTTCTTCGTAACGGGGCCTACTATTGCCACCCTGTCACCCAGCGGCCTTACTTTGGAAGCATGATTGCTCATGCTTCCATCAGCATTTAATCCGAAGTAGCTATATAACGTGTTCAACAAATCGTCCGATGGTTGACCGTCTTGCTCATGACTTAAAACAGTCAAGTGAATATCACAAGGTTCGGGGCTTATTACATAAACATCTTTTACTCTCGTATCCGCCGAAAGTGCATGAAATTGATATGCCTGCCTACTGCCTGCGGTGTTCAACCCTTCAAATACCATTTGAATGCGACGTTTAAACCGCTCATCAGTTTCATTATCTTGCCGTGCTAAGTTGTAACGTGCAGCGATAGCATCCAAGTCATTTCCTTTGGCACTGGCTAGCATATTAGCTTTGATAGCGTCGTTGAGTTTACCGTCAAACAATAGCTGCTGATAAGCCATCATTTCTAACATGACTTGCATAGGCTCCGACTCAAAGCTCAATGCCTCAGCATATTGAGGGTATTGAGATAACAACCGCCCTTTGAGCTGTGAAAGTTTTTGTTCAAAATCCAGCTCTGTAATGGTGTCAGGTAATGGCACCTTGGACATATCTAATAAATTAAAAACGCGCATAAAGTACCTCTGATGGCCCATAAAAAAAGCCTGCACCGAAGTGCAGGCCAATTTGCTTGGATAATGGAGCTTGTTGTAACCAAACGCTGTACTAAAGCATTTAGCTAATCATTCAGCATATATGTATCTTACTGATTTTTATGATATAAAACAGGTCAAGATTGTCCTATTGTAACGATTTAGATTAGAGCGTACACCGTGTACTTATTTCTCAGTGTAAACATTTAGGTAAGCACCTGGTAAAAAAGTTTCATATCACTTTCATTTTTTGCCTTTTAAGCAACCCCATCACTGAACAGGTTACTTAATTACATACCCAGAAACTCTATTACTGTAGTCTCTAGGCATGTAACACGCCACTTTATTTTTGCCAATAAAAAGCCTGCTCAAGCGAGCAGGCTTTTTATACAAAGATGGGTCTGTACTTGCTAAATAACTTAGCTTTTTTAACTAACTTTATTAATCAGCATATGTGTATCTTACTGATTTTTATTATTTAAAACAGGTCAATCTCGTCCTGTGATAACAGCTTAGACTAAGGCTTACATCAAGGATTTTAAAACATTTAAACGAATGCTATCTAACATCACACATCATTGTTAAACTATTGAAAAATTTAGTAATACTTTACTTTTAGCCAGGCACTTCAGCCTTGACTGGGTTGCTTTGTTGCATACCTAGAGACTTCATTGCAGCAATCTCTAGGTATATAACACACCATTTTATTTTTGCGAATAAAAAAGCCTGCTCAAATGAGCAGGCTTTTAAAACAAGTTGGGACTGTGTTTGCCAAGTAACGACTCACTCTTGATTGAGTTGATTAATCAGCATATGTGTATCTTACTGATTTGTTTGACTTAAAACAGGTCAATGCTGTCCGGTTTTAAAAATCAGTATCTCATTCACCCAAACTAACTCGCAGTTTGCACCGCTCGCACTACATAGAATGTAATGTGGCTGATGCTAAACCGTGGCTCCATAAACTCTTCATTTAGTAACGCAGAGAATACTTCAAAGCGACCAGACGTAGGAAAGTTAAAAGTCGCACTAAACTGACCACCACTTACTTCAATTGGAAAATAAATTCGACGACCATCATCGCGCAGTACAGGCAACAAAAATGATTCATCAGCAATGTCCAATTGACCGCTCAAGGTGACACTTTGCCCCTCCTCCACGGTAACTTTTATTACCTGTTGCGATGTAAGATCACTGGGCACTTTAATTGCTCCCGCAACGGAGTGCAATTGAACGTCGGCTAATACCGGCTCTTGTGACTGTTCAGCGAGTTCCTTTTGCTGTTGCTCTGCATGATACTGTGAATACCAAAGCTGTGCTTGCTCTTTGGACTCCCAGCGCTGTCCAGATTCAGGGTGAGTGAGTAAATAAGTGCCATTTAATTTAATGGCTTGTTTTTGATTGCACCAGTTAAACATAAAGGCTCCTTAAGCAAAGTAAACGCGTGACAATGAATCGGTTTTTATGTTGCTTCCGCTGTAATAGAACTGAAAGTACTGATACACCAGTAAAGCATTATGAATAGGTGAGTAGGCGATAAATTGTGGATGACCGTGCCCGTGATATGCGGCGGTTGTACTATTGTTATTACTTGGAGACACGGACTCCAACGTTGCCCTAATAGTATTCCCAAACGCTGGTAAGTGAACCCTACCTTTAAAGCTCCTAGTAATAGCATAATTTGTTGTTTGTCCACTAACCAAACCCTCGTTATAACGAACCAAGTTCTGCTGGGTAATGACGGGCATATCATGATATTCGTTATTGTGAACCGCCAGCTCTTTTCGATTAGGTGGCCTTGTCACAGGTAACGCAGAAAACGTTGTACCAAAACCTGTTTGCGCATTAATTGCTTGCTGGACACTAGTGGGTGTGATGGTTTGCGTATGCAGTGGTAATAAACCATTACTGATGGCCCAGCTCTCAAACGCGCTTTCACTGACAAACGTTTGTGCCACCTTTTGTACCCAGTTTACCCCATCAAACTCATGTAAGATGCCCGCATCTACCGAATATAACTTTTTGCTATCTTTGTCTTGATATAGCTTAAAGTAATCTAGCTCTTGTAGCGACTCAACGGTAAAGCTCCCCGCCTTGTAAGTTGTTAACTGCTTAGAGCTGGCTGTATAGCTAAACAAGGTGGTGTTGTTATCTGGTAATACAAACATACCGATTTGCGCAGTACCATCCGATGGCACTAGCGCAGGGATCCTTGTAGCTTTTGCGACATCCCCTTTAGCGTCAATTGTTACAATAGCGGCTGGGTTAGCAGTGCCCACACGAGTCCCCGCGTCGTAATACACACTGAAGGTACCAGCATCATAATTCGCCATGCTAAGCATATGGCATGCACCAAACGCTTGGGAGCCACTGGCTATTTCTGCGGCGGTATTATCGTAGTAATCCAGCCTAAACTCTGGCTCACCTAGACGGTACGTAGGGTCTATCAGCCTGTCAGGTAAATTACTTAAGCTTTGCTCAACATTGGCCACAAGGTTTGCAGTAATTTCATTAAACTTAGCCTCAAGACCAGGCAGCAAGCTCAAATGCGCACTTTGCTCAAGCAGTTTAGCTTGTAGTTCTTTAACCAAGTCACTGGCATTATTAATCGTATCCGTCGCGTCATCCAAATGCTCTTCTGCCACCGCCACTAGGGCGGCCTCTAAATTAGCGCTGCTTGAGAGCTTTTGAATGGCATTGCTGACTAAGGTTTGCTCTTCTGCGCTGAGCTTTTCATTGCTGCGCATTTTGGTCACTAAATGGTCGACCATTTCCTGAATGGCGTTATTGATGGTTGCCATAATGTCCTCTTAGAGTGGGTATAAAGACTCACCTAGTAGGTGATTGATTTTTTGTTTACGGTGAAGTTCTGAGTGTTCAGCGCGCTGTTCACTCATGGTCTGTACGATTGCCGCCAAAGCTTCGGTGGTATCGAGTTTTTGTTGCTCCAGTTTCTGCTGCTGAACTTGCAAAGCGTGTTGTTGCAAAGCTATTGCTTGTATCTGATCAGCCATATCCTCATCAATTTTACCAAGTGCGCTGATCAGTCTTAAAACATCTTGCTCGAGTAAGTTGCTTTGGTGTGGCAGAGGGTACGAACGGTGAGGTGTGTTAATTTCAACGGTCATCTTCGCTCCTTAGGTTGAAAATGCGCGCAGATTCGCGATGCGGGGACGATTAGCAGCCGTGCCAACGAGCAGAAGCTTAACCCGCGTGCCTTTGGTAGCTGGGTCTTGCTCTGAAGATGGGGCAAAACTATGTACGTAATCATACTGTCGCCAGCCATTATCACTGCTGTGCTGTACACTTAAGGGCACGGTTAACCAGCTACCATCGTCCTGTTCAAGCTGTACTTCTACAGTGGCGCTATCTTGTAATACCGCCTCAAAACTTACCGTAAATCGACCGCCAACGCGGTAGCTGATCTGACGGCTGATGTAATCTGCACCAAGCATGACTTCGCCCGCCGCGCACTGGCTTCCCGCAAATAATACCGGGCTCAATGTGCTAGAACCTGATAATGTGGCGCGCACATTAACATTGCCGTTAAACTTCTTGGTTAGCTGCTGTGGCGTCCACTCTTGAATATTTTCTAGGGTAAAACTATCCGCACTACTGCCCCCCGTACCCGTTAGAGTGAAGTTCACCGATGTGTCTGAACTTGGTCTTTGCACAACGGCAAGCGCCATTAAATCAGAGGCTTGAGTAACTGATATATCACCCAAATTGACCGTACGTTGTGTGCTGGTAAACTTGGCAGCCTTAAGGTTAAAGGTCAGATCTTTATCCTGATGTGGTGTCCAAGTACTGGCGTTACTTGAAGACAGTAGTACCCCAACTTGATAAGGCTGACTGGTTACCCAACCATGTTGTTGGTCATATTTTCCAAGTTCGGCTATTGCCACTTCATGGGCTGCGCCATCGGTCAGTACCACAATGGCGTATTCTTGGCCAGACTGTAGTAGCACCGGTGTGAAGCTAAATAATGTGGCATCAGTCAAAGAAATAGCACTGCTTTGAACACGGCTTTGCGCCAACACGGTTTGCGTTGGAATACCTTGTACAACTTCACGAATTTGCACCTGTACTGACTCTTCTCCCTTGGCAGTAAAGAACAGCTCGACCGCGGCTATAAATCGGCTTTGCTGTAATGTGAAAGTTTGTGCCAGTGGGTCAAAGCGCTCGGTGGTAATGGTGGTAACCTGCGCCAGCGTTTCTGTGCGAATTTGACCACTACTAGTATAGGTGGCTGTCCCTCTTGAGCCGCCTTCACCTTGGAAAATAACGGATTTTGTACCCGCTGGGATCTGCACCTCGCTTTGCGGTGGTATGGTAAAGCGTCCTGTTAACTGACCACTTGAATCGGCTTGAACCATTAGATCTCCTCCGCGGTTAGTGTAATGCCATCGAACAATACAGATTCAAGTTGCTCTCCTGGGCCAAATCCTGAGATAGAGAACTGTACTGTCCGTGGGCGTAAAAATTCCACTTGCTGGGTTTGTACACCCACTCTTTGCGTCTCAACTCGTGTGCTAATTCTGCGAATACGACCACCGCCACGGTTGAAACGTCTCGTGATTGGGCTGCTCCAACGCTGTGTGGTGACTGTCCAGTGATCCACATTAGGCGATAAAGTAACCTCTGCTGGAACAGGCTCAAACGCTTGATAAGGGTTAACCTTCATTTGTCCTGTGCGTTTTGGCTGAGTCAGCACATCTTCAAGTTCATAGGGTAATAACTCAGTGCTACTTGCATTGAGCGTGCTGACGATGGCATCAACTGGCAGTGTTAGCTCACCATCAATAATGGCTGCGTTTTGTTCTTGGCCTTGGTCACGCAAGTCATCATCAAGAAATGGGTCCACAAACACCCCGTACTTACTTGCAGGGTCTTGGCTGTTGGCATCATTTCGCAATCGCTCAATGGCAAGCAATTGGTACAAATCACCTATCTGCCTTTGCATATTTTGTAAATCCAGCATGCTCAGAGAATGAATCGCAACAGACTCCACCCGCGGTACTGACTCACCCCAATATTGATAGACATATGCCAAGGGTAAATGCTGCTCAGGTACATGAGGTGGCTCTGGGTGTTCTAATACAGAGGCCCCTTTGATGCGTTTAACCTGCCCTTGCGCATTTAAAACTATCAAATCAATACGCGGTGAATATCGCTGATAATCGACACGAATTTGCTCTGGTAAAACCTCATTGCCACTGTCTATAAATGACTTATCAATGCTGTAGTGGGTACTGTTAAATGTGATTGGAACACTGGTGCCATGGGTATAAGTAACCTGATAGCTACTGCCAACAGGCGGGCGTTCACCCGCAAGTTTCCAAACAATATGATTGCCCTCAAACTCATAATCGTCATGTTCAACGTAAGTTTTATCTTGATAAGAGATCTGTTCGACCGTATCTACACTGGTATTTGGAAAACTGTCTTGAAGTTGGTCGCTACGCGTGAGCATCGCTACTTTACGCACCACCGCATAAACACGCTCAACTTGTTTAACCGGAGGGTAGTCAAATTTGATTGGCGAGCTGGCATCTTGTACATCACTTAACTCGGCTTTTTCGGTTTTGATGCTTTGTACATCAGGGTCATACAAAAATGAAACCGGCAGTGCTGTTGCATAGCTTAATTCAAACCCCGAAATATGCGCTTTGCCAGCCTGTAAGCTAAAGTGTTGGTTATTCTCAGCGGTTTTAATGTAGTGTAAGCCTAGTCCTTCAACGACATAATTGCCGCCATTAGACTCTCTATCATAGCGCGCCAGCGCACGTGTAATTGAATCTTGCTCTGGTGGAGCCTCCTTGATAACCAACACGCCCTGATTAATTTGATACACAGGATAAAACTCTGTGTTAGTACTTTGTGCCTGTGTTAATAACCCCCAGCGCGCAGTCACTTTTAGTCGTGCAGCGCCCGCTTCATTATAGTTTTGCGATAGCATTGGCGAGTTACCGCCCGCGGGGTCTCGTAGTTCACCGTCATCTTGCTCGGTAATAACCTCACTATCTAGCAATACACCAATGATCGCATCACCACTGGTGTCAAAGTCAAATGATCGCTCCGCAAGCTGACGCACTGCACCGCGAATGTAAACGGATGCTTGCGCAACACGAGCTTGTTGCGCTTCTATTCTGACCCCTCCGCCTGCGACAATATCACCATCTTTAAGTAGCGCATCGGCAACGCCCTTTAACTGATGACTAACCTGACATTGCACATCATTGAGTTCACGGCTTTGCAGCCCTTTACCAGCTCGAAATAGTATTTGCTCGTATTGTTTTGAGGCATCAAATTTTTGATAAAAATCTGGATGCTCTGCCACAATTTGATTGTATATATGTTCTTGCATAATGCTCCCTTAGAAGCTTATTACAAATTCAAAAGACTCACGTACCCCTTGGTCGCGATAAATCGCAGGGCGATGCTCTAACAGCAGCAAGGTGCCTTGTTGTTCGATGTCTTCTGGTTGAAAATACAACTGCCCTGAAGGAGTGCCGGCTTTAGGCACTGTCCCCACCATCAGACCCAACTCACGGATTGATTTTGATAACCCGTCATTAAAGTCGTAATTAAATTGGCAATAAAGGTGAGGGGTTGGATGATTGACGACTTTATAGCGACCATTAGGGACTTGTATTTCACCCTGTTCATCTGCTTCGCAATAAAGCACACGTGTGGCTTCGCGATAACCAAGAACGGAAGTGAGTTCTGTACTGGTACTGGGCTCAGAGGGCAACTGCGTATCCCACTCAATTGCGCCTTGACCCCAGGCTAAATAAATAGATTTTTGCTTTATCGCATTGGCGAGTTCTATGCGCCCAGCGCGGGTTAGTATAGCCACCCTGTACTCCTATCAATGTTCATTAATGTGTAAGTAACATGCATAAAAAAACCCGCCTAAGCGGGTTTTTCATTGCGTTTTTATCTGCGTTACTCGCCTATCCACAACGCGGTTTGTTGCTCTGATGCGAGTTTGCAAGCGCTAAATAGCTGCTCTTTGCTCACTTGTACAACATCATTATTTGCCAGTACCCAAGAGGTTAAACTCTGCTCTTCCATCACCAATAACTTGCGTGCCATGCGCTGTTGACTCAGCTCATCGGCGTCAAACATCATGCCATCAACTTCTACCGTTTGCTGCGCGAGCAACGCGCTACGTGATTGCTTAAAACGCTCGCGCTTAACCATGGCAATCTGTTCTTGTGAATGAGCTTCAGTTGCCGGGTAAAAACGTACCACGCAGGCGTCGTCATCATACTCAGTACGTGCTGGAGCTTGTTCAGTGCTCAAAGCTAAGTCAACCTCCACATACTCCTTACGATAGCAGGCTCTGCGCAGCGACATATCAATTTGTGGGGCCGCTGGCAGTTCTGGCACTTCCACCGCCTCACCTTCGCTCCCCTCATTAAGACTCGCATTGTATGCTAGCGCCTCTTGGCGTTGCTCTTGGGCTTCGACAACATCTAGCTCCCACTGCTGATAAGCCGCTGTATAAGCCGCTTGCTCCTGCTCAATGGCTTGTTGCAACGCCTGTTCGACCTGCTCCTGAGGATGGCGAAGTGCTATTTTGGTAAGTACATCTTCATAACTCATTTGTGGCTGTTCAAAAGTAGCTTCAACCTCCAAAGTGGTGCTGCTTGGAGATACTTGTTGCTCTGTTTGCTGAGCGTCAGGCACAGTTGTTTCGACCGCTGAAGCAGTCTGCTCGTTTGTTTGTTCCATAAAATTGTCCTTAGTGGCTGGCAATACCCAGCGGAAGTTGTGTGTGGTGGCAAAACACTTTGACTGTGTTGCCATTTAAATCGGTTTTGGTGTTTTCACCGTTGATGATTGGTATGGTTTGGTCATCGCCCCAGTTAAAGCTATCGCTGAAAAACTTAAATGAGTAATCCGTATTGGTGCGATATTTCAAACCAATATCATCTATTGACCAGTCAGCGTCGTTAAAAGGCACCGCCGTTGCTGTACTGTGCATTCGTTTTAATAGTCGACCTTTAAGCGGCCCGTCAATCAGACGATAAACGCCGTATGCCGTTTTCGGTTCTGTTGAACTCTCAGAAATATCAATTATCGGTTTTTTATCGTATTGCAGTTCAGTTCCGTTAAGCTGCAAATACAGCAAGCCATTTTTTTCTACTATTGTGCTTAGTATTTTAACCGCACTGGACGGCTCTTCTTGACTGTCTAGACTAAGCGGCGCATGCCTTGGCTCATCACCAGCCCTGTTGGTCCAAGTTAGTTTACTTGACGGATAGTGTTTGCCTATTTTGGTCACTACAAGCTCTTCTTGAAAGTGCGGACTATTCGCTCTAGTACCGATTGTTTTATTAAGACTAAATTGCAAACGGTTTCCGTAGTCTAATCGATGAGATTGTGTAGCGTATACGTTACTCATGCTGCCTTTGATTGATAACACGTTGTTTGGCTGAGTAAAGTTAGCTAGTGTTTGATAACTCAGTAAGGCTACAGAGCCATTCGAAATAACCCATGGATCTGTCGTGTTACTCACTACATCTACTTGTTGAGCACCCGACTGCCAAGATACACCGTCATCAAGCGTCCATATGACTTTAACATCTGAGCCATTCACTAATTTTCTATTCAGTTGCTTGCGTCCATCCTCTAGACTTGGTAACCACCGGCCAACAACGCCATCAGGGAATGTGGCCGCAATACGTTCTGGGTGACCGATTATGTCCACCCATGGAAGTGAGTCGAATTCAGCCGACAGCTTTTTGGAAAACACAATTTGAATCACATCAGTAGACGCAATCGGTTTATCCGCTTCAAAATAGATGTGTCTTGGCCCAGCTGAGCTTTCATCAAAAGCCACTGGGTATTTATCTTTATCTATTGTTGATATCCAACCCTGAGTTACGTTCAATACATGATATTGATCGAACCCAACGGGTGAGATAACAGAGCGACTACTTTCATAAAACTGGGTTACTTCTATAATTACTTTAAGCGTAGGATAGGTCTCTGAAACAACAATATCACGCTGTGATATGTCGATGTTCACCGTCGGATTCACTTTGCTGAAGTAAACCAGATCCTTTCCTCGCAATGTCCCTGATACGGCTTTACTTAACGCATCTTCTCGTAGTTGGTTTCTATCTAGCTTATTAGCATTTAGGCGTAAATCTTCAACTTGTCCTGCATAGATAGCATCGTGGTACTTATATTGATCAGGACGCCCCGAAAATGTAGCGCCCCGTGCTATTGAACCACCATTCGTTTGTGAACTATACAAAAAGCAATCTAGCGTGTTTTTGGGTGTTACAACATCTGCGTGATACCAGTATTGCTCTGACTGCGGTGCAGACTTAAACTGCAACATCGCTGTTCCCAACGGATTATAAACAGGATGAAAGGCACCTTGATTTAAACGTTGTACAAGAGCAATGGGGATTGCTTGGCAATGTGCTCTTTTACCCCATGCGCCATTATCCTTATCACGATATTTACTCACCCCAGTATAAGCCAACATACCATTATCTGGACCTATCGCTTCAACCGAAGGTAAAGACCCTTGCAAGCGTAAACAGTGTGGGTAAACATCTCGAATAACAGAGCTGTCGGTAACAGTGCCTACACTCAACGGCCCTTTCCATTGGGCTCCACATCCTTCTATCACCCTTATTCGATACCTAACTTGAAAATACGCCTTAGCTTCAGGGTCATAATAAATATTGTGTTCAGGATTTTTTAAAAACTTAACGCGGTTAGCATCTGAAAGTGTTGACCACTTTACGCCAAAGCCTTTGGTGTTTTGATCCCATTCACCGAAAGCTGAATAGCTTTGCGCGACGAGGTTGTTTAGCAGTGGTATATCTTGATATGTACTTGCACCAAATTGCATATTACCCAGCGGATACACCACATCTTTGTCAGCTATCTTTTCGTGCCAAGATTCTAAAAAGACTAAGTCTTTACGAGAGGTGATCACTTGCTCTGAACTTGGCAGCGTTTGCCAGCTATGAATAGTGACCTTTTGTCCAGCCTGAGGTAATGGAAGGCGAAAATATACGCCAGAACCCGAAAACTCTTGATTGATACGAACCGTTTGCGGGGTATTGGCTGCAACATTAAGCATTCTTATCAGCGGCGTATCACCTACCGTGCCATTCGCATCTCGCAATTCAACGGTCGTATCAATACTACTTGAAAATTTGATCTCAACCTGATGCTCACCTGCCGATGTTTTATTAGCAAAATATAATCCCCCCGCTGCGGTCTGCTCAACGTTAAACTCTTCCAAATTCACATCATAATTACCTGAATGAATGGCATTTGGGTGCTGATTTTTTTTCTCGTTAAACGCCTCAGCTGCACTGGCATGTTGCGTTACCTTGCCAGTTGCTGAGTCATAGATTTTGGTGCCATCTGGGGCCGATGGAAAGCGTATATCACACCAGTTGGTGTTTCTTGCAACATAGTCTATGCGTAATTCAACACCATCTACCAAAGCAACGGGGTATTTTGTGGCAGAATCCCCTTGTCCTGTAGAGCTCGAGTTAATGCCCATATACAGCAAACCATCGGTTTGCTCCCACATTCCTTGGTTTACAACTCGATGTGCACCGGCGCTGGCCCAATGCTGACCCCACTGGATAAAACCACTGCCCGCAAACTGCTGCTTACGTAACTTACGTAGCGCATCAAATTGAGCTTTGCTCATCACCTCTGGATGTGGACTAATTTTTTGTGCTTCACCTATCAAGCTTGGCAGTGTATCCACTTGATAGCTTTGGCCGCTAAAGTCTTTTAAGGTGACTTTACCGGTTTTGGTCTGCCAGTCATTAATGGCTTGATGATTACTTTTAATAAGCTCATGTGTTTGCGTGATATCGACCTTTACTTGGTCGATTTCATTAATACTCTCAACTACATCATTGGCCAGTTTTAAACTGGCATCAGTTTGCTCAGCGGCAGCTTGCTGCAACTGAGTAATTTGTGCTTCGATTGTCATTTCCCTTTCCTTTGTATGGCTTTATAGCCGTTGCTAAAAAGTCATACATCCAACGATTAAAATAGAAGGCTTAGTTTCGCTTCCAACAGACGAAATTCAACCATTGAACCAAAACGCGAGCGCGTTCGGGCATAAACTGTGGGCAAGGGTTATTAGCTTTGCCCACAATAACGACACTTTAACCAGATAACGGAAAAAATATCGGTCAAGTTTGCCCTGTGGGCAGTTGGTACTACCCACGCGTTTGGTTATGTCTCTATTTCACTCATTGTTTAGAAAAGAATTTTGCTAGTTAGTGACTGGCAATACCCAGTGGCAATAGGGTGTGATGGCAAAATACCTTCATTGTGTTGCCGTTAAGGTCGGTTTTAACATTCTCGTTGTCTATCACAGGGATAGTTTGGTCATCACCCCAATTTGTGATGGTGACTTTGCGATAATGCACCAAACCAGTCGCTACCGAGACCATATTGCCATGCTGGTCAGCCACTAAATCACCAGCTTGTAGGTAACTGTCATAACTTGAAGTTCCGAAGTTTCGTACCTTTTGATACACGCCTTGCATATGGCTTGTCGCTATCTTGATGTAAGCTTTGTCATCAACAAGACCCACTTTATCGCTGCCTAAAACTAACGTGGGCTCGATGTTATCCAGTTGCAACTGGGCACCATGAAACTGCATATATAATAAACCTCTGTAATTTGTGATGCTCGGCAGTGCTTTGCAAGCATAAGCGCCTTTGACACCACCCAAAGACGGCGGCACTGCGTGCTGTGGAAATTCATCTTTAATCAACTTTTCATCAAGCAAGTTTTTAGCGTTAAGAGGAACATAGGTATTGCTGGTATACGACACTGTTGTGGCAATACTAGATGTTAATGACTGCTGTAATCGAGCGCCAAAATTGCTGCGTGCGTCATTGCCAAGCCAAACATCCCCAACTGCTCCTAACACCTGTGAATTAACTGCTGGCGCAGTAAAGCCCGCATCAGCACAATAATAAATAAGTTGAACACGCGCCGCTTCAACAGGAGACACATAGGCGTTTTTTGTACTGTTAATAGCCAAACTACCCGAACTCCAGCTACTGCCATCATCCAGTGACATTGCCCAAGTTAAGGGCTGACTTGCTTTTCGATTGAGCTTGAAGTCTTGACTGCCACCATTTGGTAACTGTGGGATCCACTGACCGACCACGCCGTCGGGGAAAGTCTCTGCTATTCGCTCTGGGTGGCCGATAATATCGACCCAAGGGAGTGAGTCAAATTCTGCTGACAATTCCACCGCATCTATTAAGTAAACGTCTATTTTTGTACCTATTGGAAATAAGCTATCTATTTCGTCCATAGCCATTTGTCTTTGTGGCGTTATCACGGAACCATTAACGTCATCAGGGATCCATGGCAAAAAGTAATGTTCATTATTTTCATAAGCACCATGGACGATAGAAGCAGAAATTAATTCCTTTCCATTATCTCCCTTATATAGTACCCAGCTCCCGTTGGGTTTATGTCTTCCTGTTTTATAGCCATTAAACCCTTTGCTCGTTGCACCTATTGATGAGTCACTCACATTAAAAATAAGCCGCCATGGTGAGGGGTTCACTGAACTTGTACCTTGATACCTAGTGTTACTTTGTTTGGTAAATGAGATAAACTTCTCTATTTTGGTGAACAGATTGCTATCTTTACCCCGCAATGTACCAGCAACCGCTTTACGTATTGTTTCTTCACGAAGTTGATTTACATCTTGCTTATTGGCGTTTAAGCGTAAATCTTCTACTTGACCTGAGTAAATGGTATCGTGATATTTATCACTCCATGGACGTATTCCGTTATAGCCACTACTAAAGCCAATTTTGCCGGTTTCTCCATATCGACCTACTCTAAAAGGCTCTCCATAGTCTGCTGATTGTACAAAACACTCTAACGCAGAAGTGATATTTGAGCCATTCAATATACCTGACAAGCTTGTGGTTGAAGTCACCGTTCCGTTAACCGATTTTATTGCCGGTGAAGCAGTGCCACTGGGGTTATAGACTGGATGAAAAACCCCTTGGTTTAGGCGTTGAACGAGGGCGATTGGAACAGCACGTGCGGTATTGTTGTGAGACACATACTCCCCAAAATTGCGCTGGATCCAGACGTGAGCATCTGCTTCGGCGTTTATATTCGCCGTAGGCAAAGAAGTCCACGCTTTGTTGTGATAGAAATTATTGCCATCAACTGAGTAATCTTCATTATTTATTCTTGCACCTCGAACAGCAATTCGCTCTGCATTTGGACCATATCGGTAACCCATTATTACTGCGTCAAAATTTGCTCTAACGGTATTTGGCGTCCAATTGTCTCCTTTACCCTCCACAACACGAATACGATACCGCACCTGAATATAGGCTTTGGCTTCTGGGTCGTAGTAAATGTTATGCTGAGGATTTTTTAAAAACTTAACGCGATTAACATCAGAAAGTGTTGACCATTTGACGCCATAGCCTTTGGTACTGCTATCCCATTGGCCGAACGCTGAATAACCTTGAGCAACAAGCGTATTGGCAAGGGTAATGCCCTCGTAGGCGCTAGCGCCATACTGTACATTGCCCAGCGGATACACCACATCTTTATCAGCAATTTTTTCATGCCAAGACTCTAAAAAGACCAAGTCTTTGCGCGAGGTAACAACTTGTTCGGTTACAGGCATTGCCGATACATTATTGATCTGTAGTACGTTGCCTGGGGCATTGTCATGCTCAAACCAGATGTAGTGAGCACTATGATCAGCAATATACTCAACCGTGTATCGCCCCATTCCTTTATCTGTCAGCAAGGTTTTGATGTTTTGATGGCCTAAGTTTGATGATGAGTAGCGAAGTGTTTTAACCTGCCCTGATGTCACACTAAACTCAAAACGCACCCGAGTACCAACAGGAAAGTTAAGCCCGACTTCATTAATGGCAGCCGCTGGATATTGGTTGCCCGTTGATACGCTTTGTAAGCTACCATCAACAATACTTAGCTCTGAAGATGTGCTGTAGGTTTTCCATCCAGTGGTGTCCCCTAAACGTAGTGAGCCATTAACGAACTGCCCTTCAAACGCACTGGCTGGACTGTCATGTTCAGTCAATATACCCTTTGCAGAGTCATAAGTTTTGCTGCCATCGGGGGCAGGTGGAAACTTCAAAAGGTTTTGCGTCGATGCATGTGCCACTTTAGATACATGGTGAATCACATTATCTACTAAAACTTTTGGATACAATGAACTAGAAATACCGTCATGGGCATTGGATGACGCTTCCCCCATAATTATAGCGTTGATGTTGGTTTGAGAAATATATTGCCATATCCCAACGTTGACATTTTTTGTTGCAGTTCCTCGGTTATGTCTTCCCCACTCAACAAACCCTGAGCCTGCATATTGCTGCTTACGCATTTCACGCAGTGCATCAAACTGGGCCTTAGTCATCACCTCAGGGTGTGGGTTGATTTTTTGTGCCTCACCAATCAGGCTTGGCAAAGTATCAACTTGATAGCTTTGACCGTTTAAGTCTTTTAAGGTGACTTTACCGGTTTTGGTTTGCCAATCATTAATCGCCTGATGGTTGTCTTTGATAAGCGTATGAGTTGCAGCCATATTTTGGGCAACGGTGTCGATTTCCGTTAACCCTGCGGTGATCTCACCGGTTAGCTTAGAATATTCGGCGGTCTGTTCGGCCACCAGCTTATTAATATCGGCAATTTTTGATTCTAAAGTCATATTGATTCCTTATAAGCCAGCTTTTCGAAGGCGTAAATTGAGCAGCATATTTTGATGTGCTTGTTTAATGAGGTTTTTACTTTGCAGGGTTTGTGCGTAGGTCATGGTAAGCAGCTCTTCGGTTAGAAAGATATTGGCGTTGTTAACCCCGACCGAACAGGTCACATTTTGGCTGGGTAAAGTCGATACATTGAGGGTAAATACTTCCAACCAAGCCGCATCGGCGGCCTTGTAGTTCAGCTGCTCGTTGGCGACACTGTAGAGCGCCACTAAGGTGGAATCTGACCAAATACCCACTTCTTTGACTGGGTATTCACTCGGGCCGTCGAATAAAGCACTAAAGCGCAGTTGGTTGCTGTTTAAAATCTCTGCACCACCAATGAGCACTTTTTGTTGCTCGTTGCGCAGCGCAGTTTGGGTGGCACTGGGGGTATAGCTTTGATCACCCGCCGATACATGGGTGATTGCCATGCTAATACCCTGTTGCGAGGCACTGAGTAACTTACTCAGGCCTTGCTCAGTCCACACTACAGGGGTAAATGTGGTTGGGTTGCTCATAGTTTGTTCCAATAAAGGTTGGCAACTTAATTCAGTTGCATGATGACAAAGGTAAGAAAACGCTAGCTAAAGTCAGTGAAGATAGGCCGGCCGTTGAAATTAACTGGATGACGTGCCGTTGAGGTTTAACCGGCCAAAGTTTAAGCGCCCTGTACTGGCACCAGAAAAGGCAAGAGATGGTACATTCAATGTACGTACGTGGTTAACCTGTACGCGACACAGTTGTTGCGATTGCCACTGCGCGTTTTGCCAGCGATCATGCCACGGGCCAAGCCACACTCGTTGCGCAAGCGTTCGCTGATAAGCGTGAATGCGACCATGCACCAAAGTTGTCGGTAATTTGGAAGGCTCACTGGTGGTTAAGCAGTAGCGACCCTCTTCTAACTTATCTAGGTGTTCACTGATCTGGCTGCGTTTGCGCTGATGACCAAAAGCGATTTGCTCTGGGCTGGCATCATGGGTTACCTGCAAGGTACGACCAAAACTGGCCTTAACCAATTGATTGTCTTGATGAGTAAACACCACACCAGAGTAATCACTAAGAATATGGCCAAATCTACATCGTGGCCCTGATAGTGTCTGGTTACGAATATCGTAATCGTGATAAACACGTGTCAACTGGCTACGTGCTGGGGCAGATAACTGCGCGAGCTTAACCACTTTGGCCAACCTATCATCACCGGGGATATCGCCGCTGTCTATTTGATAGGTGTAATAGTGTCGCTCTGGCGGTGTATTTTCTATTTGAGCTTTATTCAACTCGAGCCAGCCGAGCGCCGTTGTTAAACTTTTCGGCGTACCGCGAATTCGCTGCCATGCGATACCATCTTTGAGGGTTTTCCTTAAGTCCTGACTATAGGGCAAAATGCTTTCAAGGCCATACTCCCACACTAACCACATGAGCTGCGCATCATGTGGATGCGCTTTGTTACTGGTAAGCTGCTTAATGGCATTACTATATTCATCGACCGAAAACTGGCTGCGTAAGCCTTTTAGTTGCAGCGGACTATGATTGGGGGGTAACAGTTGTTGCATCACTACCTCATGTGCGTAATGTGAGCGTTATATTCCCCGGCACAGCACACTGGGCATGGCTCATTTTTTGTAAACCCGAAGGGCTGTGAATATCAACATGCCGCACCCCTTTTTTATGCAGCTGAGCGGCTATCCAACTGGGCGCTAAATCCCACTCCAATCGTGCTTGCTGTTGCCAAGCGGTACGAAGGGCGCTTTCTAGTTCATCAAACACCGAACGTGGCGTGTCATCTTGGAGATAAACATCTGCTGTGACGTCAATCTCAACCAATTGCGCCGAGTTAATCTCGAGTTTGTCAGTCAACATTTTTACCGCATCATCGGTAACCGCTGTTTTTACTTTCTCAAGCGTTGCTGCAGCCTTGGTTAGGTCCTTAGCTAAGATGGTGATGATCACCTCGCCATTGCCAGGGCTAAATACCGACACATCGTTAATGTCGCTGGGCGCGGCATTAATTGCGTGATTGCGATAGTGCTCCGCACTGCCTGCGGTGCTGGACGCTATGGTATTGTTTCGAATTCGTGTGCGATATTCATCATCAGACTCGTTCGCCACACGTTCTACGCCATAAAAAGCACCTAAGTGCTCTAAATCAGTGCTTTTAGCAAACGCCAGTAAATTTGACTGCGCCGCTTCGTTGATCCTTTGGCGTAGTAATAGTTCTTGATAACTCTCTACCTGCAACCAAACATTAAGGGGATCACTTTCAAGTTCAAGCGCCTGAGCAAACTCAGGCGCCAGCGAGATAAAACGCGCTTTGCGTGTTTCATAAATATCTTCAAAAGAGAGTGATTCGATAATGTTGGGGTCAGGGAGTTTGCTTAAATCGATATGGGTACTCATCGATCAGACTCCTAAGGTTTGACTCAACCAATGGTTAAGGGCTGAAATACTGTGTGTTTATAAAACTGAATTAGTTTATTGTGGTACGTAAGCATCGAATTCAAGCGCTTCAAAGACAAAGCGATATGATGCACCAATGCGCTCAAGCCCCGCATTGAGTCGCTGCGCGGTAATTAGATAGTTGCCACTGAGCTCAAAACAACCTTGCATAGTGAGTACTCCATTAACGACATTTGCCACAAAACGCATGTCATCCACCGGTTGCTCTGCGTTAACAACCCGTTCGACCATCACCATTAACTGGGTATCTGGCAAGTCGCTCACATGGGCACTGAGCGTGAAGGCTTGACCTCTTGGCAACCACCAGATGTTACCCACCAACTGCGCATGTTCGCAGGCCACCTCGACATTTGAGAGCACCGCCTTCGACAAGCGAGGTTTAACTTGCTTACACCAACGGTCATTTCCCGCATACACCGCTACCTCATGCTCGTTTAGCTTTGGGGGGGCCATAGGTGTTGAACGGGCAGGACGAAAACTATCATGCTCTAAAACTTGCATTCCTGCATATTGACGCTGTTCATCATATAAATAAACTGTTTGCATTTATTACTCCGCTATAATGCCGTATTTGAGATACGAACCATTTGGGCTTGGCATGTTCTCTAATACCATCTCTGTGTTTGGGTCAACCGTTAGTTCTGCAAAACCATTTGCTGTATGTAACACATCACCCTCAAAAAGTGGATTGTCAAACACCAAAGTCGCAGAGCTCAATATGGGCACTTTTAAATTGGTATTAGGGTAACTAATACCTGCAACTTGTGGTTGTAAAAATAGTTCGGTAAATCTTGCGCCTTGTGCGTAAACACCACCATTGTCAACCGTCAGTTCGGAGGAAATGCTTGATAATATATGGTTCACCGGATAGCCATTAACCCTGCTGCTGTCGACCTTGGGACCATTATCATTGACTAAGCGCATCGCCGCCAACACCTGACCATGGGAGTTTGAATTATTTGTTTTTGTAGATAGGTAGGTCATACAAAACGCACTGTCTGTAACAACCGCGGTAGTATCTAAATAACTGTTTGATACAGAGCCCGTATATGCATCAAATAAACTAAAATGCCCTCTGTCGACTAACGTATTTGTGCTCAATTCACACGTTCGATAGTAAACGATTTCACGTTGTCGCCTATGAACAATAAATAAATGCGTGCTGTTAGCACAAAGTGACATGCCAGGAATAGCACTTAGCTCTTCCTCTTCGGGAAACGGAGATACCCCAGCGGCGCCACGGCCTCCAATCATCTGCCAACTAAGTCCATCTTCAGATTTGAGAAGGTTGGTCGTCACACTTTGCAGAGTCTTTGTAGCAGGGTTAGGAAACACAATATAAAAAGCGCTTCCAGCGTACAAAATTTGCATCCGCTGCATATAGCCTCTGAAGATTGAAGATGTCTCGCTGTATTTACTCTGGGGCAAGTCGGTAAAATGCTGCAAAGATATAAATTGCCAGCTCCGACCATGATCTTTAGACACCCTAACACCATAGCCACCAGGTTCTGTGGTACCTAACGCTACAAATGTTTGCTGTTCATCACTCGCACACCGTGTCCGAGAGAGAGTTAACACCGGCTCTGGTTCGCGATCAGGGAACCCATGCGGTTGATAATTAACCCCATCAACACTGGTAAAATAATCTATACCTGCATCAGTGTGAATTGTACTTGACGCAAACCGGAGCAGTCCTTCATTGCCTTTTGTAGGCACCGTATTGTTGGGCTGAACAATATTGCTGTTGTTCAAATTGTTAAAGGTATAACTGCCATATGCCAACGTTCTGGGGATCAACTTCGATAATTCAGGATAATTGGCGCGTTTCACCACTCGCCCATCCATGGGTAAAACGTTGTCTGGCATTAAATGATTTTTACTGTATTCAACTATTGTACCGACTGGCATCCCTAATGCGTTGGGTAAAGCGCTTACCGCTGTTGCTTCAGACATATTGTAGTTCCCATTGTTTTTCGCTGTTGAGAATAAAAGTTAAGGTACAATGCGTATCAAATTGCACCGAATCGTTTTCTATCATCTGACCTTTTTTAATCATCTTAATAGTTTCACTTGCTTCACCATGTACTCGAATGGTGGGCTGCGCGGCCATCGCTTTTGACACCACCACTGCGGTTCCTTGCGTTAAGTTCGTCACTGAGGGTAAATAGAAGGTATTGCTGGCTGTTATGTAATGTTTACCATTAGCATCCAATACCCCGTTAGAGATAACCGTTCGCTTTTCTGAGTGCTGTGAGATGTTCCCACTGTGGTAAACAGTTTGATTTTTATATGAAAACCCGCTATCGCTGACTTTAATGCCGCTGTTATATGGGTATTCTCCAGTTCCCATATACGCGTATGAGCCAGCTCCATTACCATTAGGGCTGTACACGCCTAAGCCGCCTACTAGCTGCGCTCCTGTATTACTCCAAACACGAACGCCAATAGCATTTGGCGTATCAGCCAGTTTACAGTTCCAGCTACGCCCAAGCGTTGCAAATACATCGCCTGCGAATGTCCCGCCCGTTACCTCTGCCGCACTGGGCTTGTTGCCTGTGTGGTAAACGCGTTGATTGTAGTTGGCACCTGCGTATAGCTCCCCTCTAACCTTTATACTGGCATTAAACCAGTGGCTCGGCCTATCCGTGTCATAATGACAGAAATCAGGGTTTTGCGAACCAATGTGAAGCGCACCAGAATTAGTTTGAATTTTGACCGAGTCGTTGCTTCCTTTTGCGAGCTGAGTTCTTGAGTTTTGCAAATAAATGCTACTGCGAAATTGCACCCAAGTTCTTTGGTAATGCATTTTCATGGCCCAGTTATCGGGTATGTTGTCCTCCCCCAAGTTACCCATGCCGATATAGGAGTAGCCATTACCGATATAGCTAAGATGAAGTGATGCATCTCCATAAATGCGAGCCGACTCACCCAAGGAGATACCTGCGGCTTGTTCACTGTTATCACTCCCAACATTGGTGCTATCCAATGTCAGCCAAGGGTTGTTTTTAGTGATAGTGATGTCTGTATTTTCAGCTAATGCGCCTATTTCGCTTGGGGTGGGTTTATTGCTTGTATGATAAACGCGCTGGTCGTTAGAGGGCCCCGCATATATCTCGCCACTGACAAGAATATTTTTGTTAAACCAATGAGCTGATCTGTCCGTTTTATAATGACAATAACTGTAGTTTTGTGCGCCAATATCTACAAAACCATAATTAGTTTGAAGCCTTAATGAGTTACTCGTCCCTTTACCTATTTTAGTTTCAGAGTCTTGTATGTGAATTGAACTTCTAAAACGCACCCAGCTATTTTGGTAATGCATTTGCATCGTCCAGTTATCGGGTATGTTGTCCTCCCCCATGCTGCCCATGCCAATATAGGAGTAACCATTGCCGATATAGCTAAGATGAAGTGATGCGCCTCCATAAACTCGACCTGACTCACCCAAGGAGATACCTGCGACTTGTTCGTTGATATAACTCCCAGTATTGGGGCTATCCAATGTCAGCCATGGATTGTTTTTAGTGATGGTGATGTCTGTATTTTCAGCTAATGCGCCTATTTCAGTCGGTGCAGGTTTGTTGTATGTGGTGTATGCATTTTCATAAAAATCAAAGGGTTTTGCACGGCCACTTTTTTGAGTTGCTATCTGACAATAGAGACTGTAAACGTAATCAGAGCTGTGAGCAGTAGTGAAATGCGGCTTGCCATTGATAACAGAAACATTTGGCCGATTTGACGCTATTCCGTATGAGTAAATAACGCTCGAATTCCACTCACCATCTTCTTTGTGGAATCTGGCAACTAAATTAGTCTGCGTCAATGTGTTTTGAGTCGTGCAAAAAACTAAAATATCCGATGCATCAGGCGGCAAATCTGGAAACTCACGCGGAGTGTTGTTGTTCATGACTAAATCAAAAGAACGCGTCATAAAGTAGTCTGACTGATGACTCACCCTGTTGCCAAGGCCATGCATTACCATCTCTTGGCGTACTTTATTGTCTCCCGCTGCTGCAGCTTTCGGTGTAACAACTAAGTCCGCACTTTCCCCTGTGAGCACATCATCATCTTCGCAAAGTCGCTTATCAGTCAGTATGTTACTGCCGTTTAGCGCCATGGCATTTTCAAAAATGATTGAGCTATCAAAATCGAGTGAATCCGCAACTTCACTATTGAGCGCGATATTGTCCTTTATATCAAAATAGTCGAGGCCAAACGGTGTAAACGTCCCAACTCCATTGCATGTGACATAATTGTGCTCTGGCGCTGAAAAATGGAACTCAACACCACCATATTTTTTGCCGTTATACATAAACGTGCACAATTTTGCGGCGTTTTTATGCCCGATTGTTTTTATGAACCCCCTCATTCTATCTGAGTTGTACACATAGCCAACCGCCACATCTGCAATCACAGGGCTGATGATGTTATTAACTCTATGAAATGAGAGCCTGCAATGCGTCCATGAGTCCCAGCCCCATTTCGTAACCTTCAATTCGCACAACGCGATTACGCTTCGTCTGAATGGTTTTGTTTGCACCTGACTAGACAAGTTCACAGCAATGTTTTTTGAGTGTGTGCGCGCCTCCAGCGGCATAATCGCGCGGGTGAAAATTTGCTCGCTCACCCACTCCTTGGTGGCATAGATCATCGACGGATCGATTTTCTCACTAAGAACCTGACCGTCAATAACATCAATAACGGCTTTAATCCCAAGTTCTGCGGCAGCATTGTCCGCTGAGGCAGGTTTGTAAGTTTCAGGATATTTAATGATGGCAAAGGCTTTACCGTCATCGGTGTAAAATGCGGCTTCACGAACATAAAAGCCACCTTCACTGGCAGGCACAACTCCCACAACTTCCACCAAAGGTTGCTCTGGCAATTGTTTTAGATAATTAACGTCGCTGCGGTAAACAGGCTGGCGTAGGTCTGTGTCATGTTCAGAAATACTACCCTGTCCTACCGCAAACTCGCTCAGATGAATAGATTGTTTATTGGCAATGGCGGCCAGCACTTTTTCACGACCAGCAGCGGTTAGCTTGGTCCAATATTGTGTATTTGACATATATAACTACTTGTAAGATTAAGAAAGTGGAAAAATCGTGGTCATGGTTGAGGAGCAAAACACTCCTGTAGTAGCAACCCCCAAATTCCCCTGCAAATGCATTTGTATGCTGTAATCGACCGACTTGCGTTTAACGCTGTCTATTCTTCTGCGGGTTTCTTGGATTAAGGGTAAATCAATACCTTGATTAGAGACGTACACATCAACATGAAATGTTCCAGCCTCACGCATCGGGCTATGCTCAAACCACTCGGTGATCTGTGCCCCTAAGTTAAATGGTTGCAGTGCTTTGGTGATTGCATAGCGAGTCCCTAAGTGACGATGCTGATCAAAGCTGTTGGCGACCACCTGACGCTTTAAATCTAATGACCACTGCTCATCCCACTCTTGAACGCTCTGACTCCATGCAAGCCAAGGTAATAATGGCTCCGGACAAGTCTGTGGCGTCCATAACGTTGCAATATCCTCTACCCCATTGTTGAGCGACGTCAGTAACTGATTTGAGACTTGTTGCAAAGTACTTTGCAGTTCGCTACCTCGCAGAAGTCCACTCATATCAGCACCTCAAAGGTGAGGTTATCTAAACCGTTTTGGCACCAAGCGACTTCGTCATCAGCAACGATAATATTGTCTTGCGGTGAAACCAACTCAACTTCTTCTACACCAGCTTGGTGTAACATGGCAAAAAGTGCAGAACGCTTAATATGTTTACCCAAGCCACTACGTTCGGCTAGGTAATCAGTGACTTTATCAATCACTTGTTGCTTTACCTGTGCGTGTCCTGGGCCTAACTCCAATTTTACATGCGCTTGTAAGTCAAACACCTTAACCTTCGTGGGTACAATTTCTACGCGGTCGCCAATAGGGCGTACTTTTTGCGCTTCAAGTATTTCAGACACCGAACTTTGATCGCCCTGTTTTAAGCCAAAGGTGTATTCCAGCTTATTTATGAGCTCAGTAGAGGGCTGGCCGTCAGCTGATTCATTACTCAAAATCGTCAGTACAATATGGCATGGTGAAGGGCTATTAACACGCACATCCTTCACTCTCGGGTCTGCCGTGAGCGTATGATAGATATAACTTTTTTCTGTACCTGCCGTATTAAGACTATGAAATGCCAATTGCACCCGCTCACGCAAACGTTGATCGCTTTCGCCCTCTAAGCGCGCAACCTGATAACGGCTGGCAATATGTTCCAGATCACTGCCAGTGGCACTGCTGAGCATGGTAGATTTAGCCGCATCATTGACTCGCGCGCGCAATAGCATGGCTTGATAAGCGTAGCTATTGAGCAATTGCGTCAACGGTTCTGATTCCAAAGACAGCACTTCTGCCAAGTCAGGGCTACGCGCAATTAGGTCTTGTTTGAGTGTGCTCAGTAGCTGCTCATAATCTACTTTTTCCAACACATCAGGTGGTGGTAATTTAGATAAATCAATAAGTTGAGATTTTGACATGGGTCTTCTTAGGTAACGGATATAATGGATAACAAAAAGCGAAGCGCAAACAAATATGGCGCGATGGTTCTTTCGTGTTCTGGTGAGTATGGGGCACAGAGATCGATACAAAGTGAAGCCGTATGGCCACCAAACCAGAACAAAAAAATGGGCATAAGGTGATAACCTCATGCCCTCTTAGTACGGGAAAGATTACTTTTTCAATTTAGCGAAATAGTAGCAAGTATTTAGAAATGAAAACGGTCAACTTTGACCGTTTTATATTGGATAAGAAAATAACCATCACAGAAGGCCATTTATCGTTGGTAGCCTTGTTGTATATCGTGCAATCATATTTGATTGGATGTATTCACCAAGCTCTTATATTGAAATCTTAATACGTAAGGTCAAGTGATGCTTTGATTCTCAGTAAACAAAGGCTGAGTCTAACCCAGCCATATTCACTAATGGTTGTATGCATTTACATAAAGTAAAATAGGAGACTGCCGCCTCACATTTTGCTAGCAATGTGATATTAGCTTTGTTTTAAGATTTGGCTTACACCTTGCGCACGTGCACAAATTTCGCTCATTACCTGTGCCTGACCTTTCACTTGATAAGGGAACTCAAGAGTGCCATCTGTCATTTGCTGTTCAATATTGCCAATCGCTGCCTTTAACGACTCAGTAGAGGCACGCATTTCTGCAAGACTTTGTGCTTGGCTTAGCTTGTTTATAAAGCCACTAAGCTCATTGAGTAAAATATGCGTGGTATCTGAGGTGGTACCAAGTAATGAGGCATTGTCTGCAACCTGTTGGTTGATGTTGCCTCGAACAAATTGCTTTTGTTGTTTTTCTAAAATAGCTGCTTGTTGTTGCTGTGAAACTAACCCTGCGACATTTGTTTCCATCTTCATACTCCTTATAAAGTTTCTAGTTCTGAGCGAATGATTTCTATATCACCATGTTTATACAAACGACCATTGCCGACACGCATCGTATCGACAGAAATGGTCAAGTAATACTGATTAGAAAAGCTTAAGCGGCCATAAATATATCCGTCAGCGCCTTTGTATACGTGAGGAGCATGTGTACCAACAACATCAACATTGATGACATTCTCTACAGCTTTGTAGCAATAGCCGACCATAGTCGCATCAACAGCCTTTCCTTCGCCGTATGCATAACCTTTAATGTGCAAGTGAAACATTGCATGGTCCGCATCAGCCTTAAACGGAAGCTTAAAATGTAAGTGTGTTGCCCCTGTATCATTGGTAAAGAAGTTTGCAACATTAATTGCACGGGAGCCGTAGCCACCATCTCCAATTACCGAAAGTTGGTTTAATTTACTATCAACTTTATTGTTAGTACTCGCAATTAAAGAGTCTACTTCCGCACTCTTACTTGCAACTTTCGCATCTATATCAACGATTTTATTATCTACAACTGTGGTGAGGTCATTCGAGGCCTCAATTAATTTGGCAATATCTTGTTCTAAAGCCATTTTGTTCTCCAACTAATGGTTTGCCATACTGCGAAATTGGCAGGTTTTAAAATAAAAAAACCAGCTATAAAGCGCTGTGACATTCGTATAAGAGGTCCTGACCTGCGTCAGGATGACGAAAGGCGCACATTGAGCACGCCTCGCCGCCCAAAATAGGCCATCCTGAATAACGTCACCCTGAATTTATATCAGGATTATTTCAGGGTATCTTCAGAGTCTCATACGATGGGTATTGCGCTATAAAGCAGGTTTTATGTGGTTTGAAATGATTTATTCAGGTTTTGGATAGCGTGCTTTAATGGCACTACGTGCTGCAAGCCAAGCTGTTTTTGCCGCTTCTGCTTCTGCACTGTCTTTGCCAAACTCTGCTTGCGCAGCTAAGTAGTCAAATGCTAAACCATCAGACTCACACTGATATGCGTAGGTTCTGGCATGTTGACACTGTGCTTCAAGCTGTGCTTGTTTTGCTTGTGCAAGTAGTGCAGGAATGTCTGTTTTTGATATCCCTAAATCTAGCAACGTTTTTTCGTCCGCTGGCACATTTACTAACTCATTACCTGCCACGGTTAATTTATTTAATAACATGATCTTTCCTTCTCTTGATTATTCAGTCACTGGCGGTGTGTATGGATGGTTTACGTATGGAATAGTATTGGCGATTGGTGCTTTACGTGCTGCAAACTCTATTGGCTTTACAAACCATCGTACTGTCCAGTCACCTTGCGCACTTGAATAAGTATCGCGGCGCTCCATATCACTACCATCGTGGAAATCCACATCACCTTGCCAATTTTTAGTAATGCGATAGGTTAAACCGCCACCACGCAGATACAGGCCACTTCGTGTACAGTGCCATGGGCCCAAACTGCCATCTTCGCCGCCCCCATAAAAGCTTTTCGCTGGATCCATTTTTTCTGCATAACACTGTAGACGGTAATCAACGTGACTCACGGTGTTATTGTACCTCTCATGAAAACGCTTGATATTCATATAATTAGCGTCACCACTCCATGCTGATGCATTACCTTCTAGTTCCAATAGCAAGGCTGCTTGGTGAGCAGATGTCGAATTAAGCGGCCGCTCACTTACACCGCCGTTCCAAGCGTAGTTTCTGTGAATGGTTAATTTTCCGGTACCAAAACTGTTATCAGGAAATTTCCACCATACTGGATATAAATAATCCTTTGAACCGCCTATGGTGATGGTTTGTACATAGCGACTTTCTGGGGTTGCGTCCTGAATGAACTGATCTACCTGCGCTTCTTTTGCTTTAACGCGGTTATCCAGTTCAACCATTTTGTTATCGATTACGGTTGCTTTGCTATCAACCATGTTTGTGAGCTCGTCTGCACGGTCGACGAGTTTTGCGATATCTTGTTCTAATGCCATGTTAAAAGTCCTGTTATTTGAAAATTCCCGCATCCATCAGAGCAAACTTTTGCTTGAGGTGGCGGACCATGTTACCGATTTGCGCTGCGCCTAACTTGGCAAGCTCAGGGGCTATCAGAATGTTGAGGTTGACGCCTTGGTCAATCACGGTGACTGAATCAGCAGGCACCCCGGTTAACACCAAGTCAAACGCCAGCAGCAAGTCCACTTCGGCTGATTTATATGCGATGGGTTTGTCTGGGTTTGAATAAACCGCAAATAAAGTGCCGTCTTCCAGATAGAAACCGACTTCGTTCACCCAAAAATTGTGACTGCTGTCGTCAATCACACTCATATGAATTTGCGCGGTGCCTTTGTCTTCACCGCTGGCAACGGAAATACGATGCACCTCTGATTGCAACGCACTGCGGCTTTGATCAGGGGTATAGTTACCCGTCCCTAAACCGATTTTGTTAATTTTGGCTTGAAAACCATTTTTATCTGAATTAAACACCGCCTCTAATCCTGCGGTGGTTATGGTTGGCCGTAAGATTGTGCTCACTGCACTTACTCCTTTTTACGATAGAAATAAAAGCAGTTACACGGCATGACCTGTGGTCAATTACACCTGAATTTGAGTGCCGCTAGGCGATGTGTGTGAGTAAACCAAATGTCTGCTGCCAAGTGGTAACTACTTAGTTGGATGTAAATAAAAGCGCCCAACGCTCATGCGTCGGTTATTTAGATGTACAAGCGCTTGCAGCCCAGCACAGAGCCTGCCTTCAACTGCCTGCGTGTAACCATGTTGTCGGTTTACACCAAAACGCCTTTGACTCACCACCGTTAAACCAGCTGTTATTTCACTGGGCGCGGCTTTTACTGGTACGGTATCGTAGTTAAATCGACCTACTTGCAAGGCGCTACTGGTTGATGCAACCGCTAAAGCGCTGTTCATCTTTATGCCGACTAAAAAATCAAAGTGGGCACGCTGTGGCTTGGTATGATTGGTCACGCGATAAATGTCATCATACAACTGCTTGGAAAGCGTGACGCTCTGGCTGGTGTACGCACTTTCATTGGCCCACGCAATAAAAGTGAATGTATTTGGCTCTTTACTATGTATTGGTACCAGTACAGCATCATCAACATCCTCAAACCACTCGAAAAACTCCATCACCACACCCAGTGATGCTAAAGCGCGCTTTACAGCTCCCACTGTTCCTTTATGCTTGTGAATGGCCACCGAGTTTTGAATAAGCGTTCGTTTTGCCTCTATTGGCCATTGTTCATCCCATTCATCTACTGATAGACTCCATGCGAGCCAAGGTAGCAACGACTCTGGACAGGTTGCTGGGTGCCAATGATTTGCTACATACTCAGGAATTGACTTGCTAGTACTAAAGTGGCTTGCGCGCTCATGTGCTTGCTCAAACTTGCTGGCGTTTGGCGCAAGTAATGACTTAAACTCATCAACCGCTTGTGTTTTTGACATCAGTCACTCCTACAAATATTCAATACTAATTGAATCTGCTATGGCTGCTTGGTCAATCAAGCAGCTTATGTCATCGACGGGTGTTATTAATTTCACTTTGCGTACACCTGCTTGATGTAACATATCAATGATCCCTGATTGCGGCACTTCTTGCCCCAATTTGTAATGCTCAGCGATAAAGGTCTTTAACTTGCTATTAATTTGTTCGTCTACCTTCGCTCTATCGGCGATTTCATTGAGGTAAACTTGGGCTTTAACCTGATATTTTTTTGGCACCACTTGATGCACGCGAACCAAATCTGTAAGTGGCCTAATATCTTCATCGTTTAAATGAGTTCGAACTTGACTGATCACTTCGATGGGATCAGTACCTTGCTGAGGAAGCACCTTGACATCCACGACCCCCGGTTGACTCGAATAGACGTAAACATCTTTTACATCTTGCGTTGCTGCCATGGTTTGGTATTCATATGCTCCCATAGTACCTGCCATGCTGTGGCTTTCTAGTGAAAGTGGGATGCGTGCGCGATAGCGCTCATCACTTTCATTTTCAGAACGTTGCACGCCAAAAAGCACACCCAAATGATCTAGGTCTTTGCCTTTTGCATAAGCAACCATTACTGAACGTGCCGCATCATTGATGCGCTGGCGCAACAGTAGTTCTCTGGTCGCGGCAATTTCTAGCAGCTTGGTAGCTGGGTCAGACTCAAGCTGTGAGTACGTAGGCATTGCCTCTAATAGCGCGCTTTGCATTTGCTGATAAATGGTTTCAAATTCTAAGCTTTCAATCACATCTGGCACCGCCAAGCGTGATAGCTCAATTGCATTGTTCACAGATTACTCCTTAAATGGAAAACTCGGTGCCGTGTGCTTGATTTTGCACACAAATGAGAGAATAGTTACGGGATGATGTTTAGTGGTGGAACACCAAGTAGATACTTAGTCTTTTCGCAGGTTGCTGCCGAGCAAAGTATCAAGTTTTTTATCTATTGAATCTAATCGCTTTTCTATTCGTTTTTGGTCTTCATTGCGGATCTGCTTTAAGTGGGTCAGTTCTTGCGTATTAGTGGTAATACGCTTATCTAAGTCTCCCAGATAAAGAATTCCTGATACCAGCAATGTTACCGTAGTAATAATATGGGCTAAATTGAGCTCCTTTTTCATTTGCCAATGTTCTGGTTGACTCACTTGGCAACTCCCTTCACTTTTTCAACAGTTCTTAACCCTGCCAGGCCTAACATCCCTAAAGTCAACTCAAGCATCACCTCTAAAGGTAGTTGTGGTGCACCAACATCTGGCCAAAGCCATTGCAGTATTGGATTAATTACGAATGAAAATAAAAAGCCCAAGCCACAAACCCATAGCAAAAAAGGCCTTGCTCCAGCGACAAAAACACTTCTGTGCGATGCACTAAGTGCGTTAATTTTAGCTTGTACCTGAGCCGATTTAGCGACTAATCGCGCTTTCAGTAAGTCTTGTTTAAGCACTTCTTCTTCGCTAGTAAACAGCTCATCAAGGATATTTCCGACAGTCTGAATAGGATCCTGTGTCGTATTGCCAAATAGTGTTGCCAATAACCCCATTATTGCCACTCCCCTGTCAACATTTGCTTGGCAAGTTCGTTAGCTCTATTTGGTACTTGATTTGCCCAACGACTGTTAAGCATCTCCAATGCAGCTTGCTCGTAATTGCCCTGTTCAACATATGCGAGCATTTTCTTAAAGCCCATCAATCCACTTAACCCCAAGTTAAATGCCATGTTAATCAATACAGCTAAACGCGCTTCATTACACTTGCTAACATCAATGCGGCGCTTAACACCCGCTCTGGCTTCTTGTACGTCATGCGCTAATAACTGCTCGGCTTCTTCCTCGCCGACCCCGTTATCATCAAGATTTCGACCATACCCGATAGTCAGTTTTCCTCCTGTACAATAATAAGGGTACTGCTTGTACCCTTCGTGCTTTTTGATCTGTTCGACCGTGATCATCAGCGACATAGTTACCCCTTATTCACTATTAAGGTTGGTCGAGAATTCGACCAACAAACTGCGCTCAGCTTTGACTAACCAAAACTCTGCTGAACGTTTTGAGTCAAAGCCAACTAACTTTGCGGCCTCAGCCAAAGTGCCAGACATTAAATAACGTGCCCGAATTGCACGTATGCACTCTGGCCTTAGTGCAGCTATTAGTTGGGTAATTAACTCAATTTCCTGAGGCACTGACATTGCATCAGCACCCATAACACCGCCCGTTGGTCGGCCCGATGAATCACTAATCGAGCTACGCTTAAAGCCTTTTCCATATTCTCTGGATTGCCAAAATTTACCCCAACGTTTCAAAGCACTACGAACTTGTTTAATTGTTATGTGTGTCGTCATGGTTAATTTTTCCTATCACTTCTAAAATATCCAGTAAATACACGTCTTCAACTAGGCTGATAACGTCGTTCCATTTGGGGTCAAACTCACGATTTTCCCAGCGTCTTAATGTTCGCTCTTCAATACCATAGCTCGCAGCAGATTCCGCCTGAGTATACCCACGCATTTGACGAGCAAAGCGCAAGATCTCTCCACCTCGAGGGGTTCTCTTAGTTGTGAAGATTCTTGCTGGCTTAGAAGGTGATTGATTCATTACTGTACTGTTCCCTTTAATTTCTTAATTAACTAAATCACCGCTGGTTACGCGCAATTGCTAGGAATCTAACAATCAAATAGAGTAAGGACAGCGAGACTGTACAATTGAGCGGTAGCCAAAGTTCAGTAGAGACTGCTTCTAATGTAGACACGCTCCCTTAGTGCCCACTAAACAGACTTTACGATTGGCCATCTAGCAAATCCTTGGAGCATAAAAATATGAAAATGAGTCGCAACGTTTGATCAATATAAATTGCTGCTATTTTCGTCTGGGTTAGGTTTTGCTCTATTTGGTATTTATTTACAATTTGTCTAAACAACTGTTCTCAATGTAGGCTAATCTTACCGTTTTATTGCCCCTGAAACAGGTCAAATATGACCTATTATTATTAAGTTATAATTTATAAGCCCACTCTTGGATGTCTTACACTAGAACACACAACTCATACACATTTGTAAAATAATGATGTGACTTAGATTCGCGCAAACTTTCAGATATCTTTGCCAGAGTAATTGAGCTAAAACATTGCTCCAACGCTTTGCATTCACTAAAATAACGCCAAACTATACAATCAAATAATTGGAACCTCATGGCTCAATATATTTATACAATGTCAAGGGTGAGCAAAGTTGTGCCACCTAAAAGAACCATCTTAAAAGACATTTCATTATGCTTTTTCCCAGGCGCTAAAATCGGTGTTCTTGGCTTAAACGGTGCGGGTAAATCTACCCTGCTACGCATCATGGCTGGTATAGACAAAGAATTTGAAGGTGAAGCACGCCCACAGCCAGGTACTAAAATAGGTTACTTACCTCAAGAACCCGTATTAGACGAAAGCAAAACCGTACGTGAAACCGTTGAAGAAGCAGTTAGTGAAGTAAAAAATGCGCTGGCACGATTAGATGAAGTGTATGCTGAATATGCAATGGAAGATGCTGACTTTGATGCATTGGCCAAAGAACAGGGTCAATTAGAAGCCATTATTCAAGCTCATGATGGTCACAACATTGACAATGTACTTGAACGTGCAGCTGATGCTCTTCGTTTGCCTGAATGGGATGCTAAAATCGAGCATTTATCAGGGGGTGAGCGTCGTCGTGTTGCAATTTGTCGTCTATTGCTAGAAAAACCAGATATGTTGCTACTCGATGAGCCAACCAACCACTTAGATGCTGAATCAGTGGCTTGGCTTGAACGTTTCTTACATGACTATGAAGGCACTGTTGTTGCGATTACCCACGACCGTTACTTCCTTGACAATGTTGCTGGTTGGATATTAGAACTTGACCGCGGTCACGGGATCCCATGGGAAGGTAACTATTCATCATGGCTTGAGCAAAAAGATGCTCGTTTAAAGCAAGAAGAAAAGTCAGAAAAAGCCCGCCAAAAGTCAATTGAGAAAGAGTTGGAATGGGTTCGCTCAAATCCGAAAGGTCGCCAAGCTAAATCTAAAGCGCGCATGGCTCAATTCACCGAATTACAGCAATCTGATTACCAAAAGCGTAATGAAACCAATGAACTGTTCATTCCGCCTGGGCCACGCCTAGGTGACAAAGTAATTGAAGTAAGTCACCTTAACAAGCGCTTTGGAGATAGAGTACTCATTGATGATTTGAGCTTTACTGTGCCTAAGGGGGCAATTGTGGGCATCATCGGTGCCAACGGAGCGGGTAAGTCAACGTTATTCAAAATGCTAAGCGCTCAAGAGCAGCCAACAGCAGGCGAAATCGTAATTGGTGATACCGTTGAACTGGCCACTGTTGAGCAATTCCGCGAAAACATGGATGAGAATAACACTGTTTTCCAAGAAATTGCTGATGGTCAGGATATCCTAAAAATTGGTAACTTTGAGATACCAAGTCGTGCGTATGTGGGACGTTTTAACTTTAAAGGTAACGACCAGCAAAAGTTTGTCAAAGAGCTATCAGGTGGTGAGCGTAACCGTTTGCATCTTGCCAAACTATTAAAAGCAGGTGGTAACGTTATTCTGCTAGACGAACCGACAAACGATCTTGACGTAGAAACACTGCGTGCTTTAGAGAATGCCATTTTGGAATTCCCTGGTTGCGTGATGTGTATTTCCCACGACCGCTGGTTCCTAGACCGTATTGCTACGCATATTCTTGACTACCGTGATGAAGGCCAAGTTAACTTCTTCGATGGCAACTACACAGAATATGAAGAGTGGCTGAAAAAGACCTATGGTGCTGAAGCCGCCGAACCGAAGCGAATTAAATATAAAAAGATAGGCTAACCTTATCTTTAAGCCCTGATGATTCAGGGCTTTTTTATATTTGGTATTGGTTACAATATGCAACTATGCTTAGCATAAACATGTAACTGTGGAGCTGTAATGGAAGATCGTAGAAAGTTTACACGAGTACTATTTTCAACACCTGCATTATTAATGACAGCAAGTGGAGACTATCATTGTCAGTTACTTGATTTGTCACTTAAAGGTGCACTGGTCACTGTGCCAAAAGGCTATGTGCCTCTCAAAGATGAACTAGCCAGTATTAAAGTTTGCTTGCCAGACAGTGATATCGTTATTTCCATGGAAGTAGAAATCAGACACGTTGAGCATGATCATTTAGGGTTGCACTGTACTCAAATTGACTTAGACAGCGTGACACACCTCAAACGCCTGATACAGCTGAATGTTGGAGACGAACATGTACTTCATAGAGAGCTAACACAATTGATACACCTTCCTGAATAAACGCATTACTGCCCATGGGCAAGCACGACTCCCCTTAATCATGCTCTAATTCAGTGCACTGAAATTTTCAGCAACATATTTTCTCAGCAAAAAGGATGATAAATCCCCTTATCTCCATATTTCGTTCACTTTGTTTCATTATCCTGAACGAACTTAATAACAACCACTCAGTAAATTAATATGGTAAATAGAACAATGAGAGAGCTTAGGCTACAGATTAATGTAACCTTCTATGCAACTGTGGCTATTATAGTGATGAGTCTGCTAACGATCTCACTGTTTGTCACTAAAGGTCACGACGACACTCTTCTTAAGAGCGCGATGCTTTTATCTTTTATTCTTATTGGTGCAATTAACTTAAACCTAGTAATGACACTTTCTGGAAAGCGTCAAGCAAGTATGTGTAACAACGGATTGTACTATATATCAACACTTGGCCGCCGTGTTTACATTCCTGTGGAAGGTATTACTAATATTCGAGTTCAAAAGCTCTTTGGCATCAAAATCACCAAAGTATCAACCACTGACGGTAGCGTACATTTCTTAACGATGCAGTTTTCAAGCACTCAAGAAAACAAGCTAAGAAAGTTCGGTTATCTAGCGCAGTAGTTTGCGCTGATTAAACAAACCACTTAGGATTGGGTTTTGTTCTCTTATTTGAGGCTCTTATGTCAAAACCCTATCCTATCGGTGAAGCTAATCAACCTTGGCAAGCACAGCATAAGCAACAGTGGCTCGCTCAGCAACAAATAAAGCGTAGTTATTTAGACGACGTTGTTACACAAATCCAGCAATTATCAGATTCATTTTCTATCATCGAATACGGTGTTTTGGAATATAGTCATCACACATATCCATTATTCGCCATCAAAACCAAAAACTGGCAAGAGCATAAACCCACAATATTGGTGACAGGCGGCGTACATGGATATGAAACCAGCGGCGTACATGGTGCTTTAGCCTTCGCACGAAACGACGCACAGCAATATGAAACACACTTCAACATCATTGTGTTACCGTGTATTAGTCCGTGGGGCTATGAAACAATTAACCGCTGGAACCCCGATGCGATAGACCCAAACCGCTTATTCTATAAAAACTCACCAGCTAATGAGTCTCGCTTTGCAATGGACTTCATGCAAGCATACAACCACAATATCCTCTGCCATGTTGATTTGCATGAAACTACTGACACTGACAACAGTGAATTCAGGCCAGCACTAGCTGCACGAGACGGTGTACAAAATCATAACTGGAATATTCCAGATGGGTTCTACCTCGTTGGGCATACACAAAAACCGCAACCTGACTTTCAAGAAGCAATTATTACCAATGTAGCTAAAGTCACACAAATTGCGCCAGCTGATAATGAAGGCAAACTAATCGGGGTTCCATTGGAGCAATTTGGCGTAATTAATTACGATGGCACGGCGCTAGGCCTATGTATGGGGATGACTGATGCACCTTATGTGACTACTACAGAGGTGTATCCTGACGGGCTCTGTGCAAGCGCACAAAACTGCATTGACGGCCAAGTTGCTGCCGTAAAAGGCGCGCTAGAGTACCTAATAAAGCACAACGCACAGTAGTAAACTCTTATAAACGGGTGCACTGGGCTACCGGCTGCACCATTTTTCATAACACCTAATCATGCCGACATTTCCTCATATTCTTGAATAATGGCAAAAATTTCCTTAAAAGAGTGAGCTTTTGATAAAAGCACATGCTACTGCCCTATTTCCTTGAATGTTTGGAGGATATCACCAATTTTTGCCCCTTCTATTGCGCTGTATGGCAGCGCATGTAAATCGGCTTTACTTGTCATCACATCTTCAACGCTCAGATCACTTCTCAATTGGCTACATTTTTGAACCGTGCTAAGCACTTTTCTACCCGTCAAATCACGAGAATCTACCCCCTCCAAAAACGTATCATCATGTATAATGTGTGCTCGATATCAACATCCTTTAAGATCACCTATGGTGCTCTGCGGGCAAAGTAGTCACAAAAGTTATATACTCCAGCTAGTTTTACCGTATTCATTTTTCTGAACTCGCCCATTTTACCCTCGCAAATGACAAGTCAAATTGTGTTTTAAAAGATGGCCCAACCTGCAATAATGCTCAAGACGGAATTAAACAACGTATGTAATACCGTGTAATTGGCGAGCTAGCCTAAATTCTCTAAACTATTTAATGTAAAGATTAAAATAGATTTTTAGCCAATAAATTTTAACTCTCAGAAAATAACTGACGTTGATTTTTTCTCACAATGGTTTGAAGTTGTATCTGGTATTTTGCAACCCATTTTTTGGGCCCGTTGAACTAACCAAAATTCAAGTTAAAACGACTTTTGTATTGATAAATAGCGCAGTTAAAATTACAAAGGGATCTGAGCTTGTTAAACTTGTGTCGCGCTTAATGACAACAGTAAATGGTAATGTAAGGACATATTCATGGCTTATCTTATTGATGAACATAAACTCACAAAAGTATATTTGAAAAGCTATCATACGATCGGCCGTTATAAATTTAATGTCGATACATTGATTGACCAGCCAGGCGTTTCACGCCATCACGCTATCATTGAGCTTGCCCAAGGTAAGTGGCTCATAAGAGACGTGAGCACCAATGGAATTTGGCTTAACGATAAAAAGATTGATAAAAACCTACCGTATCAATTGTCTGAAAACGACAAGCTAGATTTTGCCGCTCCTGGACAAAATTCTTTTGTCGTAGGTAACTTAAACGCTGAATGTCAGTATCTAGTGTCTCAATCTGATGACCAGCAGGTTATTGAAGTTTCAGATCAATTACTGCTTCCTGATGAAGAAAATCCAACACATATTATCTACTTTGATAAAATGCTTAACTATTGGTTCTTAGAAGACCTTAATTCTAACGACCGCCAAGCACTTATTGACGGTGGTTTAGTTAGTATTTTCAATAATCAGTGGGTTTTTTATTCTGCAGGTACCGCTGCTATGACCAAGCACCTAGACAGTCAACCCGTTGTAAAGCCGTGCGGTTTATCCTTTTCTGTTAGTCAAGATGAAGAAGCCACTCAACTATCCGTTACGCTCAACGGCAACCTGATCGATTTGGGTATCCGTAGTCACCACTACTTGTTGTTACTATTGGCTCGCCTGCGCATCCAAGACAAAGACGATGGCGTGGAGTTAGATCAACAAGGTTGGATTTATCGTGAAGACTTGATCAAAGCACTAGGTGTACAAATGAACCACATGAACATAATGGTTCACCGTGCTCGTAAACAATTAACCGACGCGGGAGGAGAAGATTTTCCAGAGCTTAGTTATCTGATTGAAACAAATAACGGTAAGTTACGCCTCAACAGTCAAGATATAACCATCATCAAAGGCCATAAACTTGAAACTCGTATCTCTTTGTAATAATTTATAATGGAAATAGACTGGGTGGTCATGCCCAGTCTAACGATACTCCCCTGCTTGGGATATAATTGTTTGTTCAAGTGATTTGTATAGCCCAATCATGAACAATAACTCGACCACTACAAATAATGGGCCCGTCACCAACCCCCTTAAATCATCAATAAACGCTGGTTTTTTACCTTCATAGTAATGACCAATAAACTGAATCACCCAGCCCACAAAAAATACCGCTGCGCCGCCAATATAATACCAAATATGATCTATCGGCCAATTGAGGTAGATGTTTTTCGCTCCAGTGTAAAACAATGCTAGCAATAGCGACATCAAGGCTCCCAAGCGATAATTTAAGCGTAAGTAATATATACACAAAAGCACCGCGATGACTAAAGTTGGAGTCAACATTATAGTGCTCACCTGAGCGATGGGGATGTAAAGTAACCAAGCAACTGCAAAGACAATTAATGGAACGCCAAAAAAATGCGTGGCAATATTGCGCCTATCGCGGTGATATCTTGCATAGGTGACCAATTGTTGTTCTAAGTTTTTCATTACGACCGCCAAGTTAAAGTATTTACTTTAACTTGTTAAACCACATTGGTTAAATATTGTCAATTTATGCCTTTATCTCAAAGCAATGGTATAAAGGTAAGGACTGGGTTAGGCTAGCCAAAATATAATAAAAATTAATAATAAGGACGTCTTTCATGCGCATTCTCACCGTCTTGGCAACTTGTTTGAGCTTACCTCTGAGCTTCTTTAGTGTCGCCGAACCAAATGCTTCTATCGGACTTGAAAAAATAGATGAAAAGGTTATCGAGTGGCGTCGCCATCTTCACCAATACCCAGAGCTGAGTAACAGAGAATTTAAAACCGCAAAGTATATTGCCGAACACTTACGCTCCCTTGGCCTTGAGGTAGAAACAGGTATCGCTCACACTGGTGTGGTTGCTAAACTCATTGGAGGCAAACCAGGTCCGCTAGTGGCACTGCGTGCAGATATGGATGCTCTGCCTGTTACTGAGCAAGTCGACCTCCCTTTTGCCTCCAAACAAACGGCTCAATACAGAGGAACGGAAGTTGGCGTCATGCATGCCTGCGGCCATGATACCCATGTTGCTATGTTGATGGGGGCCGCAGCGGTGCTAAAGCAACAACAAGCACAACTTGCAGGCTCAGTGCTGTTTATCTTTCAACCTGCTGAAGAAGGTGCACCGGATGGCGAAGAAGGTGGAGCAGAACTAATGCTCAAAGAAGGTTTGTTTTCAAAACAAAAGCCTGAAGCAATTTTTGGCCTGCATTCTACAAGCCACTTAAAGGTGGGCCAAATTGGTTACCGCAGTGGTCCAATGATGGCCAGTGAAGACTCATTTGCAATTACCGTCAAAGGCAAACAAACCCATGGCTCCAGACCATGGAACGGTGTTGACCCGATTGTTACTGCGGCACAAATCATTATGTCTGCACAAACCATTGCATCACGACAAATAGATGTAACTAAAGCCCCATCAGTGCTTTCTTTTGGTGCGATTAACGGTGGTATACGTTCGAACATTATCCCAAATGAAGTCGAGTTAATTGGCACCATCAGAAGTTTTGATCAAGCTATGCGTGCGGATATTAAGACCCGCTTGCAAAACACGGCATCACTGGTGGCACAATCTGCTGGCGCACAAGCTATCACACATATTGATGCTGGCTATCCTGTCACTATCAACGACCCCGACCTAACACAAATGATGCTACCAACGCTTGAAGGCCTTGTCGGTAAAGATAACCTTAAGGAACTGGACTTGATCACAGGTGCTGAAGATTTTTCATATTATGCACTACAAACCCCAGGATTATTCCTAATGCTCGGTGTTACACCCAAGGATAAACCACTTAGTGAGGTTGCCAGTAATCACTCCCCTAATTTTTACGTCGACGAAAGTGCACTAGCGGTTGGGGTATCGACCCTGACTAGCTTAGTAAATGACTACCTAGACAAACACTAAGCAAAAGGTAAAAAGCCGCCACAAGTTATTGCGGCGGCGTGCTGACCACTGGGCAGTGGAGTACTTAGGGAAGGTAAGAATTTGCACCGGTTCAATGTGCAAAACTTACCTTAAAAACTATAGGTTAATTTACAAAAAATTCAAGACAACACCAACTTGTTAATTTCTCATTAACCTTTCTCTCATACCTGAACACCGCGATACAGATCGACCCATAGCATTCAATAACACTTGTTCTTGCGCCACAAGTTCGAAATATTGCTTCGCTCTTGTAATTCCTGTGTACAGTAACTGTCGATTAATACCCGCTGAAGCTCGTTGCACAGGCGGCAAGATCATTGCGGTATTTGCAAACTCCGAGCCTTGGGACTTGTGTATGGTCATCGCATAGACATTTTCATGCCTTGGTAAGCGAGCCGGATAAAATGAGCGCAAACTTCCCTGCTCATCAATAAATGTCGCTTTGAGCTGCATTTGCTCATCCATTAGTAAGATGCCTATGTCACCGTTAAATAACTTTAACTGATAGTCATTCTCAATGATCATAATGGGCTGACCGGCATAATGTCGATTAATCGGTTGAATAAGGTTTCTCACATATAGCGCCTGCTCTATACGTTTATTAAGTTGCTCAACACCGTACGGGCCCTCTCTTAACGCAGCCAAAAGCTGATATTCTAAAAAGGCATGATGAATTTCTTGTGCTGATGCGCCATTATGCATTAGCGTTAAGTAGCGACTATAGTGCCCGGCTACACGCTGAATTAAACTTTGATACTGTTCATTGTTCAAAGGGCGTACTGAAATATCCTCATAACCATGTTGCAAAGTCTGGGTGAGGAGTTTGCGGTCATTGGTATTTACAGCCAATGCAAGTTGGCCAATACCACTTTGACTATCGAAGCGGTGGCTTTTTTGCAAAAATGCCACACTGTCACTCAATGCAAAATCACTTTCCTGCCCTAACAACTTTGCTTGAGAAGCAAAACAAAGACGATTTAAGCGGTCACACAAAACCTGGCTATAACATGGCAGAGTCCCCAATGTCAGCTCCTGACACAAGTCGCTAAGCACACTGCCTGTATCAACCGATGCGAGTTGATCTTTATCCCCTAACAAAATTAGCCGGGCATGGCTTGGCAGAGCTTGTACTAACTTAGCAAGCAAGGATAAGTCAACCATGGATGCTTCATCTATGATCAATAAATCAAGATGAAGCGGATCATATTGATTGTGACGATATTGATTGCTTTGCGGAATAACGCCTAATAACCGATGAATTGTTTGTGCATGTTCGGGGATCAACTCACTCAATTGCGTACTGAGTTCAAGCTTTGCCTTTGCTCCCAATATTGACTCGCTTAATCGCGCCGCGGCTTTACCCGTTGGTGCCACCAGCTTTATAGTCAAAGGAGCCTTGATATAAAGCGACTGTAAAATGGCCAGCAATTTAGTTACGGTTGTCGTTTTCCCTGTTCCTGGGCCTCCTGTGATCACACAAAACCCTCTGGTTGCTGCCATCGCACAAGCGACCTTTTGCCAGTCAATCATTTCTTTGTTCTGAGTTGGAAAATATTCATCCAGCAAAGTGCTTAAGTGACTTTCATCTACCACTAAGTGCTGATTTTGCATTGCCAAGAAACGTTCCGCCAATAGCGCTTCATAATTTGCCAAACGCGATAAATACAGTTTTTGCGCGAATAATGTGAGCGGCTTGTCTGCTCCAACCGCTGGATGACGTTGCAACTTTTGCCAGACTTTAAGATGTGTTGCCTCTTGCCATGGAGCTGTACTGTCAGCCTGACAATGAGCCTGTATCGTAAACGGGTCTTGCCAGTCTATATCTTCATATGCCAAACAACTATGTTGCTGCTGCTCAGCTCTGAGTAGCAGTAAAATCAGATAGAAAATATCATCGATGATTTGCTTGTTTAACAATTTTGCTAACGCCACATCAGCGTGGCGAATTCTCGACTCTTTTAGGAGCAACTCGATGAACGCATTATGATCAAAGTTGTTTTGTGTAGTGTCGTCGAATAGGTCTAACTGGCTCATAACAGGCGACCTTGTGTAAATAATGCGTCAAGCTCTAATAACTGCTCGATAGTTAACTGATTAAAGTACACTCCAGTCCCATCAGGGAGTGCTCGTAAGAATAGATAATACACGCCACCCAAATGCTTGTTAGGGTCATAGTTACTCAGTCTCTGAGACAAGAGACGATGCAAAGCGACTGAATAGATCATGTACTGTAAATGATAGTGATGAGCGTCCATTGCGAGCTGTAGGTTACTGTGATCGTAATCTTTGGCCTTGTCACCCAAGTAGTTCGACTTATAATCCAAAATGTAATATCGCTCTTGGTAAACAAAAATCAAGTCAATAAACCCTTTAAGTAACCCTTTAACTTGCTCAAACTGAAGCTGACTATGCTGCCCTGTTATCTCACTCACCAAACGGTTCAATTGCCCTGCTTGGAGCGGTTCAAGTGGTAGATGAAATTCCATTTCTACCAAGCATTGGGCTGGGCTTAACTGACACAGACTAAGCTCATTATTTGAATCTAGCTGGCATTTTAAACAAGCTAAGATCCAGTCTTTAACAGGTTCTTGCCATTGCTCGTCAATGTGGTATTTGGTCAAACTCTTCTCTACAGCTTCATGTAACCCTAGCTGCTCTATACCTGGATTTAGAGGATCAGAAAAGTCAATCAATTCAAAAATTTCGTGCAAACAACTACCTGGCTTCGCACCCTTTGGGAAAGTGTATGAATTAAACACTTGCTGTGCAACGCTAGCTATGTGTTCTGGTAAATCAAGTTGGTGATTTTCATCTAAAGCACCCGCTGGTCGCTCATCTGAATGACTGTGATAGCTCAACTGACTGAAGCTGGTGGCGCGCCAATCTCGCTCTATTTTTATTGTCACAGGCTTGACTGCTAAGCTAGATGACTCAACATGCTGAGTATTCATAACACTGGGCGCACTATCTTCTGCAGATATCCAACTTAGTGTTATATCCTCCTGTCCATCACAAAAAGTTTGCAGCCTCTGGTGCCAGTTTTGCGCATCTTGAAAGGTCTGATCACCAAACAGTACATAACCTATTGCCGTTTGCGTAATACCTGGCTTTTTACTGCGCCCCGCTGCAATGTTAAACAATCCTACATCGCAAAAATGGATTGCTCGAGTCAAGGCAACATATAACAATCTGATATCTTCAGCCAAGCGCTCTTGTTGCGCCAAAGCTTGTTCACCCTCTGTAGCATCAAGGCTATAAATAAGCTTACCATCTTTGTGATATACCGCTTCAGTAGTTTCTCTGTAGCTACTAGCAAAAGGCATATAAACAATGGGATACTCTAGCCCCTTTGACGCGTGCATCGTAACAATTTTTACCAAATCTGCGTCACTTTCTAGGCGCACTTGAGCACTGTCTTGCTGAGCTTGCTGGCACTGACCCGAAAACCACCGCAATACCCGCAAAGTACCATCCAGCTCTATCTGTTTTTGCTGCAATAACTCTGCTAAATGTCGATAGTCAGTCAACCAGCGTTCAACGTTGTAGCCTTTGGCTTTCCATAGTGCAGGCAAACGATTCTGAACTAAAAGTTGCTCTAGCATTGCCATAGCACCTTGCTTCGACCATAACTTGTGCAATTGACTGAACTGGTCAAGGTAGCTTTGCCACTGCTGCTCCTGTGTTCGAAGCTGGTAAATCTGTTGATAATTCAGAGCAAACAATGGGCTTACTAAAATACCTCGCAGCGCTGCTTCATCATACTTACCGTGCAACACCTCCAAAAAGTTCAGTATTGCATAGGCTATTGGCTGACTAAATATACTGTCTCTGGCCAAGTAAACACTGGGCACTGCACATTGCGCCAACGCTGATTTGATCATGCTGGCTTCATTACGATCCCGCACGAGCACACAAATATCACCTGCTTTTACACTTTGCTCGCCAATTCGCGCCTCTCCACGCTGCGCTTCTAATAATAAGTTCACTATTTTGTCAGCGTAAGCGCGCGCTAATACTGGTAATGCCTGAGTTTTACTAGTAACAACGGCCTCATCTGTGTAAACACTAAACACCAATGATGTCTGTTCCGTTGAAGTGCGTGAAAAGCTGTGTTGTGCACTTTTACCTTTTGCTGCTACACCTGCAAACGGAATTGCTTGATTGTAAATGAAGCTGTGTTCGTGACATGAAAAAATTGCATTGACCGCATTGACCATACCCGTTGCAGAGCGAAAATTGGTACCAAGGGTATACTGGTTATGTGTATTTACTTGTTGTTTAGCATGAATATAAGTAAATATATCGGCACCCCGAAATCCATAAATCGCCTGTTTGGGGTCACCAATCATCGTCATTGTGGTATCAGGGTTTTCACCATAAATTGCATCAAAAATGCCGTATTGAACAGGGTCAGTGTCCTGAAACTCATCAATCATTGCGATTGGAAATAACTGCGCTATTTTCTGCCTTAATACCACACCTTGCTCGGATTGTAGCGCCCGATATAGTTGGCTAAGCAAATCGTCAGGGCTGATCAATCCATGTTGAGCTTTATGTGCTTGCAACAACTTACGTACTTGCGCAACACTGTATTGCAAAATAGCCAGCGGCATACCCTTACTGACTTTTTCGTGTAATCTCGCCATCTCATCAAAACTTGCTATCAAAGGGTGCTCAACGATAGCCCCGCCTTTTTTGTAATTATTGGTATTCGATAACGACGCCTCTCCCCACAATGAAAAGGAATGTTTGGCACTACCAAACTCAAAATACCAATCCTCGCTTTGACAATACGCTATCAGCGCTTCAATATTCGCAACCCTCCCTGGCGCTTTATTTTTTGCCAAAGCACTTTGCGAGAGCACTGTGAAAAAATCGCTCTCAAGCAATGATTGTTTGAATCGACTTGCTTGCTGCTGATAAGCTTCTCGCGCTTGAAAAACGTCTTTAAGATCAAGCCTTGGTGTGATCAGTGCTTGCTCTTTGCTAAGTAACTTTATGACACTTCCTGCCAGCGCTTGAGGGCTTGCAAAGTGTTCTATCACCGCTTGGGTGGTGTCTTTATCTAACGGGTAAACAAAACTGCGCCAATGATCTTTGATAGCCTCTAGAATAAGTTCCGATTCATCCAGTACAAACTCAAGATTAAACGCAACATTTGATTCGAATGCGTGCTGCTTGAGCATTCGTTGGCAAAAACCATGAATTGTAAAAATCGCAGCTTCGTCGATTGATTTTGCAGCCGCATCTAGTAATGTAAATGCCTGATGTGAGTCTTCAACTTGCGATAATACGCTGTTGATCAGCACATCATCGCAATGGGCACCCAATAGTGTATCTCTGGCCAATAAAATTCTTGAGCGTACCCTGTCTTTAATTTCTTGCGTTGCAGCTTCTGTGAATGTTACGACCAATATTTGTTCTACGGTCAATGGAGATTGTTGCTGTGGCGGAGTTTGTAGGCCTAGCAAACAGCGTAGATATAAACCCGTTATCGTATAGGTCTTCCCAGTGCCAGCACTCGCCTCGATGAGGTTTGCGCCAACTAAGGGCATACTTTGGGGCTTAAGCGTCTGCATAACGTTGCTCCTGTGCTAAGTCAACAATATCTCTAAGTAAATTGTCGCCAATCGCTTGAAGCGGCTCTATCACTTCATCTAATTCGCTAAAGTCTAACGCTACATATGGGTCTTCACTTTCACCAAATCCGATGTACTGACCCCCATTAAACTTTGCTGCGGCCTTGCTGATATCTGCGGTCGCTATGAGCTCGTATGCGGTACTGACAAAAAATGGCATCGGCTTAGATAAACACTGTTGATAAAAATCAAGCCAATTAGCCAAGTGCTGACGTGCCATTGACTCTTCAATTGGAGCAAAGCTAACTCGCTCATCTAGCCCATAAATATGCGTATGTACGCTTTGATGAGTGCATTGCGCAACACAATGCATTAAAAAGCCTTTTACCTTGTCTTTGGCTTTAATACTCGCACTGCGGTAAAAAATTTGTTTGTCGTCATATAGTTTATCCAACCAACCAAGTAACGTTTTTTCTCCTACTTTAAGGCGCACTTCAAGCGGTTCTCTTCGTTGGCGAATGTATGTATTTAGTTGCTCAACCATGGGCTGAACACGTTGTTGCATTTTCGCCAACTGAATTTCCCCTACCGCCGCTTGAGGTAAATTGCCTCGTTGTACCATTTGTTTTAAGTTAACCGTATCACCTCTAAGCTGACACTCTAACAACTCATCAAGATAGAAGTAACGCTCTAAAGTATCGAGTAAAAATGGTTCTTCATCTTTATCTACCAAGGTCTGCTCATGCAATCTCAAACCAAGTGTTTGGGTATAAAATGCTTTTTGAGGATTGAGCACGGTAAAAATAAACTGAGAAATATCAATTTCAAGGTCGCTATCTATCTCAAGCGCTGTCGCGGGGGGTTGCACAATTTCACTATCTTCTACCAACCAAGTAGGGTTGAAACTTTGTAGCGCACTATGTTCATCATAATTTTGGGGGTTAAACGGCTGCAGCGATGCCTGCTCTAAGAGTTGCTCCGATGGCTTTAGATTGGGATCTGAATAACAAAAACTGCGGTCAACATATTCCATCAACTCGCTCACCAAAATCGACGGCATCTGTGGTTCATTATTAAAACACGAACGTCCAATATAACTCAGATAAAGGTGCTCCCTTGCGCTTAGCAACGCTTCAAGAAACAAATAGCGGTCATCAAATTTTCGTGACCGGTCACCTTTTTGCCGTTTAGAATGGGGAACCAAATCAAAGCCAATGGGTTGTACAGTTCTTGGGTAATCAGCATCATTAAGCCCGAGTAAGCATACAACCTTGAAAGGTACTGCACGCATAGGCATCAATGTACAAAAGTTAACGGGTCCGACTAAAAACCTTTGCCCAACTCCTTTTTCCTGCACCCCTTGCTTCACCAGATAACTCAAAACTCTCGCCGAAATAGGTGATTGCATGTCCAAATTGTCGTCATGCTTTTGCAAATCATCAATCACACGTTCAAGAGTAAGCAGATCCCAACTCTGTTCGGTTTGCGCGTCATAGAACTGCGCTATCATTTGTCGAAGTAATTGAGCTTTATCGTATAAACGTGCCTCTTTATTGAGCTTGTGCTTAAAAAGCTCCAGTGTGCTGACAAAGTGGAGCAACTTACTCAAACTATTTACTGCCATCCCCTCAACCAGATCTGCTGGGAAAATGTCATTATAATCATTTTGCTCATCGCTTGAGGCAATCCCAAGTAATAAGCGATTCAAGCCATGTTGCCATGTATTTAATGGCAGTGCAGGTAAGTCATGATCCAACTTATGATTTGCATCCAGCCCCCATTTTACGCCTACACGTTCTAGCCAATATTTCAGTTGAGTAAACTCATGTTCTTCAACATTAAATTGACTTGCGATAGGCGTCACAGCTAATAAATCAAGTATGTCTGACACACCAAAACGACTAAACGGCAAATTCACCAAACTGACAAATGAACTTAGAATTGGTTTTTCTTGTTCTATGGAGAGGTCGGCCAATGCATACGGAATGTAACGTTGCGAAGTAGCAGAGCCAAATACCGCCTCGATGTAGGGGCTGTATGCGCCTACATCGGGCATCATCACGATAATATCTTTAGGCGTCAGGCTTGGGTCGGCATGAAACAACCTCAGTAGATGGTCATGCAAACATTCGACTTCGCGAAGCGGCGTATGACAATCTTGAAGCTGAACCGATCTATCACTTAGCTCAACTGGCAACTTTCCTTGCTCACTGATAAACCATTGTTTATCAGGAGTTAATGACTTTCCCTTGAATGCGAGCTGATATATCTCCTGCTGAATTTTACCAAGTAATGTATCGTCAAAATCATCAACAAAACCATCTATCCATTGTGCATCGACTTGCACCAGTTGCTCAAAATAATCACGTCCCAATTTACCCCAAGATGATAGCAGTGGATTACCAATAAAATAGTAGTCTTGTTGCTCCTGCTGAGCCTCAACTTCTGGCATTTTAATATACTTGGCAGCAATTTTAGCTTGCGTTTTTTCATCCACTAAATCCCCCCAATAATGCTCACTGGGGTTACAAAAGAACAGCAGTACCGTGGTTTTTTTAGCGAGTGCTTGGAATATTTCTAACTGGCTTGATGCCATGGCTGATAAGCCGAAAATACATACTCGCTCTGGTAATGTGCTTGCATCTGCATGTTCTAATTCACTAACTAGTAATTGATGCATATTGGCGCGATGATAATCACTTTGCCCGAGTGACTGTGTATGCTTTACCAAACGTCGCCAAAGGTCAGGCTGCCAAGCTGCAATAGACACATCAACATCTTCTAGCTCGTCCACCCCACTATCCCATAGCGCTATCCAATGTGGTCGATACATTAAGTATTGGTCATACACATCGGCAATTTTTTCACAAAGCGCAAACAGTTTTAGACCATCTGAGTCTTGTTGTAAGTATTGTTGCAACTGCACATAACGTGGATCATGCAAACAAGTAGGCAAGATGCTCACCAATTTCCAAGTCATATTAGCCTTGTTGTAAGGTGACTCTGAGGGCACATCAGGCAAAAACTGTTGATACAGTCTCCAAATAAAACTAGAAGGTAATGGAAAGTCAACTTGTGCTGCTATTCCCAGCGCCTCACTAAGGCCTATTTTCAGCCACTGCGACATCCCAGGTGATTGTACCAACACCACCTCTTTACTAAAGGGTGAACTCAATGGCGCACTTTTGAGCAGAGTATGAAACTGCGCCTGTAGAACTTCCATGCGGTTAGATTGAATGATGTGCAACATTATGTATTTCCGAGCTATTTACAACCAGAATAACCGGATGAACCAGCTGAATTTGAGTTTTTATATGCACCTAACAGTGTAAGATATTTAATAGCTTGAAGATAGACTCAAAACAAGTCCACTCCATCGTCTTCATTTCCTTTTGGTTGCTCAGGACAATGAGTGAGGCTATCAAAGAAACAAATTTGGTCACGACCATTGTCCTTTGCAGCATACAAAGCCCTATCAGCATTTTCCAGCACATGGATTGGGAAATCATAAGGCCCCACTTTTGAAACCCCGATACTGACCGTGAGTTTATCGACAAACGGAAACTTTGTGCGCCGTACTAAGGCAACAAAATCACTGAGTAGGCTTTCAATTTCTTCAAAGGTGACCGGTTCAAACACCAACACAAACTCCTCACCTCCAAAACGAAATAACAAGTCGGTTGGACTAAAAAAGCGCTCCATGGTCTGTGCCAATATCAATAGCACCTCATCTCCACATACATGGCCGTAACTGTCATTTACCTGCTTGAAGTGATCTATATCCAACATCGCTAACCACGAAACGCTCTCTTTGTGCTCTAATCTATCTTTATTAGATTTAAGGGTTTTGTGATGCTTTACGACTTGCTTTTCTATTAGCTGCTTTAATTTTTTATCAAAAGTCTGTCGATTTAATAATCCAGTTAGTTTGTCTCGTTCGTTTTCATGAAGAATGGTGAGGTAGTTCTCATAAATACAACAAAATGCATTGAGCAGCACCTGATCTGCACTGCTTAGCGCCTGACTAACTATAGTAATGGCACCTATGGGTTGATCCGATAATGTAATTGGGATCCATCTTTTTTCAACACCATCATGGCTTTGAATAGCGATGATACAGGCTGAATTTAAACAAGATAAAAGCTCTGAACTTGGCTTTTCTATTATCTCTGATTCTTTCCAGCAATATTGTTTTTGGTCGATAACCTCAAGGCCTAAGCTACATTCCACCACAAGCCCTGTTTTTACTGCTGTGGACTTGTAAATTGATACCTGTTGACAACCTATAAACTCATGGATAGTAGACAGTAAGCTTGACTCTAGTGAGTCAACATCACGGGTTTTGGTTAGTTTAACAACAGAGTGAAGTAGCTCTTCTTGCATGGTTTGCCCTAAAGCTTAGGCGACTTAATCGTCGTGTTTAATCACTAGTTTAAGTTGGAGTTAACTCAAATTAGACATAAGGCAAGTATAGACATATTTTTTGCGCTTGCTGATGTTAAGTCAGCTTTGTTTTTTAAAGTATTCGTTTTACAAAAATTAAAGAGGCAGACATTCGCCTCCCTCTTCAAACACCTAATCAGCTTTGATTTGCTAAACCAGTTCAGCCAACATCTCTTCACTGTACTGTGCAAGTTCTTGCTTGTTTTTTACTCTGCTAACATAGTCTGGATTAGCAATAAATGGACGCCCTATCGCCACTAAGTCAAACCGCTTCTCACAAAGAGCCTGTTGCGCGGTATCTGGGGTAAAGCCGCCAACACCAACAAGGGTGCCTTTGTAGTGCTTGCGCATATAGTCCGACACGCGACCACCGAGGTGCTCAAACTCCATGCTATCGTCAAAAATACCCACGTGTATAAATGCTAGCTCTCGGGTATTGAGTTGCTCAAGTAAATAATCGAATACTTGCGCGTCGCGTGTGTCAGGTTCCATATTGAAGTATGCGCCTGGTGATAGGCGTAAACCAACACGCTCACCACCTATCGCCGCGACGACTGCATCAACGACTTCTAGTGCAAAACGTGACATATTTTCAGGCGTTTCGCCATATTCATCTTGACGCTGATTGGCTGCATAATGCAAAAACTGATCGATTAGATAACCGTTTGCACCGTGGATCTCCACCCCATCGAAACCAGCTTCAATAGCGTTTTTAGCAGCCTGTGCATAATCCGCAACTAACTGTTTAATATCTTCAACTGTCGCAGCTTTTGGTGTTTGATAACTTAAGTCACGCATTCTTGGTACCGTGCCTTCTATGCCAATCGCCGATGGTGCTAATACATCGCCCTCACCAAAGAAATACGGATGGGCTACACGACCCACGTGCCATAACTGGGCAAAAATCTTACCTCCTGCATTGTGAACCGCGGTTGTCACATTTTTCCAACCGTCAATCTGTGCCTGAGTGAATAACCCGGGTGTGTTTGGGTAACCCTGAGCATCGGGGCGGATAATTGTTGCTTCGCTGATAATTAAACCTGAGTCCGCTCTGCGTGCATAGTAAGCCGCCATTGCCTGTGTTGGGACCAGTTCATCATCTGCCATACAACGTGTCAAAGGAGCCATTAGAATGCGATTGCTTAAAGTCAGTGTGTCGTTAAGTTTTAATGGCTCAAATAAAATTGGTGTCATAGTTCCTCTCTGATATGCTTAGCAGTAATCTTGAATGTGCGTTCAAGATTACACATACTTGAATGAGTGTTCAAGAACTATTTTTGAATAGCCAATCAAATTAGGTTACCATTTGAGGACCCAAGCTAGATTACACGCCCCTATGAGAAGTGCTGAATTCGACAAAGAACATGTATTACGTCAAGCCATGACGGCCTTTATGCAGCATGGTTACAGCAAGACGAGTATGCAAAAACTAACGCAAGCCACGGGATTGCACCCTGGGTCTATTTACTGTGCGTTTAACAATAAAAAAGGACTATTGCTGGCGTCTGTTGAACAGTATCAAAAAGATAAGAACGCGCAATTTGCGCAGCTGTGCGCAAGTCACGACAACATAAAGTCTGCATTACAAGCATTTTTAACCGACATTGCACACCCTTGTGCAAGCAATGAAGCGACCAAGGTATGCTTGCTCACTAGAACCCTTTCTGAGGTCGATGGGCAAGATGATGAAGTCACTCAAGTACTTTCAAATAACCTAAGTGCCTTTGAACGTTCATTGGAAGATGTTTTAAATAAAGCGATGAAAAAAGGTGAAATTAGTTCTAAACCTAGCGCAAAAGAGCGTGCTCAATTCCTAGTGATGGGTATTTATGGTTTGCGAACCTATGCCAGTACAGGCAACGATACACAAGCACTCAATCGCCTCAGCGAACAGCTGTTGGAATATGTACTTAGATAAGCCTTAAAGCCAAAATTCAAGCATAAAAAAAAGCGCCTGTGAGCGCTTTTTTTCGTCATTCTGTTGTAACACTAAAACATGGCGGAGAGGGAGGGATTCGAACCCTCGATAGGGGTTAGCCTATACACGAGTTCCAGTCGTGCGCCTTCAGCCACTCAGCCACCTCTCCGTCGCACCTAAAGTGCGGGGCTAATACTATGAAAAGCAACGCACTTTAGCAAGCAGTTTTTGGCTCTAAGTAATTAGTTGCTCAACTAACGAGCATTATCTTTGCAAGTTTGCTGAAAAATCCAACATACGATTAAGTGAGCGTAATGCTCCTTCACGTAAATCCATATCCACAAACACTTCTTTACCTTGCGGGTCAACAAGCGCTTCTTCTATCGCTTTTAAGCCATTCATTGCCATCCACGGGCAATGCGCACAACTTTTACAAGTTGCTCCCTCTCCAGCAGTTGGTGCTTCAAAGAACTCTTTCTCAGGGCACAGCTGCTGCATTTTATAGAATATGCCGCGATCAGTAGCCACTATAAACTTGTTGTTTTCCATAGTTTGTGCGGCTTTAATCAACTGGCTGGTGGAACCTACCGCATCGGCAAGCTCTACTATTTCAGCGGGTGATTCTGGGTGTACCAGCACTGCGGCATCTGGATGCAGCGCTTTCATATCTTTTAATGCTTTGGTTTTAAACTCATCATGAACGATACAGGCACCGTTCCACATAATCATATCAGCGCCCGTTTTCTTTTGGATGTACGAACCCAAGTGTTTATCGGGGCCCCAGATGATTTTCTCACCTTGTTCATCCAAATGCTCAACAATCTCAAGCGCACACGATGAAGTTACAATCCAATCGGCTCGAGCTTTAACTGCTGTCGATGTGTTAGCGTAAACCACAACTTTTCTATCTGGGTGTTGATCACAGAATGCCGAAAATTCATCGATAGGGCAACCAACGTCCAGCGAACAAGTTGCTGCCAGTGTTGGCATCACCACCGTTTTATTTGGTGTTAAGATTTTTGCCGTTTCACCCATAAAGCGCACGCCAGCGACAACAATCACATCTGCATCGTGCTTGGCACCAAAACGCGCCATTTCTAATGAATCAGCCACACATCCACCAGTTTCTTCAGCCAACGCTTGAATCTCTGGATCGGTATAATAGTGAGCAACCAATACGGCATTTTTCTCTTTTAACAAAGATTTAATGCGCGCTTTATATGCCAGCTTCTCGTCATCAGACAAAGGGGCAGGCTTTGGAGGAAAAATATAATCCTCAGGCATGATTTGTTCAGCTAAACTCATTTTTCGACCACTGTAGTCATATTGCATAATTGCAGCGAATTATACGTAAATGAGCGCAAGAATCCTAGTCAATGACGGCTATAAGACAGAATAATTAAGAATATATTAAGAAGAGGATATTTAAGGAGTGGTGGGTCATGATGGACTTGAACCATCGACCAATGGATTAAAAGTCCACTGCTCTACCAACTGAGCTAATGACCCGCTCGGATAACATTTACAAAATAAGTGGTGGGTCATGATGGACTTGAACCATCGACCAATGGATTAAAAGTCCACTGCTCTACCAACTGAGCTAATGACCCGCTCTGAGTAAAAGTGCCATTTATTCTTCCTGAAGCTTGGCTGCGGCTCGTCGTCCTGACTCACGTTCTCAACACTGCGAAACTGCGTTTCGGTTGTTGTTCACCCAACTGAGCTAATGACTCGCTCAAAAATGAGAATAGGTTTTGAATGGTGGGTCATGATGGACTTGAACCATCGACCAATGGATTAAAAGTCCACTGCTCTACCAACTGAGCTAATGACCCGCTCTGGATTCAAAACTGATTTTGTAAATGGTGGGTCATGATGGACTTGAACCATCGACCAATGGATTAAAAGTCCACTGCTCT
>NZ_MNAN01000026.1:530569-530731 GCF_001854475.1 Pseudoalteromonas byunsanensis
TGGTGGGTCATGATGGACTTGAACCATCGACCAATGGATTAAAAGTCCACTGCTCTACCAACTGAGCTAATGACCCGCTCGGATAACATTTACAAAATAAGTGGTGGGTCATGATGGACTTGAACCATCGACCAATGGATTAAAAGTCCACTGCTCTACCAA
>NZ_MNAN01000027.1 GCF_001854475.1 Pseudoalteromonas byunsanensis
TCAATGAATTCTGATTTTTGATATTCACCTAATAAAAGATGAGATATCGAATTGACTGTGCTGCAACAAGTAAACTTGTTGCTGTTGGTCACTCACTTTCCATTTAAGGAAAAAACATTGAGACTCTAAATTTGTTTGCGTCCCTACCGAAGTAGTTCTGCTGTTAGAACTCAACCTGTACGAGTGCCCACACAGATGATTGCTTCATATTTTTAAAGAACGTTTCGAAATGCTTTCGCGTTTCGAGGGATGTGCATTCTAAGCATTCCCTATTTTTTGTCAACACTTAATTTTTAAGTTTCTTGAGAAGCTTTAAAGTTAAGTTTTACTCGACCCTGACTCAGTTCGATTTGCTTAAGTTGCTTGGCGCTCCGTGTCAGTGGGGTCGCATTATAGGGCGGCGAATAAAAAGCGCAAGCCCTTTTTAAAGGATTTTTGAAGAAAAGTGATAAAAACAGACTGTTCGGACAAAATATATACTAAAACGCCAATAATCTTAAACTTCCCTCTTACTTTACTAATCTCAGCACAAAAAATGCCGCTATATAATAGCGGCATTTATTTATCGGAATGAATTTACACTTTGTATTTTGCAACAGCGTCTCGTAAGACTTTAGCCTGCTCCGCAACTTCCTCACTGCTTTGCGCGTTTGAATTAGCATGTTGAGATGCCACTTGTGCGATATCTCTAATACGAACCACATTTTGATTTACTTCACTTGCTACCTGATTCTGTTCATCTATTGCTGTAGCAATATGCGTACTCATATCCATTATAGTTTGTACGTCTTCTGTTATCATGCTCAGTAACTCTCCAGCTTTCTCCGCCTGCGCAACACTTTCAGCTCCCTGATCACGACACTGCTGCATAATATTGACAACTTCTCTGGTTCTTTGTTGTAAAGTCGAAATAATACTTTCAATCTCTTGTGTTGAGTCCTGAGTGCGCTGTGCAAGTGATCGAACTTCATCAGCTACCACAGCAAAACCACGACCTTGTTCCCCAGCTCGGGCTGCTTCTATTGCAGCATTCAAAGCAAGCAAATTAGTTTGCTCCGCTATGCCTCTAATTACATCAAGAACTGAACCGATGGTTTCACCGTCTTTTTCTAACTGTGATACAACATCAGATGCCCCGCTTAATGATTCTGATAGTGCTATTATATGCTTGATCGTAGCATCAACCTCATTACGACCCTGCTGTGCATTGCCATTGGTTGACTCTGCTTTTTGAGACGCTGCTTCTGTATTGTGCGAGATGTCTTGTATCGTCGCTTGCATTTCGGTGGCCGCAGTAGCAACCATATCAGCCTCATGAAGCTGCTCGTTCATACCTGCGCTTGTCTGGGCTGTAGACTCTGTTAAATGGGAAGTGGCATCATTAATAGTACTTAAAGCACTATTTACCTCCGAAATTAATATTCTAAAGTCATTTATAAGGCTATTAAAATCTCTTGTCATAATAGTAATTTCGTCATTACCACTTTGCTCTATCGTCAGCCCTAAGTTATTTTCTCTACGTATTCTCTCAATTGTAAGGTAAACACGCTCTACAGGTCTGATAATTGAGTTACTGGTAGATAAAACGAGTACCATAACGAACACTGCAGCTACACCAAAGATAATGAAGGCAATGTATTGAACGCTGCTCGAGCTTTCTTCAATTGCACGTTTTGTAAGCTCAACGACGTCGAGTACTAACTTTTCACTCGCCTCAACACTTTTCTTCATTTTGCCTAGTGCACCATCATCAAGATGTAAACCAAGTTTAACTTGAGCATCAACGAGTGCTTTAAACTTCCCCTGATATTCAGACAATAATCGCAGTAAGTCCGATTCATAATTAGCTGGAAAGCCAGCCGCTTTAATTTGCTTTGAAAATGTACTCACTAAATCAGTAAACTTAGATAGGTATTTCAAGTCAAGACGAAGCATAAAGTCTTTCTCAGCCCGACGAAGCTGCAGCATAGTGGCCAGCAGCTCATAATTTTCCCGCTCTTTGAGTAACGTTTCAACTTCATGTACTGCGCTTCTTAACTCACCATACAATGCATCTTTTGGATGTATACCAATTGCTTTTTGTAATTCAACAACATTTTGAAAATCAGCATTGTACTGTTCAGCTAGACGTTTGAACTCAATAAGTTTCTTTTTATCAATATCAAAATCATCAAAGATTTGCTCCAGCTGCCCAACAGTTGCTTGCAATGCATCGTACTCATGCTCAAATTGCTCTATAGCAGTTTCTTCTTTGTAGAATAAGAAGTTCTTTTCATGTTTTCGCATTGTCAGCTCATGGGCATCTAACTCTTTCGAATACTGAATGCCATTATTGAGCTGAAGCATAGTTCTCGCTTCATAAATAATTACAACTAACATTACAATTAATGCAACCCCAACAACCAATGCGTTGAGTTGTAGTCGCCGTTTGATAGTGAGATTTTCTAACAAAGCCATACCTTTACCTAGTTATTGCTAATCTAGGGCAAAGTATAGCTGAGATGTTTCTTTGTCGCTTCTGTTAAAATTGCACTAAATGGAATTTACCGAAAAAACGAACAATCTTATCATGGTTACGCTGCATTGAATGAAGTGTGGCCTACTGACCACCATAACTGATTATGTAAAGATTCAATATCATGCCACTGGCGATTTATAAGCCAATGAACCAAAGGGGCCGGATCAGCTGGGAAATGCACAACACCAGCCATTGGCAACTCCAGAAATTCCTCTAGTGCGTTAGAGCTCAAATAATGCATCACTTTTGCTCTGCCCATATTCTCTAATGTTATTGCATTTGTAAGTTGTTCGAATTGACCACTGAGCGGCTTTAGTAAGAGTTTCTTACCGAATTTCATTGCTTCGCTGGATAGTTCAAAACCAGCATTGGCGACTATTCCACTGGTATTTGCTAGGTCTTTTATAAAACTAGTTCGACTAGGCGCTCGTAAATGTACATTTGACAACGACTGGTCCTGAGCATCTGGGTGGTAACAATAGAATTCCTTATCAGGGAAGTCTCTGAGCAAATCAATAACCTTTGACAGCTCCTCAAAAGGAAGGTAAACGAGTATTTTATTCGCAATGGACTGACATTGAGTATCAGGGGCTTCGTATGGAATAAAAGGTGGGATGATATTTTTAGCAAAAGGCTGCCAATGAACCCCCAAATGGATATCCGCAGGCGCAAATTGCTTCAGTAAACGACGAGTAAAAAATCCCCCTCCTTCTAACGGAACTTCCGGGAATAAAAACGACGCTTGGTGGCTCATTGCGATAACAGGTACCTTTGCGAGTTTAGCCGCCCACGCTGTGATGGGCTCAAAATCATTAAACACAAGATCATATTTAGATAGATTTAGCTGTCTGATATCTTTGAATAGATTACTCAATTTGAGTTGTTTGAGTGTTTCCCACTTATCAATCTGTCCACTTTGAGAAGCAAAACTCAATCCATTCCTGCTTTGATAATTACCAAACACACCCATATCAAAATACTTGTCTCGTGCTCGCCCTGAGAAAAAATAATCTACCTCAACGCCAAGCTCCGCAAAACATGTTGCCATGATACGTGCCCGTGTTGTATGACCATTTCCAGTTCCCTGCACACCATACAATATTTTCATAGCGTTCCTACTATACCAATCGCCAAACTTGCACATCCCACTCCCATCAATGCACCAACAATTACATCTAATGGGTAATGCACACCTACAACAACACGAGATAACGACACGCCAATTGCCCACATAACTAGCGGAATCGATAGAATCGGCAAATGCTCAGATAGACACGTAGCGAATAACCATGCACCCGCGCTGTGCCCTGATGGCAAACTAAATTTATCGCTGGGAGTTAGTAATGCTTTTTGTGCAAAACAATCACATGGACGTACTCTGGCAATACGGTTTTTTACGTAAAAGTAAATTGGCCGCTCCATTGCGAACGCTAGCACCGTCGTTAAAGCAAATAACTGTCCTAATTGCTCTAGAAAGACTGCACATAACAACGCCAAGAGGACATATAATCCGCCATTGCCGCTTTTTGATAATCCTAGTGCTATGATCCTCCACCAATGCGTTGGACTTGGGGTAAAAACTGCAAAATATAACGCCGTATCAAGCTGAGCCAGCTTACTCTTCATAACATTTTACTCACATGCTGCGTATTAACTCAGAATAGAAGAGCTAAATAACAAAACCGTGACAATTTTAAGACACTAATATGTAAGTTACTGTTTACCATTGCTAAGGCGTCATATGCGAGTATACTGGCCTGACTTAATGTTATTTTCAGAGGATAATAGTTATGGATTACAGCACTTCCGACTTATGTGATCACTTTGCCGATGTGGTTGATGTGCTCGAACCTATGTTCATCAACTTTGGGGGACAACCAGCTTTTAGTGGCCGCATTAAAACCGTTAAGTGTTTTGAAAATAACGAGCTTATCCAGAGCATGTTGGAGCAAGATGGAACCGACTGCGTCTTATTAATTGACGGTGGTGGCTCCACACGACGCGCACTGATAGACATTGATCTCGCTGAGCTCGCTGTCGACAATAATTGGCAAGGCATTGTTGTGTATGGCGCTGTGCGTCATGTTGATGAACTGGAAGAATGTGATATAGGCATTCAGGCCATTGCTTCGATTCCTGTTGCAGCTGACAGCGAAGGCTCGGGTGAGCAAGGTATTCCAGTCAACTTTGCTGGCGTATCATTCTTTGAGGATGATTTCTTATATGCTGATAGCACTGGCATTATCATATCTGCTGAAGAATTATTATTAGAACCTGAAGAACAAGAATAACCTCGTATGGCTAGTTGGTTACATGTTTACAGTGAGGCTGATATCACCAGCCTCACTAGCACCCGCGCAAATGAACAACGTTTTTGGCAAGCACTAACTTTTTTGGATCCAAATTCACAATTAGAATCCGCGCTCAAAGATGCAGCTGCGTTTGGTATTAAGTATGTTTTATTGGGTATAAACGAAGACTTTGGTCCTAGAGCAAACTGTGGAAAGGGTGGCGCAACCCTTGGATGGCAAGCATTCTTACAACGTTTTTTAAACCTCCCATGTAATGACTTTCTGACACCAAATAATGTGCTCCTACTAGGTGAAATAGATTGTGATGATCTCCAACAACTTAGCGACCAACTGGACAACTCAAATCCCGAGCAATTAAGTGCTTTAAGAAACTTGTGTGAACAATTAGACTCCCGAGTGTCACAAGTTTTAGCCATGATATTTTCAGCAGGGCTTGAGCCTATTATTATTGGTGGAGGCCACAATAACTGCTATGGCATATTAAAAGCACTTTCTCAAACCACTGGTGTACCATGTAACGCGATTAACTTTGACCCTCATGCTGATTTTCGAGCGCTTGAAGGTAGACATAGCGGTAATGGATTCCACTATGCGTACAAACAATCATTCTTAGGTGATTATCATGTTGTAGGCCTACACGAGCAGAAAAATAATCAAGCTATCGTAACCGCACTTAGGAAGGCAAATTTCAGCTTTATCAGCTATCAGGAAATTCTGGTAAGTCGCAAGTACTCGCTCACCAAAGCCTGTGAGATAGGTTTAAAACGGTTCGCAAATAAAGTACCGTTAGGAATTGAAGTCGACGTTGATAGTATCAGCTATATGCCAGTTAGCGCTTTCACAAACTGCGGATTTAGCGTCAGCGATGCCGAACATTTTGTTTATCTGGGGGCGCAACAGGCCAGCTCACGTTACTTACACTTATGTGAAGCAGCTCCAAGCAATCACCCTCATGGGTTAAGCCAAGGAATGCTGGAAGCGGGTCAGGTTTTAAGTGGCCTCGTATGTAGTTATTTAAAAGGTAAGGCAGCTTAGTTAACGATTACGTTGCAAATGCCACTGGTGCAACCAACTCATCAAATTCTTAGTGTTCATAGGTGAAGCTAAGTGATGTCCTTGTATTGCATCGCAATTCAACTTTTTGGCAAGTACTAACTGTTGTTCGCTTTCCACTCCTTTGCAAATCACTTTAACACCGCGTAGCTGCTGCATAGCTATCATGTCAATAAGAACTTTGTCGCACCCTTGTGGCTGTGGAAGCTGAGTTAAAATCGGCGATAATTTAATATAATCAATTTGCAAGTTCGCCAGCCTATTAAAGGTGATAGGATACTCTCCGAATTTATCAATACCTACATCAACCCCAAGCTGACGTAATTCCTCAATACGACTTTGGCTTTTCTTATCCATATGTTCAAGTAAAGCTGATGGGTATTCTAAATAAATTTCACCTGCCTGAAGGTAATGCTCTAATAATACATGTTCCATAAAATCTAAGAAGCCATCACGAAACATTTCAGGTCCAAATACATTAACCGTCAAAGGCACCTGAATATCTTCCATTTTTAATGCCATCGCTATTTCAGCGGCCCGCTCTATAACAAAGTGGGCGACAGACATTGCTAACCCAGCCAAGCGGACATCATCAATAAACTGGTCCGCATTTAAGAGCCCATGCTTAGGATGTGGCCAACGTAGCAGCAACTCCAAATAGGCAATTTCTCCACTAGGATGGTTGAATGCAGGTTGAAAATATACCTCAAATGCCTCATTTATTGCGATATCAGCAAGCTCTCTGAGTCTCATTTGCTGATCAATTTGAGAAATTTGCATACTTTGTTGATAGGCACAAATGGAGCTTCCAGGCATTTTGTCTAATGCTAAATAAGCACACGCTATGAGACTATCAAATTGGCCTAATTCCTCATCACAATGCACATAGCTAGCCCTTGCTGAGATCTCTAGTGTACAGCTACCAACAAAAAAGGGCTGTAAAGTACATTGCAATATATCATCGATAAGCTGTTCATGAAGGTGCTCATAACGAGCGAGACGGCACACAAACGCAAAGTGAAGCCCTCCTAAATGAGCCAACCTGGATACTGAATTTCCATTTGGAATAGGAAAGATATCATTACTGTGCAACTGTTGCTTGATGCGATTAGCGGACTCTGACAATAAATTATCACCAAATTCACGTCCTAACTGTCGATTAATCTGCTCTACCCCTTCAAGGAATATCACTACCAATATTGCAGGCCCTGGATCCAACTTGCGCTGAGTTTCATATGATTGACGTAAGCTAGCCCTATCAGGCAAGCCAAGATCACTCCCAAGGTTGCCTTTTTCTTGTTCACTATCGTTAAGCTGCGTAATGTTACTATCATCACTTAACGTATACATAAGGCCAAAATAAATAGGAAATAAAGCTATTGCTGTTAGCGTTATGGGCCACTGAGCAAGCAAGTAACCACACAGTAATACCGCATATATGCATGTACATATTGCAATAAGTCGTGCAGGCCAAGGAGATGAGAAAGACAAAGAATAAATAAAATAAACAGCAAATACGATAGCGAGTAAATATATTGCCAGTGGGATATTCAATGACAGAAGCAACAAAGTGATGCTACAAAGGGCTGCATGCAACCCTTTCAATAGCGCTTCTTTTGCTACTATAGTAAGCATAATGCCCGCAGTGCCGATCCCTCCTAGCAACATAGCCTCAAGTAGCGAAACCAAGCCAAGGTTCACATTACTAAAAGTTGGGGCCAACCAAGTCGAAATTAGTACAAACACCCACTTACCATAATAATAATCTATGAGTAATTAGTAAGTTTACCCGAGATCCACAAATTTGACAGGTCGCTGACACCAAATTGATAACTAAGCTGAGCAGGATGATCCACTTGCCACGCCGCGATGTCTGCACGCTTACCTACTTTTAGCACACCACGATCGTTCAACCCCAGTGCTTTTGCAGCATTAACCGTTACTCCTTGCAACGTTTCTAGCGGTGTCATTTTAAATAGTGTACAAGCCATATTAAGCATCAGTCTAAGTGAACATAAAGGTGCTGTACCTGGATTAAAGTCACTTGCTATTGCCATTGGTACTTGATGCTTTCGCAGTAATTCTATTGGCGGCAGTTGCGTTTCGCGTAGAAAATAAAATGCCCCTGGTAATACGACCGCCGTCGTACCGGCTTTTGCCATTGCAATAATTCCAGGCTCATCTAAGTACTCTATGTGATCAGCTGATAATCCAGAAAACTCAGCTACCAGCTCACTACCATGTTGATTTGATAATTGCTCTGCATGACATTTTATCTTCAGACCTAACTCTTTTGCCTTAGTAAACACTCTTTTAGTTTGCTCATAGCTAAATCCTACATTTTCACAAAATACATCAACGGCAACGGCGAGTTGTTGTTTTGCAACCTGTGGCATCATTTCTTCACAAACGAGAGTTATATAATCATCTGCTCGGCCTTTATACTCAGGTGGTAATGCGTGCGCTCCTAAAAATGTACTCTGCACATCAACTGGATGGTGCTCATTGAGCAATTGATTGACTTTTAACAGTTTAATTTCGTTATCACAATCAAGCCCATATCCAGATTTACTCTCAACCGTAGTCACTCCTTCACGCAATAAGCTATTTAGTCGTTCTTTGCCTAGAACAAAGAGCGTTTCAACATCAGCTTCACGGGTCGCTCGAACCGTACTTGCAATCCCTCCTCCTTGTTGAGCTATTTGTTGATAAGAGACACCATTCAAGCGTTGTTCGAACTCGGCAGCACGATTTCCTGAGAACAGAATATGTGTATGGCAGTCAATCAAACCAGGAGTTAAAAGCTGTCCCTTTGCATCATGAAGTGGAGTTGCCAAAGCATCAAACTTAGGCATATCTTGCATGGTACCAAGCCAGACAATATTTCCATCCTTAATCATCACAGCCCCTTGCTTTATCAAACCATAAGGTGCAGGTATATCGGCATCCATTGTTGCCAAAGTGGCGTTGGTGATCACTAAATCTACATCAAGCATAATAGTCTCTGAAAAAATCAAGTTGCTAGCAGTGTAGCAAGCTTACTTGTATATACAATATAAGTGTGCCATCTTTATTTTATAATTATGAAGCATAAGTACCTATGGTATTGGACGCACAACCTAAATTTGCCCAAATAAAACAGTATATAATTGATGAGATCCGCGCAGGTGCTTGGCAAGAAAACCAGCGAGTTCCCTCGGAAAATGAACTTGCTGAACAATTTAAAGTCAGCCGCATGACCGCTCGCAGAGCGCTGAGTGAATTAACCGATACTGGTATTCTAACCCGCAGCCAGGGCCTTGGAACGTTTGTTGCGAGTTTTAAATCGCAATCGTCATTACTCGAGATAAAGAACATCGCGGATGAAGTACAACTAAGAAATGGCCATTATTCATGTACAGTTTTATCGTTGGAATCCATTGCCGCAGTTGCCCCTATCGCAATAGCACTGGGTGTAGAGATCGACAGCCAAGTGTATCGCAGTGTGTTGATCCATAATGAAAACGAAACACCGCTGCAAGTTGAAGAGCGTTTTGTAAACCCAACCTTAGCCAGTGACTATTTGCAACAAGACTTTAGCGATTTTACACCCCACGAATATTTATCTCGAGTCGCCCCTTTAACCGAAGTTCGACATACCGTAGAAGCAATTATGCCCAGCAACGAAGTTTGTGAATGGTTAGGCTTGTTTAATGAGGAGCCTTGTTTGCAAGTAATTCGTCGAACTTGGAGTTCTGCTGGAATAGTAAGTTTCGCTCGCCTCATTTCACCGGGTAGCAAATACCGCCTAGGTGGTCACTTAACCTTTAAGAAAAAATAGAGATAACGAGGAAGGTAAAAACCTCCTCGTATAGTTCATTAATATCAAGGTTGTTTATATTTCATGTTGGTAATGAAAACCTAGCTGACAAATTGCCGCCCCATTTATCACCCGCTCTACTTTCTCATCACTTGCAAAGGTCGGAGTAGCAGTACCTAACTGATGACATTTTTGCTGATAATACGCTTGGCGGCTCGGGTGAGATGGGTGGCAAATATTATAGATATTCTTCGCTTCACTCCAACTGTTAAGTACGGTGAATATAGCATTGATAACATCTTGCTGATGGACCATATTGACGCTACCTTGGGACGAGCTTCGCAACTGCTTGCCTGAAACAAATCGTCCAGGTTCCCTGCCCTCTCCAACTAAACCTGCAAGTCTGAGCACCTTTCCACTTTGGTTCAAAACCTGCTGCTCAGCGTTGACCAGTATACGCTGTCTTGATGAGGCAATGCTTGTCTCGTTCTGTTCACTGTAACACCCGCTGTCATCACTATAAACGCCCGTACTTGAACATAACAAAAAACCTTTACAGTCAAGTTGTTTACTTAACAGCAAAGACTTTTCAAGCGTTTCTAAATAAGTACTTTCTTCACTGCGAGCTCTTGGTGGGATCGCGCATACCCACCATGCATCACGAAGTGTAATACTATGCTGTATAACCCCTGCGTTTAGATGCAACTTTCGCTCAAATCCACTTTCCTGAACAGGTTGCGTCCGCGTACCTTCCACCTGCCATCCTCGAGCTATCGCTTGCAAGCATAACGGCTTACCTAACCAACCAGCCCCAAGTACTACTAGTTTGTTCATAGAAATGCTTTAACCTTAATTAGTTTTTTGTAGTAGGTAACACAACTTCAGCACTTAAACCGCCTTCAGCTCTGTTTCTTAAGCGAACTTTACCGCCATGAGTGGTTACGATACGCTTAATTATTGCTAGACCCAGACCGCTTCCCTCACTGCCTCGCGCTTGATCCCCTTGCTTAAAAGGTTCAAATACACTTTCAAGCTCTGACTCAGGGATACCCGGACCTCTGTCTTTAACTTTGATTGTCACTTCCTTATCCTTAGTACTGTAGTGCGTACTAACTTCTATTGCGGCATCAGAATAACGAATAGCATTTTCTATCATATTGGTCACCACGCGCTTGAGAGCTACCGTATTCATAAGCACAGGAGGTACACTGTCAGCTTGAGTAAACCTTATTGTGCGTTTGTGTTTTTTCTCAGCCTGAACAACATCTTCAATCAGCGCATTAATATCTTCAGCGGTCATTTGCCCACTATGATGATGACGTAGATACTCAATGAACTGGTCAATGATGGCGTTCATATCTTCTATGTCTGCGATGATCCCTTCTTTTAAATAATCTTCTTCATCGGCCATCATCTCAGTAGCTAAGCGAATACGGGTAAGCGGCGTACGCAGATCATGAGAGACACCAGCCATTAGGAGTCTGCGATCGTTCTCTAATTCTGCAATTCCCTTAGACATTTGATTAAATGCCCTTGTAACTTCAATAACTTCTGTGGAACCGTCTTCAACTAAACGGGTTGAGAAATCCCCTACACCTACACGGCCTGCTGCCGTTTGTAAGGCTTTGAGCGGCCTATTCAAGTGACGCGCAAACCACCAGCCACCGAGCACACTTAGAAAACCAATACTGGAGAGGTAAAACACCAAAAACTCCAATTTGGTTTCACTTAGACCCGTTAACGGTACTCTAACCCAGTAGCCAGGTGCTTGTGGTGCTTCAACCCAATATACAATTGGATCACCTTGACTGATCCTCACTCTCGCCGAACCATTCAACTGCTCCGACATACTCTTGGAAAGCAAGCTATACTCTTTCGCTCGATCCAAACCATTTATATAGGCTTGGCGCTGAGTCATCACCTCTATACCAGTGATTTCAAAGAATTTATTTGAAAGGTCATCGTTAACTTCAACCCCATCCTCCCAATCAATAAACACTGTTTTAACTTGCTTGGCGAGCATTAAATTAACTTGCTCAAAAGTGGGCTTAAAAACATACAGAGTGACTGTAATATAAGACACTATCTGGTTTAAGAGCAGTAGTGCCCCGACAAAAAACACCGTTTGCCCAAAGGCACTTCTAGGAAATAGACTCATAGCCAATAACTATTTTTGACCATCTGGAACGAATACATAACCCAGACCCCATACTGTTTGTATGTAGCGTGGATTGGCTGCATCTTCTTCAATCATGCGACGAAGCCTAGACACTTGCACATCAATACTACGTTCAAGCGCACTGTAGTCTCTTCCTCGTGCCAGATTCATTAACTTGTCTCGACTTAAAGGCTCTCTAGGGTGGCTAACCAAGGCTTTTAAAACTGCAAATTCACCGCTGGTCAAGGACAGTACTTCATCTGCCTTATGCATCTCGCGCGTGGCTAAGTTTAATTTAAATATGCCAAACGCAACTTCATTCTCTTCAGCAGAAGGGGCACCGGGCACTTCTTTGGCTCGGCGACGCAATATAGCTTTGATCCGAGCTAATAGCTCTCTAGGATTGAATGGCTTAGGGATATAATCATCTGCACCTAATTCTAACCCGATGATACGATCTACTTCGTCTCCTTTAGCGGTCAGCATCACAATAGGAATGTCATTCTCTTTTTGTCTTAAACGACGACAAATCGACAACCCATCTTCTCCGGGTAACATTAGATCAAGAACCATCAAATGAAAATTTTCACGCTCCAACAACCTATCCATCTGCTCGCTATTTGCTGCAGTACGCACGATAAACCCTTGTTCTACAAGGTAACGTTCTAAAAGACTGCGTAAACGCATATCGTCATCAACAACCAGCACCTTGGTAGTTTCATTTCCCATACTATGTTCTTCTTGTTATTAAACACCTTGGCTTAATATAATTGAAAAATGCCTAACTAGACACCATACCTTATAAGAACTTTTGTTACCGAACGTTACAAGTTGAATAATGGCTGTCATTAACTAAGCGCCTTAAGTACAATTTGGCCTGTATTTTACGTTCACCAACCTGATAAATAGCAGAATATGAAAACCAACCTGATCACCCCTGAGGGCTATCGACAACTTCAACAAGAACATGATCATCTGTGGCATGAAAAAAGACCTGAAATAACTAAGATAGTTTCGTGGGCTGCCAGTTTAGGAGATCGCTCTGAAAATGCCGATTATACGTTTAACAAGCGCTTGCTCAGGCAAATAGACCGTCGTGTACGCTACTTGCGTAAGCGTTTACCTGACTTGAAAATTGTTGAGTATTGTGAGCAACAAGCAGGTAAGGTCTATTTTGGCGCTTGGGTTGAAATAGAGAATGAACAGGGTGACATTAAGCGCTTTAGAATCGTTGGTCCTGACGAGATATACGAACGTAAAGACTATATTTCCATTGATGCCCCAATGTCACGCGCCTTACTTGGAAAACAGGTGGACGATGAATTTAGTGTCCATACTCCAGAGGGAGAAAAAACCTGGTTTATAAACAGTATTGAATATTGTATCTAAGCTTCTTATTCAATGTGGCTATGGTATGATTTGATTTATTTGCGCTTACGCCTGCTGGCAACGCGTATGTAACTGAACTTTATAAGGATTTTGCATGAGCAACATCTCGGCTCGTTTAGCACAAGAGCTAAACGCCAAAGAGCATCAGGTTATCGCGGCAACCGCGTTACTTGACGAAGGAGCAACGGTCCCCTTTATCGCACGTTATCGTAAAGAGGTCACTGGTGGACTTGATGATACCCAATTACGTCTACTTGAACAGCGACTAAGCTATCTACGCGAATTAGAAGAGCGCCGCAGCTTTATACTCAATACCATTGCTGAGCAGGGGAAATTGACGGATTCATTAACTGCTGATATCAACGAAGCTCAAAGTAAAACTGAGTTGGAAGATCTATACCTTCCCTATAAGCCTAAGCGCAGAACAAAGGGACAGATTGCGATTGAAGCAGGCTTAGAGCCTCTTGCTGATGCGTTATTTAACGATCACACGTTAGACCCCCAAAACGAAGCTCAACAGTTTATAAATAAAGAGCAAGGTATAGAAGATACCAAAGCGGCCCTTGATGGCGCAAAATTTATTCTGATGGAACGATTTGCCGAAGATGCTAAGCTGCTCGCTAAGTTTCGTCGCCACATCAAACAAAATGGTCAGCTTGAAGCTAAAGTAATCGCAGGCAAAGAAGAAGCAGGCAGTAAATACCGTGATTATTTCGAGCATAGTGAAAAGTTACTGAAAGTCCCTTCGCATAGAGCACTTGCCATGCTCAGAGCACGTAACGAAGGCGTACTTCAATTATCCATAAACCCAGAGCCAGAAGTGGAAGACGCGCAACAGTTCTGTGCACAAATGATTGCGGATCATTACCAACTCAATGTACGTGATGCCAGCGCAAGTCAATGGCTCATGAACGTTGTACAATGGGCTTGGAAAGTAAAACTCGCTCTGCACTTAGAAAACGAATTTTTAGGTTCATTGCGTGAAAGTGCTGAAACAGACGCCATTGATGTCTTTGCTAAAAATCTAAAAGACCTACTTATGGCTGCTCCCGCAGGTCCCCGTGTCACCATGGGTATTGACCCTGGCTTACGTACAGGTTGTAAAGTCGCGGTAGTTGATGCTACAGGAAAACTGTTAGCAACGAGTACCATCTACCCACACGCCCCACAAAACCATTGGGATAAGTCTTTACGTACATTAGAACAAGTATGCCGTCAGCACAAAGTTCAACTCATTGCGATTGGTAACGGTACAGCTTCTAGGGAAACAGATAAACTTGTCGCAGAACTGCTTAAGAGTGCAGCTGAGTTGAAACTTAGCAAAATCATGGTCAGCGAAGCTGGGGCATCGGTGTATTCAGCTTCAGAGTTCGCTGCAAATGAATTTCCAGATTTAGATGTCTCATTACGTGGAGCGGTCTCTATTGCACGTCGCTTACAAGATCCTCTTGCTGAATTGGTAAAAATTGAGCCCAAGTCAATCGGTGTTGGCCAATACCAACATGATGTTTCGCAAAGCCAATTGGGCCAAAGTCTAACTACAGTAGTTGAGGACTGTGTAAACTCGGTAGGTGTGGATGTAAATACCGCCTCAGTTCCTTTGCTCACTCGAGTGTCTGGGTTAAATAGAACACTTGCAACTAACATCGTAAAATATCGTGATGAAAATGGCTCATTCACCAGCCGCAGTCAGCTCAAAAAAGTCGAGCGCCTTGGGCCTAAAGCATTTGAGCAAGCCGCAGGCTTTTTACGCATCTTAAATGGTAAAGATCCACTGGATAGCTCAGCAGTACACCCAGAGGCATATCCGGTTGTAAAGCAAATTTGCGAAGCAAAGCAAATTCCTGTCACAACATTGATCGGTAATACGGAGTTACTTAACTCTCTAGTTGCAAACGACTTTACTAGCGACACATTTGGTTTACCAACAGTAACTGACATTATTAAAGAGTTAGATAAGCCCGGACGAGACCCGCGTCCCGAGTTTAAAACCGCTACTTTTAAAGCAGGTGTCGAGACCATTAACGATTTGGAAGTTGGCATGATCTTGGAGGGAGTCGTTTCTAATGTTGCTAATTTTGGCGCATTTGTTGACGTGGGCGTACATCAAGATGGCCTCGTCCACATCTCCGCTATCACCAATAAATTTATCTCCGATCCAAGAGAAGTGGTGAAAGCTGGTGATATTGTGAAAGTAAAAGTCATTGAGGTAGATGCTCCTCGAAAACGCATTAGCTTTACCATGCGCTTAGATGATGATGTTCACAATACTCAAAAAGCAGCTCAACAGAATGCTCCGCAGAAGAAAGCAACACATACTAAAGCGGCCAACAAGCCAAAGCCCAAGCGTGACGCAGGTAATGCAGCGATGGGTAATGCTTTTGCAGAAGCCTTCGCTAAGTTGAAAAAATAAATAAAAAAAGCCGCATCTCATGATGCGGCTTTTTTAGTTTAGAAGCTATACCCGAAGCGACAACGAAGCTGGCGTATCAGGTGATGCTATATGTTGATAAAAATTGTTTATCCGAAGTGCTCTAGCTTGAATCTGTGGATCTCGTTCAATTGGTAACGCAACCGCATATGGATCCGCATCATCTCTGAGCGCTGCTCGTTCGCGTTGGACTGGAGTGTCCTCTTCATCCTCATCTTTCAGACGTCTGGTTTGATACGTTCCAATGCCATTCGCAGAATCTTGTTCACCATCGTCGCCACTGATCTGTTGTTTAGCGAGCTCGGCTTGTGCGGCAGATATTTTCTGAGTTGCATCAGCCGCGATAGCTCGGTCAGCGCCAGATGGTTCTGCAGGTGCTAATGCCGCAGCCCTAACCGTTTGCATTTTGTCGATAGTTTGCTTTGGATCCCCAGGAACCTCAGCAACATCAATCATCACCTCACCACCAACGGCATAGTTATTACCATCAGGACCACGCTGATACTCATAGTTTGGTGAACCAGCATACTGACCACCAACACGAGCATGTGCTTGCTCATGCAAGCGGACCTCTTGGTCTCTCGATTTAAGCTCTTGGATCTCTTGTTGCTGCGCTTTTTCCTCACTCTCTGAGCGAGAATCTTGCTTCTCTTCCTTGTCGCTACCCTGCTGCTGACCTTGCTGTTGTCCTTGTTGCTCTTTCTCTTCTATGGTTTTGTTTTTAGCCAACTGACCGTTATTTGTGTACAAAGAAGATTCGTCAGGCGAATTTGCCTTAGTTTTGTCACCTTCATTAGCAGGCTTGTTCTCTGTAAAACTAGCTGCAGAAGGAGGAGCTTTAGGAATTATTTCACGCAGCTGATTGTCACGCTTAACCGTCTCGGTATAAACGTTTGCTGTGTTGAGGTTCATCGCCGGTGGAGGCGTTACTATGTTCATAACATATCTAGGGCTACTAAACTTTAATATCTACCAAAGTACCTAATACTTCATCTGCTGTACGAATCGTCTGAGTATTTGCTTTCGCGTTAAACTCTTCTACCTTAAGGTTCACTAATGACTCATTTAGTTTTGCAGGCTGAGATACGGGCGCTGTAGCGGCTTCATCACTTCCAGCTGCCTGTAATTGACGTTGCTGCGCTTGCTGCTCATCCGTTTGTGTTTGGACAGTAGCACGGTTTATCTCAGCCGTGGCCCGCTCAACCCCTTGACTTGCTCGGTTGAACCCTTCTAAACCTGTGTTTAACACATCACCTATTGGCATACGCAACTCTCGATTCAAATACACATGGTTAATTATTGCGCAAAAAACAGTAAAAATAAAGTATGATTAAATAAAACTTCCACCATCCTAAAGCGCTATTTTTAAAGTATTGATTTTAGGTAAGATATAAATTCTGCTCGGTGTGAGATAAAAGGAGCATGTGATGCTTTTTGGACAACTTCATACTTAAAATTAGAATTCAATCGCGCCATTTTGCTGCCCACGTTCTTAGGAACTAACGCATCCAAACGACCAAAGAAGCCATAAACGGGCTGCCTCAACTGGCTAAATATTTGTCTTAAGTCTTGATTTTTTAGCATGTCTAAACCCGCATTTAAGGCTACCTCATTTGCCTGCGGTTGCTGTCTCAGTAAAGCTTTGAGTTGCTTGATATCTTCTTTAGCATGTTCACTTCCCATTGCTTGAATAGCCAGAAATCGTTCTATTGTCTTTGCACTATCCAGGCTAAGCTGCTGCTTGAAATCATCCAGAACATGCGCTTTTATACCCGCCCAATCAGTACTTTCGACAAAGTATGGCGAAGATGCCAACATAACTAATTTTGATACTTTTTCAGGAAAGTGTTTTGCCAAGTATAGTGCAACTAGTCCACCCAAAGACCATGCAACTAAAATGCTGTTTGGTTGAATCTGTTTTGCTAACATGCTTGCTACAGACGCTAAAGTATACTCACCCTCTGGGATATCAGCTCCACCAAACCCGGGGAGGTTTAAACATTGGATATCTCCGTCATAATGAGTACTGAGCTCCTCAGCACATACCTGCCAGACCGCTTTATTCATTCCCCAGCCATGTAAAAACACCAAGGTATTTTGCATTTCTATACTTCCTAAACCAAACTTCGGAATATGATAACGCCTAAATAAGATAAAGTAACGAAGGGACTCGGTATGGTTATGGAGTGGCTATTTCCCCCTCAGTGTGTCTGCTGTCAAAATTTCACGTCTAATGGGACAAAAATATGTGAGTTTTGCCTTATCGACTTCCCATTCTTTGCATTGAGTCAGAATAATCTATTAATGCGACCAGATATTGCTCGACTGGTGAATTTACCTCATTGCAACGGATTAATGGCCTGTAGCTGGTATCAAGGGGCATTAAAAGTTTGGCTCAGTGAATATAAATTTCATGGCAAAGTACATCACAAAAGCGTTTTACAACAGCTGATCTCTCACCAAATACAACAGTTTTGCCAAACCAGTCACTTCGTACCAGATTTGTGTCTTATTATGCCACTGGCTTACAGAAGGTATTTTTGGCGCGGATATAACCAAGTTACCCAAACGTGGATGACAGCTTTAAAAAACATTGCACCAATAAGTAGCTCTTTAAAGCGCCTAAGAACAACCAAACCACAAAGCAAATTAAATCGAAAACAAAGACGTACCAATATAAAAGGCGCATTCTACGTAGCGCAAAGTCTTCAGGGAAAAAAAGTCGTTATTGTAGATGATGTTATAACGACGGGTAGTACAATGGATGAAGCAGCACAAGCTTGCATACAAGCCGGTGCTGCAGAAGTATGGGCGTTTGTAACAGCCTTAACCCCCTTATTCAGTAAGTAAGCCACCAAAAAACAATGCGTTTGTGACCACTTTGCTGGTTCCATACCAATAGCCCCTAAACACAGGATTGTCTGTCATCGCAATCACTGTTCCCCGGCCCAATCGATGGGCGATGACACTCGCATTGTTTGCAATTTTAGTAACATTCTCAGGTGCTGTATATCCCGCTAATTGTGGACTATCTGCATAACGTCCAACGGTTAGGAATGGCCGCTCTGTAGGCTTAAGCAACCAAGTACTGTTTTTGAAAACTGGTAATAGTTCCCTTTGCAAGCCAAAACTTAAAGGGTGAGATAAATCCATTTGAGTTGCAAAAATAGCGCCGGCAATACGCTGCTTCGCAGATAAATGGTCTCGGTCTTTATAGAGCAACTGTTTAGTATCAAATTGCTCTGACATTTCTTGTCTTGAAATGCTCTGAGCTTTTAGTAGTTGATTATCCACCAGCCACTTCGCTCCACGCTTGTGCCCCCAGATCACCCCTCCTTTTTTGATCCAGTTGTTTAACTTATTTTTCAGCAGCTCAGTGAACTGTGAATAATTACCATCTACCAAGATAATATGACTATAGTCCTCTAGAGAGATCTGCGATATGCGCGCTTGTTCAACTACGCTCGGAGCAAGTTCTAAGTGCCTATCCAAGTGATACCACATTTCTCCTAACTCATACTGGCTTACTCCTTCACCGCCCACCAGCAACACTTGTGGTGACTGCACAGGACGCATAAAGCGCGATCCAAGATCAATTCCGTTACTCGTAAGGCCACTTTGAATAGAGTGGACGTCAATCTCAAACCTACTTTGCGCCTGATTTAATAGTTCTAACCACTTTTCGTTCTTTTGCAAACCTGCAGGAATAACAATACTACCCGCTTTGAATTGAAGCACTCCTGCTGTAGTACTAGCACTGAACTCCTCCAGTGCAACCCGCGCTTCAACGTCATTTTTTAATAAAAAGTTGAGCATTTTAGGCGCATTAAACTGCTGCCACGAAAAGCCAAAGGCGTAGCCGTTCACTAACTCGCTTTTCGACGCTCGCGATGGTTTTTGCCACACATCAGCTCCAAGCTTTAATGCTCGCGTATTTTTAAGTGGTTCGAAAGGTAAATTAAAAGCATGGGGTAGTGTCCACCCAGATACGTCATAAAATGTATTATCTTTGAAGTTCTTTTGCTCAGAAAAAGCGGCTTTCAAAAGACGATATTGTGGCTGCTTTAGAGGAATAAATACATCACCGGCTTTAAAGGTCTTGTAATCACTTTTTAAAGGATAGGCATCAATTTGATGCTGCTTTAGCAAGATTAAAAATTCAGCGAATTTTTGCTCGTCACCATCTGCGGCCACGAGATAACCCGAAAAATCTTCTTTTGCCGCTAACTTTTCAGCCTCACCGTAGAAACTTTGTTGATAGGCTAACAATTGTGCTTTATGTTCTACCACCCCCGAAAAAGTGGACAAGCTCGTTGTTAGCTGATTCTTTATTGTTTGAGCAAAATGCAAAGTGCCATTGATAGTCTCCTGAACATGCCCACGACTGCTGGCCTGTTCAAACAAAATACCCACGGACCCATTTATGTCCGGATAGGTAGAACCTTTACCATAATAGAAGTCATCAAAACTTTCTTGAGTAAAGTACAATTGATTTTCGTCATCTAATGCCTTGGCATGAAAATTTGCCAACATATTCGTGAGCTTGACATTGCCATTTGGAGTTAACGGATGAGTTCGTGACGGGATCCCAGGTTGAAAAAAGTAACTGCTATTTGGCCCCATCTCATGAAAGTCAGTAAGTACATTGGGTTTCCATTCATGGAACTTTGCTATGCGAGCTCTCGATTCAGGGTGTTGCAACAACAACCAATCGCGGTTTAAATCAAATAAATAATGGTTAGTACGTCCCGAAGGCCATGCTTCAACATGCTCCCTATGTTGTGAATCAGCAGACAATGCCATTCCACGGTTACTATTTACCCATTGAGCAAAGCGTGCAAGGCCATCAGGATTCAAAGACGGGTCTAACAGAATAACTGTATTATCAAGTAAGTGCTCTATCTCAGCCCCTTGAGCCGCAGCTAGATAGTAAGCAACTAACATTGCAGCATTACTGCCTGATGGCTCATTCCCATGGACACTGTAGCCCATCCATAACACCGCTGGCCCACCGTTATCTTTAGAAGAATTACTTAAACGGGCCAAATGTTGCTTGCGTATGTTTTCTATATTATCTAACTGGCTTTTGTTAGAAATGGTTAGCAATATTAGCGGGCGTTGCTCGTGGCTGTATCCGATAGTTTCTATATTTATACGCTCACTTTGTTCAGCAAGCACTCGTAAATACTGTACCAATTGGTCATGACGTACATGCCACTGACCTACTTCGTAGCCCAATACTTCACTGGGCTTAGCAATGTTTGGATTAAATGTAATTGAATCTGGAAAGTAATAATCAAGTGGCTTTGCTGTTGCAAAAAACAAGCTTTGCACAAACAGTATTACCAGAGCCAATGAATAGCGCATAAAATTAAACCTTTTTCTTCGTTGGATAGCCACACGCTAGCAGGTGTCATCAAACCCTGCCAAATTTTTACGCTCAACACTGGCGACAATACGACGAGGGGAGTATCATAGGCATTAACCGAGTAATTTAGTCAAGTATAGTCAGAGTTATGATCACAATTTCAGAATCAGCCCAAACGCATTTTGCTAAACTGCTTTCAGATCAAGCTGAAGGCACTAACATTCGAGTATTTGTAGTAAACCCAGGTACATCTCAAGCGGAGTGTGGTGTTTCATACTGCCCGGCTGATGCGGTGGAAGAAACTGATATTCGTTTACCATTCAATGGCTTTGATGCCGTAGTAGATCAAGAAAGCGCACCATTTTTAGAAGACGCTGAAATTGACTTCGTCACCGACAATATGGGTACACAGTTAACCTTAAAAGCGCCAAACGCTAAAGCGAAAAAGTTAAGTGAGAATGCCTCATTGCATGAGCAAGTCGAACACATGCTAACAACCGAAGTAAACCCGCAATTGGCTAACCATGGTGGTCAAGTGAGTCTGGTAGAGATCACAGCTGATGGTGTTGCAGTGGTGCAGTTTGGCGGTGGGTGTAACGGTTGTTCCATGATTGATGTAACGCTAAAAGAAGGTATTGAAAAGGAAATGATCGCCAAGTTTGAGGAGATCACTGGCGTGAGAGATATCACAGAACATCAATCTGGTGAGCACTCATATTATTAAATCATGCTTAAACAGTACATCTATCGTCTAGGGCAACAACCGAAAGTTAGCCTTAAACGTTTTTTAATAGGCATTATTTTGTTTGGCTGCGCTGTCGCAGCCATTGCCTATGGCTACTACTACCAGCCTGTTGTGCAACTAGTTGGTTTGATAATTATGATCCCCGCATTATTCTTTGCGCTTTGGGGTTATCTGGGGATTTTTGCAAATCGCTTCTCTCAGGTTATTGTAACAATGTACCCTGGCGACAAAGTTGATGATAACGATAGACCAAAGTAGCTCCTCTCAATGCCATAAAGCAACTCATGGCAAACCACAAACCATGATTTTGCCATGACATAGTCAGTACAAATGGTAGAAAAAAGCCCAAACCTGCTGAGAATAACATACTATTTCTCATGGCCTTGGCCCTTGTTAAACCGACAAACACACCATCAAAGATGAAGCACCCCATTGCTACGACTGGCAAGAGAGTCAACCAAGGCAAATACATCTGCGCATGGGCCACCACTTCTGGTATATCTGTGAGCAACTGAATAAGTTGCGTCCCAACAGTGGCAAAAAATAATGCGTACAGCAGCGCAAATATGCCCCCCCAAAACACACTGATCCGTACCCAAAGTCGCAAAATTCTCTCATTCTGTTCTCCTTTCGCGTGCCCGACTTTAGCTTCTGCAGCATAAGCGATACCATCTAGCGCAAAACTAACAAGCATTAAGAAATTTAATAGTACTGCATTGGCTGCCAATGTTATTTCACCAAGACGCGCGCCATAAAATGTCATGAAACTAAAACACAGTTGTAGTAACAATGAGCGTATAAAAATATCTCTGTTTAAGCTCAATAATTGGCTAGTTTCTGCCATCGTCGGTAACTTCCAATGCCAGCCTATCTGGTGTTTGATAAATAGCTTACGCACCAAACATAGCGCCAATCCCAAAGCACTATAATCAGCAATCAGTGACGCCCAAGCAGCTCCCGCTACCCCCCACTCAAACACAACAACAAACAAGATATCGAGCACGATATTGACTATATTGGTAAACAACACCAGATAAAATGGGCCTTTACCGTAGTGCATTCCTAGCATAAAGCCCAATAACACCAAATTACATAATGCTGCCGGCGCGCTATAAATTCTAATTGAAAAGTATAATTGCGCTTGATTAACAACTTGTTCGGATGCGCCCGACAATTTGGCTATCGCAGTCAACAATAATGGCTGTAGTAAAATTAACGTAATAGCAAAGCTCACAGCCAAAAAAACGCTACTTTGAAACAGCATTCTTAGCCTGTTAGTATCTTTACAACCAAGAGCTTGTGCTATCACGCCAGTTGTACTCATTCTGAGAAAGCTGGCCAGCCAGAACAATACCGCAATGCTACTTGCGCCCAGCGCAATACCAGCAAGATAATGCGCGGATGATAAGTGACCAATGACGGCGGTATCAACCAAACCTAGCAGGGGAACAGAGATGTTTGATAAAATCATTGGCCCAGCCAAAAACAATAAACTCAGGTGGTAAGATTTATAATGGCTAAAAAAATTCTTCATTTATTGTCCGCGTTGCTGTTGATAAATATGAAATGTGTTTCAGCGGCGGTGATCTTACAGTATCACCATGTGAGCGAAAAGCTGCCTGCTGTTACTTCTTTAAGTGCCGAGCAATTTAGAGCACATTTAAGCTACCTAAGAGACTCTCAGTTCAAGGTGATACCTCTAGACGAACTAGTTGAGTCTCTACGCAAAGGCGATACCTTACCAGCAAAGACGGTTGCCATCACCTTTGATGACGGATATGACAATAACATCGAACAAGCGGCGCCAATTTTGGCAGAGTTTAGCTTCCCCTACACCATTTTTGTGAATCCGAAGCTGATTGACGAGCAACAAAGCTACGTTATGACCTGGTCGCAACTGAAACAATTAGCATCCAAAGGCGCGCTCATCGCCAATCATAGTGCCAAACATGACTATCTGCATAAAAGGCAACCAAACGAAAGTTTAGAACAGTGGAAAGCAAGGGTTAGTCAGGATATCTCTTGGTCGGAGCAACGAATAAAAGAAGAAATAGGTCACCATGCAAAACTACTGGCATACCCGTATGGTGAATTTAATAATGAATTAAGAATGCTGGTTAAATCGCTCGGGTTTATTGGCATTGGCCAACATTCTGGCGCAGTAGGCATAGACTCTGATTTCACACGTATTCCTCGTTTTCCCGCATCTGGCGTTTACAGTAAACTCGACACGCTGAAAGTAAAACTAAATTCTCAACCTTTTGCCATAGCAGAGCTTAGCTATGACGATTCGGTGACGGGCAATCAGCAGCCGACATTACTTATCAATTTTAAAAAGGTTAACTTCAACTCTAAGCTGTTTACGTGCTATGTATCAGGGCAAGGACAAGGTGATGTTAAGTGGTTAAGTGACAAACAAGTGCGCATCACAGCGGTAAAAAGTTTACCTAAAGGGCGCTCACGATATAATTGTACCGCACCAGTAGAAGGACAACCTGGAAAATTCTTTTGGTTCTCTCAGCCTTGGGTAATTAACTGATCCACTACTTTTTGCAAGCATTCAACAGAGCGTGAGTTATCTCATGAAGAGGGGCTATATGCTTGACCGCTTTCAACTCTATCGCGGCTTTTGGCATTCCCCAAACGACCGATGTGCTCTCGTCCTGTGCGACTGTATATGCCCCAGCCTGAAGCAACCGCAACATGGCTTTTGCACCGTCACTTCCCATTCCAGTCAGAAGCGCAGCGTATACAGATTTACCTAAAGGAACGAGTGAATCAAACAATACATCTACAGCAGGCTTGTGGCGGTTAACAGGCTCTGTATCTTCCAGCTCACATAACAGCTTTCCTGCTTTTTTAACTATTTTCAGATGCTGATCACCTGGTGCAATAAACACATGTCCAGCTACCAATTCATCACCCGTTTGTGCCTCTTTCACCTTAACTGAGCAACAGCGGTCCATTCTCAAAGCAAAGGAGGTACTAAAAACTGGCGGTATATGCTGTGTTACAACCACTGGCGGTGAATTAACCGGTAATCGCACAAGGACTTCTTTAATAGCCTCAGTCCCCCCCGTAGAAGCACCTATTGCCAAAACAGCATCATTTCTAAATTGCATACGCAAATTATGACTTTTTGGTGAGTTAACCTGACTTGCCTGTACTTTATATGAACGTACCCGTGCGTGTGCTGCAATTCGCACTTTTTCATGCACCGCTTGGGTATAACTCTTGAGTTGCGATACAACATTCGCAGCAGGTTTGGCTATAAAATCAACCGCGCCAATTTCTAAAGCTTCCAGTGTAGCTGGCGAGCCTTGTTGTGTTAACGTAGAAATCATCACCACTGGCATTGGCCTAAGACGCATCAAGTTGCGCAAAAAACTAATACCGTCCATTTTAGGCATTTCGATATCCAGCGTTAACACATCTGGGTTTAACGATTTTATCATCTCTCTCGCTTGGTAGGGATCTGCCGCAGCCCCAACCACTTTTATATCGGGTGCTTGATTGAGGATCTCTGTTAGCAAGCCACGGATCAGCGGGGAATCATCAACAATCAGTACTGTGATCATAGCTACCTCTAAAACAGCTCAATATCAGTATTGGCATCTTGAGATTCAATGTCATGAAGGTAACGCACCTCACGTTTTTCAATCGTATCATTATGCATTTCCCTGAGTTTTTTAACTTGTGCTTTACCTGTTTGCGGGTGGAATAATACCTTTCTAGGCCATGGTCCACCAACATCGTGAGAAACAAGCTGTAACCCTTCTTCTTGTACATAAGCATTTGCAAAACGAATATTGCCAATTCCAATATCTGTCATAGCGCGAATGATCTTGCCACCACCAAACAACTTAACTTTTAAATTACTGCGAGAAGCTCCATTTTTAATCACTTCATTAATTAGAAACTCCATTGCCCAGTTTCCATAGCGACAGTTTAAATCATCAGCATGAATATCTTTAATATTTTTCGCTCCAGGCAGCATAAAGTGATTCATACCTCCTATGCCGCGAACATCATCATAAATACAAGCAGCTATACACGAACCCAATACCGTGGAAATATACTCATCACTTTTTGACACGTAAAATTCACCAGGTAAGACTTTGGCAATCACTGCTGAGCGTCCAGAGTCCCAAAAACGTTTTACATGTTCAAAGCCACTTAGTACTGGTCCCATATGACTATTCATAGGCCGCCTTTTGATACATAGTCTTACCTAAGTTGGTAAACTCAACGTGTTCTTTTCCCATTGTTTCTGAATGGCCTATAAACAAGTGTCCCTTAGGTGCGAGCAACTTATAATAACCGGCAAACAATTGATCTTTAGTTTCTTTATCAAAGTAAATAAGTACGTTTCTACAAAAAATAAGATCGAAAGGCCCTTTCATTGGCCAACTCTCTAATAAATTAAGTCGCTTAAAAGAAATGAGCGCCTGTAAAGCGGGTTTTACTTTATAAGACTCCCCATTTGGACTTTTTAAAAACCATTTTTTTAACTCTGACTCCTCTACTCCGGTAATATTTCGAGCACTATAGACACCAGTTTGCGCCTTTAACAGTACGTTCGAGTCCAAATCAGTTGCCAGTATTTTTACATCCCAACCAGAGGGAAACCGACCAAGAATCGTCATCGCGATACTGTATGGTTCCTCTCCCGTCGAGCAACCTGCCGACCAAATCCTCACTCTTTTAGATGCGCTATTACGCTCTAGAAGCAAAGGAATGACCACATTCGACAAATAGTCAAAGTGATGTTTTTCTCGAAAAAAAGAAGTTAAATTCGTCGTAATAGCATTTATAAAGTGGCTGAACTCGTCGGTATCATTGCTATCCACCATTTCAATATATTGCTTAAACGAAGTGAGGTTGTTAGCCCTGATCCTACGTGCTATTCGAGAATAAACCATTTCCTTCTTATGTGGCCCAAGAACGATACCACACGCTTTGTACACGCGCTTCGACAATCCATCGAAGTCATCATCCGTAAAGGTAAACTCTCGCATGCTTCCACCTTACACTCATTCTCCAAGCGAGGGCCGAAACAACATTCAGCCCGCAGCTTCGAAACCAGACTAGAATTCCTCCCACTCCTCAGAGCTATCAGAAAACTTATTACCAGCTGGCATCGACTTGTGCTCTAGCTTGTTGTCACTACTTTTTGTCTTTGGTCCCATGCCGACAGCAGGAGCCGCTGAAGACTGTGTTGGTAACATAGAGTGTTCCTTATTATCTATCACAAAAAAGTGTAATAGCTTACGCATATCATTCGCTTGCTCCGCCATTGACTCACCAGCGGCAGATGCTTGTTCAACTAAAGCAGCGTTCTGTTGTGTCATTTCGTCCATTTGGGCAACCGCTTTATTGACTTGCTCAATACCAGAACTTTGCTCAACTGACGCTTCTGCGATATCTGAAATCATTTCAGTAACGCGCTTCACCGAAGCAACTATATCTTTCAAGGTTGCACCAGACTCATTTACCAATAATGTACCATCTTCAACTTTGCCAACACTGTCACGGATCAAATCTTTGATCTCTTTTGCTGCACCGGCAGAGCGCTGTGCCAAATTACGTACCTCACCTGCAACCACCGCAAAACCTCGACCTTGCTCTCCAGCTCTAGCGGCCTCCACCGCCGCATTCAAGGCTAATAGGTTGGTTTGGAAAGCTATTTCATCAATCACGCCGATAATATCAGCAATCTTTTTGCTTGATTCATTAATGGCTGACATACTCTCAACCGCTCTGCTTACAACTTCACCACCTTGGATGGCCTTATCACAAGTTTCTTCAGCAAGCCCATTTGCCACTTTTGCGTTATCTGCATTTTGTTTCACTGTACTTGTCATTTGCTCCATACTTGAAGCCGTTTCTTCTAGTGATGACGCCTGCTCTTCTGTACGTTGACTTAAGTCAGCATTACCTTGTGAAATCTCCTCAGCTCCACTGGCAACAAGACCTGCAGAGGAGCTAATCTTGTTAATAACTTCAGTGAGTTTGTCCGCTGTGCTATTCGCATCACGCTTTAATTTCTCAAATGCCCCTTGATACTCACCTGTAATGCGACGAGTTAGATTACCATTGGCTAAGGCATCAAGCATTTGAGCGGTATCTGAGACAGCATCATCAACTATGCTGACCAACTGGTTTAAGCCTTTTGTTAGACGTAAATAGAACCCTTCTTTTCCGTGTTCATCAAGACGAACTCCTAGATCTCCACCTCCCGCAGATGCAACCAAATCATTCACTTCTTGTTCAATTGCAACTTCATCGGTTCTATCATCCCATTCCACAACAGTACCAATTCGCTCGCCGTCACTGATTATAGGGTTCGCCACTAAACCAAAGGTTCTACCACCAACTACTATTTCTGTGCTGTAGGCTGATGTTAATTTAGCAAGCATACCTCTTTGGTGTGCTGGATTTTTGTGGAACACATCTATGTTGGCACCGATAAGGTTATTTGCATCAAATTGAGGTAAGTCTTTGCGGATATCACGCTCCGCATTACGCATCATTCCTAATACGGCTTTGTTCATATAGACGATGTCATGATTGTGATTTGCAATCATGGTATTTGTAGCAACATTATCAAGCGCTCGTTTGACTCTCAGGTTTTCATATGCGTTTTCGCGCTCTTCTTGCTCCCTGATAAGTCTTTGTGTTTTGTCTTCCCACTCAACAACTGTACCTAAACGATTATTTTCCTCATCGAACACTGGTGTTGCAATGAGCCCAAACGTAAACCCTGCCACTTCTATATCTGTATTGTATGTATTGGTTAAGCCTTCTAGCATTTTACGCTGATGACTTGGATTGGCATGAAATACATCTATACATTCACCAATAAGCTTCTTAGCATCAAAGTTAGGTAAAGCCTCACGAAGCTGAGCCTGATTATCACTTAGCATTTTCAAAACTGAATGATTGGCATAAACAATATTGCAATCCCCATCTGCGAGCATGACATTTGCTTGGCAGACATCCAACGCACTCGTGATCCTCGCATTATTTGCAGCGAGCGTGGCTTGCTTCTGCTCAAAAGCCAGTTTCTCAGTAACATCTTTCCATTCTACCAATGTAGCAATACGTTCATTGTCAGAGTTAAATACAGGAGTTGCAATCAAGTCAAATGTCAAACCAGCAACATTTATTTGCGTGGTATACACACGGTTAAGCGTTGCCAAAATACTTCTTTGATGGGCTGGGTTATGGTGAAATTCGTCGATGTTAGTGCCCACCAAACTATCAACATTAAATTGGGGTAAACTCTCTTGTAATTTACTTTCGTTAGCCTTGAGCATCTTTTTAACAGATTCATTCAAGTAAGTAATATTTAAGTTTGTGTCTGCCATCATAATATTTGCTTGGCAGGTATGAAGTGCATTCAACAAGCTCTCGATATGATCTTTATCCTCAGTATGACCCGTGTCTACCGTATTAACTCGAGCAAGCTCAGGTAAAGCACTTAAATCTAGCCTCGACACCATATCTGGCTCGGTGAGCTGCAAATAAGGTAATGCAGCATTCAAACATGCTAGCTTATTTGTTGCTGTATCAAGTACTCGCTTCAAGTACAGTATAGCGACCAACACTGCAACAACAGGAAAACTGATAATTAAGCCGTTTTCAGCATTAATCGTTACGCCTAAAAATTGAAAAGTACCGATGATGACGGCCACCAGCACTACCCCAACAATTAACAACTTATTATTGATATCACTTTGCATGCTTTCACCTTTTCCGTTATTCCTAACTTTGCGCGACTTGTTTTGAGTTTAGGTCTAGTACTTTTGCTAAGTTAAGCAACACAACCATTTTTTCACCTACATTAACGAGTCCATCTACATATTGCCCGTTATCTGAATCTTGAAAATCCGGCACATCTTTTGCCTTCTCTTGCGAAATGCTATACACATCTGATACGGCATCAACTACCAATCCCATAACCTTTTGCTGTTCCCTGATTTGTACTGAAACAACAATTACAACCGTCAATGGACCATAGCTAATACTCTGTATTCCGAATCTCAACCTTAAATCTATGATTGGCACGATCGTGCCGCGTAAATTGATTGCCCCCTTAACAAAGTTAGGGGAGTTTGGGATGGCTGTTACATCTTCCCAGCCCCGAATTTCTTGCACAGCCAAAATATCTAAACCATATTCTTCATCAGCCATCATGAATGTTAGATATTGATTCTCATCTTGCTGCTTTCTCAAATTTAGCTGATGATTTAAATCCTTTTGTTCACTCATTAAGCCACCTCATTACTATGTTGTTCCACTAGCAACTCTTGTGACCCTGGACGTTTTAATCCACTTAGTTTTATTAAGCCTGATATATCAACTATCAATGAGACTCGGCCATCACCCAATATCGTGGCACCCGATATACCATCAACTTTTTGATAGTTGGCTTCTAGGCTTTTAATCACAACCTGCTGTTGTGCTAGTAAATCATCCACCAATAAACCGACTTTGTGATTATCACTTTCAACCACCACCAGCAGTGTTTTATCCAACTCCTCTATCGCGCCCTGATGATTCAAGATCTCATATAAACGGAGGATCGGAATATACTCATCTCGCAGTCTAAGTACATCAAGATCTTTACCGACTCGACTCACTTTGCTGATATCTATTTGCAGCGATTCAACAATAGATATCAGTGGAATGATATAGGTATGCTGTGCAACTTGGACAAGCTGACCGTCAAGGATAGCCAACGTCAGCGGCAATCGAATAGTGAAAGTAGATCCAACTCCACGCGCTGACGACACTTCAACAGATCCGTTCAAGGCTTGAATATTTCGTCTGACAACATCCATGCCTACACCACGTCCTGAAATATCGCTTACTTCATCTGCCGTAGAAAAACCTGGCATGAATATCAGTTCATTTATTTCATCGCTACTGAGTTCTTCATGCGCTTGTATGAGTCCATTATCAATAGCCTTTTGTCGGATCTTCTCTGTATTTAGACCCTGACCATCATCCATAATTTCAATCACAATATTCCCCCCTTGATGGAACGCATTAAGCGTCACAGTACCCACAGGGTCTTTTCCCGCTGCAATTCGCTGCTCGGGTATTTCTAAGCCATGATCTAGAGAATTTCGAACTAAATGAACCATAGGATCGGATATCTTCTCCATGACTGTTTTGTCTAACTCTGTTTGCTCACCAAGTAACTTCAGCTCCACCTGCTTGTTAAGTTTTTGCGAAATATCTCTTACAAGACGTGGAAATCGACTGAACACAAAGCTAATTGGTAACATTCTGATCCGCATTACATTCTCTTGTAAATCGCGGGTATTATGGGCCAACTGCGCAAGCCCTTCTTGTAAGGCTGTAATTGTCGACTCGGTAATTTCTTGCTCACCTATCTGACTCAACATGGCCTGTGTGATTACCAATTCACCTACCATGTTGATCAATGAATCAACTTTATCTATCCCAACTCGGATAGAATTAGATGTGGAAGAGTCGCTACTCTTTTTACTTTCTGCTTTTTTTACGAGCTCTTTGTTAGTAGCGGGCGATGATCCAGTTGCAGCTGTTGGAGTTGGAGTTTTATGCACTGACTGCTGTTCACTTTCTTCAGATACAGCCCCTCTCTCACCTTCAAAAATACCGCCACACACTCCAATGGTGATTTCGGCATCATCTTCTACCCACTCGAATATTTCCTCAATGGCCCTTTGCTCTTTATCCGTTGTTAAAAAAAAGCGCCAACTTAAAAAACACTCATCAGGGTGCAATTGGTGAATATCCGGCACAGCATCATAAAATGCTTTTGTTTCAATATCTCCAAGCTCTCCTAGCTCACTGATCATAAACAGCGGCTCATTTCCTGTTTTAAAAAGATGAGGCTTAGGTTTGAAATCAATTTGATACGTATTAAGTGTTACTTCTGCTGCTGCACTCGAGGAGTCATCTGATACTGAAGCACTTTGCATACCAAGAATGGCCTCAAATTTCCCCCGTAATGCATCAGCTTCTTCCAGATCTGGGGTTTCTTCAGCTTGCAGTGCTCTGAGCAATGTTCGTAAACAATCAACTGATTTAAGCAATAAATTTACATACTCGGTAGTCAGATCCCGTTGCCCATCGCGGATTTGATCCAAAAGAGTTTCAAGTACATGAGTAAAATCAGAAACAGATGTAAAGCCAAACGTACCACTGCCCCCTTTAATTGAATGGGCTGCCCTAAAAATAGTGTTTATTGTCTCTTTATCTTCAGTGCCTGGTTCTAAATTTAAAAGCTCAGACTCCATTGCGTCCAAACCTTCAAAACTTTCTTCAAAAAAAACCTCAAAAAACTGGCTCAGATCGATACTCATAAACCCAGCTCCTCAGTTTAGCGAATTACTTTTTTTAACACCGCTAATAACTGCTCGGGATTAAACGGCTTTACTATCCAACCTGTAGCACCAGCGGCTTTGCCCTCTGTTTTTTTGTCTAGGCCAGATTCAGTAGTAAGCATTAGTAAAGGAGTAAATTTATAGTTAGGTAAGTTGCGCAACTCTCTAATCAAAGTGATACCATCCATGACTGGCATGTTCACATCTGAGATCACAGCATCAAAGCCCTGTTGTTTTGCAATACTGAGCGCTTCGCTACCATCGCGAGCTTCGGTTACATCAAACCCCGCCTTCTTAAGTGTAAAGCCAACCATTTGTCTCATTGATGCTGAATCATCTACTGCCAAAATTTTCTTCATACCAACCCCTTAATTTGTACCATCCAGAGCTAAAAATTCCGTTAAACCAAGTTCTTCCACTGCATGAGAGAGGGCTTGACTCTGTCCATGCCATAGTATTTTGTGGCTGACTGTAAAAAGGTGCTTTTGCAATGCGCAAAGCAACTGGATTGATGCTGTATCAATACGGCTTACATCAGATACATCGACACATACATCCTGATCAGTCTCTAATTCCTGAAGTAGTTGCTGATGCAGTTCTTCGACCTGACTAACAGCTAATTCTGAAGGAAGTTTTAACATATGTGGGCACAGTTCTGATTTATATACTCATAAATTTAGCTTAGACGCTGATCACGAAAAAGCCATAAAACTTGCGACAAGAAAGACAAATTAATGAAGGTGTTAGGAAAAGTATGTGGTGGCAATGCGCCACCATCAATTACTCAGCATATTGCGAGGCAACTATTTTGAAATCCTCAACTATTAAATCACTATTAATCAATGGGACTTCATTAGGCAAAAACTGTGCTTTAAAGATAGCACTTAACGCTCCACTTGGATTTATCAAGGCAACTGATGCACTATGGTCTACATAATAGTCTTTACTATCACTATTATTAATAGCGTAGATTAATCCCATATTTCTTACTAATGGAAACAGTTGAACATGGTCATTACTCAATGCTTTGAAATCACCATTAAAATAATCGATATACGCTTTGCGCTTTTGAACATCATCTCTTTTGGGATCGACCGAAATAAACCAGACATCGATAGGATAAAAGCTTTTCAGTTGTTCATAGACATTTGTAAGTTTTGCCAGTGTCATAGGGCAAATATCTGGACAATGGGTATACCCTAAAAAGACTAAAGTCCACTGTCCCATTAAAGCTTGCTCTGTGACCAAGTTGCTGTTTTGATCATATAACTCGAAATTGGAAAGTACTTTTGCTTGTTGATAATGAAGTGTATGCTCAGACACCTCGACAGGCTCTGAGCATGATACCAAAAACATTAATATAGCAGCCCAACAAGCCCTCATTACATCCACCATTTATCAATAAATAACGCTACGAATAGTATCAGTAAATAACTGATAGAAAAACGAAAAAGCGCCATAGCCCGTTGCTCACATTGATGCAAATACAGGTTAATACTTTTGCCGACAAATAAGACATTAAGTACCACAGCGGACAGCAAATAAATCCACCCTGACATACCAATTAAGTAGGGCAGCATACATACTATCGCCAATAAAACGCTATAGGCGATAATGCAAAGCTTTGTAAATGCTACACCGTGGGTAACTGGCAACATGGGAATGTTAGCTCTTTGATAGTCATTCTTTCTAGCTATTGCTAATGCCCAAAAGTGTGGAGGTGTCCATGTAAAAATTATCATCACCAACAACCATGGTGGCGCACTTAAACTCCCTGTCTCGCTGACCCAGCCTAATAACGGTGGCATAGCACCAGCTAAGCCCCCAATCACAATATTTTGCGGTGTGGCCCGTTTAAGGAATAGGGTATATACCACCGCATATCCAACCAGCGCCCCAAGTGTTAATAAAGTACACAGCAAATTACTCCAAATCAGCAGTAATGCACAACCAATCACCGCAATAATAAAGGCAAATATCAATGCTGAACCAATGCTGAGCTGTGAGGTTGCAATTGGGCGGTGGCGTGTACGTGCCATTTTTTTATCAATTTCTCTATCTACGACATGATTCACCGCAGCAGCAGAGGCTGAAAGCAAACCAATTCCCAATAAGCTCATCATCTGTGCGAGCCAACCACGCTGCATATCTGGAGCCAAAGCGATGCCAATCCATGCTGTTAGTACCAGCATAAGCACAACTTTGATCTTACAGATTTCTAAATAGTTACTTAGAGTCAGTTTAGAGGCCAAGTGCCACTTTTGAGATAATTCTAATACAGTCATATTGTAGCTCCTTGTTTTGCAGCTAATAAAAAGCATAATCTAACCATGCTCAGTAATAGCAACGCGGCCATCACATTATGAAAAAGAGTAAGTAGTAGTGGAAACTGTAAATGTACTATCAACCCCCCTAGGAAAAGCTGTGCAAAAAGCACACAAAACACTAAAATAACGGCACTTTTTATCTTAGAACAGCTCTGTGCTCTATATATTTTCCAACCAACCCAAACAATGGTAAGCGCCGTAACCATCGCCCATAGACGGTGGATAAAGTGAATAGATAATCTAGTTTCAAATGGCAACACACCGAATTCGTAGTTGCTTTGCCCTACAGGTAAGTGAAATAAACTCTCGATGGAGAAAAGCTCTATGTTGCTACACACTGGTAATCCAGAGCAGTGAGGGGCAGCATAATTTGCAGCAACCCATCCACCTAGGGCAATTTGGATCACTAGTACAATCAATGCACCTATCGACAACAAAAAGTGTGAAGAATTGGCAGCTGCGGCGATGTTAGACGGTTGATGAACGCGCAAATACATAAGTACCAACAGAGCTAAAATTGTAAACCCGCCTAATAAATGTCCCATCACAACAAATGGTTGAAGGTTCATGGTAACCGTCCACATACCCAGCATCCCCTGAAATAGCACCATCACCATCAATAGTAACGAATGCTTCAAAGGCACGGCGGCATCATTGCTGCTCATATTCCTTCGCTGCCTAAAAGCGACAACACACAAAACCACAATCATTAACCCCAACAACGACGCAAAGTAGCGATGTATCATTTCGATCCAGGCCTTTTTTGGCTCTACTTGGGCATTTGGAAAGTTCTTTTCTACAACAGATAATTCATGAGACTCATTCGGCACAGTTAAAAATCCGTAGCAACCCGGCCAATCAGGGCAACCCAACCCAGCATTACTTAGACGCGTGTATGCGCCCAGCGATACCACTAACAAAGCAAGCGTACACGCTGCTAAAATAAGTAACTTATATCCTTTATTCATTTAGACTCCTTAGCTACTACGCGCATATTTCAATAGTTTTTTTAAATCTTTAAGTAAACCTTTTTGCTCAAGTCGATTTTTTTCTTCATCTTGGTAATACTGATATTGCAATACCATAAGCCCACGGTGGTCTATCAAATAAAGATGTGCTTCTGGTAGTTCTTCTTCCAATTGGTAGCTTTGGTATTGGCTAAGAGCTGTTACTTCATGGCTGCGATTTAGTACAGCAAGGCCTACATGTTTTTGATGCTTACCAAGTGCTGTGTATAAATTTTGCAACGCACTTAATTGAGCCTCACATGCATTTAGACAAGAGTCCGGCGCATTGATAGCTATAGTCCACAACTCACTGTTTTGAACATGCCAACTCGGTACACGTACCTCCGATTGTAAAAATTGTCCATGATTGGTTGTGTGCTCTGGTAACCATTCCAACTTTACCGCTGTATAGGCAAGTGCCAAAGGCACGACACAGCAACCAATAAATACACCTAAAGGTTTTGAAATCATTCGTGCTCTCCTTTTTTTATCGCGAAATATGCCACCAAAGCCGCCGCCATAGCGATTAACAACCACTGCAATGCATAGGCTTTATGCTTTTGCGGGGGCATAACCACATGTGTGTAATGAGGAGTGGCAATGATTGGACTGCTTCCATGTTGATAAGCCACCAATGGAAATATTTGCTCATCAGTGCGCATACTAAGAAAATCAATATCGATGTATTGCAGAAGTTGTGGCTGTATGGGATCCATACTAGGTTCTGGCGCAAGCGTAAAGCCAGCTATATCCTTGGACTTAATGACTACCTGCAGCGAAACCTGTTGCTCTGGCAACTCAATATTGGGGATCTGACGTTCACTAATAGGTCGAATAAAACCAAGATTAACGAGTACTTTTTTCTGGGTGAACCCATTTAAAGCAAACAACGCAAGTACATCAAACCCCACTTGACCGTTTAAAGTTTGGTTATCTAAAAACCAAATAAAAGAAGGTAAAAATCGACCGTTGATGGTGGTTAAAAGACCATTATTTTGCGAGGCAGGTAACGCTAAAACTTGCTCAGCTGCAAAGTTTAATTGCTTTTCCTGTTGTGCTAGCAAGTGCGCCTTATCTTGTGCCCTTTGCCACTGCCATGCGGCCAGTGCTAAACAAGTACATATTACGATTGTGACTAACAACAAAGTAATAACTGAACTAAACTTGAGCTTAACTTTTTGCTGCATAAGGACTCACTATGCTTATTAAAATTATTATTATTTTTTTACTACTTTTTATTATTTTTAACTTATTTAGAGCGCTATTTCTGATGCTGAAAAACCCAAGTGATGGTAAACCAATGTCTTTCTATTTGGGCCGCCGTGTAATATTCTCCGCCATTGTTTTGTTGATAATAATTGTTGCTGCACAGTTGGGTGCGATTAAACTTAACCGCACCCCAGTACTTACAACACATATACAAATACAAATAAGCACAACCACACAACATCGACAAAATGCCAATACCAAGCCGCTGCTTGAAATGCAAAATGTTGCTTAGAATCTAAGTGACCTTTGAAAATACGTATTAACACTATCAGCAATAACACGGTCCCTAATGTCACGTGCATACCATGAAAACCAGTTAGCATGAAGAATGTGTTGCCATAGATACCAGCCTGTAATGTCAGGTCTAAATCCTGATAAGCGTGAACATATTCAAGTACCTGCAAAGCTAAGAAGATACTCCCTAACACCACGGTAGACCCGAGGAATAGCTTCACTTTTGCTCGCTGATCTTTTTCAATAGCTACATGCGCAAAATGTATTGTGACCGATGAACTGAGTAGAATTAAGGTATTGATAAGTGGTAAGCCTTCCCATCCCATAGCCTGGGTTGTCTCACCAGCTGGCGTCGAAAGTAATGGCCAAACGGCTTCAAAAGCTGGCCACAGCACTTCATTAGTCATCGCATTATTGCCTTCCCCTCCAAGCCAAGGTACCGACAACACTCGCGCATAAAACAAAGCGCCAAAAAACGCACAAAAGAACATGACTTCCGAAAATATAAACCAGCTCATGCCTTGTCTAAATGAGCGATCCATTTGCTTTGAGTACAAACCTGTTTGCGACTCGTGAATGACGTTTTTAATCCATCCATAGAGCATGTAAAAAAGTATACCGAGCCCAGCATAAAGGACATACTGACCGCTACTCGCGTCACTGGACAACTGCATGACAGTTAAGCCAGCTCCCGCTGCAATTAAGAACATTGCCACAGCACCTACAATCGGCCAATGGCTTTGCTCCGGAACATAGTAATTCTCATATTTTTCCATAATTATCTCCTAACCTGCCTGTTGCTTAGCCTCTACCGTGCTACGAGCGGTACTTTCGCTAATATCAAATACGGTATACGACAGGGTAAGCTCTTCAATTTCTTCTGGAAGCTCGGTATCCACATAAAATACTAATGTGAACTCAACCTCCTGATTCGCTTCAAAGGCCTGTTGATCAAAACAAAAACAAGCCATTTTGTGTAAATACTTAGCAGCCTTACCAGGGCTCACCGAAGGAACAGCTTGCATCACGCGCGCTTGGGAACTCATATTCTTTGCACTGAATTTAACTTCCGCCATTTCCCCGGGCTTAACGTTTACGCTGTATTGATGAGATTTAACCTCAAACGGCGCGCTTTGCTGACTGTGCGTCGTAAAGCTCACATCGACGCTTCGAGTGTTAACCATGTTTTGGCTTGCATTGGCAGCTTCAAGCGATGGCTTGCCGTTGAGTCCTGTGACATCACAAAACACGTCATATAAAGGCACTAGAGCAAAAGCAAAGGCAAACATGCCAATGACCACCAGTGTCAATTTTTTTAACAAGCCACTGTGCACCATTACTTCACCTCTGGCGGTGTTGAGAAGGTATGATAAGGAGCAGGTGATGGTACTTCCCACTCAAGACCTTCTGCTCCATCCCATACTTTGTTTGGCACCGACTCGCCACCTTTTGCACATTTATATACCACCAGCACAAAGAGTAGCTGTGATAGTCCAAAGGCAAAGCCGCCAATACTGATGATCGCGTTAAAATCAGCAAATTGCAGCGCATAATCAGGGATCCGTCTTGGCATTCCTGCCAGACCAACAAAGTGCATAGGGAAGAACAGCACATTGACACTTACAAGAGATAACCAAAAATGCCATTTTGCCAGCGTGGTGTTGTACATATGACCTGTCCATTTAGGAAGCCAATAGTAAGCTGCAGCCATAATAGAAAAGATAGCTCCCGTCACTAAAACATAATGGAAGTGCGCGACCACAAAATAGGTATCGTGATACTGGAAGTCGGCAGGAGTAATAGCCAGCATAAGTCCAGAAAACCCACCTAATGTAAATAACACGATAAAAGCGATGGCAAATAACATCGGTACTTCGAAGCTAATCGATCCTCGCCACATTGTCGCAACCCAGTTAAACACCTTAACGCCTGTTGGTACCGAAATCAGCATTGTGGCGTACATAAAGAATAACTCGCCTGCCAATGGCATTCCTGTTGTGAACATGTGATGAGCCCACACGATGAAAGATAGCAGTGCGATTGAAGATGTGGCGTATACCATCGACGCGTAACCAAACAACTTTTTGCGCGAAAATGTAGGTATTATGGTCGAAATGATGCCAAATGCCGGTAGGATCATGATGTACACTTCAGGATGCCCAAAGAACCAGAAGATATGCTGGAACATTACAGGGTCGCCACCACCTGCAGCGTCAAAGAAACTCGTACCAAAGTATTTATCGGTTAACACCATCGTGACCGCACCAGCCAATACTGGCATGACGGCAATTAACAAGAATGCTGTTATCAACCAGGTCCACACGAATAAAGGCAACTTCATCCATGTCATCCCTGGAGCTCGCAAATTCACTATGGTAACGATAACGTTAATCGCCCCCATGATCGAACTGATCCCCATAATATGTACAGCAAACACAAACAAGGCGGTATTATCATTGCTATAGGTGGTAGATAGTGGCGCATAGAAAGTCCAACCAAATGCAGGGCCGCCGCCTTCCATAAATAGTGACAACAATAGGATGGCAAATGCAAAGGGCAGTATCCAAAAGCTCCAGTTGTTCATTCTTGGTAATGCCATATCTGGCGCGCCAATCATCATAGGTACCATCCAGTTTGCCAAGCCGGTGAATGCGGGCATCACAGCACCAAAGACCATTATTAAGCCATGTACAGTGGTCATCTGATTAAAGAAATGTGGATCAACTAATTGCAAACCGGGCTGAAAGAGTTCGGCGCGGATCACCATTGCCATTGCCCCACCGACTAAGAACATGGTTAGTGAAAAAATCAGGTACAATGTACCTATATCTTTATGGTTTGTTGTATACAACCAACGTTTTATGCCCTTAGCGCCGTGATGTTCATGATGACTGCTCTGTGATTCTGCTACTGTACTCATTGGCTGGCCTCCTTATTCGCATCTATGCGCGCTTGCACTTCGCTAGGTTGTATTACTTGGTCTAAATCATTCCCCCAGCTGTTACGCTTAAAGGTTACAACGCCTGCTATTTCTTTAATTGATAACTGCTTGGCAAATGCCTGCATTGCAGTTCCTGGTTTACCGTGCAAAATAATATCGATGTGATCTTTAACGTCACCTAACACAATAGGGCTATTTTTAAGTGCGGGGAATACTCCAGGAAGCCCCATGCCTGTAGGCTGGTGGCAGGCTGAACAATACGCCATATACACTTTTTCACCCGAGCTCATTAATTCCTCTTTGCTTAATGTCTGATCCAACAATGCCGCACTTGCCGCTGCCTCATCAAGCTTCTGCTGCTTGGCGTCTTGAAGCCAGCTATCAAACTCCTCAGGAGAACGTGCATCTACGACAACTGGCATAAAACCGTGATCTTTACCACACAGTTCAGCACACTGTCCGCGATATATGCCTGCTTCGTTTACTCTCGTCCAAGCCTCATTAATGAACCCTGGGTTAGCGTCTTTTTTAACTGCGAAATCTGGCACCCACCAAGAGTGAATAACATCATCAGAAGTCATTAAAAATCGTACTTTTCTATCTGTGGGAATGACGAGAGGCTTATCTACCTCCAGAAGATAATTTTCTGTTTTCGCCTCTTGATCATTGATTTGCTCTACTGGCGTGGACAAAATGGAATAAAAATCCACGTCATGACCCATGTACTCGTAGTGCCATTTCCATTGAGAGCCAGTCACTTTTATGGTCAAGTCCGCCTTACTAACGTCTTCCATAGCTATCAACGTTTTTGTGGCTGGAATGGCCATCACTACCAAAATTAAAAAAGGAATTGCAGTCCAAAGAATCTCTACTTTTGTACTCTCATGAAACTGCGCGGGTTGCGCCCCTTTTGACTTTCGGTGATGTATCATTGCCCAAAACATCACAGCAAATACAACCACTCCGATCGCACAGCAGATCAAAAATATGGTCATATGAAGCTGATAAACGTTCTGGCTGATATCAGTAACACCTTCACGCATATTGAATGCGCTATTGCCATAGGTGACTAACGGATTAGTAAGCAATAAAGCACTCACTAACGATAGGTATTTTTTCATTTGACGTCTCCTGCGTTATCCATTTGCTGCCTGGGCCAAACGATGAATAACCATTATTATTATTTGGATGACTGTCTAACCGTGTGAAATGAATCACAAGTCAACTACACGACACTTAAACAATTAGACAATAAATAAACAATTGGCAAGTTTTGTCTGTTTTTCAAATAAATTCACGGAAGTGATTGATTGCTAGAAGAAGAGCTGCTCATTAGATTACAAAGAATATGGCTCCTGAAGCCTTAAACCGCGCGCTTAATGCCCTATTTTTGTATGGTTTAACTACCTTGTTAGACCAGTTATAGACTTTGCCACACAAACAGCAAATTTTATTACCCTGCATGGGCCGCAAATAATGATAGATAGATTATTGCAGTTTCTAGAAATTCCTTTTGCAATATATAGTTAGTTTATGCACATACAACATATTCTTACCACACAATGCTTCTCCTCTTAGCTGCCTTAAGTGAGTCGAAAAAACAACTATCACCAAATTGGTGATGCCACACCTGTAAACAATTCAGCACAAACCCGACACTTGACATCGAACAAAAAATAAACAATTAATTTACAAATAATGCACAACGACAGTATGGTTAAACGGCAATTGAATAAAAGGGATACAACATGAAAAAGACATCAACTCTCATATTTCTGACAACTATAAGCGCATCAGGCATGGTTGCTGCGCAAGGGCAAGACAGCCATGTTAATGATTTTAAGTTCAGCGAACTTGAGCTTGCAACACTGCCAGCATACTCAGTGCAACTCATCGATGAACAAAGCTTTTTATTTAACAATACGCTACAAGATTACGATTGGGATAGCTTTTTCCAAAGCTATGCGCCTCATCTATCGGACAAAAAAGAGGTTATCCTACACTGGGCAGGTTATAGCAGCATAAATCCTAAGCTGTTGATCGCGTTAATGGAACAACAAAGTCTGGTTATCAGCAATCCGACTAAGCAAAGCTTAACCGCTCCATTTGCCACGTTATCTTCTCGCTCTGGATTTAACAATCAGGTAGAAGATATTGCGCTATCACTAAGTAAGCGCTATTACTCATATCTAGAGCTAAGTGAAAAACTTGATGCTCGCAATACACCTTCGACTAATGCTGCCACCGTTGCACTTGTAAGCCTATTACAAAAACAGCCTCTTGGGCTGACCAAAGTCATCGCTCAGTATGAACAGTTATTTGACTATGACTCTTTGCTACTGAGTTCAGACTCGCAAGCAAATACAGCCATGGCGTCAGATTTTAAAGCACAAGCGGCATTCGGTATGCAACTACCTTGGCCATCTGGCTACGCATGGTACAGTGGTGGAGCTCATTCCAATACCGGTTCAGGATACCCGTACTCCTCACTAGACTTCAACAATGGGTCTGGTGGCTGGGGAAGTAACACTCCATGGGTTCAGGCTTCTCATGGAGGCACGGTAACCCGCTACTCCTCATGTAATATACGAGTTACTCACTCAAGCGGATATGCCACCCAGTACTATCATATGGATAGCCTGCAATATCAAAGCGGAGACGTGATCTCTGCGGGCGCATGGCTCGGTAGGTATGCAAACAGTCGCAATCAAGCACTCTGTCAGGGTGGCAGCTCAACTGGCCCACACGTACATTTCTCATTGCTCAGCAATGGTCGTTTTATTTCATTGCATAATTGGTATATCAGTGGCTACCGTATTGATGTCGGTAACAGTAATTATGACACCAATTGTTGGAATTTTTACTTTGAAAAAAATGGCTACAAGACCTGTGCTTGGAATCGACTGTATAAATAATTTAATCGCACACTCGCTAGCTATACTCCGGTGAGTGTGCACGTTTGATAGTAATTGTTTGCACAAGAGATAAATGTGCAATAAGTTCTACCATACTTTCGCTAGCTAAACGGTACTCGGCTTCCTCCAACACGCCTTTTTTGGTCCATGCAGATAGCATGATAGGCTGTATGAGCAAATCCTTTACGTGATAACACAGCGGGTGTTCAAATTGTGACAGTTGTTCATTTTGTGCCACCTGTGATTGTATGGCCTCATAAGGTAAGGATTGTAATGAATTTGATAGTGGCAGTAACCTAGCTACATAATCACTGCATTGCGGCTGTAACTCTACGAACAAAGCAACGATTGTTTGTGCTTGAATACTCAGCGCATCACTGTGCTTTTGAATGACACGAACATCAGCACCAATTTTCAATGACTCTAATAACTGCTGTGCCTGCTTATCAAAAGATTTCAGCAGATTAATAAAAGTGTCTGTCTGTTGTGATGCTTGTGCGTTTTGCCGCTCAATCGTCTTAGTAACAGACTCGCTGCAGCCAATACTTAAACCACACAGTAACAACACGATTGCCTGCTTATACATAAAATATTCTCACTTGTGCTCATAAAAAAAGCCGCTTAATGCGGCTTTTTTTAACTCGAAAAATTAAGGCATCGCGTCAAGATCAGCGCCTTCTTTTTCAACTTCTACTGGTATTAGATCTTCTTTACTCACACCCATCGCCACCGCAACAGAGCTGGCAACATAAACTGATGAATAAGTACCGATGAAAACACCAAACAACAAGGCTGTAGCAAAACCGTGAATAGTCTGACCACCCCATACAAACAACGCTATCAATACCAAAATGGTGGTAATTGAAGTAACTAATGTACGGTTAAGTGTTTGTGTTAGTGATATATTGATAATCTCTAAAGTATCGTCGATTCGCACTTTCCTGAAGTTCTCACGAATACGGTCTGAAACAACGATAGTGTCATTCAGCGAGTAACCTATTACCGCTAAAATTGCAGCTAATATGGTTAAATCAAACTCTAAGTTGAGTATAGAGAACAAACCCATGGTCAATATCACGTCGTGAAACAAGGCTGCAACCGCACCAACAGCAAAACGCCATTCAAAGCGAAATGCTACATAAAGCAAGATACAAATAAGGGCCGTTAGCATCGCTAATCCCCCCTGCTCTTTAAGATCTTCACCGACACTCGGTCCGACGAATTCAATACGACGCATTTCAACACTACTGTCAGCTTGTTTCAGAGCGTCAATCAACTGGTTACCAATTTCCTCTGCTTTAACATCATCACCGCGTGGTGCCAAGCGTACTAGCACTTCCTGACTTGTGCCAAACAACTGAACAGATGCATCTGCAAAACCATTTTTAGCTAACACGTCACGAATTTTGCTCAGATCAGCAGGTTGTGAGAAGCCAACTTCAACGGCTGTACCACCAGTAAAATCAAGGCCAAAATTTAGCCCTCTAATTGCCATAGATGCAATTGACGCTACTATCAACAACGCAGAGAATGCCATTGACAACTTGCGCGCTGACATAAAGCGGATAGTGCCTTTTAATTTTAATAACTGCATTACCCGTCCCCTTAGATAGAAAGCTTATCAATACGTTTACCACCAATACATAAGTTGATCACCGCTCGGGTACCAACAATGGCTGTAAACATAGATGTGATAATACCAATTGCCAGAGTTACCGCAAAACCTGCAATCGGACCTGTACCAACAGAGAACAGGATGATCGCTGCAATTAGCGTAGTAATATTGGCATCAAAAATCGTACTAAAGGCGCTGTCATAGCCATGATGAACCGCTTGCTGTGGGCTACGTCCATCTAAAAGTTCTTCACGGATACGTTCAAAGATCAGCACGTTTGCATCCACCGCCATACCTACGGTCAGTACGATACCTGCAATACCTGGTAACGTTAGAGTTGCGCCTGGGATCATTGACATCACGCCAATGATTAATACCAAGTTAGCCGCCAATGCTAGATTTGCTACCAAACCAAAACCTTTGTAATAAATCAACATGAATGCCAATACAAAAGCAAAACCCAACACCACAGCGGTCATACCCGCTTCAATATTTTCCTGACCTAAGCTTGGGCCTACAGTACGCTCTTCTACAATTTGAATTGGTGCAACAAGTGCACCTGCACGTAACAATAGACTTAAATTATGTGCTTCAGCTGGATTATCAATCCCGGTAATACGGAAAGAGTTATTTAAGCGTGCCTGAATGGTCGCTACGTTAATTACTTCTTCAACCTTAATTGGTGGTAGAGCCTTGCCGTTGGCATCTTTCTTACCCGATGGCTTATATTCGATAAATACCGTAGCCATACGCTTGCCAATTGCACGCTTAGTGAACGCATTCATTTTCGCGCCACCTTTGCTGTCAAGGTTAATACTCACTTGTGGACGCTGATATTCATCCATTCCAGATTGCGCGCCGGTGATATGACTACCTTCTAAGATCACACGCTTTTTCAATACAACAGGATAACCATCTTTGTGGTTGATCACCTCAGTACCTGGAGGTATACGACCCGCTGCGGCTGAACGTACATCTGCATTCTCATCCACTTCGCGGAATTCTAGCGTTGCTGTTGCACCTAAAATTTCTTTAGCGCGTGCTGTATCTTGTACGCCCGGTAGCTGAACTATAATACGCTCAGCCCCCTGGCGCTGAACATTTGGCTCAGCAACACCAAGCTGGTTGATACGGTTACGAATAATCGTTTCATTTTGCTTGATTGCGTAATCTCGAATCTCTTTTAATTTCTGATCACTTAAATTCACATAGAACGCAAGATCGTTACCGCTGTCATCAACAAAATTGTAAAGTGGGTAACGACTTTTTAAGAACCGATCCGCTGCATCTTTATCTTCTTCACTGCGCATGATCACTTGAAGACGTTCACTTCCTGCAACACGACGAACTGAACGGTAACGTAATTTCTCGCCACGCAGGTCACTTTTAAAGTCCTGCTCCATCGTCTCTAACGCGTTATCAAGTGCCGTCACCATGTCTACTTCCATGGTAAAGTGCACTCCACCGCTCAAATCGAGGCCCAATTTCATTGGGTTACCACCCAAGTTCTTTAACCATTCTGGTTGTGCTGGACTCATGTTGATTGCAGAAATGTAATCTTCACTTAACGTGCTGCGTAAAAGATCTTGTGCTTTGAGCTGATGCTCAACATTTTTAAAACGCACAAGCACTTGACCGTTTTCAAGAACTGATGACTTTACTGTGATGTTGTTCTGCGCAAGCGTATTGTTAACTTGATCTAGTACGCTGAGATCGGCACTAGCACCCTTTGTGCCAGAAACTTGTATGGCCGGGTCTCGGCCATACAAGTTAGGCGAGGCATATAAAATACCTACCGCCAACACAGCAAGTACCAGCAAGTATTTCCACATTGGATACTTATTTAACACTGGACTATCCCTTTGTTTTTTATTTTTATTATCTTATAACGACTTCATCGTACCTTTTGGCAGTACCGCTGATATCGCTGATTTTTGTACCGTCACTTCAGCTTGGTCATTCAGTGCAATGACAACAAAGTCTTTGTCATCAGCAACCTTGGTAATTTTACCAACCAAACCACCTTGAGTGAGTACTTCATCACCCTTTGCCAATGCGCTCATTAAGTTTTTGTGTTCTTTCACTCGCTTGGCTTGTGGGCGGTAAATTAGGAAATAAAATACCAAACCAAAAATGCCCAACATAATTAGCATTTCCATGCCACCACCCGCAGGTGCAGCACCAGCTGTACTTGCATGCGCACTAGAGATAAACAAACTCATAACACTTCCTCTTTAAATTTTATATTCAATTCTATTTAGTTTCGGCCAGCGGCGGTACATCTTGCCCGCGGCGAGCATAAAAATCTTGTACAAATGCGTCTAACTGACCTTCACTGATAGCATTACGCAGCCCTTCCATAACACGCTGATAATAACGCAGATTATGGATTGTGTTGAGTCGTGCACCTAAAATTTCATTACACTTATCTAAGTGATGCAAATAGGCACGAGAATAATTCTCGCACGTATGACAATCACATTCAGGGTCCAATGGACCAGTATCTGTTTTATGGACAGCGTTACGGATTTTAACCACACCGCCGGTAATAAACAAATGACCATTTCGTGCATTACGTGTTGGCATTACGCAATCAAACATATCAATACCACGGCGAACAGCTTCAACCAAATCTTCTGGTTTACCGACTCCCATCAAATAACGAGGTTTGTCTTCTGGCATTTTATAGGCACAATGATCAAGAATGCGGATCATATCTTCTTTTGGTTCACCCACCGATAACCCACCTAATGCATAACCATCAAAGCCGATTTCTTCCAAACCTTTTTGAGACTCAGCACGTAATTCAGGGTACATACCCCCTTGAATAATACCGAACAATGCCGCAGGGTTATCACCATGACCTTCCTTTGAACGCTTAGCCCAACGAAGTGATAACTCCATTGAATCCCGCGCTTCTTTCTCTGTGGCAGGGTAAGGTGTGCATTCATCAAAAATCATGACGATATCTGAACCTAAGTCGCACTGAACTTGCATTGCTTTCTCAGGTGACAGCATAATTTTTTCACCATTAACTGGGGACTTAAACAAAACGCCTTCTTCGGTGATTTTGCGCATCGCACCTAAACTAAATACCTGGAAGCCACCAGAGTCAGTTAAAATAGGTTTATCCCAATTCATGAAATCATGTAGATCACCGTGTTGTTTGATGATCTCGGTACCTGGACGCAGCATCAGATGAAAGGTATTACCCAAGCAAATTTGCGCACCAGTGCCTTTTAACTCGTCGGGCGTCATGCCCTTTACGGTTCCATAGGTTCCCACAGGCATAAATGCTGGTGTTTCTACAACACCACGTTCAAAAATCAAGCGACCACGACGGGCTTTTCCATCGGTACGATCTAATTCAAATTTCATTGTTACCTCAAAGTCGGAAAAACAGTCCAACTGTTAATAGTTGCTAACATCAAACCTCGTTAACAAACAGGTGAAAAAAACCGCCCAATTCTACCTTGTTTGACAAAGCAATTCTAATTATTGGGTCAAAATTTGTGTTTTAAAGTAAACCCTCAATAAAACACCATAAATAGATACAAAAAACCCAGCGAATGCTGGGCTTTCTTTATGAGCGAGTTTGCTTAGTTAAAAACATAGCGTCACCATAACTGAAAAAGCGATATCGCTGTTCAATCGCACTATGGTAAGCATCCATTATGTGTGTTTGACCCGCAAACGCACTGACCAGCATAATCAAAGTGGACTCTGGTAAATGAAAGTTTGTCACCATGGCATCCACGACTTTGAATTGATAACCTGGATAAATAAAAATGTCGGTATCGCCGGTAAACGCTTTAAGCTCTCCACCATGTACTTTAGCTGCCGATTCTAAAGAACGAACAGAAGTCGTTCCTACTGCAACCACACGTCCTCCTTTGGCCTTAGCTGCTGTAATGGCTTCAACAACCGCCTCTGGAACTTCAATGTATTCAGAGTGCATCACATGCTCATCAACTGAATCTACTCGCACTGGCTGAAAAGTGCCCGCGCCAACATGCAAAGTAATAAACGCAGTCTCTACGCCCTTATCTTTGATCTGCTGCAATAGCTTTTCATCAAAATGTAGACCAGCCGTAGGAGCTGCAACAGCCCCTGGCTTCTCATTATATACAGTTTGATAGCGCTGCTTATCTTCTTCCTCATCAGGCCTATCAATGTATGGCGGTAATGGCATGTGACCAATTTCTTCTAAAATGGCCAGCACCCCTTGTTCAGACTGAAACTCTAACTCAAACAATTCACCTTGACGGCCCAACATAATTGCTTCAGCTTTACCTTCTAAGATCAAGGTAGCACCAGTTTTAGGAGACTTACTTGAGCGAATATGTGCTAATACTCTGTGCTCATCTAGTACTCGCTCCACCAAAACCTCAATTTTCCCACCTGTGGACTTTTGCCCAAACATACGTGCAGGGATAACTTTGGTATTGTTGAAGATCATGATGTCATTGGGTTGCAGCATTTCCAAAATGTCAGTAAAAACTTTATGTGAAATTTCGCCACTATTACCATCGAGTGCCAATAAACGACTACTTGAACGTTCTTTTTTGGGGTGACGAGCAATTAATTCATCGGGAAGTTCAAAACTAAAATCAGCTACGCGCATGACAACATCTCATGTAAGAAAATAGGCGCCAAGTCTAGTGATCCTATTGGGGTAAATCAAGTGCTTGTAACCTTGTACAAATAGCATTAACCTAGCGGGGCTGCGGTTAACCTAGATAAACTAAAACTGCCAGTAAGGTTAAAAAACCAACTTTGTAATTTATTAATTTTTAAAACAGCAACTTATGGGTAGAAGTTGTTCTGAGGTGTCGCTTGTTGTTGAATAAATACGTGGAGTAAGGCGTTAATCGTGGCCAGACAATTAAATTTATTGATTGTAAACTCTAGTGAGCAAGAGCGAAACACAATAAAAAATACATTACAGAAACTGGACGTTTTCACATTTATTGAATGTGAAGACAGCCAAAGCGCACTACAACTGTTGAAAAAACAAGCAGTGGATGTGGTGATTTCTGGATTGGATGTCGGAAAAATTGACGGCTGGCGCTTTTCACGTATGGTGCGCTCTGGACTACTCAATACCCCTAAAAATACTCCTATTGTTCTCATACCACCTATCTATTGCGAGCGCATTGCCGAGACGACTGCGCGTAGTTATAGCATAGATGCTGTACTACCCTTTGAACGCCATACCGCATTACCCCAGATACTGGCAAATGTACTGTCTACTCACTTAGAAAAAAGTAGCCGCCTGAACTTGCTACTGATGGAACCCAACCAACAGCGCGCTGAGGAAATATGCGACCATTTAGCGCTCAATTTTGCTTGCACCCACGTCAACACAACGCATGATGCGCTATCGCTATTTAGGCAAAGTAACTTCGCTATTATTTTGCTAGATGCAACAGCGACGCGAGCACCAGCAGCCAAAGAGCTGGTTACGAATATATTAAAGCAAAAGCCCAATCAAGCGATTGTAACAATCATTGATAGCCGTGATGCTGACTATGCCGAGCAACTTTTGTTACTAGGTGTGACCGACTTTGTCCGCGAGCCTTATGACATATCTATTTTGAGTAAAGTCTGTGATCATGCTGCGCGACGCGAAGATTTCATGGTTAGTTATGCCGAGTTTGAAGAAAAAGTATCGCAATTAAGTCGCAGTGAACAAAGTTATAAAGAATTATTTTCAGCACACCAACGAATTCTACTCCATCTCAATACCGTTGTGATGGAGCTCGATCAGGAAGGACTGATCCGGTTTATCAACCCGGCTTGGGAAGCGCTGTCCGGCTTTGGTATAAAAAGCAGTCTCAATAAATCGTTGTGCGATTTTGTCACCGCTGAATATCAACACACCCTGCAACAGATCCTTGAAAAGATAGTTACGGGCTCACAACATCAAGCAAAAATTGAGCTGCAGATTGGCCACCAGAAACAGCGACAAATTTGGGTCGAGTGTCGTTTCCAATTGATCAAAAACAGTACCAGCAAAGCAACGATTACTGCAACTTTAGATAACATTCACGAGCGTAAACAGGCTGAGTTGCAGCTTAGACATTTAGCGTTACATGATACCCTCACAGGACTGCATAACCGATATTATTTTGACCAACAGCTGCAGTACATTTGTTCATCCGTGGCTCAAAATAGCGACACTGAACATGCATTGCTATATATCGACTTAGATCATTTTAAAATCATAAATGACAGCAAAGGCCATCAACAAGGCGATATTGTGCTCAAAGAAGTATCACAGTTGTTTTGGGAAAACCTTAGTGAAGAACAGCTGATCTTTCGAATCGGTGGCGACGAATTCGCTATTATTTTAAGCAATACAAATCTGCTAGATGCGCACTTAGCCGCTGAAGGCATATGTATGGCAATAGAAAAACATAAGTTTCATTCGGAAGAACACAGTTACTCAATTAGTTGTTCCATCGGTTTGACGCAAATTACGATTGAAAACCATGATGCTAACGAATGTCTCAAGCAAGCTGATATAGCTTTGTATGTAGCGAAGAGTCTAGGTCGAAATTTAGTACATTGTTACAGCAAAGAAGATGCAAAAAACAGCACATTACAATCAGGCTTAGAGTGGGGTCATAACGTTCGTGAAGCCTTACAAAATAACCTTATTGAATTGTACTACCAACCAATATGGGACTTTAAAAATAATAATATCGCCTACTACGAAGCATTGCTGCGCTTGGTCGTCAAAGGAGAGTTAATATATCCAAATCAGTTCATTCCAGCATTAGAGCTGCTCAATGACACCTTTCTTATGGATCAGTGTGTTATTAAGCATGCTATTGCTGCTGTCGCGCAGCATCCAGAGCTCAATCAAGTGGCGATTAATTTATCTGCCCAGTCGTTTTTAGACGAACGTTTGCTCCCTCATATTCAGACATGTTTAGTTGAGTATCAGGTGGCTGCCGAGCGCATCATTTTTGAAATTACAGAATCCGCAAGTATTAAAAATTTAAGTGCAACTCAGGCTATGATAGCCAAGCTCAATCAACTAGGTTGCCATTTCTCTATTGACGATTTTGGCACTGGATTCAGTACATTTAGTTATTTAAAACAACTACCTGCGCAGCATGTAAAAATAGATGGCTCATTCGTACGAGACATGCTCAATGACCCCATAGATTTGGCGTTGGTTAAAGCCGTACATGATATTAGTCATTCATTAGATAAGCGCTCTGTGGCGGAATACGTTGAGAATTACGAAATATTTAAAGCACTCAAAGATATTGGTGTCGATTACGCTCAAGGCTTTTATATTGCCAAGCCGATGCCGATTGAAAAATTAAAAGCGGCGATCCCAACTATTTTAGCCAGCAAAACAATCCGATAACAAATATATACAAAAGTCGACTTTTCCTTCCTGCAAATTCATCTATAATTACTCTACATGAGGCTGTCCAGCTAAGTTGTTGATTTTACCATTTTGACTGGACATTCAAAGGATTGAGTTACATCACCTTATGGACGTCTAGGAGTGTAATTATGAGCCAGTTAATGATTTTTCTTTTTGTTATCAATATTTTGGTAGCAGTGCAGTGTTATAGAAATGCTCGAATAAAGGGCTATCCAAGTAAAGTGTTTACTTTATTGGGCCTTATTCCTTACTTTAATTTGGTTGTTTGGGTCTATTTACTGTTTTTACCGGACCTAAGCTCAGCCAGTAAGTTTGAACCTTCCTAACGAATTTTTGGGCGCTGTGCGCCCTATTTTTTCAGTCTTTTGACTGTGCACATTGCAATTGTACGAACTCAGAAACTTGTTCACTGAAAAGACGAAAGTCTCTGATCCTGCCCGTCGTTTTGCGCCACAACAAACCAATTTCACGGTATGCATCACCCAGTGTATCACTGGCCACCATAGGCTTGCCATTTAAGATCCCCGCATTCAGCGCCATTTGCGGCAAAAACGTCACACCATTTTGGTATTCAACCATGCTCAGTAGAGTATGCAAATTAGCCGCTTCAAACGGATTAATACAATCGCTTCGGTTAAGGTGACAAGCACTTAGCGCATGACCCGTCATACAATGCTCTCTTTCTAGTAAAAATACACTTTGCTCTGGCAGCAGGTTAAAGTCAGTCACATTATCCGCAATGTGATAATCCTTATGGTGGACCAAAGAAAAATGATCTTTAGCTAATACCTGCGTATGAAAACGCTCGGTGTGATAAGGTAGCGCGAGCATCGCCATATCTATGTGTCCATGTTCCAGCTTATCAAGCAGCCTATCGCTCGTATCTTCCACAAGCACCAATTGCAACTGCTCAAACTGTTGTTTACAGAACTGATAAAGCGGTGCAGCAATAAAACTGGCAACCGTAGGGATCACGCCCAATGTTAACTTGCCACTAAGAGGATGTTTGTAGCTTTTGGTGAGTTCTTTCACACTCATGGTGTCAGCAATGATCTTCTTTGCCCGCGTGACCACTTCCTCACCAATGTCAGTAAACATCAAGCTACGATTCTCACGCTCAATTAACTGACAACCTAAAGTTTCTTCTAAAGTCTGAATTGCACTACTTAATGTGGATTGACCTATAAAACAGGCTTCTGCTGCACGGCCAAAGTGTTGATGCTGATGTACGGCAATAAGGTATTGGAGTTGCTTAATACTGGGCAGGTTATTCACTATGGGCAAGATTTATCAGAATATACAATGGTGTCAGTATACCCCTGATGTAGAACGAGTAAAACCTTCTTTAGGTCCCCATAAATAAAAAGACCCCAGCACTGGTGTGCTGAGATCTTTTCAAGCTAAAAGTCTGTCTTTCTAAGTTACACGCCGAACGCGAATCTCAGAACATAGAATATAACAATAGCAAGAGCTGCACCAACTGGCAATGTGATTACCCAAGAAACTACAATGTTTCTGATCACACTCATGTTTAATGCCGCAATACCACGCGCCATACCCACACCTAAAACCGCCCCTACCAACGTCTGAGTGGTTGAAATAGGCAAACCAGTACCTGATGCAATTACCACGGTTGATGCAGCAGCTAGCTCAGCTGCGAAGCCGCGACTTGGTGTTAAGTGTGTAATACCTTCACCAATCGTTTTGATTACTTTCTTGCCCAAAATTGCCAAGCCAGCAACAATCCCTAAACCACCTAGCGGTAAAATCCACCAAGCAAGGGCTGCTTTCTTAGCCATTACACCATCATTTTCGACGATGTTCACAACCGCAGCTAGAGGACCGATTGCATTCGCTACGTCATTTGAACCGTGAGCAAAAGCCATACAACAGGCAGTCAGTACCATAAGTACAGCAAACACTTTCTCAACGTTGTTGAATTGCATTTGTTTATCAGCTTTAGGGTCCATCTTAAGACGTGCGATAGCTACCTTACCAATGAGACCGACAAATACAGCAATACCGATAGCTAGAGCATAGCCCTCGACAGTACCAAGGTTAATACCAACATGCTTAAGACCCTTTTTAATGGTGACAAGCGCCATTACGAAGCCCGCAAGTCCCATATAAACGGGTACATAGCGTTTTGCATTTTGTAGTGGTGTTGAGGTGTCAAAAATAAGTTTTTGTGCACTCATGAAAATTAGATACGCGATAAAACCAGATATCGCAGGTGTTACAATCCAACTACCTACAATCCCCGCAACCTTACCCCATTGAATTGCTTCGCTGCCTACAGCAACCAATGCAAAGCCGATGATAGCACCAATGATTGAATGTGTTGTTGATACCGGCCACCCTAAAACAGAAGCCATTAGTAACCAAGCGCCTGCCGCAAATAGTGCCGAGATCATCCCCAATACCATTAGCTCTGGAATATCAACAAATGGCGCAGCATCAATGATCCCTTTACGGATCGTCGATGTTACCTCACCGCCCGCTAGATACGCACCAGCAAATTCAAAGACCATAGCAATTAAGATTGCTTGTTTAATGGTTAGTGCTTTCGAACCAACCGATGTACCCATCGCATTAGCAACGTCATTTGCGCCAATACCATAAGCCATAAAGAAACCAACCGCCGCTGCTATAAGCACCAGCATGGTACCGTAGGATGCAATGATATCCATTGTAAAACCTTACTTATTAAACTTCTTAATTTGAATTAACGTGCGAGCATCAGCTCTAAGCGAGAACCAACGCGCTCAGCGATATCGGCAAGTTCACCGACCCACTCAATGATCTTGTATAAGAACATCACATCAACTGGATTTAACTCTCCCTCAACAGTGCGTAACTCTTGGCGGATTCTGATTTGCATTTCATCCGTATCTTGCTCGATCGCATCCAATTCGACCAACATATTTTCTACCAAGGTTACTTCGCGACCGCGGAAACCAGTTTCTAATAGCTCATCAAGTTCATTAATGGCTTTAGAAGCTTGCTTTGTCGCATCAACACACCGCTTTAAGTAAGCTAGGAACTCTGTTTGAATTGTTTCTGGAATTACCATTTCACGACCAACAACGCGACCCGCGATGTCTTTCGCTTTATTAGCTATTTTGTCTTGATGAGTAATAAGTTCAAGTAGATCTGTACGTTCTACAGGCATGAATAAACCACGAGGCAACTGTAAACGAACTTCTCGTTTTAATTTATCTGCTTCGCGTTCATAATTGCGGATTTGTACACGTAGCGCTTCGGCTTCGGTCCATTCCCCTTTAAAAACATGATCAAAAAACGGCACTAAAGCTTTACTTGCTTTGTGAACAATCTTGATGTGTTCTTCGATTGGTTTAATAGGTGATTTTGCAAAAACCCCTAAAAACGCATTTGTAGGCATAACTGACCCTTAAATCATATTTATATGCTTTGCGGTAGGTAATTTTACAGCATTGAGCAATATTGTGAACGATTTTTATCGGTAAGATAAATTAAGTTGACCTTAACCTTAAAAGCTATGGTCAACTTAGATGATGTGAATTACAGAGTTTTCTCTATATCTTCTTGAGATATATGGCGAATATCTTTGCCATTAACAAAGTATATTACATATTCTGCAATATTCTGACAGCGGTCGCCAATGCGCTCTAAAGAGCGAACAGACCAAATTAAATCCATAATTTTTGGAATAGAGCGAGGGTCTTCCATCATGTAAGTCATAATTTGACGTGTCAACGCTTCATATTCTCTATCAACTTTGGCATCTTCTTTATGTACTTCGAAAGCACGCTGGGCATCCATTCTTGCAAATGCATCAAGTACATCATGAAGCATTTTCGATACTTGGCGACCCATATTTTCGATATTAACCAGTAAGTCTTGCTGATCCTTGGTAAAAGAATCTAGTGCCACTCGCGCAATGCGTTCGGCTTCATCGCCTATACGCTCTAGATCTGCAATGGTTTTTGCTATTGCAACCACCAGACGCAAGTCGCTCGCTGCAGGTTGACGCTTAGCAATGATGCGCGTACATTCTTCATCAATGTTCACTTCCATAGCATTGACTTTGTAATCATTTTCACTGACTTTACGCGCTTTTTCAGCATCGCATTCATTCACTGCATCAAGTGCTAAATTAAGCTGTTGCTCAACCAAGCCCCCCATGCTAAGTACATGGTTACGAACATTTTCTAGCTCTTCATTGAAACGACCAGAAATGTGTTTATTTAAATTATGTTCCATATTTTTCCCCTATGTCAGCCGCTTAACCGTAACGACCCGTAATGTAGTCTTCGGTTTTCTTCTTCGATGGGGTTGTGAATAGCGTATTGGTATCCGCATATTCAATCAGCTCACCCATATACATAAACGCGGTCTGATCCGAAACACGAGCAGCTTGTTGCATGTTATGCGTAACAATAACTACAGTGTATTTGTTCTTAAGATCGTTTATTAATTCTTCTATAACCAAAGTAGAAATAGGGTCCAATGCCGAGGTGGGTTCATCAAGTAGCAACACTTCCGGCTCAATTGCAATTGAACGCGCGATAACCAAACGTTGTTGCTGACCGCCAGATAACCCAAACGCACTATCGTGTAGACGGTCTTTTACTTCATCCCATAACGCCGCACCACGCAAAGACTTTTCCACTACTTCATCTAGCTTACGCTTATCTTTGATCCCTTGTAAGCGTAACCCATAAACTACATTTTCGTATATTGATTTTGGGAAAGGATTTGGGCGCTGAAAAACCATTCCCACATTACGACGCAGCGCTGCAACATCGACGCGTTTATCGTAAATATTTTGGCCATGCAAAATAATCTCGCCTTCAATACGACAACTATCAACCAAGTCATTCATACGGTTGATACAACGTAACAAAGTCGATTTACCACAACCAGATGGACCGATAAACGCGGTTACCTGACCTTTAGGGATCAACATATTTACTTTGCTCAGCGCTTGCTTGTCACCATAGTAAAGATCTAGGTCTTTGATTTGCAGAGACGTTTGCTCTGGAGTCAAATTTGCAAGATCGAGCTTTTTTTGGCCGTTGGCCTGATTAACTTCTGGAGCTACTGTAATCATTACTTTTACCTACTTAAAATCTTTACTATTAATGTTCAAGTGATCTGAATTTTTCACGCAAGTGGTTACGAATACCAATTGCCGTGATGTTCAGCGCGATGATCACCGTCACTAACAAGAATGCAGTTGCATATACTAACGGTCGCGCGGCTTCAACATTCGGACTTTGAAATCCTACATCATAAATATGGAAGCCCAAGTGCATAAACTTACGGTCTAAATGAATGTATGGGAAGTTTCCATCCAACGGTAACGTGGGTGCCATTTTAACAACACCTACCAACATCAGCGGAGCAACTTCACCCGCAGCCCGTGCGACTGCCAAAATCAATCCAGTCATAATTGCCGGACTTGCCATAGGCACAATGATACGCCATAGCGTTTCAGCTTTTGTGGCACCTAATGCCAATGACCCATGACGTACCGTACTTGGAATTCGTGATAAACCTTCCTCGGTTGAAACGATGACCACAGGCAAGGTCAGTATTGCAAGGGTTAATGCAGACCAAATCACCCCAGGCGTACCAAACACAGGACTTGGCGCAGCTTCTGGATAAAATAATTGGTCAATTGAACCGCCTAACATATAGACAAAAAAGCCCAGACCAAATACACCGTATACAATTGACGGCACACCCGCCAAGTTAATTACCGCGATGCGGATCATTTTGGTCACTGCATTTTTAGCAGCATATTCATGTAAGTAAATTGCAGCAACTACCCCAAATGGAGTCACGATTACCGCCATCAACATTACCATGAACACCGTACCAAATATCGCAGGGAACACCCCACCTTCCGTATTTGCCTCACGTGGGTCATCACTAATGAATTTTCCAATCTGCGAAAAATAGTGTCCAACCTTGGCAAAATAACCCATATCATTTGGGAACCAAACATCAAGTACTTGGTATAACGGTAATGTAACTAATTCTCCACGCATGTCTCGAACGATCACTTGGTCACGTTTAGCCAACTTACGTAATTCAAATAGGCGCTCTTCGAGTACTTTATATTCTTCTCGCAACTGCGCTCGACGCGCTTGTAACTCAGCCATGCGCTCATCAGTGAGCGCATTATCAAGTGCATAGCCCTTTTCTTTTAGGCGCATACGCTCAAGTTCATAGTTAATATGGCCAATATCACCATTTTGCAGATCTAGCGCTTCATCATTTAGATCAACTGCACGTTCGACCAGTTCATAAAGACGTTCTGTTGCATTCTCTTGCACAACTTTGCCATCTTCGATGACCTGCTCGACATAGCCATAAAAATTACCATTCTTGCTACGTTCAAATACCGCTAGGTTTGCTGGCGCTGATTGTTGTTTAATATCCGTCGAAAGTACCCAACGGAAATCCAACTCAACATATTCACGGTTACCCGTTTTAACCAACATACGCTCAATAAATTCTCGATCGTAAGCTGATAAATCGAAACCTGCCGCTTCTAATCGTGATTTGGGTACTTGCTCACGATCGTAAATCTCACCAATTACTATTTGCTTAGGAACTGAACCCTCTAAATGCAGCTCAACAACCTGAGATGGCCAAAAAAAGCTTAAACCTTTCCAAGCTATCATTGCCAATAAGCCGAGTACCGAAATCAAGCTAATACTTACTGCACCACCTGTCATCCAGATCCACGGAGACCCTGACTTAAACCACTGTTTTACCATGTCATGAACTCCAACTATTACATCGAGCTGTATTTTTCACGTAACTGCTGACGAACAAATTCAGCAACCGTGTTAAATACAAAGGTGAAAATAAACAACACAAACGCTGCGAGGAAAAGAATACGATAGTGTGAACTACCTACCTCTGATTCGGGCATTTCTACCGCGATGTTTGCAGCCAACGTACGCATCCCTTGGAAGATACTCCAGTCCATAATTGGAGTGTTACCAGTGGCCATCAATACAATCATGGTTTCACCCACTGCACGTCCTAAACCCATCATAACCGCAGAGAAGATACCTGGACTTGCGGTTAGCAAAACGACTCGCACAAGCGTCTGCCATTGTGTAGCACCGAGCGCTAACGAGCCATTTGATAAGTGCTTAGGTACGCTGAAAACAGCATCTTCAGCGATAGAAAAGATTGTTGGTATGACAGCAAAACCCATAGCGATACCAACGACCAATGAATTTCGCTGGTCAAAGGTTAAACCCAACTCATTGGTCAAGTATTGACGCACGTTACCATCGAACATCCAATCTTCTACACTGCCGCTAATAGCGAATGATATCCAACCGATAAACAGTACCACTGGGATAAGTAATATCGAATGCCAACCATCAGGTAAAAGATGTTGAATCTTTTCAGGCAACTTAGTCCACATAAATGCCGTACCAATAATGGCTAAAGGCAACAGTAGTAGTAAAGCCACAATCGCAGGCAAATGGGTTTCAATTAATGGCGCTAACCAAAGCCCAGCGAGAAAACCCAAAATAACCGTTGGTAAAGCTTCCATTATTTCAACCGTAGGTTTTACTACGCGACGCAACTCACTAGACATAAAGTATGCTGTATAAACTGCTGCTGATAGCGCTATCGGTACGGCGAACAGCATGGCATACATAGCCGCTTTAATCGTACCGAACGAGATAGGGACTAATGAAAACTTTGATTCAAAGTCATCGGATGCGGAAGTCGACTGCCAAATGTAATCTGGCTCAGGGTAGCCTTCATACCAAACTTCCTGCCATAGCGCTGACCAAGTAACTTCAGGGTGTTCGTTATGCACATCAAACACTGACAATTTGCCATCCGCTACAATTAATACTGCATTGGCGCGCGGAGAAACTGCAAATGATTCAATTGCACCCTCACTGATTTTTCCCTGCCACAAATGCGCTTCACTGGTTGTATAATAAAGGCCTAAATCACCATTGTTGTTGGTAGTGAAGAATGTACGACGATAATACTCACTGTAGATATCAACGTCGCTGTTTTTGCTCGTTTCAAATGCTCTGATCTTTTGGAATTTGCGTCCTGTGTCTGAGTTTACTTCAAACCATTGTGACACCTCTCCATTATCATTCGCTAACATTAGTGAGTTAGCACCTGCTAACAGAGTTGCTCCTACCAGATTCGCGTTTTCTTCATTTGCTGCTAGAACTTGTATTTGTTTAACATCACTCGGGTAGCGGGTATCAAAGATATAAACTTGATTAGCCGAACGGACAAAGGTTCGAGTTGTGTCTGGGGTGATCAGTAATTCATCGATGCGGCCATCAATTTCTAATTCCGTACGCTCAACTACCCATTCTACTTCACCGCTAAACATATTTTCTTCTGCTACAAACGACGCAAAGACAAGACGTTTATCAGCAGTAAGAGCCACCACAGCCGTCTTATCTTCATAATGGCTAAAAGCAAAACGTTTTATTGCCTTTTCCTGATCATCGACCATCAGTTGTTTACCATCAAGAGGGTAACTTAAACGAGGTGAAATCACGCGTTCATTACCTGGGAAAGTAACTAAAAACGAAGGTTTGACCAACTTAACTTGACCATTATCCAGTCCATAAGCATATTGACCTAAGAAAGGCGCACTTTTTGCTGCACTGGTTACCTGACCATCTAAGTTAACAGATAAACGCTCAATCAACCCGCCTGCTTGCTGTCCCTTTACCTGATAAAAATTGACATGTCCGGTACGGCTAAGCAAGTATGCTATCTCTGTTTGCTCCTCAATACCAATGCCCACATATTGTTGTGTGCTATTCAACGTCACATCAACTCGTTTCTCTACTTTTGCGGACTCAAATATAGGCTGAACAACATAGAGTAAATAGAAAAAGATCAGCAACAATGCGATCAGTACCATCACTCCACCAGCTGATATACCAAACTGTGCAAACCGGTCTTTTAATAGACGGCTTCTATCCGTTCTAAAAGACGGTTGCTGCGGATTTGAAGACATCAAAACACCCTTTCATTTTAAAGTTGGCGGGCATTATATTTCATCAAGATGACAGTTATGTTACACCAGGCTCGGGAGAATATTATAATATCGGGTACGATTTGTGACTGAATTATTGCTGACTTAACACAAAACAGATTGTTTTCATTTCTTTACAAACCAACATGTAATTGGGTTGGACATCATAAATTGGTGAACTAATCTTAGAACGCGGAATCTACCATTGAGGCTATGCATAAGGATCGTCCCCTCAATTATCGAAGCCGTTTTTTTTCCACCGCTATGTATTTATTCATGGCAAAAATAATAAGAGACACGCATTATGAAGCAGTTAGTTTTAACAATAATAGGAAAAGACCGTACAGGTCTAGTTGAAGAAATCTCTTCGGCCGTGCTTGCACATCACGGCAATTGGCTCACCAGTAACCTTAGCCACTTGGCGGGACAATTCGCAGGGATAGTTCAAGTTGAGGTTGCCGAAGAACACTTACAAGAACTTCGTGATGGTTTAGCTGCCTTACCTGGATTAGATGTCAGAATGGAAAGCGGTGACATATTACGCGAGCAAGAGACACCAGAGACTATTAATTTGGTGATCACTGGCAATGACCGCCCTGGCATTGTTCAAGAGCTCGCATCAGTTATCCGTCATAAAGGTGCTAATATTACGCACTTAAACTCAAGACAACAGAGTGCTCCTAACTGGGGAGTCCCAATATTCAGTGCCTTTGCCACCGTCACCTTACCTATTGGCATGAATAAAGACAATGTTATTGATGCGTTAGAGTCGATAACTAGCGACCTCATCGTCGATATAGAAACAGAGTAATGCCTCTTACATACTAACAAGCGTTTTGATTTTATTGCCACGAACAAATCGTATGACAAGTCGTCGTTTTCGAAGACACTTGTCATACCGTCGTCACATTATGGACCTATATTTGACGCAGCTTATTTGTCGAGGGTATCAAAATGCAAGCATTCCCTTCCCAACCGAAAACGGTTAGTTATTTTGCAAAAGAACTAAGCTGGCTGTCATTTAACGAACGTGTATTACAAGAAGCTAAAGATAGCAGCAATCCTATAATTGAACGAATACGCTTTCTTGGGATCTTTTCAAGCAATCTTGATGAGTTTTTTCAGGTGCGTGTTGCCGATGTAAAGCGTCGCGTTCTACTCAATAACTTGCCCAATACTAACTTTGATGAAGATGAATCTCTGCTAAGTCAAATAAATCAAAAAGTTCTGCAACTGGGTAAAAAGTTTACATACATTCACAAGCAAATCTTGAGTGATCTCGAGAAATATCATATTCACTTAAGTCAACCTCAAGAGTTATCCGAATTCCACCAAAATTGGCTGAAAAGCTATTTTGAAGATCAGGTCCTACCCAATATGTCGCCAATGTTGCTTAGCGAAAGCAAAGACTATTCGGACAATATGAATGACAATATGACCTATCTATTTGTGCACATGAATGGTGAAAAACAACACTATGCTTTATTAGAAGTGCCCACAGATAGACTTGCTCGATTTGTACAACTACCACCAGAGCGCTCACGTCGACAAAAACACATAGTGATGTTAGATGACATCGTGCAATTCTTTCTTCGTGAAGTGTTTAATAGCTTCTTCCATTTCGATAGCATCGAAGGCTATGCAATAAAATTGACTCGAGATGCTGAATACAATCTTGATGATGAGATAGAAGAAGGGCTGCTCGACAAAATGTCAAAAGGCCTAAAACAAAGGCTGTATGCGGAGCCTGTCAGACTGGTATACGATGAGTTGATGCCAGAAGAAATGTTAAAGGTGATGAAAAAGCGCCTTGGGGTTACCCATCAGGATGCACTGATCCCTGGAGGTCGTTATCGTAATTTTAGGGATTTTATTGCCTTTCCTAACATTGGCCGCCGTCATTTAGAAAACAAACCCCTGCCACCACTACAGAGTCAAGCATTTAAGCAACATACAAGTGTGTTTTCAGCAATCGCTGAGCAAGATATTTTACTCTATTACCCCTATCACACCTTTAACCATTTACTGGAATATGTGCGCCAAGCAGCCTTTGACCCCTACGTTACACAAATCAAGGTAAACATTTACCGCGTTGCCAGCAATTCCAGAATGGTTGCTTCACTCATCAATGCAGCAAAAAATGGCAAACACATCACGGTAATGGTCGAATTAAAAGCTCGTTTCGATGAGAAAAATAATATTGAGTGGGCCAAACGTCTAAGTGAAGCTGGGATCAAGGTTATGGTGGGGATCCCCGCGCTCAAAGTACATAGTAAACTTTGTGTGATCCATCGTCGTGAGAAAGGGAAAATAGTCAAATATGCACATATTGGGACAGGTAATTTCCACGAGAAAACCGCTAAGGTATACACTGACTTCAGCCTATTCACTCAACACCAGGATATTTGTGAAGAATGCGACAGTGTTTTTCGCTTTATTGAAAGCAGCTACCGTTCATTCCATTTTGAGCATTTAATGATATCCCCATTAAATGCCAGAGATCGTATTCTTGATTTAATCGATCAAGAAATGAAGCATGCCGAACAGGGGAAAATTGCCAAAATAACCATTAAAATAAATAATTTAGTCGACAAACAGCTTGTTGATAAGTTGTACTCTGCAGCACGACTTGGCGTTAAAATCAGGGTTATTGTTCGAGGTATGTGCGCTCTGGTTCCGGGGTTACCACGCTTTAGTGAAAACATTAAAGTGATCAGCATCGTTGACCGGTTTTTAGAGCACCCTCGTGTTATGGTATTTGAAAACTTAGGACACCCTTTAGTTTTCATTTCATCCGCAGACTGGATGACACGTAACCTTGATCATCGTGTTGAGGTTGGTGTACCTATTTACAACGAAACACTTAAACAACTCATTATTGATATCCTAGAGCTACAATTCCGCGACCGTACCAAAGCCCGTATCATAGACCCTGAGCAAAAGAATCAATACGTGAGACGCGGAAATCGTAAAAAAATCCGTTCACAAATTGCCATATATGATCACCTTAAAAAGTGGGAAAGTAATAAGAGTTCGCTATGACAGAATACTCCCCTATTGCGGCCGTAGACTTAGGTTCAAACAGCTTTCACTTGCTGGTTGCCAGAGAAGTTGATGGCAGCTTTCAAGTGCTTCATAAAGAAAAACAACGCGTTAACCTAGCGGCCGGGCTCAATGCTGATATGACGCTCAGCCTACCCGCTATGGAAAGAGCACTGACGGTACTGAAACAATTTGCAGCAACTTTGAATAATTTCCCACATAGCCATGTACAAGTTGTGGCGACTTATACACTGAGAAACTGCAAGAATATTCAACAGTTTTTAGTCAAAGCGAAACAATGTTTCCCTTTCAAAATCAATGTTATTTCAGGTCAAGAAGAGGCTAGGCTCATTTATCAAGGAGTCGCCAACTATGAACACAGCGAAGGTAATCGTCTAGTCATTGACATCGGTGGAGGGAGCACTGAGCTGATCATTGGTGAGCATTTTACCCATAAGCTACTTACCAGTAGAAATATGGGCTGTGTAAATATCAGTAAACAGTTTTTTAATCAGGGACGTCTGTCTGAAAAACGCTTTAATAAAGCACAAATTCGTGCCGAGCAATTATTAGAACCCATCACCGCTAGTTACAAAAGAATGGGCTGGCAACGCTGCTATGGCACCTCAGGAACCATCAAAGCATTGCATGCTATCGCGGTACAATTCGGCCACAATACACTGACAACTGAGATACTACTAAAAATAAAAGCGCTTATTTTACGGTCTCATAATTGTGATTCTTTGCTCATTGAGGGTTTATCAGAAGAGCGTAAAGCCACAATAGCTGGAGGACTTACGGTACTGCTTGCGGTATTCGCACAACTAGACATACATGAACTTCGCTACTGTGATCATGCACTGCGCGATGGCCTATTACATGAAATATCACAAAATGACGAATTTGATATACGCACTCGTACCATTCAAACACTCAGCGAACATTACAATGTAGACACTCAGCATAGTGCGAACATATGCCATACTCTAAAACAGTTTTACCAACAGATCTCTGTAAACTGGTCATTGCAAAAGCTAGACCTACAATTGCTGTGCTGGGCTGCCCAACTCCATGAAGTAGGTCTAGTTATCAACTCCTCAGGGCTACATCGTCACAGTGCTTATATTGTGAGTCATAGTCAACTGCCTGGCTTTACACAAGAACAGCAGCAAGTATTGAGCTATCTCATCCGCTTTTATCGGAAAAAAATCAAAATGCGTGAACTGAAATTGTGTAGTGCAATAGAAATGGTCAAGTTTTCACGCCTGTTAAGCCTGTTTAGACTAGCGATATTGCTCAATGCCAAGCGTCAGGACACACTCTCTCCTGAGGTCAAGCTGAGCAGTTATGCAGACACCTTACTTGTTGAGTTTACCAATGGCTGGTTGAAAGAGCATACTTTGATGGCGGCGGATCTAGCTCAGGAGCAGCATCATTTGAAAAAGTTAAATCTGACCCTGAATTATATTTAACTTTTGACGACTGAAAATACATCATCAGCGTAGTCACGGCTACCTAGAGCCAAGTCATACAGGTACTTAGTTTTGGTTGCAGGGCGAATAGCCTTGAGGATCATTTCTGCATCTTGCCAATCATTTTTTTCAATAGCTAAGGTCAGTTTCAACGCGCCGCCTAATAGACCTTGATAGTTTAACAACGCACTACTGAGCGAGCTATCTAATGAAAATTCAGCAACTATGATAGATAATTCAACTTCCAAAACAGCATCCAATACTGACATTAAGCCAATTAAATAGCCCTGCTCTGCCATTTCTTCACCACCAGGATGCAAAAATAGCTGCATAAATTTCGCTCTCATTAAACCCATTTTGGTCAGTTCGGCTGGTTTATCAACACCTAACTCACTTAACGCAAGCACCCTGACAAATTGACGAATAGCATCTTCTCCCAAATAAATAACCGCTTGAGAAATAGATTTCATTTCTATCTTCTGACCACCCGCTTTAGAATTCGCCAACTTAAGTACTCGTGCAGTTAAACTTAAATCTTTCGCGACGCGCTCTTGTATCTCTCTAAAACACAAGTCCGGTTTAGCAGTACAGCGCAGCAGGTCAAATACAATAAATTTAGAAGGCTCAATATTACCGTGATTGAGCATTTCTGGGCGAGCAAAATAAAAGCCTTGAAAATAATCAGCGCCTGCATTTTTAACAAATGCGTAGTGCTCTTGTGTCTCAATTCGCTCGACGATGATCTTGATGTCGGGATAGCTACGTTTGAGTTTTTTAATCATCATCGTAGTTTTAATGATAGGTGCTTCAATTTCGAGCTTGATATAAGACATGAGCTCGATAAGAGGCTGCCATTTAGGATCACCATCATAATCATCCAATGCGAAACGGTAGCCACGCTTTTTCAACGCAGCCACAATTTTTACCAGCTCAGGAATATTCTTAGAGCGCTCAACTATTTCTACCACCAAATTATCAGGTTTTAGGAGGTTGGGTAATTCTTGTAATAAGGATTCATCAGATAAATTAATAAAAGCGCGTTGACCGGCAGCTAATCGCTCTACACCAACAAACATCAGTGAATTAAAGAACATTCTCCCTGTTGCTTGAGCATCAGATACCCCCATTGGAAAGGCATTGTTGTTAGAATCCCGATACAGCAACTCATAAGCGTATATCTTGCGATCTACATCAAGGATAGCCTGACGCGCTATATATTGTACGGCTGTATTTTTTACTTTCGTAACGGTGCCACTCATTAACATCTACATCCTTCTCTAGCACATCAATAGCCGTATTCTGTGATTGAGAATACGTGATGCTCTGGTGTCGGGCAAATAAAAGTTTAACTTCAACATCTAACCTTACAAACAACTTGGTCTTTTTGATAATTGCTCATAGTCAGATTGTTGGGCTAGTATAAGCATATGAGAACTTTAATAATGATAGCTGCTTTTTGTTTTTTAAGCTCGCTGAATGCCAACACCAATACACAGCTCACTTACAGTGTAAGTGGCTCAGGCAACTATTACCCTTATTATACACATGATCCACAGCACCCGGGCATTTTACCTGAAGTTGTAACAGCTATTTTGAACACCGCCAATATTGAAGGTACCAATTTACTTTTGCCCGCCAAAAGAACAGTTTTATATCTTGAGACAGGCAAGATAGACTTTGATCTTATTAGCCCCAGCTGGCTTAACAAACAACAACGAGATGATCCCAGATTTATATTTTCTGATGCAATTTTATCGGTGGATGAATACATAGTTTCAACTAAAAAACTGGCATCTGTTCCACAACTAAAAGGAGCCGAAATTGGCACTGTTCGAGGTTATTACTATCACGATGATGATCACTATGAGCGCGTTGACTTTAATTCTGAAAAGGAGTTGTTACAAGCGCTGGCCAGAGGTCGTGTTGAGCTTGCCATCATCGGTGATCTCCCCGCTATTTATTGGGCTAAAGAATTAGATATACCAATTTATTTAAATTCTCTGCACTCTCAAGGTGAGATGCATATGCGCTTACAAGCCAAGCACGAAAAATTGCTACCGATTATCAATCAGGCGATTGAAACTTTACATCAACAAGCCTTTTTTAAAAATATAACCCAACGATACGTTCAATCGATCCCCACCGCTGGCGTGCTGAAGCATTGAACAGTATAATGCGGCTTTTGCCTACGGGAATAAGTTATGAGTATCGAGGCCACCCTCCAAACACGCAGCAACCATCAATGTGAACTTTGCACTAGCACGAATGAACTATCCGTTTATGAAGTTCCACCCGTTGCGGAAGCCCATTCAGACAAATGTGTGTATCTTTGTGAAACTTGTAAGGCACAAGTTGAAGGCAAAACTGATTTGCTTGCAAATCATTGGCATTGTTTGAATGACAGTATGTGGAGTCAAGTACCCGCGGTACAAGTCGTGGCTTATAGAATGTTAAAGCGCCTGGCCAGTGACAACGGTTGGGCTCAAGATGCCCTTGATATGCTTTACCTAGAAGATGATACTCGCAGCTGGGCAGAGCAAGCACTGGCTGTGGAAGAAGATATTGTACATCTTGATAGTAATGGCGTGCGTTTAAACGCAGGTGATACTGTTGTGTTAATTAAAGACTTAGATGTGAAAGGTAGTTCTTTGGTCGCTAAGCGTGGCACAGCTGTACGCAACATAGGCTTAACCTCCAATCCTGAGCATATCGAAGGGCGAGTTGAAGGTCAACGCATTGTTATCCTTACAAAATATGTTAAAAAGTAGCAAGTTTTAAGCCCCTCTTAGGGGCTTAACTGTGACTTTCGCATCTACTATTATACTGTTTTACTACTCGTCTACTAGCTGTTCACTACGATAGAACCCACCCGCTCTGCTCAAATATTTAACCAATTCAGGAAGCACCTCATCTAGAGATTTTTTTAAAGTCCATGGTGGGTTGATAACTATCATGCCTGAGGCAGTCATGCCATGTTGCTCAGTATCCTGCTCCGTTGCCAGCTCAAATAACTGAATATTTCGTATCCCAGAATCAATCAGTGTCTGTTCAAGCAAGTCGATACGACTGCGTGAAACCACGGGATACCAGATCATGTATGTACCAGAAGAGAAACGCTTATGTGCTTTGGCTATCATAGTCACCGCTTGTTGATAGTCCGTTTTTATTTCATAGGGTGGGTCCATAAGCACCACTGCGCGTTTAGAAGCCGGTGGAACAAGCGCTTGTAATCCCTTGAAGCCATCTTCACCACGCACCCGTAAGGATTTTTTACCTTTCATATTTTGCTCAAGCAAAGCTAAATCTTTGGGATGCAGCTCAAAGAACCACCCTTTATCCTGACGTCGTAGATAGTGCTCCGCTATCTTTGGAGAGCCCGGATAGAATGACAAGGTGTTGTCGTTAAATGATTTAATTAACTCGACATAATCTCGTAACGCGACATTATCGCCCTGATAATCCCATAGCTTTGCAATACCATCCAAGTATTCTTGAGTTTTTTGAGCATCTGCACTGTTAAGCTCGAATAAGCCAGCACCAGAGTGAGTATCGATATAGTCAAAACCCGACTCTTTACGTGTCATGTATTCAAGTACCTGAGAAAGTACAAGGTGTTTAAGAATATCCGCCGGGTTTCCCGCATGAAAGGAGTGTCGATAGCTAAGCATATAGTCGCCTGTTACTAAAACGGTACATTTCGCTGAACCGCTTCTGAATAAAATAGGGTGTTAAGGCCATTATCGCTTAAAGTTACACAAAAATCAGTATAAAGCCGCGTATTCGCTAGCATCCGAAGCCACTTTGTTTTACATTTGCATGACAAAACACTGTGATAAGAGCGCATTTATGAATAACGAAACACTTCCCCAACTCGAACAGCTAATTGATCAACTAATTGCTCGAAACGAGCGGTTAAATAATGAACTTTCTCAGCTTAAAGAGCAAAACTCTAAGCTAATAGACGAAAATGAAACACTTCAACTGGAAGTGCTGGAAAGTGAAGAGAAGCAAAAAGACACCAGCACCACTTTGTCTAACCTTCTTGAAAAGCTACAAAGTGCTACTCAGGCTAGCTAATGACTGAAAAAAGCAATCAAGTTGAAGTCACCTTACTAGGTAAGACACATCAATTTGCCTGTACTGAGGGGCAGGAACAACTGCTCCTCGATGCTGTTGCGTTGTTAAATCAAAGGGTTGATGAAATGAAGCAAAAATCTTCAGTAAGAAATGAGCAAAATGCATTATTACTGGCAGCACTGCACTTGTGTCACGACTTACAAGACCTGCAACGCATAAAAAATTCTCAGCAAACTCAACAACAAACCCTCATTGATAAGCTACAAATGCATTTGGATGGTAATTAGTTGCTTCCCAAAAAACGCATTATCGGTTAAATTATCACCTCTTTTGTTGTAATACTTGGGCGATTATGCGTTTTATTTTTGCTGTCGTTGTCAGCCTGCTCACTAACCAGTCCTATGCTAATCAATGGCATAAAGTTGATGCAGCCACTTGGCTTATATCTCCTTCGGAGCAAGCCCGTTATATACAAGTCAACCAAGCAGTTATTCAAGGTCAGCGATGTGCAGTGGTCATTAATGCACATGGTGATTTTGTGAAACTAGAACAAATGATCCACACCCTAAAAAACAAACTCTCTGTGCCGGTATGTTACTTGCTGAGTACTTCAGCGGAGCAAGACCAAGTGCAAGGCATGGCTTTGTTACAGCGCGCGTTTCCAAGCGCTAAGTGGTATGCAAACGAAGCCATCACAAAAAAAATTTCCCAATATCAGCAGGGGCTGTTAGAAAAGCTGTTGATGCTCCAGCAAAGCTTGACTATCAGTAAAGAACGGGTAAATAAACTCACTGATACACAGCTAAATCAATGGCAAGCTCATCTAGAGATAGCACAACAAAGAATAAACGACTGGCGTACTTTACGGCTGACACCGCCTATTGGCATAAAACAACCTTTCTCCTTAGAACTTGGTAACTATCCGATCACGTTACATGCCAACAGCGCATATAGTGCTGGAGATATGTATATTTTTAGTCATCGCAATGGCGCTTTATTTGCTGGAAATACAGTCGATGAATTACCATACGTAAAGCATGATCAGCTGACACCTTGGCTGATAAACCTGCAAACTTTCAATCAAGATAGCGCCATAAAATGGCTACTACCCGCACATGGTAAACCATATAAAAGAGCCGCAATTGAGCGCCCAATAGCATTTATTCAAGCATTATTGAAAAACGAACCGCATAGTGAATTCGTGAAAAAAATGGTGTCACTATATAGCACCGACAAAACAACGCAGGCTCGCTTAGTACATTACTATAAACTAGCGCAGCGACGTTTGGCAGCTGTAAAAGAGTCTGAATCCAATGCTGCCCTTTAATCAATCTTTGTGTGTAAACATACTACGCAGTGCACTCATCGCGGGATTTGGCGTATTAATAAGTGCTTGCCAAACTACTCAAACCGAGCTGCATAGCGGTACAATAGTCAGCAATGATGTCGCGGCTATCAGCTCATCTTTGCTCAACGAAGACCCAATTAAGCTGCCCGATACAAAAAAAATACCGCAAAAGCTATCAAAGCCAAGCAAAACTAAAGAAGTATCAGAAAAAGAACCCTTGAAGGCCGTGAAACCTGTAACGGATCTATGGCAGCGGATCAGCGAACAGTTAAGTTTTGACATTGAATTAAATGACAGGTTAGAGAATAGAGTCAATTGGTACCTATCTCAGCCGCATTATCTATCAAGTGTATCCAAACGTGCTGCCCCATACTTGTATCATATCGTTCAAGAAGTCGAGCGCCGTCGCTTACCTATGGAGTTAGCACTTCTACCTTTTGTTGAAAGTGACTTTAGACCTAAGGCCATTTCCTCCCAGCAAGCAGTTGGTGCTTGGCAGCTTGTTAATGCAACCGCCTATCACTTTGGTATAAAGACAGATCAGTGGTATGACGGTCGCCAGGATGTACTCGCCTCTACAAATGCGGCTTTAGACTATTTGAGTTATTTGTATAAACGCTTTCATGGTAATTGGCTGCATGCTCTAGCGGCTTATAATAGCGGTGAGGGCCGAGTAAAAAATGCCATTGCACACAATCGACGTAAAGGAAAAAGCCGACATTTTTGGAGTCTATCTCTTCCTAAAGAAACTGAAGATTATGTACCAAAGCTGATTGCGCTAAGCTATTTATTGCAAACTGAGCACCCTAAATTTAAACGTCCACACTTACCCAATTACGCACTTACCAGCCCGCTTGATATAGGCCAGCAGTTTGACTTTTCAGTGTTAGCGTCATTAACTGGGATTGAAAAAGCAGCCCTTCACCGATTGAATCCTGGGTACTTAAGACACAAAAGCTCTCCAGATGGACCGCACAAAGTGCTACTTCCATTAACAGAAGAGCAACTGCTTAAAAGCCATTTTTTCAAACGATACTTTAGCCAAACTTATGTTGTGCAACCTAACGATACGCTTTACAGGCTTGCTCGACGTTTTGATACCAGCGTAGCAACTATAAAGTTACTCAATAACAAAAAGGGTAATATGATACGTATAGGTGAAAAGTTAAAAGTGAAACAGGCACAAAAATTCGATAGCTTATTAGAGGATTATCAAATAAGTCCTTATGTTGCACAGGCTCAAAAACCTAAGCAACGCACCATGGAACTTCACCATACCATCGCAGAAGGCGAGTCATTATGGAAAATCAGCAAACAGTACAAAGTTTCTGTGCGCGATATCGTCGTATGGAACAAGCTAAAAGAAAATAAGGTGCTAAAGCCTGGCAAGGTACTTGTGTTACACCTACCCAAAGGCAACGAAACGCTGCAAAAGCCAGCCAGCGATGTGTTGTTGTCTGATTTAGAGAGGCTTGTTAAACCAGAAACTCGCTCTAATCGCTAGCCCTCATGGCCTTGCTCACGTAAAATGGTGTCACACATTTGAAAAAACGAGATAGTCATGCAGATTGCAAAAGATACCGCTGTTGAATTTCACTACACTCTAAGCGAGGCTGGTGAACAAATTGAAACCAGCACCACTGGTGAACCACTAACTTACTTACATGGCAATGACAGCATGTTACCTGGCCTTGAAAATGCTCTTGAGGGTAAGAACTCAGGTGATAAGTTCAGTGTTACACTCACACCAGATGAAGCCTATGGTGAATACCAAGAAGGCTTAATTCAACGTATTCCAATCAAGCACCTGCAAGGCCTTGGAAACAACAAAGCTTGGCAAGCTGGCATGTCTGCTATTGTGGAGTCAAACCAAGGACGTCATCAGGTTACCGTTGTAAAAGTTGGCCGTTTCAATGCAGATTGCGATCTTAATCACCCATTTGCAGGTAAAACTCTAACATTTGATGTAGAAGTCATTTCTGTGCGTGAAGCTACTGCTGAAGAGTTGGCACATGGGCATGTGCACGGTGCAGGCGGGTGTGGACATTAAGGAGCACAAAGTGAGCAAAGTTGCCATAGTTACAGGTGGCAGCTTTGGCATTGGTTTAGCCATTGTCGAAAAGCTGCTTAGTCAAGATTATCAAGTATTTAACTTAGACATTCACCCTTCCCAGAGTGGTGAATTTGTCCACTGTGATGTGAGTAAGGTTGCGGATGTAGAAAAACATATTACAGAGATTGTTCGCCAAACAGGTCGTATTGATGCACTGGTCTCTAACGCAGGAAAACACCTAAGCGCCAACATTGAAGATACAGACGAAGCAACTTTAGATAGCTTATTTGCTCTGAATGTTAAAGGAGCCTACGCTGCTACTAAAGCTGTACTGCCAACCATGAAGCAACAAAATCATGGTGCGATTGTCTATATTTCTTCAGACCAAGCGCTAATTGGTAAAACGAACTCATTTGCCTACAATCTTACTAAATCGGCACTAGCTTCAATGGCGCGTACCACGGCTTTAGATTACGCATCTTTCAACATTCGCGCTAACGCAGTGTGTCCAGGTACCATTGAAACCCCCTTGTTTCATAAAGCCATTGATAGCTATTGTCAGAAAAGTGGTGCCATCAAAGATGAAGTGGTCGCCGATGAAGCGAAAATGCAACCTCTAGGGCGGCTGGGCCAAGCTCATGAAGTAGCTGCATTAGTTGCATTTGTGCTCAGTGATGAGGCAGCATTTATCACAGGAAGCTTGCAGAGCATTGATGGAGGCTATACCGCCCAATGACTCCGATTATTGACCCTCATCTACATTTTTTTGATCTGCAGGCGGGTCAATATCAGTGGCTGCTTGGCCCCAACCCTCCGCCATGGCCAAACCTTGATAAAATTAAACAAAATCATGGTTTAGCACAGCTCACTTTAAGAGATGGCCTTTATCTAACTGCTCTGGTGCACATCGAAGCTGGGTTTGACAACCAAGACCCTGTAGCCGAATTGCAATGGTTAGCGACTCAAGTTTCCACACTGCCATACAAAGCAATTGCCTATATTGATGTCACTCTAGCGACTAAGGACTTTTGCGCGCAACTACAGCCTTTATTAGACTGCGAGCACTTTATTGGAATTCGAGATATCAGCGAAGGGCAAGACGCAGATAAGCTTCTACACCCCAATGTTAAACACAACCTTGCTGTTTTGGCGAACCATAACCTGATATTTGAAGCGCAGTTTGAATTGCATCACAACACCGTAACCAAGCACTTTTCAGCAACATGCCAGCAATTACCTGCCTTGCAAATAGTCCTCAATCATAGCGGCTTTTTAGAGCAACATACAGATTGGCAAATCGGCCTTCAACAAATGGCCGAATGTAGTAATGTAGCGATTAAATTTTCTGGGCAAGAACATGTCAACGCCCCTTTAGACAGTCACACGCTGTTGGATGTTTTAATTGCAGCCTTTGGTGATAGACGTGTGATGTTTGCGTCAAATTACCCTGTGAGCTTAATGAGGGGTGATTATTCAGAGATATGGCATCATTACCGCCAACTGGTGAATGACGACAGACTGTGGGAAAAGCTTAGCTACAGTAACGCTAAGCGGATATATCGACTTTAAGAGCGGATCTGTACGAGATCGTAGGCAGCTAAGCTAGGCACAATAGTTTGTAAGCGCGTTTCTGTATTTTCCAGCGTATTGAGGCATTCACAGTACTCTTCTGCTTTTTCTTCCAGTTGCTGTGCTTTCTTTTGTAACGACTTGTCTATTTCTTTGGAGATGATTTCCATACGCTGCCCCATGTCGGTGATCCTATCTTCAATATTTCCCTCACGAGATTTAAACGCATCTCCCAACGACATTAAGATAGCACCCAACGAACCATGTACCGCTGAATGAATTTTTTTGCTGATCTCTTTTGTGAAAAAATCATCAATTTTCGACAGTGACTGAGGCGCAATAAAGAAAAAGTCATCGCCCCGTTTAAACTTGTCCATTAACGCGCGCTCTACATATTGCAGTTGCGTTTTAAGTACTTCTGGTTCTTTATCAGACATACCTTCAACCACTTGCTCTATCGCACTTAATCCCAAATTTACACCATCCGTTGCAAGGCTCACCAATTCAGGTACTGTGTCTCTAATTCCTTTTGAGTATTCATACAATACTTGGGTTTCTTGTTCAGATAACTCAACCCAATAGCCACGGATCAATAGCTGATTATCGTTGTTGATTTGAACGCGTGTTTGACCATTATCAACAATACGGATTTCACTGTCAGTGATAATAAGGCCATGACTTAACTCAACATCGCATTTATTTTTTGCCGATGTTGGCAAAGCACTTAGTAACAGTAATGTTGCGAAACTCAATGAACGAAACAAAGCTTTATTACTCCCCGTCAAGAAACGAGAAGAAGAGTAGCAAACTTTTATCTAATGCCAAAGCTATTTGGCATAGCGGACTAAACGCAAAAAAATGTCTGAGGTTTTGGCCTTCAAATTATTCTTACCATCAGCCAGTTGATACGCCCAAGCATGATCTTGCTCAGAGATAGCCGTTGTACTGCTCCAATAGTTGTCATTTTGCGTTGATAGAAACACTTCTTGATTGATGGCAGGCTCAACACAACTATGCTCAATAATGCTAGCTAACTCTTTTACGTTGGGCACGTGCCAATCGGTAAAGCCGGCATAATTACTGTTTTTTGCCGCAACCAACGCTTGCTGCCAATTTACCTGCAGCGCCGCACTGTTGCAGGTAATATTTACAGCATCATAATTTTGTCCAAATTCACAGACTTGCCACATGAGGCCTGTCTCATTGTCGGTTGCCGTACCATCACCATTAAACGTAAAACGTTCAGTCGGCGTGGTACTTGGGGCGTTAGTAGCATCAACACAGGTTTGCTGAGCAAAAGCTGTGAATGAGCCCAATAGTACAAAACCTGATAACAACAGTTTCATATTTTCTCTCATGGTGTTCTCACTAATCGCACATACGCGGTATTCGCTTTTGGATATGCCAAATCATTACCCGTTTGCATATCAAGTATGAATGCTTGGCTAAGGCTACGGCCATCAACACTGGTTTGCGCGGTCCAATAGTACAGGTGCCCCAATGCAGAAACATCCGGCAGGTTAGGGAAAAAGTCAGGGTCAAGCATATGTGAACCCGTCTCTCTGCCAAAATCCATCAGACTGAGTAACTCAAAGTAAGTGGGTAACCGCCAATTACTACCTCCACAAAAGTTACTGGCGTTCACTTCGTCAATAAACGTTTGAATACCACAGCTTGAGTCACTCGGACAGGTAGTGTTTGCGGGACTAATTACACTGCCAGGATACGCCGCGCCACTGACCTGATCTACATACCAGGTGTAATGATTAACGCCGTCACGAGTATCTGTGTTAGGTAAAGTTCCAGTTTCACTGAGTTTTACCTCCCAAATAAGGCCGTTGACGTTGTCTCTTACACAACTAAACTGGCTGGCTGTATCTGGTAATTCATCAGCAAATTCGTTTAACTTCGTGTAATCAAATGCTGCGCGCCCTTGTCCTACTTTATCTAGAAAGTCAGCAACACTATCTCTGCCTATATCGGCATCTTGTTCGGGGTAATCAACATCATCACAGTCAATTTCAGTGCTGGCGTCATAACATTTGCTCAAACCACTGTCTTGTATAAGTCCCAGTGCCTTAGGTTCGAGATTAACGGTTGTCGTGTCTGTCGCGCTATATCCATTGGGATCGGTCACCGTGACTTGAAATGACAGCGCGGTAGTTACATCCACGTCTGGGGCCACAAATTCAGTTGCGCACTTGTTCGGTTCGCTGATCGTAACCGTGGTGTTTTGCCCCGTTTGCGCAATTTGCTGCCATAGACAGCTAAACTGGCCTGAGGCAGTTTTGCTTTGTGATGCATCGAGCATAACGGTATCGAACTCTATGGCAGTTTGCGTTTCACCAGCCTCGGCAATCACGGGTTTATCAGCCTTTAGCAAGGTTACGCTGTACTCTGTACTCGTGCTGCCATCTTCGTCATCTGTCACTGTTAGCCTAAATTTTGCAGCTTGATTGGTCACTAATAAGGGGTGTACAAATTGAAGTGTTTGTTCTGTAGTACTGTTAAAGCTTAATGTCGGCCCAGAGAGCTGTTCCCATAAATACCCTACCACCTGACCATTTTCATCGGGGTCTAAGGATTCCGCGGCACTTAACTCAACAATGTCTAAATATTGTGATTGGCCTTCACTGGGCAGAGTTTGTGTAACAACAGGGATCGGTAATTGGTTTTGCGAAGTAATGAATACAGACACTTGGTCAGAAACAACTTGCCCATTAGGCGCAAGATAGTCCACTTTGAATGCGACTTCGCTATCGGATTTAACGTCAGGAGCCGTGACTTCAATTTCCATTCCTTCAAGTGGAAAACCTTCAACGTTGGGCCCACTTAGAATTTGCCAACTCACAGTACCACCAGAGGGTGAAACCAATGCAGACAAAGTAAACACCGATTTTTCCAGCACCGTGATATCTTCACCTGCATTGATGCTGGCATTCTCAGTACCCGTTTCAGAGTCTGAACCACCACCTCCCCCACAAGCAACTAATAACAAGCCCAGTAAAAAGGGAAGTATTTTGGTTCTTTGCATTGCCACTCCTTGTCGAAGCCTTATAAATAACTATCTTGGTGTATTCTTACAAATAGCTTGGTGCCTATTTTTGAATAGTCAACTTTATACTCTCGCCCATCTAACGCTTGAATAAACAACAAACGCTTTACTTCGCCAAATATATCCACACTTGAGATGTGTACCACTTCAAGATAACGCTCTTTAGCCTCTCGACGATTTCTCGGCAACTCTTCTTTGAATGGCACTAAACCCATCGGAGTGACTTTAATCTTAGGGTGCGCTTCACCGTTCACAATAACTAAATCGAGCTTCTTCTCTTTATGAATAATGGTGTTGCGGCCACTTTTAATAAAGGCTCTTTCTGTGCTCATGAATTGATCCTGTTACTTCTTCGTTAGGGTGGTTTGCTACTCTAGCAAAGATCCTACCACCTCATCTGGATTTAACTTCCAGCGATTCAATAATGTCGAAAAATGCCATATATCCCTATCCAAAACGTTTGCTGGTAACAATAATTCGTATCCTGTTAACGCTTTAAGATTATGCATTCTATTTGCAAACATCGCTATCAGACCTGTATAAACATTGCCAGACGCTGAGCGATAATCACTCGGTTCAACCAGCCATTCTGGTGGGCAGTTACCGTTTTCACAATATATTTTAACAGCTTGTAAAAAAATATACCTCTGTTCTATCAACAATTTTCCCGCTAACCTTGGACTCAAGTCGTGTAAAAAGGTGTCGATATTATTTAGTTTAATACCAACCGCATTTAACTCAAGAATTTCAAGCCCCTGTGTTACTGATGGAATACCTGCGGAGTGAAAATTATCACGTTCAATGTGCATGCTTCCAAATCGGTGAACATAACATATTTCTTTATTATCAATAAGTAAACTATAGAATGGCTGCTGACTTTTTAAAAAACCCAGTAAAATAGCCATTACAGCCGTACTTGATAATAAAATTTCAACTATGCTGATTGGGGAACTTCGTAACGCGACAAACGTCATGATCACAGCCAAACATATTGCTCCTACAAGCATAAACTCCATGCCGTGCCGGTTTGCCGTTGCTCTTAGTTTAGCTTGCTTAGTCGACATAAAAACCAAAATAAAAGATAAACATCAGCACAGTCCAAAGCAGTACATAACGTATTGTGATACAGGTTTTGCAGGGGCGTTGTTTCGTCACTTCATATCTCACAGACTAGCGAAATTGTTTCTAATCATTCAATTTTTCGGCCAACTCACAAAATTACGAGATACCTAACTATATGTATACGGGCCGTATTTTGTACACTATTAACATTACTATTTGCGGTATATTTTTATGTTTACTCAACAGTCAGGCAAAGCACTTTTTCCATTTATTATTTTAATTCTCGTTGCCATTATAAGCTATTTATACCTGCCCTCTAGCCAAGGTCAAATGAATAGAGCAGCCGGCGCACCAACGACAGTCAGTGCTCAAACCGCATCGATTCAGGAAAAAACGCTGTTTATTTCTGCAGTTGGGAGCGCCCGAGCGAATCAGGCTATTCAAATATCTAGTTCACAAAGCGATTATATAACAGACATTTACTTTAATGATGGTGACGTCATCAAGCAAGGTGAAAAATTGGTACAGCTGCAAAATGAGCAGGAGCGTTTGGCCGTAAAAGAGCTAAAAATAAACCTCAAAGAACAACAAAGACAGCTAAAGCGACTAGAAGACTTAGCAAAGAGTCAGTCAGCTGCCCGCTCACAATTAGAAACGCAACGTTCGGTAGTTGAGGCGCTTCAAGCCAAATTAGAACTAGAACAAACACATCTGAATGAACTGCTAATCAGCGCACCATTTACAGGCATACTAGGGAAACGTTTGGTGTCAGTCGGCAGTTTTGTCAATTCATCTACCTCCCTGACAACATTGGATGATATCAGCATCATTAAAGTTGATTTTCAGGTACCTGAAAAGCACCTAGCGACACTCCATACGGGCATGGCTGTCAAAGGTAAGAGTGACGCATATGGTGAGCGTGAATTTACTGGCCACATCTCTCATGTTGATACTCGTATCGACAGTGCAACCCGCAGCTTGCAGGTCACCGCAAGTTTCGATAACACTGAATCTTTACTACGTCCTGGTATGCTAATGCATCTGGAATTAGAGCTTCAGACATACAACGCCATCATGCTACCTGAGAAAAGTATTATCCCGCGTCAAGAAAAGCATTACGTGTTTATTATTGATGAGCAGCAAAAAGCTAAACAGGTTGAAGTTAATATCGTTGCCCGTTTCAATGGTTGGGTGGCCATTTCTTCCGGTGTTGAGCAAGGCCAGCAGGTGATAACCGAAGGTGTGATCAAAATTCGCTCTGGCAGCAACGTATCGGTTAAGAGTTAGGAGTAGCCTGTGAAAATCACTGATACCGCTGTAAAGCGTCCCGTTTTTGCGATCGTCGTAAACCTGTTATTGCTTACTTTTGGCATCGTTGCATTTACTATGCTGCCCCTTAGAGAGTATCCAGACATTGAAACCCCAATAGTTAGTGTAAGTACTCACTACACAGGTGCCTCCAGCGAAGTAGTGGAAGCTAAGATCACTCAAGTGCTCGAAAACCGTATTTCAGGTATTGAGGGCATAAAAAGCATCAACTCATCCAGTCGCAATGGCCGCTCTAATATCACCATAGAGTTTAATATTGACCGTGACATTGACGCCGCAGCTAATGATGTGCGCGAACGAGTCTCACGTGCATTGGATAGCCTACCTGAGCAAGTTCGTCCGCCTGAGGTGTCGAAATCAAACTCAGATGAGAGCCCCATTGCTTGGTTTGTATTGAACAGTGAAACCATGAACACACTACAACTGTCCGATTATGCGCAACGTTTTATCGTAGATCGCATCGCGGTTGTTGATGGCGTATCTAACGTACGTATTGGCGGAGAGCGTCAATACGCAATGAAAATATGGCTCGACAGACGCGCCATGGCTGCACGGAGTGTCACCAGCAGCGATATCGAACGAGTACTTAGAAGTGAAAATGTAGAGCTACCAGCAGGTGAAATCGAGTCGTTAGATAGAGACTTTGCCGTTCGTATTGCTCGCAGCTACAAGACGCAAGAAGATTTTGCCAACTTAATCATCAAACGAGGTGAACAAGGTTATCTAGTGAAATTAAGCGAGGTGGCAGATGTTCAGCTTGAAGCAGTGGATGATGAGAGCACTTTTCGTGGTAATGGCCGTAACATGATTGGTCTTGGCATCGTCAAACAAGCAAAGGCAAACACATTAGACGTGGTAGACAATGCGCGTCGAGAGCTTGAAAAAATCAAGCGAAACCTGCCTGCCGGCACAACCATAGAAGACAGCTATGATTCCTCAGTGTTCATACGTGAAAGTATTTATGAAGTATATCGCACACTAGCAATCGCTATGGGGTTAGTGGTACTCGTCATCTTTATGTTTCTGGGAAGTATACGAGCCACACTGGTACCGGCAGTGACCGTGCCTGTTGCACTAGTGGCAACTTTTATGTTTTTACTTGCAATGGGTTATTCTATTAACTTACTGACATTACTTGCCTTAGTATTGGCAATTGGATTGGTTGTTGATGACACCATAGTTATGTTGGAAAACATTCACCGTCGCATTGAACTGGGTGAGCCACCTCTACTGGCCGCATTTAAGGGGGCGCGACAAGTGGGTTTTGCCATTATTGCCACCACATTAGTGTTGATTGCCGTATTTGTCCCCCTTGTTTTTATGGATGGGCGGATCGGGGCATTGTTTACAGAATTCGCCATGGCTGTCAGTGCTGCGGTACTGTTTTCAAGCGTGACCGCGTTAACACTCTCACCCGCTTTATGCTCTAAAGTGCTTAAGCCCAGCACCAAAGAGAATCGTTTTAGCCAGTGGATGGAAAAAGTGCTATCTCGATTAGAACAAGGTTACAGAAAAGTACTTCAGGATAACTTAGCCCGTCGCTACAGCTTAGTAACAACCTTAGCGCTAGCTGGATTCGCAAGCTATGCTCTTCTGCAGCAAATCCCCTCTGAGCTAACACCAAAAGAAGACAGAGGAACCTTTTTCATCATGATGAATGGCCCTGAGGGTGCCAGTTATGAAAATAATTTGGCCAACATGGAACAAATTGAACAGCGCTTGCTGCCATACGTAGATAAGGGGGAGCTGAGCCGTGTGTTAGTACGCGTACCAGGTTGGGGCGGACAAGGTGGGGTTGCAATCGTCGGTATGCCTGATTGGGATGAGCGAAAACGCTCAACATGGGAAGTTATCGCAGAAGTCAGTTCAACGATGCGTGAAGTCACCGATGTACGCGCATTTGCGATCATGCGCCGAGGCATTGGCGGTGGTGGCCAATCTAGGCCCATTGAATTTGTCTTACAAGGGAATGATTACGACGAGTTAGCCCAGTGGCGTGACCGAATAATAAACAGAGCACAGCAGAATCCTGGACTAGTTAGAATTGATCACGACTACAAAGAAACCTTCCCACAATTTCTGATCAGTATAGACAAAACCAAAGCGGCTGATTTAGGCGTATCAATTAGCGATATCGGTCGCACCCTTGAAACCATGTTAGGTCAGCGCCGCGTAACCACCTTTATCGACCGTGGAGAAGAGTATGACGTGATCCTAAAAGGTATTAAATCTGACTTCTCGGCACCAAATGACATCCACAATATCTTTGTTAAGTCACGCACTGAAGAGCTGATCCCACTAGATAGTTTGATAACGATTCGCGAAGAAGCAACCGCTGCACGCTTGAACCGCTACAACCGTATGCGTGCTATTACTATCTCAGCCAACCTTGCAGACAACTACACCCTAGCTCAAGCACTGGAGTTTCTAAATAAGGTAGCTGATGAAGAGAATGATATTGACGGCGCTGTTGATTATAAAGGAGAGTCACAACTATTTTACGAAGGTGCCTCTGCGATGACGTATGTATTTATTTTGGCACTCACTGTCACCTTTTTAGTACTGGCCGCACAGTTTGAAAGCTTCGTTCACCCTCTTGTTATTATGCTCACAGTTCCCCTAGGTTTGGTTGGTGCCATGTATGGCCTGTACATTACAGGCAATACCCTTAACATCTATAGCCAAATTGGCATCGTTATGTTGATAGGATTAAGTGCCAAAAACGGGATTCTTATTGTCGAGTTTGCTAACCAACTTAGAGATAAAGGTATCCCTTTCGAGCAAGCGATTTTAGATGCAGCAGTGCAAAGGCTTCGCCCGATAGTGATGACTTCACTGACAACCGTAATGAGTGCCATTCCATTAGTTTTAGCAACAGGTCCCGGAGCTGAAAGCCGCATGGTAATCGGTATCGTGATTTTCGCTGGAGTGAGTGTTGCCACTATACTAACCTTGTTTGTGATCCCATGTGCCTATAACCTACTCGCTAAACGCACTCAATCTCCTGAGTTCATCAGTCAAAAACTTGCCACTCAGGAAGCCGAACATAAGGAACTGAAACATGAATGATGTACACATTGCCACTTTTGGTGGCGGCTGTTTTTGGTGCATAGATGCCGCATTTCGTCGCGTGAAAGGTGTTTTAGAAGTACGCTCGGGTTACTGTGGTGGGCATACACAACAACCTACTTATGAGCAAATTTGTCGCGGTGACAGTGGCCATGCTGAGGTGGTAGAAATTAAGTTTGATCCTCAACAAGTAACATACGTACAGTTGTTAGAGATGTTTTTTACTTTACACGATCCAACTCAACTGAATCGTCAAGGTAATGACATTGGTACTCAATATCGTAGCGTCATATTTTACCATAACGAACAACAGCTCCAACAAGCTCAAATGGTGATAGAGCAAGAACAAGAGCACTATATGGATCCAGTGGTTACCGAGCTCAGTGAAGCTTGTCAGTTTTACAGTGCTGAGAGCTACCATCAAGACTACTACACAAACAACTCAAACCAAGGGTACTGTAGTGTAATGATAGCACCAAAGCTGGCTAAATTTCAGCAACGCTTTAGTGAGCAGCTACTAGATAGCAAAACATAGAATGCAAGCAAGCAAAAAGGCGGATTGTCGTATCATCCGCCTTTTTAATATACTGTTGAAAGCCTTATTTAGAAGCTAAAAGATACACCAACATAAGCCTGTCGACCCAATGGCACGTATCCCAATATTTGCCCATCACTTGCAAGCCCTGTGGCAGCTGTTAAATAGGTCCTATCGGTCAGGTTTTCCAATCTAGCTGACAGTTTAATATTCTCAAACAATGCATAATTGGCGGCTAAATTGAAGACTGTGTAGCCACTGAGCTCTTTGTTATGGGTATTAAATTGGCTGTCATACAAAGTGATGGTTGGTCTTGATGAACGGTAAAGCATGGTTAGGCTGGCATCGAGCTTATCCCATGACCTTGAAAGCGTGTAATTAAAGGCTGTATCAGGACGACGCACTAAGTCTTTACCCGTCGTTTTATCCTTTGCATCTAACAGCGTTAAATTAACTCTATGTTCAAAACCCCAAACTGAAGCCGTGGCCGATAACTCTACGCCCTTCATCGTAGCTTGATCAACGTTAGCAGCAATATATTTACCGCTCTCATTTGGCAAGCTAACAATCATCTGATCGATTTTGTTGTTAAATAGTGCAACGTCATATTTACCCCATCGAGTATCTAACGTTACGCCCAATTCACTGTTACTTGCTTCTTCTGGCTTAATATCCGGATTTGGCAAATACCAAGGGCTATTCTTAACATATGCATGCGTCAGAGTTGGCGCTCTAAAAGCAGTACCGTGATTTACTCTGAAGGTAACAATGTTGTTGGCCTGATAACCAATACCAGCAGTGTAAGTGTTGGCCCTACCGTGAAAATCATAATCATCACTTCTGAGCACCGCATTTGCTAACCATGGCCCTTGCTCAAAGAAGCCACCCACAAATATGGCTTTATTGGTACGATCTGAGTGACTAAATTCGGCAGAAGCATTACTCAAATCTTCATTAAGCTGACTCACCCCCGCAGCAAGTTGTAATGCTTCAGACCAGCGATAAAGTGCACGATACTCAAGCTCTACACGCTCTGTACTGTAGACATCATGGTTTGGTGTACCTATTTGCGTATTCTCCTGCTGGGAAACACTCACGCTAGCATATTGTTGTAACTGTTCCTGTTGCTTTTCCCATGCAAGCTTGGTGATGTAGTTTTCAAATTCGTACGCATCATTGCCCCAAGAATTGTCATACTCACCTTCCCCCTCACTATACTGCGCACGTGCCGAAACAGTACCTATATCAGCGTGATCATAGCTTAAGTTAAAGCCTATGTTTTTAGTGTTATAGCCATCGCTATCATGATTTTTGCTCAATGGAAGCTGAAGGTCTTTACTTGTTACATCATAACCATCAGTGTCTTCGTAGCCCAAATTAAAGCTTAACGAGAGTGAATCTGAGTTAAATTGGCCTGTTTGTTGATAGTTCACATAGTTGTGGCTACCTGAAGTAAGGCTAATTTCCTGCTGTTGTGCTTTACGCGTAATGATGTTGATCACTCCTGCCAGCGCATCAGAGCCATAAATTGCTGCTTTAGCTCCTTTTACCACTTCAATACGCTCAATGCTATTGAGAGGAATGTTGGTAAATGATACATCGCCAGAGTTAGCATCACTCACTCTTACACCATCAATCAACACCAACACATGTTTGGTTGTTGCACCACGAACAAAAACACTGGCTTTTTGACCAAAACCACCATTTCTGACCACATCGACACCAGCAACGGTATTAAGTAATGAGGGTAAGTCTCTAAGATTACTTTGCTCAATTTCCTCGCGTGCAATCACACTCACGCTCGTTAGGGTGTTATTTATTGACTGCTCAAATTTATTCGCTGTAACGGTAATGTGTTCAATGTGCTCATTGTGACCTTGTGCCCAGACGCCAGAAGATACAGCAGCTAAGATAGCCACTGCCAAAGTAGATTTGTTTTGCATGATATCCCCAAACTTGCGCCCACCGCACAAGTAATACAAGTAAGTCGACTTCAAGGCCGGTCTCCGGACTTAGCCTTTTAGGCATCACCGTTGCGGGGGCAGTGTTGGATTTCGCTCAATCCCATGATTGTCACCAACTTCCCGATTATCTTAGCAAACCAATTGATACAAACCGATCAGGGTAACATTACATCACCAAGCTAAGCACCTTGAAAAGAGGCGCTATTGTGCGAAGTTTATGGATGATTGTCAATGGACGTCTAGAAATCTAAAGCAAGTAATAGGTATTACTTGCTTTAGTTGTTGACTGACGAGTAAAACCACAATCGATAGATTGCGTTGCTTGTATTAATCGCGGAAATTCTTGAACTGAAAAGGCTGGCCTAATTCACTGCTGCGGATCAACTGCATCACTTCTTGTAAATCGTCACGCTTTTTGCCTGTGACTCGAACTTCTTCACCCTGAATCGCAGCCTGAACTTTAATTTTCGAGTCTTTAATAAGCTTGACCAACTTTTTGGCCATCTCTTTCTCGATCCCCTGCTTCAATCCGACTTTACGCGATACATGCTTTCCCGCACGCTCAATGTCTTTAAGCTCTAAGCTCGCCACATCTAAACCACGCTTAGACGCTTTACTGGCAAGAATATCAAAAAGCTGCATGACTTGTGGATCCGCTTCAGCTTTTAACGTGATCACATCATTACTTAATTCTATAGATGCATCAACACCACGAAAATCATAGCGGGTTTCCAACTCTCGTTTTGCGTTATCAACCGCATTTTTTGCTTCTGTCATTTCAATTTCAGACACAATGTCAAAAGAAGGCATGTTATTCTCCTAAAATATGAATATCACGATTATATCAACCTAAATAAGAATGTGGGAAAAAAGTGATATTCACCCACCAGCCAGTTTTAGATGATATACTTGACCCCAAATTAGCGGCTATTTATCTTTAGGAAGTATAGTGACAAGGCGCGTTTATCAAGTTTTATTATTAGTTACCCTCGCTGTGTGTACCTACCTGTTTGCTAAAGAGTTTCAACATTCAGGTATTCGCTTTCAACATGCGGACAAAGTAGTTCATTTTGCAATATTTTTTGCATTAGCATTTATCATGCATCATGCCTTTAAGTGGCCGATGATCACGCAGCTCGTGTTATTAGCAAGCTATGGCATTGGTATTGAAGTGATGCAGAATAACTTGCCCTATAGGCAGGCTTCTCTTGGAGACTTCATCGCTGACTTTTTAGGGGCTCTGAGTTACTATGCTATCTATGTAGTACTAAGTAAGTGGCGTGCAAAAAGGTATGACTGATGTTCACATTGTTGGTGCTGGTGCTATTGGTTTGTCATTTGCTCATTCACTGAGTCAGCGCCATAATGTTTCGGTTATTACACGCACTTTTCCAAGCCATAAATGGAACATCAGCGAACACCAAGAGACTAAACCGATTAACGCAACACCCGTTGCACTAACACCTTCTCTATCTCTGTCTATCACAAACTGCTTTATTTGCGTAAAAGCCTATCAAGTGTCGCAGGCTATCGCCGATGTACTTCCCTACTTATCTGACAATGCAAATATATTCATTAGTCACAATGGTATGTATGACTTAAGTGAAGTTATCAAACAACTAACACCAAATCAGGCTTTGTTTTTTATTAGTACTGCTCGTGGCGCGTTAAAGTTGGATAACCACCATGTCAAAATAACAGGGTACGGCGATACTTATATAGGGGCGTGTAATTTACGGGCTCATACCATGATTACACGTGTATTTGAGACATTTTTTAAAGGCATATTGTCTGAATGCTTTATTCACGAAGACATCACACTGTTACGCTGGCAAAAATTGTTAGTCAATATCGCGATCAATCCTTTAACAGCAATACACCAAATCCCAAATGGGCAACTACGCCAGCCAAAATTTAGTGCAACAATTCTAGCTTTACTCAATGAAGCATGTACGGTAGCCAATAAAGCAGGCGTTAAAATACCTTTGTCTGCGGCCTTAGATAGCGCATACCTTGTGATGTCGCGCACGAGTGTTAACTTTTCTTCTATGGCTCAAGATATAAAACATGGTAGAAAAACAGAAATTGAGGCAATTTGTGGTTATGTCGTTACGCAGGGTCAATCGCTAAATGTGCCAACGCCGCGCAATGCACAAATATTGCAAGCACTGACAAACAAGCACTAAAAAGCCGAGACTTGCTCGGCTTTTAGCTAATACGCTTATTCAGGCTTGTACACTTTGACGTTTTTGAAGCCATTTTCATGTAATATTAATGCTTGTAACTGACTCATTACGCCCTTAGCACAATAAAGATAATATTCTTTGTCTTGTGGTAAATCTGCAAACTTGGTCGCGAGTCTAAAGAATGGTAGGTGAACCACTTCCACCCCTTCAATTTCCAATGGGTTCGCATCTTCCTCATCTGGCGAGCGAATATCCAAAACAACACCATTTTCAGGTAACTCACTGGCGGTTTCAGCCTCTTTTACTTCCTCTTTTGCCTCAACTTCTATATCTCGAATATCTTTCACAGTGGCATTTGCCACAACCGTGTCCAAGACATCAAAATCGAACTTTTGTTCCTCTTCTAAGATAGTTTCAAGCTTGGCTTTCACTGTCGGCTTTTTAGAAATAACACCACAATACTCTGGCATCGCCTCCGCCATTTCTATGGTACCAATTTCACGGGCAATCTTGATGATATCAGCCTTATCGTGCTGAATAAGAGGACGCACTATTAATGTTTCCGTCACTCTATCTATCACATTCAAGTTCGCCAATGTTTGGCTCGATACCTGACCGATACTTTCACCTGTGACTAATGCTGGAATATTGAAACGCCCAGCAATTTGGCTTCCTGCTCTCATCATCATACGCTTGAGAACAACGCCCATTTGTCCATTTTCAATATTTTCCAAAATTTCAGCAACAACAGGCTCAAAATCAACCGTAATAAACTTCACTTTGTGGGTAGAGCTATATTGCTTCCAAAGATAGTGACTGACCTGCTTAACCCCTATTTCATGTGCCGCACCACCGAGATTAAAGAATAAGAAATGTGTGCGCGCACCTTTACGGATCATCTGGTAGGTGGCAACACCTGAATCAAACCCACCCGAGATAAGCGACAGCACATCTTCTTGTGTTGGCAAAGGGAAACCGCCTATACCATAGTGCGTATGCGTGACGATATAAGCTAAATCATCTTTGATTTCTATTTTCACAGTCACTTCAGGCTTGCTCAGTTTAACACTTGCGCCTGATACATTTTGGTTTAGACCACCACCAACATAGCGCTCTACATCACTTGAAGTAAAGTCATGGTTACCTCTTCGTTTCACGCGGACACAAAAAGTTTTGTTTTCAATCGTGTGACCTGCAAGTGCCAAGGTACGCTGATAAATGTCGTCAATACTTTCAAAGAGTGTTTCTTGCACTTCAATAAATTGCACGATTCCAGGCACACGCTTTAAATTATCTATCAGTGCTTCACGTGTTGATTGATCCGATTTAGCGCTGGTAACCGTAATATTGTCCCAGTTATTCTTTACTTTGATTTGCTCGTCAACACGGCTTAGAAGAATTTCAATATTCTTCTCTAGTAGTTTGGTGAAGCGTTTACGAACTGATTTGCTTTTGATGGCAATTTCAGGGTGTAGTTTGACGATAAATTTAAACATAGAAATAACTCTTTTGCGTGGCGATTGCGCGCCTAGACATCGGGCGCGCGAGTATATCAAATTTCTATGCGTCTAGGAAATAAACAAACTAATTAGCTGTCTATATCATGCAATACTCGGTAATGATTCATCCGCAAGACGTTGATATTGATCTTGTAACTCCTGAATTTTAGCTGAGCTTAAATCTGTACAATATGGCTTAAATAACATCAGTACTTTCACGATACCATTGTAGATATCCTGCTGCTCTAGCACCCCTGTCATTCTGCGCGCCTTTACATATGGCGTCCAAAAGCTCACCGTCATTTTCAACATATGTGCCAGCTCTTTTGCGTCCTCATCGCTAATATCAATAACGCGACTTGTGCGTAAACCAATAACGACTGATCGCACCTGTTCAAACAGGTCAGTCTGAAACTCAATATATTGCTTTTTCAGTACGCCGTCTCTTGCCAAAATATCAGTAAGATTGTCGTAAAAGAAATGGTAGCGCCACATCAAATCAAATAGTGAGTCTAGGTACTTTGTTAACTGTTCTAGAGGCTCAAAATCGGTATTAAGTGGTTTAAAGTGCGTACTTAAATGTTCTCTATATAAAGAAAAGATATTACGAATAATGTCTTCTTTATTTTTGAAATGATAGTACAAGTTACCGGGACTTATGCCCAGGTTTGAAGCTATGTGATTCGTTGTAATTGCCCGCTCTCCATGTAAATTAAATAGAGCGATGCTGGTACGAATTATTTTTTCCTTGGTATTCATATCCTGATCTCTATGACACGCGATTAATATTAGGATGTGTTGCGCTAATTGGGTCAGTATAGCCAATTAGGCTAAGTGAAAATAGCACTAAAGGGTATATGATATAAGTGCAGATAGTGCAAAGCAGACCAGTGAAATATCTGTAAAACATTGCTACCATATGCCAAATTTTATTGACGACATAGTGTTATGAAAGTCACAGCTTTATATCCAGGTACTTTTGATCCATTAACCAATGGTCACGCCGATTTAATCAAACGTGCTGCAAAAATGTTTGATGTCGTGCTACTTGCCATTGCACATAACCCGAACAAAAAACCTTGCTTCTCTTTAGAAGAGCGAGTTGCTTTGGCCGAGGAAATTCTTGCTGAACATAAAAATGTAAAAGTAATTGGTTTCTCTGGGCTACTGGTTGATCTGGCGAAGCAACATAAAGCCAATGTGTTGATCAGAGGGATACGAGCAGTGTCAGATTTTGATTATGAATTTCAACTGGCTAATATGAATCGGCGTCTAAACCCAGACTTAGAAAGCGTATTTTTAACCCCTTCTGAGCGTAATTCATTTATTTCTTCCACTTTGGTAAAAGAAGTGGCACTACACAAGGGTGACGTCAGTGAATTTGTTCACCCACTTGTAGCAAAAGCTTTACAGGAAAAATTACACGGATGAAATTATCGTACCTCAACGCAGCCTTGTTATTCGCAACAAGCTGTAGCAGCATCGCTAGTCCTTGGATCAACACCAATGAAAGTGAGCTAAAACACTCAGTTGATATGCTGGTCAGTGCTGGTTTAATTAACCGCCCAGTAAATCAATACCCGCTGTTATGGCAGGGCCTAATTCAAGATCTAGATAAAATCGATCAAAAGCAGGTTGCTGTTAATGTACAATTTGCCCTCACACACTTGCGCCATGCCCTGCATCAAGCCAAACGCAGCCAATACTCTAGTGTCACAGCACATTTTGACGATGAAGCATCATTACCAGAAGGTTTTGGTGAGCGTCAGGCTGCTAAGTCTGGCATATCAACTTATAGCATTATGACAGGCGACCATGTCAGCGCAAAAGTGCAGGTCAACTATGCTGATGACGCGCTTGATGGTAAGCAAATCAATCATTATGGAAGTCATCTTGCTATACTCGTAGGTAACTGGTCATTCAGTGCTGAGCGCCTTAATTACTGGTGGGGACCTGCCAACGAAAATGCCTTACTGCTATCAAATAATGCGGCACCTATGACAGCGGCACGTATCAGTCGTGCTAATAGTAATTACGAAGGACCAAGTTGGTTATCGTTTATAGGACCATGGCAAGTCACTGCTTTAGGCGCGAAACAAAAGCCCACGCTTAGCGACAAACGAGATGGCGAGTTCTGGGGAATACGCTTATCCAGTTCACCACTTCACGGGTTAGAGCTGGCATTTAGTGCCACAGCAAGTGATTTTGTGCTTGAACTACCTTTAAACGCTGAGCTACCAGCTGCAAAACAAAGATTAGCGGGTGTTGACGTAAAGTATTCAAGGCTAATTCTGGGCCAACCTATTTCAGTATATGCAGAGATTGCTGGTAATAATGACAGCGGCATACTACCTACAAAAAACACTTATACCGTAGGGTTTGAACATTTTATAGGTAATACTGATTATCGCCTCAAAAGTTACCTAGAGTTCAGTGACAACACCATGAATTGCCACGCGCTGGAGGCAAACTTTCAGTGTAACTTCACAACCCCACAAGGTGGCTCTGAATACACTGAGCGCGATCAGTGGCTAGGCGCAGCCATTGGCCCTCAAGCAAAAAGCCTAACTGTGGCTAGTGATTACTATCAAACCGGAGGCTATGGTGGGTTTGCAAAACTCAAGTTCATAGAGTTAGAAGCTTTGAATACTGAACGAACATTGTTAGAACTAGGTTATCAACAAGGTTTGTTTAGCGGCTTGTTAAAAGCAGGTGTCTCTGTGTGGCAAGATAAACAAAGCAATAATGAGAATGAACAAACACGAAGTGCCGCCAAATTAAGCTGGGAATATCAATTTTAATGTAAGGGAGTAAAGATCCTTTAGGATGCTTTACTCACTTTTTCGTTTTGAAGTCTTTATACTTGGCTATCCACTTTTGGCTCATTGTAATAAGCCTTAGATAATCTTTGTTGATGAACAAAGATATAACTATCAGAAAGTCTGATAATTTTATGAGCATGCTATATAGGTACCAAAACCACCATGCTTCTTGGTTGTCTCGAATCACAATATCCGCATACATTAATAGAAACAAAAGGCTGTTGAAGCTTAAACAAAAAACCACATAGTAATAAGTTGGTGAAAACTTGAGCTTGAGTATTCTATGCAAGACCCACACCAAGGCAATTAGCTCTAAATCGTATATGACCCAAAGCAAGAACTGATTCACTGTGCCAGTAAATAAATCATATGAAAAGCTACTTAAGCCGTAAGATGCAGCAACTAAAATCGATATCAGTAGCACCGATGAGCTAGTTGGCTCTCTATACTTCAGCTTGTGAAATAACTGATATATGACCGAAAAAACCATCGCAATGACGATAAACTTATCAAACAAAAAGGGGATATCTATAAAAAAGTTATTATCCACAAACTATCAATACCCTGTAGGAAACAGAAAATATAAAAAACAAAGAGCACAATCGATTCGGCCAACTTTAGGGGGGGGTAAAACTCCACTCGTGACTCATTTGTTATGTGTGTTTAAAACGCTTGACGTTCTTGAAAGCGCTTTTATTTTATTCAAAAGACTTCCTATAAATAAAAAGTCTCGATTTAAAATAAGCACAGCAACCATCATTAAGTCCAAGAAGTTGACTGAAACGCTGTAGACTGTCCAAAACCACCAAGGTTCACTATTTTCCAAAACAAACCTATCAATATGCATAGCAAAGAATAACAAGCCGTTCATTGATAAACCGAATATAACATACCAATAAGCTCTTGATGGCACGAGCGAAAAGAGTTTATGCAGCAGCACGATAGCACTCACTGTTAACAAATCACTTAGAAAGAGTATGAAGTAAGGATATGTTGCTGCTAGTATTTCTGATAAAAAGTGGTTACTCAAGAAGTAAGAGGTTGCAATGATGCCGGCAGTGATCACTAACGAGTCATTTTTGATTATGTTAAGGACACGAAAGCTAAGATTAAACACAAAAGCCAGTATTAAACCTAACAGGATAATTGTGTCAAAATGTAAAGTTAGATCACCAAACAAAATTCAACCTCTTTAAACCTCTCGGTATCTTAATCGTAACTTTTAACGATAACACCAGCGGCGCGGGCACCACTCACTTGACCGAGTAATTCTTTATTTGATAGTACCTTAGCAGAAAGAACAGTCGCTTGACTAGTATTACCGTTTAAGCTTGAATGTTTTTTACCCGCCATTGTTTTTTTTAGTAGTTTCATATTTTCCCCTACAACAAATTTTAAACATTTATAATATGTTTATAACATTAAAATTACAAACCAAGCTTTTTTGTAGCAAATATCAAGCCACCATTATTTGACACTTCTAACTTGTGAGTTGAATCTACAAAAGATAGGGATAAACTGAATCTAAGAGCAAAAAAAAAGGGCGCCTGGGATCAACCAGACGCCTTTTACGGTCTTTCAGGGAGTTCAGGCGACAAACTTACACGGGATCACCGTACTTTTTGCCGCCTTTAATAGGAATTCCATTGCCACTTCGTCGCAATGGTCTTTACGCAAACACAAGTCACAGTCCTTCATTACCTTTTCAGGTAACGTGTCTTTAGTGCAATAACTAAAGCCTTGCTTAGTAAAAAAGCCCGGTACGCGCGTTAACACAATCACTCTGTTAAGCGCCAGTTTACGCGCTTTGATCAGTAGATACTGAACTAACTGCATACCTTGCCCTTTAACATGAGTTTGCGGGTCGACCCCTAGAGAGCGAATTTCAGCTAAACCAGTGTCATAAATGTACAGCGAGGCGCACCCCGTGATCTTGCCATCCACCACCGTCACAGCAAATTCGTTAATGGAGTGGATCATGTCACTTTTTGCCCGCGGCAAGTTTTCGCCGACCTTTGCCCAGTGCTGAATGAGCCCCGCAATAGCATCCACATCATCCAAATTAGCGTCTCTAACTAGGATTTGCTGTTTTTTTTTCGCCGCTCGTACGGCTTGCTCTACTTGCGTGACCGATGTACCACCTAACGCCTGACGTGCAGCAATGCCCGCATCCAACTCCAATACTGGATACACATCGTCGGTGATCACAGAGCAAACCTGCTGGAATGTCTCAAGGCTTAACTGCTCTAGGTTTTTACCCTCAGCAATGGCTATTTGTACCAATTGGCCAACAATGTGATGTCCCTCTCTAAATGGGATCCCTTTCGCAACTAGATAATCAGCCAATTCTGTGGCATTGGCGTGCCCACCTTGTGCCGCCTTACGCGTCGTTTGAGCATTTACCTTTAAGCCTTTAATACAGGCCTCTGCCATATGAATACAAGCAAGCCAAGTAGGCATCGCATCAAACAAGCCCTCTTTGTCTTCCTGCATATCTTTATTGTATGCCAGTGGTAGTGCTTTGAGGGTCATCATCATGGCACTAAACGCCCCAAATACACGTCCGGTTTTACCACGAATTAACTCCAGCGCATCTGGGTTTTTCTTTTGTGGCATTAATGACGAACCTGAGGTGACATTGTCTGCCAGTTCAATAAACGCAGCTTCACCTGAATTATAGAAGATCAAATCTTCTGCAAAACGTGACAAGTGCATCATCGAAATACTGGCGCAAGCAAGTAGCTCAACCACAAAGTCCCTATCTGATACTGCATCTAAGCTATTACGGCTCGCATGACTAAAACCCAAATTGGTCGCCAAAGTTTCTCTATCAATCGGGTAAGCGGTGCCAGCAAGCGCGCCGCTACCAAGCGGACACACATTTAAACGAATGAGCGCATCTTGCAGACGAGATTCATCCCGCTCAAGCATTTCAACATAAGCCATACACCAATGACTAAAAAGCACAGGTTGCGCACGCTGCAGATGGGTGTAACCCGGCAAAATAGTGCCAAGTTCACGTTCCGCCAAATTCACAAAGGCAGATTTTAAAGAGCCTAAGGCAGCCAGCAACTGCTCAGCACATTGACGACTCCAAAGTCTAAAGTCTGTCGCCACTTGATCGTTGCGACTGCGCCCTGTATGTAGCTTTTTAGCTAAGTCGCCCACCTGTTCGATAAGCTTTGCTTCAACATACGAATGAATATCCTCATACCCAGCATTTGCAACCGCACTTATATCTTGCTGTACGCTTTCTAGTAAAGCATTCAACGCTGCAACCAGTTCCTGATGTTCTTGCTCATTGAGCACGTTCACCTGTTGCAGCGCGCCAGCCCACGCAATGGAGCCAACGATGTCCTGCTCCGCCAATTGATAATCAAAAGGCAAAGAGTCATTAAATTGTTTAAATGCCGCATCCGGACCCGATGAAAAACGCCCGCCCCATAACGCCATAATGTTTCTCCTAACGATCTGTATTACGACTTTTTGTTTAATGCTGCTATCCGGCTGGATAACGAGAATAAACGAATAAACCCTTCGGCATGAGATTGATCGTAAACATCATCTTCGCCAAATGTTGCAAAGTCTTCACTGTATAAACTGTTCACTGATTGCTTTTGCACAGCACTCACATGTCCTTTATATAGCTTCAAAACCACATCTCCGGTAGCAACACCTGATAGTGCTTCAGCGCCCGCTAAAATCGAATCTTTCAGTGGCGTAAACCAGCGACCGTCATACACTAAATGTGCAAATTCACAGGCCAAGGTCTCTTTCCATTTACGACTAGATTTATCTAACACCAACTCGTCAATGGCTTGCAACGCCGCCATGATCACAGTACCTCCTGGTGTTTCATAACAGCCGCGAGACTTCATACCCACTAAACGGTTTTCGACAATGTCAACGCGACCCACACCATGGGCAGAAGCTATCTGATTTAATTGCACCAAACACTGGTAAGGGCTAAAACGCTCACCGTTAACAGCTACCACCTGACCCTCTTCAACTCTTACCGATACAAACTCGGGTTTATCTGGCGCTTGCTCTGGTGACACAGTCCAAGTCCACACTTGTTCACTCGGTTGGTTCCATGGGTTCTCTAGCTCACCTCCCTCATGAGAGATGTGCCATGCGTTGGCGTCACGACTGTAAATTTTGGTTGCTGATGCAGAACATGGAATGTTGCGCTCAGCTAGATATTCCAATAGTGATTCACGGCTGGATAAATTCCACTCACGCCATGGCGCAACAACCTTAAGATCCGGTGCCAACGCCGCAAAGCAAGACTCAAAGCGAACCTGATCATTACCTTTGCCGGTACAACCGTGCGATAACGCATCGGCACCTACTTTACGTGCTACTTCAACTTGCGCTTTGGCAATGATAGGACGCGCCATTGATGTACCCAGCAAATAGGTGCCCTCATAGATAGCGCCCGTTTTCAGCGTTGGATAAATATAATCACTAACAAGCTGCTCTTTTAAATCCACGATGTAGCATTCAGATGCACCTGAAGCGATAGCTTTTTCTTCAACACCTGCTAACTCTTCCTCACCTTGACCAACATCAGCCACAAACGCCACAACTTCACAGCCATAGTTTTCTTTTAACCAAGGAACAATCGCCGATGTATCTAAACCACCAGAGTAGGCCAATACAACTTTTTTGATTTCGCTCATTTGCTTTACATCCTTACACGTAATTTGGATTTAATAGAGATACCAGCAAAGCATTCTGGGCATGCATGCGGTTTTGTGCTTGTTGAATTATTTTTGAATTTTTGCCGTCCATCACCTCAGAGGTGATCTCATACTCTCTATGCGCAGGCTGGCAATGCAATACGGTACTCGCGCCTGTTTGCTTAACTAATGCTTGATTGATTTGATAAGGTAAAAAGGTCTGTTTCACTTGCTCCAGCGACGCGTTATTTCCCATAGAAACCCAAGTATCTGCATACAGCGCATTCGCGCCTGCTGCGGCTTCAATTCGGTCACTGATCAATACAGACGCCCCATTTGCGGCTGCGATCTGTTCTGCTTGCTTAACTATTTGCGCATCTGGCGAGTGTCCTTTGGGACAGACCGCCACAAAGTCGGTCCCTAAAGTAGCCGCCAACAACATTAAGGAGTGAGTAACATTATTACCCTCCCCCAAATATGCCAGTTTCAATTGGCTTACATCACCGTGTACTTCTTGCAAGGTTAAAAAATCTGCCAATGCCTGACACGGGTGATATAAGTCACACAAACTATTTACCACTGGAATGGAGGCATGTTCAGACAATGTAGTTAAGGTGCTGTGATGATTTACCCGAGCAACCAATGCATCAGCCCAAGCGGAGATATTCAACGCGAAGTCTTTTACCGACTCACGATTGCCTATCGCACCATTTTGCTGATCTAAATAAACGGCATGTCCACCTAATTTATTGATGCCTATATCAAACGACAAGCGCGTCCGTAGGCTAGGCTTCTCATATAGCGTCACTATCGATTTGCCCGTCAACGCATTCGCATATTCTTGTGGCTGACTTTTAATATTTTGTGCAAGTTGTAGTAACTTTAAAATCTTTGCTTGGTCTAACTCTAGACCCGTTAAAAAATGTTGTAGCATGTTTAATCCTATGGAGTGATTTTGGTTCCGATATGCGCACCTTCAACGAGCGCCCCCAAGTTTTCTGGCTTTTGCCAACTTGAGATATACACTCCACGTCGTAAGTGTTGGGCTGCGCGAAGGCTGGTCTTAACTTTGACCTCCATTCCGCCCACTATCACTCCTGTTGCAATTAACTCTTCTATCTGTGACTTATCTAATTGGTGAAGCGGTTGCTTATTGGCATCCAATACCGCTTCTACGTCTGTCATAAATATTAATTCCGCATTGAGTTGACTCGCTATGGCGGCCGCCGCTTCATCCGCATTCACGTTATAAAGCTGTCCATCTTCACCAATTCCGACAGAACTAACTAAAGGAGTACGCCCCAGCTCCAATAAAGCCGCTAAAATCCCTTTGTCATGTGTAATACACTCACCAACCTGACCCAATGCCTTAAGTTTTTGCTGTGCCATCAAGCCTGCTTCATACAAACAGCACCCTACCGGCGATAAACTCTCATTGATGGCATGCGCCATCAGTTGCTTATTGGCACATCCTGCAAGTGCACCAACAATGTAAGGCATTTGTTCTTTTGGGCTGATCCGCAAGCCCTGATGTTTTGCAGTTGCAAACCCTGCATCATTCAACCAGCGGTCCACCAAAGAGCCGCCACCATGAACAAGAACAAATTGTTTTGACGCATCACTGTTGCTGATCTTCGCAAGTTGTGAAAATAACGCCTGAGCTGCACCTTCCGCATCGAGCACCGCTCCACCTATCTTGATCACCCATGTTTGCATTACCACACTCCTTTTAAGCCAAGTTCGCTACTAAGCGAACAGGCTAAGTTCATGCACTGCAGCGCTTGACCAGCCGCGCCTTTAAGCAAGTTATCAATCGCAACCACAACAATGAGTTGCTGACCTTGCTGTTGCCAACCTATATCTACAAATGGTTGTCCAGCAACGCTTTTGATGGAAGGCAACTGCGCGCCCTTGAGGCGTATAAGCGGCTCATCTGCCAGTACCTGATAAGCTTCACTGATCTGTGATGACGTCACTTGTGGCTTAAGTTCTATATAGATAGTTTCTAAGATGCCGCGCGAAAAATTCCCCAAGTGAGGTGTAAACAACACGTCATGACCGAGATGTTGACTGATCTCTGGGGTATGACGATGATTGAATAATCCATAGGGTGCCAAAGACACTTCACAAAAATGTGTATTTAAACTGGCCTTTCTTCCTGCACCAGTGACCCCAGAGACGGCATTGATGATAATTTGACGATCCGCCAATAAATTTGCCTGTTTCAAAGGTTTTAAAGCATTTAGAGCGGCTGTTGGATAACATCCTGCAACCGCAACCAATTGCGCGCCACTGATAGCTTGTGCATTCCATTCAGCTAAACCATATTCAGCTTGCTCTAACCATTGCGGGTAAGGGTGGCTAAAACCGTAATAACGCTCGTAATCAGCACTGCTTGCTAAGCGAAAGCCACCTGAAAGGTCAAATACCTTTTTACCCATTGCTAAAAATTTGGGTGCCAGTTCAACACTCACTTGATGATCTGTGCATAAGCAGACGAAATCCGCCTGCTCGGCAATGTCTGCAAAAGCTTGTTCGGTTAAAGGGAGTAAGGGCGTGTCGAGCAAAACTCCATGCTCGGGATACAACAGGCTCAATGACTTGTTCTTATCCAAGCTTTGCTCTGACACGTAACAACCCGACAGGGAGAAGTTGGGGTGTTTGGCTATAAGGCTGGCAAGTTCTGCACCGCTATATCCGCTGGCGCCGACTACCGCTACTTTCTTGTTCACATTCATCATTTTTAATCAAGGTCTCTTATTTGTATTGCGTTTACAGGTCAAAATGAAATTAAATAGTGAATGAGTATCGTCGCATGCCAGCCTCTAAAATATTTATGCTAAAAAAGTGAATTGATATTCATACTAAACACCTTTAAATTGTTATGCAAACACTTTGAATAAATATTTTGGATTTTTTATGGCAACCCCGACTTTTTTAGCTATGTATCAGCAACTCATCGCCAACCCATCCGTCAGTGCTTTGGACGAGTCTCTTAATATGAGCAATCGTCCTGTGATAGAGCTGCTGGCGCACTGGTGTGAAAGCCTTGGCTTTACAGTGGAGATCACCGAACTGCAAAGCGCCCCTGGTAAATTCAACTTACTCGCCAAGCGCGGTACTGGGGAAGGAGGTTTAATGCTTGCGGGCCATACCGACACCGTACCATTTGACGATAGTCGCTGGAACTTTGACCCATTTCAGTTAAAACAACATGACAACCGACTCTACGGTTTAGGCTCAATAGATATGAAAGGCTTTTTCGCCTTTGTATTAGATGCCATCAAAACACTCGATGAACAGGGTGCAAAACAAACAGAACCACTGTTAATTTTGGCAACCGCCGACGAAGAAACCACAATGGCTGGCGCGCAACAAATTGCCAGGCACCCTGATTTAAAACCCGCACGCTGTATCATAGGCGAACCCACAGATATGACGCCGGTATACACGCACAAGGGGCATATGAGTAGTGCGATTCGAATCCTTGGTCGCTCGGGTCATAGCTCCGATCCTGACAGAGGACTAAATGCAATTGAAGTCATGCATTTGGTGATTACAAAATTATTGCAACTAAAAGAACAGTTAAAGAATAAATATTCACTTTCTGATTTTGCTATTCCCTACCCGACACTGAATCTGGGACATATTCATGGCGGTGACAACGCCAACCGTATTTGTGGCTGTTGTGAACTGCATATTGACCTGCGCCCTCTACCTGGGTTGAGCATTAAAGAGCTACAAATATTACTGTTAGAAGCAATCGCTCCTGTTAATGCACAATACCCTAATAGTGTTGAAGTCATTGACCTGCATGACCCAATCCCAGCATTTAGCGGTAGCACTGACAGTGCATTGGTTAAATTGGCCGAACAAGTATCAAATTCTAAAGCTGTGGCAGTTAACTACTGTACCGAAGCGCCATTTATTCAACAGCTTGGCTGTGAAACCATCGTTATGGGTCCTGGCAGCATTGAACAAGCACACCAACCCGATGAGTTTCTAGCAATAGAGAAAGTAGCACCGGCACAGCAGCAGATCAGCTATTTGATAAATGAGCTGTGCTTTAGTTAGCACCTCAAGTCATCATGTGCTGACGTAAACTTGGGAAAAAACCAAATAACCCGAAGCCAATGACCAAAAAAAAGCTGGCAACCTGCCAGCTTTTTTTATCTCGGTTAGATCGGTGAGCCAGGCGGCATCTTCAGTGCTTTAAACCCTTCTGGCCACTTACCACTTTCAAGAAATACATTGACCTGTCTTGCTAATTCATGACGATAGGCAGTTTCTTCGCTGACGTTGCTAAATAACGACTGCTGATCAAACTGCTTAGCAACACGCATTAGTTGGAACCTAAGCTGCGCTTGAACCTCAGGTTCAACCTTGTCGGAGCTTGCCAATTGCGCCATGCGTACAGCTGTTAAATACTGAACACGTTGCACCAGCTTTTGCGCCATACCGGTACTTGCATTTGCCTCAAACACCTTGTGGTACAAAGCATTCATCACCTGCTCAACACCTAAGTGCTTAGCATCTCTTGCTTTATGCTGAGCCAATCGGTTTAATCGTTCAGCGTTGAGTAGTAAGTTAAGGCTGTGATTCGCTGCGACTTCAGGTAAGGCCATCGCATCGAGTGTGAGCCCTGTTCTACCATACACACTTTCTCGCGTTTTGCTCTCGCCATACGCTTTTGGCGGGATCAGTGCCAAAACACTTTCAGGAATACGCAACTGCTCAGCGTCGAGCGTTTTCAAAATCGCCTGTAATGCTTTCTTTTGAATTGTTTTATCAACGACTTTAGCCCCTTTGACGGCATTGGCTGTGCGAACTTCATAGTCATAATCAACTCCACCAATTAATTTAACAGCGGATTCAACTTGATAGCGATGAAATAAAAACAAGGGTACCAGCTTTTCTTCCAATTGAGACAAGGCAACACCAGTTTTTATATTATTGATACCAAAAGTGTTTAGAGCTTGCTGGCGAACATCTAACACACGCAATAGCTCTGCCGCTGGGTCCGCACCGTTATCCCACAAATGCGCCGTCGGATGTGCACCGCCTTGCGCTCTTGCATCGCTGTCAGAAATAAACTCTAAGCCCAATTCACGGTTTTGTGCCAAAATATCAGCCAACCCCTGTGCTTCATCGGCATCACTAAAATCACTGTAACCATACTTAACAACTTGGGTATCCCATGCCCCCATGCCTTTGGCATAACCCTGCGTAATATCTAGTTTTCCGTTAGCATCAAATGAAACCAGTGGATGTGGATAATCCATCACCGACGCTCTGTCTTTGATTGAGGCAGAGAAGTTATGGGCAATGCCCAAAGTATGACCGATTTCGTGCGCGCTGAGCTGGCGAATACGATCAAGCGCCATATCATGTAAGCGACTGACCACTTCATCGCCTTTCACAAATGGTGCAGCCAGTGCCTCGGCGATTAAAATATCTTGGCGCACACGCAAAGAGCCGAGCGTCACATGACCTTTAATGATCTCACCTGTACGAGGGTCAATTACCGATGCACCGTATGACCAACCTCGTGTTGCACGATGCACCCATTGGATCACGTTATAGCGAATATCCATCGGATCTGCGCTTTCAGGCAAAATTTTAATTTGAAAGGCATTTTTATAACCTGCTGCGGCAAAAGCATCATCCCACCATTTTGCGCCGTCTAGCAAGGCTGTTTTTACCGGCTCTGGCACGCCTGGGTCAAGGTAGTAAATAATTGGTTCAACCGGTTCGCTCAGCGCTGCGCTGGGGTCTTTTTTAGCCAAACGATGGCGCGGAATGTAACGCACCAACATAGGCTCCCCTAATGGTGCCGAATAGTCTTTATGCTCAATGCTCCAATACCCCGATTGAGGGTGGAATTTACGAGGCTGATAGTTATCATCCGGCAGCTTAATCAGCGAGTGATGCTGATGAACCGTAATCGAATATGGATCTGCCACTGCTTGGCGTACGTATTCACCCGGTTTATTACCGGTAAAGGTCAACACGGCTTCTAGCTCAGTATTATCAACAAACGCTTTACTGCGCTCCATAAACACGGCGCTGCGAGTGCTATCTAGATTAAAGCTGCCCTGTTCACGCTGTGCGAGCGTGCGGCTCACCGCATGTACGTCTGACAAAAGGTATGGTGTGTAGTCTATCAATACGCTATCGCTATCTTCAGCAACCACATTAAAGCCCTGCAAAATACTTGATGCAAAGGCTTCATTGACACTTTGTTGCTCCGCAGGATTCGACGAGCTGGCACGATAATAACTATTTAACGCACGTAACATTACTTTCTCACCAAAGCGCTCAAACTGTACCAAGTAAGTACCGCCAAGCTGTCCTCTATCTAATCCAATATCATTAGAGCCAACACCGTAAGGTAAGCTATGCTGTAGAAGAAATGGTTGCTTTAGCTTATCGACATCCAGATAGATTTTGCCGCTGGAAGTGTCAGCATAAAAGGAATAATACCCCGGAAAACGATTTAACTTGTCAGTAAACTCGTCAATAGACTTAATTGCTGCGACAGCTTGAGTTATCATAGCGCCTAGCAAAGTACAGAATATGACGGATAGCTTGGCTATTTTTCGCATGATCTTACCTTGTTATTAGTGGTTTTAATGGCTGATTCAAACCCAGTATATAAAATTGTATACAAAGTTCAGCCATTTTAAGACGAAATTAATTGCGGCCTGAGATCTCCTCTCACATTATATAGACTCAAGCCACAACGTTATCAGGATCAAAAACTATGCGTAGACTCCCTCCAGTGCTTATCGAAGATGGTTGCTCAAGAGAGTTACTTTCTCTTATCCGTACAATTTTAGCGGCCTGTAAAGAGATTTCTTTTCGTGTTGGTCAAGGTGCCCTCTCTGGCGTACTCGGTTCAACATTGGATGAAAACATCCAAGGCGAAACCCAGAAAAAGCTTGATGTACTATCAAATCAACTTTTAAAAGATATTCTACTTGAGTCTGGCTACGTTAAAGCCATTGCATCAGAAGAAGAAGACTACACCGTTGCAGGTAACCCCGACGCTGAATATATCGTGGCTTTTGACCCGCTAGATGGCTCATCGAATACAGATATTAACTCACTGGTAGGCACGATTTTCTCAATCATGCGTGCACCAAAAGATTCAGACCCAGCCGATGAGCGTATTTTCATGCAGCCTGGCCATCAGCAAGTAGCGGCAGGCTATGTATTGTATGGCCCATGTACCACATTAGCATTGACCATTGGTAAAGGCACTCGTATCTTCACCTTAGATAAAACTCACGGCAGCTTTATGCTCACGCAAGAGTTCGCTAAAATTCCTGAAGATACCAAAGAGTTCGCTATCAACGCCTCAAATCAGCGTCACTGGCAGCCTGCTATGCAAAATTACGTCAACGATTTATTGGCGGGTGACACAGGCCCTCGTGGTAAAAACTTCAACATGCGCTGGATTGCGGCCATGGTAGGAGACGTACACCGTGTATTATGTCGTGGTGGTTTATTCACATACCCAGCTGATACCAAAGATCCTAACAAGCCATTCAAGCTACGTTTATTGTACGAAGCTAACCCAATGGCCTTGCTCGTTGAGCAAGCAGGCGGTATGGCCCACACAGGTGATGCGCGTATTTTGGATATCGACCCGCAAGAGATCCACCAGCGTGTCAGCGTGATCTTAGGCTCGAAAAACGAAGTTGAGGCTTGCTTGGCGTATCACAAATGAAGTAAAACTCAGTGATAAAAAGCGAGCATCAGCTCGCTTTTTTCATGTCTTGCCACTGTTCAAGTGGTATCTCTCGGCCAACCAAAGCCGGGGTTTCAAACCCCCACTTCTCTTTTAGCCAAACTAGCATGCTTTGTTCTAACACAGATTCTAGTTCAATCAAGCTTTGATCTAGCCAGTAGTGCAGCTCGCAGTCGTAGCCGTCGACGTTACTGGCATCAATGTACACCGAACCAATACATTTTTTTTCTTCACTATCGAATACGCAAAAGCTATAAGCGATGTTTTCATTAAACTCTCGTAAATGATGTTCCATCGCAGCGGTATTATCTGCCACTGTCATATTAGGCTTTGGCCACTCGGTTTGCCCTGCAAATAACTGACGGAGTCTAACTTGATTACGCATCACCAACTCATGATCTATTTCACTAAATTTTGGGTGCATTACATGTAAGGTAAAATTGGCATCTTGGTAATATTGGAAAATCGCTTTTGCTCTAAGCGGCATTAATACATTCCTTTTATTTCAATAGAGTGAGTAGTTGCGCTACTTTTTCGTGGGTTATTTCCCCCATCTGTTCAGGGTTTGCCAAAGCATACAGTAGCCCTTCCACTTGGGTGTGTTCAATATCGCCACGCATTTCCAAAAGGCTGGCCCACATTTCCAACTCGTCGATATCAACCGCACCATTTTGTACTTGTATCAACGCTAAGCACACATCTTCAGTGGTGACACTATACACAACATCCGTCTGCGGATAGCTTATCAATCGCCCATACACTTGCTGGTAGCCGGTGGCTAAGCGCGCAATCGTTGCTAAATCCTGATAGTGAGGTGTGTTATTATCGATGTTGTTATTGTTCATTCTGGTATTTACAAATGTCTTGTTCAAACTGTGGGAAAGCCCTGACGTGCGTTGCCGATCAAAATTGTTGGTGCATGGCTTTGCCCAATATTCTGCCCTTGTCTCAAACTGACGGATGCCTTTGTCGAGTCTGCCTGACTGCGAAACTCAAGGCGTATATTGAGACAATAAGTACACTGCCGATTGAAGAGCAACTAGCCCTAGCTCAGCCATTTAAACATTCTAACACGATAGAAGGCTTAGACTATGATATTGAAAATGGCCTGCTGGTCATGAATCGCTGGGCACATTTAAAACGTGGGAGCTGTTGTGGCAACGGCTGTCGCCACTGTCCATACAGCTAACTTCCTGTCGCAACGGGCAGCTCACTGGGTAAGCCCCATTCGCTCCATGAACCATCATAGACACTCAATTTCTGATAACCACACTCATCTGCCGCCATTGCCAAAATACAGGCTGTCACACCCGAACCACAACTAAACTGAAGGGCTTGCTGCGCAACACCACGCTCTGCGAATAGGGCCTTGAGCTGTGTGATGCTTTTCATCAGTCCTTGCTCATCTAAAAGTGCAGTGTAAGGCAGGTTTTTACTATTTGGTACATGACCGCTGCGCATATTCTCGCGTGGCTCAGGGTCTTCACCACAAAAGCGTTTAGCTCCCCTTGCGTCTAATAAACAAATACTGTCATCGTCTATCGCCGCTAAGACCTGTTGACTATCAATAAAGTAACCACTTTGCGGGTTAGCCACAAAATTACCAACTTGCTCACTAAGTGCATAATTTTGCGTAGTGGGTAAACCCAGCGCTTGCCAACGTGGCAAGCCACCATCAAGCACAAAGACTTGCTCAAAACCCATACTTTTGAACATCCACCAAGCCCTCGCGGCACTAAACAACCCTAAATCATCATACACCACGACCGTGTCGTTCTGATTGATACCTAACTGGCGCATATTTGCCTGAAATTGCGCGCCATCACACATGGTGTTTGGCAGTTGCGCATCGGGCTTAGCAAGCGCACCACTGATATCAAAACGCTTAGCGCCTTGAATGATGGCAGCAGGCGAGTAAGGCGAAGTGAGGCCAGGCTTAACAATCCCAGCATCTAGCACCTGTACTTGGTCAAGGTGCTTTGCCAGCCACTCACAACTTTTCAAGTTTTTCATTTTAAATCCTTTATTGATTTATAACGGGTGAAATTGAAACCCAGCTCACGTTATACTAAGCACCTTGTGAGAGCGCAATACAGCAGCAATATTATTTTGAAACAACTACAAACAAATCAGGTCTCAGGGGCAATTTTAGTGGTGCTGCCCAAATTTATCGGCGATGCTATTAATACTCTGCCCGCCGTGGCTATGTTACGTGAATTGTACCCAAACAATGATATTCACTTGTTAGCCAGGCCCTACATGTGCGATATTTTTGTTCGAGATACGCAATATCGTATTAATATCATTCGTGATACACGCTATGACAAAGAGGATAAGCAATCCACCTTTGCGCTTGCCAAGTCTCTTAAACAATATCAATTTAGCATGGCCGTCTTGTTAAGAGGCTCTCTGAGCGAAGCTGTAGTGTGTAAGTTGGCCGGGATCAGATTTGTTTTAGGCTACAAGCAAAATGGCCGAAGCCCACTGTTGAGTCATGGCTTAAAACTCAATCAAAATCATCACTACATCCATCGTTATTGTCAGCTTATCAATGACTGTCACAACAAACCGTTTGAACAGTATGGGTTGCCTCAGCTAAGCTATGAACATACTGACAAAGTAGTTGCTGATAGCAAGAAAACACCTATAGCGGTCTATTTTGGCGGTAAAAATAAGGGCCCACGTCACTACCCCCTTGCGCTTGCTAAACAGGCACTTATCGCCCTATCTGAGCAGGTCGACGCACACTTTTATCTAGTTGGTGACCCATCGGAAACAACAGACAACCAGCAACTGTATGATGCCTTACAAACACAGCATATTACTGTCACTGATCTGACAGGTAAAACCAGCTTAGTGGAGCTAGTAGACTGTATTGCAGCTTGTAACTTAATGATTAGTATCGACTCTGGCCCAATGCACATGGCCGCTGCCGTGGCGACGCCCTGTGTTGCAGTGGTGGGGTTTGGCACCTCCCCTTGGTCTGTGGTGGCCCCGAAAAACCAGCAATTTCTAGCACTCACTAGTCAAAGTTGTAGTTTGTCAGAGGAGAAGATCATCGAACAAATCCGCCCCACAGCCATCGCAGCGGCTTGCACACAGCTCCTAAAAGAGTGCTCTAAATCTTGATGATCTCAGAGCGCATCGGAGCCAGCTTGGCAAGAATTTGATTCTGTACGGGGTGGGTAATACCTACCTCGTCCATTGCGGCTATCAACAGCTCTACAGCATGGTTAAAGTCATGCTCATTAATGTTCATTCCGGTATGAATTTGCACCATGGAATCGCCATCATATTGACATGGTCCATCCAATACATCGCATAAATGACTAATAAAGCCCGCGCGAAAATGGCTCACATTAGTTTGTTTGAAATAGTGAAAAATAACTTTATCCTGTCCAATTTGATTGATAAACGCATCCACTAAACGCTCCAGTCCAGCTTGCTCACCAACCTTTTGGTACAACGACTGCGGAGCGCTTTGGCAAGCTGACAAGCTGGCCGTCATCAGTAATATAACCATCAACTTTTGTGTGTACGCAAAATACTTCATTTAAAAATACCCTGTTATCGACACATACCAGCCGGTTTGTTTCTCCACGCCTGCAATTGAACCTAGATCTAACCAAGCGCCAGTGACGCTTATTGATTTGTTAGGTAGCCAAGCGATAAATACATCTCGCCAATGACTCTCTCCCAACCCTAGGTTATTTTGTTTTTCCCTAAATTCAACTCCTATAGCAATTTCTCTGGACAAAAATATCGCCGAGCTGGCTTCAAGCAACCAGTGTTTATTTGCTTTGTTGCCGCCAAACCCTAGCAGGCCGATTTGGTTGGCATTGCTATATCGAGCTGTCACATTCCAAAACCAGTTATAACCACTCAATGCGCCTAAATGTAGCTTACTCATCGCCACATAAACATCATTTCCACTAGTATGCTCAGCACCTACCAAGGTTGCTACGCTGCCATCTTGCAGAGATTTATGTTGTACGCCAACACTCAACTGCGGCCAGTCACTGTATACGATATCGCCATAAAGACGAACTTTGATGGCACTGATATCTTGCTCAATGTTGGTATTGAGACTGGGGACGTCAAAATCTTGCTCAGCGTAGCTCAACTCAATGCGATCGAATATGTTGGCCTGTACACCACATACATCCAGCGTGTAGTTTTTCACATTTCCTCTACTGCAAAAGCCGCTTATGGCCCATTCATCTTCACTTGCATAGCCCGCTAACTGCGCCCAAGGAACAATGCCCCCTCCAGCACTCCCCTCTATCTGAGATACCCCTGGCGTGGCTAAAAGCTTACCACCTGCCAAAGCACTCAGAGGTAAAACCAATAGCAGCAACACGCTAAACCACTTCATGGTAACTCCCCAGCCAGTTAATGAACTCTTTTGCTGGTAACGGGCGACTCAAGTGATAGCCTTGCGCATAGTCGCAGCGCATTTGTTTAAGTAACGTCAGTGATTCGCTGTTCTCGACCCCTTCTGAGACAACTGAAAACCCAAGTTGATGACCAAGGGATATCGTCGATTGCACAATACATTGATCCTGATGTGATTCATTGAGTTTTAAAATAAACACTTTATCGAGTTTTAACTCATCAATGGGTAGCATCTTCAACCTGCCCAATGAAGTCTGACCAACTCCGTAATCATCCAAAGAAATCATAACGCCTAGCGCTTTGAGTGCCTTCAGCGCGTTAATACCACGTTCTTCATTTTCAATCATGTCACGTTCGGTCAGCTCTATGGTGATCAAATTGGCGGGAACACCATGTATTGCTAACATGTCTTCTAAATGCGGCAGAAAAGCACTGTCGGCAATATCTTGTGCGGATACATTAATAGCTGCCTTCATTGTCAGTCCTTCACGCAGCCAAACCCCCACTTGTGTAATAACAACCCGCACAACCCATTTGGTCAACTCAACTATCAACCCTGATTGCTCTGCTAAATCAATAAACAACTCTGGAGAGACCCAGTCACCGTTGTTACGCTTCCAACGAATGAGTGCCTCAACTTTGTCTACCTGACCACTGTTCATATTTAGCTTAGGTTGGTAGGCCATAAATAATTGCCCATCATCTAGCTGCAATGCCTGCTTGAGTTCATCAATGATCTCCAAGCGTTCAAGGTGTGCTTCATCCTCGCCGTTTTGATAAAAGTACACTTCATGGCCATCTTGAGCGGCGGTATCAACAGCAATAAGCGCCCGTCTGATCATATCTTCTGGCGTGTACGCCTGCTCTGGATAACACACAACCCCCATGCTAAAACGTAAACTGATCTCCAGCTTTTGAATTACATAATGCTTGTTCAGCGAAGACTGTAACTGTGCAATGCACTGCTCCATAGAAGTATCTGGTTTGGCTGCAATAACGCTGAGAAACTCATCTCCGCCCACTCGGGCATTAAACCCATTGATCCCTTCGGTAGTTTCTTTTATACGCTGCGCTACCGCTTGAATACAGCTATCTCCAACTCTTGGGCCCAGTTTGTCATTGATATGCCGAAGCCCTTTTATATCCAACGCAACTAAGTAATATGTCTGCTTATCGTCAAGCTGATGCGACAGTAAATCTAGTGCTGCGGTACGGTTATAGAATCCGGTTAAGTTGTCATGTCTGGCCTGAAAGCTAATTTTCTTTTCCCGAGTCTGAATGTCTTCCCCCATCTCTTGGAAAGCATTGACCAGCTCACATACCTCTCTACTAGGACGAGATTCTGGAATGCTCGCTTTATAGTTACCTTTTGCGAATTGTTTTGCCATTACCGTTAATTGCAAAATAGGCGTGGTCAAGTTGTTGGCTAATATGCCACTGGTGATAAAGCCTAAAATAATGGTACCAAACGACAAAGCAATTACCGTAAGCACTAGCGTATCAAACTCTTTGTAGTGTTCACTTAAGTCCGCACTGAGCACCACACTGATAGGATTATTCTCTAAGCCTGGTAATTGCACTTCGGTGCTAAGATAAACTGGGTCTTCACTAAACCAACGATTAACAATTTGGTTGTCTATATATTCAAGCAAACTTAAATGTTCGGGATGGTTCAAAATGGTAGTCGCCTTTAACCCCGTGCGGTGAGCAATGAAACTGACCTCCATACCTGTAAGTTCTTTTAGCTCTGCTGCCACTGCCGCATCTATCACAAACCCCACCATGCTATATGCTATGGTACGAGGTGCCTTTACCGGTAGCACAATCACTTGGTATAGTTTATCGCCAATCACCATAAACGTAGAGCTATTACCTTGAGCAAGTATTTTTTGCATGAGTTTAGGGGTATCGGGTGATAATTGAATATTACTTTGGTTTGCTGAAATCAATTTCCCTCGGGTATCAAATAACAACATTAGATCAGCATCAATACGCTGACTGTGGTTAAACAGCACGCTACTTATTGTATCCGCATCGCGTGTTGCAACGGCTTGCTTAAAACCAAAATCTGCAGTCAGTACAGTAGCCGCCGTTACCAATAGACGTTCTTTTGCCTTTAGATATTGCTGGTATACATTCTGACCCACTTCGATGTCTTGCTGTACCTGGCTTTCATTAAAGTGACTGGTAGACCACCAAAAGCTCACTAAGCTGGTCACGGTTGTCAGCAAAACTAGCCCTACGCAAAGCAAAATAATGCGATGTTTTAAACTACTGCCCATGATGTTCCTTAAATTTTTCACCAAAGGTATTACGTGGCACTGGCGTCACTAATTTGATTTTAACCCGTGCGTCAGTACCGGTATCAGGCCAGCTCATTTTGGCGCGCTCGTTGATGTTACTGGCCTGTTCTGGATGCCAAAAAACATATTCGCCGACATTATCCGGCAAGTTAATTTTACCTTGATCATCCGATACGAATACTGCGTTTGACTGCCCCACATAAATATAGCCCACCATGGAATCATGAATGTTACAACCCAGTACAACCACACCTGATTGGCCAAACGTAATTGGCGCTTTTGGGGTGCCCGCGTAAAGTTTTAATTCAAAAGGTTTTGCCTCAGAAAACGAGTACACATGATGACGAATATCATCACTGTTGGGAAATGACACCTGTTGACCTTGCATCACGGTCAACAGCCTAGGCGAAAACTGCTTATTGACCTGATCCATTATTGCTATTTGCTGCGGTGGCTGTTTATCTGTTGCTACATTCAACAGCTCCACCACTGCGTTCTTAACGGGCGAGCCATGTTGATCAACCACGGTGAGTGTTTTTGCCGATACGGCAACACTCAAGCACCCAAGTAATGCAATACTGAGCTTAACAATCAAGCGCTCCTGAAGCACAAAGAATGGCATACCTTGCCTTATATTTTTAACACACTAACTCTAAGTAAAATTGACTAGGAGTATAATTGCAAGGCATTTACGAAGGCATTTGCGAGATAACAGCCAATAAACAGTTCAAACACTGTTCATTGGCTAAGTCTATGGCAGGCTAGTGATTTTCAATCAAGCCATATTGGGCGTCAAGGACTGCTATGACCTCAGAGCGAGGGTCAGTTGGGATCACAAGATCTTGGCCAACTATTTTACTGGCGATACCCACATAAGTTTCCGATACCGCCATCATCACATCAACTGGTAGCTGATAATGTTTGGCCAGTTCTTCACGTTCATTCATGCGATCTTTGTTTAACAATACATCACTGTCAGGCACGTTGTTGATTAGTAACTGACGGAAACCTTCTTTAGAGTTTTCGATGATTTTACCATCTCGATATGCAGGACCATCCCAAATACGAGATGAATCAGGTGTTCCCACCTCATCAATGTAGATAAGTTTTTCCTGACCATCTTTATCTTCGACATAGCCAAATTCAAACTTGGTATCCACAAAAATTTGATCCAATTTGGCAAGCTCATCACTTATCAAGGCAAAGCCTTGCGCCAGTAATTGTTCATATTTAGCCACATCACCCTCAGACTTGAAGTTAAATGCTGCTAAATTGTCAGTGATGTTTTTACGGCTGATATTCACATCATCTACTGGTGGCACATCATCAAGGCCAGTAATAATGCCTTTTGTTGACGGTGTGATCAAAAGCTCTGGTAACTTTTGATTTGCTTGTAGTCCCTCTGGCAGCTCAATACCGCAAAAATTGCGAATGCCTTTGGCATAGTCTCGCCACATACTACCCGTTATGTACTGACGGGCAATCGCCTCGACTCTAACCGTGCTTGCTTTTCGCACGATCCAGACGTAAGGGTGTGGAATATCAACAATATGGTTACCAGCAAGACCTGCATCATCAAACAACTTAAACCAATGTGCTGCAACACTGTTAAGTGCGATACCTTTACCCGGTACGCCATTGAGGCCATTTTCGCCTTGCCAAATACAGTCAAAAGCCGAAATTCTATCTGAAATCACCATGATAGCCAGCTCTGTATCTGATGGGACATCATAGCCTTTTTCTGCAATTAGGCGTGCGCTGTCTTCATCAGTAAGCCAGTAAACTGAACGAACTTTACCGCTGTGAACTGCACCTTTGGTGCGAATTGGTAGATCGTCATTGACGTCTAAAACTTTGTAGCTACTCATTATTACTCCAAGGGCCGGATGCACCTTGCTAAAGGGTGCAAAAAATGAGGGGGTTAGAAGGCGTTATAATAATCGTTCAGCGACAAAATCACAATCACAACGCCGTTTGCCGCAGAAAGTTTAGAATTTAACGATGCAAGGTTTTGCCTTCTCCCAATCTGATATACCATCGCTAACATTATAGCGGTGAAGGTTTATTGATGATTGAAATTAGCGATTTAATCTACACATGGCAAAACCATGCCCACCCAACGTTGCAGATTAAGCACTTGCAAGTCAACGACGGGGAGAAAGTGTTCTTGCACGGTCCAAGTGGTAGTGGCAAGTCTACACTCCTGGGTTTATTGACTGGTACTACGCCTATTCAGCACGGTTCGGTGTCAGTACTAGGTCAATCTTTGGCTAAGCTTTCAGGGACTAAGCGAGACCGCTTTCGTGCTGATCACATAGGCACTATTTTTCAAAACTTTAATTTATTGCCTTATTTAAGCCCATTAGAAAACGTTACTTTAGGATGTGAATTTTCTCCTAGACGAACAAAAAGGGCCTGTGATGAAAGAGGACAGGTAGTAGCACAAGCCCACTATCTGCTGAACGCTTTGGGCCTTGATGATAATTTATTGTCACGTAGTGTTTCTGAGCTCAGTATTGGTCAACAACAACGCGTTGCCGCTGCACGCGCTTTTATCGGACAACCTGAGGTCATTATTGCCGATGAACCAACTTCTGCACTTGATGCCGATACCAGAGAAGCGTTTATTGCTACTTTATTTGGACAAGCTGAAAAGTATCAAGCCACTGTTATTTTTGTAAGTCATGACAACAGCTTATCTCATCTTTTTGATCGTAAAATCAGCTTGCCGAGCATTAATGAGGCCAGCCAATGACCTTACTTAAACTAGCCCTCAAGAGCTGCTGGAACCGCCGAGCGAGTGTACTTTTAACGCTTTTTACTATTGCTATCAGTGTGATGCTGTTATTGAGCATTGAGCGTGTGCGCATAGACGCCAAAAGCAGCTTCAGCAATACCATATCAGGCACAGATTTAATCGTAGGTGCCCGTACTGGCGACATCCAATTATTACTCTCAAGTGTGTTTCGCATCGGCCACAGTAATAACGCGGTAAGTTGGCAAAGCTACCAAGACATTAAAAAGCGCAGAGGCGTCGCTTGGAGTATTCCAATTAGTTTAGGCGATAGTCACAAAGGTTACGCTGTGCTGGGCACCGATAGCAGCTACTTTGAATATTACCGCTACGCTAAAAAGCAAGCTCTGCAATTTAGTTCCGGTCGTGCGTTTCATAACGCTAAGGAACTGGTACTAGGTAGTGAGGTTGCTAAAAAGCTTGGCTACCATCTAGGCCAAAATATCGTGATATCACACGGTATGGGAAATACAAGTTTTCATCATCACGATGACAACCCAATGACCATTGTGGGTATTTTAGCCCCAACTGGTACACCTGTAGACAAAACTGTACATATACCATTGATTGCGATCGATGCTATTCATGCCACCAATAGCAAGCCACGCGCAATTACTCGTAACAGTAACAAACAGCATGAGCATGGCTCGCATAGCGGACAAGACCATGAACACGGCCCACATGATTTGGACAATGGTTCTCTCAATAGTGAGCCATCTGATTTGATTGGTAGTCCAAAACAAATTACAGCCTTTTTAATGGGCTTTGACTCTCCGTTATACACTTTGCAAGTACGTCGCAATATCAATCAATATAAAGCTGAGCCTTTATTGGCGATTATGCCCACGGTCACGCTCAAAGAGCTTTGGGATATGCTGGACATCGTTGAAAAGATACTACTGTTGTTTTCCATGGTTGTAGTCATCATCAGTTTGCTTGGTATGTTAACGACCCTATTGGCCACTGTCAGCCAGCGACGCAGAGAATTGGCTATCCTGCGCTCTGTTGGTGCCAGACCTTGGCACATATTCAGCCTACTGAGCTTTGAAGCCATCATTATCACACTGTTAGGTTGTGTATTTGGTACTTTGTTATTTTACGCGGGGCTACTCACTGTAACCCCTATGCTGCAAAGTCAATTTGGCATCAGTCTGAGTCTGACGCCTTTGTCACCCTATGAACTCACCTTGTTAGGCGTTATCATGCTTAGCGGTACACTAATGGGCCTATTTCCTGCCGCGCGCGCCTACTATTATTCGTTGGCCGATGGTATGAGCATTAAAATTTAAGAGAGTACGTATATGCGATTTATTTCCCTGTTACTAATCAGCATGTTAAGCATCAGTGCACATGCTAACCCACCGAAAGAAATTTTCTGGGAAGACTTAATACCAAAAGGCCATGTCCAAATAAGTAATCAGGATGCGGCCAGTCATGATGGTAACGACCAAAATTGGGTTCAGCCAAATTTAGACGCACCTGTGGTAAAAAGTTTAGATGGCCAGTCCGTCAGTTTGCCTGGCTTTGTCGTACCACTTGAAGGAGACAGTCAAGTGATCAGTGAATTTCTACTGGTACCCTATTTTGGTGCTTGTATCCACGTTCCACCTCCACCACCTAACCAAATAGTGCATGTTAAAATAAAGGGCGGCGTGCCTATCGAAAGCTTATATGACGCGATTACGGTCACGGGTGTTATCAAAGTCGAAACATGGCAAGGGGATCTCGCACAGACAGGTTATACGATGCAGGCTGTTGGCGTGGCACCATTTGAGCTGTGATAACACATTCCCTAACATGGGAAATTCTTTTCAGCTAAGCGTTGCTAACAACAAAACAGACCAGTACTGTATCGACATATGCGGTACAAACCGGTTATAATATGTACTGAGGCCGAGCCTTATGGTTTCGAACATATAAAGCACTAAGTGTGTTCGACCCAATTACACAGACCAGCAAATTTGTGTATAGTGTGCTGTTAAAGTAATACTCAGCGAGTACATACTCCATGTATCTCTAAGTAAGGCCGCCGCTGCGGCCTTACTTGTATTCTCACCTTTTAGTCATCCCGCTGCCCAGGGTAATAAATAATCGCAGGTTCAGAGTAATTTGGCACATGGTCATAACTGAAAACCGCATAGTATTTAGCAATATCTGCATTACCAAAATTATCCAACGTGTATTGATCCTGACCCCCGTATAATTTCACGCCGTCAAATGGTGAGCGCGGAGGATGAAACCTATTGCGCACCACAAAGCTACCAACTAAATCAGAACTATCCGTATTTAACCAAGTTAACTTAACCACACCATTTTCCACTTGCGTTTGCAGGTGAGTTGGCGCTGGCAAAGCCTCTATTCGCCGCTCTATATATTCAACGTGTAACTGCGCTGGTTGCGTATCCTGACAATCTCGCCAATTAACCAAAGCATTGCGCGCTTGGGATTCGGCCGTCGCGCGTATAATGAAATACAGTGGAGTCTGTGCTTTATGTAAACGGGCAAGCTCTTTTAGGCTGTAGCTATCAAAGATGAAATTATGGGCCGTGCGCTCTTTGAGCTGCTCATTACTCACCTCATAACCAATATACTCAATCTTTTGCCTTTGCTTAACATGCTTAAAATCCACATCTTTTAGCTCAACCAACTCCACAGTAAAGCGCACGTCTTTCGCAAAGGCCAAACAATTAGAGCTGTACAATGTCAGGCAAGCACCAGTAAACACCGTGCGTTGAGGGTCGAAACATTCATTGAGTTCGAACGCTAACTGTCCATAGACAATTTCACCATCAGCGTCAAAACCGGATGAAAGTTTATCTGCTAGCACCTTGTCTTTATAAATCGTATTACAACTACTAGCATAAACCGTCGATGATAGCTCAGGTAACTGATAAATCAGCTCAAGGTTTGGGCGATAATGTAAGCCTCCACCAAAAGAGCCATAACCAATATCGAACTGCATCACTTGTGAATCATTGCCTATGGGGAGTGTTTGTGGCCCCTGAATTCTGAGCAACAAGGTGTTCTGACCAAGCAAAGACTCCAACAGCGTACGCTCCACGCCATTAAGTGCCCAACGCAGCCATATCCCCTGCGTCATTTTGTCCGATTCAATTGTTTGCCCTAAGGTATGAAGTGGTTTGGCATCGTGAATTTTCGCGAAGTCATAGATATCGTCAATTAAGCTGGCATCTAATATTGAAATTGACCACTCTCCATACTTTTCAATTTTAGCGGCTACCCGATTCATCGGGTATAAAAAGAACTGCGCCGTTTCAATGTGCGAGCCCTCAGGAATCGTACTCAAATCAAACGCAATAACACCAATGCTAGTACCACGATTTTTATCGACACCAATAAACATCGAATTGTAACCAAAGTGCTCTTTATTCTTGCTTAAATAGTTTTGTGATAAATACCCTACCTGCTCTCGGGGCGGGAATAAAGTACGTCCACATTGGTTGTCGGCCAGCGTCGTTTTTAAGCGTAACTCTGGACTAAATGGTGATTTTATTTTAGTAACTTTATCAACCGCACGAATGTTATAAAAATAGAAGTGACCGCTTTTAAGCTGAGAGTCCACAAATGATAAAGACTTGGTGATCGCAACTAGATTCTCTTCAGTACACGGGGCTTTATTATGCTCACTGCGATACACTTCAAAATAAATATCATCTCGTTCCAGATATTCCCACTCGAGTTCCACATTGTCATGTCCAACATGCTTAATGGTAAAATCGGCTACTCGCGCAGGAGCTAAAGGAGAGTAATTAATGGCTTCGCTCAGCGCATAAGCAACAGCCGGAATATTTTCAGCCACGCTTTGAGCCATATTTTTCATATAATCTGGAATGTTACGTGTGCCCACCTCAACCACTGTCGCGATGATCCCTTTTCGGTAGTAATATTCTCGTCCACTTCCTTGGATCAGTTGAGCAGGAGGTTTGCCTCGGTGGATACCGTACTGGCGTCCCGTCACCTTTCTGATCTCATTGTTCATATTGGCACACAGTACATTTAGATCTGTGCCTTCAATTTCTACTTCATGGTTAAATTTATGGGCAGGGAAAAATACATTACCTTGTGAGTGATAATCTAGTGCAATACGAATATTCTCATGCCTTTCGACAAAATCTCTAATAGCCGACGTTTCTGGTTCTGAAAACGCGTGTGGCCCGCCATATGTATTTGATTGCGTGTTCTGATTGCGCATGAACTTAGCATCAAAATTTCGATTCAAATCCACCCCAAAAGTGCCATCCCCATTATTACGGCGGTTTTTACGCCAGAATGAGAAATGATTTCGTGAGTACTCAAATCCATCGGGATTTAAACACGGCACCATATACAAGGTATTACGTGTTAAAGCCGTTTGCAGTTTGGGGTTGAACTTATAGTTATCAATTACATACTGAATAAATTTAATCGCTAACTCATTCCCAATCCACTCTCTGGCGTGAATAGATCCGGTGTAAAGTAAAGCAGGCTTATCATCCGCATAAGTTACATCCAGTGAAACGGTCACTAGCATAATTGGCCGCCCTTCCCACGTTTCACCAATACTTTGCAGACGGATCAGGTGGGGATGCTCACTCATACTCTGGCGTAAAAAATCAATGGTATCTTGATACGATGCGTACTGGATTTTCATAATATTTCCATACAACTAACAACATTTTATTGCCTCAAAAATCGCCATGTCACACAGGTGACACGGCTATGAAGCAACCATACAATGAGAGACACAAACTTAATGACACGACTTTGCGACCTGTTGCCAGTGGGTCAGTATCTTTTCGAGCTTTTTATCTTTGAGATTTTTAACCGTACACAATTGCTCGGGCGCAGTATTGAGTGCTTCAACCACACCATGGGCACCAAATGTATTCATGATTTCATCAATCATCTTTTCCCCAATTCCTTTGACTTGAGATAAGATTTCACGAATTTGCGCATCATCAAATTGCATGCTGGGATAACTATTGAGTTGTGTTGTTTCGTCACTGCCTGGCACAGTCTTTAGTGTTTTCGCACTCACAACAATGCCTTGTAACTTGAAATTATCTTGGTAATTCCATATCTCGCTAGGCCACTCTTCCTGAGCACTGTATTTGGTGTCTAAAATTGGGTAGTTTTCATCGTCCATACGTGAGAACAACTCGCCACAGTCTTGGCTTGGGGTGTAGCGAGAAAAACCGATATGACGCATAGTGCGCAATAAACGTGAATCTATCTTCCCTAACTCTTCCCAGTTATAAAGTGGAATATTTGGTTTTATGAAACGGCCATCACTCAATAACCACATCAAATACTGACCGATCCAATCACGGATGTATGGAAACGCAGCGAATGCGGTGGCGCACTCTAAAATACGTAATTTACCATCCTTACCAAGCGCTATATCACATGCCCAATATTCTGCATTAGCGGCCTTAGAAGCAAGGACTGCCAGCTCTAATACGTTTTTTGGTACATCCTGATAATCCATGCTGCCACCTTGGCTGGTATTGGTTAACCACTCCCCTTCGGGTGGGCGACGCCAAAATGCACAAACCGGTTTATGCCCCACCAGCATTACACGTATGTCAGCTTCCATTGGAATAAAATCCTGCACATACACTGGGTAGTAGTTCTTTTCATTAAGTAACGCCAGAGCTTGCTCATAACTATCTACTTTGTGCACAAAATAGCCACCATAATTTGATGGCCCATATGAGCGTTTAATAATCTTTGGATACTGCGTGCTGGCTAGATATTTTTTTGCTTTTTCAGGAATATAGAAAATCTCAGTATGGGGCGCGGGCAGGTTATATTTACGACAAAAATGCGTGACATTTTCTTTTGATTTATTAGCAAACTGGCTATCAAGAGAGGGTAAAAATCTCACGTTAGGCAGTGAACGGGCAATATCTCGAAACGTTTCATACGCGGTCGCAGGAATATTACCAATCAGTACATCTATTTTTTTTCGCTTCACCTCAGCGATAAAGCGCGCTTTATCGTTACCCCAGTGATAGGTAACCTGTTCAATTTTATCTGGCCACCCTTTAAAATTAGACTTGTCGAAAAAGCGCAGTACATAATCTAGATAGAGCAGCCCTATTTTGGGCAAAGTGTTTTTTATTGTCATCGTCTTACGCCACCTTAACTGAGTGAAGAGCTCTTTTTTGCTGAACAGTTCTTTCTATCAGTTCCACCATTGCATCAAGCTTGTCCTGATTGAAATTAATACCTAGCTGCTCTTGCTCAGGCGTCGCAAAGGCTGGAATAGTGTTCACCTCTAACACCACATACCGCTCTTGCTCTCGGTCATAAATCAGGTCTACGCCCGCTATTTCCAAACCCAATGCTTGTGTTGCCTTAATTGCCAGCGCAACCACTTCATCATTTGGCTCACGAACAAATACCGAACCACCGCTGGTAATATTGGTTTTCCAATCGTCTTTTGGGGCTTTGCGGCCATAGCAGCCAACACATTTTCCATCCACAATATCAATACGGTAATCAGTATTGTCATAATCAATAAAGCGCTCAACGTAGAAATAACGCAAATCCGTGCGACTAAGAAACGGCAACAACATATCGAGGGCATGTTCGCCATCAATTTTCACAATCCCTACACCACCCCAACCATCGGTTGGCTTGTAAACCAACTTGCCGCCAAAGTCACGAATTGCGGCCTTTAACCCAGCAATATCGTTTTTATGGCACAAGCGGTAATCGGCTGTAGCAATACCATGGCCATTTAGTAAGTGAGAGGTACGAAACTTATCTTCTGCTAGCGCAAAGGAGCTAAAGTTGTTGAGTGTCGGAATAGACTGACTAAGAGCTTGATATAAGTACAACTGATATTGCGTTTGCTGCCCTGCGTTATAACTCAAAAACGCATCTAGGTGCTCCATTACAATACCATTACATAGTATTTGCCCGCCCTGTGCACGTGCGTCTCGCAGATTTAGTCCGGTACTTGACTGAATGCCACGTTCAGCCAATGCATGAACGAGCCTTTGTTCAATGGCTTTACCGCCACCGTTTTCGTACATCCAAATTCCGACATGAGGTGCTGTCACTGTGTTCTCCTTGATCCTTTAGTTGGGGGTGCGTTTTTCTACCCGGCTATTGTAAAAGGATCTGTGTGACACATTTTTGACCAAAAGCAGCGGACAAAATTTGTTCATAAAAGCTTCACTGAAATGCAACTGAGCCCAGCCACGATGAGCGCCAATGCAACCAAGGAAAGCCGTGATGACAAAATTAAATTTTGACGAGCTAGCAAGCCTCATTACATGCAACTCTCACAGTAAGAATAAAGCGGGCGTGGATCTACACGGCGAGCAAATGATCGAATTATTAGCGCCATTAGGGTTTTCTCTGACACGCTATCAACGTGAAACAATTGGCGATCACCTATTGTTTCACACACCAAAGCAAGCGGGTAAAAAGGTACTGTTGCTTGGTCACTTAGATACTGTATTCCCAGAACACACTTTTACTGACTTTAACCAAGATGAACAATGGGTATACGGTCCTGGAGTATGTGACATGAAGGGCGGCAATTTTGTCGCATTGAATGCTTTGCGCGCTTTACGTTCGCAATTTGGGCCTTTACACAATATTGATTTTTTACTGGTCAGCGACGAAGAAATCGGCAGTGACGACAGCAAATATTTAACTGCAGAATTGGCCAAGCAATATGATGTTTGCCTAGTTTTTGAAGCCGCGGGAGAAAACCACGAAGTGGTGACTGCTCGCAAAGGCATTGCCACATTTGAGATAGATATCACAGGCAAAGCTGCTCATGCAGGTAACCATTATAGCGATGGTGTGGACGCTAACTTTGCTTTGGCAAACATGCTGCTAGAGATGACGAGTCTAACTAACTTAAAACGAGGCAGTACCGTCAACGTAGGTAAAATCCTAGGAGGCATTGGCGCCAACACCATTTCGCCCCATGCAAGTATGGTTGTGGAAGCCCGTTTTTCTTCCCTTAGCGAGCAACAGCGCTTGTTAGAAGGGATCGAAAATATCTGCTTGGCTATCGAAGTGACTGGCGTCGACATTACAATTAGAGGAGGCCTACAACGTGGCGTAATGACTCCTAGTGCAGCGCAAAAAGCATTGTTAGAAGAGATCAATCAGATTTTGGGCAAACCTTTACTCACTGAACAGCGTGGCGGAGTGTCAGACGCCAATATCGTATCCTCTGTGGGCATTCCTACATTAGATGGTTTTGGTCCATTTGGAGATGGCGATCACACCCGTCATGAACGGGCGTTAAAATCGAGCTTTGAATTGCGGATTGAGCAAGTCACTAGGATCCTAGCTACTTGGTGCTTTGAACATAACAAACATGCCGCACAAAGCTTAACCGATGAAGCGTTAGCGCAATAAATAAATTATTTTTGACATTGAGCGCAGTACACCGTGCTGCGCTGTCCTAAGCGAATTTCTTGTAACGAACTTTCACAGCGAACACAGGGCTTTCCTTTGCGGCCATAAACAAGTAGTTGCTGCGCAAAATAACCCGGCTTACCATCACTTTGCGCAAAGTCTTTTAGGGTGGTTCCACCTTGTTTTATTGCCGCACTCAGCGTCTCTTTGATAATGGGCGCTAGAGATTGATAGCGTTTCAATGAGACTTTTCCAGCTTCTCTTTTGGGATGAATGCCCGCTTTGAACAAAGACTCATTGGCATAAATGTTCCCCACCCCAACAACCACATGGTTATCCATAATAAATTGTTTTACAGGTACTTTTTTATTTCTTGAACGTTCGAATAACCACTGTGCGTTAAACGCATCGGTTAACGGCTCGGGGCCAAGTTTTGCGAACAGAGTATGGCTATGCTGAGGCTCCTGCCATAAACAGGCGCCAAATCGGCGAGCATCATTGAGCCTAAGCGCTTTGCCATTACTAAAATGAAACTCGATATGGTCGTGTTTTTTCAATGCTTCACTTTGCGGCACTATGCGCAAATGACCCGACATACCAAGGTGCAAAATCACACTACCCACATCGGTATCCAACAACAAATACTTTGCTCGTCTTCGTACCGAACGTATGACCTGCCCCTCAAGACTACGTACCTCATCTGGCACGGGCCAACGCAGACTTGAGTTATGGACTAAAACCTTAGTTACTGTTTGCTGTTTTATATGGGGTTGAATACCTAAACGGCTTACTTCTACTTCGGGTAACTCTGGCATGCTTTTCTCAAAATGTTTATTAAAGTTTGTCCAGTGTGAGTGGTGCAAATAACTGTTGCGCCTGCTCGAATGACAGTACGAGCCAGTGCTGCTGCTGTTTATCAAACAAGTAATATTGACCATCCGCTTGATAAAGCTGATAACTCAATGGCAACTCCTGTGCAGCAAGCCAAAATTGGGCAACACTAAGTGCTTGCTCTTGATGTAATGACACCTGTGCGACATCTAATTGCATAGTTTGCCACAAGCTGATCAGCGCCTGCAATTGTTTGGGCTGCGCCTGCCACGGCCCATCTATACGCCAAGACGTGCCGATTCGCTCAATTTTGAAGCCAGGAAATGCCAAAGCAAGCACAAAACTTTGCTCTGGGAGCAATCGCTGGGGTCCCTCGGACTCCGTTTGAGGATTCAATTTGTGGTGCAAACCATTGAGAAAAAAGATCATCAATAGCATCGAAATAATCACCACATTATTCCACGCTTTAGTGCCTAACCTCATGTGCTCTCCAAATTGCTGTGTTATTAACTATACCCTGTGACACAGCCAGAGTATTTTTAATCATCGCAAGATAATAAAGGTTATTGGTGAGTATAGCCATGCCCTCTGCCTGTGATGGTTAAGTTATGACTCTTCCAGTTGCACTACCTTCATCAAGGTCTGTTCAACTATTTGCTCATTTTTGCAGTACTGGACATTCGCATAAGAAACTAAAACCCAAATAGATATAGAATTTAAATACAAAGCGGTTAGGCTCAGGTGCATTATTACTTATCTAATTTGACCTAAATAAAATTGGTTAAGTATTTGCGCGAGCGCTTGCGGTTGTTCCAGTGGTAACATATGTCCGCAGTCATCCAGCCACAGAAGTTCTGCATTGGATAGCTGTTTAGTCATTGCTTGTAAATCTTCCTGGGGTACTTTTTGATCCTGTCGCCCACCGATTATCAGTACCTTACACTTGAGTTCTGCGAGTAACAAACTTAAATCTTGCCGCCATGACGTTTCTTGAATTTGTCTGAGTAACGTTGCACCACCTAGCGATTTATCCATATCTTTGATCACGCTGTGCAGCTCATGATCTTGCCATCGCTGTTGACTAACAAACTGCCTTATCCGAGCGCTCGACATCCCCTGATAGGTGTGTGTTTGTAGAAAATCGAGCATCCCTTTACGAACTTGCTTTTCATCATCACTTAAGCCAAGGGCGCTGCTGGCTAGCAACACCAGTGAATGCACTTTATTAGGATGCTCTAATGCATATTGTAAAGCTAAATAGCCGCCCATAGAAAAGCCTAGCAAATGTCCTCCCAGAGAGAGTGCCCTGTCAATTTCTGCCAGCATTTGTGCATGTGTGGCACATCTTTCTATTGCTACATGATTGGACTGTATCTCTCCATCTAGTAATGGTACTAAACGCTCCCACAAACGCTGATTACATTGTGTGCCCGGAACCATAGCTAGGTTTAATTTGCTCGAACTGCTCATCTGACATCCATATTAAAGTGATAAAGTTGTATGTTCTGGTCTCGCTCATCAATTAACACGGTACTAGAATCTCGATAAATATCGAAGCCCACAATTAAGCGGAACAACAAGGCCATTGCCATAATACGCCAATAGCAATGTTTGACGTCACGATTTATCCCAATATAAACACTAATACAACGATAAAAATAAACATTTTAATAACACTAATACTGTGATTTATAACAGCCTATCAAGTAAGCGGCTTTTTAGCTGTTTAATTGCTCATATTCTTTGCTAAAATGGCGACCAAAATTTAAGGAGTTCCGTCTAATGGCAATGTACGTAGTGGGTCACAAGATCCCAGATTCAGATTCTATTTGCGGTGCAATTGCACTGGCATACCTAAAAAACAAAATCGGTGAAGCCGCTATCCCAACACGTTTGGGCGAAGTATCACCTGAAACTCAGTTTATTCTTGACCGTTTTGGGTTTGAAGCGCCTGAGCTTAAAATGAGCTATGCGGGTGAAAACGTATATATCGTTGACCATACAGAAAAAACACAAGCACCTGATGATATCGATCAGGCAACCGTTGTAGGCGTAGTTGATCACCATAAGTTAGGTGACTTAACGACCTCTACACCACTTGAGTGTTGGATCCGCCCGGTAGGCTGTAGCAACACCATCATTAAAATGATGTATGACTTCTACGGCGTAGAAATTCCTAAAGATATTGCTGGCATCATGATGTGTGCCATCCTAAGTGATACGGTTATCTTCAAATCACCAACGTGCACCACCGCTGACATTAAGTGTGTTGAAGCACTTGCTGAGATCGCAGGTGTTGAAGATTTCAAAGAACTTGGCATGGACATGTTCAAAGTAAAATCAGCAGTCGAAGGCACACCTGCACGTGACCTAGTTATGCGTGACTTTAAAGATTTCAATATGAACGGCAAGCTTGTTGGTATCGGTCAATTAGAAGTAATTGATTTATCGGTATTTGATGATATCAAAGCTGACCTTGAAGCTGACATCGCCAAGCTAAAAGAGGAAGGTGGCCGTCACTCTGTATTGCTACTTCTTACTGACATCATGAAAGAAGGGTCACAAATGCTGATCGCATCAGATGATGAAGGTGTAATTGAAGCAGCTTACGGTGTGAAGCCAGAACAAAGCCGCGTTTGGCTAGATGGCGTACTGAGCCGTAAAAAACAAGTCGTACCGCCACTGCAAGATGCGTTTGCTTAATATATTAAACGTTTAAATAAAAAGCCGAAGCACATGCTTCGGTTTTTTGTTATGGTCAAAACATGAAAACGCTATTTTTAGAGCCCGGTATACTCGCCATTCACACTCAAGTGCTAGACACAACAATGCACCAGCATGCGTTAATACAAGTCACTTTACCCGACCGGCAAAGCACTTTGAGCGTTGCAAAGCATCCTCCCATACATAATGTGATAAGCCTCTTAGAAGCGAATATCCTGCATCAGTTAACCATGCAACAAGGCTGGGTGATCCTCATAGAGCCAAGTAGCCAATTAGGTCTTCAAGCAAGTACCATACTCGATAATAATCATTATAAAACGTGGCCACCCGCTGACATTTCAAACATGGTCAACCTCAGCGAGTTGCTCACAATTGTAGGGCTGCATTACCAACCGGCCATTTGTGAAGAAAGTCGCCATTTAGACCCTCGTATTGCCGCTTTGCTTGCAAAGCTCAATCAATGCTTTAGCCAAGATTGCATAAAACCCGAACACTGGCTTGCCAAAGATATTGCCCATACACTGAACTTATCCGAAAGTCGTTTTTTACACTTATTTAAAGACAATATACACTTACCATGGCGGCCTTATTTGCTCTGGCGACGTCTAATATGTGCAATACAAGCACTCAATAAAGGACATAACGCAACACAGGCAGCATATATTGCTGGTTTCTCCGACAGCGCCCACCTTAGCCGCACATTTAAAAAGCAGTTTGGGATTACTTTACGTGATGCCCTAGCAAGCTTATGAATAGTGATTGAACATTCTAATAACTTTGTATCTAACGCTCAATGTGACTCTTACTAACGACTCATTATTGCAATAATATTTAGATTGCACCAAGAAACTTTAAATAGTATTTTTAAAACGTTGGCTTAACTATTAAAATCAGCACCTAAGCAGCTTTTTTTAATTAAGTTAAAAACTTAGTCAATTAAGCATGGACAATGAAAAAGGAGTAAAACAATGAAAAAGTATTTATTATTATCTGTAGTAATTTTAGCAACAGGATGTGCAACAACTTATCAAGCCCCACAAACTCCAGAAAAAGTAATTTCTGCTCAACACTCAAAAAGCACTTCTGAATTATTAAGGTCAGCAAAGCAAGTCTTACTTTTAGAAGGTTATCAAATTCAAACTTATGACGATCAAGCTGGTATTATTTCGACTACTTTAAAGAACAAGAAACTCACAATTGCACAAGCTGATTGTGGGACCACGATGGGTATTGATTACTTAAAAGACAATCGTACCAAAACAGAAGTTGCCCTCAATATAATTGTGAACGACAGTGCTATCACTGTTAAGTCCAACATTCATGGTGAATATAAGCCTGGTAGTGCAACCAATGATATTACTTTGACCTGTGTATCGAAAGGGACTATTGAGTCTGAAGTTCTTAAAAAGATCACTAGCTAAACAGAACATACCTCTTTGCACTCAGATGATGCCTTGTTTGAGTGCACGCTCTCTGAACAACGACTGAAAATAGTAAATAGCCGGTTTATTCAATTTATTCCTTCAGCACATTGGCATACTCGTAAAAACAACGAAGGAGTATAACCATGAAAGAATATCTAGCCCCGACCCCATTATTAAACTTTGCACACCCCGCAATACAAAAATTACTTAAAACACAGCAGTGGCAGTACCTCAATAGCCTTGATGCGCTCAAAAGCATCTACGACTTTGTTAAAGATGAGATTAAATTTGGCTACAGCAGCGATGACACGCTCAGTGCTTCACACGTGTTAAAAGTGGGGTATGGTCAATGTAACACCAAAGGCACGTTATTAATGGCGCTACTGCGTGCCGTTGGTATTCCCTGTCGCTTGCAAGGTTTTGTCATTAGCAACGACTTAAAGCAAGGCGTCATGCCCTCTTGGATATTATCACTTGCCCCCAAAACCATCATTCATAGCTGGGTTGAAGTCTATATCAATGAGCACTGGCTAGAACTGGAAGGATACATCATAGACAACGCCTATTTAAAAGCGATACAGCAGCGCTTTAAAAACCATCATGGACCATTTAAAGGGTTTGGTATCGCAACTCCTTGTCTACAAAAACCGGGCAATGAATTTGTTGGCAGCCATACCTACATACAACGTGACAGTATCATCAAGTCTCTTGGATTATTCACTATTCCCGACTCGTTTTATCACAGATTCAGTAATTTAACCGGTATAAAAAAATGGTTATATCAGCATTGGCTGCGTCATATTATCAACCGAAGAATTAAAAAAATTAGAGCCAGCTTATGAACGAAAAAAGCCGCATTAAGCGGCTTTTTATTCAACTAAGGGCAAGCCTGTCCACTGCACGTAACACCTTTATCGAGCAAAACTTCCGTTAGTTTGTTATTCATCGTTAAATCAATTTCCAACAGCAGGTTACCTTCTAAACGTAATGTTTCCAGTACCAAGTTTTGACGTACATCTATTGCTGTTAAAGAATTTGCCGTTAAATCTAGCCAAGTCAATTGCGTGTTGGAACGGGTATCCAAGTAGCTTAGATTAGCCCCAGCAATGGAAATGGACTTTAGCTGGTCATTTTTACTCAAATCTAAAAAAGTCAGTGGGTTATCAGATAATTCTAGGCTTTTTAACAATATATTGTTCGTTAGGACGATATCTGTAAGCAGATTATCCTCTATACGTAATTGTTCCAGTTCTGAGTGTTTAGATAGGTCTATATGAGATATATTATTATCAAATGCCCACAGCAGCTTAAGCTTCTCATTGTTGCTCAAATCTAATTCAGTGAGCTGATTAAGTTGAATGAATAAATCTTCCAGCGCTGTATTTTGACTCAAATCCACATTTTGAAGTTGATTTAACTCAAGATGTAACTGCCTAAGATGAAAATTATTACTTACATCAATACTGATCAAATTATTTGAAGCAACGCTCAATGATGTAAGGCTAATATTATTGGTCACATCAATACTATCCAGCTTGTTTTGTAGGGCATTCAATTCTACAAGAGTTACATTATTACTCACATCAAGGTTAGATAGCTGGTTGAATGCAACATCCAACTGCTGAAGTTGAGTGTTTTTGCTAACATCGATTTCCGTCAAAAGGTTATTAAGTAGCACAAGCTTTGTTATTGCAGTCATGTACTCAATCCCCTGTACTGAAGTGATCCCTTTATTTACACACGATAGCTCATCCACTTCAAACGCATATGTGTAGCCAGCATCCAAAGCACACTGCAAAAAAGAATCATCTGCGATAACATCTGCTAGACGTTTTGCTTCTACAACCCTTACTATTCGCTGCAATGATGCTTGATTTCCAGATTTATCAGTAGCTGAATAAGTTACCGTGTAGTCACCTTCTTTTGTGATATCCAGATCATGGGAAATCGTCACGGGTAGCACACCATCCACATCATCGACTGCAACGGCTCCGAGCTCTTGATAGCCTTGTTGCATGATAGCTGTTACATCAGCTTCTCCATTGAGGGTAATAACGGGTGGAGTCTTATCTACCTGCTGGCTGCCACCCGTATTCGATATCGAACCTGTGTTAGAGTTGGTCCCCGTATTAGATTGCCCTTCTGAGCTTGAACCACCGCCACACCCAGCTAATAATGCAAAGCTGAGTAACCCTATTATTTGATATTTAATTAAATTCATTTATTTTTTTGGCCATTTATTATATTTGCGAGCAGCGTGACACAACTCTGTGTTCAGGTTAATTGACGAGCAATAATATCTAACTCTTAACCTAAAATGAATACAAGTGTTAACATAGAATGAACTAACCTTTTCCACATATGTCTTTAACTGCTACTCATTTGCCGTGCTTAGTAATCTAAACTACTTTTGATATGAACCAGTTACGTTTAACAGACGTACCTGTCTGGTCGGTTAATTTCTGCCTCAGACACTTGTAAATAACGAAAACTGACAACAATCAGCATCCAAAAATCACTTTGACACGTTTGGCTATATACACTTGGAAATAAACAAGCATTCGCGCAATTGTATCAGGCAACCTGTTCGCAGCTTTATTCGGTGAGCTTTAAGATGTTAAAAAATAAAGCATTCCTCCAATGGAGGCTGGAGCGTTTTTAAAGAAGGACTTAAAAGCACGCTGCAGTCATCAATATCAAAAAAGCCGCATTAAGCGGCTTTGGACTGTGGACACAGTCACTTGTAGGAAATGGCTAGGTGTAACACTTGCTGTGAAAATAAGCGTTACACCGAGTGCTGCGCTAGTGTTGTTCAAGTACTTTGGTGAGCGCTTCTATCACTGTTTCTGGGTGCTCAAACAGTACTTGATGGCTGGCATTTTCTAACGCAAAGTAATGACCTTGGGTACGATGAGCGATGTCTTTACTCCATTGAGTGCCTTGTGTTTGCCATTGGATCAATCCTTCCTTTTCCTCTTCAGTCTCAGCATTGGCAATATCTAAGCGTTCAAAATCACTGTCTATGATGGAGATTGGTATGTTAATACTCTCAGCAAGGTAACGCGCAGCTTCAAGATCATCATGGTAGTTCATCATTTCTTTGATACGCGTGACTTGCTTGTTGATTTGACTGCGTTGCGCCGTCACAGCATCATAATAATCCCAGTCCATGTGCGGCATATTCTTTTGTGAAATGAGTAACCCTATTTCTTCTCTTTCTTGTGCGACACGCGCTATCGAGGCTTCAGTCCAAGGGCCCTCTGACACATATTCAATGTATTCCTCTTTATACTCTCTAAGAGAAGCAACTGGTCCAGACTGATATTGATTGATTGAATGTGGCAGCAAAATATCGGGGTCTATCCAGATCATCCCTTGAGTGTTCACTTTTTCACTAGGTGCATGTTGATAGATTAAAGTCGCTAAATTGCCATTAGCAAATGCCACAAATATTGCCGACTCTACCTTAAGTGCTTCTAGTAGCTTTGGTAAATCAGCAGCAAATAATGAAAACGAAGGTTCTTGAGTATCACTACTCCAAGCATTGCCTAGACGGTCTATCACATGTACCTTGCCTAGTTCGGCCAACATAGGATGAATAAGAGTGCTCCATGCTGAATCGCTGTGAAAAAACTTATTGGCACCTGAGAGCAAAATAATATCGCTTTTGCCATTTGACTCACCCATGCTTCGAACATGGTAGTCTCCATTTTCTAATCGATACAAAGCAGAATGAGCGGGTAATTTTATATCACTGCTTTGATCAAAGAATGCCAATATTTGCTCACTGGTATTAAAATTATCGAAAGACCAAGTATGAAAGCCTCCCTTAATTGTAACCAATTGATTCACAACAGACTGCTCACTGCGATATGTTCTAAGTAATACATTTTCGGCCAATGAGTCACTATCATAGGGAGAGTCTATTTGATTTTGATGGGCAATTAACTCAATAGCACTCGGCGCAGAGATCAAACCAAAGTTGCTATGTTCAAGCCCGCTATAGGGCAAAACACTGTCTTTGTCGCCCTGCACCAGCATATAATTAGTTGGCGATGAAATTGTGCATACTTGAGCTAGCTGTACCGACATCGGTGATGCCACACTTGCAACGCCTTTGAACAGCTCACTATACTTACACATCATATTTTGGCTGAACAGGCCTCCTTGCGAAAAACCAACTGCGTAGTTTTCACCTTCTAACAGATTGTACTCGGCGTGCATTTCCTGAATGATTTCAACCACAAAACCAACGTCTTGTGCATTAAGCCTATGGGCAACATTACAGCCGCACCCATCATCCCACTCCACTTCTTTTGACTTTGGATAAACAACAAGATAGTCATCACTCAAAGATTCAAACTTTACCATCTCCTGCATCCCCTTGGCACTTTGCCCAGAGCCATGAAAAGCAAGTAATAACTTGTAGGTCTTATGTTCATCAAAGCCACTATCGGGAAATGCGAGACGATACATTCGGCCGTTCAGTGATATTTCTTTAGTTGTGTCAATTGGTTGAACTTGCTTCGCCTCACCTGGAGCATCTGACTGTGTTGAATTGTCATTACCACCACAAGCTCCAAGTAAGGTCACACATAGCAACCAAGGTAATAGTTTAAGCATATTGTTCTCCTTGTGTTTTGCCGTTACCCTAGATTGCCTGATACATTGGTGCTTAACTTATCATCGAATTTATCATTACCTTTTCGTTACCATTAAAATAAGCAAAATAATCAATAAGTTGAAAAATGAAATATCTGCTAAATGGAATAGTATTTGACCCTAAACAACGTACACTGACTGACCATACCCAAGTCATTCAGTTAGAAGCAAAGTCATATGCGCTGTTAATGGTATTTGTGACACATCAAGAACAGGTATTGTCACGAGATAAGTTAATTGAACTTGTCTGGCATGGTAGCGTTGTTACCGACGGCGCCGTTAATAAAGCAATCTCGAAGCTACGCCAGCACTTTGTGCAGTTAAACCCTGAAGCTGCAGAAGTTATCATCACCAAGCCAAAGTTTGGTTATGTGCTTAATTGTGTTGTACAAGAGTATATTGAAGCTAAGCCCAAGGGCAGATATCTAACGCCAAGAACCTATTTAGTCGCCTTAGCACTATTAACTCTGGCAGTACTATTATTGGTGCTTTTTACGCCTAGAACCAGTTCACCTCCTACCATCATTAATGTTGAACGCGTTACCGCTCTCGAAGGTATAGAAACGATACTCAGCGCCAGCCGTACTGGCGAAATATTATTTTTTTCCAGCACATCTTCACGTTCTATGCCACAACTTATCTTAAAATCTTTGCATCGCGGGGACACTCAACACATTCCAGCAGACCCCAATGCAACTATTTTTGCCAGTCTAAGCCCTTCAGGTAAACAGATTGTTTGGGTTGAGCAAACGCCTAAGCAATGCCAAATAAAGCTCTATCACATTGCCAGCACCCATCAGCAACAAATCTATGATTGTGCTGCTTTACAAGGTATAAAGTTAAGTTGGCAAAATGATGAGCAAGCAATTTTTATACGTGCACGTGACAACAATGCTTCGCCTTATGTGGTTTATAAGCTGATGATTGCAACTAGCACTCTTCAACAGCTTTCATTGCCGCTGCAACATGCACATATGAAAGGAGACTTCTTACTCGCAGCGCATCCAAGCAAGCCTTTGCTGGCGTTCGTACGCTATGTGGAATCAAGCCTAAATGAAATACATATTTTAAATAGCAACAGCCTAAAAACACTGGCCGTTCACACCATTGACCATACACTTAACGCAATCACATGGAGCACACAGCAGGATGAACTATTTATTGTTAACCATAAATCACTGTACCGCCTTGCCATTGACACAGGTGCCAAACAACATATAAAACAATTGAGTTACCCCATTGAATCTATTGCTGTAACCAGACAACAGCCTGAACGGCAAATGGTCTTGATCAGTCAATATCATGCCAGTTCAAAAATACAAGCGTACAACCTTGCAGACGATAACACGACGACTCTTTTTAGCAATGCGGCCTTGAACCGACTTCCAAGGAGCAAAGGTAATGATATTTTTTTCATCTCAGATATGGGCAACCAACATACTCTTTGGCAGCACCACAATGAACAACTATCAAAACTAGATATGCCATTTGAATTTGGCTTTACTCGTTATCATATTGCACCAACACAGAAAAAACTTGTCTTTGAAAAACTTGGTGCAGTTTACGAATATGATATTAGCAACGCGCAATTACATACATTATTTAGCGCAAGCCACCAAGCTTATGCCCCCAACTATGCACTCAACACCAATTCGGTGCTCTACAGTAGTAATAAAAGCGGCCAGTGGCAATTATGGCTGTACGACAAAAAGCAGAAAACACACCAACAGCTCACAGAGAAAGGCGGCTACAGCGGCTATTTCTATAATGGAGAGTTATATTTCAGCAAGCGCGACCAGGGGGGATTATGGAAATTAGTAGCAGGTGAAGAACAACTAGTACTCAATGACTTTAGCAATATAAATTGGCTTAACTGGCAAATACTAAACAATCATGTGTACTTTTATCGTAAGGGTTCCGGTATTTGGCAATACAACCTACAAACTCAGATACAAAAAAATGTCATGACCGAACCGGAGGGTTTCCTTCACCAATATCATGTAAAGGCTGACGAGCAACAAATCATCTTTGCACAATTACAGCCCATGCAAGGCGATATTCAAGCACTTATTATTGAATAATACTCATTGCACAGCACAAATAATGTAGGGATATGTAAAACAAAAAACCCAGCAAATGCTGGGTTTTTAGTATTCTGTAAAAAGCAAAATTACTTGATTTTTGCTTCTTTGAAAATCACGTGCTTACGAACTTTAGGATCGTACTTTTTGATTTCCATTTTTTCAGGCATGTTACGCTTGTTCTTGTCGGTAGTGTAGAAATAACCAGTACCAGCAGTTGAAACTAAACGGATCTTATCACGCATGATTCAAGCTCCTTAAACTTTTTCGCCGCGAGCACGGATATCATTCAATACCGCGTCGATGCCTTTCTTATCGATAATACGCATACCTTTAGTAGTAGTACGTAATGTAACGAAACGTTTTTCGCTTTCAACCCAGAAACGGTGTGTTTGTAGGTTAGGTAGGAAGCGACGCTTAGTAGCGTTGCGCGCGTGTGAACGGTGGTTACCTACCACTGGGCGCTTACCTGTAACTTGACAGACTTTAGACATGTCTATGTATCTCCAATAACTTCGCTCGAGCTTAATTTTCCCTTGGACCTTAACTGCGTAGCCCCGGGGTAAATCAGAGGGCGCTCTTTATACAGCATCTACAGGCAGAGATCAAGGATCTGATCCTATCTAATCAGCTCATGTGTAAATTTGATAGCGGCCAATTATAATGATCGAATGCCCCTTAGGAAAGCAAAAACTGCATTTAAATTAAACTAATTTGTAAAAAACGCCGCAAAGTGATGTTTTTTACAACTTTGTTACCCCAAAGAGCTTAGATTAAGCCCCTGTGTGCAAATGAGATACACTGATTTCCCGCTACAATAAGGTGATCAAGTACATTAATATCAACCAGCGCAAGTGCATTTTGTAATTTTTTGGTGATTAATTTGTCTGCCTGGCTTGGTTCGGCCACACCTGATGGATGATTGTGCGCAAATATCAAAGCGGCCGCATTATGCTTTAGTGCCGCTTTAACGACTTCTCTAGGGTACACAGAAGCCGCATTGATTGTACCTGTGAACAAAATTTCATCCTTTATAAGCCGATTTTGATTATCAACATACAATGCCATGAATACTTCGTGGCTTAACCCTCGTAACTGTATCGTTAGATAGTCGCTAACAGCCTGTGGCGAGTCAAATAACGTTTCACGATGACAGCGCTCCTTTAAATAACGCTTACTTAGCTCCAGTACCGCTTGCAACTGCACATATTTGGCAGTACCAAGCCCCTTTAAAGCACTGAACTCACTTAGACTGGCATTAAACAAATTGTCTAGCGTATGATTTTGTGTCAACAACGATTGGGCCAACTCAATGGCATTCATACCTCGAGTTCCGGTACGTAAAAAAATAGCTAACAGTTCAGCATCAGTTAATGCTTCAGGGCCACTGTGGAGTAATTTTTCACGTGGGCGCACATGCGCCGGAAGGGTATTTAATTGCATCTCTTATCCTTAGAGTTATCTGTCCTTAGAGCTCTAAGTTTAGCGACCAAATTCGATTATTCAAAAGCATCTGTTTGCTGCCATAAAAATACCTCTGTGTTATCTTTAGCGTCTACTTAATTAATTCTGGATTTTGGACATGAGCCAACAAAATAAAAATATTGTTCTAGGGATCAGTGGCGGTATAGCTGCATATAAATGCGCTGAGCTTGTCAGACGTTTAAAAGAGCAAGGCTGTACAGTAAAAGTAGTCATGACCGAATCCGCTAAGCACTTTATCACTCCACTCACTATGCAAGCTGTATCTGGCGAGCCCGTTTCTGACTCGCTGCTTGACCCAAATGCTGAAGCCGCAATGGGGCATATTGAGTTTGCTAAATGGGCGGATCTGATCCTTGTCGCCCCCGCCAGTTGTAATATCATCGCCAAAATGGCACAAGGTATTGCCGATGACTTGCTAACCACCTTGCTACTTGCTACACCTGCTCAAGTAGCTATTGCGCCAGCGATGAATCAGCAAATGTACGCGCATGCCGCGACTCAAGCCAATCTTCAAACACTTCAATCCAGAGGGGTTGCCATCTGGGGGCCAGGTAAAGGTGAGCAAGCTTGTGGTGATGTAGGCGCAGGTAGAATGTTAGAGCCTCATGAATTACTGGAGCTATGCCTGGCACCAGAACCCGCAACTGTACTTGCCGATGTCACCGTAACAATTACCGCGGGCCCAACTCGAGAAGCATTAGACCCAGTTCGTTTTATAAGTAATCACAGCTCAGGAAAAATGGGCTACGCGTTGGCAAGTGCTGCTTTAATGCTCGGTGCTAAGGTTAATCTGATCTCTGGTCCCGTTACTATCAAAGCACCTAATGGCGTGAACTTAATTAACGTTGAAAGTGCAATACAAATGCGAGATGCCGCTTTAGCGTATGCACCAAAGTCAGACATTTTTATTGGCTGTGCTGCTGTAGCTGATTATCGAGCTGCTCAGGTGGCGGAGCAAAAAATTAAAAAACAAGGTGATGATATGCTCGTCACTATGGTTAAAAATCCTGACATTATTGCCGAGGTTGCAGCTTTGACCAAAAACCGCCCTTATACCGTTGGCTTTGCAGCAGAAACTCAGAATGTCGAACAATATGCGCAGGGTAAGTTAAAAAACAAAAAGTTAGACATGATCTGCGCCAATGACGTTTCTCGCGAAGGGCTAGGGTTTAACGCAGACCATAACGCTTTAACGCTATTTTGGTCCGATGACAGTGTGGAGTTACCCGTAGCTGACAAACAAGCACTAGCGATGTCAGTATTGCATGAGATCACAAAACAACTAGATAGTGAAGGTCGATAAATACAACCTTTTAAAGTACTGGCACCGAACTGAATAAAACATTAACATAAGTCCCCGAGCATAGGTGTGAGCTGCTTGGGGTTTACACTGACCATAATAACGATAACGAAAGGAAAGTTCATGCCAGCGACTAAACGCAGTAATCGCAAAGAGCAAATACTACAATCTCTCGCACAAATGCTTGAAACTAGCCCAGGTCAACGCATTACTACGGCTAAGTTAGCCGCAGAAGTTGGTGTATCAGAAGCCGCATTGTATCGACACTTTCCGAGCAAGGCGCGCATGTTTGAAGGCTTGATTGAGTTTATTGAAGATACCTTGCTTTCGCGTATTAACCTGATCTTAGAAAATGAAAAAGAAACCCAAGGACGTATCTACAATATTCTGATGCTATTGTTAGCTTTTGCAGAGAAAAACCCAGGGATCACGCGAATTTTGACCGGCGATGCACTGCAAGGTGAACAAGAAAGATTAAGAGAGCGTGTACAAAGCCTGTTTGAAAAGCTGGAAACCCAATTCAAGCAAGTGCTACGCGAGAGAAAGCTCAGAGAAGGTAAAGCGTTTGCTACCGAAGAAGGAGCCTTAGCTAACCTGTTTCTTGCTTACGTTGAAGGGAAAATGAACCAGTTCGTGCGTAGCGACTTCAAAGCTCTACCTAGCAGTCAGTTTGAGAAACAGTGGCTCGAACTACAAAAAATATGGCTCGCATAACAATGTGAGCCAACCAACATAGTTCGCACTAAAGACAATAAAAAGCGCTTTTTTATCTCCTTCACTATGACATTTGCCGCAAGAGACTTTAGAGCACCCGCTTGTTCGTGTTAAAACAGGCTATTAATAATTAACAAGCCTTAGCACATGAAACCTATCTACTCCCTACTGAGCGCGAGTATATTACTTGCAGGCAGCACACAAGCACTTGCCGCCTCGGACAAAAAACCACTCGAATTTAAAGATGTTTTTGATTTTCGCTATGCACATGACAGCGTATTATCGGAAAATGGACAGTTTTTATCATTCTCAGCACAGCCATATCGTGGCGACGGTAGTGGGCATGTGTACGATTTAACAGCTAATGAACTGATTGCTCAAGTACCACGTGGCGTAAAACCGCACATCAATAAGTCTGCAACTTGGGTGGCATTTACCCAAAAACCGTCCTTATTAGCACAAGAAACCGCGAGCAAAGAAGATAAAAAGAAGCTCCCTTTGCAGTTAGTACTGGTAAACACAAAAACTAAACAACAACAGACATTCGACAATGTTGTAGATTATCAGTTATCTAATGACGGCACCTGGCTGGCTTATCGAGAAAAAGCAGACGATAAAAACAAGCCATCCAACAGTGATACTAAAGACAAAGACGACCCTGTTGGTATTGCACCGGATAAAAAAGACAAAGCGTATGAGCTTGTCATCATCAATCTAAACAACGACAATCTTCAACGCATAAAACGTGTAGGCCAATATAGTCTAAGTCCCACAGGACTTGGCGTGTTATTCAATCAAATAAGTGATGATGGTAGCAACAATCGCATTAGCTTTGTTGAACTAAGCAATTCACAACAGCATATCTTATTTGACGAACCTGGGATCACCCTAAGTCAAGCTGCTTGGCACCCACAAGGACAAAAGGTTGCGTTTTATCAAGGTAACTACGTAACAAATGATGCTCGTCGTCGTCACTACCAACTCACGCTGTGGGATGCTAAAAACAACTTAACAAAACAAGTTACCAATCCACAGGAGTGGTTTAGCGCCAAAACAGCATCTTTAAAATGGTCTGAACATGGCGAGCGGTTATATTTTGAGAACCGCCCGGTGCTGGATACGAAAGAAAAACAACACAAATACAAAGACGATGCATCACTGACGGATTTCGAGACAATCCGCGCGCAAAAAGGCCTTAAAATCTGGCACAACAACGACCCTGAAATCAAAACTCGTGAAGTTAAAAGCTGGGAAGAAACGAATAAACATCGTCATTATCAAGCCGTCTATCATCTTAATGGTGAACGCATTGCTCAGTTGAGTGACCCTCGTACACCCAATATTGAGCTCAACACTGAAGCTGAGTTCTTGTTGGTCAGTAATGATCAACCCTATCTTGAACAAATCATGTATAAAGGGTTTTATCGTGACTACTACGCGGTACAGGTTAGCACAGGCGCTAAACACTTTATTGTTAAAGAATCGCCATTTACACCTAGCCTCTCCCCCACAGGACAACATGCGCTATTCTTTAAAGACCAGCATGTGTGGCTAAAAGCATTAGACTCGCAAAAGGAATCTGTGCTGACTAAGGCGATTCGTGATGCTATCTTTGCCGATGATAAGCACGACTACCCAGAGCCTCAGCCGGGTTATGGTTTCGCCGGTTGGCAACTTGATGGCAGCATTGCGTATGTTTATTCCAAATATGATATTTGGGCGTTTGATGTAAATACCCAACAGGCCACTCGTCTAACTCAAGGTAGAGAAACGCACACCCAGTATCGCATTGTACAATTAGATGACAACAAGCTCGGGTTTGCTCACAATGAAACCCTACTGCTGAAAGCTCACAACCTTCAGAACAAACAAACACATGTGGCAACCCTGGCACTGGACTCAGGCAAACTCACGACCCAACTAAGTGGTAAAGCACGTTTTGATTTAGTAAAAAAGGCCAAACATAGCGATAAAATCATTTTTACCAAACAAAGCTATCACCAGTTTCCTGATTATTGGCAAACTGATACGCAATTTAGCAAACCACAGAAAGTGACCAACCTTAACCCCCAGATGAGTCAGTTTGCATGGGGTAAAAAGCCAGAGCTGGTGCAATACAAAGGCTATAACGGTGAAGACTTGCAAGGTGTGTTGATAAAACCGGCCAACTATAAAGAAGGCGATAAAGTGCCTGTGGTGATCTACTTCTATCGCTACATGAGTCAGCGTATGTACGACTTTCCAAAAATGGAGCTCAACCATAGACCAAACTTCCCGATGTTTACATCAAATGGTTACGCCTTATTCTTACCGGATATTAGATTTGAAATTGGTCATCCTGGACGTTCATCAACGCAAACCATGATCAATGCAGCGCAAAAACTAATAGATATCGGTGTCGCTGACCCAGATAAGATTGGCTTACAAGGTCACTCATGGGCAGGCTATCAAAGCGCCTTTATGGTGACTCAAACCAACATGTTTAAAGCAGTTGTATCTGGTGCTCCGGTGTCAAACATGACCTCAGCCTACAGTGGTATTCGTCTAAAATCAGGGCTTGCTCGCCAATTTCAATATGAGTCAGGCCAAAGTCGCATTGGCAAAACCTTGGTAGAAGCGCCAGAGCTTTACATTGAGAACTCTCCGGTATTTTTTGCCGACAAGGTTAACACCCCTATTTTGATTATGTTCGGTGATGAAGATGGTGCAGTGCCATGGCAAGAAGGTATTCAGTACTACTTAGCACTACGTCGCCACAATAAAGATGCGATTTTCTTGCAATATGAAGGCGAACCACATCATTTAAAACAGTTCCCTAACCAGTTGGATTTTTCAATTCGCATGATGGAGTACTTTGATCACCACCTCAAAGGCACACCAGCTGCAAACTGGATAAAGCAGGGCGAAGCATATACAGCCGAGTAACCCACCAGGGCCCAAGTAACTCGCTTGGGCCTTTTATTGACTAGCTTATATCAAGCGTAACGTTTAAAATGTGCGTTTAGTTTAGATATTGGCTACGGCAAAGCTTCGCCACTTCATTTTAAGAGCAACATCCTATGACAACGACAACACGTGGTAATCTATTTATTTTGTCAGCCCCATCAGGCGCAGGAAAATCAAGTTTAATCAAAGCTCTACTAGAAAAGCACCAAGACATAAAAGTGTCTGTATCTCACACTACTCGTGCTGCGCGTCCGGGCGAAAATAACGCTGAACATTACCATTTTGTTTCGGTTGAACAATTCGAAACTCTCATTCAGCAGGGCGATTTCTTCGAATGGGCAAAAGTATTTGATAACTATTACGGCACCTCTAAAGCCGCTATCGAAGAACAACTAAACAGTGGTATTGACGTATTTTTGGATATTGACTGGCAAGGTGCGCAGCAAGTTCGTAAGTTGGTGCCTGACGTTAAAACCATCTTTATCCTACCACCATCACAGCAAGAACTTGAAAACCGCTTAAATGGTCGCGGACAAGACTCAAAAGAGGTCATTGCCTCACGCATGGCACAGGCTAAATCAGAAAGCTCTCACTACAATGAGTTTGATTACGTGCTAATCAATGATGATTTTAACACGACCCTGAGCCAGCTTGAACATATCGTTATGGCTGCACGTATGGAGCTTAGCGCACAACAAACTCGTCACGCAGCACTAATTAGCGATCTTTTACGCTAAATTAGTGATAAATTTTAACCATCCACTTGGCGTAGCGGCTCCCTTGCAGTAAACTAGCCTTTTGGAAATGAATTAACTTTGGAGTGCTTCGATGGCTCGCGTAACTGTAGAAGATGCAGTAGATGCAATTGGTAACCGTTTTGATTTAATCTTGGTAGCAGCGCGTCGCGCTCGTCAAATCGCGGTAGGGGGCAAAGACCCTATGGTTGACGCTGAAAACGATAAGCCAACGGTTATCGCTTTACGTGAAATTGAAAAAGGTCTAGTGAACAGCTCTTCATTAGATGTAATCGACCGTGAAGAACAGCAAAACCAAGAAGCTGCTGAGCTTGCAGCTGTTGCAGCCATTGTAGGTGGCAACAACTAAACCTGTTTCGGTTTGTAAGACAATGCCAGCATTTTTGCTGGCATTGTTGTTTTACACTTCTGATAAAATAAAGTCCCGACTAGTCGTTGGTTTATCTTTCAATTCATCGTATATTCGTTACATATCGATAACTTCACTGGAACATTGGAGTGTGAATGTATCTTTTTGAAGGCCTAAAAAAGAAGATCTCTGAGTATTTATCACCCACTGACGTAGAGCTGGTACAAAAAGCTTATGTGGTGGCCCGTGAAGCCCATGAAGGGCAAACGCGCTCAAGCGGAGAGCCTTATATTACCCACCCTGTGGAAGTGACACAAATACTCGCTGGTATGCGCCTAGATCATGAAACCTTGATGGCCGCATTAATGCACGATGTGATTGAAGATACCGACTTTAGTCAGCAAGACTTAGCGGAAATTTTTGGTGAAACAGTCGCAGAGCTGGTTGAGGGGGTGAGTAAACTAGATAAACTCAGCTTCAAAGACAAAAAGCAGTTTCAAGCCGAAAACTATCGCAAAATGATTATGGCAATGACGCAAGATATTCGCGTTATTTTGATCAAACTTGCCGATAGAACTCACAATATGCGTACTCTTGGCGCTCTCAGACCTGATAAACGCCGCCGTATTGCCCGTGAAACACTGGAAATTTTTGCACCAATTGCTAATCGACTGGGTATTCATGATATCAAAAATGAGTTGGAAGACTTAGGATTTCAAGCGCTCTACCCTATGCGACATCGCGCATTGCGCTCTGAAGTCGCTAAAGCTCGAGGCAACCGTAAAGAAGTCATCAGTAATATTCAGACTGAGATTGAATCTCGTTTGGCAGAATCTGGTATCAAAGCGTCTGTCAGTGGTCGTGAAAAGCATTTATATAGCATCTACAAAAAAATGCTCAACAAAGAATTGATGTTCAACGAAGTGATGGACATTTATGCCTTTAGGATCAATGTAGATAACTTAGATACTTGCTATCGAGTACTCGGTGTGGCGCATAACTTGTACAAGCCCATAGAAACCCGCTTTAAAGATTATATTGCGGTGCCTAAAACCAACGGCTATCAGTCATTGCATACTTCGTTAGTGGGCCCACATGGTATTCCTGTTGAAATTCAAATTCGCACTCATGACATGGATCACATGGCAGACAAGGGTGTGGCAGCCCATTGGATGTATAAAAAAGCGGGCGATAGCGCGGGCCACACAGCGCAACAACGTGCCCGCCAATGGATGCAAAGTCTATTAGAACTACAACAAAGTGCAGGGTCTTCATTTGAGTTTGTTGAAAACGTTAAAACAGAACTCTTTCCAGAAGAAATCTATGTATTCACACCCGATGGCCGCATTGTTGAACTTCCTATGGGCGCAACTGCGGTAGACTTTGCTTACGCAGTGCATACCGATGTTGGTAATACCTGCGTGGGTGCTCGTGTCAATCGTAAACCATACCCATTGAGTAAAGCCCTCGATACAGGTCAGACCGTAGAAGTGATCACCAGCTCAGGCGCACACCCCAATGCCACTTGGTTGAACTTTATCGTAACTGGTAAAGCACGCTTAGGAGTGCGTAACTACCTCAAGAGTCAACATCAAGAAGAAGCGATTCAGCTTGGACGCCGTTTATTAGACTCAGCCCTTGGCGAGAACAAACTCGATGATATTCCTCAAGAAAATATCGATCGCGTACTAGAGGAACACAAACTCAGTACCTTGCTCGAACTTCTGGTAGAGATTGGCACCGGTAATATTATGAGTGTATTAATTGCCAAACGCCTGTTGCAAACCGATGATGGTATTGAAAATGTTGCCAAAAGAGCCAAAGCCGCTATTATCGGAACAGAAGGTATGCTGGTCAATTACTCGAAGTGCTGTCGTCCAGTACCGGGAGATGCCATTACAGCCTATGTGAGCCAAGGTAAAGGTCTCAATGTTCACCGCCAAGAGTGTAAAAACATTAAAGGCTGGGAAAGTGAGCGCTCCAAGTATTTTGTTGTAAAATGGGAAGACAACCCAGAAAAAGAATATATTGCTGCATTAAGAGTGGAAATTATCAATCACCAAGGTGCATTAGCAAAGCTCACCAACGTGGTAGCAAGTACACAAGCCAATATCGTTGAAATCGCTACCGACGAAAAAGAAAGTAACTTATACGTGATAGATTTAGGCATTACCGTTAAAGACCGTATTCACGTCGCTAATATTATGCGCCGTATTCGGGTTATGCCAGATGTACAACGCGTATATCGCAAGAAATAGGATTAAAAATGAATAAAGCGATTATCTCTACCGATCAAGCTCCAGCGGCTATCGGTACTTACAATCAAGCAGTTAAGGTAGGCACGGCAGTTTACCTTTCTGGCCAAATTCCATTAGTGCCAGAAACAATGGAAATGATCTCAGAAGACTTTGCTGAGCAAGCGCAGCAAGTGTTCAAAAACCTAACCGCTGTATGTGAAGCGGCCGGTGGTCAATTGCAAGATATGGTAAAAGTAAATATCTTCTTAACTGACCTAAGCAACTTTGCCACGGTGAACGAAATCATGAGCCAACATTTTAGAACACCTTACCCTGCTCGCGCAGCTATCGGTGTAAAAGAATTACCTAAGGGTGCTCAAATTGAAATTGACGGCATTATGGAACTTCCGTCAACAAACTAATTATTTAGTATTAAAAAGCCACCACGAAGTGGCTTTTTTTATGTCTATTCTTTGATCTCAAGCACTTGACTCTATACTCTTTATTAAGCACTCTAAAGCTAATACTTTGGTTTTTGTTATGGTTTCGTTATTGAGCCTCAAAGGTAAGGGTGATAAACGTGTTCAAATTGGCACACAATGGAAATGTCCTGTTAGACGTTGCTCAACTAAATCCACCTAATGCAGCTTTCATTATTGAAGCGCTAGAACGTTCTCCTTATGCCGATTGTGAGGTCGACAGAGACTCTATTGATGCATTTTTTAAAAGCGACTTCCCTGAGAAGCAACTTGTTGTCGCCAAAAAAGTCGACGCACAATTAACCATTGAGCTCTCGGAAGACAAAATGATCGCTACCGCCCACTTGGTAACCGCAAAAGGCGGCGCAATGATCAACCTGGAAAAAGCTAAAAAAGCGATCATCAACGCGGGAGTAAGCCGCGGATACAAGCAGGTCTACTTAGAAAAGCTTCTGCAAAAACAATTAGAGCTACCAGCAGGTTCAACCGCTAAAGGAATGATAGCTCAAGGTCGCCTACCTCAAGATGGCCAACCAGCTAAGCTGGTATCGCATGTCGTTACCATGAGAGAACGTTTAAAGCAGCCAAAGCTAAGAGAAGATGGCTCTGTAGATATGCGTGACTTTGGTAAACTGGCAAGCGTCGCACCCGGAACATTGCTCATCTCGAAGCAACCAGCCACGCCCGGAAAAGATGGCTTCACCGTGACAGGTGACAGCATTGAAGCCAAAGAAGGTGATGATTTCGAAATCAGCGCTGGCGAAGGTACTGAAATCTCGGCCAGTAATCCACTCGAGCTGGTTGCAAGCATTGCTGGCTGCCCCTCTGATATTCAAAATGGTATGCGCGTTGATGACGTGTTTACCATTAAAGATGTAGATGTGCGTAGTGGTCACGTGGACTTCAATGGTAGTGTGATAGTCACCCATACCGTTGCCCCAGGCATGAAGGTAAAAGCCAAAGGCGACATTACGGTAATGGGTTCCGTGGAATCTGGAGAACTTATCAGCGGCGGACACATTGATGTTAAACAGGCAGTAATTGGCCACGTGGACCATCAAAACAATGATCAAGGCTTAACCTGCCGCTTAGTTGCACAGGGTGATATTCATGTGGCACACGGCCAGTATAGCTACCTTGAAGGCAATAATGTGTATATTGCCAAGCAAAGTAACCACTGTACCATCAAGGCCAATCAACTGGTGCAAATTGGTGCTGATGATAACCCTCGAGGTAAACTAATTGGCGGTGAAGTGCTAGATACACAAATGCTGATCGCAGGTGAAATTGGCAGTGAATCAGGTGCCAAAATGATTGTGCGCTTAGCACGTAGCGGTGTAGAGCTGACAGCTGAAACCGATGAGTGCCTTAAAGCGCTCAGTAAAACCAGTGAACAGCTCAATACCCTGCAACAAACCATTGAAAAAGCGGATCAACTCAAAGATCCAGAGAAAAAGAAACAGCTCATGGCTAAAATTGGTGCCACGCAAATGCACTACTGCCAAGAGGCTGAAGTCCTTGAAAAGAAAATGTCAGACATGGAAAACCAACTCAATGAGCTGCTTGAAAACACCAAACTGGTTGCCAATCAAGCCCTCAATCCAGGCGTTGAGATCCATATTTTTGACCGCGTATTTAAAACTACTCGTAGCTACCCACCGTGTACCGCAGCTCTAGTCGAAAGCAAAATAGAGATAGAGTTTAAGACCAGTTGATATTGCTCAAATAATTATGTTTTATCAGTCGGACAGGAACAAAACTATCCGACCGTTTGGGTGGCTACTTAGTTCACCCCACATGTTATGAGTTAATTATTCACAAGGTACTTGAATAACTTGACCATTGCTGAATGTGCGATAGCAGTATTCAATTGGCGGTATTACCACTTCCCTCCCTTCTCGATGACCAGCGCCATCAGAACCATCACCAGAACCTCCACCGGAACTGCCTCCAGCTATCTGCTGGGGTGTGTAAGAGCGGCCATTTCGAACGATAGCAATAACATTGCCACCTTTAATCACAAGCTGATCACCTGCCTTGAGTTTGCTTTTACTTTCACCAGTAAAAATGAATGCGAGTCCTGAAGAAACTAATCCCGTGCTTATACTATTTGACACAGCTGTCCCAAGCGAAACACCAAGTCTCATAAGGTTTTTCACAGCCCAACCAGCAGGTTGAGCAGTTAAAGCACCTACGGTAAATGTGTATATCAACTTGTAACCTGCATCAATACGATCTATATCGCCTTGAGTTAACGTATGTCTCCATTCATAATTCTCGATATGATATCTAAGGGCAAGAATATATGGTCTTTTTGTTCTGTGATAATCATCCCACGCTTCACAGTCGTAATCTCTGTCATGTTCACAGCTAAGCGCAGCATCGAGTACTCTCACATCCGAAGTTGGCTGTTTTGCGCGTGAGACGTTATTCTGTACTATTGAATTAACTTCAACCCCCTCATCCTTGAGTACGAACAAAGTGCTATCTTCATTCTCTTCTACATATTCACTATTTATATAGGAGTTTATCGAATTCTGTAATTCACATACCGTGTCATTACATAGAAAGGTTACTTTTTTATCGTAAGAAAAAACGTTACCACTTGCCAACAGCCAACAATCGAAATATATTTCCGTTATTCATTTTACTTTTCCTTTTTATTACAAAATATAAAACCTGACTTTTCACAAAGTGTAGTGGCCAGATCATCTATGATAAAAAAATAGAAATAAATAAAGTCATTATTTTCTAATCATTTTGTTAAATAAAAACCAAGCATAAGACAAGCCCCCCCCCTCGATAAAGGTAACCGCCACGATCCAAAACCACTCTATGTCTTTACTTCGCATAACGTCAGCCGTACACAAAACAACAACGATGAGGATAAATACATACCATGCCGGCATACTTGCAATCTCTTGCTTTTTTTTATTTTTCATGTATCTATTCCAATCATCAAATAACTCAATTTCAAAATATCCTAGGAAAACAGTAAACAGCTCCACCCATATTGTAAAATTATTTTTAAAAAGTGTCGCTTTGTCAGAGTGAAAGACGTAACAAAAAAAGCGGCATCACCCGAAGGTGATACCGCTTTGCGCTACTAAACAACACTCACTTAGAGTTTGTTGCTTCCCAGGTGATGCCTACATCTAAGAGTTCACCTTACCCACTTAAAACCTATTACGTTGTCGGCTTGATAGCTGCCCACTTGAAAATGTTGAAAAAAAGCAACGCCACCTTACGGCGACGTCGCTTTGCACTCATTTTAAAACGAGACCTTTAGCGAAGAACGTCGCCTACTTGGGTCTTTAATTCATCGCTCCACACACCCACTTGTACTTGGGCAATGTGCTGCTTCTGTAACAGCAGCATGACTAAACGCGACTGACCAATACCACCACCAATGGTTTGTGGCATCTCGCCGCTTAAAAGCAGTTGGTGCCAGTCTTGCTCTACGCGGTCTTCATCCCCGGTAACTTTAAGCTGTCTTGCTAACGCTTCTGGACAAACGCGAATACCCATTGAAGAAATTTCAAAAGCATCTTCAAGTACTGGGTTCCACACTAAAATATCGCCGTTTAACCCCTGATATTTTTCACAGGTTGCGGTTGACCAATCGTCATAATCTGGCGCACGCACATCGTGAATTTTGCCATCCCCCAGCGCGCCACCAATACCAATCAAGAACACAGCGCCATACTCTTGTGCAATCGCTTTCTCACGTTGTTTGGCACTAAAGTCTGGATACATCTGGCGCAACTCTTCGCTGTGTACAAACGTGATTTTCTCTGGTAAAAATGGCGCTAAACCAAACTCATCCGCCACCACTTGCTCTGTGGCTTTAATACCTTGGTAAAGCGTCTCTACTGTTTGCTTTAAAGTCACCAGTGAACGCTCAGACTCAGCGCAGATGACTTTTTCCCAGTCCCACTGGTCAACATAAACCGAATGGATAGGAGAGAGTCGCTCTTCATCTGGACGCAGTGCTTTCATATGGGTGTATAACCCCTCGCCCACTGCAAAGCCATAATCACCCAATGTTTTACGCTTCCATTTTGCTAAGGAGTGCACTACTTCAAATTGTGCATCAGCTAACGTTTTTACTTTAACTGACACGGCTTTTTCTGTACCGCTTAGGTTGTCTTGAATGCCATCACCGACTTTCGCCAAAATTGGCGCTTGTACTTCAATTAACCCTAACTGACTCTCTAGTTGTTGTGAAAAAACCTGCTTAACGCGGCTGATCTGCTGCTGTGTTTGACGATATGTGCTGTGCATAATTTAGGACCTCATTCCCAGTATTCTTTATTGATTTGTTTGCCGTGTGTTTATCGGCTTGAAGCTATCGTCAACAAAAACCGATACAATTACAATAACCATCAATAAAAATAGCAAAACACCCTATTTTTCATCAAAAATAAAAGCTATATTTTATTGAAACGAGAATCACACGGTAAAATATCCATGGAAAATTATCAGATCGATAATCTTGATAAATCGATTTTGCACGCATTAATGGATAATGCGCGGACACCTTATGCCGAATTAGCAAAAAGATTTGCCGTCAGCGCGGGCACCATTCATGTACGCGTAGAGAAAATGAAACAGGCCGGTATTATTGTCGGCACCAAAGTCACCATCAGTGCCAAAAAGCTCGGTTATGATGTGTGTTGTTTTATTGGCGTAAACCTAAAACACGCACGCGATTACCCAAGTACCATTGCCCAATTACAAGAATTTGAAGAAGTGGTAGAAGCGTATTATACAACGGGCAATTACAGTATTTTCATTAAGGTCATGGCCCGCACAATTGACCACTTGCAGGACGTATTAATCAATAAAATTCAAACGATTGAGGCTATTCAATCCACCGAGACACTGATCTCGCTACAAAACCCTATCGCCCGCGAGGTGATCCCCTAGCAATATACGGGTATAATCAGGCGCTATTTTGATTGTAATGAGCAGTAACTGATGAAAGAAACACGTTTTCATCGCGTAAAGCAGGTGTTAGATAGACGCCAAACAGACCTAACCGTGTGTCTCGACGAAGTACATAAACACCATAATCTATCAGCCATTGTGCGCACCGCCGATGCTGTTGGATGCCACCATGTACATGCCGTATGGCCTCAAGAGCAGCGTCGTTTAACCAATAATACCTCTGGCGGCAGTAAAAATTGGGTTGAAACCCATATGCATGATGACATTGATGCTGCGGTTGCTGCGATTCGAGAACAAAACCCTGGAATTCAATTACTGGCGACCAACTTGAGTGATGAAGCGGTAGACTATCGAGAAATTGACTATACCAAACCAACCGCAATTATTGTCGGTCAAGAGCGCTTAGGTATTTCAGACAAAGCCTTAGCCCATGCAGATAAACACATAGTGATCCCCATGCAAGGGATGGTGCAATCATTGAATGTCTCAGTGGCTGCAGCGCTCATTTTGTACGAAGCTCAGCGCCAACGAGATGAGGCGGGTCTGTATGATCGTAATGATATGCTGGACGCGCACACCAAACATACTTTATTGTTTGAAGGCTGCCATCCAATTATTGCCAACCGATGCGTGGAAAAGGGCTTACCTTATCCTGCATTAGATGAAGAGGGCGAAATTGTAGCAGACGAAGCTTTTTGGAACGCCCTCAAATTTAAAAAAGTGACTTAAACAAGGAATAGCATGTCTTCGCCAAATTTGTCTCACTACCCCATCACCGAGCTAAAAGGCGTAGGTCCTAAGGTAGCCGAACGATTGGCTAAACTCGGTATTTTTACCGTGCAAGATATGCTGTTTCACTTACCACTTCGCTATGAAGACCGCGCGCGCACGTATGCCATTGCACAGTTGATGTTGCATAGTCACGTAAGTATCGAAGCGCAAATAGAACACAGCCAAATCACCTTTGGCAAGCGCCGTATGCTCATTTGCCACGTTAATGATGGCACAGGTCGACTAACGCTGCGGTTTTTCAATTTCAATGCAGCACAAAAAAATGCCATGGCACCGGGTAAAGTGATCCGTTGTTTCGGTGAAGTCCGTCGAGGTCAGGCGGGACTGGAAATGGCCCACCCTGAATACAGTATTCGAGACAGCCATAGCGAGCCAAAAGATCCTAACTTGGCAACACTCACAGCAGTTTACCCAACTACTGAAGGCTTAAAACAGCTAAGCATTCGCGCTATCGCTGACAAAGCGATTGAGCTACTGCGCAAGTATCAACTTGAAGAGTATTTGCCTGAGCAGTACCGCCCTGCCGGACTCAGTTTGAAAGACGCAGTGCTAACATTGCATAAGCCACCGCAAGACACTGATTTATCCGCACTAGAACTTGGTCAGCACCCAGCCCAACAACGATTGGCCTTTGAGGAGTTATTGGCGCAAAACCTGAGTTTGTTGCAATTGAGACACCGCGGTCAAGCGGTCAAAGCCGTACCACTGCCTCCCAATAACACGCTAGAGCCCGAGTTTTTAGCCAATTTACCGTTTGCGCCCACCAATGCACAACAGCGCGTTGTTGCTGAGATAAAGCAAGATTTACAGCAGCCCTACCCCATGATGCGCCTAGTGCAAGGCGATGTTGGTTCAGGTAAAACTCTGGTGGCAGCACTTGCAGCGCTGGGCGCCATTGCCAAGGGGTATCAAGTGGCGCTAATGGCACCCACTGAGATCTTGTCCGAGCAACACAGCATTAATTTTAGTAATTGGTTTCTTAATTTAGGTATTGAAGTCGCTTGGCTCGGGGGAAAAACTAAAGGTAAAGAGCGTGAGCGCACCTTACAAAATATCGCCAGCGGCAAGGCGCAAATGGTGGTTGGTACCCATGCCCTGTTTCAGCAGCAAGTGGCGTTTTTAAATCTTGCTTTGATCATCATAGATGAACAACACCGTTTTGGTGTACATCAACGATTAGCGCTGCGTGAGAAGGGTCAATTCAATGACTGCTACCCTCACCAACTGGTTATGACTGCCACCCCTATTCCGCGCACGCTTGCCATGACGGCGTATGCGGATCTAGAAACCTCAGTGATTGACGAATTACCACCTGGACGTACTCCTATCACCACCGTTGCCGTACCAGACACCCGTCGTGAACAAGTGATAGAGCGAGTAAAAAGCGCCTGCATTGATGATAAGCGTCAAGTTTATTGGGTATGTACACTCATTGATGAATCTGAAATGCTTCAGTGTCAGGCTGCCGAAGACACAGCCGCTCAGTTAGACGAACAATTACCTGAACTCTCTATTGGCCTTGTGCATGGCAGAATGAAAGCACAAGAAAAGCAAGATGTCATGATGGCTTTTAAACGCGGTGATATTGATGTATTGGTTGCTACCACCGTAATTGAAGTTGGTGTTGATGTGCCCAATGCCAGCCTAATCATTATCGAAAATCCAGAGCGTTTAGGGCTTGCACAACTCCATCAATTGCGCGGACGCGTGGGTCGAGGGTCCATTGCATCTCATTGCTTGCTACTTTATCACGCACCATTATCTGTTACCGCACAAAAGCGCCTTGGGGTTTTGCGTGATAGCAATGATGGCTTTGTGATAGCAGAACGAGATTTAGAAATTCGCGGGCCAGGTGAAGTACTAGGCACTAAACAAACGGGGCTGGCGGAGTTTAAAGTAGCTGATTTAAACCGTGATAAAGCATTACTGGATCAAGTCAGACCTATCGCATTGCGGCTAATAAAAGAACACCCCAACTGTGTAGAGCCTTTGATCACTCGTTGGTTGGGGACTAAAAGTGAATTAGCTATGGCATAAAAGCAAATTATGCAGATAACCATAACCATCATTATCTGCATAGTTACTCTTACTTAAATTAGTCTTGATAGCCGTTTGGATTGTTACTTTGCCAACGCCACGTGTCTTGCATCATAGCGTCAATATCACGCGTTGCTTGCCAGCCTAATTCCTGTTGTGCCTTTTCAGGCGCAGCATAACACGCTGCAATATCGCCATCACGACGAGGCATTACTTTATAAGGTACTGGCTTGCCTGAGGCCTTTTCAAACGCACTTATCATCTCAAATACCGAGTTACCTTTACCCGTACCCAAGTTATAAATATGTGTGCCCGCTTGAACATTGAGTTTATCCAGCGCCTTTAAATGCCCAACAGCTAAATCTACAACGTGAATATAGTCCCTCACTCCAGTACCATCTACCGTGTCGTAGTCATCTCCAAACACGCCTAATTGCTCAAGTTTTCCGACAGCGACTTGCGCAATATAAGGCAGCAGATTGTTGGGAATACCATTGGGGTCTTCGCCAATCAGCCCTGATTCATGAGCACCGACAGGGTTAAAGTAGCGTAAAATAGCAAACGCCCAACGCTCATCTGATTTGGCTACATCTTGCAGTACCATTTCCACCATCAACTTAGAAGTGCCGTATGGATTGGTCGTGCCGCCTACAGGGAAGTCTTCGCGGATAGGTAAGCTTTTCGGATCGCCATACACCGTTGCAGAAGAGCTAAACACTAACTTAAACACACCTGCATCTCGCATTGCGTCCAATAACGTCAATGTCCCTTGTACATTCACCTGATAGTATTCGATAGGTTTACGTACCGATTCGCCTACAGCTTTTAAGCCAGCAAAATGGATCACTTGATTAATATCATAACGGGAAAATACATCATCAAGAAACGCCTTATCGAGAATATCTCCTTGATAAAAGCTCACCGTTTTCCCAGTAAGTTGAGCGATACGTGTAAGCGACTCTTGTGATGCGTTGCTTAAATTATCAATAACTACAACATCTTCACCACGTTGTAATAGTTCAAGTACCGTATGTGAGCCGATATATCCTGCTCCACCTGTGACCAATATACTCATACAACTTCTCTTAATCCTAACAAACAGTCCGCTATTTTAGAGCATTTGCGGCCATTTTACAGGGATAATTATGATTTATCGCAGACAAACGCTAACTTGCCGTATTTGTAGCTCAAACGAGAAATGTTGGTATCACAGTATGGGCTCAAGTTGTGCCATTGTGATACCGCTTTTGGTGCAGTGAAATCACGCATATAAACACGATTACCAATCGCATAAGCCACGCTTTTATCATCCAACCATGTATAATCTTGCACCCCCTCAGGCATCACAAAGTGATCCGTTACCTGTTGTGTGTTTAGTGAAAAGCTGGCAAACCATTGCTGACCATTTTTAAAATGGGTAAACGAATAAATGTTCTTTGCTTCGTTAAACGCCAGCGTACGACCTATATCTTTGGCAACTTTTGTGGGTAAATGACCGGTAAGATCAGCATGCTGTAGAGTATGAGGTTCTCCCAGAATAAACATAATGAGATCTTGGCCTTTACCCCAAGCATGGTACCCTACAGGCTCGATATGATCGAAAATGCGTTCAGGGTTCTTTTGCTCGTCAAATGGATAAAACCATAATTTTTGCTTACCATCAGGTTCAACAACAACGCTCGAAAGGCCCTCACCATGCGGATAGAGTGTTGGTGAAAACTCAGATACTGAACTGTTCGTTAAATTACGGCTTTGTTTGCTAGCAAACTCATAAAAGAATAAGTCCGTTTGTGCCCCCTGTGCTGAAGGCACTTCTTGAGTAAAATATACCCCGTTATCGGTGACCAAAGGTTGATTGTGATAACTGTCATCTGATGTCAACGAAGTCACTTTTATCGAGCCTGCTACTTCACTGGCCAACAGAATTTGGCTTTTTGGCATGGCTGCTTGCGAGGTTAAAGTGACGGTTGCTAACACACAGCCAGCAAGTGCTATAGATACTTTCATCATGGTCCTTTTTATTTTTCTTTTATCATACTGAGTTACACATTAAACCACAAAACTTGCTATTCGCGTCGCTTCGAGTAACAATCGAATTTATTCCGTTTGTTAAAATTTTGAGAATTTCGAGGCGTCACTATGTCCCAAAAACACCCAATTATTGCCATTACCGGTAGCTCAGGGGCAGGTACCACAACAACTACCAACGCTATCAAACATATATTTCGAAGCTTAAGTGCAAATGCAGCCTTTATTGAAGGAGATAGTTTTCATCGCTATACCCGCCCTGAAATGGATAAACTCAAACGCGAAGCCTTACAAGAGGGCAAACACATTAGTTACTTCGGTCAAGAAGCTAATGATTTTGCAGCACTAGAAGAGCTTTTTAGCCGTTATGCTGAACATGGAGATGGCAAAATAAGGCGCTATTTGCACACCTTTGACGACGCAGTTCCTTATAATCAGTTGCCAGGCACCTTTACACCCTATCAAGATCTGGAATCCAATACTGACGTACTTTTCTATGAAGGGCTACATGGCGGTGTTGTGACCGAAGAACATGATGTTGCCAAGCATGTTGATTTACTGATTGGCATGGTGCCTATCATTAACCTTGAGTGGATCCAAAAGCTCATTCGTGACACCAATGAGCGTGGTCATTCAAGAGAAGCTGTAATGACATCTATCGTGCGCAGTATGGATGATTACATCAACCATATTACACCGCAATTTTCACGTACCCATATCAACTTCCAGCGCGTCCCCACTGTAGATACTTCTAACCCCTTCAGCGCGAAGGACATTCCTTCACTGGATGAGAGCTTTGTGGTGATACGCTTTCGCGGCATTGATGACGTAGACTTTCCATATTACTTACAGATGATTGACGGCAGCTTTATGTCTCGCATGAACACCCTCGTCGTTCCTGGTGGGAAAATGGGCTTAGCGATGGAACTGGTACTGACACCACTCATTAAAGACTTGCTCATTAAAAAGCGTGCACTTGAGAATATGGCCCCCGTAGACTTACCTATTTAACTTGCTTGCTCACCTCGTGCAACTTACACTAACCCTCCTCTTTTTGCCGCTGTAGGGAGCAAGTGATGGCACAAAATAAGACTTTAAAAGTGCTGGTAGGGTCTAAAAACCCAGTCAAGGTAAACGCCGCAAAACACGTTATTCAAGGTTATTTCCCAGACTACCAAGTTGAATGTTCAGGCTTACATGCGCCCAGTGGCGTACCCGAACAGCCTCTAGGTGAAGACGAAACACGCCAAGGCGCACAAAACCGAGTTAGTTACTTACAGCAGCACCATCAAGCAGATTTTTATTGTGCGATGGAAGGCGGAGCCCATCAATTCAGCTATGGACCTGCCACCTTTGCTTATGTAGTGGTAGCAAACGAGCATTATACCAGTGTAAACCGCAGCAGTAATTTACCCCTACCTCAGCCAATTTATGATGCGCTAGTGGCCGGAGAAGAGCTGGGCCCTGTGATGGACCGCGTGTTTAATACCACCAATATCAAACAAAAAGGCGGTGCAATTGGCTTGTTAACCAACCATGTTGCAACACGCGAAAGTACTTACACTCAGGCTTTGACACTTGCTATGGCACCTTTCTTACATCCTCATTTGTACACAGAAAAAGATACCCGCAATGAAGTATAGCCATATTCTATTTGATGCCGATGAAACCCTATTCAGTTTCAATGCATTTTTGGGGTTAAAAACCCTGTTTGCACAATATGATGTTGAATTCACTGAACAAGATCATAAAGAATATCAAGATGTTAATGCCCCTCTTTGGCTTGATTATCAAGCGGGTCGCATTGATGCAAGAACGTTGCAAGTCACCCGCTTTTCCAAATGGGCAGAGCGTCTTAAGGTGCCAGCAAGCGTCTTAAACGAGGGGTTTTTAGAATCTATGGCCAGTATTTGTGAGCCCCTACCCGGTGCTCGTAGCCTATTGGCACACCTAAAAGGTAAAGCAACACTTGGCATTATCACTAATGGATTTGCGGCGTTACAAGAGAAGCGTCTGGCACACACAGGGCTGAGCGATTGTTTTGACTGTGTAGTCATATCTGAATTAGTAGGTACAGCCAAACCAGACCCATATATTTTCGCCCACACACTTTCTTTATTGGATAATCCAGATAAAAACAAAGTACTGATGGTGGGTGATACCCCAAGTAGCGATATTCTGGGCGCAAATAAATTTGGCATTGATAGCTGTTGGCTACAGCACCCCGGCAAAACCTGCCCTGAGGGAGTAAAACCCACCTATACGGTGCAATCGCTGATGGAGTTAGAAGCTATTTTAGGCACTGACCATTAACTAAGCTACTGTGTAAATACTACAAAAAAAGCGCAGTGTCATTACTGCGCTTTTCTAACTGTTTATAACATTGACTAAATCGTATATTTACAACGCACTGCGCTGTCTCAGTACTTCAAACAGACAAATCCCAGTCGCAACCGACACATTCAAGCTAGACACCGTTCCCACCATTGGAATTTTCACCAAAATGTCGCAGTGCTCTCGTGTTAAACGGCGCATACCATCTCCTTCAGCCCCCATCACTATGGCAATAGGCCCAGTTAGGCTGGCATCAAACACACCTGTGTCTGTTTCACCTGCGGTGCCCGCCACCCACACACCCGCTTCTTTAATATCACGAAGTGTACGTGCTAAGTTAGTTACTTGAATAAGTGGTACGGTCTCTGCCGCGCCACAAGCTACTTTACGCGCCGTACCATTAAGTTTGGCTGATTTGTCCTTTGGCACAATCACCGCATGTACACCCGCCGCATCAGCACTACGCAAACACGCACCCAAATTATGCGGGTCGGTAACGCCATCTAGTACTAAGAAGAAGGGTGTAGACTCTCTCGCTAAAATTTCGTCCAGATCTCGCTCGCTGTAGGTACGCGCAGCTTTTACGTTCGCGATGATCCCTTGGTGCTGCTCACCATTGGCTTTGTTATCTAGTGCCTTTCTTTGCATAAACTGCACTGAGATACCAAACTTTCGTGCTTCGTTGATCAGTGGGTTTAAGCGTTTATCTTCACGTCCTTTTAGCGCGTAAATCTCTAAAAAGCGCTCAGGTTCCTTCGTTAAGATCGCTTCAATCGAATGAAACCCAAAAATTAATTCGTTACTCACCTTTGTTATGCTCCAGAGCTATTATTGTCGCGTTTTCGCGCGTTTTTACCCGGCCTTTTCGCCTTACTTTTCTTGGCTTTCGTTTTGGCTTTTCCCTTTGGCAACTCAGCTGCTGCTTTTTTCGCTTTTTTGAGTTTACCCTTAGGGGTGGCTTTTTTACCCTTTTGAGGCTTTCGATCGTCTTTTCTATCCTTGTCAGAGTCTCCCTTACTTGGGATCTTACCCGCCTTCAACTGAGCCCTTACACTGCTAAGTGCTGGTTTGTCTTCTGAAGTGGAAGACTTGTTACGACGCCTTGCATAGCGATCAGGTAACTGTTCCCCTGCCATCGCCAAGTTAATACGTCGCTCATCCAAACTCACCGATGCTACCACCACTTTTAATTTATCGCCTAAACGATACACCTGACGGCTTTGCTCTCCAACCAAACAATGTTTGGCACCGTCAAAATGGAAATACTCTTGCCCCAAAGTGGAAATATGGATCATGCCGTCAATTTGCAAGTCATCAAGACGAACAAATAAACCAAAAGTCGTAACCGACGATACAACCCCTGTAAATTCATCTCCCACATGATCTTGCATAAATTCGCATTTAAGCCAATCAGCTACTTCACGCGTGGCATCATCCGCTCTACGTTCTGTGGTTGAACACTGCTCACCTAATTGGTCCACTTCATCATTATCATACACATATGCGCCAGAGGTGCTGTGTCCTTGCTTATTCAAGATACCTTTAATAGCTCTGTGAACCACTAGATCAGGGTAACGACGAATTGGTGAAGTAAAATGCGCATAGGCATCCAACGCCAGTCCGTAGTGCCCGATGTTGTCAGGTTGATAAACAGCCTGTTTCATTGAGCGAAGTAACATAGTTTGAATCAACTCTTGTTCTGGTCGCTCACCGAGTTGATTCAACGCAGCGGTCAATTCTAGCGGAGATGGATCGTTTGGCAGTAAGCTTTCAATGCCTAAATCATTTAAAAACTGTCTGAAATGACTTAACTTTTCCTGATCTGGTTCATCATGAACACGATACAGAGCACTGGCTTCATGCTTTTCAAGCAATTTGGCCGCAGACACGTTAGCCAGAATCATACATTCTTCAATCAGCTTATGGGCATCATTGCGAACCAAGGGCACGATGGACTCAATCTTCCGATGAGCATTAAATACAAATCGAGTTTCCGTAGTTTCAAATTCAATAGCACCACGGATTTGCCTTGCCGACTTCAGTGCCATATACATTTGTTGTAAATCCGTCAGGTGCGGCACTAAAGACGCATATTGCTCTCGTAATTGTTCATCCCCTTGTAAAATGGCATGGACTTTGGTGTAGGTCATTCTGGCATGAGAGTTCATCACCGCTTCAAAGAATCGATAGCCAGATAAGTGACCATCCTGTGAGACCGTCATTTCTGCCACCATACATAAGCGGTCAACTTCAGGGTTAAGCGAACATAAACCGTTAGACAAGACCTTTGGCAACATAGGGATCACTTGTTCAGGAAAGTACACCGAGTTACCGCGCTCTATCGCTTCTCTATCAAGTGCACTTCCTTTAGGGACATAATGAGATACATCAGCAATAGCTACCCATAAACGCCAGCCACCTGATTCTTTGCGCTCACAATAAACCGCATCGTCAAAGTCACGAGCATCTTCACCATCTATGGTTATTAAAGGTAAGTCTCTTAAATCCACTCGACCTTGTTTATCTGCCTCTTCCACTTCTTCACCATGGACGGCAACCTGAGCTAATACAGCTTCAGGCCAAATATGTGGAATATCATGGTTACGCAGAGCAACCTCAATTTCCATTCCCGGTGCCATGTGCTCACCAAGCACTTCAACCACTTTACCCACCGCGTTCATTTGGCGAGTTGGGCTTTGCGTGATCTGCACCTGCACCATTTGGTTGTGTCGTGCGCCATTCTCACTGCCAGGTAAAATGATAATATCCTGCGTAATACGCGGGTCTTCCGCTACCACGACCGAAGTACCATGTTCGACAAAATAGCGCCCAACTATAGGTGTCCGCTCAGCCTCTAGTACTCGAACAATACGCGCCTCTACCTTGCCACCCGAACCACGACTAGCTGCTTTTGCCAGTACGATGTCACCATGTAACACTGAATTCATCTGGTGTTTAGCGATAAACCAGTCTTTTTGTTCACCTTCAACGGCTAAAAAGCCAAAACCGTCACGGTGGCCAATAACGCGCCCTTTGACTAAACCATCATCTGTTGGGATCACATAACGCTTGAATTTGTTAAAATGTAGTTGTCCGTCACGTTCCATAGCACGTAGGCGACGCTTAAACGCAATTTGACGTTCGTCATCCAATACGTTGAGGCTATTACAGAGTTGACTAAAGGTGGTCGCTTTGTCGGCAGTTTTTATATGCTCTAATATAAATTCGCGACTAGGTACTGGGTTTTCGTATTTATCTTGCTCTCGACTGAGATGAGGATCCTGTTTTGACATTCACTAACTTGTTAATTGAGTTATGTTGTTATTTTAACCCAAAACCAGCTAATGAGACAGCGACAGGACATGAAAGTTTTATTTAACGTATCACAAGTCAGTTTCGGTAGATTGGTAAGCACTTTTGAATAATCGCATGATACACTGCCTATTCACTAAAACTAAATGATGTTCACCATGCGTCCAGAACAAACTTCACTTATCTATCTTCACATCGCCGTGTTGCTATTTGGTGGTACTGCGCTGTTTTCTAAGTTGATTAACTTATCAGCACTGGATATTACCGTGTACCGAACAGGGGTGGCATTTTTAGTATTAGCCGCACTACTTAAACTCAGTGGTAAAAAACTACGTTTGGCAAATGGTCGTGATTACCTAATCGCGGTGCTACTAGGTATTGTTGTAGGCCTTCATTGGGTTACCTACTTCGCGGGGATGCAAATGGCGGGCATTGCTACAGGGATCATCGCATTTTTTACCTATCCTGTGATCACGGTATTTTTGGAACCCTTATTCACTAAACAGCGGATTAAAAATAAAGACGTCGTCAGTGCATTCATTGTTCTGTTCGGCATCTATTTACTTATTCCTGAAGCAAACATTGGCAATCAAGTAACGCTGGGGATTATCACTGGCATTTTTTCTGGCGCCTTGTTTGCAACACGCAACCTACTACAAAAACGCTTTTTCGCCTCCTATAGCGGTCCGCATACGATGTTCTATCAAACGCTCACCGCTTGTGTGATGCTAGCTGCTTTCGTTGAAGTTAAGCCAAGCGCGCTTCCCAGCCAAGATGTATACTACATTTTATTAGCGGGAGCCGTATTTACAGCAATCCCACATGCATTGTTTGCAAGTAGTCTGAAGCATTTATCAGCCACAACCGCTGGATTAATTTCTTGTTTGCAGCCCTTGTATGGGACACTATTGGCCTTTATGCTGTTGGCAGAAAAACCAACAATTATGACCTTACTCGGGGGAGTGCTGGTGATCAGTGCTGCCTGTTTCGAAACTTGGTCTATTACGAGGAAAAAGCCACATGCTAGTATTCGCGCATCGGGGTGCCAGCGGTAATTACCCCGAAAATACTCTCAGTGCTATTCGCGCCGCTTTGCAAGCCGATGTAGATGGCATTGAACTTGATGTGCAAAGTTGTGCCAACGATTACGCTATCGTACATGATACTTGGCTCGATAGGACCACCAACGGCACAGGCAGGGTAAATCAAACCACTCTGCAAGACATTCAATTATTGGATGCTGGTAACGGCGAGCATATTCCTAACTTACAACAGGTGTTTGATGAGATTGGTCAAAAAACAATGATCAACCTTGAACTGAAACATACCTTCGGTTTAGATCAGTTTGTTGCCTGCATAGAACAAAATGTACAAAAAGGCGTGATCAACAGAGATCAACTCTTGGTTTCTTCTTACGACCATCATCAATTGGTTTGGCTCAAACAAAACATGCCTTGGGTAAAAATTGGGGCACTCACAGCTTCTATCCCTTTGCATTACGCTGAGTTTGCACAGCGCTTACACGCCTACAGCATCCACATTGACAAAAACTTTATTAATCACCAATTTGTTGATGATGCCAAACAACGAGGTTTAAAGGTTTTTGCCTATACTGTCGATAAACAGCAAGACATTGAAGAAATGCGCGCGTTAGGAGTAGATGGTATTTTTAGTAACTTTCCATGTTACGCAAAAATGATTTTATCGCGTTCTTAGCATATATTATTGATTAAAGAAGTATTTGTGTTTTACCTACTTGTCACTGCGTCGCCGCGAACAAGTGCACTTAATAGAATAAACATGGATATACAGAGCTAACAATGAGTTTATACATGCGCTTATATAATCAAATTGAACAGAGTTTTTTCTATACGCTGTCACGGAAGATCTTTGGCAACTTAAGTTTCGTTTTTGCTTTTCAAATCATTACATTAATTTGGCTTTACAATGAGCTAGAAGGTAATAACAGCACAAGCCTGGGATTATTTTGGCTGATGGCGTTGGGCGCTGTAGGTGGTTTTATATTTACGTTGTTTTATATGCGATTTTTAATTGTTCGCCCAGTACGGGCGATGCGAGATAGTCTCCAGCAAGCAAATCGCCAAGATGGTAACCTTAACGCTACATTACCCAAATTCACATATGATGAATTCAGAGAGCTGAGCGAGCAGTACAATACGTTTACTCAGCATCTACGCGAATTACTGGAAAAAACCTATGAGGGTGCGCAAAGTGCTGCCACCAGCAATTACCAAGTCACTCACTCAATGGGGCAAACAGCGGAGTTCGGGGCGCAGCAAATTAGTATGAGTGATTCCATTATCGCCGCCAGTGATCAAGTAACCCATAGTCTACAAAGCATCGTCGTCAATACCGATCAGGTGTATCAGGCCAATACTGAAAGTTTACATTTCGTCAGGAGTTCTTCACAAGCGTTAGCCACCTTAGTCGATGAAGTAAAACAAATTACCGTATTGCTGGGTAACTTTTCTAGCACGGTATCTGGTTTGAAAGAAAACAGTGAAAATATTCGCAGTATCCTAAAAATGGTCGAAGAGTTTTCCGATCAAACCAACCTGCTAGCTTTGAATGCAGCAATTGAAGCCGCTCGCGCAGGTGAAGCGGGTCGCGGGTTTGCCGTGGTAGCGGATGAAGTTCGTAGTCTCTCTGTCAAAGTCAATGACGCGACCAGGCAGATCAGTGATTTTATAAACCAAATGAATAGCTTAGTGGGTGAAACCAATCGCGAATCAGAGCAACTGATCAGCCATTCTAAATCTGCGGAGCAAGCCATTAGCGAAACCTCTAAAGGCTTCTCCGATATGAGCCATGATTTTGAACGCAACCAGTCACAACTTGAACAAATCGCCAGTGCGGTTCACCAGCTAGAATCAACCCAAGCGCACACCCACGAAACAGTACAGCAAATTGTGGCTCTGGCTCAGCAGGCAAAAACACAAATTGACTCTGCGCTTAGTGATTGCCAACGAGCACAGCAGCTAACCGAAAACACACAAAAAGAGCTACAACGCTTTGTTTAATATATCGTTGCTGTGGGTTGTTATGCCCGCCCCACAGCAAACGAGATAACCTCATCAATACGGCTTTTACCCAAAGCCAGCATGATCAATCTATCAACTCCTAAGGCAACCCCTGAACAAGCTGGTAAACCTTGCTGCAATGCCTCAATAAAATGTTGATCAATTGCGACTTGCGGTAGCCCCATCTGCGCGCGCAACTGATTATCCTGCTCGAAACGTTGTGCCTGTTCAGCAGCATCCGTCAGCTCGTTGAAGCCATTTGCCAGCTCCATCCCCTGATAATACAACTCAAACCGCCCAGCAACACGAGCGTCTTGCTCGTTCAGTTTAGCTAGCGCCGCTTGTGAGGCGGGAAAGTGATAGACAAAACACGGTGCATCGATACCAATTTTTGGCTCTATTTGCATACAAAACAACAATTGCAGCAAGGTATCTGGATTTGTTTCTGCAGAGGCGATATCAGCATACCCGTGCTCACTTGCACATTGCTTCAATTCGTCCAGACTTGCACACAGAGGGTCTAATCCCAATATATCTAAAAAGGCTTGCTGGTAGGTCATACGTGAACAGGGCTGGCAATTTAGCACTTGTCGCATCAACTGCTCTATTTCATCCATTAACGCAAATTCATCAAAGCCCGGACGATACCATTCAAGCATAGTAAATTCTGGGTTATGGTGTCGGCCAGATTCTTCATTGCGAAATGCCTTGGCAAGCTGATATATCGGACCGCTGCCAGCGGCAAGCAACCTTTTCATCGCAAACTCGGGGGAGGTTTGTAAATATAAATCTTGGCCTTGGTGATTACCCGGCCCAACAAATCGAGTTTTGAAACTAACCAAATGCACGTCGGTCACACTGGCGCCACACATACTGGGAGTTTCCACTTCCAATACATCACGTTCTGCAAAAAATGCTCTGATTGTGGCTAATATTTTAGCGCGCTGTTTTAAGGTAGAAATATCGGCACTCGGTGCCCAAAGTTGCTCTGACATTACACTCTCTCACTAACCAAAAATCCCAGCAATAGCTGGGATTTTTATGCCTGTCAGTCTGAAAACTCAGACATGTAATTTAAAAATTACTTCACACGGCTTACGTATTCACCGGTACGAGTATCCACTCGGATAACCTCACCGATTTGCACAAACAATGGTACGCGTACCACAGCGCCAGTTACTAAAGTAGCTGGTTTGCCACCCGTACCCGCCGTGTCACCTTTTAGGCCAGGATCTGTTTCAGTGATCTCAAGCTCAACAAAGTTAGGAGGTGTAACCGCGATAGGGTTACCATTCCACAACGTGATAGTACATACATCGTTTTCTACAAGCCATTTTACATTATCGCCAACAGCTTTCTCGTCAGCTGCGATTTGCTCAAATGTCTCATTGTTCATGAAATGCCAGAACTCGCCATCTGTATACAAGTAAGCTAGATCTGTATCCATTACATCTGCGCCTTCAACCGAATCGCCTGACTTAAAAGTTTTCTCCAACACTTTACCAGAGATCAACTTACGGATCTTAACACGGTTGAACGCCTGACCTTTGCCAGGTTTAACCATTTCATTTTCCAAGATGGCACAAGGTTCACCATCTAACATAATTTTTAAGCCGCCCTTGAACTCGTTGGTGCTATAATTCGCCATCGTATCCTCTAATCATCTTTTATCGAGTAATAAACCTGCTAATGATACAAACAAATGAAGTAAATTTGCATAGTAACTGGCAAAAAGAATTGGCAAATGTAGTAACTTGCCCACAAACCTTACTCAATATGTTGGGTTTAGAGTCGTATTTTGACACAAAAGACCTAGAAGCGAGACGTTTATTTCCTGTTCGCGTGCCACTACCGTTTATCAAAAAAATGCGCTATGGCGATGCAAACGACCCTTTATTGTTACAAGTCTTGCCTGTACATCAAGAATTTTTAGCCAAAGCAGGGTTTAATAAAGACCCTCTTCAAGAGCAACAAAGCGCACAACCAGGTGTGTTACATAAATATCGTTCACGCATCTTATTGATGTTAAAAACAGGCTGTGCGGTAAACTGCCGTTACTGTTTTCGACGTCATTTTCCTTATCAAGAAAACCAACTAAACAAGCGGTCTTTACTTGATGTAGTCGAATATGTAAAACAACACCCACAGATCAACGAGGTCATCTTAAGCGGTGGTGATCCACTGATGGCAAAAGATGATGCTATTGACTGGTTACTTAACCAACTTGAGCCACTTGAGCAACTAAAACGTTTGCGGATCCACAGCCGTTTACCCGTAGTATTACCTTCGCGCATTACCGAAACACTGTGTGAACGATTAGCAAACAGCCGCCTTAAAGTGATTTTGGTGAACCATATTAATCATGCCAATGAAATTGATGAGACTTTTAGCCAAGCAATGCAAATGCTAAAACGTGCCAATGTCACTTTACTGAACCAAGCGGTGTTGTTAAAAGGAATAAATGATACATCAGAGGCACAAATTGCTCTGAGCGAAGCATTATTTGAAGCGGATATACTTCCCTACTATTTACATTTACTTGATAAAGTCGAAGGCGCCAGTCATTTTGACGTAGACGAAGTTCTGGCCAGAAGTATTATGGCGCAGATGTTAGAAGCATTGCCTGGGTTTTTGGTGCCCAAATTAGTGAGAGAAATCGGTGGCAAAACAAGTAAGACACCGATTGATTTACAGCTTGATTAACGATTCGAATAACGCAAGCGTTAAACGTAAACGTTAATGTTGTTACCTAAACTTGCTGTGGTTGATTTTGCAGGACTTTGCGCAGCTGCGCTAGACCCAGCGGCTTCAATCAAAGCAAGGGCAGCTTTCCCGTCTGCTTGCTGTTGCTTTTTAGCTAAAGAGGCACTGTATACTTCGCCACTTGAGCCTGCACCAGACATCACAGGCAGGTTATTTCCGGAAATATTCATAAGCGTTACCTGACTTTTTAGATGAATCCAAGTAGACTATCGGCCGTTTCAACAATAACTTTAGGAAAAATATGCAAACTATCATTGAAAAATTGAATGAAAACCTAAAAGTTGTTTACCGTCAATCACTTGATGCTGATAAAAAATTAGATGAATTACAGCAGCAGGGCCATGGCAAATTTAAAGCTTTATTCACCGAAGATGCAGGCTTTACCTTTGAAGCTAAACGCTTTAAACCTTATGTATTAGATGTCGCGGCAGATGTTGAAGCACTGTCTAAGGCTGATCAGATTGATGAACAAAGGTTGGCCTTTGTAGTTAAAAAACTACAACACCTGCTACAGTTGCTAGCCACATTTAAATAGTTAAGTCTCTACCACTTAGAGTAAAAAAGGTGCGCGCCCTAATGAGCGCGCTTGCGCATTCTATTTTGATCCAACAGCCGACATGACTTTTTCTGAAAACCATTCGCTGAGCAAACGCTTTTCATAATAAAGTGTTTGCTCATGACCAATCTTTGCTCGGTCCATGAACCCCATATCTTTGAGGTTAACATCGGATTCACTGACTAGCTGCTGCCCGCTGTTATCCACTAAGCTATAGCTGATATCTAAACGTGGAAAATAGATAGGTTTTACCACACGTATATCATCTATGTTAAAACGCACATCGCCCGCCAAATCAATATCATCAAAAGTTATACTTAATTTGTAACCTTCGGGCATTTTTTCAGCCAATTTCGCTAAATGCTTTTCCAGCTGATGAGCCACTCTTTTGTGATAGCTCCCCCGTGCTTCATTAGACGGTCTCACATCACGGTAATCTTTAAAGTCTTTGAATGTCACCTGAGCCTCTCCAGCATGAACTGCATACACACTGAAGATGCTCACAATCATTAGTATTAACTTATTCATAGTTAAATCTCCTCATATCCTCATATCCATCTTTGAGCAATTTAGCTGAATTTATGCTGACCTGTCTTTTAGGTTTACGCTCTTTTACATTAATTTGCAGTAAACATCATCGCATTTACAATGCGCTAATTCACAAGTAGCGTCCACTTCTGTTTCCAGCTAATAAACTTTTATGTAGGACTTAACGGCTAATTTGCTTTCACTTTTTGTTCTGGCACAGAAAAAAGTATTGCGTACAACACAGGCACAATCCCAAGCGTTAAAATGGTTGAGAACAACAACCCCCCCATAATGCTAAGCGCCATTGGCTCCCACATTTCACCGCCACCGAGATACAGAGGTAACAGCCCCAATACCGTGGTTGCGGTGGTTAATAAAATCGGTCTCATTCTAGCTTGTGCAGCCATAATAATTGCCACTACGGGGTCTTCTGGGTTATTGTCGAGTTCAGTTTTTATTCTCTCTAGCAATACGATCGCATTGTTGATCACAATACCTGCAAGCGAAATAACGCCCAACAGCGTCATAAAACCAAAGAATGATTGACCGATAAATAACCCTGCAACCACACCAATAAACCCTAAAGGGATCGTGACTAATACCAACAACGACTTACGAATAGAGTTAAACTGCGCCACCAGCAACAATACAATGATCAATACCGCAATGGGTAGCTTCTCAGCGATTGACTGGTTAGCTTTGCCTGATGACTCTGCTTCTCCACCCAGTTCGTAGGTATAGCCAAACGGCCAGCTTTTTTGTTGTTCATTTAACCAAGGCGTCAATTGCGCAAATCCTTCACTGGCAGTAATGCCATCGGTTTGAGCGCCAAGAACTACAGATTTAACTCTGTCGCGACGGAAAATTTGCGCGCTTTCCCATACCACCTTAACATCGGCCACCTGCTGTAACGGCACCGAATTGCCGGAAGCTTGTGAATATACCGCCATGGCTTTTAGCTTGGCAATATCTTGTCTGTCAGCGGCTACAGAACGTAAAATCACCGGAATTGTGTCTTCTTTTTCTCGATACTGGGTCAGCTCCATACCACTCAAGCCCGTTTGCAACGAAGTCGCAATGTCTTCACTGGAAACTCCAGCACGGCGGGCACGAGCTTGGTTTATGTTGATTTCTAACTTTTTAATGGGCAGACCCCAGTCGTCACTGACCGACTTTAACCCCGCAGTTTGCCGCATTTTCGCCTTAACTTGCTGAGCAATTTCCATCAGTTGCGCTTTATCTTCACCCATGATGCGAATTTCAACAGGGTTATCAATCGCTGCGCCATTTTCAATCTTGCGCTGTTTAAGTAATAAATCGGGATGATTCTCAAAGCCATATCGTTCAATCTTGGCCATCAGTTCATCAATCAAAGTATATGAGGTCACCGACACTATCATCAGAGCATAATTAGCACTGTTAGGTTCAGGGTTATGACTGAGTAGAAACCTTGGTCCGCCGTTGCCTATGTAACTTACCCATTTTGTTACACCTTCTGGCCGCTGCGCGCTCACTTTCAGCTCACTATTTAAAAACCTGTCCATGTCTTTAACTAAAGACTCTGTAGTTTCTAAGCGTGTTCCCACGGGAAGCTCTAACTCTACCTTGAAGTAGGCTCGATCAGAGGGAGGGAAAAACAGTTTAGGAATAAATTGCAAAGCCTGAATCGCGATTACCAACATCAATATGCAGGCCCCCACAGTAAGCCAACGATACTTCATTAAACCCGTTAAGATGACTCGATAGCCTTTGTACCAGCGGCTATTAAATGTTTCTTGTTGCTGTGCTTTCACCCTAACAAACTTCACGCATAGCATGGGGATCATGGTCAAAGCCAATAACCACGAGCACAGCAAGGTAATCGTTACCACCTTGAACAAAGAAGCGGTGTACTCCCCCGTCGCCGACTCCGCCAGAAAAATTGGCAAAAATGCGGCGCCTGTGGTCAGTGATGACACTAATAGTGGGATTTTTAGCTCTTGTGCTGAGTCTACAGCGGCATCCACCGCACGCCGCCCTTGCTCCATCTGCACCATGATGTTTTCTGACATAACGATACCATTGTCTACCAACATACCTAAGGCGATGATAAGTGCCGCCAAAGAAATCTGGTCAATGCTGATATCAAAGAAAGACATAACCAATATGCCAAATACCATACTCATTGGAATTAAACTGGCAACCACGAACCCCGTGCGCAAGCCCAAAGTAAACAACATCACCACGGTGACTACCAAAATGGCTTGTACTAGGTTAGAAACAAAATCATTGACCTTTTTCTCCACTTCTTGTGGTAAAAAAGACAGCAGCTTAAACTCCACGCCTATCGGGTACACACTCTCCAAACGCACAATGGCTTGCTTGACCTGTTCACCGAGCTCAAGGTTATTGCCACCTTTACGCATCGAGATACCTATTGTCAGCCCTCGCTCACTGCCTACTCGAACTTTGGCCTGCGGCGGCTCTATGTGATCACGATAAACTTTGGCTATGTCTGAGAGTAAAATAACCTGCTCACTACCTGGAATATTAATAATGGTATTAGCAATTTCTGACACTGACTCAAAGTTACCGCTGGGCTCCACAACCAGAGTTTCATCATTGACGTATAACGTCCCACCTGGGTTTACAATATTGCGGGCTCTCAGCTGTTCTCTTAGGTTGGCAGCTGATAGCTCCAGCGCCGCTAAACGGCTATTTTCAAATTCAATAAATACGCGCTGTTCTTGAGTACCATAGATTTCAACTTTAGCCGCCTCTGGAAGGCGCAGGAAAGTGTCACGTACTTGCTCGGCTACATCCTGCATTTCTCGATAACTATATCCTTCAGCTGTCAGCCCTACCACGATGCCAAATACATCGCCAAACTCATCATTAACAATGGGCGCCTGAGTACCGTTGGGCAAATCACCTTCAATGCTTTGTATTTTACGCCGCAGGTTATCCCAAATCGGGCGCATATCTTTGTAACTTTCTTTGATATTAACACTGACAATAGACACACCAGTTTTGGAGGTACTTTTTACAAAGTCTAACTCGGGTATTTGCTGCACCACCTTTTCAATCTGATCAGTGACGAGCTCTTCCACTCGCTGTGGGCTCGCACCAGGAAAATACGTAACAACCTGAGCGGTACGAATAATAAAGCCCGGATCGTAATCTTTTGGCATTTTGTTAAATGCCAAAATACCAAACAGCAACATGGCAGCAAAAATAACCCAAGCGGTGCGATCATTTTCAAGCGCTAAACGAGTAATATTCACTGCGCGCCTCCATTGAATTTAACCAGCTGCCCATCCGTCACCTTACTCATGCCCGCCGACACCACTTGCTCACCAACAGATAAGCCACTGGTGATTTGAAAACCATATTTGGTCATATCACCTACAGTCACAGGGGTTTTGCTAATTTTCCCCTTGCCATCTGCCACGCTTGCAACGGTCCAAACATAGTTACCGATATCATCTTTTAGCACGGTATTTATTGGCAGGTAGATAGCTTGCTGGTCAGCCGATACTGCGCTGGCAAACACTCTGGCAGTCATCCCCGGAAGAATGTTGTAACCTGAAGGAGGACTCATTGCCAGCGTAACCTCATAGGTATTGGTCACTTCATTTGCTTTGGTACTCACTTCAACAAAGGTCAGTGGAAAACGGGCATTTTCAATCGCCGAGAACTCAGCGTAGATCTGTTTGGGAACATCCTTTGAAACCGTGATCATCATGCTCTCTGGAACATTCACTTTTATGTTGACGGTTTTTATATCCTGTAATGTTGCTATCGGCTGCTTGGACTGAACCTCTTCGAACTGCTCTATGTGCGTACGTGCAACCACGCCACTAAAAGATGCATGTAATGTGGTATATTCTAGGTTATTTCTCGCGGTTGCTAGCTTGTTCTTAGCGCTGGCATATTGTAGTTTTAATTGGTCATAGTCAGCTTGAGAGATAGTGCCCGTTTTAAGTAGTTTTTCTGCGCGATTGAAATCAGCACTGGCTTTATCAAACGATGCTTGCGCTTCATCAAAGGCCAACTTGTAGCTGGTGTCATCCAAAACCGCGATAACCTCTCCTTTGTTAACTTCCTGCCCTTGCTTTACGAGCAGCTTGGTTACTTCGCCAGATACCTTAAATGACAATTCTGCGGTATTCGCTGCATCCACCACCCCCGGAAACTCTTGAACTGGCCCCTCATGAAACAGGCCGACGGTGAGTGTTCTAACCGGTCTTAGCTGTGAGCTCTGATCATTTTCTTGTTCTTTTGGGCTGCACGCGATCAGTAAACAACATCCAAGTAACATCCAATACTTGCTAACAAGTCCCATAATAGGCTCCTACGAGATGTGGCGAGTTACGCCATTTGTTGAACTCAAAGTTAGCTTAATAATAGACTAGATAAGGCAAAGCACTTCAAACGTAGGTAATTAATTTAATAACAGTTTATACTGTTCACCCGTGGCGACAGACACCAATAGTACCCGTGAGCTTCGGCTCACGGGCAACTTGGTGGTTAGACACCTTCAACCATCAAGCGGCGTTCAACACGACTGATAGCATTGAGTGCTGCAGCTATCGCTCCTTCTTGCCAACCCTGCAGCGAAGACAGTTGCTCGCCAATCACGAAAAATTTAGGGTTAGGGTGAGTTTGTTTATCACCAGTATGAATACTGCTGCCTTGTGCTAACGCATTGAAATGCACAACCGCATGCCATTGCGCCCAACCGCCTTTGATGTAAGGCATATTTTGCCAAGCAATCGTTACACCATGCTCAAGACCTTCTCCAAACGCCTTACCGAACAGTTTGGCACCGGAGCGAGCTTTATCTAAACGCTTCTCTGGCGGTAACTTACCCCATTCATAAGCAACCTCTGAGAAATTATATGCCCCAGTTAGCACCCCTTCCTCAGAATCAGGCACGGTGAGTACCTTCTCTTGGCAATCTGCGGAAGATCGAATAGCAACCTTGCTACCTTGCCATAAGCTCTGCATGTGATTTAACTTTGGAATGGTTATCCATGGTTTGTTTCCTCCTATGAAAATATGGCGGGACAGTCCACCATATAACCGCTCACTCTGCGGTTGCATCTGAACGTAGTCGAACAACCTAGCAATAAGAATTGCACGGTGTTACATGTCTATATGAGGAGGTAAGAGAGGCGATGAACCGAGTGTGAGTTTACCGCTCAATGGAATTACTTGAGTATTTGTGTGATTTGCCCCCCACCATCGCGAACAGAAACTTGTGCACAAGCACCATTGAATAGAGTTAGATTAGGTGACAAATGACCTATGTCCACATCAAAAATTACTGGAATGTTTAGGCTGCCAATCACATCATCCAAAGCCTGCTGTGATGTAATGTCTTTGTCAGCACTGCGTGTAACTGCATTACGACCCACCAACAGGCCGTTAATTTGTGCAAACACGCCTTTGAATTTTAAGCTTAATAATGCTCGCTTAAAGGCGGTTGGAGACAACTCCGCATTTTCGATATATAAAATAATCCCCTTAGGAGCAAAGCGCTGTTTTACCTCAGTTAAATCAAGATAAGGTGTTCCGATTAAATACTGTAAGGTATCGAAGCAACCCCCTATCAACCGCCCTTGAATCGCCATCGGCTCCCCAGAGGGATGTGCTTGCCACGTTGTACGCTCGGTAAGTTGAAGCGTTGCATTGGGGTTTCTGGCAAATGATTCGCCATTGAGCTGGTAATTATTTGACGCATTTTGCACACAACTGTAGCCACTTTGCGCTTGTGTTAATTGCGTGAGTGTTTGCGCTGTTAACTGTTCAGTTTCATCGGGATGTAACTGCATTAAGTTGCTGCAATGGGCACTTGACCAGCCAAGTTTACTCATAAGCGCAAGTTGCACAGTACTAATGTCAGAAAAACCAAACAACCACTTAGGCTTGGCTGTTTTCAAGCGTTCAAAATCTAACAGCGGCAAAATTTCCATGGCAAATTCACCGCCCCAAGGAGGAGCAATCGCAGCAATGCTATCGTCACATAAAAAGGTCATTAACTCTTGTGCTCTTTGCTCGGGTGGAGCACTGGCATGCTTGAAATTGTCTCGTAGACATTTACCTTCGATGACCTCAAACCCTTTATCTCGCAGGTGAGCCAACACCAGCTCTAGACGAGGGTGAAATGCTTCATCGACTCCTGAAGAAAAAGCCGTAACCGCTATTTTACTGCCAGGCTTAAGCGCTGATGGATAAATTATTGTGCCCATAAAAGCTTCTCTTCCTTACCTGTGAATTTTATTTCCAGTACTCAATAATTTTCGACACTTTTTGCCCTTTAAACTCAAGCACTGTTAAGTGGTTTTCGGTTTTTCCTTCGTGGATTTGCTGTCGCTCTACAGAAACGGCATCATGACCTGCTATCATAGTCACTATCTTAATATCGTGGTGTCGTGCGTTTATAATTCCCAGCGTTGAGAAATTTAACGTAATTATCATACAAATGCTGCTTTGAATATGTGCCACCGTATACTTCGTGGGTCTATTCAAAGTCATCGGTAAAATTAGCAAATAGCGCGTCAACATCCACCACCTGCGAGTCTTTTATTAACACTGAATAATATAAGACGTTGATTTACAATTCTTTTTCTTTGGTTTTTTGCTGCTTGCGCTTGTTAATTCACCCGCATAACCCCCAATACTCAACACCGATAGCATGACAAAGAGTATAGTTTTCATATTACTTTGCTATTTTTGTTATTCTATTGCTATTAATTCATTAGTTGCAAAATGCCCCCTCCACCTTAATCTACACAACGCTTTTTCGACAAGCGCTAATGGCTTTATCAAATCCAAGTAAAGGTGAGAGCGATAAACCGCTGAACTACAAAAATCCATCTTTAGATGTACTTATTTTTGTATTGTAAACCATGCCCATACAAAACATTTTATTAACAATTCAAGTAGACCACATTGCTCATCGCAGAGCTTTATATTATCTCATTCACTCACATACAGAGCTCGATTTTACTGATACGAAACCGTCACAGAACATGCAACCACAATTTTTTATACTGAAATAATTCAGACATATATAAAAAATAAATTTATCACAGTCACAAAATCAAACCTCTAACTCCATATAATTAAATAGCTTTGTAAGGAAAAAATAAAAAGCAAAAAGGAATACTAGTGCAATAAAAGTATAAAAAAAATGAAACATTAAATTATTAATATTTTCACCTGTAAGGAAATTGATTTTGATAAAAATATAAGGAATATTTATGACCAGTTGTAACTTACTAGAATTTTCAGAGTCAGGTGGATGTGGATGTAAGATCCCACCTAATATGTTAGGGAAGATTTTAAAAACTACCAGTCAGAACAACGACTCTGTTGACCCTAATGTGCTATTAGGCTTTGAAACATCTGATGATTGCGCGGTATACCACTTTGGCAATAAACACTTACTTTTTTCTACGGACTTTTTCAGCTCGACTGTAAGCTCCCCATATTTGTTCGGTAAAATTGCAGCTGCAAATGCACTAAGTGACATCTATGCCACCGGCGGCAAACCCCTAATTGTGAACTCTATATTGGCCTTTCCACCAGATGATATTCCAATGCACTACGTAGAGGATATGATCAAAGGAGCACAAGAAGTACTGGCCCAATGTGGCGCAAAAAATGTGGGGGGGCATACCATCAAAAATGCACAGCCACTTTATGGTTTCTCCGTGATAGGAGAAGCTGAAGAACATCACATCAAGCGTAATAATACACCACAGGTTGACGACTTGGTTATCATCACCAAACCCGTTGGCATCGGTGTACTATCCAATGCATTAAAAATGGAACTGCTAAATGAAAAGGATTTAACAGAGCAGACTATTGAGTATATCACCCGAGTCAATAATATTGGATATGAGCTCGGTAAACTCTCTGGTGTGCATTCAATGACTGATATTACTGGGTTTGGTCTCATAGGGCATTTGAGTGAGATGGTTGAAAACTCTAGCTTCGATGTGCACATCAACACACAAGATGTGCCATTAATTAGCGGTGTGAAAGATATTTGTATTGCCGCAACTAAAAATCCTAGTGGCACGTATAACAACATCAGTCGTTATGCTAAGTACTTAAATTATGAGGAACATATCAGTGAAGAACTAAAACTACTTTTACATGATCCTCAAACCAACGGCGGGCTATTAATTACTGTTGATCAACAAACTTACGATAATCAACTCCATGAACTATCACAAAGTCACCCAGATCAATTTCATATTATCGGCAAAGTGAGCACTGGTTCAGGGAAAATAGTTTTAAAATGAATCAAGAGTTACTAGTTGGATTTTTTGGCATCCTGACGGGATGCCTTTCTGGGCTATTAGGTATTGGTGGCGGCATTTTGTTGGCCCCTCTACTTATCATTTTCATGCCTCTACTTACCAGTATACAACTTCCTTTGCTAACCATTACAGGCTTAACAACCGCTCAAAGCTTTTTTGGATCAGCGAGTGCGATGTTTCATCATGCCAAAAATAGTATGCGCAACAATACCGTAATTTATCGGTTTGGTGTCCCCATGGGCATTGCAAGTTTGGTTATCTCATTCTTTGCGTTACATATTCCCGATCAAATAGTGCTGATTGTCTTTTCAGTTTTAGCTATTTGCTCAGTGATAATTACTATTTTTGATAAATGGTTTTTCACATTTTTTGAAGATATCAATATACAAAGCTCTCTTACATTACCTTTGATGGGCATCATACTTGGTTTGATGTGCGGAGCCGTTGGACAAGGTGGAGGCTTTATTTACCTGCCGGTCATGATTTATATCTTTCGTTGTAACCCCAAAGTTGCGATCGCATCCGCGCCCATTATCGGCCTTCTTTCCTCAATCAGTTTGTTTTCTGGTAGAGCACTCAGTGGCACGCTTGATTGGTCGCTATGTGCATATTTGGTTGCTGGTATTTTTGTAGGCGCAAAAATAGGCGCAATTATCTCCTTAAAACTTAATGAAACGATTTTAAGGAAATGCATCAATGTATTCGTTTTTTTCAGCTCTATAAAAATCATCTCTATGGCTTTTTAAAAAATCGAATATGTCATCACGTTTATTCAGCTTTTTTAGGTAGATACTAAATAAGCGCATTATTAAGGAAAATTATGATTAACGCAGACATCAGTGGCTCAGCACCTGTAAAGCCTGAAGTGATCGAATTACTCAATGAGCATCTCAAATTGAATAAGTTTGCTAACCCTAACTCAGGTCACCGTTTAGGCAGTAAGCTGTTTGGCGAAATTGAAGAAAGTCGTGGAGTGCTCTGTGCGCTCCTCAATAGTGACGCAGACAATATTATTTTTAATAGTGGCTCTACAGAAGGAATACGTTCAGTATTTTTTCATATGTTTGAAAATGCTCCTATTGAAGAGTCGATTATTTTTTACTCTCCACTAGAGCATTCTGCCACCATAGAAAACGTCGAGTACTACCAAAAGAAAGGTATTGAGACAGTTGAGATTGCACATTTAAAAAATGGCTTGTTGGATCTGAGCGATCTACAAAAAAAACTGGAAGGATGTAGTAAAAAGAATAGCTTAGTAGCAGTAATGGCCGCTCATAACGAAACAGGAGTTATCCAAAATTACCAGCAAATAGGTGCCTTATGCCATCGTTATAATGCACAGTATTATTGCGATACTACACAATTAATCGGTAAAGTTCCTTTTGATTTTGAGGGAAGTAATATTGATTATGCCGTGGGGTCTGGTCACAAGTTTGGAGCGCTTCCGGGTACTGGCTTTTTATTGATAGGCGATCCCTGGCGATTTAACCCACTCATGCTAGGTGGAGGGCAAGAACATGCACTCAGAGCTGGAACACAAAATTATTTAGGGATCTATTCGCTTGCAATCGCATTAAAGGCTGCCCATATAGATATGCAGGCACATAGCTCGGTCAAGGAAGCGCAACAAACCTTTGAACGTGCATTAAAAGAAAAATTTCCAGCCAGCGAGATCTTTGGAGAAGATATCGTTCGAGTACCCGGTATCACTTTTTGCTCAATTGCCGGTCTAAAGAGAAACAAAATATTGAATGTGTTTGATCAAGAAAATATCTTAGTTACTTCTGGTTCTGCATGCTCCGATAAGAAAAATAAGGCTTCCAAAACAGCATTACATTTAGGCTACGATGAAGCACTCGCACAAGAAACTATCCGTATCAGCTTAGGCTTAAACGCATCTAAAGCCCACTATGATAGGCTCTTATTCTTGTTAGAAGGACTGGCATTAGATGACTTAGTCGCTTGATATTACGGCTACACTAACCCCATCAGCACGTTGAAACATTACGAGCTTAGGTAACAAGCATCAACCGCCTTTCAGGACTAATTAACTCTATAATAAAAACTCGGCAAGTGCCGGGTTTTTATTGCTAGATGCTGGAGGTGATGCTCACATCATGCCGCCCATGTGGAGCTTAAGCACCTAAGAAAGATAGTGCACTTATTTTCAAAAACACAAATGCAAACAACAACCTTGAGGAGTTTTCTCTTCATGCTGGAAAAAGTGTAATTAAAGGAAAAAATATGCGTGTAATATTTGGGTTAGGTATAACGAATTTTATAAAAATTTGCTGCTTGTTTGGCTGTGTAGTTGCGTATGCAAATGAGTCAAAAGTACTTCCTGTAGATACCGGTACTCAATATATTGGGTTTTCGACTATCTCTGTTGCTGGCTCCACTGTAAAAGTGTTCTACGAAATATATGATGCAGACTTCAAACATGCTGAGGTTTATAACGCAAACCTCTTAAATGGCGAGCCGACGCCACAACGAGAAGAGCTTAATCTGGCCAAGAAATATAATCTGACTGCTCTGCCATCATTTGTGTCAAATAAGTACCTATACATCGTCACATCACAAAAATATTGGGGTAAAAATGGTTCAGTATTGAGAGTAAACACCGAGAATAATGCTATCGAAAAAGTGGTAATGCCCAGAGGCTTAAGTGTTGGTTCACTTCTTAGATTTAAAAGTCTAACTGATGGTAAAGTACTCGCGACTTATCGAGCTGGAAAAAGCAATATATTTGTTGCCAAGAGTAAGGATGGTTTAAATTTTGTTGGTGAACAAAGTATCACTGTGGGCACCATGCCCGATATTTCGAGTTTTGGAGATGGTCGTTTAATTTCGACTTATCAGGCAGGGCCTGATTTGCACAATATGCAGGTATATTTTTCTATTCTAGATAAAAGTGGTTCAGTCTCTCAGCCCAAGCGAATTGCAGAACACAAGAACATTCACGACGCGTTTACCCTACTCAGGAGTGATGGCAATGTAGACGTGTATTTTGTCAAACAAGCGGAAAATGATGAAAGGCTTATCCTATCTCGAAGGTGCACTGACCACCAAGGTAACCTAGGAGTCGAAGAAGTCCTGTTAGATGACAAAAAATACAATGTCGCTAAACCAAGTGCTCAAACATTTAATGGTAATGAAGTCATCGTTTCATTTATCAATCAAACAGGCCCAGCAAGTTCAAGCCTCCATTATATGAAACTTGATGGTGAAGCGCCTTCTTGTGAAGTGTTAACTCCTAAGGCAGGATGATATATCAAGAGCCACTACCAGCATCCCTAAATATAAGGCATTAAAAGAAACTAATGCAAAACTTTGCAGCGCACTTTTTATGCTCTAAAAACAACACATGGGCGTTAAATCGATCCCCCCACTTTATACCCCTAAAAAAATGAAGCTTTAGCAAATTTCAGACATAAAAAAACCCTTACATCAAACTGCTAGGGTTTTTCTAAATAGCGATTTTGAAATATTTTCAATTATAAATCAAACACCTTTCAGTGAAATTTATTTTAACAACTCTCTCAGAACTTGGTTATAAAGTACTTTATGCTCTTTGTCACAAGCTTCGTAGCCATTACAATTGACTAAGATAGCGACCGATGTCGATGATTCTTTGATATAAAAATTGTAGGTTGCGTATCCGAGTTCCGAGCCGTTATGATGAATAACCTCTTTACCATTTATCACTTCTTTAAATAAACCTAAACTGTATTCCAAGTCATCGATCCCTGTTGGGATGAAACTATCTTCTCCCATTAATAAATTATAAGAAACCCGGCTCAACTGTTCGCCACTGACGATAATTCTAAGTAAATCGGCCATATCTTTCGCTGTGCCAACCACGGGAGCATCCGCAACGCCAATATTTAGGTAGTAAGGTTTAGTATTTATCCGTTCATTTACATTCAAAAAGTAACCGGAATTGATAGCAGCAAAGTCTTTTTCAATTCCGCCATAACTCATGCTGCTAAGACCAAATGGTTCAAAAACCTGCCTCCTCATCGCTCTAGAATGATGCTCACCTAGTATGTTATCAAGAATAAGCCCCGTTACTAAGTAACCAGAATTTGAATATCTCCAACCTTCTCCTGGCGCAAAATGAGCGCCTTGCCCATAGACAAATTGCATAGCATAACTATCTGTTTTTAATGAAAATGGATCGTTTAATACAGCATTGTAAAATGCCCCATCCGAGTCATTAAGATAATCGAATAGTCCTGCTGAGTGTTGCAACAAATGTCTAGCAGTCATGTCATCAGCAAATTCAATCTGTGTGGTAACGTTTTCTGGCAGGTAATGTGAGATCGGGGCATCTAAATCAAGCAGCTGCTCATCTACCAGCATTGCCGCTAACAGTGCGGTAAGCTTCTTACCTGCACTGCCATTTGGAATGCGCGCATCGATTTGCATAGGCGTTTGCTCATCTAAATCAGCAATGCCCGCCGCGCCATAGAAATGTCGCGAGGGTGAATCGACGTACAGTACGACACCCGGAATTTCACCTTTTACGCTGCTATCAAGCAACGCTTGAAAGTCGATGACTAACGGAGTTGGCTCAGCAATTTGTGGGGCAGCTTTATTACTTGCGCCGCACGCACTTAAGGCCAATGTCACTGCGCAGCTGGTTAAAGCTAAATAGAAAGATTGCGTGTTCATGTAATGTCCTTACTTTGTCAAATTGCACGTAGACTAATAAAATGAGCACTTTTGTACTGTAACGACATAAGATATATTGTAGCGAATTGTATCTAAATCCTTTGTTAATCATACTTAACGCCGCATCTGCGCACTTTCTGATACACATTGATACAGTTTGAGAGAACCTGATACGGTTTAATTCGTATTACCGCTTTATCCTAAATGCAAATTAACAAACATAAGAAATTGCAATGAAAACGCTATTATTAACTCCCCTGCTTTTGTGCAGCGCAATCAGCTCTGCTGACGAACCAGTCGATGCAACGAGTTGGTTGAAGACATTCAGTGAGAAACGCGAGAGCGGCGGCTATTTGTCGGCAGGATTATCACTTCAATATCAACAAGGGCTATATCAAGAAAAAGAGCTTGCGGTCTCTGCGCAACTTCGTGGCGCCTATTATTTCGAAAGCGGTCTGTTCGTCGAATATCCCGGCCAAACCAATAAATTCGAAAACCAATTTACCGCAGGTTATAACGTTGCCAACATTGGAGATTGGGAGTTTGATGCTATCTTATCTTCTGCTCATGGCTCTCTAAAGTACCACTATCAAGGCGATAGTTTTAATAAAAGTGCTACGCCATACTTGGGGCTTAGGGCCACAGGCACCCTAGCTGGTTTCGATACTATGATTGTTTACGGCATAAATAGTAACAAAATGGACTTTCGCGGAGGACGCTACGCTGCGGCTTGGCTGGCTAAAAGTTGGCAACTACAGAACTGGCATTTATATGGTTCACTCGGCGTGCAATATCGCAATGAAGACCTTCTCAACTATTATTATGGTGTACCTGAAACTGCCAATCATCACTTAACTTATCAAGCAGATGGCGGCATCAATGTCATTTACAAGTTGGGCATTAAAAAACCCATTTCTGAACACTGGTTAGTCGAAAGCTTCTTCAGTTATACTGACTATGCGGATAGTATTGTCGAAAGTCCCTATACTCAGAACATTCTTAAGTATAACGAGAACCGCAGCGATAAACGCTCCGCACTGAACCTCTCTATTAGTTACGTGTTTTAGGAGAGGACGATGACATTATTTATACGTACTTCTCTTATTCTGCCGCTTCTCATTAGTGCACCAAGCAGCTTAGCGCAACAAAATCCGCCACCGTTCGAGTTAAATGTATCACCTAAACAATGCACAACTTTAAACCAAGGGGAAATGTGCTACTTAGAACTCGACGTTACATGGCAATTAGCACAGAAGCAAACAGTCTGTCTTTATGCAAACGAGCTGCAACTCGAATGCTGGCAAAATCAAACTCGAGGGCAACTGAAAAAATCACTATCAGTGCACAATGATTTAATTATCTCTTTGCAAAACAAAGATCGACAGGTGCTACAGACACACACGATACGTTACGCTTGGGTACATAAGAAAAATAACAATAAGGCCATGCGCTGGCGCATGTTTTAAACATTATGATTTCAATCGCACTTGTTGAAGATGACAAAGAATTAGCACATTGGATCCGTGACTACCTCTGTGCGAAAAACTATAACGTCAATATTTACTATGATGGGCTTCAAGCCTATCAAGCATTGTCTGTCTCGACACCCGATCTCATCATTTTAGATGGTATGTTACCTTCAATGGATGGCTTAGAAGTTTGTAAATTATTGCGATTGAAATCAGCCGTACCTATCATTATGCTCACTGCTCGTGATGAAGAAATAGATGAGATTCTCGGTTTAGAGATGGGCGCAGACGATTACTTGACCAAACCTGTGCGTGGTCGGTTGCTCGAAACTCGAATCAAATCACTATTACGTCGAGCTTCTCCATCTTTATCGTCGCACGTTGAGCAAGACACTATCACGCTAGGTCACTTACAGATCTGCAAACCAACGCGAGCGGTAACACTCAATAACAACTCGCTAAAACTATCTAGCAATGAGTTTGATATCCTTTGGATCCTTGCCAAACACGCTGGGCAGGTTGTAAGCCGAGAGTCCCTTTATCAACAACTGCGTGGATATGAATACGATGGCTTGGATAGAAGCATTGATTTACGTATCTCAAGACTACGCAAAAAACTCTTAGATGACGCCTGCGAACCATACAAAGTCAAAACCATTTGGGGTAAAGGTTACTTATTAGCCGCCGAGGTTTGGCAATAATGTGGCGGTTCGTACTTGCATTACTTTGTGTTATCTTTATCAGCAGTATTGGTATTGGCCTGCTCTTCGATGCAGTGGTAGCTGAGTCCGACTCCCCCTCCGAACACCATCAGCAACAGGCATTAATTGAACACAGTAAGTTGATAATTAGCGCTGTTGAAAACGGAATACCTACCAACCAAATAAGCACATGGCTAAGTTCACTTTCAGCTGAGTCTCAGTTGCATTACACCTTACAGGCCCTACGCGATTACCCATTGCCAAATAGCTTAATGGCCAAGGTAACAGCTGAGAGGGTCATTATTCTGGAATCAAACGAAGGGCTTAGTGCCTACTCGCTGCTCGACAGTGAAACGGCTTTATTGGTTACTCAACACACAACATCTAAGCAGTTTATAAACCCATGGCTTCTCACTGGGGGGTTCTATTTCATTGTATTATCATTGATATTTGCTTTCTTAGCGCCGTTTATATTGCGCCTATATCGCTTAAGAAATATAGCGCTCGCTTTTGCCAGTGGTCATTTAAATGCACGATTGCCAGTTGGCTCTTTGTGGTATTTGAAAGATATCGAACAAACGTTTAATCACATGGCCACCCGTTTAGCTCAGCTCATGAATGATATGCGTTTGCTATCGGGGGGCTTATCACATGAGTTAAGAACTCCACTTGCAAGGGTCAGAATGGGACTAGACACATTGTGTGACAGCAATGACCCCACTCTTAGAGAAGACTACGAAATACGGATAAATCAAAACCTTGATCATATGGAAGCCCTCATCAACGCTCTCCTTAATTTCTCTCGCCTACAACATACTCTCGATACGACCAATAAAACAGCGGTAAATTTAAGTGCGCTCATTAAGGAGCAAATAATTAAATTCGAAGATCCACGCTGCGTACTGGTCAATGAACCAACTCACATCGCAGTGCTTGGAAACGAGCAATACCTCAGTTTATTGCTAAGTAATTTACTTAATAATGCGCTTAAACATTGTAATAACCATGTACAAGTTGAACTCACCCACCAACAAAATAACTGTACTCTTAGAATAAGTGATGATGGAAAAGGAATTAGTCACGAAGACAGTTGTAAAATTTTCCAACCGTTTGTAAGACTCACTGGGCAAACTCCAGCCAGTCAACGCGGGTTCGGTATTGGTTTAGCGTTAGTTGAACGAATTACTCATTGGCTAGACGGCACAATTCACGTAAGACGGTGTGAGCAACTCGGTGGAGCATGTTTTGTGCTGACTTTGCCACTTCCTCTGAAGGGATCTAGCAATCAAAAATAGAAGATATGGCGCTGTCACCTCCAAACGCACATTTCGTCCTAAAAACAACTTGCGGTTCATAAATTAATCGGCCAACCGATACCGTTACATTTAACGATTGGTGTTCACCCAAAGTAAGCGAAAATTGACCATTGCTATAAGGTAATTGAACCAATGTTTTCGCAGAACTTTGTAAATATAGGATTGGAATTCTTAGCAATGAGGTGTGTGAAAATACACCATTATGTCCAAGCTCCACCATATTGGGCAAAGTGTTGAAAAAAGTAAGTTAGAACACAGCAGGTCCGCACTAGAACACCCCCATCCCCCTTAACATGAGACATTAAAAGAAAGTAATACAAAACCTTATAGCGCACTTTTAATGCCCTAAAAACAACACATGGGCGTTTAATCAATACCCCACTTTATACCCCTAAAATAATGAAGCTTTAGCAAATTTCAGACACAAAAAAACCCTAACATCAAAATGTTAGGGTTTTCCTAAAGCGTTTAGTGCTTAGGAGGTGATGTTTATCACATCATGCCGCCCATAAAGAGCTTAAGCTTTTGTTTCTATTAAACTATTAACATGGGCAAAAGTGGCGATACCCCACTTTATACCCCTAGAGTGAAATAAAGGCTAAATTTATTTATTTTTCAATTCATTACCTAGATTAAAAGTCTAAACAGTCAAACTAAAGCCCAAAAAAACACACAAAAGAAACATTTAAAAAACAAAAACGTAAAACTTGTTGCATATCATTTTTACTGTTGGCATATTTTCAAGGCCCACGAGCATTGTCGTGGGTTCATAATTTAAATATTAAGGATCGATAGAATGAAGAAAAATATAATTTTACTTGCTCTTACTTTGGCTTCTACTTCAGCCTTCACAAGCGAGGAGACTTTCAGCATCAATGATGTAACACTTCTTGAGTTGGGTAAGCCATTACCTCTAAAATCAGAGGGTGGTATAGAGGCATTTGTCGCATCAGGCGCTTGGACAGATGTAGTAACCAACCCAACAATTAGAAGTGCGGGTCAAGTTTACCGCGGACCTATTATGTCTCCATCTGCGAATACCCCTTCAACATCAAAAGTTACTAACATCACATGGCAATGGAATATCTTTAATTATAATTCAAGTCTTATTACCTATTTGTGTGAAACAGCACAAGGCAGATGTATTGATGTAAGTGGCAACTTTGGTGCTGGAGCAAACCTAGAAGGGGCCAATGTCTCAGCCTCAACATCTTGGCAATTCTTATTCTACATGCCTGGAAGTGGGACATTAAGCCCAACCATGTATGGACAAAATGGTTCTGTAGCAGTCACGTATCAATAAGCTTGTGTTGTATGTGCAGTCTATTTAGAAGTTAAACTGCACATTTATTAATCCAGCTACGCATAAACATTAACGTAATTTGGCGTTGCTGCAACCAACTTCTCATAATTGTCAGGATGAGCAAGCCCTTTGCTTCCCCAATTAGTCCCCATCTTGAATAACTCTGATTGTTGATCGCGCAACGCGACAATCTCTTGTAGAATTTCCTTTGAAGACTTTCCAGCTTGCTCACCTTCATTAATAATTGCGAGCTCCTGTGTGTGATATTGCTGTGCCTCTACATCAAAGTGATCAATCGCCCTGCCAATACGGCCATGCATTTCGTCTTGATTCGCTGCATTTACAATATCGCTCATTCTAAACATGGCTACTGGAGGCCCATATTTTTTAATTGCATCAATAGATCCTGCCAACTGTTCCTCGCTGGCTGAATTTATATATTTGACGTAACTGTCTCTGTTATCGACTTCAGGTGCAGAGCCACTATTGTGTACTTGCGAATTTGCCGCTCTTTCAGCCGAATCAACTGTTGTGTTGCTTGCTCTATTTACATAGTTGGTTGCTGTATAATTATTTACATACATAAAAATTCCCTCTTACATTGCTGTAGACTTAGCAGATCTTTCAATCTGTTTGCCGTTTTAGGCAATCTTTTGCCACTTGAATATGTAACGCTGCTAATAATGAGTGCCAAAGCCATGCCGCACTCAAGTTATTAGCAATTTACGAACCAAATATTTACAAATATATATAAATTTTCTACTAGCCTTTATGAGGCAAAAAATGAAAGTACATTACAAGGCAGTCACTCTCTTTTCCGCTCCAAAAACAACACATGGGCGTTAAATCGATACCCCACTTTATACCCCTAAAATGATGACGCTTTAGCAAATTTCAGACACAAAAAAAACCCTAACATCAGCATGTTAGGGTTTTTCTAAAAAGCGATTTGGACCGATTTTTTACTACATCATGCCGCCCATACCACCCATTCCGCCCATGCCGCCCATATCTGGTGCAGCTGGCTCGTCTTTAGGTAGTTCAGCAACCATTGCTTCAGTGGTGATCATAAGACCTGCGACTGACGCTGCGTACTGAAGTGCAGAACGCGTTACTTTAGTTGGGTCAAGAATACCCATTTCAATCATGTCGTTGTATTCGCCGTTTGCTGCGTTGTAACCATAGTTACCTTCACCCGCTTTAACGTTGTTTACAACTACCGATGCTTCGTCGCCAGCATTTGAAACGATTTGACGAAGAGGTGCTTCCATGGCACGAAGTGCCACTTTAATACCGTGGTTTTGGTCTTCGTTGTCACCTAGTAGGTCAACAAGCTTGTTCGCCACACGTACTAGTGCAACACCACCACCTGGTACTACGCCTTCTTCAACCGCAGCGCGAGTTGCGTGTAGTGCATCTTCTACGCGGTCTTTTTTCTCTTTCATTTCAACTTCAGTTGCTGCGCCAACTTTGATTACTGCAACACCACCAGCAAGTTTTGCCATGCGCTCTTGTAGTTTCTCTTTATCGTAGTCTGACGTTGCTTCTTCGATTTGTGCTTTAATTTGTGCAACGCGGCCATCAATGCCTTCTTGCTCGCCAGCACCATCGATGATGGTTGTATCGTCTTTAGTGATAACAACGCGCTTAGCTGTACCAAGGTCTTCAACAGTGGCTTTTTCAAGCTCTAGACCAATCTCTTCAGAGATAACCGTACCACCAGTTAGAATAGCGATGTCTTGTAGCATTGCTTTACGACGGTCGCCAAAGCCTGGGGCTTTAACCGCTGCAACTTTCACGATGCCACGCATGTTGTTTACAACCAAGGTTGCTAGCGCTTCACCTTCTAGGTCTTCAGCAATGATAAGTAGTGGCTTGCTCGTTTTAGCTACCGCTTCTAGAGTAGGTAATAACTCACGAATGTTAGAGATTTTCTTATCAACTAGTAGGATGTGTGGGTTATCTAGTTCAACCGCACCTTTTTCAGCGTTGTTGATGAAATAAGGTGATAGGTAACCACGGTCAAACTGCATACCTTCAACAACGTCTAGTTCGTTTTCTAGCGACTGACCTTCTTCAACAGTAATTACGCCAGACTCACGGCCTACTTTTTCCATTGCATTAGCAATGATTTCACCGATTTCTAAATCAGAGTTAGCAGAGATAGTACCTACTTGTGCAATCGCTTTGGTGTCAGCACATGGTACTGAAAGCGCTTTAAGCTCAGCAACTGCAGCAATTACCGCTTTGTCGATACCACGCTTAAGGTCCATTGGGTTCATACCCGCAGCAACCGCTTTTAAACCTTCGTTTACGATAGATTGTGCAAGTACTGTAGCGGTGGTTGTGCCGTCACCCGCTGCATCATTTGCTTTTGACGCAACTTCTTTAACCATTTGTGCGCCCATGTTCTCGAACTTGTCTTCAAGTTCGATTTCTTTCGCTACAGATACACCGTCTTTGGTGATCACAGGTGCGCCGAATGATTTGTCTAATACAACGTTACGACCTTTAGGGCCAAGCGTAACACGTACTGCGTTTGCTAAAATGTTTACACCCGCTAGCATCTTAGTGCGAGCATCATTTGCAAATAAAACTTCTTTTGCTGCCATTGTTAAAATTCCTATTTAGATTTGGTTAATTTGAAAAGTGAAAAGTAGGGTTAGCCTACAATGCCTAAAATGTTATCTTCACGCATGATCAGGTACTCTTGACCTTCGATCTTTTCAGTTTTTTCAACATAAGAGCCAAATAGCACGGTATCGCCTGCTTTTACTTCTAGCGCTCTTACTTCACCATTGTCTAATACGCGGCCATTACCTACAGCGATAACTTCACCACGAGTTGACTTCTCTGCCGCAGAGCCAGTTAATACAATACCGCCAGCAGATTTTGTTTCTTCTTCAAGACGCTTGATGATTACGCGATCATGTAAAGGACGAATGTTCATTTGTTATGTTCTCCTAACAGTTTCTGAACAACTACAGAAAAATTCTTTAAAACTAAGTTGCCATCATTTATGGGGATGCGGCCCATAAAACCCAAGTCAAAAAATAAAAAATTTTTTAATCTTTTCGTTCGTACTCACCCTCAATGGTGTTAGAGGGGCGGTTGTTTGACTGCTGTTCTTTGTGCTCAAAAGGCTCAGCCTGCTCATGCTCTGTGTAGGCATTTTGCGAGTGCTGCATGGTAGTGTGCATTTTTACCGTCATCTTTTTCATTAATGCTTTAGCGAGTATTGAACGAATAGCCGGGGTTAATAGCATAAAACCGAGGACATCAGTCATTATCCCCGGTGTCATCAATAATACTCCAGCAATGATCACACACAACCCCGTAAACAGTTCACTGGCAGGCATCTGACCACGCGCCATTTGCCCCTGCACATCACTATACGCACTCAAACCTTGTTGTTTTACCAACTTTGCACCTAAAATTGCGGTTAAGATCACCAAGGCAATGGTCGCAAACCCCCCGATAACGTCACTGACTTGAATAAGCAGCGCTATTTCAATGATCGGCACCACAACAAACAGTACAAATAAAATCCGAAACATACTTTCTCCTAATTTAATGAAACTTAAATATGGGTGACTCGGTCTCATTTCAAGCACAAACGACTCCACATTGTTAAGTTAGATAATTTTGCTTTCATCTATAGACACTTGGGATAGATGATAGTTTGAGCTACTATGGCGAAAGTTCATATATTTGTTGAAGGAATAGAGCATGGCTCCCCATTACAAACTGGTTTTGACCACCTGTGAAAACCAAGATGTCGCTCGCCAACTTGCCAAACAGCTGATCACCCAGAAACTAGCTGCCTGTGTGAATATTTTGCCTGCCGTCGAGTCGGTATATATGTGGCAAAACGAGGTTGTGCAACAAACCGAAACTAAATTATTTATAAAAACCAAATCAGAAAAAATAAATAAGATGATACAAACCATCAAAGAGTTACACAGTTATGAAGTGCCTGAAATTCAGGTCGTCGATGTAACCGCTGGTAACCTTGCTTATTTTCACTGGTTGGATGAGGTATTAAATTAATGCGCGCGCTGTTATTTGTTTTCTCGCTTATGTGGCTGTTACCAGCACAGGCCAACAATGATGTTCTAAATAGCTTGTTAGCCCCAAAGCAAGATACCTTTTTGCCTGTCAATGAAGCTTTTAAATTCGACTTTGATCAACAGGGCAATATTTTATTCACTGGTTGGGATATTGCGCCAGGCTATTACTTATATAAAAAGAAGCTGGAGATCATTGCCAAAAATGCTGATATCGACGTGGGAGAGTATGCCGACGGCGTAGAAATCGAAGATGAGTTTTTTGGTAGGACTGAAGTATACTTTGATTCATTCTCAGTGGTATCAAAACTTAGCAATATTAGCGATGATGCGGTGGTTAAAATCCGCTACCAAGGCTGCGCTGAAGCAGGGTTGTGTTACCCTCCAGAAGTGATCACCATACCTCTTTCGCCACTGGCGATGGTGCAAGGTAGTGGTAAATCCACTGCTAATACTCAAGCCACGAAAGCCGCAGTAATTAGTGAACCAACGTCTTCAGATGAAGAGCTTTCCTTTACGGAGCGCCTAGCTAATCAAAGCTTAATGGCTAACTTAGCTATCTTCTTTATGGTTGGTGTTGGTCTGGCATTTACACCGTGCGTCTTTCCTATGTTCCCTATTTTGTCTAGCCTCATTGCAGGACAAAAAGGGCTATCAACCAAGCGAGCATTTTCGCTGTCATTTGTTTATGTACAAGGTATGGCTGTCACTTACGCATTGCTTGGCCTTGTGGTAGCAGCGTTAGGCGGACAAGTGCAAGGTTACATTCAGCACCCTGCGGTACTCATTAGCTTCAGTTTATTGTTTGTATTACTGGCTATGGCAATGTTTGGCTGGTATGAAATTAAGTTGCCCAACAGTGTAATGAGTCGACTCACCGCTATCAGTAATCAGCAAAAAGGGGGTAACTATCTGGGCGTATTCTCTATGGGAGTGCTTTCAGGTTTAATTGCTTCACCATGTACCACCGCACCGCTTTCAGCTGCATTACTTTACGTTGCCCAAAGCGGCGATTATTTTATCGGTGGTATAACGCTATATGCTCTGAGTTTAGGCATGGGTTTACCGCTGTTATTACTGGGCACATCAGGTGGTAAATTACTCCCTAAAGCGGGCGCATGGATGGAACAGGTAAAAACTCTGTTTGGCTTCATTATGCTCGTGGTTCCGTTGATACTGCTCGAGCGCATAGTTGATTTTGACATTATCCTTTGGCTTGCCAGTGGTTTAATGCTTGCAACCGCGCTTTATTTACATCATTGGCAAAGCCAGCAAAACACTGGGCTACTAAAAACCTTACTGTGGGGTATTGCCTCACTACTATTAGTCAGTGCTTTAATGGTAAGCAAACACCTGATCTGGCCGAGCAAAACAATTAATGTGGCACAAACGACACAGGGTGAGAAAAAGTTTCAATTAGTAGCTGATCTAGACGCTTTACGAGAGGCCATTGAACAGGCCAACGACAATGGTCAAATCGCCATTGTCGACTTGTACGCTGACTGGTGCGTCGCTTGTAAAGAGTTCGAGAAATACACCTTTTTTGAGCCAGAAGTTCAACAACAATTCAAACACTTTGCATTATTGAAGTTAGACTTGACACAAAATAACGATAAAAGCATTGAAATTATGAAAGAGTTCAACGTATTTGGATTGCCCACTATGTTGTTCTTTGATTCTCAAGGTAATGAGCTGCCAGATCTTCGAGTAACAGGCTTTTTGGGCCCTGAACCGTTTGCAAAGCACTTGGAAAAGGTGCGTGTTGCCGTACAGTAGCCTTCCAGTTCCCACTCGCTGGTCACGTATGACCAGCGACCTCCCTTCTGATTAGACCAGTATTTTGCTGCTATTTACCGCGAAATATCTATAATACACAGCTAAAGTGAGAAAAAGTTGCTATTTTAGTCTGAACAGCTTAAGTTATTTATTAACTTATACAAAAAATCACGTTAATTTCAATTTAAGGGGTTTTCACGGATTATGACTGCAAAGTTGAAGATTTTAGTCTTAAATGGGCCAAACCTTAATATGCTTGGTCACCGTGAGCCACAGACTTATGGCACGCTCACACTTGATGAGCTAATGACCAGAGTAGACGAACACGCTCAGCAACTAGGCGTAACACTCTCTCATTTGCAAAGTAACAGTGAAGCTGAACTTATCAGCACCATACACGATGCATGGCAAAAAATTGATGCCATTATCATCAATCCCGCGGCATTCACACACACAAGTGTGGCGCTGCGAGACGCTTTATTAAGCGTCAATATACCTTTTTATGAAGTGCATATCAGTAATGTGTATGCACGAGAGCCGTTTCGCCATAAGTCGTTTTTTTCCGACGTGGCCGAAGGGGTGATATGTGGATTAGGCGCAATTGGCTATCAGGCGGCTTTAACAGCAGCAGTAAGCAAATTGCACAACAAAAATAACGCAAATTAACTAACAGGCGGGTCATTATGGATATTCGCAAGATCAAGAAACTTATCGAATTAGTAGAAGAATCAGGTATTGCTGAATTAGAAATCACTGAAGGTGAAGAGTCAGTACGTATTAACCGTTACAGCAATGCACCAGTTATGGCACAGCCACAACAGTATGCTCCAGCTCCTGCCGCAGCGCCAGCTCCTGCAGCGGCTCCTGCTGAAGCTGCACCAGCAGCTCCAGCTGCACCGACAGGTCATCAAGTGCTATCACCAATGGTTGGTACTTTCTACGCGGCAGCTTCTCCTGAAGCACCTGCATATGTAGAAGTAGGTTCAAAAGTAAAAGTAGGCGATACACTATGTATCGTTGAAGCTATGAAAATGATGAACCAAATTGAAGCTGATAAAGCGGGTGTGGTTAAAGCAATTCTTGTTGAAAACGGTGAGCCTGTAGAATTCGACCAGCCACTATTCATTATCGAATAATCACGCAATAAGAAGGCAAACGCTATGTTAGATAAAGTAGTCATTGCGAACCGAGGTGAAATAGCACTTCGCGTATTGCGTGCCTGCAAGGAGCTTGGGATCAAAACGGTGGCTGTGCATTCAACCGCTGACCGCGATCTTAAGCACGTGCTTCTTGCGGATGAAACCATTTGTATCGGTAAACCGGCTGCATCTGAGAGCTATCTGGATATTCCACGCATTATTGCAGCAGCAGAAGTTACTGATGCGGTAGCAATTCACCCAGGTTACGGATTCTTATCAGAAAATGCTGATTTTGCTGACCAAGTTGAGCAAAGTGGCTTTGTATTCATTGGCCCTCGCGGTGATACAATACGTTTGATGGGTGACAAAGTATCAGCCATTGAAGCAATGCGTAAAGCAGGTGTACCTTGTGTACCCGGTTCAGACGGTCCATTGACCGACGACAAAGAGCGCAATGCACAAATCGCCAAGCGCATCGGCTATCCGGTGATCATCAAAGCCGCAGGTGGCGGTGGTGGCCGTGGTATGCGTGTTGTCAGAAGCGACGCTGATTTGCATAACTCTATTGCATTAACACAACAAGAAGCAAAGCAGTTCTTCGGCAACGGCATGGTTTACATGGAGAAATTCCTTGAAAACCCTCGCCACATCGAAGTACAGGTACTTGCTGATGGCCAAGGTAATGCGATTCATTTAGGTGAGCGCGACTGTTCAATGCAGCGCCGTCACCAAAAAGTCGTTGAAGAGGCTCCAGCACCGGGTATTACCGCTGAAATGCGTAAATTCATTGGTGATCGTTGTACTCGTGCGTGTATCGAAATCGGCTACCGTGGCGCTGGTACTTTTGAGTTCCTATACGAAAATGGCGAGTTCTACTTCATTGAAATGAACACCCGTATTCAGGTTGAACACCCAGTTACCGAAATGGTGACAGGCGTGGATTTGATCAAAGAGCAGCTTAAAATTGCCGCAGGCCAGCCGTTATCTATCACACAAGAAGACGTTGTGATCCGAGGCCATGCTATCGAATGTCGTATCAATGCTGAAGACCCAGAAACATTTATTCCATCACCAGGTAAGATCACACGCTTCCATCCTGCTGGCGGTTTAGGTATTCGTTGGGATAGCCATATTTACGCTGACTACACCGTACCGCCTTATTACGACTCAATGATTGGCAAGCTTATCACTTATGGTGAAAATCGCGATGTGGCTATTGCTCGTGCGCGTAATGCACTCAATGAGTTGGTAATTGACGGTATTAAAACCAATACACCGCTACATAAGAAGATCTTAGCGGATGAAAACTTCCAAAGTGGTGGGACAAACATCCACTACCTAGAGAAGAAATTAGGTTTATAAGTATTTATAATTTTAAAAGCCGACAAATGTCGGCTTTTTCTTTTGTATTTAATCCAGAGACAACCTAAATTGCTCTAAATTTAATCATTTGATTTATCAATAGTTAAATTTATGGCTTTTGCTAGTGACAAGGCTTTTAAAAGTTTTTATACTGCAACCCGCTTACCAACATTGGTAAGTCTGTTTACCTGCACTTCCTAGCAGGCACAATAATGGCCCCTTAGCTCAGTTGGTTAGAGCACACGACTCATAATCGTTAGGTCCCCAGTTCAAGTCTGGGAGGGGCCACCATTTTTCCTAAAGTAATTCTCAACTACTCAAAATAATTACAAGCCTTTTCACTTCATTATTTTTTGCGATTTGATGGGTGTCACATGAGTGTCAAAAACAAAAACACCGCGTTATACGCGGCGTAAAATATTCAGAGTTTATTGAGTAATACTAAGCCACGCAAATCCCATATCTTGGCAGAATAATATCCACAACATTTAGGCGGTGTTGTTTTGCGGCGTCATGGAACAGCTTCCAATTTGATGTTAAAAATGCTGCTGTAAAAGTATATTCATCTTCATCTTCGTCATCCAAAATGGTGCCAAGTGCCTCATGCTTCCAAGAACCTTCACCCTTGGCGATGTAGGATAACTGATAGGCCCCCAATGAAAATCTATCGCTGGCAATTGCTTCTAACCATAAGGCAAGTCGATGCTGGCCGTCATCCATATTAAATTCAGCAAAACACTGAGCTATCTGTTGTTTAAGCGCTGCATTCAAGCCGGTTGGCTGCTGTTGAAGGTAAACCTGATAGACTTTGCATAACTCATCAGCTGCTTCTAAAAAGTCGACCGGATTGTTACGCTCTACAACCTCTCCTAACCCATTGGTATAGCTCCAATGTTGATGCGGCAAGTCTGGGTTAGATAATGCTTGACCGTGCCCCAAGCTTGGAATGTCATCTTGGATCATCCCCATAAAATAGTCAGTGACTCTTTTTCTCCAATGCTTATCAATTTGACCATTGTGGTCTTTAATATTCTCTACCTTGTTAATGCTGTGCTGTATGCCCGCGAACCCTTTATGCCCCCACGTATCAATAAATACATGTGAGGTGATCCCCAGCAAATGCAAAGCATAAGGCTTGTGTTTATTGGCAATACACTCATTCACCATATCACGGGCAACATAGGAGTTAGGCTTACATACTAACTTGTGAATAAAGCTACCTGATGGGTTACTCTTTGCCGGTAACCCACTATTACCTGGTAAAAAATGAAATGGTATCCATACTTGTTGATTCTCTAAACTTTGAATATTGCGATAATCCAACATTTTATGAGCAGTGGTAATTCGTTGATAAGCCGCGCCATTGCTAAACTTGATACACCCCTCATTAGTTGCATCATCAACATATTGTGACGCATGGGCAATGATTTGTGCCTGTTCATTACTAAATCCTGCGGCACGGGCTACCACCCAAGTCATGCCAAGGTGAAGATCTATCTGCATAATGATCCTTTTAAATACGCTGGATATAACTTCATGATTATATCACCACAAGCAACAATAACTGTATCTCAGAAAGAGTATTATCCATTAAGTTTGATTATTCCAACAGGTCACTTTTTGTAGTAGATCAATATCTTTAGTGCTCAAACAGCTATGTTTTTATATTTTGAACTAGACTTAGTTATCCTGTGTTCAACTTAATCAACTTCATGCATCTCTTTACACAAATTAGAGTTATGCTCGCCGTCCAATACCTATGAGTAAAGAACTATGAAAGCGTTATACTCTATCAACCTTAAGCTATGGCTGAGTATTTTAGCAGCACTTACTTTTTTGGTATTTGCCATTGTTATCACCTTTCATACCTATTACACGCAATTGGACACACTTATTAGCAGTAGCCGTGCTTCGTTAGCTCAGGAACTACCTCTTTTTACACGTAAGCTTGAGCAGGCGCTTTCGGTCAACAACACTGAGAATGCCTCGTTTGCACTTAACACAAAGAAGAGTAGGGTCAATTACCAGCATGTTCTAATACTTGGACCCAATGGTCATATAATCTCAGCACCTGAGCGGCATCAAGAAACACAGCACTTTCGTAACTTTGATCTGCCGATCGATGCCCAACTATTGCAAAAAGCATACTCTCAGAACACGGAAATAATTGAATTCAATGAATCAAAACTTATTTTTGAAGCATACTTTCCTCTACAGTTACAACATCATAGTGACACGCAAGCTGCCATACTCTTTGCGACTTATCACATTGCTCCTGAAGTACAAAGCGTCCTAGAAATTGGCCTAAATAAGAGCCTAATTGTGGCCCTACAGCTACTGAGCTTGATCTGCTTTACAGCCTTGTTCGTGTACATTTTTATCACCAAGCCAATCAACCAACTGATTTTTGTTGGACATAAACTGCGTTCACTTGATTTTAATCACAGAGCAAAAATTAACGGCGGCGGTGAGCTGAAGCTACTCGCAGATAATCTCAATGACATGGCAGACAGTTTGCAGGAAAAAATTGCCGCACAGAAAGCTGCTGAGCAATACGCTTTGTCAAAACACAACTTGCTTGAAAGTATTTTTTCGGCATTACCTGATTTATTTATCGTTATTGACTCACAGGCAAGAGTCGTTGAATTTAACAACACTCATCACATTGATATATTTACTGAGAAAGCGCCGCAGATAGGCGGTGACATCACCGCGTTATTGCCTATTGCGATTGCCAAACGTTTTAAAAGTGCTATCAAAGAAACCAGAAAGTTCAAAAAGCTTACTTATCTCGAGTATCCCTATACCCAAAGAGATCAAGCAAAGTTTATGGAAGTGCGTATGTCGGTTATGCCCCTCAGTAATAACATCGTCATCGTATTTAGAGACATAACCCATCGAAAGCGCCAGGAAGAGCTGATTTTTCACCATGCATTTTACGATACCCTCACCAACCTACCCAATCGCTTTTTAGTCATGGAGCGACTAACTCAGGAAATAAAAACAGCTACCAGAAATAAAACTACCATTGCTGTGATCTTTATTGATCTGGATGACTTTAAAAAAGTTAATGACTCTTTAGGGCACGAGGTCGGCGATAAACTTCTCATCGCTTCAGCACAACGATTACAAGAAAACCTGCGTGACGAAGATACCGTTGCCCGCCTTGGAGGTGATGAGTTCGTCATTTTAATCAGTAATTTACAAAGCAGCGATGATGTTATTCCCATTGCTACTAACTTGGTTAGACGATTTCGCATTCCTTTGAATATCGACAAAAGAGAATTCAGCATTTCATTGAGTTTAGGTGTTGCTGTCTATCCACAAGATGGTTGTACGCCCAGTGCATTACTGCGTAAGGCTGACTCTGCTATGTACCACTCAAAACAACAAGGTAGAAATACTTACTCGTTTTTTACTGAGAAAATGAGTCAGGATTTATCTAGACGTTTGTTGTTAGAAGAGCATATGCGACACGCCCTTGAACAAGGAGAATTCGAGGTCTATTACCAGCCACAATTTATGATTGATAGCAACGAGCTGATTGGCGCTGAGGCATTGCTTCGCTGGCACAACAAAACGCTAGGCACCGTTTCACCGAGCGAATTCATCCCTTTAGCCGAAAGCAACGGCGAAATCGTCGCCATTGGGAAATACGTGCTTCAATCTGCTATCGCACAGATTAAAACGTGGCAGTCAGCATATGATCGACCATTGAAAGTTGCGGTTAATTTATCTCCACGACAATTTAAAGATCGCACTTTAATTGCAGATATTCGTAAGTACATTCAGCAATCACAAATCCCCACCTCTTTGCTTGAGCTTGAAATCACCGAAGGTGTGCTCTTATCAGCAGATGAAGAGCTCAAAGACTCTCTGAATGACCTACACCAACTAGGGTTAGTCATTTCAATGGATGACTTTGGCACAGGATATTCGTCTCTCAACTACCTACGCCAATATCCTTTTGACATATTGAAAATCGACCAGAGCTTTATTGCGGACCTATCCACCAGCCAAGCCGCCGATGACTTAGTAAATTCTATTATTACAATGTCCCATAGCCTAGGAATAAGAGTCGTCGCTGAAGGTATAGAAACTCTTTCCCAGCTAAAAATTTTACAGAGCTATCAATGTGATATCGGGCAAGGCTTTTTACTCGGAGAGCCAATGACTAGCGAAGATTTTGAACATTCGATTGGCATCAAAAGTGTGAAGTATACCCAAAGCTAAGGTATTATTTCTTAATCAGCAAACCGCACTTTTTCATGATAACTTACTCTGTTTATAAGACTATTAAAAAGAATATGTTAGTATTGCGGTGCAAGGGTAAGGATTAAGATGATGAATGTAGAGTTACTGATCAGCAAAGCTAAACAAGTGTGTGATAATCGCGGGGCCAGATTTACCCCTATCCGTGAGAAAGTATTTCGTCTACTCGCCAGTAAACAAGGCGGTGTCGGTGCATATGACCTGCTAGAAGAGCTCAAAGTAACAGAAGCCGCAGCTAAGCCTGCAACTATTTATCGCGCTTTAGACTTTCTTTCTGAATTAGGATTCATCCACAAGATTGAAAGTACAAACTCATTCATGCTTTGTCATCATTTTGACCATATTCACCCTGTACAGCTGCTGATCTGTGACCAGTGCGGTAATGTTGAAGAACTGCACTCAAGTGCTATTTCTCATGAGCTGAATAACCTTGCTGCCGAAAAAGGCTTTGTTGTGAGCGCTCAAACAATTGAAGCGCACGGTAAATGCGAAAAGTGTAAAGAGTAAGTGCATCTGCTCCAAAACCACACTACACTCAAATACTATCTCTAAAACAATATGTAATTAAAGGAAGTCATATGAAGGTAGAGTTTATAAACCCCTTTTTATCGTCTTTAATCAATGTATTGGCGACTATGGCGCAAACGGAGCTAACGCCAGGAAAGCCAAAAATCAAAAAAGATGAAATTGCTCAGGGTGATATCTCTGGACTCATCGGAATGGTTGGGCCACAAACTAAAGGCTCTTTTTCTATTACGTTTGACGAGAGCTTAGCCTTAACCATTATGGAAAGAATGCTAGGTGAGCGCCCGGATGCCATAAACGAAGAAGTGACCGATATGGTTGGCGAAATCACCAATATGGTAACAGGTGGGGCTAAAAACCTGTTAGGTGAAAAGGGCTACGAATTCGAGATGGCCACGCCAATAGTTGTGTCAGGTAAAAATCACACCATTACACATAAGTGTGAAGGTGCAAAAATTATTATGCCTTTTACATCACCAGATGGTGATGCAAATATAGAAGTCAGCTTTGACACGTTATAGTGTGTGAAGGCAGCAAAACTAAGAGCGTACTTCACCCTGCAAGGTAACAACAAGGGTTCTGCTTGATGCATGATCCCTGTGCTCGCATAAATAAATCCCCTGCCACATCCCCAATGCCAAGTGTCCATTAGACACAGGTACACTCTGGCTGCATCCAATTAAAGTAGATTTGATATGTGCAGGCATATCATCAGGCCCTTCATAAGTGTGTATGTAATATGGCGCATCTTCAGGTGCAAGCACATTAAAATGGCTTTCCAAATCCTGCCTGACAGAGGGGTCTGCATTCTCGTTAATTGCTAGTGAGGCCGATGTATGTTGAATAAATATATGTAGCAAACCAATGCGCAGTTGTTTTAACTCAGGAAGCTGTTGTTCGATTTCATCACTAATGAGGTGAAATCCTCTTTTTCTCGCTCTGAGTACAATTTTTTTCTGTAACCACATAGAAACATTCCTGCGTTGTAGTTATTTACTGTGTTGAAAATATAGATGTCACGGCTGGTTTTTATTTACGTATTCGTAGCTCACTCGCGGGGTCACATTACATAGCAACTCATAAGGTATGGTATCGGCATATGTAGCAACTTCTTCTACAGGTAAATTAGGGCCCCACATTTCGACCTCATCTCCTACCACAATACCTGCCTGATTATCACCAATATCTACCGTTATCATATCCATAGATACGCTACCCACAATACCAAAGCGTTGATTGCGGATCATCACTGGCGTACCATTTTTCGCGTGACGCGGATATCCATCGCCATACCCCATTGCAACGATAGCAAGTTGTGTTGCACGCTTGCTCTGCCAGCGCCCTCCATAACCTACAGGTTCATTGGCAGGTAAACTGCGAATGGCAATTACGCGAGTAGTTAGGCGCATTACAGCCCGTAAACCATGATCAGTACCTTTCTGATCTTGCATTGGTGAAACACCATAGAGCATAAGACCTGGACGCACCCAGTCATGATGACTTTGCGGCCAACCTATGATTCCTGCAGAATTTGCCAAGCACAGCGACTCTTCCTTATTGCCTACCAACCGGGCAAACTTATTGAGCTGCACTTTAGTTTTACTATTTTCGAGATCATCTGCACATGAGAAGTGAGTCATCAAATTGACCTGAGGTTTCACATTTTCAGAGCTTTTCAAGCGGCTGTAAAACATATCCAATTGTTCAGGCTCAATACCCAGTCGATGCATCCCTGTATCAACTTTTAACCATGTTGCAATCGGCGCATCTAACTTTGCGCTCTCTAACGCATTGAGTTGATACTCGTTGTGAATCACCGTTTGAAAGTTGTTCGCTAAAAGGATGGGTATATCACTGGCATTAAAGAACCCTTCAAGTAACACTATTGGCTTCGTTAAACCGCCCGCTCTAAGCGCTAATGCTTCGTCGATTCGGGCGACAGCGAAGGCATCAGCATCTTGTAAATTTTGGGCAATAGTCACTAAACCATGACCGTATGCATTTGCTTTTAGCACGGCCATAATTTTAGCATTCGGTGCCAACGATTTAATACGCTGTAAATTATGCGTCAATGCAGATAAGTTAATCTCCGCCGCCGCTAGCTTCATGTGCGACTCTCCTAGTAATCGTCGTCGACCGCAGGACCTGCGTAGTTGTCAAAGCGCGAGTATTGACCTTGGAAGGTTAACCTAACCTTACCAATTGGACCATTACGCTGTTTACCTATAATGATCTCTGCAACACCTTTATCGGGGCTATCTTCGTTATAAACTTCATCGCGGTAGATGAACATGATTAAGTCGGCATCCTGCTCAATAGAGCCTGATTCACGTAAGTCTGAGTTTACTGGACGCTTATCAGCTCGCTGCTCTAGTGTTCGGTTAAGCTGAGAAAGTGCGATAACTGGGCACTGTAATTCTTTTGCCAACGCCTTCAAAGAGCGAGAAATTTCGGCAATTTCTAAGGTTCGGTTGTCTGACATGCTTGGTACACGCATAAGCTGCAAATAGTCCACCATGATCATACTGATACCACCATGATCACGTGCAATACGCCTAGCTCTAGAGCGAACATCCGTTGGTGTCAAACCTGATGCATCATCGATATACATCTTGCCCTTTTCCATCAACAACCCCATGGTTGAAGAGAGTCTAGCCCAATCGTCGTCATCCAACTGCCCCGTACGTACCTTTGTTTGGTTAATACGACCAAGAGACGCAAGCATCCTCATCATGATCTGTTCTGAGGGCATCTCTAATGAGTAAATAAGTACCGGCTTGTCTTGGGTCATAGCCGCATGTTCTGCAAGGTTCATTGCAAATGTGGTCTTACCCATTGATGGACGAGCAGCAACAATGATCAGATCCGATGGTTGCAGACCAGCAGTCATTTTATCTAAATCGGCATAGCCTGAACTTACTCCTGTCACACCATCTTGAGGTGACTGGTATAGCTCTTCAATCTTATCTACTGTTCTTTCTAATATATTGTGAAGATTTTGTGGACCTTCCGTACTTTTTGTACGTTGTTCAGCAATTTTAAATACTTTACTCTCAGCCAAATCAAGTAAATCGTGGCTATCTCTACCTTCTGGATTAAATCCAGCTTCAGCTATTTCATTAGCAACAGTTATCATTTCACGGATAACTGCACGCTCCCGCACGATATTAGCGTAAGCATCAATGTTAGCGGCACTTGGAGTATTTTTTGCAATTTCAGCAAGATACGCAAAGCCACCTACATTTGCGAGCTGATTGTTTTTCTCCAAATTTTCAGAGATGGTGATCAAATCAATGGGGTTGCCTGTTTCTACCAACTTTTCCATCGCTTCAAAAATCAGCTTATGTGTACGCGTATAAAAGTCCTGCGCAACAACAAGTTCAGCAACTCTGTCAAACGCTTGATTATCTAACATAAGACCACCGAGAACGGATTGCTCGGCTTCAATTGAATGGGGTGGAACTTTTAGCGTATCAACTTGATGATCTGGTTTTGCCATAGCACTACACAATTTGGAATTCAGAGGACTATTTTATCCGCTCATGAGATAAGTGCAATGTTATATCCAAAACCATGGGTAATTAAAGGACGCACCATCAAAAAGGGGTTGATGGTGCGAGGGAGATTAGTTCTTTTTCAGTTCGATGTGCCCACTCACCGTATCGATCTCTACATCGGCATTACCACCGTTAAGCACAAACTCTAACTCTCGTGAGGGACCATATTTTGCCTTTTTCATTTTATGATCACTCAACTCATTGATAACCTTGCCACCTGCATGCATATCAATGTCAAACCGTGCTGAAACATCCGCTGGAAAGTAGAATCGAGCATCACCACTAACCGAATCCAAGCTGATATTAGCGTTATCTTTTAACTTATTGATACGTACATTTATTTCACCATTTACAGTGTTCACACGTAAATCAGTCAGCTCATCTATACGCAAATCGACTTCACCATTAACATTTTCCAGTCGCACATCCTGAGCTTTTGTGTCGCTCTCAATATCGCCATTTACAGCATCAAACTTCAACTTACCATCCGAACCTCTGTCATTAATGTTACCATTAACCGTTTCATAGTGGATATGACCGTTCAGCTGTGATGCATCAATGTTACCATTTATGGTCTGTAAAGAAATTTTTCCTTTTAAGTCAGAAACTTGTATATCACCTTTAACAGTTTTAATACTCGTACCTGCATATAGCTGACTGGCATTTACATCAACACTTACACCTTCAAGATTTAACTCACTGTTTTTAGGCATATGAATTGTCAGCTTTGAGCCATCGTGGCTATTTTTCCAACCTCTGTACTGATTCGGCATTTGTACAATAAACTCGGTCACAGAACCCTTAGTTTCTAACTTGTAACCTTTTGCTTTTTCGTCCAAGGTACCCGTAACCTTAAAGCTGTCTTCATCCCAAGTTTTTACAATAATGCTACCACGTTGATTCTCAATAAATACCTTACCTTGCTTTGGTAACGATATCTGCTCGTCAATGCTTTGCCCTGCAAAGACCGCCAGTGGCAGTAGTGCTAATCCAGCTATTAATGCTCTCATATTCATCTCCTAAATTTGTTGCCAACGAGGTTCATGTACCTTGTTTATTAAATCCAATTGCTGTTGATAAACTTGTGCCAACATTTGTAACAGCGCCGCATTCTCAGGATCGCTCTGTAACGCAGCCTTGATAGCTTGTTCCGCGCTTTCCAGTTCAGCCAACTGGGCCTGCCAATCTGAAGTCAGTGCAGGCTGAGCCTCATACTGCACCAGCAAGCTCTGTTTTTGTTGTTCAAAGAACGCACTCATGTTTGTCATCGTATTTTGTTGTGGTTGATTCAGCACTACCTGCCATGCCATTAAACCGGCTAACAGACAGGCGGCTATTCCTGTGAGTTTTGGCCAATAGCTGCTTTGCTTATCTTCTAAAGGTGCTGAAGCAATTGCGTTCTCAATTCCTTTCCAAAGATCTCGCCTAGGCGCGATGTCTTTTGTTTGTTCGAGCGACTCTTTTAAAAATTGCTCAAAGTCTGGTTTATTCATTGTCGTACCACTCCTGCAATAACTGACGAGCACGATGATATTGCGATTTACTTGATCCCACCGCCATGCCTAGCATATTGGCAATTTCCTCATGGCGATAACCTTCTACCGCATGTAGTACAAAGACTAAACGAGCTCTCTCTGGTAAGCGTACAACCAGTTTGTCTAGACCATTAAGCCCGTGACACATATCGACCGATTGCTCATTCATACCGCTGCCTTCAATACTTACAACCTTTTGCAACCAGTTTTTATGCTTACGTAGGTAACTTATTGCAATGTTGCTTGTCACACTGTGAAGCCAAGTTGAAAACTGAGACTGCCCCTTGAACTGAGCAATTTTATGCCATAGTTGCACAAATACCTCTTGGGTCACATCTTCTGCATACTCCGGTGAAGCAAGTAACCTTAGGCACAGGCCATATACTCTCTTTTCATGCTTTCTATACAGTTGCTCAAAAGCCTGTTGATCACCCTGTTGTACTTTGCGCACCAACTCGTCAATAGGCGTTTGCTCTGTATTGGACAATGCCTGGTTGGCATCTATTAACATTTTTTACTTTCCCTTTTTCTTGGTCGAGCTAGCTTGATATAAATAGTGTTTGCTTTCAAGTTGCTAAGTAAGACGTCTTGAAAACAAGAAAAGGTTTAAATTAGTAGAGCATTTTTTAAAAAAAATAAAAAAGCCCGCAATAACGCGGGCTTTTTATCATCAATAAAGTTATTCGCTGCTATTTGGTAACCTGTAATACCAGCGCTCAAAAGTTAGTGTTGGCTTGGTTTGAATACTTCCATCTTCATTACCCACACCTAAGTCTATAGTCTTTAACGCTTCGTCAAAGTGGTAATCCCCGCTGCCGGAGCCATAGATAAAAGCACCTATGATGCTCCCGTAAAGAGAACCACTACCAGTCACAGATACTGTTGATAAAGGTGCATAAACCTTTGCGTACATATCGCTATTGCCACCTAATGAAACACCTTCACCAGACTGAGACGAGTAAATATTAAATGCAGCATGACCACTCGTAGTTAGTCCATGCTGTTCAACATAGACATTACCACTACCACCTAAATCTATGTTACCTGTTACAAAAATGCTCAGGCTACTACCAGCCTTAATGGTCATTCCCGATCCCCCTTGAATAGAGAAATCACCATCAATGAGAAAGATAACATCACCACCTTGAATCGTCACAGAACCATTACTGCCCACTGTAAATCCTGTCATGCCATACACATATTCAAGATCACTATCACTTTGAGCAACACCTTCAGATTGCTGTTTCAAGGTATCAAATATATAAATATCTTTTTGCAAAGCGGATATCGCACTCAGGTCATCATTGCCACTATTGCCGTTGCCATTTCCGTTGCCATTTCCGTTGTTATTGCTGTTGCCATTTACAGTTTCGTAATAAGCCCAAGTCGGAGCAAATGTATAGTGCTGGTTGGCTCTTACCTCATAGTATGGATAACTATCACTGTCACCAATAACGTCATCCATATTCTGAGTCAGCGCTAACGGATCGCATTGAGGTGAATCAGGCGCATGGATCTCTATCGGCGTCAATTGAGGGTTAACGTTAAAACGACTGTTCGAGTAATGAATCCCATTTTGGCTAAATCCACTTTCATTTTTAGGAAAAGTGCCTGTACCACCATATTGAATATCAAAATCATCATTACCAAGATTCGCAATTGAGGCACCTGATTTCATGGTAGCACTACCATTGGCGCGCACGTAACCCGTGATTTCTCCACCTTGATGTAAAATGTCTCCAAGTGTCTGTGCATTGCCGTCAACACGCACACCACCACCTGAAGAGATTGTGATCCCAGTATTGGATTTAATATTGCCATAAACAGGTGACGAGCCCATTAAATTGATAGCGCCGGACGCGTTAACATCACCTTTAATTATTGAGTGCCCACTCAATACAACATCGGCATTACTGCTTGATGTATTGATCACTGCATTACTACTTTTGGTTTGCTCGTAACTACCAACGGACGAGTCATAACTGTCGATTAATGAGCTACCTTTTAGACTAACCCCAGTACAGCCCGCCATAAAACTGTCGTTTACAGATGCAGAGTTACCCGGTGTAAATTTGTAATGGGCCGTTAATTTATCGTTTGAATCTCCACTATAACGCTCACCCGAACTTGTGATCACTACAATATCTGGCTCATCTCCTGCGGATGCAAAAGCGTCAAACTTGAGATCATCACCCGCACTACCGCCCCCAGAATATGAACATTGTGACATCACTAACTGGTCGCGAGTTAACGACGGATCCTCGATTAATTTGTCTTTTAGACATTTCGCAACAATATAAATACCTTTTTCAGATAAAAATCTGGCATTCATACTTTTTTGAAAGTTGCCTGATAAACGTTCTTGAACGAGTGTCTCTCTCATCGCACCAAACACAACAACAGCAGCCATCGTGCTTAATAGCAAAACCTTTATCAGTGTAAAGCCATTTTGCTTTTTCATATTTACCTCATAATTACCCTGGTAGTAGCTAGGCTAATCACAATGCCTGTAGCAAATTGCGCTGGTACATCTTGTGGCGTAACGTTAATATTAATTAACCGTCCGCTTTGACTACTACTAAATCCAAGCGCCTGTACACCTTTTAAAAGGTTTAAGACCCCAATACTATTTCCACCATCTTCCAGATTTAATATCTCGCAGGTTAAGTATCCATTACTTAGAGTATAGACCTCTTGATAACTAAATGTAGGAACCGAACCATGACAAGAAGGGCTGTACGAGTCTTGTTCGATGGTAATTATCGTTCCATTTTCTGTAATGGTAGGAATAACAGATGTTTGCTTTACACTTCTAGACATAATGTAATTTATATAACGTACGACTTCCTGTGCATGAGACAGTTGCTGTGAAGTAATCACTGTGCCCTTTATTGCGGTATATGACATCCCAATCCCCGCTAATAAAAAGCTTCCAATGGCCAAAGCAACCATCAACTCAACCAATGAATAACCGCTACATGCGTCTCTATTTATTCGCATGTTTCATCCAAACTCATAAATGTGGCATTCAGCACCACTTGGTTTTCCCCATCAACATCAGGATCCATACGTTCATCCACCCAGTTCACCTGAATATTCATTTCATTTGCATAAGCCTGTGGCACAATTACTTCGAATGATCCGCGTATACTTGCTGGCGCTAACAACCACTCTCTAAAGGCTTCGTCTTGGAACAACGATGGGTTTTTATGTTGAATATCACACAACCGAGACCAAATTTTTTCCATCGCGTTCTGACCTATCACCAACCCAACTGTATAGTCAAAACTATTGGTTGCATACTGCAAAGTTCGAAGTTGTGCAGCAGCTAATCCTAACAGGGCGATACTGGCTATCAGCATCGACACCATCACTTCTACTAAAGAAAAGCCTTTCGTTAAACGCAATTTTTACCTGCCTCACCAATCCAACTTTGCCCGCTTTGCAGCACGCACAAACGGTAATCTGTAGTATCGGCATCGTTGTCAGTAATCAAGATGTTTAATGCCTGGTCTATTTCTCCCGTTGACGTGATAACTCTGTTTGCATATTCAACTTCTATAGAATCATCCTCAACCGAAAACTCATGTACCGTTACCCATTGACCATCAATCAGTGATTTCAGTAGCCATTTAGACGGGTCCGCAACCAATTGCAATGTTTTAGATTGTTTTACAGCCTCACTACGTGAATACTTGTAAAAAGCACTCAAATAGTTGGCATTACTAACTATTCTGTCCTGTTTAATTTGCCTAACAAAGGAAGGCATTGCGAGCGAAACCACCATAGTTAAAATCAAAAGCGTTATGAGCAGCTCCGCCAAAGAAAAGCCTCGAACATACTTGCTACCAGCAATCATCACCTTGCGCCCCTTGCGTACCAATGTGATTCAGAGTCAACTCACCACAAGGATCTGAGTGTTGTGCTGTCCCTGTTTTTGGTGTTGCTGTGAGTAAATATGAACGACTTGTGTAATTTGCTCCACCTGCAGGCTTATTTAAGTGTTCATATTTAAGTGTATACATATCTAATGTAGGTAAAGCCGTAAATTCATCGCTATCTGGGTAACCACCATTGCGTGAATATGTACGTTCTAATATGATCGCCACTTGTAACATTTCTTGCTGTACTTGCGTGCGTCGGCCCTCTTGCAAAGACTCTAAGTATGAGGGGTACGCCACTGAGCCGAGTATTGCAACGATTGCAGCAGCTACTAACAACTCTGTTAATGAAAACCCTTTACTAACCATATACACCTCAGAAACCTTAAATTTACCCAATACAAGGACAGCGCTGTCAATTTGTTCGTCTAAATTATAGCAACTATTGCTACAGTACTTAATTCTTACTTTTTGTTTCTATAAGTTAACACTGCACGGTGCGAGTTGGAAGTTCCATGCAATAGTATTTGTATAAAAACCATGCGAACCATTAAGTTTCAAGCAATCTCATGACTAGTAATAACAGTAAGTTATGCAGTTATTCAAAAGCGCTCTTTGGCTTTTATCTGAAAATTAGAGTTGTTTTTGTATATTTCAGGAGTGATAAATAAAAAACCGCGCACGGACGTGCACGGTTTTACTTAATTCTAAAAATTAAGCTTCAGCAATAACGATTACTTTGATAGTAGCAGTTACGTCTGAGTGTACTGCGATTGCTACGTCAAATTCACCAGTCTCACGGATAGTACCTAGAGGTAGACGAACTTCTGACTTAGCAACTTCAACACCAACAGCTGAAATAGCTTCAGCGATGTCGCGAGTACCGATAGAACCGAATAGCTTACCTTCGTCACCAGCTTTAGATACTAAAGTAACTTCAGCTAATGCTTCTAGCTTATCAGCGCGTGCTTGTGCAGCAACAAGCTCTTCAGCGATTTTCGCTTCTAAATCAGCACGACGTGCTTCGAAAGTTTCAATGTTTGCTTTTGTCGCAGGAACTGCTTTACCTTTAGGGAATAAGAAGTTACGTGCGAAGCCAGATTTAACTACAACCTGGTCACCTAGGCCGCCTAGGTTAGCGATCTTGTCTAGTAGAATAACTTGCATGTCTCTACACCTTTTAAAAACTGTTAATCCGCTGCTTACTTGTGTAAGTCAGTGTATGGAAGAAGGGCTAAGTAGCGAGCACGCTTGATAGCAGTTGCTAGCTGGCGCTGGTATTTAGCGCTAGTACCTGTGATACGGCTAGGTACAATTTTGCCACTTTCTGTTACATAGTTTCTAAGAGTAGCTAGATCTTTGTAATCGATTTGTTGTACGCCTTCCGCTTTAAAACGGCAGAACTTACGACGTCTGAAATAACGTGCCATGAGTAATTTCCTCAATTAATTCTTTCAATATGTTGTGCATGTAATACCAGTTGACTCAAACCATTACGGTTCTCGTGTCGGTTTAAAAAACCGCTGACTTGTATTGCTTGCCCAACGTATAAATGCTGAGTTTGAGACTGGAACTTATGCCCACTGGCTACCACTTGAATGCGAACGTAACTATTACGGTTTAGGTCTGCTTCAATTTGCGTAGATTTATGCTCAAGCACAAAAATACAATGTGGAATGCCGGCTGGGCTTTGATTAAATTTGGGTGTTTTACAAATCACGCCCGAAAGCACGTATTGATTTGTATACAGGTCAGCCTGTTCTTGCACCGCAAACCCTCAATGTCCAGAGTCAATAACGATTAAGCAGTAGCTGCTTCTCTTTTCTCTTCTCTTACAAGAGGAGATGCTTCAGTTACAGCAGTTTTAGTACGCATAACTAGGTTACGTAGTACTGCATCGTTGTAGCGGAAAGAAGTCTCAAGCTCGTTGATTACTTCAGTTGGTGCTTCAACGTTCATAAGAACATAATGTGCTTTGTGAAGCTTTTCAATTGGGTATGCCAATTGACGACGGCCCCAATCTTCTAAACGGTGAATAGTACCGCCAGCTTCAGTGATAGAACCAGTATAACGCTCGATCATACCAGGTACTTGCTCACTTTGATCTGGGTGAACCATGAATACGATTTCGTAATGACGCATGGATATTCCTTACGGTTAATATAGCCTTTTCCCGTTTCGGCCAGTCGGGTGAAGGCAAGGAACTAAATTTGATAGCCGAAAGAGCGCGTATTTTACGTAGAGTTGGATTATTAAGCAATTAAAATTTGCTATGTAACGAAGAAATTTAAAAAGTGATTGATGGAAAAGAGATTTAATAAGACATTTCAAAAAGAGAGATTGGAGCGGCACACGAGGTTCGAACTCGTGACCTCGACCTTGGCAAGGTCGCGCTCTACCAGCTGAGCTAGTGCCGCTTCGTAGTTGCTCTGTTAACAGTTGAGCTTACTGGGAAAAGTTGGAGCGGCACACGAGGTTCGAACTCGTGACCTCGACCTTGGCAAGGTCGCGCTCTACCAGCTGAGCTAGTGCCGCTTCATAGTTGCTCATATTTTCTGACCGCTGGAGCGCAACCTTGGGTCGCGTCTAACAATCTAGCAGCTGAGCTAGTGCTGCTTCATAGTTGCTCATATTTTCTGACCGCTGGAGCGCAACCTTGGGTCGCGTCTAACAATCTAGCAGCTGAGCTAGTGCCGCTTCGTAGTTGCTCATATTTCTGATCGCTGGAGCGCAACCTTGGGTCGCGTCTAACAATCTAGCAGCTGAGCTAGTGCCGCTTCGTAGTTGCTCATATTTTCTGACCGCTGGAGCGCAACCTTGGGTCGCGTCTAACAATCTAGCAGCTGAGCTAGTGCCGCTTCACAGATGCTCTGTTAACAACTGAGCTAAGTATCACTAGGTAATACTGAAAGATTGGAGCGGCACACGAGGTTCGAACTCGTGACCTCGACCTTGGCAAGGTCGCGCTCTACCAGCTGAGCTAGTGCCGCGCTCTATTCTTTCATTGCTTTCACACTAAAAACCCCGCAAGGCTTCTCGTCTTAAGCGGGGCAGGATTCTACAACATAAAAAATGCTTTGCAAGCATTTTTTTAAATATTGAAGAACTTTTCTTGGTATATTTTCAATTCCATAATTGAGTCTTTTATATCGTCCAAAGCCAAGTGTGAGCTTTTCTTTTTGACTTCATCCAATAACTCAGGTTTCCAACGACGGGCAAGCTCCTTCACGGTACTCACATCTAAGTTGCGATAGTGAAAATATGCCTCTAACTCTGGCATGTACTTATTTAAAAAGCGACGATCTTGACCAATTGAGTTACCACACATTGGTGACTTTGCAGGAGGAACCCACCCTTTTAGGAAGTCTAAAGTTTGTTTAATCGCGTCAGCTTCTGTGAACTTACTTGCTTTACAACGTGCGGTCAGCCCTGAACGGCCATGCTGATTTGTGCACCACTCATCCATACCATCAAGTAATTCATCACTTTGGTGGATGGCAATAACTGGGCCTTCAGCCAATATATTCAAATCACAGTCTGTAATTACTGTGGCAATTTCGAGGATTTTATCTGTCTTGGGTTCAAGCCCCGTCATTTCGAGGTCAAGCCAGATCAAATTAGATTCATTAAACGACATAGACTACCTTAGCGGTACTTTCCTTTAGATCCAATGCAATTAGATATATCATATTAGCTTCACCAGCTGACCAAAAGCTTTTTTTTAAAAAGCGGGGCATTTAATTGAGTTATAGACCAATTACATGCAGCTCACAAAACAAACAGTACAGGAATAGGTGAATTTAGACAAATTAACTTATTTTTGAGCGGCAGATCAAAGTAACATGGCAAAAAATAAAAAACTTAGTAAAGGCCAATCCAGAAGGATTAGTGCCAATCACCAAAAGCGTTTGCACAAAGCTAAGCAGCAAAAAGCAGACAACGCGGATATAACTTGGCAATCGGATAATTTAGGGCCTAGTGAACATGCTGTTGTGATCAGTCGTTTTGGTCAACATGCCGATATTGAAACATCCCAGGGTGAAATACTGCGATGTAACATCAGGCGCACGGTAACCAGTTTGGTATGCGGTGATGAGGTATTTTTCCGTCGCGCCAAAGTTAGCGAGGGAGACTTAGCTGGCGTAATTGAAACCACAGAGGAAAGGCGCTCGCAACTGACTCGTCCAGACTTTTATGACGGCGTAAAAGTGGTTGCGGCCAATATAGATCAAATCTTAATGGTCTCTGCAGTGCTTCCTGAATTTACGCCCCACATCATCGACCGATATCTCGTAGCATGTGAAGATATGGGCATTGAGCCTATTTTACTGCTCAATAAAGTCGATTTACTAGATGATGAAAGCCGCCAATATATTGATGAAATCTTAGATATCTATAGAGACCTTGGTTATCAAGTATTAATGGTCAGTAATAAAACTGGTGAAGGTATTGAAGAATTAAAGCAAAAGTTGGTTGGTAAAAATAATATTTTTGTTGGTCAATCCGGGGTTGGTAAATCGACCTTAGTAAACACCGTATTACCCAACGCCGACATTCTAACCAAAGAAGTATCTGAAAACAGTGGGTTAGGACAACATACGACGACTGTTTCTCGACTGCATCACCTACCTAGTGGGGGAAATCTAATTGACTCTCCAGGGATTCGAGAGTTTGGTCTGTGGCACTTAGAGGTTGAGCGCGTTACATGGTGCTTTAAAGAATTTAGAGAGTTCATAGGCGGATGCCGTTTTCGAGACTGTAAGCATTTGAACGATCCAGGCTGCATATTGGTTGAAGCTGTAAATGAAGGAAAAATCAGTGAATTGCGCTTTGAAAGCTATCATCGTATTTTAGAATCTATGGCAGATGGTCGAGCTGGTGCCCGTGCCCCTCGTGTTTAAATCTGTGCTACTATCAGCAAAATTTTTGTAGGAAATAATAACGTGAACTTGGATAAATTTAAAATTGCTATGCAGTACGCGCTACCTAAACATGCGCTATCTCGCCTTGTGGGGAAACTAGCTGGGGCAAAGGCCGGAGCACTCACCACGCAATTAATTAAGTTATTTATCAAGCAATACAAAATTGATATGAGCGAGGCGCTTCACGAAGACCCTGCACATTACAAAACTTTCAACGAATTTTTTACTCGTCCTTTAAAGCCGGGCATTCGTCCACTGGCAACAGACCCAGCTACAATTGCTCACCCTGTTGATGGAGCCATAAGCCAACTTGGCGATGTTGTTGATGGTCAGATCATTCAAGCCAAAGGTCACGACTATAGTTTACAGGCCTTATTAGGTGGTAAAGAGGAAGATTTTTTACCATTTAGTGGCGGTAAGTTTGCGACTATTTACTTGGCCCCAAAAGACTATCACCGTATACACATGCCCGTGGATGGTACTTTAAAACGTATGATATACGTCCCTGGCGATCTTTTTTCTGTTAACCCACTTACCGCGCAAAACGTGCCAAACTTGTTTGCACGAAACGAGCGTGTGGTTGCCATCTTCGACACCGAAATTGGTCCACTCGCCATGGTGTTAGTTGGTGCAACGATAGTCGCAAGTATCGAAACTATCTGGGCTGGCACAGTGACGCCACCTGCAGGAAAAGATGTATTTAGTTGGGATTATCCAACCTCAGGAAGTAATACTGTTACTTTGAAAAAAGGCGAAGAAATGGGCCGCTTTAAACTAGGCTCAACAGTGATCTTGGCATGGGGTGCGAATCAAGCTGAATTCTTAGACAGCGAGCAACCAGAAACCGTAACCCGTATGGGCACGCCGTTTGCTAAACTAAAAGGTAATTAATTATCAAAAAACCCATAGGCGTGTAGCCTATGGGTTTTGGTTTATTACTGGTTTATATACCACAATCACTTAATTCTGAAAGAGTAACTGTGCCAAAATCAAACCTCTTACTTCCCGCAGGTTGGGCATACAACTGATTATTGACGACAGTAAATCGAATTGAAGTATCACCTCGTGAGCCTTCTAACTGTAGACTACCATTTGATAATGTAAGCTTACTCTGCTGAATAACAAATTTGTACCCATCGTAGGTTCCGGTGGTCGTTAAACACCGACTACCCGATAAGCTAGACAAATCAGCTATCGCTTTTTGTGCTTCTCCTGCATAAAAGCTATAGTGGAATGACTCTGTTTGCATATTGCCAAAGCTAACTAATGAGCTTGTAGATTGAATAGCGCCGGACGTTAGCCGTCTTGAAGACTTTAAAAGACTGTCAGTAAGGCGAACCATACCAGCACCATCAAATCCTTGATTAGAATTCGAGTTTAGCTCTACTTTATCCATATCCTCCGCGACAAGCCCTATTAAGCTACCGCTTACATTCACATTGCTAATATAGTTATATTGAGATGAAACTAGCTTAATTGCGGTACCAACGTTGCTAATCGAACTATCCACAATTGAGCTATTAAACATTTTGGATACTTTTACACCCAAGCGACCCGAGATGTTTACTCCTACCGCATCTTGCTCAAGCTGATCTGCACTAATATTCAGACCATGAACACTCAATGCCATCGCTTCTAATTTCATACCGTATTTTGCAGGGTTTCTAATTACGATATTATTAAAAGTATGAACATTATTATAATAGCCAATTTCTCCATTATATTTGTTCCAACCTCCAGTGCTCGGCGAACCATCAACCAGTCGGCTATGCAACTCAACACCAATGTTAACATCACTGATATTTATATCAGAAAAGTTACCCCATAGCGTTTCTCTGCCAGATATACCAACATCAAAACCTGAAATGTTAATATGCTCTAAATTTATACGAAAAGCGCCATTGTTCATGTCTATTGCACGACCAATATTTGATGCATAACTCTGCTCAAAACCTATGTTCTCAATTTCAGTATTATGACTGATATGTAAGAGTGTTATGTCTTGATTTGTTCTTAAAATTGAACCGTTTTTTGATTGGCCAATAAGACGCACTTTTCCAGTTCTTTGGATTCTAAGTGTTGATGAAACATCAAAAACTCCATTAGGAATATATACGCTGCGCCCTGATGATTCAGCTAAAGCGATTGCTTTTTGTATTGCAACAGTATCCGAAATATTGTCATTAGCAATAGCTCCACATGCAGTAACAGGAATAAGACCCTCCTCAGGCAAAGAGCACTCCTGTGCTTGCAAAGCCATACTGCTTAGAGCCAAAAATAGGCAGTTAGTTTTAATAAATTTCATAATAATCCTTGTTTGACATCTAACAGTACAATTAATTTATTTTCTTTACTCGAACCGAGATATTATTCAAGTTAGACTTTGCTTTCAGAAGGTAGTCAGCACCTTCTCTGGTAATCTCTATATCATTCCCGCCTTGTAAAGCTTTATAACTCCAATGGGTTGAGCCTGTGTAATACAGTAAAAGTTCAGCTATTTGCCCATTATTAGAAGTTACATTGATAGATAACACACTCTTATCTTTGACTATGTTACCGAGATTAAGAATCACTTCCCCAGCTTGCTTGCTGCTAATGTCATCAAATTGGTACTCATATGAATCTTGAATATGTCGCGAATTTAGATCTTTTTTAATCGCCCCAGTACCTCGAACCAATGATCCATAAAGTGTTGATTTAACCAAGTTAACTTGAGCAACCCCCCAATCGCCATGTCCGGTGTAGCCAGAAAGCTTTATCTGCTTAACATCATTAGCATCTAAGGCATAGCTATGAGCTACAGCACCTTGAATAAACAGACTATTGATTTCAACAGACTCCAAATTCGAAAGCTTTAAAGATGTATCCACACCTTCAAAATATAAGTTATATAGTTTGCTTTCTGATGTATCATTTAGAATTGCAATACCGTATTGAGGCTCTATACTTTTGCCCTGCATGGTTGAGTTTTGAACAATAGTTCTAAAGTTGCTTGCATAGACACCATAATTAAGGAAGTCTTCCGCATATACTTGATCTAGTACGAGAATATTTCCTTTATTTGAGTCGCTATTTAGTTCTATTGCATTTTGATGATACTTCATTGTGAGAATACCCACATAACCACCTGGACCAAAATCAACTCCTGGCGATGCAACTATTCCCTTAGAAAATCCAACAAGTTTGAGAGACTTAAGAGTGATAGGAGCATTTAATGAGTTTGATGACAACCGGATACCGTTTGCAAACGTTCCTTGTGCTGTCATTGACTCTTTCCCTTGCACATATTGTTCATTACCTAATTTACTTACTAGACTAAGTCTTTCTATAGTGACACCTGAACCATTACCACTATCAATATGCATTTCTATGGTATCAGAGCTACGCGAAGAAAGATCAGAGACAATAACAGAGTCATTTCTTGACTCACCGGTCAGCTTAGCTGAACCTCTAAGCACGATTGGTGTTTTTACATGAAACACACCTGGTGGTATATAAACCGAAGCGCCTGATTGCAGAGCTTCATTCAGAGCTTCATTAATTGCCACAGCATCATCATCAGAATCATTATTTGCTGTTGCACCAAACTCTGTGATTGAATAAATGGATGCAGTGCTTGTTACAACTCTAAACATGGCATGTTCAATATCTGACGCTTCGCCCTTATTATCAATTGCTCTAGCATAAACAACATGTGTACCTTTACTAAGAGAACCAAAGTTATGCTCATATGGTGCAGTGGTATCAGTTACCCAATTGCTTGTGTTATCCAACGAAAATTGTACCGATGTAATCGAGCCATCTGAGTCCGATGCAGTCGCTCTCGCAATCACTGACGTTTTAGAGTCAATAGTTGCTTGCTCGCTCGGAGATGTAATGCTAACGACTGGAGGCGTATTTGTATCTGCCTTTTTATATTCAACGGTTTTGTTATCAGAATAACCACTGCAATAATTGTCTATGTTACATACCTTAATTCTATAACTATATGTACCTTCAGTTGATAAACTCTCGTTATAGCTTAAAGTGTTTGCACTGCTCACTACTTGCCACGAGCCTGATTGACTACCCAAGCGCTCTAACACATAGCTATTGATACCATAGCCCCAAGGCTTACTCCAAGTTAGTGTAAAATTGGCTGTTTCTGTTGAAGAAACTCCATTTAAGCCTGTTCTATTTGGCGCGGTATATGGCTGTACTATATTAACTTCACTAGCACTCCATGAGCCACAACCAGCGACGTCGTTACAAGCTCGAATTTTAGCAACGTAAGTGATTAGGCTATTAAACGTTTCTTGATAAGAAGTATTAGAGCTAGGTATCCTTTGGCTTGATACTGAGCCCCCATATGATTTTTCCACTTCGTAGTAGTCAACATCACCGCTTGGTTTTGACCAGCTATATGTATATGTCCCTCTTTTTATGTGGTATGCAGGACCACTGATAGACATGGAACCTGGAGGTTTAGGAATACTTACATTCACACTAAATATTGATGAATAGTCTGAACACCTGTCATCAATATTACATACTTTGATTCTATAGTAGTAAGTACCATTACCGCTAACATTTTCATTGTAACTCAATGAGTTATGATTTTGAACAACATTCCAACTTGAGGTATTTCCTACAGAGCGCTCAAGTTGATATCTAGAAATACCATGCCCCCATGGTGTTCCCCAAGTTAGGGTGTATGACCCCGTAGAAGAAGATGACGGTCCACGGACACCTGTTCTATTGGGTGCGGTGTAAGGTAAAATCTCGTTAACTTTGGCTCCACTCCAGCTACTACATTCACTATCCTTACAAGCTTTAATGATCGCAGAATATGTACCAGGTTCATCAAACGTTTCCTGATATGAAGTCGTCCCTCTGTATGTAATGCCGTACGGCGATACTGGAGAACCATTTCGCTTTTTATACACTTTATAATGCGTTGCCCCAGCAGAAGGGCTCCATGAATATGTGTAAGTACCCCTCTTAATATGGTATGACGGTCCACTTAGGGATGGTGTACTCGGAGCGGCTGCTTGAGTGACGCCACTGGTCGTCACTAACAAACAGCCGAGTAGAAATGATTTCTTATTCATAAATATCCATTTATTTTGAATGTAAAATTGATAACTTTATTTCCACGATATATTTCAACCACCTCTTCAGATGGCAATATCGAAAAATCATTGTATCAAAAATACCCTTTAAAGGTACACGCAAAATTAGGCAGTATTGTTTTCTTTTGAACAAATAAGAAGCAAAATAGTGGATATTTTAGTTAACTCTGCGAGCAATCGGAACATGAAACATCTTTAACTGGGACGAATGAGCGCAGCACAAAAGTGAGCGCATCAAAACTATAAAAATAGCTCCCTTGGTGATGACCTAAAACAGTATTAACAGCCAACAATGCTTGTTGAGTACCAATCATCCCAAGTAATGGACTCAGCACACCAAAGTTATCGCAATTGGTACTGTCTCCCTTATCACTGCTTGGAAAGATACAGGAGTAACAGGGTCCATTATCTCGAAAATCAAAACACATTACTTGACCTGAAGTGGCAATAGCAGCCCCCGAGATCAGTACTTTTTTATTTTTTAAACAATAACGGTTAAGTAAATAGCGGGTCTCGAAGTTATCGCTACAATCTAGTACGACATCTGAGCTCGCTAACAGTGTACCAATATTGTTAGCTGCGACTTTGGCGCATACAGGGTTTAGCAAGATATCATTGTTTAGGCTCGCCAGTACTTTACTCGCAGCCTTGCTCTTAGCTTGGCCTATATGGTTGACTTTATAAAGAATTTGCCTTTGCAAATTTGATAGCTCGACTTGATCATCATCAATAAAAGTAAGGTTTCCAACGCCACTTGCAGCTAAATAGAAAAGCGCGGGACTGCCCAAGCCACCGCAGCCTATAACAGCAACATGAGCATTCTTTAATTTCAATTGCCCTTGCTCACCGACTTCTTTTAGCAGCAAATGGCGGCTATACCTCAGCCGCTCTTTATCACTTAATGTCATTGTTTAACGGTTCCTTAAACAGGCTTGAAGCTGCTCTATTGCATTGACGTGATCTTCTGACTCTGTAATGGCTCTGACCACAGCAATACTGCCCACGCCCGTTTTCGCGACTTCTGAGGCAACGGATAAATCAATACCGCCAATTGCCACCGTTGGATAATGGCCCGCCATCAGAGGTACAAAATGTGAAAGTTTTTCTAACCCTTGTATTTGCCCCGTCATGTCTTTGGTTGTGGTTGGGTAAATCGCTCCAAATGCTAGATAGCTGGGTCGATAATTGTGTGCTCTAAGCATTTCGTAAAACCCATGAGTAGAAACGCCTAGCTTCAAGCCTGCTTCCTGAATAGCTTGCAGATTAGCTTCACTAAGGTCTTCTTGTCCTAAATGAACACCGTAAGCACCGTGTTTTATCGCCAGTTGCCAGTAATCGTTAATAAACACCCGCGCCTGATATTTTTTACCTAATGTAACGGCTGTTTGGATGTCCGCTTCAAGAGCTTCAGGAGCAGCATTTTTTACGCGCAGCTGCACTGTCGGGACGCCTGCGGATAAACACTTTTCTACCCAATCGACACTGTCAACAACGGCGTACAGCCCAAGCTCCCCATCAGTGTCTGCAAAACCTGCTGCAAAATTGAAAGGTATGGGTTGCTCAAAATCTAGTTCATCGGCAAGCCAACTACCCGCTTCGATAACTTGTGGATAGTCATTAATATCTTCAGGGAACCCGGTATGTGTCAAAGGACCAATTCCTTCACCATAACGCTGTGCATTGGCTAACCCCTTATTGATGTATGCTTTTCCAAGAATAAAAGCATCTTTTAATGGATAACCTTTAGCCAAACAAGCTGCTATAGCTGAAGACAAACTACAACCAGTACCATGAGTATGAGGTGTTACTATTGCTTCATTACCAAGCCAATACTCTTGTTCTTGTGAGACACAATAATCTACACAGTACCCTTTTGGATAATCCCAATGTCCTCCTTTTATCAGCACCGATTGCACACCAAGTTGTTGCAATCTTTGTGCAGCTTCTCGCACCGCATCAGGGCCGATTAAATAAATACCCGTTAGCAATTGCGTTTCCTGCGTATTAGGTGTGATCACATCCACCAACGGCAACAAATGAGTTTTGAGTGCATCAATGGTGTCTTCTTCAGTTAATCGATCACCACTACTGGCGATGGCTACAGGGTCATATACCACCAGTGGTGGCTCAGCCCATTTTGCTTTGTAGTGACTTAGATGCTCTGCCACCAACTGGATTTGCTGCACATTGGCTAACATACCGATTTTTATGACTCGAGCAGGCATGTCGGTTGCCAATGCCTGTAACTGAGATTCAATGACCTCATTGGAGGTTGAGTTAAGCGCCTCAACTCCCATGCTATTTTGTGCTGTGAGTGCGGTAACAACGGTACAGCCATGCACACCAAAACTATGCATAGCTTTAATATCGGCTTGAATACCAGCCCCACCACCCGAATCTGATCCTGCAATACTCCAAACTACATGTGCCATTTCAGACTCCTATCTAATTATCAATTCTGATGCCAAAACGGCATTCCCATAGTTGGCGTTGATGGTGCTGCTACATCTTTTTCAGGCATTGCCTGTGCGATATATGCTGCACGCCCTGCCTGCACCGCATAATTGAATGCTGTGGCCATTTTAACAGGGCAACCAGCTCCCGCAATTGCCGAATTGAGCAATACCGCATCATACCCCATCTCCAGTGCTTGACAGGCATGTGATGGAACACCCAGTCCAGCATCAACAATCAGCGTTATATCTGGTAGACGCTGTCGTATCATGGCCAAGTTATATGGATTTAATAATCCTTTTCCGGTGCCAATAGGTGCACCCCAGGGCATTAAAACTTCGCAGCCAAGAGCCGCTAAACGCTGGCATAATACTAAGTCATCAGTACAGTAAGGCAGCACCTTAAAACCATCTTGTAGTAATAGTTCTGTTGCCTCTAACAATGCAACTGGATCCGGTTGTAAGTTATACTCATCCCCTATCAGCTCTAATTTTATCCAGTCTGTAGCAAATACTTCTCGACACATTTTTGCCAATGTTACCGCTTCTTTGACGCTATGACAGCCTGCGGTGTTCGGTAGCACAGTCAACCCCGTATCTTTTATCAACTGCCAAAAATCTTCTCCCGCTGACACCGAGTTTTGGCGACGTAATGATACCGTCACGATTTGCGACTGTGATGCGCTAATTGCATCCGTCATAACCTGAGGAGATGGATATAGCGCAGAGCCTATCAATAAGCGGCTCTCAAATGTTTGTCCATAAATGTTGAGTGGTTTTTCTTCACGCATCTCTTACCCGCCTTGAATGGGCGATAGCAGCTCAACGCTATCACCATCATCTAACTGGGCCGACGAACACTGATTTCGTGGCACAAAATGGCCATTGAGTGCTACGGCAAAAGGCTCTTTTGCACCCATTTCAATCACTAACGCTTGCAGATTTTGACTGCTGGTTTCGGTTAGCTGACCATTAAACGTTATTTTCATAATAATTCCTTAGCAAGCGCTTGATGCACCACGGCTGGAGCCAGCAAATAACCGTGACGATACAACCCATTGATACATATAACATTCCCCTTTGACGAGCTTCTTGGCCGATTATCTCCAAAAGCAGGGCGCAGTCCCGCGTTGATAGCCATAACTCGCCCTTCAGCAAATCCACTGTGTACAGTGTATGCTGCGGATAGCAATTCTAGTGTTGATCGCACAGTCACAGGACCGCTATCCTGTGACTCTATCTCCGTGGCACCAATCACAAATTCATGATTTGGCTTTGGCGCAATATAAATCGGGTAACGAGGATGCATTAATCTCACTGGACGTTGTAACTGAACTTCAGGCGCATAGATTCGAGCAACTTCACCGCGCACACCTCTTAAACCATCACATTGTGATTTTGCACCAATCCCCCGACAATCAATGATCCAATCAAACGCCTCGCCGTTAACAGTCTCAATATCAGAATGTTGGCATTGGGAATGTAACTCTACTTTTTGTGAGAAGTGAAATTGCACACGTTTTTGCCGTAAATACGCATAACTATGTTGATAAAAAGCTATGTTATCTAGCTGTCCTTCGCTGGGTAAATAGACGCCCTGATGGAATCGTCCTGCCAAGTCAGGTTCTAGTTCAGCAATATCCTTGCTAAGGACACTCTGAGCATGATGTCCCTGCAGGGGTTTTAATCGCTGCATAAAGCTTTGTAGATCGCCCATATCCTGATTATGAGCAACCACTAAAGTTCCAGCTTGTTGAAACATGATATCAGTAGGTAACTGTGCCAATAACTCTGGCCACATAGCCATTGCATCAAGTCCAAGCTTGGCTATATCTGCCTCACAATTGACCGACTCTGCCATCGGAGCCAACATGGCCGCAGCCAAAGCGCCTGCACCATTTTGATTTGCATCACTTGCAGCTTCAAAAATACTCAGTTGATGCTGTTTGTGTAGCATTAACGCTGCCACTCGCCCCACCAAGCCAAAGCCTAATATCGCAACTCGATATTTTTTCATGGTAACGCCTCATTTTTACATGATTTATAACAAACACCACAGTAACGGGTGTCGCTATCAACGTCTTTGGGTAAGCAATGCTTACCCTATACATCATGTTAAATCGCTTTGTGGTAAAGCTCTGAGCCAGAGCGTTTGAATTCATCTGACTTAGCTTGCATTTCGGCTTCAACATCGAGCATTTTCACTTCGATAGCCTCACCTACATTGTTAGGATCAATACCTTTTGCTTCCAAGCCTTTAGCGTAGTCGCGTACTTCTTGTGTGATCTTCATTGAGCAGAACTTAGGCCCACACATTGAGCAAAAATGAGCAACTTTTCCAGATTCTTGCGGCAAGGTTTCATCGTGATATTGGCGAGCGCGGTCTGGATCTAAACCAAGATTGAATTGGTCGTGCCAACGAAATTCAAAGCGCGCCTTGGACAACGCATTATCACGAATTTGTGCGCCTGGGTGGCCTTTTGCCAAATCGGCTGCATGTGCAGCAATTTTATAGGTGATCAAACCTTCTTTTACGTCTTCTTTATTTGGTAAGCCTAAATGCTCTTTTGGTGTGACATAGCACAGCATCGCACATCCGTACCAAGCGATTTGAGCCGCCCCGATACCTGAAGTAAAATGATCGTAACCTGGCGCAATATCCGTTGTAAGTGGCCCTAACGTATAAAATGGCGCTTCATGACAGTGCTCTAATTGCTCTTTCATGTTTTGCTCTATCATGTGCATTGGCACGTGGCCCGGACCTTCAATGAACACCTGTACATCATGCTTCCAGGCAAGTTTGGTCAGCTCACCTAACGTGCGTAATTCAGAGAATTGTGCTTCATCATTGGCATCTGCTATCGACCCAGGACGCAAACCATCGCCTAAAGAAAAGCATACGTCGTACTGCTTCATGATTTCACAGATGTCTTCAAAGTGCGTGTATAGGAAGTTTTCTTTATGGTGTGCCAAACACCATTTTGCCATGATGGAGCCACCGCGAGAAACGATACCCGTTACACGCTTCGCAGTCATAGGTACGTAACGCAGCAATACACCCGCATGAATCGTAAAATAATCAACGCCCTGCTCCGCTTGTTCAATCAGTGTATCGCGGAAAATTTCCCAAGTCAGATCTTCAGCCACCCCATTTACTTTCTCAAGCGCCTGATAAATTGGTACGGTGCCAATAGGTACTGGTGAGTTGCGTACTACCCACTCGCGGGTTTCATGAATATAGCGACCAGTAGAAAGATCCATCACCGTGTCCGCCCCCCAACGAGTAGACCAAACCAACTTCTCTACTTCTTCTTCGATTGATGAAGTGACTGAGGAGTTACCGATATTCGCATTGACCTTCACCAAAAAGTTTCTGCCCACTATCATTGGCTCAGACTCTGGGTGATTGATATTGTTTGGCAAAATTGCTCGGCCTCGGGCGATTTCATCTCGCACAAATTCAGGCGTGATGAACTCAGGAATAGAAGCGCCAAATGATTGCCCTTTATGCTGTTGTGCAAGCAACTCCTCTCGGATCTTTGCGCGTCCCATATTCTCACGAATAGCCACGTATTCCATCTCTGGGGTAACAATGCCTTGACGTGCATAATGCATTTGGGTGACATTCCTACCAGCCTTGGCACGACGTATCTTTGGCAAATGTTCGAAACGGATATGATCTAATCCCTCATCTGCCATACGTTGCTGAGAAAACTTAGAGGTAACAGAGTCTAACCACTCTGTATCATCGCGCGCATCAATCCATTCTTTGCGAAACTTAGGCAATCCCTGACGTACATCTATTTTAAAGTCCGGATCAGTGTAAGGTCCTGATGTGTCATAAACTCTGACGGGGTCATTTTTTTCATAGATAGGGTTGTCTTCGGTCCCACCGACAAAGCTGTCAGATAGTGTGATTTCGCGCATACCGACACGAACGCCTGGCTGCTCCCCTTCAACATAAACTTTATGTGAGCTTGGGAAAGGTTGACCTGTGAGATTGTAAATAAATTCAGATGCCGCTGCACGTGTTTCGCGACGAGATGGTTTGCTACTATTGTTTGACATGACTTGCCTCATTGTTATTTAAGGTGTCTTGTCAGATCTCCTGAAAAAGGAGCGAGATGAGGTTGCCCTCAGATGATCAAAATCTCCAAATTTTTGAGATTTTGGCGGCCTACAACAACAAGTTGTAATACTGGCAGCTTGTTCCCTACGCAGGTTTTAACCTGATCAGGTTCACGGATCCCGCAAAATGCGATCTCAGCCCAAAGGGCACTCCGACAAGTAACGAATTGACAACGAGTGTACTTAAGAAGTGCCTAGCCTGCAACTTGAAAACGTAGTTCCGGCTGACCTTTAAAAATGAGAGTATCGTTAAGCAATAAAACGGGTACACCTTTTTCCAACATTTTCAAAAGGGTACTCTCCATTTTATTGGTCTGCTCGTCACATAATTTTCGTGTCATGCCAATATGATTCACTTTTAATGTGCTGTCGTTGAGTTGCCCTTCACCAAAAAAGCGATTACAGCCGCCATTTCCATGCACTTGCATTGCTTCAATAAATTCAATAGTGACCGGACTGGATTTTGTGATTTTACCTGCAACATGACTAAGTTGCCATTGGGTATGTTTTAGCTGCGTATTGTTCACTTTCCCTGTTGATGTGCAGCCAAATAAAAATGCGCTAGTTGCGAATAAAAGTATCAAGGTTTTCATGTTAAACCATTAAAAAATGAACTAACGCAATTATACACTTGTAAGCGTAATTAGCGGCAAAAAATGGCTAAATTACGCTAAAAAATACTATTATGGCTCAAAAAGTTAAGAAAATAGCTGTTCAATTTCCTCTGTTAGGAACGGACGCCCACGTTCATTGACCGACGTTCCTGTAACAACCGCATCCAGCATAAGCTTACCATCTGATTTTCTAATCACTTTTTGTACAAACGCAAACTTCAGCTTACTTTCTCTTTCCACACTCACTTGCACACAAAATTCATCTGCGGGTTTAAGTGAGTCTTTAAAATTCATTTCACAGCGGATCACTACAAGGTTAATTTTTTGTTCCGCTAAGTGCGCAAAATCAACTCCTTTAGAGAGTAAAAACTCATGCCTTGCATGTTCTAAATAATTAAAATATACACCGTTGTTTACTATCCCCTGCAAGTCACATTCATAATCTCGCACTTTAAAATCTACGCTAAATGTCACATCCACTCCTTAAAAAGATAAGTACCATAAACATAAGTGCCAACGTTATAACACATTTAAATGCTATTTATGTTTTAACCTCGCTGTCATTTGTTAAAATGTGCGCAACTCAAATGACTAACTAAAGATTATGATGTCAAAATACTCTCTATTGAGCGCCAGCATTATTTCCTTGCTATCACATGTCGCTGTGGCTAATGATAACCCTATAGAAACCATTGAAGTCACTGGAGACTTTAAACGAGAAAGTTTACAAACCCTCAGCGCCAGTGCCGTTGTGTTAAGTGCAGATACGATCACTAATCGTGGTGCAAACTATTTGGACCAACTACTCAATAGCACAGCAAACATCAACTTTACTGGCGGTGCATCTCGTGGCCGTTTTGTGCAGATCAGGGGGGTTGGCTTACGTTCACAGTTTGTAGACCCAATTCATCCAAGCGTTGGAATGTTGATAGATAATATTGACTATTCAGGCCTAGGAGGCAGCGCATTGTTATTTGATGTTGAGCAAATTGCAATTTATCGTGGTCCCCAAGGCACGCGTTTTGGCGCAGATGCTATGGCAGGTATGGTTGATGTGCAAACACATGCTGTAACCCACGAACCTTCTTTAAATGTGCAGCTTGGTGTTGGAAACTACAGTAGCTATGAAGCGGGTATTGCAGCTGGCACTTCTTTGAGCGATAGCACAGCCATGCGAGCAAGCTATTATCAGAATCAGTCTGACGGCTATACCGATAACGTGTATTTCAATGATGCAACACAAGCTCAAGATGAACAGGTCGCACGCATCAAACTACGCACTCAATGGAACAATGCATTAAGCACGGAGTTAGTCGCGCACCATATTGACATCGACAATGGCTATGATGCTTTCACTTTAAATAATGACCGCCAAAGTAGTGCTGATGAGCCAGGTCAAGACAACCAGCAAACCGATGCTTTTGCTCTTACCACACTTTACACGGGCTCAGATCTTTTCGATATGACCGTACTTGTCAGTCTGCTCAATGGCGATACACTGTATAGCTATGATGAGGATTGGACTTGTAATGACAGCGCCAAACCCAACATTTGTGCCGCGGGGCTTCACCCATACGGTTATAGTTCAACGGATAGCTATCTGCGTGATCATGATAGAGGTACTTTTGAGTTAAGCTTCTCTGATAAAACCCAAAATTGGGTGAGTGGACTGTCAGCCAAACGTAAGCAAGTTACCTTAACACGCGCTTATACATGGCAAGAGCAAGATTTTAACTCACACTACGACGTAAGCCATTTAGCCCTATTTGGTCAAAAAGTGACAAAGCTATCGGATAAAACCGATTTAATCACTGGATTACGTGGTGAGTATTACGACACTGATTACTTCGATAGCAACGGCATTGTGGGCAATACCGATGACTGGATGTGGGGCACTAAGATTGCCCTTGAGCATGCTGTCGTGCCACGCACTATGATCTACACCAGCCTCTCTCGTGGCTATAAAATTGGTGGAGTCAATGGTCAGGCTCTAGCACAAGCTAAAGATGAAGGGCTTAACATAACCAGTGACAGCTATAACTTTGCCCCTGAATATATGTGGAATCTAGAATTTGGCGTAAAGGGCAGCTCTGAAGACAACCGTCATACAGTGCGAGTCAGTGCTTTTTATATGCACCGAGATGATATGCAGGTAAAGCGCTCCATCGAAGTAGAGCGTAAGTTTCTCGAATTTATCGACAATGCCACACAAGGGCGTAACTACGGCTTAGAGGTTGAGGGCAACTTGCAATATACAGACCGCCTATACCTAACGTACAGTGCAGGCTATTTGGATACCAAAGTAGAAGGTGAGTTCGCTCAGCTTACATTAGATGGCAGAGAACAAGCGCAAGCACCAAGGTATCAATACTCATTCACAGTAAATTATCAAATCACTGAGCAACTATTTGCAGAGGTTTCCGTCGAAGGTAAAGACGACTATTTCCACTCAATCAGTCACGATGCCAAGGCAGATAATAGCAACTTACTAAATGCCAGTATCAGTTACTACGCCAATAATTGGTCTTTGACAGCTTGGGGACGAAACCTGACGGACCAGGATGTTGCCGTGCGTGGCTTTAGATTTCCGAACAATCCGCTTAAAGACTATGTTGAAGAAACGTATGTACAATATGGCGAACCACGTTTGTTTGGCTTAACTTTTAAGTATGAGTTATAAAGTTATTAGACAATAAAAAAGCGCTCATTGAGCGCTTTTTTATTGTGCAAAAGTTATTAATCAACTTCTGGCAGATTACGTCCGTAAAATACTTCTTGGATCTCACGGTCTAGACGCGCTCTGATCTCAGCTTCTTCTTCTTCACTCAGATCATCCGTCGTAATGCCAAAAAGGTACGTATTCAGATCCGTCTCTTTTAACATCATCTTAGTGTGAAACAAGTTTTCTTGATACACATTCACATCCAACATCTGATACGCTTCTTTCGTATCTTCAGTCATATAGTTCTGAATTGAGTGAATTGCATGATCAATGTAATGTTTCACACCTGTCACGTCACGAGTAAAACCACGTACACGATAGTCGATTGTTACGACATCCGACTCTAACGAGTGAATTAAGAAGTTCAACGCCTTTAATGGTGAGATCACGCCGCAAGTTGACACTTCTATGTCAGCTCGGAATGTACAAATACCATCATTCGGGTGAGCTTCCGGATAAGTGTGCACACATATGTGGCTTTTATCTAGGTGCGCAACAACAGACTCAGGCAAAGGCCCTGGCGTTTCGTTGCTATCAAAAGTCTGTTGCTCAACAGGCTCTTCCGACACCAAAATAGTAACACTTGCCCCTTGCGGCTCGTAATCTTGACGCGCAATATTCAATACATTTGCGCCAATAATATCAACTACGTCTCTTAAAATATCAGTTAAACGATCCGCACTATACTGCTCATCAATATATTCTAAATATTCTTTACGTTGTTGCTCTGTCTTGGCGTAACAAATGTCGTATATGCTAAAGCTTAAACTCTTAGTTAAGTTGTTAAAGCCATGGAGTTTAATTTTATCAAAGGGCTTGTTCACGATAGACCAACCTTCAAACTGTAAATCTGCTTTGCAGAACCAAAAGTTCGCGGATTTTATACGAAAATCGCGCTATGAAAAAGCGTTATTTTGCTTCACTTTCAACAACCTCATGGCTGTGCGTAATTTCTACTGCTTTATCAAGCATTAACGCGACAGAACAATATTTTTCAGCAGACAATTGCACTGCTCTAGCCAAGTGTTTTTCCGATACCCCCCGACCAGTAACCACAAAGTGTAGATTTATTTTTGTGAATACTCTAGGTGCTGTCTCTGCACGCTCACCACTTAGTTTTACTTCTACATTATCGAAATCTTGCTTGGCTTTTTTTAGAATACTTACGACATCCACCGATGAACAACATCCAGCTGACATCAAAACCATTTCCATTGGACTTGGGGCCGCACTATCCGAACCTGCGTCAAAAACCACATTATGTCCCGAGTCAGAACGTCCTATGAAAGTATCTCCATCTACCCACTTTACACTTGCTTGCATAAATACCTCAAAATAAAAGCAATAACACCGCCGTTTGGCGGTGTTATCAACCTCGTTGCTATTGACTAGCAGTTGTTTTTATTAAACGGCCGAGTCAAACATGTTTTTAACTAGGCCGGCAAATTCTTCGATAAACTCACGCTGCTCAACAGTAACCCGCTGCTCAGTAACACTAGATAGCACTTCTTGCAGGTCATACACAATACCATCAACCTCACGTACAATCAGGCTGCGTTGTTCTGTTGTGAGTTCGTTGTGTTGCTCACAAATCCGTATCACGTTTTCAGCAATAACATCTTCTATGAGCTCCATAACTTTAGGTGCACCAGGCTCAATTTCACCAGGCTTCTCAAACAAGGCTAAATTTTGCGTCAGATACATGACTAACTCGTCATAACCTTGTTTATCTAAAACCATCTTTATTCCACCTAAGATTTTTTACACTTCTGCTATAGATTTAAGCAGAAACTGACTCCTAATGCTACTTTTGTCGTTTAGTCGAGCACAAAAAAAGCAGCTTTAGCTGCTCTTTTTAGGAACAAAGTATTAGCCTGTATTTTATCTCAAAAAACTAGCTAACACTCTGTAAAATATCTATTAGTCGATGTTCAAGCCCGGACTTAAAGTGCCAGGAAGCGTTACTTTCTCAAGCTCGACAGACGCAACAGGGTAAGCACAGTAATCAGCAGCATAGTAAGCACTTGCTCTGTGGTTACCTGAGGCACCTATTCCTCCAAATGGAGCAGCACTAGATGCGCCCGTGATTGGACGGTTCCAGTTTACAATTCCCGCACGAATTCGGCGCAAGAAATGCTCGTAATCTGCTTCATTATCACCTAATAAGCCTGCCGATAAACCAAAGCTAGTATCATTGGCTTTTTCAATCGCAGCATCAAAATCACTGTAACGGAATACTTTTAATAACGGACCAAAATGCTCTTCATCAGGGAAGTTGGTTACATTAGTGCACTCAATAATACCTGGTGTTACAAAGCCGGTATTTGCTGTGTGTGTTAACTCAAGTAGAGACTCACCACCTAGTTCCTGAAGCTGCTGCTGTGCTGCAACCATGCCAGCTGCGGCACGCTCAGAGATCATTGACCCCATAAACGGCTGCTCTGAATCATCAAAGTTGCCCACTTTAATGGCTTTGGTTGCGCGAATTAGGTGCTCTAGAATTTCATCACCTTGTGCGCCAACAGGTAAGAATAACTTACGTGCGCATGTACAACGCTGACCGCTTGAAATAAACGCCGATTGGATAATGTCGTGTACAACCGCTTTCGTGTCCGATGCATCTTTAACAATTAGCGGATTATTTCCACCCATTTCTAGTGCTAAAATTTTGCCCGGCTGGCCTGCATATTGCTCATGAAGTAAATGACCTGTGCGTGAAGAGCCCGTAAAGAACAAGCCATCAATACCTTTATGAGAAGCAAGTGCTTTACCTGTTTCGACTTCACCTTGTACAAGGTTGATAACGCCGGCTGGAAGACCCGCTTTTTGCCACAATTTTAACGTCAACTCAGCAACATATGGCGTTAACTCTGAGGGCTTGAAAATAACTGTATTACCAGCTAAAAGCGCAGGCACGATATGACCATTTGGCAGGTGACCTGGGAAGTTATACGGCCCAAAAACAGCAACTACACCATGTGCCTTGTGACGAATAACTGCTCGACCCACAGGCATCGGGTTTTCAACCGTACCCGTTCTTTCATGGTAAGCTTTTTCAGAAATCGCTATTTTACCTACCATAGCGCCCACTTCTGTGCGCGTTTCCCATAGAGGCTTACCAGTTTCTTTTGCTATTGCAACTGCCAACTCTTCACTGTTTTCTTTTAGCTCTTGTGCAAAACGCTGCACAATTGTCAAACGCTCAGCCAAGTCTAAATCGCCCCACGCATAGAAAGCTTGTCTTGCTGCCTTGACTGCCGCATCTACTTGCTCAGCAGTAGCTGAGTTAGCTGACCAGATCACTTCGTTGTTTGCTGGGTTAACCGATTTAAATTCACTGCCTAGGCCTGCAGCCCATTCACCATTAATCAGTTGAGCAGGATGTGTTGTCATAATTAATACCTACAATTAGAGTGTTGCAATGCTGACAGTGTCACCATCAACAATGTTCAATGCGTTTGCTACTTCTGCGCTAATAACGACTTCTTCACTTGTCGCATCAACCTGAAGCTCAGCAACCGTAGCCCGATATCCAGCTAGTTTATCATTTGCAACCATCACAGGGGAACCGCCCTGTGTGTTACCAATACGCACTATCTTATTTTGTACCGAACGAACCGTACGTATATTGTCAACTTTGGCTTCTACCGTTGGGCCTGCATCAAAAATATCGACATAACCATTGAAGGTGAAACCTTCACTCTTTAGTAACTCAATAGCAGGCTTAGTATTGGTGTGCACTTGGCCGATTACCGCCTGTGCTTCTTTACTTAGCAAGTTTACATAAATAGGGTACTTAGGCATTAATTCAGCGATAAATACCTTTTGACCAATACCCGTTAAGTAATCTGCGGTCGGGAAATCCATTGAGAAGAAATGCTCTTCTAACCATTGCCAAAATGGGCTTTGTCCATTTTCATCAGACACACCTCGCATCTCAGCAATCACAGTATCAGCAAAGCGGTACTGGTGCTGCTTGATGAATAAAAAGCGAGATTTAGATAGCAACTTTCCGTTTAAGCCCTTGCGATAACCGTCCTTTAAGAACAATGTGCACAGCTCGGTTGCTCCGGTGTAATCGTTACAAAGCGTTAGAATATCTACAGCTTTATATACATCTAAAGTGCGAGAAGAGTGAATAACTTTACTCAGGTGGTAATGATAAAATGCATCATCTAAACCCACTGCTGCTTCAATAGCACTAGTCCCGACGACTTCCCCCGTTTCGCTATCTTCAAGTACAAACAAATAGCCTTCATCAAAAGGAATATCTGTCTGTTTTTTGAAAGACGCCTCAGAGCGTGCAATTTTGTTTTGCAACAACTCTTCATTAACAGGTAATGAAGTAAAACCATGGCCCGATTCATGGGCAATGTTTAAAAGCGCTGGATAATCGCTTTTTTGGATTGGGCGAAGGATCATCATGAGCCCGCTTACTCCTCAAGTTATAACACTAGACGGTAAATCAGGACCAAGTACTACTTGGTCCCACCAAGATTAGGCGTTATTTGCTACAACACTGGCAACCGCTTTTTCAAAGCGCGCCATACCTTCGCGAATATCCGCTTCAGGGATAACCAAAGATGGAGTGAAACGCACTACATCTGCACCCGCTACCAACGACATAACACCTTCTTTGATACCTGCCACTAAAAAGTCCTTTGCACGACCTTTATACTGCTGTGCAACTACACCACCTAATAGTAGGCCTTTTCCGCGAATTTCACTAAATACCTTGTACTTGTCATTAATCGCGCTCAGAAGCTCTCTAAATAGTGCTTCTTTGGCCTTCACACCAGCAAGTACTTCTGGTGTGTTTACTGTATCGAGAGCTGCTTCAGCTACCGCACACGCCAATGGATTACCACCGTAAGTAGAACCGTGCGTGCCAACTTTCAGATGCTGTGCAATTTCATTCGTGGTGATCATCGCACCAATTGGGAAACCACCACCTAGTGCTTTCGCAGTGGTTAGAATATCAGGAGTAACACCCAAGCCTTGATACGCATATAGCTCGCCTGTACGTCCAACACCCGTTTGTACTTCATCAAAAATTAATAACGCATTGTGCTTGGTACATAAGTCACGAACACCTTTGACGAAATCAGCATCCGGTGAAACAATACCACCTTCACCTTGCAGCGGTTCCATCATAACAGCACAGGTTTTATCAGAAATAAGCGCTTCAAACGCAGCAAGGTCGTTATAATCACTATGTACAATGTCACCTGGCTTAGGGCCAAAACCATCTGAGTAAGCAGCTTGCCCACCAACTGTAACGGTGAAGAAAGTACGACCGTGAAATCCTTTGTTAAAAGAGATGATCTGTGATTTTTGCTCACCGTAATTATCAAGCGCAAAGCGTCGAGCTAACTTAAGTGCAGCTTCATTTGCTTCTGCACCTGAATTGGCAAAATAGACTTTGTCAGCGAATGTTGCATCGACGAGTTTTTTCGCTAAACGTAGCGCTGGCTCGTTTGTCATAACATTTGATAAGTGCCAGAGTTTTTCACCTTGCTCTTTTAAGGCCGAAACTAAAGCAGGGTGACAATGACCTAAACAATTAACCGCGATACCACCAGCAAAGTCAACGTATTCACGTCCCTCTTGGTCCCATACGCGCGACCCTTCGCCTTTCACCGGAATCACAGCTGAAGGTGCATAGTTAGGCACCATTACTTGATCGAATAATTCACGATTTATAGTCATTTTAACTCCTCACTTTGTTGAGTACGGCACCGTAAACGGCTGAACTTAAGCGTGCAATTTGCATATTTCAGCCAATACATTTTTTGATTTGGTGCAAAATTCATTCACTTATTATTTCAGAAAAAAATATGAAAGTCTCATAGAAAACTTTCATTGAGGCCTTTATATTCAAGGGATTGAGATAATATTTCAGTCGCAGTGAATAACTATTTGAAGGAAAATAGATAACATAGCAAGCACGCAAGCATCTTAGCCTAATTCTAAGAATTTAGTGCTGAATGAATAGTCGTAAAAAAAATGTCTAAATATTATGAAATTGTTAGCTGCATACCGTGGAATGAACAAGTAGAGAGCATTTTTTGTTCTGCTTTGGTCAATTCCAGATACGAAAACCATAACTTAGTTTCGTCTGGCTCAATAAAATGCTTGTCTGCAAGCAATAGATACAGCGCATAGCCGTGAGCTTTCTTTAAAACCTTCGTAAGTGGCAGTGGGTCAGATAATTTCTTATTCGAGTTTGGTAAATAACTAACCACAAACTCTTCCATCGCGGCTGAAAATGGCAAATATTTGAAGTCCATCTTATCAATAAGCTGTTGAGTCACTTGTGCAGAGCTTTCCAGCAGCAAATTTCTCAGAAATAACGGATCTGGGTCCAACTCAAGCAAAGCGGTATGTAAATCTTTATGTCCCTTATCTCGAGCTTTGCGCACCCTGTCTTGCCACACCTGTTCATGTGTACGCAAATACAAACGAGTCAGGGCGGCTTTACCAATATCCAACATCATTCCTAAAGTGTACGCATGCAGCTCTTTTACACCGTTACTCGGTGCTAACGCTTTAGCGGCTATCGCTGTAGACATGCTCAGCTCTCGCAGCTTTCGTTTCATCAGCGAAAAAGGCTCTGTTGAATAGGGCAGCCAATGCTTCATCGCATAGGTGGGTAACACCCACTGTAAATTTTCCAACCCTAAATAACGTATTGCCAATGCCGGTGTATCAACCTTCACAGCCATGCCTGTTGAGCTTTTCTTTCGATACTGAGGTAAATTCACCAAGGACACCAACTCTCGTCCGAGCCATGACAAATCATTTACTAATGGCTCCAACCTTCCAACCGAAGCTGATTTAACCGCCAATAGATCAAACACAGCTGGCACGCCATCCTGAATGCCCATCACCTCATAGTACAAACCATCTATATCATTAAGTTGCTTAGTGATTGACTCTTCAATAGCTTGATGAATATGCGCGCTAGCTTTAGCGATATACTTATGATGACTTGTGCTATTTTCTTTGCGCTTCGCGGAAGCAGCTATTTCCACTTCCAACATGGTACGCTGTGGGATTTTCTCACCTAAATTCATCTCTAAGGTGTGGATATAACCAATTTGCTCCTGAGCAAAACTGTGGCTAATCAGTAAGTCATGCGCTCGCTCTGTTAGCGCTTGTGCCATCCTTATATGCTTATTGTCTTCTGTCATAGACTCTCTACCAGCTCACAGTTAGTTATATAATTAAAAGATTAGAAGTGACGTATAAAGTTATCAAGTAAGCTTAGACCATGTTCAGTTAAAATTGCTTCTGGATGAAACTGAACCCCTTCCAGGGCCAGTTCGCTGTGACGCATTCCCATGATCTCATCAACGCCGTTGGTTTGCGTCCACGCTGTGATCTCGAAACATTCAGGCAGCGAATGTTTGTCGACAATCAACGAGTGATAACGACATACGGTTAGAGGATTCGGCAACCCAGTAAAAACGCCTTTCCCCGTATGTTGTATAGGTGACGTTTTACCATGCATGACCTCATTAGCCCTTATCACCCTCGCTCCAAGCGCTTGAGCAATAGCCTGATGACCTAAACATATACCTAAAATTGGTATTTTACCCTTGAATTGTTCAATTACCGACAGCGAGATACCTGCTTCGTTTGGAGTGCAGGGACCAGGTGAAATCACAATTTGATCTGGCTTTAGCGCTTTGATTTCAGCGAGGCTGATAGCATCATTGCGCTGAACTAATACCTCTTGGTCCAAACGTTGGAAATACTGCACTAAGTTATAGGTAAATGAATCGTAGTTATCAATCATTAATAACATAGAAATTTCCATAAAAAAGCCAGGCGCGAGCCTGGCTAACTGCAATACATAAACTTATGGACGAGGGATAAAGCCGACTGCATCGTATACAGCTTTCAAGGTTTTTTGTGCTCGTACACTCGCCTTTTCGGCACCTTGTCTCATAATATTATCTAATAGAGTACGGTCTTCGCGAATGGCTCTAAAGCGTGCTTGGATCGGTTCAATCATCGCAACCACCGCATCAGCTGTATCTTTTTTCAAGTGGCCATACATTTTGTCTTCATACTCTGGCACCAACTCTTCTACCGAGCGTTTTGTCGCCACAGACAGCAGAGTCAATAAGTTTGAAACGCCTGGCTTTTCTTCTCTATCGAAATAGATACGCGCCTTTTCATCCGAATCAGTGACCGCTTTTTTAAGCTTTTTCTCGATTTTCTTAGGCTCATCTAAAAGCATAATAAACGCATTTGGATTTTCGTCTGACTTTGACATTTTCTTTAACGGGTCTTGCAGGCTCATTACCCTTGCACCAAGCTCTGGAATGTAAGGTTCAGGTATGGTAAACACTTCACCGTATAAGTTGTTAAAGCGGGTTGCGATATCTCTTGTAAGCTCTAAGTGTTGCTTTTGGTCTTCACCAACAGGGACTTGATCTGCCTGATACAACAAAATATCAGCGGCTTGCAACACAGGATAAGAAAACAGTCCTACATTGACGTTATTTGCGTGTTTAGAAGACTTATCTTTAAATTGGGTCATGCGATTTAGCTCACCCATTTGCGCGTAGCAATTAAGCACCCATGCCAATTGCGCATGCTCTGGCACTTGTGATTGTACAAACAACGCCGCTTTCTCTGGGTCAATTCCACAAGCCGTATACAGTGCAATACCATCTAAAACCCGCTCTCGTAGTAAGTGGGGCTCTTGACGAACAGTGATCGCATGTAAGTCAACTAACATAAAGAAACTTTCATGATCTTGTTGTAAGTTAAGCCACTGGTTAATGGCACCCACATAATTGCCTATTGTCATACCACCGGTTGGCTGAATGCCACTTAACACTACTGGTTTAGTCATGATGTTCCTTTATTTAATATATTATCGCTGAGTTAAAATGGGGATTATATCTAAGAAATCGCCACAGAGGTACTGTGGATCAAGATCTTGTAAATTGACCCCTTGATGATAACCGTAGGTCAAGGCTACCACGTCAATGTTGGCGTTTTGGGCTGCCATAATATCACTTTTAGAGTCCCCAACCATCACTACATCTTGGGGCTGTAATCCCAAAGCCGTGCAGGCATTTAAAAGCGGTTCAGCTGCAGGTTTTTTACTGCCATCATCACCGCAAATCAATACCTCAAAATGTGAGGCTAGTTTGAGTGTATCTAGTAAAGACTCTGTAAAAGACCGATCTTTATTCGTAATCAATGCCTTAGGAAACCCAGCCAGTGCTGCTAGCCCAGTCTCAACATGAGGGTATAAAGTGGCATATTGCCCTGCCAGTTGCCCATAATGACTTCTGAAAGTCTGTATGGCAAGGTCAATTAATGCCGCTGGTAATTCAGGGTTAACCTCTGCACTACCACTGAGGCCTCGTTTAACGAGTGTATCAATCCCGTTCCCAACCCAACTACATACTTGTGTATAACTGACAATTGGAAAGGCTACCTCGGTCAACGTAAGGTTCAATGCAATGTACATATCTTGGGCACTATTAACTAAAGTGCCATCTAAATCAAACAAAATACCTTGATAACGCATTACTGCTATACCTTTGCCAACTCTTCACGCATCTGTGTGATCACCGCTTCATAATCCGGTTGATTAAAAATAGCCGATCCTGCCACAAACATGTCAGCACCTGCTTTTGCAACCTCAGCAATATTTTCTGCTTTAATGCCACCGTCCACTTCTAAACGGATATCTTTACCGCTGGCATCTATCAATGCTCTGACTTGACGAAGCTTGTCTAAAGTTTGTGGTATAAAACTCTGACCACCAAACCCAGGGTTAACGGACATCAATAAAATGACATCTAACTTATCCATAACATAATCTAAGTAGTGCAAAGGTGTTGCAGGGTTGAACACAAGTCCAGCCTGACAACCATGCTCTTTGATTAAGCCAATTGTTCGGTCGATATGTTCGCTGGCTTCTGGGTGGAAAGTAATAATATTCGCCCCTGCTTTAGCAAAGTCAGGAATGAGAGAGTCCACAGGTTTAACCATCAAGTGTACATCAATCGGTGCGGTGATACCGTAGTCTCTCAACGCCTTACAAACCATAGGGCCAAACGTTAAGTTAGGTACATAATGATTGTCCATTACGTCAAAGTGAACGACATCCGCTCCCGCGTTCAATACCTTTTCAACATCTTCCCCTAAACGAGCCAAATCTGCTGATAAAATAGATGGAGCGATTAAATAGTTAGATTTTTGCTGCACAATAAAGCCCTTATTCCTCGGTGTTATCGAGGCTACTTTACCTTATTTTGCAATTTCGACACAGCAAAAGTCTACGTAATGAACACTTGCTTAAATCAAAGTCACAAATCTGGTCACTTTTCGTTTGTTTAGTGAACAATTATTGTGTACTATCTAATGATAACCGTTAGGTGGAGTAATACTATGTTGGGTCGGCTTAAAACACGGATGCTTGTGCTAAGTGCCATTGTGGTTATGTCTGTGGGTGTGTTATCACAAGACGAAAGCACAACAGCATTAACCAATAATTATAATAGTTGCACATGTGAAACCTCACAAAAGAGTGATTCTAGATACTGCAGACAGGAGTCCGAGGTAAACTGGTACTCTTGGTTTAGAGGTGAGAGCGGTAGTGCACAATTTCATTATCTTGATCTGCTCGAATTGCTACTTGGCTCAGATAGAAAGAGCGATAGTAGTTTAACTCCAAACCTATAAACGATATGAACTTGCTTAGGGTCGTACAAAGCGTACTAGCGGCGCTGTTTGGTGTACAAAGTGGCAAGAAGTACCAAGAAGATTTTGAAAAACCCAGAGCTCTACCATACCTCATTGTTGGGATTATCTTAGTAACAACATTTGTGATTGCTCTAAGTGTCATGGTCAACTACATCGTCCCCTAGCGCTTGGGTTTGTTATACATTGCCATTAATTCATTTACTTTATTCCTGCCAGTTCCCTTTGGACTAATTGTTCGCTTAACCTGAATGACATCTAACTGAGCTTGACTGTATATTTTTCGTGTCCATACAGTATCATGATTTGAGATCAATACAGGCGTTTGATGTGAAAAGGCTGTTTGTTCCGCAAGATTAGCCAAGTTGGCTTGATCATCTAAATCAAAGCCACCCTTTGCGTACGAAGTAAATGACGCTGTTTTACTGAGAGGCACATAAGGTGGGTCACAATACACCACAGCATTTTTCGGCAATTGTCGAAAAACATCCGCATAACTTTGGCAAGTAAAGGTCGCTCTCTGCGCTTTGTTAGCAAACGCATATAGCTCTTTTTCTGGAAAGTAAGGGCGCTTATATTTTCCAAAAGGTACATTAAAAATACCTTTTAAATTATAACGACAAAGGCCGTTATAACCATGTCTATTCATGTACAAAAACAGTACTGCACGCTCGTAAATATCAATACTACCGTTGAATTGTAGGCGGTATGAATAGTATGCGTCAGGGTGATTATTCAGTTCAACAAACAACTTCTTTGCATCACTTACAAACTCTTCAGGCTGACGCTTAAGCTCGTTATATAGGTTAATTAGATCAGCATTAATGTCATTTAAATAATAGTGCTTAAAATCTGTGTTTAAAAATACCGATCCGGCTCCAACAAATGGCTCGACTAACGTATCGGCATCTTGACTTGCGACTTTCAATCGTCGAGCAATATCTTCAACCAAACTGTATTTGCCACCTGCCCACTTTAGGAAGGCCCGAGTCTTTTGTTGCATGCTGATTCTATTTATAAAAATTGTGGAGCGATCTTACACTAAAAGTCGATAATTACCGAGTGGACTGGTTAATTTCCTGTTTTATTTTATCCACTTTTTTGAAAAATGGCTGACCGCTCAAGACATCTTCGGAAAGAGTTGCTTTTATCAACTGAGCCTCTTCCAACGAGGCGTAGGGCCCTAGTACAGCAACCCACCAGTGACTGTTGGCTCGCATCATGCGATAAACCTTCACATCAGTTAAGTTGTGTAAGGCAATAAACTCAATGGCCACCTGAGCATCTTTCACGGCTAGCAGCTGGACAACCCATTCATTATCATTTCTAGTCACAAACCACTCACTATCATCTTGAAGTTGCTGCTTTTGTGATGGCTCACTGAGATGCTTATTCGCTGTATCAGTTTGTGTTTCTGCCTTAGTTTCCTTTCGCTGCTCATCTACTGGTGCCAGACTTTGTGGCTCGCTTGACTTGGTATTCACGTCGACTTCAGAGGCAACCGTTAGCTGCTGAGGCAACTTTGTATCGAGCGCAGAGACTATTGCGGAAATATCTTGCTGACTCTCAGGCGCATCGTTTTGTGTGGTATCTAGTTGTTCATCTGCTTGCTCGGGCACAACCGAGTCATAAGCTTGCTTTTGAGGAGCTATTTGTGACACATCAGACTCATTTATCGCTGCTGATTCTATAGGTTCAGCTTGCATTGCCGCTGAACTTGGCAAGACAGTCTCTACCTCACTGTCTTGCACCGCTGTGGGGAGTAGTGCCACCAACTCTTTTTGATATATCAATGCGACCATTAACAAGGCCAACAGCACACTAAACAATGCTAAATGCCATGACGTTCTCATTGATTTGTTTTTTTGGGGTCTCAATTCTACTTGCTGTTCATTTTGCCATTGTAGCAATAACGCTGGATTACCTTGGCATGCTTTCAAGAAGGCTTGGAATACTGGGTCTTCTCGCATAGGTAGTTGCTTGAAAAACATGCTCATTAGCTTTACGGATTCCATCGACGAAAGTGGTTCAAGATGAATATCCAGAGCGTTAGGCAGCATATTTGGCGCTTGTGCGGTAACTAAGATATAAAGTGTTGCTGGAGACTTTTTCGCAAGTAAAGCAAGTTGTACAGCCATTTCTTCTGACAAATGCCTGGCCCCATCGAGCACCCATAAGCACGGGCCACAAGGGTTCTGCCGATACAAATTAAAAAAATTCTGACTTAAAGATAAGTTATGATCAACCAAAGGCCCGCGAAAGCTGTGTTGTAACAGCTCAGTCATTAAGTCTAAATCTTTGGTGGTAGCTGATAACTGGATATAAGCTTTATTAAATTCTGGATACTTATCGGTAATAAAAGACTCAGCAATATAACTTTTGCCTAAGCCTGAGGACCCGACCAAGCAGATAAGGTTCTGCCCATATTCAAACTGCATAGCAATTCGATCTACTAGGGCAGATCGACTAGGTAAAATTTGCGACTGCATCAGCGGCCTATTAGCAAACTCACCGTGTCATCAGACACATCATCCACCAAGGCACATGTACCCAATGCCGTTGGTACGATAAAACGAATGCGCCCCTGCTTATTTTTCTTATCTTTGCGCATGTGCGCTAAAAACTGTTGAGCTGTCATATCCGTAGGCACCTCTGTGGGTAGCTGATAACTGGCTATTAATGCTTCAATTCTAGCAACTTCTGCGCCAGTTAAAGCCTCTCGTAACGCCGCCAGTTTCACCGCTAGCATCATACCCGCGGCAACGGCTTCTCCGTGCAACCAATTACCATAGCCCATTTGCGCCTCGATGGCATGACCAAATGTATGACCAAGATTTAACAATGCGCGCTGTCCTGCTTCAGTTTCATCCTGCGCCACTATCTGTGCTTTGATCTGACAACAACGATATATCACTTGCATCAAAACATCTTGCTGTAAGCTTGATAACTTGTCGCGTTGCTCTTCTAACAAGGTTAAAAACTGAGCATCATAAATCAGACCGTATTTGATGACTTCCGCCATACCAGCTGCAAACTCTCTAGCTGGAAGTGTTGCCAAACTATCCGTATCAATGAATACCGCTTTTGGTTGGTAAAAAGCCCCTATCATGTTCTTGCCCAGAGGGTGATTCACGGCAGTTTTGCCACCGACGGAAGAATCCACTTGTGATAATAAGGTCGTGGGGATCTGAATAAAAGGCACACCTCGTTGGTAACAAGCGGCAACAAAACCGGTTAAGTCACCAATAACGCCACCACCTAACGCAATCAAACAAGTATCACGTCCACAGTTATTCTCTAATAAGAAGGCATTGATCTGCTCAAACGAGCTTAGAGTTTTGTATTGCTCACCATCAGGTAAAATGAAATGTAATGGCTCATAGCCATCAAGTGCTGTTAAAAGACCATCTAGATATAATGGTGCTACGGTGTGATTGGTAATGATGACAGGACGGCATTGGCCAATATACTTGGTAAGCCGCCCAGCATCAGCTAGTAAATTTTGACCTATGTAGATAGGATAGCTTCGCTCGTTTAAATCAACCTTCAACTCAAGCATCTATCCCTCCTAGGTTATCAAAATTAAAAATCTAGCTTTTCTATGATTTGATTTGCAACAACCTTTGCGCTTTGCTCATCGGTGCGTACCACAAAGTCTGCTACTTCTTTGTACAGAGGTTCACGCTCCTCTGCTAAACGCTCTAGTACATCGCGCGGCGCCTCTTCTGTTTGTAGCAGAGGACGACGTTTATCACGTTGAGTACGAGCAACTTGCTTTTCAATCGGTGTTTCCAAGTAAACGACAATACCGCGTGCCGATAACTTGTTACGCACCTCTTTACTTACCACAGACCCACCACCGGTAGCTAAAACTATACCTTGCATTTCTGTCAGATCTGAAATTACGCTTTCTTCACGTACTCGGAAACCTTCTTCGCCTTCAAGATCGAACACCCAGGCAATATCTGCCCCAGTACGGCGTTCAATTTCTTGATCCGAGTCGAAAAATTCAAGGTGTAATTGATCAGCAAGGTGACGACCAATTGTGCTCTTACCAGCCCCCATCGGGCCTACTAGAAATATATTACGTTTCTCAGCCATATCTTTTTAGTACTAACGAACTCTAAAATTTGAAATAAAACCCCGCCTAACGACCTGGCCCCAAAATTAAGGAGGGGATTATCTCAGTAATCCACGAACGATTTCAAGTCAAATAGTATAAAAAGCAACTACAGTACGTAAATTCGTTCAACTATTTAACAATTACTGATTGTCCAGCATTATTTTTGGGGTAACAAAAATCAGTAATTCCTTTTTCTCGTTTATTTCACGTGTATTTCTAAACATTGCACCCAAGTAAGGAATATCACCCAGTAATGGAATTTTACTTACTGCGCTGGTAATTTCTTGTTGATAAATTCCACCTAATACCACCGTTTGACCATTATCAACCAATACTTGAGTTTGAATCTGCTGGGTGTTGATAGCAACAGCAGGACCATTTGGTGTCTGCACGTTGTCTCCCCGAGTATCTTGCGTTATCACTAAGTCTAGAATAATTTTGTTATCTGGTGTTATTTGTGGTGTCACTTCCAAACTTAGCACCGCTTTTTTGAAGCTTACTGAAGTCGCACCGCTGGATGCAGCCTCCACATATGGAATCTCCGTACCCTGCTCAATACGTGCCTTTTTCTGATTGGCCGTAGTAATGCTGGGCGTGGCGATAATTTCCCCTTTATTCTCTTGCTCTAAAGCTGACAACTCAAGATCAATCAACGTACCATCCGCAAGTTTTGCGATATGCATTCCTATGGTACCTGCTGACGTACCTGACACAGGTAGGTTCACATTCAAACGATTTGCGAGATCTGGGATTTGACCATTTGAAAGCTGCTCGGCACCAGTCAAGTTACCAGCAATAGCATCGGTCCCCTGCTGATCACTAAACCCCCAGCGCACACCTAAGTCTTCCTGTACGTTATCTTTAACAGTAACCATGCGAGATTCGATACGTACCTGCTTTACGGGCACATCCAGTGTTTCAACCATCCTGCGAATACTTTCTATACTGCGCGCGCTATCTTTGATAAGTAAAGTATTGGTACGCTTGTCAACCGATACACTACCGCGCTCACTCACAATACTATTGATGTCTGTCTTTAATAAATCAGCAAACTCTTCTGCTTTGGCATAGTTTAGCTGAATATATTCACTATACAGAGGCTCTAAGTCTTCTACCTGCTTACGAGCTTGTAATTCCTTCGCCTCTCGAGCCGCAAGTTCCTCAGATGGCGCAACCATAAGAATGGAACCATCCATCCGCTTATCCAACCCTTTGATCCTTAGAACAACATCCAATGCCTGATCCCAAGGTACACCGTCCAAACGCAAGGTGATATTTCCAGCCACTGAGTCACTTGTCACTAAGTTAAAATTATTGGTATCAGCAATAATCTGTAACACTGAGCGTACTGGTATATCTTGAAAGTTCAGTGTGATTGGTTGGCCTTGATAATTTTTACTCAGACCAAAACTTCGTTCTTCAACATCTTTTTCCACCGTCAGTGTGAAGATATTTCCCAACTGCTGATAGGTGTACTTAAATGCACCATTTGGTTCAATGACCAAACGACTCTTATTGCTTTCTCTGAAGGTTTCTACCCGACTAACAATTGTGCCAAAATCCAGCACATCCAACTCATAAAGAAGGTCATCAGGAATTGCTATATGATGAAAATCAGCGTAAATCTTACCACCACGCTCTTGCACATCTATCGCAGCCTGTGGGTTGTCTAGAAATGCTAGAACTTTAGCTTCACCTTTCTCGCCACGTCTAAAGTCTATAGATTGGATCTGGTTTTTGTGTGTTTTAGCTGTTGCACTGTCCTCAGATGCGATTGGATTGTCTGAAACTTGCAGGTAAGCAATATTATTCTTCACGTACGTTTTATAGAGCTTCAATTGCTCCATATGCACACTAACTGTGAGCCCTTCGTCACTCAAAGCACTCTCGATGATAGTGATACCTGCTTTATTGACTTCCAATGTTTTGAGACTTTCTTCAAACTCAACGCCGGGAAAAAATAACTCCAAGCGAGCAGGGTCGGTTAATGCCTGAACTTCTGGCTGTGCTGTGAGCTGCTCATCAAATACCAATTCCAGTTGTGTTTCACCATCAGGTATTGGGTTATAGCGAACATCATAGAGCATAGGAAGCGCATGGACCCACCCTGTCGTCATCAGTAACAAGCTTAAAAAAACATCTTTAATGCTCAATTTATTCCCTCTAAGGGCCATATTCACACTACCTTTGTTGTTATTCACTCGCGTCGCTCTCTTGTACTTCACGGATTTCTACCCGCGACAAACGCTCTTTCCAGCAACCGCTACCATCGGGGATAAGTTCCAATAATTCTATAAATCCCGGCTGCACATTTATCACCTCTCCATGGTAGAGCCCCATATATTGACCACGTTTAATTTTATATAAACCTTGATCAGAAGCCTTGATCAACGCCCATGTGACATTCTTCGTTGCTATTGTACCTTTCATTGACAAAGTGTCTATGGGGTACTTTTCTAACGGATCCCTCGCTCTGTCAGGGTCCGGATGTAAACAGTTTTGCACCTGAATCATTTTGCTTTCTATAACTTCAGGTTCTGGTGCCACGAATGGACTTCGCAAATTATGTGCCGTGTAAGCAAAGTGAGTGAAATCACGCATATGCGGTACAGGCTCAACCTGTGGTGTTGCACTTGCTTGGATCTGATCGATAAACTCTTTTTGCTCGGCTGTATCATCATTACAGGCTGTTAGTAGCAATACCGTTGCAAGTGCCCAAATGCTGCGCCCTATCATGACTCATCACCCTGCCCATAGCGATAAGTCTTGGCAACCACACTAAATATCAAATTATTATTGCCCGCATTCTCAATTCGGAAATCGTGTAGACTGACAATTCGAGGAAGCTGCGCCACCTTACTCACAAACTCACCGAATTCATGATAAGTGCCAATGACTTCTAATTTTATAGGTAACTCGGTGTAAAACTCTTTTTTATTTTCCGACAACCAACCAATTTTTAAGAATGTTAATCCACTCGATGTTCCAACATAGGTTAAATCGTCCAGTAACCCTGGTGTTTCATTCGATGAGGGTAACTGACGCAACAGCTGCGCAAACTGTGCTTCCATGTCTTTCATCTGCTGACGATACAAATCAAGGTTGTTGGCACGGGCATACTTAACTCTATAACTGTTACGCAACTGAGCCTCTTGCTTTACCGCGTGTTCATAGCGCTTAATTGAAGTAGACACTAATAAGCTATAGCCAACCGCAAATGTGATCACAACCACCAGCACACAACACATCAGCTTAACAGCAAACGGCCATTCGCCTATGTTATCAAGCTCGATCTCATTCCAGTCTATGTTTTGTAAAGATTTTAAATCAAAGTTCACTATGTAGTCTCACTGGTAACGGATTACTGAGCACGTGCATTGGTGTCTATCTCACGAAACGGCTTCACGTAAAAATGCATCGTAAAGTCACTTAATAAGCGAGAATTTTGCTCACCTGTGACAATGCCCTGAATGGTTGGTCGTTCAAGTAGATATGAACTTTCAACCCCGCGTAACATTTGTGACAGACGATTATTTGATTCACTGCGTCCAACCACTTTAATTAAGTTTTCTTTACGTTCCAAACTCGTTAAATAAACACCCGCAGGAACAACCCGTACAACTTCATCGATGATTTGCGTGCCCAAATTTCTATTGCTCTGTAGCTCTTCAATCAAATTTATCCGTCGTTGCAGATTTTCTTTTTGCTGACTCAAATCATTGATCTCTACAATACGACTATCTAATTTCGCCACTTCCGAACTCAAGAAATTATTTTTGACTTGCTGCCCCGCTGTGAGGCTGTCGTAAAACGAACCTATTAAATACAAAATAAACATCACCACGACAATATTCACCGCAATAATGGTTAAAAACTTTTTCTGGGACGCCTGTCTACGTTGCTCACGCCAAGGTAATAAATTTATATGTGGCATGAAGAAAAACTCCTCAATGCTAGTCCTGTGGCAATCGCAAACTGTGGTTTATGGCGCTCCAACACGTTACGATCAACTTTAGGTGCTATCTCCATATCGGCAAATGGGTCAGCAACAATAGTGTGAATGCCTAATTCTTCAATTAACAATCGATCAAGGCCTTCTACTAACGCCGTGCCACCCGTGAGCACAATATAATCAACCTGCTCCTTACCGCTACTGGTCATGAACATCTGCACCGCTCTTCGGATCTGCTGTAACAACGAGGTTTGAAATGGAGCCAATACTTCAAAAATATAGTTAGGAGGTAAATCTCCAGTTGTTTTGGCTATCTCAGCCTCATCAAACGACTTGTTGTAATAAGCTACAATACTGTTTGTGTACTGCTCCCCACCAAACACTTGATCGCGGGTATAAATTGTTTTACCCGACAGTACCACACTCACAAGACTGATCACCGAACCAATATCAAAGATGGCTACTGTTTTATCGAAAGCATCGGCTGGAAGCTGCCCGTACAAAATACTTAATGAACGACTCAAGGCATAGTTTTCAACATCTACTACTTTTGCTTGTAACCCACCTTCCTCTAAAGCACCAACTCGCGCTTCAACACTTTCAGTGCGTGCTGCTGAGAGCAAAACATTCATCTTAGAAGGATCTGCTTCATTGACTGAGATTTTTTCAAAATCAATACTCACTTCATCCAAAGAGTATGGGATCAAGCTGTCTGCCTCGATCGCAATTTGCGACTCCAATTCAGCATCCGTTAATGACACATCCATAAAAATCACTTTCGTGATCACCGTTTGCCCAGACACGGCCACCGCTGCATACTGGGTCAGTCTTGGGATACGCTTTTTAATTTTGCCTATGACTCGACCGATTGCTTCAATATCTTGAATAGCACGCTCTGCCATCGCTCCTTTAGGAACAGGCTCAATCGCTACTGCCTCAACACGGTAGCCAGCCTCCGATTTCGATAACAGCACAGCCTTGACGCAATGAGAGCCGATATCAATACCAATCATCATTGGAGCCTGCTTCTGGAATAAATTACTGAGCATGCGTGTGGTCTTTACCCTTTGTTTTAACTTTGAACAAGTTATAATTATAACGACAAAAAATATTAATCGTTTTTTATTCAAGATATACTAGCAGTGTCTACCTATAATTGGGAGTCTAACTAGGGAACATTCCGTGACTTTATTGAGAAGAGCAACACAATTTTTCATCGTTATGAGCATTTTGGCTCTGCTAACGTTAATCAGTCTTTATTACTATGTCAAATCAGATATACCAAGCGTAGAAGTGCTACGTGACGTACAGCTGCAAACCCCTATGCAAGTCTTCACTCAAGATGGGAAATTAATCAATCAATTTGGTGAAAAGCGTCGAATACCGGTCAAAATAGAAGATATTCCAACTCCCATGTTGCAGGCCTTTTTGGCAACCGAAGATAACCGTTTTTATGAGCACTTTGGTGTTGATCCCATCGGGATTGTTCGCTCAGCATTTGTATTGATCAGCACCGGTCAGAAGAAGCAAGGTGCCAGTACCATAACCATGCAATTAGCACGGAATTTTTTCTTAACCCGTGAAAAAGCTTATATCAGGAAGGTTAAAGAGATTTTTATTGCGCTTCATATCGAACAATTACTGAGTAAAGATGAAATTCTCGAACTGTATTTAAATAAAATAGAACTAGGCAATCGAGCCTTTGGTATAGGCGCGGCGGCACAGGTTTATTACGGCAAACAGTTACATGAACTCACCTTAGCGCAAATGGCGATGATTGCAGGTTTACCCAAAGCTCCTTCAGCACTGAATCCAATTCGCAATCCTACACGCGCAAAGTTGCGTCGTAACGTCGTATTAGGGCGAATGTTTAGTGAAAAGTATATTACCAAAGCACAATATGACGAGGCTCGAAGAGCACCAATCACAGCTCGCTTTCACGGTGCCGAAATTGAGCTTTACGCCCCCTACATTGCGGAAATGGTTCGTAGTTATATGGTGGAGACTTACGGCGAAGATAAAGCTTACAACAGCGGTTTTAAAGTCTTCACGACCGTAGAATCTTCCATACAAAAAGCCGCACAACAAGCATTAATCAATAATTTGCACAGTTATGATATGCGTCATGGCTACCGTGGTCCGGAACGTATCCTTTGGAATACAGAGCAGCCATCAATGAGCACAAACAAAATTTTAGATACGCTGCGTAATGTTAAAGAAATTGACCCGCTTCAAGCAGCTGTTGTGGTAGATGTCGCCGAGCAAAGTGCAACTGCGCTATTAAAGTCTGGTGATTACATCACACTCCCTTGGTCAGGTTTAAAGTGGGCAAGAGCCTACATTTCCGATACCCGTCAAGCTATGCCACCAAAAACGGCAACTGAGATACTCACACCGGGTATGCAAATCTGGGTACGTCACCATGAGCAACAATGGCAACTTAGTCAGTACCCAAGACCAACCAGTGCGTTAGTATCGATGGACCCACAAAGTGGTCGAATAAAAGCTCTAGTTGGCGGATACAGCTTTGCGCAAAGCCAATATAATAGAGCCACTCAAGCCAAAAGGCAGGTTGGTTCTAATATTAAACCTTTTATATACTCTGCAGCATTTGAAAATGGCTATACCTTAGCAACCATCATCAACGATGCCCCTATCAATCAGTGGGATAAAAGTGTTGGCGTAGCCTGGCGCCCAAAAAATAGTCCAGAAGTGTACAACGGGCCTATTCGCATTCGCCGAGCATTAGCGCAGTCTAAGAACGTTGTTTCAGTACGTCTTCTCAAGGGCGTAGGACTTGAGCGCACCGCCGATCACCTACTGAAGTTTGGTTTTCAGGATCAAGACATTAACCGCAGTGAGTCATTGGCACTTGGTAGTGCGGCTATTACCCCTTTAGAGATGGCACGCGGAATGAGTACCTTTGCAAACGGTGGACATTTGATCGAGCCATACTTTATCAAAGAGCTACAGGATGCTTTTGGCAAGACACTAGGTAAAGCAGAGCCTCTCATTGCCTGTGACGAGCAGCAACTGGAGACACATCCACAACGCTGCGCACCTCAAGTGATCTCAGAGCAAAATGCCTTTCTAGTCGCCAGCGCTATGCATAGTGCGATTTGGGGCGGAGGCAGTTGGCGTCATAAAACTGGGTGGACGGGCACAGGCTGGCGCGCACAAGCGTTAAAACGCCGTGACTTGGTAGGCAAGACGGGGACCACCAATGACTCCGTTGATACTTGGTTTAGCGGATTTAATCGCAATGTGCTGACCACTGTCTGGGTTGGTTTCGACGATGCGGGTAAACCACTTGGGCGTGCAGCATACAACGCCAACTTAGGGAGTAATCAAATTGTTGGGGCTGAGTCGGGGGCAACCACGGCGCAACCCGCATGGGTTGATTTTATGCAGGTGGCATTAGCCGACCAACCGGTGGCACCAATTGAGCCACCGCCAGGTTTGATCTCTACTCGTATTGATTTAAAAACAGGGCTTTTAAGTAACAAAAATGATCACACTAGCCGCTTTGAGTACTTTGAATCAGGCACTGCCCCTACAAAATACGCGTTGGATGAGGATAACAGCACACCATTTGACAACGAACCGATACGTGAAGAGTTATTTTAAATACAAAAAAGGCGATAGAAATATCGCCTTTTTTGTATGTTTATATTGCTTACTTAAGCCTTTGTATCAGCCAATATAAATCAGAGTGAATACCGGCTGCAGTGACCTCTTTACCAGCGCCTGGGCCTTGTAATACCAAGGGGTTATGTTCATACCAAACACTCTTAATCACAAAAATGTTGTCACCTGGAGTAAGATGAGCGATGGCTGAGTGCGCGTCTACAAAAGCGATACCTACCTTAGCAGTGACCTTGGCGTGCTCATCCAAGCACAGTGAGCCGGTGTAACGTAGCACTTTATTCTGCGCTTTCGCCTGTTGGTATTGATCAGCATAGAAAATATCAAGTTGCTCGCGACGTGCTAAAAACTCATCCCAGCTGCCATGGGCCATATCAGCAGGCATTAGCGGCTCCAAGGCAATATCTTCTATGTCTAATGTCAGGCCAATGTCACGCGCCAAGATAAGAAGTTTACGCTGCATGTCTCTGCCAGATAAATCTTCACGAGGATCAGGCTCGGTATAACCCATCGCTTGCGCCTGTAAGACCAATTCAGAAAACGCCGTTGAACCATCAAAGCTGCTGCATAACCATGAGAGTGTCCCTGAAAAAACACCTTCAATCTGAGTGATTTTATCGCCACTGTGCTGTAGATCAGCCAAGGCAAAATTGATCGGTAGTCCCGCGCCCACACTGGTATTATAACGCCAATAAAGGTTGCGCTCACTTAGCTGCTCTCGTAGCTTCTGGTACCAAGCATTGTCAGCTGTACCAGCATACTTGTTGGCACTAATCAAATGACAGTCTTGCTTAATAAACTGCGGATAAAGCTGACTAAACGCTTCACTAGCCGTAATATCTATTACCACTTTATGCTCGTAGTCTAATTCACCAATGCGCTCAATTAACTCAGCATTACCATACGCAACGGCTTCATTTTGCCATTGCTGTTGCCAAGTATTAATTGCAATCCCGCTGGCCGAAAACAACATCTGCTTGGAACGAACCAAAGCGACCACTTTTACATCAAACTGCTGTTTTAGCTGTTCGATTTGACGCTGACACTGTTCGACAAACACCTCACCTACATTACCTAAACCAGCAATGATCACTGCAAGCTCTCGACCTTTGTTAACTAATTTGTCATGTAGAATAGCCAGAACATCACTATCAATCGCCTGATCGGTTAGAAATAACACATACTCTTTATCACAATGCAAAAATCTAACAACTACATTTTGCTCACTCAGCAGCTGCGTGGCTTGTAATTGCAACTGAGCTATATCACTCGGTGACGCAACCACTGCAAACCCTTGCAGAGCGCTTTCAACAATATTCGCGCGCCCGGATAACGCCTGAAGCACCGCGTGAGTATAATCAGCAGGTACTAATAGGTAACATTCACCTTGGGCATTAAAGTGATGAATACTATGCTGTATCAGCTGACTTAACTCACCCACCTCTCCTTGCTGCAGAGCATCAACACGAATTAAATCTAAATCTTCGAAAGTCGTGATAAAACGCTTTGCTTTACTGTAGCCTTCTTTGACTATTTCAGTTGGCGCAGCCTCGACATCAAAGCTGCTGCGCACTTGCAGTTTAATCTTTGTATTTTTCAAAGGTGACAAAGTTTTCGCATGCAACACAGGGTTACCCAAACGTGCCAACAAGTGTGCCTGAGACCTGCATACCTTGGGGTATTTTATGGCACTTGCCACTTTACGTGGGTCAGTACTAAAAACCCCTTGTGTATCTGTCCAGATTGATACCTTATCAGCATCAAGATAACTCGCTAGTAGTGTCGCGCTATAGTCACTACCATTACGTCCCAGTGTCACTGTTTTGTGATCTACATCACTGGCGATAAAGCCTGTCACAACAAACAATACATTAGCCTGTAACAGCTCCTTACAAGCTTGCTTATTTTGCTGATGCAACAGCTGACCATTGTGCAAAGTAAATAATCGTCTCGCATCAACGTGCTGAGCTGTAAACCCCTGTTGGCTCAGAAGGTGCGCCAAAACTCTCGCAGACCACAACTCTCCATGAGCAAGCAAAGTAGCTTCATGTAGCACACCTTGTTTAGCCTGCTCTGTTATAGCTTGTAGTTCAGTGTCTAACTGCGCGATTAAGTCTCTTCTATTGTGACCCACAAGCAAGGCTTCAATTAATTCATTCTGATGGTTTTCCAGCTGTAATAAAATATCGCTGAATCCTTGGTTATCGTCTTGCTTATAGCTTTGCCAAAGCTTTACTAGTGTATTGGTAGTTTTACCAGCAGCTGACACCACAACGCAGTCTCCTGCTAGGCATTGACCCAACACTATTTGCGCAACAGCTTGATAACGCGCGGCAGAACTTAAGCTTGAACCACCAAATTTATGCACTACTTTTGTCATCGTCTTACCACAATGCCGTATGAGCCGGCGTTAACTTAAATGCTTTGCCTTCATCTGATGCGTGTGCAGAGCCAGGCTGTACTTTTGCAAAAGCTTGCTCAAGATCGTCAATTAGATCCTGTACATCTTCGATGCCGACTGAAATGCGGATCAAGGTATCACCTACACCAGCCTCTAATCGGGCTTGTGCTTCCATTCCTGCGTGCGTCATGGTTGCTGGGTGACATATTAAACTTTCAACCCCACCCAACGACTCTGCCAATGAAAACTGCTTTAGGCTAGTTAAGAATGCCGCTGAATCTTTAATACCACCTTTAATATCAAAACTCACCATTCCTCCAAACCCTGACTGCTGTCGCTTTGCAAGCTCATGCTGAGGGTGAGATTCTAAACCTGGATAATAAACTTGGCTCACATAGGGTGACTGTTCAAGGTATTTAGCAATAACAAGTGCATTTTCTTGATGCTGCTTTAAGCGAACGTTTAACGTACGCAACCCCCTTAAAGTTAGGTAGCTGTCAAAAGGTGCGCCCGTAATGCCGATATTGTTCGCCCACCAAGCAAGCTCTTCACCTAGTTCAGCTGTTTTGGCAACAACAGCACCACCAACAACATCCGAGTGTCCATTGATATACTTGGTTGTTGAGTGCACTACAATATCTGCACCAAGCTTGATTGGGTTTTGTAACACAGGAGATAAAAACGTGTTGTCAGCCGCAACTAACGCCCCCGCTTGCTTGGCAACTTTTGCCACCGCAGCAATATCGGTTAATCGTAAAATTGGATTACTTGGTGTCTCAATCCAAACCAACTTAGGTTTTATCGCCAAGATCTGCTCATAACTTTGTTCTTGTGTGAGATCTAACACAACCAATTTCAATAAGCCGCGTTTTTGTAGTGACGTAAACAGACGGTAACTGCCACCATAACAGTCGTGCGGAATAACTAAGGTGTCATCGTGATTAAGTAGCTGAGTCACCAAGTGAACAGCTGCCATACCTGTTGCAGTAATAATACCTCGTTCTGCACCCTCTAATTGTGCCAGTGTTTGTGCCAAAATATCTCGATTTGGGTTACCGCTGCGACCATAGTCATAATCACGCTTGGTATCAAAATCAGCAAACGAATAGGTCGTAGACAAATATAGTGGTGGCACAACGGCACCATGATGTTTATCAGCATCAATGCCATAACGTACTGCGATGGTAGACTTTTCACTCTCACTCATATCATCACCTAGATAGTTGGATGTTTAGACGTCTAAAAGGTTAGATGATTAAAAGTTAGAAGTCAAAACATTTATACCTCTACATGGCTATTTAACTAGTATTTGACTATCTTATTTAAACCGATAAAATTTCGCCACTTAACAAATTAGTATTGCTAATAAGACTGCGTTTTTGAATAAACTATCATAGGTACATCTAGTAGTTTATGCCACATAGTTAATAAACGCGTTGACGAACCCAGTCTTATTAGCATTCCCAACACTGAGGCAACAACAACACTATGGCTAAATGGAATGGTGAGTATATTCACCCATATGCAGAGCACGGTAAAAAATCTGAGCAAGTAAAAAAAATTACCGTCTCTATCCCGCTAAATGTATTAAAAGTATTAACTGATGAGCGTACTCGCCGTCAGGTAAATAATCTGCGCCATGCCACCAATAGCGAACTACTATGTGAAGCTTTTTTACATGCTTTCACGGGCCAGCCACTACCCAGTGATGAAGACTTGAGAAAAGACAATCCTGAAAAGGTGCCTGAAGAAGTGCGTAAGATTATGGAAGACATGGGACTTGAAGTGCCGATAATCAACGAAGAATAAAACGCATTAAATGAAGCCCTTGTTCTACCAATAGGGCTTCGTGGTCCCTCGCTTCCTTCAGCACACTAAAATATTTACTCTCTTTTTCAAAGATTATTTTGAGCCACACACGTAGCACAAATAACTACGCTATTTTTACGAGCTACGCAGGCAATCCATATTCATACCTAACGAATTGTGAGAGGCTTAATCCGAAAGCGTTACCAACTTCGCTTTTTAGTAAACAACAGTAGCATTCGCACAAATTTCATACAAACTTAACTGTTCTGCACAACTAAATCAGGACACTTTTCTTAAAGGATTTCGTTCATATCCCGCTGGCGACAAATCACCATTAGCAGTATGCAACCTTTCTAAGTTGTAATAGCGCATATACGCAGTGACGTCTTCTCCCATATGTTCACATGTAGGAGGAGGCACTTTCAACAACCAATCAAGCTTAAGCTACCGAAGCTGTGCTCTACAACCACGTTATCCCAGCAAGCCCACCAATAAATGACGGTAACGCTTACTGGTATATTGTGATCCACGAGCAAAGTGGAACACTAAACCTATCGGTGGTTGACGCAAGTTATACGCTTTTATCATAACTTTACTTACTAAATCAGTCGTCATGCGCTTATCTGTATGCCAACCGATAACTCGCCTGGAGTATAAATCGCTAAATACATCCAGCCTTCAAGCGTTCTAAAGTACGTGACATAACCAGCCCAAACTTGACTTGCTGCAACAGGATTAAACTTTTGATTTAATAGGTTATCAGCTACACTATCACCGCGCTCACGCTTCGTCGTCAGCTTATAAGCAACCCGTTGTGACACGGTTAAGCCGAGTTTTTTCATGGGTTGTTGAATACCATAGTTGCTCACCTAAAAGCCCTCCTTGCATAACCGTTTCTTTAGCTCACGGTAAACCAAGCTATTTCGATACGTTTAAAAATAGCCTTGGCACTTCGATATAAATTAGGCTGCTCAAGTGCAATATGCTTAACTAGCCGCTTCAGCCAAGCATAATAAGCGCTGCGACTCACACCTATTATTTTGCAAAGCTGCGCAACAGGGAACATCGACGAGAGCTGTTTAATTGTTCTAAACGTTACTTGGTTTCCTTTAGCAAGAGGCTATTGCATAGAGCACGACAGGCATATTTTAGGATTTCTTTTTTCATCCTAAGCTCTTTATTTTCTTTGCGAAGTTTCAACAACTCAGCTCATTCCAGATTGCTCTGCTTCAAACTTAGCTTTCCAGCTGTATAGTAACTTGTCAGTGTTCTCCAAAGATACTGCGGCCTTTGCAACGCTATAACCTTGTTCTGTGACCAATGCGACGGCTTCCAGCTTAAACTCAGGGATGGCTTCTATTCGTTCTTTTTGTCATTTTACACCTCGATATTTGGATTATATTCCATTATCAATGGTGTGAGCATACTCAATTTGCACTTGCGGGCAATACAATTCCATCTGTAGGAACTTCTGATTACTCATGGATAGGCATGTTAACTGGCCTTTATGCTGACACATTGGAAGAAATTAAGCAGTTTTCTATTGATACGAGTTTAGGACTCGTCAAACCTGAGTTTGTACTCGCTGACTAAATTTATAAATCTACATAGCTTGCTAACTGAGTCATAGAAATGATTTGAGTCAGCAGCTATTTTGAGCTTTTTTGAAAGAGCATTCACTACGGTGCTCACAACTCTAAAACTGACAGCTAAAGCGAATATTTCAACACAACCGTATTTCTTGAACCTGATGTTCTACGCTGTGGGTCAAAATACGTTTCAACAATATCAAAACCAACCTTCCTCATCATACCCGCAGACGCCAGGTTTTCTTCATGGCGTTCGACAAAAACCGTTTTTACTTTTTGAGCTGATGCGAGTTTAATTGCACCTTTGAGTAACTGTGAGCAAGACCTTTGCCACTATAATCACTATGCACGACAACATCGCCGATATATGCGGCAGCTTTCAAATCATCATATTTTGCCAAGCTTGTAGGGCAGGCATCACCGAATAAAATAGCTGCAAACCCAATAATTAACTCGCCATTTTGTGCTATCACCGCACTAGCCTTGCCTATTGCGATACAATTAAATTGCATATCAATACTATCATCAGCTAGGTAATTCCACTGATTAGGGCCATGTGTTAGTAGCAATGCTCTGATACACTTGAGCTCTTATGACGATAAGGTTTTGGAATGAACTTGCACAGCTCTTTGCTCATCTGCAATCCTATGTATAGGCAAAACACACATAAAAAGCGCAATGCTCAAGACACCCGATAACTGATATGGTCCCCGCCAATTATAAAACGATAGCTACGACCAATTTCATAATTAAAAGGCTAAGATGCAAAAAGCCCCGACCAAGGCCGGGGCTTTTGAAAACAAAGTTAAATTTAGTATAAAACTAAAATTAAGCTTGCTTAGGACGTGAAACTATTTCAACTAAAGTCCATGATTTCTTTTTAGAAATCGGCGCACATTCACGGATAGTAACTGTATCGCCTGCTTTAGCAGTGTTGCTTTCGTCGTGTGCGTGCATCTTAGTTGTACGCTTGATGAATTTACCATAGATAGGGTGCTTCACCTGACGCTCGATAGCAACAACGATAGATTTGTCCATCTTGTCGCTTAGTACACGACCTTGAAGAGTACGGATCTTATCGCTCATTATGCACCTGCCTTCTGGTTGATAACCGTTTTAACACGCGCAATATTGCGACGTACTTTTTTCAGCTCGTGAGTTTGAGCTAGCTGACCAGTGCTTACTTGCATGCGCAGGTTGAACTGCTCACGTAGTAGCTCTAGAAGTTCAGCATTTAGCTCTTCTACGCTTTTGTCTTTAAGTTCGCTAGCTTTCATCACATTACCGTCCGAGTTACAAATGTTGTTTTGAAAGGTAATTTACGAGCAGCTAGGTTAAATGCTTCGCGAGCAAGCTCTTCTGAAACACCTTCCATCTCGTAAAGTACTTTGCCTGGCTGGATTTCAGCAACCCAGTACTCAACAGAGCCTTTACCTTTACCCATACGAACTTCAAGCGGCTTTTCAGTGATTGGCTTATCTGGGAATACACGGATCCAGATTTTACCTTGACGCTTGATGTGACGTGTCATAGCACGACGAGCTGCTTCGATTTGACGAGCAGTCATACGACCACGACCTGTTGCTTTCAAGCCGAAAGAACCGAAGCTTACTTTGTTACCGCTGTTTGCAAGACCACGGTTGCGGCCTTTATGCACTTTACGGAATTTTGTACGTTTTGGCTGTAACATTAATCGCTACCTCTTACTTAGCACTTTTTTTGGCTTTCTTCGGCGCACGTTTAGCTGGCTTCTCTTGCTCTTGAACTAGTGGTAAACCACCAATTACTTCGCCTTTGAAGATCCAAACTTTAACACCGATGATACCGTAAGTGGTTAACGCTTCAGAAGTTGCATAATCGATATCAGCACGTAGAGTATGTAGAGGTACACGACCTTCACGATACCACTCAGAACGTGCGATTTCTGCGCCGCCTAGACGACCGCTTACTTCAACTTTGATACCTTTAGCACCAATGCGCATTGCATTTTGTACCGAACGCTTCATAGCGCGACGGAACATAACACGACGCTCAAGCTGAGATGCGATGCCATCTGCAACTAATTGTGCATCTAGCTCTGGCTTACGTACTTCAGAAATATTGATCTGAGCAGGTACACCCGCAATCTTTGTTACAGCTTGACGAAGCTTTTCAACGTCTTCGCCTTTTTTACCGATAACAACACCAGGACGAGCTGTGTGAATTGTTACACGGATTGATTTAGCTGGACGCTCGATAACGATTTTAGACACAGAAGCTGCTTTCAATTCCTTAGTAAGGTATTGACGCACTTTGTGATCGCCAAAAAGCTGTGCAGAGAAATCTTTTGTATTCGCGTACCAGGTAGAAACCCAAGGTTTAGAGATACCTAGGCGAATACCAGTAGGATGAACTTTTTGTCCCATTACTTATATCTCCTAGCTATCCGAAACCACAACAGTGATGTGGCTTGTACGCTTAAGGATGCGGTCTGCGCGTCCTTTAGCACGTGGCATGATACGTTTCATTGTAGGACCATCGTCCACAAAAATCGTAGCTACACGTAGCTCATCAATGTCAGCACCTTCGTTGTGCTCTGCGTTCGCAATAGCAGACTCAAGTACTTTTTTAACTAATACAGCCGCTTTCTTTGGGCTGTACGCCAGGATTTCTAGAGCGCGATCTACCGGTAGTCCGCGGATCTGATCAGCTACTAGACGTGCTTTTTGCGCCGAACCAGAGGCGAATTTGTGTTTAGCTAATGCTTCCATCATACCCTCCGATTAACGTTTCTTAGCTTTCTTATCCGCAGCGTGACCGCGGTAAGTACGTGTAGGTGCAAATTCACCTAGTTTGTGACCGATCATTTCGTCCGAAACAAATACAGGGACGTGCTGACGACCATTATGGACTGCGATGGTCAATCCGATCATATTAGGGATGATCATTGAACGACGGCTCCAAGTCTTTATAGGCTTCTTGTCACCGCTTTCCAACGCCTTCTCTACCTTCTTCAGCAAGTGTAGGTCAATGAATGGACCCTTCTTGAGAGAACGTGGCATGGCAATTCCTCAACTATTACTTAGTACGACGACGTACGATTAATTTATCAGTACGCTTGTTCTTACGTGTTTTAGCACCTTTGGTAGGCTTGCCCCATGGAGACACAGGGTGACGACCACCAGAAGTACGACCTTCACCACCACCGTGTGGGTGATCAACCGGGTTCATGGCAACACCACGAACTGTCGGACGAATACCACGCCAGCGGTTAGCACCTGCTTTACCTAGTGAACGAAGCATATGCTCAGCATTGCCTACTTCACCTAAGGTAGCGCGACAGTCAGATTCAACTTTACGAACTTCGCCTGAACGAAGACGTAGAGTCACATATTGACCTTCACGTGCTAGGATTTGAACGTATGCACCAGCAGAACGTGCAATTTGCGCACCTTTACCTGGCTTTAATTCTACGTTGTGTACAGTCGAACCTACAGGCATGTTACGCATCGGTAATGTGTTACCAGCTTTGATTGGTGCGTCAACACCAGACTGGATCTGATCACCGGCTTTTAGGCCTTTAGGTGCAATGATGTAACGACGCTCACCGTCTGCATATAATACAAGAGCGATGTTTGCGCTACGGTTTGGATCGTACTCTAGACGCTCAACAGTGGCTGGAATGCCATCTTTAGTGCGTTTAAAGTCAATTAAACGGTAGTGTTGCTTGTGACCACCACCGATGTGACGAACCGTGATACGACCGTTGTTGTTACGACCACCTGATTTAGAGTTTTTCTCTAAAAGCGGAGCGTATGGCTTACCCTTATGTAGATCAGGGTTAACCACTTTAACGACGTGACGACGACCCGCAGAAGTTGGTTTACACTTTTGAAGTGCCATAATTCTAACTCCCCTTATTACTCGGCGCCGCCGACAAAGTCTAGCTCGCTACCTTCTTTAAGAGTAACGTAGGCTTTCTTCCAGTCTGAACGACGACCGAAACGCATACCAGTACGCTTTGTTTTACCCTTAACATTTAAAGTACGAACACCAGTTACTTCTACTTCAAAAAGCTTCTCAACTGCAGCTTTAACTTCAGCTTTAGTTGCATTTTTAGCTACTTTGAAAACAATCGTGTTGTTCTCTTCAGCAGCAATAGTGCTTTTCTCAGAGATGTGTGGAGCAAGAATTACTTTTAAAAGACGTTCTTCACGGATCATGCTAGCGCCTCCTCAAGTTGCTTAACAGCACCTGCAGTAATTAGTACCTTATCGAAAGCGATTAGGCTTACTGGGTCAATGCCAGCTACATCACGTGTGTCAACCTTATAAAGGTTACGTGCAGAAAGGAATAGATTCTCATCTACTTCTTCAGTCACGATAAGCACGTCTTTAAGCTCAAGCTCTTTAAGCTTAGCTACTAGCTCTTTAGTTTTAGGTGCTTCTAAACCGAAGTTTTCAACAACAACTAAACGCTCTTGACGAACAAGCTCAGACAAGATGCTCTTAATCGCACCGCGATACATCTTACGGTTAACTTTTTGGCTGTGATCTTGCGGCTTAGCTGCAAAGCTCACACCACCGCTGCGCCAGATTGGGCTGCGGATTGTACCAGCACGAGCACGGCCAGTACCTTTTTGAGCGAATGGCTTCTTACCACCGCCTCTTACTTCAGAACGTGTCTTCTGAGCACGAGTACCTTGACGAGCACCTGCTGCATAAGCAACAACTACCTGATGTACTAATGCTTCGTTAAACTCACGTCCAAAAGTAGCTTCGGAAACTTCAAGCGCACCAGCGCCTTTAATTGCTAATTCCATCACTAAATCTCCAGGACTTATGCTTTAACAGCTGGTTTAACGATAACGTCACCGCCAATAGCGCCAGGTACTGCACCTTTAACTAAAAGCAGGTTACGCTCAGCGTCAACACGTACTAGTTCTAGGTTCTGAGTAGTTGTTTGCACATTACCCATTTGACCAGCCATTTTCTTACCTTTAAACACCTTACCAGGTGATTGGTTTTGACCGATTGAACCAGGAGCACGGTGAGACAAAGAGTTACCGTGTGTAGCGTCTTGCATGCTGAAGTTCCAGCGCTTAACACCACCTTGGAAACCTTTACCTTTTGAAGTACCAGTTACATCTACTTTGCTTACTTCGCTGAATAGTTCAACAGTAAGTTCAGTACCTACTTCAAAATCGCCTTCACCACCATTTAGGCGGAATTCCCACAGGCCACGACCCGCTTCAACACCAGCTTTAGCGAAGTGACCCGCTGCAGCTTTGTTTACACGGCTTGCTTTTTTCTCGCCTGCAGTAACTTGAAGCGCTTCATAACCGTCTGTTGCGTCAGATTTGATCTGAGTAACACGGTTAGGCGTCGCTTCGATAACTGTCACAGGGATAGATACACCATCTTCAGTGAAGATACGTGTCATACCCACTTTACGACCGACTAGACCTAATGCCATTTTCCTAAAACCTCTCTAATCTTCCGATTAACCCAGGCTGATTTGAACATCAACACCAGCAGCAAGGTCTAGGCGCATTAGAGCGTCTACAGTCTTATCTGTTGGTTCTACGATGTCGATCAGACGTTTGTGGGTGCGGATTTCATACTGATCACGCGCATCTTTGTTTACGTGCGGAGAGATCAATACAGTAAAACGTTCAAAGCGCGTTGGTAGTGGGATTGGACCACGTACTTGAGCACCAGTGCGTTTCGCAGTTTCCACGATTTCCGCCGTTGATTGGTCAATCAAACGGTGGTCAAAAGCTTTTAGGCGAATACGAATGCGTTGATTTGACATTCTTTAACCTCAATTAAAAGAGCATTTAAAAAGAGCATAAAAAAACTACCAGAACGAAATAAATATTAAATCGCCGGTTGTCTTCTTATTTCTACCATTGAATTCCAAATCGGAATTCCTGTTTTATAGGCTTGAAATCCAAGCCCTATATTGCTTTCAAACTACATTATAGTAGTAAGAAAGTCCGCACATTATAATGATATTGGTGATAAATGCAACAACTAATGCTAAGTTATTTTAAGTAAGTAGATTACTAAAATAATCCGCACGGGTAAGCGAGGCTACTAGAAATGGTCAGTCCAGTTAAAGCTTGCTATGCTATCGCAAATTTTTTGATGTGGTGTTGCCATGGGAATTGTTTCTCGAACCTTAAACTTGTTCGCTCATTGGGCTAATTTATTATTTGTAAAAACAAAATTATTACCAGACAACCCAATAGCACAATTTGATCTCAATCCAAACTTACCGACCTTTTATGTGGCCAGACTCAACTCACGTGCCGATTTGGCCGCATTAGACGCGGTCTGCAAAAAATTAGGATTACCTAGACCAACCCAACCTCAAGTATTGGGTGACACAGAAATAGATAGATTCCTTGGCTTGCAAAACCCGACCCCATTGTTCGCCAAAGTCGCAGCGCCAAGCAATGTATTAAGTACCGGAAGAGCTATTTTTACCGCATTACATGGCGATCCTCAAATCCAGGCGCAAATTATCCCTGTTACAATATTGTGGGGCCGTAACCCTGGTAAAGAGAAAGCGGGTATCGGTACATTATTTTCTCACTCACTGACGCCTAGCTGGCTACGTAAGTTTTTCGTTCTGATGTTTTCAGGTCGAGACAACTTGGTAAGATTTAGCCAGCCAATTGACTTAAAACAGTTAATTAACGACAAATCTGATGTGGATGAACTTCCGCAAAAGCTTGTGCGAGTGGCTCGCGTGCACTTTCATCGTCAAAAACTTGCAGCCACAGGCCCCAAACTACCTTCTCGTGATAAGCTATTTAGTTCATTACTGGCTGCCCCAGCTATCAAAAAGGCAATTGCTGATGAAGCCAAAAGCAAAGGACTTAGCTATGAAGAGGCGCGCCTGAACGCACAAGAGCTGCTTGATGAAATCGCTGCAAACTATTCAGATGCGATGGTACGTGTTGGTGATCGTATACTCACTTGGCTTTGGACCAAACTCTACAATGGCATTGAAGTTAAGTATGCAGATCGGGTGCATCAACTTGCCGACAAAGGACATGAAATCATCTACGTTCCTTGCCATCGTAGTCACATGGACTACCTATTATTGACATATGTTATATATCATCAAGGTCTCGTGCCTCCTCATATTGCCGCTGGGGTTAACCTCAACTTCTTCCCTGCCGGAGGCATCTTCCGACGCTCGGGGGCTTTTTTTATTCGCCGTTCATTTGCAGGCAATAAACTCTACTCGGCGGTATTTAAAGAGTATTTAAGCCAACTCTTTATAAAAGGTTATTCTGTCAAGTTTTACACCGAGGGAGGCCGTAGCCGCACAGGTCGTTTATTGCCTCCAAAAACCGGGATGCTCGCAATGACATTGCAATCTATGCTCAGAGGTATTGACCGCCCCATTTCTATCGTGCCAGTTTATATCGGGTATGAACATGTCATGGAGATCAATACGTATCTAAAAGAACTGGCAGGCAACCACAAAAAGAACGAGTCCATTTTTGCAGTTTTTAAAGCCATCAAAAACCTCAAAAACTATGGTCGTGGTTATTTAAACTTTGGTGAACCAATCAATGTTAATCATTATTTGAATGAGCACCAAAGTGACTGGCGTGATTCAATTCACCCAACCGATGTGCAGAAACCACAATGGTTAAACACACAAGTGGCTGAATTGGCTGATGAGATCATGACCAATATTAATAGCGCAGCTGCACTCAATGCCATCAATCTATTGGCCACCATACTGCTCAGCAATAGTCAATTTGCATTAAGTAAACGTAAGTTGCTTACACAATTATCGTTTTACCTGACACTACAACGTAGCGCCAAATACAACGCGCAGGTCACCGTGCCAGAAGACAGCGCAGAGCAGCTACTGACACATGCATTACAGCTCAACAAGTTAGATGTCATTGCCGATGAACTGGGCGAAATCATCGCCATTAAAGAAAAAGAACGCACCCTTTTTAACTACTATCGCAATAACATCTTACATCTGTTTGCAGTACCTAGTGTCATCGCACAACTGCTGTTTAATCGCTTCAACGTAAACATAAGCGAGTTCAAAGAGTTATTTACGACTCTTTATCCGTTGTTTGCAAAAGAATGGTTTCTAACACCACTAAGAGACGGCTATATTGAAGAAGTGTTAGCCAGCTTTGCTAAGCAGGGGCTTATTGATTTTGACGGCCAAACCGCTCAAGTCAATAAAGAAAGTAGTGCCATGGCTCAACTTGAAATGCTCGGTAAAGTCTGTCACTTAACACTGGAGCGATACGCTATTACAGTGAGCCTCATTCAAAATAATCACGGCATCACCCGCAAAAACCTTGAGGTTGAAAGCGATGTAATAGCCAACCGCCTAGGCACGCTGCACGGTATCAAAAGCCCTGAGTTTTTCGACAAAAAAGTCTTGATTGGATTTATCAGCAGCTTAAAAGAGAACCATTTTATCAAAATTTCTGATGAGCAGTGCATTCACGCTGAAGGTAAATTGGAACACTTACAGCATTATTTGAACGAGTTACTACCTGCCAGTATTTCCCATTCTATTCAAGATACACTATAACCAAAGCAACTTGGCCGCCTGAGCGGCCAAGGTTTTTAACTTCTCTGACGCATCACGCCTTCTTGGATAGTTGATGCCACCAGCTCTCCTTGACGATTGAAGAATTGACCGCGTACCAGCCCTCTCCCATTTGATGCGCTGGGACTATCAACACTATACAAAATCCAATCATCCATTCTAAACGGACGGTGAAACCACATTGCATGATCTATCGTTGCAACTTGCATATTGGGCTGCATAAACGACAAGCCATGAGGCTGTAAAGCGGTTGGTAGGAATTCAAAGTCGGATGCATATGCAAGCAGATAATTGTGGATCCGCCTGTCATCCGGTAGCGGCCCATTTGCCTTAAACCACACATGACGCTGTGGCTCAGTTACCTCTGGCTGAAACGGGTTTTGAAATTCAACAGGTCTGGTTTCAAGTGGCATATCGCACGTAAACTTATGGCGAAGCTTTTCTGGAATTAATGCTTTATTTTCGCGATAAAAATCCAACGAAGATTTTAATTCTTCAGGGCCAGGAACATTAGGCATGGTACTTTGGTGAGACAAGCCTGGTTCATCGCCCTGAAAAGATGCGGTCATGTAAAAGATAGGCTTACCATATTGAATCGCACGTACCCGGCGGGTACTAAAACTGCGCCCATCTCGGATCACTTCAACATCATAGACAATCGGCTTTTTGGCATCCCCTGGGCGTAAGAAGTATGAGTGTAGTGAGTTAACATATCGCCCTTCTGGCAAGGTATATTTCGCAGCGGACAAAGCCTGCCCCATAACCTGACCACCAAACACCTGTGGGAATCCTAAATCCTGACTTTGTCCTCGATAAATACCCTGCTCTATCTCCTCAAGCTTTAATAAAGACAATAAATCGGTAAGAACTTGACTCATCGAGACCTCTTATTTCATCAGTTTAATTAAATAATCATAGTATAATAGTAACCTAAGTGAGTCACTCAAGCCCAAGCTATTGCATAAAATAGTGGGTGATCCACAACAAAGTTATTTTTATTTTTGCAACATGATTAGGTAAAGCATGGCATATTGGTTATTCAAAACAGAACCAGATACTTTTTCGATTGATGATTTAAAGTCCGCAGGCGAACAAGGTAGCTTCTGGGATGGGGTAAGAAATTATCAGGCAAGAAACTTTTTGCGCGATGAAGTGCAGCTTGAAGACCGAGTGTTTATTTACCACTCCAGCTGCAAAGTACCCGCTATTGTAGGCATCGCCAAAGTGATCAACGCAGCACAGCCTGACCCTTATCAATTTGACCCTGACAGCGACTATTTTGACGCTAAGTCAACTCCTGATGCCCCTCGTTGGTTTGGAGTTACATTGCAATACGTGCAACACCTTAGGCCTATTAGTCTTGCGTCGATCAAAGCCAATCCAGCCATCATAGATCTCGCGTTAAAAAAGGCCAATCGCCTTTCTATCATGCCAGTAACTGAGCTAGAGTGGAATTTACTAACGCAAAATTAATGTCGACGCCGAGAACGCGGCTTCTTCTCTTTTTCTAACTGCACCCCTCCTTTGGGCACAATAGAAAAATACAGCAACAGCGTAAGCCATGAAAAAAGTAACGTGCCGATTAACCAGCCGTTTTTTTCATGGCCCTTAGTACGTTTACTACCAGAAATGATCGCCAGCGGTATTAAATAGCCGCATACTGCAATAAATAATAGTATTAGCTCATTCATGACAACCTTTGCCACGCCACTTCATCAGGCAACACCCGTTCAGCAGCTATATAATGTAAAATATCCCCAGCATTGACTGGATAGTCCAAGGGTGGGTTCAAATCCATATTCTGTGCACTTAAATCATGGGCTACACCGAGCAAAATTGCATCATGCTTTTCTTTAAAATAATGAAACAAAGCTCCAAACTGGCAAGTTTTCACATCTGCAGGCAACTTTAAACTAAATTGTGTATCGCCATGTAACGTCGACAATAATTCTTCTTGCACTCGGCTGGAACCTGGATCTTGCATTGCTCTAACCAGTATTTCTGCTGACTTACTTGAAGAACACTCCACGTTTTGGCAATGTGCTCGCAGCAGCGCAACTTTACTCTCATCTACAAAATGCGCACTGATATGAGCACCTTTTTGTATCATAGGGCTTAGTTTTAGAGCTGTGGTAAAGGTTTGATCATCATCCTGACCATCTATAATTATTTTATCGGCCGCAGTGATTGCGATACGTGCCAATTCATCATCATCGGTAAAGCTTGATAACCGTGCAAAGTCCACCTCAGAGTAACTTAACAAGGGGTGTTCAATTTCATCGACAACTGCCAAAACAATTCGCCTGTCCTGTCTTTTTGTATCGGCTAAAATATAGTCGATCATTTTTCTGGTGCGTATTGAGTGCCAGCCAAAAATGATGATGTGATTGCGTAGATGGTTAAAATTTTTATCGCCTGTCATTGCTCTTCTAATCCAAAATGTCATGAACTGACCTGCCTTACCTAGTAAAATACCAAATAAAGCGAGGCCGAACGGAATTTGCACCAATGCCACTATCCAGCGCCCCAAGTTGGTTGTCGCGCTGAAGTCTCCGTAGCCAACGGTTGATGTAGTCACTATGTAGTAATAAATAAAAGTGTCAGGCGCAATCAGTGCCTGCTCACCTGCGAAATACAGTAACCACCATACTAATAACAAGTGGCAAGTGGTAACCGTGATTAACAGTTGCCAGCTCGCTTTATCAACGTGTGCTCTTAGCAACACCATAAAACGTTTAAAAATTAAAGGCATAATCTAATGCTATGTATTGTTCCATAATGCCACCTTACTCTATCTCTACTAGCTTGAAAACCTTAAAAAATAAGCATTTATAAACCGTATCACCAAGAGTAAAACTTTTAATACAAAAGTAGCTATAATGCTATGTAATGCAAGACTCGTATTTTACTTCAACTTCAGTATACTGGAGTGAAGTAATTGGGAGAGAAAGGTGAAGTATGGCTGGCGTATTAGCTTCTGTTGATCAAAGAACACAGTTAGTGGGTGAAAACCGCTTGGAACTTTTGTTGTTTCATCTTCATAGTCGTCACTTCTTTGCCCTCAATGTATTTAAAGTGAAAGAGGTAGTTAAGCTGCCACACTTAAATATTATGCCCAATGCCCACCCAAAAGTCTGTGGTGTTACAACCATTCGCGGTGAGTCTATTCCCGTTATCGATTTACGTAGCGCTATCTGTATGCCCGAGTGTGAAAAAGACTCTGACAGTAATCTTGTGATCACTGAGTATAATCGCTCGGTACAGGCTTTTTTGGTCGGTAAGGTCGATCAAATCGTTAATACCACATGGCAAGATATTATGCCCACGCCAAGTTCAGTGGGTAAAAACCATTACCTTACAGCGCTGACTAAAATAAAGCGTGAAGGTATTGAGCATATCGTTGAAATAATTGACGTCGAAAAAGTACTGGCCGAAATTGTTGCATACGACGTAGTAATATCAGAGGATGTTCTGGATAAAAGCATCATCGACGAGTTTCAAGGTCGTAAAATTCTCCATGCTGATGACTCACCCACCGCGCGCCGACAAGTATCGGATACGCTGGCACAATTAGGCATTGAAATTATTCCTGCAACCGATGGCCAAGAAGCTCTCAATTTACTCAAACACTGGGCTGATGAAGGGATAGACGTTAACAAAGAACTCCTAGCCGTGATCACTGATGCCGAAATGCCGGCAATGGATGGCTACAGGCTCACCTACGAAATTCGTAATGACTCACGCTTAAAAGACCTATACGTCATTTTAAATACTTCACTCAGTGGTAGCTTTAACCAAGCAATGGTTGAAAAGGTGGGTTGTAATGCTTTTTTATCAAAATTCCAGCCCGATTTACTAGTAGAAGAAGTTCAAAATAGATTAAAGGCTGTACTCGATCACGAATAACTGTTTATTTATACAGTTCACTATTTTCTATTTATTCAATAAATTCAATTTGATAGCTTCTAGCGGTTCAGTTTTTAACACGTGTAACTGGGCAACGCCCCCCTAACACGGGTATACTTTGCGCTTATTTTACTGAAATAGGCGCGATAATGGACGTTTCTGAATTAATCGATGGCTTAAACGACAAACAACGTGAAGCGGTTGCAGCCCCTCTAAGCAATATGTTAGTTCTGGCGGGCGCAGGCTCAGGGAAAACCCGTGTACTTGTACATCGCATAGCCTGGTTAATGCAAGTAGAACACGCCTCGCCTTACAGTATATTTGCCGTTACATTTACGAATAAAGCAGCTAAAGAAATGCGTACGCGCGTTGAAGAAACATTGCGTATGCCTGTTGGGGGGATGTGGATTGGTACTTTCCATGGGTTGTCTCATCGAATCTTACGCGCTCACCATCGCGAAGCCAATTTACCTGAAGCGTTTCAAATCCTAGATACGGACGATCAAGTCCGCATGATACGCCGCCTACTCAAAGCAATGAATATTGATGAGAAAAAGTGGCCACCAAAGCAAGTTGCTTGGTATATCAGTGCTCGCAAAGATGAAGGGCAAAGACCAAAAGACATTCAAGCCTATGATGTGAATGAACAGCTACTACTGCGCGTTTACACCGCCTATCAAGATGCCTGTGACAGAGCGGGCTTAGTCGACTTTGCCGAGATACTGTTGCGCTGCTATGAATTATTGCGACAACAACCGACGTTATTAAGGCACTACCAGCAACGTTTTAGACATATGCTTGTGGATGAGTTTCAAGACACCAATAGTATTCAATATCAGTGGTTGAGACTGCTTGCAGGGCAAGAAAACAATATGATGATTGTCGGCGATGATGATCAGAGCATCTATGGTTGGCGTGGTGCAAAAGTCGAGAATATCAAACGCTTTTTAGACGATTTTTCTGCCCAAACCATTCGTCTTGAGCAAAACTATCGTTCAACAGCAAATATTCTTAATGCTTCCAACGCCTTAATTCAGAACAATTCAGAGCGAATGGGAAAAAGCCTGTGGACCGATGGCAATCAAGGTGAACCTATTTCAATTTATGCGGCGTTTAATGAACTAGATGAGTCTCGCTTTGTGGTTAGTAAAATTCGCTCTTGGCTCAATGCAGGTAATGCATTACAAGACTGTGCCATCCTATACCGCAATAATGCACAGTCACGAGTATTAGAAGAAGCCTTGCTACAAGAAGGTCTTAAATACCGAATTTATGGCGGTATGCGTTTCTTCGAGCGTCAAGAGATCAAAGACGCATTGGCGTATCTAAGACTACTTAGTAATCGTCAGGATGATGCTGCTTTTGAGCGGGTGATCAACACGCCTGCCAGAGGCATTGGTGATAAAACCCTTAGCCATATCCGCGACTGTGCTCGTAATGAGTCAATGCCACTTTGGTATGCAGCTAAAGCCGTACTTGAGCAAAAACATTTAGCAGGAAGAGCCGCCACCGCAGTGGCTCGCTTTATTGAGCTGGTCGAGCAATTAGACGACAAAGTCACTGAACTGGAGCTTTCTGAGCAGGCTAAAACAACCATTGAATATTCAGGCTTAATGGCAATGTATCAGGCTGAAAAAGGTGAAAAAGGTCGCGCACGGGTAGAAAACCTTGAAGAATTAATCAGTGCCTGTGGTCAGTATGAGCCACCCATTGACGAAGACTTTAGCTCTGCGCTACAAGGCTTTTTAGCTTATACCTCTTTGGAATCAGGAGAAGGTCAGGCTGATGAACATGAAGATGCGGTGCAAATGATGACTTTGCACTCAGCAAAAGGGCTAGAGTTTCCATTAGTATTTATGGTCGGCGTTGAAGAAGGCATGTTTCCATCGCAGCAAAGCCATGAAGAATCAGGTCGCTTAGAAGAAGAGAGACGCCTATGTTACGTCGGAATGACCCGAGCGATGGACAAGCTTTACATTAGCCATGCTGAGAGTCGTCGTTTATATGGCCAAGAAAAACATCACAGCCCTTCTCGCTTCTTGCGAGAACTTCCCGAAGAGTGTATCGAAGAGATCCGCATCAAAACGCAAATATCTCGACCCGTCAATAGTGGCCGTTTCAGTGCGTCAGTTACCCATGCAGCCTTTGAGGACAGTGGCTATAATTTAGGTCAGCGCGTATTACATGCAAAGTTTGGTGCCGGCACTGTACTTAATTATGAGGGCAGCGGCGCGCAATCTCGTATTCAAGTAAACTTTGATGATGTAGGAACCAAGTGGTTGGTCACAGCCTATGCCCGTTTACAAAGTCTCTGAGTTAGCACCGCTATTTTCCGAACTGGAAAATAATCAGCACCGCCAATTATTTTTGATATGTGGTGAGCATGATTGGGCTATTAACCAAGTTGATGAGTTATTTCAGTTAGCCGATGATGCTCTAGTGCTATCGAAACACAAAACGCTGAGTAACGCTTGTTGGCCAGAACATCTCCATCAAATCTTAGGCCAAGAATTTAAGTTAGCCGTCTACGACGGCTATGCTGGCATCCTTCCTAACAAACTAGCTGCACTTAGCGGGACAGTTAAAGCCGGCGGGCTGTTAGTATTACTTTTGCCTGAACTGGAAGAACTGACAGGCTGGTTGGACCCCAGCGTTTCCACTTGGTGTTCTTTTGGCTATACCGCCACTGTCAGCCCTTTCCTAAAACGCTGGCAGCATATATTAAGTTGCACTGACATATCTTGCTGGTCACAACGTGATGGCCTGAAACTAGCATTAAACGGTCTAAATCAACACTTACCCGCGACCTATGCTCAGCAACAAGAAGCTGTCTCAAGCATCTGCCATAGTCTAGATAATCAGACCCACATGCCCATCTTACTTAGCGCCGATAGAGGCCGAGGAAAATCAGCATCGCTAGGATTGCTAGCAGCTAATATGGGCCATAAGCAGTTTATTATTTGTGCTTTGCAATATAGTGCAGTTAAAAATAGCTTTAAGCATTTAGCACAGGCATTAGGCCTAGATTACCTTGGCCATGAGAAACAATTGGCAAACCTAAAGTTTGTGCCGCCAGATCAACTTCTGCCCCAAACTTTGGATGGGCAAGTGTTACTGATTGACGAAGCAGCATCTATTCCCGTACCAATATTAATCGCACTATCTAGCAAAACCGACCAATGCGTGTTTTCCAGTACCATCATTGGCTATGAAGGTAACGGACGCGGCTACACATTAAGGTTCCAAAGTTATCTGAAGAAGCACTACCCTCATCATAAGTCACTGAACTTGCGCCAACCCATTCGTTATCAAGACCATGATCCGTTGGAGTTGCTGACCAACCAGTTGTTTGCACTAGATTGCCAATACCCTAAGGTCGAGCATATTGAACAACACGAGTGTTACCAACTCGACAGAATGTCGCTTGCCCATGATGAACCTATGCTACAACAGGCCTTTGCTTTATTGGTATTGGCGCACTACCAAACAACAGTCAATGATTTACGCCAGCTTCTAGACAGTCCATCCAATGTCATTTTTGCCATGCGCAATAAAAATCAATTACTAGGCTTGTGCTTAGTCAATCTGGAAGGACAACTTCCGGATGAGTTACATCATGACATAGCTGCAGGTATGCGCCGCCCACAAGGTCACTTGCTAGCACAACAACTTTTCACTGCGCAAGGAAATAGTCACTTTCTTAAGGCAAAGATTGCTCGAATTGTAAGAATTGTCATTACCCCTGAGTCCCATAAAAAAGGGCTAGGTAGTGAGCTACTAAGCTATGTGGAGCAACAACTAGGCAAACAGGTTGACTATTTTGGTAGCAGCTTTGGCGCAACTTCTGGTTTGCTCAACTTTTGGCAGCAAAACAACTATGAGTTGGTCAAGTTGGGTTTTAAACAAGATAAAGCCAGTGGTGAATACGCAGCTATGGTCTTGAAAAGTAGTCATAACAATTCTCACATTGAAGAGCTTGGCGCTTATTTTAGAACTAATTTTAGCTACCAATTACTCAACCATTATCAGCGCTTACCGTGGCAACTCGTTAAGCAAATTCTCATAGTAATGCCCAGCCAACCTATTAAAAAGCCCTTGCTCGCTCAACTCAAACTCTTAGCAAACAGAGGGTCTATGCTTGAGCAAGATAGCGCTACGATATGGCAGATACTCCTCCTATCACCTAAATTATTAGTAAATATATCAGATATTTCACAACAATTAGGGATTAGACTATTATTACAAAACAATACTAAAGCGTGGCTTGAAAACGATTTAAATTTAACCTCGAAAAAGCAGTTTGCTCAAGCTCTTAACACTCTGGTGCATGAACTATATGGACAGCTCAAAACGCTACATTAAGATTATCTTTGCTCTGCTCCTACTAAGTGTTAGCGCAGTTAGCATGTCTGAGCAAAGCAGCATTAAGCTAGGAATGTCCATTGCACTTACAGGACCTGCCCAAGGTATTGGTAAACAACTACACGATGGCGCCTTACTGCACTTCGACGCCATTAACAGTGAAGGTGGTATCGCGGGGAAAGAGATCGAACTAATAGTGATGGATGATGGGTATGAACCTAATCGAACCGTCCACAACACACGACAATTTATCTATACACACAACGTTGATGCGTTATTTGGTTTTATGGGTACTCCTACTACAGCAGCGATCCGCCCTCTTTTAACCCACAGTAAAACCCCCCTGCTTATGCCGTTTACTGGCGCTGACTTTTTGCATCAAGTTGCGAATTACCATGTCTTTAATCTACGAGCCAGTTATCGTGATGAAGCAAACGAGCACATCAAGTTTCTAACCTTTGAAAAAAATCATCAAAATATCGCGTTGCTCATCCAAGCTGATGAGTTTGGTATCACCGTAGAAAAAAGCCTAACACAGGCGCTGGCACGACAAGGTCTCAAGCCCAGCATTATCTCTCGCTTTAAACGCAACACCACCGACGTAGAACGCGCTCATGAGCAAATCAAAGAGACTAATGCCACCGCCGTTATTATGATTGGCACATATGAACCCCTCGCTACTTTCATAAAGTTAGCTAATGACGCCAAACTCAACCTTGAATTTACTAGTGTCTCATTTGTTTCTAGTAAGGAGCTCTTTGCTAGGGTAGAGCCAGGTCAAGCCATTATGGTTACCGAAGTAGTGCCCAACCCAATCACCTGCCAGGCTAAATTATGTAAACAATTTCGCCAACGTGTAAAAAAGCATCCCGAGCTAAAAGTCGATCATATTCTGTTTGAGGGCTACCTTAATGCCGTGGTTTTTAGTCGTGCTGCCAAACAATGCCAAACAGATTATTCTCAGCAATGTTTACTCAACAGCTTACCTAGTGTGTTAGAGCATGATAGTGATTTGAAAGCCCTTTTTGGGCTAACCCCACAACAAAAGAAATTACCGGTGTATCGCTCATATTCACCATAATGTTCTATCCTTAAACAAAACCAATGCGCAAGTTGAGGAAAGTATGGATTTAATCAATTTCCGAGTCGGACAAAAAACAATTTCACTAAAGATTCTGGATATTCTGCTCACGGAACGTTACGAAGGAGATTTAACCTCATTACCCAATGAAAACCCGAGCTTTTTGGGTGTAAAAGACTATATGGGCACACCAACTCCCATATTCGACTTGGGTATTATTCTTAACAAGAAGTCTTCTTACGATACAAACAATGCGCTGGTTGAATTACTAAAGAACAGAGAAGATGAGCATAGACAGTGGTTACAAGCACTTGAGCGCAGTGTTGTTAAAGGGCAAGACTTTGATAAAGCAAGAGACCCAAAGCAATGTACCTTTGGGCAATGGCTGTCTAATTTCAAAACGGAAAATGAAGACTTAAAAGCCATATTAAGTCGCTTTGAAGAGCCTCATAATAGACTGCATGCATTGGCCGACAAACTGCTAACCTTGTGTGAGCAGGATAAAAAACAGCAAGCCATTACTATGTTGGAGAAAGAGCGTGCGACCACATACATTAAGTTAATGCGTTTATTTGAATCCGCACGGGAGCAGATAAGCCTAGATCATAAACCCATTATTGTGTTTACCACACAAGACGGTCAAAAACCACACATTGGGTTGTTGGTCGATCAAGTAGAAGACAACATTCACTGCGAAGAAGACGAAATAAAGTCATTAAGTGAAATTACCAATATCGGCTTTGAAATCGATCCGCAAACCAAAAAGATGATGCAAGGACTAATTAAGCGTGGCAATACGCATAGCGTACTCATCGACCCCAGTTCGATTTTCCGACCCGAGCACCTACAAGGATATGAACCAGAAGAAACCGAAAGCTACGGGTTATTTTAAAAAGGTTATTTTAGTGAATGCACGCATAAAAAAACGCCGCTAAATAGCGGCGTTTTTTTATTCACAATAGAAATTAATCTTTTGCTTGACGGCTCGCACGTTTACGCTCGCTTTCAGTTAGTAACTTCTTACGAATACGAATATTCTCAGGAGTTACTTCTACCAGCTCATCATCATCAATGAACTCAAGTGCTTGCTCAAGTGACATTCTGATAGGTGGTACAAGTGTTTGTGCTTCATCAGTACCTGATGCACGTACGTTGGTTAACTGTTTACCCTTCAATGCGTTAACAGTTAGGTCGTTATCACGGCTATGAATACCGATAACCATACCTTCGTACACTTCAACACCGTGGCCGATGAATAACTTACCACGCTCCTGTAGGTTAAATAGCGCGTTAGTTAGCGCTTTACCAGTAGCATTAGCAATCAATACACCGTTCTTACGCTTACCGATTGTGCCGCCTTTATGAGGGCCGTAATGATCAAACGTGTGGTACATTAGGCCAGATCCTGAAGTCAACGTCATGAAATCGGTTTGAAAACCGATCAAACCACGGCTAGGCATCATAAAGTCCAAACGTACACGACCTTTACCATCTGGAGCCATGTCAGTCATTTCTGCTTTACGTAAACCAAGCTGCTCCATAATTGAACCTTGGTGCTCTTCTTGTACGTCAACCGTTACCGTTTCAAATGGTTCTTCTAACTGACCATCTACATTACGTAAAATTACTTCTGGACGTGATACAGCTAGTTCATAGCCTTCACGACGCATGTTTTCAATCAAAATACCTAAGTGTAACTCACCACGACCTGAAACACGGAAGCTATCAGGGTTGTCAGTCTCTTCTACGCGTAACGCTACGTTATGAACTAGCTCATTTTGTAAGCGCTCAAGAATGTTACGAGAAGTAACAAATTTACCTTCTTGACCCGCAAACGGTGAAGTATTAACAGAGAAAGTCATGGTTACTGTCGGCTCATCAACAGAAAGCGCAGGTAGAGCTTCAACCGCATTCACATCACACACAGTATCAGAAATTTTCAACTCACCTAAACCTGTAATAGCAATGATGTCGCCCGCTTGCGCTTGTTGCGCCTCATGACGATCTAGACCTAAATAAGTCAATACCTGGCCTACTTTACCGTTACGCTTGCTACCATCAGCACCTACAACAGTCACTTGTTGATTCACTTTGACCGTACCGCGCTTGATACGACCTACACCGATTACACCAATGTATGAGTTGTAATCTAGCTGCGAAATCTGCATCTGGAAGCCGCCATCTGGATCCGCATCCGGTGCAGCAACCTGCTCTACGATTGCTTCAAACATTGGTTGCATGTTGTCAGACGGTGTGTCTAAATCTAGTGTTGCCCAGCCATTGATTGCTGATGCATAAATAACTTGGAAATCTAACTGGTCATCAGTTGCACCTAGGTTATCAAACAGGTCGAAAACCTGATCCATTACCCAATCAGGGCGTGCGCCTGGCTTGTCGATTTTGTTAATAACAACGATAGGCTTCAGTCCCAACGCGAACGCTTTTTGCGTCACGAAACGCGTTTGCGGCATTGGACCTTCTTGTGCATCAACCAGTAGTAATACTGAGTCAACCATTGACAGAACACGTTCTACTTCACCACCGAAGTCGGCGTGTCCCGGAGTGTCTACGATATTAATGTGGTAGTCGTTCCACTCAATCGCCGTATTTTTAGCTAGGATAGTGATACCGCGCTCTTTCTCGATATCGTTTGAATCCATTACACGTTCTTCGTTACCGCCGCGTGTTGCTAGTGTACCAGATTGCTCTAGCAGCTTATCAACTAGGGTGGTTTTACCGTGGTCTACGTGGGCGATAATCGCGATATTACGTAATTTTTCAATACTCATGTCTATAACTCAGATAATTACTCGAAAGAGTGGGTTAATCCTGTGCACCAAATTGCACAAAACAGTCCATAAAAGTAGACCGCCAGGATTTAAAGTGGCGTATTATCCCCTAATAACGCGGTAGATGAAAGTTTATGCAGCATTATTTTTTAATAGCCGAGCATAAACTGTGTATTTTATGGTCAACATTCAGTTTAGCATAGACTGACTTTGCCGTAATCGAAGCGCTTTAAGAGGCATTTTGTGTACAATTAGATTGCTACCATAAAATATAAAGATGTCTAAGATATGACAACACAAAAGCCCCTCCTAATGGACACCCATAAACTGGGAATATACCCAAGTTGCACTATAATCAAAACGCACCAATGCTGTGCATTTATGGATCATTTTGGTGCATAACTACGGTGCACCTCGATACACAGAAAATTAAAAACAATAAAAATCAATAAATTGCAAAAATGGCACAGATTAAGCTTACAAGAAGCGCAATCGCATTAGAATGCAGCAAGCTTACAAAACCCAACGAGTCGGAGGACACATGTCAAAATCGGTTTTAAATTTTATTAAAGAAAACGACGTTAAATTTGTTGACTTACGTTTCACAGATACAAAAGGTAAAGAACAACACGTATCTATTCCTCACCATCAAGCCGATGAAGACTTTTTTGAAGACGGCAAAATGTTTGACGGTTCGTCAATCGCTGGCTGGAAAGGCATCAACGAATCAGACATGGTACTAATGCCAGATTCAGAAAGTGCAAAACTGGATCCATTTGCTGAAGAAACAACACTTATCGTTCGTTGTGATGTTGTTGAACCAAACACACACCAAGGGTATGAGCGTGACCCACGTTCTGTTGCTAAGCGCGCTGAAGAATACATGCGTTCAACTGGTATCGCTGACACAGTATTATTCGGTCCAGAGCCAGAGTTCTTCCTATTTGACGATGTTAAATACAAAACAGATATGTCAGGTTCGATGTACAAAATCGACGCACAAGAAGCATCTTGGAACTCTGACAAAGACTACGAAGGTGGTAACACTGGTCACCGTCCAGGCGTTAAAGGCGGTTACTTCCCTGTTGCTCCTGTTGACTCATCACAGGATTGGCGTAGTGCAACTTGCTTAGTTTTAGAAGAAATGGGCCACGTGGTAGAAGCGCATCACCATGAAGTAGCAACAGCGGGTCAGAATGAGATCGCCACTCGCTTCAACACAATGGTAATCAAAGCTGACGAAATTCAGGAAATGAAGTACGTTATCCACAACATGGCACACTTATACGGCAAAACAGCAACATTCATGCCTAAGCCAATCGTCGGTGATAACGGTTCTGGTATGCACTGTCACCAGTCTCTTGCTAAAGATGGCAAAAACATCTTCGCAGGCGACAAATACGGTGGTCTTTCTGAAGAAGCACTTTACTACATCGGTGGTATTATCAAACATGCGAAAGCTATCAACGCATTTGCTAACGCGTCTACCAACTCATACAAGCGTTTAGTACCTGGCTTCGAAGCTCCTGTAATGTTGGCTTACTCAGCTCGTAACCGTTCAGCTTCTATCCGTATCCCTGTTGTACCGTCAGAAAAAGCGCGTCGTATTGAAGTACGTTTCCCTGACCCTACAGCTAACCCGTACCTTGCATTTTCAGCAATGCTTATGGCTGGTCTTGACGGTATTAAGAACAAGATCCACCCTGGCGATGCAATGGACAAAGATTTATACGATCTACCAGCTGAAGAAGCAGCTGAGATCCCAACGGTTGCGGCTTCGTTAGATGAAGCATTGGCATGCCTTGACGCTGACCGTGAGTTCTTAACTCAAGGTGGCGTTTTCACTGACGACTTAATCGACGCTTACATCTCACTTAAGTCTAAAGAAGTGGAAAAACTGAACATGACAACTCACCCTGTTGAGTTTGAAATGTACTACAGCGTTTAATCGCGCAATTAAATCATATGTGTTCTCAAGCCCGCTTCAGCGGGCTTTTTTATGGTAAATCTTTATGTTTCATACTAGAGTATTACCAAGCGAGTCGAGAGTGTGGGGTCTGATTAATGATACGGATTTTGTTGGTATTGAGTATGATACTGACGTTCTGCGCAACAGCTTCACAACCTCAAGTTTACCGCTGGAAAGACGAAAACGGTAATTGGGTTTTTTCTGACGTACCTCGTGCAGGCTCAGAAAAAGTGAGTTTAAATAAACCCTTGAGTATGCCAATTACCGATACCTCAATCCTTGAGCCTCGCAAAGTAAAAAAGGCTGTACAATACCAGTTGAAGATTTCATCTCCTGGACATAAACAAACGATCAGAGAAAACACCGGAACCGTATATGTGAGCGGACAAGTCAAACCTGTTTTTAGCAAAGGTTTGACGGTACAACTATCACTCAACGGTCAACTGGTCAGTGAAAAGCAAACCAACACCACCTTTGCCTTACGAAATCTAGAACGTGGAGAACACCATCTGGTTATGTACCTTTTTGACGAGCAGGGTACGAGAATTGCTACTAGTCCACAGAGTACATTTTATTTGCATAAAACCAGTCGTATCAACCCATAGCCCAATCAGACAGTGCATGTTATAGTGCACCAAATTGGTGCAAAAGATTCTACAGGTGACCCAATATGGTACAAAGTACCCACCCTATGCTGAGTGCCCTATGGCATAACCTATCCACATGTGTGTTAGTGTTAGACAAAGAGTTTGTGATCCATTATGCCAATAACAGCAGCAGTGAATTATTCGGGCTGGGCATTAAGCGGTTAATAGGCCAACCTATCAACGACATATTTAGCCATCATCACATTGACTTTGAACGCCTCAGTCAATATGCGCTCAACGATGGGGTTGATTGCCAACAGCACAGGGTAGACGTGGTGTTCATAGATAATCGCGCTGCCACATTGAACCTCCATGCAAGACGAATTAACCACCAGCAGCAAACCTATATTCTACTCGAATGTCGTCGTATCGATGATGAAGTACGCTTTGATCAAGCCTCCAATCAAATGCATCAATATCAGGCTGCACGAACACTGATACGCGGATTGGCACACGAAATAAAAAATCCTTTAGGCGGAATTAGAGGAGCGGCGCAATTATTGCAGTACGAGAGCTGTCAGCAGGAACGCGATCAATGTGCACAGTTGATCATAGAGCAAGCGGACCGATTAACCGAGTTGGTGGATAGGCTGCTTGGGCCCAATCAGTTGCCCAAAAAAGCGCCGTGCAATATTCACCAAACACTCGAGTCCGTTATCAAGTTGAGTATGTTGGACAACGCCAGTCAAATAACATTATTAAAAGACTATGATCCAAGCATACCCGATATCGTGATCGACCAAGCGAAAATACAACAAGTTGTGCTTAACATCGTGAGAAACGCTCAACAGGCGCTCGAAAGTTCAGGCAGCATCACCTTGACTACGCGGATCAAACACCGCATGAGGCGGGGTGAACGCTTGATGAAAAAAGCGTTGTTGGTAAAAATTACGGATGATGGACCGGGTATCGCCGAAGAACTCAAAGATACCCTTTTTTACCCCATGATCACCAACAAAGAAGGTGGTTCTGGATTGGGTCTATCCATTGCACAAACTATCGTCGAGCAACATGGTGGCATGATCGACTGTGATAGCTGGCCCGGACACACAGAATTTAATATTTACTTGCCGTTTGACGACGACGGCACGGGGAGCAAGTAATGAAAACAGTTTGGCTAGTTGATGATGATGCTTCAATACGCTTTGTTTTAGACAAGGCATTATCACGAGCGGGATTTAACACCGAGAGTTTTGCCAACGGTCAAGATGTACTAACAGCTCTACAATACAGCCAACCGGCTGTATTGATTTCTGATGTAAGAATGCCAGGATTGGATGGCATGGCTTTGCTCGAAGAGATAGTCACACAATATCCAAACCTGCCCGTGATCATCATGACGGCACACTCCGACTTAGACTCCGCAGTGAATGCATTTCAAAAAGGTGCTTTCGAATACCTAGCAAAACCATTCGATTTAAACGAAGCCACTTCCTTAGTTGAAAGGGCCTATCAAGCCAGCCAACAAGCTCGTAAGACTAAACGCCAAGCTCAAGAACAAAAACACCCCGATATTATTGGTGAAGCACCTGCCATGCAGGAGGTTTTTAGGGCTATAGGCAAGCTTTCCGCGTCGAGTATGAGTGTGCTAATCAATGGCGAGTCTGGTACTGGTAAAGAGCTAGTTGCCGGTGCACTGCACAATCATAGCCCACGCAAAGAAAATGCATTTATCGCACTTAACATGGCCGCTATTCCCAAAGACTTGGTTGAATCAGAGCTTTTTGGTCATGAGAAAGGCGCATTCACTGGAGCTGACAGCATGCGCCGTGGTCGCTTTGAGCAAGCTGATGGGGGCACATTGTTTTTGGATGAGATTGGCGATATGCCTCTGGATGTACAAACTCGTCTACTACGGGTGTTAGCTGACGGGGAGTTTTATCGAGTAGGCGGACATCAAAGTGTTAAAGTCGATGTACGTATCATCGCAGCTACACACCAAGACTTAGAGCAGTTGGTTAAAAAAGGCCAATTTAGAGAAGATTTGTTTCACCGCCTCAATGTGGTGCGATTAAAGCTCCCTGCACTTAGAGAACGCCCTGAGGATATCGCAAAACTTGCCCAACACTTTTTAGGCCGTAGTGCCAAGGAGCTACAGGTAGAGTGTAAGGTCCTCAATGACGACGCTATTAATGTTATGAAGCTGTACCATTGGCCTGGGAACGTACGTCAGCTGGAAAATACCTGTCGTTGGCTCACGGTAATGGCACCTGGTGACCTTATTGGGCCACACGACTTGCCCGATGAACTCAACCATACGGCAATCACCGATGAAACAACAGGTGACTGGTTAGATGCTTTTCAACAATGGTTAAATCAAGAATTGAAACAAGGTAAAGAAAATATCTGGCCCGCTGTGCAAGCTCAGCTAGAAGTACGCTTGATAAAGACCGCGCTAAGTGCCTGCCATGGCCACAAACAAGATGCCGCTTTGAAAATCGGTTGGGGCCGAAATACACTAACTCGAAAGCTCAAAGAGAGAAATATTCAAGATTAGAAGAAGTCGACTGGCACCTTAGTGTCAGTCTATGCCGACCTCTTGAAGTACCCAAATTGAATAATATTTGATTGAAAAGCATACAGTGGTTTCGTAGTTTAATATGTGCCGAAATACTCGGTCTAACCTACATTTGTAAAGGATTTCACATGAAAATTAAATTACACAAGAAACCGTTAAAAAAACTCAGCGAAAGCTCCACTTTACCACGAGAGCTTACACCTCAGGCCGCAGGTGGTATGTATGCAACTTCTCCCCATAATAAGGGTTGTATCAGCTACCTGGGGATGACCTGCCCAACATCTCCATATGATCCTGCCTGCTAATTGAGTATGTAGTTGGTCGCTCGCAGTATCAGCGACCTAGCAAAATATCGTTGACCCTGCCTATAAAAGTCGCCACTATTAGTGATAAACCATAAGGCGACTGAAACCCATGAAATTACTTGAGAATGTGCCTCTTATTAAGCAATTGGAGATCATTAATCGGCTCGATTTTTTCAAAGGCTTTAGCCTATCTGAACGACAAATTTTGTTAGAATCATTCGGTCGATTGTATTTGGTGAACGCGAATCGCCACGCTTTCAAACGCTTTGAGCTCGATAACCGCCTGTTTATCGTGCTCAGTGGCGAGCTGGTGATTTTTAAAAGTAGTCAGCTGCATGAATTAGGTCGGATCCGACCCGGTGAATTTATTGGGGAAGGAGCGTTTATTTGTCACCGTGAGCACTCAACTAGCGCCAAGGCGGTAAAAGACAGTATTTTATTAGCCATTACACCCGATGCGATGACACGCCTTCCTTCTGCCATAAGAGAAAAAGTCAAAGATCAAATTATTGAAGGGATGAGTGTGAGGATAAGCAACCTTAGTAGCTTTATTGAAGATAATATGTAGTTATCGGGCCTGCAGGAAAACAAACTGGCTGTGTGACTCATCACTTCCTATACAGTTAAAATAGCGTCTCAAAGCAAAAACAGAAGCAAAGATCGAAACCGCTTCGATCTTTGCTTTATATGATAGATATAGCAGTTAAGCTACAAGTAGTTGCTTAAAGGCACTAAACAACCTATCCAACTCCTCAATGGTATTGTAATGCATACAACCAATGCGTACCACGCCGCCTTTATCCATCACACCGAGTTGTTCACACAAGCCCTGAGCATAAAAGTTTCCATCCCATACACAGATATGTTGCTTAGCCAAAAATTCGGATACGGCTCGTGGCTCAAATCCCTCAAATGTAAGTGCAAAGGTAGGTGTTCGATCCGCCAGACGGGTTTTGTCAGAAATGCCAAACAATGAGATCTGTTCAAACTCAGCTAATCTCGTTAAGAAATGCTCACTGAGTGCCATTTCATGTTGCTTGGTTTTAGCAAACGCAACAGCCAAACGCTCACGACGTGGCGTATCTTCTGTCATGCCACTTAATTGAGCAATATAGTCAATTGCCGCGATAACTCCAGCAAGTCCCTCAAAACTCTGTGTGCCTGTTTCCCAGCGACCCGGTATTACATCCTTTGCTGGCTCCACCTTATAAGGAGTGAAGTTTTCCAGATGCTCGCGCTTGCCATACACAATCCCAACATGTGGGCCAAAGAACTTATACGCTGAACATGCCAAAAAGTCACAGTCCAGTGCTTGTACATCCACCAACTCGTGTGGCGCATAGTGTACGGCATCAACATATACCAATGCACCAAATTGGTGCGCCAGTTCAATTATCTGCTTTATATCGTTGATAGAGCCCGTGGTATTAGACGCGTAAGTTACTGCAACTAACTTGGTGTTTTCGTTGAGAAGGCTTTTGTAATGAGCAAGATCAAGTGTGCAATCGGCTTCGTTGATGCGCACCGCGTGTACTGTTGCCCCTTTATCTTCTGCCGCTAAGCGCCAAGAAGATACGTTAGAATAGTGATCCGCATTGGTTACAATCACTTCATCACCCGCTTGCCATTGACGAGAAATCGCACGGCTAAAACTAAAGGTTAGGCTGGTCATGTTAGCACCAAACACTATCTGCTCTTTGCTGGGTGCATTAACTAAATCAGCAACAGCCTGGCGAGCGGTGTCCATCAAAGTGACTGTTTTCTCACTTGAGAAAAATGCGCCACCCAAATTGGAATTAAAGTAACCTAAATATGCTGACATCGCACTCAGTACTGACTGAGGCACTTGTGAACCTCCTGGACCATCTAAGAACATGGGCGATTGGCCATTCACCTGTTGCATCAGGGCTGGAAATTGGCGACGAATTTGATTGAGTTCCATGTTTTGCCCTACGCTGTGAATACAAAACAATCTAGATAGCCTACTTTCTCGGTATCCAGCTTATTCATTGGAGTTGCATTGTGCCATACCTGACGGTCATTGATCAGGGCAAACAAGCCATCTTTGATCTCCATTTTAAAGCATGGCTCTGACTCTTTGTTTTCATAAACCAGTAGCTCACCACCGGCGATATTTTCATGAGAAACGCCACACACACACACATGATCGAAACCATCTTGATGAATTCCCTCTGGAGCTGGAGGTGTATCAGATTCAATGGCCAGCATACGGAATTGATGCACTTCAATATGGCGCTCATCTTCAATACCTGTCATCTGTTTGAACTCAGTCAGTAAATGTTTGAAGCCATCACTGCTGATCAAGTCTGCTTCTAGATTTTCATAAACACGCTCAACATTACCTTGGAAAGTGTTTATTGAATCATCCTGAACAAATGCCTTCGTTGGTTGCAAACTCACTACATCATCAACAAATTTAAGCACCGAATATCGACGCTTACGAAATGCACCATCTGCATAGGGATTGTCTGGAAGTTGGTTAAATGAGGGCTTAACTGCTTCGATATGCGCCTGTTGGATAAAACGCAGTTGAAGCAGATTCTGGTTGTTTACTGCTGTCATTTCGCTGTCGCCTATTAATGTAAAATTAGCGACAATTCTAATCGAAATTAAAATAAATTCTGTTTAATTTACCTATGATTTAGCGATAATATTGAATTAACAAACCTATTAGACATCATAATACAGCTATTTAATTCAAAAATCACTGCGCAAAATTCAACCTACTTATAGACACAAAAAAGCCGGTGATAACACCGGCTTTTTTAAGCAACTACCGCAATTAAACAGCTTGCTGGATGATTACACCATCAGCTTTTTTAGTATACTGAGGCATTTTGTGGAAGTTCAAGTAACGGTATGTATCAGCTGCCGTTGCGTTGATCTTCGCCGCGTATTCTTGGTACTCAGCTGGTGTAGGTAGCTTACCTAAGATAGCTGCTACTGCTGCAAGTTCTGCAGAAGCTAAGAATACGTTTGCACCTGTACCTAAACGGTTAGGGAAGTTACGTGTAGAGGTAGACACAACCGTTGCTTTGTCAGCAACACGTGCTTGGTTACCCATACATAGTGAACACCCTGGAGTTTCGATACGCGCACCAACACGACCAAAGATACCGTAATAACCTTCATCAGTAAGTTGGTCTTTATCCATCTTAGTCGGCGGAGCAACCCAAAGTTGAGTTGGGATACGACCTGTAAAGCCATCTAATAGTTTACCCGCTGCACGGAAGTGACCAATGTTAGTCATACAAGAGCCGATGAACACTTCGTCTATCTTCTCGCCAGTTACATCAGAAAGAAGGCGTGCATCATCAGGGTCGTTTGGTGCACAAAGAATTGGCTCTTTGATGTCAGCAAGGTCGATTTCTAGTACGTGCTTGTACTCAGCATCTTGGTCCGCTTCCATAAGCTCAGGGTTTGCTAACCACTCTTGCATCGCTGTGATACGACGCTCAATAGTACGCACATCGCCGTAACCTTCAGAGATCATCCACTTAAGCATTACAATGTTTGACTCAAGATATTCAGAGATAGACTCTTTAGAAAGCTTAACTGTACAGCCTGCAGCTGAGCGCTCAGCTGACGCGTCTGATAATTCGAACGCTTGCTCAACCGTTAAGTGTTCAACACCTTCGATTTCTAGTACGCGACCAGAGAATTCGTTGATCTTACCTTTCTTCTCAACCGTTAGTAGGCCTTCTTTAATACCGTAGTAAGGGATAGCATGTACTAGGTCACGTAATGTGATACCCGGTTGCATTTCACCTTTAAAGCGTACCAAAATTGACTCTGGCATATCCAATGGCATAACACCCGTTGCCGCTGCGAATGCTACCGCACCTGAACCAGCTGGGAATGAAATACCTAGAGGGAAACGTGTATGCGAGTCACCACCAGTTCCTACCGTATCTGGTAATAACATACGGTTTAACCAAGAGTGGATTACACCGTCACCAGGGCGAAGCGATACACCGCCACGGTTCATGATGAAATCAGGAAGCGTATGGTGTGTATTTACGTCAATCGGCTTAGGATAAGCTGATGTATGACAGAATGACTGCATGGTTAAATCAGCAGAGAAACCTAGACAGGCTAAGTCTTTTAGCTCATCACGTGTCATCGGGCCCGTCGTATCCTGAGAACCAACCGTTGTCATCTTCGGCTCACAGTATTGACCAGGACGAACACCAGGCATGTTACATGCCTTACCAACCATCTTCTGAGCAAGCGTAAAGCCTTTACCAGAATCGGTGATAATTGCAGGTTTACGGAAGATATCTTCTGCTTCCATACCCAAAGATGCACGCGCTTTGTCAGTTAAACCACGACCGATGATCAGTGGAATACGACCGCCAGCACGTACTTCGTCAAGAATTACGTCTGACTTAAGTGCGAAAGTAGAGATCACTTCATCAGTACCGTGACGCTTCACCACACCTTCGTATGGGTAGATGTCAATTTGGTCACCCATGTTGAACTCATCAACATTTAGCTCAATTGGTAACGCGCCAGAATCTTCCATTGTATTGAAGAAGATAGGTGCAATTTTACCACCTAAGCAAACGCCACCAACACGTTTATTTGGTACGAATGGGATGTCGTCACCCATGAACCAAAGTACTGAGTTAGTTGCTGATTTACGAGAAGAACCAGTACCAACAACATCACCAACATAAGCCAGTGGTAAACCCTTTGTTTTCAATTCATCAAGCTGTGAGATTGGACCGATTTCACCGTCTTTATCAGGCGTGATACCATCTCGTGCGTTTTTCAGCATTGCTAAAGCGTGTAGAGGAATATCTGGGCGTGACCATGCATCTGGTGCTGGTGATAGATCATCAGTATTAGTTTCACCCGTTACTTTAAATACAGTAACAGAGATTTTCTCTGCAACAGCTGGTTTGTTAAGGAACCACTCAGCCTTCGCCCATGATTCAATAACTTGCTTAGCAAATTCGTTACCTGCTTTAGCTTTTTCTTCTACGTCATAAAACGCATCAAACATTAATAATGTATTTGAAAGACCTTTAACAATGATAGGCGCAAGTGCTGCATCATCAAGTAATTCAATCATAGGTGCGATGTTGTAACCACCTAGCATAGTACCTAGCAATTCTGCCGCGTACTCTTTGCTCACTAGTGGTGATTCAGCTTCTCCCTTAGCAACCGCCGCTAAAAAGCCAGCTTTAATATAAGCTGCGTCATCCACACCAGGTGGTACACGGTTAACTAAAAGGTCTAGGATAAATTCTTCTTCACCTGCTACTGGTGACTTTACTAATTCGATAAGATCTGCAGTTTGTTGTGCGTCTAACGGCTTAGGTACGATCCCTTGCTCTGCGCGCTCTTCTACATGTTTACGATATTCTTGAAGCACAATTTTGCCCTCTTGGTGACGTGAATCGTCTGGTCTATGTGATTGTTCATACAGACAAGACCGATAAATTCCGGTGGTTAATTATAAGGCCTTTGAGTATAGATGAAAATCTTGCAACTGAAACTGGCGCTTAATAGTGACTATAAATACTATGAATGGCCCTATTGAAACAAGTATATCTCCATGAATGTTTAGTAAGTAGGAATCATTTGCAATTACAAGTTACCAAATTCGGGCTTATTGTGTGTGGGAAATTAATAACTCCGCTACGCGCTGTTTGACCGCGCGCTTGTCATCTGCATCTACACCAAAACGCTCAGCGAGTAATGCGATTTCTTCGTTACTGAGATTAAAAGATAAACGTTGCCGAGTCTTTTTTGATTTCACTTCCAAGTTGAGGATTTTACGGATCATATCTGATGGAGTCAGTTCCTGATCTATCGCCTGCTTCTTAATAGATTTTTGCACTTCACTACTGAGATCAAACGCCATTTGCGTCGCTCTGACAGCTTGCTCTTGGCGTTGCCATTTAGCTTTTGCATCACTCACTTAGTCACTCCCAGGGAACAGTTCTACAATATCAGATATCGGTCTGCTAAGGGTTAGTGAAACATCGGTTTCTCCACCATCCCAAATCTCAATGTTAAGGCTGTGTTTGTCATCATCTGAAGCCAAAGTAATTATTTCACAAGGCTCACCACCTTCTTGCTCAAACTGCGGCAACGTCTGCTGGCGAAAATCACGCTGATGAAAGTAACACACAAAAGGTGCTTGCGTTTGCTGATAGCTGTTTCCTAGAAACTGACTAAATCGCTCAGGTGCGTTGACAACACTGATTTGCGTCAATGAGTCTTCGTCAAATATTCTCGCAAATTCATCCAGTGTGAAAATGTCGTCCACGTCTTCACGTTGAACCTTTATTGAGAAGTTTGCCCATTGCTCACCATCTTCTTGCTCTATTTGCAAAAACACAACTTGCCCTGACTGATTTTCTAACACCATTTCATACTCAGCACCATATTGATATTGGTAAGTATGCACGGCGACCACTCGCAAGCTCTGTCCTTTGAGCCATTTTGGATAAGCAAACGAGTCAATGAGCGTGAGCATATCACCAACCTTTAACTGTGAAGGTTCAGTTAGTTGGCGTGTCGGCACTGTTTTTTTCTTAAAAAAGTTAAACATATCTCACCTAAAAAAATGGCTGGGGCTAACTCAACAACCAGTTCACCCCCAGTTGGATCACTTACCCTGTTTCGCTTTGATACGAGCCAGAATATCTTCACCTTTTGGGTTACTTGCACCTATTCCTGCTTGGGCCAATTTCGCTTTCAGATCCTCTCCATTGGTCTCTGCTTCAAGGGCCTTTGCTGCACCGAGTTGATCTTGACGATCTTGCTGGCGCTGTCTAATTCGCTCCAATGAAGCTTTCGCCGACGTCATCGATGAGCTGTTGGTGTTTAATGTACTGTTCACCGCCATTGTTGCTTGCTGAACACTCTCGGTAGTTTTAACCATACTTAATTGACGTTGATTTTCTTTTATCGACTTTTCCGCATCTTTAACTTGCTGCTTTAAGCTCACGATATGCTGACTAAAGCCATTAAGCACGTCTTCATGCTCAGCTTTTTCCGTTTCGAAATCACCAATTTTTTCTGCAATTTCTAATGCTAATGTTTCATTTCCTTGCTCTAGAGCTTGCCCTGCATAACCTTCATGCTCTGCAATTGAATCCTCTAGCGCTTTGATTTTTCGCGATGTTTGCATTTCTTTGGCCATCACTTCAGTCAGGCTACGTTTCGCTTTTTGTAGGGCGTTTTTCGCATCGGCAATTTCTTGTTCAAAAATGCGAATGCCGTTGGCATCAACGATTGCTTCGCCGGCTTCGCGCGCGCCACCACGGACAGCAGTGAATAATTTTTTTAAAATACTCATAATCTTAACTCCTAAAAACTTATTTAATCATTTAAATAAGGGGTAACGGCATCTAGCGCTTCTATCGCATTATCTGCAAGTGTCACTAACTCGTGAGTGATATCATCGAATGAAGAGTTAACCGATAAAGCACCAAAGATTGCATACCGATTATCAACTTTGGCAAACGCACTGAGCGGAATAGGCACATTCAAACGCAACAACGTTTCATTAAGCTCATCTTTGAGCTCAGCTTTTACTTCTTCATCAGCAAACAAATAACTAATACAAAGCAGCTGTTCTTGCGTTTGCGTTACAAAAATAGGTAATTCATCGTTACCATCAACAATCACTTGCAACACATCTTGTTGATCAGGGTTGGCTATCATAAATGATTCAAAGCCTACCCCTTCGGTTTCAAAAGAAGCCAGTTTGATTGAAAGTTCATTTAATTCCATTTTATCGCCTTATTAATTTGACATATTATGTCTTAGTTAAGAGTTGCACGGTTGACATATTATGTCAACCTTTCGAACTAATTTTTATACAGCTCATTTTCTATTTGCCAAGCCTGACGATAGTAATCGTACAAAACGCCTGATCCTAACTGGTTAACATCTATCTGATTTTGGTATGCAAAGAATTGGCTAGGAAATACGAATGCAGCCAGTAAATACTCCTTACTTGCCCAACGAGATGCTATGGGCAGATGTTCGACTCTTTGAACCCTAGCACTGGCGGAACTACCAGCTTTAGTTGCTATCGTCCAACCCCATTGGCCAAACGAGGGAACGTTTTGCTGATATTGTTCAACATAGCTAAACCCCGCTGATTTCACGGTTTTTGCAATGCTGATAAACGCTTTCTTGGCGTGATATGGCGAAGTAGATTGTACGACCATAGCACCATCAGCAGCCAATAATTGTCGTAGATGATTATAAAAATAATCACTATAAAGTTTGTTTAAATCGGGGTGATTTGGATCAGGTAAATCCACAATGATGGTGTCAAAAAGCGCCCCCTGAGCCAGTAGGTTTTCGACCTCAAGAAATGCATCAGCCACAATCACGTTGGCTCTTGAGTCGAGCATTGCTTCATTATTCAACTGGGTGAGCCGCTGCTTAATATCATCCGGTGCATTGTCTTGCCCACCTGAATAACCAAATAGGTTAAGTAGCTGCGCATCCAAGTCAACTAAAGTCACTTGCTGTACCGGCCATTTCAAAACATCTCTTAGGGCCAGTCCATCCCCTCCACCAATAATCAATACGTTATCATGTCGGTTAGACGCTAACATGGCCGGATATACTAGCATCGTATGATATATTTGCTCATCAACACTTGAAAACTGCAATCGGCCATTAAGGTAGAGATCCGTAATGGGCTCGCTTTGGTTGCGACTTAAACGCTCCGTCAAAACCACATGTTGATATTTGGTAGCTTCGGAATAAATAACTTTGTCTTTGTAAAGTACATTACTTAAGTCCTTCATCCAACTACTGCCAAAAAGCAACACGAAGCCAAAAAGCACCAGCAATAAAGCATGACAAACAGCTAGCACGGTGGCATAACGTACATGCTGATGATAACGCCACAAGAACGCAAGCCCAGCTACGATATTGAACAACGCTGTCCAAGCCGCTGCCTGCATTATAGGCATGGCGAGCATAATACTGACCCAAATGGCAGCACCAATTCCGGCTCCAATGTAATCAGCGCCGTAAATAGTCCCTGCATTATTTTCTAGAAAGCGCCCATACACCTGCTGACGAATGCGAGCAATCAACGGTATTTCCATTCCAATTAGCATCCCAAGTAACAAACCAAAAACATAAGGTAAAAACCTTGCTACCTGTTGCAGCTTTTCAAATACATAGCCATTGAGCACGACGTCTGCCGGCAAATTAAAAATCGAAGAGAATAAATGGGGTAAGGAATAGCTGACGGCAATCACACCAGCAATAGCCAAAATACAACCCATACCAACCAGCGCTATGATACTTTCAAGCCAAGCAAAGGCGGTAAACGCATCTTTAAACCATCTTGCCAAAAATGCGCCAATACCCATCGCGACAATCATTGTGCCAATCATGGCATAGATAGCGCTTTCAACCGAACCTAACACGCGTCCAGCATAGTGAGATAAAAGGTATTCATAGATAAGGCCGCACCCAGCAAGCACAGCCATCACAGTGATCAGTAAAAAATCATGCCCAAGCAATGTGCTGCGGCTTGGGCCAGTTGTGGATTCAGACAAGATTATGCACCAAGTAACGTCGCCATACTGATACCTATGGCAAAAGAAATAGCGGCAGAGATTGTCGCAACTCCCACATTTTTCTGACGATTGACTTCATCAGAGATATCGCAGCCCGCCAAAATAATTTTTATGGTCAGCAAATGAAGTAAAATAAATGCTATCACGCTGACGAGTGCACACAACGCCCAGCAGACCAAACTTACTAGCAGATTGTCTGGCGCATATGGCGCTATCCCTGAGGCTGCCGTTATGGCTAACGCACTACCAATTAAAAAACCCGCATAACGTATTCCAACAGCTAGGTTGCCATCAACAATTGCTTGCTGCAAACAATCGCCACTGCGGTTGGTACGTTTAAATAACTGCACACGATACTGGCTCACCAGCAACAGCACAACATTGGCAATAATGAATGCCGCAATCACAATAGGCAAACCATGCCAGCCTTCGGTTGCGACCCACAATAATGCAGAGCGAATAACCACAGCCACACTCACCACATGGCCAAAGTCAATTAAGGAGGCCGTCGTGTTCCCTTTTACAATTTCACTATGCAGACTCACTTTAGGCAATGCGACTTGGTCTTGGAAAAAGTGACCTAATTTGATGAGTATGATGGCCAATAATCCATATCCACCCATCTGCAATGCTTCTTGTGCCAAAGAGGAGGCGAATGCACCGCTACTGACACCGGTCAACACAATTGCTAACGCAGCTAGCCCACCGGCGAAACTGATACCAAAGGCAAAGTTATCTCGCTCTGTGATCTCGTCGTTTGCATGTAGGTTTGATACCCAGCCCTTTATATACTTTAAACTCACAAACAGCGCGATAATAATAGCAAAATCAATGGCCAAGGCTTGTAAAGACCATATCGCTATTCCATTAAATTCGTACATTTTTATAACTCCAACAATTGTTCTTTACACTTGGCATTACTTGCCACGACTTACACCACGAGATGTTCGGCTACTACTGTTTCGTAACGTCCCCGAACCATTTTTACTATAACTACTGGTGGTTGCATAACTGCTACGCGAGCTAACTGGTGTGTAACTACTGCGGCTCAAACCTGATGCACCACTGCGCTTTTTAGCGTAAGGGCTAGTAAATTGTTTACCTTGACGCTGATAAGACTGGCGTGTTCGAGTTTCCAATGTCTTTTGTGCTTTGATCTGCTTAGGGCTTGAATAGCGATAACGGCCATAATCATTGTAATAGCTATATTTTCGACGTTTGCTCCAACTGCCGTATTCTACCGCATCAAATACATCACCTAATAAACGATACATGCCATACCACTGCCAAAATGACATGCCATCATTGTTTGTTTGCCACTGACCATAGTTAGGGTTGCCAACCAGCTGGTTACCGACCCCCGCTCCTTCTGCACTTTGACTAATTGCCCCCACTCTCGCTAGCGTACCATTTGACATGTCGGCCAACATATTTAATGGATCGGTTAAGGCATCACCAAATAAATTAGGCTTCATGGCCTCACGTAACACATCTAAGCGCACTAAGGTTTCTTCGCTAGGAGCCGTTTCAGGTCGATTTTTAATGTCTGTTAGACGGTTGGCGAGGCCGGTATACAGTGGCCCTTGAGCGGTCGCATCTTGTGCAATTAAAGAGCTTATTTGTGATAGTTCAGGACGTTGCTGCTGAAGTACTTTTTGATACTCTTTGAGCAAAGTTGCATTTCGAATTTGCCCCTGTTCCAGCGCTTTTTTTAATTCTATGAGCTCTTTTTCTGCCTGTTGCATCGATTGTGTGATGGACTGCTGCAGTTGTTCTTCTTTTGAAGAACACGCACTCAGTAAGCACACGACCAAAAACAAGCAGATAAACTCCCATGCTTTTATTTTCGACATTCATGTCACCGTTTGATCAATTCAAGTCTGTTATTACTTAACGTTTGTAGCGTCAGCAACACAGGACTAAATCATATTGTTTGAATTCCCTGCATTAGTGTCACATAGCTTTTGATGGATGCCAAGCTGCAAATTGAAACAAAATAACTACAAAGGAACTGCAATCTAAAAATAGATTCATCTCATTGAATAAAAAGAATTTTAGTTTATTAAGCTGTCAAATATAAAAATATTTGAGCACCCAAAAGCAGTAAAGCGACCGTTCGGTCGCTTTACTCATATCACATCTCAATACGATTACTGGAACACCACATTATCACTGCCGGGCAAAGCCTGAAATTGCGCCACCAGTTTTTCGCAATCGTCTAATATCGCCTGCTCTAGTCGCTCTTCAGCACGCCAGCGTGTTGTATCCATTTTAAAAACCTCTTTCTTCGAGTACTTTTTCCGAGCATCATGTGTGGGCATATCTTTAACCACCTCATACATTTGATGCACTCCTGGGTAAACCTCTGGCAATTCTACTTCATCAGCAAAACTGTATTGAGACATCAGCACCCAAACTCGCAAACACCCTTCAGAATATTCACACTGTTTTTCTTTCATGGCTCGTGCTAACAAATTAATACTATCGGCAAGTTTGGCATTGCGCTGTTGGCGAGCTTGTATTAGCTTTTCAGTTTGCGCAGCATGGTGCTTGGCAATCTGAGCTTTTTGCTCCTTTAATTGCCACAACAATTTACCCGCATAAAATGACAGCCCTGCAATGATAGCAGCACCACAGACTACAGCAATCACCAGCCCAATAGCCATTATCTTTCCTCGTCTTCGTCTTCGTCAGTTAACCACTCATCCGCTAAATCATTACTCATAAATGACGCTAACGGATCATCGTCAATCATATCTTGTTCTTCAAACTCATCATCCAAACCCAGTAATTCACAAAGTTCCTGATGGCGCGCGACTGAGCGATTGAAGTATTTCGCATCTTTACCTGTTAACAACTCACCACGTTCGTGACGTTCTAATAACGACATTAAGCGTTCGTCATTCTCAAGTTGCTCAAGCTCTTGCTCAGGAGACAATTGCGGTTTGACTTTCTTCAACTCTACTTGAGGTTGTAAATGCCGCTTCATCACAGGTTCTTGCGGCAGCTCTGCTGTTTGGGCAACCAATGGTACTGGCTTCTTACTGCCTACACGTTGATCTTTCGCGCCCTTACCAGTTGCTTGTTCGTTGCTCACTTTAGCTTCTTGGGCATTGCGCGACCCCGGTTTTGCGCCTTTTGTCTTTTTAACGCGCTGCTCTTTAATTGCCCTAAGCTCTTTGAGCTTTTCTTTACTCACTCTGGGCGTACCATTGCTGGCAACCTTACGGGTTTTCTTCTTTCTGGTCATAATATTTCTTCACTCGGTGCATCAGGCACCTCTGGTTTTGTTAAGATAATGACATCGCTACCTACAAACTCGATATCGCTGCCATAAATTTGTGCTGCGTGTGCAAATGTTTTGCGGCTAAAAAACGAAATATGGGTTAGATCATTTTTGTAGTGCCATGTTGCAAAACGTGTCTTGTCTATTACCAGTTTAGTCATAAGCACCAAAGGTGCTCCGGGTTTTAATAATGAAAACAACTGATTCAAGACTATTTGGGGTTTTGCTATATGCTCTATCACCTCTGTACAGGTAATAAAGTCATATTGTCCCGTTAATACCTCAGGATCGTTAGCATAGTATAAGTCATATACTGACATCTTATGTCCCGCTTCTGTAAGCATATGCGCCAACAAAGGCCCAGGGCCACAACCAAAGTCCAGTCCTGTTGCAGGCTGAGCAATGCGAGTGATGATAGGGTCAGCCACCCGCGATAAAAAGCGCCGATAACCCTCGTCGCCTAAATCATTTTGATGGCTGTCATAAATCGCTTTCTCTTGTTGTGGGGTTACTCGTTCACTTTCGTCCACAAATACCAATTGGCAGCTTTCACATTGCCAATAATGACGAAGTTTATCCTGATGGTAATGTGCTATTGCCACACTGCCACACAGACCACATGATGAGTTTAATTGCACGACTGACTTACAGAATATTAATTAAGAGGCGTATTGTAGCAGGTCTATTTGTAGGCATAAATAAAAAGACGGTAGAGATTGCTCCCTACCGCCTACTAATCTGAGCGTCACAAAAAACTGGACACTTCTCCCTTCGACTTTTAAGTCTTTATTATTTTTATTATGCTGTCTTCCATTTTGTTTTTATTGTTACTTCCCTGAGCCTTTCCATATTGTTTTTATTATTAAACTTCCATGGGGCTTTTATTATTATCGGTCAATCCTGACACTTTATTGTTATTTCCATAATTATGAGTACCAGTCTTAGTACTAAACTTGTCACCTACGCTTCCATCGCGCTTAATCCGTATTGTTTTATTGCCTTGGCGACATCAGATAATCTACGCCTTAATGAAATAGTTACAACTGGTTAATAGTAAATTTCCGATATTGTGTTTGATTAAAAAAGTGTAAATTTAAAAATTACAAATACTTACATATCAAATAAAAAACAAAATAGGAAATATCTCACAAATAGGGATGGCAAATGTCTCACATGAATTTGGGTTGATATCGTAATTGTTTACATAGATCAAAAAAGGCAGCGAACGCTGCCTTTTTGCACGATTTGCTTAGTTTATACGCTAGTGTATAAACTGCCTATCAGACTTTAGTGTAAGCCACCCAAGTACTTTGAAAGAATTTCAATGTCTTTGTCTGTCAGCTTTTTCGCAATATCCTGCATCATACCATTTAGGTCATTTGCGCGTGTTCCATCTCGGAACTTCACTAACTGAGATTTTATGTACTCAGGATGTTGGAAAGATATTTTAGGGAATTTGGCTAACGATGTACCGTTACCACGAGGTCCATGACACGCCGCACATGACGGAATACCGCGCTCAGCATCACCAGCTTTGTACAATTTTTCTCCAGCTTCAACCACATCTTCAGGAGTTGTACCTGCACTCATATTTAAAGAAGCAAAATAAGCCGCCAAATCTTTCATATCTTCATCAGAAAGAGGCATCGCCATACCACTCATGACTGGATCCATACGACCTTCGCTGCCGCCAGATGTCATGCCAAGCTTAAATTCTTGAAGCTGCTTATAAATGTAGTCAGCGTGCTGACCTGCAATTTTCGGATACATGGTTACAGGTGCATTGCCATCTGGGCCGTGACATGCTGCACAAGTTGCAGACTTTGCTTTACCCGCTTCTGCGTCGCCATCAAATGCTGTTGCGTTGCTTGCTGACAACGTACCAAGCAACATTGTTAAAGTTAATGCTATTTTTTTCATGGTAAATTCTCTGTTTCGACCCTGTAATATTTAGTCCCAAGACACGGTGACATGCTTTTCAGCGTAACTTGAGTAGACAATCTTTATCTTTACGTTGCAATTTTTACATTCTACACGATATAAATTTTTCTGGCACGTTTTCTGCCCACATTAAGCTTATAAATTATGGGGTTTTGACCTAGATTAAGTTCTAATCGTACTCAAAAACGGATTTAAAAGCACCCTGAGTCAATAATGGCTGCTTTTGCAACGCCGCTAAGTGTTATAAACTACGCTTGTTTTAGCCATTTTGTTTTATTGTTAGGAGAGCCAGTGCTCAAATCTCGGATTAAATACCATACTGCTAGTTTTATTACCAGTGCCCCAGATATTTCTAAGTTGCCTGCCGATGCGGGTATAGAGGTCGCATTTGCGGGTCGCTCCAACGCAGGAAAATCGAGCGCTCTAAATGCCCTAACAGATCAAAAACTGGCGCGTACCAGTAAAACGCCAGGCCGCACACAGCTAATTAATACCTTTGAATTAGACGAAGAAAAGCGCTTGATTGACCTTCCAGGTTATGGCTTTGCCAAAGTACCAATCGAAATGAAAAAGAAATGGCAACGTTCGTTAGGAGAATATCTGCAAAAGCGCAAAAGCTTAAAAGGACTGGTAGTCCTAATGGATATTCGTCATCCACTCAAAGACTTGGATATGGATCTGATCCACTGGGCAGTTGACAGCGAGATCCCTATTTTGGCGTTGCTTACCAAGGCAGATAAACTTAAACAAGGCAAACGTAAAGCTGAAGTCCTACAAGTACGTAAAGCATTGGCGGACTTAGATGCTGATATTACCGTCCACGCGTTTTCGTCTTTAAAAGGTATAGGCTTGAATGAATTAGCATGGAAACTTGATGATTGGTATTTGGGGCCATTTGTTAAGCCCGACGAACAAGGCGAAGAGCACACAGAAAATAATGAATAGCCTAGAGTGCTATTCATTTAGATAATAATTTATGCCTGCTGAGCGCAGATAAACGCCCTGTTTGTCCTGCTCAGCAATTTGCGCCCACTGATAATATACATTTCTCGCCACTCTCGCCTGCAAACCATTACTTAAACATAAATAGGGGAGTTGTTGTTGTTCAAAACAACGCAGTACTAGCGGATAAAACTGGCAAATTGGCCACTTTCTTCCCAAGTTATCAACTGCTATCAATACATCCATATCATCTAATTTGTGACTGTACCAACTGGTGACTAAGAAGGCGACATCTTCGACCGCCACTTCACAGCGCTCTGCAGGTGTCGTTAACCAGTGGGTCCCTCGCTCACAGCTGAGCACACTGGCAAACAACTTAAGCAGTCCCAATCGCTTTATTTCACCACCTTGGTGAAACCAACGGCCTTGCTGATCAATACGCATATCAATCATGCCACAAGCTTGCCCCGTCCATTTTTCAGTCGGAGCATGTGGCGTAACAAGCTCAGTAATTAACTCAGTTAGCTTGCTCATTAAATACCAAACTAAAGGTTACTGGTACTGCTGTAGCAATACTGTCCAAGCCCGCAACTTTTCTGAGTGCTTCAATTCCTGCCAACATATTATAATCGTTTGCATTAATCAGTATTGTGCGAAGTGGTGTTACGTGTAATTGCTGGTTATTCTTATTAACCACCAAATCCAGCGTTAGTGTTTGTTGTTGGCCGTGTAATGACAATTCAACGGGTACTGACTTGATGACCTGAACACCATTTTGTAGCGAGTCTAAATATTTGCTTAGATCAGCGGTGATGTTCGCTTTTGGAAAGTTACTAATATCAAACAGCATCTCTTGCATACGCTGATTACGAATAGGGATCATGGTTTCAATAGTTTTGAGATCGATTGAAAACACTAATTTGCCATCATCTGACAATGTGCCTTCTAGCTTCTTAAAATGATGGTTTTCAGCAATCGTATTCTTTTTTATAGAAGTGATACTTAAATCACTTTGGCTATTATCTAACTGCCAAGCAGCAAACGCTTGAGTTGAAAGCAAGCTAGCACAGAGTAATACAGACTTAAGCATGACGAGATCCTTTTTACATAATAAAGAATCCTAATATTAACACGCAATACTCAATGATACATGAATGAAAAGAAAAACACGGCTCACCAAATTTAGTGAGCCGTTATAGCAATCTGGGGAGAAGCTATCAATACGTTGTATCCTCTTGCGAGAGATACATCATCAACAGGATGTCCTACAGGATGAGGACGCGCGCACTGTAACAAAACCTCATACAGAAATAAACGTCCAGAGGCAAAAATTGGGCCAATTTGATATTTTATAAACATCTCGTTGTCCCCATTTACGCTTTCTTTACCAATACTACCAATAAAAAAGGGCGCTCCGCGCCCCTTTATGAATATATTAATTTTTATTATCTAGGTAAAAGCATATTTAAACTGTCACATTAGTGAGCTTGCTCCCAGTTTTCACCATGGTCCGCTTCCACCAATAAGGGCACATCCAAAGTCGCAGCTGCACTCATCAGCTCACAGATTTTATCGCTAAATTCAGCGACTTTATCTTCCGCGACTTCAAATACAAGTTCATCGTGAACCTGCATAAGTAGTTTGATATCTTCACGAGATTGAGTATGTAGCCACTCACCGACTGTTAGCATCGCCTTTTTGATAATATCTGCCGCTGTACCTTGCATTGGCGCGTTAATCGCGGCACGTTCAGCAGCTTTTCGACGTGCGCCATTGCGAGCTTTAATATCTGGTAGATGTAAGCGACGACCAAACAATGTCTCTACGTAGCCTCGTTCAGCTGCTTCTTCACGCGTGCGCTCCATGTACTCCAACACTCCAGGGAAACGCTCAAAATATTTATCCATGTAATGCTGTGCTTCATGACGCGGAATATCTAACTGACGAGATAAACCAAATGCACTCATTCCATATATCAGTCCAAAGTTCACTGCTTTTGCTTTACGACGCATATCTGAGGACACTTCTTCCAATGGCACCGAAAAGACCTCTGAGGCAGTTGCGCTGTGTACATCTTTACCCTGTGCAAAAGCACTAAGCAACCCTTTATCTTGAGATAAGTGTGCCATGATACGTAATTCTATCTGGCTATAATCCGCCGCTAAAATCTGCTTGCCTTTATCGGCAATAAAAGCCTGACGGATACGACGTCCAGCTTCGTTACGGATAGGAATGTTTTGCAAGTTAGGGTCACTAGAGCTCAAACGACCTGTCGCCGTTACCGCTTGATGGTATGAGGTATGAACCCTACCCGTGTCAGGGTTAACTAGTTTTGGTAACTTATCGGTATAAGTGGATTTAAGCTTGGCTAATCCTCTATGTTCAATAATTAACTTAGGTAATGGGTAATCATGAGCCAGCTCTTGTAACACTTCTTCAGCAGTGGAAGGCGCACCTTTTGGCGTCTTCTTAACGACCGGCAACCCCTGTTTTTCAAACAAAATTACCTGAAGCTGTTTTGGCGAGCTTAGATTAAACTCTTCACCTGCCAATTCAAAAGCTTCCTTTTCTATTTCTGCTAAACGCTCACTCAGTTGAACACTTTGCTTTGCCAGCATTGATGAATCGATTTTCACGCCTGTACGCTCAATCTCAGACAGCACAGATAATAGTGGTAACTCGATATCGACAAACACCTGCTGCAGCTTTTCTTGCTGCTTCAGTAATGGCCATAAGTGCGCATGTAAGCGCAAGGTAATATCAGCATCTTCCGCAGCATATGGTGCCGCTTTTTCCAACTCTATTTGATTAAACGTCAGCTGAGACTTGCCTTTACCTGCTATGTCCTCAAAACTGATATTTTTATGACCCAAGTATTTAAGCGCCAAAGAGTCCATATCATGGCGTGTTGCCACACTATTAAAAACATAAGACTCCAGCATAGTATCAAAAGCGATACCGTTAAGCTCTAAGCCAGCTCTGGCCAAAACACTCTTGTCATACTTTAGGTTTTGCCCAACTTTTTTGATTTTATCGTCAGCTAAAATAGCGCCTAGTTTTTCAAATACTATTGCTTTTGAAAGTTGCTCAGGTGCGCCAACATAATCGTGTGCTATGGGTAAGTAGGCAGCTTCCCCTGGTGAGACCGCAAAGCTCATTCCAACGAGGTCCGCTTGCATATAATCAAGGCTGGTCGTTTCAGTATCGAAAGCCATCAAAGGTGCCGATTGCAGTTTGTCCAACCATCGTTCTAACTGCTGCTCAGTTAAAATGGTCTCGTAGTTTGCCTCTGGCTGCTGAGCCATAGGCGCGCTGCCCGATGCTTCGATGTCGGTAATATCTGACGTTCTTGCAGAACTGGCGTCGTCTAGCAGCTCACTTAACCAGCGCTTGAATTCGCATTGCGCATACAACTCGATCAATTTATCTTTATTCACAGGCGCAATTGCGAACTGTTCCAGATCTTGCTCAACCTCTACATCAAGTTTGATGGTGGCTAGCTCATAAGATAGCTCCAACTGTTCTTTATGCTCTTCAAGCTTTTTAGCCATGGTTTTAGAACCACGAAAGCCAAGAGCAGCGATTTCATCTAGACGTTGATACAGAGATTCAATTGACCCAAGACCCTGCAACATGGCTAATGCTGTTTTTTCTCCAACCCCAGGCACACCTGGAATATTATCAACTTTGTCACCCATTAACGCTAAGTAATCAATGATAAGCTCTGGACCTATGCCAAATTTCTCTACCACGCCTTGTGGGTCTAAAACCGTGTTGGTCATGGTATTAATAAGGGTGACATGCTCATTGACCAACTGCGCCATATCTTTATCGCCAGTGCTGATCAACACATGACGTTTTTGTTCGGCAGCTATACGCGCGAATGTACCAATGACGTCATCAGCTTCTACACCAGCAATACTGACAAGAGGTAATCCCATCGCTTCGATAATATCGTGGATCGGTTTGATCTGAGACCTCAGATCATCGGGCATTGGAGGACGGTGAGCTTTATACTCACTGTACATTTCATTTCTAAATGTAGGCCCTTTGGCATCAAACACTACCACCATGTGACTTGGCTGGTACTGTTTTAACAAGCTCTTGAGCATGTTGATCACGCCATAAATAGCACCTGTTGCTTCTCCTTTTGAGTTAGTAAGATGCGGAGGCGCATGATACGCCCTAAAAAGATACGAAGAACCATCAACCAAGATCAAAGGATTTTCAGGGATCAAAGACATAATAAAGGGGATCCTAAATGAGCTTTTAAAAAACAGCATAAGAATGCCATAAGGACACAGATAAAACGAGGGATAAAAACTAACAAGATAATTAGTTTGAACTCTAACAAACTGTGGATAACTTTGTAGATAACCACAGAAAATCGCAGCAAGAAAGTTCGAAAACATTTACCGTCTAATGTAAGTTTTTGATATTAAAGAGAAAAGCAAACTCTTTTTTTATTATTATTTATGCCTAAAATGTGGAAAAACATTTTGGTGCCCACAAAGATTAGAACAAGTTGTTTAAAAATCAAGCTCTATTTTGTTAGCGGACGGGTATACTAACATAATTGATCAAAGATCAAATAAGATCCTTTATAATATTTTTCTTCGCTGTTAATTACAATTAAGCATAAGCCTGTAAGATCTTACATTTAGAGGGAACACATATGAAAAAAATCGCAATTATTTTAAGTGGCTGTGGCGTATATGATGGCGCAGAAATACACGAGTCTGTGTTAACTATGTTGCATATAGAACAATTTGGGGCAAGCTATGAATGCTTTGCACCAAATATTCAACAATACCATGTTATCAATCACTTGACTGGTGAAGAACACGCACAACAGCGCAATGTTTTAGAAGAAGCTGCACGTATTGCACGGGGAGATATTAAAGATTTGTCATCTTTAAACGTCAGTAATTTTGACGCTTTGGTGATACCGGGCGGTTTTGGTGTTGCCAAAAACCTCAGTAGTTTTGCATTTGAAGGTGCTCAATCTACGATTCTTGAGTCACTTAAGCAATGTTGTCAGTCATTTGCACAGCAACATAAGCCTATAGCTTATTTATGTATTGCACCTGCTCTGATCGGCCACATTCATCCTCAAGGCACACTCGCAACCATAGGCAACGATGAAGAAACAGCCACAGCCACGGAACAGTTAGGCGCCAAACATGTTACTTGCGGTGTTGATGATGTCGTAGTTGACGAGCAGCAAAAGGTTATCAGTACCCCAGCCTACATGCTGGCAGGCTCAATTACACAAGCATCAAGTGGCATCCAAAAAGCGCTCAAAGCACTTTTCGACATACTCTAAGTGATGAAGCTATTGCCAATATTTGCGCTAAAGCAATAAATTGGGCATTTTTCTTCTAATATACACAAGTTTAGTTTTATAAATTGGTTGGTGGCGTTATAATCGCTAGAAATTCCGTCATCTTATCGTGATTGATCACGTCCAAATGAAGTGAGCAAGACAAATGAAAAAACTTTCTGCAGCATTATTATTGCTATCAACGGCCGCAATAGCGCAGCCTTATGACAATGCTTTAACTGAAGAAGCAATTCAGAAACGTATCGCACCTGTTGGCAGCGTATATTTGGCTGGTGCAGAGAGCGCCGCTGAAGCGGCACCAAGCGGACCTCGTTCTGGCGAGCAAGTATATCAGGCTGCCTGTTTTGCCTGTCACGGAACTGGCGCGTTAGGCGCACCAAAAACAGCTGACGATTGGGCTCCTCGCCTAACAAAAGGTGCGGACGTACTTCTGGATCATGCAATCAACGGTTTCAACGCAATGCCACCTCGTGGTACGTGTATGGACTGTTCTGATGATGAGATTGCTGCAGCAATTGAATTTATGACAGCTAAATAATGTCAATAAAAAGAAGGAGATCGCCCGATCTCCTTCGATATTGCTATGTAAGTTCAAAAAACCTCAACCAAAGTCACCCATATTGAACTTGACCCTCGCCGATAAAAGTGAAAATATACGGATAATAATTGAACACATAATAATAACTATGGGTTAAATCATTGGAAGATCCCTCACCTGTACTTCGCAAACTCGAACGCAATAATAAGCGATTGAGATTTTTGTTGAAAAAGTATAAACAGAACAATCACTTACAGCACGCTCTGATTTTACTTTCAGAACGGGCCAGTACAGTTGCGGAACTGACCCTACTTTATCCAGCTATACATGACATTTTAGTCAAATACCTTCCTAGCCGTAGTTTCTACGTGGTGCTTCAAAATCAATATACACAAACACTTGAGCTTTCTTACTTTGTCGATGAAAAAGATGGCATTGCCGTACCGCTGCATGAAGATAGCCATTTTTCTGAAGGTGTGACTGGTTACGTATTTCGCACCGGAGAAACCGTTTACCTGACCAAAGAGAGCATGATTGAGCAAACCAGAAAAGGGGTGTTTAAAGCTCTGGGTAGCCAAGCCGAACACTGGGTTGGTGTCCCCATATATCGCGACAGTAATATTATTGGTGTTATGGTGTCGCAAAGCTATCAGGCAAAACAAAGCTACAGCGAGCAACAAATCGAGCTGCTTGAGGTGATGTCTCTGTATCTGGCAACCGCTATTGAACGTGTTAAAAAGCGCGAGCTGCTTGAATCTGAGGTTAAAATACGCACCAGAGCGCTGATGCAAAGCAACGAAGCTCTCAACAAAGAAATTGAGCATCGTAAACGTGCGCTAGAGCGTCAACAAATACTGTTCAAAATATCTGAACTAGCAACCCAATTTAGTGACATAGACGATGTTTATAAGCAAGTTCATGACATCATCCGCTCGATTACCTTCGCCGATAACTTATACATCGCTTTATATGACAAACATGCTGGTTGGCTGAGTTTCCCATATAGTGTTGATGAGGTCACACAGTATAAACCTCGGCCTTTTGCCAAAGGCTACAGTGAGCTGGTGATCAGAACAGAGCAAAGCCAACTCATTGATACCATCAGGGCAAAAGCGCTAATTGCCGAAGGCACTGTGCAACGCTCAAAAGAGTATAATAAAATTCAACTGGCGACTAGCTGGATGGGAGCACCATTAAAAACTGCCAATGGTGTTATAGGGCTGATCGCTTGTCAGGCGTATGAGCACAAATATGAGTTTGATTACGACGATGTTGAACTGATCTCTTTCGTATCCAACCAGATCGCTTCTGTATTGCAAACTCACTTGGCGAATCAAGCACTTAAAAGCAGTCACCAAGAACTTGAACATCGTGTTGCAGAGAAAACTAAAGCATTACAACAAACTAATTTGCATCTGCAAATGCAAATTGAAGAACGTAAAAAAATAGAGCAACAGCTATATCATGACGCACATCATGACCCGTTGACGAGTTTACCCAATCGTAGTCTATTTCTTACCCAATTAGAAAAAACACTGCATAAGTTCCAACGTCACCCTGAGCACCACTTTGCAGTCCTCTTTATTGACCTAGACAAATTTAAATCCATTAACGATGAACTTGGCCACCAAGCCGGTGATCAGTTTTTGATTTGGGTAAGTAAGGCGTTTGCCGACTGTATTAGAGATCACGATTTGCTTGCTCGTCTTGCAGGTGATGAATTTGTCATTCTGCTTGATCACCTCAGTGACAAACAACAGGCCGAAGATGTGGCTAAACGAATTATCAGGGTGATGCAACAACCATTCTGTATGAAAGGAACTTGTGTACAAAGTGGTGCAAGTATTGGTATCACTTACAGTAATAAACGCTATAGCAACATTGATGAAATCATTCGTGATGCAGATGCTGCAATGTACTATGCAAAGAATGCAGGTCGTGGCCGCTATGAATTCTACCATCCTTTACTCACTGCGGGCTCTGCAGCTAATAAGCATATTGAACATCACCATTTAAGTGCATTGCCTACTCATTTTAGACGCACCGAAGTGATTTCAATGGCAGACGAAGTAAATGCAATTAGTCTGCTTGATGCGTTTGGCGAGCACCCAGTATTAGGCAGCACCAGTTTCGACATCTTGAAAAAGTTCGCAGCAGAGAAAACCGAACAGCTAGAAATCGAATTACAATTGCTTAAGCAGGTGATCCACATTGGCAATACACAATCTCAGGATCTATTGTTCGCCTGTTCGATAGCAGTGCTTGATAATCAAGCTTTTAATCCACTGTGCCAATTGTTGAAAAGCGCCAAACATCAGATGTGCTTACTGTTTGATGAAACTTCGCTGCGACATGCATCTAGCCAACAACTAGAGAATCTGAAAACACTCAGCGATATGGGAGAGCTCGTTGGCTTAAACGACTTCGCAAAAGACCGTTGTGATCTAGCGATGCTGACCCAGCATGACTTTAAGTATCTCTTATTGAGCTCTACGTTCAGTAAACGCGTCTTGCAACAAAGCTGCTATGACCTTCAATTGCAAGGCATATTGGCTGTAACTAAACTAAAACAAACGCAGGTGATCGCCAAAGGTCCCGCGATTCTAAACTTCCGAGGCTTATTAGAAAGCCACGGTATTGAGTTGTTTTTTGGTAAACAGCATAGCGTTAACTTGCTCGAAGAGCCTTCTGTCAGCACGGCTATCTCACAAACCTCAAGTCCTATCGTTTTAACATAGCTCTGAGATTGGCGACTCTAGCTTGTCCTTTCTCCATACGTTCCGCTTGTGATGCCACTGTTTTCTTTTGTCCTTCGTAACTAAGGTCGTCTTGTGGCAGTTCTTGTACAAAACGACTTATTTCAGGCGTTGCAACCTCACCAAATTGACGGCGGTTTTTTGCATGTGTCAGCGTTAATGTTTGCTGAGCCCGTGTTATCCCCACGTAAGCGAGACGACGTTCTTCTTCTACATTATCTTCGTCAATACTCGTTTGATGTGGTAAGAATCCTTCTTCCATACCAACCATAAATACATGGGGGTATTCCAATCCCTTAGAAGCGTGCAATGTCAGCAATTGGACCGCATCAGAGTCATCTTCTTCTTCGTTACGTTCCAGCATATCTCTAAGCGTGAGCTTGCTAACGACTTCAGCGAGCGTCATAGCTGGGTTATCGCTATCTCCAGTAAGCATATCGGTTATCCAACGGTATAACTCGGAGACATTTTTCATCCGCATTTCAGCAGCTTTTGCACTGGGAGAAGACTCGTAAAGATAAGCTTCGTAATTGGTTTCACGTACCATATCTTTCACCGCTTCCAATGTATCCCCGCGTACAGCTCTATCAGATAGCTCCACTATCCAACGTGCAAACCCCATCAGCGCATTGAGCCCGCGTCCAGCCAAACGTTCTGCCAACTGCGGATCAAAGCATGCTTCAAACAAACTAATATGCTTTTCGTTCGCCAGACTTCCGAGTTTTTCGAGGGTCACAGGGCCAATTTCACGGCGCGGTGTATTTACAATACGCAAGAAGGCATTATCGTCATCTTGATTTACCAACAAACGCAGATAAGCCATGATATCTTTGATCTCGCTACGTGAGAAAAATGACATACCACCACTTATTTTGTAAGGAATACGGTTACTCATAAGCGACTTTTCAAACACTCTGGCCTGATGGTTACCACGATATAAAATGGCATAATCTCGGTAACTAGTACGCTTCATAAATTTATGGGAAATGATTTCCGCCACGACGCGTTCGGCCTCATGCTCTTCATCACGCGTTGCAATAACTCTGATGGGGTCACCATTTTCCAACTCACTAAAAAGTTGCTTATCAAACTCATGTGGATTGTTAGCAATAAGAATATTCGCGGCCTTTAAGATCCGCTTAAAACTGCGATAGTTTTGCTCAAGTTTGATTAGCCTCAAGCCAGGAAAATCTTTGGATAGCAATACTAAGTTTTGTGGTTTCGCTCCACGCCATGAATAAATAGATTGGTCATCATCACCCACCACGGTAAATCTTGCTCGCTCACCAACTAATAGTTTGACCAACTGGTACTGACTGGTATTGGTATCTTGATACTCATCCACCAATAAATAGCGAAAACGTGCCTGCCAGCGCTCTCGAACCTCAGCAGACTGTGACAACAACAAGGTTGGCACCATGATCAAATCATCAAAGTCAAAAGCATTATAAGCACGTAACTGGGTTTGATAACGAGCATATAACTGAGCAAATAAAGCCTTCTGAGGCTCTCTCGCTTCGGCTATCGCTCGCTGTGGCAAAATCAGCTCATTCTTCCAGTTACCAATTTGCATCTTTAGCAAATTCAGCAAGTCTTTATCTTTTTCTAATTCTTTTTCTGTAAGTTCACTTAGTAGCTGATTGGTATCCTGATCATCCAACAAAGAAAAATTTGCTTTATAACCGAGAGTTTTCAGTTCTTTTTTTATGATCTCAAGACCCAAAGTATGAAAAGTCGATACCCATAAGCCCTTTGATTCTTGTTTGCCCAAGGTTTGCGAGACTCGTTCGCGCATTTCTTTAGCAGCTTTGTTAGTAAACGTCACCGCCGCGATATTTTTCGCCTGATACTCACATTTCTGTACTAGGTAAGCAATTTTATTGGTAATAACACGCGTTTTCCCAGAGCCGGCCCCCGCCAGTACTAAGCAAGGACCACTGATGTATTTTACCGCTTCGTCTTGTTTTGGATTGAGTTTCATTGCCAGACTATGAGTTGTGCTACCGAAGCGATATTTTACCGTAAAGCGCTCGGTGCGCCTAGGCGCTTGGCAAAGCATTTGCTAAGATGAGTACTAGCATATTTTGGAGAAGGGATCTGAAATGATTAACCCAGCAAAAATTGAAGAGATCGCAAAGCAAATTTCAAGCAACATGCCACAAGGCGTGAAGAACTTAGCCGATACTTTTGAGGCCAAAACCAAACAAGCTATTCAAAATAAATTAGCCGAAATGGATTTTGTTAGCCGTGAAGAGTTTGATATTCAAAGTAAGGTGCTGATCCGCACCCGCGAAAAATTAGCTGAACTGGAAGCCAAGGTGGCACAGCTAGAAGCTAAGATGACCAACTCAGACAGCGCCGATGAGTAAGCACTTATAAATAGCGCTTAGCCACCTGTTCCACCGCCTGGGCATATCCTGCATTAATATGCTCAGGTTGTGATGTCTGCTCTTGAACTTCATGCAATAGACCGTCTTCTAATCCGTAAACCCAACCATGTATGGTCAACTGTTGCCCTCTAGTCCAAGCATCCTGTACCACGTTGGTTAAACACACATTACGTACCTGATCGATCACATTCAATTCGCATAAAGCTGCACATCGCCGTGATATTTCTACTGCCGATAACAAAGCTTGATGCTTTTCTTTCACATCCGCGACATGCCGCAGCCAATTATCAATTAAGCCAAAACGCGCTTCATCCAACACCGCCTGTACACCACCACAGCCATAATGGCCCACGACCATTATATGCTCGACTTTGAGCACTTCAACCGCATACTGCATCACTGATAGACAGTTATGATCTGTATGTACGACCACATTAGCCACATTGCGGTGCACGAACAGTTCACCCGGCATCAAATCGACTATTTCGTTGGCTGGCACACGAGAGTCTGAACAACCTATCCATAGATAATCTGGGTTTTGCTGCCTAGATAGTTTTTTGAAGAAATCGGGGTCACGCTGTTGAGTACGGTTGGCCCACTGTTGATTATTTTCTAATAAGTGATCTAGCGAGCACATGTCCTTTCCTCTATTTTGGCCATCGCTTGGATCAAAATATTCCTAGGCGTTAGCTGTTTATCACAAAATTCATAAAGACTGACATCATACCCAGATGCGTGTAAATATAAAGCCCTATCGAGGACCAACCAGATCTCAATAGCACGTCTAAAAGCATGTCGCACGAGCTCTATCCGATCCGTCATCTTCTTACGCTGTTGTCCTTGTACGAGATAAGCTTCGTAGTCGCATTGCTGTGGCAAAGTGATGCCTTTTTGCTCGGCCGCCCACAAGCAAAAGTGCGAAAATTCTCCCGAGAAAATAGCTTTGTTTACTGAAGGTACGCTGACATAGTGGCTGACTCCAGTAATATCACGGCGCAGAGCATCGAATCCCAAACGCCAAGTTACCTCTTTCTTACGGACTTTTGCGATACGCTCTGGGGCTGTGACGGTTTCTTGTAAAGCCAACTTCATGTCACTGTGCGTTAATCTTAAATTACTTTGCTGCCCAGCATCGCTCATCGCCTGATACATATTATCTGTAAATAAATGATAGCAACACGGTGATAAGCTAATTTTTTCGCAGCCGGCTTTGACGGCTTGCTGCATAAACACTTGATGCAACCTTCCACAGGCATGAAGCGCTACGGCATGTTGTTGCTCTTTAAAAAACTCAAAAGTATCGTCTCGTAATACATCAGCACAACTAAATGACATTGACAAATTTTGCTGATGAGCACTGTGTTGGCCTTGCTCACACAAAGACGCCTGAAGTTCAATGCTATGTACGTGAGGCGCGCCATCGTAAGCCAACATACGACCCAAATGCCCCTTACCCGCGCACCATTCCAATATCGGATACTGTCGCTCATCAATATGACTGACAAAATCTTGTAACTGAAGTAGCTTACGCCCCTTAATGCCGTTACTTAGCCAAAATGGCAGAGGATGTCGTTCGCGTTTTTCATGAGGCAATTGCAATAAAGGCTCAAGTTCAGCCAATTGAGGGATAAAAGAGCGCAACGCCTGATGTAATTGTTGCGGATGATTGTCTAAATACGTAACTTGCTCATCACTGAGCGCCATTAGCCATTCATTGAGTGCCCCATCCCATGGTAAAGTCCGCGCCTCAAAAGCTATCAGCTGCCAGTAACTACTTGTTTGACATAACAAAGTATCTAGATGATTAAATCGGTGTAATAACGACATGATTGGCTAAGAACAACACATAAACTAAAAACGCTATTCTACCTCTTTTTTCCTCTCTTGTGTGGCCTGTAAAATACGGTATTGTTGTTGCCTTGAAAAGATAAGGTGCAAATAAAGCGGAATGCATAGTACGGTTAGAAGCGAGGCTGCAATCAACATCCAAGACCAAGGGTAGGGTTCTTCATTCACTTTAGGGTGATAAACAAACTTATCTAACTCATGTTGATATTTATGTGGTTCATAATTGTATAACTGTGCAATCCACTGCCACCGGATCTCCGACATACTCCCTATCGGTATCCCTGCTTGGGCAATAAAGGGCCTCATCGCATCTGCTTCATATGCTAATTGCGTCTTGGTCTTGTCTGGATTGTACTTACTGCGGATCACATCAATGCTCTCATTCATGTTAAGCATTGCATAACGCCAACCTTTAAGGCTCGCTTGACGGAACTTTTCGACCATTTGTGGTTTTTGTTCAATGACATTTTCACTGGTAAATAAAATATCACTGTATACGTTGATACCATATTGCTTAGGGCAAATCTGCCTTGTGGCTATACCAGCTTGACGCATCAGGAAAGGCTCATTCGTGACGTATACCTGAAGCGCATCAAACAAACCATTTTGAAAATCACGCAGTGGGTACAACCCTGAATACAAAGGAAGCTGAGCAACATTGATCCCCGCTTGTTGTAGCATAATGATCAGTTCGGCATTTTCAGCCTTGCCCAAATAGCTGATCCGTTTATTGGTAAAATCAGCGGGTGTGTATATATTGGAATTTTCCTTTACCATCCAACAATATGGCGAAGACTGTAACACCGCAGCTAATGCCACCAACGGCTTGCCCTGCATACGCGCCTGTAAAATGCCTGAGTGAGTAATACCAAAATGAGCTTGGCCTGCGAGTACTTTGAATTGCGTATCCGGGTTATTTGGATCTGCGGGTAAAATAGTAACGTCTAAACCTGCTTGCTCATAAAAACCTTTCTCCTTGGCCATGTAATAGCCCGCAAACTGAAATTGGTGTATCCACTTGAGTTGTAACACAACGTGTTCTTGCGCGTGGCTAATACAGCCAAATAAAAGACTGGTTAGCCACAATGCACTGGTAATAACACGCCTTATCATCCTTGAATCTCTTTACATGATTAAAATCTAATCATAACTATAGAAAAACAAGCCATAAATGCAACTAACTCGCTTGGCGTCTAGCCTCGCTCGGTAGCTGCAAATATTGTGCAAAACATGGATTATTCGTTTCTTCGCTATAGTGATAGCCCAACTGTGCTAAATGACTGTCAAATTTTGCATAGTCACTCGCTGGAATGTCAAAAGCTGCCAACACATTCCCCTCCGCGGCACCATGGTTGCGATAATGAAACAGCGTAATATTCCAGTCACTACCTAAAGTATCTAAAAATCGCGCTAATGCCCCCGGATACTCAGGGAATTCAAAACGTAATAAACGCTCTTGAATCGCTATGGGCGGTTTACCACCGACCATATAACGCAAATGCAACTTTGCCAGTTCATTATCCGAAAAGTCTTCAAAAGTGTAGCCATTTTTATAAAGCTGTGTTTTAACCTCATCCAGCTCAACCTGACCACCTCTTAAACCAACCCCCACAAATATTTGCGCCTCATGTTCTCCCGCGTAGCGATAATTAAACTCTGTAATGGCACGGCCACCTAGAGACTGGCAAAAACGCTTGAAGCTACCTTTTTCTTCAGGAATTGTGACGCCAAATAATGCTTCGTTCTTCGCTCCCAGCGCTGTTCGCTCGGCGATATAGCGCAATCTATCAAAGTTTAGGTTTGCTCCCGACAAAACTGCAGCTAAATTAAGACCAGCTCGTTTACCTTGTTGGCTCCACTTTTTTAAACCTGCTAGCGACAATGCTCCAGAAGGTTCAGCTATGGCTCGTGTTTCCACAAATATATCCTGAACAGCGGCACAAATTTCATCGGCGCTGACCGTGACAACCTGATCACAAAACTTTTGCGCGAGCCGAAAAGTCTCTGAACCGATGATCTTTACAGCGACACCATCAGCAAAACCGCCAACCTGAGCGAGCTCCACCGGCTCCCCAGCTTCTAAAGCAGCTTGTAAACAGGCACTTTCTTGAGCCTCAACACCAATAATTTGAATATCTGGACGTAATGATTTGATATACACCGCCATGCCAGCGAGTAAACCACCACCGCCAACAGGAATAAATACCGCATCCAGCTCATTGAGTTGTTGCATCAACTCTCGAGCCACAGTGCCTTGCCCGATAATCACATCTTTGTCGTCAAACGGTGGGACAAACACTGCGTTCATTTGCTCTGTAAGCTCAAAAGCATGCGCCTTGGCAGCATCAAAATTATGTCCATGCAATACCACTTCACCCCCCAAATTACGCACCGAGCTGACTTTGATCTCTGGGGTGGTCACGGGCATCACTATCACCGCGCGGTGTCCGAGATGGGCGGCACTTAACGCCACCCCTTGAGCATGATTACCTGCTGATGCGGTGATAACCAAACTGTTTTTCGGTAACTGTCGCAGTTTATTATACGCCCCACGCAGCTTAAAAGAATACACTGGCTGCTGGTCTTCCCGTTTAAGCCAAACTCTTTGTCCTAATCGCTCCGACAACGTATGCATTTCGCTTACATCAGTAACTTTGGCCAATGGAGCCATATCTGCTTGAATTATGGCACGAAAGTAATCAAGTTCTTGAGATACCATTGCTAGCTCAACTCCTCTAACTTCGCAAGGTCGCGTACGGCTCCTTTGTCAGCGCTGGTTGCAAGTAGTGCATAAGCTTTCAATGCAGGTGTCACAACACGTTGTCTATCTAGTGGTTTATATGCATCCTTCCCACGCGCCTCTTGCTTTGCTCGGCGCTGTGTCATTTGTTCATCATCAAGCAACAAATGAATACCTCTATTCGGAATATCTATTTGAATTAAGTCACCATTTTCAACCAGTGCTAACGCGCCACCACTTGCAGCTTCAGGTGATGCGTGGCCAATTGATAAACCAGAGGTTCCCCCCGAAAAGCGTCCATCCGTCAGCAAGGCACAATCTTTATCCAACCCCATAGACTTCAAATAGCTGGTAGGGTAAAGCATTTCTTGCATACCAGGACCTCCTTTTGGCCCTTCATAACGGATCACAACAACATCACCCTTTTTCACCAAACCGTTAAGAATGCCTTCAACCGCGTCATCCTGAGACTCAAACACCACTGCAGGTCCCGTAAAGTTGAGCATCTCGTCGACTACCCCTGCACTTTTCACTATACAACCATCTGGCGTTAAGTTACCTGATAACACGGCAAGACCACCATCTTGACGAAATGCATGTTCAATACTTCGAATGCAACCATTTTCACGGTCTAGATCGAGTTCATCCCAACGACAATCTTGGCTCATTGCCTTAGTTGTGCGAATTCCCGCAGGGCCTGCACGGAAGAATGTCTGCGCCTTTTCGTTCTTAAGATCTGCTGCATCCCAACGTTTAAGTACCTCTGCCAATGTGCCACCAGCCACGTGACCAACACTGAGATCCAATCGCTCCCCTTTGGCAAGTTCATTAAGTAGTGCCATGATGCCACCTGCACGATGCACATCTTCAATATGATACTGCTGTGTAGCGGGGGCGACCTTACACAAAAACGGAGTATTACGAGATAAACGGTCAATATCAGCCATATCAAAATCAACACCGCCCTCTTGTGCCGCAGCGAGTAAATGTAAGACCGTATTTGATGAGCCACCCATTGCAATATCAAGCGTCATAGCGTTGATAAATGCAGCTTGATTTGCAATGTTACGGGGTAATACAGCTTCGTTATCTTTGCGATAATATTCATCGCACAGCGCTAAAATGCGTTTACCTGCTGCTTCATAAAGTTGCTGTCTATCTTTGTGGGTAGCCAAAGTTGTACCGTTGCCCGGCAATGCCAGACCCAAAGCCTCTAACAAGCAGTTCATAGAGTTAGCGGTAAACATACCCGAACAGGACCCACAAGTAGGACAAGCCGAACGCTCAACTTGCTCCGAGTCCTCATCACTCACACTTGGATCGGCCCCCTTAACCATTGCATCAACCAAGTCTAATTTAATGTCGATGTCTGCCAAACGGGTTTTACCCGCTTCCATAGGACCGCCAGATACAAAAACCACTGGTATATTCAAACGTAATGCAGCCAGTAACATCCCTGGTGTTATTTTGTCGCAATTGGAAATACAGACCATAGCATCGGCACAATGGGCGTTCACCATATACTCAACCGAGTCAGCGATTAAGTCCCGAGATGGTAATGAATACAGCATGCCACCATGGCCCATGGCGATGCCGTCATCAATTGCTATGGTGTTGAACTCTCTTGGCACGCCACCAGCTTCGCGAATGGTTTCTGCCATCAATTCACTCAGCTGATTAAGGTGTACATGTCCTGGCACAAACTGAGTGTAAGAGTTCACAACCGCGATGATTGGTTTTTCAAAGTCGCTATCCGTCATACCCGTTGCACGCCAAAGAGCTCTTGCTCCAGCACGTTGTCTGCCTTCTGTGGTCGTCTTACTTCTTAATTTTGCCATGATATTTACCCTTAATCGTTGCGATGCAATTTCATCATTACATCGACTTGTCCTCATTCCTAAAATAAGGCCACCTCTGGTGGCCATGATAGTTCTTTACTCGTTGATATAGTCCAACCAGCCAAAGCTGTCTTCACTTTGACCTTTTACTAAATCAAAATACGCTTGTTGTAGTTCTTTCGTGATTGGTCCTCGTTTACCATCACCAATTTGAATTTGATCAACACTACGCACTGGCGTAACTTCAGCGGCTGTTCCCGTCATAAAGAATTCATCCGCCAAGTAAAGAGCCTCTCTGGCTATCGCTTCTTCACGCACTTCATAACCACGCGACTGAGCAAGTTTAATAATAGTGTCACGAGTTAAGCCAGGTAGAATACATGCGGTCGTGGGTGGTGTGAAAAGCACGCCATTTTTAATAACGAACAGGTTTTCACCAGCACCTTCACTTAGATAACCATTCACATCTAGAGCAATACCTTCAACATAACCATGACGTTTAGCTTCTGCGGTGATCAATTGAGAAGATAGATAATTACCACCTGCTTTTGCACCTGTGGGCATAGTGTTAGGCGCCAAACGCGTCCAAGATGAAATACAAGCATCTACACCTTGCTCTAAACTTCCATCACCTAGATATGTACCCCACTCCATTGCAGCAACACTTACATCCGCTTTATGTGACTTAGGGTGAACGCCCAAGCCGACATTACCTAAAAACGCAAACGGTCTAAGATAAGCATTGGTAAAACCATTTGCTTTTACCGCATCTCGGCACGCCTGCATCAGCTCATCTTCGCTAAATGGGATCTCAAAGCGGTAGATTTTTGCTGAGTCATAAAGACGCTTGATATGATCTTTCAAACGGAAGATGGCTGGACCCTTTGGCGTATCATAGGCTCGGATCCCCTCAAACACTGAGCTACCATAGTGCAAAGCATGGCTTAATATATGTGTTGTCGCTTGCTCATACGGGATCATTTCTCCGTTGTGCCAAATCAATTCCGATGTTTTTGTCATTTGTAATACCTTGTACTGATTCTTTATAAAATTAGTTAATTGTTTAAATTGCCTGTTGCTGTAGTGTGTGCAAATTGACTTGCTGCACTTCCACAAGCTTACTCAGTTGTGAAGTTAATAGATAGATGGGTTTATCACTGTCTACCGTCATTTTGACATGAAACAACTCGTCTTTGCTTTCAAGTTCCAGTTTGGTCAAACGAAACCCTCGGTGACGCGCCACTCGTAAAAAGCGCTCTACAGCGATGGCATGGTTCTTTACTGCAACAGTTAACTGGTGTTTCATTACGCTTTCTCCGTCATCATTTCATCATTTGCAGCACCTGGTGGAACCAGAGGCCATACGTTCTCTTTATCATCTATACAGGCATGTAATATATACGGCCCCTGCGACGCGATTAATGCATCAATCGCATCATCCACCTCATTTGCATGAGTGATAGTTTGCCCCGGTATACCAAATACCGCTGCCAAAGCGACAAAATCAGGGTTATCTGACAAATCAGTTTCGCTATAACGACCTTCAAAAAATAGTTGCTGCCATTGACGTACCATGCCTAGACGTTGGTTATCCAAGATCACAATTTTAACTGGTAGGTTGTTGCGACGTATTGTCGCTAGTTCTTGAATGTTCATCATGATTGAACCATCACCGGAAACGGTGATCACCATGTCGTTTGGACGGGCAATTTGTGCGCCTATAGCTGCGGGTAAGCCAAATCCCATGGTTCCAGCACCACCACTGCTTAAGTGATTACTTGGATGGGTAAACTTCATGTGCTGAGCAACCCACATCTGATGCTGGCCAACATCACAGCACACAACACCCGAGTCAGGCATTTTTTGACTAAGTTGATGTAATAAGTATGGAGCGAATACCCGTTCACCTGGGTAATCGTAACGCCAAGCATGAACTTGTTTTAACTCTTTGATTGTCGCAAGCCACTCACTATCCGTTACGAAACAGCTTAACTGTGGGATTGACTGTTTCAAATCGGCAATCAATGAAGCTTGCACGGGTTTGCGTTTACCCACTTCCGCAGGGTCGATATCTAAGTGGATAACATCTGCTTTGGCTGCGAATTTTGCTAGATTGCCAGTCACTCGGTCATCAAAACGAGCTCCTATACATACCAATAGATCACACTCTTGTACGGCAATGTTAGCAGCCTGACCACCATGCATACCTAACATGCCTAGGTCGTATTCATAATCGGGTAACACACTCCCTAATGCTTTAAGTGTAGAGACCGCTGGCATGTGCGTTTTGTTTAAAAACTGCATCAATTCAGCTTGGGCGTCAGCACTTTGTACACCTCCACCAACGTATGCAACAGGGCGTTTAGCTTGCGCTAACAGCGTTTGAGCTTTTTGAACTTGAGCCGGTGATACTTTAGGTTGCGCTTCATCTAAAGCAAGCCAAGGGTGGAATGGTACAGGAGCCAGTTGAATATCTTTAGGGATATCAACCAAAACCGGACCTGGACGACCCGATTGAGCTAAGTGCATAGCTTCTTGTAGTACCTCAGCTAGGTCATCTGCATGTTCCACCATGTAGCTGTGCTTAGTACATGATAACGACATACCTAAAACGTCCACCTCTTGAAACGCATCAGACCCGATGGCAGCCGTTGGCACTTGCCCTGTGATTGCAAGAACAGGCACTGAATCCATCATTGCGTCTGCTAGGGCGGTGATAAGATTAGTTGCCCCAGGTCCGGATGTGGCAAAACAAACCCCCAGCTTTCCCGTACTTCGCGCATATCCCACCGCAGCAAAGCCAGCCCCTTGTTCATGACGAGTCAAGTAATGCTTTACAGGCGCACCGTACAAAGCGTCATAAATAGGCATTATCGCACCGCCTGGATAGCCGAATACCTCTTTTATGCCTTGTTTGGCTAATAAATCTATGAGTAGTTGTGCGCCTGTCATTGTTTTCCCCATTCCCATTGCTTGCATTCGTTAACTAAATTTTTACCCTAAAAACAAAAAACCCCCCGAACTTTTCAGTGCGGGGGGTTTTACTAATACTTTTCTTACAGCACTAGCTCGCCCCCGCGGTAATAATAATCACCACGTTGATAATCACGACTAGAGTAAGTGCTGTTTTTAGCATTCTTTGTATCACCAAATAAAATTTTTATCGTCTGGCATCGCAACTTCGCGCCAGCCCTGTTCCTTTTTCTATTAGTAACCCGCAAGGGCCACTAAGTCAACCATAAATATTATGCTTTATATAAACGCAAAATCGAATAAACAGAAAAATAAAACCAGTGAATAGCGATATGAGAAATAAAATATCCACCTCCGTAATCAATTATTCAAATGTTAATTGTTAATACGTCTTTTACAACAGAGCTAATTTCATAAAAAATCACATGATTTTTTTCATGAGTTGGCACTTATGTGCTTAAAATAGTAAAACTCAAATAATTTAAGGACTGCTATGCGCATTTTACTTTTTCGGACCTGTGTCGGTGTATTGCTGTTTGCCACACTACTATTGAGCCCACCAGGCCATGTAGCTCCAGCTCTATTCAAAGTTGAAAAAAATAATATTAGCTCTTATTTGCTAGGCACCGTGCATGTCGGCACACCAAAAATGAAAGGGTTGCCTCAATACATAACCCAAGCGATTGATAGCAGCAAACAAGTGGTTGTAGAGGTAGATTTAACCAAGCTTTCGCCTAGGCAAGTTCAGAAGCGTTCAGCTCCTTTTATGCAATTACCAACAGATAAAACACTCGCTTCTGAGACCAGTAAAAAAACTTATCAGACACTTAAAAACTACTTCGCAAACCTAGGTATTGATATCGCTATATTTAACCAACATCGTCCATGGGCGGTGATGGTGTCAATGCTACAACTGGAATATCAGAAGCTGGGGTTTAGTGAACAGTACGGCATTGATAAGCAAGTGCTCGCTTACTCAAAAAAAACCAATAAGCAAGTTATCAGCTTAGAAACACTGGAGCAACAACTCGCCATGTTGAGCTCACTAGAACAGTTAGGTGATGAGATGTTTTCTGAGACTTTCGAGCACCTACAAGATGTGGAGTATTACTTTTTAGATTTAGTCGAAGCATGGACAACTGGAGATATGGATAAACTAGCAAAGTATTATCGCCTTAGCTTCGATGACTCAAAGTACGGCCAATACTCTGAACAAGTTATGCTTATAGACCGAAACAACCAATGGATTAAGACTCTCAAGCCACTACTTTTAGAGCACGCAACTTTCATCGCGGTTGGCGCACTACATTTACCCGAACAACATGGTTTGATTAGCCAGCTCGAACAGCAAGGTTTCAGTGTCACACGGATCTCTGAGTAAGAAGATGCAGTCACTTTGAGTGCTCTTCACGCAAAGTGACAACACCCAATTCATCGAGCACTTTAACCAGTTCTACCTGTTGTAGCGGCTTAATCACATAGCCATTACTTCCTAAAATAATCGCTCTGTCTAAATCCTGCTGCTCATCATTAGCTGTTACCACAATGACTATGGTGTTCAAGTTAAGTTGATTTCTTATTTTCTCTATAGTTTCATAGCCATCCATATGAGGCATGTTTAAATCCATAAAAATGACATCAAAGGTTTGTGTTTCCAGAACTTGCAGTGCCGCCTTTCCATGCTCAGCACGTACCACATCAAAGCCCAAAGTGCGAAGTTGCTTGGTGATCACCACCGCATTGATCGCATTGTCCTCAACCAGTAACGCTTTTTTACCGGAGGCATCCGCGCTTATCAATACTTCATTATCATCTAATATCGTAACAGGAATAGTGAAGCGCAAAGAGGCGCCCCCCTGAGGTGAATTTGAGAGATTCAGCTCTCCTGACATGGCATTAACCAACCACTGGCAGCGTACTAAACCTAGCTGCATTCCCTGAAAATGGTTATTTTTATCGTCATGTACTGTCATCGAATCGATGAGCTCTTGAGTCAATCCACAGCCTTGGTCACTGACACTCACCGTTAAGCTGCTTTGGGAGTCGCCAGTATTCAGCTCTACCGCTAGCGTTATTGTTCCAGAGTCACTAAACTTAATCGAATTATCAAGGAGTTGAGAGCAAATCCAAGCCAAATGTTGGTGGTCACACAATAAGCGTTTATGCTCATTATCCGTCATCTGTACCTGTAACCGTAACCCCTTTCTCTGGGCAGCTAAACGGTAAGGAGCAACAACCATTTCAATCATGGTTGGCAAATCAGCACGGCTATTTTGGATCCTCACCTTTTCATTAGACCAACGACTAAAATCATGCATTTCATTGATGAGTATATTCAACTGATGAGCCGAAGTAATGGCTTGTTCAAGATGTAATGGCTGATGCTCCGTTCGGAATAGATCCAAATACCCAAGCACCGATTGCAAGGGCGTGCGTAGCTCATGGCTCGCCCTTGCCAAAAACCGTGATTTCATTCTCAATGCCTGCTGCGTCTGCTGTTTTTGGTTTTCCAATTCGCGCAGCCCTGCAAGTACTTGCATTTCCATGGGACGGAAGATGAACTTCACCTCAACAATCAACAACACCATGGCCAGCAACCATATCAGCATCTCAACATAACGAAGGGTTGTTAAACCGCTATTGGCTTGCTCTTCAAATAGCTGTACTGCGCCATCAAGATCTATCAAGAGGCTTTGTGATAAGCGATAAAGTTCGTCCAATTCAATAGGGTCAGTTAACTGCAAATTGCGCCCGCGCGCGATGAAGTCTCGGCTTCGTTGGTCCAGTCTGATTGGCTGTGAAAAATACCACTCATTGAGCTTTGGTGAAAAAAAGCCATGCTCTTGAGCACGTTTTGACATCAGATATTCATGATTGACCGCAAATCTATCGACACTGCTTTGTAACTGACTGTAAACCACCTGAAATACCTGTGGCTCATTTTGCAAACTCACCAGCCTCTGAGCGTGAAGCAACACTTTTTGTGACAGCATACGCTGCATACCTGCGATGTTCACAACGGTCGCATCTTGTTGTTTATCATAAAGTAAAAACTGCATAAAGCCAGTTGCTATGGAGACCAATAGAGCCATAGCCAACACAGCCAAAATATAGCGGGCGCGAATCGCTTTTATTAATTTCAACATAGGTCCACTTCATCATCCTTCTCTTTGACAGTGTAGTCCAAATTGCTCTGATTGGCGTTTAGCCACTTGACACCTAGATGGCTAAGATGTTTCAATGCGCGCTCACCCTATTTTGTGGTCAAGGTCAATACCTTGACTGAGGGCTGGAAGAGGTGCGTTATTCAGGTAACTGTGTTGAGGAGAGCAAACTCCCGTGATACACAGCGAGGGGAATTAACGCCGAGAAATTAATCATTTTGCTAACGATTATTTTCGGGCGACTGGGCTGAATCCCAGCGACTGTCACCAATTGTTTTTATGTCACACATAAAAATAAATAAGTTTGGTGGAGAGCTTCTGGTCTTAGAATAATAAGGCCATTTGCCTTGTCATTTTTAAGTCCATTGCTCTTCGAATTTTAACTGTTCGAAGTTTGGACTCTTGCCCAACTCCGAACACGCTATAAGTTCGGTAGAGATGAAATCACAATTCGATTTATCCAATTATCCGTTGTGGACCGCATTGGTTACGCCCTTTGATGCGAACAATAACGTCGACTACAACACACTTAAGCAGCTCATCAATGAGCAACAACAAGCCAATAATGGCATTCTTATTCTCGGCAGCACTGGAGAAGGACTCGCGCTGGATAAACATGAGCAACGTGCGATTGTCGAGTATGTGAGTGCACTTGCACCAAGTGTTCCACTAATGGTGGCTGTCGGTGGATTTAATTTAACCGAACAGTTGGCATGGATAGAATTTTGCAACACCTTGGATGTTGATGCTTACTTACTGGGCTCGCCTGTTTATGCAAAACCAGGTGATGTCGGCCAGACACAATGGTTTGATGCTTTGCTCAGCAAAGCCAAAAAGCCATGTATGCTTTATAACGTGCCGGGCCGCAGTGCGGTTTCTATTACCCCTCAGGTATTAAAAAACCTGCAACATCATGACAATTTCTGGGCTATCAAAGAAGCCAGTGGCGACATTGCCACCTTCGAAGCATTTCGCAACACCGCACCACACATCGCTATCTACAGTGGTGATGATGGGCTTATGCCCTACTTTGCACAAGCAGGTGCCGCTGGGCTAGTCTCAGTTGCCGCCAATGCGTGGCCCGAACAAACCGCTGAGTTTGTTCGTCGCTCACTTGCGGGCACTTTTCCTAACTTATTTACCACTTGGACAAGCGCTGTCAACAGCCTGTTTAGTGTCGCCAATCCAATCCCTGTTAAAGTGTTAATGCACGCTCAAGGCAAACTGGCCACACCGCATCTTCGTCCACCACTAACGCACCTTGAACTGCCTTGTAAACAGGCACTTCACTACGCAAACGACTCAATTTTATCTTGGAATTAAGGCAATTATTATGAGCTGGTTAGAGCTATTAAATAACTTAGAAAACGGCACTGTGCGTGCAGCAACACAAGACGAACAAGGACAATGGCATGCCAATGTTGAAGTGAAACAAGGCATTTTAGAAGCGTTCAAAAATGGCACCAACACCGAGTTCCCAGGCGGCTTTGTTGATAAACACAATCTAGCGCCGCAAGGCTTTGCCGCCGACGCAGGGGTACGTATGGTGCCTGGAGGTTCAAGCGTGCGCCGTGGTGCATATGTGGCATCTGGCACCATTATCATGCCACCTGCCTACGTTAACATTGGCGCCTATATTGATGAAGGCACCATGGTTGATAGCCATGCTCTAGTAGGTTCATGTGCACAAGTTGGTAAAAATGTGCATTTAAGCGCAGCAGTACAACTTGGCGGCGTGCTTGAGCCAATTGGTGCCAACCCTGTGGTCATTGAAGATGACGCGTTTATTGGTGCAGGTTGTGTACTAGTAGAGGGCGTGGTGGTAAAAAAAGGTGCGGTATTAGCACCGGGTGTTCGCCTATCTGCCACCATTCCTGTTTATGACTGTGTGAACGAACGTATGCTGGACAAAGGCGAACCTATTCCTGAAAACGCCATTGTGATCCCAGGCTCACGCCCATCTTCTAGTGCATGGGGTCGCGAACAGGGCTTAAGTATGTCGTGCGCCCTAATCGTCAAGTACCGAGATGAACAAAGCGATGCATCGCTTGCACTAGAAGAGGTCTTACGATAATGCCATTTTTGAGCACCGCACATCGTCAAGTAATCGAACAGATCACTCAATCAGAGCAAACTCCTTTTTTTGTGTACGATTTAGATGGACTGTTAGCTCACCTTAAGCCATTGACAGAGCAGTCAGTGGTCAAACTGTGGTATGCCGTCAAAGCCAACCCTCTGTCTAAAGTGATCCAAACATTAGACAAAGCCGGCTTTGATTTTGACGTTGCCAGCAGTGGTGAACTCAATCAGGTACTCAAGCAAGGTGTCTGCTCATCGCGTGTGCTCAATACCGGACCTGCAAAGTCTAAACCTCAGATCCAACACTTTCTGTCACAAGGGGTACGTACCTTTGTGGCCGAAAGCCACAATCAAGTGCATTGGCTCAACCAAGTTGCTAGCGAGCAAAACGTGCAATTACGCGTACTGCTGCGCGTGCAGTTGCGTTGGCCAGATGGCGAGAAAAACCCGCTAGGGGGTGATAGCCTCACGCCTTTTGGTTTGGGTACACAGCAGTGGCAATCTCTTGATATAAACGCCTTTAAAGCACTCAATTTCGTCGGTCTGCATATTTTCCAATGGGGCAACATGCTCAGTACACAAAAGTTAACTGAGCTTTGGTCACAAATGGTACCACCATTGTTGGCATTGGCTGACAATTTAGGTTTTAGACTACAGGTGTTAGATTTAGGCGGAGGCTTAGGGATCCCCTACCAAGAAGGTGGGATAAAACTTGTATGGACTCAATTACTTGACTCACTTGCCAGCATCAAAGCGGCATCGGGTGTTGAAGAGTTATGGATGGAGTTGGGTCGATTTGCGGTAGGCGAATATGGTCATTACGCCAACCCTGTGGTGGAACAAAAACAAAACTATGGTGAACATCAGCTCATCGTTGCCGGTGGAATCAATCATATTTTGCGCCCTGCAGTAACCTGCCAAGCCTTCCCGTGTGAACTACTCAGAACTTCAACCGCAGCCAAGCGAGATTACCTCATTCATGGCCCACTTTGTACCGCGCTGGATCACTTAGGTCGGCATGAATTACCACAAGACATAAATGAAAATGACTGGTTGGTATTTAGTCAATGTGGCGCTTATGGCTTTACCGAAAGCATGCCCTACTTTCTATGTCACGAGTTACCTGCAGAGTATGTGATTGAACATGGTGAAATCCAGTGTATTCGCCCAGCAGTTGCTGCCAATGAGTATTTAAGGTAGACGTTAATATGAATCAAATAAACCAAGAGAATATTTTGGTTGGCGAAATTGCCAATGGTCTGCCATTGACTATTCCCGTGTATAGAATGACGGGCAATGGCAGCGGACCTAAAGTGTATATTCAGGCCAATATGCATGGTGCCGAAGTGCAAGGTAACGCAGTTATTTATCAGTTACTTGAACAATTAAAACAGCAAACACTGGCCAGTGATATCACCTTAGTCCCTTATGCAAACCCCATTGGTTGTAACCAAAAATCAGGGGAGTTCACCCTTGGACGCTTCGACCCAATCACGGGGACTAACTGGAACCGTATGTACCACGACCACTCGACTCTGGTAAACGAGTTTGTTGATGCACATTTGCATGACTCTTTGGATGAAATAAAGCAGCAATTTCGCACCCTTCTTATCCACCAGACGCAAGCGCTGTTAGATAAGCCTGCACACAGTATTAATACAGGCCAACGAATAGCGCTGAACTTGCAACGTCTTGCTCATGAAGCGGATATTGTACTAGACCTACATACCGGCCCCATTTCTGCCAAGCATTTGTATTGTCCAGAATATGCTAAAGCCAGCGCCAGTTATTTTGATATTGAGCATGTTTTGTTGATCCCGGATGAATTTGGCGGTGCGCTGGATGAGGCCAGTTTCTGCCCTTGGTGGTCATTACAGCAAGCCTTTGCGCTGCGCGCTCGAGATATTCCCGTCATGGTTGAGGCATTTACTGTTGAACTAGGCTCTCAAGAAAAAATCGACTTAACCGAGGCTAAGTTAGATGCTCAGAGTATTTTAAGCTATCTCACCCACAAAGAGGTGTTACTCAACTCGCCCTATCAACCAACCAATATTACCCGTTACGGCTGTATGCTCAAAGACTACGTGGCTTATTATGCGCCGATGGGCGGGATGGTAGAATACACAGCGGCTCTTGGATCACACGTGAAAGCAGGTGACACCATTGCCCATATTCTAAGAATGGAACGTTATTTATCTGAGCAGCCGCTACAAAATGTCACTATTGAACAAGATGCTATTGCCATACTGCATTTTGCATCTGCCTCAGTAAACCAAGGCACTGAACTATATAAGTTTTTTACGAATTACTTTGAATTGAACTAATCGTTAAAATTGCGTGAGAGTAAGCGGGCTTTGGCAAGCTTACTAAGGTGTGGCGGCATTCGCCGCCAGCCTTTTTTACGCCTTGGGTGTTTTTTGCGGCTTTTTATAAAAAATCGCCATCAAAATATAACCCAACATGGTGAATTGGTTCAGGATCGGGATACAGCCACTGATCACCGCTGGCATTAATCTAAATCCTTTTAACTTGGCAATTAACAACTGTATTGGTATAACAATAATTGGCCCTACAATTGATACCAGTACAAGCACTGAGATCTCACCTTCGCGTGCCATTTGAAATATATTTATATCCATAACGTTACTTTTTACTCCTCTAACTCTTTTTCACGCGGCTTCCTATAAAAGACTGCCATCAAAATATACCCCAGCATAATGTGCAGGTTAAGAATAGGAATACAGCCACTGATCAGCGCGGGCATTAATCTAAACCCTTTTAACTTGGCAATTAACAACTGTATTGGCAAAGCAATAATCACTGATATGATTGACCAAAATAGTAAAGGTGAAATACTCCCATCCCGAACCATTGCAAATATATTGATATCCATAACGTTACCTTTTTAAAATACAACTTGCTAACGTGGAGAGAAAGGCACTATCGTGACCGTACCACCACGCCCTCCGCCCATCCAGCCCGATCCATGTATCACCGTGACTTGAATGCCATGTTGCGCCAATGTGTTGATAAAATCCTGCAGACCCTGATCGGTCGTAAATGAATAATTGCCGCCAACGGTTTCTCCAGTATCAGGTATCATATTGCCATTAGCGTCTCGTGCACTTTTTTCTTTATATGTAAGCCTCAACGTCGCACCAAGCGTCGCCGCCTTCATTACGATGCTAGACCCATTATCAAAAGTAAACTTGATCTCCATACCATTTACACCGCCAAGCCAGTTACCACCAATTGCAGATGCAAATTGACTCGCCCAGTAAATGAATGAATGGTTACTTTCAAACCAATTATCAAATCGTTCATGATTGCTGTAATTTCTCGCCAGATCCCAGGCACTGTCAAAGCCACTGCTTACAGGAACTTGTATAGGTTTGCCAAATGCTGAGCGACTCAACATCGTATACCCAACATTTACACTTTCCTGGATATGCTGCGGCGTATTCGAGACTCTGGCCACAACAACCGTTTCTAGCTCCCCCCACTGACCAAACTCAGGCCTTGAAGTCACACTAAAAGACTTTGCAAAACCTTTTGTAAAGTTCGCGATATGAACCTTATGTGAGGAGTTAATGCCTGATCCTTCTGTCATTGCACGCACTTTTTGCATTGCTTTTTGCTGCATTGAGAAGGCCGTCGTACAAGTGTTACAAGTTAGATAGTTGTCTGCATTAGCAAAATTCGAAAAACAAACAAGCCAAACGAGGCAAGCAAATAAAATTTTTTCCATAAAACAGTTTCCTTACGTTTAATTCCTTTGAACATAATCACCAAAAAACACTAAAACGCTATGTACTTTTTAGTACAACGGAGAATAGATATGCCTAAGCACTAAGTCAAAAAACAAACTTAAATATTTAACAGTAAATTATCAAAATATATATAAATAGATTCATCAGGCTATATATGAAGAGCTTTACAGGGCAGAGCTTAAGCTCTAATAAAATATATTTCACTGCATTTTGTGGCTTTATGTTGTAGGCACTTCGCCAGCAAGGTCTGCTCGGTTCATCGCAACTTCACAGTAAAAGTGTATACTTACTGGCTTAACTCACTAAGAAACAATACATTATGCAACTTCGCTCATTTATTTTCTGTTTACTCTTTGGCGGGCTGAGTGCTTCGACTTTTGCAGCGCCAGCCAGTGATAGTGGCTCAGAACACGACGAAATTGACCTCGTAAAACAGTGTATTCTCAATGAAGTGATCTCCGGGGATAAGACTCGTACCGTTGAGCAACTGCGTCAATATTGCGCACAGCTTGATGTCGACAAACAACTTAGCGCACTTGATAAGCGCATGGCCCGTGAGCGCGTAAGCCAAACCAACCGTAATGTGATCACGCCACATCATCGTAACTATATTTTACCCGTATCTTATATAACCGATCCCAATAGCCGACCGTTTAGCGGTCTGCGTGCCATTGATGAAGAAGAAGGCGAGCCACTCGACAACTTTGAAGTGAAATATCAACTTTCACTCAAGGTCCCTATTTATTCTGGGTTTTCTGATAAAGATCAGGCCATTTATATGGGCTTTACACTTAAATCGTTTTGGCAGTTTTATAACAAAGACATCTCCTCCCCGTTTCGTGAAACCAATTACGAGCCAGAACTGTTTTGGGTCAACTTCTTGGATGATGATAATGTTTTGTGGGGTGATGAAATGGCCTTTGTGCTGGGTATCTCTCACCAATCCAATGGTCGAAGCCAGCCAAACTCACGCTCTTGGAATCGCATTTATGCCAACTTTATCTGGGAAAATAGAGGTTTTGTATTCAGCTTTAAACCCTGGTATCGCTTACCTGAAGAACGTAAAGAAGACATACTAACTGCCAAAGGTGATGATAACCCTGACATCTATAAATACATGGGTTATTTCGAGTTTAGTGGTGTTTACAGATATGAAGAACATGAGTTTGGATTCATGACCCGTAATAACCTTAACAGTGATAATAAAGGCGCAATACAACTCGACTGGTCTTTTCCTATCTCGGGTAGATTGCGTGGCTATGCGCAATATTTTAACGGTTATGGCGAAAGCATGATTGATTACAATGCCCATATCCAACGCTTTGGTGTGGGCATCTTACTCACCGATATTCTCTAACATATAAAAAAGGCCAGCGGTTGCTGGCCTTTTTTATCATACATCTTACTGCGCTTTATGATGTGCCATGTAGTTTTCTGGCAAGTCAACCTGCGCGACACCGGACTCAATCGCTGCATGCGCAACAGCTTTAGCAATGCGTGGTAACAGACGCGGATCCATAGGTTTAGGAATAATGTACTGCGGACCAAACTCAAGACTTTCCACATCCGCAGCTCTAAGCACTTCTTCTGGAACAGGCTCTTTGGCAATACTACGAATCGCTTCAACGGCAGCAATTTTCATTTCATCATTAATAGCCGTTGCTCTAACATCCAGCGCACCGCGGAAAATAAACGGGAAGCACAATACGTTATTTACTTGGTTAGGAAAATCAGAGCGACCTGTAGCCATTATCAAGTCCTTGCGAACACTGTGCGCCAGTTCTGGGTGGATTTCAGGGTCTGGGTTTGAACATGCAAATACCACTGGTTTGTCTGCCATTAATTTCAACTCTTCTGGCTTTAACAAGTCAGGGCCAGATACTCCAACAAACACATCAGCTTCAGCAATTACATCCAGCAAAGTGCGCTTATCTGTGTTGTTGGCAAACAACTTTTTATACTCGTTTAAGTCATCTCGACGTGTATGGATCACACCTTTGCGGTCAAGCATGTAAATATGTTCACGCTGAGCGCCACACTTGATCAATAGCTCCATACAAGCAATAGCCGCAGCGCCGGCACCTAAACAAACGATAATGGCGTCATGAATGTCTTTGCCTTGGATCTCAAGCGCATTTAGCATACCCGCAGCTGTCACAATGGCAGTACCATGCTGATCATCATGAAACACAGGAATATCACAACGTTCAATTAGCGCCTTTTCAATTTCAAAGCATTCTGGCGCTTTGATATCTTCTAGATTAATACCACCGAATGTGTCTGCGATATTGGCAACAGTATTGATGAAATCTTCGGTTGTGCGATGTTTCACTTCAATGTCGATAGAGTCTAGACCCGCGAAGCGTTTGAACAGCAGTGCTTTACCTTCCATAACAGGCTTCGATGCTAATGGGCCCAAGTTACCCAATCCCAAAATGGCGGTACCATTGCTGATCACAGCAACCATGTTACCTTTACCAGTATATTGGTAAGCAGCAGCAGGATCGGCAGCGATTTCACGTACGGGCTCTGCAACACCGGGGCTATAAGCCAGTGCGAGGTCTTTTACGGTTTCCGCTGGCTTGGTCAGCTCTACGCTGATTTTACCTGGAACGGGATGAGCATGATAATGTAGTGCTTGTTCACGAAAGTTTGACATGACGCGATTTTTTCCTGCTAGAAGTTAAAAGTGAGAGTGAGATAAAATTCGCAAAGTTAGTTAAACAATACCTTGTTTATAAATATATTCAAGCTATTTGAGGTCGATCCACTTAAGCGATATTTAGCCGAAAATCACCACATTTTTACCGACTTTTAACCTAAATTAATTCATTTAATGCAGCCTTTCCGTAAAAAAGTAGCCATGTTTTTGCTCTGATAATGTGCAACTTTATCTAAACGGGCAGTTAAAACGAAAAACAAACAAAATAGAAGAAGTTAATTGCTTTTAACCCTTTTTTCTTGAAATTTAACTACATGTTAAAGAACTTCTTGTTTTTGGAGCAAATTATCGCCGGCATTTTTATGCAATAAATGAATCATCATAAGCAAACCTAACCTCATGTAATGATTAAAATATAATCGTATAAGAATAAAATACAAATGCATAACAATGAATAATGGAGATAATGAAAATAAATTAGAGTGTTAACTCTATTTAATATTATTTTGCATAACATATGACAGTTTAAGATAGATACATGACGATAAGGTAAAGTGCAGTAGACGTCGTCATCACAGGTATAAAAATTTTAGGCACAAAAAAAGCACCCTTAGGTGCTTTTTTAGTCAAACATTTCTTATTTCTTGCTGCTAAGCGCGCCGAAACGTTTGTTGAAGCGATCAACACGACCACCTGTATCAAGAATTTTTTGCTTACCAGTATAGAACGGGTGACACTCAGAACATACGTCTAAGTGGATGTCTTTACATAGTGTTGAACGAGTTTCGAACTTGTTACCACATGAACAAGTAGCGTTGATCGTTTCGTAATTAGGGTGAATACCTTCTTTCATAGCAACCTCTGGTTAGGCCGTATCGCTCTCCAAACCCGAAGTTTGGCACCATACGTAGTTTATACAAATTAGTGGACGCGTATTTTATGTAACTCGTGAGTTTTCCACAAGCAATAAATCAACAAAAATAGTATTTTTTGTACAATCGACCGCTTAGCCACCGAGTTAAACTAGGTTTTTTCAGCCGCCTTTAGTACATTAGCAGGCATGTTAAGTTGCCTAACAGGCTCATAGATGTTTGCTGAAGTTGCTATTAAAGTGCCTTTATTTCGTACATTTGATTACGCGATACCGGAGCACTGTACCGTAACAGTGGGCTGTCGAGTCAAAGTACCTTTTGGCAATAGAAAGTTAGTCGCAGTTGTATTGGCGATTAAATCTCATACCGAAGTACCCGAAAATAAGCTAAAAAAAATTGTACAGGTATTAGACAGTAGCCCAATTTTATCGCCAGAACATATTAAATTTTTGCGCTTTACCGCCCAATATTATGCGCATCCACTGGGCGAAACCTTGTTTACAGCGCTACCAGCCGCATTACGAGAAGGTGAGCATCCAGATAAAACTACTGTTGCTACCTTTTCTTTGACCCAAAAGGGTAAACAGCTTCCCACGCTCAGAGCAAAAAAACAGCAAGCTTTACTGAAACAACTCAGTGAATCTGGCGAATCTAGCTTAACTGAGCTCAAAGCGCTTGGCTTTAGTAAACAGCAAATCAATGCGCTACTAGATAAACAGTTAATAAAAGAGCAAATCAAACACGACATTCAGTGGCAAAGCCAAGTACTTAACATCGCGTCTAAGCCAAAATTAAATGAAGAACAAGCCACCGCCTGTAGTGCGATTAATCAACAAGCGGACTTTCGCTGCTTTTTACTCGAAGGCGTGACAGGCAGTGGCAAAACAGAAGTCTACCTACAAAGTTTAGAGCGCGTTTTACATAACGGTTTGCAGGCTTTAGTCTTAGTCCCTGAAATAGGATTAACACCACAAACCGTCAACCGTTTTAGACGACGCTTTCCCGACACGCCCATTGATTTATGGCATTCAAATTTAACAGATAATGAGCGCCTACATACTTGGAGACGATCTGAAAAAGGTAGCTGTGCCCTAGTGATTGGCACTCGTTCCAGTATCTTTTTACCTTTCAAAAACCTCGGGATGATCATCGTTGATGAAGAGCATGATGGTTCCTTTAAACAACAAGAAGGCCTGCGTTATCACGCCCGAGATTTAGCGGCGTATCGCTGTGCCAATCAAGAAAAACCTCTGATTTTAGGCACCGCCACGCCGGCGTTAGAAACCTTGCACAAAGCCATCAGTGGTAAATATCAGCTACTGACACTTTCGCAGCGAGCGCAAACCACCACCGACAATCAATTTTTACTTGTTGATATGAAGGGCCAAAGTGAACAGTTTGGTTTCTCTGCTAATACCTTGAAACACATTGAAGCCACACTCAAGCGCGCTAAACAGGTGATGGTATTTTTAAATCGCAGAGGCTACGCGCCAACTTTACTGTGCCACGAATGTGGCTGGTTAAGTCAGTGTAATCATTGCAGCGCCAGCAGTACCTACCATAAAGCGATGAGCAGGTTAGTGTGTCATCACTGCGGACAACAAAGCTTCGTCCCGCCGCAGTGCCCCGACTGCGGCAGCACACAAATCATGCCTGCGGGGTTAGGCACAGAGCAACTAGAAAGCTTTTTGTCTGAGCGTTTTCCCGACACGCCAATTAGCCGCATTGACCGTGATACCACACGCAAAAAAGGCGCGCTAGAGGATGCTTTGGCAGATATCAACCAAGGTGGTGCGAGAATATTGGTCGGCACACAGATGCTTGCTAAGGGCCACCATTTTGCCGATGTCAGCCTTGTCGTGATCCTTGATGTAGACAGTGGTCTGTATTCCAGCGATTTTCGCGCTACAGAACATATGGCACAGCTTATTACTCAGGTTGCAGGACGCGCTGGGCGCAGTGGCGAAGCTGGTAGGGTGTTGCTACAAACACATTTCCCCGAACATCCATTATTACAAGATTTGGTGAATAATGGCTATCAAGATTTTGCTCGATATGCACTAAAAGAACGTGAAGAAGCTCTGTTGCCGCCATATAGTCATCTAGCAATATTGCGCGCACAAGCGACCAATGCACAATTGGTATTCGACTTTTTAACAGATCTGGTTCCAGCTACCCCCTACTGTGGTATACAATTGCTCGGGCCGATCCCCGCACCGATGGAGCGAATGGCGGGTAAGTATCGATATCAATTACATATTCAAGCTTCAGAACGTGTGGTGCTACACAACTATATTGCGCAGCTAATGGCTTATATCAGTGAGCATAAGCTGGCCAACCGCGTTCGCTGGAGTATAGACATAGATCCAATGGATACCTACTAAGTAAGTTATGGCACAACACGATTATATAAATAGAAAGCCAAAAAATAACAAAGGCAGCAAAAATACAGCGCCGCGAAAACCCTTTCCAGCGCTGCTTGCTGTGACGGCGCTAGCGCTCGTTGCAGGATTTGCTTATGGCCTTTGGTACATCAAACACAATGCAGAACCAGAAAAAATCTCGCCTGTTAGCGCACCAACGAAGAAAGCGCCAGAAAAACTACAAAAACCTGTTATCAAACCCTTTTTGGAAGAAATAAAAGAACATGAAGTAAAGGTTGATGTAAAAGAAATTGAAAGTAAAGGTCCCTACCAAATGCAATGTGGCTCGTTCAGAACCCATGCTCAAGCTGAAGAAATGAAGGCTAAAATGGCATTTGCTGGGCTTATCGCAGAAATTCGCCGCACCGAGGGCAGCAATGGTGTCTGGTACCGGGTTCGTTTAGGACCATACGACACCAAGCGCAAGGCCGAGAGTGACAAGAATAAACTCAAGCGCATCAAGATCATGGGCTGCGGCATATGGGGTTGGACTTGATTTTAGGCCAATCACCCATATCTTGTAATTATCTGATTAATAGAAGGCGCCTAGAGCGCCTTAGTTTTTAAGGAATACTATGACTACCATCGTAAGCGTACGTCGCGACAACAAAGTTGTCATTGGTGGAGATGGCCAAGTGTCACTTGGTAACACAGTAATGAAAGGTAATGCCCGCAAAGTGCGTCGTCTATACAACGGCAAAGTACTGGCAGGGTTTGCTGGCGGTACAGCGGATGCATTTACGTTATTCGAGCGTTTTGAAGGCAAACTCGAAATGTACCAAGGTAACCTCACCAAAGCCGCGGTTGAAATGGCCAAAGATTGGCGCAGCGACAGAGCCCTGCGTAAACTAGAAGCATTGCTTGCCGTCGCTGACGAAACAGCCTCATTGATCATCACAGGTAACGGTGATGTGGTTCAGCCAGAAAATGATCTAATCGCGATCGGTAGCGGTGGTAATTTTGCCCAGTCAGCTGCCATTGCACTGCTTGAGAACACCGACTTAAGCGCTCGAGAAATTGTTGAGAAAAGTCTCAAAATTGCAGGTGATATCTGCGTATTTACCAACAATTTCCAAACTATTGAAGAATTGTAAGAGGAATTGCCATGACTGCAATGACCCCAAGAGAAATCGTACACGAATTAGACCAGCATATTATTGGTCAAAACCAAGCAAAGAAAGCCGTTGCGATTGCGCTTCGTAACCGTTGGCGCCGTATGCAATTGAACGATGACTTACGCGCTGAAGTCACACCAAAAAATATCCTTATGATCGGTCCAACCGGTGTGGGTAAAACTGAGATTGCAAGACGTCTGGCTAAATTGGCTAACGCTCCGTTCATCAAAGTTGAAGCCACCAAGTTCACCGAGGTGGGCTATGTAGGTAAAGAAGTCGAATCAATCATCAAAGATTTGGTCGATATTTCTTTCAAAATGACACGCGAACAACAGGCTAAGAAGTACCAGCATCGCGCCGAAGAAGCTGCTGAAGAGCGTATTCTTGACGCCTTACTGCCACCGGCTAAAGACGCTTGGGGTGAGTCACAACCAAGCGAAAACAGCTCAACCCGTCAGACATTTCGTAAAAAGCTACGTGAAGGTCAGCTAGACGACAAAGAAATCGATATCGACATCGCCGAGTCAGCGCCTCAGGTTGAGATAATGTCTCCCCCTGGTATGGAAGAAATGACCAACCAATTGCAGGGCATGTTCCAGAGCATGACTGGCGAGAAAAAGAAAAAGAAAAAACTCAAAATCAAAGATGCATTTAAGCTGCTTGTTGAAGAAGAAGCCGCCAGAATGGTTAACCCAGAAGAGCTAAAAGAACAAGCTATCTTCTCGGTAGAGCAAAACGGCATCGTGTTCATTGATGAAATCGACAAGATCTGTAAACGCGGTGAAGCTCAGGGTCCTGATGTAAGCCGTGAAGGTGTACAGCGTGACTTATTACCACTGATCGAGGGTTCAACCGTCAACACCAAGCATGGCATGGTTAAAACTGACCATATTCTGTTTATCGCTTCAGGTGCGTTCCAGATGGCAAAACCATCTGATCTTATTCCTGAATTGCAAGGCCGTTTACCGATCCGAGTCGAGTTACAACCACTTACAGCTGGCGACTTCAAGCGTATCTTAACCGAGCCACACGCTTCACTCACCGAGCAACAGCAGGCACTGATGAAAACGGAGCAGGTTGAGATAAACTTTACCGACGATGCAATTACCCGTATCGCAGAAGCCGCTTGGCAAGTGAACGAAAAAACCGAGAATATCGGAGCGCGTCGTTTACATACGGTGATGGAGAAGCTGATGGAAGAGCTTTCTTATGATGCGTCAGAGAAAACAGGCGATTCATTCGTCATTGATTCTCAGTACGTTGAGAAGCATCTCGATGCACTGGTACAAGACGAAGACTTATCACGCTTTATTCTTTAATACACTCAAAGCGGAGCCCAGCGCTCCGCTTGCTTCCATGGCAAGCCTATGTATATCGTAACAAAACTCCATTATCATCAACAAAGTCGAACCTTAGATGTCTACTTTGACGATGGGCTGCAATGTACACTTAATGCTCAGCTGCTACGTACTCACTCCCCCTCAGCTGAAGTACAGGGCCATGGCTTGGGCGAAATGAAACTGGTATTAAACAAACAAAACGTCGCTATCGACAAATTGGAACCCGTCGGCCATTACGCCGTAAGAATTGTATTTGATGATGGTCATAATACGGGGCTGTTTAGCTGGCAATATTTAAGAACCCTATGTGCCGACCATGAAACATTATGGGCACGCTACCTTGAGCGTGTTAAAGCACATCAAGACAATGAGCACAGCGTCCCCATCAAGTTTGTGCCGTAATTCCCCACCCACCTTCGTTATCTGGCTTTCGTCTAGACTAATTACTTTAATTAGGTACAATGGCGAGCTTCCAAAGCCCTGCATAACCAAACATCAAAACACATCCTCACTATTTACTCATATCATGTGATTGAACGCTTCACCGAAGATGTACTGATAATAAGACAAATAAAGCCAAATACCTATGAATGACATAAAGACTGTTGAGCACTACTTTCTATCCATCAAAAAGACTGTTCCATGTACCGTTCCACCATGTTTGCAGCAAAGAGATATCTCTTGGGATGTTCAATACCAGCTAAATACCAACAATCACGAGGCTCCACCGGCCTTTGACCTTAACTTTTTTCTAAGCCGTTTGGTTGCAGGAGACAAAAGTTTAAAAGAGTTTCGCAGTGTATCAAGAAAACGACTCGCGTTAGTCTCTAGTAAGATTGGCTATATCGACCCTGAAGCACAAGAATTAATAGAGCAAATGCATCGCTATAGTAAAGCCAGAGATTTAATGCTCAGTGAGCCAAAAATAACTCTCGATCTGCTTTTGGAAGTCCACAGGCTGGTTGAAGCACAGCACCGTGATTCAGGTAAAATAAGGACAAAGCCGAATTGGGTTGGCGGAGAGAGTCCACTCAATGCCTATTATGTTAGCCCACCTCCAGAAATGGTCCCAGCACTGCTTAATGACTGGCTCTTGTTTGTAAATGACCAAACGCAAACACCCGAAGTCAGAGCTATCATAGGACATAACCAATTACTCAATATTCACCCTTTTGCTGACGGTAACGGCAGAACTTCTAGACTCGTTCTGCACACCACTTTAGAAAAAAAATATGGCGAATTGCTGCACCCTTCACTTTATAGATTGCATAAAAAATTCGACACTTATATTGAAGCCATTCACGACACCCTTTGTGAGAGCGCTTTCACTCGAGCGCCTCATCACTATTGGCATGACAGTGTGTCTTGGTGTGATGAGACAAAGACGAGAATACTTAAACTGCTAAAGTCCACAATGGGAGTAATTCAATCAAAACTGGTCTTTGCCATTATTTCTAAAAATGCTAAAGACCTAATTGACTACCTATGGAGTCAACCCATTATTTGTGAAGCCGACCTTATGTCTCACTTTAAATGGGACTTTGTACAGTCTCACCAAACAATCAAAGAGCTTGTTGATTTAAAGTTAATAATACCTAGAAGACTGAAGTACCCAGAAAATGCCATCATCTATGAATCACCAGAAATTATTGAGGTTTTCAATAGGTTGGACAGCGTGATTTTCGAGCAAAAAAACTAAAATTAACCATTTTATAAAGTTTATTGCAATATTAATTCATAAGTTGTTGGTCATTGCTCTAAGGATACTCTATCATGCAACCGAACCGAAAAAAGGTACCAGTTGTAACAACACGGAGATTAACTTTGATAAATATTAAAAAAGCGGGCCTGCAATCTGTAGTCGCGGTAACACTACTAATGGGTAACATAGATGCCCCTTCAATGGACGCTTTTTATGAAGATGACGCCAGTTTTAACGAAGTCGCATCAGCGCTCACTTCAGGTTGGGGATGGGGGATCAGTAGCGCTCACGCTAGAAACGACCGAAATTGTACAAGTATGGATGAGTGCTTCGACATAGTTGGTTCAAGACCAGATTCATACGAAGAGAGATGGTTAAATGAAAGAAACAATCCCGACTCTCGCGATACCATTAACTACGATGACTACGATGGTCGCCATGATGGCGGTGGTGGTGGTGGCAATAGAGAACAATATATAAAGCAGTGTAATGAAAGAGTAAGTGCTGCCGTTGAAAACTGTAAGGACACATACATGGGTTATACCACTACGGCGGGTATACTGTGTGGTAGAATTTCATGGGGTATTGGCGCAGCAACGTGCGGCGGTGGAGCGACTAGCTTAGTATATAAAGCGCATAAATGGTGTGATGCACAAGGCACCAAAATGAAAGAGCGCGAGTGTAACTAAAGCTTAGCGTAAAACTGCTTGTTGTTTACAAGCAGTTTTATATATACCTGATAGCAAAAGAAGATTGGTGCATGAAGAAAATAATGTATATCAGTATCGCTGTTATGGCACTTGTGCTCATTTTTTTCATAGGTAGAAAAGAGAATAATGACAAAGCGCTCTTAACAGTGCCTAAAGAGCAAGTAACTGAGGCTGACTTTACTGTAGCTAAAGACCAAGTAATATATGGTAAAAATGCAAGAACTGATTTAGAAAACAGTCCTTCAGATAAATGCGACCTCTATAGTTTAAAAAATAAAATAAAAGAAAAAGCCGCGATATACCATGCTACACAACCGCAAAAATACGAGCTAAAACCACAACTCAAAGCAAGCTATATAACACCTGAAAGCTCACCCGTAGCAAGCAAATTTTATACTTTTGTTGAGCATCAAGATTTTGACAATGCTCTATTGCATATAGCGCGCAATCAAACTGACGCTAATAGCTACAAAGGATACATCAAAGCCTCCGTACTATCTGGCAAACCAAGCGAAGATTTTATTCATAAAGTGGCTCAACTTGAGCGCCCTCAAGCACAAGATCTGATTGCCTTAATAAAAAGTGGCTACAGCTATAACTTTGTAAGTGTGTTAGCAAATTTAAGTGAAGGAAAAGTACAAAAAGAAGATTTGCTAATATCTTCACTTGAGAGTTTAAATTTCGACTTTTTCTCCAACGTATTCTTCAAAACTCAGTTATATAATGACGTGGATATTATCTATTATCTTGCTCAGGGTGAGGATATACAGATAATCCAGTTTATTGATTTTGTACAAAGAGAGTACGGGGAGCTCTCTGGGCAGTCTTTAAAACTAATAAAATCTAAGTACAACAGTGAGATTCAAAAAAGGTACTTAGGAGATGAACACAGAGCTGGCTACAACCTAGATGCCAAAAAACTGTTGCAACAGGCAGCCCTTGAGTCGGGGTGCCAAGATACTTACGATACTGAAGTTTTAGATACAGGTTTTGGCTACTTATTTGAAGAAAAAGAAGCTCTATTACTAGCAAGCTTAGACATTAAAGCAACTCAAACCACGCCAATTTCCCAAGAAGTGGAAAAGGTACTGACGCCACTCAATGAAAGAGACTGGGAAAAAGTGAACCAAATTCTGCTCGAAGCTGGGCCCGAAGTCCAACAAGTAGCCACATTTGTGTTGGAACATATTGTCAATTTGGGGGGACCTACGACAACAGTAGAAAATGCCCTAAATGCTGGCGGCACGTTTGAACGAACTGCTGTTTTCGGCAATTTGCTAAACAGAAAGGGAGCGGACCTTAAGGCTTTGCACGCTTATGGCATACAATTAGATGCTGAATTGGAAGATGGAACCAATGCCATGCACTATGCTATAACATTCGGCGCTTCACAAAGCACAATTAAATTCTTGATGGATCAAGGTGTGAAAGTCAAAAAGAATAACTATGGCTATTTACCATCAGATTACATAGAATCGCCCAAATATTAAGACCCACTCTACCAAATTATCAGAAGGTAACGACATGTTTTATGAATTACTAAACAGTTTTATGTTGGGCGTTTTTTTGTTTTATATCTTAAAGCTAAGACGTGAAGTAAAAGCATTGTCGAAAATAACCCGCAGTCAATTGCAAGCGTTGATGAACAGCTCTGGTATTGAGTTTCCAAATGAGCAACTTTTCGATACACAGTTTAAGCACAGGGTTACGAACGGCCAGATAGCCAACCCAAAAATGTACGTCATAGACAAAACAGGCTGTACCGAAGAGCAAGCAGAGATGTTTATCGCGCGTTTACTCAGCGACAACAAGTAACACCAGCTTAGTTGCTCTTTGCAACTACGTTACTCGGCCCATCACATGGTATTAACATGAAAAAAGTTTTTACATTCAACAAGAAAAAGCACTGGTTCTCCAGCGAACCTGATTTAGAACTGCTCAATCAGCAACTTGAAGAGTTGCAAAACCAAGGACTTGTGGTTGAATCAGTGACCCCTGTCGCTAACTTGCTTGGGACAATTGATTCATACGTCATTTTATTATCCGATCAAAAGTAAGTACGCTAAGCTGCCGACTTTCCCCATGAATAACAAACTGTTCGTGGGGTTATGGTACCTGAAGAGCGGCTATAAGTGGCAAATCCTCCCAAAGCGCTCATTCGCTATCGTCACCCCACACTTTTTTACTGCAAAACCTACAGTTTTTTTTGATCCGCTAGCATGCTCAAAACTTGACCTCGCTATCGGTACATGTATTATCGTTCTCTCACCATATTATTTAGGAAGAAAAAATGAAATATGAAGGATCGATAGCAGCAACCTTATTAATCGCGGGAATGAGTACATCTTTTGTCGCTAATGCACGAATTTGTGCAAAGCCTAGTATTGTTCAAGATGGCTGTACATTCCCTGTTGTAGGTGTGATAACCGACGCTGCAAAACCTTTCAAAGATCTTTGGCGTAACCAATGTAACAAGCATGATGTTAACTACCAGACTTTGGGGAAATCCAAACAAGCAAGTGACAGTGAGTTCTACGCAGACATGCGAGCGCGCTGCGACAGCAAGTTTAATAAATATTTAATGTATTCATTAAACCGAACTTGCCGCACGGCAGCCAGTGGCGTGTACAATATATTAAAGAAAGTAGACTCAAGTAAATACTATTTACCTAATCAACGTAAAATTGAAAATGTAACCCAAAGCTATGTGAATAGTATCAACGCAGATCAATGCGATATGACACCGGAATACGCAGGTGTGTATGATCCATCGCTCTTGTCTTACATCAACACTACGTTTTATTCTATCGCACGTCGTCAGCCAACAGCATACGAGCGATTCGAGTTACTGTCTTTTTATGACCCAGATACACCATTAAGTGCTTGGCAAAGTGCAGTAAGAAGCCAAAGTACTCAAATGGCTAGATTAAGTGGTCCTAAAGCCGTTGCAAGGAGTGAAAGCTCAAGAAATCAGTATGTGAAGTCTGCAAGCTCATCGACTGGCAGTAATTTAAGATACGAATGGGATCTAAATTATGGTCAACAGTCTGGGGTTAAGTACACGAAAAGCTTCATGACCCGATACAATGAAACGAAAACAATCTATGGCTCACTCAAAGTAACTGACAGCAATGGCAGAAGCGACTTACTTATCATTAACGATCGTTTCACGACGACCGGTGAATGTGCGCCAAGCCCCAAACTTGAATGCTACTAAATTAGTTCGATAAATAAATCTCAGGGCAGTAAGAAAGTCATTTCAAACCGCCCTGTTGTAATAACTTTCTTTAGACTCACGATTGTTAGCGTTGAATAATAACGTGGCACACGATAGCAAGATAACGATACTGCTAGTTAACTATAAATAACGTCCATGTGTGACTCAATAATCGAGAAAAACGCGCCTTGTGGGTCACAAATCACCGCATAACGGCCCACTTCCGGTATATTGGTTGGCTGTACACATATCTTGGCTCCAAGTCCTGCTGCCTTTTTTGCCATTGCATCACAATCTAGTACCGCAAAATAGATCATCCAATGCGCGGGAGCATTAGTGCTCCATGCTTCGGTCATCTCTACCATGCCCGCTAAAGCGTGGTCGTCATTACTAAAAATCACATAATCCAAACCTTCAACCGTTTGATGTATTGAATGCCAATCAAACAACTGCGTATAGAATGTTTCATTTTCTTGGCTATTACGGCTTGCTAACTGATACCAGTACGGTGTATTCGCCTCGAACACTCTACGACTGCCAATATGCTCATTCGCCTGCCAAAGTGTTAGGTGGGCACCACTGGGGTCGCTTACAATCGCCATACGGCCTGCATCACCTATCTTATAAGGCCCTCGTGTCAATGTTCCACCTAAACGCTTTACAGTAGCCACTGATGCATCCACATCACGTACAGCAACATACGGCTGCCAAGAGCTTTGAATACGAGCCGCTTTTTTATCTTCCGCCATCTCAAACATGCCTGAGACCACATCATCTTGCTTTTTGAAGTTGGTGTAAAACTGCCCGTTGGCACCTCGTTCATCATCGAAGTCCCAGCTAAATAACGCACAATAAAAAGGTTTCGCAATCCGCCAGTCTGCCGCACGTAATTCCGCCCAACAAAATTCATGAAGATGTGCATGGGTTAATCTAGTCATAGTCGTTCGCCTTCTAAAACATTATTAATGTTGATAGTAGAGATTATCTGAATATGCAAAGACTGACTAAATAGTAATTCAGCTACAACCTTTCCACCAAAGCTCAGCACAGTAACGCGATGTCACCTAAGTCTGCTAGCTAAATACGGAATTAAGTCCTAACCTTTCTATGATACTCACCCCACGCAATAGTATTGTCGACGAATGAAGGAGTTATAATTTGGAAGATGTTAATTTGCTATCTTCAGCAGCAGTTCTGCGTGCAATTTTCGATGAAAAGAAAGATATATATGATGTGTTAAAAGAGTTTATCATGTCATCAATAAACTCAAGAAACCTTAAATCATTTAACTCTACGGAGCTTTTGCAGTTTATAGAAGAAGATTTCAACTTTCGTTTACCGGAAGCTATAGTCAAGAGCTGCTTAAAAAAGCGACTCGTGAAAGAACAGCTCTTAACTCGCCAGTATGGAAGTTATAACACAACCTCACTTTCCACCAATAACACTCAATTTCAAGAAGATTTTGAAAGGTCACGCTGCGAGTATGATGATGTGATCACAAAACTAAACGCATTCTGCTCAAAAAGCGGGCTGAAAGACATAAATTTAAGAGAACTAGAGGATTGTTTTGAAAGATCTCTTACACGGCCAGATCTCAGTAATAAGTATAGTCAGTGCATAGCAAAATTTATTGTCGCCTTCCAACACGAATCAGGCTTCACAGAAAAATTAAGAAAAATCGAAGAAGGTCTCATCCTATATACAGGTATCAGATATTCTCCTGATTTATCAACTTTAGGGTGCTGGAAAGGAAGCCTAACTGTTTTTCTCGATACTGAACACCTTTTTAATGCAGTTGGTTACAACGGTTCTCTATATAAAACACTTTTTGACGATTTCTATAACTTAACTAATGAAGTAAATAGGAGTAAGAAAAGCGGGAAAATTGAACTAAAGTACTTTGAGGAAACCGACAGGGAGATTGAGTCATTCTTTTATTCTGCAATAAACATTGTAGAAAAAAAAGCAAGTATTGATCCATCAAAGACTGCTATGAAAAATATTTGCAATGGATGCACCTCTCGTAGTGATGTAATTACAAAAAAAGCAATATTCCAGGATAAATTAAGTAAACTAAAAATAACAAAAGAGTCAAATACTGACTACTATTCGAACTCTAAGACTAATGTAGAAAGTACGTCTATTTTGGAATCTCTTTGTGATGAATTAAAAGAGACTACCGTTTCTGAAGAGCAGGTATCTTCAGTGTTGAAAGTATTCACTAAAGTTAATTATCTCAGAAATGGAAGCAGCAAACTCAGTATTGACAAAGTTGCCTGTATTTTTCTAACTGAAAGCTGGCTCCCTCAGCGCATAGCCTTTTCAGACCATGTATTCGATGGCAACGGCTCTATTCCATACGCTACGAATATAGAGTTTCTGACGGAGAAACTATGGTTCAAACTCCACAAAGGGTTTGGTGGAAGTGCGCAAATACCAGCTTCATTTGACCCTGTAATCCGGGCAAAATTGACACTTTCGAATGAAGTCTGTAAGGCTATTTCCAATATTTATAGATCCTTAAAAGATGACTTTGATTTAGGTAACGTTAGTACTGAAACTGTTGCTAGGATACATTATGAAATCAATAAAGCGCCTTCCAAACCAGAAGACATATCCATTGATTCAATATCAATGAGTGAAGCTTTTTTAAATGACGACTACATTGAGAAAGTAATATGTGAAAAGAATCATCTTGAATTGGAAGTTATAGAAGGCAGAAAAGCAAAAGAAGAACTGAGAAAAATGAAGATTAGAGAGGAAAAAAGCAGAAGAATAAAGTACAGAAATGGGGCCAATGCGGTTTACCTATTATCAATAATTTTCTTTATTACCCTTTGCAGTTTACCTATCGCGGCAGCTTTTTATGTAGCCACACAATCTGATACAGCCCTGAGCATATTTATGGCAGTTTTTGCTATTGGATGCGTCATCATACCCTTCTGGAAAAAAGGAGATATAAATAAAATTTGCCACAGATGGACAAAAAACTATTATCGAAACGCAATCCGAAAATACACACAACCCTAATGTTCTTACTCAGACATTAAAAAAGGCCACCTAAGTGACCTTTTTTACAGTGTTACTGCAATCTATTGATTATTCAATGATTGTAGCTACAACACCAGCACCTACTGTACGGCCACCTTCACGGATAGCGAAGCGTAAACCTTCGTCCATCGCGATTGGAACGATTAGCTCAACAGTCATCTTGATGTTGTCACCAGGCATTACCATTTCTACGCCTTCTGGTAACTCAACGTTACCTGTTACGTCAGTTGTACGGAAGTAGAACTGTGGACGGTAGCCTTTGAAGAATGGCGTGTGACGACCACCTTCATCTTTAGAAAGTACGTATACTTCTGAAGTGAACTTAGTGTGTGGGTTGATTGAACCAGGCTTACATAGAACCTGACCACGCTCAACTTCGTCACGCTTAGTACCACGTAGTAGTGCACCGATGTTCTCACCCGCACGACCTTCGTCTAGAAGCTTACGGAACATCTCAACACCCGTACAAGTTGTCTTCGTAGTTTCTTTGATACCTACGATTTCAACTTCGTCGTTCACGTTGATGATACCAGCTTCAACACGGCCTGTTACTACTGTACCACGACCCTGGATTGAGAATACGTCTTCGATAGGCATGATGAATGGCTTATCGATGTCACGCTCTGGCTCTGGGATGTAAGTGTCTAGTGCTTCTGCAAGCTCAACGATCTTGTCTTCCCACTCTTTCTCACCTTCTAACGCTTTAAGCGCAGAACCTTGGATTAGAGGTAGGTCATCACCTGGGAAGTCGTACTCAGAAAGAAGTTCACGTACTTCCATCTCTACTAGCTCTAGAAGCTCTTCGTCGTCAACCATGTCACATTTGTTCATGAATACGATGATGTAAGGTACACCAACCTGACGAGAAAGTAGGATGTGCTCACGTGTTTGAGGCATAGGACCGTCAGTAGCAGCAACTACTAGGATCGCGCCGTCCATCTGTGCAGCACCAGTGATCATGTTTTTAACATAGTCAGCGTGTCCTGGACAGTCTACGTGTGCGTAGTGACGAGTTGGTGTATCGTACTCAACGTGTGAAGTTGAGATTGTGATACCACGCTCACGCTCTTCTGGAGCGTTATCGATTGATGCGAAGTCTTTAGCTACACCACCGTATACTTTTGCAAGTACGTTAGTGATTGCTGCTGTTAGAGTTGTTTTACCGTGGTCAACGTGGCCGATTGTACCTACGTTTACGTGCGGTTTTACGCGTTCAAACTTTTCTTTTGCCAT
>NZ_MNAN01000028.1:0-41589 GCF_001854475.1 Pseudoalteromonas byunsanensis
TTAATTCTTCAATTTTATAATCAATTCTAAGTTCAAGGAGTGAACGATGGGATTAGCAAGGAAGCGGCAAATCAGTTTGTCAGATACACCTTATTATCACTGTGTGTCACGCTGTGTTCGCCGCGCATTTTTATGCGGAGAAGATAAGCTGACGGGTAAATCATATGAACATCGCCGCGGCTGGGTAGAGCAGCGTTTACTGTTCTTAGCGAAGGTGTTTTGCATCGATGTGTGTGCTTTTGCAGTCATGAGTAATCACACCCATGTAGTGTTGTATATAGATGCTGAAAAAGCACAGAGGTTGAGTGACAAAGCGGTGTTACTACGCTGGCACAAGCTGTTTAAAGGCTCAAAGCGTGCTCTGATGTACTTACAAGGAGAGTGCTTAGATGAAGGTCAGCGCTTCTTTTTAGACAAAGAGATAAAAGAATACAGAAACAGACTCTCAAGCATCAGTTGGTTTATGCGTGTCCTTAATGAAAACATCGCGCGCAGGGCGAATAAAGAAGATAAATGCACAGGTCATTTTTGGGAAGGGCGGTTCAAAAGCTAAGCGCTATTAGATGACGCGGCTCTAATGGCCTGTATGGCCTATATAGATTTAAACCCTATCAGGGCGGAGATGGCAAAAACACCAGAAGACTCAGCTCATACCAGTATTAAACTACGTTGCCAACATGCAAAAGCAGGTAAACAACCAAAACAGCTTGCACGCTTTGCGGGTAGTCCCAGAAAACATATACCAAAGGGTTTGCCATTCGAACTTAAATCTTACTTACAGCTTGTTGAGCTCACAGGTAAATGTATTCGCTTAGACAAACGTGGCTACATAGAAGAACATGAAGCGCCCATCTTGCAACGATTAAACATTCAAGCTTACAACTGGATAAAGCTCACAACGCAATTTGAAAAGGTGTTTCATGGCGCAGTAGGTAAAACACATAATCTTGATGTGTACTGTGAGCGACAACAGCATAAACGGCGACGAAGTATCAAAATTAGTGAAGCGCTATTTTCCTAATATCCAGCTAGCAATTATCCACACCAAGCGGGATATGCTGTAACAGGCAGGGACCATTGCGTTTAACACATAGGGTAATTCTCTAAAAGTCATCCAGTTAAAATAATCACGACTCAATTACGGGGCATTTTTGGTTACATATCTCATCAAGGAATTCATTAAGGAAGCTGTGCCAGCTAGGACAAGGCTTAGCTTACCAGTTTTTTTAAAGTGACTGTCCCATTCAGTTTTTTTAAAGTGACTGTCCCATTAGCTTTGCCTCCCATTAGCTTTGCCATTAGCTTTGCAATAAGCATTTGTAGTTTCTCAATGAATTTAAAGCTAAGTATAAATTTGGAGGCTTGTGTTATTGAGTTATATAAAAACTTCTATATGATTACTTTTCATCCAGAACCAAAATGCGAGACAGTAGGTATATGGTTCTTCGAGCACAATATATTGGTTGTTAAAATGTATAACATATGTATGTATACAGGGATTGAATAGGCGGAAGCTACAATAGGTTGACCTGTTTGATATATCAACCAAGGAAATGGAAATATTTATGTCAAATGTAATATCGTTTTATAGCAGAGAAAAGAGGTCTAGGGACGACTCTGAATTAAAGGAATATAATCAAAAGACTTCTGATTGGACTCTGTGCGCTTTACCTGCCTTATCTAATGGCGCAAAAATGCATATTGATACGCTCTCAATGTATTTTGATGAGCGTGAAATAAATACCTACCTTATTGAAAAAGGCAAAATTCTTGAAAGACTAGAAGAACATGCCCTTCACAGTGAGACTATTCCCGAGTGGGCTTATTTAGACTTTGAACAAATATTGGCACACGAGTCTTATCATATTTATCAAACGTTAACTTGTTCGCTGCTATCAGAGTATTCAGAAGCCAAAAGAAGAGAAGCACTGGTGGCACTGAGGCTTTTGGCAAGGGATATAGGTACTGGAAATAAGCTTTCCCCTTCTATGATTGGGTTGAGAAGTATCTATGAAAACCCTCAGAATGAAGAGGAAGAACAGTACTTTTCAATAATAAAGAAAGATAGAACGGAGGCAATTAAACAGCTATATAGTCGGCCTAAAGAAGGTGCTGTTAATGTATTTGAAGTTATAGAAGGTGGTGCGGTTGCGTTTCAGCTTTTAGCCCAAAATGATTTAACTAACGAGAGAGTTAAATTAGAGGGAAAGGAATACTCCATTGCTTGGGATACTTTTTCTAATCGTTATGATTTTGACTACTCAAATGAGGAAGCTTTAAGATACTCAAGGCTTACATTTCTCTTTTTAACAGATGTATATTTGAAATCCAAAAATGTTATGACAACAGCTGTTACAACGTTTGAGGAGGCGGTTGATTTAGTGTCGAATTTAGTTGGTAAACTGCACATATATAAAAAAGAGTTTGTCGATCTTCATGTACGAGACTTTGAGTTTATGAAAAGCTTGCAACATGTAGAGCGTGATGAGTCCAATATTGAATCAATTTTAGATTTCTGTGGGACACTAGATGAAGATAAATACTTGCAGTTTTATATAAATATCCGCTTATATTCTGATGTGTATAAGTGCGTGGTACCAGCGGGCTTTCCGACTAAGAAAGTCACCCTAAGTAACAAAAATAGAGCTATTAACTATTACCTAAAAGAAAAGTTCGCCTTTTGGGACTCTAATTTTTGTATCCCATGTATTTTGTCCAACTATACTGACCAAGCCAAGTTTACTGTGATGTGGACAGAATTTTCACATATTCAATTCATAGATGACACAACCCACGCAGAAACTTCATTTGAGAATGAGAACTTTTTATTAAAACTATACGATGAATTAGCATTGGCCATACTACCAATTGAAGAAAACCGTAAAGTTCAGTGTTGCGCAGAGCACGGTGCTCGGATAAGAAATGCTGTTCACAAATGTATGAATGAAGACTCCTTAAACTCAAAGTTTATAAAAGCTTTTAATCGCTCAATAGCGGAGATTTTTGACTATGAATAAAGACCTACAACTTGGCAATGTCATTCTTGAATGGGATGGTGAGTTAACTATTTTTGATGATGTGGAACTTGTTGAGCCAGATGAGAGGGAAGGTCTCGACGAGTTGCACATGAGAGTGCTTTTATCAACGCGAAGAACTGATCTTCAAAATATGATTGATCGATTTTCAAAAGCTTTAGGGTTTGCTGTTGGTTTTCAAGCTACAGAGAATATTTATGCAAAACTTGTTTTTGCGTTTTGTATCGTTTCGGTTGTAAATCCATATAAAGTGAAAATACTAGCAGGTAAAGGTATTGATCCTCTATTAGAAGAAGCTGAGCTTGATGACGAAACCGGAGAGCAGAAAGTTAAATTAGATGAGCTTTTAAAATACTGTAAAAATGCAGAAGTGCCTAGCACTTTCATCGATTGGCTAAGTGAAAATGGCTTTTCATATCAAACAGACACGCACGTTGTTTTTCGCAATAGCTTTAGGCGTGGCTCAATAATTTCGAGGGCTTAAGATGCCTTATTATTTGAATTGCTCTAGATGCAACAAAGACAACAAATATAGCAGTTTGGGAAACCCATGTAATAAATGTAGTGGTACAGGGAGAGACTGGCGTGAAGATGATGAAGTAAACCTGCTACACAGAATGACAGGTTTGGGTATTGATGAACTTAAAGAAAAGGGTCGAGTCGAGCTTGTTGATAATTACGGTGAGTTAAAAGTATTCATCTACACTGAGGAAATTCCTACCTGTTCCATTAGTGAAGAAATAGAAGAAATTCGCAAGAATTTTGCCTGTGAACTTGCAGTCGTACCTAAACAATCTCAGATATTTTGTAAGCATGAATGGAAGCTGCGAGAAGGGCAGAATATAGAATTTTGCTCAAAGTGTGGAAAAACAAGAAGTAATGCAAATAGCGTAGCGCAAGAAAAGTCAACATTGCAATATGATTCAACGTTGCATGATCAGCGTTATTATTTTCCAAACCGTTGTTACGCCTGCGAGCATTATGCTGATACTGTAGGTGAACCTGAGTCTGGCACAGACGTGATTTATTGTAATATTGGTGGCAAAGTTCGGGTAGACACTGGGTGTAAAGAGTTTAAAGCTGATATTACCGCTGAATGTAAAAGCTGCTGGAATTTGTTAACTAAGCATGAAGGGGCGATTGTCAGATATAGCTGCGCTTTAAAAGGAACGCTAAAAAGTTTAGTTTGGGGTGGGTGTCATGAACATGTGGAAAAAGAAAGAACGGATGAGCCTTTACCTGCTACACAAAATGCAATCTCTATAAGCAAATCCTTTTTAACTAGAGAACAATATCCATATGATCCAACTATTAGAAAGCCAATTTTGGATGCTATGATTGAAGTTGGTATCCGATATGCGGAACAGGAAGAGTTTGCCCTAGATAAGCGGTGTCTGACATGTGTGCATGAGCGCAACATTCAGTCAGATTACGGAAGCTGTGACCATCATGAATTAGCGATACTATGTTACAGCGGGAGTAACCCTTATGGATACGATGAGAAAATATGTGGCAGCTATTCTCGAAAGCCAAAGAGCGGGTTTGTAGAATACCCAAAAGTTTATATTGATGTTATGGCTCAAGGTAAAAGAAGCCTAAATGACAATTACTACGTCGAGCTTCGAAATATGTACTGTGATGTAATTGAGGCCCGTAATGGCAGAGTAGTAACGACCTTCAGTTACAGTAGTAGGGCGCCTGAGTTCATGCAATACAGCAAGGAAAAGAACTGCATACTTTTATTTTTTCATGGTGAGCCGTGTTGTGAAGAACTCAGTCTAGAGTCGGATATTACTTATGAGCACCCTATTCAAGGTAAAAAGTGGGTTGACGTGGATGAAGCGCTTTTTTTTGACGCGATTGATAAAGTTGTCTCAGAGCAGCGTAAGCACGCAGTATATTCTGGCTTAAACCGTAATAGCTGTGAATACTGTAAATTAGTAAATAGAAATTCGAGTTACCCAGAAGGCTCTCCAACGGGCTTAATATGTACCGAAAAAGATATATTCGTTACGGCCAATGGCTGCTGTGATAATTTTGAGCCTAATTAAGTCAATATGTTTGCTATCTAGAGGTATCAAGTTTTTGTATTTAAAGGAAAAGAAGGATATGGACAGTCACTCCCACTTGAAACTTTAGCTGCGTTGTTAACTTAATGGTTACGGGTACTCAAACTTGAAACCGTAGTTGGCTCATCTAACTTTTGGATTTTTTAGGTTCAAATCATTTCTAAGCTTATGAATGAATAGTGGGATTAGCGCAGAACTGTTTCAGTTTATGGGGGAGTTACACTTTAGCGTAATGAGCTAAGTGATGCCTATTGTATTCGAAACAATGACCGGTACAGATCTATTAGCACGGAATACTTGAGGAAATAGAGTGGTAATAAAAAAGGCTTCAAGCCGTTTTTGATGCCTATAATAAATTGTGAGTAAAAGCTAAGACTAGAGTGTGTCGCAATGATATTATGCGTATTTCTACTGTTATTGCCTTTCGTAACATCGTGCAGCCAATTGCCAACTTCTAATGGTCAGAGTAGCCTTGATGTGAGCTCAAGTAATAAGGCTAGTATTACTGATATTGAATCTGAAGGTGCTGAGATATTTTGGGAGGTTCAACATATACTTCTGCAAAACGACTTACCAACAGAGAAGCAATGGCAAGCTTTGTTTCAAACACCAGGGTATTTTGAACTTGTCGCGAATGAAATACCAGAGCAAATATTTAAGCAACTATTTATCTTAGCTTTTAAGCCTTCTGAATATCAAAAGGCTGAAAAATTAATTAACGATGGCAACATCAAAGCGCGCTTTATTCAGCACTTGAGAAGTACACAACATCAGCAGCAGGCATTGTCGGCGTTTATCAAAGTGTTTACCAACAGTTACTCAAAAAACTATAAAGAATATGTCAGATTAGCTCAAGAATATTTGCCTAACACTAGTACTCTATTTGCAACTTTGCCAAAAATTTCTTTTTCATATTTTGATAATGATGCCCGTGGTTTTAAAAAGCGCATAGTGCTAGATCCACTTTTTGCATTATCAAATGAGTCTAGTTTGAAATATTGGATAGCGCATGAGTTCCATCATTATTTTAGTCATGATTTGGCGGCTTTTCGGCAACCGGAAGAAAATACGCCTGACGCTGATGTGATGTGGATTCTAATACAAACACAACTCGAAGGAATTGCTGATTTAGTTGATAAAAGTCAAATTTACTTCCAAAAAGGGTATATGGAAGATAGTCTTTTTGCTCAAATATACAAAGAAAAATATCAACAGAGCACGACATTGCTGGCTGGTTTTGATGAGCTTTTTCAGCAATATAGCGACATGACATATTCTCAAAAAGCGAAACAAGAATTAGCCGTTCAAATCAGAAAATCATTGCCTATGGCAGGTCACCCTACAGGATATTTTATGGCCAGAGCCATTGAACAATATCAAGGAAAACAAGCGTTGGTATCAAGTATTGGCAATCCTTTCATGTTTTTTACTTTGTACCAATCCGCGGCAATCGAACATAATACGCTTTATCAATTTTCACAACAAACAATGCGTAATATTGAGTTGCTAGAAAAAAAGTATGCACATTAGCACCTGTGTTTATAGAGTTTATATACTGTTGCCCACTTACCTGTTAGTGATATACCTCTATACGAGCGCTTTCCAATTTTACTTGGTAAGGTGTTAGTATTTTTAAAGTGACTGTCCCATTAGCTCATCTCTGTTAGTTCCCTGTTAGTTCTGTGCATTACCACTTTTCTTTTCGATGTAACAAGTACATTTACTCATAAACAAATACTCAGGGTTTGCTTTAGAACGCTACCTATATTTCATTCGCAGAGTAAAGATACATATCTAGCTAGTTTACTTCGAACCTATTACAGGTACAATGAGTTGTCCCTGCTTTAGACTTCAAGGTGATAATTTATTATTGCAACTTTAAGGAAGGTGCTGACTTTGTTAGCACTACAATAATTAATATATTAAGGAAATAAGTGTGAAGTTATATTTTTATTCTCTCATGATATTAGTCTTTTCAACTAATGTCTTTGCTAGCACCCCACCTCCAAATATCCCCCTGAATGTTAAAACGATATTAAGCACAACAGGTTCATATTCAATCAGTTGGGGGAGTGCTAGCGGTGCAACGTATTACAAGTTTTGGGAAAAGTTTGATGGGCGTTGGAGCTTAATCAATGGCAATGTGCGCAGCACATCTTACCGGGTTTCAGGGCGTCAAACCGGGCGGTATGCTTATGTTGTATACGCGTGCAATGCTCATGGTTGTTCTTCAGGATTATTAGCCGAAAGAGCGATAGTAGAGCGTAATCCTAAAACGCCAACTGTCACTACGTCTTGGCAGCAAAGTCCGATTGATTATGACACAACAGCTACGCTTTCTTGGCGTTCAACAGATGCCAATGCTTGTAAGTTGGATGGTGTATCGGTTGGAACGAGTGGAAGTAAAAACTATACTCTGACTCGAAGTACATCAAAAACCGTCACATGTACTAATCAATGGGGTAAAAGCGGGTCAGATACAAGTCATATTGGCGTTAAACCTTCGACTATTCCACGTAATGTAAAAGAATTTACAAGTGAAACAGGCTCTTATACGGTAACATGGGGCGCTGCCAAAGGTGCCACTTATTATGATTTATATGAAAAAGCGGATGGCGGCGAATGGAGCCGAATCGCTCAAAAGCTACCAACTTCTCAACTTTCTGATGAAGTGAACGATCGACCCAGTGGTCGATATGTCTATGTTGTGCACGCATGTAATACCCACGGATGTGCCGGTTTACTAACCGCAAAAGTTGTTGTTGATTTAGACAGTCAACCTCCTTCGGTAGAGTTAAATTGGAGTTCTTCACAAGTAAAGCCTCGCTCTTTTGCCACATTATCATGGAGTTCAAGCAACGCGGATTATTGCACCTTGGATGGTGATGGTGTTGAGGTTATAGGTACTAAAGTCTATAAAATCACTCAAAAGACGACCAAAATTCTCAGCTGTACAAATGGCAGTAAAACAACGACCAAGTCTGCGACAATAGACCTTATAGGCTCTGTAGTTGCAGTCCCAGATAAAAGCTTTCTTGCATTTGTTGGAATGAAGTATAACAAGAGCGAGGTACTGAGATCTTGGTGTTCAACCCCTGGTGTTAGTTTAGGAAATTGCAAACCAGACAATATTAAGCGTGAGTATGGCTGTCAAGACGTAGAGGTTCTTGGTACAGATACGATTAACAACCGACTTCAAAATGTCACTGACTTTGTTATTTTGCTTACTGGAAACAGCTGCCTAAAAGATTCCGTTGGTTACCATGTCGGTCACTATGACGTATACCTAGATTATGTTATTCCTGCGCTAAAAGCTATTGCTCAAGCAACAGATAAAGATAAGAAAGTATGGATTTCAACGCCACCAGTCAGAGGCAGTTACCCAGAAAATTGGCAAATTAAAGACTTTCTAAATCAGCTACGTACTAAAGTCATCGAAGAGCTTGGTACAACCTTTTGGAGTACCCGTGTAAGCGGTATGTATATGTATGAAGAAGACTTTGACACGGACTATGTTATTAAAGGTGGTAAAGATGAATATGAGAGCTATTCATTAGGTATAAAGTATGCGTGGAATTTAAGAGATGCAATTGATCTGGAATACAATGAGATATTAGAGGAAGCGATATCACAGTCAAAACTTTCTGGATATGTTCACAAAGACTGGGAAACAAATGAAAAATACCATTCTAATGAATATAAAGGCTTGAGATTTGCTCCTTATTTCAACAGTCGTTATAGAACAATATTATATCAACTTAGTAAAAGGCACGGTGTGGTGTTTGATAAAGTAAACATACAACCTAATGTGGTATTGGCGAGGATGCTTGATAATGATAAGGAACATTCAGAATCAAACTTTTATGAAATCAAGCAATATGTTGAAGATCAAGAGATAGTTTCTAGCACTCTTAGAGATTTTATTCCTGTTAAACAATATGGAAAAGTCACTCAAATAGGTGTTGATATGGAACTCGATAATGCCTTTGATTTGACATCTGTTGATGAAGATAAAAAGAAGCATCAAAGAGATAGTTACAAAGAGCAAGTGGAAGTGTTCCAAAACTTTGTGGGTAACAGAAGTATACTATTTTATATCGGCCATTCTGATTGGTATATAAAGACACCTGCACTGCTAGATTGTGTGAATGACTTCTACAACGAAAGTACCAAGCTTGACTCGAATGCGAGCTCTGCTAAGTGCCTAGAAGCTTGGGAGTGATAGTAATTTGACTTTTGGAGGAGAGTGCCTTTTAAACTTCACCTTCGATTTCAGGTAAACAGATCAAAAAAAAGAAAACATGCCATTCGCTTTTAAACGAGTGGCATTTTAGCCGTAATGAACTTTGTTATAATGCTCTTTAGCCCTCGGATCTCGGCTTCAAAAATAGAGATGCCTTATTATGTTGCAAGTGATTTCGAATAAATTTTCAGGTAACGGATTTGTACTTGTGCAAGTGAAATCTCATTATGCACGTCACCATCTGATATGTGCTCTACCGTCACCCACAATGCTCTATCCATCAAGGTGTTAACTTTGTAATCAGCTAAGCGCGCAGTGTAGCTTCTAAAACTATACTAAATCATACTAACTCCCTTACAAATCCAATTAAAAACTAACTGTCGGTTCATCAATCCAAATAGAACAATAATAAAGGCAAGATGTTTTAACATCTTGTTCATGTGCACTTTTTTTGACAAAATGCATACATAAAAGTACCCTTTATAGGTGCAGTTGCTGCAAATCGAAAAAATGTTATAAAAGGATGTAACGGATGAAATTAAAAAAAACAGCCCTAATCGTTCCATTGATGTTTTCTTCTATTTCTTATGCCAATATCGTTGTTGAGGCAACATTAGATAATGTGGATGCAAAAGTAGAAGCCAATGGTGGCCGAGTAAACTTTGACATGCTTATCAAGAATGAAGGCAATGCTGATGTTAACTTAAGGTACTACGACACGCTGATTTTCCCAAAAGGGGAGTTATATAACCGCTCTTCGGCAAGCAATATTATGCTATCCGCTGGTACAGCTCTAGAGAAAACTAGACCAAGTGTTGTTGTTCCTGCCGAATTTCCTGCGGGCAAATATAGTTATGTGCTGTCTGTTTACAACAGAGATACTGGTGAGGTCACTTCGTCTAATTTTTCTTTTTATAAACAGTACTCAGATACTGAAAATACTAGCTGTAGCGAGATCCTAGCAAATGGGCACAGCAAAGGAAGCGGTGTTTATACAATAAAATCAATGAGCGCAGAGAGTCCATACCAAGTTTATTGTGATATGGAAACCAAAGGGGGTGGCTGGACACTCGTTGGTATTAAAAGAAGGACACAACCGAATGAAGTGGTTGAAGAGCTAACTTCTCCAGAGCTTGAAGGCGGTGTTATTTCTGACCAAAAATGGGCTGATTTAAAATATGTTTCTCAAGAAGTGCTGGTGGTTGCGGATACCATTACCGCAGTGCTTGATATGGATGCTTTAAAAAACGCAAACTGTAAACCTTTAGCTAAGTCTTTAACAGAAAACCTGCTTGCTCACAATGAGTCTAGTGGCTGTGGTGGTGCAGGGCAGGACTACTCGGTGTTTGGTTCTAACAAGAGTAATATTGTCGCGGTATACGATTATTCATCCTCTAAATTTATCATAGAAAGAGAAGGCACAGGCTGGGGAAATGCACAAAATGGGCCTTACTATAATGGCGAAAAAATGTGGGTATACGTTCGCTAGTATGACTTGAGTGGCTGTGAGTCATATCTGTGTGAGAAAGGTTTTTGGACATTGCCACCAAGTCTAGCTCTTAAAGAAAAGGACAAAGAGGTATACACAAAAATAGGTGAATCAGACCGTATGACTCTTAAATTTGTTAAAACTGCGCTATAAGAAAGTGTGATTACTAGCTCAGAGTAAGGTTACCAATAAACTTGCTTGGCGCATCTAACCAGACATAGAAAGGTAACGTCTTGTTGCCTTTCCAATTTGTTTCATATTTTTATATCGCACCTTTTTTCTTAGGTACTTAAAACCGCCATACAAAAGTGAGTTAATACAACCTGTTAGACTTCTAACTCAACGATCCTCGTACACCGAAATTTTCACAACCTATCTATAAACGAAAACAGAGACAATTAACAATACATTATTGTGCGGATACCTTGCTTAGTTGTCGAGTTTAACTATTTTTATATGGCTTACAGCCTGCTCAGTTTTTGAGTTGGGGTGAGCGGCTTACTACATCAAAAGTAGTTAAAAATTTCGATAAAGGATTACTTAACATGAAAAAAATATATGCATTGATAGCATTAACCTGTGCGACGTTTGTCTGTTCATCTGCTTTGGCTCAACAAGGTAACTGTACTTTAAATCTTGTAAAGGAAGATGGAAACTTTTCACCAGCTGATTATGACGCCAATGGTAGGGCAACATACGACGTAACCATGCCTTTTACCGATGGTTACTATCCAAATCCTTGGACAAGTACTCAGCCCAAACCTCGGCTGCCATTTAGTAACTGTATTACTTATTTTGGCGTGCCGTACAACGCCAAAATTAATAGTGTTAGTTACAGTTATACGTTTAAAGAAGCTGTATTAGTGGCTAATTATGAAATTCTGTTAGGCTTTTTTACATCTCAGAATAGGTTTTATAACGAGTCTAAAAGGGGCGGCGGTTTTCCCCGTGGTTCGGGTATACCTCTCAATGGGGCCAATGTTAGTGCTTTGGTAAATAGCATGCTATTGAGGGATGTAGAGCTTGAGCTAAGAAGTCGCGTCGTAAACCCTGAAATTAACAGTGATTGCCCTTCGTATATTCCAAGAGACGAATGTAGAACTAAGAACTCTCGCTTAACACACTTTACCGTCAATATAGCTTGGTCAAACTAGCTGTATTGTCTTTTATAAATATGTGTTCGATTGATTGAGAAACTAGAGCCTCATAGTTAAATAAATAGTTCAGAGGCTCTTTACCACATAACATGGATATCGATTACTCCTAATAGAGTGGCCCATGTGCCTAGCTTACGGGCCCCTTCGCAACAAAGAAATCTCAAAGTCATACAAACTCCAAAAAAGCTTCATGAAAAAGGCAACTTAGCGAAATCGTTCTGACATTTCATATGGTTACCTTTGCGCTCCTGAGTTTTCACTATTTATCTGCATTTAGTCAGTCGGTTAGAGGGTGAATACTTCGATTAAAACTAAAAAAAAAATGCAGTTTTGGAGAAATACATGAAGATGAAGTATGCCCTGACGTGTGCACTAATGTTGTTGAGTACGCAAAGTTTGGCCGAGTCACTTAAAGTCATGGCTTATAATATCATGCAATTAAATGTACAGGATTGGGATCAAAGTAACAGAGCACAGCGTCTACCCGCTGTGCTGACAAAGCTCAGTGACAGCCCAGATGTTATTTTGGTCAGTGAGGTGTTTAGTAGCGATGCGGAACAAGCTTTAGCAAGGCTGTCAAACCTGTACCCTTACCAAACGCCTAATGTAGGACAAGATTGTAGTGGTCGCGGTTGGGATGCCCTAACGGGTAACTGTTCAAATAGCCCTTTTGTTATTCGTGGCGGGGTGGTTATTCTTTCTAAATATCCAATCATCACGCAAAAAGCACATGTGTTTAATAATAGCCTGAGCGGTAGCTGGGATCACCTAGCGAATAAAGGCTTTGCCTATGTGGAGATAGAAAAGGGCACTCAACGTTATCATTTGGTTGGTACTCACTTACAAGCAACGCATGATGGCGATACAGAGCAAGATCATCGCGTTCGTATGGCACAGCTCAATGAAATCCAAACCTTTATTGCGGCTGAAAATATTCCTGCTGATGAAGCGGTTATCATCGGCGGCGATATGAATGTGCAGTGGAGTAAACAGCAAGAAGTGGCTGATATGCTTGAAACCGCCCGTGCAGAGTTACACTTTCAAACGCCTCTGATTGGTTCATACTCTGCAAAACATAATTGGTTTACCAAAGCCAACGCTTACTATTTTGATTACAGCCTAGACTACAATGACACGTTAGATTATGTGTTTTGGCATCGTGATCATAAACAGCCTAGTAACACCCCGAGTATGATGGTGCGATACCCCAAAGCAGATAAAAACTGGTATTGGGGCTACTTGCGCGGAAATTGGAATTTAAGTGGCGGCCGCTACTATCATGATGGTTACTACAATGAGTTATCTGATCACTACCCAGTGCAGGTGAATCTGGAGTTCTAAAACTTGAAGACGAGTGATGTGGTAATACATCGCTCTGTCTGTTTGTATATTTCTTCAATCTACGGCTTGCAGATTGCTATTTGATGACTTGGGTCGCAGCCTTTCAATCACTGCGGCATCAACCCAATAGATATCACCATCAGAGGAGGGTTCTGTTTCGCCTTTTTTTAGAATATTTCTGTTAAAAAATAAGTATTTGCCATCAGGGGAAACATAAGCCCCTGCTTCTATCCCCGCGGTATTGATAGGCGCACCTAGGTTAATTGCTTTTCCCCATGAGTTATCAGGCTGACGAAAGCTAATGTATAAATCCTTGTCCCCATAGCCGTCGTCTTTTTCACTGTCCCAGATAATGTAAGAACCATCTTGGGCAATAAAGGGGTGTGCTGTCCATTTGCCAGAGTTAATGTTTGCCCCAAGTAATACGGGGTCTTGGCGCTTACCATTTTTTACTTCACTGATACGCAGTACATCATTATTTTTATAATCATCAAATATATACGTGCCATTAGCCGATGCTGACAGGCGCATAATGCCCCAATCTTGCCTATCAATCTTTGGCCCCAGACTTTTGACTTGTGACCAGCCACTGCTGGTACGTTGCATATATTTGCTACCTAAATACATGGTATTGCCATCAGGCGATAGGATAGGTCTTCCAATTCTTGGGCCAATCACAGATTCATGCCATAGGTTATCTATTCTTTTAAATCTAACCAGCCACCACTTTTGCGTGTCGACATCCTTTCTGGAAAAGTAAAACTCTTGCATGTCTGGTGTGAACGAGCCACTGTAATCTCTGTGTCTCGTAGCAACATAACCAGGAGCGAATACTTTTGGCATCATTCCAGGAGGTGTTTGCCCAAGGTAGGGGCCTTTTAGTAGTGGTCGCTCACTCTTTGCCAAAGCCTCGCTGTTTGCTATTAGTAAAGAGATTAACAGCATCAAAAAATAACGGTATTGTGTCATGATTTATCCTTGTTTTTATGTAGCCCAGCCAAAATAAGCTTGTACAACTCTACCATATGTAAGTTGCTATCTAGATACCTGATGTTGTCATGACTTCTTGATGATTTCGCTTTGGCTTGGTATTTAACTTTTTGATACTTAAGTTTATTAAGTTGATTTCATATTTTGGTAATACCAGTCGTGATATCGGTCAGTAGTAGGCGCTTTTAGTGTTTAAGTGAAGCATAATGCGGGGATGGTAATGAGCCTTACCCACATCAGAGCATGGATAAGGCTTTTTTGGATAGCTAACGAGTTGACAGTTAGTCGTCAAACTCGATTTGTTGTGCAAGCACAATATTGTTGTCTTGCAAAATACCTTTGACGTGAATTTTAATGCCGCGTGTCAGGTCACTCGCTTCTGCGCCAATATATTGTGTGTCAGCGTCAGTGGTGATTTTACGTGCGCCAATCGAAAACTCAGTCGCTGAGGTAAACTTGTTGATTTTACCGCTCACTTCGATGTGCTCGTCGTGTTCACCGTCAACGAACTCTATTTCTTCGGCAGTGACAAGTGTGTCACTTTGCTTACGTCCTTCGACTTTAAGCGTTATACCGATAGCCAAGTCAGAGGCCTCACCATGTTCAAATTGTGTTTGCTGCGAATATTCTACGGTTACCTCTGCAATCGTAAAGGCTTGCTCAGACAAACTGGTTACTTCACCGGTCAGTTTCACTTTTTCTAGCTTTTCAAACGCAATTTTAGATGCAACCAGCACATTATTTTGATCTAGCGTGCCTTCAATTTCTACTGTTACGCCATCGGCCAATCTACTGGCATTACCATGTTTGAACTTGGTTTCATCGGTTGTGGTAATGGCTTGCTCATTCACACTGAACTCTTGTGCCGATACAAAATTGCTTATTTCACCAGAAACCTCGATTTCATCCTGATGTGATTCAATATCGACTTTATGTGCAAGCAACACACCGTCTGCATTGAGTACACCTTCAACTTCAACTTCCACATCAATTGCTAGGCTTTCACTGTTAGCGCCTTTAAAGATAGTGTGTTCATCGGTTGTGACGGGTTGGTCAACTACGGTGAAGTCAGTGATTGAGGTAAATGCTGTGATGGCACCTTTTACTTCTACTTCTTCAACATCATCCTCTGATTCAAATTCAATTTTGATTGCCACAATACTGCCATCAGAGTGTTCTTCGCCTTTTATCTCAACCATTACATCATCTTCAAGTGACGCTTGTGTACCACCTTCAAAGTGTGTGAATTCGTTGGTTCTGATGAGGCGACCATTTACCTTAAAATTCTCAGCAGAGATAAAATCATGCACAGCACCAGATAATTTTACATATTCAGATGTTTCACCGTCAGCGTTGGTTTTAGCTTCTATCTCTAAAGCTAAAACCTGACCATCAGATGTTGCTTGAGCATGTGCGGCAACAAAGTGTCCGGCTTGTACCACAGCAAAGAAGCCATCAGCGTCAAGAGCTTCACCATCAACTTCAAATTCTGTTACTGCGCTGGTGGTAATATTGACGTCCTGAACGGTGAGAGTAGGGGCTTCAATGCTGCTTACTAACCCTTCAATTTCCACATTGCCCTCTGGCGCTTCATCAGATACAGCTTCTCTGGTTAATTGTTTCACCAATAAAGAATCACCATCAGATGAGGCAAATGCTTTAATCGAAACAATATCTCCAAAGACCAGATCGGTAATTTCCATGCGGCGAACTTTCTGGCTTGATTTGTCTTTTAGCTTACTGTGGTCATCCAGCGTAAATAGCGTATTAAGCACCAGTACCTGACGAGTATCGATATTGACCTCTTCAATGGCACCTTCTAATTTGATCACACCTTGCTTGTCGAGGCGGATTTTTCTCGCGCTTAATTGGTCGCCTGTAAGCGTACCATGCACTTTAACTCGAACGCCTACCTCCAGCTCACTGGCCTCACCACCAAAAAATTCAGTATCAGATGACCAACTAACTGTTACATCGCCAAGCGTGAAGCTACTATTATCAACGACTTCGCTGATAACACCATCTAACGCGTACTGAATACTTTGATCTTGGTCATCATCACTACTTTCACGCTCAATGACTTTTACGTGTGATGCGAGCAAAACACCTTCACTGGCGGTAGTTTCACTGTGAACCACAACTTGCTCGTCATCGGCAAGTACACCTTCCACCTCGGCTGTACTGTAATCTATTACTAAATTATCTAATGAGAACGTGCTGCTTTGCTCATCAAGTAATGATACAACTCCCGCGACTTTGAGCGTGGTGTCTACATTATCTAATTCAACATGAGTGGCGACCAGTTGTTGCTGATCATTTTGAATGGCACTAATTTTTACAAAGTCATCAATCTGTAGGGTTTCAAGCGTGGTATTTTCGAACTCAGTAGACTCGTCAATGAGAAAAACAAAACCAAGTACTTGTAACGTGGAATCGGTCAATGAAATGGCTTCAGCGGGGCCTTTGGCTTTAAGCTCAAAGTATACTTCTTCAGCCTGTGCGTGCTCTCCGTCTGCATCAGAGCGCCCTACTACGGTCACTAGCATGCCGACTTCAAAGTCATCTTCAGTGCTTGGTTCACCGTCTTCATCTTTAAAGTCTGTGCCTGATGTATCGTAACGTACACCGTTAACATAAATGCTGCCAAAGTTACTGACAACCCCCTTACTGACGACGGGAGATTGGTAAATAAGCTCAACATTGTTTGTTGTGTTTTTAGAAACGTCAACAGTATATTCAGCAGGTAGTACATCATAACTGAGAGACTCTGCGGTGACGGCATTTGCCGTGACCGTATAGCTGCCGACGGTTAAATCTGCAATCGTTTTAGACTGACTCAGTTCGCTACTGTAGCCGTCTGGACCTGTGATAGTAACATTGCCACTGACCCCTTGAGGGAGGCCAGCAATACTGACTGTAAGATCTCCAGTATCAATCGTTTGTGCTGGGGGATCTGAGGGGGTTGGGGTGGTAGGTGTGGTACTTTGATCACCGCTGCCGCCTCCACAGCCTGATAGTGCAATCAGACATGCGCCGTAAAATAATGTATTCAAGCGTCTCATATAACAGCTCCGGATTTTAAACATAAAATAATTCACCAACTGAGAAAATGCGAAGCAGCAACTCAGGTCAGTTCAAGGTGAAGTGTTAATTTCGCTAACACAGTCTAACGAGTTTTATTGACTTATACAAAAGAATTGGCTTTTGTATTTTATATGGGTAAAAAGTATTGGTTATATGCTGTGTGTAGTGAGTTTGCACGCCTTACAATATCTATCAGGCCAATTCGTGTTAGGGGGTGTTAAAGCTCTCAATGGTTTATGTTCGAAATCTGATGACTCGGTATAGGTGGACGGAATTTAGTCACTTGTGTAGACTGCTGCGATTTTCGGGATAAAACCAAATGCGCGTGCTGAAAGATAGATACAATCAGTTGCTTTTTACTACAACGCTACTTTTGATGACCCGATAACGAGTGAACAATCACAAACTTTCAACACTTAAACTATATACTCGAGGATATTTTGCCCAGATTCTTTGACCCCATAACCATAACTGAAGCCGTCGGGATTCGGTTTAAAAGAACTATTCGATTCATTATGACCTTAATGGTAGCCCTTGCGGTATCAGCGTGTGGTGGAGGCGGCGAAGGTGGCACAGGTGCAGGCACAGGTACAGGCACAGGTACAGGCACAGGTACAGGTACAGGTACAGGTACAGGTACAGGATCAAATATCGATAAAGTGCCAGGTAGAGAAAATAGCGGGACACTTGTATTTTCACAAAGTGATAACTCATTTTCTGCAATTGGTTTGTCGTTAGTTGCCACCGAAGGAGTGCTACAAGCGAGTCAATCATTTGTAAATCGGATAATTAAACATAATCAACCACATGGGGATTATGATGTTAGCTGTGGTACTGACGGCACAGGTGCAGTTGATGTTGATTTTACGGATGCAGACGACAGTCTTTCGGTGTCTGCGGGTGATTTGCTAGTACTAACTTATCAAAATTGTAATGACACATTCTTCGCAGACACAATTAATGGAGAAGTGATACTCAATATTGAGGCGTTCTCGATTGACGACAGTGGTATTAGTTTACGTGCGATTGCTGATATGAGCACCGGCTTAACCGTTAAAGGTTGGGATCAAAAGGCAGTAGGCGTCTATCAAATTGATTATCATTTGGGAGTGGGGGACATCATTGAAAAGAGTGAGGAACTCAAAGCGACTGCCGTTGATAGCCAATACTTTGCGGTGATAGTTGATGGTCAACAAGAGCATCTTTCAAAATTTTCTTTGAGCAAAACCAAAGGAAATAACAATAGTGCTATATATCCTTATGTAAGCATGGACTTGTTTATAAATAGTTCTATTTTAGGGGCGACATTTACCTGTCAAATGAGTGACAAGTCTTTTAATACGTACACCCCATTGATATGTTTCAGTAAACATAACGCAGTGCGTTTGAATTATGAAACTGACCCAATACAAATCGATGTAGAAGGAACGGGTAAGTTTGTTGATACTGAACTGGCCATAGAAAGTTATGAGGAGCTACTTGAAGGCTTCTTGTTTTCATTAACGGACAATAAATATGACCCTTTACCCACTGCTGTAAGCATGAAGCAGCTGTCTATTTCTTCGGTGGATATGGCTTATGATGAAAATAGAGAGCAAATACTGTTTTTAGTTTCTGACGCTATGGGTGGTCATAAACTACTTTCTATGGATGATTCATCAAACAAAATATCTGAATTGCTAGACTTTGATATGGCGCCTAAGTTGATTCGATTTAGTCATGACTACTCAAAATTTTACATCGCGTTTCAACAAAGTAATGAGGTTCATTCATATGCAGCGGATGACCTACAATTATTGAATACGATTCGCGTCTCCAAAGGTGTTGTCAAAGATGTTCAAACGTCACCCACGAATGAGGATGAAATTGCTGTAAATACAGAACAAAACGGTGCCTACGATAATTTGTATATTTTCAAAGGAGAGCAGCCGTTTTCTAATTCGTTAAGGGGGATTGAACAAAACGATAGGCCTTACTACGTGAGTTCATTCGTTTACGCTTCAGATGGAGCAAAGCTCATAGTGGTTGATGACGCTGGCACAGGTTTTCAATTAAATATAAGTCAAGAGGATGTGCTCTCTATCAGCAGTCCTATTTTTTATGGGTCTCCACACTATGATATACAGCGAGATGGCCAGTGGTATCTCATCGATCGTACCTTTGTAAAGCAAAGAAGTTTAGTCAAATTTGGGAGCATTTTAGAGGGAGGGTTAATACATTTAGATAGTAATAATGAACGTATTTATAATGTAGATAGCTCAGAAATTGTTGTTAGTCGCTATGATAATCAGGCGGAAGTCGCACGCTACACACTAGGCAACTTTGAAACAGAACAAGTACTGTCTACGTCTTCTAGAGTTGTACTTAGAGGACGACATTCCGTCCAATTTATTGAGAAGGACGCACTGGCGCAAAACTTGACTCAAAACTGTGCGCCTATAAACCATGTGAACGAATCTAATCAGAGCCTAATTAAACTTAACTGTGACATACAAGACAGCGTATTTGATCCTGTACGAGACCAGCTTTATCTTGCAATGAAGCACACAAGCGGACCTAAAGGTAACAGTGTTGCCATTGTTAATAGTAACAGTCTTGAGGTTGAGCATTATATTCCTTTGCTGAGTAATCCAAATAAACTAGCGCTTTCAGCTAATGGTAATTATCTCTATGCCATTTTTTCAAAAGCGGGTGTCGTTGCTCGTATTGAGCTTAGTTCTGGTAATTTCGATAAACAATTCATAGAACTACCTAAAGATGTATATCTCATTAATATGTATAGTTCTCCCGTATTGAGTGACGCCGTTGTGCTGGCAATTGGCACACGATATTCACATGGGATCTCTTCACTGATGGTGATAGGTAATGGCCAGATTCTTCCACAGGAAGTGTATATGGATCAGATAAAAGGGATAGTAGATGGCTATAGTGGTAGTGGTAAATCGTTTGGCTTTGACTCTGACGGCAGTTATTATATTTATGCGCCACTTGAGGGCCAAAGCTATCAGGGCGCAGCACCTATCAGTAAATTGTCGGTAAACAGCACAGGTATTCATTTTTTGTACGATTTTAAAGCGGGCTCAAAGGGGTCACCTAACCTTGACTATCCGGTACATATCAATGGGGGGGCTATCATTAACCGTGATGGTGAATACGTTGACCTAATGTCGCAAACAACTGAACAAAGATATGATGCTACTATCCTCGGAACCGACGAAAGATCACTCGAACCAGCCATAAGTTCAGACTTAGACAAAAACGAAGTGTATTTCCTGTTGCACGCACACTTCGGCCACACAGATCCAGCACTTCAAATTTATGACCGTAGTAGTGGAAAAATAAAAAGTAACTTTGTACTTGATAGTATGACTCGTTTCTATGGTACTAATCCATCTTTAGTCACATTGCCTGCTGGTCTTGCTGTATTATCAGCTCCATCGCTCTATTTGGTTCCATTTTCGTCATTTAGTAGTCAATAGTTAAGTTTATCAAGAACTAACAAGCCACTGGTGATTGTTCTCGGTGGCTTTATTACATTTACATTGACAAACTCTGAAGAGAAGGTTCGCTGGAAGTGTTGGCATATTAGCTAGTAATGTTGCATGGGTACGAGGTAATAACGCTGTGTTACCCCCATCACGGCAACTAAGGCTGTGCGCTAGCCTCCAGCTATTTTTACTTTGAATTTCAGAGCTTCTAATATTTGCTTGAGCTTTTCTCTATCGTCACCTTGGATTTCGATGATCCCATCTTTCAAAGCGCCGCCTTGACCCATTTTACTTTTTAATATTTTTGCTAGCTTCTTCAAATCATGTTGTTGAGCGTCGATGCCCACAACCAGCATGACTCCTTTGCCTTTTCTCCCTTTTGTTTGTCTCTCAATTCTGACGAATCCGTCTTTAAATACTTTAGATTCCACTTCCTTTTTTGGTTCTTTGGTATCGATTCGCCCGGTTTCTGTTGAATAAACTAAACGACTATCAGACATTTTTCTCTCACAACTTAAAAAACAGTGAACTGATCATAACATTAATCTTTTTCGTATCTGTAGTATTTCAGATGTTGAATTAAAGGAGAAAAAATCAGCTTAATTTTTCCGCAGTAACTTATTTGTGGCTAAACTGAATAAAGTGCTTATATTTAAGACAGTGTACTGAATAGTAAATTCGAAATATTTTAGGAGCTTAACATGAGTTTGAGCAAAAATTCTTCAGCAGACGGTAAGACCTTAACAATACAAATAAGAGGAAAGTTTGACTTTAACCTCGTTCAGTCTTTTCGTCAGGCGTATGCCGATGTTGGTGAGCAGACTGAAAAAGTCGTGGTTGATTTGAGAGAAACAGATTACATGGATAGCTCTGCATTAGGTATGCTGTTGAATATGAAAAAAACGCTCGCAGAATCAATCGATACTATTCAAATTACCAACTGTCGCCCTCAACTAAAGAAAATATTGCAAATATCAAGGTTTGACAAAAAGTTTGATATTGACTGATAAAGCCTCTCAACAGGAAATGTAACTGTGCGCGTATTGGTTGTAGATGATCAGCCGTTAAACTGTATTTTGCTAAAAGCGATGTTAGAGCAACAAGAATATGAAGTGGTTGTTGCTAATGATGGAGCTCAGGCAATTGAGTTAATGCAACAATATGAAATTGATGTGGTGTTGCTCGATGTCATTATGCCAGTAATGAATGGGTTTGAGGCTGCGCCTAAAATAAAAGAATTGGCTGGGGATGTGTATCTACCAGTTATCTTTATCACCACACTAGAAGATCATGACAGCTTTGAGAAATGTTTAGCCGTAGGTGGTGATGACTTTATCCATAAGCCGTTTGATAGAGTTATATTATCTGCAAAGATCAAGGCTCATGCTCGTACTCGCAGGTTGAGCCAAGAGGCGAACCAGCAGAAGAAGCAACTTGAATATCACTACAATCAAATAGAACGAGAGCATGAAATTGTTGAACACATTTTCAGTAACGCCCTCGATCAATCTTCTCGATATCATCAGCATTGTGACTATCACCTTTCCCCAGCTTCAATGTTCAATGGAGACATGTTCTTGATGGCAAAAAGTCCTATGGGTGGGTTTTATTGTCTACTTGGAGATTTTACTGGACATGGTTTGGCTGCGGCAGTCGGTGCATTACCTGCGTCACGAATTTTTTATGCCATGGTTAGTAAAGGGATGGCGGTTAATGACATTGCATTTGAATTAAACGGGGTATTAAACACCTTGTTACCAAGCAACATGTTTTGTGCGGCAGCCATTGTGGAGCTTAGCGAATCAGGGAGAAGTGTGTCGGCTTGGCTAGGCGGGTTGCCTGATATTTATCTCATTGATGAGCAAGGTAATCTAATACAAACGTTAGAGTCACAACACATGGCGCTGGGAATTTTAGATGATGACGAGTTTGAGCGCACAACAATTCATTTGGAAGTCAAAGCAAACCAGCGGTTGGTGCTGGCCACTGATGGCATAATCGAAACAGAAAATAAACATGGAGAAATGTTCGGTGAGCAGCGGTTGAAAGAGGTACTGCGAAGCTGTGACAACATCTCGACTGAGCAAATAATTCAACTGACGCAAAGCTTTTCTGAACATAGCGCACAGCAAGACGATTTGAGCATAGCCATTATCAATTGTTTAGCGAGCGAAAAAATCAAAAATGCACCCATTACATACTCAAAAATTCCTTTTGAGTTGAGTGTAAAGGTTGACGCCCAGTGTATTGCTAGCACGGATCCAATATTGGAATTGGTTGATGTCCTGAGCAAAATAGAAGGAGTGAGCGAGCATAGGTCTAATATTTTCTTACTGCTTTCGGAGGCATATAACAACGCTGTGGATCATGGCGTGCTTGGCTTAGATTCAAATATCAAAAATAAAGACGACGGCTTTTTGGAGTATTATCAAATTAGAGAAAAAGCACTGTTAAAACTAGAAAAAGCTTCGGTAAGTATGAAGGTTGAATATGTGCCCCAAAAAGCTGTATTAATATTTACAATTGCAGACTCGGGTAGCGGATTTAGAGTTAAGGACAGTGAAGATGATAATCTTCTGTTGGAGTACGGTCGAGGGCTACGTTTACTGCAAGAGATGTCTTGCGACATTCAATTTAACACCCAAGGTAACGAGGTGAAAATAGTTTATTCTTTGTAATAATTTCTATTTGCAAAGCATTATTTGCGTGCTAGTCTAACGCTGTTTTTAGATGTTTGGATGGCTAGATGGTTTCTTCTTACCTAACTCAATCGGCTCTTAATACAGAGCCTGCCGATGTTGAATTGGCTTTATCTCAATTAGATGCATTCTTACAGGACCAGAATAACTGGCAAGATGCTGTGTGGTCCTATCGTATTCCAGAGCTTGGTGAAGGTGGGGCATGTAGTTTATTTGGCCACCTTCAGGATGAACCTTTTGAGCTGACCTCACTACTTTCGCAAGATCAACAAACCTCACAAGCGTTAGTTAAGTTACAGTCCATCGTGGCTTTTGTACAAAGCAAAACAAATGTGGACTGGTTTGGTATATATCAGACTCGTGATACATCACAGGGGGCTCAGCTATTGAAACTGGCTTACCTTGGAGCACCAAGCCGACCATTGTTTCCTGTTAATGAGCAATTTGCTGCGACAAGTAATAACGTACAGGTAGCTATGAGTGGTCGAGGCCGTGTGATTAACGATGTTCCAGCTTATGTTAGTAACGGCGGCGAGTATTATACTTGTGATCCAAAAGTACAGGCCGAAGCTTGTTTACCACTGTTTGATAATGCAAACAACTGTATCGGTATCATTGATGCTGAAGCGTTTAGCAAAGATTTTTTTACACCAAGCGTGTTAGCTTTACTAATTGCTGTATGTATTAAAATTCCTCAGTATCTACCTGAGTGATATGACTCGTTTTGACCAATAATTATGTTAATATGAGCTCAGTTTAAACCCTAGTGTTCAGCGAGGCATAGCGCCCGTGCAGTGCAGATATTGCTCGCTGATATAACGTAAAATAAGAGATGACCCATGTTCAGTGAATTAAAACCACTACCAACAGATCCAATCCTAGGATTGATGGCAGCTTACAAGCAAGATACAAACCCAAACAAAATTGATTTAGGCGTTGGGGTTTATAAAGACGAACAGGGCGATACACCTGTGCTACGTGCCGTTAAAAAGGCGGAAGCATTTCGATTAGAAAATGAAAAAACGAAATCTTACATTGGTTTAGCAGGTAACTTGGATTTTTGTCATAAGATGGAGTCGTTGCTTCTAGGTGAGCACGGCACATTATTGGCTAATCGAGTTCGCACAGCTCAAACGCCAGGTGGTACTGGTGCGTTACGCGTTGCTGCGGAGTTCATCAAACGTTGTAATACCAATGCAACAGTGTGGGTTACCACTCCAACATGGGCAAACCACATTAGTTTATTTGAAGCAGCAGGCCTTCAGGTTAAAGAATATCCTTACTATGACTACGAAAATAAGGGCCTGCTTTTTGATGAAATGATCAATGCGCTAAAACAAGTGCCAAAAGGTGATGTTGTATTACTTCATGCATGTTGCCACAATCCAAGCGGCATGGATCTTAATGCAGAGCAGTGGAAAGTGGTTGCTGAACTAGCAAAAGAAGTAGGTTTTACACCATTAATTGATATTGCATACCAAGGTTTTGGTGCAAGCTTAGATCAAGATGCCTATGGCTTACGTTTACTTGCTGACGCAGTAGATGAGCTTATCATTTGCTCTTCGTGCTCAAAGAACTTTGGGTTGTATCGTGAGCGAGTGGGTGCGTGTACACTCATCTCTAAAGATGCAGCAACAGCAGACATCTCAAACTCAGTATTGTTGAGTGTTGTACGTAGCATTTATTCAATGCCTCCAGCGCATGGTGCTGATATTGTAAATACAATTTTAAGCAGCACTGAATTAACCCAAATGTGGCACGAAGAGTTAGATGAAATGCGTTCACGCATCAATGGGCTACGTACGTTAATCAAAGATAGTTTAGCGGCTAAGGGCGTTGCTCAGGACTTTTCTTTCATTGATAAACAAAATGGTATGTTCTCATTCTTAGGTATCAATAAAGAGCAAATTGATCGTCTTCAAAAAGATTATGGTATCTATATCGTTGGATCGAGCCGAGTAAATGTTGCTGGTATCAGCCAAGCAAACATCGATTACTTCGCTAATGCCGTTGCTGATGTATTGAAGTAACAAACAGCTAGATATACAAAAGCCGCACATTGCGGCTTTTTTATTGTCAGTTGTAACCCTTACTACCTACGCCTCTTTTAACGGCGTTACATTTTCAGTGTTTGATTTGGCAGAGGGCTTAGCTTTTTTTGTTACAGCGGGTTTACTGCCCTTTAGCACAGCTACAAATTCATCTTTTTGCTTCGCAATCTCAAGTGCTAGCGATTCAACTTGTTGCTCGCTAAGGGGAACATCAACTTTGCTCAGCATCTGCTCCAACGACTCTGCAACGTCTAACATTTTGTCGTATGCATCAGCCTCTTTTTTACTGGTAAAGGTCATGCGCTCGACTCCGTTTCTTTCAACCACATACTTAACAATAACAGCCATGATCACTCCTGCTAAACACTGTTTTTTTATACAGTAAATCTTTATGATGCATTATGCAAGGTTTTATTCACTCTTGCCCTTTATCTTAACCAGCATAACGTAACTTTATTAAATTAAAACTACCTGAGTGTTTTTCATGGACAAGTATCTTGACAAATTAAGGTACATTTCCTTTATTTAATGTTCCTTGATAGTAAGTATTTTTGAAGTATGAGTACTTACGCAAAGGATTAAATTAAGGAATATAACTAGTAAGGAACTACTATAATGAAATCAATTATATTTGTTGTAACTTTAATCATCGGCTTTGGGCTTAATTGCAATGCAAGTGCTCAAGAGCTCAATGACTCTACTCGCGTTACGATCGTTGACCATACCACCCATTTAGTTGATATTAACTCAGCTTCAATTGATGAACTGGCAAAGCTGCCGGGAGTCGGCCAAAAGAAAGCTCAGGCTATTATTGACTACCGCCAAACAAACGGCCGGTTTGTAGACCTTGATGCGTTACAACAAGTTAAAGGCATTGGGAGCCGAATCGCAGCTAAATTAGAGGGCAAGATTCGTTTTTAAGCAAGGTTTAAGGGCCCATCGGGCCCTTTCTAGCGTTGCTCAGATTCAAATTTGTCAACAGCTTCATTAAGCCACGGCTTAGCAAATATGATTTCAATTGGACTGGTAAGGATAGGGTAGCTAAGTCCAGCTACTAGTAAAATAGGTAATAAGCTCCACCCTTCAAAGTAGGCTAAGGCGATGAAAAAAGGTATTAATACCGTAAGCTTAGCGATACGCAGTGTCACTTTACGCGTAGCAGGCATTTCATCCAAAGCGATGGCCAATATACGTTGTTTGTCACGCAGCTTGTAAGGCTCGAGAGATTTTATCTGGCTAAGGCGGATAATCATTTAGTGCGAACCAAAAGACTTGAGGCCAAAATAACGATAAAGCTTAAGCTATAGAACGCAAATATGATTTCCATCCAACCAGGCATGCTGAGTGTTAAGAAAGACCAATCAATGTTCCCACAGTCACCTGTAGCTGCAAAAAATGCGGGGAACCACTCGTGCAACGGCATAAAGCTAGGAAAGTTTGGCACGATGTCACAGGTAAAGGCAAAGGGGTCTGTGGTTGTTTGCATATTGATGTGTTCACGGGCGATAATCCAACCCCAAATACTGCTTATTCCCCAAATGGTAAATCCTAATCCTTTAACTAGCCAGTTTGTCGGTGATAAATAGCCCACAATACCCGCTGCAAATAAGCCAAGCATGGCGGTACGTTGATAAATACACATGATGCACGGCTCTAGCCCCATCACATATTGAAAATACAACGCCGTGATTTCGAATAATCCGGCACTTAAAGCCAGTAACGCCCATGCCTTCTTAGATGACGACAGTGCACTTAACCAATTCATACCTACTCCTGAGTATTATTTTGTTGCTATTATGAGTCATAAACGCTTTTTGCTGCAACTAATCTCGGCATAGCGCTAAGCAGGTTACTAATCGTTTTCTTTGCTTGTTAGTTGAAAATCATCTGGTACAATCAGTGGATTGCATAATGTGCGGTCATTTTTTAATAAGTGGTGCTAAATGAGAATTTTCAAAGCCAAGAGTCCAGCAGGGTTTGCTGAGGAGTATATTGTTGAATCTATATGGAACGGAGAGTTTCCACCGGGTTCTATTTTACCTGCCGAGCGAGAGCTGTCTGAATTAATTGGTGTGACGAGAACCACTCTACGTGAGGTACTTCAGCGATTAGCCAGAGATGGTTGGTTAACTATCCAACATGGGAAGCCAACACGCGTAAATAACTTTTGGGAAACATCTGGTTTAAACATCCTTGAGACACTCGCGCGCTTGGATGAAGATAAGATGCCGGAGTTAACGGATCAACTTTTATCTGCTCGCACAAATATCAGCGCTATTTATACTCGTGCTGCAATCAAGTTTAACCCTCAATCAGTCATTGAAATACTATCAAAAAGTGATGAGCTAGAAGACACTGCGGAGGCTTTTGCCGAATATGATTACCGTGTTCATCACCAATTAGCTGTTGCAGGTAACAACCGTATTTACGTGCTAGTACTTAATGGCTTTAAAGGATTGTACTCAAAAATAGGTGGTCACTATTTTTCTGATGCTCGCACAAGAGAACTTGCAAGACAGTTTTATAAAGATCTCACTATATTAGCCCAAGAGCAAAATCATGATGGTGCTATTTCGCTAATGCGTAAATATGGTCATAAAACTGGTGAGATCTGGCAGCAGCTCCGTGGTGAGATGCCTGACAACATTATGGATTAATAGATTATCAAAAAACGCCTCCCAAATGAGGCGTTTTTTGTATTGCTGATCCAAGTCTTAATCAAAAAAATAGATGATAGTTATCGCTTTATTCGATTGTTATTTTTAGGTGATGAGGAATACACTGAGGCCAAATTTGTTTTGAGGTTGTTTTTTTTAAATTTGCCTCAATATAGTCAGTACAGTTTTAGCGCATGGATATGTGCTAGATATAATTGGACAAAAACCTAACTATTTGGAGAAAACAATGGGTGTATTAGTTGGCCGTCAGGCACCAGACTTTACAGCAGCAGCGGTACTAGGTAATGGCGAAATCGTAGATAGCTACAATCTACATGAAAACATCAAAGGTAAAAAAGCGGTTGTGTTCTTTTACCCACTAGACTTCACTTTTGTTTGTCCTTCTGAGTTGATCGCATTTGACAAGCGTTTTGAAGAGTTCCAAAAGCGTGGTGTTGAAGTTATCGGTGTTTCAATCGACTCACAATTCTCACACAACGCTTGGCGTAATACACCAGTAAACGAAGGTGGTATTGGTCCAGTTAAATATGCACTTGTTGCAGACGTAAAACACGAGATCTGTAAAGCATACGACGTTGAGCACCCAGAAGCTGGCGTTGCGTTCCGTGGTTCATTCCTAATCGACGAAGAAGGTAATGTACGTCACCAAGTAGTTAACGATCTTCCTTTAGGTCGTAACATTGATGAAATGCTACGTATGGTTGACGCTCTAGCTTTCCACAGCGAGCACGGTGAAGTATGCCCTGCTGGTTGGACTGAAGGTAAAGCAGGTATGGACGCAAGCCCTGAAGGTGTTGCTAAGTTCCTATCTGAAAACGAAAACGCGCTATAATAAGCTGTCTTTCGTTTTGTAAAACCCGCCGCTTGGCGGGTTTTTATTTGCCTGCACGCCTTGTTTATTCTAGATACCACCATACACTTACCCCACGCTTAGTCTTTGTCCGACAAAGCGAAGTAGCTCAATTCCCATATACGCCACAAATGTACTTATGACTGGTAAAGAAAGTAAGCTCAATAACATTAGTTCATAACTCATAATGAGCTTTCCTCTTGAGTTTTAGTCGACTTCGACATAACCACAGTGGCTTCTTGTTCCGAAGCGATGTCTAAAGACTGAGTTACCGCTTTAAGTGTTGAAGCTTTAAGTTCTTCAATGCTGTTGTTGATGCTAGTAGTGATAGCATTACTGATCACATCGGATAGTTCGACGGTGGTATCAGATTGTAGTGGGTTTGCATAGCTAGTTGCACTTGCACAGCTAATTAATACGATAGCAGTTAGTTTTGATAAAGTTTTCATAATATTGCTCCTTTGGATTGTTAGTCGTGATAACTATTACAAAGGTTGTGCCATGTTATGAAAATATTTTATGTGGTTGTTTTTATTGTACTTTATTTTTATGGTGTCGTGGTCAATGATATTGAAAGTACTAAATTGACCACTGAGTATGGTTAAAAACGCTATATTTTAGCTATCTTGTTCAAGCAGCTGATAAATCAATTTTTTCACAGTATCAGGTTCAAAAGGTTTGTCACACAGTGCGTTGACGCCAGATTGCATAATATTGGACAAGTGCGCGTCATTTGCTTCTGAGGTCACCATCAGCACTGGAATATGCGCATGCTTGTCACTGTTGCGGATTGACTCTGTGAGTTCCTGACCATTAACTTGTGGCATATTGTAATCGGTAACGATTAAATCAAACATTTGTGTTTGTAATATTTCAAGGGCTTGAGCACCATCTTCAGCTTCAGTAAATCGGCTGGCTCCTAAGTTCGTCAATACTCTGTGTATGTATTGTCTCGCTAGCTTAGAATCATCAACAATGAGTACGCGTAGATCTTGAATGTCATAAAGGTCTAGCTCTAGCTCTTGCGGTGATAAAATGTCTAAAGTTGCGTTGATTGCTTTGCCTAAATGTTGTTTATTAAATGGCTTAGGTAAAATAGCAATCACACCAGATTGTTTAAATATTTCCAGTTGCTCTTTTCGTGTTTCACTGGAAATCAGCATAAACGGAATGGAGTATTCGCTGAGATCATTATTAATATGATGCTGGATATCTACTGCACTGCCATCGGGTAGGTGAAGACAAGAAATTATAAGATCCGGAATACTGCTTTCTAATTGGGCTTTTGCATCAGCGATAGAATCGGCAAAATCAATATGCAATATACCTTCGCCTTGCAGTTCTTTAGTAATAATTTTTCTTTGCGTAGGAGATGGCTCAATAAGCAAGATAGCAAGATCAGCACTTAGTAATTCGTTCATATGAACCCTGTTAATGTATGCGTTATCGATATTGTTTACGAGCATATTAACCAAAGGTGGGCTTAGGAGCCAGTTAATTAAGCGTATGGCTTTGCTTAGCGCCTAAATTCATTTGATTGTGGAAGGTCAACTAAAATTAAAACCGCGCCCTTGCCGCCATATTCTAGGGGAGCCTGATGCATGGCAAGTATATCTGGATGTTGAACAAGGTATTGCGGCACTTTGTGTTTTAATATGTGTTCACCAATGCCATGAACCACACAGGCACAGTAGTAGTGCTGCTTTTTGCACGCATGGATTAACGCAGCAAGCTCTTCTTTAGCGCGATCTTTGTTTAAGCCGTGCAAATCGAGGATCAACTCTGGCGCGATATCTCCTCTGCGCAATTGTTTAGCAAGGTATCTGTCTGCACCCGGTCTGACATAGTTTACAGTGCCATGGGTATCAATGTCAGGGATATACTCGTCGGAAAAATAAAACTCAGACTGATGCTGTTTTGTTTGGCTGGCAAGCTCATTTAATTTGGGCTTGCTTGGAGCCTTGTCAAAGCGCACTGTATCTTGTTTATACTCTGTTGCACCAGCAATAGACTGACGGAATAAATCAAAATCAGCATCATTAATCATGTGGGAGTTTGGGCGTTCTTTTTTCATTGGGACATTCTAAATAAAAAAAGCATAAAAACCCAGCTTAAAAACCGCTACAATAGCAACAATTACATTATGATGACTGAGATAAAAACATGAGCGAATTTCAGGTAACAGAAGCGTTAACGCAAGAAACGGTAAGCGATTTACTAACAATCAGAGATTGGCTGCGTTGGACCACTAGCCAGTTTGCAAGCGAGGGGCTGTTTTTTGGACATGGTACTGACAACGCGTGGGATGAAGCGGTAAGTCTCGTGTTACCTATTTTAAATCTGCCTTTGGACACTCCAACAGAGCTAATGAACTCGCGTCTAACTCGCACCGAAAAACTAAGGTTGTTGAGTTATATCGAAACGCGTATTGTTGAGCGTACCCCAGTTGCTTATTTGACCAATCAAGCATGGTTTGCGGGAATGCCTTTTTATGTTGATGAGCGAGTATTGGTTCCTCGTTCGCCTTTTGCGGAATTAGTCAATAACAGGTTTTCTCCTTGGTTGAGAGAAGCTCAGCCCGTTGAGCGTATTTTGGATATGTGTACGGGCTCTGGCTGTATTGCGATTGCATTAGCGCAGGCTTTTCCAGAGTCACAAGTAGATGCAGTGGATATCTCGTATGACGCGTTGGAAGTGGCCAATATCAATATTGATGACTATATGCTTCAAGATCAGGTGTTTGCGATTCAGTCTGATGTATTTAGTGGTATCGAAGGTCAGAAGTATGACTTAATCGTTGCCAATCCACCTTATGTTGATGCTGAAGATATGGCGGATTTACCCCATGAGTTTCATCATGAACCAGAACTTGGGTTGGCATCAGGTGAAGACGGCTTGGATGTAACTCGTACTATTTTACAACAGGCGGCTGAACACTTAACTGATGATGGTTGGCTGTTTGTAGAAGTAGGTAACTCTATGGTACATATGGAAGCATTGTATCCGGGCGCACCGTTTGAATGGGTTGAATTTGAGCACGGTGGTCTTGGTGTGTTTGTGGTTTCAAAGCAGCAATTAATTGAATATTTTAATGACTGATTAATGATTTAACTCAGTGGTTTAGGGTGTCATTTGGAATGAGGATAAATAATGGCAGGTAATAGCATAGGTCAGCTTTTTAAAGTGAGCACCTTCGGAGAAAGTCATGGCCCAGCCTTAGGTGGTGTGGTTGATGGTGTTCCGGCGGGATTAGAGCTTTGTGAAGCTGATTTACAAATTGATTTAGACAGACGAAAGCCCGGACAAAGTCGCTACACCACGCAGCGCAGAGAAGGGGATGAGATCAAGATTCTTTCCGGAGTATTTGAGGGTAAAACAACGGGTACCAGTATTGGCCTGTTGATTGAAAACACCGATCAACGTTCTCAGGATTACGGAAAAATTGCTGATGTGTTCCGCCCAGGTCACGGGGATTATACCTATTGGCATAAATATGGTCACCGCGACTACCGTGGTGGAGGGCGCTCATCAGCGAGAGAAACTGCAATTAGAGTAGCAGCAGGTGGTATTGCGAAAAAATATCTGCGCCAAGTACATGGCATTGAAATTAATGCCTGCTTATCGCAATTAGGTCCAATTAAAGCCACGCAATTCAACTGGAAGCAGGTTGAGCAGAATCTATTTTTCTTTCCCGATGAAAGCAAGTTGGATGAACTTGATGAGTACATGCGTGAACTGAAAAAGTCTGGAGATTCTGTTGGCGCGAAAGTGATGGTTGTTGCTAAAAATGTACCTGTTGGCTTGGGAGAGCCGGTTTTTGACCGTTTAGATGCAGAGATAGCTCATTCTTTAATGAGTATCAATGCGGTTAAAGGGGTTGAGATTGGCGATGGTTTTGCAGTTGTGGAGCAAAAAGGCTCCCAGCACCGTGACGAGTTAACACCAGATGGTTTTACCAGCAATCATGCGGGTGGAGTTTTGGCAGGTATTTCAACGGGGCAAGATATCATCGCCTCAATAGCGCTTAAACCTACATCTAGTATTACCATTCCTGGTCAAAGTATTAATACCTCAAATGAAGCGGTTGAGATGGTCACTAAAGGGCGTCATGACCCATGTGTTGGTATTCGCGCTATACCAATTGCTGAAGCGATGATGGCGATAACCTTGATGGATCATTTGCTACGCCAGCGTGGGCAAAACCCAGATGTGCAATTAGCACATGGTCCTATCAAAGCCAGTATAGAATAACGTCGTATAGTAACTGGTTTTCATGATCCGCAGGAAAATGAAAGCCAGACACTATTTTTCATTCACCCCGAAAAAAATCCCCCCTGAAGTAGAGAATACTTTCCCACTAATATAAAAATAAGCTACCTTATTAATCAAAAGGTTGAAATATATCTTATACCAACGAAACTGTAATGGATTTGATTATGAAGCGTATCTTGAAAGTACTTTTGTTACCCTTAGTACTGTGTGCAATGAACCATGCTAGTGCTGAAGTAGAATTCAAACTGCGACAGCTATCGCCCCATCTTCATGTACTCTATGGTCAAGGTGGAAACATAGCTATCAGTGTGGGTGAAGATGGTATTTATCTGGTAGATGATCAGTTTGCGAAATTGAGTGATGGCATACGAGCACAAATAAGTAAACTAAAGCCAGAAGTACCTGAGTTTGTTATCAACACACATCATCATGGTGATCATACAGGTGGGAACGAAAATTTTGCAAACGCGGGTAGCCATGTTATCGCGCACAAAAACGTATATCGTCGCTTGAAAGACAAACATGGTGAAGGTTCGAAATTTTTGCCAGTGATCAGCTTTGGCCAAGACATGACGCTGCATTTTAATGGTGAGAATGCCAAAGTTTGGCATTATGCCAATGCCCATACGGATGGTGATGCGGTGATTTTTTATGAACGCGCTAACGCTGTACATACAGGTGATATATTTTTCAACTTAAACAGTCTGCCATTTGTCGATGTAGATAGTGGTGGCTCACTTGATGGAGTGATAGCGTCCGTTGCTAATATCCTTGAGCGTATCGATGATAAGACGATTGTGATCCCAGGTCATGGCCCTGTTACCAATAAAGATGGTTTGACAGAATATAAAGCGCTTCTTGAGCACTCTAAAAGCATCATGCTTGCAGCGATAGAAAAGCACCAAAGCTTAGAAGCTGTTGTAGCGGCTCAGCCGCTGGCGGAGCTAAAATTGAGTTATGCAAATTGGCTACCTCAAGAACGTGTAACTAAATTGTTTTATCGCAGTTTAATGTCCTCAGAAGGTAATGATTGATAACGGGTAAAATTCAGCTGATATTATTACCAGCTCTCAATCTATTGTGCGCTCAGTTGTATTATTACATGCACATATGAAGGAATATTAATGGCATCATCTGTAAACTCTTCAAGCTTGCTCTGTGATACATCTTTGTTAGAGACTGTTTGGTGGCAACACACTCAATTGCTTAACTCAGCTGACTCTGAGTTGAAGTTAGATAGTGAGGTTGATCGAGCTATATTCGACTTACTGGGTGTCAGTCAACATCAAGGTATATCAGCAGTATATGAGAACGCTTTATCATTTGATGGCTTTTTAAGTCATATTGCCAAAATAAGTAGCTTTAGTCTGTTGAATTTAAATCGCGCCAGTGCATATCTTAATGGGGTAAATCAGCCTGCACAGATACAGCAAAGGTTTGACGAAATAGCAGCCATGCCAGATGTGCTAACTTCAGAAGATTTGCAACAGTGGCAAGAAGATGGTTATGTGATCTTAAAAGAGGCATTGGATCTGAAACAATGTTCTGCAGTTAAAAAAGCCATTGCTGATTTTTTGAGTGTTGATCTTAATGACTCATCAAAGTGGTATGATTTGGAACTGCGCGCTGGCATTATGGTTGAATTAATTCAGCACCCCGCTTTAACACAGGCACGTAATGCGAAACGGATCCATAAAGCTTATAGCCAGTTATGGGGGACAGAAGACCTAATCGTGTCTACCGATCGGTGTGGTTTTAACCCTCCACAGACCCATACACATCCATTTTCAGGTCCCGATTTACACTGGGATCTTAACCTTTGCAAACCACTACAACTTGGTACTCAAGGCATAGTATATTTGACCGATACAGCACCAGAGCAAGGGGCATTAACGGTTGTACCAGGCTTCCATCATCAGTTGCCTAAACAGATCAAACAATATGTGAGTAAGCAACATCAGATTGACCTTCATCAATTTGGTTCTAGGGCCATTGGTGCAAATGCTGGTGATATGGTGATTTGGCACCATTTTTTGCCTCATGGAAGCCGCCCCAATCTGACCGAGCAACCAAGAATAGTCCAATACATCAATATGTATCCGTTTCCAAAAACTCGGTGAATAACTACAAATGAACGTCAATATTTTTGTCATTTAAGAAAAAAGAATCAACGGCTAATATTGAATAAATACATTATTGGTATTTTTATACTCATTATTTATATTTTATAGCTCTTGCTGTTATTTGTTTTTGCCTGTTTTATAAACATCGTGTAAAGTGACCCTCAAATTATTTCTTGTGTAATCAATGTTTAATAAAGATGGTTGGATATTAATAATGTGTTAATGTTCTGTCTGATCTTGATGTCTTTAGGGGTTTAAATTGTCTTTTATAAATAGAGCTATACTAGTCGCTTTTTGTTTCACTACGCTTTTCATGGTATTTTCAATCCAAGCAGCCAGTTTTAAACTTGATAAAACAAGAATTGTTTTTGAACAAGATGACCGCAGACAAGAGTTTCGGATTTACAACGACTCAGATAGATTACAAAGCTTCAGAGTTATGCTTACAGAAATGCAAATGCATGAGGCGGGGCACTTAGAAGCTGTTGATGAGTATGCTCTATCTGCCAAAGATTATTTGAGAATTGGTCCACGAGTTGCTCGAGATATACCTCCCCAAAGTTTTGCCAGAATTCGTATTATCAAAAAAGGCGTTAAAGAAAAAGGCGAGTTCCGTTCACACCTTATGGTCGAATCTTTAACTTCAGAAGTGGTAAAGCAGGTATCTGGAGTTTTCATTCAACCAAATGTTAAGTATATAATTCCTGTTTTTATTAAAAATTATTCAGCTGAAGAAAAAGCTAAGGCAACACTAAAAAAGCATTTTATTAGTAGTGAAGATAATATGTTGAACTTGGTTTTCTCTCGTGAGGGTGTAGGGTCTTTTAGTGGTAATTTAGTCGTCAAAGATGAGCAAGGGAATGAATTATATCGTGCGAATCAGGTTAGTATTTACCCAGAGTTAAATCAGCGAACGTTTAAAACAGATATTGATGCCAAGAAAATAAGCGGCGAACTTACCATCGCTCTTGAAAGCTTGGTTGAAAACGCAGAATTGCAATTTGAGACAAAAATATAATCATATTTAAAGGAATATATTATGAGAAAGCCTCTGCTGTGGGTATTACTAGTCATGCTTCCAATTGTTGGCACATCAGCAAAGGAATTCGGTTTTCAGGTTAATTATGAAGCTGTAAAAACCGTACTAGAGATAATTGAAGTTAAGAAGCTGCAGTTTCCAGATTTGCTCTCAGATAATAGTACTGAGGAAGGAGCCTATTGCAGTGCAACGGGTACGCCTAACCCAAATAATAGTGCTCGCTCACTTTGTCCTGGCTTGATAGGTCAGCCTGGAGTATTCGACATTGTGGGAGCTGCGAATGCTACTATAGTACTGACCCATACAGCCGATCACACGATCAACGGTTTGCGCTTGACCACCAACAAACATGCCACGCCAATTGTAAAAACTTTACGCCTAAATGCTTCAGGTACTGCTGAATATGTCGCACAAAGTATGATTACGCTAGTGGATAAAGACGCTGCTAACAGCTCGGAATATTATTTTACCTTTGATATTTCAGTAGCTTACCAATAATAATTTTTCTACCCATTAAAATATTAACTAAAGGAAATCATGATGAAAAAGATCTCGACTCTAGCTATGGCTCTAGCTCTTAGCGCAACAGCAAATGCAGAGCAGTTCACTGTTGAAGTAACACTTAAAAAGGAAGAAGTGCCACTTACAATCACGCAAACTCAAGCAATGTCTTTCCCTGAGCTGATGATCACTCGTGCTACTAACGTCGGTGCAGTTTGTACGTCACAACCAAACCAGCCGTCTGGTAGATCTGCCGAAGACAGATTGTGTACAGGTTCTGGGACTTATGCTCACTTTAGACTGTCGGGTGTACCTTACGCGGACGTAACATGGACATTACCTGCACAGTCACAAGATCAAGACGGCTTGCGTTTTACTATGAACCTTCTTGAGTCTTCTACCCTTGCCACACACCAGAAGTTAACTTCTGGTGGTATTTTGGATTTAGGCAACTTCGGTACAATTACTTTGATTGACCATGACCTAGCAATGCAAAACCCTGGTGTTAAATCATTCACTTACGATATTGTAGCTGCATATCAGTAACCTCAAAAAGTGCTAGCTGCAAGGCAGCTAGCTTCTGCAACTTTTAACTTCCAACTGCTTCTGTGAAACGTTCAGCTTTCCTCCTGTTTTTTATACTACTGAATTTACTCATTACTCGCAGTGGTGAGGCGCAAGAGTACCTCGATTTTATTTTTGCTGATCTGAAAATCGACAACCGACTCGTTTCTGGTGAAGTTGAACTTATTACTCGAGACTACGAGAATTTCTACCTTTCACTACAGAGCTTTAATGAGCATCTAGCTTGTGAACTCATACTTGATATGAACTCTGGGCTGCTAACGGGGAAGTTTTGGGATGAAGAAGTAAACAAAACTCTATCTCCAGAGCTATTTATGCTTGAAGAAGATGAGCCATTTGTGTCAATCCGTTTGTTGGCAGTTCTCTCAATAGAATATGAATTCAATCACGCTAAGCAATGGTTGCGGATAATAACTAATGATATGCATCCTAGAACCAAAGAGCTAATAGCGCAGGAGAGGAAAAAACTTATAGCAGCTATTAAGGAAAGAAAAGCATCGTTATTGGTTAAAGAAAATGAATATCGTGCGTTTACGGCTCCTAATATGGACGTTAATTTAGCGCTAAAGCATCAAAAGGATGCTGGGTATTACGCATATGCACAGCTTACGCAGGATTTGTTATATCACCAAGCTGATATTCAAATGAGTCAAAGTGATAATAATGAATTGACTGGAGAAGCTGTTTTTTCTCGTAAACTCCATATGCATAGAGTGCCAATGAGCTATAAGTTTGGAGATGTGAGAGCGTCCCAAGCTACGCTTTCTCAGAACGTTTCAAAAGGGGTCGGACTGTATTTTGGTCAAGATGAAAGGAGGAGCCAGAAGTTACAAGAAAATGTTAGTGGTTATATTATACCTGGCACCGAAGTTTCTTTATTTCAAAATGATTATTTGCTGGATTTTGTAGTCGCTCGTGACGATGGTTTCTATGAGTTTAAAGGGCTAAATTTTAGAGATCATCGAGCGGTATATCGGATCCGTTTTAACTATCCTGATGGAAGGGTAGAGGAGCGCGCCATATCTAAACCTAGTTGGCAGGGATTAAGGGAGGGGCAGTGGACTCCTGAATTTTTGTACGTTGATTCTAGTGAAAGCCTACTTAAAACGTATGGGGCAAAAAATGAGCGCAAGTTCGCAATGGCCAATGCCACTTATATTTATAGCAAGTCGACATTGTTACGTGGTGGATTGGAATGGAGTGACAGCGAGCAACAAAGCAACCTGATCCCTTTCACGGATATCGAGTGGCGGGACGACACGGGCTCGCTGTTCACTTCCAAACTTGGCTATAGCGATCAGTTGATATATGAAGGTCAATTGAATATTAACAGTAACAACCACGCCGTATATTTGCAAAATAGTAAGCGCGACATGGAAGATTCTATCGTTAGGAGTCGCTCTGTAGGCTATATATACACAGGTGAAGTGTTCAAGTTTGATAGTCGTTATTATGATGCATCGAGTTCTGGGTTTAATGCTCAAGAACAAGGTGTAGAGTTTAAACTAGGATATTCTGCAAAGGGACATAGCCACTATATTAGTTGGAACAATCAAGTGAGCGGTTTTAGTGCTGACAAGGTATCGTTTGTTTCCTCATACAATAGTAGTTGGGGAGCGTTGAATCTATCCTTAAGCCGTGAGTTTTATGAACGAAAAGCTGACCAATTTATGCTGTCCTACAACAAGTACTGGCAAGGGTATAACTTTTCTACATCTGTCCGTTACGCTCCAGAGCGCAAGGATACAACAACTAAATTTCGACTTTCGAAGTCACTAGAATCCGTGTCTCTAAGTTTTTCTTTATCCAACAGCACTGCCGGTGAAAGCGTAGCGACGCTGAATTTTTCTTTTTCATTTCATGGCAAGGCTCCGTTAAAAACATTAAGTAGTTCGTCGTATAGGCGAGGTAGTGTAGTCAAAAATTGGGCCTTTTTGGACTCAAACTATAATGGTATGTGGGATGGAGAGCTTTCGGAGCCTATCCTAAATGGTGTTAAGCTAAAAGCTTCACAGCAGCGACCAAAGGAGTTTGTTTCCGAAGAACAATCGCACATGGTGGGAGTAGACGTTTATGATCCTACTATATTTCATGTGGACGCAGAGTCATTAGACAACCCTTTTTTGATCCCGGTTTTCCCAACGGTGCAACTTGAATCACATCCCGGTGGTGTCATAGATGTTGCGCTCCCTTTTCAGCAAGTTTTTGAGGCAGAAGGGGAGGTAATAAAGTTTAATGCTCAAGGTAAGCAGGAGCGAAATAGTGGTTTTGTCCCCCTTGAAATACTAACACTCGAAGGTGAGCAATCTTCATTGAGAGAATACAGTACAGAGCATGATGGCTTTTTCATAATAGATAGACTTCAGAAGGGCCAATATTTACTAACAGTACCTGAGCAATATTTGCGTGATCACAACCTTGAATGTGAAAACTGTCAGCAAGTGATAGATACACAAATGGCAGATGATTATATTTTCTTTTTAGAGCCTATTAAGCTTATACCTAAAGCAATAGCCAGTAAGGAATCTTTATAAGTAACGAAATTTATGAGAGTGAAAGTGGTTATTAGAGCTGTTACAGACAGCAAAAAGCCACAACAAGATGTGGCTTTTTATTTTTAAAATCAGAGCTTAAATTCAGCTATGGTATTTTTCACAAGCTTCAAGAGTGTTCTCAATCAAGCTAGCTACTGTCATAGGGCCAACACCACCAGGTACAGGCGTGATAAAGCTGGCGTTTTGCTCTGCGATACGGTACTGAACATCACCAACTAATTTGCCGGAATCCAAACGGTTGATACCCACATCAATTACAATGGCACCTTCTTTAACCCAATCCCCAGGAATAAATTCAGGCTTACCAACGGCGACTACCAATAAATCAGCTCGTCTAACATGTGCTTCTAAATCTTGAGTAAACTTGTGACATACGGTGGTTGTGCAGCCTGCCAGTAAAAGCTCTAAAGACATAGGGCGACCAACAATATTTGAAGCACCAACAACGACAGCATGCATTCCTTTATAACGGACACCTGTTGAATCAAGTAGCGTCATTATACCTTTCGGTGTGCAAGGTCTAAGTGCTGGCATTCTCTGTGCTAGGCGGCCAATGTTATATGGGTGGAAACCGTCTACATCTTTATGTGGATGAATACGCTCAAGAATTTTTTCAGCATCAAGTCCTTCAGGTAGAGGCAATTGAACTAAAATACCGTCAACCTCAGGGTCGTTATTCAAAGCATCAACTAACTCTAGCAACTGTTGTTCACTTGTATCCCCTGGGAGGTCAAAAGACTTTGAAATAAACCCGACTTCTTCACATGCTTTACGTTTTGAACCAACATAAACTTGACTGGCAGGATCTTGCCCTACCAATACAACTGCGAGTCCTGGGGCACGAAGACCCTGTTCAACGCGCTCGGCAACACGTTTAGTTACTGTTGTGCGTACTTGTTTGGCGATTGCCTTACCATCTATGATGTTTGCCGTCATGGGTGACCTTTCTTGGGATTAAAAACTTGAACGATAGTGAGCGTATAGGGGTTGCGCTCAAATTGCCACTTAACAATATAAAGTAGCGTCATTGTGCTATTTTCTCAGAAAACAGCGCAAGCGCCAAGCTGATATACCGTTTTACCTAATAATATCTGCTTATCAGCGCCAAATAGGGCCTCAAAACTGTTTAATTTTCAGCAAAGTGATCTACTTCTTGAACATTTTGTAGCAAAAGTAGTCAGTTGAAACGATTTTTTGAAAAAGTGTTTGACCTAGTTCGGCCAAATCACTATTATGCACCCCGTTGTCAACGAGGTCACTCGAAAACAACAAATGGTATCGGCGATTAGCGCAGTTTGGTAGCGCACTTGGTTTGGGTCCAAGGGGTCGCAGGTTCAAAT
>NZ_MNAN01000028.1:41639-435818 GCF_001854475.1 Pseudoalteromonas byunsanensis
TGGTAGCGCACTTGGTTTGGGTCCAAGGGGTCGCAGGTTCAAATCCTGCATCGCCGACCACTTTAAAGTAAGAATAGCAACATGAAGATGTTCGTATGCGCCCTTAGCTCAGCTGGATAGAGCAACGCCCTTCTAAGGCGTCGGTCGAAGGTTCGAATCCTTCAGGGTGCGCCATTCTTATTTTAGTCCCTATGTAGTGGCGGCTGTAGCTCAGTTGGTAGAGCCCTGGATTGTGATTCCGGTTGTCGTGGGTTCAAGTCCCATCAGTCGCCCCATCTACATACTCGTCGGCGATTAGCGCAGTTTGGTAGCGCACTTGGTTTGGGTCCAAGGGGTCGCAGGTTCAAATCCTGCATCGCCGACCACTTCTTCAAAGAACACATTTTATCTGCATCGGCGATTAGCGCAGTTTGGTAGCGCACTTGGTTTGGGTCCAAGGGGTCGCAGGTTCAAATCCTGCATCGCCGACCATCTCCTTATTTTTCAAGTAATCTAAAACCATCAATTAATTAACTAACTTTTAACCATTCAAGCCTTAATTCTTCATAAATTTATCCTGATTGCTCGACTAAACGGTTTTATAGGTTATAATGCCGCGTCTATTGTTTAACATAGCGCCCGTGAAGGGCAGGCAACAAGAACAACACATGCAATTAGTGCTCAAAACGGACTTCCGTTGATAGGCTGATTACGGCATGATGTGCAACTTGTTTGTAAGGAAGGCGCGTTGTCGCCAAAATTGAAGATTGAGGTAAATCATGCAAGTTTCTGTTGAGACGACTCAAGGCCTTGAGCGCCGTCTGACTATCACCGTTCCTGCAGAGAACGTTGAGACTGAAGTTAAAAAACGCTTACAACAACTGTCTAGAACTCAGCGTATAGATGGTTTCCGTGTTGGTAAAGTTCCAGTGTCTGTTATCGCAAAACGTTTCGGTGCTGCTGTTCGTCAGGAAGTAGCGGGCGAATTAATGCAACGCAATTACATTGAAGCGATTGTAGCTGAGAAAATTAACCCTGCAGGTGCGCCTTCTTTTGCACCAAAATCTTTGGAAGCAGGTAAAGATTTAGAATTTGATGCAACTTTTGAAGTATATCCAGAAGTTGAATTAAAAGACCTTGATAAAATCACTGTTGAAAAGCCAGTTGTAGAAGTAACTGATGAAGATCTAGCAAACATGCTAGAAACGCTTCGCAAGCAACACGCTACTTGGGTAGAAAGTGATGCAGCAGCAGGTGAAAAAGACAGAGTTACTATCGATTTCGTTGGTACTGTTGACGGTGAAGAGTTTGAAGGCGGTAAAGCAGAAGACTTCCCTCTAGAGCTTGGCCAAGGCCGTATGATCCCTGGTTTTGAAGAAGGTATCGTAGGCAAAAAAGCTGGCGAAGAAGTAGTCGCTGATGTTACTTTCCCTGAAGAATACCACGCAGAAAACCTAAAAGGTAAGCCTGCGCAATTCACTATCACAGTGAAGAAAGTTGAGGTTCAAGAACTTCCTGAGCTAAATGACGAATTCGCAACTAAGTTCGGTGTTGCTGAAGGTGGCGTTGAAGGTCTTAAAGAAGAAGTTAAAAAGAACATGACGCGTGAGCTAACTCAAGCAGTTAAAGCAAACGTGAAAGACCAAGCAATCAAAGGCCTTTTAGAGCATAACGAAACTGATGTTCCTAAAGCGCTAATCGATCAAGAAATCGATGCATTACGTCAACAAGCTGCGCAACGTTTTGGCGGCAACGCACAAAATATGCCAGAGCTTCCTGCTGAGCTATTCCACGAGCAAGCGGTAACACGTGTTAAGACGGGTCTACTACTTGGTGAAGTGATCAAAGCAAACGACATTAAAGTTGACGAAGCGAAAGTTGATGAGCTAATCGAAACTGTAGCGTCTGCATATGAAGATCCAACTGAAGTAGTTGCTTATTACAAGAGCAATGAACAAATGATGCAGCAAATGCGTAACGTAGCAATGGAAGAGCAAGCAGTTGAAGCTATTTTAGCTGCTGCAAGCGTTTCTGATGTTGCTAAAGCATTTGACGAAATCATGAATCCGAAGCAAGGTGCATAATAAGTCATTGACTTAAAGCTAAGCTAACGATTTAATGGCTCGAGATGTTCTACAATGGTTTGTAGTCTATCCGAGCCATTTTTATTTGTAGGCACAAAATACCAACTAAACGCAGCTCCTTAAGCACGCTGCGGAGTAAGGAATAAAAATATGAATGACGGTATGATTGATCCCCTAAATGCATTAGTCCCTATGGTTGTTGAACAAACGGCTAAGGGTGAGCGCTCTTTCGATATTTATTCGCGCCTTCTAAAAGAGCGTATTATCTTTTTAACGGGTCAAGTCGAAGACCACATGGCCAACTTGATCGTTGCGCAGTTGCTGTTTTTAGAATCTGAAAGTCCTGAGAAAGATATTTTCCTTTACATTAACTCTCCAGGCGGCTCAGTAACAGCTGGTATGTCTATTTATGACACGATGAACTTTATTAAGCCGGATGTGAGTACAGTGTGTGTTGGTCAAGCTGCGAGTATGGGCGCATTCTTATTATCAGGCGGCGCCAAAGGTAAACGTTACTGTCTACCTAATTCAAGAGTTATGATCCATCAGCCTTTAGGTGGTTTCCAAGGGCAGGCTTCAGATTTTGAAATTCATGCTAAAGAAATCTTATCGATCAAAGAAAAGCTCAATCGCTTAATGGCAGACCATACAGGTCAACCGTATGATATTGTTTCACGCGATACCGACAGAGACAACTTTATGAGTGCTCAGGATGCAGTTGAATACGGTCTCGTAGATGCCGTTCATACGCGCCGAGAAATCAAGTAATTCTTACAGGTGAGGTCAGAAACCTCATCCTGCAACTATGCTAAAGTGAACTTTATTTGGTATAGTTAAAATCATGTATATGGTTACCGTATTCTTAGGTAACAACGAAAATAAGAGGTAGCTGAATGTCAGATACTCCAACAGACGGCGACAAAAGTAATAAGCTCTTGTACTGCTCTTTTTGTGGTAAGAGCCAGCACGAAGTACGCAAGTTAATTGCCGGCCCTTCGGTATATATTTGCGATGAGTGCGTCGAACTGTGTAACGACATTATTAGGGAAGAGATCAAGGACATTGCACCCAGACATGATACGGGTGACAAACTTCCTGTTCCGAAAGAGATTAGAAATCACTTGGATGATTATGTTATCGGTCAGGAACATGCTAAAAAGGTGTTGTCTGTAGCGGTATACAATCATTACAAAAGGCTACGTAGCCAAGGCTCAAAAAATGATGTTGAGCTGAGCAAGAGTAATATTTTGCTAATTGGTCCTACTGGTAGTGGTAAAACACTGCTTGCAGAAACCCTAGCAAGATTGCTTGATGTGCCATTTACTATGGCAGATGCAACGACCTTGACTGAAGCAGGTTATGTTGGCGAAGATGTTGAAAATATTATTCAAAAGCTTCTGCAAAAATGTGATTACGACGTAGAAAAAGCCCAACGTGGTATTGTATACATCGATGAGATTGACAAGATTTCTCGTAAATCTGATAACCCGTCGATTACGCGTGATGTATCTGGTGAAGGGGTACAGCAAGCTTTACTTAAATTGATTGAAGGTACTGTTGCTTCGGTTCCACCACAAGGTGGGCGTAAACATCCTCAGCAGGAGTTTCTTCAGGTCGATACGTCAAAGATTCTGTTCATTTGTGGTGGGGCATTTGCGGGTCTGGATAAAGTTATTGAGCAGCGCAGCCAGAAAAATACCGGTATCGGATTTGGAGCAAATGTTAAGTCATCAGATGCTTCGCGTTCTTTGAGTGAAACGTTTAAAGATGTTGAGCCAGAAGACTTAGTAAAATATGGTCTGATCCCTGAGTTTATTGGCCGCTTGCCTGTAGTAGCAACGTTAACAGAACTTGATGAAGATGCTTTAATCCAAATCTTAAATGAACCAAAGAATGCATTAACAAAGCAATTTGCAGCATTGTTTAAGATGGAAGATGTTGAATTAGAGTTCCGCGAAGATGCATTAAAAGCAATTGCTCACAAAGCGATGGAGCGAAAAACCGGTGCACGTGGTCTTCGTTCAATCGTTGAAGGGGTGTTACTTGATACAATGTACGAGTTACCCTCGATTGACAACGTCAGTAAAGTGGTTGTGGATGAGACTGTAATTAAAGGCGAATCTGATCCTATTCTAATTTATGAAAATAGCCCTCAGGACAAAGCTGTATCTGAGTAAGCTTTTGAATAGTGTAAAAAGGAGCCAATGGCTCCTTTTTTTATCAACGAGTTGAACTTTTTAATCACTATCCCCATATAGACCGATATAAATAAAAATTAACGAAGTGTGAAGAGAATAACATGACGCTTGAGAGAACGGATCGAGTTGAAATTCCAGTGTTGGCACTGCGCGATGTCGTCGTATATCCACACATGGTGATCCCGCTTTTTGTAGGTCGAGAAAAATCGATAAAATGCCTAGAAGCGGCGATGGAAAATGACAAACAAATCTTTTTAGTTGCGCAAAAAGACGCAACAGTTGATGACCCTAAAACTGATGAAATATACGATGTCGGTACAATTGCAACGGTATTACAGTTGCTCAAGTTGCCTGATGGCACAGTTAAAGTACTCGTTGAAGGTACTCAGCGTGCAAAAATCGAAGAATTTTTGGTAACTGACGATTATTTCTTAGCGCAGGCACAGTTCCTTGAGTCTCAAGATATCGAAGAACAAGAACAAGATATATTTATTCGCAGTGCGGTGAGTCAGTTTGAAGGCTACGTAAAGCTGAATAAAAAAATACCGCCTGAAGTGTTAACGTCGGTGTCAGGTATCGATGAGGCTTCTCGTCTAGCTGATACGATGGCCGCTCATATGCCTATCAAAGTACCTGAAAAGCAAAAAGTATTAGAGCTTAGCAGCGTAACCGAGCGCTTAGAGTACCTAATGGCGCTTATGGAAGGTGAGATAGATCTGCTTCAAGTTGAGAAAAAAATCCGTTCGCGAGTAAAGAAGCAAATGGAAAAGTCTCAGCGTGAGTATTATTTGAATGAGCAAATGAAAGCCATTCAAAAAGAGCTTGGCGAATTAGATGATGTGCCAGATGAATTCGAAGCTTTGAAAATGCGCATTAGCGAAGCACACATGCCAAAAGAAGCTGAAGAAAAGGCGCTGTCAGAACTTAATAAGCTAAAAATGATGTCGCCGATGTCAGCTGAAGCTACTGTGGTTCGTTCGTACATAGACACAATGATAGGCGTACCTTGGAAGAAGCGCTCTAAAGTTAAAAAAGACTTAGCTGGCGCGCAAAAAATATTAGATGCAGACCACTATGGTCTAGAAAAGGTTAAAGATAGAATCATTGAGTATCTTGCCGTTCAGCAACGGACCAACAAACTTAAAGGGCCTATTCTATGTTTAGTCGGGCCCCCTGGTGTAGGTAAAACAAGTTTGGGTCAATCGATAGCCCGCTCAACGGGTCGTAAATATGTTCGTATGGCGCTTGGTGGTGTTCGTGATGAAGCTGAAATTCGTGGTCACAGACGTACTTATATCGGCTCAATGCCGGGTAAGTTAATTCAAAGCATGAGCAAGGTGGGTGTAAAGAATCCATTATTCTTGCTAGATGAGATTGATAAAATGTCATCAGATATGCGCGGAGACCCAGCGTCAGCCTTACTCGAAGTGCTCGACCCAGAGCAAAATAGCACTTTTGCTGATCACTACCTAGAAGTGGATTACGACTTGTCGGACGTTATGTTCGTAGCGACTTCCAATAGTTTCAATATTCCAGGACCACTACTTGATCGTATGGAAGTTATACGTCTGTCTGGGTACACAGAAGATGAAAAACTCAATATTTCTAAGCAGCATTTGATCCCGAAACAAATCAAGCGTAATGGATTGAAAGAAGAAGAAGTAGTGATTGAAGATAGCGCTATTATTGGCATTATTCGTTATTACACTCGTGAGGCTGGGGTTCGTAACTTAGAACGTGAAATTTCTAAATTGTGCCGCAAAGCTGTAAAGAATATTTTGTTAGATAAAGGCATTAAGCAGGTTGTTATCAATCAAGACAATCTTGAGTCATTCCTTGGCGTACAGCGTTTTGATTACGGTAAAGCAGAAGACGGTGATCGAATTGGTCAAGTGACGGGCCTTGCATGGACGGAAGTCGGTGGTGACTTACTAACAATTGAATGTGCGGCAGTGCCAGGAAAGGGTAAGTTGACGCATACAGGTTCGCTTGGTGACGTAATGCAGGAGTCGATACAGGCAGCGATGACTGTGGTACGAAATCGTGCTGACAAGTTACGTATCAATAGCGACTTTTACGAAAAACGTGATATCCACGTACACGTACCAGAAGGTGCTACGCCAAAAGATGGTCCAAGTGCAGGTATTGCAATGGTAACGGCATTGGTATCGAGCTTGACAGGTAACCCTGTTCGTTCAGATGTAGCCATGACCGGTGAAATTACCCTAAGAGGTGAAGTGTTGCCAATTGGTGGGTTGAAAGAAAAACTTCTGGCTGCGCATCGCGGCGGTATTAAAACTGTAGTGATCCCAAAAATTAATGAAAGGGATCTAAAAGAGATACCACAGAACGTACTAGAAGGGTTGGATATTCACCCCGTTACTTGGATTGATGAGGTGTTATCATTGGCTTTAGCTAATCCAATAGAGAGTTTTGCCGTACAAAGCGGTAAAAATGAAGAAAAAGTCTAAAAAAGTGCATGAAAGGGCTTTTCAAATTGAAAAGGTATGTTAACTTAAGCACTGGTTTCAAGCCTAGCCCTTATGTAGCCTAGGCTTGATAAAGATTTCCGAATTAGAGAGTCGCTGTGATGTCTCTAAATTAACAAGCAAAAGTGGTATTCTTTCATATAGTCAGACCACTTTTGATAATAACAATGTAAGAGGATGATATTGTGAATAAATCTCAATTAATCGATCAAATCGCAGCTGATGCTGATATTTCTAAAGCGGCTGCTGGTCGTGCTCTAGATTCATTCATCGAGTCAGTAACTGGTGCCCTAAAAGACGGCGACTCAGTAGCACTTGTTGGTTTTGGTACGTTTTCAGTACGTGAGCGTGCAGCTCGTTCTGGCCGTAATCCACAAACTGGCGAAACAATTCAGATTGCTGCAGCTAACATCCCATCTTTTAAAGCGGGTAAAGCATTAAAAGACGCTGTTAACTAATCCACTCAGGGATTGCAAACGCGGCTTTACGTAGCTTCACAACTTTTAAATTGTAAAAGCCGTGAACAGCTTCAAGAAAAAAAGCGTATCTGATAAGATACGCTTTTTTTACATTAGCGATGAACTTCAAAGCGCAGTATGTGCTTTGGCTTAGATAAGAGAAGAACAAATGCTTGAAAAGATCAGAGAGGGGTCTCAAGGCCCAGCAGCCAAAATTATACTTGGCGTAGTCATCTTGTCTTTTGCGTTAGCAGGGATTGGTGGTTACCTAGGTCAAACCACAGAGCAACCTGTAGCAGAGGTCAATGGCACAAAAATTAGTCAAACTGAGTTTGCTCGTGCGTATCAAAATGAAAGAGCAAGGCTTGAGCAACAATTTGGTGAGTATTTCACACAAATTTCGGCAGACCCAGCTTACATGGCACGTATTCGTGAAGGTGTAGTGGACAGACTGATACAGCAAGAATTACAAAATCAACTAGCACTAGAGTTGGGTCTTCGCGTCAGCGATGAGCAAGTAAAAAATGCGATTTTAGAAATGTCGTATTTTCAACTAGGTGGTCAATTTAGCAATGATCGCTATTTGCAGCTTATTCGTCAGATGAATTTCCAGCCAGATACTTTCCGTGAGTATTTACGTGAAGAAATGACGAGAAACCAGTTAGTGACTGCTGTGGCTGGGTCGGATTTCATGCTGCCTTCGGAACTGAAAAGTGCGGTTGCTTTACAGCAGCAAACACGTGATTTGGACTATTTAGTATTAAATAAAGAAAAGCTTGCCGACAAAGTTGAAGTTTCAGAGCAAGAAATCAAAGATTATTATCAACTCAATCAGAGCCAGTTCCAATCACCTGAGCGTGTGGCTGTACAATACTTAGAATTAAAAGCAAGTGACATCGCGCCTGGGAAAGAAATTTCTGAGCAAGACGTACTGGCTTACTATGAAGAAAGTAAAAATCAGTACACAGCACCAGAGAAGCGCAGAGTATCTCACATTTTGGTGGAAGGCAGTGTTGATGACGCAGAAGTTCAGCAACGCGCACAAGCAATATTGGATGAGCTAAAAAGCGGTGCTGATTTTGCGCAGCTTGCTCAAGAAAAGTCTGATGATATCGTAAGTGCAGAGTTAGGCGGCGACCTAGATTGGATCGAACGCGAAATGATGGACCCAGAGTTTGAAGCTGCTGCATTCTCACTCGAGAATGTTGGTGATATCACAGATGTGGTTGCGTCAGAGTTCGGTCTGCACGTGATTAAGTTAACGGATATTCAGCGTCAGCAAGTTAAGCCTTTTGAAGATGTAAAAGAAGAGCTGCGCGCAGAGCTTGAAAGAGCAGAAAAAATAGATGCATTCTATCAGAAGCAAACAGAAGTAGCAGAGCTTGCGTTTGAAGTTGCTGATAGTCTTCAAGATGCAGCAATTGCTGCTGGCGTAGAATTGAAAACAACTGACTTGCTTGCACGTAATATGTTGCCAGAGCCGTTAAACACACTAGCTGTGAGTAGCGCTATTTTTACACCTGAGCTGCTCGAAGACCGTGTAAACTCAGAAGTGTTAGAGGTGGGTAGCGAGCATATAGTAGTTGTGAGAGTTAAAGATTATACGGCTGCTGCTGCTAAACCACTTGAGGAAGTAAGTGCTCAGATAAAAACTAGGTTGATAAATGAAAAAGCATCTTCATTAATCAAAGAGCATACTCAAACTTTGTTCGCACAGTTGCAAGATGGTAAGTTACTCGAAGAAATTGCTTCTGGCGAAGAGCTAGAGGTGCAATCAGATGAGGCGCTAACTCGTCAGTCTTACAGCGTTTCGCCTGCGATCGTCAGTAAAGCATTCCAGCTACCACATCCACTGGAAGGTCAGCCTCAGTTCGCTATGGTTGAGTTAAATAATGGTGATGCGGCATTGCTTAAGCTTAATGCGGTGAAGACTCCTGAAGTGGGGAATGATATTGACGCGCAGCAAAAGCAAAGTATTACGATGACGCAAATCAACCGAAACTACAATGCATTAGTGGACGCACTTGAGGCGCAAGCTGAAGTAAAACGTCCTAAAATTAACGTAGCAGAAGAAAATTAATCTTCAGAATATGAAAAAGGCGCCCATTGGCGCCTTTTTATTTTCTTAGTAAGTTCACTCTTATCTTACCTCAGAAGCCAATTTTAGTAGATGAGCGCTAAAGCTAAGACCTTTTCGCTTAGCATCGGTCAGATTAACTCTAAAACTTAAGTTATTCGCATCCGCAATCAAACCAATCATAGCTCCTTGGCGAAATCCTTCACTTGTGTCTGCAACAACCAGTATTGGGGATTGTTCTATTTGGCTTAGCCAATATTTTGTTTGTTGACGGTTCTGTTGGCTTAAAAATAACACATCACATTGCTTTACTCGGTCATTGTCAGGTAGCTCAAGAGCAGTACTAGTTTGTTGCAGATTCTGAGCATGGAGTAGTGCCGAGACGGCTTTGAATAATTCGTGATTGCCAACCACACAAAAGTTTAATGAATGTGGGGGAGGTGGCGGCCATTTACTAAATTGACTAAAGCGATATAAGAAAGCGGCTTTGAGCTCGTTTTCAGAGAGGTTTTGTCCATAACTAGGTAAAATAGACAAAAGTAAGAATAAACATAAGCAGACTTTTATCATTGTCCCCAACTCCAATTGACGGATAAATGAACTTGTCGCCGCTGCTGCACATAGGGGATCAGGCTATCATCAACAACCTCAGTAATTTCTTTATCTGTGAAATTACGTATCCCTAAAGCTATAGAGGTGGTATCGGAAGGTTGCCAGCTAATATTTACATCATGAGTTGCAAAGCTTGGTAGTGTTTCGTAAAGCACCCTACGCTCACTGACTATATGGGAGTTAATGCTAAATAGCACATCAGGTGACCCTAACGGTGCACTAAAACGGATCTGACCTATAAACTCAGGTGAGTTTGCTACTTTTATGCCTCCACTAAACTCAGACTTTTGAAAGGCAGTGCTTGCAACCAAAGAAACCCCGTTAGACCAACGTTTATCAACACCAATCTCTAAGCCCTTACTTTTTAGCGGAATGGTATTAACGTATATGGGGGCTAAAATAGCCTGGCTAATTAAGTTCTCTACTTTTGCCTGATATACAGAGATAAATGTAGATAATGATGGGGACCAATTTTGTACAAGGCTGGCTTCATAGTAATGAATTGATTCATTCTTTGGTATGGGTATGTCAAACGATGTATTGGTAAAATGTTCCAAGAAGTTAGCAACTCTAAATGCCCGGCTATGGCGTAGTAGTAGTTTATGCTGGGGTGTCCAACTGTACTTCAAGGTATAGCTAGGTGACCAACGTGATGTGCTGGAATCTGAGTCATCATAGCGAAGTGCCCATTGAAGTTGCAGCTTGTCATTCAATCGCCAGAGATCTTGTATATAAAGGCCATATCTAGATTCATCACCGAGGAATTTATGCTCCGTAGGCTCTGGAATAAGATACTGTGCTGTGAAATTTTGCCTATGGTCCCGCTGATAATCAAACCCGAGCATCAACTCGTGATCAGGCAACCCGAGGAAAATAAGGCGACTGTCTAAATTGCTCCAGCGCCCTGAGCTAATGCGTTGCTCATGTGACAGTGCTCCGTTTGCTAGAACTACAGGCAGTCTGCGAGTAAAGTCATTGCCATGCGTTGATGCATGTAAATACAGCTCTATATCATCAGATAACCTTTCATCAAAGGTCACACTGAGTAAATATGCCTCGTTGTCTATTTCTGCATTAAGAGGGCGAACATTTGGGTCAAACGCAAATAAGTCAGGATAGTGCCGTTTGCGCTTAGAACCCGCGGCTTGAACTTTGAAGCCTCCATATTGATGATTAAGCATAAGCCGTGTACTTTTTTCTTCATTTAAATGCTGCCATTTTATTAATAGGGGAGGGACATTAATAAGTGGATATCGAATGTTATCCAATTTAGTTTGGCTCAATGAAAGCCAACTATCAGAGCCTGAATTTGCGCGTATTCCTCCAGTTATTCTTGCGTGCTTAGCTTTGTTGTTAGCTACGGAGAGTGAAGCATTAATGCCACGTAATTTGGAGGATGTTTTTGTAACAATGTTAATAACGCCGAGCAAAGCACTATTGCCATACAGAGCTGCTGAAGCTCCAGGTGTGTATTCCACGCGCTCTATTAGCTCAACATCAACAAAAAATTCATGTCCAACCAATCCTGCATCAAGCAAGTTCTCATTAATACGAGTGCCGTCCAGCATGAATAGAAATCGGGAGTTGAAATCACCTGGGCGACCAATTCCTCTTGCACCGATAAAAGTAAAAGAACTATCGTCTCGGGTCGTAATGCCCACAAACTGGGCTAAAATATCGCCAAGAGAGCGCAAGTTAAACTGCTTTATATCTCTATCGTTAATGACGTGTGTGACCGCCATACTATCGCTACTAGAGCGTGCTACGCGAGAAGCCGCAGAAATTTCGGTATTGACTGGCAATTGATGTAATTGCTGATTTAGTAAGCCTTCAAGGTCAGGAAGTACCTTGCTACTAGTTTCATTCTGAGGCTCGTTGGTTTTATCGGATGTTGTGCTTTGTGTTGCACTGACAGGAAACCAAGCAAGCAACAAAAGTAATAGTGCCTTATTCATGCTGAGGCCTTCTTGCTGTATACCTGAAAGTTATTTTTACCAGCACGCTTGGCCGCATACATAGCATCATCAGCACAGTTGAGCAGTTCCATCGGTGAGCTGGTATCAAGTGGGGTATACGCTAATCCAATGCTGATACCAATGGGCATAATCGTATTTTTTATTACGATTGGTCTATTTATACTAGTAACGATACGTCCAGCGAGTCGCTCAGCGTTGTCGGTAGACTCAATATTAGGTAGTAAGAGTGCAAACTCGTCACCACCGAGGCGACATAATAAATCATCGCTGCGTATTATGGCGCTGATCCGGTTGCCCACTTCTATCAGGGTGTCATCGCCCGCATCATGGCCAAAATTGTCATTAACGAATTTAAAGTTATCTAAATCAATAAACATTAAGCAGCTTAGAGAGGTCGAGTCGCTTGACCCATTAGTAATTTCTTTGAGCATAGTATTGAGAGCCAAGCGGTTGGGTAGGTTAGTGAGCGGATCGGTTTTGACCATTTGTTTGAGTTGCAGCCCTTGTAATTGCTCTTGCTCAAGTTGTTGGCGCAATTCAGCTTGGGAAATATCAACACGTTTTAACAGCTCATTGAAGCTACGTGTCAAAATGCCAATCTCATCGTTGCGGACTACTTTGGCACGCAATTGGAAATCATGCTCTTTTGATACTTTTTGCGCCAATTCAGATAGTGATAATAAGGGTCTTAGTGCGGTGCGTTGCACGCGAGATAGTAGCAAAGCAGATATAGTAAACAAAACCCCAATGAGTATCGCGAGCATTAAAATGAGTCTTATAAACCAATACAGCATGTTGGTAAGGTCAATCACCATGATTAGATCGCCTTCAACATTCCCTTTGAAAGAAACAGGGTGATATAGCATCATTTTAACGCCTGAATAAATTATGTATGGCTGCTCTACACTTTGCTTGTAGATTTCAGAGGGAGGAATAAAACTAGGCGCGTTGTATTCGCTAAAAACATCTCCGTTAGTGTTACGTAAAGCGATAAAAAGCACATCCTTCTGCGCGCCTACCAAAGCCAATTCACGTTCAGCTGTGTCTACATCATCAAATACCAGCATAGGTACAATATTGTGAGCGAGTTGGGCAAGGTTCACCTGTGCCGTCTCGGCGTGACGATCTCTTACAACAAACCACAGCAACATCGTCGTTAAGGTGAATACCAATATCATACTCGCTGCCATTACGGACATGTTAAGTTGGGTTAACCTTCTAACGAGAGACATGGTAGGGAATTGTTCGCTCAATCGTACCTCACAAATCAAATCGTTGTATTGTCTTAACAAATATAGATTAGAGTTCTTTAAATGGCAGTAAAATAGCTGCGATTAACTGATATTTTATTGAATTTTTCTCAATTGAGAATGGTTTTCAAAAACTAATGGATAGAGTGATGGGTTAGCGGGATGCGAGAGTGCTAGTTTGGATTATTGTATTTTAAACTTTGCAGTTGCTTTTGTAATTGAGCAACTGCAAAGACGATTATGCGATGTGAATGCTAGGTTTGTGCATCGCGGCGAAGATTTGATAATTCATCTATCAACTCTAGCAACTCTGGTTCAAACTGTTCGATGGGCTGAGATTGCTTCAGTGCGGTTTCTAACACTTCAGCTAAGCTTTTGAGTTTAGGTACTCCGGTGTAACAACAGGCACCATGAAATTTGTGAATTGCACTCAGTAGAGTTTCTGTATCCTGTTGTTCGTAAGCAGCTTCTATTGTTTCCAGCAGCGCAGTTAAACCATCTAACAACATGTTTAACATCTCTAGTGCAAGATCAGGTTTACCTCCTGCGTGCTGCAAGGCAAGTTGCCAATCTAGCAAAGGACTTTCAAATGGAGCGACACTATGTTCATTGACTACTTTGCTCTTGTGTTTACTAATTGGCGAGCTTGAGCTGTAGTCGCTAATCGTTTGTCGTAACATATCTTCATCGATAGGTTTGGTTAAATAGCCTTTAAAGCCATCCTTTAATAGTTGTTCTTTTTCACCAGACAATGCGTGGGCAGTAACCGCTATAATTGGGGTATCTTCATTTAATGAAGACTCCAAAATTGTTTTGCAAGCGGTGATACCATCCATGATTGGCATTTGTATATCCATAAAGATCAGGTCGTATTTGTGCGTCTTACACAAGCCAACCGCTTGGGCACCATTGTGAGCGGTGTCAATTAACTCCACTTGTTCTTCAAGTAGTGTAGATAGCAGTTTTAAGTTGGCATCATTGTCATCAGCAATGAGGACTTTCATGGGGAGTATCTGCGTATCACTTTCTTCGATGGCAATACTTGGATGATCAAGACGGTAAGGCGCTGCTAATACCTCACATAACTTACGGTGGTTGAGTGGTTTACTCAAGCAGGCATCTGCGCCGCTGCCAATGAGAGACTCTCGCATGTTGTGAGAGATGGTATTAAGCATCAAATAAAGGTAATCCGCTGTGCCACGGGCTTTAGTGATATAGCTTTTCACTAGTTGCATATGTTCAACACTTGCCATATTGCCAATGAGGCAGATATCGAAGCTAAATTCTTTTTCCAATGCGGCAAAAAATGACTGTTCATCCTCACATGACGTGATTTGCATATCCCATTCTTCTAGTTGAGAGACCACTGAGGAATGGGTATGATTTTGAGGCTCAAAATATAGGATCCGCTTATTGGCTAAAGAACTGTTGGGTAAGTCATCATTGTAAATACGATTGGGAAGTTCAAAAATTGCATTAAAAGTAAAGCAAGTGCCGTTACCAGGTGCTGAGTTAAGGGTGATCCTGCCTTTCATAGCTTCAACAATATGTTTGGTGATGATCAAGCCAAGACCCGTTCCACCAAATTTGCGGGTAATACTTGAGTCGGCTTGCGCGAACGGAGTAAACAGCGCATCTTGTTTGTCCATAGCAATACCAACGCCTGTATCGCTGACAGACACAAGCAGGGACGCATGAGAATCATCAAGTAACCGGTATGAGACATCCACCTTCACCGACCCTTTTTCTGTAAATTTAATCGCGTTACTGACAAGGTTTATGAGTACTTGTTTAAAGCGAGTTGGGTCACCCACTAGGTTATCAGGTACTTGACGGTTAATCGCGATGGACAACTCGAGATTTTTTTCATGTGCGCTGGGGGCCAGTAATGTCATTACTTCATTGATGGCATCACGTAGCTGAAATTGAATGCTCTCTAAGTCCATTGCACCGGCTTCTAGTTTTGAGAAGTCTAAAATATCGCTGATAATTGTCAGTAGACTGTTTGCTGAGAGCTCTATGGTGTCTAAGTAGTCTTTCTGATGTTTATTCAGTGGGGTTTTATATAGTTGGCGAGTAAAGCCAATAACCCCGTTTAGGGGAGTTCTGAGTTCGTGACTCATCTTGGCAAGAAAGTCTGATTTTACGCGGTTTGCATCCTGAGCTTCTCGTTTGGCAATGTTTAGCTGAATGTTTTGTGTCTCGTACTGCTCTAGGGTTTCTTTATAATCACTGGTGGCTTGATCAATATGCTTTTGCATTTCGTCACGCTGGCTGATCATTTTCTCATTTATTGTGTTAAGACCCTGACGCAAGAGCTCAAATTCTCCTATCATTTCATGTTCAATATCAATGTCTCGTTTGCCCTCGACAAGTTTGTCTGTGGCGAGCAACAGCGCAGATAGTGGTTGAGTGAACATTTTACTGATCCGAAGCGACAAAAATGCAGCAAGGAACAGTGCAAACAGAATAATACTGCTACTCCAAATAAGCGCTTTTTGTTGTGATATCAAAGCCTGATTCTGACTTACTTCGATTGCCAAAATCGCCAGTGTTTTTGGGTGTGTGGTTTGCCAACGGTCTGACTGCTTTGAGAAATGTTTGATGGGTGTGAAGAACACGAAAGAGTCATTGAGTTTGACTAGCTCTGTTTTATGTAACTGAGAGACATCACCAAAGAAATACAGTTGTTCAAATTGTGCGTGATAGTTACTGGTCAATAACAACTGATTGTCTTGATCGAATAACGCGATACTTTTTATCAAAGGTGAGTGCTTGTTGTGTGCGGTACTGATAATTTGATGTAATGCGGCTCTATCTTGCTTTAAGACAGCTTGCTCAGCGGCTATCGCTAGGGGCTCTGAGATACTACTACCTTGTTGGTAGAGAATTTCTTCAAGCTCAACATAACGATTTACTGTAAAATAGCCACCAAGTATTAAGCCGATCAGCACTGTAGGAATTATAGTTAATGCAAGAATACTGTCACGAAGGCTAAGTTTAGTCATGTTGGGCAGTGAGCAAGGTCGTTAATTTTTCAATAGATTATCTAGTTAGGCGCTGATTAGCAATGTTTAAGGGGTAGAGTATGGCGCAGTTTTTTCGTGCTAAGGCATCATCATCTAAAGGCAAAACCATAGAACTTGCCGTTGAGTCGATGGATCACCAAGGGCGCGGAGTAGCCAAACATCAGGGGAAAGTGTGCTTTGTTGATGGCGCTTTGGCCGGTGAGCGCGTGAAAGCGCAAATTCAACAGGATAAATCTAAGCTCATTATTGCGAAAACGATTAAGTTACAGCAAAGCAGTGAGCACCGAGTCAATCCTTTTTGTGAGCATTATAACGAATGTGGCGGTTGTCAGTTGCAGCATTTGGCACACACAGAGCAACTTAATGCGAAACAACAAGCACTCAGTAAACTCTTTGCTAAATTCGCTAAAGCTGAGCAATTACCGTGGCAGGCAAGTATTGAAAGTGAGCCTACACATTACCGCAGAGCTGCTCGTATTGCTTGTTTTTATGACAAGCAAAGTCAACAGTTGAAAGTGGGATTTCGTAGCGCCAAAAGTAAGCATATCGTTGATATAAAAAAGTGTGATGTATTATCGACACCGTTTGCTAATAGTCTTGAGAAGTTAAGAGTTGCGTTAAATAGCAATAAGGTGTATTCGAGTGTCAGTCATGTGCAATTATGCGACGCAGATAACGGTCAATACCTGTTGCTGCGTCATACGAAGCCAATTAATGAGTCACATAAAGAAAAGTTCGCGTCGCTTTTCTCTGAGGATAACTGGCATTTGCTTTGGGACGATGCAAAGCAGCCGATTCATTATGAAGTGTTGCCAAACTACTTAGTAGCTGACTTAGCATTTGAATTCAAACTCAGTAACTTTATTCAGGTTAACAGAGCTGTTAATGAAAAGATGTTACTTCAGGCACAAACTTGGTTGCTGTTAAAAGAAGATGATCAGGTTCTAGACCTTTTTTGCGGAATCGGCAATTTTTCATTATTGATGGCAAAACAGGCAAACAGAGTAATTGGAGTAGAAGGTTCGGAGTCATCGGTTGCAATGGCCAAGCAAAATGCGCACACTAACAAAATCAGCAATGTGCAATTTTTTTGTTCTGACTTAACGACGCCTTTGGCTGGCGCTCAGTGGTTTTGTGATACATTGAATGTTTTGCTACTTGACCCATCACGAACGGGTGCGTATGAAATCTTACAGCAAATGCCACTGCAACAGTTTGAAAAGGTATTGTATGTTTCGTGTGATCCTGTGACTTTAGCCCGTGATAGTGCATTGCTGCTCCAAGCCGGTTTTGAAATACGAAAAATTGGCCTTATGAATATGTTCCCTCACACAGGACATATTGAAACTATGGCGTTGTTCCAAAGGAGGTAATAGGAATGGTTGCAACTCGCCAATCGCATCAGCAACAGCTTCCCGCTGACTTTTCAGCGCGGCTCTCATTATTAGCATTGTCGGATGAGAAACTGACGCGTCTACAACAAGCACATGGTTTGTGCCCCACAGAACCAGCCCCTGAAATGCTCAATAATGCTATCGAAATGGTGGAGATACTAGCAGATCTCAACCTTGATGCTGAGTCTTTAGCAACCGCCTATCTTACCCCGTATTATCTTGCTGGCTTAGTTGATATTGACAAAGTAAAGAGCGAGCTAGGAGAGAGCATTGCATTACTACTGAACGGTGTTGAGCAAATGGCTACCATCAGTACATTAGCTCATCAAGGCAAGGGTAACGTGCAAATCGATAATATTCGTCGCATGTTATTGGCGATGGTAGAAGATGTTCGTGCTGTTGTGATTAAACTTGCCGAGCAGATCTGTCATTTAAGAGCAGTAAAAAATGCGGATGAAGATGAGCGAGTCATAGCGGCTAAAGCTACGGCTAATATTTTTGCACCTTTAGCAAATCGTCTTGGTATAGGCCAGTTGAAATGGGAGCTTGAAGATCTGTCATTTCGTTACTTACACCCAGAGATGTATAAAAAAATTGCCAAGCAGTTAGCCGATAAACGTCTTGACCGTGAGGCCTATATGGAGAATATGGTTTCACTGGTCAGTGACAAGCTAAGCGCTGCAGGCATTAATGCACAAGTATATGGGCGTCCTAAGCACATTTACTCTATCTATAAAAAGATGTCGCAGAAAAACTACGAGTTCGATCAGTTATTTGATATTCGTGCCATGCGTATCGTTGTAGATGAAATTCAGGATTGTTATGCCGCATTAGGCATAGTACATACCAGCTGGCGACATTTACCAAAAGAATTCGATGATTATGTCGCAACACCCAAGCAAAATGGCTATCAGTCCATTCACACCGTGGTGTTTGGTCCCGAAGGAAAAACGGTTGAAATACAGATCCGAACCGAGGAAATGCATCAAGATGCGGAGCTTGGTGTGGCTGCACACTGGATGTATAAAGAAGGTGCGCTACCTGGGCGAGGCTCAGGATATGAGCAAAAAATTAGCTGGCTGCGCAAACTCTTACAGTGGCAAGAAGAAGTGGTTGATGGCAGCGATTTGGCCGATGAGTTAAAAAACCAAGTCGTTGAGGACCGTGTTTATGTGTTTACACCCAAAGGCGATATATTCGATTTACCCTTAGGGGCTACACCATTAGATTTTGCCTACTATATCCATTCTAACGTAGGTCATCGTTGTGTTGGCGCTAAGGTGTTTGGCAAAATTGTGCCTTTTACCTATAAATTGTCGACCGGTGATCAGATTGAAATATTAACCCAAAAGAACGCCTCACCCAGTCGAGATTGGCTGAATCCGTCTTTGGGTTACATCCATTCATCACGCGCGAGAAGCAAAATACATCATTGGTTTAAACAACAAGACAGGGACAAAAATTTACAGGCTGGGAAAGAGATACTCGATGCGCAACTTGCAAAACTGGATTTAACTTACAAGCAGTTAGAACCAGCCATTGAGCGCTTTAACTTCAAAGAAATAGATGACTTAATGGTGGCAATCGGTGCTGGAGATATTCGTCTTAACCAGTTTTTGAATTTTGTGCAGGACAAACCTGAAGAATTACCAAAGTTAAAAATTGGCACGCCTCGTAAAAAACGAGGTGATAAAAATGGCATTGTGGTTGATGGCGTTGGTAGCTTAATGAGTCATGTTGCCAAATGTTGTCAGCCGGTTCCGGGAGATGAAATTGTTGGTTATATTACACAGGGTAGAGGTATTGCAGTGCATAGAACGGATTGTGACGCTTTTGCACATATTTGTGAGCTTCATCCAGAAAGGGAAATTGCAGTAAGTTGGTCAGACGAAATTCAGTCAGCTTATGCGATTACCGTGCGTATTGAGGCGCATGATAGACAAGGACTTATCCGCGATATCAGCTCGGTACTTGCCAATGAAAAAGTGAATGTTCTTAGCATGAATGTGCAAACCAATGATGAAAGGGCGGTTGCTATCTTCGAAATGAAGATAGAAGTTTCTGACTTGTCAGCAATGAATCGCTTGTTGACTAAATTACATCAAATTGAAGGTGTTTTTGAAGCAAAAAGGCAACACTGAAGATAGTGAACGCTTACATTTTTCGGGCTGGTTTTATGATGTCAATGTCAATGTCAATGTCAATGCATGGCCATCCAAAGCCTGACTGGATGGGGTAATATATTGGGAAATATACGCTCAACGTTGAAATAATCATTGAGCGTTTATTCATTACTTAATCTGGACAACAGGATGAACCTTGTTGGATAGGGGGGCATTTCACAGTCCCGTAAGAGCAGTATACACAGCAATCACCTGGCAGCGGTTTAAGTATTACTTTGCAAGACTCACATTCATAAAACCACTGACACGCATTCGTTGGCATTTGCTCAGTTTTAGAATGTCCGCATTTGGGACACGTGATAGTTGAATGTAACTGTATATTTGACATATAGGCTCCCTTAGAGGCTTTACAATACCCAAGACTGAGATGCGTATCATTAAGGTTATGTCAAAATACAATAGATAGGTACTCCAACTATAATTGCTACTATGGTTTTAATACTGATACCAAGCTCCTTAGCAACAGCATCAATCGTTTTCATCATAAACGTCAATCCAACTGACAACATTGTGCAATTTATTTTATTGATAACCAAAGAAACAAGTTAAACTGGTGGCATATTTATAATCTCTTGCAAAATGAGAAATTGACCATGTTAAGTGACAAACCTTCAATAGAACAACTTCGATGGATTATGTCTCGTCTACGCGACCCTGAAACAGGCTGCCCTTGGGACACAAAGCAGACTTTTTCTTCCATTTCACCATACACAATTGAAGAAGCATATGAAGTGGCCGATGCCATTGAAAGTAATGACATGGTCGCACTTAAAGATGAGCTGGGAGACTTATTATTTCAAGTTGTTTTCTACGCTCAGATGGCAAAGGAGCAAGGAGCGTTTGATTTTGAAGATATTGTGGTGGGCCTTAATGAAAAGCTTATTCGTCGACATCCACATGTATTTGATAAGCAAGAACAGTTAACAGATACGCAGCTTGAAGTTCAGTGGCAGGCTATAAAAGCACAAGAGCGAGCAAAAAAGAAAAGCAGTACAGCTGGTGAGCCACTTTGGCATGATATTCCTAAAATGCTGCCAGCGTTATCTCGTGCTCAAAAAATCCAAAAACGAGCTTCAGCATTAGGGTTTGATTGGCCAGATTATCATGGCGCACTTGATAAAGTTACAGAGGAAGTGCAAGAGGTCAGTGAGGCATTGTCGATTGACCCTCATTCGGCACATAGTGCAGAGGAGTTGGGGGATCTCTTGTTTGCCACGGTGAATGTTGCGCGTCATGCAAAGCACGACCCTGAGCAAATATTGCGCCTTGCATGTGATAAGTTTGTGCGTCGCTTTGAGCGGGTTGAGAGCACACTTCATCAACAAGGACTCAGTTTAGGAAATGCGTCTCTAGAAGAGATGGACCTAGCTTGGGAGCAAGTTAAAAAACAACAAAGTAGCTGAACAAGTACTGGGTGATGTAAATATTTAGCTGGATTGATTTATGCCTCTTTGCTATACTATCGCCCCGTCTTGATTCTTATTTAAATTCCATTTTTCCTGATATTCTAGGGTTCGCATGAGTACAAAATTTATCTTCGTAACGGGCGGAGTTGTTTCCTCCTTGGGTAAAGGTATTGCAGCTGCATCTTTAGCCGCTATTTTAGAAGCACGTGGCTTGAATGTAACTATTCTTAAGCTGGATCCTTATATCAATGTTGATCCGGGCACTATGAGTCCAATTCAACACGGTGAGGTGTTTGTAACCGAAGACGGCGCTGAGACCGATTTAGATTTAGGTCACTACGAACGCTTCATTCGCACCAAAATGACAAGTCGTAACAATTTCACGCAAGGCCGTGTTTTTGAAGATGTATTACGTCGAGAACGTAAAGGCGAATACCTAGGTGCCACAATTCAGGTTATTCCTCATATCACAAATGATATCAAACGCCGTGTGCTCGAAGGTGCTGACGGTTACGATATTGCGATTGTTGAAGTAGGCGGAACTGTTGGTGATATTGAATCACAACCTTTCCTAGAAGCGCTACGTCAGTTGGGCACAGAACTGGGTCGTGAACACGCATTGTTCATGCACTTAACTCTGGTTCCATTCCTTGGCACCGCAGGTGAGGTTAAAACTAAGCCAACACAGCACTCGGTTAAAGAGCTACGTTCAATCGGTATTCAGCCTGACATTCTTGTTTGTCGTTCAAGCTGTAAGTTACCTGCTAATGAGCGTGCCAAAATTGCTCTATTTACCAATGTGGAAGAAAAAGCGGTTATTTCACTTCCTGATGTAGATAGCATTTATAAAATTCCAGCGTTGCTTAAATCTCAGGATTTAGACAATTTGGTTTGCCGTCGTTTCTATTTAGAAGTACCAGAGGCGGATCTTTCCGAGTGGGAACAAGTGTTATATCAAGAGTCTAACCCAACGGGTGAAGTGACAATTGGTATGGTTGGTAAATATACAGAGTTGCCAGATGCGTATAAATCGGTAAACGAAGCATTGAAACATGCAGGCCTTAAAAACCGTTTAACGGTAAACATTGAATATGTTGATTCTCAAGACATTGAAAGCAAAGGTGTTGAGAGGCTTGCACATTTGGATGCTATCTTAGTACCAGGTGGCTTTGGTCACCGTGGTGTTGAAGGTAAAATTCTTGCAGCTAAATACGCGCGTGAAAATAAAATCCCTTATCTAGGTATTTGTTTGGGGATGCAGGTAGCTCTAATTGAGTATGCGCGTAACGTAGCCGGCCTTGAAGGTGCAAACTCAACCGAGTTTGATTCTAAATCTGCACACCCAGTGGTTGGCTTGATCACGGAGTGGTTAGATGCCGAAGGTAATGTTGAAGTACGTGACGAAGAGTCTGATTTAGGTGGAACTATGCGTCTGGGCGCACAGAAATGTCATCTTAAGAAAGGTTCTAAAGTCCATGAGGTGTATGGTAGTGATGAAACTGTCGAGCGTCACCGTCATCGCTATGAAGTGAATAACCACTATGTAGAACGCCTTGAAAAAGCGGGCTTACAGTTTACGGGATTGTCTGAAGATAAAAAGCTGGTGGAGATCATTGAGAATAAAGATCACCCTTGGTTTATCGCAGCCCAGTTCCACCCTGAGTTTACATCTACTCCGCGTGATGGACACCCATTGTTTGAAGGTTTTGTTGCGGCGGCATATAGCCACCAAAAAGCAGAATCTTAATATATATAAAGCCGTGCTTATGCACGGCTTTTTTATGTCGTAGTAAGTGTTGGTTTGAGTTTAAAGTTTAAGTTCAAACCAGTGCTTATTTTATAAGTTATATACATTATTACACTCACCACTTTGGGAATAAGAGGAATCAAGATGTCAAAAATCGTAAAAGTGATTGGCCGTGAAGTTATGGACTCACGTGGTAACCCGACGGTTGAAGCAGATGTTCACTTAGCTTCGGGCGCATGGGGTCGTGCCTGTGCACCATCAGGTGCATCAACGGGTACTCGTGAAGCGCTAGAGCTACGCGACGGTGATAAAGCACGTTACTTAGGCAAAGGTGTTTTAACCGCCGTTAACTATATTAATGTAGACATCGCTCAGGCGCTAGAAGGTAAAGATGCGTTGGAACAGCGCGCGATTGACCAAATCATGATCGATTTAGATGGCACTGAGAATAAAGAAAAATTAGGTGCTAACGCGATCTTGGCGGTATCTCTTGCGAATGCTAAAGCAGCTGCACAAGAAAAAGGCGTTGCATTGTACGAGCATATTGCTGACATCAACGGCACCTCTGGCCAGTATTCAATGCCTGTACCTATGATGAATATCATCAACGGTGGTGAGCACGCAGATAATAACGTAGATATTCAAGAATTCATGATCCAGCCTGTTGGCGCAAAGAGCTTCCGTGAAGCACTTCGTATGGGCGCTGAGATTTTCCACAGCTTGAAAAAAGTATTGAACGCACGTGGTTTGAGTACAGCTGTAGGTGATGAAGGTGGTTTTGCACCTGATCTAAAATCTAACGAAGAAGCGTTAGAGGTTATTGCCTTAGCGGTTGCTGAAGCAGGTTATGAGCTAAACAAAGATATCACATTAGCACTAGACTGTGCTGCATCTGAGTTCTACGTTGATGGCAAATACGACCTTAAAGGCGAAGGCAAAGCGTTTGATTCAGCAGGTTTTGCTGACTTCCTAGCAGATCTTGCTGCACGTTACCCAATCGTTTCAATTGAAGACGGTTTAGACGAAAGTGACTGGGCTGGTTGGAAAGTATTAACGGATAAAATCGGTGACAAAGTACAACTTGTTGGTGACGATTTATTCGTAACAAATACTAAGATCTTAAAGCGTGGTATCGACGAAAACATCGGTAACTCGATCCTTATCAAGTTCAACCAAATCGGTTCATTGTCTGAAACACTTGATGCAATCAAGATGGCACAAGACGCAGGCTTCACTGCGGTTATTTCACACCGCTCTGGTGAAACAGAAGACGCAACGATTGCAGATCTTGCAGTCGGTACTGCGGCAGGTCAAATCAAAACAGGTTCGCTATGTCGTTCAGACCGTGTTGCTAAGTACAACCAACTTCTTCGTATCGAAGAAGCTTTGGGTGAAAAAGCCGTATATAAAGGTCGTTCAGAGATCAAAGGTCAGTAATAGACTGGGCTTTATTTAAGATTAAGCAAAATGCCGTCAAGTTTGACGGCATTTTTGTTTTTGGGTGGAGTGCTATCTATTTTTGTCTGCTAATGGCTCAAGTACAGATTGATAAATTTAGGAAGGTCTAAATAGCGTTGGTTCGCTTTTGACATAGAGTTATCCTCAGTAGAAAAAGCTTGCTCAATATACACTGCACCAATGGGAAAGGGTCTTACCTTTGACTTTTTAATGGTGTGTTTTACGGTGTTCCGCATCAATGTCGGATGGCGCTTCGCTTATCGCGACCTACGGGTATGCAAGCGCACGGCCGCTACGCCGGATTGTCATTTTCGCGATGCTATAAATCAACGTCGGATGGCATGGCTTCGCCACTTATCCGACCTTGTATCTTTCGGTACTAGATGGTTAGCTACCCGATAGTACATCAACAAATGAGTTAAAGCTTAAACTCTTGCGCTAAAATCTCTTGGGTGAAGTTGGTTTTTAAATAAAACCCGCGTGGCAGGGTTTTGATTAACTTGCCGTTTGGGCCAATGGCGTCGGTGGTGACCTTGCTATTGGCAGCTTTGGGGCGTATTTGCATCACCTGTCCTAGGTGCCCTGAAATTTCATCAACGCGGCCAAGAGCAATGAGTTCAATTTGCTCTTCCCAATCTCTTTTTAACAAAGCTTGCTGCAGGGCATTGGGTTGCCATAAAAAACCGCAGCCTATGGTGCGTTCAACAGGTTGCAGCTCTCGTTCTGCTAAGACCGGTAACCATAGCACATGATTGAGCTTTTTTTTCACTGTGCTTTCTTGCCACGTAGCGCCTGTTAAGTTAGTCAGCGGTACAACAGAAACATAGGTTGTTTCAAGCGGCTTACCGTTGTAACCAATAGGTAAGGATTTAAGCTCTATGCCCAAATGTTCAAAGTCAGGAACTGGTTTTGAGCCTGCACTGGCACCTAACACGTATTCGAGAAGCTGTCCTGGCCAGCCTTTTTCTTTTAGTAGGTGTTCAGGGCTCTTGAACTGATAACGCTCAGCCAGTTCGCCCAGTGTTAAGCCTGCAATGTCATCTACACGCTTCATTAATTGCGCAATAGACGTTGGGGGAGTTGGTTTATTCAAGTGGTTTTAGGTACGTGCTTTAACTTATGGCGACATTGTAACTAAATCGACGATGATAAAAAACACATAATGGGTAGTCTGACTATGAAATTGGAGATGCTATGGCTATACCCTTGAATATGAAGTTCAGTAACGTGTTGTGATTTAAAGTGGAGTAATGCATAAATCATTGTGTGGCTTTGTAAGTAAATGTTTTAAATAAAATTAAGCTTAAATTTTGTATATATGATTATTGTGATTTGAGGTATATTTTATCAAGCACTAACTTTGATTATTTTATAAGGATGAAAAATGAGTAATTACGAAAATTTAAGGCGCGATCTAATTATCCGTGATAAAGATTCATGGGACGTATTATGGCAACGAGCAGTGGCTTATTATTGGGATAATCTTGATGCATGTGATAGCCAGAAAGAAAATAAGCTATTTTATATCCTATCTGAACTTGGCGCGAAAAATATCGTTAACGAAGGAAATGGAATCGTGGCGATCAAAGCTTTCGGTACTGGTCCTGATGGGAATATCGAAAGTGCACCTAATATTGTAAAAGTCCAAATAGGTGATAGTAGTCAAAGAGAACAGCAACCTAAGTATATGTGGCAAGAAGCTTTTACAAACAAAAATTCATGGCGCAATCTCGCAATTGAGCTTCAAGTTAAATTACCCCCGTTTAGTTATGGGGACTATGCAGCTAAAAGTGCCACAATATTATCTGAATACGTCGCTTTAGGACTTTATTTTCCATTTAGTGAAAAATTTGGTCCAAGTTTTGACTACAATTCTGACGGTTCTGAAAGTTCTGCCAGCGAAAAGGTGGCGCAAAATATGTTTGAAACGCCAGTCAGCGCGGTTCAATCTAGTGACACTAGTTTTGGTGCATTAAACGAAAACGACAACTATACCAATTTAGGACAAACTGGTGACCGGGGTGGTTCGGAAGGTGTTGATGACGACTATCGTTGGTTGCAGTTTGTGCCTCGTTTAGTTGCTTATAACTGGACATTAAGTGATAAAGAGCGCATCAAGCCAGGTTCATCTTTGGCGGAATACCCCCACATTCTAGAAAGCTTGGGCTTTGAGATCCCCAGAGGATTAAGAATTGTGATGGATTACGCGAACTACCTACCAAGTGACAATGGTCAGTTTAATATTAATGAGTATACCAGCTTGTTGTCTATCGACTTTCCTAAGCCTCCAGAGAAAGAAGGTTACAACCCAATTGCTCTAGCTGATTTACTAGCTCAGCGTGGCAACCTACCATTTACGAGTTGCTAAACTTTTTTCCGGCCTGAGCCCTATTTATACCAGTAGGGTTCTACGCCAGATTGCCAATGAATAGAAAGATAAAATGATAGAATCTATTGCTAAGCAATTTAATCGTAACGGTTACTATCTCTGTGAAGATATCGGTATCCCAAAAGAGTTGTTCGCAGCAGCTAAAGAGGGAGCTTATCGTTTGTTAGAGCAAAATTACACAGACAACGCCAAACCTTGGGGATATACAGGTAATAAGGAAGAGGAGCTAACTCGAATCGAGCAAGTTCATATCGCTGATAATGCTCTTCAGCGACTTATAACCCATCCATCTGTTGGCCGATGGGCTGCTGAGTTAACAGGCGCAAAGAGAGTTAAGGTTTGGGGGAGTCAATTATATTTTAAACCAAGTGGCAGTGATAATAGGGGGCATGTAGGGTTCCATCGCGATAGTGAGCACATGCCCTATTTTAAATCAGGTGCAATTACAGCTTGGTTACCTTTGGTGGATATTGGCGAAGACTCTGGACCACTTGTGGTCGTTAAAGGTTCTCACCTATGGCCAAAATCTACTCAATTCAGCGGTGCAGGAGAGCAAGACCTAGAGTACCAAAAGCGAAAAATTATAGAAGAGCTTGATGGACAAAACTGGAAAGAAAAAGCCATGTTAATGCAAGTAGGAGGTGTTAGCTTTCATCATCATGATGCATTACATGGTAGTTACTCAAATACATCGGCTATCTGTCGGTGTGCAATAGCCATCGGTCTAATTACTGAACAAATGGAAATTGATGTTTTAGCACCAGCGTTTGGTTATGATCTAATTATAAATGAACCGTCTTTTTGCCCTGTTATTTTTAATAGGGAGTAAAAATTGATATTTGAGCCTAGTTATGAGCTTAATTATTTTACTTAAGTTGTTTATCTATAACTGAAACTAAATGTTTATTTTGGCGCGTTCGCTTCAAAAGTCTCAATATGGCTAATTTTTAAGCCAGAATTTATTTGGATGAAAAAAAACCGCATGTATATACAGTGGTTTGTTTTACTCAATTGAAATTAAAAGGTTTTTATTGTTTTTGGCGTTGGTGGATATACTTGCAAAGTGACCTAACTTGGATAAATACAACAATATGAACACAATTATCCACAGTTTCTGTGGAGAAAGTACTGTATAAATGACTTAATTGTGGATTTGTTTGTTAATTAGGCATACTTATAAAAAGTCATGCACAACCTGTGAGTAACTTGAGTAAAAGCAGGAATAATATTTGCTGTGTGTGAGAAGTTGTGGAACAATCATTTAAAATCGACTTATAAAAGAGGCACTAAGGTGATTGATGCCGAAGGTTTTCGTGCCAATGTCGGAATTGTTATCTGTAACAACCAAGGGCAAGTATTTTGGGCTCGGCGTTTTGGCCAGCATTCGTGGCAGTTTCCCCAAGGTGGTGTGGATGAAGGGGAGACCCCTGAACAAACCATGTATCGTGAATTGCATGAAGAAGTTGGCTTAAAACCTGAAGATGTGGAGATAGTAGCTAGTTCGAAACACTGGTTACGTTACAAACTACCAAAACGCTTGATCCGCAGAGATTCAAGTCCGGTTTGTATTGGCCAAAAGCAAAAATGGTTTTTACTTAAACTTAGATGTAAAGATGAAGATGTAGATTTGCTACATACTCACCATCCTGAGTTTGATGATTGGCGCTGGGTAAGTTATTGGTATCCAGTCAGGCAAGTTGTCTCTTTTAAAAGAGATGTGTATCGACGAGTGATGAAAGAGTTTGCGCCATTTGCGATGCCATTCAATAAAAGAGAACAGCAAGGCCGTGATACCAATTGGCGACAACGCCGATAAAGGAGTGAACAGTGTTAGCAACGTTGCGGTCGATAGTGGAGGCGGTTTCACAGCAAGCCAATTTAGAGGATGCGCTGACGCAATTTGTTACTTTGGTCAAAGAGGCCATGAATACAGAGTGTTGCTCCATTTACTTTGCTGACTACACACAAGATAACTTTGTTCTAATGGCCAGTGATGGCTTGAATCCACAAGCCATCGGTCAGTTTCGCATCGGTTTTACAGAAGGCTTGGTTGGTCTAGTTGCTCAACGTGAAGAACCAATAAACATCGCCCATGCCCAATCTCACCCTAGATTTAAATTGTCACCTGAAGTTAATGAAGAAGGCTATAACGCCTTTTTATCTGTGCCTGTTGTGCATCAACGTAAAGTGCTTGGGGTCATTGTAGTACAGCAAAAAATGGCGCGGGTTTTTAGCCATGATGAAGAGTCATTTTTAATTACGTTATCAGCACAATTGGCTTCTCAGTTGGCACATGCTGAGATACAAACGGTATTTGCGCAAGAAACAACAGCACATCGGACATCAGTACTTAAAGGGGTCTCCAGTGCGCCAGGTATTGCAATTGGTGAAGGGTACGCGCTGCTGCCAAAACTAGACTTTGATAGTATTGAGCCGCAAAAAGCGGAGCATACAGAACAACAAAGGCAATTGTTTTTGCAAGCGGTTGCAGCTACACGGCAAGAGTTTCATATTCTTGCCAATACACTCAGTGACAGTATTCCAAAAGAAGCGTTGGCTGTTTTTCAAGTCTATCAGCAGTTATTGGATGCTCAGAGTTTGGGGCAGCAAGTGGATGCACAGCTCAATTTAGGGTGGAATGCTAAAAGTGCGCTCAAGCATGTTATTGAGAGTTTGGTCAAACAGTTTAATGCGATGAAAGACCCTTATATAAAAGAGCGTGCCGTAGATGTAAAAGACATAGGCTTACGTGTACTTCATCACCTAGTCAGTACTGAGCATGCTGTAAAATCCTATCCTGAAGATACAATTCTTGTTACGCACACGCTGACACCGAGTATGCTTGCTGAAATACCCAAAGAAAAGCTTAAAGGGGTGGTGAGCGTGCATGGTGCAGCCAACTCTCACGCATCTATTTTAACAAGGGCGATGGGGATCCCTGCTATTTGGGGTATAGAGGATATTCCGCTACTTCAGCTAGAAGGTAAGGAAATGATTCTTGATGCATATGCGGGGCGTGTATATATTTCTCCCTCACATGCTTTGCGCCATGAATATGAGCAAATGCGTCATCAAGAAAGCTTATTGCATGACAAATTTGAAGCTGAACATGCTTTGCCTCCTGTGACGCTTGATGGTGAGCGGATCAGCTTACTGCTCAATGCAGGGTTAGATTTAAGTACTGAACCACTGACTGCAAAGTATTGCGATGGGGTAGGGCTGTACCGAACCGAAGCTTGGTTTATGCAAAAGGGCCGGTTTCCATCACAAAGTGAGCAGGAAGTCTGGTATCGAGAGGTTTTGACTCGATATCACCCAGAACCGGTGGTAATGCGTACTTTAGACATTGGTGGAGACAAAGTACTGGATTACTTTGACATCAAAGAGGAAAACCCATTTCTTGGTTGGCGTGGGATACGAGTTTCACTTGACCATCCAGAGTTATTTTTAGACCAATTAAAAGCCATGATTAAGGCTAATACAGGTCTGGGTAATTTACGTATTATGCTACCTATGGTAAGCCATACAGAAGAAGTCGATGAAACATTGGCTTTGCTTGAGCAGGTTTACTTTGAACTACAAGAAGAGTGGGCTGATCAATTCTTATTGATCGATAAGCCAGAAATAGGTGTGATGTTAGAAGTACCTTCCAGTGTATTTTTACTACCTGAATGGTCTAAAAAAGTTGATTTTTGCTCTGTGGGTAGTAATGACCTTACCCAGTACTTGCTAGCAGTAGATAGAAACAACGCACAGGTAGCAGATTTATTCGACCCATATCATCCGAGTGTTTTACGCGTTCTAAATAGTATCGCAAAAAGCTGCCAAGAATTTGAATTGCCCTTTAGTTTGTGCGGAGAGCTCGGCGGGGAGCCTGAAGGTGCCATTTTATTGGTCGCTATGGGCTACAGACGCTTGAGTATGAATATTTCTTCTTTGAGCAAAGTTAAGTGGGTGCTACGTAGGTTGCATGTCAGCAGTATGGAGTCACTTTTACAGGAATGTTTAGCACAATCCTCAGCCAAACAAGTCCACCGTTTATTGCGTAACTTTATGATTGAGCATAATTTCAGCGAACTGTTTTATCAGTCTAAATAGAAAATCTTGCAAGGGTGCACTGTAGCGCATAATGCGGTACCATAGCGCGCTCAAATAAATGAGAGATATAAGTGTATGAGCGAAGCCATTTTGCTGGTAGTCAGCTGTGCATTGCTTGGGAGTTTTGTTGGTTTCCTCGCTGGGTTGCTCGGTATAGGTGGTGGCTTAGTCATTGTACCTGTTTTGTCTGGTATTTTGCGCTACTTTAACATTGTACCTGAGTCTCAAATTGTACTCGTGGCAATCGCTACTTCACTGGCTTCAATTCTTTTTACGTCAACCTCCTCTGCGTTGGCGCATCATCGTAACGGAAATGTGCCTTGGGGTATTGCACCTTACGTGATGGGAGGCGTTGCTTTTGGCGCTTTAATTAGTGGCTTTTTGGCGGCTCTATTACCTGAACCTGTGATAAGAAGCATTTTCGCTGTGAGCGTCGTATTGATAGCCGTTAAAATGTTATACAGCAGCTCAAAGAAAAGTGTCACTTACCGCGCCCTGCCAAGTGGTCCCGTACTTGGCGCTTTAACCTCTGTTATGGGCGGGTTATCAGCGATGATTGGGATAGGTGGTGGTGCCTTAATAGTGCCGTTACTGAGCTTTTTTTCTATGGATATGAGAAAAGCCATTGGCTGTGCGTCTGCTTGTGGCATTGTTATCGCCTTGTTTGGTTCACTGGGTTATATTACTGCAGGTAGTGCCCATTATACTTTTTCTCAAGGCTTTGCTGGGTTTATCTACTTGCCAGCTTTGTTTGGAATAGTGCTCACCTCATGGTTTATGGCTCCTTTGGGAGCAAAGTCAACGCAGTTTTTACCTGTGTCGACGATAAAGAAAATTTTCGCAGCATTGCTACTAGTAATTGCTATTAATATGATCATTAGTTAAGGAAAGGCGATGGCTTTGCAATTTCCACAAATAGACCCAGTTATTTTTTCGATAGGCCCACTCAGCGTTCGTTGGTACGGTGTGATGTACTTAATTGGTTTTTTATTTGCAATGTGGTTGGCGAATAGACAAGCAGAAAAGCCAAACTCTGGGTGGAGCAAAGAACAAGTCAGTGATTTGTTATTTTATAGTATGTTAGGCGTGATTTTAGGTGGGCGTATTGGTTACGTACTGTTTTACCAGTTTTCATATTTTCTTGAAAACCCGATCTACCTTCTAAGGATTGACCAAGGTGGTATGTCGTTTCACGGTGGCGCACTCGGCGTTATCACCGCGATAGTGATATTTGCTTGGCGTTCAAAAAAGTCAATCTTATCTGTGGGTGACTTTGTTGTTCCACTTGTTCCAGTTGGTCTAATGGCGGGTCGTATTGGTAACTTTATCAATGGAGAGCTTTGGGGTCGAACAACTGATGTTCCTTGGGCGTTTGTATTCCCAACAGGTGGTCCTTTGCCAAGACATCCTTCACAATTGTATGAAGCCTTTTTTGAAGGCTTAGTATTATTTATAATGCTCATTTGGTTTGCGAAAAAGCCAAGACCTGCTGGCAGTATTGCTGGGTTGTTCTTACTTGGTTATGGTGTATTTCGTTTTGGTATTGAGTATTTCAGAGAACCAGACGCGCATATCGGCTTATATGCAGGGATGATTTCACAGGGGCAGATATTGTCTTTACCTATGGTACTTGCAGGTGCCGCATTGATAGTATGGGCGTATAGAGCTCAGCCTGTCTTGAATCATTCTGAAAAGTAATTAAGATCGCTGCTATGAAACAATATTTAGAGTTAATGCGCTATGTCAAAGAGCATGGCACTGTAAAGCAAGACAGAACAGGCACAGGAACGATCAGTGTCTTTGGTTATCAAATGCGCTTCAATTTACAAGAGGGCTTTCCTCTTGTGACCACGAAAAAGTGCCACCTTCGCTCAATTATTCACGAGCTCTTGTGGTTCTTAAAAGGCGAAACTAATATCGCGTATTTGCAAGAAAACGGTGTAAAAATTTGGGATGAATGGGCTACTGAAGATGGTGAACTTGGCCCTGTCTATGGTAAACAATGGCGCTCGTGGACGGGTGAAAATGGTCAAGTAGTGGATCAAATCAAAGAGCTTATCCATCAAATTAAAAATAACCCAGACTCCCGAAGGTTAATTGTTAGTGCTTGGAATCCGGCTTTATTGCCAGATACACAGTATTCGCCAAAAGAAAACGCAGCAATGGGTAAGCAAGCGCTACCACCTTGTCATACGTTATTTCAGTTTTATGTGTTGGATGGCAAGTTGTCATGTCAGCTTTATCAAAGAAGTGGTGATATTTTCTTGGGAGTACCGTTCAATATCGCCAGCTACGCATTGCTGACAATGATGGTTGCACAAGTCTGTGAGTTACAGCCAGGAGATTTCATTCACACGTTTGGTGATGCACACCTGTACTTGAATCACCTTGAGCAAGTTGACGAACAATTGTCACGTACGCCATTTGATAAACCAACGATGAAGATTAACCCACAGGTAAAAGATATATTTTCGTTTACCTATGAAGACTTTGAGCTTGAAGGGTATAAGGCTCATCCTCATATTAAAGCACCAGTTGCTATTTAGGAGATTTAATGAAAGTTGTTATTCCAGTTGCCGGCTTAGGCACTAGAATGCTACCTGCAACCAAAGCAATTCCAAAGGAAATGCTACCCATTGTTGATAAACCGCTTATTCAATATGTTGTTAACGAAGCGGTAGCTGCCGGTGTCAAAGAAATTGTTTTGGTTACGCATTCAAGTAAAAACTCAATTGAAAACCACTTTGATACAAGCTTTGAGCTTGAAGCGATGCTAGAGAAGCGAGTAAAGCGTCAATTGCTTGAAGAAGTACAGTCAATTTGTCCTGCGGGCGTTACTATTATTCATGTGCGTCAAGGTGAAGCAAAAGGGTTAGGTCACGCAATCAACTGCGCAGCGCCAATCATTGGCGATGCGCCGTTTGTAGTTATGTTACCTGATGTGCTCATTGACGAAGCGGCGAGTGATTTGTCAAAAGATAACTTAGCGCAGATGATCAGCCGTTTTAATGAAAATGGACAAAGCCAAATAATGGTGGAGCCAGTTGCCCATAAGGATGTTGATAAGTTTGGTATTGCGGATATTGGCGATAGGAAACTCAAAGCGGGCGAAAGTGCAGACTTAAATACCTTGGTAGAGAAACCCAATGTTGATGAGGCTCCTTCGAACTTGGCTGTCGTAGGGCGATATGTACTGAGTAAAAATATTTGGCCTTTGCTTTCCAAAACACCGCTTGGTGCGGGTGGAGAAATTCAACTGACAGACGCAATTGCGATGTTGATGGAAAGCGAAAAAGTACAAGCATATGCAATGAAAGGCAAAAGCCATGACTGTGGTAGTAAGTTGGGCTATTTGCAGGCAAATGTTGAGTATGCATTGAGACGCAGTGAGTTCAGTAAAGAGCTAAAAGCGCATATAAAAGGTCTGTTGTAAAGCAACCGATGTATTGAGTGAGAAGGTGCCTAATATGGCACCTTTTTTATTTATGTAGAAGCTGTCGCAGCGGCAAAGTATTGCCATACTAAAATTATCAAAGAAGCAGCCGATAATAATCTAGGTGAGTCAGAATAACGTTACGCAAACAGATACTGTTTTAAAGAGCCGATTTATAGAACTGCTCATTCAGGTATGCTTTTTGCATTCTACATTTAAAGTTATTTACTTAGGTTAAACAATCATGCGGTTTTTACTACTTGCGTTATGTGTAGGTTTAGTTGGGTGCCAAAGTCCCAATGATGCTAAAAAGCAACATCCGTTGTACGTAACACCAGAAAAGAAGATGGCTGGGTATACTGTTCACCAGTATGTGGGTGATCTAAGTGTTCAACTTAGCAATATATCAGGTGTACGTAAACGTAACGCTAGAATCGCTGTAATGAGCTTTTTCAGGGCCGATGGTCTAGGTGAGCAACTAGCGGACCAACAAGCCTCCGGTTTGAGCCAGCAGATCCAAGAAAGCTTGCTCACTCAATTTACTCAGTTAGGCTATCACACTGTTGAGCACCGTCTAGAAAACCAGCTTACCCTGCTTGCGAACGCCGATAGTATGCTCAGTCGCAATGTTGATAACTTACGCGAACGTCAGGATATTGACTTTGTTGTGACCGGTACACTAACTCAGCAACAACATGCCTACATCGTTAATGCCAGACTAATAGACATGCAAAGTGGCCGGATTGTCTCTGCGGCGACAACAGAGATCCCCATCAATGTGATGTGGTCAGATGAAAAAGTACAGCAGCGCGATGGTTTGATCTATCGCAGTGAATATTGATGAGGAACATGCGATGAAGAATTATTTATATATTTTGCTACTACCATTGAGTGTTGGCTGTGCGAACATGATGAGCTCTTGGGACACATCGACACAGCAAGTGTTAGAGGAGAGTGGCCAGCGCAGCGTAAATGCTCCAAATGCATCAAAAGATGCTTTTCAGTCTCGAAACGCGATACTGAACACGGCTAGTCAAATGGCTAATATGAGTAGGAAAAATATCAACCACTATGTTCGTGGAATTATGCAAGATATGGTTGAAAATCTGCAGTATGTTAATGCAAAAACACCACTGGCGGTCTCCAGCTTTGTTTATTTAGATGATAACTATGACCAAGCAACATTGCTTGGAAATCAGTTGTCAGAGAGCTTTATGCATGAGTTACATAAGTTCGGTGTTGCCGTGGTTGACTTTAAAACGACTGATTATATGCGCGTCACACCAGATGGCGACTTTGTTTTTAGCCGAGATTATTTAGAGCTTAACGAAACACAGAATTTTCAATATGTACTTGCTGGCACCTTGGTAAATCACCAAGGTGGTGTGTTGGTTAATGCGCGTATAGTGGGTATTAACAGTAAAGCCGTAGTTGGTTCTGCACAGGGCTTTATCCCACAGTCTGTAGTTGATGCGCTGGGTAATAGCTACAGAACGGATGGCATTTTATTAAAGAAAGCCAGTAACTGAGGTGTAGCATGAAACAGCAAACTTACTTTCTGACCATACTGTTACTTACACTTAGTGGGTGCCAACTTCTGATCCCAACCAAGATATACATAGAAGAGGAACGTAAGGCACAAAAACATTCTATCGATATGCAAATCAAGCAGCAGGCAATGAATGAGGAAAGTGAGCAACTAGACGAGTTTTCGGCGTTACAAAATACACGCCGCTTTAACCCATCACAGCATCACTTGCGCTTGGCTAACTATGTGGAACAGATGGCTCTCGATTTAGTCGATACTATGAATTCTGAGCAAGATATTAATATCGCAGTAACGTCGTTTGTAGACTTCGATAATAATTTGCGAACAACAAATCAGTTGGGAAATCAGCTAGCTGAAACTTTTATCCATCAACTGCAGAAGTTCGGTTATGGGGTTGTTGACTTTAAAACTGCAAATTCTGTTTCAGTAACTACCAATGGTGACTTCTCATTTTCTAGAGATGTTAGAGTATTAGCGAATAAGCGCATTGCCAGCCATATACTTTCTGGCACCATGATATATCGAAATACGGGTGTGGAAGTCAATGCTCGGGTGATTGATATAGACTCAAAGCAAGTGATTGCCACCAGTACTAAACTGGTGCCAAATTATGTGCTGCAAAGTGCAGATATTGTCTTATCTAGTGTGCGTTGAACCAGATTAAGTAGCTGACTTTTATAAAAAATCATTGAAATAATAAGGGCCAAGAAGCTATAATTTTATGCGTCTGGCCCCTTAGTTAAATGGATATAACAGTCCCCTCCTAAGGGATAGTTGCAGGTTCGATTCCTGCAGGGGCCGCCAGTTTTACTTCCTATCGAACACTTCCTTATATACAGCGCCAGTTCTAGATATGGCGAGCTCATCACTGTCATCAGTTTTACACTCATCTTTTTTATTGAGGATGGGTCAATGAATACCGATTTTATAATTAAAGCGCTAGATTTAGAGCTCTTCATACCACTGATGTCTTTAGATGATCGCGCGTTAGCAGCAGCCGGAGCTAAGTGGGTTTGTGTCGATTCTAAACCAGGCTTCCCATGTCGTGTCTCTTTGGTTGAAGCGCAAGTTGGGGAGAGAGTTATGCTTGTAAACTTTGTGCACCTTGATACCAGCTCCCCTTATCGTTCATCGGGCCCAATCTTTGTTAGAGAGCAGGCTACGACAATTAACTTGTCGGTAAATGAGATTCCAGAGGTGTTGCACTCGCGTTTGCTATCTCTTAGAGGGTATAGCTCAAGCCATGACATGATAGAGGCAGTTACGGCGCAAGGAGGGCAGCTAAAACTTGCAATGCACAACATGTTTGCCAATCCTGATGTTGGCTATGTGCAAATTCACAATGCGAACCCTGGATGCTTCAGCTGTGCTGCTTATCGCGCATAGACGTATTGATAGCTATGTGGCGCATCGCTTCGCCATTGTTACTAGCAAGTATTGACCATGCTTGCTAATTATCTAAAGCAAAGCTATCTTCGCTTTTGACTTGCACTTGAACAATGTCATTGATCTGCACGTTACTAAGTGGGCGCGTATTTAAATTAACCGCCGTTGCACTTTGCATGTTCACGTTGATCACTTTGAGTTGATCTATTGTTTTTGTTGTCGAGTTAATGACTGTGCCATTTGCTATCATGATATCGCTGCGATGCATGATAGATAGTACTTTACCAGGCTCTAGACCATGATCTTTTCCTAAGTTAATAACAACTTGCTCATTATCTAGATAAAGAATTTTTCCTTTTGTGGGAATACATGACACAGCTGTATTCAGATCTTGACTGACTTTGTTAAAGACTTCCTGAATGCGCTGCCCATAATGAGAACGCCAAAACTTCTCACTATATACGTCAATTAACTCAGTCTTTTCGAATGGCCAAATTCCCTGAGTTGTATAGTGCTGATACCAGACTCTTTCAAAAGTCATTGCATCATAAAGTGCAAAATCTATCTTAAAGCTTCTTAAGTATTCGTCGTCTTGCCAGAATGCGTAATCATTATTGAGCTTATCCAGACCGGCTACGTCGGTGATTTGACTCAATAATACATACTGACTGTTGCTATTGGTTGCTATGGTTTCAACAAGCATATGATTGTAGCCAAACTGCTGAGAAAAATACTCTCGTACATTTATTGCGGCATTCAGGTAGGGGATAGGTTTGACCGCATTGGTGCGTTCATTCAGAGTGTTGAACAGCCGTTGTGATGCTGATTTCGATATGTCAAATATTTGACCTAATCTGGCTTGATGAGGCTGGGTTAGCTGACTTTGAGTGATTGCGATTTGTTTATTAAACTGCTGTGCTAGACATTTTCCCTTTGTTGCATAGATATCTAAATGCAGTGTGACGGTATATTGGTCCTGCTCTTTACTTTCGCTAACGAGGTTAATCTGTTGAATTTCGCCGTGGGACTTCACTTTTAAATCATCTTGTCCTAGAACGCCATCAGCAACGCTTTGTACACTGGTTACTGTCGCTCCTGAGAATATAAGCGCTTGAGTAATAGCGTCTTTTACTGCTGCCTGGCGAGCTTGAGAAACATCGCGTCCTTGGGTGCTAGCGTAGCCAACGACCTCATACCACTCAGCTTTGACACCTAAGCTCATCACGCACAGCGCAAATAAAGTGATTGCTTTTACCATAATATTGAACCTCGAAAGATTGATAGTTAGTTAAAGCAATTCATGTACCATAATTTTTGGCAAGGATTGTGCATCGTCATTATCATTATTTTGATGAGGTGAGCAAAGATGAACATCAGTAGAGCGATAAATCTAGCTAATTTTATAGTAATTATAGGTTTGCTTTTTATTTTAACTGGCTGCAGTAGTGTTTTTGATAAGCATATTGAATACGAGTACATTGAACCGGATCATTATCCGGTATTGAAAGCTATTGGATATGCTCCCTTAAGTGCTCAGCCTGGAAAAAATGACACACAGAAAATGCTTATGGCGGTTAAAGTCTCTAAACTTGAGGCCTATCGTGAACTGACAGAGCAGGTTTATGGACAGAATATCTCATCGACAATGACGGTAAAAGGTGCAATAGCACAAAATGATGGACTACAGGGCCAAGTAAATGGTGTCATTAGAGGGGCAAAGGTGGTGAAGAGTTACTCTGCAGGTGACACCTATGTAACAGAGCTTGAGCTCGATATGAAGCGTGTTCATGATTTATATATTACTCAGGTGAAACCAAGAAAAATTAAGAGAGTTACATATTACTGATATAGTTTGAGGCTCTGTCTTGATAGCAGGGCCTCACAGTTACGCTTTTAAGTTTTTAACCAGCTCGTCATTGCGAGAAACGACAGCACCATCTTGGCCGTATGTCACGGAAGAAGGCACACCAATCAAAATATCTTTCAACTCTCTCACACTTAGATGTGCTAAATGAGCGGCATGAGCGTTTACTTCATTTTTATGTTTGCATTCATGCAGCAACGTTTCAATTTTAGTTGTAACGTTCTTTGCTTCTGGCTGTTGAAACAAACCACCGTCAAAGCCAGACAGTTCTTTGTCCAATTTTTGAATGGTATTAAGTAGCAGCAGCTTTTCTCTAGCAAGCTCCTTCAGGCCATCGCCTTTTTTGGCAGCCAAAGCATTCAGCTCACTGTCTAACAGCTGGGTCAGAGTTGTTAGATGAGTGAGCTGCTTTTCAAGCTTGTGTAAGCAAAGTGATAGTTGATCATCCATACATGTCAAACTCGAACGCTGCAATATTCTTAGCCAGCTTTTGAGCGTCTATTTGATACTTCCCTTCGCTGATTGCTTTTTTAAGCTCAGCCACTTTTTCGCTGTCAAATGCAGGTGCTTCTTGCGCTTTGTCCTGCAGATTTTTCAACTGTCTAGCTTGAGGTGTTAGGCTTACTGAATCAGATGCGGCTTTCTCGGGTGCCTTAGTTTGCGCACTGCTATTCGCATTTGCTTCATTTTTTTGCAACTCAGCTTTTTGTTGCTTAATATTATTAAGCACGCTGTTAGATTGCGTTTGACCTTTTACGTTATTTACCATGATAGTGACCCAAAAATTACTTTCTTGTTTAGAATATCGGCTGCTGCTTATATAACTTTAGCAAAAATTTTAGATATTGACCTCAACAGAATCAACATCTTTTACCCTCGCGGAGAGTATTTTTCCAGACTTTTGATTTTTAACTTGAATTTGTTCGCCGATATTACCATCTTGCATAGCTATGCCCGTAGTTTTTATGGTCAAGGTGGCCGTTTTTGCGTAAATATTGATGATATCACCTTTACACACCATGCAAATTTGATGCATACCGATAGGCATTCCTTCTCTTAGTGTTCGCTTACTTCGGCTACCTATTAATAAAGTTTTGTCGTCAATGTACGATGCTCGAACAAAGTGTTTGGCTCTATATTCCAGTTTTAGATGTTCTTCGGTCAACAGCTCACCTTTGGAAATAATGCTATTACTCACTATGACTGGGAACAGCTCTTCAACGCGAATATGGACGTATTGTGTCCAGCCAGATAAATCGTCACATTTAAGTTGTACAGTTACCTGCCGATTAAAAGGTGGCGACGCATTTGTTGATATATCAATCGGCTGCTCGCAATAGCGAGTTGGAAGTCTGGCATCCAAAGGAATCGCACTGATTTGAAGTTTGCTATCAGGCTTTGTCGCGGTTAAGTCTGCGATATAGGTCCTGGCAACTTCTTCAAGCGCTTGATTGTTGTAATTTTGGGCATAAACTTCACAACTGAGTAGAATATATACCATTGTGGAAAAAAACCCGCAGGTTTTGGTTTTTTTTAACAAACTCATGATGTTTCGACTATGCTTATCATGTGAAAAAGGGTATAAAGATTTTGCGTTAATTGTGGCACCTCTTCAAGAGTTATCGTTCCCTATATTAACGCCTGCAAGTATCGTTCCGTTAAGCAATATTATAGGTAGGAGATTGAGATGGCAGGTATTTTAGACTCAGTAAACCAACGTACCCAGTTGGTTGGGCAAAACCGCCTAGAGTTGTTGCTTTTCAGGCTTAAGGGTCGACAACGTTTTGGCATCAACGTATTTAAAGTACGAGAAGTGCTTCAATGTCCGCCATTGACGAACATGCCTAAGTCAAACCCCTTTGTTAGGGGTGTAGCGCATATCAGGGGGCAGACTATCTCAGTGATCGATATGTCACTGGCTGTAGGCGGCCCGCCCATCGAAGACATCCACAACTGCTTTATCATAATTGCTGAATACAACCGTTCTGTTCAGGGTTTCTTGGTTGGCGCTGTAGAGCGTATTGTCAATATGAACTGGGAAAAGATCATGCCACCACCTTCAGGGGCTGGTCGTTACTCATATCTCACCGCAGTAACTGAAATAGAAAATGAGCTAGTTGAAATATTAGATGTTGAGAAAATCCTCAATGAAATATGTCCAGTTAACACTGAGGTTAGCCAAGAAATAGTATCAGACGGCGAAATGCAAAAAGATTTAGGCGAACGGATTGTTTTTATTGCTGATGACTCAGCAGTAGCCCGAAATCAGGTGAAACGCGCTCTTGAGCCATTAGGTGTGCAAACTGAACTTGCCAAAAATGGTAAAGAGGCCCTATTGAGGCTTCGGGAAATAGCAGAAGTAGACTGTCAAAATAATATTACCGAGCGTGTAGGTTTACTTATTTCAGACGTTGAAATGCCGGAAATGGACGGTTACACACTAACGGCTGAAATAAAAGCAGATCCAAAATTGGCACCCTTACATGTTATCTTACATACTTCCTTGAGCGGGGTATTTAATCAGGCCATGATCGAAAAGGTCGGAGCCGATGATTTTATCGCAAAGTTTAACCCGGATGAATTGGCAGCTGCCGTTAAAAAGTGGGTTCACTGTGACTAATGAATGGCGGTAATACTTTGGAAAATAAGCACCTTCAACAGAATGAATATGATCAATTCAGAACTTTTCTAGAGCAGCAGTGTGGTATCGTACTTGGCGATAACAAACTGTATTTGGTGAAAAGTCGTTTGGCACCACTGATGGCACGATTTGGTGTTGATACATTATCTGCATTGGTTAGTAAAACTTTAAGCCCGCATGAGCGGCAATTACGTGCCGCAGTGGTCGATGCTATGACCACGAATGAAACTTTATGGTTTCGTGATACCTATCCGTTTGAGTTATTAAAAAGCAAAATCTTTCCAGAGTTTAGTGATTTAAGAAGGCCTGTTAAGATTTGGTCAGCGGCAAGCTCTTCTGGACAAGAGCCGTACTCAATCGCTATGTCTGCGAGTGAGTATCAGAGCAAAAGCCCTGGCGCATTGAAAATGGGCGTTCAGATTATTGGAACTGATATTTCGAATACCATGCTTGATATGTGTAAAAACGCCGAATACGACGCACTGGCTCTTGCAAGAGGGCTGTCGGTTGAACGCAGGAAGAAGTTTTTTAAAGATAGCGGCAATGGTATGGCTCAGGTTGTAGATCCTATTCGCAAAATGGTGAATTTTAGACATCTTAATTTGCTTGATTCATATGCGCTAATGGGAAAATTTGACGTTATATTTTGTCGAAATGTATTGATATATTTTTCTCCTCAAGTAAAAGCTAAAATCATTTCTCAGTTTGCCCAAGCATTAAATCCCAAAGGGTATTTGTTTCTTGGCGCTTCCGAATCAATGGCTGGACTAAGCGATTCATTTGATATGATCCGATGTAATCCAGGTATTATTTACCAGAAAAAACAATAGCATACGGCGGTGTTTCCGCCGTTTTTACTTTTGGCCCGCCTTTTGCTTTAACTCCTAAGAGTCAAATTTTTGGAGTTGTGTTATGGCAATTAGTTTTGATAAGGCGTTGGGCGTACATCCACACGCAATGCTCATCCGCTCGCAGCGGGCGGAAATTTTAGCAAGTAATATCGCCAATGCCGACACCCCAGGCTATAAAGCCAAAGACATAGATTTTGCGCAGGCATTCAAGGCGGCAAAATCGAGCCAGCAACGTGGCAATACTATGGTCCGTACCAATGAAAATCATCTCAATGGCGGAACCAAAATGACCGGTGGTGTCGAATTATTTCGTAATCCAAATCAAGCAGATACGGGTGATGGTAACTCGGTTGATGTACAAGTGGAACGGAACTTGTATGTACAAAACTCATTAGAGTACCAAGCAAGTTTGCAGTTTCTTTCTGGTAAGTTTAAAGGGCTAAATAAAGCTCTTAGTGGTCAAGGGTAATTATTATGAGTTTATATAACGTATTTGATATCGCAGGTTCAGGTATGAGTGCTCAGAATATTCGCCTCAATACAACTGCCAGTAATATCTCAAACGCAAACAGTATTAGTTCGAGCCAAGATAAAGTATATCGTGCGAGACACCCTGTTTTTGCGGCTGAGTTAACGAAAGCGTCATCGGTGCAAGATCCAACAAAGTTGGGGGCATCGGTTGGTGTAAAGGTATTGGGTATTGTGGAAAGCAATAAGCCACTGCAAGTGGAATATAGCCCCAATCATCCAAGTGCAGATAAGGATGGTTATATCTATAAACCGAATGTGAATGTCGTGGAAGAAATGACCAATATGATTTCCGCATCACGCTCGTACCAGACAAATGTACAAGTAGCAGACGCCGCTAAACAAATGCTTAGCAAAACTTTACTACTTGGTCAGCGTTAACGGGAGTATAGCTGATGAGTAATGATATTAATGCCGCATCGTCTTCTTATTTGGATTCTCTTCGCTGGTCTGAAAAAAATAGACCTGAAGAAAAAAATGACACGCTAACGCAGGAAGACTTCTTCTCGTTGTTAACGCAGCAATTGTCATATCAAGATCCAAGTAAGCCTGCGGATAATGATCAGATGATCGCACAGATGACGAACTTTACTATGGCGGAAGGTATTTCAAATCTTAATACAAAATTTGAAATGCTATCAGCTTCAATGACGTCCAATTCAGCATTGCAGGCATCGACGCTAGTTGGCAAAAAGGCATTACTCGAATCAGATACGATCAATATAGGCGCAGACCAACTTGCCAAGGGATCAGTTATTACTACTGAACCTGTTGAAGACCTGACGATTAGCATCTACGACGAGAAAAACCAATTGATCAGAACCATGAATATGGGGAGTCGTACTGCTGGGGCATTAAGGTTTGAGTGGGATGGTAAAAATCAGGATGGCACCATGATGCCAGATGGCGAGTACACAATTAAAGCTGAGGGCAGAGCGAATGGTCAATTTACTAGTCTGCCCATGGCAACATTTAAGAATATAGATAGCGTAAATGTGAACGGTGCGAATGGCATCATAATTAACACAGCTTCTGGCGCGGTGAAACTCACTGATGTCGCAGAAATCGCATAACTATCGTTAGTCACAGAATTAACCTTACAGTACAAGAGGTGAGAGTATGAGTTTCAATATCGCATTAACAGGCTTAGCGGCCGCGCAAAAAGATTTAGACGTGACCGCAAATAACATTGCGAACGTTAACACTACAGGTTTTAAAGAATCACGTGCTGAGTTTGCTGATGTATATGCCGCTTCAGTATTCAGTTCTGCTAAGACTAAAGCTGGTGATGGTGCACAAACCACCATGGTAGCCCAACAATTCCACCAAGGTTCATTGAAGTTCACGAATAATTCATTGGATTTGGCCATCACGGGTGAGGGTTATTTTGCAATGAGTGAGGAATTTGGTTCTCAGGATTATACTTACACACGTGCAGGTGCGTTTAAGTTAAATCGTGATAACTTTATTGTTGATGCGCAGGGCAACTTCTTACAAGGATTCCCTGTCGATCCATCAACTGGTGATACAACTTCTGTGAGTTTAAGTACTTCAACAGCATTGCAAATTCCAGATGCTTCGGGTTCTCCACGCGCAACTTCAACAATTTACTCATCATTTAATGTTGATTCGCGAGAGTCAGTGCCGACGATTCCGTTTGACCCAACTGAATCAGCATCATTTAACTCATCTACTTCAGCAACAGTATACGATTCTTTGGGTGAGCCGCATGTTATGCAGCTATTCTTCAGAAAGTCAGCTGCCAATACGTGGGAGGTGTTTGGTACGTTGGATGGTACTCAGTTTGATAACACAGGCACAGCCGGTACAGGTACACCAATTGCGACATTTGGTTTTGATGCTAGCGGTTTACCATCTACAACGGATGGTGCTGCTAATACCGGAACTACCTTCAACCCGTTAAGCTTAACGGCTGCTAACCTCACAGGTATGCTATCAAACGGTGCAACATTCCCCAACAACGTTACCATGAACTGGCGTGATGAGGCTAACACCACAAATAAATTACCGACTCAGTATGCTAGCCGTTTTGAAGTGAAAGTACTTGAGCAAGATGGCGCGACAGTGGGCCGTTTATCAAGTATTGATATCGGTGCAGATGGTAAGATCATTGCGGCATACAGCAACGGTGATTCAACTTATCTAGGTCAGGTAGCCATGGTGCGCTTTTCAAACTCACAAGGGTTGTCTCCAGTTGGTAACACAGCTTGGAAAAAGAGCTTAACCTCTGGTGAGCCAATTGCCGGAGAACCTGCATCAGGAACGTTAGGAAGCATCAGTTCATCCTCTTTAGAGCAGTCAAACGTGAACCTAACGAATGAACTTGTTGATTTGATCAGTGCACAGCGAAACTTCCAGGCTAACTCTCGTGCCTTAGAAGTTAACTCAACACTTCAGCAAAACATCTTGCAGATCCGATAATATCAAATCAGTTAAAAAGGTCGCCACTGTGCGGCCTTTTTTGTTACCGCAGACTCTCTCCAATACAGCGTCACTTATTTGTTGGCACCATTATTGCTTTATCTAGTTAGATGAATTTAACAATAGGGTTAGTGATATGGATAAAATGCTTTATATCGCTATGTCAGGTGCTAAACAGAACTTGCGTGGTGTTGCAATCAAAGCAAATAATCTTGCTAATGCAAACACGATAGGATTTAAAGCCGACTTTGCTCAAGCGCGCTCTATGCAAGCGTTTGGCGAAGGGTTACCTACTCGCGTTTTTGCCATGCAGGAAAGGCCTGGCACAAACTTAGTGTCTGGGCCTATTGTTGAAACGGCACGAGACTTAGATATTTCTGTAACTCAGGAATCTTGGATTAGCGTGATGGATGAAGCGGGTAACGAAGCGTATACCAAAGTCGGTAGCCTCAATATCCGCGCAGATGGTGCGCTAATTACCAGCCATGGGCGTCAAGTTATTGGCGAGGGTGGTCCAATTATTTTGCCAATACCCGTTGATAAAGTCATTTTCAGTGATGATGGCTCCGTGCAGGTAAGGCCACAAGGGGCACCTGCTAACTTTATGGAAGTTGTCGATCGACTCAAAATTATTGATGCAGATAACAGTCAGCTTGAAAAAGGCAATGACGGCTTATTTCGTCCTAAAGAAGAAGCTCTCGTAAATGGGTTGTGTGGGTTTTGTGATATTTCGCCCACCGCACGTGTTATGAGTGGAACTTTGGAGCGTTCAAATGTGAACCCAGTGCATGAAATGATTGATTTGATTAATCATCAACGTCAGTTCGAAATGCAAATGAAACTAATGAAATCCGCAGAAGAGATGGATGAACGCCATGTCACTCTACTGCGTATCGTCTAACCAAGTGAGGTAGATATTATGAACCCAGCATTATGGATCAGTAAAACAGGCTTAGATGCGCAGCAAACTGACATCGCCGTTATTTCCAACAACCTCGCGAATGCTAGTACGGTAGGGTACAAAAAGAGCCGCGCTATTTTTGAAGACCTACTTTATCAAAATATTAATCAACCAGGTGGTCGTTCCTCTCAAGATACTGAGCTTCCTTCAGGTTTGATGCTAGGAGCAGGTTCCAAAGTTGTAGCAAACCAAAAGAATTTTTCTCAAGGTAATTTACTGAGTACTGAAAACTCTCTGGACTGGATGATACAAGGTCCTGGTTTTTTCGAAATTCAATTGCCAGATGGTACAACCGCCTATTCTCGAAACGGTCAATTTACGACTGATGAAGAAGGTCGCGTAGTAACATCGGGAGCAGGTTTCCCAGTTCAGCCAGAAATGAATGTACCGGATGATGCACAATCAATCACTGTCTCTCAAGATGGGGAAGTTTCAGTATCTATTTCTGGTCAAGCTGAAAACGTGGTGATTGGCCAGTTGGTGATCAGCGACTTTATTAATCCGTCAGGCTTAGAGCCTATGGGGCAAAACCTCTATACAGAGACCGCAGTAAGTGGTGCTCCTGTACAAGGAAACCCTGGAGTAGATGGCTTAGGCACAATAGTACAGGGCGCATTAGAAACCTCTAATGTTAATGTCACCGAAGAGTTAGTAAATCTTATAGAAACTCAACGGGTGTACGAAATGAACTCCAAAGTAATTAAGTCTGTTGACGAAATGCTTAGTTACATCAATCAACAGTTATAAGCGTTAGGGGGCTGTATGCGTGATCTTAGCTTATTCATTATAGTGACTGCTTTGCTTTCAGGGTGTGTATCTACACAAAATAGTGATGTGGTAAGAGATGACCCATATTATGCACCCATGTATCCAGAGCAAGAGGCTGAACCTATTGTTGCAACTGGCTCTTTGTTTAATCAGCATCGCGCCAATGATTTGTACTCTGACAAAAAGGCATTAAGAACTGGAGATATCATTACGGTGGTGCTTCGAGAGTCAACACAAGCTTCTAAAGCGGCCAATAGTCAGATGGATAAAGAGACAGAAATGTCATTGGATCCGATTATTGGCTTAGGTGGAGCAGCGGTGAATATTGGCAGGGAAAGCATTCAGTTTGGTATGGAATCAGACTCTTCTTTTCAAGGTGATAGTCAAGCAAATCAATCCAATAGTTTATTTGGTAATATTTCAGTGAATGTGATGCGTGTGCTACCTAATGGAAACTTAGTGATCCGCGGTGAGAAGTGGCTGACATTGAACACCGGTGAAGAATTTATTCGCCTAGAGGGTCTGGTTAGGGCCGCTGATGTAAAGGCTGATAATACAGTTGAGTCGAACCGTATCGCCAATGCAAGAATTCAGTATTCAGGCAAAGGTCAACAGCAAGAAGCGCAAAGCCCTGGTTGGCTAGCACGCTTCTTCATGAGCACATTGATGCCATTTTAGAGGTAAAGACAATGAGGTTGTTTCTTATAGTAAGCGTTTTATTCGGCAGTTTGTTCACGCAAGTTGCCAATGCTGAACGAGTTAAAGATGTCAGCATGGTGGAAGGCGTTAGATCCAACCAATTGGTTGGCTATGGTTTAGTCGTTGGTTTGCCTGGAACGGGAGAGCAAAGCCGTTTTACAGAACAAAGCTTTAAAGCTATGTTGAGCAGCTTTGGTATCACCATGCCAGCTAGTTTAAAGCCAAAAATTAAGAATGTTGCTGCAGTAGCTGTACACGCGGACTTACCGCCTTTTGTGAAGCCAGGTCAACAAATTGACGTTACGGTTTCATCAATAGGTAGTGCGGGAAGCTTACGGGGTGGTACGTTGTTACAAACCTTTTTAAAAGGTGTAGATGGTAATGTGTATGCAATTGCCCAAGGTAGTTTAATCGTCGGTGGCCTTGGTGCGGAAGGGCTAGATGGTAGCCGTGTTGTTATCAATACACCGACGGTTGGCAGAGTGCCAAATGGTGCAACAGTAGAGCGTGCAGTTAAAAGTCCTTTTACACAAGGGGATCACATAACCTTCAATCTAAATAGTCCTGATTTTACTACCGCCAAGCGCTTGGCTGATACGATTAATGAACTAGTGGGGCCCAATAGTGCTAAACCTATGGATGCTGCATCTGTGAGAGTAATAGCACCTCGTGACCCTTCACAGCGAGTGGCTTATTTATCTACTTTGGAAAACTTAGAGTTTAAACCAGCGGAAACCAATGCCAAGATTATTGTTAACTCTCGCACTGGAACTATAGTGATTGGTAAAAATGTTAAGTTACAACCAGCGGCCATTACACATGGTGGGTTAACAGTAACGATTGCAGAGCAGCAAAATGTGTCTCAGCCACAAGCTTTGGCTGAAGGTGAAACTGCAGTTACGCAGCAAAGCATCATTGATATAGATTCGGATGACTCTAGAGCATTTGTATTTGACCCTGGTGTGAGTCTTGATGATTTGGTACGTGCGATTAATCAGGTCGGCGCGGCACCTGGCGATTTAATGGCGATTTTAGAAGCGCTTAAAGAAGCTGGTGCAATCAATGGTCAATTAGTCGTCATATAAAGTTTTATTTTTAATCAAACAGTTAGCCTCGAAATATCGAGGCTTTTTTTTTGGCTCGGTTTTTGCATTTATTTAACCATGAACTTTTACTTTGTGTCGTTGAGCAGATGAATACCAATCAGTTAGACAAACAAAACTTTTTTGATTTGGGGAATCTAGACTCCCTGCGTCAGGATGCTTTAAAAAGTGCTTCCGATCAAAAAGCATCGAATGAAGCGCTAAAAAAGGCTGCCCAACAGTTTGAATCAATTTTTACGCAAATGCTGTTAAAGAGTATGCGTAAAGCCAACGAAGTATTAGAAGACAAAGATAGCCCGTTCAATTCAAGTAGTGTGAAGTTTTTTGAAGAAATGCATGACCAACAACTATCTATAGAGCTTGCAGGTAAAGGTAGTCTTGGTCTTGCAGATTTAATTGTTCAACAGCTCTCGCCAAATAGCGAAGGTTATACACCAGCTTCCGTGTTACGCACTAATGCTCAATTGCAAAGTGATAAAATCGCCAGTGGCCGCGCGCCATCGAGTGAGCTGTCAGATGTTGTTGATAAAAGCGACAAAGCTCAGAAAGAAAAACCACAAGATAGCTTCGATGATCCCGCTTCGTTCGTTGCTGCAATGTGGGACCATGCTAAAGACGCCGCCGAAAAAATTGGTCTCAATCCTGCCGTAATGATTGCCCAAGCAGCTCTTGAAACTGGTTGGGGTAAGCATGTGGTAGCCAAACAAGATGGTTCAAGCAGCTTCAATTTATTTAACATCAAGTCAGATAAGTCATGGCAAGGTGAGAGCGCCAGAAAGTTGACTTTGGAATTTGAGCAAGGTTTGCCTGTTCAAAAACAGGCCAACTTCAGGGCATATGATTCTGTAAAAGAGAGTATTAATGATTACATCGAGTTCTTACAAAATAACCCTCGTTATGATGAGGCGCTGAAGAAAGTGAAGCAACCAGCTCAGTACTTGGATGCGTTACAGCAGGCAGGTTACGCCACTGATCCGAATTATGCGCAGAAAATAAAAAGTGTGTTACAGCGTGGCGAGTTCAAGCAAATGCTGACATCGCTTATTCGTCAAGGAGTAAACTAAGATGTCTTTCGATTTAATGCATATTGGTACAAGTGGCGTTCGTGCCAGCACGGAACTGCTACAAACAACCAGTAGAAACATCTCAAACCTTAACACCAAAGGGTATATTCGCGAGCGCACCGAGCACGCGACAACGGTAGGTAATTTGGTTGGTCGTGGTGAAACAGTAAGATTGATTAATGACTTTGCGGCTAAGCAGCTTAACCGTGATACTTCAAACAAAGCTTACTATGATCAATTCGTAACAGAATCATCTCGTATCGATACCTTGTTTGCTGAAGAATCAAACAGCCTGAGCACAAGCATTAATAATATGTTTAATAGCTTGCAAGAGTCTATGAACCAACCGTCATCTACGGTATCTCGCTCTTTGTTTATGAACTCTGCTGAAGGTTTAGTACAGCAAATGCACCGCTTGTCGAATATCGTGTTTGACCAAAAGAGCGTTGTCAATGAGCAGTTGAGTTTGTATACCGATGAAGCGAACAGCCTGATTGAAAAAATTAGTGAGTTGAATAATAAGGTTTCATCAACATATACCAGTGATGATCGTACAGTGGCACTGTCGGTACTCAATGAGCGAGATCAAGCTATTCGTGATTTGTCAGGGCTTGTTGATATTGAAACATTGGATGGTCCAAACGGCGAAAAACTCATATTTTTGGGTTCAGGTCAGTCTCTTGTTATGGAAAACGGGACATTCAATGCCTTTGCGCTTGATGGTGACCCTGACCCGAATGTGAAAGACTTAAAGTTGGATGTTAATAGCGGAAGTGCGATTGCGCTTGATGTAGATCTTGGATCATTGAAAGGAAAAATTGGTGGTTTGCTGGCATTTCGTGACGAAATCTTGCAGCCCGCACAAAATCAATTGGGCCAAATTGGTATTTCGATTGCAGATGCTTTCAATCAGCAAAATGCGTTAGGTATGGACTTGGATGGTAACTTTGGTGGTGATATTTTTGATATACCGACTGTTCAAGGATATGCATTTCAGAACAATACCGGCACAGGCGTAGTGAACGCGACTTTAGAGGCGGGTCTAGGTAATTCTATTCCTGCAACTGACTTTCAGGTAACTTTTTTAACTGCAACGACTGTCGAAATAGCGGCAATAGATAGTGAAGGGAACGTGATAGGTACGCCTTCTACAGCGAATGTGACAGCTGGAGCAATTAACTCAGGTACAGTTACCTCCGGCGAATCATTTGGTTTGGATATGACAGTCACCGGAGCACCAGCAGCGGGTGATAGTTATGTGATAAAACTCAACTCAATCGCGGCAGCTTCATTAGAAATGGCAACCGAGCGACCTGAACATTTAGCGCTGGCGTCACCTATTAGAACGGAAGTAAGTGCAAACAATACCAGCACAGCAAGTATCTCGGCTGGCGTGGTGACGGATACCGGGGCTACGAGTAACTTTTCGAGCCCACCGATCACGCTGACGCAAGGACAGATCACGATCACTAAAACAGCTGTGGCAAATCAGTATCAAATTAATGATGGTAATGGAACGAATTTAGTCACTATTACGCCTCCTGGAAATGGTGTTCTCAATCAGGCAGGCGCACCATATGCTAGTTATGGTTTTGATTTTGATATTTCAGGGCAACCCGCTACCGGTGATGTATTCACTATTGGCGTTAACACTGATGGTTTTGATGATAACCGAAATGGTTTAGCGCTGAGCCAGTTAAAAGACACAGAGCTTGTTCGTCAGGGAGTCATAGCTAGTGCCGATAATTTAAAAACATTTAATGAATCTTATGCAAGTTTGGTTACCGAAATCGGTGTGATTGCTAACCAAGCTAAAACAAATGGTGCTGCTTTTGATGCGCTAGCGACGCAATCTGAAACCTGGTTTGAGTCTATATCGGGTGTAAACTTAGATGAGGAAGCGGCCAATCTACTGCGCTTTCAGCAATCTTATTCAGCATCTGCGCAGATAATATCTGCGGCGCGTACCATATTTGATACGCTACTCAGTGCGGCGAGGTAATGAATCATGCGATTATCTAACAACTTAATGTTTAGAAATAACCTGAACACGATTTTGAACAATCAGCAGGAAGTGAATAGAGCTCAGCAGCAAGTTAATACACAAAAACGAGTATTAACTGCCTCGGATGATCCGTCAGCGATTGCCAGCTCAATGCTATATACAGATAAGATCCAATCAAACGAGCAATTTGCAAAAAGCTCCTCCATGCTAAGTAGTCGCTTAGAGATGGAAGAGAGCGTCTTAGAAAATATCAAGGGTGCGATTGCTAAGGCACAAACCTTAACTGTACAAGCTGGTAATGGTGCATTATCTGATGCTGATAGAGAAGGGGTTGCTGCGGAGATAAGCTCACTTAAAGAGTCAATTTTTGAATTGATGAATGCAAAATCCGAAGATGGTGGATTTATTTTTGCCGGTTACCAAGATAGTAAACAGGCGTATATATATAATAGTGGTACTGGTAGCTACGAGTACCAGGGAGATCAGGGCCAACACAGCATTAAAGTTGCCGAAGGAATTAGTATTAAATCCAGTGATAATGGTTTTGATGTGTTTGAAAAAGCGGGTAAACGTTTGGATGTAGACCAAACAACGATTGTCCCTGCCACAAGCACTGTTTACGTCCAACAGCAAGGTGCCTTTGATACCTTTCATCGTACTAACTATAACGCGGACCCAACAGCGCCAGCGAACGCCAATACTGTGACTATCAACTTTACGTCTGCGACGACGTTTGATTTACAAGTTGGCGGCACAACGATTGACTCGGGTACTTTTTCTGGAAATAAAGTTGCGATTAACGGCTTTGAAGTCACATTTACTGGTGCTCCAGCGAGTATTGACTTTGATCTGGAAACTCCACAGAAGCAGAATGTGTTAAATACTTTAAACGACTTGGTCAATACTCTGACTGACACTAGCTTGGATCAAGAACAGTATAAACAAGCCCTAGCCGATGCAACTGTGGGTTTAGACAATGCCAAGAACTTGGTGTCGCAAACACAGTCTGTTTTGGGTGGGCGTTTAAACACAACTAAGCGCATAGAAGCTGCTAATTCTGATTTAGATATTAATAATAAGTTGTCTAAAGCAAACTTAGTTGAGCTAGATATGGCTGAAGCGATTACTGAGTTAACTAAACATGAAACGGCCCTTCAAGCATCACAGGCAACATTTGGCCGCTTATCTAATCTCTCCTTATTAGATTACATTCGTTAATTTGAAGCTGCCAAAACTTTGGCAGCTTCCATATATTTTTCTTTGTTTTCCTAACTTTTAATCTATAACTGATTGTTTAAATTAAACAAAGTCATTCTTAATGCTGCAATTAAGCCATAAATTCCTTTTTTAAGAATCAATGTCCAATCTAGACTATTTTCTATTTAAATTCAGTTGCTTAGTATTTTTTTAAAAAAAATGCTAAAGGATTTTTTTGGGCTTCCGATAACTTAAGTAACCGAGCCGGAGATTAAAAAACTAAATTGAAGGCTTAAAGTTATAAGTTTGAGAGTAAACCGAAAGTTTACATTGGGAGAACTATCATGGCACTTTATGTAAATACTAACGTAAGTTCGTTGAACGCACAAAGACAATTAAACAACTCTGGTAACGCTTTAGATACATCATTTAAGCGTCTATCTTCAGGCTTCCGTATCAACAGCGCAGCTGATGATGCAGCAGGTCTACAAATCGCTGACCGTTTGACTTCACAGATCAATGGTCTTAACCAAGGTAACCGTAACGCGAACGACGGTATCTCACTTGCACAAACTGCTGAAGGTGCGATGGACGAAGTTACATCAATGTTCCAACGTATTCGTACGCTTTCACAACAAGCGGCGAACGGTTCAAATACTGATGAAGACCGTTTAGCAATCCAAGAAGAAATTCGTTCACTTTCTTCAGAGGTAAACCGTGTTGCAGCTGATACAACCTTTGGTGGTCAAAACCTTCTAGATGGTAGCTATGCGGCAAACTTCCAAGTAGGTGCAGATGCTATCCAAACGATTGGTTTCAGTATGCAAAACGTGGGTGGTACAGCTAACTCGCTAGTTGCTAACAACGGCTTTACGTTATCAGGCATTGCAGGTATTGCCAGTGCGGTAACAGGTGCTTCGCTAAGTGCGGTTGCTGGTACTATCAGTAATGTGGTGGGTGCTTCGGCTGATGCGGCAAGTTTCTCTAACGTGTTTACAGCAGGTGGTATCTCTGTATCTTCACAAGCGAATGCTCAAGCAGTATTGGCGGGTATGGACCAACTAATCGCGGTAGTAGATAAGAAACGTGCTGAGTTAGGTGCTGTACAGAACCGTTTCCAATCAACGATTCGTAACCAGTCTAACATTTCTGAGAACTTATCGGCTGCTAAATCTCGTATCAAAGATACAGACTTCGCACAAGAAACAGCGAACTTAACTAAGATGCAAATCTTACAACAAGCTAGCCAAACAATCTTGAGTCAAGCTAACCAACGTCCACAGGCTGCTCTAAGTCTACTAGGATAATAGGGAATAATTAGAATAGGTGTCCGCGCTTAATGGGGTATTAACGCGGACACCGTGTTTGGACAAAAAAGCGGAGTACTTTAAATCCAAAATTTGTTCACAAATTCAATGAACAAGTATTTATAAGCATAAGCTATGCCAATGTTTATGCTAATTTATTGACACTCACTCTCAAACTTTAAAAAGGGGCTGCATAGCCCCTTTTTTCTCGCCTTCGAATAAACTATTCCTCCGACAAAATAAGTTGGCCCATGTTTTGCTTATTCTCTTGTAAGAAGTTTTTGTATGCGCAAAGCGGCAATTTTTGGCCCCGTCTAAAGTAAACGCGATAGACAAAAGTGCCGCCTTGTATTCGATTTGAACTTATGGACCTTTTGTTGGTTCGAGTTAGTAAAGAGAGAATGAGTTATGGCTTTATTTGTTAACACTAATGTCAGTGCATTAAATGCACAAAGACAACTATCTAATTCTAGCAATGAATTGGACACATCATTCAAACGTTTATCTTCAGGCTTACGGATCAACAGCGCGGCTGATGATGCAGCTGGTCTACAAATATCTGACCGTCTTATGTCACAAATCAATGGTCTGAACCAAGGTAACCGAAATGCAAACGATGGTATTTCATTAGCGCAAACCGCAGAGGGTGCGATGGATGAGATCACCAATATGTTCCAGCGTATACGTACCTTGTCGCAACAAGCGGCGAACGGTTCGAATACAGATGAAGATAGATTGGCGATTCAAGAAGAGATCCGTCAACTAGCTGCTGAGGTAAACCGTGTGGCTTCGGACACTACATTTGGTGGTCAAAACCTACTGGATGGCTCTTATTCTGCAAACTTCCAAGTTGGTGCTGATGCCATACAAACAATTGGCTTTAGTATGCAATATGTAGGTGCAACCTCAAACAGTATGGTTGCCAACAATGGCTTCACGTTGTCAGGCGTTGCCGGTGTGGCAAGTGGTGTATCTGGTGCTTCTCTTAGTGCAACAGCTGGTACTATCAGTAATGTAGTCGGTCAGCCTGCAGATGCAGCACAATTTTCGAATGTATTTACCGCTAGTGGGATCTCTGTGTCATCGCAGGCGAATGCTCAAGCAGTATTGGCTGGTATGGATGCAATGATTGCAGTGGTAGATAAAAAGCGTGCGGAACTCGGTGCGGTTCAAAACCGTTTTCAATCAACCATTCGAAACCAAGCGAATATTGCAGAAAACTTAGAAGCCGCGAAATCGCGAATTAAAGATGCAGATTTTGCTTTGGAAACAGCAAAATTAACGAAAAACCAAATTTTGCAGCAAGCTAGCCAAACGATATTAGGTCAAGCAAATCAAAGACCTCAGGCGGCATTGAGCTTGCTACAAGGATAAAATTTAAAAAAATTACAAATAAAGCTAAAGCTTCCGCTTCATAAGCCGATAGTTGACTTAGAGAACTATAAATCTAGGACTCTAACTTGGGGTGTAACAGGGTAGGGGTATCCCGTTACTCACCAATCCAACAAAGAAGCGGAGGCTATTATGGCTTTATATGTAAATACAAATGTGAGTTCATTGAACGCACAGAGACAGCTGAATAATTCAGCTCTGTCGCTTGATACATCTTTTAAAAGATTATCATCAGGCTTCAGAATCAACAGTGCGAAAGATGACGCGGCGGGGATGCAAATCTCGAACCGTTTAACAGGTCAGATCAATGGTCTGAACCAAGGTGTTCGAAACGCTAATGACGGTATTTCTCTAGCGCAAACTGCTGAAGGTGCGCTTGATGAAACAACCTCTATGTTCCAGCGTATTCGTACGCTAGCGCAGCAGGCTGCTAACGGTTCAAATACAGATGAAGACCGTTTGGCAATTCAAGAAGAGATCCGTTCTCTATCTTCAGAAGTAAACCGTGTTGCTGCTGATACGACCTTCGGTGGTCAAAACTTATTGGACGGTACTTATGACGCTAACTTCCAAGTTGGTGCCGATGCTATCCAAACAATTAGTTTTAGTATGCAAAACGTGGGTGGCACAGCGAACTCACTGACAGCAGACAATGGTTTCACCCTTTCAGGTATCGCGGGTATTGCAAGTGCGGTAACAGGGGCATCGCTAAGTGCGGTTGCAGGTACAATCAGTAGCGTTGTAGGTGCATCAGCAGATAGTGCTTCGTTCTCTGGTGTGTTCACTGCAAGTGGTATCTCTGTATCTTCACAAGCAAATGCACAAGCAGTGTTAGCGGGTATGGACCAACTTATCGCCGTTGTTGATAAAAAACGTGCTGAATTAGGTGCTGTTCAGAACCGATTCCAGTCTACAATTCGTAACCAATCAAACGTTTCTGAGAACTTAGAATCTGCTCGTTCACGAATTAAAGATACAGACTTTGCACAAGAAACAGCAATGCTGACTAAGATGCAGATCTTGCAACAAGCCAGTAGCTCAATCTTGAGTCAAGCTAACCAAAGACCTCAAGTAGCATTGTCGCTACTAGGGTAATTTAGCTTGAAGTATACGGCCAGTCCGGGTGCAAGGTATCCGGATTTGGCGTATGCTATAATGTATAGGGTCTAGGAGGTGTTCAATGAAAGATTTTGACTCTTCAAATCTGGTAGCCAATGTTTTGACTTCTCCTTCATCTCAACAGAGTGAAGTGAAGAATCAGGAATCGGCGCGTGCGATTGAGAAACCATCTAAAGCTGAAAAGGAATCAGCTGGAGAACAAAATCCACAACTGGATACAGAAAAAAGCAGGCAGCAACTTGTTGATGAGGTTAAGCAAAACCTAGATAAACTCAACGAGTTTATACCTGTAACTTCAACAAACTTGTCATTTGAGTTTGATGAGGCTGGCGATCCTCCGTTTATTCGGGTGATTGATCGAGATAATGATAAGGTGATTAGGGAAATCCCTTCGGAAGAGTTCAGAGCGGTAGCTAAAGCTTTGGACGAATTTGCCGATAAGTTAAATGGAAAGGGTTTTTTGTTCGATAGAACAGCCTAGTATTATTGGAGTTGGAGGTCGTTTATGCCACTTATTACATCTGCAGGCATTGGCTCAGGTCTTGATTTAGAAAGTATTATCAAGGCTTCGGTTGATGCAGAAAATCGCCCGAAGATGCTTTCTTTTATTAAAAAAGAGGAGACGCTTCAGGTTGAGTTGTCGGCAATAGGCGAAGTCAAATCAGCGATGTCTAAATTGCAGGATATTGTTAAAAAACTGGCCGACCCCGAAAACTTCGGTAAACGTGTTGCGAATATCACGCAACCTTCTACTGGTGACATCATCAGTGTGACACCAACGTCAGAAATCTCTGTTGGGCAATTTGACGTAGCTGTTAAACAACTGGCTAAAGGTAGTCGCTTAGAGTCCACTGACAATGCATTTGCGTCTGTAGACAGTGTCGTGACTGCTTCTGGTGGTACGCTGACTTTTAACGCGGGTGTTGATAATACTTTTGATTTGACGGTAGCTGCGGGCGCAACGCTCGCTGAGCTTAGGGATGCTATCAATAGTTCAGAAAATAATTTTGGAGTTACCGCCAACATTGTGAATACGGGTACCGTTGGTTCCAAACTTGTATTGACGTCAAATGTTACCGGTGACACGAATGATCTTACTATTACTTCTGACACCGCAGAATTAGACGCGATTAGCACCACCGCAAATGATGGTGTAACTGCCGGTGGTATGAACAGTAAGCAATCAGCGCAAAGTGCCATTATTAGTATTGACGGATTGGATGTGACAAACGACACCAATACGTTTAAAGATGCTGTTCAGGACATGACCATCAAGGCATTGGCGCAAAGTGAAGAAACAGCAGGCGCAGGTATTTACGATACTGCAACGCTGAATGTTGAATATGACCGAGAGTCGATCAACGGATTAATTGATGAATTTGTCTCAGCCTATAATAATTTAATTGGTAATATTGGCTTTCAAACTCGAATTGGCAAACCGCTTAACGGTGACGCGTCAATGCGCTCATTAAGCGGACAGTTGGTTAATACCCTTTCTACACCTCTAACAGGTGCAGGACCTTTCGAATCGATTTTTGATATTGGTCTGGGTGTAGATAAAGATGGTTATTTACAAAAATCCTCTTTGGTACGAAGTTTAAATGAAGCTATGGATAGCAATTTTGATGATATTGGCACAGCTTTTGCTGGAGAAGGAGGGGTGGCGTCACAACTTGAGACGTTACTCAGTGGCTATATCGATTCGGGTGGCCTAATTAAAGAACGTGAAACTAACTTAAATGGTCAATTAGACGATTTAGAGGATGACGTAGCTAACCATGAGTATCGCATGGCTTCACTAGAAGAAAGGTTACGTAAACAATATGCCGGACTTGATGTGTTGTTGGCACAGATGCAACAAACACAGGCGTACTTAGGTGCGCAATTGGCCAACCTCCCTGGTTTCACAAAAGCTAAATCATAGAGGGTATTACTATGTACAACGCGAGAGTTAAAAATTACCAACGAGAAGCCTTGAAAACTCAGATTGCAGGGGCTGATCGGTACGAAGTAATCCAAATGCTAATGGCTGGCGCGATAGAAAAGATGGTATTAGCTAAGGTTGCGATAGAAAAGCGCAACTTTGAAGCTAAGGCTGAACACATTTCTAAAGCTTCTGCCATAATTGAAGCGCTAAGAGGTTGTTTAGACTTTGAAGTGGGTGGCGAAGTAACGGAAAATTTGTATGCTCTATATTCATACATGTTAGATCGTTTACTTGATGCGAGTGTACAAAACGAAGTGAAGTTTGTAGAGGAAACCTCGACCTTACTTAAAGAAATAAAATCAGCATGGGATGCCATTCCACATGATGTGCGAGAGCAAACACTAAGCCAAAATGGTGCTGATGCCCATGCTGGATAGCGGCAAATCTCTTAGTGAACATCTAAATGAGATTGAGCAAGCAGTAAAAGACGGTGAACACGATATCGCAGCAGGGCTTATGACTGAGCTTGATAGTCAGCTTCGCCAGATTTTTGACAGGAAAGTAGAAGAAGGCGATCCCTTGATTGCTGAACTACAGAGCCTTCAAGATAAAATGCAATCGCTCTCCAAAACGCTTTCCGATGAGCGCGCTAAAACGGCATCGGAATTAGCGAAAATGCATGGCAATAAAAAGAAAATTAAAGCCTATAAACAAACTTAACATCGCTGGTTGATGTAATGAAGCAAGATTCACTTGAAAAGCAAATTGAAGCGCTAGATCAGCGTTTATCTGAAACAGTAGAACATCAGCAACGTGAGGCTATGTTCGCAGAAGAAGCGAATGTCAGGTTTGAGAAGAATGTTAAATGTTTCGAAAAATACTATCCAGATATCGCTAAAGCAGTTAACGCATATCAAGTAAGAGAAGACTTTTGCCTGCACGTTACTAAAAGTGGTCATGGCAACTTTATTCCTACTGGCGAGTCATCACTGTTATACAGCCAAGATCCGATAGCTCAAACCAAAGAGCAAATAAAGGCTCAAACAGAGTCTCCGGTTTTTAGCTTGACCGACTATACTAATTATCCCCAAAAAGAAGACGGGCGTATACATACAAGGTATATGACCAAGCTCACCCAGTTTATGGGGCAGGTTAAGGGTGAAGCAAATAAAACACTGGCTACATTGCCGGATACTTTTCCAACTGCGATCATTTTTGGTCTGGGGCTTGGATATCATGTCCCTCTTTTAATGGCAAACACTCAATTTGACTATGTTTTTTTGATTGAACCAGATTTTGAACAGTTTTTTGCAAGCTTGTTTTGCACGAACTGGTATGAAGTTATTACAGACATAGACGAGCAGGGTGGATGTTTATTCTTTCACTTAGGCGCAGATCACCAATCTTTTATAAAAGATGTAGAAAAGATAGGTGAAGATATTGGCGCATTCTCATTAGTACGCAGCTTTTGTTATCAACACACACCTGGAGCCGAAGTTAATACCCTGATCAAAAGGTGGTGTGCAGATTATTTTAGGTTCCAGTTTGGTCACGGTTTTTATAATGATGCCATAACGGGCCTCGCCCACAGTATTCATCACGTGAGAAATAAAGCTGCAATATTGGTTAATGAAACAAAAAAAATAGATTACGATACGCCAATTTTCGTAATTGGTAATGGTCCATCACTAGATGAAGCAGAAGAGTTTATCAAAAACAATTGTGACAAGGCGCTTATTGTCTCGGCTGGTACTTCTATTGCTTCATTGTACAAAAAAGGAATTCAGGCCGACTTCCACGTGCTGGTAGAAAGACCGTTTCAAAACTATCAAATCTTTGGTGAAATACTACCTGAAAGTGAGTATAAAAAGGTCAATTTGCTGGGCCTGAATATGCTGTACCCAGATACAAACTTCCGTTATAAGTGGGCTGGTGTTGCTGTAAAAGGGAATGAGGCAGGAACCAGTTTGATGGATCTTATGTCACTAAAGTTGCTCAGCAAAACCTTGCCAAAAATACCTTATTGTAACCCTGTGGTAGCAAATACTGCATTGTCATATTTCTTGTTTATGGGCTATCGCAATATTTATCTATTTGGAGTGGATAATGGTAAGGCGGAGCATGGCAATCACCATAGTAAAGACAGTATATACAAGGTTTGTAATGATGATGATTCACAAGGTTATAAAGCGACTGTGATCCAAGGCAAAAAGTTGCCGGGTAACTTTGGTGGGGAAGTGGTTTCCAATGACTTGTATATGGTTGCCCATACACAGCTTGAAAAGTTGGTTAGTCATTATAACGTGTCTACAGTGATGAACGTCGGCAGCGGCGCAAAAATTACTAATACCATATCAACACATGCTGAAGATTTGCTTGATTTACCGGCACCACTGGACAAAAATCGAGTAATAGAAAGTATTAAAGAAAGTTTTTTTCAGCAGTTGCCGGTTGATGATATTGATGAGCAGTATAAGGCAATTGAGAAATTTAATGCGCTGTGTGACAACATCATATCAATAGCTAGAGAAGAAGTGACGAGCCGACAGCAGGCTGCCAGTAATTTAAAGCGGCAGCAACGTTATGTGTACGCATATAGAGATACAGCGCTTGGCCACTTGTTTCATCTCATTAAGGGGTCGCTACTGTACTATCATTGTCCTTTGTTGACCTTATTGTATAGTTATGAGGATGAGCAGCTTACTTTAGAGAAGTTTGCCACTTTGAATCAGTTGTGGATTGACTATGTTACTGATATTAAAAATGACTATGCAGTTAATGTCGAGACTAAATGTGACTGGGTGATTGCGTAGAAGCGATATCCAGAATACTGTATTCCTGACTTGGTGCACTGAGCAAGCTCAGCTTTAATGATGTTATCTTAAGCTGAATTTTCGAGCACCAAAGTGTAAAGTTTAAGTTAGTTTTGTGCCAGTAACTGAGCCTTCTCATAGTTTTCAGGTGTGCCTATATCTAGGTACGCCTCATTGGTGCGCCATCCCAACATTGAACCGATCATACTAGGCACAATGTCTGAACTAAGATCATAAAACATATTTTTGGGTATTGTTTTAAAATACTTTGAATAGACAGCAGGTGAAAATATAAATAGTGCGCCACTAGCTAAATTCCCAGGTGGATTAGCAACTTTCTCATGAAACTCGCACACCATATTATGATTATCGAGTTGAACAATACCACAGCTACTAGGTTTGTCTGTGGCAAATAAAAGCAGTGTTACATCCGCTTGAGTCGGCCGGTTCTCATGCGCTTGCAACATGTCAGACAGATCGCTTTGGCAATAGTTATCTGCATGTATCACAAAACAGGTATCATGCCGCCAAAAATCACTATTTTTAACTAAAGTACCACCAGTTCCCAACAGTTCTGGTTCATAAACAAGCGAGATTCTTGACTTATATGGGTGCCCAGAAATGTACTGTTCAACTTGTTCGCAAAAATAGTGTGTATTTATCAGGATTTCAGTCACACCTAAGTTGATTAGTTTGTCTATCCATAGTCCCAGCAAGGTCTGTCCATTGATAGGCACTAAGCATTTTGGGATATTATCTGTGAGTGGGCGCAGGCGAGTACCCAGCCCCGCGGCAAGTAAAATAGCTTTCATGTTATGTAAAAGATTCCTTAGCTGCTCGTCTTAGCAATTCGACGGATAATGGGGTGTTACCTGTTGTACTTACCTGACAAGCTGATGCTAGGCTACCTAAATAATATGCAAGCCAAGGGGAAGCGCCTGAAGCTAGCGACAAAGCACTGGCGGCTAAAAAGCAGTCACCGGCTCCAGCTGGGTCTACAGCAAGTTTGTTTATTGCTGGAAGGCGGTCATTTTCCCAGTTTTTGAAATCATCGCTCGGTTTGTGAATTAAAATACCTTCCTCTGCTAGGGTAATAACGAGGTTCCTAGGTTTCGATTTTTCGGTCAGTTTCTGTGCTAGTATGACTAATCCGTCATCTGGGTTATTCAAAGCTACACGCACTTCTTTTTCTGTAGGAGTGATTAAATCCATACCTATATATCTTGATATATCACCAACTTGAGATGAAGTCTGACTATCTGCAACCAACTTAATCCCTCTTTTTTTGCATATGGTAGCGACGCGCTCGACGAGGGAGTTTGGTAATAAGCCGTAATTGAAGTCTGAAAAAACCACTAAATCAGCTTCGTCTACAAGTTTCTCAAGCTGAGCGATAATGGTGTTTTGTAGCTCCTTGGAAATTTTGTGTTGGCGAACTTGATTAACTCTTAATAAGGTTTTGCTACCAGCCCGATACCTTGTTTTTAATGATGTTGGACGGCTTTCATCACGATAGAAGTAAGGAGTAACATCGTAATCGTGTATTTTTGATTCGGCATAGAGCGCTGATTTGTCATTTCCTAGAACCGAAATCAAACTAACGCTTTTTGCTCCAATGGCTTTTATATGGCCAGCAGTAATGGCCGCACCACCCAAAAACGTATCTGTTCGGCTTGGTGTCATTACAATGGTAGGATCTTCTTGAGACAGTCCCACAGCTGTTCCTTGCACATATTCATCGACTATTACCTCTCCGATTACCACGGCAGTAATCTTTTTTACGCTTTCAAGGCATTCAGACACTGACTCCATGGTGATATCATGTCTTTGTGCATAGTCTCTTGATTCAGAATAATCAAAGCTACTTTTGACTCTCTCAGAGCGTGTTATAAATTGTTCTGCATTGGCTTCAAATTCACCAGAACCAAAAAATAGCTTGCCGCCGTACTCGTTAAGTGCTTCTAGTTCTGGGTTGTATTTCTCTTCAAACTCTTTGCCCTTTACGACGGCATAAGGCTTCAGCTCACTAACCAGTTGACTGGGAGTTTGTGTTGTTAAAAAGGCTTCATCAACGCATTCAAGTGATTTTACAAGTTCAAGGCGGTGTTTTTCTTTGACCCTGCTTTTAACCGACATGGTACTGTCGGTATTAACCGCAACGATGAGTCGATCTCCACACTCTTTAGCGAACTTTAGCAATCTAATATGGCCTGGATGAAGTACGTCAAAATTACCTTGAACTAAGACCTTATGCATTTCTGTTACCTTTATTTTGGATTACAAGCTAATACAAAAAGGTAATGACACATTGGTGTGTAACCTGTATGCAAGACTTCATCATTCATGCCGAATAGAAAAACATTGTGAAAATGTTGTTCAAATGTCTCTTGTAATCTCTCACCAGAGTATAGGTTGACATGCTGTTCATTTAGCGTTGCATATTTTTCTGCAGTGATGTTGGGAGTACCAATGATAACTGCACCATTGTCTGCTAGGTTTCGCTTTACTGATTCTATGAAAAGGTGTTCATTTTCAGGGTAGATATGCTCAATCACATCAAGCGAGAAAACCATATCATGTTTACCATAATCAGCTGTGAGTATATCGCTTTGTATAAACTCTACTTTTTCGTCAGCTAAGTGCTCTTTAGCCCAGTTTATTGCTCTGTGATCGAAGTCGACCGCATGGATTTTCGAGGCTCTCTCTTTTAGTAGCTGTGTCCCAAAGCCATCAGAACAACCAAGCTCAATGACGCTGGAGTTTTTCTTCAACATTTTTAAAACGAATTTATATCGAGCTAACGAAAACACCAAATGCTTTGGATCTGTATTTGCGTATACCGAGAAATAGGGGCCAAGAGAAAAGGAGTCACCTTTTTCTACGCCCGGAGTGGTGTCAAACCATAGCTTTTTTTCTTTACTCATTATTTTGTTCCCGTTAGGTATTGGTCATAGTTAGTATCTTGATACCAAGACGCGTAGTCATCCTCAGCTAAAAATGGCCCCTCTGCGATTTCATGCAAAACCAGTGGCGTCTCAATAGGGATGGGCAATATATAATAATCACAAGACAAACGCACAAAGCGCGTTTCTTTAAGGCTCATGTCGATGGTTTTTACTAGATTTCCAATATTGTCAAAAAGTACTAAACGTAGTTTTCCACAAATAATAGCATAAGTGCGTTTGGTACCTTTTCTGCGGTGAGGCTGAAGCTTACTGTGCGCTGCCATAGAGATAAGCATTTCTTGTATCAGATCGCTTTGCGATTGATGCAAGCAAATACGATATCGACCATTGCTTGCTGCTTGCGCTTGTTTACAAAGGTGTTCCAAATCAGCGTCTGTAACTGAAAATATATCAGCATTATTAAATATTGCGTTACTCATAGTGCTTCACAGAATTGTTCTATTAAGTTACAGATTCGTTCTCTTTGCTCTGGTGTAAGCTTTTCACTTACAGGTATTGCCAATTTAGTTGCAACAAGCTCTCTGGCCAATACCAGGCCTTCATGATTGGCATGCTGATAAGCAGGTTGGTCACAGATCAGTATATTGTCGCGTATTCTAGCCTCTACTCCTGCATTTTCTAAAAACTGATACAGATCATCTCGCTTGGGGTGACCAATGAGGTATAAAAAATGCGCATGTTCGCTGTAAGTTGGGCATGTTGGAGTTTCAACAAGCCCCTTTAAGCGCTGGTTATAAAACTCAGCGTTTTCCCTTCGAATAGCAATTTTATGCTCAAAGCTTTTTATTTTCTCTAGTAAAATAGCAGCTTGCAATGTGTCCATACGACCGTTTATTCCAGCTTCATAGCAATGAGACTTATTGACCATGCCATTGTAGCGCGCGACCACGAGTTTCTCAGCCAACTCATCGCAATCCGTTAATATCACGCCAGCTTCTCCACAGGCTGCAAGAGATTTCATGGGGTTTAAGCTTATACATGATGCGATGCCAAAGCTTCCTACTTTTTGCCCCTTATAGTTGGCCCCAAATGCTTGGGAACCATCTTCGATTAGCAGTAGATTATGTTTAGAAGCAATTTCTTTTAACTTATCATATTCACATGGCAGCCCGGCATAATCCACGGCCAATATCGCTTTTGTTTTACTGGTGATGGCGGCTTCGATGTGCTCTGGTGAAATATTCAAATCTGACTGAATATCGACAAAAACAGGTTCGGCACCAAGAAGAGCAAATGAGTTTACAGAAGCTATCCAAGACAGAGGTGTCGTGATGATTTCGTCTCCCGCTCCAATGCCTAAGCATTTAAAAGTTAAATAGAGCGCATCTGTTCCTGAACCAACACAAATAGCGTGTTTTCTGTCAGCATATTTAGCTACTTGGCTTTCAAACTGGTCGTGTTCTGGGCCTAAAATGAAGATACCGTGATCAAACACACGCTCGACGGCTTCTAATAGCGATTGTTTTTCTGCCTGAGTTATAGACAGGTCCAAAAATGGAATTTTATTCTGAGACATGATTGGCCTCGTTCGATGATAAATAGTGCTTCTCGTGCAGCGTGAGGAAGTGCTCAAAAGCTTGATCAATTGCCTCAAAAGAGTCATTTTCCCACACTAAGTGTTGGAGTTCATTTTGCCTAAACCAGTACTGCTCGCCAATTGGAATACCGAGTTTTTTAAATAAACTCGGAGATATTGCAGGGTTCTTCTCATTGGTCCATATGAAATTGATATACCTACAATCTTTAATGAAGTTAAGTACCAGCGTGGGGCCATTATTAACGCTGAAGTTTACAAATGCAGTTTGATAAAATGCTACACGAAGCGCAAAATCAAGACTTGCAGCGGGCATATAATGAACATCTAAATCTGCAAACTCTTCGGGTTCTTTGTCAAAACTATGGTATGTATCTCTTATCACTACAATTAGGTATTCCTGATTATTTAGTGTTGCAAGAAATTTAGCCCATTCCTTAAGGTTTGAGTTCCTTTCTGGGGAGTATGCGTACTCCCTTAAAGTGAGTGTGATGAGCTTTCTACCTTTAAGGAGTCGCTGAACAAAGTTATTGACTAAAACTGTTGCATTGCTTGGAGCTGAAAATGAGCAAAAATCGTGATTAGTAACACGTGTTCTTGGTAAGTCAGATGTGGCGAGGGTTTTATCTCGATACTCTAACGTATAGTCAGCGGGGAAAAGGTGCTTATTTTTTGTTAAAGGTTGTGCATCTTCGCGCAGCGGAAGCACTGAGATACCTGCACATGATGGAATGCATTCAAAGTTACCACGGAGTATTTTGTCAATTCTCCATTGGTAATCCACACTGCTAAAATAAGTAGCTGAGCCCAAATGTCCACCTTGCTCACTGCGGCTGGGCACAACCACAAAATGGATATGGTCTAATCCAAGTGATTTTCTTTTTAGCTCGGCCAAAACGCAAAATACAGTGACGTCGTAACATGGAAGGTTAAAAGATAAATCATAAAACGCATATAGTGTATTGTTTTTACTCACGCTTGAGAGCGAAATATCAGTAAGTGGTACAGGAATTTTCTTATGATAATCAAAAAAATATAACTGCTCTAATGTGAACCCATTGTTGATTAAGTTAGCGCTTATCTCTGCCACAAATTCTGAGCAAATAACAACTCTGTCTATCTCATTTCGGTTCATTTTGACCAATTGTTCTAGACTTAATGAAGGCTCTCCTTGATAGCTCTCACCACCTTTGGTACAGGCAAAAATATTTGAACCTTTATTAAACCGAGAGTTTAAAAACAGGGTCGTCGTTTCGTTTATGCCGTAAATTACTGTATACATCATAATTCCAAAGATGATTGCGTTTTAAGGTTGCTTCAATGCAAAGTACTTTATTTCATCGTGCAACTCCAAGACTTCTTGCAGTTCTTCAATATTGCTGACTATTTCGCCTATATCTTTTGTTGGCAGTTTTTTTGTAACAGGCTTTTTAGTTACGCTCATTGCATCCTCTTGGCTACAATTACTGCCAATAAATTGAGTTAGAGCGTAAAATTGTGCCTCAATGTCGCTGTAATCTAAACTATAGAAGTTGCTTACCCTGCAACGTAGCTTCTCAACAGCTAAGTCGTTTTTTAACAAATTACGCATCAGCCTTCTACAGTGCCCGTGGTCAATCGTCCTTGGAGAATTATCGGATTCAGACTTATCGTCCTGAGAGTTAGACTTAAGAGTTTTTAAAAGAATAGAAGCTTCCTCAACTGCAACATCGTCATTAAGAATATTGATTGGCTTGCCTCGCATGATAGAAGAAAATACTTCTACATAACTTCTGGTTAAGTGAATAACTTTGATCTCGGGATCGATTGTCTCTAAGAGTTCTAATAACTCTTCATCGGTGTGATATCGCGGATCAAATACCAACTTAGAACCAACAATGGGGGCGGTTGAAGATATGCTCTCTAGTGCTTTTTTACAACTAAAGTCTTTACTATCAACTCTAATATGCAGAGGATGAGGATCGTATGGTGGTTTCCATTTAAACTCATACTCGACCTTTACATCACTAAGCTGGCCTAGCATGGTTTCAAGCCAAGTGGAGCCAGATCGTCCATTACTGATAATTAAAAATTTATTTTGTTTCATATTGATCGAACTCCTAGGCTTCCAAAGTCACAGATACTTTGTATTTGACACCGTCAATAATTACTTCTGGTTTTGATGTGTCATTGAAATCGTGAGATAGGGCCCAGTTAATTGTGTCTTGAATAGACATAACTTCTTGGCCCTCTTTTACTCTGTCTTGGTTTGTTTGTTTTCTGGTGTGATAGACTGCATCGCCCGTTTGCGCAATGGGTTTGATGGCACCTGATTCTATATCGGTCCAATTCTCCTTGAATAAATTCAAACAAGCATCAAGCAAGGCTTCATGTAGTTGTGCGCCTTTAGTTGGGAACTGGTAGTGGACCTTTTTTTGGCAATATACATCCCCGTCATCGATGCCTTGCGCAACAGTTATGATAGACACGCCTGCTTCAGTTTTGTCTCTGAGTGTCCAGGCCGCACAATCATTCCCTTTATTTAAAGGTACTAAAGAGGGGTGAATATTGAGGCTGTTTTCGAAGCTGTCTATCAATTCTGGCTCTAACTTTATTGAGCTCCAAATGGTGAGTAACCATTGCTTGTCAATTTCTTGGTTTTTCGCAAGCTCTGTTTGTAATCCTGAGTAATATATTTGATAGGGGACTTGAAACGTTTGGCACAGCGAAATGATGCCCACCTCTTGATCGTTAGGTACAACAACAAGCTCTGGCTTGGTAGCATCTTGTATCAAAAAACTAAGTACTTCTTTTCCGAGCCACCCGGACATAAACGCTAGCACTATAATAACTCCTGACTAAATGGGGGAACTAATGATGTTAGACCAAAGTTGTGTTCAAGCTTTTGGCTGATTTGCTTTGCTTGTTCAATTGGAAACGGCAGTATTACTGGAATATCTTTGTTTGCTTGAGCAGGCGGCATTACAGCTACACCTTCAATTAATTGATTTAGAGAACTGGTATCTTCATCTAAGTAGCCAACAATGTTTAAACCATAATTAGCAGCCAACCACCGTGCCACGTAGGTTGTGCCAAGAATATATAGAGGCATCGAACTATTGGCGTACTGCTTTAACTGAAAATCAATTTTTTTCAGTAGACGAATATTTTCCTCCAGAGCGTGTTCACATTGCTTAGGCTTGAACTTTTTAGGTTCTGCTTTTTTACAAATTAAGGTCATTTCCTTTGGCAACGTCGTGGTATCTAAATGCATTACTTCAAAGCCATAACCTGCCAGCAAATTCGTTAAGCCATTCGGCGTAAAGTTGTAATATTGTTCGTATATTATTGGCAGGAAGTAGTTACTCTCCAAATTGTTGGTCTGTAAATACAACACGCCGTTTGAAGCGAGTTTATTATATAAGCTAGCCAATAATTCGGGTAAATCTGCTATGTGCTCAAGTACATGAGTAACAACTATAATATCAAAATTTTCAGCTAATTTAGAAATTGGTGAGGTGGTAAAATGAGTATTCTCAGAGATTGACTCAACTTTACTTTTAAAGCGGTCGCTGACATCAACACCGTATAAGTGCCAAAAAGGGAAGCCATCATGGAAGTTTTGTAAGAACGAGCCATAGTGACAGCCAATATCTAGTAACTTACCGGTACTCTTTATGTCGATATTCTCTTTTAATTTTAGGTAGTTATATTTTGACTTAGTAATCCCGCCTGCATGCACATTAAACAACACCTTGGTTTCTTGGCTGGTACCCACACTGTGCAGCGTATATCTATTATAGATACTATCGATAACATGACTACTTGCCTCGCAGCCAAGATGAGATTTACTCAGGGTTTGACAGTCATTGCACCAGTACGCATTAATTGGCATATCTACGTGTTGTCCATCGGATGCAACTGAGGTTTGCGTTGTCAGGTAAAGCTTAGTATTTAGCGACTGACATAGTGGGCATTTGAACTGTTCCATTTGTTCAACCTTCGCTGCATTTTATAATGGATCTGATGGCGCTGCCTTGGTGGAGATCCTCTAACGCATTGTTGACGTTATCAAGTGAATACTCATTTGTGATTAGCACATCTAAGTCCAGAAGCCCTTTATGGTATGCGTCTACAAACTTGGGTATATCTCTATCTGGCATTGATGCTCCACCCCAGCTTCCTCTAATCATTTTTCCTCGGTGAAATGCATGAGGCTCGAGCTTGATGGTGTCTCCTTCTGGAGGGTGAGAAGCAAAAATGCATAATCCACCTTGGTCGCGGACACTGTTAAACGCAAGTTCGATAGATTGTGTTTTACCACCAGCCTCGATGCTATAGTCAACACCGCCTTTGGTTAATGTTACGATTGATTCTACTACATCAGTATTTTGTGCATTTAGAGTATGTGTTGCACCGAGTTGTTTAGCTAACTCAAGTTTTTGTGGGTTGATGTCAACAGCTATAAGTGTAGTTGGTTCATACAGTTTTGCCGCCAGCAGGGCGCTCATACCAACTCCACCAAGTCCAAATACAGCGATGGTTTTGTTTTTCTCTGGTTGTAACTCGTTAAATACTAAGCCCAGTCCGGTTGGCAGCGCACAGCCTAGCAGCACAGCCAGTTTGTCAGGAAACCCATTCGGTACTTTGACGAGCCTGTTTTCCGCTACGATGGTTTGCTCAGATAATGTGGTAGCACTGCCGGAGTTAATCGTATAATTTTCGTGGAGATATTTTCCACCCGGAGCATCTAGTCCTTCACCTTTTATCCATCCAATCACAACTTTATCGCCGATAGCGACTTTGCTTACACCTTCTCCAATTTGCTCAACTATTCCAACGCCCTCATGGCCAAGAAGGTGGGGAAGGTATTTATCTTCGCCTCTACCGCCAGATACTTCCATAAGCTGAGAGTGGCAAACACCACTATATAAAATTTTTACCTGAACCTGCCCACGAGTCAGTGGTGGCATTTCGATGCCTTCTAAGATCTGTAATGGTTCTCCGGTTTTGAATAAAACAGCGGCTTTCATTAGTTTTCCTTGTGACTAATCTTTTTAAAGTAGAAATAATTACTCATCGAAAGGTGAGCCTCTAAATCAGGGACATCTGGGAATGCATACTTTATAAGTTCATAATCGGTAGATACCAGCTCAAAGCCGAAGCTACTCACTAGTTGAATGAACTCATTCATGGACCACGCATTTTGATGGTTAAATTGAAAATCTGTTTCTGTTGCAATAATTTTTTGTGTCAGTATTTTTGAGATCTCTTGAATCGAATCACGGCTTAGGATTGTTTTAAATTCGTCGCTGGATAATTTCGCTGGACCGTAGTAACCCTGTCTGGGCGTAGACTGGTGTTGATATAAATGGCCGAAATCAGCGTTCCAATAGCTGGTAATGACATTTGCAGCTAGTGTGAGTGCACACTTAGGGTCTACATTGTTTTGTTGCCAGTTGCTAAGCATTTCTGAAGTCAGAGGGAACTGTTCAAAGTAGTCTAAATCTCCTTTGAGGCCTGCCTCTCTAGCGGTGTCAAAATCAGGGAGTTTGATGAGCAAATCGCCATCGTTAAGTAGTATTCGCCAGCTTTCTTCAAGTAGGTTATCTAATGTCTGGTTGTCTATGTGTTCAAAAAAGTGAGAAGAGTATACTAAGCTACAAGACTCATTGCGATTGGGTAATATGGTGTTTGGAGAAAATGTAATATGCTCGATGTTTGCGCCTTCACGCTCATCGTAGCAAATCCAGTTTTCGCCATTGAAGTTAGCTCCACCACCTAGATTTACTTTGTTCGCTCCACAGCGTTTCCAGGGTTTATAGGGATATTGTGAAGCGTGTCCTTTGACAAGGATATCCGTATTTTTGTATTGGCATGGCGCTATTGTGATTTCGCATACGATTCTGTTTAATTTGTCTGTTGATAAGCCACGATGTAATAAGCGGCTATTTTGAAACAACAGCCAAGTTCCTGACGCACCTGTTACCGTCAGTTCAGTGCCATCTTGTAGTTGCAAAAAAGTTGAGCCATGGTCATTGCTAGGCGGTGTTAAATATAGCAATATTTTTTTTACAGCCTCAGGCATGGCATCCAGATGCAATTTGTTAGACCCGCGTTGTGAATTTTTAACTTTAGCTAATTGGGTAATTCTAGTATTAACAATCCGCCAGTTGCTGCCCATTTGTATCGCTATTTCATCATAATGAGTTTGTACAAACTGACTAACACAGTGTTTTGCTTGGTCAGTTACTTCGAGGCGGGCCAGATCTAAATTGTCTTCACCAGTGAGGTAATTTGAGAAATAGTCAAAATCTTGTTTGCTCGACTCGATGTCTCTTGGAATAACATCCAATCGCTGACAAAGCTCTAGAAACTCGTTGGCACGAGACTCACTATATTGACCGATGTAATAGCCATGATCACTCAGCTGAGAAGTTGACCAGTTATGCTTATTTCGGTACGCAGATTCAGCATGGCTTTGATACTCTTGCCAAGCCAATTCGGAGATATACAACCGATTGGTGACGTTTTCACTATAAGGCATCAAAGGAATAAGTTTGGATTTAAAAGCAGGGTTATGCGCAGTAAGCGCGCGCTTAATGTCACTGTAAAAGGAAATGGATGAAACCACCACAGGGTGCTCTACGCTTACTAAATCATAGGCACTTAATGTATCCACCGGCTTATTTTTCGCTTCGTTATCCAAGACAGCGATAGGGGCTCTAAGTTTTTGTTCTTTAATAAAACATAATATTTCTTGAGCACCGCCACCTGAGCCATATAAGTAATAATCTAGGTTATCTAGATTCCGCTCTTGATAAACAGACTTAAAACGAGTGGTAATTTCAGACATGTTATTCCTTATATTTTCCAGTGCTGTGCACTTAGTATATCGTCAAGTACGTTTAGCTTTTCAGGTATAGCTTGCATGTACTGTTTGCATTTATTCAGTTGCATTGTGGTTTTTGACAGCTGATTGTTACTGCTTTTTGAGTCAAAGCAATATTCATGCCTAGCAAAAGCTCTGCGTTGTGCTATTTGTGGGTCAAAAGCATTAAGCATAATGAGACACCACTTTAGTTGCGTAAGCTCGAAGCATGCCAAAAATTCTGCTTTATGATTGTCAAAGCTGGGGGAAACGTTTAACTTAGATACGCTACTAAATGTATTAGTATCGACAGGAACTTTTGGTTGACTGAAAAAATCACACACCAGTTTCCAGTAACTGTCTAGTCCGGCATATTCAAAATCAAAAAATGCTAGCTTGCCATCAGCGTCAATTAACGCGTTATGAAATCCAAAGTCTGATGGAGAAAGGTGCTGACACTCAAGTGCTAATGTCCATTGCAGCGTTTGTTCGCTAATCTGTTTAGCGCGTTGTTCAATTTGAGCTAGCAAGGTTTTAACTTCTACATCCTCAATCGTATCTATCTGAGAAAAGCGTTGTAATCTGTTAAACACAATCTTTAGGAAGTCGGCAACTTCCTCGGTAGCGTCTGAAGCTTTTGGTATCGCCAAATCATATGTTGCAGTATTAATCCTGTTTATAAAGTCAAATGCGTCTTCAACTAGGGTTGGGCTGCTTCTACGTATAGGTTGACCAGGAAGCAAGCTGTATAGTGCAACGAGATTCTGCTCGCAGTAGGCTATCGGCGTTGCCACATCTTTTATACCTTGCTTATGCAGGAGTTGAGTAAATTGGAATTCATTGACAAGTTTTTTGTGCGAGTTCTGTGTATGTTCACAGAAGCATTTTAAAAAGTAATTTCCTGTGTCTGATAAAATCTTAAAACATTGGTTATTTGCACCATCAATCACTTTTTCAATCCGGTAATTTGGACCAACATGCTGCTGAATAAATGGTTCTACAATGCTCAAATACACAGCTGAATGTTCTCCCAGTGAGGATGATGCTCTAAGCACTTGTCTTCAGAGGAAATATCTACATTGAACAGTACTTTTCTAGTTTCAGGGGGGAAGTTGGGAGCTAGCAAGATAGACTCCAAATCATCAATAAAGACGTCACATTGCTGAGCGGTAATACAAGCGATTTTTTCTGCTTTAGTTTCGTTGAAAAAAATATTACTTCGCTCAAATGGAGAGTCAGGGTGGTCGATGAATGCGTTATTTCTTAGCCATTCAGTAGCTGCACTATGAAAGTCTACCTTGTCCCCGATAATTGGATAGCGGGTCTTGTGTGATATTAATTTTAACAAGTGGCCCTGTGCCTTGAATGTTTTTAGCACCTCAAGGCAGCTTTCGTAAGGCTTTGCTTGATGAATTTCTTTGCCGTAAACGATCCCCTGAAGCTCAGTCCACTGTGGTTCAATACCTTGCTCAATGAAATAGGACTTTACATCACTCTTGCTGGTACCAATGTTTGTAGGCAACCAACCTAGCGCAACGGCAACACTGTGAAAAACACCTGTGTAATTGGCTATTGTATTATCAAAATCAACACCGATTATCACATGACACCTCTTTGCTTTAGTTTATCGCTGAGAGTCTCAATATTAAGTCCTGCTTTGTCTCGAGCATCAGGTGTGTTGTGAACTTGATCGATAAAAAAGTCGGGTATACCAAAGCGGTGTACTTTCACGCTTAAGTCGTTATCAGAAACATACTCCAGTACGGCGCTACCAAAGCCACCATTGACATTGTGTTCTTCAAGCGTAACGAGGTGAACAAATCGGTTCGCAGCGTCTTCCAGATAAGCTTTATCTAACGGCTTTACAGTGTGAAAACTCACCAGTTCAGCGTCGATGTTAAACGCCTTTAAATGTGCACATAATTGCTGAGCTAAAGGCATAATCGTACCTGTAGACAAAATAGCAACTTTATGTCCATGCTTCATGATATGTGCTTTGCCAAATACTAATTTAGGCGGTGACGCATGTACACTGGGCTCGTTTTTTTTCCCGATCCTAAAGTAACAGGGCTGATTCAGTTCAATGAGCTGAGGCATTAGAAGCTCTAGCTCTTGAGCATCAGCGGGGCATACAACATTCATGTTAGGTAATGCACGCATGAGGGCAATATCTTCAAATGAGTGATGGGTTGGCCCCAAGTTGGCGTATGATAGCCCAGAACCTGTGCCCACGATGATCACTGGCTGATTTTGATAAGCAATATCAATTTTGATTTGTTCAAAGTTACGGGCGGTGGTAAAGGGTGTGATAGTGTAGATAAAAGGTTTGTGCCCCATCATCGCGCTACCAGCAGCCATAGACGCCATATTCGCTTCAGCGATGCCCGCATTGATAGTTCTTGATTCGGCAAACTCTTTTAACGGGTTGAAAAGTCGATTACCAATATCGGCATAAAACAGAACTAGTTTATCATTGCTCTTAGCCAGTTCGGTTAGCACTTGTGCAAATGCATTTCTCATGATACACCCAGCTCCTCTTTTGCTAATAAAACTTCATCAGCAGTTGGAATGCGATAATGCCAGTTGTTGTCGTTTTCCATAAACGAAACCCCTTTGCCTTTTACCGTGTCAGCAACAATACAGATGGGCTTGTTAATGTTATCTGTATTAGAGAGTGCGCTTTGCAACGCATTGATATCATGACCATCAAGGCGAATAGTATGCCACCCAAACGCGCGCCATTTATCTTCAAGAGGCTCAAGGTGCATAATATTGCAACTCTCTCCGGTACCTTGAAGTTTATTAAAATCAACGATGGCAACGAGGTTACTGAGCTTTTTACCTGCGGCAAACATGGCTGCTTCCCACACGGTTCCTTCATTAATTTCACCATCGCCCATTAGTACAAAAAAGCGGTTAGTCTTATTTTGTAACTGACTGCTTAGTGCCATACCTGTGGCTAATGACAAAGCATGGCCCAAGGAACCAGAGGCAGTTTCTACTCCTGGCGGAGCATGTATACCTGGGTGTTCTTCAAATTGGCTACCGGTTTGTCCATGTTGATAGAGGTCTTCAACTGGGAAATAGCCCCGATAGGCGAGGACGGTATACAATGCACTCGCAGCATGACCTTTGCCGAGCAAGAAGTAATCTCTTTCTGGCAGCTCAGGGGTTTTAGGCTCAATGTTCATTACGCCAAAATATAGCGCTGTGAGAATATCAGTACATGACAAACAGCTCCCCAAATGTGGCGTTTTGGTTTTACTAGAAACGTCACACAAGGTGTGTCTGATTTGTGCCGCAATGGATTCTAATTTCATACAACGCCTATGGAATAAACCAGTAAAAATCGCCAGTGTAGCCATTATCCGCAAAAAACTGCTTCCAATCGTCCACATGCATAATGGTTTTTGCTGTTAGTGCCCACTCAAGCATACGCTCTTTTTCTTCATCATTACGATAAGCATCAACAGTAATAAATGATTTGCCTCGGCTTACACGTTCGATCTCTCGCAACGCCATAGCACACTCTTGCTCGTCCAAGTTATGAATAGTATTGATAGACATCACAACATCAAAGCTGTTGTCTTCAAATGGAAGAGCTTTTGCGTTACCAAGTGACAGTAAGTCTTTAACTTCTTCTTTTGCGTTATCTAATGCGTATTGAGAAACATCCAGTCCGTGTAGTTTGATACCTGGAATATGCTGTTGTAAATCATAAAGCATAAACCCCTTTGCGCACCCCACATCAAGCAAAGAACTATCGCTTGTGAGGCCAAAATATGCTTTTAAATCAGGTACTACAGGTTGCCAAAAGCGTGGCATATAACTAAAGCCGCCGTACCCATAAGTGCGATCACCGTCGAAAAAGTCTTTTCCATACTGGCGGGCTATTTCACGGTCGGCTTCAGTGATCACTTTGGCACGGCCTTTAGTGTCACGCTTAGACTTTGGATAATTTCTTAATAAGTCGATTTCGTTTCCTAACATAGATTTCTCAAGCCTTATGTATGTATTCGTTTGGCTGCGTTGCTAGCACGTCTAAATTATTTCTCACCCAATTGATGGTGCGCTCTATACCGCTTTCTAATGTAATCTTGTCACTCCAGTTGAGCTCGCTACGTACTTTTTGGCTATCTAACAGATAAGCTGCGTCTTTGCCTAATCTGTCTTGAGTGACTTCACATACCTGTTCAAAAGGCACGTTCAACATGTCACATATCATTTCGACTAGAGCGCGAACAGTGATCATTCGCTCTGTAGAAATATGATAGATATCGCCTTGCTGACCTTGCTCACCGATCAGCTGTGTTGCACAAGAAACATCGTCAATGTGAATGAATGAGCGGGTTGAGTGACCACCACCATGTAATGGCAACACTTTTCCTAGCAGGGCAAATAAAATGGTTCTGGGGATAATGCGATATAATTGTTGGCCCTCACCATATACATTGGCTGCTCTAGTAAAGACAACAGGAAAATCATAGACATCATAGAAGGTGTGCAAACTCATATCTGCCGCTGCACGTGACACTGCGTAAGGAGTACTTGGTTGATAGTTTCTATGTTCAGGAACGAGTCCTTCACAACTACCGTACACCTCAGGTGTTGAAATATGAATATATTTGTCAAGACCATCAAGTTGGCGTAACTCGTTGTGCAGTTTAATTGTCGAAACCGCATTGGTCATAAACCAATGCTCAGGATACTGCCAACTTTGGCCTACCATACTTTGTGCTGCAAAGTTGTATACTTGCTTGATATTATTTTTCTTGATTAAAGCAATGATCTCATCCAAATGATGGTTTAGATCGAGCTGGTGAAATTCAGGTTGATTGGGTTGCCAGCGGTAAGGAAGCAATGCATCAATGGGTTCTTGTGAGCGGCTTATGGCCATTACACTGTGTTCTTGTTTGAGCAGGTGTGCACAAAATGATGCACCAGAAAAAGAATTACTGCCCAGTACTAAAATAGGGGAGTTAGCCATGTTTTAATTCCTGATATAAGGCTTTCATAAGAATGTGTCCGACCACGACCTGAGTATCTTCTGATATTTGCATATCTTGAATGTCAAAGTGGAAGACTTGTTCAAGCATTGGTTTGGCTTTACCGCCATCAAAACCCAGAATACCGACTGTAGACATGCCTGAGGACTTCGCCTGCTCTATGGCTTGGAGGATATTGCCAGAGTTACCGCTGCCTGATAGGACGAGCAACACATCATTGTGGTTGGCTTTGACTTTAAGCTGGTGGGCGAAAATATTATCGTAACCGATGTCATTACCTAAACAGGTTAAAACCGAGCTGTTTGCAGCCAGCGCTTCAACTTTAAGGGCATCACCTTGTGGGTTGATCCCAAAGGTAAAATCATTCGCTAGATGAATTGCATTTGCAGCTGAACCACCATTGCCACAAAGGTACAAAGTGCCACCGCGCTTTTTCATTAACAATAATGTATCGACAAACGCTCTTATCTTATTACCATCCAGTTGCGTTAGCACCTTGCTCAGGGTTGCGACATATTCCTGTGTTAAAGTGACTACAGGGTCTTTAGATGGTAAGGCGGTAACGGCACTTTGTTGTTTAGTCATAATACTTCTCGCTGCATCCACTTAAGGTTGTAGTAACGATCTTCATCCGTTAGCTTACCTTGTTGATAGGCTTGTATTATTTCGTCAATTGCAGTGGCCACTGATTTATTAGGCTTGAAACCAGTCGCAAGCAGTTTATCGGAGTTAATACGGTAACAACGGGGATCATTCGAAGGGGTCACTTCAATCTCACAATCAATCTTTTGCTGTACCATTTTAGCAATATCCATGATCGAGATATTCTCAAAGCCAGCATTAAATACGCCAGATGTTTTCTCTGGGTTTTCCAACATGTAGATGTAGAGGTCGGTGATATCATCAATATGAATATTCGGACGTACTTGCGCACCGCCGAAAACGGTGATTTTACCATTTTTCAGTGCTTGCATTGTCAACATATTGACGGATACATCTAGGCGCATTCTAGGTGATAAGCCACAAACTGTTGCTGGCCTTACAATTTGTACCGCCATGTCATCGGCATAGCTCAATAGTACGCGTTCTGCGACCATTTTGGTCTTATTGTATTCAGAAATGGGCTCAAGGCTAAGATCTTCCGTCACTTGTTCTTCATCTTTGACACCATATACACTGCCAGATGAGGCATAGATAAACTGTTTTATCCCGTGACGTTTAGCCTTGTCGGCCAGTTGCATCGTAGCCAGCGCGCTGACTTCCCAAGTTAGTTTGGGGTCTAAATCTCCACATGGGTCATTCGCAATTGAAGCAAGATGAATGATGCTATCGATATTTTCAAGATCGATATCATTGGTAAAACGCACATCAGACTTAATCACCGTTAAGTTCTCGTGCTGAGGCAAAAAGTTACCAAACCATTGTGTATCAATAGCTACAACCTGATACCCCTTAGCAAGAAGTTTGGGCACTAGAACGGTGCCTTTGTAGCCTGTGGCGCCAGTAACTAGAATCTTTTTATTCATTATCATTTCTCGATCTAAAATAGGTTCTACGAATTGTAAATAAACAAAGTGTGTGCCAGTTTTACACGTTTTTCTGTTCTACATGTTTATTTATATCGGTAAGTTCGGGGAATTTCTTTAGAGTTTTAATTAACTCTGAATAGGAAAAGTCAGTTTTATTGCCGAATTTTCCATAAATTTGCTTAATTGCAGTGTAATCATCCTGTTCATCAAGCGTTAGTCGAAGGTGGCTGAGATCTTCCAGAGCGCTAAATATATATGAGCTAACTTCATTGAACTTTGTCATCCCTAAGGTAACGTGCTCTCTATCTGCTGGTAGCGTTGCTTTTTGATGGGTGTTGCTAAGTAGATTAAAACTGAATGCGCAGCAATCTAAGCCACGGGGATAGCCACTGTGTGGTCCAAGGCTGACTATATCGTAGTCGCCACAAAGGTGCTTGTTAATGACCCGCAAACACAGTGCCTCATCAATGAGCGGACAATCACTGGTTAGTCTTACGATGGTGGTTTTCTCGTTCGCACCAAATTGTTTGGCCGCGTAATAGTAGCGCCCAAGAACATCATCGGTTTCTCCACGAAAATACTTTATATTCAGGTTTTTACAAAGTTCGATTATAGGAGACTCACTACCATCATTGGTGGTTGCGATAATAATATTGTCGTGTAAATTTGGTAGTCGTTCTAACATTGTTTGTAAGACAGATGAATTACACAACGGCAACATGACTTTGCCCGGTAACCTGGTTGATGTCATGCGTGCTTGAATTATTATTTGAACGTTTTTCACAATTTGCCTTGGATCGTCCCTATATCAATAGTTTAATAGTACAATAGCCTAAGTTGAATGGCAAAGTGCACGCCCTATAGTCCTGATATAGTGAATAAAACTCGGCTTGAAACTTGCTTAGAACTCTACTCTACAGATTTATTAGATGACTCGGAGGTTTTCTTGGAGCTTAAAAATAACGCGTTCTATATCTATGGTGGCAGCCACTTTGGTAAAGCGTTGGTTGAATATTTTAGTGAAATCAACATTTTACCTGCAGCGGTGCTAGATAGAGCCCCGAAATTTGAGCATTATTTAGGAGTTCCGGTACTTCCTTTTGAGCAAGGCAATTTTGATCATAAGCTACCTGTTTTGGTATCTATATTGGGATTTGATGGCGTAGAACAAGCTATTGAAAAAGCAGGGTTTGAACAGATAATCCCAACCCTTGAAGTGTTTAAGTTGTTTCCACAGGCACTGAAAATTCTGAATCAATGTGGGGTGCTATGGATGCAGCCACCTCTAGACAAACAGGTTGATGAACGTAGCTGTGATGCGTTACAAAGCTTATGGTCAGACTCTAGTTCATTGAATTTGTTTAATAAAATAATCAATTATAGAAAGTCTCCATCGCAATCTAGTTACCCTCTGCCAGAAGGCTACGAAATGTACTTCCCGACTGACATTCCGTCGCTTTATGCATACGAGCGATTACGAGTATTAGATGTTGGAATTTTTGATGGTGACACATTTGCAGGGTTCTATGAACGCTATGGCACATGTATAGAAAAATACTCTGGCGTGGAAGTGAGCACTAAAAACATAGCAAAGCTGCAAACTAGATTAAAAAATATGGGCTTGAGTGAATCATTCATAGAGGTTGAACGCCTAGCAGTTGGATTGCCTGAAGGTAGCGCTTTGAAAGTTATTGAAAATGACTCAGCATCAACAGTGGAGCTAATTGATAGTAATGCTATTGCATCGTGCGATAGTGCGGTGGTTGTACAAGCTGGAGATTTAGGGAGATTGTTGGTAAAAACGCAATGCAATATTTTAAAAATGGATATCGAAGGTGCGGATTATGATGCCCTAATTCAAGCAAAAACTTATATTAGTAATCATACACCTACGCTGGCTCTATCGTTGTATCATAGGCCGCAGGATTTATGGGCTATTCCATTATTAATTGAAAGCTTTGCACCCAATAAATATAACTATTATTTAAGACAAGAAGGGCATTGGCTTCTAGAGACTCAACTCTATGCCGTACCTAAAGCTATGGTGGTTTAGGTCGATAATAGAGGGAGCTTGGCGGCGGATGTATCAGAGATAAAAGATGAATTTTAAACAACAGTTCCAGATAAATGAGCGAACAATTGGGCATGACTTCCCTTGTTACGTGATAGCTGAGATGTCAGCAAATCATGGTCAAAGCTTGAGTAAAGCCAAAGAGCTTGTGTACGCAGCAAAAGAGTCAGGTGCCGATGCTATTAAATTGCAAACCTATACAGCAGATACATTGACTATGGACTGTAAGTTGCCGCACTTTGAAGCTACGGGACCTTGGCAAGGGCAATATCTGTACGATCTATACAAAAAAGCTTATATGCCATGGGATTTTCATGCCGAGTTATTTGAGTTAGCGCATAAAATAGGTTTGACTTGCTTCTCATCTCCGTTTGATAAAACAGCGATTGATTTACTTGAACAGTTTAATGCCCCTGCATATAAAATAGCCTCTCCGGAACTAATTGATCACCAGTTAATTAGAGATGTTGCTGCGACTAAAAAGCCTATGATTATGTCGACAGGCGGTGCGACATTAGCGGAAATTGCCAATGCAGTTAAAGTTGCTCGTGATGCTGGAGTGACAGAGTTGGCTTTAATGAAATGTACGAGTACTTATCCCGCGCCCGCTAAAACCATCAATCTTCGCACTATTTCGCATATGCGAGACGCGTTCGGATGCCCAGTCGGGCTGTCAGACCATACGCTGGGTAACGATGTACCACTTGCGTCGGTAGCTGTTGGGGCGTGCATGATTGAAAAGCATTTTGTGATGGACAAAAAAGATGAAACAGCGGATAGCTTTTTTTCGATGACACCGGATGAACTAACTGCTTTAGTTCATGGTGTTAGACAGATTGAGCAAGCAATGGGAACAGTGCATTATCCTAGTGAACCCTCAAAGGCACGCCGTTGTGTATACATTATTAAAGATATTGACGCTGGAGAAATATTAACTGAGGAACATGTGGCTCAAATGCGTCCTGGAGGTGGAGAAATCATGCCAGAGGCGCTCCCAACTCTGATAGGTCGAACAACGCGTAAAGCTTTGACCAGAGGCACACAATTAGCTTGGACAGACTTACTATGAATACCAATAAGCACGAATTATTATCGCTTATCCAGCAGTTCTTTTTAGAAAGAGGCGTTGTGATCTCTGATGATCAACTCCCTAACTATGATTTTATGGCGGCAGGTAGCTTGGACTCTTTTGAAATTCTTTCCTTAATTATGCACATTGAAATGCATTGCCAAATCAGTGTACCAGCTGAGTTGTTGTTGGATAAAAATAATGCACAGATTGGTAACTTGGCTGATGCTATTTTAGGACTGCAATGATAGCGTTTCGAATTGATAGCCTAAGTGGCCTAGGGCATTTTATGCGCTGCAAATGGCTTGCATTGGCGTTCAAAGAACAAGGTATAACCACGACTCTCTTTTTGGATAACCAACCTGAAACTCAATTGTGTGAGAAACTCCATCAGGATATCGTGATAGTCCCAGCAGGATTGACAGAAACACAACAAGCAGCCTGGTGCCAAGAGTATTTAGCCGATGCGGGTCTAACCCCTAGTCACTGGGTTATTGATGGTTATAAGTTTTCTAGGCAGTGGCAGTTGGCGGTTAAAACGCCACAGGTTCAAGTGGTGGTGGTAGATGACCTAGCTCGAGTTCATGAGGCTGATTGGGTGATCGATGCAAAATGGCAGGGTGGTGAAACCACTCAACGCTATGACAATAAAGTAGCCGACAACACCAAATTATTGCTTGGCCCTGAATATGCGTTGTTAGCCCCACAGTATGGGCAGCCAAAAGGGCATTCAGAAAGACAAAACAGCTTGTTGTTTTCATTAGGCGGTGGTGGTGATTGGTCGGTGCTTACAGAAGTGATCAGCTATTTACTGCACCATGATAGTGAACAACTTATGATTGAAGTGATCATAGGCCCCTATGCAACCTCAACACAGAAGTTAAGACAGCTAAGTGAAAAGTTTAGCAACCTTCATTTGATAACGGGCGAGAACTGTCTTTATCAATACTATGTTCGATGTGGTTTGTTTGTGGGGGCGTTGGGCACATCTTTATATGAATTGGCTGCAACTCAAACGAGTGCGGTGACGTTTAGCATTGCTGACAATCAACTAAATAATCAACAAGACTTAGAGCAGCTCGGCCATTACTTTCATATTTCTGATCTACTAAATAACCCTGCATATGAGGTTGCGAATACATTAAGCACTTTGTTGCATCATCGCATGCGAGTGAATAAGCTCGTCCAATCAGCGGTTGTGAAGGTTGATGGGCTCGGAGCGCGAAGAGTATGTTCAATGCTACTAGGCAATCACTATTCACAGAAACAAGAATTACCTAAAGACCCAAGTGCACCAGCATACATAAAATTTTCGCCAGAGCTTACTCTTAGGCCTGTGCAAGATACTGATATTAATCGGTATCTGAATGCTAGAAACCGGCCTGATAATGCTTGGCGTATGACAATAACAAAGCAAATAAACCAGTTACAACACTATCGCTGGTGGTTTGCGAATCAACGAGCTTCTTTTGTACTCGAATCTGAAGGTGAAGCATTGCTGTATGTGTGGCATCAAAAGTGTGAGAAATACGACCAACAGTATTTGATAGGCGGGTGGTTCGCTGCCAGTGACAAAGTTGGTTTTGTTCATGCGCAGCTGGTTTTAGATTGGCAGCTTAAAGAAACGGCTAAATTATGGCCCCAAGCGCATTGGTTAGCGGTGATAAACAAAGAAAACAAATTTGTGAATTTACTTAATCAACGTGCTGGATTTATTGCACTTACAGATGGAAGCCCTGAATTTGAGTGCATTTCGGAGCTTTTCCCTGATGCTAAGCCCGAACAATTTAACTTTGTTGCTAAGTTTGCCGATAACAATACATAAAGACCGTAAAGAGTAATACGCTTTGAACAGTATATATCAACTATTTCAAGAACATGTGAAGGCTTCTCCGAATAAAGTAGCCGTTATTTTTAACGATAATAGTCTGAGTTATCAACAGCTCAATGAACAGGTTGAGGCACTCAGTAGCTATTTTACATCTTTAGGCTTAAAGCAAGGTCATAGAATCGCATTATTTGCGCCAAATGGATTGGAATACCCTACGGTGATGTTAGCAACAGCAAAATTAGGTTTGGCTATTGTACCTCTGCCAATTAGCTTGAAAGGTGATGCACTAATAACAGCCCTCAAAGTAATGCCTGTTGCGGCTGCGATTGCTTGGCCAACGATTAGCAAAGTCCTCCTTCAGCAGAGACTTGTAGAAAGAGAGTGTATTGTTACTCTCGGTGAAGCGGTTGATGGAGAGAAAACGTGGGATACAGTTTTTGCATCTGACTTTGAGCCATGTGCTGTGCCGGCTGTTGATATTACAGCGCCTTATATTTTGACTATGACATCGGGCTCAACAGGCCAGCCTAAACCTATCGTATTAAGTCAGCAGTGCAAAATTAAGCGTGCGTTTTCAGCCACGATTAATTACTACGACTTGAACAAAGAGGATGTTGTTTTAGTTGCCACACCTCTTTATCACTCGTTGGCGCAACGGGGCGTGTTAATGCCACTAATGCTGGGCGCGACGACTGTGATTATGTCTAAATTCTCACTACCACATTGGCTAAAGGCTATAGAGCAACACAAGGTGAGCTTTTTATTCGCCGTGTCAGCCCAACTTGAAAGTTTTTTAGCTCAGGACTCAATTGCAGAAGATATTAGCTCGGTTAAATGCTTAGTTTCTTCATCTGCCGTACTAAACAGCGATAGTAAACAAGCACTCATGGCGCGTTTAGACTGCAATTTCCACGAATGTTACGGTGCTTCAGAAGTTGGAGTGGTAACCGACTTTTGTGTTTCCAAACAGCCTCAGTTAAGCGGTAGTGTTGGTAAAGCTTTGCCTTTTGTTGATATTAAGATAGTTGATAAGAGAGGGCATACACAGCCCAACAATGAAATCGGTGAGATCTGCTGTAAAACCACCACCGCTTTCAATGAATATTTTAAGATGCTTGAGGCAACAGAGAATGCTTACGATAGCAGCGGTTTTTTTAAAACGGGTGACTTAGGTTATTTAGATGAACAAGGCTACCTATATTATGTCGGCCGCAAAAAAGAAGTCATCTCTAGTGGGGGGATCAATGTCTTCCCACAAGATATTGAGGCAGTTGTAAAATCTCACCCCATGATTATTGATTGTGTTGCGTTTGGTTGCCCCCATCCTCAGCTTGGAGAGTATGTTAAGGTGGTTTATGAGCAACGAGGTGAGGAAGAACTTACCAACGAACTTCGTAGGTTATGTTTACAAGAGTTAACAGATTACCAGCAACCGAGAGAGTTTCTCAAGGTGCCAGAGTTACTCACAAACCCTATGGGGAAAGTGTTACGCAATCAAGTAAAAGAAAAGTATAAATCGTGAAAATGGGGTGATGAAGCTATCACCCTACGTTTTCCCATGTTTTACTTTGGTTAGCTCGTTTCGCCGCTGTAAACAGGTCTAAGCCCTGTTTGGCTTGTTCTAATCCAAATACATATTCATTGCTAATTGGATGTCCTGCTTTGAAGTTACTGAGGGCTTGGTGAATATCTGTGTATAGATTGGCAAAAGCTTCAACGAAGCCAGTGGGATGACCTGGTTTCATACGGTTATATCTAAACTGGTTAGCGTATTGGCATTGGCCTGCTCGGTCTAGAATTTCTCTTCTACCATCATTAAATTGTAACTCTAACTCGTCGGGATTAAGTTGATACCAACGAGCACTACCATGGGTACCATAAATTCGTACCTCTAGCCCATTGCGGTGGCCGATGGCTGTCTTTGACATCCACATGCTACCTGTCACATTGTTTGGATATTTCAGTAGCATCGATACATCATCTACCAAATTAGAGTATTCTGAGTGGTTGGCGAATTGGGCACAGGTTTCGGTTGGTTCGCATTCAAGTAGATAACTTGATAGGTGATGTAAGTGCACCCCTAAGTCCAAACAAATTGTTGGAACTGAGTAATCTTGAAGACGCCAGGCCTGAGGTAAGCTTGGTTTGCCTGCAATATCAGGTGGTCTTTTAAACCCTTCTTGTGGCATTTCCAGATGTATCTTTTGTAGTGTCCCTAATTTACCTTGTTTTATGATGTGTTTTAGTTCTCGCACCATAGCGTAGCCACTATAGTTATATGTCACCGCTAAAAAGTGCTTCTTTGGATCATAAAGCTGTAATAATTTCGCAGCTTCTTCGCCACCACACACCAAAGCTTTTTCACATATGACAGGTACATTCTTTTTCAAAAGGTATTGCAATGCTTCTAAATGATGAGGAGTCGGGGTGAGTACAACGACAGCATCAATATTGTCATGCTCGTTATCTACCATCTTGCGCCAATCACTATATGTTTTGTCCGTCGCGATACCCCACTGCTGCGCAGTCAATGCGTTATTGCTAGGGTCGCGACTAAATGCTCCAGCAACGACTTGAAATTTGTTATCTAAATGGGCTGCTGAAAAATGAACATAGCCGACAGCGGAATTTACGCCACCACCAATAAATGCCAAGTTTAAAGGCTGATTACTCATAAAACTTTCCATCCGCAGTTATTAAATTTATTTAGTCGTTAATTAGAGCAAGTAAATTATCGACGATATCTTGTTGTTGTTCTTCACTCAGTTCAGGAAACAAAGGCAGTGTAATTGCACTGTGATAGTATTGCTCAGCGTTAGGGCAATAACCTTGCTGGAACCCTTGTTGTTGATAATACGGCTGTAAGTAAATAGGGATATAATGTACGTGTGCGTATATACCCAATTCTCTGAGTTTTTTAACCACATAACTGTGTTTAACGGGGTCGCAGTCTAACAACTTTACCACGTACAGATGGTATGCGCTGTAGCAATTGCTGTGTACGACTAATGGTAAAACTTTTTCACTAGTGGCTAATAACTTATCATAGTGCTGGGCTAGAACATTGCGCTGATGAACAAACTCTCCGAGCGAATTAAGCTGGCTGTAGCCTAGCGCCGCATGTATATCTGTCATTCGGTAGTTGTAGCCAAGTGCGTGTTGTTCATAATACCAAGGACCATGGCTGGTTTGAGCGAAAAGACTGTCATCAGAGACAACGCCATGGCTGCGTAACTGGCACATTGTTGCTGCCAATTTTTCGTCATTTGTCATCGCCATTCCGCCTTCTGCGGAGGTAATAATTTTTACCGGGTGAAAGCTGAAAACACAGATGTCGGAATATTCACAGTTACCAATGGGTTTGTTGTCATATCTACCTCCCACAGCGTGCGAGGCATCTTCAATGATTTTGAAACCGTATTGCTTTGCCAACTGTGCAATGGCTTTCATATCGCATGATTGACCTGCAAAGTGAACTGGGATCAAAACTTTAGGGAGGCGCTGATGTTGCTGAGCATCAGCAAGTTTGCTTTTAAGTGCATCAACACACATATTGCCGGTTTCGAGCTCTATATCGACAAAATCTACGCTGGCGCCACAGTATCTGGCGCAGTTAGCTGAGGCAATGAATGAGTTTGGTGACGTCCAAACAACGTCTCCTTCAGACACATTTAGCGCCATACATGCGATGTGTAATGCGGATGTAGCACTGTTGGTTGCAACAGCATATTGACTCTTACAATATTGTGCAACCGCTGATTCAAACAAGGGGACCTTAGGGCCCTGAGTTAACCAATCTGACTTTAAAACGTCAACAACCGCGTCTATATCTTGTTGGCTGATATTTTGTTTCCCATATGGGATCATGGCAGTGCCTTTGCGTTGAATGCTTTTATTTCTTCGACAGTTAAATAATGCTCATTGGTCAATGAATTGTATTCAAAACCAGGTTTTACGGATACCCCTTGTTCACCCAGTCCATTGGTATCAAAACGATTATTTCTGCTACTAAATTTGATGCCTGGCGCTATCACGAAGTGATCAGAAAATTCGTAGGTGTCAAAACTCAAATCTTCAGGGCACATTACTTCATGCAATTTTTCACCCGGTCGAATACCGATGATTTTTTGCGGCAAATTAGGCGCCATCGCGGTAGCTAAATCAGTAATTTTGATAGAGGGGATTTTGGGCACAAAAATTTCGCCACCGAGCATACGTTCAAAATTCTTCAGAACGAAATCGACACCTTCTTGTAGGCTAATCCAAAACCGGGTCATATCTTCATGTGTGATTGGGATGTAACCGGTGTTTTCGTCAATGAATTTTTGAAATACAGGAACTACCGAGCCTCTAGAGCATACGACGTTGCCATAGCGAACCACTGAAAACATGGTTTTATGCCCGCCGGCAATATTGTTGGCAGCCACAAACAATTTGTCAGAGGCTAATTTTGTAGCACCATACAGGTTGATAGGGTTAGCCGCTTTGTCTGTTGAAAGCGCGATCACTTTTTCTACATCACTGTCTAATGCAGCATCAATAACATTTTCTGCACCATTGATGTTGGTTTTTATACATTCCATTGGGTTGTATTCAGCTGCAGGTACTTGCTTTAAGGCTGCTGCGTGAATCACATAGTCCACACCTTGCATAGCCCTGCGTAATCTGTCCTTATCACGGACATCGCCGATAAAGTAACGCATACAAGTTTGATTAAACACTTGCTGCATTTCAAACTGCTTGAGTTCGTCACGAGAGAATATGATGATCTTTTTAGGCTTGTATCTTTCTAATAGCGTTTTGGTGTATTTCTTCCCGAAAGAGCCCGTTCCACCCGTTATTAAGATAGTTTTATTATCGAACATGCTGATCCACCTTGTGGTGCAATTAAATCTTTACAATATCCACAACAGGTTAAATCCAGAAACGTTTGTGGAAATCTATAAATCGAATACTAGTCAATACTTTATATCAGTTTTCTCAACTTTGCAGTATTTATGGAGTGACAGAGTGCAGTTTATGTAGCTATAGGTGACATATTGAGCAAAAAGGAGTATGGTCATAGTAGTACCACTTGATGGGGGGCGGTATGAAAATCCAATCACAAAGTAGTAGTATTTTTAATAAAGTTGAAAATACGAGTAACAAACTGAACCAACAGCTTGCAACGGGTAAGCGGGTTAACTCTGCTGCGGACGATGCAGCGGCGTTACAGATAATCGATCGCTTGACCTCACAGCAAAATGGCTATGGTCAGTCAATTCGCAATGCCTACGACGGTATTTCTTATGCACAGACGGCTGACTCAGCGTTGTCTGGTGTGAATGATGCCGTATCTCGGATACGTGAGTTATCAATTCAATCAGGTAGTGGCGCACTGACCGATACAGACAGGCAAGCACTTCAAGAAGAAGTGTCTCAGTTGCAAACGCAAATAACCGAGACATTTGAAAACACCACATTTGGCGGAGAAAAGCTGTTCAATGGTGAGTCCGCAACATTTCAAATCGGACCTGATGCGTTGACAACCAAAGAGTTGTCTCAAACTGATGGTAGCTTTGCAAATGCAATCCTTAGCGTTGACATATCAACAGAGGCTGGTGCTCAAGCTGCAATTGACGTTGCAGATACTGTTTCTCAGGATCTCAATACGCAAAGAACTCAATTGGGAGCGTTTGAGAATACAGTTTCAAGCACAATCCGTAACGCGGATAATCAGCGAGAAAATATTGCAGCCAGCCAAAGTCGGATCCAAGATACTGATTATGCCAGAGCTGTATCTGAGCAAACAGCAAACGATATTCTGTCGCAAGCATCCATCGCCCTAAGGGGGCAGGCTAACCAATCAGCATCTGCAGTACTTGGTCTTTTATAGGAATTAATATAAAAGTATTGATTCCGGTCATACTTGGTGGCGTTTTTTTGGCGAAAGTGTCAAAATTTTGCCACCAAGGTATTGCATCCCATCCTAACTACCTTACAATCATAATATATTCTTGCCATAGGTAGTTGGACTCGTAAGATGGTTTTGATCTTAGATAATAATAATAATCGAGCTAATAGTCTTTATAGTGCGTTGATCTTTGTTGGTCAGGGCGCAAGAGTCATTGATGAGTCTGATTTGGATTTACAAAGTTCCTTTTCGAAAGAGTCGATCATTGTGCTTGGTGCTCTGTCGGAATTGGACCACGAACAAGTAGTTAAATCGCAACCTGCTTCTCCATTTCTACTGATCGGAGAAACATTAAAGCCGTTGTTAAACCTAGCCAATGTTGTTGGGTTAATATCTGAACCTTTCAGTCATGACGTTACAATGCAATTATTACATGACTGTCAGCAGTATCAGAGAATGTTGCCAGGACAGTCGGACAAGAACAATGGCAAGTCGTTTGATGGTTTAGTTGGTGAAACAGAAGCCGTAAAACAAGTCAGGTTTTTGATATCTCAAGTAGCCAAAACAGATGCGAATGTTTTAATTCTCGGAGAGTCGGGGACGGGCAAGGAAGTGGTTGCTCGTAACGTACATTTGCTATCTAGACGTAACCATGGCCCCTTTGTGCCTGTAAACTGTGGCGCTATTCCTGGTGAGTTGCTTGAAAGTGAACTATTTGGGCATGAGAAAGGTGCTTTTACTGGTGCTATTTCGGCTCGAAAAGGGCGCTTTGAGTTGGCTCAAGGAGGAACGTTATTCCTAGATGAAATTGGGGATATGCCTTTGCAGATGCAAGTAAAGTTGTTACGAGTTTTACAAGAGCGTAGCTATGAGCGAGTCGGGGGCACTAAGGCAATTCAGGCAGATGTTAGAATTATTGCCGCGACGCATCGGAATTTGGAGCAGATGATAGAGTCTGGCAAATTTCGAGAGGATTTATATTATCGTTTAAATGTTTTTCCCATCGAAAACCCATCATTGCATGAACGTGCTGAAGATATTCCTTTGTTGCTTAAAGAGTTAATGCGCCGTGTTAATGAGCAAAGCGGCACAACAGCCAAGTTTACTGAACGAGCTATTGAAAGCTTAAAAGCCCATGATTGGCCAGGTAATATCCGAGAGTTAGCTAACTTGGTGGAACGAATGGTCATTATGTTCCCTGAGAAAGTGGTTGATGTTACTGATTTACCTAATAAATATCGTTATATTGATGTTGAAGCCTATGAGCCAGAGTACCCGGAAGAGTTACTCGAGAAAGATGCTTTCAATGAATTGTTTAGTGACGGCTTCAGTGACTTTGAAGACGACACGGATGATGACGCGAGCACTATGAAAAGTACTGCGCATCTTGGGTTGTTACCAGATGAAGGCATAGAGCTTAAAGAGTACCTAGCAGATTTAGAGGTGAGTTTGATTACTCAAGCTCTAGAGCGTTATGACTATGTTGTGGCACGCGCAGCAGAAGTGCTAGGAGTGCGCCGCACCACACTTGTAGAAAAAATGAAGAAGTATAACCTTAATCGCGATTAGTGTTTTAGCGTTTCAAAATCAATATTGCTGTAGCTTGTGGTGATTTGGGCTTTTCTAAAACACGCATTATCGTGATCGTTAACCATACCGCATGCTTGCATGTGAGCATAAACGGTGGTTGGACCCAGAAACTTAAAACCTCTATTTTTTAAATCTTTTGCAAATGAGACACTTAACTCACTTTGAGATTGGTAGTCGGCTTTGCTAGCAATATTATTCACGATTGGATAATAGTCGACAAACTGCCATTGATATTTTGCAAAGCTGCCAAATGCGTTTTGAATGTCTATAAACGCTCTTGCGTTATTAATAGTTGCCAAAATTTTTCTCTCATTACGAACAATAGACGATTCAGTCAATAGTCGTGCCACATCCTCATCACCCATACAAGCGACGCGTTGCACATCAAATTCAGCAAAAGCTTGTTTATACGCATCTCGCTTTTTCAAAATGGTATACCAACTAAGACCTGCCTGCGCTGACTCTAACGTTATAAATTCAAATAGGGTTCTATCATCCAGTACGGGTACTCCCCATTCATCGTCGTGGTATTGAATATAATCTTCTTTACTTTGGTCTAGCCATAGGCATCGAGTACACATGTTATTTTCCTTGTAGAGTGCTGGTTAGTTGATTGTACATATGGCTGTATAAAAAAACAGTGTCAAAAAAGTGTTGTCGGAATTTAATTTTTAAAATCATGATTATTAAGGAAAATAAAATTGGCCCGAATCCTGCTTGTTCTTGTGTAGAGTCTTTATGAGAGAATTATGTTATGGCTTTGGCACATGTTTTAAATCCACAATTTGTGACGCCTGCACAATTTAGTCCAGGTTTGCTTCAAGAAGCGTATGTTGGTGAGTTAAGTGAACTACGCCAGCAGGCGAGTTGGCTAAGTCACCTAGTTGATACTATGCCTGCGGGAGTGGTCGTGTTAGACGGCCAAGGCATGATAGCTAAAGCTAATCAGATAGCGATTGATATGCTAGGCGAACCACTTGAAGGTGAGAAGTGGTTTAATATCATACAGCGTTCTTTCAGTCCCCAGCAAGATGATGGACATGAGATTTCACTCAAAGATGGTCGGCTGATCAAATTGGATATCACTGCATTGGCACCTGAACCGGGTCAGCTGATATTGATGACAGATTTAACCGAGACGCGTCGTTTGCAGTCTCGAGTTGCGCACATGCAGCGTCTAAGCGCACTTGGTAAAATGGTTGCTTCACTAGCACACCAAGTACGCACACCTTTATCTGCAGCTATGTTATATGCCGCGAATCTTGGCAGCCGAGGCTTACCTGATACATCGCGCACTCGTTTTCACGAAAAACTCATGTCTCGGCTCAAAGATTTAGAATCACAAGTGAACGATATGTTGTTGTTTGCCAAAAGCGGTGATCAACAGGTTGTAGAAAAAGTTTCTATGCAGCAGCTGCTTAATGAAGTAAAAGCGGGAGCTGATGCGATGGTCGCGACCAATAACAGTATGTTAGAGGTTGCTCTGCCAGAACCCGATATTACAGTCATTGGCAATAAAACGGCGCTTGCCAGTGCGGTGCAAAATTTAATACACAATAGTATTCAAATTATTGGCACAGGCGCACAGGTCAGAGTCAATGTGCAAAGAGAGCATGATAGGGTAAGAATTTCGGTTATTGATAATGGTCCCGGTATTGATCCGCAGATTGCGGATAAAGTGTTTGAACCATTCTTTACGACCAAAAGTCAGGGTACAGGCCTTGGTCTAGCTGTAGTCAGCTCAGTCGCACACTCCCATAAAGGGCAGGTAGAAGTTAAAAATATGCAAAGTGGCGGCGCATGTTTTAGTTTGCTGCTCCCAATTTCATTCAATACCGAACAATTGGAGGTTGTATGAGTCATTCAATTTTAGTGGTGGAAGACGATGCAGGTCTACGCGAAGCACTGATCGATACTTTGCAATTATCTGGATTCAGCTGTGTCGAGGCGTCGAGCGCTGAGCAAGCCGTTATTCTACTAAAACAACAATCTTTCTCATTGGTTGTAAGCGATGTGCAGATGGGGGCGATGAGTGGCATTGATTTGCTTAAAACGATCAAGTTGAATTATCCCGATTTGCCGGTATTGATGATGACCGCCTATGCGACCATTGATGATGCGGTAGAAGCCATGAGGTTGGGTGCCATTGATTATATGGCAAAACCGTTTGCACCCGAAGTACTGCTTAATATGGTAAGCAGATATATGCCACCAAAGGATAAAGAAACAGAGGGCCCGGTTGTTAAAGATCCAAAGAGTATTCAATTGCTGGAGCTTGCAACTAGAGTAGCAAAATCTGATGCCAGTGTTATGGTATTAGGTCCAAGTGGTTCAGGTAAAGAAGTATTGGCACGCTACATTCATGATAAGTCTGAGCGAGCTGGTGAAGCTTTTGTAGCGATTAACTGCGCTGCGATCCCTGAAAATATGCTAGAAGCAACATTGTTCGGGTATGAAAAAGGGGCTTTTACAGGGGCGATTCAAGCTTGCCCTGGTAAATTTGAACAAGCCCAAAAGGGCACCATCTTACTTGATGAAATCACCGAAATGGATCTTGGCTTGCAAGCAAAACTGCTGCGCGTATTGCAAGAGCGTGAAGTTGAGCGCTTAGGTGGACGTAAGACCATAGACCTTGATGTACGAGTACTAGCAACCAGCAACAGAGACTTGAAAGAAGCTGTAGCAGCGGGCAAATTTCGAGAAGATTTATACTATCGTCTCAATGTATTTCCTCTGATGTGGCTGCCGCTTTGTGAACGTCCAGGTGACATTGTAATTCTTGCAGAGCACCTTATCGCAAGGCACTGTATGAAAGCCAATAAGCCGGTGCCTAGTTTGACAGCTGACGCGCAAGAAAAGCTATTGTCTCATAGTTGGCCAGGTAATGTGCGTGAGCTAGATAATGTTGTGCAGCGCGCGCTAATTTTACAACAAGGTGAACAAGTCGCTGCGGATGATATTTTTATAGAAAGTTATCAGCCAATAACGGCCTGTATGGAAAACCTTACCACTTTGAAGCACAACGAAGACACTTCTGATCAAGTGACGACCATGGATAATAGCGATACAGCAAGCTATAAATCCGAGCTGCAGGACAAAGAACATCAAATTATTTTGGATACACTGTCTCGTTACCGAGGTAAGCGTAAAGATGTTGCTGAAGTTTTAGGCATGAGTCCAAGAACCTTACGTTATAAGCTTGCAAAAATGCGTGATATGGGGATACCTGTACCCGCATAAACCCACACTTTAAAGCAAAGCCAGTTATTACTGGCTTTTGCTTTGTCAAAAACATGACAACCAAAAAGCACATTAAGATTATGATTTTAATGTGTTTTTTATTGGCATGGATTGTGCTTTATACCTGTTATCTTTAGTAAAAAGGGTGAGCACTATGAACATTCAACCCAACGCTTTATATCAAGAAATGCAGTCTTTAGCTTTAGAGGCTACACGAAATAAACCACAAGATAGTTTGCCTGTGCAATCTTCTGCAACATCAACAGCCCAGTTTGGAGAGTTGTTGTCAGATGCGATTAACACTGTTAATGGATTGCAAAAAGAGGCAAAATCCAAAGTGACAGCATTAGAGATGGGCGATCGCAGTGTCTCTTTAGCAGAAGTAATGATTGCGTCACAAAAATCATCAGTGGCGTTTGAGGCTACCGTGCAAGTTCGTAACAAACTTGTCGAGTCATACAAAGAAATTATGAGCATGCCTGTTTAAACTTAGGTAGTGGAGAGTAACTGTGGCAACGAATCAATCAACAGAACTCGCTTTATCAGACGGCGCTACGGGCACCGAGGCTGAAGAGCAGCAAGAGCAAAAGTCAGGGTATCTGAGTGCGCTAAGCGGCGTTGATATGCTACGCCAAGTTACTTTAGTGATAGCGCTGGCGATATGCTTAGCAATTGCAGTATTTATTATCATTTGGGCTCGTCAGCCAGACATGCGACCACTGGGCCAATACCCAACCGAAGAGCTCGTGCAGACTCTTGACTTTCTGGATGCGCAGAAAATTGACTATGAGCTGGATGGCAACACTATCATGGTCGCTGAAGGTGATTACCAAAACATTAAGTTGCAAATGGCACGTGATGGTTTTTCGCAAAGTCCAAGCTCTGGCACCGATATTTTGATGCAGGATATGGGGTTTGGCGTAAGTCAGAGACTTGAACGTGAACGCTTAAAGCATAGCCGTGAACAGCAGCTAGCACGTACTATTGAAGAATTACAGGATGTGAGTCGAGCAAAAGTTTTGCTGGCAATCCCTAAAGAAAATGTATTTGCACGTCGAGAGAAAAAGCCCTCAGCCACAGTGGTTCTTACCCTAAAGCGTGGAAAGACACTGGACGGTGAGGAAGTTGACTCAATTGTTGATATTATCGCATCTGCAGTACAAGGCCTTGAACCTGCGCGTGTAACTGTGACAGATCAAAATGGTCGCCTATTGAATTCAGGCTCACAGGACTCACTGGCAGCCCGTTCGCGCAAAGAGTATGAAATTGAACGTAAAAGGGAGCAGGAATACTTAGAGAAAATTGACAGTATTCTTATCCCAGTAGTGGGTCTGGGCAAATATACCGCTCAGGTCGATTTAACCATGGACTTTAGTGCTGTTGAAGAAACACAGAAGCGCTATAATCCTGATTTACCTGCGGTTCGTAGTGAAACAACATTTGAAGAAAATAACATCGGTGGTATTACGGCGGGTATTCCTGGTGCGTTGACGAATCAGCCTCCACTTGATTCAAATATTCCAGAAGTTGCGGGAAATGGCAATGCTGCCAATGGTACTAACCCAAGTAGAATGCAAAAAGAAGCAACGCGAAACTATGAATTAGACACTACAATTAGTCATAAGCGTCAGCAAACTGGGGTGATCCGTCGTATTAGTGTTTCGGTCGCAGTTGACTATCTGCCAAAGACGGACGCCGAGGGTAAAGTAACATTAGCACCACGTACGCAAGAAGAGTTATCGAACATTCGCCGTTTGTTACAAGGTGGCGTAGGATTTGATATGCAACGTGGGGACGCATTAGAAGTTGTTACCGTACCGTTTGTACGTGAAGATTTAAGTGAAGTAGCTGAGGTGCCGCTTTGGGAACAAGAGTGGTTTATGAAAATGGCTCGCTTAGCGTTAGGTGCTCTAGTAATCATTGTACTTATCTTAGCGGTTGTTAGACCTATGTTGAAACGCTTGATTTACCCAGATGATACCCTTGAAGAGTTTGATGAAGATTCACTTACATCGGGCGTAGATTTAGGAGACAGTACATTAGATATGTTAAATCATGAGTTTGATTCATCTGCTGTTGGCTTCTCGTCGGATGGTACTTTACAATTGCCAGACTTACATGGTGATGAGGACCTACTTAAAGCAGTACGCGCCCTAGTTGCCAATGAACCAGAATTATCCTCTCAAGTAGTGAAAGCGTGGTTAACAGAAGATGACTGATGAACAAAAACAACTACCCGCTGCGTATGATGTAAATAAGCTTGATGGCGTCGATAAAGCCGCCATCCTGCTACTCAGTTTATCTGAAGAAGATGCTGCGCAAATCTTAAAACATCTAGAGCCAAAGCAAGTACAGCGTGTTGGTATGGCGATGGCGGCATTAGACGATTTATCACAAGCTAAGATAAGTGCTGTGCATAATCTATTTATTGAGCAAATTCAAAGCTTCAGTACAATTGGCTTTCAATCAGAAGACTTTATTAAGAAAGCCCTTACCGCAGCGCTTGGTGAAGATAAAGCCGCAAGTCTTATTGATCAGATTGTCATGGGATCCGGAGCTAAGGGTTTGGACTCGCTCAAATGGATGGACTCAAAGCAGGTTGCGAATATTATTCGCAACGAACACCCTCAAATCCAAACCATTGTACTGTCATATTTAGAACCAGAACAGTCTGCTGAAATACTGTCACAGTTTCCTGAAAAAGTGCGTCTTGATTTGACGATGCGTATCGCAAACTTAGAAGAAGTTCAACCAGCTGCTTTACAAGAGCTTAATGAAATCATGGAGAAACAGTTTGCTGGTCAAGCGGGTGCTCAAGCAGCGAAAATGGGTGGCTTAAAAGCTGCTGCAGATATTATGAACTATTTAGACACGAATATAGAAGGTCAACTTATGGACTCTATTCGTGAGCACGATGAAGAAATGTCTCAGCAAATTCAAGATCTTATGTTTGTGTTTGAAAACTTATTGGATGTGGACGATCGAGGTATTCAAACTATCTTGCGTGAAGTTCAACAAGATGTACTCATGAAAGCAATTAAAGGCACTGATGACGCACTGAAAGAGAAAATTCTCAGCAATATGTCAAAACGTGCAGCAGAGATGCTGGCAGATGACCTTGAAGCAATGCCTCCAGTAAGGATCAGTGAAGTAGAAGCCGCTCAAAAAGAAATTCTATCGACGGCACGTCGCCTTGCAGATTCAGGTGAAATCATGCTTGGTGGTGGCGGTGGTGAGGAGTTCTTATAATTTATGAGTAACACCAAGTTTTATAAAGGACGACCAGTTGAGGGAGAAGCACTAGATGAGCTTCTTAAAAATTGGCCAATCCCCGATGTTTCGGAAGATCCTCGCAAGTATTCAGGACGTTCAACTGCATTTGGCAAGCCTTTGGAACAGCTGTATCAGAAGGCAGATAAAGGCAGCGAGGAGCCTGATTCTGAAGAACCTGAATTTCCGACATTGACGTTGGAAGAGTTAGAACAAATTCGTCAAGATGCTTACGATGAAGGCATAAAGCAAGGCCATGAGCAGGGCTACATTGATGGCTTTGATAAAGGTGTGACAGAAGGTAAAGAAGCGGGATACAAAGAAGGGGTTGAAATTGGTAAACAGCAGGGACACGATGAAGCAAAACCCCTTATTGAAGAGAAGTTGCAAACGTTAACTTTAATAATCAATGAGCTACATGAGCCTTTGCGTCTAGTAGATGAGCGTTGTGAGAAGCAGCTTGTAGAACTTGCCAATTTATTGGCGCAGGCAGTGATTTTTCGTGAAGTTGAATTAGATCACAACATCGTATTATTGGCTTTGAAAAAAGCCATGGACGCATTACCTATTTCGGATCAAACCGTTAAGATTCACTTACACCCGGATGATTTGGAGCTTGTAAAAGAGGCATATGGTGAAGAACAGCTCGCAGGACAACATTGGCACCTCTTACCTGAACCCACATTGCAGCGCGGTGATGTTGAGGTTAAAACTACACAGTCTTCAATCGATATGACGCTGAAAACAAGGATTAAAGAAATCTTGGACGATTTTTTGCATGGTAGTGGTATCCAGTCGTAATTATTGGCTACACCATGAGTGTTGAAAGTCCTTTAGCTGAGCGTTTAGCGCAATATAAAAAACACATACATCAATTTGCTGTGCCTGTTGCTGGCAGTTTAACTCGAGTTGTAGGGTTAACACTCGAAGCGAAGGGGCTCAGTGCACCTGTTGGCAGTCAATGCAAAATAGAAACCATTAGGGGTTTGGTTGATGCTGAAGTGGTCGGTTTTAATGACGACACACTCTATCTGATGCCAAATGATCACATTTCAGGTGTACTACCTGGCGCTCGAGTGATCCCTCAACTCAAAGAAACTGGGCTCCCCGTTGGAATGAGCTTGTTGGGGCGCGTTGTTGATGGTCTTGGCCGACCATTAGACAACCTCGGGCCTATCAACGCAGAGCATACCTTGAAGTTTGCGCAAGATCAGATAAACCCGCTCGCTAGGCGTCCGATTAGCCAACCTATGGATGTGGGTGTAAGAGCTATAAACTCCATTATAACAGTTGGACAAGGCCAGCGTATGGGCTTGTTTGCCGGAAGTGGCGTAGGTAAATCTGTGTTGCTAGGCATGATGACTCGAGGGAGTGAAGCTGATGTGATTGTGGTTGGCTTGGTCGGTGAGCGTGGGCGGGAAGTAAAAGAGTTTATTGATGAAATACTAGGAGTCGAAGGGCGCAAGCGTGCGGTCGTCGTTGCGGCACCAGCGGATGCTTCACCTCTAATGCGTTTAAAAGGATGCGAAAGTGCAGTGACTATCGCTGAGTATTTTCGCGACCAAGGGCTTAATGTATTGTTACTTTTAGACTCAGTCACGCGCTATGCAATGGCCCAGCGTGAGATTGCGCTTGCTGTCGGTGAGCCACCTGCAACTAAAGGCTACCCGCCTTCGGTGTTTGCGAAGCTACCTGCATTGGTTGAAAGAGCAGGTAATGGCGGGGAAGGACAGGGCTCTATAACCGCATTTTTCACGGTGTTAAGTGAAGGTGATGACATGCAGGATCCGATAGCAGACTCTGCGCGAGCTATCTTGGATGGGCATATTGTGTTGTCTCGGGAGTTAGCTGATAGTGGTCATTACCCAGCAATTGATATTGAAAAATCCATTAGCCGTGTGATGCCTCAAGTGGTCTCAGAAAGCCACTTACAGCAGGCCAGAGTGCTAAAACAGATATATGCGATGTATCAGCAAAACAAAGATATGATCACGCTTGGAGCCTATCAAAAAGGGAGCGATCCTATGCTTGATCAGGCTATTAATATGATGCCCACGGTAAACGCATTTTTACAGCAAGGCATGAAAGAAGTACTCAATTATGACCAGTGCTTACAAGAGCTTGCGAAATTATTGGGACAAGAATAATGGCGACAAATAAACTTAATTTGCTGTATAAGCTTGAATCTGAGAAAGAAGAGTCTCTGCGCGTAAATTATATGCAGGCTCAACATCATTTGAATGACAATCAGCAAAAGCTGGCTGGTTTGAATGATTTTCGTCTTGAATACAGTCAGCAACTTCATTTAAAAGCCAAGCAAGGCTTAACCAGTAGCGGTTTAATTCAATATCAGGCATTTATTAAAAAAATAGAAGATGCTATGCAACAACAGGCAAAAACCGTGAACACTGCTAAGCAAGTTGTAGAGCAGCGGAAAAAACTATGGTTGGCGCAGCAAGTCAAAGCTAAAGCAATCGAGAAACTTATTGAGAAAAAGCAGCTAGAGCTACAGAAAAAACGTGATAGATCTGAGCAGAAGTTGCTTGATGAATTTGCCACCAATCAGTTTATGCGCCGCAGAGCTTAAGTTTAGTTTGTATGAGTCTTGGTTATTGTTGCGTTGTTCAAATTTAGAGTCTGGATTTTGGTACGGATAAAAGTGGCCTGAGTTTTGCTTTTAATCTTCTAGTGATGTATCCGCGGCTGTTAATTGCCGCTTTGGCAGGTAAAAATATGCTTAATGTAACTATCAATAACTCAGTCAAGACTAGCGTTGATGCTGGTGCTGCGGAATATGCAAATACTCAAGAAGATGGCGCAAATGAAGAGCTGAGCTTTTTGGCGACCCTTACGCAGATCAGTAACACTGATACTCGTAAAGAAACGAGCAAAACTGATATTAGTACACAGACGAGCAACACTGATACTAGTAAAGAGACGAGCAACTCGATCAGTACATATGGTGAGCAGCAACCGGAAGATGACGATACGAATATAGAGTCATTATCAGAAAATGAAATAGACGCAGTGCCCAATGGTTACGATGAAAGCGACGCGCATTTTATGTCTGAAACATCTGAAGCTGATGATGAAATTGATTTACTCTCAGACACAGAACAAACCAGTAAGCATCAGAATCAGTCTTCAGCGGGTGATTTACTGGCACAGATAAATGCAGCTAATCAGCAAAAAACAGATGTGACCAGATATCAAACCGATGAGATAACCGCAAAAGAAGATAGCCGTATCGTAAAAAGTGGGAAAAACATCAGTAAAATTGATTTTAAAACTGAGTCAATTGAAAAGCCTGTTGATCGTATTATTACCCCTCCTTGGTTTGATGCTATGTCGGTTGATGAAGAACTTTCTGAGCAACAAGACGGAACTCAATATTCTGATGGTAAAGGAAAAGTTATTTCCTCTTTAACAGAATCACATACTAAGCATAATAAGGCTGAAGCGTTAGCTGATGGGCAAGAGAAAGCCAGTGATAAAGCAGTTAAATCTGAACAGGCTCTATTGCAGCAAGCGCAAATAAATGCTGCAGACGAAGCTGCAAAAAATGCGGCAGCCAAAGTGACTCCAATAGCTGCAACTGTAAAAAATGATGCAAATTTATCGGAGCAGCAATTCAATACTCCGCCTCTAAAGAAAAATGAGTTAGCTCAGCAAGTTAGCGATATTGCTAAACAAATCGGTGAGAAAGCGACTCAAGGTAGTGCTCAAGATAACAAGGTGCCAGCTGAGCTTAAAGCAACTCTAGAACAGCAATTATCACTATTGTCACCGAAAGAGAGAAGTGCATTACAACAAGGGTTACAGCAACTCAGTAAAGAAGGCAAAGCATCCCCGTTAGTTGAGCAAGCCTTACAGCAATTAAAAGAACTTGATGAAAGCCAAGTCTCGTTGACGAAACAGTCGCCTCGTGGTGATGTGACAGTAGGGGTGAATGCTGCAGCATTAGCTGGTGGAAAAAATGCTTCTTACAACAGCACCAAAGTAGATAAAGATGCTGCTAAGCAAGATGTGAAGGTGTTGCAAAAGGCTATGAACTCAGTTGATGGGGATAGTTTTCATTCAGATATTAAACGAGAGGTATTGAGTGTTGGCCAATTAGCTCAAGCCATGCCAAGCCCTCAGGTAGAACAGCTTTTCAAAGTGATCGCAGCGCCAATTCAGACTAATTCGCCATCTTCGCAATTTAGTGAGCTAGTCCAATATTTGGAACAACTAGATGCAGCGCCACAGAACACACAATCTCAGCAACTTAATAGCACATCACAAAAAGTGCAAGTCGATGCGCAAATGTTGCAAGCAGTAAATATTGCTCGTAATGATGCGGCTAAAATTTTACAAGAGAAAGTGTCAATGATGCTGAATCTCAATAATCAAGAAGCTGAGATCAGGCTCGATCCACGTGAACTTGGTAGTATGCAGATCAGAATCCGTACTGATGCAGAACAAGCGCAAGTTAACTTTGTGGTGCAAAATCAACAAGCAAAAGATTTACTTGAGCAATCAATGCCAAAGCTAAGAGAAATGTTAGCTGAACAAGGTATTGAGTTGGGACAGAGTAATATTGAGCAAGGTAGTGAAGGTCAACAGGAACAAATGTTTGGCTCACATGATGAGGGGCAGGCGAATTCTGGGTTGGCAGAACAATCCGAGCAGGGTGAAAATACATCATCACAAGCAAGCGGTTCTTTAAACGATGGTTCTTCAATAGATTATTACGCCTAACTACTGCTATTATATAGAAATAGACCCTTAGCTGTTTGGCTTATATAAGGAAAAACAATGGCAGAAGAAACCAACTTAGAAATTGAAGAAGCGGGTGGTAATAAGACAAAGATTATTATTGCAGCTGTTGCAGTAGTAGCATTGGTTGCTGCTGGTATTTGGTTTTTGACTTCCTCGGAAGAAGCCCCAGTTGAAACACTGGCTGAAGAAGAAACAGCGCAGCAAGCTACAGCTAACGCCTCTTCGGTAAATACTGGTAGTGCCCTTTATGTTGCTATGCCGAGACCATTTGTATTTAACGTACCTGGAGCAAGCAGAGACCGCATAGTTCAGATCAAAGTACAGCTTCTGGTCCGTGGCGATATCAACGAAGAAATCGCGAAAAAACATATCCCTTTGATTGAGGGAACGCTTTTAAGTGTATTTTCGACAACGACAGCGGACGAGCTAAGTACTAGTGCTGGAAAGGAGTCGTTACGTTTGTCAGCTGTAGATAAAGTACAAGCCGCAATGGAAGGGGTTGAGGGCAGTAAAGTCATTGAACGTGTGCTATTCACCGGCTTTGTAATGCAGTGAGGTCTTAAGTGAGTGATTTATTATCCCAAGACGAAATCGATGCGCTACTTCATGGCGTAGATGATGTCGAAGAGGAAGAAATAGGCGAAGGTGATGACGGAGATTCAACTGCGTTACAGTATGACTTCTCATCGCAAGACCGTATCGTTCGTGGTCGTATGCCGACCCTTGAAATTGTTAATGAGCGCTTTGCTCGGCATATGCGTATTAGCCTATTCAACATGATGCGACGAACTGCTGAGGTATCTATTAACGGGGTACAAATGCTCAAGTTTGGCGAGTACATCCATACCTTATTCGTTCCAACTAGCTTAAATATGGTGCGTTTCAGGCCTTTAAAGGGAACAGGTCTGATTACGATGGAAGCGCGTCTAGTCTTTATCTTGGTAGATAACTTTTTTGGTGGTGATGGTCGCTATCATGCAAAAATTGAAGGCCGAGAATTTACCCCAACAGAACGCCGAATAGTCCAAATGCTATTAAAAATAATCTTTGAAGATTATAAAGAAGCTTGGGCACCGGTTATGGATGTATCTTTTGAATACCTAGACTCTGAAGTTAACCCAGCCATGGCTAACATTGTGAGTCCTACAGAAGTGGTAGTAATTAGCTCATTCCATATTGAGCTTGATGGTGGTGGTGGTGATTTTCATATCTCACTTCCTTACTCAATGCTAGAACCCATTCGTGAACTGTTAGACGCAGGTGTGCAGTCGGATACCGAAGATACCGATTTGCGCTGGAGTAAAGCGCTACGTGATGAAATCATGGATGTGGAAGTCGAACTATCGACACAATTACTTGAGATAGATTTGACGCTAGAACAAATCATGGGCTTAAAAGCGGGAGATGTTATTCCTGTGGAAATGCCAGAATACATCACTGTATTTATCGAAGAGCTGCCTACATTTAGAGCTAAAATGGGACGCTCAAGAGACAATGTTGCGCTGCAAATTAGTGAAAAAATTAAACGCCCTGAATCGGTTAAATCTGAACTACATGTGTTCACCAAAGGTGGCAAGAAGCTTGACTCAGATGCAGAGCTTGCGGAATTGGAAGAAGATTTACATCTGTCAGAAGGTGTGGACTTAGATTGGTAAGAATTGATTACATAAAGGTTTTGATAGTATGAGTGATGATCAAGATACAATGGACGAATGGGCAGCAGCACTAGCTGAGGCGGAAGAAAGCGAAAATGTATCCAGCGAGCCCGAAGTGGCAGAACTGGATGAACTTAAAGATACAACTTCCAACCTATCGCCAGACGAAAAACGCAAGTTAGATACTATTTTAGATATCCCAGTCACCATCTCGATGGAAGTGGGACGCTCTAAAATTAATATTCGTAACTTACTACAACTTAACCAGGGGTCGGTTGTGGAACTTGACCGAGTAGCGGGCGAACCGTTGGATGTTCTTGTTAACGGTACGTTAATAGCGCATGGGGAAGTTGTAGTAGTAAACGACAAATTTGGTATACGTCTAACTGACGTAATTAGCCAAGTTGAACGTATCAAAAAACTACGATGAAGATATTCACCAGCGCACTTTTGCTATTGGCAGCCATGCCAGTTATAGCGAAGCAGGAAATGACAGGCTTAAGCATGGAACTTTTGTCTATGGGCTTGTCATTAATGCTGGTAGTCGTACTTATTATCGGCTTGGGATTATTAGTTAAAAAATTCAATCCCAACTTGGGTAATAGCAAAGATTTTAGGGTTATACGTAGCCTGCCATTGGGTACAAAAGAGCGCCTGATGGTGATAGAAATTGATGACAAACAACATTTGCTTGGGGTAACGCCTCATAGCATAAATTATTTATATCAATTAGAGCAGCCGCTAGAAGAAGCGCAGGTACCAGCATTTGCAAAAGAGCTTGGGCGATTTGTAGGTAGACAAAATAACAAGAATAGTTCTTATGATTAGATTTTTAATAGCGCTTATTGGTCTGGGCTTTTTACCTTTTGCCGGCGCTGAAGGTATTGACGCGCTAAGTGTCACCACAAACCCAGATGGTTCGCAAGAATACTCAGTAACATTGCAAGTTCTTGCTATTATGACAGCCCTGAGCTTCATTCCGGCTGCAGTGATAATGATGACTTCATTTACACGTATCATAGTGGTGTTAGCAATTTTAAGGCAGGCAATTGGCCTTCAACAGTCACCTTCAAACCAAATTCTATTGGGCATGTCTTTGTTTTTAACGTTTTTTATTATGGCACCTATATTTAGCCAAATAAATGACAGAGCCGTACAACCTTATTTAAATGAGCAACTTACATCACTACAAGCATTAGAGCAGGCGAAAGAGCCATTAAAAGCGTTTATGCTCTCGCAAACACGTATTAAAGATTTAGAAACCTTCGCCAAAATTGCTGGATATGACAAGCTAGACACTCCAGAAGACACTCCCTTTGTAGTGATCATACCTGCATTTGTGACCAGTGAACTTCAGACTGCTTTCATTATTGGCTTTATGTTTTTTATACCATTTTTGATTGTGGACTTAGTGGTTGCCAGTGTATTAATGGCGATGGGTATGATGATGTTGTCACCAATGATTGTTTCTTTACCATTTAAAATAATGCTATTCGTATTGGTTGATGGCTGGGGATTAGTGATGGGCACATTGGCCCGCAGTTTTGGTTTAGGGGTGTAATATGGAACCCGAAGTATTTGTCGATATACTGAGTGACTCACTATTTTTGGTCATAAAGCTAGTAGCGGCAATTGTACTTCCAGGGTTGTTAATTGGTTTGGTGGTTGCGGTGTTTCAGGCTGCGACCTCAATCAACGAACAGACTCTGAGCTTCCTGCCTCGTTTGATTATTACGATTCTTGCTTTGATAGTTGGAGGCCACTGGTTAACTCAGGAGCTCATGGACTTTTTCACGGGGATTGTAATGCGGATCCCTGAAATAGCAGGGTAGAGATGGAATTTCCGATTACAACTATCATGCAGTGGCTGAGTGATCTGTTACTGCCTCTGGTGCGGATCAGTTCAATGCTTATGGTCATGGCAGGTTTAGGGGCACAAACGGTGCCAACTAGAATTAAACTCGCCTTATCTGTGGTCATCACTTTTGCGGTTATGCCTGCGCTTCCAAAAGCTGAATTTGTTCAGCTATTTTCCTTTTCAATGCTGCTAGTTGTGATTCAACAGATGATTATTGGCATTGCCATTGGCTTTGCGTCACTATTATTACTCAACACGTTTATTATCGCAGGTCAAATCCTGGCAATGCAGACTGGTCTGGGTTTTGCTTCGGTTGTTGACCCTGCGAACGGGTTGAGCGTACCCGCAGTGGGACAATTTTATCTTATCTTGGCAACCTTGTTATTCTTTGTTTTTAACGGTCATTTGATGATGATGAATATGATTATTTTTAGTTTTGAAACTTTTCCTATTAATGGTCAATGGTGGGTCGTAGATAACTATTGGCAAATTGTTAATTGGGGCGGTTGGATGTTTACTACCGCTCTAGCGCTCTCCTTAGCTCCTCTGACAGCTATGTTAGTAATTAATATCTCATTTGGGATAATGACGCGAGCAGCTCCACAAATGAATATTTTCTCTGTTGGCTTTGCTTTCACTTTAGTGGCTGGTTTAACCATTATCTGGGCCACATTAGGCAACTTTGTCGTACAGTTTGAATTCCAGTGGCTGAAGATGACCGAGCTGATGTGTAACTTAATTGGTTGTACGGTTTAGCATATGGCAGAAGATTCAGGTCAAGAACGTACCGAAGAGCCCACCGAGAAAAAAATCAGTGAGGCACGAAAGAAAGGGCAAGTGGCTCGTTCAAAGGAGCTGGGAACAACTTTTGTGTTGATATTTTCAGCTATTGCGTTACTGCTGTATGGACCAGATATAGGCAAAGGGTTGTACAACATAATGGGGCGTTCGCTAAGCCTAAATCGCAACGAAAGCTACGATACCACCAAAATGTTTGCGGTGTGGGAAAATGTCTTTTCTGAGCTTTTTTTCCCAATGGCAATGTTTGTTTTGATCATAGTGATTGCAGGTCTTGTGGGTAATACCTTGCTGGGAGGGTTTAATTTTAGTTGGCAGGCAGCTGCGCCAAAAGCGAGTAAGATGTCACCCATGAAAGGCTTAAAAAGGATGTTGGGGCCACAGGCGGCGGTAGAACTAGTAAAGTCAGTACTAAAGTTTGTGTTGGTTGCAGGTTTTGCTATTTTTCTTATCAACACATTTTTCTATGAAATTCTTCACCTTAGTATTGAGGCTATTCCTAGCAGCGTGATCCATGCACTTGAGATCTTAGCGTGGATGTTTTTGGGTTTAAGCTGCACGCTAGTGGTTATTTCTGCCATAGATGCGCCTTACCAAAGCTACAACCATCACAAACAACTAAAAATGACGCTACAAGAGGTTAAAGACGAGTATAAGAACTCCGAAGGTGACCCACAGATCAAAGCCAGAATTAGGCGTACGCAGCGAGAAATGTCACAGCGTCGTATGATGCAAGATGTCCCTGATGCGGATGTGGTGGTGACTAACCCGACACATTATTCTGTCGCGCTTAAATATGATACAGAAAAAGCTGGCGCCCCCATTGTTGTAGCAAAAGGGGTTGATGAAATAGCCATGCAAATTCGAAAAGTGGCCATAGGTAATGAAGTACCTATTGTAGAATCCCCTGGTTTAACGCGCTCGCTGTACCATACCACAGAAATAGGTGAGCAAATTCCAGATCAACTATTCACCGCGGTAGCGCAAGTACTCGCTTATGTATTCCAGTTAAAACGCTTTAACAAAGGGCGAGGGCGCCGACCTACATCATTAAATAAAGACCTACCTATACCTGATCACTTAAAACACTAATGCCCATAGTTGGCTCGCAACTTGCTTTATCTGCATAGTGTCAATATTTTGCAGTTGTTAAGTTATGGAATTTAAAGCAGTTTTAGCACAGCTCAACAAAGATAAAAAAGAATACGCCAAAGGTGTAGGTACACCATTGCTGGTGTTGGCGGCTTTGGGGATGGTGATATTACCCTTACCACCTTTTTTGTTGGATATTCTATTTTCTTTCAATATTGCATTAGCTTTGGTGGTGTTACTTGTGACCGTATACACCATGAAGCCACTTGAGTTTGGTATGTTCCCCGCTGTTTTGCTTATTGCCACTATCATGCGTCTTGCTTTGAATGTTGCCAGTACTCGGGTTGTATTATTAGAGGGTCACAATGGTGGCGATGCTGCGGGTAAAGTGATAGAAGCATTTGGTTCTGTTGTTATTGGTGGTAATTACGCTGTCGGTTTAGTGGTCTTTCTTATCTTAATTATCATTAACTTTGTGGTTATCACAAAAGGTGCTGGGCGTATCTCTGAAGTTTCAGCTCGCTTCACATTAGATGCTATGCCAGGTAAGCAAATGGCAATAGATGCCGATTTGAATGCGGGTTTTATCAGTGCAGATGATGCCAGAGCAAGACGTGAGGAAGTGACACGTGAAGCAGATTTCTATGGCTCGATGGACGGTGCCAGTAAGTTTGTTAAAGGAGATGCGATAGCGGGTATTATCATTCTTGCTATTAACATAATAGGTGGCTTGTTTGTTGGTATGATCCAACACGACCTAACTTTTAGTCGCGCAATGGAAGTGTATACATTGCTTACTATTGGTGATGGTCTAGTTGCACAGCTTCCTTCACTGCTACTATCGATTGGTACGGCAATTGTCGTTACGCGTCAGAACGAATCTCATAACATGGGTGATCAGTTTAAAACCCAACTAGGAAATGAAAAGTCTTTATTCATTGCTTCAGGCATCTTAATCGTCATGGGTTTAGTACCTGGAATGCCGCATTTCGCATTTTTGAGTTTGGGTGCATTACTTGGATATCTAGCTTACTTTACCCAAAAACAGAAAAAAGACGTGGCTGAAGCTAAAGCTGAAGAAGAAGCTAAAGGCACAGCTGTTGCTGGGAAACAAGAACAAAAAGAACTTGGCTGGGATGATGTTCAGCCTGTAGATGTAATTGGCTTGGAAGTTGGCTATCGCTTGATCCCACTAGTAGATCAGTCGCAAGGCGGAGAGCTATTGAACCGAATTAAAGGCGTGCGTAAAAAGCTATCTCAAGAATTGGGTTTCTTAGTACCTCCTGTACACATTCGAGACAATCTAGAGTTAGACCCAAATGCTTATAACATTACCCTAATGGGCGTAGGCTCAGGTGAGGGTGAGTTAAAGCATGGTGACGAGTTAGCCATTAATCCAGGTCAGGTGTTTGGTCCAATTAAAGGTATTGAAACCAAAGACCCTGCTTTTGGTTTGGATGCCGTGTGGATTAAACCGGAACAAAAAGATGAAGCTCATTCGTTAGGTTATACCGTTGTTGATGCAGCCACCGTTGTAGCGACCCATATTAGTCAATTGTTGACGAATAATGCAGCTCTGTTATTGGGCCATGAGGAAGTGCAGAATCTATTAGATATGCTGGCTAAAAGTCATCCGCGCTTGGTCGAAGGGCTGGTGCCTGACGTATTACCACTTACAACAGTTGTAAAAGTGCTACAAAATCTACTGAATGAAGGTGTTGCAATTAGGGATATGCGCTCAATTGTGCAGACGCTTGTTGAGTATGGACCTCGTAGCCAAGATCCAGATGTACTAACGGCTGCAGTACGAATTTCACTACGCAGACTCATCGTTCAAGATGCAGTTGGCAACGCTGAAGAAATTCCTGTCATAACATTGGCACCTGAGTTGGAACAGATGTTGCATCAGTCACTTCAGAACGCAGGTGATGAAGGGGCAGGCATTGAACCAGGCCTTGCAGAGCGGCTTCAAAACTCATTGAGAGAAGCCCATCAAACGCAAGAAATGCTAGGTGACCCGTCCATTTTATTAACCTCAGGTATGTTAAGAAGTGTGCTTTCAAGATTTGTTAAACATACGATCCCCGGCCTTCGCGTGATGTCATATCAAGAAGTGCCAGATGAAAGACAAATTAAGATTGTGAGCTCAGTTGGACAGTAATAGGATTTAAGGGGTTGTAACATGAAGATCAAACGTTTTTTTGCCAAAGATATGCGAACTGCACTAAAAGAAGTGAAAGAAGAGCTAGGTGTAGATGCAGTGATCATGTCGAATAAGAAATTGGCCGATGGCGTCGAAATTGTCGCTGCAATTGATAATGATCGCGCACCAGCAACTCCTAAGCCCAGTGTACAGGACAACCACCAACAGCAGGCGCAGCAACCTCGCTCTACATCACCTCGCTTTGTGCGCCCAGAGCCTCAACGTGCACAGCCTGAGCCACAGGCTCAAGTCGCGGATAGTTTAGAAGCTCTGTTAGAGCGTCAAGCACCTCGTCCTCGCTCACCGCAACTTGCATCTATGTTCTCGCAATCAGGCATCGATACAGAACAAGTGTTTAAAGCGCGTCAGCAACAAGATGAAGCGCAAATGCATACTCAAGAGCGTTTTCAACAACCAAAGCCTAGTCATAATACTCAAACACAAGCATCGAACTGGCAGTTTGATGATGAATTAGAATCGGGCTTTGGCGATGAAATGGAGCACCATGACCCTAAGCATGATGAAATGACATCAATGCGAGAAGAAATGAATGCAATTCGTCAGCTTCTTGAGCATCAAGTTTCAGGCCTGATGAAACAAGAGATGGCGCGCAGAGACCCAACTCGAGCATGTCTTATTGACCGTTTGCAAGGAATGGGAATTGATGCCGATGTTGCTGAGCAAATGGCATGTTTTATTCCAGATGATGTATCGCGCAAAGAAGCTTGGAGTGCGTTACTAAATATGGTTGTAAACCAGATGCATACCACTAATAATGATATTCTTCGCCAAGGTGGTGTATTTGCTTTTGTTGGACCTACAGGGGTTGGCAAAACGACAACAGTTGCAAAATTAGCCGCATTGGGTGCTCAAAAATTTGGCGCAGACAAAGTCGCTCTAATTACCACGGATACGTATCGTATTGGTGCGTATGAGCAGCTGTCGACTTATGGTCGAATTATCGGCTGTCCCGTGAAGCAAGTAAAAGATGCAAATGAACTGGCCGAAGTGTTATACCACTTGCGCAATAAACGACTAGTATTAATAGATACAGCTGGAATGAGTCAAAGAGATTTGCGTTTAACAGAGCAGTTGAATACTTTGATGCGTAGCACGCGCGTTGACATTCGTAGTTATTTGGTATTAAGTGCGACATCACAAATGCATGTGCTACAAGAGACGGTTCGCCATTTCCAAAAAGTGAACCTAACTGGATGTATTTTTACTAAACTTGATGAGTGTCTAAGTTTGGGCGAGATTATTAGTATAGCGATTCAAAATCGTTTACCAATAGGGTATCTTACCAATGGACAGCGAGTTCCTGAAGATATTCGCGTAGCAAATGCACAAAAGCTAGTCAAAAAGGCTGAGCAATTGTATTTAAAAAGAATAAAAGCACAACATTCGAGACCTGTACCAGTAGCGTCTCAGACAGTAGGAATGTATGATTAACACAGTATTAGATCAAGCAAGTGGCCTGCGTAAAATGAGTCAAAATAGTAATCACGGTGTTAAAGTTATCGCGGTAACAGGCGGTAAAGGCGGAGTGGGTAAAACCAATGTATCTTTGAATACCGCAATTGCGCTGGGCCAGCAAGGAAACCGAGTCTTAGTACTCGATGCCGACTTGGGGTTGGCAAACTGTGACGTGATGTTGGGTTTAAGAGTTGAAAAGAATTTATCACACGTTTTGTCGGGTGAATGTGAATTAGACGAAATTTTGGTAGAAGGTCCAGCTGGTATTAAAATCGTTCCAGCAACGTCAGGCTCACAAAACATGGTAGAGCTGACACCCGCTGAACATGCTGGGCTAATAAGAGCATTTAGCGAGTTAAATACAGAGTTTGATATCTTAATCGTTGATACTGCCGCAGGTATTTCTGATATGGTATTGAGCTTTTCCCGCGCGGCGCAGGATGTTGTTGTGGTGGTATGTGATGAACCAACTTCGATCACAGATGCCTATGCACTAATCAAAGTATTGAGTCGTGAGCACGGCGTTTATAGATTTAAAATTGTTGCTAACATGGTGCGCAGTTTACGGGAAGGACAGGAATTGTTTGCTAAACTGTCAAAGGTAACAGACAGGTTTTTAGATGTGGCTCTGGAACTTGTTGCAACAATCCCGTTCGATGAAAATATGCGGAAGTCTTCAAGGCGTCAAAAAACCATCGTAGAACTCTTCCCTAATTCACCAGCAGCAGTTGCATTCAGGGGTCTTGCCAGTAAGGCTGTGAAATGGCCTATACCACATCAACCGTCAGGGCATCTTGAGTTTTTTATTGAACAACTTGTCAATGGGTAACTATGGCATCATCGGTGAGTAAAGCGATGGGGTATCAAACATCAGAGCATCTACATAAGGTGGTTGAGCGTCATGCCCCACTTGTGAAAAAGGTCGCGTGTCACCTATTGGCTCGGCTGCCTGCTAATATTTTGCTGGATGACCTGATGCAATCAGGCATGATTGGTCTGATTGAGGCAACCAAAAACTTTGATGCTTCAAAGGGGGCAAGCTTTGAGACTTTTGCAGGGATCCGTATTCGAGGCGCTATGTTGGATGAAATTCGCCGAGGCGATTGGGCACCACGTTCGGTACACCGTAAAAGTCGCATGGTTGCAGAAGCCATTGCAGAACTAGAATCCCTCCTCAACCGAGAACCAAAAGATACTGAAATAGCTGAAAAACTTGCTATTACGCTGGATGAGTACCATCATATTCTAAATGATGTAAATACCAGTAAAGTAATAGGTATTGAGGACTTAGGTGTAGATGAAGACGTCATTTCGCCTGCAGACAACGATTTATCGCTAGACAAACCATTTAATAACGTTAAAAATGAACGCTTTAACGAATCGTTGGTGGCAGCAATAAAATCTTTGCCAGAAAGAGACGCCCTAGTGTTGTCGCTTTATTACAACGATGAAATGAATTTAAAAGAAATCGGTCAAATACTAGATGTAAGTGAATCTCGTGTTAGCCAAATTCATGGGCAGGCAATGATAAGGCTTCGTGCCAAGATCAATGACTGGGTAAATTAGAGTAAAAAAATAATAGGTTCAAACCTCACTGGAGGATGTTTTGGATAAAAACATGAAAATTCTCGTGGTTGATGATTTTTCTACAATGAGGAGAATAATCAAAAACCTGCTAAGAGATTTAGGCTTTACCAATGTACAAGAAGCTGATGATGGCAGTACTGCGCTTCCAATGCTACAAAATCAAGAGTTTGACTTTGTAGTAACCGATTGGAATATGCCTGGTATGCAGGGGATAGATCTGCTGCGCGCGATCCGAGCAGATGAAAATCTTAAGCATATCCCAGTGTTAATGGTAACTGCGGAAGCAAAGAAAGAACAAATCGTAGCAGCTGCACAGGCTGGGGTTAACGGTTATATCGTCAAGCCTTTTACCGCAGGAACACTGAAAACTAAGTTAGAAAAAGTGTTTGAACGTTTAGGCTAACAAATAAGAAGGAGAGGCTAATGTCAACGCCTTCTGTGCCTCAGATCAGCCTTGAGCAGGCAAAGCAACTTGTTGCTTATTTAGAACAAGGTGAACAAGAAAAAGCAGATCAATTAATTTTGGAAGCTGCCAATAAAGAGCAATCCGAGTTGTTTGCTGAGGTGGGTAAGTTAACTCGCCAATTGCATGAATCTTTGAAAAATTTCGAACTCGATACGCGTCTTGCTGATTTGACGACTGAAGCCATTCCCGATGCAAAACAACGTTTAAACTATGTCATGGAAATGACAGAGAATGCCGCCAACAAAACCATGGATGCTGTTGAGGCGAGCCTTCCGTTAGCACAAGAACTAGCAGATGAATTATCGAGTATTAAACCAACTTGGGACCGCCTTATGCGGCGTGACATTCAGCTAGGAGAGTTTAAATCTTTGTGTCACGATTTAGACAAGTTTATGCAGGGGTCACAAACACGTACAGATGAATTACAAAGTTTGATGACAAATGTATTAATGGCTCAAGACTATCAAGATTTGACAGGGCAAGTTATTCGTCGAGTTATAGAGCTAGTTAGAGAAGTCGAAGATAGCCTAATTAATTTATTAACCGTTTTTGGCACTGCGGATGAGCTACCGAGCAAGAAGAAAATATCTGAAACTCAGGTTGCTAGCGAAGGTGAGGTTGATATTGACGTAAACGAAATTTCAGGGCCGGAGGGTCCAATTATTGACGCTGAATCCCGGGATGATGTTGTTTCAGGCCAAGATGAAGTGGATGATTTACTGTCAAGTTTAGGCTTCTAATAGGAGAGTATGCATGAGCTTTGAAGTCGATGAAGATATCTTACAAGACTTTCTCGTTGAAGCTGGAGAGATCCTTGAGTTACTGTCTGAGCAGCTCGTAGAGTTAGAAAACAACCCTGAAGATAAAGAGTTGCTTAACGCAATTTTCCGAGGTTTTCATACGGTCAAAGGTGGCGCTGGGTTTTTAAGCATGACCGAGCTGGTCGATGCCTGTCATGGTGCAGAGAACGTGTTTGATGTGCTGCGACAGGGGCAACGCAAAGTTACCTCCGAATTAATGGATGTTATTCTGCAATCTCTTGATACGATTAATGAAATGTTCGCACATATTCAAAATCGTGAACAACCAGAACCTGCCGATCCAGCGTTACTTGAAACACTTCATCAACTTAGCAAACCGCAATCAGAAGACGAAGTTATTGACGTTCCGCAAGCGGAAGAAGCTGTTCCAGAGCAGCCTCCTGAAGAACCGGATGCTGACGACGTTTTCTTTGATCTTGATGCCACAGGCTCCGATGTCAGTGAAGATGACAGTAGCATTGACGAAATCACAGAAGATGAATTTGAAAGCCTGTTGGATGAGTTACATGGAGCGGGTAATGCTCCTGCCAAAGCAAGTAAGGCTGATACAAGCGCTGAAAGTGATGGTGACATTACTGATGATGAATTTGACAACTTGCTAGACGAGCTACATGGCGTTGGTAGCTTTGGCGAGATTAGTCAGTCACAACAGACCCCTCCAGCTGAATCAAGTGTTGCTGAAACGCCATCATCAAGTAACAGCGATGATGAGATTAATGACGATGAATTTGAAGCGTTATTAGATGAACTACACGGTAAAGGAACAGCACCGCGTTCAGTAGAGAATACTGCAGAAGCTAAAGTCGATAAGCCGAAGGAACCTGAAAAGCCAGCGGCTGCTAAACCGGCACCTGCACCTAAGGCAGCCCCCGCGGCTGCACCTGTATCTAAGGCTGCGCCCGCGGCTGCATCCACACCAACAACTGAAAATAAAGCAGCAGCGAAGAAACCGCCAGCGGCTCAGGCTGAGACTACAGTTCGTGTTGATACTAAACGACTAGATCAGATAATGAATATGGTGGGTGAGCTGGTATTAGTTCGCAACCGTTTAGTAAGCCTGGCAAATAATACCAATAGTGAGGCTATGGGTAAGGCTATCTCAAACTTAGATGTGGTGACGGCCGACTTGCAAGGCGCTGTAATGAAAACGCGCATGCAGCCAATTAAAAAAGTTTTTGGTCGCTTCCCTCGAGTCGTTAGGGACTTAGCGAGAAGCCTGAAAAAAGATATAAACCTTGTGCTCGAAGGCGAGGAAACCGATTTAGATAAAAATTTGGTAGAAGCACTGGCAGATCCATTGGTTCACCTCGTGCGTAATTCAGTAGACCATGGTATCGAAATGCCTAGCGTGCGTGAAGCCGCGGGTAAATCACGTACAGGCACCGTTACTTTGTCTGCTTCGCAAGAGGGTGATCATATCTTGCTAACCATTCGCGATGATGGTGCTGGTATGGATCCTGAAAAGCTTAAGAAGATAGCGATTAGTAAAGGTGTTATTGATTCAGACCAAGCAAGTCGATTATCGGATACTGAGGCGTATAATTTAATTTTTGCGCCAGGCTTCTCAACCAAGGAAGAAATATCAGATATTTCTGGCCGTGGGGTGGGAATGGACGTTGTAAAAACGAAGATCACTCAACTAAACGGTTCAGTCAACATCCAATCTGAGTTAGGGGTGGGTACAATTTTAGAAATAAAAGTACCTTTGACCTTAGCGATTCTACCAACACTAATGGTAATTGTGGGAGAGCAAACTTTTGCGTTGCCTCTTGCTGGCGTTAGTGAGATTTTTCACTTAGATCTAACCAAGACCAATATAGTAGATGGGCAGTTAACAATTATCGTGCGTGAGAAAGCGATTCCATTGTTTTACTTGGAGCATTGGTTGGTGAAAGGTGCTGATAGAACGACCCGCAAAGCGCACGGTCACGTAGTGATAGTGCAAATCGGAACTAAGCAAGTTGGTTTTGTCGTCGACTCATTAATAGGGCAAGAAGAGGTTGTAATTAAACCTTTGGACGCGCTATTACAGGGTACGCCAGGTATGGCAGGGGCGACTATTACCTCGGATGGTGGTATTGCTTTGATCTTAGATGTGCCGAATATGCTTAAGCATTATGCGGGCAAGTAGAGTTTCTAAATAAGAGTTAGACACAGTGGTGCCTTGCGCACCACTTTTTAGATCTGAATATTTAATGAGCGTGCCAATGGCAGTTAAAGTGTTAGTAGTTGATGACTCAAGTTTTTTTCGCCGCAGAGTGAGTGAAATACTTGAGCTAGATAGTGATATTAAGGTGATTGATTTTGCCGTTAATGGCAAAGAGGCTGTCGAAAAGGCTGCGCAATTAAAGCCTGACGTTATTACCATGGATGTTGAAATGCCAGTCTTGGATGGCATTAGTGCTGTAAAACAGATTATGGCTTCTAATCCTACGCCGATTCTAATGTTTTCATCTTTGACCAGAGAAGGTGCAAGTGCCACTTTAGACGCTTTAGATGCGGGGGCACTGGATTTTTTACCGAAGAAGTTTGAAGATATCGCTCGCAATAGCGATGAAGCTATAAAATCTTTACAGAATAAAGTAAAAGAGATTGGCCGTCGCCGCTTGCCTCGATTTACTAGCCCATTCACCGCACGACAAGCCAGTAAGCCTACAGCAAGCCAAGATCAGGGGGCTAATACTGGTGTAAGTCAGCCTGATAGAACCTTTCAGCGTTCTGCGCCTATCGGCGGCTCTAGTGCTTCTATAAAGGCGTCGGGAAAGAAGTATCAAGTTGTTGCAATCGGTACATCTACGGGGGGGCCTGTTGCATTACAATCTATCTTAACTCAGTTACCGAGTAACTTTCCCCATCCAATTTTGCTGATACAACACATGCCTGCTGCGTTTACTCCAGCATTTGCCAGTCGTTTGAACAGCTTGTGTAAGATAAGAGTAAAAGAAGCACAGCAAGGAGATCGTTTAGAACCTGGGGTTGCTTATTTAGCACCAGGTGGTCAGCAAATGATGGTTGAAGCCAGAGGTGCAAGTAAGACACTTCGTGTTTTCGAGGATGACAGTCCACGTATTACCTATAAGCCAAGTGTTGATGTTACATTTGCAAGTGCGGCTAAGGCTTATCAAGGTGACGTATTAGCTATCGTATTAACGGGAATGGGGGCCGATGGTCGTGATGGTGCTCGTATGCTTAAGCAAGCTGGCGCTACCATTTGGGCCCAAGATGAAAAAACCTGTGTCGTGTATGGGATGCCACAAGCCGTTGCTAATGCAGGTCTTGCATCTGAGCATCTTGCTTTACCAGAAGTTGCGGCTAGGCTCAACAAAGAGGTTGGGTGTTAGCTGCAGGTGCCAGTAAGCAAATAACAATAAGAAAAAGCGCAAAACTTGGAGAATGCATTAGCTCGTGAAGATCTGGACAGTAGCAAACCAAAAAGGGGGAGTAGGGAAAACGACCACCACAGTTAGCTTGGGGGGGATTTTAGCACTCCAGGGAAAACGAGTGTTGTTGATAGATACTGATCCTCATGCATCTTTAACCTATTATTTTGGTATTGACTCGGAAGAGTTGGAGATTAGCGTCTATGATATTTTTGCTCGTGGAAGCACAATGCAAAGTGAAGAAATTCTGCAGGCGTTGTGCCCCTCGACGATAGAAAATTTGGATATTTTGCCTGCTACCATGGCAATAGCAACCTTGGATAGAAGTATGGGAAATCGAGCTGGAATGGGCTTGGTGCTCAAAAAGTCGCTCGAAAAAATAAAAGACCATTACGACTACGCGATTATTGATTGTCCACCCGTACTAGGTGTACTCATGGTTAATGCATTAGCTGCCAGCGAGAGGATTTTGATCCCCGTGCAGACTGAGTTTCTCGCCCTTAAAGGGTTGGATAGAATGATGCGGACTATGGAATTAATGCAAAGTTCGCAATCTAAGAAATATCAATATACCATAGTACCAACAATGTATGATAAACGGACGAAAGCCTCGTTGGAGGCTTACAAAAGCCTGCTAGCCAATTATAAAGAGTATGTTTGGCCCGGGGTTATTCCGGTGGATACAAAGTTTCGAGATGCAAGTTTAGCGCAACAGGTCCCAGTATCATACTGTCCAAAGTCTCGGGGTGTGTTTGCTTATCGGGCGTTACTTGATTATTTATTGCAGGTTTAATAGAGGTAGTAATGAGTAAACATTTGTTTGCTAATGAAAAAGTTATGAAGCAATATTTAGGCGCGCTTCTCAGTGAAGAAGAACCTGAAGACAGTTCATTGCTGCCCGTAGCCAAATTGCTCGAACAGGTTCCGCTTGTGTCTGAAGCCGAGACTGAAGTTCAAGTTGAGCAGCTCAAAAGTGAGCCATCAGTTGAACAAAAAATACTACCTGTCGAGACACAGGAAATCCCTGAAGAACAAACGAAAGATCTTGAGATAACAGAAAATAATACTATTATCAAAGAATCGACTGAAACAAAAAATCAACCAGTTAGCGCAAAAGAGGCGTATGGTGAGCAAGAGTTTCAGGCACTATTTTTTGAAGTTGCAGGTCTTACTTTGGCTGTGCCTTTAAAATCATTAGGTGGTATCCATCAGCTAGGTGAAGTAAATCAGTTGTTTGGTAAGCCCAAGTGGTTTAAAGGCGTGATGTTAAATCGCGATGAAAAGCTAAATGTTGTTGATACCGCACGTTGGGTGATGCCAGAGAAGTATTCGCCCGAGTTGGAAGAGAGTCTAGATTATCAGTATTTAATCACATTGGGTGATAGCCCTTGGGGGTTACTGGCTGAAAACCTAGTAAATAATATTACATTGCGACCAGATGACGTGAAATGGCGCACAGGCAATGGTAAAAGGCCATGGCTGGCAGGCGTAATTAAAGAAAAAATGTGCGCGTTAATTGATGTAGAGAATTTAAACCGCTTGCTTGAGCAAGGCCTCGATAGTCGAGAGCAGTAAACAAGATCTTTTTGGAGTTAAACCATGAGCCAAGATAGACTACTTTCCGCAGACAAAAATGCCGATAGTAACGATGAAGTTCTTCAATGGGTGACCTATAAACTCGAGGATGAAACATACGGCATAAATGTAATGCAGGTACAGGAAGTATTGCGCTATACAGAGATTGCTCCAGTCCCTGGTGCACCAGCGTATGTGCTAGGTATTATCAACCTGCGTGGTAACGTTGTAACCGTTATAGACACTCGAGCACGTTTCGGATTGGTCAGTGCCGAGGTTACAGACAACTCTCGTATCGTTATCATAGAGGCAGAAAAGCAAGTAATTGGTATTTTGGTGGACAGTGTTGCTGAAGTTGTTTATTTGCGAAGTTCAGAGATTGACAGTGCACCTAATATTGGCACTGAAGAGAGCGCTAAGTTTATTCAAGGTGTCTCTAATCGTGAGGGTGAGCTTCTTATTCTTGTCGATTTGAACAAACTACTCAGCGATGATGAGTGGGACGAGTTGAGTCATTTATAAATTGTGGAAGTAGTAAATAATAACCTCGTATTACTCATACTGATCGCCTCAAGCTTACTAACTTTTGTATGTTTGGGGTTGATTTTTATGTTAAGCAAGCGTTTGGAAGGCAGCCATCAGCAAGTGGTGTCTCTTAGGCAAAAAATAAAGGACAATCACGAACAAACCTCAATTCTGCGTAGCGAAATAGCAGAAGTCCGTAGCAGTTTGATGAGTATAGGTAAGCGCTTGGTTGCATGTGAAAGTTATGCAAAAGAGCTTGCTCAGCAACAGGCCGTACAAAAATATGATGACCCTGATGCAAAAATCTACTCTCGTGCCGTTAAGATGATAGAGCTGGGAGCCGACTTGGAAGAAATAATGCGTGAGTGTGAGATCCCTCGTGCGGAAGCTGAATTGTTAATGTCGTTACATCAAAAATCTTGATTAGGCTTTAATATCCAGCTTATTGCTAAAACCTTTCCACCCTGGCGGAAATTTTCCTCGCAATACATATGAAAAGGCAATGAGCTCGGCAATGACATAGTAGAGCTCTTTAGGTATTTCCTGATGTAAGTCGAGTTGCTCTAAGGTTTTTGCCAGTTCAGCATCTTCGTGGATCATGATCCCTTTTTCTTTTGCAAGGGCGATGATCTCTTCGGCAAGTTCACCGAAGCCTTTACAAGCTACATGCGGTGAACTTCCTGCTTCATACAGTAAACCTATCGCTGTTTTTTGTTCCATACATACTCCTAAACTTTGATATTAACGATAGCATGTTGTTCGTAAAAGGTATGCGTTTGTTGTGCATCTTCACTAAGTGTTATCTCATTCACCTGTAAACCATGTGCGCATAGCTTTCGTCGCAACGCATCTAAATGGGGTTCAGCCAAAGAGCATACCTGCTGAGTGTTCGCAATCAATTGGCAATCAAGTGCTTTATCCATTAGCTCGGCTTGAGCACTAAGTTTACCAAGGTGAGCGTAATCAAAATTAAGGCGAACAAACCATACCGTTTTTTCGGGCATTTTTGCTTTAGCTGGCTTCTTGTATTTGCCTATTTGGAGTTCAGTTTGCTTACACTCGCTCGGCAGTTTCATAGGCATAAACAAGCTAAGTAATAGCTGAGTTTCACTATCGACCTTCTGACTGGCTGGTGTAATTTGGACGCTACTGGTTAGGGTGTTTTGCACCTGAGCTAAATCACTCAGTAACGCGTTATTTAGCTGCTGTAAATGAGGGAGTGCCTGTTTAGTTGCAATACTCTTTGCATTGGGGAGTAAGGTTTCAAGCAATGCATTAAGACGTTGGGTCTGATCTATATTTTCTGGTAAAGACTGTGGTGCAGTCGCTCGAGGTGATGCCAGTAATGTCACTAATAGCTTATCGAGAGCCTGTGTAAAACTGCTTGCACTCAAAGGAGTAGAGGTTTGTGAGTATTGACTGACCAAGCCTGGAACAAGGCTGTTGAGCTCTGCCATAACGTGATTAGCAGATATATTATTCGCATCTATCATACGGCTAAACGCTTGATGAACTAGCTTGGTCATATCCACTGACTGTGGATCTTTATACTGACTTAGCTGTGCGACTTTTTCAGTTGCGACTTGACTGTTAAGTGCCTCAGTACTTTGCTTTGGTGACATGGCAACTAACTTTAATAGCGGTTCTAGCAGCTTACGTTCAATAGGGTGACTGGCTTGATAGTCACTTTTAGGTATAGGCAAAAGAGCGCTGGCGGTCGAGCCTGCTACCTTTTGATTTTGATCGGGTATTTTGCTAGGTGCTTTTAGTAGTTCGGTGACTAACCCGCGCTGTTTTGCTCCATTTTTTTCGTTACTTAATTGTGGAACCTCACTCCCAGAGGGTAATCCGCCTTTGTTTATTGCTTGGCTGACTAGTTGTGATGAGCTTGAACGGCTACTTGGACTATTATCACTTTGACTTACAATATTCCCCGTGTTTTGCAGCACGTTTTTTATTTGTGCAAACAGTTTTACGATAGGAGGTAGCGCATCGTTTTGTGATGGACTAAGCATTAGTGGTGTCATTGTTAATCTGGACAAAGTACTGAATTGGCTAGGAAGTCCGCTTTGTACGGTAGTAACGGATACTGTTTTAGCGGCGTTACTTGTTGCCGAGTTATTATGTACTTGCTTAAAAGGTTTTGATAGCCACTGAGAAAGTGCTTGTTCGACAGCCTTTTTTATATCGTTAATAGTGATATTTACTAGAGGCTTGTTATACCCAAGGTTGAGGTTGCTTTGTACAGTTTCAAGAGTATGTTGCGCTGCAGTGTGTGGGCTGACATGAACAAACTTGCCTTTGATGGGTTGTTTTAAATCCAAATGTTGTAAGTCACTGAAAGTTTTAATTTGTACTCCCATGGTAGTGGCTTTTAATTGTGCTTGTTGCCACTGTGCAGCGCCTACTGGTTGAGGACTTTGCAAATTGCTCAAAGGTAAAGAAACTGCTTTTACAGAGGGGGAAAACTTGACTTGCAATGCGTGTTTATCAACTAGCAAAAGAGGGCTCTTACCTAATGTTGCTAGTTGTTCAGAAACTTTCTGCTTGGCCAGCACACTGGAAAATAGTTGATCGGCAAATCCATTCATAAGCTTTAACTGGATTTTGTGGTCGTTTGCTTGTAATTGCGCAACAAGTTTGTGCTCTTGAGCTAGGATTTTCGCAAGCGATGGATCCAAAGCCAGCTTTAAGCCCAGTTTGTCTAATACAAGCTGTGGATTGCCACCATCTGTGATATGAGCACTAGTTTTTAAACTAGACTCTGGGGTGCCACCTTTTATTAAAGTTAATAGGGATAGTAGTTGGTTGGCTGCTTTAATGTTGACGGTTTGTTCGGGCGACTTGATTGTGAGGGATTGACCATTCTCACCTAAGGTAACCACCGCTTCGTTTAATCGAAGTGTTGGAAGGTTATTGTCTTTTACGGCTAAGCGTATAGTTTGCCAGCGGCCATCAATTTCCACTTCCATCTGTAGTGCCTCGGGTTTGATCACGACATTTCTCGCAACAAACTGGCTAGCTTGTTTGGTTAGGTCAATATTTGCACGTCCTTCGTTTAAAGCTGAGCTTGTATCAGGTGTGTTCGAATATTGAATAGAAATCGGTGGCTTATTCATTATTTTAAATCAAATTTTCGCTAATCGGTCGCAACGCGTTATTCGTATTACCATACCATTATGGTAGACTAACGCCCAATTTTGGGTAATGAGAATAACCAATTTGCTAGAGATTAAATCTGTTACTTGTACTAAGCAAGAACGCTGTCTGTTTGAATCGTTAAGCTTCTCGTTAGAAGCTGGGCAGATCATGCAAATTGAAGGCCCAAATGGTGCTGGTAAAACGTCATTATTGCGGATCATCTCAGGCTTTGCACGTCCTGATGAAGGGGAAATTCATTTTGAGGGTCAGCCGATTAGCGACAACTATGATGAATATGCGGCGCAATTACTTTTTATTGGTCACAAAACAGGTGTAAATGGCCAGCTAACGGCCTATGAAAATGTTTGTCATTGGCTGCGTGTTCATGGCTGCCAGGTAGACGAACGTGCATATGATTTGTTATCCCTGTTAGGACTGGTTGGTCTGGAAGATGTACCGGTAAGAACTCTCTCAGCGGGCCAACAAAGACGTGTCGCATTAGTGAGGTTATGGCTAAACAACGCTAAACTGTGGATACTTGATGAGCCATTTACTGCATTAGATAAGAAAGGTGTACGACAATTACAGATACGTTTTTCTGAACATCTGGCCCAGGGCGGAGCTATTTTACTCACGACCCACCAAGATTTAACAACTCATTTTGCGGCACTCAAAACCCTTGTATTGGAGTATCAACTTTGATGGCCCAGCACTCTTATTGGCAGCTATTTTTCAGCGTATACAGCAAAGATGTGACGTTAGCGTTTCGCCAGCGTTCGGAAATAGTCAACCCTTTGCTATTTTTCTTGATTGTTATCACATTATTTCCCCTTGCTATTGGTCCTGAGCCTGCTTTGTTGAAACGGATGGCTCCAGGCATTATTTGGGTAGCGGCTTTGTTATCTACCATGTTAGGGTTAGATAAACTGTTTAGGGATGATTACAACGATGGCTCATTAGAGCAGCTCATAGCATCTCCTTATCCACTTTCTTTATCAGTACTGGCAAAAGTGTTTGCTCATTGGACAATCACTGGGTTACCGATGGTACTGATGGCACCAATGTTTGCCCTGTTGATGAACTTAGAGTCTCAGGCGCTTGGTGCAACAGTGTTGACCTTACTGATCGGAACTCCACTATTGAGCTTTATTGGCGCAATCGGAGCTGCACTGACAGTAGGGTTACAAAAGGGTGGAATATTAATGAGCTTATTAGTCTTACCTTTGTATATTCCCGTACTGATTTTTGCGACGTCTGCCATTGATACCAGTAGTATGTCTTTAGCCTATGGTGGTCAACTCGCAATCCTAGGCGCAATGTTAGCTGTAGCTAGTGTTTGTGCGCCTATTGCAATATCTTCAGCTTTAAAAGTGAGTGTTAGTTAACATGTGGAAATGGTTACATCCCTATGCAAAGGCAGAGCGTGCATATCAACTATGTAATACGCTTATGCCATATTTTGCGGTGATTACCGTAGTATGTTTGACAGTCGGTTGGGTGTGGGGTCTTGCCTATGCTCCCGCAGACTACCAACAAAAAGATAGTTATCGCATTATTTTTATTCATGTCCCTTCAGCAATATTGTCTATGGGGGCATATTCTTCAATGGCGATAGCCGCAATTATTGCCCTAGTATGGCAGATCCGTAATGCTGAGTTGGCGGTGATATCTATAGCCCCTGTGGGAGCCGCCATGACGGCAATCGCTCTTATTACTGGCGCTGCATGGGGTAAGCCTATGTGGGGAGCTTGGTGGGTTTGGGATGCACGGTTAACGTCTGAACTCATATTGCTGTTTTTATATCTAGGGGTATTGTCTTTATACCATGCCTTTGAAGATAAAAAGTCAGCAGGGCGTGCGGCCTGTATTTTAGCCGTCGTGGGAGTGATAAACCTGCCTATTATTCACTTTTCTGTGGAATGGTGGAACACCTTGCACCAAGGAGCCACCATAACCAAGTTTGATACATCAGCGATAGATTCATCAATGCTATGGCCCTTGTTAATCAACATTATCGCTTTTGCAGGCTTTGTTGGTGTAGTGACGTTGATCCGTTTGAAAAACGAAATCTTACAATGTGAGAGGCACCGCCCATGGGTGCGAGAACTAGTCGGTCGAGGTGAGTGATGCAATTTGATTCATTGAATGAATTTCTGGCCATGGGGGGATATGGCTTCTATGTTTGGTTATCTTTCGGTAGTTGTGCCGCCATTCTTCTGGCCTTGTTTGTGAGCTCATTAAGAGATGCTAGTAAGCTGCGCAATGAAGTACGCGCCCAAATGAAACGTGAAGAACGCATTAAAAAAGCCAAGCAGCAGGAGCAAGTATGAACCCGAGACGCAAAAAACGTTTACTCGCAGTAATTGCAATTATTTTTGGGGTTGGTTCAGCGATTGGACTAATGCTGTATGCGTTACAAGAAAATATTAATTTGTTTTACACGCCAACAGAGTTGATAGATGGCAAAGGCGAAAATAAAGAAAAGCCTTTTATTGGCCAAAAATTGAGAATTGGTGGCATGGTCGTACCGGGTTCGGTCGTTCGAGATGAAAGCAGCCTCGATGTCAGTTTTAAATTGATGGATACAGGACCAATGGTCACTATTCGTTATGAAGGAATTTTGCCTGACTTGTTTAGAGAGGGTCAGGGAATTGTCGCGCAGGGGACTTTAGTTGAACCTGACGTTATTGAAGCGTTTGAGGTGTTGGCAAAACATGATGAAGAGTATATGCCACCAGAAGTTGCAGAAGCGCTCAAAGGCATCAAGCATGAGAAGCCAAAGTATAACTTAAACAACGAGAACTAATATGATCCCAGAGATAGGTTATTTTGCGCTAGTGCTGGCTATGGCACTAAGTTTATTGCTGTGCATTTTCCCATTATGGGGAGCTCATACAGGCAATCTGAGATTAATGCGTGCCGCTCCTTCTTTGGCGGTTGGCCAATGCATATTCGTGTTGTTCTCTTTCGCGATTTTAATTTATATCACGTTGACTGATGACTTTACAGTAGCCTATGTGGCACACCATTCAAGTAGCACTTTGCCATGGTATTACAAGGTGACTTCAACTTGGGGAGGGCATGAAGGCGCTATCTTGTTATGGTTGGTTATGCAGTCCTCTTGGACTGCGTTAGTTGCTTTGATGTCTAAGTCAATACCTTGGATCTTGCGAGCTCGAGTTCTGGGAGTTCTAGGCTTCCTTGGGGTAGGCTTTATGCTTTACACCTTATGGATGTCGAGTCCATTTGAACGTTTGTTGCCTTACTATCCGGTGGAAGGTCGTGACCTAAACCCACTATTACAAGACCCAGGTATGATAATTCATCCACCTTTGCTTTATATGGGATATGTTGGATTGTCGGTTTCTTTTTCGTTTGCTATTGCAGCCTTGTTGACAGGTAAACTCGATAATACTTGGGCGAAATGGTCTAGACCTTGGACCATGGTTGCATGGGGATTTTTGACTTTAGGAATTACCATTGGCAGTTGGTGGGCCTATTCAGAACTTGGCTGGGGAGGCTGGTGGTTCTGGGATCCTGTAGAAAATGCTTCATTGATGCCATGGCTAGTTGCAACGGCCTTACTACACTCATTGGCTGTAACAGAGAAGCGCGGTGTATTTAAATCCTGGACAGTTTTATTGGCGATTACTGCGTTTAGCTTGTGTCTATTAGGCACGTTCATCGTACGCTCTGGGATTATCGTTTCTGTTCATGCATTTGCGACTGACCCAGATCGCGGTTTGTATATATTACTATTTTTAGCTGTCGTTGTTGGTGGCAGTTTAGCATTATACGCCGCACGTGTTTCTCAAGTTAAGAGTGAAGGCCGGTATCAGTTCTTCTCACGAGAAGTTGCATTGTGGGTCAACAATATATTTCTAGTGGTTGCTACTTTAGTGGTGTTTTTGGGGACGTTATTGCCTATGATCCATAAAGAGCTGGGTTTAGGGTCAATTTCAATCGGGGTACCTTTTTTCAATCAAATGTTTGCGATTTTAGTCGTGCCCTTTGCGTTATTACTTGGTGTAGCCCCGATGTTGCGCTGGAAACAAAACAAACTACCTCCGCTACTGAGAAAATGGCTGGTTATTGCCGGGGCAACGCTTGTTATCACAGCAGCTTGGCTATTTGGCAGCTTTGATACGGTTGCACCTTTAACATTTGTGGCAACAGCATTGGCTGTTTGGATTGTGTTATCAACAACAGTAGATTTTGCGCAAAAAATATCGACACAAAAAAGCTTATCTGAGGGACTAAAACGCTTAGGTTTAAGCTATTGGGCCATGGTATCAGGTCATATCGGTATCGCGTTTGTTATTGCTGGGGTTACTTTAACATCAGCATACTCAGTTGAGCGCTCGGTGCGAATGCAACCAGGAGATACCGCCACCTTGAATGAGTACGTGTATCGTTTTGAAGGCGTCAAGGAAATTGTTGGACCTAACTACAGTGGTCATGCTGGTGTTGTAACAGTACTAAAAAATAATGAGAAAGTAACAGAGCTACTTGCTGAAAAACGTTTGTACACTATAGGTATGCAGTTTATGACCGAAGCGGCCATTGATGATGGTTTCTTCAGAGATCTGTATCTGGCTCTAGGTGAACAACTTGATGGCAAAGCTTGGTCATTGCGTATCTATCACAAACCGTATGTGCGGTGGATGTGGTTGGGTGGCATACTAATCGCTTTTGCTGGGTTTATAGTCTTAGCGGATAAACGTTATAGAAGAAACGCAACACCGACCAATAAACAAGAGGTGCTGTAATGAATCGTAAGTTACTAGGGCTAGTGCCATTTCTAATTTTCATTTTACTGTGTGTGTTTTTATATCAAGGGTTGTTTGGTAATCCTCGGGAGCTGCAAACGGGCCGCTTAGGGCAGAACATGCCAAGTTTTACTTTGCCTGACCTTATGGACGATAGTAAACAATGGCAAGACAGCGACTTATTAGGTGAAGTGTATTTACTTAATGTATGGGGAACTTGGTGCCCGACTTGTATCGCAGAGCTAAGCTATCTCACTGAGTTGCGAGAGCAGGGAGTTCGAATCATAGGTTTGTATTATGAGCAAGCTTATGACCCTGATTTTGGTGATCAATTTGATATAAATAAATTGCGCGCAGAAGTGAGCAGCATGCTTGCTAGAACGGGTAACCCATATCAGTTTAATATTCTTGATTTAGAGCGTACCTTAGCGTTGGACTTAGGGGTCTCGGGCGCCCCTGAAACTTTTTTAGTTGATAAGCAAGGTAAAATCTTACTTCACCATACGGGCGATATAAACCAACGTGTATGGCGCGCTAAGTTTGCACCTAAGCTGATGGAGTTAACGCAATGAGATTCATGATTGTTTTTTTCCTAATGATATGTGGTTCGGCATTCGCTACACAAGATAAGTATGAATTTGCAAACGCGGAGCGTGAGAGTACCTTTCGCGAGCTTACTCATGAGCTACGTTGTCCTAAATGTCAAAATCAAAATATTGCTGATTCTGATGCGCTCGTAGCTAAAGATCTCCGAGATAAAGTTTTGGCTTTGGTGAATGAAGGTAAGAGCAAAGACGAAGTAATTGATTACATGATAGACCGATATGGTTACTTTGTGCATTACCAGCCGCCAGTTACACCTGCCACTATCATATTATGGGTATTGCCTATATTCATTGTAGTAGCGGGCTTTGGTTTTATTGTTTTTAGACAAAAGAAGGCTTCTGGTAAACAGGCTTGGAGCGAACAAGACGAGCAACTACTGAACAAATTAATCAAACAATATCAGCGTAGGGAGCAGTAACAGTGGACGGAATTATGCAAATGTGGGTGATGTTTGCGTTACTCACTTTATTAGCAGTGCTGTTTGTAGTCGTTCCATTCTTCCGTCGCGAAAATGTATTGACGGTGGATAATCAAGCTAATGCTGAGCGTATTGATATTTATCATCAACGGCTTAATGAGTTAAACGCCGAACTGAGCAATCAACGCATTGAACAAGATGCTTATCAGGAATCTGTGCTTGAACTTAAGCGCAGACTACTTAATGAGTTATCGCCTGAACAGCAACTAAGTAGCCGTGGTAACAACCGTATATTCGCCTTAACGGGTTTGCTGTTCACTGTCACGGTAAGTGGTGTATTTTATCATTTTACAGGTAGTCAGCAGCAGATAGCTAATTGGTACGATGCCATAGAGAAGCTACCAGAGTATGGTGAGCGAGCGGTACTACAACAAGGGCAAAGGTTAACGGCAAATGAGTTACAAGCGTTTGCGCTAGGTCTGCGTACCAAACTGGCTAACAGCGGTGATGATGCTGTTGCGTGGATGTTGTTGGGCCGTATTGCGATGTCTTTAAATGATTACGAAATGGCCAAGCAAGCATTCGACAAAGCACTCAAAATGGAACCTGAAAATAGCAATATACTGGTCAATTACAGTCAAGTGCTTTTAGTTGAAGGGTCTGAGTCAGGAATGAATCGTGCAGCACGACTGCTGGCTAGGGTATTAAGAAATGATCCAACAAATATTGATGCTATTTCTTTATTGGCGCTCATAGCATATGAAAAGCAGGATTGGCGCGAAGCAAAAACGGCCTTTGAGGTGTTACTTGCTAGCATGAGCAGTGAAGACCCTCGATATTCAATGATTGAGCAACGTATTGCTGAAATTGAACAAAAACTGTCACCTAAATCCACTGCGTCGCCTGTGAGCTTACAAGTTGAAGTGTCTATTGGTGCTCACCTCAGAGAACAGCTCCCGCAGCAGGGCACTCTGTTCGTATTCGCCAAAGCGACAGACGGTCCAGCAATGCCACTGGCAGTTGCTAAGCTTACAAATTTTAACTTGCCTTTACGTGTGACACTGGATGATAGTATGGCGATGATGCCAAGCTTAAAACTTTCAAGTTACCAAAACGTAATCATCACGGCGCGTATTTCAACAGATGAGAGTGTGATGGCACAAGAAGGGGAGTTAGAAGGGCAAAGTGAGGTTATATCACTAAGCGAAACACTTGAGATGATTCCAGTAGAAATCAACCGAATTATATCAAACACAGGAAATTAAATGTTTAAGCCTTTTTTAGCTGTTCTGGCAGCTGTTGTGATTTCAGGATGCAGTACTGTACCTGAAGAAAAACAGGACGAAAGAGACCCTCTACAGTCGTTCAACCGCCCTGTTTATGATTTTAATATGGATGTTTTGGACAAATATATATTGCGCCCAGTAACAGTCAGTTATGTTGCTGTTACGCCGCAGCCAGTACGTAATAGTATCGTCAATTTTACTACCAACTTACTTACCCCAACAGATGCTATCAATGCTGGGCTGCAGGGAAAACCTAGTAGTATGGGAGTTAATGCTGCGCGTTTTTTGGTGAACTCTACCGTGGGTATATTCGGTCTATTTGATGTGGCAAGTAGTCTGGGTCTTAAACATCAAGATGAGGACTTTGGGCAAACACTAGGAGTTTGGGGGTTGGGCGATGGCGCTTATATAATGTTGCCTGCGATGGGACCATCAACGGTTAGAAATTTGACCGGTGATGTTATCGATAATTATGTAATGCCAGAAATTGCTCTTAGCACGCCACAAACAATCGCTGTATTTGCACTGAAAGCCATTGAAGCAAGAGCATCACTTATGGCACAAGAAAAATTGCTGGAAGAGTCATTAGACCCATACATCTTTGTGAAGGATATCTATTTTCAGCGTCAATTATATGAACTACATGATGGAAATCCGCCGTTAAAAGAAGAACCAACCGATTTTGACGAAGATTTCTTAGAGAATTTATAATTCAGGGAAGTAATTGTAAGAAAGAAGATAGGCTGGCGACGGGCAGTGCCAGCCTATAGTGGGGAGAGTAGGCTCCCCCTAATCGGTCCTAGTGCAAAGCACCATTGTTATTGCGATAAAACCCTAAATCATTGAGCTTTTCTACCAACAATACAGGATCATCTATATGTGAAGGTGTATCTTCATCTCGCAAAAAATGATCATTTGGTACATTATGTAAATCAAGCATCTTATGAAATAGTACATTGCGAATTGCTAACGCTGTCATCCCGTTGTCTTGGATTTCATCAAGTCGATTTTGCAGCTCGGAAAATGGCCCAGCTTTTACGTCATCAACGACAGCAGCAAAGTGATTTACCTGTTTAGTTTTAAGCATATTGGCCTTCTCCCAAAAAACATCCAATTGTCATGTTAGTCACGTACATCATATTTTTTGTGTTAAAAATAGATACTTACGTCCTCTCTGTTGAAAACAGTGTACTCTGTTTTTAGGGTAGATTACTAACTTCGATGTAAAGCTTTGTAAATCGAATAATGTATGATTTGAAATGATTAATTAAGAACTAGTAGACATCTAGAAGTAAGATATTGATGCGTAAATAAAAATAGTTCTCAGTACCTTTTGTGGTACTAAGAACATAAGAAAGTATCAGGAAAATAAATTTTGTTTTACATGTTCTGCAAAGCCACTTCCTGCCTCTAAATAGAAGTTATAGGTAGAATTGACACCCATATCTTCGAGCTCTTTTTGCTGATCAGGATAGTTTGCAATGGCAGTTACTTGACCTTTAAAACCAGAAGCCTTTAATTGCTCCAAAGCGTAGATGTTTTGCATATGTTTGGGCATTGCAAGCATAACCATATCAACTTGGGAATGATTTACTCGTTGCCAAAAATCAGGATCTGTCGCATCAGCCAGCAACACTCTTCGTCCTCTTTGCACATGTTTATCAACTACTTCTGGTTTGATATCAATGCCAGCAATTGAGCCTGGATGGGTCGCTTCTATGGTTTCATACGCACCCGTTCCAATTCTACCCATGCCAAAAATAACAATTCGAGTATCAGCCAGGTTGACGGGCAATTCTTCTTCAAGGCGCTTAGAGCTTTCGAACTTTAATAAAAACGGTTCAAGCTTTACGTAGAATCCATTCGCGCGTTTATTAAGCGGTGAGGCTATTACAAATGTAATAGACACGGCTATTGCTACAACGGCTAACCAGTCTGCTGCAATCGCACCTGAGCTGGCAGCAACCGCACAGACGATAAGTCCAAACTCACTGTAGTTTGCAAGCGTAAAGGCACTGAGCAAAGACGTACGTGCACGCAGTTTGAAGATATTTGTGAGTATATAATAAAGACAGACCTTTACAGGCAAGACTAAAGTCAACATGCAAGCGATGAGTAAGGCGTCGAGGCTCATGTTGGCATTGAGACCGATGTTTAGGAAAAAACCTACCAATAAAACATCTTTCAAATTCATCAAAGATTTTGATAACTCACCAGCTTTTTTATGTGGTGCGAATAGCATCCCGATAATCAGGGCTCCTAAGTCTCCTTTTAAACCCGCAAATTCGAAGGCGTGGTAGCCAATAACAAGCGCAAAGAAAAAACCAAATAATGGGAGTAGTTCACCATGTTTAGAGCGATTTAAAACCCAGAACATAACGGGCCTAAAAAGAGGCAGGCTGACTAGTAATGCTAATGCCCATACGTTCGGTGCTTTTCCGGTACTGATGGCTAGAAACAGCACCGCGAATATGTCTTGCATAACCAAAATGCCGATGGAAATTTTACCGTGTAGACTCGCCATTTCTCCGCGCTCTTCGAGTACTTTTACTGCAAACACGGTACTGGAAAAGCTAAAGGCAAAACCAACAAGTAAGGCGCTCGAAAGAGTTAAATCGGTAAATAGTGGCAGGCTCATTGCTCCAAGTAGCAGCAATAGGCTGGCAAAAAATGCACTGCTTATCACAATATGCAAGGTTGCGGGTGCCCATACTTGCGCTTTGACAAGGTTTCCGATTTTAAGTTTTAAGCCAATACTAAACAACAGCAAGGTTACACCCAAATCAGCGAGTTGAGTGAGTAACTCAGTACTACGATATCCCAGTAGATTTAAAATAAACCCAGCCATTAAGAAGCCAATTAGCGGCGGTAGCTTTAACTGATATACAGAAAAGCCACAGGCGAACGCTGCGGCAAAAAACAAAAGTTCCATGGTGTGCCTATGTTAGTTCTAACTTACCCCAGTGTACCAAAACTCTCTGATTTATAAATTGAAAAGTTCTTTTGCAAGGCGATAACTCAGATATTTTTTCGATTATTCTTGAATAATATAAAAGAACTCATAAATTTTCGCTGACAATATCCTGAAAATGTGGTTAAGATGCGACAAGGGAACATTCTCACAGGAGAAGTAATGTTTAAAAAGATCCTCGCATCTGTAGGTATAGGTGCGGCAAAAGTAGATACTGTGTTAGAAACAGAGCACTTACACCCTGGCCAAAAATTTCAAGCAAGAATCATCATTGAAGGTGGTGATGTTGGTCAGGAAATAAATGGTCTAGAGATGGCGTTGATGACCAAAGTTAAAGTTGAAAATGATGATGGCCATTACTTTGTAAATCATGTGATAGAAAAGTGGAAGATAGGTGAGCGATTTGAGGTTTCGCCAAAAGAGCGAAAGATCATACCGTTTGAAGCTCGTTTACACTCAGAGACACCTCTTACTGAACTTAACGCCGGATACAACCATTGCCATGTATGGTTGGAAACGGGGCTTGATATTGATTTAGCACTTGATCCAACGGATAGAGACCCACTTCATATATATCCAAATGACGCGATAAAAACGTGCATGATGGCAATGGAAAAGCTAGGTTTTGGGCTTATTAAGGCTGACGTTGAAAAGGGCTATTTGCGAGCGAGTAACTTTCACACCGTTTCAGGGTGCTATCAAGAGCTAGAATACCGCCCACAGCGCCAGTCTATGTTTGGTATCCAAGAAGTTGAATTGTCATTCGTTCCTGAAGCTCACAAGACCCATGTGCTGATTGAGCTTGATAGGGCATTTCGCGGTGATGGATATGTAGACTTGACGATAGAACATGATCAAGTAAATCTATCACAGTTATGTGACCAGTTAGAACGCTTGTTTGCGTAGCAGTAAACGGGTATTTATTTTAGAGCCCAGCATCGCTGGGCTTTTTATTATTTGGAGTGCTGCTTATGCTTTGGCAGGTAAATACTTTCTCACAGCTTGATACAAACACCCTGTTTGATTTGCTCAAGGCTCGAGTCGACGTTTTTGTTGTAGAGCAACAATGTGCTTATCCAGAGCTGGACGAAGTTGATAGACAACCAGATACCTTTCATGTGATGGCTTATGAAGGACAGTCATTGTGCGCATATGCGCGAGTATATAGAAAATCACAGAGTGAATGCGCAATAGGGCGAGTCCTAGTGTTACCCAATGCACGAGGTAGAGGTTTGGCCAACCCTTTAATGCTTAAAGCCACAGAGGTGTGTAATATCCATTTTGGTGATCATGATGTGGTGCTTAGTGCACAAACATACTTACTGAAGTTTTATCAATCTTTGGGGTTTGTGGCTGAAGGTGAAGAATACCTAGAAGATGGTATACCTCACCAAGACATGAGATTAAATACGGCCCTCAAATAGCAGTGGGCCTATTTCTAAGTCACGTTCAAGGCCTGATTTCTCAGGCCTATCAGACCGAGACCTACAATTTACAGTGTGTGTATAAACACTAACGCGATGGCAAGTGGGCAGATAAACTTGATATACCAAGGCCATATTCGCCAAAACACGCTGTGCTCGGCATCTGGGTAGCCATTTCTTATCTCTGTCAGCAATCCATTTCTGTGCCAAATCCAACCTACAAATATACAACAAAACATTCCTATAAGCGGCTGGCCAAACTGAGTGGTTAAACTCACAACGAATCCGAACAAACTGCTAAAGTTAAAAATAATGGTAAAGCTAACGAGTGAGATAAGGCCACCAATTACCCAAGTAGCTTGCAAGCGAGACAACGCAAAGCGTTCTACAGCGTAAGATACTGGGGCTTCTAACATCGAGATAGAAGAAGTTAGCGCAGCAATGCTCATAAGGGCAAAGAAGGCAAAACCTACATATAAACCAACCTCGCCCATACTTTCAAATAGAGCGGGTAAAACTTGAAACACAAGCGTATCTTCCGAAAGCAATTGTCCATTTGCACTAAATATTTCAACTCCTTGGGCTTGAGCTACGTACATGGCTGGAATAATTAGCAGGCCTGCAACAAAGGCGATAAACACGTCGATTAATGTTACATAAGCGCCTAAAGAAACTAAGTTCTCTTGCCTACTAATATATGAGCCGTAAATAATCATTACACTGGTTCCTAGTGAAAGCGAGAAGAACGCCTGTCCTAGCGCACTAACCAGCAACTCAGGGTTTAGAATGGAGGAAAAATCAGGGACGAGATATGCTTTTAACCCTTCACTGGCACCGTCTTGCATCAAAACGTAAGCGATGAGTAAAAACAATATTCCCAACAGTGCTGGCATTAACCGTTTAGACCACTTTTCAATACCGTTCTCAACCCCTTTACTGATAATTGAAATGGTAAGAATCACGAACAATGCTGTAAAAATCAGATCTCTAGCCAGAGATTGACTACTCAACCATTGGGCTGTGTCTGATAAACGAGTTAGTTTGGCGATGGGTTCCAAGGTTGCGCTAAACATCCAGCCTGCAACGATCGCATAAAAACTGAGGATCAGGCCTGCGCAGATAATGCCACCAAAGCCTACTGCAAAAGCAAAGCGTTTGTTGAATGCATTACCAGAGAGTTTTTGCAGTGACGATACTGCGTTAGCTTGACCGTGTCGCCCGATCACTAGCTCAGCCATCAATGCAGGGTAGGCCAAACAAAACGCTAGCACCAAATAAACCAAAACGAAAGCGGCTCCACCGTTGCTGGCGGTTTGAGTGGGAAAACCCCAAATATTACCAAGGCCAACAGCTGATCCTGCTGCTGCCATGATGAATCCAAAGCGAGAACTAAATTCTCCGCGCACAGTGCTCATATTATTTTACTTCTCTATTTTTTTTACGGCGGCTGACAATCTACTGTAAATACAGCGAAATAAAAAGCGCTAATTGTTATTAACAATACCATGATCTAGCGCAATATTTTGGTGATTTTACGAGTGTAACACTAGCGCGCCAGACTAAAAATTCAACCACAGACTATAAATTGTTGCTTTTCAGTTGATTAACATAAAAAACGGTGGCCAGATGTGGGTATTACTTTACGCTGCTCACTTAGCTTTACAAGGCAAAGTTAAGGTGAATTTAGCACCACCCAAAATATCAGACTGCGATACGCTTGCTTTACCATGATGCCAATCTACAACTTTGGCAACAATAGCTAGTCCTAAGCCATAACTTTTTCCCGACCGATTACGGTGGGATTGCTCTTGAAAAAATGGACTAAAGACTTTATGCCAGTTTTGCGGGGCGATACCAGGACCATCATCTTCAACGTGGATGTAGATATTAAGGTCATCACTAGCCACTGTGATAAGTACAGCTTGTGTTGCAAAATCACTGGCGTTAGACAACAAGTTTGTTACCGCTCTTGCTAACCAGTGTAAGTCTGCGCATATGCTTAAGTGTGGTTCAATTTCATAATTTATTTGTAGGCCCGCATTTTTAAATTTGGGGGTAACCTGCTCAATGAGTGAAACAAAATAAGTCGTAGCATCGGTTGATTCAAAGTTTAGCAAGTGTGATTTCTGCTCTAGCGTCGCAAATGATAGATAGCTGGCCAGCATATCTTCCATTTGATCTAAGTCTTTTTCCATTCTGGTCAAAATATTATGTACTTGCTCAACCTCAGTTTCCTCCAGAGCCGCATCCAACCCAAAGCGAAGGCAGGCAACAGGCGTGCGTATATCGTGTGACAAACTTGATGCTAGGAGTTTGTTCTCAGCAAGCAGCTTGTCAATTTGGCTCGCCATTCGGTTAAACGTGAGTTCAACATCTTTGATGTAAGTAAACTTATCCGTAGCAATTCTGGCGCTTAGATTGCCACTGGCAAACTGTTTAGCGGCTTCAGTGAGAACGGATAAACGCTTGGCCAACGGTGAGAGTATAAACCACATAAAGGTGCATACACCGGTGTAAAACAATAAGGTTAGTAGTGCATCATTGTCTTGTTGTTCTGCTGGCTTATCTAAGCGCAGTTCAAGATAGTCAGGTAGTAATGCTTGATTGGTTTTTAGCAGATAAAAACCTTGCTCATCTTCTAAAATTAAGCCTTTTCCTGTTAGCATCTGCTCTTTGAGCTCAGAAGGTACTGCCAAGGTATCACCTTGTTTGTAACTGATAGCTAAGCCATAGTCATCGCTCAAAGTGGAAATATAGTCAGCCCTAAGTGCAACGGGCTGCCTTGCAGTTTGTTTTGCCACACCACTGGCTAGTGTACTTTGCCAACCAAAGTTGTCATCGGCTTCTAAGGTTTGCTCGCTAAATATATCAATTAGCCAACCGAGTACGACAATTGAAACCAAGGCGCTGGTGAGCAAATAAATATATAGCTTTCTCACAAATTAGCCTTTTACCACGCACTTGGAACCATCAAGTAGCCCTTACCCCAGATGGTTTTGATCTTTTCTGGGTGTTGTGGGTCATCATTGAATTTTTTACGCAAGGCCGAGATCAGTACATCAACGCTCCTGTCTAGCCCATCATACTCTCGGCCCTTTGTTGCTTTAAATACCGCATCTCTGGAGACAACTTCGCCAGCATTTGAAGCCAAAAAGTGCAGTAGTAAATACTCTGCACTGGAAATATTCACTTCTTTACCTTGTACTAACACTTTGCGTGCCTGAGTGTCTATGCTTAAGTTGCCAACGCGTAGTGATTTATCATCACTTGCCCCAGAGCTTTTTTGCTCACTTGATGAGCGCAACATGGCTTTTATCCTTGCTAATAGAGCACGAGGTCTCACAGGCTTTATCACATAATCACTGGCACCAACCTCTAGGCCTATGACTTCGTCCATCTCTTCGTCCTTGGCTGTTAGCATAATGATTGGGTTTTGATAAAACTGACGAAGTTCACGACAAACGCTGATGCCGTCTTGGCCTGGTAGCATAACATCCAAAAGTACGATATCAGGGCTAAGAGATTTGACCATCGCGACTACTTGGTCTCCTCGAGCGCAAACATGTGTGGTATATCCTTGACTGTTCAAATAATCCGCGACCCATTGAGATAGAGATTCGTCATCTTCGACGAGTAAAATCGTACCGTAATTATCCATTTTTAAAACCCTCTAGCTTCTTATACTTGCAGTTAAATCATGCAAACTAACAGACATAATCCTGATTGTGCCTGACTAACTTAGTGCTGTCACTTACCACAGTATTGTTATTGATAAAGTATGCTAATCAAATGATTACCTATATCAAATTAGGTATTTAAGATCGCTTACTAAAATACATATCGCACACCAATTTTCGCCTTATGCTGGTAGTTTTTAGCAACAATGGGGCTGCGATAAATTTGCTGTGAAAACCAAGTTGTCATCCAACCGGTTAAAAAAATCCAGTTCTCGTTGAGTGGATACTCTGCGTGAAACTCATACACAACACTCATAGAACTATTCGGGTGGTAAACAGCTCGATCAATTTTTTGCTCCTGTTCAGAAATACCAAAATAATAACTGGTAAAGTTTCTGGAGTAGAAATTGATGCCAAGTGCAGTTCTAAACTCCCAGTTTTGCCACGGAATTATTTTGCTGTAAAAGGCACTGACTATCCAACCATTATGAGTGTTACTGATATCCTGCAATAGTTCTAGTGATGCTTGGTTGTCACCGAATCGTCGGCTCAAACGTAACCCGCCTGTTAGGTCAAACCCTCTTTTAGTTATCCCTTGAAGCTGTGGAATTTCATCTGAGCTATACAAATCAAAACCTTTCTCATCAAAACCGTCTTGTGCTTGTGTAACAATAAAATCTATATCCCAGTTGTTGTGTTCTAGGGCACTGTAGCCGACTATCCAGCCGCCACTGAGTTGACTGCGATCAACGTCTAAATACCAGTTCCCATAAGATGCTAAGACATTGACGTTAAATAACTCCACGCCATCTCTTGTCGCATTGGCACCGATGAGGTATGAATTTTCGAACAGGTAATCCATGCCCACATTGATATCTAGATATAGGCCGTCGCTGTGGGTTAGCGTGTTGTCTGAATAAAGCCGATTACTCGCATTTGCTGTAGCAGATAAAACAACAGTGATGAGTATTAACCTTGCTAAGGTACGGAGCATAATGTTCACCAACAACCAAGTTGATGAACATTATATTGAATGCGACGTTAGTATCTGTAAAAAATTGTTGAGCGTAGAGTACGCTCAATGAAGGTTTGTATATGGCTCGCTCTACAGAACATTGATTTTATCAATCAAAACGGCAGCTAGTTGTTGGTGCATTGCACTGCTTAATGCGCTCACTTCTGTTTCTGAGCAGGCGCCTGCAACTTTTTGTGGCTCACTAATCACATCATCTACAACATACTTAGGTACTTCAACAGGTGCGTCAGCGCGAGCAATCCTAGCTTGCTCCGTATTTTGTGACACGATAAAAGAAAGTACTTCGTGCTCATTGGTTATCTTTTGTTCCTTGGTATAGCTAAATTGTAAAGGAATACCTTGAAAACTAGCACTGTCAATAGAAGACTTTGCAAACCATACAACATCAGATGACGCTATGTGAGTCAGTCTCATACTTACGCTAGCAATTATATTACTGCATTGATAACTCGGTGCTTTTTGCGTCACAAGTTGATACAACGCATGAGATGTTTTAGGCACATTCAGTATATAGGTTTTGTTAGGGCCGAAAGTAAGATCCAACTGATGGATGTTAAGTATGTAATCAGCTTTTTTTGTTGTAACTATTTTTAATCCGTGCTTCTTAAGAGCTCGTTCGATGTGTGATTTCAATGTGTCAGTCATTGCTACTTTGTCAGCAACGATTCGCACTGAATTTGTTTTTTCAATTGGGTGTGCAGGTAATTGCACCGACTTTATTCTAGCGGAGTCCAATTCGGTACTGTAGCTAAGCTGATAAATTTCTTTACTTAATATCGGCTTAGGAGGCACATTTAGTTTGGGTGCCATCTCGGGAGTCAAAGAACAACCAAATGAGAAAGCCAGAGTAATAAAAATAAGCAGAAAACGCATTCATGTACCTCTTGTTACAGTTTAAGTCTCAATTGGTGATGTAAACACAAGCTAACTTCGTGATAAACTTCAACGAATTCTAGTTTAACGAGTTATTATGAAGTATTTAGTTCTTATTGTCTTTTGGCTGTTTGCGACTAATACGGTTGCATCTGAAGACAAAAAGCAGCAGTGGCACCAATTTTTGAACAGCTATTCTAAGCAAGTCGAGCGAAAACTAAAAGAAAAATCAATTCCAGGTGCGGCATTGAGCGTTGTACATGGCGAATTTGGCTCTCTAGCTCAGGGATATGGCAAAACCAAAGTTAGCAAAGGCCAAGCGGTTGATGAAAATACGCGCTTTCGTCTTGCTTCAGTCTCCAAAACATTTGCTGGGTCATTGACTGCAAAACTTGCCAGCGCCGAATACTTGGAGCTGGATGAGTATGTAAGTGCATACCTACCTTACCTCAAAGGCACAGACTATCAATCTCTCAAAGTGTATCATTTACTCAGTCACTCAAGTGGCTTGGTACCCAATGCTTACGATAACCTGATCGAATCTAGAATGTCTTATGAGCAAATAATTGAGCGGTTAATCAAGGTTGAACGTATTTGTACGCCAGGGCAGTGTTACGGTTATCAAAATGCCATGTTTAGCCTGATAGCTGACGTAATTTTTCATGCTACGGGTATGTCTTATGAGCGTTGGCTACAGGAGTTTATTTTCACGCCGCTGAAAATGAATGACGGAGGTGTTGGTATTGAGAGTATGCAAAAGGACGATAACTATGCGTTACCGCACGTACTTGGGCGAAAGCGTTGGCATACAGCTAAGCTCAAACCTCACTACTATAAGGTTGCACCAGCTGCGGGTGTCAATGCCAGTGCAAAAGACATGGTTCAGTGGCTGAAAGCACAGCTTGGTCAGTATCCTGAAGTTTTGTCGTTGGATGCCTTGACGTTACAAAGCAGGCCTTATACACATACCAAAAGAGAGTTGAGAAGGCGAATTTGGCGTGATCATGTTAATGAGGCATTTTATGGCTTAGGTTGGCGTATTTACGACTTTGACGGTGAATTTATTATGTACCACAGCGGTTGGGTGCAAGGTTATCGAACCGACTTGGTTGTAATACCAGCTTTGAATGTTGGATTCAGTTTGCTATTAAATGCAGAAAGTGGAGTGATAAATCAGTTAACAACTGATTTCATTACTCAGGTTATTGAAAAGTATAGGGAGGCGCCAACGCTCACGGGCGGTGGCGCTTAAAGAAAATCACTGACGAGGCAATTGAATTTTCTTCTCTTCGCTTTGACGGTACAAAACGATGACATGTCCGATGGTTTGCACTTTGTGTGCTCCAGTTTCACGAACAATCGCATCAAAAATTAATTGCTTTGTTTCACGGTCATTCGTAGGCACTTTAACTTTGATGAGCTCGTGAATGTTTAAAGATTGGTCAATCTCAACCAAAACACCTTCGGTTAAACCATTTGCACCGAGCAAAACAACTGGTTTTAGTGGGTGTGCTAACCCTTTAAGGTACTGCTTTTGTTTATTTGATAAAGTCATATTGGTACAATTTACTATATGTAGGCTTGAATTTTCATATTCTACCGCCATCTAGACAATATTACTAATGAGTTGCAGTGAATAATGGCAAATAAAAAGCACTCAGCGAGCTCTAAACGCTGGTTAAAGGAACATGTGGACGACCCTTACGTTCATGAAGCGCAAAAACGTGGCTTTCGCTCCCGAGCAATTTTTAAACTCGAAGAGATCCAACAACGCGATAAACTCATCAAACCAGGCATGAGTGTTGTTGACTTAGGAGCGGCTCCTGGCAGTTGGTCACAGTACTTAGCAGACGAGGTGGGTGAAAAAGGGCAAGTTATTGCTTGTGATATTTTGCCTATGGACTCATTAGCGGGGGTTGATTTTTTACAGGGAGACTTTCGTGAGGAAACGGTGTTAAATGCACTGCTTGAGCGTATTGGCGGGAAGAATATTGATGTGGTATTTTCAGACATGGCGCCAAATATGAGCGGCAATATGTCGACCGACCAAGCAGGCAGTATGTATTTGGTGGAGCTGGCGTTGGATATGTGCCATCAAGTGCTCAGTAAAAATGGTGCTTTTGCAGTGAAAGTTTTCCAAGGGGAAGGCTTTGATCAGTTTGTACAAGAAGTACGTAAATGTTTTAACGTGGTGAAAATTAGGAAGCCAAAAGCCTCTCGTCCACGTTCCCGTGAGGTTTATATAGTGGCGACGGGCTACAAACTGTAGTACAGTTGAAAAGCATTAAAGTCGAATTTAAATAATTTTTTTGGATACAAGAGGTTAACCCCTTGAGCGATATGGCGAAGAATCTAATACTCTGGTTGGTGATTGCAGTTGTGCTAATGACCGTATTTCAGAGTTTCAACGGCGGCGATCATATTGATCGTCAAACCAGTTACACGCAGTTTGTTAAAGAAGTGCGCAGCGGCGCGGTGCGAGACGTTAATATTGACCGTTCAACCGGTACGATTACAGGTATGAAGGGTAATGGTGAGCGCTTTCAAACTATCATGCCAATGTACGATGAAGATCTTATCAATGATTTGCTAAAAAATGACGTAAACGTAAAAGGTGTTGCACCAGAGGAACAGTCATTTTTAGCTAATATTTTTATATCTTGGTTCCCAATGTTACTACTTATTGGTGTATGGATATTCTTCATGCGTCAGATGCAAGGCGGTGGCGGAAAAGGCGCCATGTCATTTGGGAAGAGCAAAGCCCGCCTAATGAGCGAAGATCAAGTTAAAACGACATTCGCTGACGTTGCAGGCTGTGATGAAGCTAAAGAAGATGTAACAGAATTGGTAGATTTTCTTCGTGACCCGTCAAAGTTCCAAAAACTAGGTGGCAGCATTCCGAAAGGTGTGTTGATGGTGGGTCCTCCAGGTACAGGTAAAACTTTGCTCGCTAAAGCGGTAGCTGGTGAAGCTAAAGTACCATTTTTCACGATTTCTGGTTCAGATTTTGTTGAAATGTTCGTTGGTGTTGGTGCATCTCGTGTTCGCGACATGTTTGAGCAGGCTAAAAAGGCAGCGCCATGTATCATCTTTATTGATGAGATTGATGCTGTAGGCCGTAAACGTGGTGCTGGTATGGGTGGAGGACATGATGAGCGTGAGCAAACACTGAACCAAATGCTGGTAGAGATGGATGGTTTTGAAGGCAATGAAGGTATTATTGTTATTGCTGCGACTAACCGTCCGGACGTATTAGACCCGGCATTATTGCGTCCAGGTCGTTTTGATCGTCAGGTGGTTGTAGGTCTTCCTGATATTCGAGGCCGTGAGCAAATTCTTAATGTACACATGCGTAAAGTACCATTAGACGATAATGTTGAAGCGTCACTAATTGCACGTGGTACACCTGGGTTCTCAGGTGCTGATTTAGCCAACTTAGTGAACGAAGCCGCTTTATTTGCAGCTAGAGGTAATAAGCGAAAAGTGAGCATGGCTGAGTTTGATGCCGCAAAAGATAAAATCATGATGGGTGCTGAGCGTAAGTCCATGGTGATGAGCGAGCATGAAAAAGAAATGACAGCCTACCATGAGGCGGGTCACGCGATAGTTGGTCGTTTGGTACCAGAGCATGATCCTGTTTATAAAGTATCAATTATTCCTCGCGGTCGAGCATTGGGTGTCACAATGTACCTGCCAGAGCAGGACAGAGTGAGTCACTCTAAAGAGCATCTAGAATCAATGTTATCGAGCCTATATGGTGGTCGTATTGCTGAAGCTCTGATTTACGGAGATGACAAAGTAACGACTGGTGCAAGTAATGATATTGAACGTGCGACAGATATTGCGAAGAAAATGGTAACTGAATGGGGCCTAAGCAGTAAACTTGGTCCGCAAAAGTATGTTGAAGATCAGGGTGAAATGTACATGGGTGGCAGTGCTCATCGAATGACTGGCATGTCAGATGAAACTGCAAAACTGATAGACGCAGAGATTAAAGATTTTATTTCGCGAAACTATCAACGCGCAGAGCAAATCCTCAAAGACAACATGGATATTCTACACAGCATGAAAGATGCATTAATGAAGTTCGAAACCATTGATGCAGGACAAATCGATGATTTAATGGCTCGCACAGAAGTGCGTCCACCCCGAGATGCCCATGATCGTAAACCAGAAACTAAGTCTGATAAAAAGGCAACAAAGCCAGCAGATGAAGATGCTCAAAAGGCAGTTGATAAATCAGAATCGTCATCAGAGCTTGATGATAGAACGGAATAACGGTTAAAATAGCCGTATGTCTAAAGCCCCGCTAGTCGGGGCTTTTTCATACTTATACAAATTGAAAATTTACGACAGATTTTCACACAATATGAAGTTGCTGAGTATACTTACATGCTTTTGCACACACTACTCTAAAACGAGTAACGATGATGACAACCACAATTCGTCTACCCAGAGGCCGAACGCTATGCCTCAACAAGCCACAAATCATGGGCATTGTTAACGTGACTCCTGACTCATTTTCAGATGGTGGCGCGTTTTATCACCGTGATAACGCTGTCAACCAAGCACTTGCTTTGTTAGAGCAAGGCGCGACTATCCTTGATATAGGTGGAGAGTCGACTCGACCAGGCGCACCAGAGGTTACATGCGAAGAAGAGCTTAATCGTGTGATACCTGTTATCCAAGGTATTCGTCGCCAGAGCGACTGTGTTATTTCAATAGACACCAGTAAAGCAGAAGTAATGCGTCAAGCTATTGAAGCTGGTGCTGATATGATTAACGATGTGCGTGCATTACAAGAGCCAGGTGCGCTCCAAGTCGCAGCAAGTTATCCTGACGTAGCTATTTGTTTGATGCATATGCAAGGCCAGCCGCGCACTATGCAGCAAAACCCATCTTATAGTGACCTAATTACAGAGGTTAAGGGATTCTTCAGCGAGCGCCTGTTAGCGTGTGAAAACCTGCAAATATCGAAAGAGCGCATTATACTCGATCCTGGCTTTGGATTTGGCAAAAACTTGACGCATAATTTTGAATTGTTAGGAAATTTTAAGGCTTTCCAATCTTTTGGGCTGCCTCTACTTGCTGGACTGTCGCGTAAGTCGATGTTTGGCAAATTATTAAACAGAGAAACAAATGAACGTTTAGCTGCAAGCCTCGCAGGGGCATTGCTTTGCGCGCAACAGGGGGCGCATATAATCAGAGTACATGATGTACAGCACACTGCTGACGCTCTGAATGTTTGGCAAGCAGCAATTAATGGAGTAACCATATGACAACGAGAAAGTATTTTGGCACAGATGGAGTAAGAGGCTTAGTTGGACATTATCCAATTACGCCAGAATTTGCGCTAAAACTTGGATGGGCTGCTGGTAAGGTTTTGTCTAAAACTGGCACTAAGAAAGTAATTATTGGTAAAGATACTCGTATTTCAGGTTACTTGTTAGAGACTTCTTTGGAAGCTGGATTAATTGCGGCGGGTATTGACGTTGTTTTACTTGGACCCATGCCTACTCCGGCTGTAGCGTACTTGACGCAAACCTTTAGAGCAGAAGCTGGCATCGTGATCAGCGCGTCTCATAATCCATATCATGATAATGGTATCAAGTTTTTTAGCGGCAATGGCTTGAAGCTTGCGGATAGCGTGGAGCTAGAAATTGAAGCCATGATGGATGAAGACATGACATGCGTAACTTCTGAGAAGTTAGGTAAAGCAAGACGCCTTGAAAATGCGGATGGTCGCTATATTGAGTTTTGTAAGAGCCAATTTCCCAAAGAGTTATCACTGGAAGGGCTAAAAATTGTTTTAGATTGCGCTAATGGTGCAACATACCATATTGCACCTTCGGTAATGCGTGAATTAGGTGCAACCGTGATTTGCCATGCTTGTGAACCAAATGGCCTGAATATAAACCATGAGTGCGGTGCAACGCACGTAGATAATTTAAAGCGCCAAGTTTTAGAACACAAAGCGGATGTGGGAATTGCATACGATGGCGATGGCGATCGAGTAATTATGGTCGATCACAAAGGTCATGTTTTTGATGGTGATGATATTGTTTACATCATAGCCTGCTTAGCTCATGCCAACGGTACACTAAACGGCGGTGTTGTCGGTACAGTCATGTCAAATATGGGACTTGAGAATGCACTACAGAGTCAAGGGATTGAATTTGCTCGTAGTAAAGTGGGTGACAGATATGTTATTGAGCTGCTTAACCAAAAAGGTTGGACCATAGGCGGTGAAAGCTCTGGTCATGTTTTAAATCTAGATCTCATAAGTACTGGTGATGGTATTATTTCGAGCCTGCAAGTATTGGCGGCAATGGTCTCTCAAAACAAGACGTTGCAAGATCTTGGTAGCGGTTTCACAAAATATCCGATGAAGATGATTAACGTACGTTACTCTACCGATTCTGACCCAACACAGCAAACTGTCGTTAAGCAAGTCGTTGCTGAAGTTGAAGAGCTACTAGCGGGTAAAGGGCGTGTCCTTTTGAGAAAATCAGGCACAGAGCCGGTTGTTCGAGTGATGGTTGAAGCAGAGCAAGAGAAACAAGTGCTCGATTTTGCAACAAAAATTGCTGAAGTTGTTGAATCTGTGAGCAATTAATCTGGTTTTTAATTTTATTTCTTGTAAATCAGGGTGAGGAGAGTTAGTATCTCACCCGCTTTCTGATGCGGAGTATCGTATGGCGCAGCGTAAGCCAATAGTAGCAGGTAACTGGAAAATGAACGGTTCGTTAGAACTTGTGTCTGAGATCTGCGGCGAAGTTGAAAAGCATAAAAATGTAAACCTGGATGTTATTATATTTCCTCCTGCTTTATTACTTAAAGATGTTGTTAGTAAAGGCATCTTGGCAGGAACTCAAACCATTTCAGAGTTTGATTCAGGAGCATTCACCGGAGAAATTCACGCTCAACTAGCTCATGAGCTAGGGGCAAAATATACCTTAGTAGGGCACTCTGAAAGACGTAGTCTATTTTCAGAGAGTAACCAACAGGTCGCTGATAAATTCGCCAAAGCGCAAGAATTTGGCTTAGTGCCAATATTATGTGTTGGCGAGACAGAGCAGCAGCGAGATGCCGGAAAAACAGAAGAAATTGTCGCGCAGCAAATAAAAGCCGTAATTGATAAATTAGGTGTAGCAGCGTTAAATAATTCTGTGATAGCATACGAACCCGTTTGGGCTATAGGGACTGGTAAAACAGCAACCCCAGAGCAAGCTCAAGCGGTACATAAATTCATTCGCGACATGCTTAGTAGTTATGATGAGCACGTGGCACAAACACTACGTATCCTTTACGGTGGTAGTGTAAACGAAAAAAACAGTGAATCATTATTTGCACAGGCAGACATCGACGGTGGCCTTATAGGTGGAGCGAGTTTGCAAAAGGATGCCTTTATCAGCATCTGTAAAAGTGCACTAGGGAACGTATAAAATGTACGAAATATTATTGGTTGTTTACTTAATTGTTGCTTTAGCACTTGTTGGTATGGTGTTAGTTCAACAAGGTAAGGGTGCCGACATGGGCTCATCGTTCGGTGCAGGCGCATCAGCTACGGTGTTTGGTTCATCAGGCGCAGGTAACTTTATGACTAAGACGACAACGATTTTAGCATCTGTCTTCTTTGTTTTAAGCATCGTGCTTGGTAACCTTACCACGGGACAGATTAAAAAGACGGACGAGTGGGAAAATCTTGAAGTGCCAGCATCTACGACTGTAGCGCCAGCAACATCAGATGTACCAGTGTCTCCTGAAGATAATAAAACTTCAGACGTACCAAATTAATAGATTAGTAACCTAAAGTTACTCGGTGGTTTGATTCCTCAATCAGACATTAGCCGGAAAATGCGGATGTGGTGGAATTGGTAGACACGCCATCTTGAGGGGGTGGTGGCTTCGGCCGTGGGGGTTCAAGTCCCCCCATCCGCACCAAATTATAAAAACCAGCATGGCGCTGGTTTTTTTATGCCTGTAATATTTCACGTGATGTTTCAAAACAGATGTCATTCCTTAGCTAATTCTTAAGTACTTTAATTAATTGAACTTTAATCTATTTTCCCTAAAAAAACGTGTAGTGCATTATCATAGCTGTGGCGTAAACAGCCACTCTCTAATGCTATTTAAGGGAACCGCTCGCAGCGAGATCGCGTGGCAAGATATGCAATGTCCACCGAGGCTGATAAAGGGAATAATCTTCACGCAATTGCAAATAAAGTTAGAAGGTCAGGAAGCTCAGCTAAGCTTTACGCTCGCACACAGTGAGTATACCAATGAAGATTTCCAGAGACATTGGCTTAATCAGCATCATCACCAACTTATCAGGGCCGTAGGTAAGATAGAAGCGCTGCTGAAGAACCACTATCTATCACGCTCCAACCTTGATGTGTTACGCCAGACTGTTACTGTACTTGAACAGCAGTGGTTGGGTTGGCAGCCTCAAATTACTCTATCGCCGGAGCTCGCTCAGGCACTGTATACGCTCAAAGAGTTACAGCAATGGCAAGAACAAGATATTGCTGAATTTCGGGCTAAGTTTATTGATTACTATGCGAGCAAACATCAGTACTTTTTCGATAACGTTGAGCGGCAGCCATTGACAGTAGCACAAAGACAGGCCTGCATTATTTGCGATGACCGTCATTTACTGCTAGCAGGTGCGGGTACTGGAAAAACTAGCGTGATGGTGGCCAGAGCGAAGTTTCTAGTTCACTGTGGTGATGTATTGCCTCAGCAGATACTACTGCTTGCTTATGGTAATGAAGCTGCAAAGGAGCTAAAACAGCGAGCAGGTGAAACGTTCGGCTGCATGACTTTTCATGCTTTGGGCAAATTAATTATTACTGCTGTTGAGGGTAAGCAGCCGCAGCTTAGTACGTTGACAAATGACGCCAAAAAAAGGTTTAAGTTTGTGCACGATACGCTACAAGCGCTCTGTTTTCAGCCTGGCTACAAACTGTTATTCGAAAGGTTTTGTGTTAAGGAATGCAATATCCAGCCCAGTGCAGAGATGGTTGAGTTTATAAATAGCTCTGGTTGTAAGCCTGTAATCACTCATATAGCTTCTTTGCTTAGCACCTATAAGAGTGTAGCGGCTTTAGGTCAACTGAAGGCAATAGCGTTACAGCAAAGCGAGCTACTCAAGTGTCTTACACCGATAGTCGAAGAGTATCAGTCATATTTGTCCAATGAAGGTGCCATTGATTTTGATGATATGATAGCCAAAGCAATAGGGTATATTGAAGCCGGTGCTTTTAGCGTTCCTTGGCTGCACGTTATGGTTGATGAGTTTCAAGATTTATCACCTATCAGGGCTAGGTTACTCAAAGCCTTACTGGGGGCTAGAAGTAAACGGTACTTATTTGCTGTAGGCGACGATTGGCAGTCTATTTATAGATTTAGTGGTGCAGATATAACATTGACTACCAATTTCCATGAGCATTTTGGTTGTTCAACAGTCACAGCATTGGATCAAACATTTCGCTACCCTCAAGATATACTCGATATTTCAAGCACGTTTATATGTGCTAACCCAAATCAACTGACTAAATATGTACAGTCAGCTTGTGATTCTGAGCAATCTACTCAGTTGATTGAAATCGTCGATAGTGAATTTGACGCTGTTGAAAAGGTGCTCGCTGAGCTCAATGCTCAAGGTGAAGCAAGCGTACTGTTGCTTGCACGTTTTCATAAAATGCTGCCTTCGCGTGAAAGGTTATCGGGCCTACAAGGTAAATTTAGCGCACTGAAAATTAGAACGATGACTTTTCATGCAGCAAAAGGTAAAGAAGCCGATTATGCAATGATAATGGGGCTGTACGAGGGGCATAATGGTTTTCCGGCAAGTCGCCCAGTTCAACCGCTTATGGATGCGATGTTGCCAACGAGGGAAACATTCCCTCTTGCTGAAGAAAGGCGTTTGTTCTATGTGGCACTGACACGAGCTAAGCGACAGATATTTATATTCAAACCGCGAGAAAATGCTTGTCGATTTTTAGCCGAGTTAGAAATATAGAGATAGAAAAGAATACAAACTAGGTTTGAAAGTTTCACTCTTTAATTATTACACTACGCTTGTAGTTAGCTCAGAATCATAGCGAATAATTATTAAAGGAGTTAAACATGAGAAAAGACCTGCTAAATGATGCTCTAACTCGATTGAGTACCATTGCTCAAGATACTCCCCAATTTGGCGCCGTTTTGGAAGCGTTGAGTCAACCGCAAAGTACTTTAACCAGTCATATCGCCATCCGTAAAGACAATGGCAATACCGCATATTTTAAAGCCTACAGATGTAGATACAATGATTTATTAGGCCCAACTAAAGGTGGGATCCGCTTTCATCAGGATGCAGATCAAAGTGAGGTAGAGGCTTTAGCCTTATGGATGACATTAAAATGTGCCGTTGTGAATGTGCCCTTTGGAGGTGCGAAAGGCGCTGTTACTGTTGACCCTAAAAAGCTGTCTCCGATGGAGCTTGAGCGTTTGTCGCGTTCTTACATTAGAGCAAAAGCTGATTTTATCGGACCTGAGCTCGACATTCCTGCGCCTGACGTGTACACCAATGCGCGCATAATGGGATGGATGATGGATGAATATGAAAAAATTACTAGAACAAAATGTCCTGCTGTGATCACGGGTAAGCCCTTGGCATTTGGAGGAAGTGTTGGACGGGAGAGTGCAACTGGACGTGGTGCATTTTTGTGTATTCAAGCTCTGGCGGGAAAACTTGACTGGCAGCCTGACCAAAAGACCGTTGCGATACAAGGGTTTGGTAATGGTGGTTACCACTGCGCCAGGTTACTACAAGCTGATGGCTACAAAGTGGTTGCCATCAGTGATTCAAAAGGAGGTATCTTTTGTGAACAAGGACTTGATGTGGAGAGTGTATTTTCAGAAAAGCAACGAAGCAACGAGTTAAGGGCTGTGTATTGTCAGCATTCTGTGTGTGAAGATATAGAGCATACTCGGATCAGCAATGAGGAGTTACTATCACTTGATGTTGATATTTTAGTGCCCGCAGCTCTTGCTGGTGTTATTAACAAAGAAAATGTTGAACAGATACAAGCAAGTTATATTGTTGAAATTGCCAATGGTCCAATAAGCTCGGATGTTGATCAACAACTCAAAGAGCAGGGCACCCATGTGATCCCTGATATTTTGGCTAATGCTGGTGGCGTTGTCGTGAGTTTTTTCGAGTGGTGTCAAAACCGCCAAGGTGAAACGTGGTCAGAGCAAAAGGTCACAGAGAAGCTCAATGATTATATGCATCAGGCGTTTGAACGCGCTTGGACGCGCTATCAACAAACGAATGGGTCAATGCGTGAAGTAGTCTATCAAATAGCCTTAGAGCGTTTATCAGACGCGTTACATGCACATGGCACATCGGATTATTTCTCTGGTTCACAGTAATAGTTCGGTGCTAATAACAATTTATAACCGTTGGGCATATGCAAAAAAAAGCCGCCAACACAGAGTGTAGCGGCTTTTTTCATCTTTTTATCGTGATGGAGCTACTAGCTTTCGACTAAATCCTCTAGGCCAACAATCAGCCATGGAGCATTCCCCTGAATTTGACGTTCTAAGTGCCAAATTTCGTGAATGGGCTCCTCTTGTTTGTCGCCCAGATCGCGGTATTTCCCTTTAAATAGGATGCTTACTTCCCATACCTGAGGATTGGTGTCGGCACGTACTAGCTGTGAGTCTACAAACATTACCTCTGTGGCGACTTCTCCTGCACTTTCACGCTCTAGCTTGAACTGTTCAACTAATTGTGGGCTTAAGTATTGCGCCATTGTATCGTAATCTTTGTTGTTCCATGCTTCTTGTAAGGTAAGGTAGTGCTGACGAGCACCTTGTAAAAACCCATTTACGTCAAAGTCTCTAGGTAGATTGAAAGGAACTGAATCTTGTTGGCCAAAGCTACCTGATGTAGCTGACTGGGCTTGAAACTGTTGAGGCTGATTGAACTGGTTAGGATTAACTTGTGGGCCACCCGCCATCTGTGGGTGTTGGCGCTTAACTAGTGCACTTTTTACCAGTTTAAAGATTAAAAACGCCGCACCTGCTAGCAATAGCATTTCTAGAAACTGAAACCCTTCGAAGTCATCACCAAGCATTGCAGCGATGAGACCACCTGCGAGTAGACCACCCAGAACGCCTGCCATAATACCTTTTTTGCTCGACTTAGGCTTTGCAGTTGTAGGGGTTGATAGGGACTTAGTATCCGTTTGTTGTTTTTGCTGTGTGGTGCTGGTTTGATGTGTCTTGCCTGTTGACTTACTACCAAACTTTTTTCTGGCTTCTGCATTAAAGCTGCTAACGAATAACAGTGAGATCAGTGAAAAAAATATAATAAAGTTTTTCATAACTATCCTAAAGAACTAAAACTGCTTTGAATTCTAAAGAATTAGCTGTGTGAGATAAATAGAAACAGGGCCAACAGGGGATTAAATAAGGGGAACGGTACGTACAGAACGTACCGCTTTATTTACATGCCTAAAGCCAAAGAAGGGCGTTACTAACGTCTTTTTGGTATTGTTCAACAGGGGAGCCAACATTGGCAACCAATACCGTCGCTCCGTGATTGTCTTGTTCGATTACACCATTGTAACGTTCATCAGCAAATTGACCGTCGCCGCCCAAACTGTTCTTACCAGATAAAGGCACTATAAAAACAGTCATAGGACCATGCTGTGACTGAAATACTAAGTGCAGGCTTTTCTGGCCTTTGAAGTTACAAAAAGTTGCATAAGTGACTTTACCGGGCAGTGCCTCAAGTCTTGCGCCAAACAGTGATAGCTTGTCGTTAACCGCTTGCAGGGCAATTTCTTCTTTCCCTTCGAAAGCGACCTGCTCGTGACGTACATGTGCTAGAGCATGTTCGCCAGCCAATAATGGTGCTTGAGTTGCGCTCATAAAGTACAAGCCAAGCGCGAAGGTTGCGCTAGCGGCTGTGGCAAATGGAGTACGGTAGCGACGAAACCAGCGCTTTTTCACCACATCGTTGTGATTATTATCAGCTTGCTGGGTTGCTAAAATACGTTCTGCCAAGCCCTCAGGTACTTCGACATCAAGCGCTTTTACAATTTGAGCATCAAAAGCTTGAAGTTCCTCTAATAAGGCGTTTTGCTCAGCGTTATTTGCAGCCTCTTGCGCTACGTCCTTATCATTTGGATCTGCAAAAAGGCGGCGACGAAATTCTAGTTCATTCATCAGTTTTGTGCCCCTTTCAATGGTTCTTGACGTTCAGTTAGTGCCTCTTTGAGCTGATTACGAGCTCGATAAAGGCGAGTCATTACTGTGTTTTTGTTCAACTCTAAAATGTCTGCGATTTCATCGCCGGAACAACCCATAATAACTTGCAGTAACAACGGCTCTCGATATTCAACAGAGAGTTTATTTATCTGCCTTTGTATAACGGCTTGCTCCATTTCATCATCTAAACTTGTACCTGTGTTGTCTACGATCGTGTCGTTATCCACATCAGCGTAATCAAACTGTTTTCTCTCAAAACGCCGCGCATTTTCACGACGTAAAATTGTTAATAACCAAGGCTTGGCTGCATTTTCATCTTGGAGAGAGTCCAGTGAACGCCATGCCCGTAAAAAAGTTTCTTGAACTAAGTCTTCGGCTATGGTCGGGTCTTGGCATAACCAATAGGCGAAGCGATAAAGCTCACCATGGTAGACCTGTACTAAAGCTTCGTAGCGTTTTTGTTTTGTGGTCATGCTAATAAGACCTTATGATCCGCGAATTTATTACATCACGATAAAAATTAATTTTCACCTGACTCAGTATAGTTGAGTCAGGTGAGCGCTATCTTGTGCTGCTTGTTTTTTTATTGCTGTTTGTAACAGTTGGTATATCGTTGTTAAATCAGCACTGTGGTTGCTATTACTATAAAGAGATGCCTGAAGTTTAGCAATTTCATTGCTAAGCTCTGGGGTGTCTAATAGTCGCAGCCATGTATCAAATCCGAGTTCTGGTGCTTGTTGCTTGGCGAATGCTCTTAACGCTTGATAAAAGCCATGGGCATTATTTTGTTTTACTGCGGCTTTTAGGGCTGCCATAGGATCTTGGGGTTGTGCTGTTGATATAGTCCGTGGCTTTGCAGCCTTCGGTTTCCATAGCAGCCAGATGGCCAGAGTCAGCAGCCAAAGTACATAGCCAGATCCCATCAACATCCAGTCGAAAAGTGTTTTATCCGCTGTTGTTACCGGCGTTTCCGTCGGTAAGTTTGGTACTGATTGGTTCGGTTGTTCGGCACTACTTTGGGTATTTGTTGGCAACGCTGGCGCTGCAACGGATGCTGCAGGTTGATTCGGATCGGCAACAACTGTGATACTTCGTGCTGGTAAAGTGGCGTAACTGACCTTATTGATAACCGTGTTAAACCATGGGATTTTCACTTCTGGCAGAGTGTATGTACCAGGCTGTTGTGGTACTAATGCGTGCGATGACACCAGTTGTGAGATCACGCGTCCATCACGACTAAGTTGATTTCTATCGCTCTCATCTGGATAACTACGAATACCAGAGATAGTATCTAGTTCGATATCTGGGAGTTGCTCTTGTGTCACGCCTAAAGCCGTCAGAGTAATGGTACGCGTAATTGGAGTGCCCACAGAGACAGTCTCATCGGCGGGTTGCCATTCTTCACTAAGGTTGACCAACTCACTAGGCAACCATGCACCTTGATAAGTGTCAGGGATAGGTTTCACGTCTAGTTGCGTATCGTCGGCGATAGCTGACACCGCCATACGGCGATAACTTTCTCTTACCTGACCATTAAATACTGGTGCTGTAATGGTAAAACTGCCGCTTTTTTGCGGCTGTATCAAGTACTCGCGAGTGATGACCATATAACGGCGTCCATCCACCACTTCGTAGTCTTCTTTTTGTTTACCCATTTGTGAAATTTGCGCGTCCGCCATCTCTGGGGTGGTGAGTTGTCCATCAAGTAAATCTTTGCCTAGGTATAACTTAACTGTGTATAAACCCGCTTGCTGCACGTAAAGAGAGCTTGGTGTCAGCTCTGTTGTTACAAAAATGTCTTTTTGCTGCTGTCCATCATCACTACGTGGCACCACTTTTAACTGGATAGGTTCAGAGCGCTTTGAAGCCACTTCAAAAGCAGGGATCGTGAAAGTTCCTGGCTTTCTAGCCATTATCCGCATTTGCCATGTGGTTTTGCTACTCATGCTACCGTTAATAATACTGGTACGAGAGCCAACGCTCACCGGACTGGTTACAAACTGCTGTGATAAAGCACTGGTGTCGGGTTGTGCGCCAGAGACTTTACCATCGGCTTCAATTGTGAGGGTGAAATATTCTCCCACCAGCACAGGATTTTTATCGACGGTGGCAGTGAGGTTATCAATCGCCATAGTTGGGCGTAAAAACAATAAAAGGAATACGGAAATTAACAAGCGTATTACCATGATTTTTCAACTCCTTGTGGACGGCGTTGTTGAGCGCGTTGCTGGGCTTTAAGTTGCATTTTATTGCGTAACAAAATAGCAGGATCATCAGGTACTTTTCTTAGTAACTGATTAATTTGCTGCGCTTTTTCTTTCTCTTCAGGGGTGAGTGGTTGAGCTGCAACAGACGCGGCTTGCGCCTTTTCAGAGTTCTCTTGTGAGCTGGCTTCGGCTGGCTGTTGTTGCATCGCAGCTTGGGCATCTTGTTCATCACTCATTTGTTGCTCAGTTTGCTCAGCACTTTGAGGTTGCGGCTCTGTAGTAGGATCGCTTTGCATATCGGGTTGGTTGTTTTGACCACCTTGCTGCTGTTGGTCACCTTGTTGCTGTTGGTCACCTTGCTGCTGTTGGTCACCTTGTTGCTGTTGGTCACCTTGTTGCTGTTGGTCACCTTGTTGCTGTTGGTCACCTTGTTGCTGTTGGTCACCTTGTTGCTGTTGGTCACCTTGTTGCTGTTGGTCACCTTGCTGCTGTTGGTCACCTTGCTGCTGTTGGTCACCTTGCTGTTGGTTGTCTTGCTGCTGCTTGAGTTGTTCAACAAGTTTTTTATTGTCAGCCGCTTCGCTAAAGTCAGGGTTAAATGCTAACGCTTGTTCATAAGCTGCAATAGCAGCGTCTAGTTCGCCTTGTTGAGCAAGTGCATTTCCATAATTGTATTGGCCCAATGCAGATTGGGTGTTTTGCAAAACTTTAGCAGCCTGCTCGTAGTTGCCCTGTTTGTATAGAGCGGCGCCTTTAAGCTCGGGATTGTCCGCATTGACGGCGCTGGAAAAGTCATCACTTTGGTACGCGCCAAGGGCATTCTGATCGGTATTTTTAAACCAACTCTGCCAGTCAGCGGCCATTGACTGCTCAACCGGCGCGACTATGAATAGCACGGCCATTAGGGTGATCCCTGCACGGCGAATGAGTAATAATGCTAGAGGCAGTAATAGGAGCAAACCATATTGCCCCGCGTCTATACGCCAAAGTGCTTGGCTTTGGTGAGTTTCATTTAGCACATCATCATTTCTAATTTTAGGTTTAAAGGCTTTAATATCCTGAGCTCCTGGGCTGTAGCGAACAAGCTTGCCACCATGGCCTTTAGCTAGTCCAGCCAAACGGGCAAAGTTAATTGTCGGTACGACGATTTGTCCAGAGGAATCTTTCAAAAATCCGCCTGCAGGTACAGCGATTGGCGCACCTTGTTCGGTACCAATACCATAAATACTTAATTGATAATGTTCGTTCTTCAATTCAGAAGTGATGTCATCAACATCATTTTGGTCTAATCCGTCAGTCACTAAAATGATGTCTCCTTGGGCATAACCCGCCTGCTTTAGTAACGAGACTGATTGCGCAATGCCCGCCAGTACATTAGAGCCTCTACCGGGCATAATCTCTGGGCTTAGGCTAGGTATTAAATTGGCAAGTGTTGCAGCATCACTGGTCAGAGGGGATACTGTAAAGGCATCACCGGCATAGGCGACTAAAGCAGTTTCACCTTCTTTAAATAACTCGATCATGTCAAGGGCTTTAAAACGCGCTTGTGTCAAACGGTTTGGGGTTATGTCGGTTGCATACATTGAATATGACATATCCATCAACAGTACACGCGCTTGTTTAGCTTGATATACTGGAACCTGTTGTTTTTCGAAACTGGGGCCCGCTACGCTCAAAATACCAATTAACAAAAACAGACTCATTAACAGAGGGCTACTTTGTTTTCTTTGCTGCTTACCTTCACTGAGCATAACCGCTGCCAGGTGAGGTGCTATCAGGTCACTGTGCTTGTGATTATTTCTTTTCACAAACTGTATGCACGAGATAAGCAACCAAGGTATGAGAAGCCACAGTAGCGTAGGGCGAATAAATACAAACTCCATATTACACCTCCTGTCTCATGCCACGCAGGGCTTTCAATAAAACGGCTAGTGTAATCAGTAGCAAAGCTCCGCCAAGCGGCCAGTAAAATAGCGCTAACTGCGGACGAAAAGTTTGTGCTTCATCCGACACTGGTTCAAGTTTATCCAGCTCTTGATAAATCTGCTGTAAACCTGCAACATCCTTTGCTCTGAAGTACAGCCCTCCGGTCTCTTTAGAAATATGTTTGAGAGTTGCTTCGTCAATGCTACCGCCGCCGACGCCGCCCATTCCAAATAAACTAAAACCACCTAGACCATCAGAGCCAACCCCTACAGTGTACACTTTTATACCTTCTTCTCGTGCTAAGATCAGTGCATCATCAGGACTTAGATTTCCAGCGGTATTTTGACCATCGGTCAGCAAAATTAAAACTCGGTTGCTTTGCTGTTTTTGACTAAAACGTTTTACCGCAAGCCCTAGCGCGTCACCGATGGCTGTAGCCCGGCCAACTAAGCCTATTTGTGCCTCGCTTAGCATTTGACTCACAGTATTGAGATCTCTTGTTAGCGGAGTTTGTAAAAATGCCGTATCGCCAAATAAAATTAAGCCTAGTCGGTCACCTTGGCGTTGCTCAATAAATTCACCTAACACAGCTTTGACAACAGACAACCTATCTATGTATCGGCCTTGATATTCCATGTCTTGTTCTGTCATAGACCCTGACAGGTCTACAGCCAGCATGATGTCGCGGCCTTCGTTGGGCAGAGCAATAGGCTCGTCGAGCCAGTTAGGATTTGCCGCTGCCACCACAAGCAGAAGCCAAATCAGTGATTCTAGCCAACGCATACTACGGTTTTGCTGTACAGCTTTAGGGGCAAGTGCGGCGAGATTTGCAAAACTAGGCATACGCAGACGAGCACTGGCGGTGTGCTGTACGGGTTTTAACTTCGCTAGCAACCAAGGTAATGGCAATAATACAAAGGCCCAAGGCCAAGTGAACTCAAACATCGATGGCCTCTTTTAATTTAAAGTTTTTGATGGCCAGACGCAGCTTAGGTGCCAGCTCAGCACTAGGTTGTGGACTGTAAAGCGTATCAAGCTCTTGAGCATTAAAAGGATGTCCACTCAACTGAGTTAAGCGAGTTGCCCAGAGCTGGTTAGAGCCAGCAACTGCTTGGTTGCCGTAGTAGTGCTTAGTTAGGCGTTTAATTAATATGTGCAATTGCTGAGCGTCATGTTGATGTTGCTCGCACTGACTGATTGCTTCACGTTTTGCGCGCTTGTGTTGCCAAGCTTTGTATCGCCACACGATAAGCAAAATTATGAGTATAAGTAGTGTCGAAATGATGGCCCATGTTGCAGGTGATAACGGCCACCATGATACTTCGCTTGGTGGCATTACGTCGTGTAATGCATCTAGTGGAGAAGCCTGCATAACTGTTAATACCTCGAAAGCTGTGATTCTAAGGGCGTTGCCGCACTAAAAGATTGCATGGTCATACCCGCACGTTTTAAGCGAGTTAGGCGCTTGGCGAACACATCAGCTGCCTGTTCGGCAAATTTGCTGCGAAACTGTTTATCCATCAGTGGCAATGTCCAGATACCAGCACCAGCCTCAACCGTGATGGCTTCGCGGTAGGCGGGTAGTTGGTGCTCAAAAGGATCGCTAATATGACAGCCGATCAGTTCACAATGACGTGCCAGTCGTTCCAACTGCTTAAAGCTGGTATCACTAAGGTGATTAAAGTCTGAAATCAAGTAGACTAGACTGCCGGGTTTGGCCAGATGAGTTAGCCGCTTGAGGTTGTCGGCAAAGCTATTCTCTTGTTGTTGACTTTCAACAACTAGCTCGCGGTTTAGTAAGGCTTGTTGATGAATATCACATAACTGATGACACAACGACAATACGCCTTTGTCTCGCGCAGCTGGCTTGAGCTCATGATGCCCATATTCGCTAAACACAATGCCACCGAGTCGATCACCGCGCTGACATGCAGACCATGCGACTAAAGCACTTAAATGAGCTGCTTGCACTGACTTGAGCAGTAACTTACTACCAAACAGCATGCTGTTTGTGAGATCCGTAAATACGAATACTGGTCGCTCTTTTTCTTCTTGATAGAGTTTAGTGTGCGCTTCACCCGTTCTTGCGGTAACGCGCCAGTCGATAGCACGGATATCGTCACCATATTGGTATTGGCGTACCTCTGCGAACTCCATACCTCGGCCTTTATGAGGTGCTAAATATTGACCCGCTTGAGTACTTTTGATCCGTGCTCTTGGCTTCAGCGACAATAAGTTGGCTTTGGGCTTGTAATACAGTAACTCTTTCAAGCCCAATTGTGCGCCATTACTATGGCACTGCTCTAACCATGCTTGGGTTGATAACTGAGTTTGTTGTTTCATTACGGTACAGGCACTAAATCAACGATTCGACTGATCACTTCATCTTTGCTGATGCCATCCGCTTGAGCTTCGTAGCTTAGGATAATGCGGTGACGCAAAACATTGTGGACCACAGCTTGAATATCTTCAGGGGTTACAAAGTCTCGCTCATGTAGCCATGCATGTGCACGTGCACATTTGTCTAACGCTATCGTTGCGCGTGGGCTTGCGCCAAACTCAATCCATGCACCAAGCTGTGCATCTAGTTTCGAACCTTGACGTGTGGCGATAATCAGTTGTACCAAATATTGTTCAAGTGGCTCGGCTAGATGCATTGATAATACACTTTTACGGGCCGCAAATAAGGATGCCTGACTTATAGGAGTGAAGCTTACAGCTTCTTGTTCTAAGGCCTCTCCACGCGTCAGTCGTAAAATTGCCAGTTCATTTTCAGCGTGTGGGTAGTCTATATTTAGGTGCAGCAAGAAGCGGTCTAACTGGGCTTCTGGCAACGGATATGTTCCTTCTTGTTCAAGCGGGTTTTGTGTCGCCATAACCATGAACAAATCGGATAATGGATAAGTATTTTTGCCTACTGTGATTTGTCTTTCAGCCATCGCTTCAAGCAGCGCAGATTGCACTTTAGCTGGGGCTCGGTTGATCTCATCAGCTAGTATTAGATTGTGAAACAACGGGCCTTTTTCAAATACAAATTCGCTGGTTTGTTGACGATAAATATCCGTACCCGTGACGTCTGCAGGTAATAAATCAGGGGTAAACTGTACACGTTGAAAGCTGCCTTCTATGCCTTTTGCCAAGGCATTCACCGCTCGAGTTTTAGCAAGTCCAGGCGGACCTTCAACCAAAAGGTGACCATCAGCCAAAACAGCGATAAGCAATGCCTGAGTCAAAGCAGGCTGACCAATAATTTGTGTGTCGAGATAGTGTTTTAATTGTGTAAATTCATTTACTGCCATTGCTTTGTCCTTGTTGTGACAAATTTTTGCTCTAAGTTATATGGGTTTGTTGTCTGAACTCAAGTGTAGATTAACATTTTTGCGTCATACTTAGACTCTGGTTTTTTGAATAGTTCCCGAGTTTTTTCAATAACTTTTGCGACTGTATAAAAAAACGACTAGGGTAAGGGGTGTTTGATTCTTTTGTAACCAATTTTGATTTTACTATTGGCATTGCTGAAGCGGTTGTTTAGAATCAGGTAAAATTTAACAGGTCAGACCTGTCAGCGGGAGAGCATATTAATGTCTGAGCAAAATATTCTAAAAACAACGAAAGGCGACCGTATCGCGATTGTAAGTGGGTTACGTACTCCATTCGCTAAACAAGCTACGGCGTTCCATCATGTACCAGCACTGGACTTAGGTAAGTTGGTAGTGAACGAAATGCTTGAGCGTTTAAACTTTGATAAAAATGAAATAGATCAATTGGTATTCGGGCAAGTTGTGCAAATGCCAGAAGCGCCAAACATCGCTCGTGAGATTGTGCTGGGAACGGGTATGCCAGTATCTGTTGATGCTTATTCTGTCTCACGTGCCTGCGCAACCAGTTTTCAAGCGATTGCCAATGTGGCTGAATCAATCATTGCAGGGTCTGCGACAGTAGGTATAGCAGGTGGTGCAGATTCATCTTCGGTGTTGCCAATCGGAGTGAGTAAAAAGCTTGCTGGTAGCCTAGTGGACTTGAACAAGGCACGTACCTTAGGTCAGCGCCTAAAGATTTTCTCAAAATTACGTTTAAAAGACTTATTGCCAGTTCCACCTGCGGTCGCCGAATACTCAACGGGGTTATCAATGGGGCAGACTGCTGAACAGATGGCCAAAACTCATGGTATCAGCCGTGCAGATCAGGATGCTATGGCACACCGTTCACACTCGCTGGCAGCAAAAGCGTGGGCTGATGGGTTATTGGCGGATGAAGTTATGACTGCACATGTACCACCTTATAAGTCATTTATTGAACAAGATAATAATATTCGCACCAACTCATCATTAGAGGGGTACGCTAAACTTAAGCCCGTATTTGATAGAGTTCATGGTTCAGTTACAGCAGCAAATGCAACTCCGTTAACAGACGGTGCAGCGGCAGTACTTATGATGAGTGAGAGCAAAGCAAAAGCGTTAGGTTATGACATTCTGGGTTATGTTCGCAGCTTTGCATTCTCTGCGATAGGTGTACACGAAGATATGCTTATGGGGCCTGCTCACTCTACGCCTATAGCACTAGACAGAGCTGGTATTAGCTTGCAAGATTTAGATTTAATTGAAATGCACGAAGCATTTGCCGCGCAGGCACTGGCAAACATGAAAATGTTTGGCTCTGATAAGTTTGCGCAAGAAAAGCTAGGTCGTTCAAAGGCGATCGGTGAAATTGATATGGATAAATTTAACGTTAACGGCGGCTCATTAGCATATGGTCACCCATTTGCGGCAACAGGCGCACGTTTGATCACGCAAAGCTTGTATGAGTTAAAACGTCGTGGCGGCGGCTTAGCACTAACCACGGCCTGTGCGGCGGGTGGTTTGGGTGCAGCCTTTGTATTGGAGAGCGCGTAATGTCAGTATTTAGTTATGAATTAAACGAAAGACGAGTAGCTATCGTCACCATCGATGTGCCGGGTGAAAAAATGAATACCCTGCGCGATAGTTTTGCCGAGGATTTATTGGCAATACTAAAACAAGGACGCGATGATAATATTACCGGAATGGTATTTATCAGTGGCAAAAGTGATAACTTCATTGCGGGCGCGGATATAAAAATGTTGGATAGCGCAAAAACGCGTGAAGATGCATTAGCTTTGTCTGAAATGTGTCAACAAGCGTTCTTCACCATGAAAAAACAGCCATACCCAACGGTTGCTGCAATTCATGGGGCTGCGCTCGGTGGTGGTTTAGAGTTTGCTTTAGCGTGTGATTACCGAGTGTGTACTGACAGTGACATTACCAAGCTGGGCTTACCTGAAGTACAACTTGGTTTATTGCCAGGTGGTGGAGGAACTCAACGTTTACCAAAGCTTGTGGGTATTCAAAAAGCACTAGAGTGGATGTTAACAGGCAAGCAGATCCGCGCAAAACAGGCCAAAAAATCAGGCTTAGTTAACGATTGTGTACCATCGAGTATACTGTTACCAGTTGCCGCAGAAATGGCGACCAAAGGTAAAGCTAAATCAGCTAAACCTCGTTTAGATAGACTTAGTCAACTACTTGAATCAAACCCATTTGGTCGTAATATCATCTTCAAAAAAGCACAAGAAAATGTGCTTAAAAAGACTGGTGGTCATTATCCTGCACCGCTTAACATTATTAAGGCTGTACGTGCTTCGATAGAATTAGATGAACTTAAAGCATATAAAACTGAGGCAGAAGGGTTCGCTGATTTGGTTATGACAGATGTCTCAAAAGCACTGCGCGGTATTTTCTTTGCTACCACTGAAATGAAAAAAGAGTGGAAGAATGATGATGTTGCACCTATTGCACGCACCGCAGTTCTTGGTGGTGGCTTGATGGGGGCAGGTATTGCTCACGTGAGCGCGGTTAAAGCGGGTGCTTTGGTACGAGTAAAAGACGTTGCACAGCAAGGCATCGCAAATGCAATGAATTACAGCTACAAAATTTTGTCTAAGCGCCAAAAGCGTCGCATCATGACAGAAGCACAGCTACAACAAACAATGAACCGTATCACGGGTACTACAGATTATTCTGGCTTTAAACATGTTGATATGGTTATTGAAGCCGTATTTGAAGATCTTAAGCTTAAACAAGGCATGGTGGCTGATATTGAACAACACTGTCAAAAAGAAACCATTTTTGCCAGTAATACCTCATCGTTACCGATAGCCCAAATTGCTGAAAAAGCAGCGCGTGCAGAAAATGTGATAGGTCTGCATTACTTCTCTCCGGTAGAGAAAATGCCTCTGGTTGAAATCATTCCTCATGCAGGCACCTCGGATCAGACTATTGCTCGTACGGTTAATTTTGCACGCAAACAGGGTAAAACGCCGATCGTGGTAAAAGACAAAGCAGGCTTTTACGTCAACCGTATCTTAGCGCCTTATGTTAATGAAGCAGCAAATTTATTGCTAGCAGGTGAGCCAATCGAAAAAATAGACCAAGCATTAGTTGAGTTTGGCTTCCCTGTAGGACCATTGGCGTTGCTTGATGAAGTGGGTATTGATATCGGTTCTAAGATTGCTCCTATTTTAGAAAAAGAGCTAGGAGAGCGTTTTAAAGCGCCCACTGCTTTTGATCGACTAATAGATGCAAAACGTTTAGGTCGAAAAACCGGAAGAGGTTTTTACAGCTACGATAAGAAAGATAAAAAAGTGGATGAGTCGGTATACGAATTACTGGGTATTACCACAAGTCCACGTTTGAACAAACAAGAAATTGCTAGTCGCTGTGTGGCACAGATGCTCAATGAGGCAGCACGTTGTTTAGATGAAGGCATTATTGCAAGCCCTCGTGATGGTGATATTGGCGCTATCTTTGGCATCGGCTTTCCGCCATTCCTAGGTGGCCCGTTCAGCTACATGGATAAGCGCGGTGTTAGCAAGGTTTGTTCAGAATTGTCGACTTATGCCTCAGATAACCCGGTATTTACTCCAGCAGAGCCGTTGATGAGAATGGCTGAAAAAGGTGCGAAGTTTTACCAAGATGTGAAACCTGCATTGAGTGAAGTGAGCAAATCACACTCTCAAGAAACATCTAAGTCAAGCGAAGAACAGACCGAAACACCGTAAACGTTAATTTTAAGACTATTGTTCAAAGTGTTACGAAAAGGGAATACACCTAACGGTGTGTTCCCTTTTTATATTGCACTGTTAAAGACAGAGAAGGCTGGCATTTTTTGCTGTCATGTATTTATTAGCTACACTTACGCTAACACTTTAGCTTGGATGCAATGTTATGGAACGGCGTTTTTACTGGCAGTTAGGTGTATTGTTATTGTTAACAATCATAGTCAATTTAGCGCTGTTTTATTGGAATACTGTTGCTGTCCAAAAATCAGAGCAGCTCAACTCAAACTGGCAACAAATCACCAGCAGTAATCTCGAAAAAGCAGTGTTGCTCGCCAAGTTGGATCAGAGCATGGGTTATGGGGGGTTTATTCACCATTTCAAAAATTATGTTCTGCGCCGTGACTCCAGCTATCTACTGAGTGTGCAAACAGATCTGGCAAAAGTATATGACCACATTCATGCCTTGAGAAAACTCAAACTTTCAGACGAAGAAATATCAGCAATTGATATTATTGAAAGTACAGTTCGAACCTATGCTCAAAAATTCTCTGAAGTTCAGTCTGAAAGATTTAAAAGGTTGGGGGTTGAGCAGTTAGATGAGCAAGTGCGTGTTGATGATTACAGTGCTGAACGTGCACAGGAGAGTTTAAGAGCAAGCTTACGTAACAGTTATGAACATGCGCTGATCTTACAGGCTAAGCTTCGCAATGAGACTTTATCTACCATAAGACTAGGTGCATTTGTGGTCTCTCCCATTGTGTGTTTTGCTGCAATACTCAATATGATTGCATTGTGGCGTATAGCTGTATTGTTTCGAGAAAGAGACGTGCTATTTGAAGTGACACCTGATTCCATACTTTATTGCGACAAGCAAGGGCACATTACTCATGTGAATAAGGCGATGGAAGAGTTGTTTGGCTACAGTAAAGCACAGTTACTTAGTATGAAGGTTGAGGACTTGATCCCTGAGTCTAATCGCACACGACATATCAACTTGAGGCAAGGTTATTCAGGCAATTCCAAGCTGCGACACAGTAAAAAAGACGGATTAAGCATTATCGGTTTGCACAGAAATGGCACGTTGTTGCCACTGGATATAGCCATCGCCAGTGTAAACCATGGCGCGAAGGATTTTTCAATCGCTATCGTAAGAGATATCACACAGGAAGAGGAATTAGTAATCAAGGCTGAACGAGATTATTTGACGGGCGTGTATAACCGTAGGCATGCCTACTCACTGTTGGAGGATGAATTGATCCGAGCTAACCGCTATCGTCGCGCGTTGTCGGTATTGCTAATCGATCTTGATAATTTTAAACCGTTAAATGATCAACAAGGGCATTTAGCTGGTGATATGGCGCTGAAACATTTGTGCGAGTTTTTGACTGGATCAGCTCGACCAACAGATGTTATAGGGCGTTGGGGAGGAGATGAGTTTTTGATTGTATGCCCCGAAACGGCTCATCTTAGCGCAATGAGCTTTGCGCAGCGTTTGGTCAAAGAGTTTGCTGAACAAGCAGAGCATGGTCTCACACTGAGTATTGGTGTAGTAGCTTATGATTTTGTCAGTGACCAACTTAGTGCGAACGATTGTGTTGATCAGGCTGATGCTGCTTTGTACCGAGCAAAAAGTCGAGGTCGGGATCAGGCTGTCATGTTTGAGGTAGACCTGATGATGACATCAAACTAGAGGTTTTTACTTCCTGTCCAAAAGTACGTACAATCTGCGGCCATTAAACAACACATGGTTTGCTCGTAGTTAATGCATCACATCAGCGATCTGATCACTATCTTTGATCAACTATTTTCAACTCAATATAACACACGACTTGTAAAGGGAGATGATGAACCTATTTATGTCCCTGCGAATGAACACTGTGATCACCATCAAGTCGCATTTGCCCATGGGTTTTATGCCAGTGCACTGCATGAAATTGCGCATTGGCTGGTGGCTGGGGCAAAACGCCGAGAGTTAGAAGATTATGGCTATTGGTACTGTCCAGATGGCCGTGATAAAGCAAAACAGCTTGAGTTTGAAAATGTTGAAGTGAAACCTCAGGCCATAGAATGGGCTTTGAGCGTTGCAGCAGGGTTTGATTTTAACGTCTCGGTAGATAACCTAAATGGTGAACAAACGTGTCGATTCGCCTTTCAAACGCGTGTACATAAGCAAGTCATCGAATTACTTGAGAACGGTTTTAATGCTCGCACAGAGCTGTTACTCCGTGCGCTGAGCGATTTCTATAAAACCCCTTGGCCGCTTTCACAGGCGCAATTTAGTTGGCATTGTCCAAAGGAGCTTCTTGATGCAGTTTAAACTTGGTTTGATCATTAACCCTGTGGCAGGTTTGGGGGGGAGTGTTGCTCTAAAAGGGAGCGATGGTGAAGAGACTGCACAGCAGGCTCTAGCTCTGGGAGCTATGCCAAAAGCGAATCAAAGGACCATGCTTGCCCTAGAACAATTGCTCACTCATAAAGCACAAATAGAAGTGTTTACGGCTAATGGTGAAATGGGCGAAACAACCGCTAGAGCGCTTGGTTTTAAAACTCAAGTCGTATATCAGAGCAAAAAGCTGACCACTCCAGAGGATACTGAGCAAGCCGCTAAAGCTATGCTGGCATGTGGCGTTGATATGATTTTGTTTGCCGGAGGTGATGGCACTGCACGCAATATTTGTGCAGCGGTAGATGATAGTGTTCCGGTGCTTGGTGTACCAGCTGGCTGTAAAATTCATTCAGGCGTATATGCTATTACCCCCAAGGCGGCAGGGAGAGTGGTGGAGATGTTGGTAACCGGAGAGCTTGTTACCTTGTCTGAGGCTGATGTTATGGACATAGATGAAGAGGCCTTCCGTCAAGGCTCTGTTCGGGCGAAACGCTACGGCGAAATGCAAGTACCTTCAGAGCTGCGCTACGTACAAAGCGTCAAAAATGGCGGTAAAGAAAGTGACGAACTTGTACTGACTGATATCGCAGCGTACGTTATCAGTGAGATGGATGCAGATACCCAATACATCATGGGGTCAGGCTCGACTGTCGCTGCCATTATGGAAGAGCTGGGTTTAGAAAATACCTTATTGGGTGTCGATCTTATTCAAGACCAGCAACTTGTTGCTCAGGATATGACTGCCAGCGAGTTATTAGCCAAAGTCAAAGGTGTGCCAACCAAATTGGTGATCACGCTCATCGGTGGTCAAGGTCACATTTTTGGCAGAGGTAATCAGCAACTTAGCCCAGCATTAATTAGAGCTATCGGTAAAGAAAACATCATTGTGGTAGCAACAAAAACTAAATTACAAGCGCTTCATGGTCGCCCACTTATTGCCGATACTGGCGATGAGCAATTAGATGACGCTCTGAGCGGTTATATCAAAGTGATCACAGGGTATAATGACCATGTGATGTATGCCGTGGGCCATCCAGATTTAAACTAGGAGACACTTATGTCATTTCAAGAATATGTAGATGCAGCACAACAGTTTTTTGATGCGCTGGTAGATAGGGCAACAGATGATGAGTTGTTTGCAGGTGGCTACTTACGTGGACATTTCGATTTAGCAGTGGGTTATGCGCAAGTTGCTGGTGAACAAATGAGTGTGCAAGAACTAAATGAAAGCGTAGAAAAAAGCCTAGTCAAAGCATATCACAGCGGAGAGCTCACTGAGGATGACAAAGCACATGTAGTTAATATTTGGGAACAAGTAAAGGCGTTAGCGGCTTAAAAATTTATTCTCATTTTAAATTTTGTGCATATAATAGGTAATTTTTAAAAGGGACTTACTATGCCTTATATGCCCAAAGCGCTGCTATTAACTAGCGCGCTATTTTGTTCAGCTGCGTTTGCACAATCAGATGTTCGTGAGCAATTTAATCAAAACTATCGCGCTTACCAGCAAGCTTATGAAAAGCAAGAAGATTTCAGAGAGATAGAGCAATACGCCAAGCTAGCTTATGAACAAGGTCGTACGGTATTTGGGGAGCAGTCAGAAAACACCGCAAATCTGGCTATTAACTACGCTAAATCAATAGCTTTTGATGACAAAGAAAAGGCACTGAATCTAATTGATGGTGCAATTGCGATATTAGAAAAGATACATGGCAAGAGCGCTGTTGAGTTAATCGATACTTATATCCTCAAAGTTGATTGGTTACTACCGAGTAAGGATCTCACCGCACGGGAGTACGTGTCTAAGGCGCTTGATATTGCTAAACATCATGACAATAAATTGCTTGAGTCAAAAGTCTATTTCGAAGCTGCTAAGGCGTTTAATAGAGTACGGGATTACACCAGAGTAAAAAGCTACTTAAGCTATGCTGATGAGATTAACCAGCAGCACTTGCCAAAAGACGCTGTCCATAGATTAACCGTTGATTTGTGGGTTGCCGAACTGCTCGCTGCTCGTAAGCAAAACAATAATGCTATCGATAAATTGAATCAAGTTGTCGCTGTGTTCGATGAGACGCTAGACTTTGATCACCCCATTGAACTGGTCGCTCATTCGCGTTTGGTTGGCCTATATGAAAAGCTTGGTAAACGCGAACAGGCAACGCGCCACTGTGTTGCTATAGCCAAAATGAAACCTTGGCAGGAAGATATTGAGCAAACGCCGTTATACAGAATAGAGCCTGAATATCCAACCAGAGCCGCAAGAGCACGTAAAGATGGGTGGGTTGATTTGGAGTTTACGGTAACGCCGGAGGGTTTTGTAGAGGATATTACCGTGTTGGACAAAGAGCATGGAGAAATGTTTGTAAAGAACTCCATCAAGGCATTAAAAGATTGGCGTTATGCGCCTAAGTTTGTGGATGGAGTGGCTGTGAGTGCGAGAACGTCGGTGCGATTGGCATTTAAGATGAGCCGCTAATGTTTAAATCACGCTATCAGCAAGAATGTTAAAAGCTCTACAATTCGGTTCTGATACACGATATTTGCTTGTCCATTGAGGTATTAGGATTAGGTATCAGGTGATTGAGAATAGGAGCCACGTTTGTGGCTCTTATCATGATCAAAATCGCCAGTATAAAAAAAGCAGCGTAAAACCAAACAAATACGCTAAGCCTAGCCAGCTTAGTAGCTTCATAAACCCTTGTGGCTGATTATCAATCACCTTCATTAAACGAAAATTAAACCAAGCGAAGATAGGCGTGGTGACAAACGCCAGCGTCATCGCAAACGTTAGCATGTCTTTCAAGTTAGCTTTGAAAAATAATACTACAGTCATACCCAGTGCAGCTTGGAGTAATACCAGTAGTGACAGGGTGTATTTAGGGGTTGATTTTTGTGTTAACTGTAGTGATTCATTGAGCGTTCTGGCGTAACCATCTAATACCGTTAAAGTGGTGCCAAACATACATAAAAACGCAATCGCGGCAACCAGTGAATGAGACCATGCGCCAATAGTTTGCGTATACATGCTAATGAGTTGCTGACTAAAAGCGATTCCTGCCAGCTCAATCTTTGTGGCGCTGCCGTATTGAATGAGTACGCCCAAAGAGAAAAACACCACGGCAAGTATTGCAGTCAGCCCATAACCAAGATTAAAGTCAAATAGGCCCTGTTTAAGAGTCAGTGCTGATGTTCTCGTTTTGGCTTTAAGCCAAAGGGAGTTAATAGCGGAGATCTCAATAGGCGCTGGCATCCATCCCATTAACACAACTAAAAAACCTAGCATGGCCATTTGAAATGGTTCAGGTGGATTTGCAGGCGGCGGGTTTGCGGCACCTTGTCCAATTGCAATACACAGCGCTGCGACGGTTGAGACGGTTAGCGTGAGCATGATCCACTTACTAGCCTTATCAAGCAGTTTATAGTGCCCTAACAACAAAATAGCGAGACATAAAGCCAAAATAGCAAAGCATAATACGGTGATGTCTATTGCCCAAGGCAGAGCATAGTGCAATAAACTTGCAGTGAGTAATAATACCCCTGCGGTATTAACGATTGCGGCAATAATATTGAGAACAATAAAAGCGATAAAAACAGCCTTTCCTTGTTGCTGGTAACCGGCCACTAAACTGCTTTTACTTAATAATGTGTATTCAACACCAAAGCGGAAAAAGGGATATTTGAGTATGTTTACAGCCAAAATTAACCACAGTAGTTGCCAACCGAACAGTGCGCCCGCTTGTGTGGCAGCGACCAAGTGAGAGCCGCCAATTGCGGCGGTTGCCATGAGAATGCCAGGACCAAGTGTGGCCCCAACTGAATTGATTTTGTGTTTTAGCGCCAACAGCACGATGATTCCTTATAATTTTTTGTGCCATAGTAGCGCTTGCGCTTTTAAAACTGAACAATTAGTTTACATATTTCGGTACTGCTCAAAAAGCCTAACAAAAAAACGCTCTAGCTAAAACGTTCCCCAAAATAGTCAACGGTGTCTTCTAAGATATCTTGATAATCATCTTCGTCCAACTCTAGTGTGGCTAGTACGTCTGATTTGATGTGTAACCAGTCAGGTGTATCTCTGAATCGTTTCTGTGTGTGAACTAGGTTTTCCGCCATTTTTAGCGTCGCATAGCTGAGCAAAGACTCTTGGTCTTGGGGACTGGATAAAAACTCTAAATCATGATGACGTAAAATCAGTTGGCAAATCGGCTTTGGTAAGTGCCAACCGGATGCCAGGAAATAACCCACAATCGTATGGTCGGTGTTATAAGCCTGCTCTTCAAATTGAGTAAGTGGTGTATCAAGGCTGTTATTGGCGATCTCGAGCACTTTGACATAGTCGAAATATTTAACCGCCATCGCAGGGATCCCCGCATCATGAAACAAGCCAAGCATATGAAGATTTTCAGAGGGAACTTGAGACTTAACTTTGTTGCCGATGAGTGTTGCAATCGCTGCAATTTCGCTAGAGGTATCCCAAAATCTCTCAAGACTAATACAGCAAGTATGTTGCTCAAATGATTGCTGTAATAAGCAACTTGTTACTAACTGAGTGACACTATCAAGACCTAAAAACATAACTGCTTGTTTGATATCAGTGATGCTGCGAGACATTCCATAAGTTGGTGAATTGATGACTTTAAGTACCGTGGCAGATGTTGAAAGGTCGGTAGCTATTAATTCTGCTATGTGTGTTAGCTCTGGCTCAGGTTGTTTTATTGCTTCTTGTAGTTGTTCAAGAAGCTCAGGCTTGGGAGGCAAATTAAAGCCACTTGTTATGTCATTTATTATTTTGTCATCAATATTGATCATAATATTCCCATCTGTGCATAGCTATGAGCTAAAGCATAGTCTATTTGTTGTGGGTGCAAGAGGCACAATCACTCTTCTGGAAGGGGAATTGTTCTGGATATTGCTACGAATGTTAAATTTAAGTAGAGTTAGGTGATTTTTTTATTAAGGAACAAATATGGACTCACAGGCGAACGGTGAAGTAAATAATGGCGCAGTGACTCGATTTCTGAATTTTATTGAACGGGTCGGTAATAAATTACCTGATCCCGCCATGATTTTTTTATTCTCAATGTTATTGATTTGGCTGCTTTCTTGGCTTTTTTCTACTACACAATTTGAATCGATTGACCCAAGAACAGGTCAGGCGATTGTGGTACATAACTTATTAAGTGGTGATGCGCTTGCAGGCTTTTTAGCATCTATGGTTAAAACATTTACCAGTTTCGCCCCTTTAGGCGTGGTATTGGTTGCCATGTTAGGTGTTGGTGTGGCAGAGCATTCTGGCTATATCAATGTAGGTCTTAAATTGATGCTCAAGCGTACACCTCAAATCTTACTCACTCCTTCAATTATTTTGGTTGCAATTGTAAGCCACACTGCAACAGATGCGGGCTATGTACTGGTTATTCCACTTGCTGGCGTGATTTTCTATGCAATGGGGCGTCATCCTTTGGCTGGTATTGCAGCTGCGTTTGCCGGAGTAAGCGGTGGTTTTAGTGCCAACTTTATTCCTTCAGGGATTGACCCTCTATTACAAAGCTTTACGCAAAGTGCGGCTCATATTATCGACCCTGATATGTTGATTAACCCGTTAAATAATTGGTTTTTTACATCAGCATCAAGTGTTTTTATTATTTTATTGGGCTGGTACATCACGGATAAAATTATAGAACCACGGCTAAAAAACACCCTCGTGGATGGAGATACAAACAATCTGCCTGAATTTCATGAAGTCACAGATGTTGAGCGCAAAGGGTTTTATGTTGCCACTTCAGTGATGCTCGCTGGTATTGCTTTACTTGTTTATGCCGCAAGTGGTGAAGACTCTGCATTGCGCAGCTCTTCAGGTGCATTAACAGACTTTAGTGCGCCGTTGATGCAATCAATCGTGCCACTGATATTTTTACTGTTTTGGATCCCAGGTGCTGTGTTTGGCTTTATGGTAGGAACCTTCAAATCCTCCAAAGACATGATAGATGCTATGAGCAAATCAATGGGCAGCATGGCTTATTATATTGTCATGGCATTTTTCTGTTCATTGTTTATTGCGGCATTTGCTAAGTCTAACTTAGGTGCCTTGTTGGCAATTGAAGGTGCTGAAGTGCTCAAATCTCTAGCACTACCAAGTGGCATTACGGTGGTTGGAATTATCTTCTTAACTGCATTTGTGAATCTATTTGTGGGCTCTAGTTCGGCAAAGTGGGCTTTGCTAGGGCCAATTTTTGTGCCTATGTTAATGCAACTGGGAATTTCACCGGATTTAAGTCAGGCGGCGTACCGCGTTGGAGATTCAAGCTCGAATATAATCACGCCATTGATGCCTTATTTCCCACTGGTTGTGGTCTATTGTCAGAAATATGTTAAGGGGACAGGTATTGGTACATTGATAGCCATGATGCTGCCATATTCGATAGCCTTTTTGATTGGCTGGAGCTTGTTCTTATTAATTTACTGGGGGCTGGATATTCCCTTGGGCCTACAAGCTAGTTATGAATACATAGGTTTGTAATTGCCAAGAATTCAATAGTATGGGCTCCTGTGTGGTGGTAATCTTTCAGTTAAACCATTGCATAAAACGGAGCCCTATATGCAAGTTAACGTGACCTCAGACTCTCTCCTTATTCTCTCTTATTTGGATGACATCCACGAATATCTTAGCCAATCTTACTGGGCGGAGAGCATTCCAAAACCACTACTTAAAAAGGCGTTAGACAATAGTGTATGCTTTGCCATCATAGACCCCAAAGAGGGATTGATGGCATTCGCTCGTATGGTCACAGATAAAGCCACATTTGGTTACTTGGCTGATGTTTTTGTACGACAGCCTTTTCGCGGCCAAGGGTTGAGCAAAAGGTTGATGGAAGCGGTTATAGCGCACCCTGATCTACAGGGGTTACGTCGCACAATGTTGGTAACTAGGGACGCACACGCTCTTTATGAGCAATTTGGGTTTAAATCATTAACCGATGCCCATCCGTTTATGCAAATAGCAGTACCTGATATTTACAAACAAAACTTGTAACAAAAAGCAGATACGATGCGCTTACATGTTTAAACGTATAAATTAAAGTGGTTGTTGTGCTAACACCTGCTAAATTTACATATTGTGCAGGCGTTTTTTTGCAGCAAGTAGTAGAGGTATGCGGTGAGAATAAAAAGCAAAATTGTATTAAACGTGGCAATTATTGTTGCCGCAGCGGTGATAGCGACAGCTGGCATTCTAACAACTTTAGCGAAATCAAACGCTAATAATGCATTGCAGGAGCAGTTACAAAACCGTTTGGTGGGTGTCAGGGATGCAAAAAGAGAACAACTAGAAAGCTACTTTGTCATGATGCAGCAGCAGATAAAAACGCTGGCGTCCTCAGCGATGACAGTCGATGCGACAATTGCATTTCGGTCAGGTTTTTCTCAGTATCAGCAGCAATTTTCAGGCTCAACTCAGGAGCAGATAAATACGTCTTTGCAGCGTTTTTATCAGCAGCAATTTGCTGCAAACTATCGTGAGCTAAATGATAATGCGGAAATAAATACGCAAAAGCTGTTGGCTGATCTCTCTACAAACGCGAGGGCGATTCAATATACTTACATTGCTAATAACCGTCATCCGTTAGGAAGTAAAAGTGAGTTGTATGATGCCCAAGATGGCAGTGATTATGCTCAAACTCATGTAAAGTATCACGAATCTTACAAACAGCTGCTAGAGTCTTTTGGCTATTATGATATTTTTATCGTTGATGCGAACACGGGTGATGTTGTTTACTCTGTGTTTAAGGAACTCGACTTTGCAACTTCCTTGCGCTCAGGCCCATATAGTAGTTCAGGTCTGGGTGATGCTTATCAAGCGGCAATGAAAACACAGCAAGGGGAAGTTACCCTGATTGATTTTAAACCCTACACACCTTCTTATGAGGCTCCAGCGGCATTCTTATCAACCCCTATATTTAGTAATAACCAGCGTATAGGCGTGCTTATTTTTCAGGCGCCAGTAGACAACATAAACAACATTATGAACTACGACCAACAATGGCTTCAAAGAGGACTGGGCGAAACTGGAGAAACATATCTGGTTGGTGAAGATCACCTGATGCGCTCTCAAAGTCGTTTGTTTTTGGAAAACAAGTCTCAATATTTAACCAATCTTAAAAGCCAAGGTGTTGCCAGCCAAGTGATCAATCAAATAGAAGCTAAAAACTCAACCTTAGGTTTAGCACAGGTGAAAACGCAGGCTGTTGAGAAAGCTCTTCGAGGCCAAAGAGGCTTTTTACAGGCCAACAACTACTTTGAAACAGAGGTGGTTTCTGCATTTGCGCCATTAGATTTAATGGGTCTTCGCTGGGCGATAGTTAGTGAAATAAGCACTGATGAGGGCTTTGAAGCCAGCGAAAGTCTCTTGGAGACTATGTTGATTGCCGCTGTGATGCTTAGTGTGGTGCTGATCTTGATGGGACTGGCAATTGCTTGGTTCTTAGGTGGTTATTTATCTAAACCAGTACTTGCAATAAATGACTTTGTGGTGAAAGTAGCGACTTCACTTGATTTGTCTTTACGGGCAAATTTACGATTTAACAAGGCTGATAACGATGAAATAGGTCAGGTGGGCCGCTCACTAAATAAGATGATGCAAAGCATCAATGAAGCTATGTGTGAAGTTTCAGATTCATCTAAGAATTTGGATCGCTCCGTGACCTCGCTCAGAGAGAACTTTAACAAAGTCGCGACCCAGTCATCGGAGCAATCCAGCATGACTATGCAACTGTCAGCTGCTATAGAGCAGATGGCGCAAACCTCTGAATCTTTAGCACAATCAGCCGAAAGTTCAAATGAAGCAACACATAGTGCCGTTGAGCAAGTGGCGGGCGGTAAAGCTAATGTAGAGGCCAATGTCAGCAACAACAACGAACTAAAAAGTATAATCACAGCAACGTCTGATGAAGTAAACAAGGTGGCAAAAGATAGTGCAGATATTGGCTCTGTTTTGGAAGTTATAAAGGGGATTGCCGAGCAAACGAATCTATTAGCGTTAAATGCTGCGATAGAGGCCGCACGGGCGGGAGAGCAAGGGCGCGGATTTGCTGTTGTGGCGGACGAAGTACGGGCGTTGGCACAAAAGACTCAGGATTCTACCAAAGAGATCCATACTATCATAGAGGCCTTACAGGGAGGCTCTAAACAAACGGTTGCCTCCATGCAAGAGGCGTTAGCAAGTGTTGAACAAACTTTTGCCACAACAACTTATGTCACGACGTCATTTGAGCAGATAAACGAGCAAGTAATGGCAATTGAGAGCTACAATTCTCAGGTGGCAACAGCAACTTCACAGCAAAGTGCAGTAGCAAAAGATATGGCACATCAGGTATCAAGCATCAGTGATTTGGCGCAGAACAATAGCAATAACATTCAGATTGCGTCAGGTTGTTGCGATGAGGTCGAGTCAGAGTATCATCGTCTACAAGCATTAGTAGGACGTTTCAAGCTCTAGTCAGGTAGCGACCTGACCAGAGCTTATACAACCTATTTAACCTAGCATGTTATACAGCAGTGCAGAAACCGCTAGCAGACCCACGCTCAGTACAAAGTAAGTGCTAACGTGGGCTCTGTATGGTTGTAAAGCGCGCACTTTAAACACTGAGGCTGTGGGCATAATAAACAAAATCATGGCAATGATAGGCCCAGAAATCGCCCCCATCATGTCTAAGATACTTGGATTGGCAACAGCACATACCCAAATAGCAATAAACATAAATCCAATTCCCAGTTTGTCGGCCTGCGCAAATGTCAGAGATAGTTGTTTGGTTATCAGTCCATTAAAGCTTTCACGTGCCCCCATAAAGTGCCCCAAAAAGGATGAGGTAATGGCCACAAAGGCCACTAGAGGCCCAAGCATTGCGATAAAGGGATTATCATAAATATTGGCTAGGTATGAAAGTACAGACACATTCGCTTGCTTAGCGTTATCCATTTGCTCGGGTGTTAAAGACAATACGCATGAAATAACGAACAACAATACAAACATAATCAAGAAAACCGATGTGTACTTTAGAATACGTTCTGCTTTACTGGTCGCTTGCTGTTTGTAGTGACGTTTTTGTACGTTTGCGAAGCTGGAAATAGCCGCAGCGTGACTAAATGAGAATACGACAATGGGCACAGATAACCATAAAGTGGATGTCAGTTCACTTACCTTTGGTACCTCTAGTACTGGCATTTGCCAGTGTGGGATTAAATACAAAGAGAGAAAAAGCAATATTGCGACCAAGGGATAAACCAATACCGCAAAGGCGCGCATAATCATCTTCTCTCCTGCGAGCATAATCCCAATCATACCGGCGACCAACAACCCTGAGAGTGCGATTCGAGGTAATGACTCGAGTCCTAATTGGTTGACCATAAAGCTATCAACCGTGTTAGTTAGGCCAACCCCATAAATTAGCAGGATCGGAAATATTGAAAAGAAATACAGTAATGAGATGAGGCGACCAGACATCGCGCCAAAATGTTCCTCTACTACGTCGGTAAAGTCCGCATTTTCTTGCTTAGAGGACAGTACAAATCGGGCAAGCCCTCTGTGTGCTAAATAAGTCATCGGAAATGCTAACAAGGTCATCACCAGTAACGGCCAAAATCCACCAATGCCTATATTGATTGGTAAGAATAAAATGCCTGCACCCACTGCGGTGCCAAAAAGACTAAGGACCCAATGGGTGTCATGTTTACTCCAGTTACCCCAACTGGCTGAAGGTATATCGTTTGCGATAGCTTCTGGGGAATTACTCATAAAATATATCCTGAGTTTTACAAAATTTTCCGGATCATAATAGAAGTTAGATAAAGATTCATGTGCTAATCAGCTCTTCAGATGAGTTATGCATAAAGAGTGTTCGAAGTGTTTAATAGTTGTGCTTATTGCTCAAGAAACTGTTGCACAGAGAGCTAGGTTATAATAACTATGTGAAGACTTTTTACTAGGTTTATCAATGCTATTCCGGCTTAAGCCTATTTAAGGAAGAAAAAATTTCAAAAAATAATTCATTTAATTCAATGGGATATGAGAAATTAGTTTTGATTTGGTTAATAATCATTTCATTTTTTTCACATTTCCCTAATATAAATATGTTCGTGGTATGCTTTCAAATGTGAGCAAATTCACGAATAGTTTATCGCCGCATAAAATGTTTCATCTTTTAGACGTCCAGAATTGACGTAAGGTTATTATATGTTTAACATCGGGGTAACATTTTTTGCGGCATTCATTATACAATTTATATTAAGAGGTAAATGAAATGTTGGCACTGAATAAAGTTATAGGGAATATTTTGAGGCTTAATACTTGTGATAGAGCATTGCCAAAGAATAAGCAGCTTACTTTGAGCCAGAAACACAGCAGTGAATTGGAAGTACATCAGTGTTCGTTGGTGTCTGGCGCAGGTTCTTCTGGTCACGGTCACCAACCGCCAGAATAAGGCTTGCCAAGTATTTGATAGGAAAAGCATGAATGAACTTTACACATTAGTAGCTTGGGGATTGCGAGCATTAGAATGTGCAGTTTTAATCTTGGTTATTTTAAATCTTAAATGGCGAAATATACCCATATATGGTGTTTATAGATTTAATTCTCTTGCTGATGAAGAGCTTTATTCATGTTTTTTAACCTGTCTATGCTTGTTTGCTATAAATATACTTATTACTCATACAATACCTTACATTTTCTCACTGGAATTGGGGGTATTTGAGCTGAGGCGGCTTTACTATTCATTCTTAGTAAGTATCTCAGCAATCTTTTGTCTATTGATATTTTTCTTTCATTCTATAAAAAATTGTCGGTTCTCTTTTGTGGCAAGGACTTGCTTGTTTATGAGTTTCATAGGAACGCTGATAAACCTTTTGCAGTTGATATTAAGAGGGTATTTTGACATTAATATCCTTTATAGTTTTTACGGTCCTTTCATCGCTTCCCAATCAATAATGGACATAGCCATTACCATGTTTTTTGTGCTTAAATTTACTTCTCAAATACACCGAGCGAGAGTCGCTACATGATGCTGCTCTTCGTCATGGTCTGCCTCACTTGCTTGATTTTTTTTTGCTTTGTTATGTCATTGGTCAAAGGTGTAAACTTATCCCCAAGTGAGCAAAGACTGAAGGCGTTTTTGGTTCGTTCAAAACCCTGCCAAAGTGAACCAATCGCCAAAAAATCCTACGACCAAGCTTATGACATTGTTATGGATTTAGGTGAAATACTCGAAAGCGACAATGACTTTGTTAAATATGACGGTGTAAAAGTAATGTTTAAGCGAGTCAGCGAGTTTAGGGAGTCAGAACAAACACATCATTGTAGAATGACCAACTCTGATACTTCGAGCTGTGATAAAACTGTTCCAGTTCTAAAGGTAGTGAAATAGTTACAAGCATGGTTTAGGCGAGTTTGCTTACGTGTTTAATAAGCTTTAGTCGTGATTATCTTAGTAAGAGCTGCATATTTTGAACAACATCGAACAGGTGGCGCCAGTGAGTCAGTTGATTTGGTTTGTGCCTGTTTTGTGGAGTGATTAACGGCTTGCGATTATGCACTCTTATTTTTTCTAAAAGATCCTACCAACAAAGGCTTTAAATCTCTTAATAACAGCTGTCCACTGGTCTCGAAGTCTGCGGCCTTAGTCGATTTGAACCATCCCAGATGGCACATAAATAACAACGTTTCTTTTGCGGTTTTTACAAATTGTTGCTCGAATTCGTCCTCTGACAAAGTCGGGGCTGAAACGTGCGCACTGATTGGGTTGTTTGTGGTCGCATTGGGGTGGTTTTCACCAGTGATTAACCACTGGGCGAATGCTTTTGTCGATGGATTTTCAAAAAACTTAGAAATAACCGAAAGTGTGGGCTCTCGCTCACCTTTCTCATACTTTCGATATGATGGAACAGGGATTTCTAACATTTCAGCAAAGTTTACCTGAGATTCATCCACCGAAATGCGTAATTGTTTTAATCTTGTTGCAAAAGTATTTGACATATAACCCAATCCGATCAATTATTTTACCAGTTGACCCAGATAGGCTACATGAAATAAATCATCTTGTCTATTTCGGTGTGTCAAGGGCTGTGGATGTAGTGAAGTACATTCAAATAGGACCATTTGGTGATTTGCAATCAACAGTTGTACAGGTTGTAAAATACCCATTATTACCAAATATGGATATATGATGACAATAAGAAGAAACGAACGCACACGTAAAGCGCATACACTGGCAGCAAAGCAGTATATTCCAGCAACGATCCGCAAATTGCGACGAGATATGAAATTGACTCAGGCTCAACTTGGCAAAAGTCTTGTTACGCCAGTCGATCAGGCCACTATCTCAAACTGGGAGTCCGGTAAAACTGAACTCACTGCCTGTCAGTTGCTTGATATAATGATGCTGTTTGGCCAACCCAATTTTCTATCATTTATCGAGCAATATAGTCCTGTTGAGGAAAGGCAAACCGCCTAACTTAAATCCAATTTTGTGTTCTGCTGTATGGCAGAACACGATTCGAAGTTCTCATACCTGTAGCAGTTTTTAACTGCGTTCCGCTGGTGGAATAAACGTTATTGGTAGTAGGCTGTTTATTTCACCTTTTTGTACTGTGCTCAGCATCCCCTCGAACACGACACCTCTGAAACGAAAATCTCCTATTTTCAAATTGATATCTTCAATAATTTGGTATGTTTTTTGTGCTTTTAGGCTTAGGATTGAATGGTTTTTAGTTTATATTAGGGTAACTAAAAGCAATTACGAAAAGGTGAACTGTGGCTGATGAAATAAAGGATATCGTCATTGTTGGTGGCGGCACAACTGGGTGGATGGCGGCGGCGAGCCTGTCCAGATATGCCAAGGGTAAAAACATCACTATTACACTTATTGAGTCTCCAGAGATCAATACGGTGGGGGTGGGTGAGGCGACCATTCCAAATTTCGTAGATTTTAATCGCCATTTAGGTATCGCTGATGCCGATTTGATCAAGGCCACGCAAGCCACCTTTAAGTTGGGGATAGAGTTTGAAGATTGGTATCAAAAAGGCTCACGCTTTTTCCATCCCTTTGCAGCGTATGGTGCACCATTGGAAAATGTTGAGTTTCACCAATATATTAACAAGCTCAAAGCACAGGGATTAACACAGGATATAGAAGATTACTGTTTTGCTAGCGTATTGGCAAAAAAGGGTGCGTTTGCTCAGCCAAATGAGCAAAGTAGTAACCCAGTCACACATTATGCATACGCCTATCATATTGATGCGGTGTTATACGCTCGGTTTCTGACACAGTTTTGTAAAGAGCAGGGAGTTAAGCATATTCTAGCAACGGTATCTCAGGTAACGCTAAATGCACAATCGGGTATGATTGAGTCATTAAAACTCAGTGATGAACAAACCATTCATGGCGATTTGTTTATTGATTGTTCTGGTTTTAAAGGTGTATTGATTGAAGGTGCGTTGGGGATTGGCCTTGATGAAAATGTTAATTGGCTTCCTTGTGACAGCGCTGTCGCTGTGCAAACTGAATTACAGGGGGAGCCAACCCCATATACCCGAGCCATTGCAAAGGAAGCTGGTTGGCAATGGTGCATTCCGCTGCAACATCGCATGGGTAATGGTTATATCTATTCCAGTAAATTTATGAGTGATGAACAGGCCAAGCAAAGCTTGCTAAATAGTGTGAAAGGAAGAACGATTACTAAGGTGAAGCACTTCAAATTTCCTAAAGGGCGTAGGAAGGTGATCTGGCACAAAAACTGTTTTGCGCTTGGTTTGGCTGCGGGGTTTTTGGAGCCATTGGAGTCTTTAGGAATTTCTCTCATTCAAACAGCTCTGGCGAAATTACTAACCTTCTTTCCCGATAAATCATTTAATCAGGCAGATATTGACGAAGTAAATCGACTTCATAATAGTGAGCTTGACCGCATTATTGATTTTTTACTCGTGCATTATAAGCTTACTCAACGAGATGACACGGCATTTTGGCGCTACTGCCAGCAAATGCCAATTCCGCAGAGCCTTGCTCACAAACTGGCAGTGTACAAAAGTCAGGGGCATGTGGTGCAGTATGCCGATGAATCGTTTAAACAGGCAAGTTGGCTGGCAATGTATTACGGGTTTAACTTACAACCGGGGCGTTTTGATCCGCGTATTAAGGGCTTAGACAATCACTTGATCGAGAAGAATCTGGCACAGTTAAAAGATCAACTAGAAACTGGCGCTTCACAATGTTTGTCACACCAAGCTTTTATTAATCAGCACTGTAAAGCGCAAAGCGATATTTAGTTGAGCAGGTCAGAATTGGGGCATATCGGTATTCTGACCTTAAGTGTTATCGCTTGATGTTATGGATTCTCGGCAGGACAATACTGTTGTAAGAATTGTAAATGTGATGGTTGTTTGAGGACACATTGCTCAAGTGCTGTGCGCCCCATATTCAGGCTTTTGTGCAAAGTCTTTGCGTCTAGAGCATCTAACGTTGGATTGTAACTCAATGGATTGACTTTCATTCCATCCAGTACAGCATACCAACTGGTTGCTTGAAACAGCGCCTCTGTTTCTCGAAGTAGTCCGCCTTGTTGGGCGAAAAAATTTATGCGTTGCTGTAACGTTTGCGGAATAGGGCGGTGTTGCCAGTCTTGCCAAAAAGGGCTATCGGAGCGTTTAGTGGTGCAGTAGTGAAGCACTAAAAAGTCACGGATCTCCACGTAATCTTGGTGTATACGACGGTTGAACTCGGCTTGCAAAATGGCGTTGTGCTGTTTGGTTGGAAACATACGAACGAATAGAGCCAATGATTTTGATACTAAGTGAATAGCGGTTGACTCAAGAGGCTCCAAAAACCCTTGCGCCAGCCCAAGAGCTAGGCAGTTTTTATGCCAAACTTGTTCTCTTAGGCCTGTTCTAAAAGGTATAACTCGTGGGGGCGTGAGCGCTTTACCAGAGATATTCTTCATTAATGTCGCAGTTGCTTGTTCATCGCTGATGTACTTATCACAGTAAACATAACCATTGCCCATGCGGTGTTGTAGCGGTATGTGCCAGCTCCAGCCTGCTTCTTGTGCTCGGGAAATTGTATAGGGGGCTATATCTTCGGATAAAGTTGTTTGTACTACAACGGCACGATTACAAGGTAAATATTCTGACCAATCTTGATAGTCTGTGTTTAGTGCGTTACCAATCAGCAAGCTATTAAAACCACTACAATCGATAAAAAAGTCCCCGGCTATGGTATGACCGGATGACAAGGTGACAGATGCTATATTTCCGTCCAGCGTCTTATCAACAAGCTCAACATGACCAACGGTGCGTTTGACGCCAATACTTTGTGCAAAATTACGCAGGTATTTTCCAGCTAATACTGCATCAAGATGTAATGCAAAGCGTGCTCCCGAAAGTGGTGTATTCATCGCTTGATGAGGAACAAAAAAGCGCATATTTTCAGCGAGCACAGCCTCAGGCGAATATGCCATCAATGGTGTGTTGTCACCATGAGCTTTGAGTTTTAGCCAACACTGATAAAATTCATGGCCATCAATACGCTTGCCCAGCTCCCCGAATGGATGAAAGTAGCTATGGCCCTCTTGATACCAGTTCTCGAACTTAATACCCCACTTAAAACTAGCTTGTGTTGCACTTATAAATTCAGACAAATCAATACCTAAGCTCTCTAGGGTGTCGATTAGTGGAGGAATGGTTGCTTCGCCGACACCAATGATATTGACGTCTTCAGACTCGATCAATTCAACTTCCACATCGGAATGTTTGAAAATATTCCCTAAAGTTGCGCCAGCTAGCCAGCCTGCGGTCCCACCACCGACGATAACAAACTTTTTAATCGGGTCCTGGGTTATTTGCATAGTACGTCCTCTTGACGGTTTAATAGCAGCGCATAGCCGTCGTGCTCACTCAAATAGTCAATATGTTTGTCTGCGTGATTGGCACATATCGCAGTTATGTTACACATTTTACTGAGCTGCTCACTTGAGTATGCAAGCTACATATTATGGTTTTTTGTTATTGATGACTAACGGCCATTACGAGTTAGTGGTTTTCCAATAAATAAGACTACCGCCGCTAAGCGGTAGTCTTGGGCAGAAGTGTTATTTCAACTAAAATGTTGCCCTAACACCAAGGGTCCAGCGAGACTCATACTCATTACGAAACGCTTTTTGGGCAGCAAACTGTAAATAAGTTTGCTGTACTTCTTCGGTAATATTTGAGCCATGTAGGAAGATATCTAGATACTCGGTGGCATGATAGGTCGCACTGAAATCAAGTTGTGAATAATCATCTTGATAAAGCGATTGCCCACCCACTGCACTTGAGCCCGTTGTGACTAAGCGAGGGCTGCGAGAGTTCCAGGCTAAGCGCGTTGAAAACTCATCTTGCTCATACCAAAGTACAAAATTGTAGGTGTCTTTTGAGTTCCCCGGAAATGGTAGCTCTCCAAACACGCTTTCATTGGTATCATAGCCGCTGTCACTGTAGGTATAGTTCACATCAACACCGAAGTTTCTCAAGATGCTAACGTCAGTATAGTCGCCAAACGCGGCTTTCATACCGATTTCAACCCCTTTCACATAGCCACCTTCACCCTGAACTTGGGTAGTGAAAGGCCATGGACCACGACGAATACCATCATCATCCGGCTCATCAATCACCACTGTTCCGTCTGTGGTGAAACTTTCAATATCAATTTTGTAAAGTGCCAGGAATGCCATGGATGCTTCACCAGAGTACCATTCAGCAGAGAGTGAGAAGTTTTTCGAGCGCCATGGATTTAGCTCAGGGTTACCCGATAGTGTGCCATTTACCACGCGCAAGCAGTCACACTCCCCATTAATGGCTTTGCCCACGGTTTTACCACCGCCCCAGTTGCTCAGTGTTAGCGCCTGCATATTTTTTGAATAGGCAGCTCGTACGATCACATCCTCAGTCACATCAGCGGTAATATTGATTGACGGTAAGTAGTCCGTATAACTGCGCTCAGTAACTACATCACCAATATCAGGACCTAAGCCACTGTGAGGTAAGTTTGACCCCGCTAAATTTTGTTTCACATACAAGTCGGTTTCGATGACCTTCATACCAAAGTTGCCTTTGAACATGTTGTATTCGAAGTTTGCCTGTAGGAAATAGCTAAATTCATTTAACTCTACATCGTAAGACGCACCAGCGTTTTCGGTACGTTGAACATTGCCAAATGTATCGAGATGGAACTGACGTGGATCGCGAAAGTTACTAGGGTCAATTGACCACATTGTAGGGATACCCTGTACACTGCCATAGCTAGAAACCTGACTAACGCTGGTGTATTTATCTAATCTAGCGGGGTTTAATAAGGTATAGGGTACCCAAGTACCCGCGGTGAGGTCGCCTACATCCTGTGTTAGGTACTCTCCGGCAGCTGGATTACCCTCACAAGTTGCAGTGGTATGATATTGGTCAACGGCTTTCCACTGTGCAATGTCACAGCCATCACCAAACTGCGAGGTGTAGGTAAATTGATCGTGATCTACCTCGCGCTCCATAAAGCGAATGCCAAAATCTACGCTGGTAATAAAGGTCACGTCATCAAATTGGTAATTCCATTTTGTACTGAATGTATTTATTTCACCTTCATCGTCGGTATTACCTTCGGAAGAAAATGCGCCAATATGATATGAGTCAATGCTGCCCATGTAGTCGGCAACACTCATCCTTCCTTGTCCACCATTGACCATTTGCCCAAAGCCGCTAAACACAGGGGACTCGCCACTGGCATTGTAACGTAGTAGGAAGCTGTCATCCTCAATACCACCGGGTGAAAATGCGGCATAACAACCACCTTGATCGCCAACAATGGTGTCATCGGCACCACAAAATTCGGCTGGGGTCAATTGCCCTGGACCCGTTACTAGGGAGCCACTATCTACACTGAGCATATCGCCTTCACCGTAGCCATGGCGCATTCTTGCCGATGCGTGGGCACGTGTTGCGCGTACTTGACCGGTAAGCGCTCCGCCATTATTAAAGTTAAGCTCCAAATTCAGGTTGGTTGATTTTTCGAAGTTGTTATTCACCTGAGTGAAGGTTTGTAGACGCCATGGCTTCAAGTAGAAGTCATTAACAGCACCCCAAGGGTCGCCATTGGTATCGGTAAATGTATCGCCAGTCCAACCAGATTCAGTTGGGTAGGCATAGTCATTAAAGCTGTACCAACGGTTATTTTGCGACAGACCTCTACGGTCATTAAAGCGCGACTGGTCTGTATAAAATGCTTCAAATACCAACTCAAACCCTTCACTTAAATCGGCTTGGAAAGCAAACTGATAGCCTTCACGTTCGCGTTTCTCCTGCTTATTAAAGGCAGCAAAGCCCTGTGGTACAACGTGACGAACATCTTCACCTCGTGGATTTTGACCCCAAGTAAAGTTGTTGTTGGCCGCACCAATTCCGCCATTTTCAGAGGTGTCGAAATAACCGTTATAGTCGGTTGCTAAAGTTGCTTCCTGAGTCGCGGCTGAAAATAACACGCCCCATTTTTCAGCGTTGTAGCTGACCAAACCGGTTAATGTAGGATCGCTTTTTTCACTGATTGAGCCTTGTGTCACATCTGCAGAAACGTTGTATACCCAGCCTTCATTCATATTGAAGGGACGGCGAGTTTTTAAATCTACCGAGCCGGTAATACCCGATGCGGTGCGTTTCGTTTGGCTGGTTTTGTATACATCAACACCCGCGAAAAGCTGAGCGGGCAGATCACCAAAATTTGCACCTGAAGAGTCGATGGTAGTGGCACTTAAAAACACTTCACCGTTGAGTGTGGTATCAACCTGGCCCATGCCACGAATTTGCACGGGTCCGCTTTCACCTGCGGTTCTTTCGACCTGTACGCCAGTGATCCGTTGTAGTGAATCGGAGATAGTGACATCAGGTAATTTGCCTATGTCTTCAGAGGCAATACCATCAACTTGTGATGCAGCAAAACGCTTAACGTTAATTGATTTTACTGTACTGGCACGGATCCCTTTGACTTGAATTATTTCAATGTCTTCTTGCACTGTTGGACTATCTTGTGCGCTAGCATTGTGCACAATGCCCGCAGATAGTGCGACAGCGATGGTTGACGATAGTACGCTGCGCTTAAATGTTTTGTTGGACACTTTCTTCCCCTTGTATCGTTTAGCAAATCAAGTTGACTGGACTTGATATGTCTTAATTGTTGTGATGACTCATGTATTTCTAAAACCAAAGTGACAACGCTGTCATTCTATTTTAAAAAAATATGGATGGTCTGTATTTTTGAGCAACATAACGTTTAACTACTCATATTAAACCTTGCGTCATCAAGACAAAGTAACAATGGCGCAAGACGTACTCATAACTTACCTGACCAGCTCAACGATAGACCTTTGTTACTGACCACTTAGTTAGAAAGTAACATAAAAATATTGTTGAACTTGTTACTTTCTAACACTATCATGGGCTGCAAAGCAAGCAGTTTGATCAATATTTGTCTTGCTTTTGGCTATAAACTGACCTTGCTTGTATACCGCTACAGTAAGTTAATAAATAATTGTTACGAATTAATAAAAGGTGCTATGTCTGAATTTTTGAAAGGCTCAGGTAAGCCTGAATTACTTGCGACTCAAGGTTGGAATATTTTGGCCGAGGAAGTGAGCTTTCCTGTCGCTGTTGTCAAACAAAGTGCCATATCTAATAACGCACGATGGATGGCGCAATATGCTTTACAAGCGGGTGTAAAGCTCGCTCCTCATGGAAAAACCACTATGTCGCCTGATTTGTTTAAGCAACAAATCGAACAAGGGGCGTGGGCCATTAGTTTAGCCACTGTGCCTCAGGTATTAAACGCGGTTGAGCAAGGTATTGATAGGATCATCCTAGCCAATCAACTGGTAGGTAAACACCACTTTGAATTGATAGCGCAGTTGCTAATACAGACAGATACTGAATTTTATTGCTTTGTAGACTCGCCAGACAATGCTCGCCAATTGGGGGAGTTTTTCCAGAAAAAAAACGTGTCACTAAATATTCTACTTGAAGTTGGCGTTGAAAATGGCCGTTGTGGGGTGCGCTCAAATGAACAGGTATTTGAACTGTTAGGAGTGTGTCAGCAGTTTACAGCGTTGAATGTATGTGGGTTGAGTTTTTATGAAGGGGTGATAGCAACAAAACACGCAGTAGAGCAAATCAATGCTTTCGTTAATGACATTATGGCTATGGCCGTTCAGATTCAACAGCACCATGGGTTTGCTGTAGATAGACCTATCATTACAGGAGCGGGCTCTGCTTGGTACGATGTGGTTGCAAAAGCCATGAATACAAGTAAAACCTGTGAACGATTTACGTACGTGCTGCGTCCAGGTTGCTACCTTATTCATGATACGGGCATTTACCAGACAGCCCAGCAACAGGTTGAAAAACGCTGTCAGCTGGCATGTGACATAACAGGCTCTTTAACATCGGGTTTGTACCTTTGGGCCTATGTGGTGTCGCGTGCTCAGCCTAATCAAGTAATCATTGGGCTAGGTAAGCGTGATGTTGCTTTTGATGCTGGATTACCCACACCAGAATTAACCTTTGCTCCACAGAGCCAAAAGCTTGATAAAGCGCCTTGTACGTTTCGAGTGACACATATAATGGACCAACATTGCATGATGAGTGTTGCATCAGACTCCACGCTTAAAGTGGGTGATTTGGTCTGTTTCTCATCCTCTCACCCTTGTTTAACATTCGATAAGTGGCGACAAATCGGCGTGGTTGAAGATGAATGGGTGATCAATAAAACATTAACTACTTATTTTTGAGGGGCTTTGCAATGGACATTATTGACAAAATATCACAAGGAATGGGGCATTTTAGCCGAGCGGAGCAAAAAGTTGCCAAACTAATCCTGTCAGACCTTCATTTTGCAGCCAGTGCTTCAATCAATGAATTAGCACAACGAGCGCAGGTAAGCCATGCGAGTATTACGCGTCTTGCAAAAAGTTTGCAGTGCGAAAATGTGCGCGATCTTAAACTGCAATTGGCAAAGTCAACCGCGGTTGGTGAGAGATTCTTAGGTACATCTTTGGTTGAGCGGGAGAATATTTCACATGTTTACTCATCAATTCAAGAGATTTTAAACCTCAATGCCGGACTCATTGAAGAGCATGTGGTGCAACAAGCCTGTGATGCTATTTGTAGCGCTCGCCATTGTTTGATTTATGGTGTGGGTGGAGGGAGTAGTATGTTGGCTACTGAGTGTCAAAACCGTTTGTTCCGCTTGGATATATTGAGTAACGCTCACAGTGACCCCATGCTGATGAGGATGACAGCATCAACCATCAATAAAAATGATGTTGTTATTAGCTTGTCTATCAGTGGTGTAAGCCCAGATGTGACTGATGCAACCCGTATAGCGAAAGAATATGGTGCGGTGGTGATTGCTATTTGTCCAGAAGGGGAGCTATCAGCGTTGGCCGACTTTCACCTGCCAATTAAGACACAAGAGAGTGACTATATTTTTAAACCCAGTGCAGCACGCTATGTCATGATGGCCGCGGTGGACATATTGTCCAGTGAAGTGGCGATGAAAAACCAACGCCGCTCAAAAGAAAAGCTGCGACGTCTAAAGATGCAGCTTGATAAGCATCGTAATGAAGCCAGTGGAGCCGAGCCAGTGGATACACGTTTTCCGTTGGGAGATTGAATTATGATAGGCACTGAAACTGTGGATACAGTTATTCACAATGTGTTGATTTACAACGGTGAGTATTGTGAACCGAAACTTGGTGGTGTTGCCATATTAGGCGAACATATAGTCGCAGTTGAAGACGTATCACATTGTTGTGCCAAGCACTACATTGACGGACAAGGTCATGTACTGGCGCCAGGGTTTATAGACGTACATACCCATGATGATTTAGAAGTACTGCGCAACCCACACATGCTTTGCAAACTGAGTCAGGGCGTAACAACAGTCATCACTGGCAACTGTGGAATAAGTGCTGCGCCATTTCAAGATAGTGCAAAGCTGGTTGACCCCATTAACTTACTCGGTGATGAAGCTGAGTTTGAGTTTGCCACACTCGCTGATTATCAAGACCGTTATAACAAAGTTAGGCCAAGCGTTAATACGGCTATGCTAATAGGTCACACGTCGCTTAGAGCACAAGTGATGTCGGCGCTAGATCGCACTGCAACAGCACAAGAAATTGCGCAAATGAAAACGTTACTGAGCGAAGCGCTCGCGGATGGGGCGATTGGTTTTAGTACAGGGCTTGCTTATGGCAATGCCAATGCGGCGAGTGCTAGCGAGGTATGCGAGTTAATTCGCTGCTTAGTACCTTACAACGGAATATATACAACACACTTGCGCACCGAATTTGACGCTATTTTAGACGCTATGGATGAAGCGTTTGAAAGCGCTAGGAGTGCACAAGTGCCTTTGGTCATTTCTCATTTGAAGTGTGCAGGAAAAAACAACTGGGGCAGGGCAAAACAGATATTAGCGCATTTAGAAAAACGGCGACAGCAACAGTCTGTTTGTTGCGATTGCTATCCCTACGCAGCCAGTTCAAGTACCTTGGATCTAAAGCAGGTAACGGACAACAATGAGATTTTCATCACTTGGTCTGAATCTCATCCCGAAATGGCGCAGAAAACACTTAAAGACATCGCCAGTAAGTGGCATGTGTCTTTATATGAAGCAGCACAAAGACTTAGACCCGCAGGCGCAGTATATCACTGCATGGACGAGCAGGATGTACAGGACATTGTTTGTCATGAACATACTATGATAGGTTCGGATGGACTGCCTTGTGATCCTCACCCACACCCTAGATTGTGGGGAACTTTTCCACGTGTTTTGGGTAAATATGCGCGTCAGTTAAATACCCTAGAGTTATCTTTAGCCATCCATAAAATGACAGCGTTATCATCGAGGGCGTTTGGACTTAAAAAACGTGGTGAGATCAAAGTGGGCTACTTTGCTGATTTGGTACTTTTTGATGCAAATACGGTTTCGGATCAGGCCACGTACAGCCAGCCTCACAAACAGGCTCGAGGGATAAAACACGTTTGGGTTAATGGTCGTAGCAGCTTCAAAGAAGGAGATAACCAATCCAACATTCAACACAGACAAAGAGCAGGGCGGTTTTTAGCCCGTTCACTAGATAAGGAGTAAATAACAATGACAATTAGACGAATTGGTGCTGAAGGTGGCACGGGAACGGGTGGTCAGCATTTACCCTTTGCCAGAGCGGTAGAAGCGGGTGGGTGGTTACGTGTGTCGGGGCAAACGCCGATGCGTGATGGTGAAGTAGTCGAGGGAGGCATTATTGAGCAAAGTAAAATCGCCCTAGATAACTGTGTTGCCATTATGGAGGAAGCGGGTTACGGGCTTGAGCATGTTACCCATGTATCGGTGATATTAACCGATGCGCGTTATTTTCAGTCCTTTAATAAGGTGTTTGCGCAGTACTTTAGTGCACATCCTCCAGCGCGTATTTGCATGGTCGCGGACTTGGTTGTGAATTGCAAAGTGGAAGTTGATGTCACCTGTTATAAAGGTGATTAACTCATAAGAGATGACACCGCAACGGCGTCTAGCAAAAGAGCAAAGAGGAGGGGGAGATGACAACGCAACAGAGTTTTTTCTTGTTGGCTTTTGCAGGCTACTTATTAGTTATGGTGGTGATTAGCTGGTGGGTATCTCGTTGGCAAAAGTCATCCAGTGACTTTTTACTTGCAGGCAGAAGAGTACCCTTATTGCTAACCTTGGGAACAACCGTGGCGACTATGGTTGGTACGGGGTCCTCAATGGGGGCTGTTGGCTTTGCCTATGAAAATGCATGGGCCGGGGCTTTATATGGCATAGGTGGAGCACTGGGCATTTTACTGTTAGCTTGGTTATTTGCACCAGCTAGAGAACAAAACTTTTCTACCATGAGTGAAGAGCTTGCCAGCTATGTGGACAATCATCCTTTGGTAAAGAAGTTACTGGCTTTGCTTATTTATAGCGCCAGTATAGGGTGGTTGGGCGCACACCTGATAGGCGGTGGCATGTATTTATCTTGGCTGACCGGTATTGAACAAGGGCAAGCTAAGCTGATTATTGGTATCGGTTTGGCGGTTTATGTGACTATCGGAGGCTACAGTGCAGTGGTGTGGACTGATGCAATTCAAGCGGTACTGCTTTTCATCGGTTTTGTATTAATGGCCTATTTTGCAGTTGCTCATGTGGGTGGGTTAAGTGCGATACAGCACAGTGAAAGAGTTGTTGATAGTGGCTTTTTATCCGTCAATAAAATAGGCGTAATGCCTGCGATATCTTTAGCTATTGCAGTATTGGTTGGGGTGTTAGCAACCCCTTCGTTTCGTCAGCGTATATACTCCGCTCAAAGTGTGAGCAGTGTACGCCAATCCTTTGTTATTTCAGGTGGACTTTATCTGTTCTTTTCGGTTATTCCTGCACTAATTGGCATCAGTGCTTATTTACTTAATAATCAGCTTGATAACCCCGCTTATGCGTTTCCTTACATGGCTCTGAATAGTTTGCCCTTATTGTTAGGTGGGTTGATCATTCTAGCTGGATTGTCTGCCACCTTATCCAGTGCCAGCTCCGATGCGATTGCTGGAGTGAGCGTTCTGGTGGACGATATTTATCAATGGTTGTTTAACAACAGTATGCCCGAGCAGCACCAGCTTTTAATTTCACGTATTGCTATGTTGCTCACAGTCGCTTTAGCCTTAATTATGGCGTTGTTATCCAATAATATTATCAGTTACATAACTCATATGATTGCGATGGTGATGAGTGGACTGTGCGTGATGGGCCTACTGGGTAGGTTTTGGCGGGGCTATACATGGCAAGGTGCACTGGCAACTCTGTTTAGCAGTGTCATTGGGGCATTGGTGGTTGCTGAGCAAGCCAATTGGCTTGCATGGTTTGGTAATCCAGTGGTGCCTGCGTTGTGCAGTGCAATCGTTTTTGGAGTGCTAGTTAGCAAGCTAACTAAAAACGACTGGAGGAAAAAGGCACGTAGCGCCGTGGGGCAAACATCATTATGAGCATAGAAACAAAAAAACTGGTGTTTTTCGGTGAATGTATGGTTGAACACCGAGCCGACGGCAGCTCGTTTTTTGGCGGTGATACATTTAACACCGCTTGGTACTGCAAACACTTGTGTGCTCAGCTTCCACAAGCACCCTTTGCAGTCTATTATGCCAGTGCAATCGGAGCGACAACTCAAGAAGAGTGCGGGTTTAGGCAGTTGCTGACTCAAAACGTCATCGACGATGAGTTCTTGCTGGTACATCCGCAGCGGAAGATGGGAAGCTACTGGGTCAGTCATGATCAATATGGCAATCGCACATTTCGTTTCGATAGAGCCAATAGTGCAGCGCGCGTCTATTTTGAGTTGGATGAAACACTGAGTTATGCGCTCTCTCATGGTGCAATTGATGCAATTTACCTTTCGGGTATCAGCTTAGCTATTTTGTCCGTCTCAGATAGAAGTTATTTGATTGATAAACTAAGAGAATTTAAGCATCGTGGTGGTATTATCATTTTTGATAATAACTATCGGGCCTGCTTGTGGGAAGATATCAGCCCTCAACAAGATTATCGAGCATTGATGGCAATAGCTGACATTGCCTTTTTAACCGATGAAGACGAATACGCTTTGTATGGAATAAATAACACAAAAGAAATCATCGAATTACATTCAAGTTTGAGTCGTCAAAGACAATTACTAGTGATCCGTCAAGGAGCTGCGCCATGTGTACTTTATTGCAGTGAAACCAAAACTTGTATTGAGGTGCCAGCATGCCCACTTGAGCCTCAGGCCGTGTTGGATACCTGTGCAGCAGGGGACGCATTTGCAGCAGGGTTTGTAATTAACTTTTTACTTGGCAACGACATCGTAGCTAGTGCAACTTTTGCTCACCAACTGGCAGCCGTAGTGATCCAATATCATGGGGCACTAATCTCACCATTATTATTACCCAAATTGCTAAATCAGGAGTACTTTGTTGAATAACCATCTTAAATTGATCATTTCGGTACTGTGCTGTTGTTATGCCACGGTATCTATCGCTGTGCCACTACCGTCAAATCAGGGGCTTGCGTTGATGCCATCGCCTAAAAAAATGCACGTGACCCAACAGCACCTAGTTTTGCCCGAGAACATACAGGTTTTTATGACGGGGTTTGATGAGCCGCGTCAATCATTACAATTTTCAAGACTCCAGTCAGCGCTAGCCCAAAGTAGCAGTTTGCAATCCTCCACCTTGCTTAAAAGTGCTTTGCCGGATACCAGTTTGCTGCAGATAGTTGTGCCAGAAAAAAGCTCAAAAAAGGGTCATCATTTGCTGCCACAGTTTGGCGACGATGAATCGTATACCTTAGAGATTGGTGCGCAGGGTATACATATTCAGGCTAACAGTGTTTTTGGTGCTCAACACGCAGTGAGTAGTTTGATGCAGTTATTAGCCACCGCTGAAGATGGGCGGTTACCTTATTTGCGCATTGAAGATGCTCCTAGATTCGCCTGGCGGGGGTTGTTAATCGACAGCGTACGTCATTTCATCCGCGTTGATACCATTAAGCGCCAGTTAGATGGGATGGCGGCGGCCAAGCTTAATGTATTGCATTGGCACTTAAGTGATGACCAAGGCTGGCGAGTAGAATTTCAAGCATTTCCTTTGCTGACGCAAATGGCCTCTGATGGGCAATATTACACGCAGCAGCAAGTGAGAGAGGTAGTCAACTATGCAGCTTTACATGGTATCCGGGTTGTGCCTGAGTTTGGTATGCCCGGACACGCCAGCGCGATAGCTGTCGCATACCCTCAGTTGATGAGTGAAGTAAAAGACTACGATATGCAACGTCATTGGGGAGTATTTAAACCCTTACTTGATGTTTCGAAACCACAAGTTTACGAATTTATAGAGACTTTGTTTGCACAGGTGGCCACGCTATTTCCAGATCAATATGTGCATATCGGTGGAGATGAGGTTGACCCTGAGCAATGGCTTAAAAACAAAGACATTCAAGCATTAATGCAAGCACAGAGCTTTACTGATGGTCATGATTTGCAAGCCTATTTTAATCAGCGAGTACAAGCAATTTTACACAAACAACAGCGTATTATGATGGGTTGGGATGAAGTGTATCATCCGAAGTTACCGCGCGACATTGTCGTCCAATCATGGCGCGGGCATGACTCTTTAAACTCGTTGGCACGCAAAGGCTATCAAGGAATTTTATCGACAGGGTTTTACATTGATCAACCACAATATACGGATTATCACTATCGTAATGACCCGCTAGGCGATGCTGAACCTTTGGATATGTCGCTAGAGCTGTCTTCGGCATATAGCTTTACTATCGACCGGCTTAAAGGTAGTGATGTCGCAGGCGAGTTGCTCATAATGGGGGACGACGCGCAACAGTTGCTGATAAAATTCAATGATCAACGTCACAAAGTCGCGCAGCTAAACAAGCGGTACACATTGGATGGTACACAATACTCTGTGGTGACGTTAGATAGTTGGATGGGGCCCCTAGAGTTTGAGCTTGCACTCAGTGGTGGTGATAGTTCAGTTATGATAGGCAACAGTCGCTACCCAATGACACTGAAAAGAAATGATACCCCATCAACAGTATCCTCTATAAAGCCCCTAACATCTTCAGAGCAACAGCGTATTTTGGGGGCAGAGGCCACAATTTGGAGTGAGCTTGTCAATGATGACAACCTTGACCTAAGAATATGGCCACGCTTGTTTGCCATTGCTGAGCGTTTATGGTCGCCGCAAGCTGTAAAAAATAGAGAAAACATGTATCAAAGACTCGAAGTGATGGATAACTATGGCGCAAATGTGCTGGGTCTTGCACATCAACGGCAGTATCATCAAGGCTTAAGTCACCTACTTAGCCCAGCACTGAGTGACGCCGAGCGCCAACGTAGTTTAACCTTTTTACTGGCTTTTTCGTCTCGTTTGGAGCCGGCGCATTATTACACTCGACATCACATTAAATATCTAAAGGAGCAGTATCACCAACACGCTCCTATGAATGCTATAGTTGATTTCTTACCTGTAGAAAGTAGTGCTGTACGCCAGTTGCAAAGTGCTTTTTCACGTTATCGTGCAGGAAAAGTCGATGCTTTAGAACAGGTTGAAAAGGACACCCTTGAGTTACAAGCTCAGTTGCTTGACGCTCAACAGGTATTAACCGATAACGACAATTTGACACACCTGCAACCAATATTAGCGCGTCTACTAAAACTCAATGTGCTGACATTAGGAGTGATTGAAAACTGTCGCCGCCAAGTGATACACCCCCCTCAAAAGCAAGCACAGGTTGCACAGCAGTTACGTTCATTGCAAGAGTTGCAAAGTGAACTGGTGCTAGCAGCGGTAGAGCCCGTGCGTAAGTTGTATTTAGATTGTCAAAATAACCAAGGAACATCATGAAATATTTAATCGGTTCTCTTATTATCGTGTCGGGATTTGCTCAAGCGCAGCCCTTATATATTGCTCAAGATTGGGTGAGTGACAACGTATTTACCCAAGGCGTTGAAGGGCCCGCGGTTGATGAGAATGGCGTGTTGTATGCGGTAAATTACGCAAAGCAGGGCAGTATTGGTAAAGTGACTGCAAAGGGGCAAGTAAGTCAATTACTCAGCTTGCCAAATGGGAGTGTGGGAAATGGTATTCGCTTTGATAAGGCGGGCAATATGTTTATTGCCGACTACGTGAATCACAATGTGCTACGAGTCAGTCGCGAAGCGCTGCAAAGTGACGCCGATGTGGCCGCCTATCTGACAGTCTTTGCCCACAACAACAAGATGAATCAGCCTAATGATCTGGCGATCATGGACAACGGGATTTTGTTTGCCAGTGACCCAAACTGGAAAAATAACACAGGGCAGTTATGGCGTATTGATCAAGATGGTAGTAGTCATTTGCTTGAGGCTGACATGGGGACCACTAATGGAGTTGAAGTCAGTCCAGATAATAAGGTGTTGTATGTGAATGAGAGTGTGCAGCGTAAGGTATGGCGCTACAGTCTTGATGATAAGGGTAACATTAGCAACAAGCAGTTATTAATTGAATTTGTGGACTTTGGACTAGATGGAATGCGTACAGATAGTCAGGGCAATTTGTATATTGCCCGATATGGTGCAGGGGTGATTGCGGTGGTATCTCCACAAGGGAAATTACTCAAAGAGGTTAAACTCAAAGGGCAGCACCCAACTAACGTGGCGTTTGGTGGCGTGGATGGTAAGTCTGTATTTGTGACCATGCAAAAGCGCGGTGCCATAGAAATGTTTAGAACGGCTGTGGCGGGTGGTAATTTATCCAAGAACTAGCGTATTAAACTGTGCAAGTGAAAGGCGTCAAAGTCTCTGCCGCCTTTGCCGATGGTTTATTTGTTAAAAGGTTTTAGAAAGGACAAGTCGTTTGATTTTATCATTACCAAAAATAGCGTCATCGACTTCTTCATATTGATAACTAATAGAAACTACCTTACCGATTTCTGCGGTGATGGTGATGCCTTTGCTTTGAAAGCTGTCGGAGAATTTGTCACCGTCAAGTAGTGTTAGATTGTTCGCGACATTTTTCAATTTGTCGTTACTATATTTGTGATGAGTATAGTTAAAAGCAATATTAAGTGAACCTGGCTGAGCCTCCCCGTTTGAATCACTCACACTGAACACTTCAAGATAAGAGTTATATTGGGCAATAAGTGATGCTCTGGTGCCGGTAACCCATTCTGAGTCTTCGTTACCTTTGACGTCTTTTGCAACCAAACTAAAAATAGCGCCAGCTGATATTGTACTTTGCTTGTTATCTAAACCGCCTGGTCCACTTTTGAAAGCAGCAATAACCGGTATGCTTATTTGTAGTCCAGCGTCTTTATCTATCAAAGTATCAGACGCTTCATTTTTCGCTGTGTTGGATTTAGGCTCGGCGTAAGAGAAATAGAAAGGTAAACGGACGTCTTTACCCCACAAGTACCACAACCCTTTGTATAGACCTACGCTAAAGTTTTTGCTGTCTCCCACAGGAGCCAATGCGGTTTGGTAAAACGCATTGTTCTTGTTAGCTTCTATGTCCCACGACACCCATTGGAAAGCTTTAAACTCATCAGAGGGAACATCCGGACAGTCTACTTTATTGTCTTTGTCACCTAAATAATATCCTTTTTCATCGCACTGTTTTAATACGGAGGATAACTGATTGTGTGGAATATCTAGTTCCTTTTTGATTGCTGTTAATAGTGCAGGGCACTTTGGATGACCATCACCTTTAGGGTTGTCTTGACAAGTATCTATAAGGTCTTGTAGTGCACTATCATCTTTGACATTGAAGGCTTGGGGCGTTGGTTCTGCGGCTCCTCTTGCCATCGCTTCATTGGTAAAATTATTAGAAGTAAACGGGTTGCTGGCCAAAGCAACGGGAGAGGTGATAAGTGAGAGTATTAGAGCGCGTTTAAGCATATTCAAATTCCTTGTTTTGCTTATTTAAAAATTACAGCTTGTTAATTTTTGGTTTACACCAATGCATTTTATTAACCTTTTTCTGGTTGGATGTCAATTGAGCAGTTGTAAACGGTGGTGCAATGTAATGTTCATTGCAAATGAACACGGTCTTTAAGGTTTCGCAAAGCGAGAAAGCCGCGCTTAACAAGTGTTGAGTAACACGGTACACTGAAGCATTGCCGTAACAGCCCATTATTCAATGCTTTACTTTTCTGATTTTTGTTTCGATACACAGCATCAGGTTTTGTATCAAAGAGGAGATGTGGTCAGTCTGAATGCAAATCAGGCGAAGCTATTGTCTTTATTTTTAGAACAGCCAACCAAGCTACTGAGCAAAGAGGATATTTTGTCCTATGTGTGGCCGCGCAAGATCTTGTCAGATCAGGTTGTTTTTCAGACTATTAGCCAATTACGAACGGTTGTAGGTGAGGGGGCTATAAAAACCTTTCCCAAACGAGGGTATCAGTGGCAATTAGCGATTAGTGATGTCCCCCTAAGTGAACACGCTCTACAGTACCAACCAAAAAATTTCCTGCTCCAAAATAAGTTAGCTTATTTGCTCTGCGCAGTGGCTGTTATTTTTGTGACTAGTGTTTATTGGTGGATGAGTATTAAAGAGCAGCAGCAAATGCATGCAGTTACGGGAGGGCATCAGCAATTCGCTAATTGGTATGTGATACCGTTTGCTACCAGAGACGTTGCATTGTCAAAGCAGGCTCTCGGTGATTTGAACAATAAGTTAGCGCAAAGATTGATACCTATTGAAGTGTCTAACACTGAGTCTGACCAGGCGCTTGTTGGTGCTTGGCGGTTTTTTGCATCACCATATATGGTGCGGAAAAAACACCTTTCAGCAAGCAATCCAAATGGGGTGTTGTTGTCTGGCGTGGTTTATTCATATCAACTGACAGAGCAGCAAAACCCTCGCTTTATATTAGAGTACTTAGCGCAAGGCAGTCACCGCGATTGGCGTGGGTATTTGCATGTACACTCTTTGGCAGAGCTTGAAGAAGCGCTCTATAACGCCCTTGAGCCCGTGTTGATGTCTGATTTTTTCAATGCACCTTCACAGTCAGCTGCAACCGCTGAACTGGCTACATTGGTTGCCCGTTACCCTGAACATTTAGCGCTGTTACAACAACTTATTGAACGACAAATTGAACAGACTGAATATGATATTGCTGACGCACAAATTGAGAAGTTATCAACCCTTGCGGTGGCGCAAACACAACCTGTCTATGTCGCTTATTCCCATTGGCTTCGAGGTGAACTGCTACTGGAGCTAGAGCAGCATCAGTTGGCTATGCAGCAGTTTGAGCAGACACAGTCATTATTGGCAGAGATCAATTTACTAGCGCTGCAAAGTGAAGTAAGCCATTCTCAGATTGATGTAGAGGAGGTCAATAAAGACTTCGCGCGAATACAAACGTATTTATTTCGGGCGGCAAGTCACGCTAGATTGGCTAATCGACCAAAACAGGAGATCAGAGCTTACACTTTGCTGTCTATTAAAGCGGCGAAGCTTAATCTTTATAAAGAGCGATATGATTACTTAAAACAGGCCGAGCTGCTGATTGATGATTATCAACTAGATGATTCTCACAGAATGTTGACGGATTACCACTGGGCGTTGTTTGCTGAGCAAAAAGAGGAAAAACTACGTCACTATCACAGTGTACTGCGCAGACCCGTCACATTGGATAATTTCTGGGTATTCTTTAGTGTTACAGAACAGCTGATTAACTACGCCATTGAGCAGCAACAATGGGAGGTGGCAGAATCACTTGCAAAAGGTATCACCGAGCCGACTCGCCAGTCCTATTTGTTGGCCAAGATATACGTTGCAAAACATCAGCCTGAACAGGCTATACAATATGCCGCCAGTGCATTTAACTTAGCTCGTACGCAAGGAATTGACTGGATCGGCCTAGAAATGGCACTGGTGTTATTAGAGTTACTGCAAAATGACACCGACTCAGCACAAGTTACCTTAAGTAAAAGATATATCAGTAATACTGCAAAATCTTGGTGGCTGGAGCGGCATCAACAGCGATTACAGCAAGTAGGAGTTGAAGTTAACTCCTACTAAGTCGTATATCAATTCGCTGTGTCTACCAGATTGTCTGCGCTGATAGATGTCTTGTGTGTTTGGGCGCTATTGCTTTGCCAGTGCTTTTTTGCTTTTAACTGTGCTTTGCTAAGTGCCTTTACAAACTCCTTGTTGCCCGGCTGACTTGGTAAGGCTTTGCCATTGGTATCGAGCGCTAAACGAAACCCTTCAAGTGCAGCAAGAAAGTTTTCAGGCACACGCATTCTTGCACTGCTGGTACTAGCTTCCCAATGCCAGCTGCTACCTCTTGCTACGTATGCATTGCAGTCTTCTTTAATCACGGCGCTGCCATCGCTTGGCGCATTGATATAGTTATCTTGATAGCAATCCGCAAGCCGCTCTACCACATTTCCTAACATATCATGAATGCCAAAAGGATTAGGCTTGTATAAGCCGACCACCGATGCTGTGACCTCATGATCATGACATGGTTCGATGGTATATTTGTCGTTGTAAGTCGCGTCGTATTGCTTTGGTGACTCTACTTTTGCATGTAAGTCAGACAGGTTAGCATATTTACATGCTAGGCCGCTGAGCGGCTGGTCACCATAAAAGTAACGTGTTTGAGTGCCGCCTCTTAGCGCATATTCCCATTCCGCTTCGCTAGGCAAACGGTAGTGTTTTCCTGATTGTTTTGATAACCAGTCAGCATAGGCAACAGCATCCTCTCTGGAGACGCACACTACTGGGTGAAACTCGCTTTGTGCATAAATATTATCGTCCCAACTACCATCTTTTTTACCGCTACCGAACCATTTCTTACCAATCCTGTGATTACAATTTTCCTTAGCGGGATAGCCTGTTTGCTCAACAAATTTTCTAAATTCAGCAATAGTGACTTCATATTTTGCCATTTGAAATGCTTTGATCTGAACCTTGTGTTGCGGCTTTTCATTATCTCGACCTTGGTCATTTCCCATTAAAAAATCACCGCTTGGTATAGCGACCATTGGAGGTTCTATATAAGTTGAATTTATTTTGTTGCCACAGTGAGCAAAAGTACTGACCAGTATTGAACAACTAAGTACTGACATTGCAGTTAAAGGTATTTTTCGCATGGTTATTCCTGTTAGTTAAATTTTCTTAAGCATCATGCACAAGCCTGGTGTGAGTCGTCCTACGAAAAATTTATCAAGTTGTCTGAATAGTTTTTTGATAGATCTAACAGGTTGATTCTAAAGGATAGAAGTTCTATAAAACGCATTGACTTTATGGGAGAGAAAATTGTGCGAAGTGAATATAGAAGCTTAGTAGGCAACAGCTTTTATAAAGTTTCGGCATTTATAATGCGCAGCAATGAATTTTAAGCCAGCAAAGTATCAATAGCATCGCAGGAGAGAGGCAGGCTTGTGTATTGGGTAAAGTGACAACAATTTTTAGCACAAATATACGGTCTAAAACTTAAGCTTTTTAGGTATTCTTTTTAACATAAAAAACACAATTGAAACGATTTCATGTTTTAAATATGTAAATTTTTTGTATTCTGTGTCATATTTAGAGCCAAGTATGAGGGCTTTTAATATCTGGCCTTCGTTGATAGTTGCGATTTTTGTATTAAATTAATTAACATGGAATGATCATATGATATACATAGAGCACATCGACACGTTAAAGCTTGAGCCGACTTTTGTGCGTGCTATGGGATTAGCCAAAAAGTTGCTGATGCTAGGTGTAACTGTAGCATTATTTGGTTGTGGAACGAGTCAGACTCATCAGGGAAAAGAGTTGGCTATCGCTTATCAAAACAATTCATCAACTCAATCTGATGAAGGTAAAGATGTGGTAATTAATTACCAGGTGTTGATTAGCGTATCATTAGGAGATAACAGATTCTCCAATGGTATGGGTATCCCGTTAAACCAAGAATTAGTGGTTACTGCAGATCACGTTGTGGAAGGTTCGCAGGTGGGGGATTTAGTTAATGTTCAGTTAGGTGAGCTGGGCAAACTTTCAAGACCTTTGTTAGCCAAAGTGGTGCTGCGCTCGCCAAAAACCGATTTAGCATATATCAAACTGGTAGATCACCGCTTGAATCCCGAGGTTGTACCCAAATGGTGTGAAAACGAACAGTTTGGTTCACGCGTTACGATGAGTATGTTGGCTCCAGACTCAAGACTGACAACGGCATCGGGTACGCTCTCGGGCATTACTGAAAGACCATTAATGACTGAAAGCTTCAATACCAAAGCCAGTAAAGAAGGGTTTTCGCCCAACAAGATGCGCAGTGAGCCCGTTAGCTGGATACTTTTACATCAAGCGCTCCAAGGTGGCTTTTCCGGTGGCGCAATGTATGACGTAAAAAGTGAGTGTGTTGTAGCGGTTTCATCGTTGATTGCCAGCTACAATGATTTAGCAGAACCAGAGCTTTATGGTTCAGTCTATGAAGCCATAAAAACTAAGTATTGGGCAGATCACAGTAAAGTTATTGCCTTTGGGATCCCTGCCAAAACGGTGTTTGAGTTGGCGAAAAGTGTACAGATCACAAAACCGCTTTAACTGCTTTAATGTGACATGGGCTAAGGTGTGTTAGATATCATTTCGCGTGTTTATACACCTTTAAGCTGTCTATTATCCTCAGAGTATATTCAACTTCCCAAGAGGGCTAGGTTATAGTGTGATAGTCATGCAGACAAGTTGGGCTTGCCTGCATGATAGCGCTTCTAAAGCAATGTGCTGTACGGGTTATCAATTGGCTTGAGTAAGTCCTCTGTTATGCCAAGCCATCCTAGACCTTTTTGGGTCAATACAATATGGGTTTGATTGACGGTACTTTTGCGGGCGTATCCTTCATTTACAAAAAAGTGAACCACTTCTTTGAGCTCGCTTTTTTGTTGGTTAGAGATTGGCTCATCGTGCGCTGGAGCATGAATTGTCTCGTAGCTTGGTGTTATGCCATTTGGAAATGCTGTTAATAGAGCTTTCGATAAAGGTTCTGCATGGCACTTAAAGGTATCAAACGGGTTTGACATGGGAGTCCTCCTTGTAATGGTGCATAAATAATATACAGCTTGGTAAAGGAAGTAACCTAGTGCATGATGAAAATTCAATGACAAAGGTGACAGAGCTCAACCACCAGCGCTTAAACTGAATGCACACTAAGTGTTGTTACGCAGCCATTTAGTGCAAACACATACCACCCTCCAAAGTCTTGATAGCATATAAGCTACTATTCGACCCAAAAAGTCGTGCAGTAATAATAGTAGAAATAACCCCTTTAGCGTGGTGTAATGTTTGTCAATTATAACTAAAACAATATGTTAATCAGGGAAGGTGTCAGTTGTATTCTAGCCGTTTTTTATCTGTAATTTTGTTTATATTGGTATCGCTATCTGCTCAGGCCAATACCCATCGTTTACCTGAAAATATCACCTTAGAGCGACAAAATGTAGCGCTCACTCTGTCACCCAAACAAAGTGAGTTTAGCGGTTATACTCTTATGCATTTAGCGATTAAACAAAGCAGCGATATTGTGGCTTATCATGTTCGTGATCTGGTCATAGAATCGGTTGAGCTAACGCACAAAGGGCAAACAACCTCTTTAGAAATTGTACAGCCCAATGAATTTGATATTGTGACCCACCAATTAAGCAAGCCTATTTCAGGTCAGGCAAAGTTACAGATCAGGTATAAGGGCAAAATCAATCAAAAGACGATGGGCTTGTTTGTGGCAGACCAACAAAGCGGCTCACCCTATATTTTTTCTCAGTTTCAAGAGATGGAAGCGCGCACCGTATTCCCCGGATTTGACGCGCCAGACAAGAAAGCCCGTTTTGAGTTCAGTGTCGATATTCCTAAACAATATGATGCATTGCACAACACGTCAGTGGTTTCTAGCCAAGTACAAGAAGAGCGCAAAATAGTGCGCTTTGCACCGAGTCACAAAATTTACTCTGATGTGCTGGCGTTAGCGGTGGGCGAGTTCCATTCGGTCAAGTTAAAAGGGACCCCAAACAACTCTGTGGTTTATGCGCCTAAAACCATTACATTGAACTTGCCTGATGATATGAGTGAACTGGTCAGTAATACCGTGCGGTTTATGGAAGATTATCTTGATTACCCATTTCCTTATAGCAAATTGGACTTTTTTGTGGCGCCCATAGATGGCCTAGCAGCGATGGAAAACGTGGGTTTAATTGCCCTGAACAGCCATCAGATCCCAGAGCAGGATGCCGATGGTTTTGCTATGTGTCGATTCAGAAAGCTGATTGCCCATGAAGTGGTACATATGTGGTTTGGCAATGACATTACCATGGGTTGGTATAATGATTATTGGATGCATGAGTCATTCGCTGAATTTTTTGCCGCCAAAGTGTTGCAAGCGCTTTACCCACAGGAGACGGGCTGTGCATTTAATCCTCAGTCGTCGGCATTTTTTGACGACAAACACAGCGCCAGAGCGCTGCGCAGTGAAGTAAAGTACCGAGGTGATAACGAGGCTATAGGCCAGCTTGCATATACCAAGGGCCGCTCGGTGCTAGAAATGGCAGAGTTAGCGCTGGGTAAAGCACAATTTAAAACTCAGATGCGCGCTTATGTCAAACAAGTGGCAGGGGCCAACACCAGTGCACCTCTATTTACCCAGCACTTTGCTAACAGGGCGTGGTTTGAAGCGTTTATTAATGCATTTATTACCCAATCAAACTACCCGTTATTAACCCTTAGCAAACAAAACGCGCAGATAGTTATACAACAAAGTAGTTTTGATAGCAGCCAAGACAAACGCTGGACCATTCCCTTAACTTTGAAAATATGGGATGGTAAAGCGCTTAAAACACACAAAATGGTGCTCAACAAAGCGCGTATGGTGATTAGCAATGTGCCCGCCAACGCACAGATATTTTTAGACACCAATGGCATTGGGTACTTTCGGTATTTAGATACGACGGGTAATGGCAAATTTCCTGTAGCGCAGCTTAGCCGAGCAGAGCAAGCCTCTTACATAGACAATCAAGAAGCGCTTGCAATGGCCGCTAAAATTGACTTTATGGCGTACATTGATTCACTACTGCACATCATCAACACACTGCCACATGGCACGCTTGAAGTAAGCAATGCGCTGTCGACCTTGCAAGATACGTTCGTGACTTTAATCCCTGAGTCACTTAGTGATGAATATGCACATTATTTACGCTCTAAGTTACCCAGTATCAGCGAATGGCCGCCAATACTTGCCAATCAAAATGGTGGCTTGTGGCTTGAATTATATGGCTTGAATCTAAGTGACAGCAGCGCCATTAGCGCAGCGAAGCAAGCGTATAAAGGTGCGCCTTTGAGCGAGCTTGCGCATCGCACCGCCGTGTTACGCGTATTGGTTGCCAACGCCAGTGAGCAAGAGTACCAAACATTGCTGAGCCAATTTGCACCAAGCGAAAAACATATCAAAGAAGACCTACTTGATTCTTTGGGTTATGGCAATACACACAGCCAAATCAAAGCCTTTTACGACTTGCTGCTCAGTGATGCCACAAAAGGCCATGATATCGACTACCGCTTTCAGTTTCCGGCCTTCTCCCCCAAACACCGCGCCTACGCGGGGGAGTATATTCGCAGCCATAAAAAGGCCATCAGCAAGCGTATTGCCGATGATAAGTTGCAATGGTTTCCATACAACTTCATCACCGCTTGCTCTGCAAAAGATGCAAAGATTGTAAAAAGCACCTTTGCAGATTGGCAGGATGTACAAGGCTTAGACGCCAAACTTAATATCGTACTTGAGGTTATCAACGAGTGTGCCGGTAATGCGAAGCGCAGTTTGCAAAGTGTGCGGGATAGACTAGGAAAAAATCAGCACAGTTTGTAATAGCGGGTTACATCTGGGGATGAGCGTACATACAACGTTGCCCCAGTTGTATGTGTTGATAGCGATTGCCCTAGTCTCATTCGTTAAAGTGGTAAGCTTGCCATTGATGTGTCGCGAGGGGGGTTAAGTTGGTTTTATACAATACATTATTTATCGTTTACACCGAGCTGCTTAAGCTTTATTTACGCCTTTTGGGCGTGCAATGCCATAGGGCTTAACTATGTTGGTTAAACCAGCATACAGTGAGCAACCAACAGGACTGCAATATAGTAGCGGTCGCCTATTAATTAGCGACCGTTAATTAGTCCAAAGGTGGGGCACTTTGGTCAGTTCGTAAGACTTTAAACTTTAAATCGGCAAACTACCTCATCTAAATCTTGGGTTAATTGATATAAAGCTTCACATGCAACGAGACTACTTTCTGCTGCATCTGCGGTAGATGCCGTAACATCACTAATCCCTACCACATTGTTATTGATTTCATTAACGACCACATTTTGCTGCTCTGTTGCTGTGGCAACCTGAGTGCTCATGCTCTCAATGATATCAACTGATTGATCGATAGCGCTCAGTGCTTCGCCAGCCTTGGTCGATGATGTCACGCTTTTATCCATTTGTAGCCTGCCTGTTTCTATCGCTTTAACCGCATTTTCAGAGCCACTTTGCAGCTTTTCAATCATTTGTTGAATTTCTTCGGTCGATTTTTGAGTTCTCATTGCCAGGCTTCGCACTTCGTCAGCCACCACCGCAAAGCCTCGCCCTTGCTCTCCGGCACGCGCTGCTTCAATGGCCGCGTTTAGAGCTAGCAGATTGGTTTGTTCTGATATACCGCGGATAACACTTAGTATTGTTCCTATTGATTCTGTGTGCTGCGCCAGCTCATTGATAACTTGTGCCGAGGTAGTCATTTCACTGGCGAGTTGCTCAATATAGCCAATGGTTTTTTTGACAACAGCGTCACCTTCAGCCACTTTGGCAGATGCGTTCTGAGCAGCAGATGCGGTTTCTGTTGCATTGCAGGCTATTTCTTCAATAGTTGCTCCCATTTGAGTCACGGCTGTGGCAACTTGTATGGTTTTATCACGCTGCACGGTTAATTCTTTTGAAGTTTGCTTATTCAATTCGTTAACTTCCTGGACTTTGTCGCGTAGCTGGTGGCAGCTTTGTTGTACCTGCTGAATAATGGTATGCAGTTGCCCGGTAAAGGCGTTGAAATTGGTGGCCAGTGCACCAAGCTCATCTTTGGATTCAACCGGTAAACGTTGTCGCAGGTCGGCTTCGCCTTTAGCAATTTGGGATAACGCCAATGAAATTCGCTCTATTGGAGCGCTAATCCCGCGGGCGACAAAAACTGAAAGGAACAAGAACAGCACAACAACTATCACCGCAATTAGAGCACTATTTCTGGTGGCCTGACTTAAGGCTCCAAACACCTCGTTTTGAGGTATTACGCCGATAACATACCAGTCAAGTGCAGCGATGTAATCTGAAGCAGCAAAGTAGGCTTTGCCGTCAATTGTTGCATCTCGCAGCGTAAAAGATTTATGCCCTATCAACTGGTTAGCTTGTTCTTTTAAACCTGGCATTGAGTTTAAAGATGCTTTGTCAACTAACTGTGTATCAGAGTGGATCTTTACTTTGCCGTCGCCAGATACCACAAATGCATAGCCGGTTTGGCCAATTTTGAAGTTATTAATATAATCGACTAGTCCTTGCATGCTAACCCCCATGCCAGCGACACCGATTGTTTTACCACTATTTTTTATTGCATAGTTGATGAATAATGTTAGCTTGCCTGTAACTTTATTTGGGCCGATGCCGGTATCATAATCGGGATTTGACTTAAAAAACTGAAAGAACCAACTGTCTAAAGGTTGAGATTGTGACATGGTCTTAATGTAACCATCCTGAGTGAAATAGTCCTTGGTTTTCCATGAACCAATAAATGTTTCTCCTGCATTATTAGCGCTATTTAATCTTGCTAGGTATGCCTGTAAGTCATTACGGTCGGCTTTGGGTTCGCCATTTTCGAGCCATTTTATTAAATAATTATTCTGCGCAATTTGTTTGGAAGCATTGATACTACTACTCATTTCATTTTCAATTTTGAGGCGGACAGTTTGCATTACAAACGGCAGTTCATCCTCCTCAAGCCTGTCTTTAAGAACGTTAGTGGTAAGAATATTGTTTAAAACAGCCAGAATACTTATAGCGAGCAGTAAAGCGGTTGCCATAGACACTATCAATTTGTATTTGATCGAGAGGTTTTTAAAAAACGTAAGCATAGATTAGCCCCCTAAGTATTGTGGTGACTCGGTTCACAGCGATACCGCTAAACAAAGATTAGATGGTATTTGTATTTACGCCATCATCAGTATTGTTTTTTAATCAACACTGGTGATCTATGTGCTCGGTTTAGGGAATGTTAGGTAGCACCTTGTAACAATTTGGCAAACAGTACTAATCTAGAATCGGTGCCTCACATTTTGCTGAAGACTTGGTCAAAATAATTGACCGTTTTTTCGTAATTATTTGCCGTTTCGAGTCGAGTAAATTACGTATGCATAAGGCTTTGTTGTTGGAGCTTTTTATCTTGAAAAAATTGCTGCTTTTTTTATTGATATTTATAGAATCAGTGCTTGCAAAAGAAGTCATTGTTAGTCTTCCTCACAGTTTGCCACCTTGGGTTATAGATGACCGACGAGGCTTGGCACTTGATTTAGTGCGCGATACATTACAGCAAGCTGGCTATGGTTTTATGCCGGTGTTTGTACCGCTACAGAGACTTGATTGGGCGTTGAAACAAACCAATGTGGATGCGGTCGCTATGGTCGAGAATCAAGCAATTGAACACGTTTTTTACTCTCAACCTATTGGTGCATATGAAACAATTGTTGTTACGTTGCGTTCTAGACGTATTACAGTGAGCAGTGTTAGCAGTTTAGAGAATTTAGTCGTGATTTCATTTAAAGGGTCGACTGAGGTATTTCCATTACTGGCATCGGTTGCTAGCAAGAGTGATAGTTTTTTGGAAGTTACCGATCAGCAAGGCCAGGTTAGTATGCTATTTAAGCGTCGAGCGGATGCGATTATTTTGGATAGGAACTTGTTCGAATATTGGGCTAGGCAACATACCGATGTATCATTTCGACAACAAGTAGATATCCTGCCTTTAAACCGTATTATTCCTACCTCGCATAGCAACCCGATTTTTGTAGTATTTAAAGAGCAATTAATCAGAGACAGATTCAACACAGCGCTTGCCCAAATGCACTCTAATGGCAGTTTTGAGCAAATTTATGCTAAATACTTACGGCGCTAAAGAAGAGCGCTTTGAGTGTTTATAGTAAGTTGTAGATGTGGTCTGTTTAGTGTCAAAAGTGCAAGTATATTGAGGTCGAAATGATGAAAACACGTTTATCGTTATTATTGTTGGGCTGCTTCAGCATGCCACTTAACGCAGACGTTTTATGGCAGGATTTTAGTGTTAGTTATTTAAACGGCAGTAACTACCGAGTCGATGGCCCTGATAAACAGGTAATTACTTTTGAGCATGTAGCGGGCACCAGCTGGGGCGACAGTTTTTTCTTTCTAGATCATTTGCGCACAGACCACGGCAACAGTGAAAACTATTCTGAGTGGTCGCCGCGAATAAGTTTTGGCAAGTTGTCTGAGAAAACGCTGCAATATGGTGTTATTAAAGATGTGTTATTTACTAGTACGCTCGAGATGTCGTCGCAACGAACGAACTATCTATACGGGGTGGCTACAGACTTAGCTATACCGGGGTTTAACTACGTAAATCTGAATTTCTATCGGCGTAACAATGATGGTGTTGCTGACAACTGGCAGCTTACCACAACTTGGGCTTTACCATTTACATTGGGTAAACAGCAATTCTTATTTGATGGCTTTATGGATTGGAGCAGTGCCACTGAAGACCAAAGCGCGAGTATGAATATGACATCACAGCTTAAATGGGCTCTGCACCCGCTGTTTAACTGGAAATCTAAACTGTATGTCGGCGTGGAATATGTCTACTGGCAAAACAAATACGGCCTTGCGGACAGACCACAGTTTCGAACCGATGAATCTAACATCAATTTATTGATAAAGGGGCATTTTTAAAGACCTAAATCTAGGTGATACCTCTATTAAAAATCAAATGTGGCATTTTCTAAATATAGGCATTTGATTAGACGTTGGGTTAATAGTCGAACAGTACCGGTGTTTTAACCCAACACCGCATCTACGCGGCGCAGTACATCCGCCTGCACAAAGGGGGCCATCAGTAAGCGTATTGCCGATAATAAGCTGTAATGGTTTTCTTACAACTTCATCACCGCTTGCTCTGCAAAAGAGGCCGAGATTGTAAAAAACACCTTTGCAGATTGGCAGGATGTACAAGGCTTAGATGCCAAAATTTAATATTGTACTTGAAGTTATCTACGAGTGTGCCGGTAATGCTCAGCGTAGTTTGCAGAGTGTTCGGGATAGACTAGGAAAAAGTAAGTACAGTTTGTGATAGCTGGTGTAACTGGGTATGAGCCCATATTCACAAAGTTGGGTATGAGATTTTCTTAATTTGTTTACTGTGTTTTCAATACTCTAACTCGGAGTGTAAACAGTGTTTACGCTCCTATTCCAATTTCTCAATTGTTATTCTCTAATCCATCCAACACTCAATAAATATCGGTTTCCAGACACAACCTTCGTTACTGAGTGTTCAGATTTATCTGGCCGAAAAAACTTTACTCGTGAAGTCTCATAGATGGGGTTTTTACAAATAAACTGACCGCCACTTTTAGCTTCCTTGAGTACAATATTCAGCCTGTAGTGTTTACCTTTAGATACCTCATCTTTATGCGGTGGTATTTCACTTCCCACTGGAAACCTGAGCAAGTAGCAATCAAATTTAATAGGCCAATACGCCCCAGCAAGTAGCATTTTATCATAGCCAGATAGCTGCCTACCTTTCTGCCATTGTAACCAGTGGCTTAACATTCATTTCTCCTGATTTTCCAATATGTTATTTCTCTGAAATGGTTACTTTAAATATATTTAGACATTGCTGTCCAGCATCATTCCTTGTACTGCATCGAACGCTATAATTTTCACCTGTTCGCATAGTCAAATTGAATACATTACGAACTTCCGCACCACAGTTACCGCAAGTAACAGTGGTTGAGTTGTCTGGGTTTTCTATTTCAGGATGCACCTTTTCTTGCGGGTACACTTCCATAATGTTTAGCACTAAATCAGTCATCTTAATTCCTCCGTTTTTCCAATACTAAATAACCTTATTTTTATTATTTAGAACAGCAAACCAAACGGCTTTATCATCCCCGTATGTAAAATGAGCTTGCTGGCTTTTCATCAAGAAACTCTTTTATTGCTTTTGTTAGATTAATTTTAGTTTGTCCCAATGTAGTTGAGGAGTCTATTGAGTTGAAATCATATGGTGTTTGCAAAAGTTCTTTATGTTTTTGTTCATACTCTATGGACAGTACGGAGGGAACAAAAACTCGAAACTCGTAAGCACTATCAGAGCGCTGAATAACAAAATATGGGTCTTGAGCACTGATAAGATCAGAGCACGATGCTTTGTCACCAATGGCTTTTTCGATTACTGACTTTACAAAATTATCAAAATTATTCATCTTAATTTCCTTTTCAAAGTTGAGTATGTCTTTAGGGCTTTTCATTTCGCTATTTGGTGGAGTTGGGGGGTTAACTTAGTGGTTTTTACTGTCCTTTAAAATCAGTAATGCGCCTTGTAAACTTTCACTTGAGAAAATTTTGGCATTACAACATCTAAGCCTTTGTTGAGTGCTTCAAGGTCAGAATGTATGTTAATAAAGCCAAAATCTCCTGAAATCTTACGTCCCCCTTTTAAATGAACTTCTTTAAAGCCATTTTTCCCTTTTATCCTAGTGATAAATGATGGTGGGATGAACTTAGCTAATTCTGTTTCATACTTTGCGAACTTTTTATTACAAGAATCACATTCATTTATAGTAAAGACACTTTTGTTTCCAAGCATTTCTGGAACAGAGTGAGATCTGTTTTTGAAAGTTACAGAGTGGCTCTTACAAAATCTACACGAGTTAGCATTAGTGCCTATTACTTTTTTCGGCCAATCTAAGTTATCTTTTTGTGTGTGTAAAAATAAGCTGTTATTCAAGTTGGTTCTCAGAAATATAAAGAATAATATTAATCTCTTGTCTATCTATTGTCCAATTGGTGGGTTCTTAAGTATAAACCCCAAGCGAACTCTAAGCGTGAACTAAAAGAGTGGCATTCAGATTTGACTGTTTAGAAGTTTTGTCGAGGCTTAAAGTTCTTCGTTTTTATTTTATAACCAAAGTTCAAGGAGAGAACGATGGGATTAGCAAGGAAGCGACAAATCAGTTTGTCAGATACTCTATATTATCACTGAGAGCAGTTTCTAAATGTGCCTGTCCAGATAAGTTTCCTATGCCTATGAACCGCTAATACATGACAAGCGCCTGACTTATGTACCAGAGTGAGAGCTTGGATTTTGTTGATGGGAGTCAGGGAACAAGTCGAATCTATTTGCGTTAGAGATAGAAAACGACAATATGGCTTTTACATTAGACACAAAAAAACCATCGAAACAACGCTTTGATGGGTTATTTATTTCTCTATTTGGTGGAGCTGGGGGGATTTGAATATAGATATTAGATTGCTATAAGATATTGCTGTGACAAGAGTTATTCTGATAAACATAAGTGTGGAGCAATAATTGTTCTATAAAAGCTTTAATTTCACTATCTGTGCTAGCGAATTTTTGCGTAAGAACCCCTGCTAGTTACAGCTGAAATAGTATAATTATAACAAAGGACTTGGTGCAATCATGTCAACAAAAATAAGTTCTAATAACCTCTTTCATTTCACAAAAAATATCGAAAGTGTGATGGGAATCATATCTGAAGGGTTTCGGGCGGGTTATTGCGAAGAAAATTTTAAACTAACGCAAGAGGGTTATTATAATTTCTTTGTGCCTATGATTTCATTTTGTGATATTCCCCTATCCCGGGTCCATGATCATATTAATAAATATGGCGGGTACGGAATAGGAATGAATAAAGAGTGGACGATAAGAAATCAATTGAACCCTGTAACTTACATTTCTGTTGGGTCTTATCTCGCTGAAACTTTACAACAAGTAGTTTTGGAGGCCAGAAATGTGGAAATAGATGGAGACTTAGAACCAAATTCGAGAGCAAAGATTCCACTCAATATTTTGAGATTTGTTAAGAATTATGAAGCTGATCTTGTTAGAGGGGAAGTTACTACAGAGAATTACCGCTTCTACGACGAAAGAGAGTGGAGGTTTGTACCTGAATGGAGTAGTGATTTCAAACCTTATATGCCACCTAGGGAGTGGTGGGAAAGAGATGAAAATAAAGCTTATAGTCAGGTAGCCTTTGAAAAATATAAGGGTGAATTAGCAAAGTTGAGACTGGCATTAGAGCTAAAGGATATTAACTACATAATTCTTGAAAAGGAGAGTGATAGGTTAAAAATGATCGAGTACCTAAATGACAACTTTGCTGATAACTCTCAAATTGAAATTGTCAAATCTAAGCTTCTGACTAAGGAGCAAATTGAGAACGATTTTTAACACGAAAAAGCCGCTAATCAGCGGCTTTTTCGTGTCAGTTCCAAATCATGCTCTTTGATGTAGTTGCCATAATGCCTAAATAACATTTCGGGCCCATTTGATCAGCTACCCACCACAAATTACGGCCCTCACTAATCAGCATAGTCGCGAAAGTGTGGCGTGCTTGGTACGGGTGGCGGTATCGCACTTCGCTTTTTTTAAGTATGGGGAGCCAAATGTTTTTACGGACTTGTACAGTATCAGGTGAATGTCGTTGTGTATTTTTTGCAGTTAGGGTCACAAAAATTCCTGTCTCAAATTTACTCCGACAGCATCATATAAGCTATTTGAAAACAAAAAAGCCATCAAAACTAAGTTTTGATGGCTTTTCATTTCGCTATTTGGTGGAGCTGGGGGGATTTGAACCCCCGTCCGGAAAGCGTCGACCTTCGGTCCTACATGCTTAGTATCGTCTATTGGTTAACCTTTAAGTCTCGGACGAACACGATAAGTAAAGGCGAGGCCGCTTGGTTTTAGCCCTTCAACCCCGGCCAGGGTTTCCGTAGCGATCTTATGTAGGGTGACACTCCAGAACCAGAACCATAAGCATTTCTTGGAGGAGTGCTAGCGGGCTATTATGCCGCTAGAGCGTAGTTATCGTCGTTTGCGATTACTTTAAATACGGCTTTTTTACGAGGCCAGCCGCACCTCGACATGCACCTTAGGCTTCATGAATCCCGTCGAATCCTAATCAGCCCCTGAATACTTTCATTCAGTAAGTAAAGCCAGTATAGCGCGTAAGTAGGTAGTTACTCAAGGCCCTTTTTTGGATAACTTTTTAAATATGAATTGCTTGGGTGATTATTGTACAAAGTGCATTTACAATCGTTTATAATTTGTGTGCTAATGTGGACATATATTGCTTAACATTGTTGCATTGTTGTGCTCAAATGGCTTAGTTACGTTGTCAATAACAAAGTGGATTTGTTTTCGTAGGAATTAAGTCGATGTCGTTGTTTCGTTATGATAAAGATATGGGTGCGGTGTATTTACTCTCTCATCCATCAGAATCTGGTTTTCCAGCGAGTGCTTCTCAGCTGGTTGAATTGCTTGAGCAATCTGAATTTGCAGATTTTGATATTATCCATGCAAACATCGGCAAACTGTTTACAAGTCGAGACTCAGACAACGAATCCCTCGTGATTGCCATGGCCATTGGTGCCGAAATCTCTATCCGTGTTGATGATAATAATATGATTGCTGAGGCAACCATAGTCACCGCCCGTGGTGGTAATATGATTTCAATGGACGCGGCAGAGCAAGCATTAAAAGATGCAGGTGTGAAACATGGCATTAACAAAACCGTGCTTGAGCAATTTTTAGCGCAACAATTAGAATTGCCAGCAGGTGAAGTATACAAAACCATCGTCGCTCATGGTCGTCGTGCTAAAAATGGCGATGATGCCAAATTTGTGCGCTTGTGTATGACAGCGCAGGACAGAGTGCTCAGCCCTCAGGCCAAAGAGGGTGGCAAGGTTGATATGCGTGACCTTGGCGCCATCATCACCGTAAAACCCGGTGCCCCACTGATGAAGCGTATTCCACCTACTAAAGGTGAAACCGGTTATACCGTATTTGGTGATGTACTCGACCCAAAACCAGGCCGAGATTTTGATTTACAGGTGCTTGAAGGCACTAAGCTTGACGAAAATGACCCCAATATTTTAGTTGCTGACTCTAAAGGCGTACCAGTGGCTGTGCCGCGAGGTATGCGTGTTGATGACGTTCTATGCTATCAAAATGTGGATGTAAGCACCGGTCATATTGAATTTGATGGTAGTGTGATTGTCAGCGGTGACGTTAGAGACGGCATGCGTATAAAAGCCACAGGTGATGTGACCGTGATTGGTTTTGTTGAATGTGCCCAGATTGAAAGCGCGGGTGCTGTGACTATTATTCAAGGTGCTATAGGCAGAAAGCGCGCCGATAATGACGAGTTCTCGTGCAGTATTAAATCTACACGTACGGTTTCGGTGGGTTATGCACAATATTGTCTAATCGAGACGCAACAAGATTTGCTCGTTGAGCGCCAAGCTTTGCACTGCGATTTATCGGCAGGGCGTTTAATTCGTATTGGTAAGGGCGAAAACCCTAGAGGCAAGTTGATAGGTGGTAATGTACTTAATGCACTGCGCCTTGAAACAGGTGAGCTAGGTGCACCATCTGGTACACGCACTCGCATTGCCATTGCACAAAATTGGTTTGAACTAAAAGAAAAGCAAAAAGAATTCAGAAGCTTTGAAAAGCGTTTGACTGAAAAGGTGATGGAGCTGTCTAAAGCTAAAGCCAAGGCAACTAAGTCTCCGCAATCAAGTAAGCGTGACGAGTTTTTGAAAAAACTAGAAGCGAGCGAAAAACAGCTCGATCTTCACTACAAGCGCAATCAGCGCAACATCAGAATCATTCAGCAAAAATTAGCGCGCCTGCTGCACAGTTGCCGTGTTAAAGTCAATGAATTAATGCATCCTGGCATTGAAGTGACCATTGCTAAAGACTCCAAACAATTTACTCGTATTTATCCGCCGCATATGGTCAGGCTGGACGAAGGAAAGATAACTCAGCAATTTAATCTGTAATCATTTTGTTGTCATAAACCCTCTAAAGTACACTCCTATTTACACTCACACCAGTGGAAGTGCTTACTAACCAAAACAATAGGGTTTTGGTTATCTGTTTATATCTTCATATTTTCCATTTTTCGTTGTTAGGTCATTATTTGGTCATTTTACATTTTTAGACTAAATTTATGGGTAAGGGTTGACACCGGTGTCAACGATATGCGTTAATACAGTGACACCGGTGTCAGGTTGGGGTGAGAGACAACCTGATAGCGTACCTTTGAACGGGTAAATCAAAATGTGCTCAGTGCAAGGATTGGAGTGGAGTCTTTAATCGCGCTGAGCCTTTTTCCTCTAACCTATATAGAGAATGAGTCGAATATATGTTGCATCCTCGAGTTAAAGAAGTTACCGAACGTGTTATTGAGCGCAGCCAAAAAACACGTCACGCCTATTTAGACCGCATCGAAAAAGCAAAAAAACAAACGCGCGTTAGAGCAGGCCTTGGATGCGGCAACATTGCTCACGTAATGGCTGCATGTACTAGTGATGACAAAGCTCGTTTAAAAGCTGACGAGCAGCCAAACCTAGCGATCATTAATTCGTACAACGATATGTTGTCAGCGCATGTACCTTACAAAGAGTATCCAGATTTAATCAAACAGATTGCACAAAAATATGATGCCACAGCACAGGTTGCTGGCGGTGTGCCTGCTATGTGTGATGGTGTTACCCAAGGCCGAGATGGCATGGAATTGTCGCTGTTTTCTCGCGATGTGATCGCCATGTCTACCGCCGTTGCGTTGTCACACGATGTGTTTGATGGCGTATTTTGTTTGGGTGTGTGTGACAAAATTGTCCCTGGGTTGTTGATTGGCGCATTGTCGTTCGGTCATCTGCCAGTATATTTCTTACCAGCAGGGCCAATGCAGTCGGGTATTCCAAATAAAGAAAAGGCGCGTGTTCGTCAAAAGTTTGCACAAGGCTTAGTAAGCCGTGAAGAACTGCTTGAGGCTGAAAGTGCGTCTTATCACAGCGCAGGTACTTGTACGTTCTACGGTACAGCAAACTCAAATCAAATGTTGATGGAAATCATGGGTCTACACTTACCGGGTAGCTCATTCATCAACCCATATACAGAATTACGAGATGGCCTAACTGGCAACGCGGTAGAGCGTATGCTTCAGCAGCTTGTTGACAGCAAAGATGCTAACTGTTTAGCCGACGTTGTGAGCGAGAAAACCGTGATTAACGGTTTAGTTGGATTGTTGGCAACAGGTGGTTCGACAAACCATGCGATTCATTTGGTTGCTATGGCAAAGGCGGCTGGCGTACAAATCACTTGGAAAGACATGGCTGACTTGTCTGAAGTGGTGCCACTGTTAGCGCGTATCTATCCAAACGGTTCGGCGGATGTGAATCACTTCCAAGCCGCGGGCGGTATGGGCTTTTTGATGCGTGAACTGCGCGATGCTGGATTCTTACACAATGATGTCAAAACCATCGTTGGTGAAGGTCTTGATGCCTATACTCAAGAGCCAGTATTAGCCACTGATGCGAACTTAATCATCACCGATAGCAATGGACCAAGTAAAGTAAAGTGGATACCAGTACCTGAAAAGTCATTAGATGAAGAAGTACTTCGCCCTGTAAATAATCCGTTCAGTAAGCAAGGTGGTTTGCAGTTGTTGACGGGTAACTTGGGTAAAGCGGTAATTAAAGTATCTGCTGTTTTAGAAGAACACCGTGTGGTGAGTGCCCCTGCAAAAGTCTTCAGCTCGCAAGGTGCGCTGCAAGAAGCTTTTACAAATGGTGAGCTTAATCAAGACTTTATCGCGGTACTTAAAGAGCAGGGCCCCAAAGCAAAAGGGATGCCTGAGTTGCATAAGCTAACACCGGTAATGGCTACATTACAGGATCAGGGCTTTAAAGTTGCCATTGTCACCGACGGACGAATGTCTGGTGCATCAGGTAAAGTGCCCGCGGCAATTCATTTAGCACCAGAAGCAGTTGAAGGGGGCGTGATAGCCAAGATCCGAGAAGGTGATTTGATTACTTTAGATGCGCCAGCTGGTGTTTTAAAAGTGCATGTATCTGACGAAGAGTTGGCTAATCGTGAAGCGCAATTAACACAGCCAGAAATGACTTACGGTACAGGCCGAGAGTTGTTTGCTGGATTTAGAAATATTGTAAGCAGTGCAGATTTAGGCGCTAGCGCCTTTGGTATTGAAGAATAATAAGTGCATTGGGAATGAGGAAGGTTATGAGTATAGAAAAGATTTTATCATCGGCACCCGTGGTTCCTGTTGTTGTCATCGACAACCTAGAAGATGCCGCGCCGCTTGCACAAGCGCTCTATAACGGCGGTTTAAAAGCACTGGAGATCACCTTGCGTACACCAGTTGCAGCACAAGCGGTAAAAATTATGAAAGAAACTGTGCCAGATGCCTTCGTAGGCACGGGCACCGTGGTTGATAGAGCCACCTTTGAAGCATCGGTTGCAGCAGGTGCTGATTTTATGGTCAGCCCAGGAGTAAACGACGAGTTATTGGCGCTTGCCAAAGAGTCTGACATTCCATTTTTACCTGGCGCTGCAACACCAAGTGAAGTGATGAGCCTTGCCTCTCACGGTTTCAAGTTTCTTAAGTTTTTCCCTGCCGAAGCCGCGGGTGGTACAGCAATGTTGAAATCTATTGGTGGCCCCCTACCACAGGTAACGTTTTGCCCAACTGGGGGGATCACGCTAGAGAGCGCGCCAAAATATTTGGCATTGAACAATGTAATTTGCGTTGGCGGCACCTGGATGTTGGACAAACAGCTTATCGCTAACAAAGACTGGCAAGCCATTGAAGCGCTTGCAAAACAAGCAAGTGAAGTTAAATAATCAAGGGGAATCGCAGCATGATCAACGTCGCAATTAATGGCTATGGCCGTATCGGTCGCAATGTTTTACGAGCGCTTTATGAGTCAGGCCAAAATGAACAAATTAAAATCGTTGCTATCAACGATTTAGCACCAGCAAATGTAAATGCCCATCTGACTCAGTTTGACTCAGTACATGGTCGTTTCAACCAAACAGTAGCATTGCATGACAACACACTTGTTGTTGGCAGCGATGAAATTACCTTAACGCAAGAGCGTGACCCTGCAAACTTGCCGTGGAAAGAGCTGAATGTAGATATCGTTTTAGAGTGTACTGGCTTGTTCACATCAAGAGAAGCGGCTGCTAAACACATTGAAGCGGGCGCGAAGAAAGTGATTGTATCTGCGCCTGGCACAGATATGGACGCAACCGTTGTACACGGTGTAAACAGTGATGTGTTAAACGCACAAAGCAACATTATCTCTAATGCTTCTTGTACGACCAACTGCTTAGCGCCCGTTGCAAAAGCGCTTAACGATGTCATTGGTATCGAACAAGGTAGTATGACAACCATTCACGCTTATACCAATGATCAAAACCTTAGTGATGTTTATCACCCTGATTTGTATCGTGCCCGTAGCGCGACTCAGTCAATGATCCCAACGAAAACGGGTGCGGCTAAAGCGGTAGGTTTGGTATTGCCTGAACTTGCAGGTAAGCTAGACGGTATGGCGGTACGTGTACCAACCATCAACGTCTCTTTGGTTGATTTAACCTTTATTGCTAAGCGCGAGACAACCATTGAAGAAGTGAATCAGGTTGTTAAAGCGGCTTCTGAAGGTGCCATGGCAGGTATTTTGGAGTATAACGAATTACCTTTGGTTTCTATCGACTTTAACCACAATCCTGCGTCGTCAGTGTTTGATGCAACGCAAACTAAAGCTGATGGCAAACTTGTTAAAGTGATGGCTTGGTATGACAACGAATGGGGTTTTTCAAACCGCATGTTAGACCAAGTAAAAGCATTGGGTCAGTTTTTGTAATATCCCACACGCTAGTCATTATATTAAAGAGCCGCTGTATAGCGGCTTTTTAATTTGCCTATTACATGGTAGCATCCGCGGCCGTTTCTCTTTTGCCTTAAAGCCTATGAATCAGTTATCGCGTATAAGCATGTTGCTGTGCTTAATTATTATTCTGAATACATTAACAGGTTGTAAAAGCTCAGCTGTTGCTCCTGTGAGCAACGAAGAGCACGATGAGAAATTCACTTTACTCATACAGCAATACAAAAAAAGTAGTGATGCAGTAAGCTACAAAGAGTTGTTTAATGCTTACTTGTCTACGAGTTTTATCAATATGTCGGCTAAATTAGATGCTCAGTATTTACAGCAAATGGAGACCATTAGTTTAGACCCAACGCTTAAGTGCGATGATTTCATCGATTGGCAACGGTATACCGTCAATAATTTTTTCTCGGTCAAACCGCATCTTTCAGCCGCATCCTGTTACGAATCAATTGGCGATTTAGAACAAGCTCAATACCATGCTCAAACGGCAGAATTTCTGATAGAAGGAATTAAAAGTAGTGGTTCTGGAGAGCAATATTATACTTCTTATGAGGTGGTTCTATGGGATGATGCATATGATTTCATAGAGTTGTCTGAATTTGAAGTTATTGATGTGTATGCAAAAGCAGGCGACCAATACCAAAGTGCTTATCTCATCTTTGTGGTCAATGACAGGTCAAGTGGTCAGCAGAGGGAAATAATTTTTGAAAATAATCGTGTTGTTCATAGGTTGCTAGATATACCTTATCCTTTTGCAGCACTTAACAATAGCATAGAAACAAAGCTAGTAGAGCCGCTTATAGAAATTTCATCGGCAATGAAAATGCTACAAGCAGGCACTTTTGCATCGCGCGGAGAATGGCATAAGGCTGCTTCGCTCTTTAGCGAAGTTGCTAAACAGCAAAGTGCAGTAGCGAACTATAAGCTGAGCTTGTTATGTTTAAAAGGGGTGGCAGCAGATGTTATGACGCAAGAGTGTAGCCAATACGCGTTACAAAGTGCTGATATGGGTTACCTCAATGGTCATGCGTTGCTGTCTATTATGTACGACCATGGACTTAGTGTTAGCAAAAATGCCACGCTAGCTGATTGGCACCGACAAGCGGCAATACAAGGTAGTACAGCAGGGCAAGTTTGGTATGAACAAGCTAAGACAGTCAGATTAATAGATGGACAGTTCACTAACTATTATCTGACTAAGGCCGCTTCTTTGGGGCATTTAGGGGCGCAGTATGAAATGCTAATCCAAGATACTCGCGATGATGAAAATAAAATACCAAAAAGGCTGCAAGGTCTATTACCGCTAGCAGAGCAAGGTTATGTACAAGCTCAAATTATGCTAGGGAGAATGCTCGTCCAACATGGTAGTCATGATTCTGAACAATTATTGCAGGCAAAATATTGGATTGATAAAGCCGCTGAATCTGGTGAATCGAGTGCGCACTACTTGAAAGGTCAAGCGATGCAGTATGGCTACTTTTCAGAAAAAAACCTTACTGAAGCCTATAAGCACTACGAAAAGGCGGCATATCAGTTTCACCCATATGCACAATGGAAACTTGGCGAATACTATTTATCATCTAAGACACCGCTTATTGGGGTGGCTTGGAATGGTATGTGTGCGTTAGCTAAGATTGCTGGCTGTCAATATAGCTTAGGAATGTTCTACAAAAATAACCTTCTCGCTTACGAAAAAGCATATGCATACTTTAACTTGGCGGTACAACAGGCTCACGCTAAAAGTGAGTATGAATTGGCTTATATGTATGAGCGAGGGCTGGGTGTAAAAATAGATATTAGCAAGGCAAGAGCGCTATATCAGCGCTCGTGTAAGCAAAATTATACAAAGGCATGCAAGGCACTGACTAACCTATAAGTGCAATTATGCCTCGCTCACTACCGATAACCTACAGTGAATTACCTGTTGTAGGTTCACTATCTGTTGTAGGTTCACTGTCTTCTACCACTGGCAACGGCCAACCGCCTAGCTCTTGCCATCTATTCACAATATGACAAAACAGCTCCGCAGTGCGCTCTGTATCATATAAAGCTGAGTGTGCTTGAGCGTTGTCAAACTCAATACCTGCCGTGCGACAGGCTTTGGCAAGAACAGTTTGCCCCAGTGCTAAGCCAGCTAATGAGGTGGTATCAAAGCTAACGAATGGATGAAAAGGTGTGCGTTTGATATTGTTACGCTCAATGGCAGCATTTAAAAAACCATGATCGAATGAGGCATTATGGGCGACCACAACTGAGCGCGAACAGCCCGCTGCTTTTTGTGCTTTTCTTACCATTTTACAGATCTCTTTAATCGCATCTGCTTCTGGGACCGCACCACGTAGCGGTGAGAAAGGGTCTATTCCATTAAACTCTATGGCAGATTGCTCAATGTTGGCACCTTCAAATGGTTCAACATGAAAGTGTAACGTTTGATCTAAACTAAGGATGCCTTTTTCGTCCATTTTTAAGGTCGTAACGGCGATTTCTAACAAGGCGTCAGTATCTTTATTAAAGCCTGCGGTTTCTACGTCGATAACTACAGGAAAGAAGCCACGAAAACGTTGTGAATATAGAGTTTGCTCTTGATCTGCCATAATCTTATTGGTTGCTAAATTTGAGCCGCCCATTATACAAGGTGCATCAAAATATGCGAATCAGAGTTTATGAGTATGGTAGAGTTGTGGGCATAATTATTGCATTCTATGAGCGTAGTAGTGACGCCATAGCAATAAATTGGCAAAGCGGAGTAGAGCGGTGAGTATACGGGTTAATATTTTTGGAGTTGGAGTACTGATGGTTGTGATGAGTCAGCCGCAGGCGGCAATGCGGCAATATAGCGCCGATGCTGACTCATCCCATTGGGCAGTTGATAAAAAAGCGCGACTCGAATGTAGTCTAAACCATGAAGTTCCCTATTATGGTGAGGCGGTTTTTAGTGTGACTGCGAGCAAAAATAAAGATCTGACCTTTAACCTCGATATGGTAGTGCGTCCTGAGACGTATGCATTTGCGGGCTTACAATCGGTTCCTCCTGTGTGGCGTGCTGGTGTGCCTGCCCGTGATATTGGCCAAATGCAGCTACTGAAAAAATTTGATGGTGAGCTAGATAATGTGTTGTCTTGGGAAATGCTCAGTGAATTAGAAAAAGGGTACTTTCCTACTTTTTATTATAAAGATTGGCAAAACAGTCAGGATCAGATCTCTGTCGCTTTATCATCAGTCAATTTTAAGCAGGCCTATTGGGCATTTTTGCAGTGTAGGGACAATTTATTAGCTTATAGTTTTGAAGATATTTCATTTACAGTAATGAACTATAAGAAAAACTCAAGTGAACTGACAAAGTCTTCACGCAAGCGTTTGGACATGATAGGTGAGTACCTTAATAATGACCCGAACATCGAATCAATTTACATTTCTGCCTACACAGACAGTCACGGTGGACGCTGGCCTAACTTGGAACTTTCTCGTAGGCGCGCCGAGGCAATCAAAGAATACATTACCGCAAAAGGTGTTGCAGCGGAGCGTATCGTGACTGAAGGGTTGGGTGAAAAGCGTCATGTGGCACCCAATGACAATGAAATTGGCCGTAATCGCAACCGCCGTGTGGTCATTCAAATCTCCCGACCTTAATGGTTTTGAGTAACATAGTTATAAAATAACGCCGCTGAAGAAGCGGCGTTATTGATTTTAAGCGCTTAAACCTTATTACGAATGAGGTCTCGTACCATAAACCGGTTTGGGTGAATTGCTTGGTGAACACGCTCGCTATATGGACGAGGCTCGTTACATAAACTAGCCACTAAATGCTCGGTTGCCAGCGGGGCACTGCACAAGCCTCGCGCACCAAAGCCTGTGACAACATAAAGCCCTGCATATGGCTGTTGGGGAGCTGTAAAGCCATAGTGTTTACCTTTGCGCAGATTAGCAAAAGCTGCCATCAAGTCTTGATTGTCAGGCACTTGCCCTAGCATGGGGATATGATCTGCAAAACAGCAGCGAACAGCGGCTTTTGCACCGCTTATCTGGCCTAATGTAGAGGCAAAGTCACAATCACCATAGAATTTATTAAGCTGTGCACGGTTACTGTAATTGTCTTGTTCAGTCACATTGCGGCTTTTGCTGTCTTTTTCAAATGTTGCACCCATGCAATGAAGTCCTTCATTGGCGGGCGTAAAGTAGCCTTTGTGACATAGTACAGTTTGCAACTTTGTAGAGTGTTCGCTTGCTTGAACATGAGACACCTGACCGCGTACTCCTTGAATGGGAATGGCACTTGTTTGCTCAAATCTGTCACTGTGTTCACCACCACACACAAAAACATCGCTAAATGGACCGAATGACGCGCTGTGTGTATGCAACAACCAACCATTATCGGTTTTTTCAAGGCGTTCGATATCGGTGTTAAAGTGGGTTTGACAATATTCTTTTTGTTTCACTGCGTCATAGATGGCCTGTGTAAGCTGAGCAGGGTTAACCCACCCAGCTTGTTCGATAAAAAGTCCTGAATACGGCAGCGTTACCCCTGCGATGTTGCTTGCTTGCTCAGTGGTGACGCTGCGGATCAGTGCCTTGGGCCAGTTGTGTTTTTCTACAAGGTTTTGTTGCTGTGCTTGTTTTGCGTCACTGACGGCTTGTAGTAACACGCCACACCAGTTGTGGTCGTAATCAAAGCCTAAGTCTGAAATATGTTGATAGAAGCGTTTAGAATACAAAAAGCTATGAGCATAAAACTCACTAGGTGGTGTATTGTCAGCCTGTAGATTAGGGTAAATCGCACCTTGGCGGTTGTGAGACGCGCCCTTGGCCAATGCGTCATCCTGACAAAATAGTGTACTTTTGATATTTCGCTTACTTAGCTGGTAAGCAAGACAGGCGCTGGCGATACCGCCACCAATGATTGCGACCTGACTAAGTTGCGACGGGGTCGTCGCGTAATACTCAGGTGTGCTGGCGTAGTCATTGGCTTGGGCAAGTGTGCCGACGACCATTTCTCTTTTTCTACCATAACCTTTTACTTTTTTGCACTCAAAACCTGCTTGTTGCAGTCCTCGGCGCACAAAACCTGCTGCGGTAAAGGTTGCGAATGTGGCGTTGCTACGACTCAAGTTTGCCATTGCATCAAATAATGATTGTTGCCACATGTCAGGGTTCTTGCTCGGAGCAAAGCCATCTAGAAACCATGCATCAACAAGAGCGGTGTTTTGGCAACTTATTCCAGGAAGTGAATCATGGACATCTCCAAACCATAAATCGAGGGTAACATTACCTTCATCAAATTCTAATCGGTGACAACCAGCCAACGCCATTGGATATTGAGCGCAAAGCTGTTTTGCATAGGCGCTTAAAGTTGGCCACGCGGCAAGCGCTTTGACAAGGTCTGCGTGATTTACTGGAAACTTTTCAAAGGAAATAAAATGCAATCGAGGCAATTCATGTTCACTTTGCAAAGCATTATATTGTTGCCAAGCATTGAGGAAATTTAAACCTGTACCAAAGCCTGTCTCGGCGATAACAAAGTGTTTTTGATCATGTTTGGTTAAGCGTTCGGCGATATGATTCTGGGTGAAAAACACATAATGTGACTCAGCGAGTCCGTCATCATTCGAAAAGTAAACATCGTCGAAGTTGTCGGCTACAGGTGTACCCATATCATTAAAGTGAATTTTTGCGTTTTGGATCATAAAGCAACGAGATAATTAAAACTTTGCTATATTTTACGCGTTTTATCTTGCTACGTCCGTTGTAATTTGTGCTAATTTAATTCAGAGTACGTGTGTACGCTGGAAAGCTGACCACTTCGTTATTAATTTCAGCGTAGAATAACCACAATTAAGTAAAGACTAAGGGAATTTACCCATGAGAAGAGCCGTAATTACGGGGATCGGTGTTGTTTCTAGCATCGGCAACAACAAGCAAGAAGTATTGGAATCTTTGAAGGCAGGCAAAAGCGGCATTGCATTCAACCAAGAGTTTGCTGACTATAAATTACGTAGTAACGTTTCTGGAAACATTGATATCGATGTGAAACAATTTGTTGATCGTAAGGCACATCGTTTTATGGGCGATGCGGCGGCATACTCATATATTTCAATGGCTCAGGCGATTGAAGATTCCGGTTTGACGCAAGAACAGGTGTCAAATGAGCGCACTGGTTTGATTGTTGGTTCAGGTGGCGGTTCATCAAAATATCAGGTAGAAGCGGCAGACATCTTGCGTGAGAAGGGTGTAAAACGCGTTGGGCCATATATGGTACCTCGTACTATGGCAAGTACAGCATCAGCGTGTTTAGCAACACCGTTCAAAATCAAAGGTGTTAACTATTCTATTAGCTCTGCATGTGCAACATCTGCACATTGTATCGGGAACGCGGTTGAACAGATTCAACTTGGTAAGCAAGATGTGATCTTCGCCGGTGGTGGTGAAGAACTGCACTGGACTCTAGCAATGGAGTTTGATGCTATGGGCGCGTTATCAAGCAAGTATAACGATACACCGGAAAAGGCATCTCGTACATACGACGCTAATCGCGATGGCTTTGTTATCTCTGGCGGAGGTGGCATTGTGGTAGTTGAAGAGCTTGAGCATGCTTTGGCTCGTGGCGCACATATTTATGCTGAAATAGTCGGTTATGGTGCCACTTCTGATGGCTACGATATGGTTGCGCCATCTGGTGAGGGCGCAGTACGTTGTATGAAGCAAGCATTGGCAGGTGTTGAAGGGCCAGTGGATTACTTAAATACACACGGAACGTCTACTCCAGTAGGTGATGTAAAAGAGCTTGGCGCGATCCAAGAACTATTTGGCGACAAGTCACCTGCAATCAGCGCAACGAAAGCAATGACCGGTCATGCATTGGGCGCTGCGGGTGTACATGAAGCGATTTTCTCATTACTAATGTTAGAAAATAACTTTGTGGCGCCGTCAATTAATATTGAAGAGCTGGACGAGCAAGCGAAAGGCTTGGATATCGTGACTGAGCGTCGTGATGTTGAATTGAACACTGTGATGTCAAACAGCTTTGGGTTTGGTGGCACAAACGCGACGCTTGTAATGCAAAAATATAAAGGCTAAGTCTGAGTGCTTGGTCTTGAAGCCTCGCTTTTGCGGGGCTTTTTATTGCCTGTCAGGAGACATGTTATAAATAAGAAAGCCTCTAAACAGAGGCTTTTATATTTATCTGGCTTTGTGTTTCATTAATCGTTCTTTCTCACGAGACCAGTCTTTCTCTTTGGTATCAGCACGTTTATCATGCATCTTCTTACCTTTGGCCAGATGAAACTCTAATTTGACCCAGCACTTTTTCCAGTACATTGCTGTGGCGATAAGAGAGTAACCCTCACGCTCAGTAGCACCAACGAGTCTGTCAATTTCACGTTTGTTAAGAAGTAATTTTCGATATCGCATTGGATCGCAAATTACATGTGTAGAAGCACTATTTAGCGGTTGAATCTGACTGCCTAATAAAAATGCTTCACCATCTTTGAGATGAATATAAGTGTCGGAAATATTGACCTTACCAGCTCGGATGCTTTTCACTTCCCAGCCTTGTAGTTCAATACCCGCTTCGAATTTATCGTTTAAAAAATACTCATGACGCGCTTTTTTGTTTAACGCGATAGTATTGCTTGTTGATTTAGATGATTTTTTCTTTGCCATAATGGCCTAGTTTACCTAGAAAAGAGAATAGAAAACAGCGCTTTTTTTATTTTGCCGTTTATTTTCCCTTAGCGGGGGGTCACATACAAGATAAATCTTAAAAAGCTTGCTAAAATCGGCGCAAATGAATTGGAGTACCTATGCCACAAATAGAAAAAACCGCGTTGGTGATGTATAGCACCCAAGAAATGTTTGATTTAGTCAATGATGTTGATGCTTATCCCGCTTTTTTACCCAATTGCTCTGATGCAAAAATACTACAAGCAAATGAACAGAGTATGACGGCAAGCTTAGAGATATCTAAAGCGGGGCTGAAAAAATGGTTTACCACAAAAAATAGTTTTGATGGAATGACTGTACATATGCAGTTGGTTGAGGGTCCGTTTAAATCATTACACGGACACTGGCAATTTACGGAGCTGGACGACCAAGCTTGTAAGGTAAGTTTAAAGCTTGAGTTTGAGTTTGCTAACAAACTGATTGAAATGGCGTTTGGCAAGGTATTTAACGAAGTAGCAAAGAGCATGGTTGCAGCATTCACGCAACGCGCTAAAACGGTATATGGGGCCAGATAATGATTAAAGTTGAAGTGGTATTTGCCATTCCACACAAAGCAACTTGTATAGAAGTAGATGTGGCTGAAGGCACTTCTGCTGAGCAGGTTGTGATGCAATCAGGTATTTTAGATAAGTGCCCAGAAATCGATGCTACTAATCTAACTCTAGGTATTTGGAATCGAACCGTAAAAAACCATCAAGTGGTAAAAGAAGGTGATCGCATAGAAATTTACCGCCCCTTGATAGCCGATCCGAAGGACGCAAGACGCCGCAGAGCTGAAAAGGCTAAAGAAGAAGGACGTGCGAATAAGATAACAGGTGGACGTCCGTTAAGTTAGCTCACATTGTTAACGTTGAGTAGGTAAGCATTACCTATAGGGCATTAAAAAAGGGCGAAACCGCCCTTTTTAGCTGATCAGCATATGTTTACTGATCCAGTGGAATATTGAACGATTCTGGTTCGTCAAAATCACCCGTTATTTTTGTTAGCTTATCGCCATCGAAATGAACTGTAAGCGATTTACGTTGTTCCGATTCACGGTCAATATTAAATACATAAGCATAATGCCACTTTTGGTTGTTAAAAGCGTCTTTAGCGATAGGGCTACCGAGGACGAACAACACTTGCTCGCGAGTCATATTGACACGTAGTTTATCTACATCTGACTGCTCTAAAAAGTTACCTTGTGGCACATTGATGCGGTATACCCAACTTGAGCAACCAGATAACATCACAGTAATTACAACAGCACTGAGCCATACAGAAAGGGATTTATTAGACAGCATGTATTTGTGTATCCTTATTTTGTGTTATTTGCATGATACTGATTAAGCGCAGAAGGTAAAGCTTCTTGTGGAACTTCGACCATGCATGCAGGAAAAAGTTTCTCTATAGTAGGTATTTTGACATGGTGACAGAACCAAAAAACACCAGAAAATGGTTTGTTTATATTGTAGAAACAAAGTTTGGTCACTGGTATACGGGAATAACCACGGATGTCGCGAAGCGATTAGAGGCACATAGTTCAGGTACTGGTGCTAAAAACTTAAAAGGAAAGGGACCATTAACATTGATATTTAGTCATCCAGTGGGTGACAAAAGTGAAGCCAGTAAATTAGAGTGGCAAATAAAAAAGCTATCAAAGACACAAAAAATTCAGCTGGTGCAATCTAAAGGGCAATCAAGTAACGCGACCATAAAATCACTAATGAAATTGACTACGTGTTGATACTTTTCAAAATCTATTTGCTCAATTGTATCTTTGACACTGTGATGGTTTTTATCTTCTCCCATGCCAAAATACAAATAGGGCAGTCCAGCTCGGTGAAAAGCATAGTGATCACTTGCTTTTAACCAATCGACACGCTCGGTGCCGACTAGTCTACGCATTCTTTGTGGTGAGCTTGCGAGTTTTAATTTAAAGTCGTCTGCTTGTAAACGCGTTAACACGTCGACATAGGGCTTAGCTGTGCGTGAGTGCATTACATAGAGTGTGCTCTTTTGATTTAATGCCAACATATCTAGGTTAATATTAAGCGCATACTCCTGTTTATTTATCTGGCTGGCGTAATGTTTAGCACCATGAAGCCCTTTTTCTTCGGCGTCAGTGGCAAGTAATATAACTGGATAAAAGCGTTTAGCATTTTTGAGTTGCTGCGCAACAGCCAATAAGGCAGCGGTGCCGGAGGCATTATCATTCGCGCCTGCGTAGATTTTACTGCCTTTCGTACCCAAGTGGTCATAATGCGCAGAAACAACAATCGCTTTGCCACAGCGCTCGGTATTGCAGGGGAGTTTTGCGACGACGTTATGACCGAAGGCTTGTGAGCTGAAGCCACTTTTGAAAGAAAAGCGTTGGTACTGTGTTTGAAGCCCTAACTGATTAAATCTCTCATAGAGAAATTGAGCGCTGATATTAGGCTCATCGCTGCCAGCATTTCTGCCCGCGTGTGCAGGGCTTGTGAGGGTCACTAAGTCATTGAATAGTTGTTGCGACATCGCACTAGGCGATGCGCAACACAGTATGAGTGCACTAATTCTTAGCCACAGCTTGCAACCATTGTAACTTGCCTTGATAGCGGTTGCGGTCGTGGTCGAATTCAGAGAGCTCGTAAGCTTTTGATAAATAATACTTGGCACGTTCAAGGTCGTCTCTCAAATAATATACTTTTGCCATGCCAAAATAACTGTCGTGTAGATTGTGATCAAGCTTTTTGGCTCTACGGAAGAATGAAAGGGCTTCAGAGTATTGTTGCGCATTAATTGCTTCATTACCTTTAACAATCAAGTAATACGGATTACTTTTACGTTTGTCTTCAAGGCGTGCAAGAATCCTTTCACCTTCTTCTGTGCGTTCTGTGATTTTATAGAGTAATGCGAGATTGCCTAGCACATTATTGTTTTCTGGATTGAGTGCTAATGCTTGCTCATAAGCCTGTTCAGCCTGTCGATGAAAACCTGCTACCCGATACAGAATTCCTAAGTTGCCCCATGCTCCCGAATATTCAGGGTCAGCTTTAACTGCGGCAGATAAGTAGCTGTAGGCTTTATCATTTTTCCCATTTACTAGCGCCATTGCGCCTTTGTTACTATAAAACATAGCTAAAATACGTTGCTTGCTAATGTTGGAAGTACTAAATGCTTGTCTGCGACTATTAGGGTCAAAGTCAATGACTATCGACTTTGGTCGTGTATACAAGATATGGCTGTTGTCTGCATTACGATTTGTTTCAGAAACCAGCAAATTTACATGGCCCGTCAGTAAGGAGTAGCCCTGGCTTTGGTCCCAATATTCAGGAATGTGAACCCGTTGAAATTGGGCATTAAACCCTAAGTGCTCTGCCAAACTATACGCTAGAATCGACAGCGATAGGCAGTTAGCATTTAAATTGTAGTAGGCTTGGGATGCAGTTAAGTTTGCGTCAGATTGATAAGCTAATGATGACTCACCGTTATCAACGAGAAACTGCATGAGTGCTTTAGTTTGTGTTAGTTGTGGTGTGCCACTTTTAAAAAAGAGCGTTAACTGTGAGGTTATTTTTGAATCCAGATGAAATACATCATGTTCAGATTCAACCGCAATGGGTTTGAACGCGCTATTGAGCGCTATGCTCTGGTCGATAGGCACAGAGTTATGTGTGCTGTTACAGCCTGTCAGTGTTAGCGCACTCAATATGGCTGCTAGGCACAGAGTTTGTTTAAATGTCGGCATAACATATTTCCTAATACTGCTACATATCTATAGCATAGTTGATATTTCAAGCGCTTTGATAGTTGAAGAGTTACAAATTATTTCGATTGCTATATAAAGAAGACCGATACGAAAGCATAAATATTTCACAATAGATGATGGAATATATGTAATGTCTTTTGAGGGGAGAAGTTTGGCGGCCTTACGACCGCCATTAGTAAAGCTTAATTACTGTTCAAAACTTGCAACTAGATCGTCAAGAGATTTCGCTGAATCAGCGAGTGCTTGAATCGCATGCTCTGTATTTAGCTGCGCACTTGTCACTTCATCACTGATGGTACTGATGTGTTCAATACTGCGTCCAACATCAGCAACAACATTACTTTGTTGTTCAGTTGCTGCTGCGATAAGTGTTGTCATATCATTAATTTGGTTTGCCGCTTCAGTCACATCAGACATTAACTCGACTGATGTTTGCATGCTTTCTACGCTCTGTTCAGCCTGTTGTTTAGACTGATTGATCTGCGCCACAATGGCGTCCGATGTTTGAGTAAGCTCACTGATGGTTGCTTGTATTTCATCGGTTGATTTTGAGGTTCTGCTCGCAAGGGCACGAACTTCATCTGCGACTACAGCGAACCCTCTGCCATGTTCTCCGGCCCGGGCTGATTCAATAGCTGCATTGAGCGCCAACAAGTTAGTTTGTTCTGAAATACCGCGAATTGCATCAACGATATTGGCAATTGACTGCGTTTTTTGTACCAAGGTTTCAACTTCGTGTGCTGTGGCGTCAATATCACCAGCGAGTGTTTGCAGAATTTGTTGACTCTGTCGAACACGCTGATGACTTTGTTCAGATGAAGCTTTGCCTTGTTCGGTGAGTTTTGCGGAATTGTTGGCACTACCAGCAATTTCTTGTACGGTCGCCCCCATTTCATTGATAGCTGCAGCGACGCTAATGGTTTGAGATTTTTGCTCATCCAATGCTTTTGAGTTTTTGATACTTTGCTCGAAAACCTGTTCACTAGCGGTGCGGATATCACGGCTTTCACTGGCAACCATTTTGATTGCAGATTCAATCTTTGAAATAAACTCGTTGAAACCGTCTGCCAACGCTTGTAATTCAGGTTGGTTGGATTGCGGTACTCGGTAATGGAGTTTGGCGTCGCCACTGCCCAAACGCGCGAATAGCTGTGCCATGTTGGACAGTGGAGCGCTCAGATTCTTGGCCATCAATAAGCTGATAAAGCTGGCGATGACAGCTGTGATCAGTGAGAACAATATAATTTGCCACTGTAGAGAATTTGTTTCCTCAAATATTTCTTTGGATGGTACTTGCGCGATAACGTATAGATCTGTTTGTTCTATCGGGCTTGCAGCAACGATGGTATTGCGACCATCAATGACAAAGGTACTGGAGGAAAAAGTTTTGCTAGTTAACAATAGATTGTTGGCATTACGGCCATAAAAGTCACTCAGATTAGACTTAGCGACCTTAGAAGCGTCAGGGTGAAGTTGCACCTGGCCTTGTGAGTTTACTACGTATACATAACCCGTTTTTTCTATTTTCATTTCGCTTAGCATACGTTGCATATCATCAATACTTTTAGCCAACCCAGCTAAACCAATACCATTGGTTTGCTGATGATTTACGAACATTTTTACATCACCGGGCGCTTCTTGAAAAATACTAATAGAGAACGGCTCACCACTTTGAGTAAAACCAAAAAACCAACCGTCTTGTTGTTGATTTAGAACGCGCAGAAAGCCTTCTTGGTTCCAATATTGGGCGCTTTGGCGGTTTGCCCAAGACGCTGTAACCAAGTCATACTGATCAGCAATACGCTTAAGTTCATCCACCAGTATTTGTTCATTTAACTTACCTTGCTTTGCCATCTCGACAATGAATTTATTACTGGAGAGTTGTTGTGCTGCACTTTTTAGTTGCAAAATTTGTTGTGCTATTGATTTATTTATACTCTCTACTTTGCTTGGCAGTTCCGACTCTAACATCCTTTTTTCAGTCATGGTCTTGGCACTATAAATCGCAGTGGCTCCAATGACACTGGCAACAATAATTGCGATTAAACTACCCAGTAGGGTGATCCTTTGAGTGATAGATAAGTTATACATCCGCATTTAATTACACTTTTTACCGAACTGAATTAAATATTCTAGCATAAGGGATTATTAGGGCATATTATTTCTGCACTCAAAGTTTCCGATGTGTTTGTAAACACAGGTTTTATTATATAAACCTGTAAATTAGTTATATAACTCTAATTCGCGATTTATATCGGAAGTGCGTGTATATTGGAACTAAAATAGAAAAAGCCCATCGCATAGGCTGATGGGCTTTGGTTTCTAACAAGCGAACTGTTAAAAACTGGCAAGGTTGTTCAGTCACTTGCCTAGGGAGAGGGCTTAAACGATTTTTTTCATCGCTGACATGTAACCACGTAATGTTTCACCAATCGCTTCAACTGGATGGTTACGGATCGCATGATTCACCTTGATCAGAGCCTGATTATCAACGTAGTTATTACTATCGCTTAGACCTTGACCAATCACATCCGTATTCACTTTGCTCATAAATGGCTTAAGTAGTGGTAAACATGCATGGTTATACAAATAACAGCCGTACTCTGCCGTATCAGAAATTGTTCTATTCATTTCAAACAACTTTTTACGAGCAATGGTATTGGCAATCAACGGTGTTTCGTGTAGCGATTCATAATAAGCTGACTCATCAATGATGCCCGCTGCGGTCATGGTTTCAAAGGCTAGTTCAACGCCAGCTTTTACCATTGCAACCATCAAAATACCCTTGTCAAAGAAAGTTTGCTCACTAATTTCTTCATCGGTATTTTGCTGTTTTTCAAACGCAGTATTAGCGGTTTCTTCGCGCCATGAAAGTAGTTTGGCGTCGTCTTCTGCCCAATCTGCCATCATGCCTTTTGAGAACTCGCCACTGATGATGTCGTCCATATGCTTGTTGTACAGAGGACGCATTATTTGCTTTAGTTCTTCACTTAGTTCAAACGCCTTTAATTTGGCAGGGTTTGATAAGCGGTCCATCATATTAGTGATACCGCCGTGCTTTAATGCTTCGGTGATCACTTCCCAACCATACTGGATTAGTTTTGAAGCGTAGCTGGCATCGACACCTTGCTCGACCATTTTGTCAAAACAAAGTAGTGAGCCTGTTTGTAGCATACCGCACAGGATAGTTTGCTCGCCCATCAGATCTGATTTTACTTCTGCTATAAATGAAGAATGTAGCACGCCAGCTTTATGGCCACCTGTACCCGCCGCGTAAGCTTTAGCCTGAGCTAAGCCTTTTCCTTCTGGGTCGTTCTCTGGGTGAACTGCGATAAGCGTTGGTACACCAAAGCCACGCTTGTACTCTTCTCGTACTTCGGTTCCTGGACACTTAGGTGCAACCATGATTACAGTAATATCTTCACGTACTTGCATACCTTCTTCAACGATATTAAAACCGTGTGAGTAGGCAAGTGTAGAGCCTTGTTTCATCAGTGGCATAATTGCCGTTACAACTGAGCTATGTTGCTTATCTGGTGTTAGGTTAAGCACAAGATCTGCACTGGGAATAAGTTCTTCATAAGTGCCTACAGTAAAGCCATTTTCAGAAGCATTGAGGAACGACTGGCGCTTTTCTTTGATAGCTGATTCACGTAGTGCATAGCTTACATCTAAGCCTGAATCACGTAGGTTTAATCCTTGATTTAAACCTTGTGCGCCACAGCCAACAATGACCAGTTTTTTACCTTCTAATACCTTTACCCCGCCATCAAATTCTCTAGGGTCCATAAATTCGCACTGTGCTAATTGAGCAAGTTGCTCTCTTAGGGGTAATGTATTGAAATAGTTCGCCATGATATTACCTTTATAAAATCACTTGTTGTTAGAAATAATGATAGGTTGAGCATAAGCGCTGTTATTAATTACGTAAAATGATATATTTGAATTATTATATTTCATTTTGTGAAAGGTGAGATTGTGGACCACAAGCAATTAGGGTACTTCCTAACTTTGGCTGAGACATTGCATTTTGCAAGAGCCAGTGAATTATGTCATGTGAGTGCACCCACACTAAGCAGACAGATCAAACAGCTTGAGCAAGAGTTGGGCACTGAGCTTTTTATTCGTGACAACCGCAGTGTTATTTTAACACCGCACGGTAAAGCGTTTGTAGATTACGCCCAAGCCACATTAGCCAAATGGCGGCAGTTTAAAAGTCAGTGTCAAGATAATGAAGGTCCGCTAAGTGGAGAGTTGAGTATGTATTGCTCTGTTACTGCCACTTATAGCTTTACCTATGAGCTATTTGCCTCGTTTCGTAAACAATTTCCAGCGGTTGAGTTAAATCTTAATACGGGCGATCCGGCATTTTCGATTAATCATGTACAAACAGGTAAAGAAGATCTTGCGGTGGCGGTGAAGCCATCGACGCTGCCTCAAGGCCTGGCATATCTACCACTCGGTAAGTCACAACTTGTTATCATCGCGCCTGTAATGGATTGTCCGCTCACAGATGTTTTAAATCAATTTCACAATAGTAGTGCGCTGTGGGCTAACTTACCCTTTATTATGCCTGAACATGGTGTGCTTAAAGAGCGCGTTGATGCGTTTTGCACTTCGCAAAAGCTTACGCCCAAAGTTTACGCCCATGTATCGGGACATGAAGCAATGGTTGCTCTAGCAAGTTTAGGCTTTGGTGTGGCATGTGTACCACAAATTGTGTTGGATCAAAGTCCTTTTAAGCAACAAGTGCAATACTTGGATACCCGAGGAATGCTAGATGACATTGAAATCGGGCTTGTTTGCAAACAAAAGCGACTGCAAGACCCCGTTGTTAATGCATTATGGCAGTGTGCGATGACGCTCTTTTAAGTATGTATATTATTGTACTTTTAAAAATGATAATGCGACCAAGGTGACTTGTGGCCTACAGCAGACTTGGCAAACGACTAGTCACCTCAAATTGTTTAAAAGCAAGTATTTATCTGACTAATGAGTTAATAGGCTCGAGAGTGTTATTTACAGGCTCGTCATAGTTTGTTGACGATTTTCCCGAACTTTATGCAGGCAACGCAAATAATATTGATTGTCATTTAGATATGTGTATACTTTACTCCCAGATCAAGAAATATAAATATTAATAATTTTCTGAGGAAATCATTGATGATTTTACGAAAGTCTCTCTTAGCTACTTCTATTGTTGTTGCAACACTTGGTTTAACCGCATGTGGCGGCTCAAGTTCTAGCGATTCAACGACTAATCCAGATACAGATACATCAACTAATAAAGCACCGACAGCTATTACGCTTACAGCGCAAGGTGATGTAAATGAGAATGTAGCAGGTCAGGTGATTGGTACATTGGCTGCAACCGATGCCGATGCAAACGAAACATTCACTTTCACAACTGAAGATGAGCGTTTTAAAATTGATGGTACTTCAATCGCGTTAATGCCAAAAGTGACGCTAGACTATGAAGCTGAACAAGAAGTATCAGTTGACGTTACCGTAAAAGACAAGGCTAACAATACGTTTACGCAAACGTTAACTTTTGCGGTTAAAGACGCGCAAGACTATGACTTTGTTAACGGCACAACGGGTGAGTCTAGCGTATCTTACTCAGGTCAAATTGCACGCCACGTGTTAATCAAAGAGCTTTACAACTACATCGGTGGTTTAACTGCAGACGCAAAAAATATGACGGCTGATGAGTTATTAGCGCAGTTGAACAAATATTACAAAATCGCTGATACCGAATATGATGCAATCGCCCAAGGCATGACGCTGACGGTAGTTGACGAATCTAAGCAAGCCACTCTAGCTGCTATTTCAGGCAGTCACAAAGACTTAAGCGGTAAAATTGCTGGTAACGATGCAAAAGGTCAACACAAAGTTTGGTCTGATGGTACAAGCTTTGAAGGCTGGGCAGGCCTTGAGACTAACACGCCTGAAGGCCTAATCAACGCATTGTTTGCTCAATTGGTTGAGAATGTACAGGCTCCTTCTGTTATTACGCCAAACGGCAAAGAAATCGAAACGCTTTATGTAACGGCTGATGGTGTTGATCTTAAGCAATTAACACAAAAATTCTTATACGGTGCAGTGGCGTTCTCACAAGGTACAGATGATTACCTAGATAACGCGACAGAAGGCAAAGGGCTATTAACTAGCAACATCATTGAAGGTGATGCAAAGTACAGTGACCTTGAGCACCAATGGGATGAAGGCTTTGGTTACTTCGGTGCAGCGCGTAACTACGCAAGCTACACAGACGAAGAAGTCGCAGGTAAAGGCGGCCGTGACGACTGGCAGGGTTATAACGATTATAATGCTGACGATAAAATTGACTTAAACTCTGAGTATAACTTTGGTAACTCAACTAATGCTGCAAAGCGTGACCTTGGTTCAGATGGTGTAACTGATTACAGCAAAGATGCATTCGATGCGTTTTTCGCGGGTCGCAAGCTTATTTCTGACAACGTGGGTACTGAATTAACAGATGCTCAGTTGGACGAACTAAAAGCATACGCCGTTGCTGCTACAGCGGCGTGGGAGAAGTCAATCTCTGCCACTGTGGTTCATTACATCAATGATACGGTTGCAGATTTAGAAGAAATGAAAGCAGGAACCTATGAAGCTGATAAGTTTGTGACCTTAGCTAAGCATTGGTCAGAAATGAAAGGCTTTGCACTAAACCTGCAATTCAACCCTGAGTCACCGTTCAACAGCGAAGCCAATGCTGGCAAGTTTGCGCAAATGAATGAGCTGATGGGTAACAAGCCTGTGGTTGGTGCAGAGGCAGATATGCAAGCGTACATTGCACAACTGCAACAAGCGCGTGATATCTTAGAGCAAGTATATGGCTTTGACGCCGATGTTGTTGCCAACTGGTAATTAACACACAAGTCACACTTTCTAAAAAGGTTAGCTTTTAGGAGCTAACCTTTTGTCGTATAAAAATTCTATAAAAGAGGCAATTGATGGCACCAACATTGAAACCTTTACTATTAGCAAGTACCGTCGCGGCACTGTTAAGCGGGTGTGGTGAAAGTACCTCAAGTTCAGCGGGACCAAACTACGGTGACAATAAAGATGACGTGGTGACTAACTTTGACCAAAAAGCACTTTTGGTTAACTTGACCGATAACGTTATTACTCCAACATTTGAAGCATTTGCAGACAAAGCACAATCGTTACCAAGTCAGGTTAAGTCCTATTGTGACTTAGAAGCTGATTATGATCCTAGTATGCAAGACGAAGCCCAAAAGCAGGCGCTAGATGTAGCTAAGCAAGTTGCCCAAAATGCTTGGCGCGAAACTATGATCAGCTGGCAACATGCTGAACTTATGATTGTTGGGCCATTGCTTGAGAATGACAAGGCGCTGCGTAACGACATTTATTCTTGGCCAAATGCTAGTACTTGTAGTGTTGACCAAGATGTCGTGTTTTTTGAGCAAGGTAGTGTAAACGATGTTGCTTACAATATTCGCAATCGCTCTGATAAACGAAAAGGGCTTGATGCTCTTGAATATTTACTGTTTAACAATAATCAGGATTATAGCTGTAGTGCGGTAGCTGCCGGTGATATTCTGGCAAACTGGAATACACGAGCGGAACAGTCGCGTAAGGTGGCACGTTGTAAATTTGCAGAGGAAGTGGCCAGCGATCTTAGCCATTCTGCGCAAACCTTGTTGAATCAGTGGAACGGTGAACAAGGCTATAGTCAGGTATTGAAAAATGCAGGTGAGCCGGGCAACAAGTTTGCAACGCAAACCAAAGCTATCAACGAAATCTCCGATGCATTATTTTATATGACCGAAGAACTTAAAGATTACAAGCTAGCCACTCCATTAGGATTATTCGCTAATAGTTGTGGTCTGGAAGCTTGCCCACAAGAAGTTGAATCGGTTTATGCCAAGCACTCGATAGAAAATATCAAAGCGAATATTGATGCGTTTGAGAAACTCTTCCTAGGTGGTAGCAGTGAGAGTAATAGCGCCGGATTTGATGACTTCTTAGATGAGCAGCAGGCTTCCGAGACAAAACAAACCATGTTGCAAGGAATAGCCAACGCAAAAGCCGCGGCAAACGCGCTTGAAGGTAACTTGCAAAGTGCACTGATTAACAATGAAGCTGGTGTTACCAATACACATACACAAGTTAAATCGGTGACCGATCAGCTTAAAAATGATTTCATCAATAAGCTTGCACTAGAACTTCCAAAAACGTCGGCAGGTGACAATGACTAAAAGACCTTTTATGCAAAAATCTATGTTGGCTTTGGCTGTCGCAGTTGCAATGCCAAGCGCATTGGCAGCGGATAATGACAGTGAGTTAGAACATATTCAGATCCTGAGTCACTATGACAAGCTTCGCACCGAGGCAGGTTCTGCTACTTTGCTTAGTGAAGAAGACTTAGAGAAGTATGAGTACGATGATATTCATCGTATTTTAGCATCAGTGCCGGGTGTCAATATTCGTGAAGAAGATGGTTATGGCTTGCGTCCTAACATTGGTTTTCGTGGTGTAACGCCTGAACGTAGTAAGAAAATTACCATCTTAGAAGATGGGGTATTGATTGGCCCATCGCCATACTCAGCGCCAGCAGCGTATTATTTTCCTGTCACCACACGTATGACCGCGGTTGAGGTATTTAAAGGCCCTGCGGCAATTAAATATGGTCCTCAAACAGTTGCGGGTACGCTGAACTTGATCACCCGTCAAGTGCCTGAGTTTACGGAAGGCGGTATTGATATTGCGGCTGGTAGTGATGGTTATCAAAAGGCGCATGGTTATTTTGGCTCAGTCGTTAATAACGTTGGGTTCTTGTTAGAAGGAGTAAACCTTCAAGCTGATGGCTTTAAAGAGTTAGATGGCGGTGGTAATACTGGATTTAATAAAAATGACCTGCTTGCTAAGTTTAACTATAAAATGCGAGTAGGCCAATTTGACCATACATTTGGATTGAAGCTTTCTTATTCAGATGAACAATCAGATGAAACTTATTTGGGTCTAACAGACTCAGATTTTGCTAGCACGCCATATCGTCGTTATGCAGCCTCTCAGGATGCATTGATGGATACCGAGCACCAGCAAGTGATGTTCTCTCATTACTTAGAAGGTGAAGATATTCGCGTCACCACTCGAGTTTATCGTAATGATTATGAACGTGCGTGGCGAAAGCTAAATAGTTTAACGAATAAAAAGGTTTCGTTGTCGGGAATTTTAGCTAACCCTGAAGAGTATACGGACGAATACGCTGTTATTTCAGGCACGCAAGATTCGGTGCAGGCAGGTCGTAATTCTATCTTTTTAACTATGGGCACCAATGATCGTGAATACTATTCGCAAGGTGTACAAGTTGATGCAACATTAAAGTTTAAGTTGTTTGATTTGCAGCACAAACTTTCAGCGGGTGTGCGCTATCATGAAGATGAAATTGAACGTAAACACTTTGAACAAATCTATGCGATGACATCGGGTAGAGTGGCGGATACGGGCCAAGATAAGGCATTCACGACGTTAGATACGGAATCGACCGATGCATGGTCCGTTTATGTTGAAAACCAAATTAGCGTTGATGCACTGACTTTAGGTGTTGGTGTGCGTGGTGAGTTGATGGATATGCGCTACCAGAGCAACAAAGATACGCTAAATTGGCAAGACAAGACGACACGTATTTGGTTACCTGGGGTGAGTGGTTTTTACAAGCTTTCAGAAGAATCAGGCTTGTTGTTTGGGGTTCATCAAGGTTTTGTTCCATCTTCACCTGCGCAACGGACAAATGTTAAGCTTGAAAAGAGCGTTAACTACGAATTTGGTGGCCGCTTTAATGATGGTGTAACCCAGTTTGAACTTGTGAGTTTTTACAATGATTACAGTAATTTAAAAGAAAGCTGCAGTCAGTCGAATTGTGGTATCGATGCACAAATAGATCAGGAGTTCAATGGCGGTGAAGTTGATGTATACGGTGTAGAGGCACAATTCTCACAGCGTTATCCATTAAGTATGAATTTAGAGATCCCCTACGGATTAGTCTATACCTACACCCAAAGTGAGTTTCAGCACGATTTGGACTCTGAGTTTGCGCAATGGGGAAAGGTTGAAAAAGGCGATGAGTTGCCTTATTTGCCTAACCATCAGGCAACGTTTAATATCGGCATAGCAGCGCAGGATTGGCAGCTTTCAATGGCAGTTAAGTATGTAAGTTCGATGCCTGAAGCGGCAGGTGAGGAAACTATTCTGTCGGGTAAAAAAGTTCCCTCTAATATCACGGTTGACTTATCAGCAAGCTATGAATTAGGTGACTACGGTAGAGTGTATGCCAAAGTCGATAACCTACTGGATGAAACAGAGGTGGTGAGTCGTCGCCCGTATGGTGCGCGACCCGGTAAACCACGTCAGTTCTCACTGGGCTATAAATATCAGTTTTAATGAGCTGATATAGTCTATGAATTAAGGGTCACAGAGTGGCCCTTTTTTTGAGGTAAATATGTTAGAACAGATGTGGCAGAGTTTTGTGTCTTTGCCAGGCTATTTACTTGATGCTAATAAGCGCATTTATCTACCTTACTTATTTAGTGCGGTGTTGATGGCTGTGCCAGTGTATTTTGCTGCTCAATTGCACCAGCGTTCAGTACGTGGCTTTTTTCGCTTTCTGTTTCCTAAAAGAGTATGGCTGTGTAAAAGTGCTCGGCTTGATTACTGCTTGTTGGTCAGCAATGTACTTCTTAAAGCCGCACTTTTCGCGCCAATTGTGCTCACGATGGTGCCAGTAGCCATAGCGACAACTGAGGTACTCGAATGGTTGTTTGGACAGCCGTTACACCTTGTTTGGCCTGAATCGGCCGTGATTGTGATATTTACCCTGATGCTGTTTATCGTTGATGACTTAACACGCTTCTTATTGCATTTGTTGCTGCATAAGGTGCCGTTTCTTTGGGAGTTTCATAAAGTACATCACTCCGCTAAGGTATTGACTCCCTTCACGATATATCGATCTCACCCTGTTGAAAGTTACCTCTATGCTTGCAGAATGGCTCTGACGCAGGGGCTTGTAGTGGGATTTGGTTACCATTTTTTCGGGACTGAACTGAGTATGTACGATATTTTGGGAGCCAATGCCTTTGTGTTCATATTTAACATTTGCGGTGCCAACTTGCGTCATTCCCATATTCGCTTTAGTTGGGGTGATAAATTAGAAGGCTGGTTCATTAGCCCAGCACAGCATCAAATACACCATAGTGACAATCCACAACATTTTGATGCCAATTTAGGGTCAGCTCTTGCTGTTTGGGACAGAATGTATGGGTCATTGATAAAAGCATCAAGCGCACCAAATATTAATATCGGTGTCGGTCAATACGATGCGGGACATGATTCCTTGACTGCAATTTACTTGAAACCGTTTAAGCAGGCTTGTTTATCGCTATTACCAAGAAAGGCAGTTTCCAAACAGCCCATGGATAAATTAGACTAGCGCTCAGACTTGGCTTGCAACAAAGGCATGAGTAACTTCTCTAGACCATTTAGCTTAACCTCGTAGATCATAGCCAATTGTTCTCCCAGTTTTCCTTGCGGAAAACCTTGCTGTTTGAACCACACAACGTAGGGTTCTGGAAGCAACAAAAGTGGCGTGCCAGCATGTTTGCCAAATGGCATTTTCGTATTAATGGCGGCGACGAGCGCTTGGTGATCGTACATGGGAATACAGTTTGTTCGGTAACAGAGTTGCAAGTGTAACAAGTTATCTTTGGCTTGGCATCTCTATACACCTGAGTTTAGAGTTGTGTGCTGAGCGTGAAGCTATTAGTTGCGAGATTATTTGTGGCTAATGAATTTCACAAGCTAGCACTTGCATTTGTTCGTTACACCAGTTCAGTGCGTCGTTGTAAGCTAAGGGTAATACGTCAGGGTCAATGTTGAGCGCTAGGCATTGTGCTTGCGCTGCTTGCCAATCAGCTTGTTCATAACTTTGTACGATTAATAACAAGTGTGCCAATGGACCTTCACCACTAACTAACGCCTGTTTGATAGAGTCAACCAGCGGCAGCTTATCCATGATGTTTTCCATACTGTCATCTCGGATGGCATCTATCAAAGACATCATACCGGTTAGAAATGCAGGGCCCACATACTTAGTACTGTTAGCATTTAACGCTAGTTGCTCACAAAACCTTGCCCTAGTCAAAGACAGTTTTATTAACTCCGCCGGTTTTTCTGGGGATATTTGCGCAGCAAATGTTAGTGATAGAAACCTTTTTAACTCTTGATTGCCTAAAGCAACCAACGCTTGTTTTATACTATTGATTTTGGTTCTTCGTTTGAATATTGCAGAGTTAGTGTAACGCAGTAACTTATACGATAGATTAATGTCTCGCTCAAATATCGGAGTTAACTTTTTAATATCAACATACTCGTTGACTGTTTCACTTAGCAATCGAGTGATTGATAATTCACTGGCGCTGAACATTTTACTGGTGAGCATTTCTGGTTTTGCAAAATAAAACCCTTGAAAAAGAGAAAATCCTAGGCTCTTTAATTGCTCCAGCTGCTGGTGGTTTTCAACCTTTTCTGCAATTAACTTTATATGGTTGTGTGGTTCAATTTCTTTCATTATGAGATGTATTTCAGGTAATGGCGTACAGCTAACATCTATTTTTAAATATTTTATATATGGATAAAAATGTCGCCAAGCTGACTGATGGCGATAATGATCTAAAGCAACACCATAGCCTTTGCTATGTAATGTTTTAACCGCGTTAAGGAGCTTTTTGCCAGGTTCTATGGATTCAATAATTTCAACTATCATATGCTTAGGTGGTAGCATAAATGGATAACCAAGTAGCAAGGTATTTAAGGTGAAATTTATAAATGCAGGTTTATGATTGCTAAGCTCGGCAAGTTCGAAATAAAATTGGCTACCCTCTAGCAGTTGGGAAGTTGCCCTATCTGCATTGATACATGGAAAGACATTATTGGGCCCATTGCGAAATAATATCTCATAGCCTATTGGTTCGTTGTTACTGTCGAAAATAGGTTGCCGTGCTGCGTAAAAGTTCATAAACACCACAAAATAGAACCCTTCTGTTTATAATAATAGTCAAAATCAAGCCTAATTCATTATTTTGACGTTTTGCGTATCATCCATTTTTACTTAATCAAAGCTGTATGGTTACTGAACATATGTTGACCGGTAAACGTGAGCGACTATGCTGGGGTGTGCAGAATATTCATGATATAGTCAGACGACACTAATAATGCCCTCTATTTAATGCCAATAAGAAAGGCGCAAGCTGGATAATTGTCATTGGGTAGAGTGCTGATAACTGAGGAGGTAACTTTGGAATTAGGCACGATAATTTCGCTTGTATTGTACTTTATAGTTATGCTGGGCATTGGTTTGTACGCCTATCGTAAATCAACCAGTGATGTCTCTGGTTACATGCTTGGAGGTCGTAATTTGCCGCCAAGTGTAGCGGCTCTGTCAGCAGGTGCGTCTGACATGAGTGGTTGGATCCTTATGGGGTTACCCGGAGCTATGTTCGTAACAGGTTTTAGCAGTACCTGGATCGCAATTGGTTTGGTGATTGGTGCATGGTTAAACTATTTTTTGGTAGCACCAAGGTTGCGTGTTTATACCGAACTTGCGAATGACTCAATTACTATTCCAGATTACTTTGCTAATCGCTTTGAAGACAAAGGTAATGCACTGCGTATTGTTTCTGCGTTAGTGATCATTGTATTCTTTACGTTGTACACGTCGTCAGGTGTGGTAGCGGGTGGCAAGTTATTTGAAAGCTCATTTGGTATGAGTTATGAATCTGGATTGTACATTACCACTGGAGTGGTTGTTCTTTACACCTTGTTTGGTGGTTTCCTTGCCGTAAGTCTGACTGACTTTGTACAAGGTTGTATCATGTTTATCGCCCTCATTTTGGTGCCAGTAGTAACCTATTCCTTACTCGATGCGCCGTTATCGTCAACGCTAGACGCGGTGAATCCGCAAATGCTAACCTGGGTTGGTGCTGGGGGGGCAATTGGTATTGTCTCCGCGATGTCTTGGGGTCTAGGCTATTTTGGACAGCCGCACATTATTGTACGCTTTATGTCCGTAAGAAGTGTCAAGGACATGCCAACGGCACGTCGTATAGGTATGTCGTGGATGATTATCGCTGCATTAGGTGCGGTAGGCACGGGTATATTTGGCGCTGCTTATTCTCATGAAAAGGGTATTGTAGTTGATGACCCAGAAACTATTTTCTTGATTCTTTCTCAATTACTGTTTCACCCACTAATTGCTGGGTTCCTATTAGCTGCTATCTTAGCTGCTATCATGAGTACCATTTCATCTCAGTTGCTAGTGAGCTCTAGCTCATTAACAGAAGACTTTTATAAGATTTTTGTCCATCGTGAAGCAACGGATAAAGAGTTGGTATTGGTGGGGCGTCTGAGCGTCGTGGCAGTTGCGTTGTGTGCTATTTATCTTGCTTATGACAGAGATAGCTCCATCTTAAGCTTAGTAAGTAACGCATGGGCTGGTTTTGGTGCAGCGTTTGGTCCATTGGTATTGTTAAGCTTATGTTGGCAACGAATGAATTTTGCAGGTGCTTTGGCGGGTATGGTATCAGGGGCTGCAACCGTACTTGTTTGGATTTATGCGCCTATTACGATAAATGGAGAAACGTTGAGTTCAATCATTTATGAAATCATCCCGGGTTTTGTGGTATCAATGGTGACGATTGTTGTAGTAAGCCTACTTACATCAGCACCGAGCGAACCTATTCAAAACTTGTTTAAGAAAGTACAAAGTGAGCTATAAGTCTCATTTAGCTGATTAAAAAATCGCTGTTCTGAAGTGACCCCATAAAGTTGGACATTCCAATTACTGGGGTCACTTCATTAGACGCTTTTTTAAAAACACTCCAGATTACCCATTTCAATAATACGCTCGGTTTCACCGCTGTTACTAAACTGGTACAGACTTTTGTTAATATCATCTAATACTTGCCGCCATTGCGGTTTGCTTTTGCTCAAAGCAAAGTAAAGATAGTTATACTTTAATAATTTAGACTCGTTCTCTATGTTGCTTAGCAAATTAACTTTCTCTGACTTACTCAATTGTGAGTAATTGACGGTAAATCGCAACACTTTGGGATCGCCAATGATTAGGTCAACACGTTTACCAACAAGTAATTTAACCAGTTGTAAATCATCGACCGCTTCGATGATAACGAATTCACCATTGTCCATCATGGCATCGAATTCAGGTGTATTTTGATAGCCTCGGACAACACCAATCTTTTGCCCTTTTAAGGAAAGCAAATTACCATCAAACCTATCTTTATCGCCTTTACGTTTGAGAAAGCCAATTTCGCCGCCAGGAAATGAGTTAGACAGCGCTAACATTTCTCTGCGTGTTTTACCGGACACGTAATCTGATGGGGCGGAGTCTTCAATATAATACTCAGGCATTAAGATGTCGGCTTTACCTGTTTCAGCAGCTCTAACCGCGCGTGCCCAAGGTAAAAACTCGACATGAACTTTGTAACCTTGCTCGGCGAGTACGGCCACTGCAAATTGGAATACCCAACCCTTGTTACATAGTGCTTGGCCGATATACGGTGGCCAGTCTAAGGTAACAACTCTTAGTAACTCCTTTTCACCTTTAGGGTTGTAGAGATAACCGTTCTCATATTCAACCCCTTGAACAAGGTGATAGCTTGCGTCCTTAAAGTAACCCACATTTGTGACACTTTGGGCAAATACTAGCGGTGTGAGCAGCACCATAATTAACACTAGAGTAATACGCATGGCATTTACGACTGAATGAACGAGTATATTTTTAAGTTTAGAAAATGAAGGAGAATTTTCCATGATATTTCAGACACAAAAAAACCGGCCTTAGCCGGTTTTTAGAAATACTTGTAATTACTGCACAAGCTCTTGATCAGAAAATTCGTCTGCAAATAGTGGGCTAGATAGATAACGCTCAGTTGCGCTCGGTAAAATAACGACAATATTCTTGTCGGCATTTTCTGGTTTCTCTGCAATACGCTTTGCGGCTACAACAGCGGCACCAGATGAGATACCAACCAAGATACCTTCGTCTTTCATCAGTTGGTGAGCCATCGCAATAGCGTCTTCATTTGAAACTAATTCAGTGCCGTCAATCAGCTCTAGATCTAGATTGCCAGGAATGAAGCCTGCACCAATACCTTGGATTTTATGAGGGCCAGGTTTTACCTCCTCGCCAGCAAGTGTTTGTGTGATCACTGGAGAATCTGAAGGTTCAACGGCAATTGCTTTGACTTGTAAACCTTTTTCATTTTTTAGGTAGCGAGTCGTACCAGTGATGGTACCGCCCGTACCAACACCTGCAACAAAGTAATCAACCTTGCCATCCATTGCTTCAAAAATTTCTGGGCCAGTAGTTTCAAAATGGATTTTAGGGTTTGCAGGGTTTTCGAACTGCTGTAGCAAAATATACTTTTCAGGGTTGCTTGCCTGAATTTCATTAGCTTTTTCGATTGCGCCTTTCATACCTTTGGCGCCTTCAGTCAATACTAAGTTTGCACCTAGTGCTTTAAGTAGCTTACGGCGTTCTAGACTCATCGTGTTTGGCATAGTTAGCGTCAGCTTGTAACCGCGAGAAGCTGCTACAAATGCTAAAGCGATACCAGTGTTACCAGAAGTAGGCTCAATGAGCTCTTTGTCTTTTGTTAGAAGACCTGACTTTTCTGCTTCCCAAATCATAGAAGCACCGATACGACATTTAACGCTGAAACTTGGGTTACGAGCTTCAATTTTTGCGTATACGTTACCACCTGTCACGCGGTTTAATTTTACAATCGGAGTTTGACCAATTGTTAGGCTGTTATCTGCGAATATCTTAGACATTGTGTTCCCTTAGGTGCTCTAGGTTTTACTTAACATCACACTTTACTTAGCTTTATATAAAATTGAAGTAAAGAATGGCTATAAGATATATCAAATATGCTTATAGCTAAAAGAAATATAAATTTGATTTCTTATTACATTAGCCAAGCATAACTAAATTTAGCAAAGAAGGTTTTTTCATCCTTTATGAGTCGCGAAAGATCATCATCCTGATACCCATTGTCAGCGTATCCTGCAAAAAATATGGTTTGAGGATTCAGTTTATAAGAGTAGAGCAGTTGCGTGCTAAGCCCTTTATAATTCGCGTCAACTTCGTCAATATAGTTGCTGACATTTCTATCTATATCAGTATAGATGACAGCAATACGTAAATAACTATTGATATTGAATTGATAGGTTAAACGGGCGTCAGTCAGATTTGCGGTGTATACCTTCGCGCCATCGGCATCTAATGTTTCGTAACTGTGTCTAAAGTTAACCTCAAAGTGTTTCCCTAAGTTAAGATTGATAACAGGGCGTGCAAAGTGCATTTTACCAACACGGTTGTTGGCAAGGTCCACTTTGTTTCCGGTACGTAAATTTAGCCCAGCAAACAGCCCTGAAACAGGTTTAATCTCCATATAGGTCCAAATTAAATTTTCAGAAAACAGGTCGCTATTATTGTCTATTTGGAGGCTGGCCTTGTTGTGTCTTAAGCCGCGACGATTTCTGTGCTCAACACCAAAGTCAATAAAGCTTTGCAAGGGTCCATCAATTGCCAAATTGGTTTGGACTTCTTTTTCTAATAAGTCGCCGTCATCATTGTGAGTAATATCCCAATCAGTATACCAGCGAGCTCTGTTCCACCAATTGTGTTGTTCTCCATACCAACGGTATTCGAAACCAGTTAAAAATTTATTGAAATCCACCTGAGACATAAAGCCCATATCGGCCCTAAGATCTGCACCATAGCTTTGGTAACTGGTGAATGCACGCCAGTGTTTGGTGTTATGTTCGTAGTCCACAAGGTACCCCAGACCATTCAAATCATCTTGCTCTAACACACGCAAAACACTTTCGTTGTAGTCACAGTCTTGTTCGACAGAGCATACCTCAGTGGGTAGCGTGGCGCAGTCCCCGTCATCGCCATCACACAGTTCCTGTGCGAACGCATGACTGTAATTGGTGTTGGAACCTAATATCTGCACATTAAAAGTATCACTGGCAGTAGGTTGATATTTAGCGTCAAAACTCACGAGCTGATTTTTGTAGTCGTCACTATCTCTTAGAGTTGCCGTTGAACCAACCGATAAGCCATCGTTTACATCAAAGCGATAGCGCAAGGCTGCATTGTTACTCTTTTGCTCTAGTGAGACAATGCTGGAACCCAAATTGCCCGGTACCATTACATTGAGGTGCTCGTCATTGGTAAGAAACAAACCATAAGTGTGGCCTGATTTACTGCCAGATAGCTTTACACCGAAATCAGGCGCTGCAATGTTTCTGGTGTGGATCAAATTTAAATGTGAGGAAAAGTAGTCGGCGTTATCTAAAAAGAATGCACGCTTTTCTGGGAAGAATAGGCTGAAACTGTCGTTTACGCTCAGCTGACCGGTGTCTGCCTCTACTTGAGAAAAGTCTGGATTGAGTGTGGCATTCAAAGTGGTGTCGGGGGTAATAGCCCATTTTAAATCCAAACTCGGCTCGGTACTGTCGTTATCTTTCCAGTCGGATATGTCGCTACCATCAATGTCTCTTGATTGGGATTTACTTAATACCAGTGAAGGAATAACGGCAATGTTATTGCCTTGTTTAGCAGATTCAAACCCTGTGTACTGCGGCATTTGGCATATCCAGCAGTTATTGGCGTGAGAGATCTGCATATTGGACAATCGTAATCTCTGATCTCTAGGTAAAAATCTCAAAAACTCCATAGCCATCTGTTTGACTTGTTTGGAGTCATCGAAGTTAAGCACACGCAAAGGAATTTCTATCTCCACGTTATAGCCTTGATCATGAATAACACCTGCGCTGTCCCAAATGCCATTCCAAGAGTTGTTCTCGCTCTTAGTTAGTTCGTTTTCAATTGAATCTTGTTGAACACCAAGTGGATTAATAAAAAACTGATAAGCGCTGCGCTTATTGTTAAATGAGTCAATCTTGATACCAACTAAATCATCATTCCAAGCGCGGTCTCTATCTCGAAAGAATGCGCGGATCAGTTCAGGATTGGGATCGTCCGCTTTAAACGCGACAAATAATGATTGACCATTTTCATAAACATAAGCCGTAGTAGTCACAGGGCTGGGTGTGTTTTCTTGTGGCCAAGTAACATTATTGATGGCAATTTTTTTTGCTTGCTGCCAAACAGGGTCGTCAAGTTTACCATCAATTATTGCTGAAGCGTCGATAAATGGGAGTGCTTCAACTGTTTGGTTGGCACTCGCACTCACAGCGAGGAGTGAGCTTAATGCGAAAATAACTTTGTTTATCATGCTGCTAAATATATCGTCATAGAGTGGGCCACTATTTAATAATATGCAGGTAATGTTAACAAACCTTTCGCGTTAGGCTGCAATTTAACAAGTTAAGTGTCCTTTACTTAGCGCATAGTTGGTTTTACAGCGGTTTACATGCAATGTTTAAGCATTTGTGGCAATCGCGCAATAAAACGTGATACAACAACGCATCATTTTAGTTAGAGAAGTATTATGTCGTTAATTCTTAAACTTATTGCTGGTATTTTGGGCGGTATTGCTGCCGGCTTTTATCTACCTATGGGGCTGGTTGAACTTTTGTACACTGCTAAAGTTATTATTGGTCAACTAATAAGCTTTACCATCCCTTTGATTATTTTGTTTTTTATAGCATCCGGTATCGCAGGGTTGCCAAAAGGGTCAGGCCACTTACTTGGCAAAACAGTTGGTTTTGCGTATGGCTCCACTATTATTGCAGGAACACTCGCTGTGATTTTAGTAAACGCGTTTATTCCGTTTTTTGATGGTGCTATCAGTTATGAAGCTACCTCAGCAATAGAAATTAAAAGTTATATCAATGTTGAAATTCCTCCTTTAATGGGAGTAATGACGGCTTTGGCAACGGCTTTTATTTTTGGAATAGGGATCAGCCAGTTAAATCTAAAGTCATTAAAGGAAGTTACCGACCAAGGCAGGGACGTGATTGACGCGTTGCTGGCTAAAGTCATTATTCCTGCTCTACCTTTTTATATTGCCGGAGTGTTCGCCGAAATGGCGGTTGCGGGTACAGTCGCCGATACGCTTAGTACCTTTGGTATCGTTTTAGTTGCGGCCATCGTCATGCACTGGTTATGGTTGACAGTGTTGTATGTTGGAAGTGGTATTTTGCTTAAGCGTAGCCCTGTGGAGTTAATCAAAAACATGCTCCCTGCTTATTTTACGGCGATAGGAACCATGTCAAGTGCTGCTACCATTCCTGTGTCACTTAGAGCCAGCAAAGCAAACGGTGTTAACGAAGAGGTTGCGAACTTCTCTGTACCGCTGTGTGCGACAATTCATTTATCGGGGTCTACGATTACAATTGTTACTTGTGCCATGGCAGTAATGCTTCTTTCGCCAACCATGGCGGTCCCTTCATTACTACAAATGTTGCCATTTATCTTTATGCTGGGCGTGGTGATGATTGCAGCTCCTGGGGCTCCAGGTGGCGCTGTAATGTCAGCACTGGGACTACTTACGTCTATGCTGGGATTCAATGAAGCTGCGGTGGCGCTGATGATTGCACTTTACTTGGCACAGGATAGCTTTGGTACAGCTTGTAATGTGACAGGCGATGGTGTGATAGCACTTTGGGTGAATCGCTTTTCACAGCGCGCATAACCGAAAATATTGCACTAAACTCAGAGGTGCTTGATATGTCACCTCTGCGTGATTATTTTGTAAACAAAATACATTATTTGCGTGTGAATATTTATTTATTTATTTAATTCTATGGTAATCTGGGCATGTTGTGATTTAAAGGTCACAAAGGCCGAGGTAACAGTGAGGGGATGTACTATTGATTAACGTACTTTTAGTTGATGATCATGAACTTGTGAGAACAGGTATAAAACGTATATTGGATGATGTGCGTGGTTTTAAAGTGGTCGGAGAGGCTAAAACTGGTGAGGAAGCGGTGGCATTTTGTCGTCAAAATGAGCCAGATATTGTGTTAATGGATATGAACATGCCTGGCATTGGTGGGTTAGAAGCGACAAAAAAAATCTGTCGCTATTGTCCAGATGTTAAGGTGATCGTATTAACAGTTCATTGTGAGGACCCTTTTCCAAGTAAGGTGATGCAAATTGGTGCACATGGTTATTTGACCAAAGGAGCTGGCCCCGATGAGATGATTAACGCGATTCGCGCTGTAAATGCGGGTCAACGATATATTGCCCCAGAAATTGCTCAGCAAATCGCTTTGGCTCAGTTTAGTGGGCGTAACGATGAAAATCCTTTTCAGTCGTTATCCGAGCGTGAACTGCAGATTATGCTGATGATCACTAAAGGTGAAAAAGCCCAAGATATTGCGGAACGTTTGAACTTAAGCTCAAAAACTGTCAATAGCTATCGCTACAGGATGTTTGAAAAGCTCAACGTAGGGGGCGATGTTGAGTTAACACACCTAGCAATTCGTCATAAAATGATAGACATTGATACCACACACTAACCTATCATTTAGATGGCTGTATTTGATCACAAAGCATTTCTCAAAACCTTGAGCACCGAGCCTGGTGTTTATCGTATGTATGACGATCAGCATCAGGTAATTTATGTGGGCAAGGCCAAAAATCTCAAAAAGCGCGTTTCGAGCTATTTTCGTGCCAATATTCCTGACAGTAAAACCCGCGTTCTCGTAAGTAACATCTGTAGTATGGAGGTGACTCTCACCAATACAGAAACAGAAGCGTTACTGCTGGAAAACAATCTTATAAAAAAGTATCAGCCTAGATACAATATCTTACTTCGCGACGATAAATCTTACCCTTATATTTTCTTAAGCGGTCATAAACATCCCAGACTGGCATTTCATCGTGGCGCAAGAAAGTACAAAGGTGAGTATTTTGGGCCTTTCCCAAGTAGTGCTGCGGTTTCTGAAAGCTTGCGTTTGATGCAGAAGATTTTCCCAGTCCGCCAATGTGAAGATGTGTATTATCGTGCGCGAAGCCGTCCGTGCTTGCAGTATCAGCTAAAGCGTTGCAGCGCCCCTTGTGTTGGTAAGGTGTCAGATGAAGAATATCTCGATCAGGTTGATCTGGTTCGCCAATTTCTCAATGGTAAATCACAGCAGGTGATCGCAAAACTCGTTACGCGGATGGAAACTGCCAGTATGGCACTGAACTTTGAGTTGGCCGCTAAATATCGAGATCAAATCGCATTGCTCAGACAGATGCAGGAACAGCAATCGATAGCGGGTAACTTCGCAGAAATGGATGTTATTGGTTTCGTGCAGCAAAATGGTTTGTGCGCAATACATATGCTGATGATCCGTGAACATAAAGTGCTGGGTACCAAAACCTATTTTCCTAAAGTCCCGAAAGGCTCACTGCCGGATGAAATACTCAGCTCGTTTATAGGGCAGTATTACTTAAGTGGTGGTACAAGTAGTCGTATTGCAAAAGAGATTATTTTGCCATTTGCGCTGCAAGAGCAAGAGGAATTGACAAATGCTTTAAGTGAAGTGGCAACGCGCAAAGTAATATTTAGAGCGCAGGTGCGTTCTGAGCGAGCGCAGTATCTGGCGTTGGCTAATAAAAATGCGCTCAACAGTATCGCTGTCAAACAAAGTGCGCAAGATTCAATTAATAAACGCTATGCTCTGCTTAAAGAAGCACTGCAAATTAGTGATATACAAAGAATGGAATGTTTTGATATCAGTCATACCATGGGAGAGAATACTGTGGCATCGTGTGTGGTGTTTGATGCGCAGGGCCCAAATAACAAAGAATATCGCCGTTACAATGTAACTGGGGTAACACCGGGTGATGATTATGCAGCCATGGATTTTGCCCTTAACAAGCGATACGCTAAGTTGCAGGATGAAACTAAGGTTCCGGACGTTATTTTTATAGATGGTGGCAAGGGGCAATTGGGCCGAGCAGAAGCTTTTTTTGCTGATTGGTCATTAGATAAGTTACCATTGCTTGTGGGTGTGGCAAAAGGCACAAGTCGTAAACCTGGTCTAGAAACGCTATTAATTGATGGCGGACGTAGAACGGTTAATTTAGATAGTGACTCGCCAGCGCTGCACTTAATTCAACATATTAGGGATGAGTCGCACCGTTTCGCTATCGCAGGGCATCGTAACAAAAGACAAAAACAGCGCACTCAGTCAGTATTGGAAGAAATTGAAGGTGTTGGTCTAAAACGTCGTCAGGCACTTTTGAAATACTTAGGTGGAATGCAGGGGGTGAAAGCCGCCAGTATCCATCAGCTAAAACAAGTTCCCGGGATCAGCCCTAAAACGGCTGAAAAGATATTTAACCATTTGCATGACAAAGCTTAAGCATTCATGCGAACATAAAGAAAAAGACCTCACTAAGTAGTTATGTGGAATATTCCAAACACACTTACAACATTTAGGTTGTTACTCATTCCTGTATTTGCAGTTTTGTTTTATTTGCCATACTCATGGGCATTTTTTGCTGCTGCGTTTATCTTTTGGCTCGCCTCAGTGACCGATATTCTCGATGGCTATTTGGCTCGTAAACTCGAGCAATCAACACCTTTTGGAGCATTCTTAGACCCTGTTGCTGATAAGGTAATGGTGAGTGTTGCTTTGGTTATGCTTGCAACTTATTACCAAAATTACTTTGTTACCGCAGCGGCTATCATCATCATTAGTCGAGAGATCGTTATCTCTGCACTTAGAGAGTGGATGGCTGAGCTGGGTAAACGCGATGATGTTGCGGTGTCTTCGCTTGGCAAGTTTAAAACTGCCGCGCAAATGCTCGCCATTATCGGTTTAATTTGGCAATACGCCCCTTGGATGGTTAACTTAAGCTATGCGTTATTGGCGGTTGCTACACTATTAACGGTGACTTCAATGGTTGCTTATTTATATGCAGCAAAGGCCGAATTGACCAAATCTTAACTGGAAGTGTCTATTAACACATCAGTTTAGATAAATTTTGAACAAACGATTAAAAACATTCATTTTTTATATTGACGCGTTTCGTAACTTCTGTAGAATGCGTCCGTGTTGAGAGGGCAGCACGCCTTTGATGTTAAAGATTGCGAGTATAACTCAGCTGAAATTAGAAAGACGCGACAAAGCTTCTTAATGATTTCAACTCAGTAAAGCGCATTTAAAGATGCGAGTATAGCTCAGCTGGTAGAGCGCGACCTTGCCAAGGTCGAGGTCACGAGTTCGAACCTCGTTACTCGCTCCAATCTTTAATCAAGTCGGCGGAATGGCAGAGTGGCTATGCAGCGGATTGCAAATCCGTCTACCTCGGTTCGACTCCGGGTTCCGCCTCCATATCTCAACACTCCACATGCGAAAGCAAACCCGATGCCCGGGTGGTGGAATTGGTAGACACAAGGGATTTAAAATCCCTCGCTGGTAACAGCGTGCCGGTTCAAGTCCGGCCCCGGGCACCATTTAGATTAGAGATGTATCTCAAAAAGATGCGAGTATAGCTCAGCTGGAATTAGAAAGACGCGACCAAGCTTCTTATTGATTCTAACTCAGTAAAACGCATTAGTGATGCGAGTATAGCTCAGCTGGTAGAGCGCGACCTTGCCAAGGTCGAGGTCACGAGTTCGAACCTCGTTACTCGCTCCAATCTAACGCTTTAGCATAAGACCCGATGCCCGGGTGGTGGAATTGGTAGACACAAGGGATTTAAAATCCCTCGTTGGTAACAACGTGCCGGTTCAAGTCCGGCCCCGGGCACCATTTGATTGCGAGTATAGCTCAGCTGAAATTAGAAAGACGCGACCAAGCTTCTTAATAACTTCAACTGATTAAAACGCATTAGTGATGCGAGTATAGCTCAGCTGGTAGAGCGCGACCTTGCCAAGGTCGAGGTCACGAGTTCGAACCTCGTTACTCGCTCCAATCAAATATCTGGTCCTCTTTTTGAAGTTTGCGAGCACAGCTCAGTTGAAATTCGTCAGTTTTTCAACAGAATAAAATCGCATTAGTGATGCGAGTATAGCTCAGCTGGTAGAGCGCGACCTTGCCAAGGTCGAGGTCACGAGTTCGAACCTCGTTACTCGCTCCAAACTTTCGATAAGACGGCGGAATGGCAGAGTGGCCATGCAGCGGATTGCAAATCCGTCTACCTCGGTTCGACTCCGGGTTCCGCCTCCATTTATCACACTCTCCACACGCGAAAGCAACCCGATGCCCGGGTGGTGGAATTGGTAGACACAAGGGATTTAAAATCCCTCGCTGGTAACAGCGTGCCGGTTCAAGTCCGGCCCCGGGCACCATTTTAAATTTTTCACCAGCTCTCATGTCACATTTGATTCTTTGTACTCTCATGCTTATTAGCAACTACTTTCACTGATACTACTAAAGTTACGTGTCCTTTTGTCTCTTCGAATACGAAATAATTAATAAAGTGTAAAAAATGTTTGTTTTATGTTTTTTCTCATGTTCGATTGAATTACTATTTTGGCAGTTCAATTTCCATCAAACATAAAAAGGACATTTTATGAAATTTAACCTTCAAGTTGTCTGTATGGGCATAGTAATGCTTATGTTGTGCAGTGCATTTAACGCCTCAGCGCGCCCTAGTATGGAGGTAGATTTAATTCTGCCATGCCATGGCTGTTCTGACTCTCAAAAGAGGCAGGTCGCGGCGAATGCAGCCTATACATGGGGGCAAAAAATTTATATTGCCGATCGATCGCGTTCAGGGAGTTACACTGTACAAGAATATCACGTGGCGATGGCAGGGCCTGCTATGGCTAGTGGCTCTTCGGTGACACTCAGACGCACTCACTCAGCGTCATCGCCTCTGGGTTCTGAGCTAAAAACAACCGATATAAAAACCACCATAGCGATGGACAAAGTCACAGGGAGCTTTCAGTATCAGGACTCTGACTTTAAGTCCGCTTTTGACGCGGTTAGAATGTCCAGTAACGTCTTCGCAGACTGGCTAGCAGATTATCATGCCGAGCGTTTTTCAGACGAGTTTAGTGTGATTGACTCAGAGTTTGCAAAATTTGCCGCCAAGGGTTTTGGCTTGAGTTTAGGAGTCATTTCTGTTGGGTTGTCTGATAAAGAAATGACTGTGGTATATACTTTTGCGGATGCTACCAAGGTTGAAGCAGATGTTGATCTAAGCATGATGTATGCTGACTCGAGCGTTAGAATGCGCTTTAAAAACCTAAAGTTCAAAGATAAAAAGGGCATGTCGATACCAAAAAGTAAATATGGTCTGGAGCGATATTTAGGCAGAATTGGTACTGATATTGACAAGCTTGAAGAACGAGGCGAGCCAGAGTCGATTTCAGACCACTTGCGCGAAGTTTTTAGCCCCAATTATTCAGAATATGACGGTGGTGATGGTAACGGTGGAGGTGCTGGTGGGTTGGGCAAATTGGCTTGTGTTATCTCAGAGGCAAACAAAGTAAAAGTTGTAACCTGTTACTGGTATTAATATTTAGTTGAGTATGACATTAACTAAATGCGCTGATCATGCGGTGGTTGCCGCATGATTAACAACATGCCCAAAACGGGTCAATCACGTTTATTCATGCTCTCGATGAAAGGGCATATCACCTGCAAACATTCTATTGATTGGCGCGCTGTGTCGCAGTGCCACGGTATTCGCCGCCGTATTGGCTAAAAACACCGTCTGTGCCCCTTCGGTAAAGCTATCATTGTGAATACACTGAGGGCGAATTGCCAGCGCACTGCCATCGAGCGGAATTTCAAACATGGTGAAATGGTATTGCTCGATGGCGACTGTGCGGAAATAGTCATCTTCTTGGTGTGTATCAACTCTGCGACCAAGCAATATACGTGAAATCGTATGACGTCCAAATTCTGGGTCTTTCCCCTGAGCTGGCAACCATATATGTGGGAAAGGGTGGTGTTCAACAAATAAACCGCCGCCTTTTGTGGGCCCGAACTGATACTCGGTAATGTATTGAGGCAACTTTTGGTCATATTGAATACCCCAGAGGTCTTGACTAAATCCCAGTGCAAATTCTTCTTTAGGCTCAAGCAACTTGCCACCATAGTAGGCGAGCGTCCTATTAAAACGATCTTGAGATTCTTTACTGTCACCATAGCGTAGCAGCGGAAAATGTAATTCATCCACATCACAAATCAGCTGACCCGTACTGCCAAACACATTGGCTGAATCATCAAGGCCGGTAATGCCAGCCCCATCTACCGCAGCGGTCCAAAAACCATTAATGAGTAATGCATGATCGCGCGAAGGGGGATAGTTGGTATACTCTCTGTGAAGTTTATTTAGATGCTTGATAAGACTATCTTTTTCGTCAGTTGCAGCGCGTTGGCTTGGTACTACCTGGTTATGGTCATTGACATCCAAATGCACAAAGGTTCCTGAACGTATTGGGCCAAATAGGCCTGTAGTGGTTAGTAATACCTCCCCACCTGCATCGCGATTTAAAACGGCTCCGTTTAAGAAATCAAAGTTGTTATCTAGGTCTTTATCTGACACACCTTGAGTCACATTTTTCCAACGGGTTTCTTTCATTTGACTTGCTCTGTATTCGCTCAGTGTTTCTCCTGAGGCCGCGCTCATAGCTTTGACGATGACATGAGACATTTGCTTCTCCTTAGGCTTAGCTTTATGGGTTATGCCGCCAGCCCTTTTAGTATTTATGTCCTGTGGGCAATGACGGGTATGGCAATTAAAGTACAAAGTATAGCTATCAGGTATTACTGGTTATTACACGTATCCTATTAGGTACTCTTCACAGGGCTAAAATGTCCATACCAAATGAAGCTGCGGGGATGACTCGTTGACTGACGTTCCTAGTTTGTTGCGCCAGACTTGCCACTCGATACCCAGCATAAGGGTATCGCTCTTATTGCCGAGCGCATTACCTAAGTCCCATTGAAATGCCATTTGCGCCAGTATCCAGTCATTCACGTATCGTCCAGTTTCATCGCGTCTAGATCCTATGTATTCAGCGTGACCGGTGAAGTAAAACTTCTCAGATCCAAGCTGGTATGGGTATCCCCATGCCAAATCAAGCATAAAGGTATTGTTGGTTTGAGGGACGCCGTGTTTAGATAAACCTGCATTATCATCGAAGTAGCCAGTAAATGTAGTGGTAAGAAATTTGAACCCAGGAATATCCCAACTTAGTTTTATGCCCGGTAAGTACTTCATAACTTTTGTATCGTCTCCGGCGTTAACGCCCAGAATAAACCCCACATCTTTCAAGCGCCAAAAGGTATAATTCCAGTCAAACAAAGCCTTAGTGCTAAAGGTAACATAAGCTTCTGTGTAAATATCACCGTCATTGAAGCCATCAGTATGATCATCATCCAAATAGTCGATAAAAAAGAAAACATCTCCAAAATCATGAGCAGAAGCATGTTGTAGAGAAATGATATCTGTTATCGATTCTTGTTTAGAAAAAGGTTGGGTTAGTTTTCCTCGATTAATGTGGAGCTGCGTTTTACTCCAATTAGCGGCATATAACACTGAGGAAAATAAAAATAGAATTAAACCGACAGAGCCGAGTAAGGTTTTATAATTCATACATATCCTGAGCTTTAATGTGATACGTATGAATTATAGACAATGCGCTCACAAGCGGAGCGCATTTGTTTAAATAAAACGCTAGGCTTTATTTCTGCGTAAGCAGATAACGGTAATGGCGGTGAAAGCTAGAATAAAGCAATAAAATGATGAAGTTGACACATCCCATGGGCTGATTTGGAATGTTGCGCCAAGTAATAGCGCTTGAGCGCCGTAGGGCAATGAGCCTTGCATTACACATGCGAAAATGTCCAATAGGCTTGCTGAACGTTTTCCACTGATCTGGCCATCATCCGCCAGTTTTTTAGCTACAGGACCTGCAACAATGATGCTGACCGTATTATTTGCAATACATAGGTTACTGACTAAGACCAAAGCAGCGATCCCAAGTTGATCGGCTACTTTTCGATGCCATTTGGCAATAATGGCCGTTAATTTCTGTATTTTTAATGCAAGGTAATCTAAGCCGCCATTGATGCGGATAAACTCAGACAGGCCACCAATGAACATAGATAGCAAGAAAATTTCCTGCATATCACTAAAGCCTTTATATACGTCTTTTACGAAGCTGCTAGCTTGGTAATCACCCGTAAAGCCCATTGCAGCGGCAAATACGATACCACTGAATAGAACAACAAAGACGTTTAGCCCCGCAATGGCCAATACCAAGATAAAAATGTATGGCAACACTAGCAGCCATTCAAAGGGCTTGGCATCGACGACTTGAGGTTCAGGGGTCATGAATAATAATAGTAATACGGTTAAAACAGCAGCTGGTAACGCTATTTTTAGGTTCTCTCTAAACTTATCTTTCATTTCACAGCCTTGGGTGCGTGTTGCGGCAATCGTGGTGTCTGAAATAATTGATAAGTTGTCGCCAAACATAGCACCAGAAACTATGGTACCTGCCATAAGCGCAGGGTCGATACCTGTTTTTAATGACACAGCATAGGCAATCGGCCCAATTGCTCCTATGGTTCCCATAGAGGTCCCCATGGCGGTTGATACGACCGCTGAAATTAAAAATAAGCCAGGAAGTAAGAAAGCCGCAGGGATAAATGACAATCCAGCATTGACCACAGCATCAACACCACCTGTCGCACCGGCAACGGCAGAAAAAGCTCCTGCGAGTAAATAAATTAAGCACATGGTAATGATGTTGTTGTGTCCTGCGCCCTTAATAAAGGTTTCGACACTATTGTTGATGCTGCCTTTGTTTATTAAAAATGCGATAACGATCGCTGGTAAAATAGCAACTGGTGCCGGTAACTGATAAAACGCGTAATCAACCCCTTGAGATTGAAGGTATAAGCCAGCACCGAGAAAAAGTCCGACAAATACGAGTAAGGGTAATAGCGATAGTTTCGCATGTAGAGTGTTTGGCTGCATTGTGCTCCCCAAAAATAAATACCACAGCCAGAGTTCCATTATTAGCTGTATTTAAACTTCAAACGCCCGCAATAAGTAAATCGGCGAAAGCTGGAAGTGTAAACATTTAGACGTCCAAAGTCCATGGTATTCTGTTATTATTCTTCTTTCACTGACTATGGCATAGAGAATTGATAAACTCTATAGCCTAGAACAATAAGCTAACCTTTTCAGATCGAGTTAAGACATGGATAAAATTGGAATTTTTGGTGCCAACGGCCGTATGGGGTTGGCGTTAGTAGAAGCTTGTACTCAAGCAAATAATACACAGATAGCAGCAGCAATGGTGCGTTCTAATTCTGAACTGTTATCTACATTAGTCGTCAATAAACAACCGTGTGCATCAAAAGAGTTATGCTTTAGCAATGAAGATGAAGTAGCAACAAGTGATGCAAACGTGCTTATAGACTTTACTTTACCAGAGGGAATGAAGCGTCACTTAGAGCTTGCAGTATTACTAAAGCTACCTATGGTCATTGGAACAACCGGTCTTACTGCTAGTGATATGGACGAATTGCGTGCGGCTGCGGCACACATCCCCATTGTATTCGCTCGCAACTTCAGTGTTGGAGTCACGTTATTATTGGATTTAGTACAAACCGCAGCAACTAAACTAGCTGATGAAATGGACATTGAAATATTTGAAGCGCATCACAGAAATAAAATAGATGCACCTTCTGGTACCGCACTGGCCATTGGCGAGGCGATTGCAGAGGCGAAAGGATGGGATCACGAGCAAGTAGCGCGCTATGACCGTACAGCCGTGGAGCAAGCTAAATCTCAAAATGAGATCGGTTATTCGGTCCTCAGAGCAGGAGATATAGTAGGTGAACATACGGCTTATTTCGCAACAATGGGTGAAAGGCTTGAATTAACTCATAAAGCGACATCACGTCTGACCTTTGCGTCTGGTGCGGTAAGGGCTGCGAAGTGGTTGAGAAATAAACCAAATGGACTTTATGACATGCAAGATGTGCTCGGATTGAAGTAGTAAACATGTTTTTTTAGCGCTTTCGTGGAGTTTTTTTATAAAAAGCACTATTTCTAATGTTTTTGTAGCTTGGGTTAGACGAATCTATGAAATTGCTGTAGACTATAACGAATTTGCCAAAAATTAATAACTGCGTGTTACCAAGCGCTTTGTGAACGGGATGAAAAGCGTTGTAGCTTGCTCCCGTTTTTTACCATTAGGAGGTTAACTTGACTAAATCCGCCCTGTTAGTCCTAGAAGACGGCACAGTGTTTCGCGGTACTGCTATCGGTGCTGACGGTATGTCAGTCGGTGAAGTAGTATTCAATACGTCTATGACTGGTTATCAAGAAATTTTGACAGACCCGTCTTACGCGGAACAAATCGTAACGCTGACTTACCCGCACATCGGTAATACCGGTACTAACAGTGAAGACGAAGAAGCGGACCAGATCTGGGCGAAAGGCCTAGTTATCCGTGATTTGCCTTTACTAGCCAGTAATTTCCGTAACGAGCAATCGTTAAGTGATTATTTAAAAGCTCGTAATATTCTAGGAATTGCTGATATAGACACTCGTAAATTGACACGTATTTTACGTGACAAGGGCGCACAGAATGGCTGTATCATTGCAGGTGGTTCACTTGATGAGAATCAAGCTCTAGAAGCAGCAAAAGCGTTCCCAGGTTTGAAGGGCATGGATTTAGCCAAAGTAGTGTGTACTAAAGAGCAGTACACTTGGAATGAGTCAAGTTGGACACTTGGCGAGGGTTTCAAAACCCTAACGGCAGAAGACGAAAGATTTCATGTGGTTGCTTATGACTTCGGCGTTAAGAAAAATATCTTACGCATGTTAGTTGACCGTGGCTGTAAACTAACCGTAGTGCCTGCAGAAACCTCCGCTGCAGACGTGTTGGCACTAAATCCAGACGGTATCTTCCTTTCAAATGGCCCTGGCGACCCTGAGCCGTGTACTTACGCCATTGAAGCGATTAAAGCATTTTTAGAAACAAATACACCTATCTTTGGTATCTGTTTAGGTCACCAATTACTGGCGCTTGCATCAGGAGCAAAAACAGTAAAAATGAAGTTTGGCCACCACGGTGGTAACCACCCAGTTAAAGACCTAGACCGTAATGTAGTAATGATCACTGCGCAAAACCACGGCTTTGCCGCTGATGAGGCCAGTTTACCAGAGACATTACGAGCCACTCACGTATCGCTGTTTGATGGTACATTGCAAGGTATTCACCGTACAGACAAGCCAGCATTTAGCTTCCAGGGCCACCCTGAAGCCAGCCCTGGCCCGCATGATGCGGCACCGTTGTTTGACCATTTCATTGACCTAATGCAAGCGCATAAAGCTTAAGAGAGCGGAGTAACAATGCCAAAACGTACTGATTTAAAAAGCATTCTTATCTTAGGCGCAGGCCCAATAGTTATTGGTCAGGCGTGTGAGTTTGACTACTCGGGTGCACAAGCGTGTAAAGCGCTAAGAGAAGAAGGCTATCGAGTTATTCTCGTAAACTCAAACCCTGCAACTATCATGACTGACCCAGAAATGGCTGATGCCACGTACATCGAGCCAATTCACTGGGAAGTTGTTGAAAAAATCATTGAAAAAGAAAAGCCAGATGCAGTACTACCTACTATGGGTGGTCAAACTGCATTGAACTGTGCGCTAGACCTTGATAAGCATGGTGTGCTTGCTAAGCACGGTGTTGAGCTAATTGGTGCTACAGCTGATGCCATAGACAAAGCTGAGAACCGTGAGCGTTTTGACGCGGCGATGAAAAATATCGGTCTTGAGTGTCCGCGCGCAGAGATTGCACACACCATGGAAGAAGCGCACGATGTACTTTCGCGCATTGGTTTCCCTTGTATTATTCGCCCTTCATTCACTATGGGTGGAACCGGTGGTGGTGTAGCGTACAACCAAGAAGAATTTGACGAAATTTGTACTCGCGGTTTAGATCTGTCACCAACGAGCGAACTCTTAATCGATGAAAGCTTAATCGGTTGGAAAGAGTACGAAATGGAAGTAGTTCGTGACAAGAACGATAACTGTATCATCGTTTGTTCAATCGAAAACTTTGACCCAATGGGTGTTCACACTGGTGACTCTATCACGGTTGCGCCAGCGCAAACACTAACTGACAAAGAATACCAAATCATGCGTAATGCATCGATGGCCGTTTTGCGTGAGATTGGTGTAGAAACTGGTGGCTCAAACGTACAGTTTGGTGTAAACCCAGTTGATGGTCGTATGGTTATCATTGAGATGAACCCACGTGTATCTCGTTCATCTGCGCTTGCATCTAAAGCAACGGGTTTCCCAATTGCGAAAATCGCAGCAAAGCTTGCTGTGGGGTACACGCTTGATGAGCTACAAAACGATATTACAGGTGGTGCAACACCAGCATCATTTGAACCATCAATTGACTATGTAGTAACTAAAATTCCACGCTTTAACTTTGAAAAATTTGCAGGCGCAAATGACCGTTTGACTACACAAATGAAGTCAGTGGGTGAGGTAATGGCGATTGGTCGTAACCAACAAGAGTCATTACACAAAGCACTACGTGGCTTAGAAGTAGGGGCAACGGGTTTCAACCCAATTGTTGCACTTGACGACCCTAAAGCAAGAGAAACCATCATCCGCGAACTTCGCGAGCCAGGCGCTGAGCGTATTTGGTATGTTGCCGATGCAATGCGCCACGGTATGAGCGTAGAAGATGTGTTTGAACTGACAAAGATAGACCCTTGGTATCTTGTTCAAATCGAAGACATCATCAAAGATGAAGCAACCATTGCTGAAGTTGGCCTTGCGGGTCTTAACAAAGACTTCTTGCGTCGCCTTAAGCGTAAAGGCTTTGCTGATGCACGTATCGCAGAAATTGCGGGTGTGTCTGAAAAAGAAATTCGTAAAAAGCGTCACCAGCTTGATATCGTGCCAGTTTATAAGCGCGTTGATACTTGTGCGGCTGAATTCAGCTCTGATACTGCTTACATGTACTCGACTTACGACGAAGAATGTGAAGCAAACCCATCAGATAAAGATAAAATCATGGTTATCGGTGGCGGTCCAAACCGTATCGGTCAAGGTATTGAATTCGATTACTGCTGTGTACACGCAGCACTTGCGATGCGTGAAGACGGTTATGAAACTATCATGGTTAACTGTAACCCTGAAACGGTTTCAACAGACTACGATACATCAGACAGATTGTTCTTCGAACCAATTACCCTTGAAGATGTACTAGAAATCGTACGTGTAGAAAAGCCAAAAGGCGTGATTGTTCAATATGGTGGTCAAACCCCTCTTAAACTTGCTCGTGCACTTGAAGCGAACGGGGTGCCAATTATTGGTACTTCTCCGGATGCTATTGACCGCGCAGAAGACCGTGAGCGTTTCCAGCAAATGGTAGAGCGTTTAGACTTGCTGCAACCAGAAAACGCGACAGTAACATCACTTGAAGAAGCCGTTGCTAAGTCTCAAGAAATTGGCTTCCCACTGGTTGTGCGCCCATCGTACGTACTTGGCGGCCGAGCTATGGAAATCGTGTACGATGAAGATGACTTGCGTCGTTACATGACCGAAGCTGTATCTGCTTCAAACGAAGCACCAGTGCTGCTAGATCGCTTCCTTGACGATGCTATCGAAGTAGATGTGGATGCAATTTGTGACGGTGAGCAAGTGATCATCGGAGGCATCATGGAGCACATTGAGCAGGCGGGTGTTCACTCTGGTGACTCAGCATGTTCTCTCCCTGCTCACACACTATCTCAGGAGATTCAGGACGTAATGCGTAAACAAGTGGCTGATATGGCGCTTGAACTTGGTGTTATTGGCTTGATGAATACTCAGTTTGCGGTAAAAGATGGCGAAGTTTACTTAATCGAAGTGAACCCGCGTGCGGCACGAACAGTCCCATTTGTATCTAAAGCGACGGGCGTAGCCTTAGCAAAAGTAGCGGCACGTTGTATGGCGGGCCAATCACTTGCAAGCCAAGGTGTGACCAGTGAAGTTATTCCTCCTTATTACAGTGTAAAAGAAGTTGTTCTTCCATTTGCTAAGTTCCAAGGCGTTGACCCACTTCGTGGTCCTGAGATGCGTTCTACAGGTGAAGTAATGGGTGTTGGTGAAAACTTCGCCGAAGCGTTTGCAAAAGCACAATTAGGTGCGGGTAATGCTTTACCACGCGGTGGTCGCGCGCTACTATCTGTGCGTAACAGCGATAAGTCACGTGTTGTTGAGCTGGCTAAAATCATGAGAGAGATTGGTTTTGAGCTAGACGCAACCAATGGTACAGCCAAAGCGTTAGAAGAAGCAGGCATTGAAGTACGTCGCGTGAACAAGGTATACGAAGGTCGTCCTCACATTCTTGATAGAATCAAAAATGGTGAGTACAGCTACATAGTAAATACCACTGAAGGTCGCCAAGCGATCGAAGACTCGAAGGTGTTACGTCGTGGTGCATTGCAACATAAGACAAACTACACCACCACGCTCAATGCAGCATTTGCCAACTGCTTTGCACACGCTGCAGATGACAGAAACACGGTAAACTCTGTACAAGAGCTACACCAACGATTGAACTAAGGACTAAACCAGGGTCAAAGGGCCCTGGTATTAAGTGAGATACTTATGCAATCAATTCCGATGACAGTGCGAGGCGAGCAGTTGCTTCGCGAAGAACTTAACCATTTAAAATCGGTGGTTCGCCCTAAAATTGTTGCCGATATCGCGGATGCTCGCGAACACGGAGACTTAAAGGAAAACGCTGAATATCATGCAGCGCGTGAGCAGCAAGGTTTTTGTGAAGGCCGTATTCAAGAGATTGAAGCGAAGCTTTCAACTTCTCAGGTGATTGATGTCACTAAAATTGAAAATAACGGCAAAGTTATTTTTGGTGCTACAGTGACTATCTGTAACGTTGAAACCGATGAAGAAGTTAAATACCGCATTGTGGGCGATGATGAAGCTGATATCAAAAATAACCTTATCTCGGTTAACTCGCCGATAGCGCGTGGTTTAATTGGTAAAGAGTTAGATGACACAGCTAATATTCAAACACCAAATGGTACGGTAGAGTACGAAATCATCGAAGTTGAATATATCTAACTGTGTTCAGTTTATAATTAAAAAGCCGGGCTTAAGCCCGGCTTTTTAATTTGTGCAAACACTGATATCTGGTATTCGTATCAATGGTGTGTGTAATATAAGGTCGCATTAACATTAAGGGTGACTATGACAAAGCCGTTCTCTTTAGGTAATTTCAAGCTGGTTGTTGCAATGCTGATTATTATGTGGAGTGTGCACTTGATAGCAAGCGTCACTGGTATCTCATTTAGTCAATTTGGACTTGTGCCTTGGGATGGTTTTCGATTGTACGGGATTGTTACTTACCCTTTCATTCATGGCGATTGGCAGCATCTTATTGGCAATACATTTGGTTTGCTTATCAGTGGTTATTTGGCAAGTCAGTTGCCATGCTTTAAACGCTCTACAGTCTTGATATTCGCGCTAACTGGCATACTTGTATGGCTATTTGCAAGTTTTGCGATACACATTGGTGCATCGGGTATAGTGATGGGCTACTTTGGCTTCATCATGGGCAGTGCTATTTTTAGACGTAACTTATTGAGTTTTATAATTGCGCTCGCCTTACTTGCTATCACACAGTATTTTCAAATTAGCCTAGTGGGTACATTATTCTCATTTGATGAAAGTACCAGTGCTTCAAGTCATTTGTTCGGATTTATTAGTGGCTGTGTCGCGGCGTACATGTTTAGGAATTCGCTGTCATATTCGGTGAAAAAGCCACAAACTAAGCATAAGAAGTAGGGTCGGTGGAATAACGCTCTCAGCAATACGGACAAATCATCATTTTAACTGTACATGATTTGTAAGCTGATGGAATAAACCAAAAAAGTGAGCTTATCAAACCTATGAATATAGGCTGGATAAGCTCAATAGAAGTGTAGTTAAAGAGTCAATTAACACTCGATAATGTTAACTGCCAAACCACCTCGTGCGGTTTCTTTGTATTTGGTTTTCATATCATTACCAGTATCGAGCATGGTTTTGATCACTTTATCAAGCGATACTTTTTGTTCGCCCGTACCACGCATAGCAAGACGTGAGGCGTTAATGGCTTTTACTGCGCCCATTGCATTACGTTCAATACAAGGTACTTGTACCAGACCACCTACGGGGTCACAAGTTAGACCTAAATTGTGCTCCATACCTATCTCAGCAGCGTTCTCAACATGTAATACGTTACCACCCATAATCTCAGTTAGTGCGCCAGCAGCCATTGAGCAGGCTACACCTACTTCACCTTGGCAGCCAACTTCGGCACCAGAAATCGACGCATTCTTTTTGTATAAAATCCCGATTGCTGCTGCTGTTAGTAGGTAACGAGTAGCGATTTCTTCGTCAACTTCTCTGATGAAGGTGTTGTAGTACATGAGGACGGATGGCAGAATACCCGCAGCTCCATTTGTTGGTGCTGTGACCACACGTCCTCCTGCTGCGTTTTCTTCATTTACTGCAAGTGCAAATAAATCTACCCAATCCATAGCACGTAGCGGATCATTGTTATTCTCAACGTTTAACTTTAAATACAAGCTAGGAGCTCGGCGTTTCACTTTCAGGCCACCAGGTAAAATACCTTCAGTGCGCATACCTCGTTCAATACAGGCCTTCATTACTTGCCAAATATTGAATAACTCGGCTTTAATTTCAGTCATTGGACGCAGTGTTTTTTCATTCGCCATCATCAGCGAGGACACGCTCAAGCCTGATTCTTTGCATAAATCAAGCAGTTGCTCCGCTGTATCAAATGGGTAAGGCGCTGGGTTTTGTTCACGAATATCCAGCGCTGCTTGTTTTTCTTGCTCAAACTGTTCATCGGTAACGATAAAGCCACCACCGATAGAGTAATAAATTTGGCTATGAACTTTGTCTTTACCGTTAAGGGCGACTATTTCCATAGCGTTGGAATGTTTTGGGAGGGTTTTTCTTCGGTGAAAAACTATCGCGCCTTGTTTGGGAAACTTAACTTTATGGCTTTGGTCCAGATAGATAACTTGTTCTTGTTCAATCTTTTCTAGGATATCTGGTACCGCATCGGCATCAATGGTTTCAGGATCGTGGCCCGCTAAACCTAAAATAACGGCTTTGCCAGAGCCATGACCGATACCGGTTTGCCCCAGTGAGCCAAATAGTTCTACTTTGACTTCGGTTGTTTGAGCCAACAAGCCTTTATCTTGTAAGTCTTTTACAAACAATCGCGATGCGCGCATTGGACCGACGGTATGAGACGAAGAAGGGCCAATACCGATACTAAACATATCGAATGCACTAATCATATTTTTTACTCAACATTGCCTTTGAACGGGCGCACATCATAACGTTAAAATGTGCCCTTGTAACCCGTTGTGCTATGAAATTACTATGCCTATTTTAGCAAAGTTATAAAGTTTTTGACTAAGCTTGCCGTTGCTCCCCAAAGCAAACCATGGGGTGTAATATAACCGGGCAATTGTCGTGTTTTACCTGCCAGTTGCAATGGGTAAGTTTGCCAATTTTGTGTATTAGCTAGCTCACTTATCGTAATGGTGAATGCCGTTTCAACTTCTGAACTATCAGTATGCCAATGTGCTTTGGGTGACAATGTGGCAACAACGGGGAAAATATTGAATCCGGTCAATGTGACATGCTTGTTGAGTGTGCCAATAGGGGTGATATGGTGCGGTGAAATGCCAAGTTCTTCTTGGGTTTCTCGAATAGCAGTCATTTTCAGGCTTGTGTCATGAGGCTCTGCTTTGCCCCCCGGGAAACACAATTGTGAAGGGTGATGTTTCAAGTAGGCTGCGCGTTTACAAAACAGCAAAGCAGCCAGGCCATCATCTTCGGTTAACGGCAGTAACACGGCGCTGGTTTTTACCGATTGGCGAGCGATGATGCGAGGCTCTTTATTTTGTACCGAACTGGTATAAAAGCGGGTGATAACTTCGTCTAATGTCACAAGCCATGCTCTCAATTATCTAAAATCGGTAAGATCTTATTAACTTTATGATAGGTTTCTTGATATTCAAGGTCGGCTTGAGAGTCTGCAACGATTCCGCCTCCGGCCCAACAGTGGATTTTTCCATCACAGCATACAAGAGTACGAATTGTGATTGAAGTGTCCATGCGACCACAAGCACTTAAATATCCTATTGAGCCACAATACACGCTTCGTCTATGCGGTTCCAGCTCTTCTATAATTTCCATTGCTCGTATTTTGGGGGCGCCAGTGATAGAGCCTCCGGGAAAGGCAGCTTCTAGTTGGTCAATGGCACATTTGTCTGTGGCCAGTTCACTGGTCACGGTGCTAACTAGGTGATGTACAGCAGGAAAGCTCTCAATCGCGAACAGGCTGGGCACCTGAACCGAACCAGGTTTAGCAACTTTACCTAAGTCGTTACGTAGCAGGTCAACAATCATGACATTTTCAGCTCTGTCTTTGCTGCTATTGGCTAAACGTTCTGCTTGTTGTTCATCTTCAATGGGGTCTGCCAGGCGAGGTAGAGTTCCTTTTATAGGTTTCGTTTCGACTCGTTGGTCATTAACAAGTAAAAATCGCTCTGGGGAAACCGATAAAATGGCACCAGTGCCGATATTCATATAGGCGGAAAAGGGGGCTTTGTTGTGAGCGCGTAGTTTCTTATACGCAAGCCATGGCTCGCCTTTGAACTCGGCGCTAAACCTTTGGGCTAGATTAATTTGATAACAGTCGCCGCTGAGCAAATACTCATGGATCTTCTCAAATTGCGCGTTATATTGCGCTTGTGTCATGTTCGAGCGCCATTGAGAATTTAATGAAAATGTCCGATATGTAGGGGGCGTGTTAGCTAATCTATCAAGATAGTCATTAGCTCTATCTACTTGGGGTTGACAGACGTAATACCACTGACGGTTATGGTTATCAAAAATTAGTGCGTCTAAATATAGACCTATGCACATATCAGGCAGTGAAATATCTTGGGCTGCTTGCGTTGGAAGTTTTTCAATATAACGGCCTAAATCGTAGCCAAAATAACCCAGCCAACCACCACTAAACGGTAAATCATAAGGCGCTTTTTCGTGACTTAAGGCACTGAGCTTATCTTTCATGATTGCAAAGCAGTTTTGCGTTTGCAGTATACCATCAAGATAGATGCCACCGTTTTTTGCTTCTAAGTGGTGAAGTGGATTGATACTGATGATGTCATAGCGACTATTAACGTGTTCGGCATTGCTCGAATCAAGTAATATCGCATGAGGAAGGTGTGCAAAGTGCTCAAAAACTGCGTCAGTTGAAAGATCTAGAGTTAACTTTTTACAATTGATTTGGTCATTTAGCATTTACTTGAACCTGAAAACTAGCCCGAAACGGGCGGGGAGGTTATCATACTTATCTATTTTTCTATAGTGGCTTAGTGACTCACATAATAGTTCACTATTTTTAGATGTATTAAGTTATTAATCTAGATGTTTAATAACACAAACTAAGGAACCGTCATGAGTATGATCCGTCAGCAAGACTTCATCGACAGTATTGAAGATGCTTTGCAATATATCTCTTTTTATCACCCTCTGGACTTTGTACAAGCTTTAGAAAAAGCCTATCACAAAGAACAAAGCAAAGCGGCTAAAGATGCTATTGCGCAAATTCTAATTAATTCGCGCATGTCAGCTGAAGGTAAGCGCCCGCTTTGTCAAGATACGGGCATTGTTACCTGTTTTGTAAAAGTTGGTATGGATGTTAAATGGGATAAGACAGATCTAACGGTTCAACAAATGGTGGACGAAGGTACACGTCGCGCTTATTTGAATCCAGATAATCCACTGCGTGCTTCAATTGTTGCTGACCCAGCTGGAAGCCGAAAGAATACCAAAGACAACACGCCTTCTGTCGTCCACATTGATATGGTGCCTGGGGCAGAAGTTGAAGTGATGATTGCGGCTAAAGGCGGTGGCTCTGAAAATAAGACTAAAATGGTTATGTTAAACCCTTCTGATGATGTGGCAGCTTGGGTAGAAAAAACCCTGCCACTTATGGGGGCAGGTTGGTGTCCTCCTGGTATGTTGGGAATAGGTATTGGTGGAACAGCGGAAAAAGCAGCTGTGCTAGCAAAAGAATCTCTGATGGATCCTGTTGATATCCATGAATTAATTGAACGTGGCGCGCAAACGGCTGAAGAAGAGTTACGCTTAGAGATTTTTGAGCGTGCCAATAAGCTGGGCATTGGTGCTCAAGGATTGGGCGGTTTAACGACTGTTGTTGACGTTAAAATTAAGACTGCACCGACACATGCTGCATCTAAGCCAGTGGTAATGATCCCGAACTGTGCTGCAACACGCCATGTGCACTTTACGCTAGACGGCTCCGGTCCGGCAGATCTAAAGGCTCCAAAATTAGAAGATTGGCCGGAAGTAACTTGGGAAGTGGGTGAAGATACCCGTCGCGTGAATTTGGATACATTGACCAAAGCGGATACACAAGATTGGAAAATGGGTGAAACCGTTCTCCTGTCGGGTAAAATCTTAACGGGCCGAGATGCGGCGCATAAACGTTTGCAAGATATGATCAACTCGGGTGAAGGTTTGCCAGAAGGTGTCGATTTTGAGAATAAGTTTATCTATTACGTGGGTCCTGTTGATGCGGTAGGTAATGAAGCGGTAGGTCCTGCTGGTCCGACAACAGCTACTCGTATGGATAAGTTTACTGATATGATGCTAGAAAATACCGGTATTGTTGGCATGATCGGTAAGGCTGAGCGTGGTCCAGCTACTGTAGAGTCAATTAAGAACAATAAATCTATTTATCTAATGGCAGTTGGTGGCGCTGCATATCTAGTTGCAAAAGCGATTAAAAAAGCACGCGTTGTTGCTTTTGAAGACTTAGGTATGGAAGCGATTTATGAGTTTGAAGTTGAAGACATGCCAGTAACAGTCGCTGTTGACAGCACTGGTGCTAATGCTCATGAGCAGGGACCTGCGATCTGGAAAGCAAAAATTGAAGAACTCGACAGCAAGCTGAAGTAATCTCAGCACAGATAAACAGACTGAACCGCATGATAGCCAATCATGCGGCTTTTTTGTAACTATAACTGTACATTCCTCTGGTGCTTTACGTTTACGTAAACATCCCTTGCGGTTTATCAAAGTTTATTAGCTAAATTAATCCTGTAATCATTATTAAAGGGGTTATGCTTTTCTATAATTTGATATATTTAACTATATTATTTAAATTAATTGTATTTAGTAGGATGATCATCTCATTTTCTGGCGTGTGCGCTAAGTTAGTGTTAGAGTTTTGTCAATTTCAGCGCTATCAACACCTTCAAGGTGAGACATTATCGGAGAACCAAAAGTGGCTGTATTTAACCAAGTTGAATTTGATAATCATGAACAAGTAGTATTTTGTGCAGACGAAGCGTCAGGCTTAAAAGCCATTATCGCCATCCATAGCACTAAGTTAGGCCCTGCGGTAGGTGGTTGCCGTTTGTGGGACTATGCGAAAGACGAAGATGCGGTTTACGATGTACTGCGTTTATCAAAGGGAATGACCTATAAAAATGCAGTGGCGCGTTTGCCATTTGGTGGTGGTAAATCAGTGATCATCGGTGATGCAAAAGCAATAAAGTCTGAAGCATTGTTCAGAGCATTTGGAAAGCATTTAGAGCGTTTGAGTGGTAACTATTATTCTGCTGAAGATGTGAACATCACCACAGGTGATGTAATGATGATGCATAAAGAAACTAACTATGTGCTTGGCTTAGAAGGTAAAAGTGGTAATCCTTCGCCTTTCACTGCACTGGGTACGTTTTTAGGAATTAAAGCGGCTTACCAACACAAGCATGGTCATCAGGATCTAGCGGGTGTAAAAGTAGCTGTTCAGGGACTAGGTGCGGTAGCGTATGGTTTGTGTAAGTATTTACATGAAGCGGGTGCGCAATTGTTTGTCACTGATATTAACCAAGATTCTGTAGATAGAGTAGTGAGAGAGTTTGGTGCGACTGCTGTTGGTATTGACGAAATCTACGACTTAGATGTTGACGTTTATGCTCCATGTGCTTTGGGTGCAACTATAAATGACAATACTATTCCACGTCTTAAAGCAACGATTATCGCAGGTTGTGCTAATAACCAGTTAGCCGAATCACGCCACGGTGAAATATTGCGTGAGAAAGGTGTACTGTATGCCCCAGATTACGTGATCAATGCTGGTGGTATCATCAACGTATACTATGAGACTAAACCTGAAGGATATAATAAAGAAGATGCTACCAAGCACGTAGAAGGTATCTATGACACCTTGACGGAAATCTTCGCGCGCTCTGAAAGTGAGCAGAAGTCGACGCATATCATCGCAGATGAACTAGCACAAGAGATCATTGCTCAAGGCTTATAAGCGTAAATTTGTTCGAATCAAACAATTGAAAAGGGTATGCTCTGCATACCCTTTTTTTATGTGTGTTGTAGTATGAAAAAGATTAACTTAAAAACTTGGCCCCGTGCTGAGCATTTTCATTTTTTCAAAGGGCTTGATAAACCGCATTTTAATATTACCACGAACTTAGATTTCTCATCGTTGTATCAATACGCCAAAACTAACCAACTGTGTTTTACTGATTGCTATCTATACTGTTTGCTCAAAGCAGTAAATAGTTATGAACCAATGCGCTATAGAATCATTGAAGGAGTACCTGTTGAAGTAGACGAATTGATCGCCAGTACCGTTTTTTTAAAAGAGGATGATACATTTCGTTTTATACCTTTGTCGTTGCACCAAAGCATCAGGGAATTTGCCGCACATACCGCCCAGCAAAAACAGGTGTTTTTAAACAAGACCTTACTGGATGAACAGTTTATGCTTCGAGAAACGGGTGTGGCTCAAATTCATGTTTCTATTTTGCCTTGGTTTAATTTTAGCAGCTTCAGTCATGCCGCAACGAGTACAGGTACGTGCTCGGGTATTCCGAAATTTGTATTTGGACAGTATCAAAAGAACAGCGGTTTAATACCACTAAATATAGAAGTACATCATGCGTTGCTAGATGGTATTCACGTTGCGCAATTTTTGACTACACTTAATAAAGTTATTTCAGAGCTGATTAAATAAGCGGTTGAAATGTAGACAATTAGCGAAAAATCCTAAAATGATGCAAAAATGACAATGATTTTTTACCGATAAACTTTATTGTTTATAATATTCAAAGGTTTATAACGGCTTGCTGGGAAATTAAAGAAGAGATCACAAAGCAAACCTCAGTTGTAATTAAATGTAAATATTGTGATGTAACTGCTTTATTATCAACGGTTATAGGAGGGGCTTAAAAAATTCCATGTTAATTTTTTGTTTTATATCGAGTTTATTTTTTTAAAGCTGGAAAATTTGTTTTGCGAGTGAAGTTGACACGACGACTTGCATTTAGCATTATTGGACAGTTGATATCTGTTAAAAGATATCAGGGTTGCTCCCTAGTAGGGGGTGATAAAATTATAAAAGTAACATTACTTAATTGGTTGGGAACTATGTCTGTTAAAATCAGAAAGAGTCTTGTAGCTACTGCGCTTCTAGGCGCAACAGCATTTGCAAGCAGCAATGTGATTGCAGATCCTTTGAACGACGTACAAAAAGTAGGTCAACAAACTCAAATGGCTGCTAAAAAGTCTCAAGAAAAGATCGACAATATCTTCGGTCAGACGCAGGAAATGATCGGCGAATACCGCAGTGTTGTTGACGAAACTGAACTGCTAAAAGTTTATAACGACCACGTTGCCCGTTTGGTCGCTGACCAAAGAGCTGGCATCGAATCTTTTGATCGTCAGATCGGAACAATTGAAAAGACAAAACAGGACGTTGTGCCTTTGATGTATCGCATGATCGATACGCTTGAGCAATTCATCAAAGCGGACGTTCCGTTTGATACTGAAACACGTATGGAGCGCGTTGAGAAATTACGTGAGCTGCTTTCAAATTCTAAAGTAACTACTTCAGAAAAATTCCGTCAAGTGCTTGAAGCTTACACTATTGAAACTGATTACAGTTCAGTAATGGCTGCTTCTCAAGGTTCACTTGAAATTGGTGGCAAAAACATCAATGTTGATTTTGCACGCCTTGGCCGCGTAGCTTATGTTGCTCAGTCTTTTGACTTAAAGCACGCATGGGTTTGGAACAATAGTGCTAAACAGTGGGATGAGCTAGGTGAAGAATACCTTAAGCCTGTTAAAGACATGATCCGTATCGCACGTGGTCAGGCTGCCCCAGATCTAGTTGCATTACCAATCTTTGGCGCGGAGTAAGTGAAAATGAAGAAACTATTTAAAGGCTTTGCAGTAGCCGCTGCACTATCTGTTTCTGCAGGTGCCGCGCTAAATGCACACGCAAATACAGAAGCTCTTGATAAAATCCTTCAAGAAGTAAAACAAAACCGTATTTCTGAAGGTAAAATCAACAAGCAACGTGAGCAGGAGTTCCTATCTTCTCGCGCAAATCAACAATCGCTTCTTAACAAAGCAAAAAGCGAGTTAGCTGCTGAAAAAGCACGTGGTGAACGTTTGAACAAAGAGTTCAAGCAAAACGAAATCACACTTGCGGAAAAAGAAGTTGAGTTAGCGAACGCAACTGGTACGTTAGGTGAGATGTTCGGTGTTGTACGTCGTTCAGCTGCTGAAGCTATCGGTTCAATCGAAGCATCACTAGTATCTGCTGAAAAACCAGGACGCGCTGAAGTACTTCGTTCTCTTGCTGCTGCAAAAGAGCTACCAACTACTCGCGAACTAGAAGAGCTTTGGATTGCATTCCAAACTGAAATGACTGAGTCTGCAAAAGTATCAACTTTTGAAGCTCAAGTTGCTGAACTTAGCGGTGAAATCAACGTTAAGCAGGTAACTCGTGTTGGTAACTTCAACTTAGTTACTAAAGACGGTTATGTACTTTATGACGCAGCTAATAAAGCAATCGTACCACTTGGTAAGCAACCAGATGGTTATGTGTTAAACACTGTTGATTCGCTACTTAGCACGTCAGCGGGTACTTACACTAAGTTTTATGTTGACCCGACTCGTGGTTCAATCTTGCGTCTAAACACGCAGCGTGCGACTCATGAAGAGCGTTGGCACCAAGGTGACACAGTTGGTTACATCATCACTGCATTGTTAGCTATTGGTGCGTTGCTTGCGGTTGTTCGTTTCCTAGACCTAATGATGGTTGGTTCGAAAATCAAAGCGCAAATCAAAAACATCAACACGCCGAACACAAACAACCCACTTGGTCGTATCTTGAAAGTTTACCATGACAACAAGCACCAAGACGTTGAAAACCTTGAGCTTAAACTTGATGAAGCGATTCTACGTGAAACGCCACGCATCGAAGCTGGTATCAACATCATCAAGATCTTAGCTGCTATTGCACCGCTACTAGGTCTACTAGGTACCGTTGTTGGTATGATCTTAACCTTCGAATCAATCACACTATTTGGTACTGGTGATCCGAAGATCATGGCAGGTAACATCTCTCTAGCGCTAGTAACTACAGCTCTAGGTCTGATTGCTGCTCTACCTCTAATCCTATTACACGCAATCGTTTCGGGTCGTAGTAAAGCAGTTCTACATATCCTTGACGAGCAAAGTGCAGGCATCGTTGCTGCACACGCGGAGAAGGAGAAAGCCTAATGCTAGTCCTGATGGAGACCTGGGAATCTATCAGGGATTTTGTTGGCACAGGCGGCCAGGTTTTATACGTGGTCGCGATAGCACTCTTTATTATGTGGGTTTTAATGATTGAGCGCTATTGGTTCCTACTAGCTGAATATCCAAAAATGAAAGCGGATATTGTAGCTAAGTGGGACGCCCGCCAAGACACCACGTCTTGGTACGCACACAGAATCCGCGATGCATGGATTTCTGAAGCGTCTGAGAAATTAGATGAGCGTATGTTGATTATCAAAACATTGGTTGCAATGTGTCCATTAATCGGCTTACTAGGTACAGTAACAGGTATGATTTCGGTATTCGAAACCATGGCTACGCAAGGTACTGGTAATGCACGTTTGATGGCATCAGGCATCTCAATGGCAACGGTACCAACAATGGCAGGAATGGTTGCGGCACTGTCAGGTGTATTCTTCAGCACTCGCTTGGAAGCTAGAGCGAAAATGGCTAAAGAACAGCTGGTTGACAGCTTGCCACATCACTAGAGAGAGATATAAATATGGCACGTAAACAACGTTTTCGTGAAGAGGAAGAAGCAGCAGTAGACATGACACCGATGCTAGACATCGTATTCATCATGCTGATCTTCTTCATCGTTACCACTTCTTTTGTAAAAGAAGCTGGTATTGAAGTTAAGAAGCCAAAGGCTGCTCAAGCTACACAGACTAAAAATGCTAACGTCTTTATTGCTATTCGTGAGAATGGTGAAATTTGGATGGATAAGCGTCAAGTAGATGTTGAGCGTGTTAGTGCTAACCTTGAGAGTATCCTAGCTGAACAACCTACTGAGACCGTTATTATCCAAGCGGATAAAGGCGCTAAGCACGGTGTGGTTGTAAAAGTAATGGACCAAATCAAGGCTACTGATGACGGCCTGAAGATTTCAATAGCTGGAGCTAAGTAATGATTCGTTTTCTGTTTTCACTGATTGCAGGTGGGGCAGTTACTTTCGGCTTATTCTTTTTCATGTCTTACCTGATCTCCGGCGGAGCTGATAGGGCAAATGAGCAAAAAGAACAGATAGTGGTCGAAATTTTGACGAATCCACCTGAATCTGAGGTGCAGGAGCGGAAGCGTGTTCCGCCTCCGCCACCACCTCCACCGAAGCAGCCGCCTAAACCGCAGCCGCCTCAACCAGAAACTGCTAACCCTGCAGCTGGTGCAATAGGCTTTAACATGCCTAGCATCGACTTAGGGGGCACATCAGGCGGGTTGAGTGGCCCTGGTGAGTTCGGTCGCGACGGCGACGCAACACCTATCGTACGTATTGAGCCTAAGTATCCGGTTCAAGCAGCACGTGACGGTAAAGAAGGTTGGGTACAGCTTTCATTTACTATCAACGAGCTAGGTGGTGTTGAAGATGTAGAAATTATCGATGCTGAACCAAAGCGTATTTTTAACCGTGAAGCTATTCGTGCATTACGTAAGTGGAAATATCGTCCAAAGATTGTTGATGGGAAACCCCAAAAACAACCTGGTATTACGGTTCAACTAGACTTTAAACTCAATCAAGGTTAAGGAGGCAAGAAATGACGCAATTTAAGAAAGCTACAGCTCTTGCGCTACTTATGTCTTTATCAGGTACCGTTTACAGCACTGCAGCTGTAGCAGCTCCTGATTATGCAAAGATTGAGGAACGTAAAAACGCCAAAACTAAAATCATGGGCGAACGTACAGGTAAAAAGGTAGTAAAAGCTTTTGACCTGTACAATGAGGACAAGATTGATGAAGCAATTGACTTGCTTAGAGAGCTTGAACCGTCAGATGATTTTGATAAAGCAACGGTTAACCGTTATTTAGGTAACATGTACGCACAGAAAGAGCAGTACGGTGAAGCGATTAAATATATTCGCTTAGCAATTGCTCCCGATGCGCTCAACTTTAAAGACCAAGCGGACTTATACAAACTGCTAGGTGATCTGTATGCTGGAACGAGTAAATTCCAAGACGCGATTAAAACATACCAAGATTGGATGGACTTCACTGGTGAAGAAGATTCAAAAGTGTATGCACGTATCGCTCAGGGTTATTATGAGTTAAAGCAATACTCTAAAGTTGAAGAACCTGCTAATAAGGCGATTAAGCTAGAAGAAGAACCAAACAAGCAGTACCATATGCTTAAAATTGGTGCATTCTTCGAGCTTAAAAGATACAAAGACGCAGTAAAAGTTGCTGAAACACTAGTGAAATTATTCCCAGAAGATCCAAAAATGTGGACTCAGTTGGGATCTTTCTACATGCAGGTTGAAGAATACTCAAAAGGTCAAACTGTGATGGAAGTAGCATATAATAAAGGCTACTTTGATAAAGAAAACCACTATAAGATTTTAAGCAGCTACTATTCGCTTAACGATATTCCAAATAAAGCCGCCGTGGTATTTGAAAAAGCGGTTAAAGATGGAAAAGTTGAGCGTAATAAACGCAATGTATCAGCGGTAGCAAGTTACCACCACCAAGCCAAAAACTTAGTTGATGCGGCGAAGTACTATGAAGAAGCAGCAAAGTTTGATGACGACGCTGAGCTTTATAGAAAGGCGGGTAGCTTACTGTTAACTGAGCAGAAGTTTAGTGCGGCGGTTGAGCGTTTGAATAAAGCGCTTGAACTTGGTACAGATAAGGAAGGAAGTACGTATTCTGACCTTGCTGAGGCATACTTATATCAAGCAAAATATAAGCAGGCTTACCAAGCAATCACTAAAGCACAAGAAGATCCTAGAACACGTAAGTTTGCAAGAGGTTGGGCAACGTTCATTAAGGACAAAGCACAACGCAACGGCGTTAAGATCTAAAGAAGAAGCCCCGCAAGGGGCTTTTTTATTACCCAAATTACCTTAAATGCTATGCCAAATATGATTTGTAATATACTGCGACTGCTGATAAGTGCAGTCATTGCAATACACCTAGCGGGCTGTGAGAAAAACACTTCTGTGCTCGATTACCACGCTGCAAAGCAAGAGGTTCAGTTGTTAAACAACCTACTTGTACAAACGCTGCCAATTGAACAAAATCCGACTTTTCCATTTTCTGAAAGCTATTTACACAAAAGGCACGAGATTTATCAGCACATAGATGAGAGTGCTCTAACCAAGTTGCAGCGTGATGAACTGGACTATCTAAAGATTCAACAACGCTACCCAGCGCGATATTTCCCATGGCCTGCACATGTAAACGTGCTTGATAATGCTCTTAATCAGAGTGTCAATGATAAGGCTTTGGCTAGTTGGATATCAGGTGTGGTGAAAAGGTTGGAAGCTGCTAAGGAGAGTAATCTTTACTTGTCACGCATAGAGCTGGATAAACTGAAAGGTTATTTGTCAAATCAGCCAGTCGGCAATGTGCTGATGGAGTATCTTAGAGATTATAAGCCCAGAAGTGGTATAGGATTGTATCAATTACCAAACGGTAAAGAGTGGTATCAAAGTAAGTTAAATTTTTACTATGGTGAACCTGTTGCACCGAATGTATTGCTCAACCAAGTGCAATATGCCCTTTCTCAAGATAATGCTAAACCCGCCGTGGTCGACTCGTTTGATATACGTGGCCCCTTAGCACTTAAAATTTTAACGCAGCACTGTGAGCCTGTGGAAGGTCTTAGTTGGCTAGATGGTTACGTTAATGTGCCCGCCACAGTTGCGCAATGTCAACTAAAGTTAGCGCCACAAAGGCAACGTATGCTGTTGACGTTAATGGAAATAGACATAGGTATACACTACCAAGGCTGGTCGTATAAGCAAGCTATGGTAACGCTACAAACGAGATTAGAGCTGACTGATGAGCAAGCATCTAATTTCGTTGAAAATGTCGCGCTACATCCTGCCAGCGTTTTGGTCTTTTTATCTATTCTTTAATCAGTATGGGCTTTTTGGTTGCAGCTATTACACCGTTGAATGGTCGGATCGGCCATTAAATCACTGGTATTAAGCTGTGTTTCGCAATCACAACAGTAACCAAATTGGCCTATATCAATTTGACACAGCGCCGCTTCAAGCTTTACCAATCTTTGGAAGTTTGGATACTGTTGGGGATTGAGTTGGGTTGCTGCAATATCTAGCCATTCCGCAGGCGAGCTTTGCTCCAATAACTCAGCAAGTTCGCTAGCAAACTTTTGGCTAGATTGTTTCAACTCGTCGAGCAAAGCGTGTCTTACCGAGGTTAATTCGCTTTGTAACTGCTCTTGAAAGTGTCTTGTTTTGTCTGAATTCATAGTCGCCCTCCTGTGAGCGTCTATTATCATCAGCTTTCTAAAGAACTAATATGATTTGAATCAAGTGACGGACACTTTGCATATTTCTCAAGCACTAAAACCACATCATCTTTATGTTTGAGTGTTTTAATTTCATCAAAAAGACCGTGAGCTTCACTGTACTGACGTTTTAAATAGCCTAGCCATTGCTTGGTTCTCGAAGAAAAGTATTTTTCGCTTACACTGGGGTCCTGATGCATAGACGAGTGCAAAATGTGGTAAATAATATTTTCCCAGCTTAATGTTTGGTGAGGACGGTTGTGTACTTTGGCTTTGATTTTTGCCGCTAGGTCAGGCATAGCCAATGCCCCTCGTCCAAGCATTAAGTCATCACAACCACTCCTTTGTTGGCATAGCAATGCGTCTTCTACTTGCCAAATCTCGCCATTTGCAACCACGGGAATAGATAATCTGGATAGCAGAGGGGGGATCTTTTCCCAATACGCCGGTGGTTTATAACCATCTCTTTTGGTTCTTGCATGAATGGCGAGACTTGAAGCACCTGCACTTTGTACTGCATCGACGATTTCAGAACTATTACTGTCATCGTCAAAGCCAAGACGAATTTTAGCACTAACGACATGTTCAGATGGCACCGCTTCTCTAACAGCCTTAATAATTTGGTAGATTTGCTCTGGTTCTTTGAGCAAAACTGCACCACCTTTACTTTTATTCACCGTTTTTGCTGGACATCCAAAGTTAAGGTCGACACCGTGTGAGCCAAGCATCACGGCTTTTCGAGCATTCGCAGCTAACACATGGGGAACTTGTCCAAGTAATTGTATTCTTACAGGGGTGCCGGAGCGAGTTTTACCTTGATTGAGTAATTCAGGGCAGTATCGAGTAAAAACACGCCGTGGGAGAGTTAAATCAACGACTCGGATAAACTCTGTAACGCACAGATCAAAGCCGCCAATATCTGTAAGTAATTGGCGCATTTTAAAGTCTACCACGCCTTCCATTGGGGCTAATATTAGTTTCATACTACTCAGTGCTTGGCTAAAAAGGCGGCCATTTTAAACGAGGCACAAAGAATTGCTAAGCGTAAATTTGCTTTTTTTAGCTTTTTGATGAAATATTTCTAGTTCATCAGTGGTCTTGTACAAAGAATCGTTTATTCCTAAAAAGAGAAATCGTCATGAACACAATAAAGAAAAACTCTATAGCTTTAACACTCGGTGCTGTTGTTGTTGGTACAGCTGGCTTAACTGCGACAGACGCGCAAGCAAATCCATTCGCTTTTGAAACCATGACAGCTGGTTATCAGCTAGATGGCACTGAAGGTAAGTGTGGCGAAGGCAAATGTGGCGAAGAACACAAAGGCAAAAAAGAAGGTAAGTGCGGCGAAGGCAAATGCGGCGAAGAACACAAAGGCAAAAAAGAAGGTAAGTGCGGCGAAGGCAAATGTGGCGGTGAGCACAAAGGCAAAAAAGAAGGTAAGTGCGGCGAAGGCAAATGCGGTGGCGAGCACAAAGGCAAAAAAGAAGGTAAGTGCGGCGAAGGCAAATGTGGTGGCGAGCACAAAGGCAAAAAAGAAGGTAAGTGCGGCGAAGGCAAATGTGGTGGTGAGCACAAAGGCAAAAAAGAAGGTAAGTGCGGCGAAGGTAAATGTGGTGGCGAGCACAAAGGCAAAAAAGAAGGTAAGTGCGGCGAAGGCAAATGTGGTGGCGAGCACAAAGGCAAAAAAGAAGGTAAGTGTGGCGAAGGCAAATGCGGTTCACGCTAATCACTGATTAATTACAAAATGCAGAGCAACTTAGGTTGCTCTGTCTTTATGTAGAGGTAGAGAATGCAAATTAGTGAACTAGGTGCGGTAGGACTTGGCTTGCGCAGAGAAATGCTTGATGACTTAGTGATTGAAGCACCCAAGCAAGCGCAGTTTTTTGAAGTAGCGCCTGAAAACTGGCTCAAGATGGGTGGCAAGTTCGCTCGTCAGTTTAAGCAATTGACTCAAAGCCATAAGTTCATTTGCCATGGGCTGTCTTTATCGTTGGGATCACCCGCTCCTTTAGATGTTGAATTTGTAAAACAATTAAAGCAGTTCTTTGATGAACATAATATTTTGCTGTATAGCGAACACTTGAGTTACTGTTCTGGAACAGGGCATATGTATGATTTAATGCCTATCCCTTTTACGGAGCAAGCCGTCGATCATGTTGCTCAAAGGATAAGACAGGTTCAGGATATTTTACAAAGGCGCATCGCTGTAGAAAATGTGTCATATTATGCGGCTCCAGGCCAAGAAATGTCAGAATTAGAGTTTACATTAGCCGTGTTAGAAAAGGCTGATTGTGATTTATTACTAGATGTAAACAATATTTATGTTAACAGTATCAATCATGGCTATGACGCATTGGAATTTTTGCAAGCAATGCCTCGTGAAAGAATCGCCTATGGACACGTTGCAGGCCACTATGAAGAAGCCGCTGATTTACTGATAGACACTCACGGTGCTGCTGTTTGTGACCCAGTGTGGCAACTGCTTGAACAGGCGTATCGCTTGCACGGTGTCTTTCCCACTTTGCTAGAAAGAGATTTTAATATTCCTAGCATGTCTGAGCTGCAATCTGAACTTAAGCATATTCAGGCTATTCAAAAGCCGTTTCTCGAACACATTAAAGGAGTAGCTTGATGTCGTTCATTGATGTGCAAAACGCCTTTATGGCGCATATTCGAAACCCTGAAAAAGAAGCCGCTCCAAGTAATATCGAAAGTCGTCGGCTCGAAGTTTACACTGAGCTATTTTTTAATAATATCGAAGGCTTTGTTTCATCAGCATTCCCAGTTCTAAAAAGTCTATACGAAGAATCCGCTTGGCAAACACTGGTCAGGCAGTTTTTTGTTGAGCATGATTGTAAGTCACCTTACTTTTTAGAAATCAGTCAGGAGTTTTTATATTTCTTGCAGTTTGAGTATGAGTCTCAAGCAACGGACTCTGGGTTTATGTTGGAACTGGCTCACTATGAATGGTCGGAATTAGATGTGGCTGTTTGTCAAAGTAGCGATGATTATTTCGCCATCTATGATATCGAGCAGCAACCATTGTACTTTAAAGATACCGCCAGAAACCTGAGTTATCAGTATCCTGTACATCAAATAAGTGAAGATTTTCAACCACAGCAGCCAAGTGAGCAGCCACACTATTTTGTGATTTATCGAGATGAACAAGAGGATGTCGCCTTCTTATCGTCTAACGCAATGACAGCAATGTTATTGCAAGCGATTGAGCAAAATCCGGGAGTTATGCTCAGAGAGCTAATCGAGCAGGTGCATCAACAGCTACCACAATTTAGTTTTGAGCAACTCTATGCGGGAGCGCAGCAAACGTTGTCTGCCTTCACTGAGCTGGGGATTATAGCCACCAAAAACTAACATTAATACTTTAACCCTAAGGGCATATCGACTATTATGTGCGCCGTTTTGTCGTGCTAAAAATAAGGTAGTATTATGTCTAAAGGTGAATTTAAAGATCCGTTCAATGCAACATATTTCATTGCATTTCTTGCTGTTTTTGCAGGCATCGGATGTTTAAATGCAATTCTTGGCTGGGCAACAGCACTTGCTGTTTAAGCGAGATAAGAATTGAACAGGCTGCATTTGCAGCCTTTTTTGTACATTTATACAACGTTCTAAGCAGTTTCCTTCAGATTCCCTTTGCATAGCGTTCCATGTTTGGTCAATCTTGTTATAATCAATGTTTTGAAAATTTATTTAACAAAGCGTGCCAAAATGACACAAGTTAATTCGTCTATGATCAAAGACAGTATTGTTACTATTCCTAATTACCCTAAACCGGGTATTATGTTTCGTGACGTAACAACGCTTATGGCAAATCCAGCAGCGTTTCAAGCAACCGTAGATAGTTTTGTAGCGGCTTATAAAGACCAAGGTTTTACAAAAATAATTGGTACTGAGTCTCGAGGTTTTATCTTCGGTGCGCCATTATCATATGCCTTAGGTATTCCTTTCATTCCGGTACGTAAGCCAGGTAAGTTACCAAGAGAAGTAATTTCTCAGTCTTACCAGTTAGAATATGGCGAGGACATTCTAGAGTTGCACGCTGATGCAATTGTAGAAGGAGACAAGGTGCTATTAGTAGATGACTTGTTGGCTACGGGTGGCACAATAGAAGCAACCGCTAAATTAGTTTCACGTTTAGGCGGTAATGCCACTGACGCAGCATTCGTTGTTTCGTTACCAGAGCTTGGTGGTGAAAAGCGCGTGGTGGATATGGGCATTAAAGTACTTAAACTCGTAGAGTTCGAAGGCGAATAATATGAGCTATCAGGTTCTGGCAAGAAAGTGGCGTCCGCAAACATTCCACCAGTTGGTGGGACAGCAACATGTTAAGCAGGCATTGGTTAATGCGTTAAATGAACAAAGGTTGCACCACGCTTACTTATTTACCGGAACTCGGGGCGTTGGTAAAACTACCATCGCCCGCATTTTTGCGAAAAGTCTTAATTGCGATCAGGGGATTACCTCTAACCCTTGCGGTCAATGTAGTAGCTGTCTGGACATTGAAGCTGGCAAATTTATTGATTTAATCGAAATTGATGCGGCTTCACGTACAAAAGTAGAAGACACCAGAGAAATTTTAGACAACGTGCAGTATGCACCCACTCGTGGTCGTTACAAAGTGTACCTGATAGATGAGGTGCACATGCTTTCTAAACACAGTTTTAACGCCTTATTGAAAACCCTTGAAGAGCCACCACAGCACGTTAAGTTTTTGCTAGCAACAACAGATCCGCAAAAATTACCCGTGACAATTTTGTCACGCTGCTTGCAGTTCAATCTCAATGCGATGTCGCAACAAGAGATCATTACGCAACTGAGCGATATTTTGCCCAAAGAGCAAGTGAAGTTTGAGCATCAAGCGCTTCAAGCGCTAGCAAAAGCAGCAGATGGTAGCATGCGTGATGCCTTGAGCTTGACTGACCAAGCGATTGCACAGACAAATGGTGATCTTACGCTTGTGGCTGTGCAGCAAATGCTGGGCTTGATGGATAGCGCGCATGCAGTTACTTTATTGACTGCAATCGCGTGTCAGGAAGCCGAAACACTCCTTCAAGCTGTGAACAATATCGCAATACAAAATGGCAATTTTGTCAGTGTGTTAGATGATTTGATAGCACTGACACATGCAATGCAACTCGCTCAGCTTGTGCCACAGGCGGCACGTTTAAGTGACTTTGACCCCGAAGATGTTGCGCTCCTTGCGCAGCAGATCGGACCCGAAAAAGTTCAGTTGTACTATCAGTTGCTACTTAATGGTAAACGTGACTTGCAGTGGGCTCCGGAGCAAAAATTGGGGTTCGAGATGTTGATGCTACGTTTGTTGGCATTTGAGAAAACCAATTTACAAACAACCTCACCAGCAACATCTGCGCAACCAACAGAAGAGTCAAACAGTAAAGTCGGGGGTTTGCGGGCGCTACTTAATAAGTCGAACAATACCACGGCAAGCACGCCGGTGATTAAGTCTACGCAGCCCAATCCTGCCACTGAGGACGCAAAAAATGCTTCTCAACAAGCCGTGGCTGAACAACCAGTGACACAAGAGTCTGTCACAGAGCAAGTAGCCAAAGTAGCTGAGCAAGACCAGGCACATCCTGTTGAGTCGACTGAGACTGTTCAGCAAGCAGAGTTTGATGATATCGACGAGGCCCAGCAGCAAGAATTTTCACAACAGTATGAACAGGTGATGGCGCAAGCAAGTGAACAAGGCTTTACAGCCGCTCCTGAGCATCAATTAACTGAACAAGCCCATTCACCTTCTACCGAGGTGCAGCAGGGAGAAGCTGCGACGCAGAACCTTGCTGATAAAGAGCAGCAAGCGCAATCTGCGATTGCACGTATTTTACAAAACCGGAATATCTCCGGTGCGGGTAAGTTGGTGCGAGCTTCGGAGGATGAAGCAAAAAAGCCCCAGGCGCAGTCAGCGCCGATAAGCCAAACGCCGACACCCATAAAAAAGAAAGCTGACTTTAAAACGCGACATAAAACCGATGAGAGCAAGCTAGCGCCTGAACTATTACAGCAAATAGCGCCGCCATCGCCTAGCAAAGAACAGGAGCCACAAGCACCGAGTATTCCCGTGCCGGACGATTTTAGCAGCCCAATTAGCGATATTAAGTTTGCCCACCAGCAAGACGAATGGGCGCACTTAATCAAACGCATGGGACTGGGCGGTCGAATGCGCCAATTTGCATTGCATTCAATTTTTACTAAAGACGGGCATATATTTAAGCTCGAAGTTGACCAAAGCCAACAGCATTTAGACAGCCCTATGCTTAGGCAAAAATTAACAGCATCTTTGTGCGACATATACAGCTACGAAGTACAGTTAGAAATTAGCTTTGCACCGGGGGTAATAGACTCACCGTATTTAATCCAGCAAAAAATTGATGCAGATCGTTATCAGCAAGCGCTGGATGTAATTAACCAAGATACAAACGTGGTACAGTTTGTAGAAGAATTTGACGCAACGGTAGATGAAAATACCGTTCAGGCATTGTAATCAAGTACAATAGCCCTTATCTTTTAGCCCAATTGAATTGATGTAAGAGAGCATATTATGTTTAAAGGTGGAATGGGTAACATGATGAAGCAAGCGCAGCAAATGCAAGAGCGCATGCAAAAAGCCCAAGAAGACATTAAAAACTTAGAAGTAACAGGCGAAGCTGGCGCAGGATTAGTTAAAGTAACTATGCTAGGTAGCCACAACGTACGTCGTGTAGAAATTGACGAAAGCTTGATGGAAGACGACAAAGACATGATTGAAGACCTACTCGCAGCAGCATGTAACGATGCAGTGCGCCGCGTAGCGGAAGAGTCTGAAAAGAAAATGTCAGAGATCACAGGCGGTATGCAACTACCACCTGGCTTCAAAATGCCGTTCTAATTAGACGTTTTGCATATCGAGCTGGTCTGTTTTTCCTCTGTTAGGCAGGTATAGAATTAGCACTATAAAAAAGCTCAGTTATTAAATTTCCTGAGCTTTTTTGTTTTATATGGTCATATGTTTTGGGAAGAGGGCGGCCTTAGTCTACCGTTCTTGCACATACCACGTGATACTTATCGTCTTTACTGGAATTCATCCAATGACTAGTACCATTACCATAGACGACGTAGGCATTTAATGGATTATGTGCTGGCCCTGTTAGTGCCCAAAATAGGAATTGAATGCTGCCTGATGAGAGTTCTAAAACAAACAGAGGCGGTTGTGTGCGTTGTATTGCATCTCTAAGCTCTTCAATATGAGGAAGTCGCCAATCAGTATGGCCATAATCTTGGATTGAATTACAGTGCGCTTTAGCATCTGACCAATTAAGTTTAGGTGCTTGTTCTTTGCTAATTGCTTGCCATTCGAGCACCGCATTGGGGTCGTAAGGGTCACTTTGTTGAATATTGGCGGCGAACAATTCTACAGCTTGTGCTTCATCCTCTGATGCATTAATAATCAAGCTGCCGTAGCTTGCTTCATTTTTATCTCTTTTGACGACAATATCGCAAGCTTCATTGGGTGACAAAACAGAAGATCCACACCCATTTAGCTCAACGCTAAATGCAGTGGCGTTTCTGCCACTGACTTCTACATCACTAATCGCAACATTTTCGTTGGATATGTTACGTACAGCAATTGATTTTCTTAGCTCAGAGCTGCCCTTAAATTCAGTCACTCTGGATGGGGCTAACGCCAGCTTTGGTACTGATATTTTTATATCGGCCGACAGGTTTTCGCCTTCACCTGTTACTGACAGCACTGAAAAAGACACACCTCGGTACTTATCAACAAATGGTTTGTGCTGGTTTATTACCGATGAGAACCAGTAGTAATCGACTAAATCATTGGTTACTTTATTTTGTGTTGAAATATCATTGTTTCTAACGATGACATCATAGTCTATTCTTCGCGCTTGAAATTGTACCTTATCATAGTTACCAGCGGCCGATCTTAGTTCAATGAAGTAGTGAAGAGGCTTACCTCGGCCGTCAAAGCCAATTGGAATTTGCAAGAGCTTGACGCCCTCAGATGGCATACTAGATTGCCTTAAAGTATACGTACCATCTTGTGTTACGGTTTTAACTTGCTCCTCGTCAAACCAGCCGGCCATCGCTCTCCATACACTCGAATACAAAGGGTACTGATAATCTGATCCCATCGTGTCATGGTAATGCGAATATGCACCGCCATTACCTTCACAGTATTGAGAGTTATTTTTATCAATCAGACTTGAAGGCTGACTAGTGCAGCGATAACTGAGTGAGTGAGCAAAACCTAGAGTATGCCCATACTCGTGTGCTATCCGCCCAGGCTTGTTACAGCCCATATCATAACCGCTTAATACCATCAGATACCCTGAATATTCGTAATGATTACCTCGACTCATTTTACTTTGATATGCATAACAGCCGGGGCTACCCTTATAGCTGTCTTTAGCGACGATGATAAGGCGATCTATGTTGGTTAAATCACGTTTAGCAGCGAGACTTGACACAACGTCATTTTGAAACTCAGTGTATGCTCTTGTGTAAGTTGAGTTAGGGCCAAAGTAATAGTTTGATTGTTTCTCAAGGGTTGTCCAATCTAAAAATTCGGCGTCAATCCACGACTTACCGTTGGAATTATCAATCAAAAAGTGATTAAGGGAATTAGGATTGTCTCTTATCAGTCTTTTGAGGTGGTCAAGGGTAATGGTTTTTTCATTGTTGTCTGGAAAGTTAACCAATGCGACTAGTGTACGCTGGCTACCAACGCTATCAGAGGTAGCAACTGTATTTCTTTGGGAAAATGATACCTTGAGATCACAGTTTCGCTTTAATTTAGGGCTAGTTCGAAAAGTGTTACCTAGTAACTTACCTTTGCACCCTTTGATAGAGGCGATTTCATAACCGGCATTTGCGGTAATAGTAAAACTAGCTTGTTGGCCGGTAAGGAAAGTGAGTGTGTGTGGGGTAACTTGGCCATTTTCGGTTGTTGAACTACTGACTGTAACCTTTTTTGATTTGAAGCGATTTGTGCCACGACAGTTGGGCAAAGAGTTTATAGTGCTATCTATATTTGTGTCTAAAGCGCCATTGCAGTTTGTCACTTTATCAATTACATCTTCTTGTTGCACTGGGTTGGTAGGTACAGTTGGTGTTACACCTCCGGCACCGAGAGCTGAGCTAGATAGATGGTATCGAGATAAATTTGCGTTATCAGTGTTGGGTTGTTCGCTGGCATTATTATTAAAACTTAAAAGCATAACAATGAGCGGGATTGTGAAATGGGCACAGCTATTTTTCGAAAGCTTAACCATGAGTAATTCCTTTATTGTGTATATTACTCAACCAGTAATGCTCAAAATTGATTGGCAGTTTAAACAAATCAATTCTAACCACATGAATTGAAATTAGAACAAGATAGTCAATTCCATTTGGCTTGTACACTTATCTGCTCGTCGCCAGACGAAGTATGAATCGTGATGCCTGCTCAAACTTAGAATCCATAAGTTGGAAGAGCCAGAAAATGCAAAGTTGAAACAAAGGAGCACTTCATTGTTTTAGCACTGACAACAACCAGAACCATGAACAGTGCATAATTACAAATTCAAATTTATGTTTTAACTAAGCGTCGAAGTAAAGGTATAGTCTGGAAAGTAAGTAAAAGTTGGCAATATGGGATTACATGCAATTACAAGTGGTCACAAAAAGGGCTCTTTATGATCATTACCCACCAAAATATTGTCTGATTTCTCAGTTGTTTATTTCCTAAAAGGTCATAATAAAAAGAGATTGTAGCGGTGTGTGAAATTAGCGTTACTCTAAACCTGCTCTGAACCTATTTGACGTCCACAACCTACTCGCCGTCCTGAATCTACTCGTCACCCTAAACCTATTCGTCACCCTGAACTTGTTTCAGGGTCTTTGCCGTTTAAGTGTTGCTTATAAAAACCAGATCCTGACCTTCGTCAGGATGACGAAAGGTGCGAGGCTTTGGGTGAATGTGAAGTTAGCGTTACTCTAAACCTGCTCTGAACCTATTTGACGTCCAGAACCTATTCGCCGTCCTGAACCTACTCGTCACCCTGAACTTGTTTCAGGGTCTTTGCCGTTTAAGTGTTGTTTATAGAAACCAGATCCTGACCTTCGTCAGGATGACGAAAGGTGCGGGGCTTTGGGTGAATGTGAAGTTAGCGTTGCCCTGAACCTGTTCTGAATCTATTTGACGTTCAGAACCTATTCGTCATCTTGAACCTACTCGTTATCCTGAACCTATTCGTCACCCTAAACCTACTCGTCACCCTGAACTTGTTTCAGGGTCTTTGCCGTTTAAGTGTTGTTTATAGAAACCAGATCCTGACCTTCGTCAGGATGACGAAAGGTGYGGGGCTTTGGGTGAATGTGAAGTTAGCGTTACTCTAAACCTGCTCTGAACCTATTTGACGTCCAGAACCTATTCGCCGTCCTGAATCTACTCGTCACCCTAAACCTATTCGTTACCCTGAGCTTGTTTCAGGATCTTTGCCGTTTAAGTGTTGTTTATAGAAACCAGATCCTGACCTTCGTCAGGATGGCGAAAGGTGCGGGGCTTTGGGTGAATGTGAAGTTAGCTGTTCTGAATTTATTTGACGTCCACAACCTACTCGCCGTCCTGAATCTACTCGTCACCCTAAACCTATTCGTCACCCTAAACCTATTCGTCACCCTGAACTTGTTTCAGGGTCTTTGCCGTTTAAGTGTTGCTTATAAAAACCAGATCCTGACCTTCGTCAGGATGGCGAAAGGTGCGGGGCTTTGGGTGAATGTGAAGTTAGCTGTTCTGAATTTATTTGACGTCCACAACCTACTCGCCGTCCTGAATCTACTCGTCACCCTAAACCTATTCGTCACCCTAAACCTATTCGTCACCCTAAACCTATTCGTCACCCTAAACCTATTCGTCACCCTAAACCTATTCGTCACCCTAAACCTATTCGTCACCCTAAACCTATTCGTCACCCTGAACTTGTTTCAGGGTCTTTGCCGTTTAAGTGTTGCTTATAAAAACCAGATCCTGACCTTCGTCAGGATGACGAAAGGTGCGGGGCTTTGGGTGAATGTGAAGTTAGCGTTACTCTAAACCTGCTCTGAACCTATTTGACGTCCAGAACCTATTCGCCGTCCTGAACCTACTCGTCACCCTGAACTTGTTTCAGGGTCTTTGCCGTTTAAGTGTTGCTCATAGAAACCAGATCCTGACCTTCGTCAGGATGACGAGGCTCTTTAAAGTGGATGTGCAACTTTACAAAACAACCAGATCCTGACCTTCGTCAGGATGACGAGGGTCTTGGTGGCACGCAACAAGCTTATGATAAATAAAGATAAGTAATTGGTGTTTTAAAATCATTAAAACGTCAGGTTTTTTGTTTTTAGTGTGTTTATAGTACGCGGCAATTAAATAAAAGTTTTTGTATTTTCATTTACTTATTTTTAAAAAAGGAGATTTATGAAGCGTTCTTTTGTTTTATTGATGCTGTTTTCGAGTTTATCATTTACAAGTCAAAGCGCGAGTCAAGATGGTTTTCCCGCATTAGAAACACGCTATATGGGGCTAGAACCACCGGGGTTAACACCTAAATTATTTGCCCCTGGTATTGTATCTACAAAACAATACCTAGAAACGGAGGTTGTATTTTTGAGCGATATGACACAGCTGTCGTTTACAAGAAATGGGAGGGAACTCAAAACACCTCAGTGGATTGTGATGCAGCACAAAGAAGGAAAGTGGCTTGAAAAGGCCATTGCGCCTTCGCAGGTGGTCAAGTACTTTGTTCTTTTGGCGCGGTGATAAAATAGTACAACAGGATGGCAGCAGTGATTGGATAGGTAACCCTCATTGGGTTGATGCGAAAATAATCGAACAGATGAGGGTCAAATCTAAAACTTTATAAAGCATTTAAAATCATAAAAATCAGTTGGTTATTAATTTTCACCAAGCAAAATTGGCATTGCAAATAAATGTAGTCGGTGCAAAGTCATTTAAAAGTCATTCGGGCGTCAGGTATTTTGCCATTGCTGAGAATAGATTGGTTATTTGTTTAAGCATAAATAATGGATAACTAATGATTAGAAAGATTATTTCAACTAGTTTACTTCTTGGTTTATTTACTTTGAGTGGCAAAAGCATAAGTCAAAGTGCAGATGCCGCTTTATCGCAACATTATTTTGGTGAAACGCCACCTAGCTTAGTGCCCAAACTATTTGACCCTAAAATAGTTTCACCCGATGGGCGTTTTGAAGGGGGCATGTTTAACCCAGATATGGCTGCGTTCTATTTCACTCGTAAAAATGGCAAGTACAAAAAACGTACATTTTTTGTTGTTCGATATGACAATGGTCGCTGGGGTGAGGTGGTCGAGACGGATATACGGTGGCCGCAATTTTCTTCCGATGGCTCTGTGATGCATCTTGGGAAACAGTACAGAGAACTGACAGCAGCAGGGTGGTCTGAGTTAAAAAGTCTCGGCGCGTTTATAAAAGAGCAAGGGCACGGTTTGTCAGTGTCGGCAAAAGGGACTTATTATTTCCCATTTTATAAAAAACAAGATAATGGGCATGGCAACATTGGCTATTCGCAGCTAATAAATGGCAAATACCAAGACCCTATAAAACTGGGACCACAGATCAATACCGGAGAGTGGATAGCACACCCCTATATTGCGCCTGATGAATCTTATTTAATGTGGGATGTCGTGCGAGATGTCGGCCATGGTGGGTCAGATATTTATATCAGCTTTAAAAACAGCGCAGGGGAATGGTTACCCGCGATCAATATGGGCGAGCACATTAATACGGACTCAGATGAAAGTTCTCCGTGGGTGAGTCATGACGGGAAATATCTATTTTTCTCTCGTGGTGATTGGCATCGTCGAAAAGACGGCAGCAAAAACTGGGTAGGAAAAAGTTATTGGGTTGATGCCAAAGTGATTGAGAATCTAAGGCCCAAACTATAGGCCAATTAGCGGGTCGCGCTTTATGCATTTTAACTTTTGTATAGCAAAAAAGCGCTTGGTTAGTACAGTTTAAGCCACTGTTTTATCTTTTATGACGCATTTTGTGAAGTTAACGCTTTAAACAACTTGCCACTTTGCTGACTCCATCACATATCGTGCATAGCGAAAATCTTGTAAGCGCTTAAGTGCATCAGCAGCGTATTCGAGCAAGACCACATATTGAGGAGTGGTTTTGCTTATCTTAGGTTCAAACACTAGCACAGCGGGCTTGCCCTCTACTATGCCGGGTTCGGCATGCCAATTGGTGAGCGTATCGTAATTACTAAAGTAAAACTGAATGTCTTTTTTGCCATGCATCTGTGCCTTGGCCACCATATCTAATTTTATTTCGTCAATGGTAAGAGACAGTAGCTCGTCAAATTTACGCTGATTAAATAGTTCGGTATACAGCTTTAAACGCCGAGTGTCGTCATCACTAATGGTTTTAGTCGCGCTTGGTATATAGCCTTTTAGCTGTCCTCTGGCTCTAGCCAGTGCTGATTTGATAGCATCTTCTGTGGTGTGCAGTAATGCGGCACTTTGCTGCGCACTATAGCCAAATCCATTATTGAGGACCAGAACGCTACGCTGTATTGGTGGCAATGTCATCAACCAGTCAAGGTCGTCTAGCGCGGCGTCATTTATCATTTTATCACTATTGATATTGTCATGTGCGACCGTATAGCCCTCAGGTCTAGCTTGCGTTGCTCGGTGATTATCTATCATCAGATTGCTGGCTAATTTAAATAACCACGCTTGCAAATTATTTATGGGGATACTTTGCGCCAGCCCTTGATAGGCGCGTAGCAACGTGGCTTGTACTAAGTCTTCACCGTCAAATACAGAGCCAGTAATGCGAGTACAAAAACGATGTAGAATAGGGCGAGCTTCGCTTAGGTGAGTAAGTAAATCTTGCTCGGTGGCGATAGGTTCATGTTTCATGTGTTTATTTACCATGTTTGGTTGCCCCTTGTAATGCATGCCACTTTTTACGTTCGGCTAGTGCAGCATAATATTCAATAGCTTTTCTGTATTTCTCTTTGGCATTACCAATCACAGGTTGTCCGTGAATAGGCAAAACGTGCTCGAAAGGCAGGTTAAGTATAGCTCTTAGCTCATTGCCACTTGGTTGAGTCATAAGCCACCAGCCAACGCCAATATTATAGGGTTTAGCTAAACGAAATAAGTGCATGAATATTTTTGCAAGTAAGTTGGTAAATATATTGGGTTTTGGGGTGTTATGCAGTACATCTCCTGCGAGCAGTATACCGTTGTCTCGATTTAATATGATACAGCCCTCTTTTAATTTGGGGCTATTCATTACCCACAGTTGCGCGTTAGGTAGCGGCAAATCGGTATGTTCATCAAACCAAATATCTGGCTCAAAATAATTTTGCGTGTTTTCTACGTCAGTACGCAGTCCTTTGGTGTATTGCGTATCTTTAAGCGCATAGATTGTGGCGCAGTATCGAGTCTTGTAAAAACCATCATCGGCACCATGCATTGACGCAAGGCGTATCACGTTTTTTACTTTGCCTAGCGCATCTAGTTGTTTTAGTCCTTCATCACTGAGTTTCATACTGTTGATGAGAGTTAACGTACCGTCGTGATTGCGCACTATGGTCATTGAGCGTGAGATCCTTGGCTTCAAAAATAGCGGCATATCCCAGCCCCCTTCAACAAACCAAATATTTTTGAATACTTCTTGTAATTGACCGTGTGCAAATGCACCAGAGTGAGTGTGAGATGTGCACATAATGAGCTCCAAATTTAATCGTGTTATAGATAAGACGGATATGACCCATTAAAAGAGTCGGCTCTGGTACATTTTTTTGAAAGATCCAAATATATTTCTTAACTAAGGTTACTTATATATGTTTGGTGCACCGTAAAGTCTCGGTAGGGGGCTTTAACGCAAAGCGGCAGTGTACTCTATTTGATGGTTGTGGTACTTTTCGGAATATTAATAAACGCATGTCAGGGGACATTCTGACATGCCAATTAGAAAACAGTATTTTATGCAATTATCACCTAGTTTAACTGCGCTTATTGAAGCCCTTCGTTGTTTGCCTGGCATTGGCCCAAAATCAGCACAACGCATAGCCTTTCATTTACTTGAGAGAGACCGAGATGGTGGTACACAACTTGGCAATTGTTTGACTAAGGCGATGCAGGTGATTGGTCATTGCCAATCATGCCGAACATTTTCTGAGTCTGCACAATGCGATATTTGTCAAAGTGTTAAACGCCAAGATAGTCGTTTACTTTGTATTGTTGAGTCACCGACAGACGTATTAGCAATTGAACAAACGGGTCAATATCAGGGGTTGTACTTTGTACTGATGGGCCACTTATCACCCATTGATGGTATTGGACCTAAAGAAATAGGCTTGGATGTTTTAGAGAAAAAGCTAATAGCGGGTAATATTGACGAAGTTATTTTGGCCACCAATCCAACTGTTGAAGGTGAAGCAACCGCGCACTTTATTGCAGAGCTGTGCCAAAAATATCAAGTGGCAGCATCACGTATTGCTCATGGTATGCCGGTAGGGGGTGAGCTGGACTTAGTTGATGGCATGACGCTTATGCATGCATTTTCAGGCAGACGCAGCTTAAGTTAAATGTGATGCAATGATTTATAAGTACTCAGAGTGAAATGGACCACACTCTGAGCACAACAATTGGCAAATTAATTTATTTTTTCCCCTTGAAGTTAAAAAACTCTCCCCCATATCCTTTGACATATTAACACTGCATCTATTGGTTATACCGGAGAGAACAATGACCGCAGCTCAAAAAGAAACATTAGGCTTTCAAACAGAAGTCAAACAATTATTAAACCTAATGATCCATTCTTTGTACTCAAACAAAGAGATCTTTTTACGTGAACTGGTGTCAAACGCATCTGACGCAGCGGATAAATTACGCTTTTTAGCCTTATCAAATGGTGATTTATACGAAGGTGACGCAGAGCTTCGTGTACGTGTTAGCGTAGACAAAGAAGCAAATACCATCACTATTTCTGATAATGGTATTGGTATGTCGCGTGATGAAGTGATCAGTTCACTAGGTACGATTGCTAAATCTGGCACCGCAGAGTTTTTCCAAAACTTAACAGGCGACCAAGCGAAAGATTCTCAGCTTATTGGTCAATTTGGTGTTGGCTTTTACTCGGCATTCATCGTAGCCGATGCGGTAACAGTGGTTACTCGTAAAGCAGGTGAGAAAGCTGCAGTTGAATGGCACTCAAAAGGTGAAGGTGAATACACCTTAGCTGAAGTAGAAAAAGAAGGCCGTGGTACCGACATTATTCTTCACCTTCGTGAAGACGAACAAGAGTTTTTAGATGACTTTAGACTACGTGGCATCGTTACTAAATACTCGGATCACATTTCAATTCCTGTAGAAATGTATAAAGAGCCTGTGCCTGAGTCAGAAGGTCCTGATGGTGAGAAAATTGAAGCCAAGCCTGGTGAGTGGGAAGCTATTAACCGCGCAACGGCACTTTGGACTCGCGACAAGTCTGAAATAAGCGAAGAAGAATATAAAGAGTTCTACAAGCATGTTGGTCATGATTGGGAAGAGCCTCTAACATGGGCACACAACAAGGTAGAAGGTAAGACTGAATACACCAGCTTGCTTTATATCCCTAAAAAAGCACCGTTTGATTTGTGGAATCGTGACCGTCAAGGTGGTTTGAAACTATATGTGCAACGCGTATTCATTATGGATGACGCCGAGCAGTTCATGCCAAGTTACCTACGATTTGTAAAAGGCTTGCTAGATTCAAACGATTTACCATTGAACGTATCGCGTGAAATTTTACAAGATAACAAGATCACACAAGCAATTCGTAAAGGTTGTACGTCACGCGTGCTTAAAATGCTTGAGCGTATGGGCAAAAACAAACCAGAAGAGTATCAAACGTTCTGGAATGAGTTTGGTCAAGTTATCAAAGAGGGGCCTGCAGAAGATATGGCCAATAAAGAAGCCATTGCTAAACTGCTGCGCTTTAGCTCAACACACACTGATGAAAGCACACAAAATGTGTCTTTAGAGCAGTACATTGAGCGTATGAAAGAAGGTCAGGACAAGATTTACTATGTCGTTGCTGACAGCTTTGAAGCGGCGAAAAATTCGCCTCACCTAGAAATCTTCCGCAAGAAAGGCATCGAGGTGTTATTGCTTTCTGATCGCGTAGATGAGTGGATGATGAGCCACTTAACAGAGTTTGAAGAAAAGCAACTTCAGTCAATTACGCGTGGTGACTTAGACTTAGGCGACTTAGACGACGAAGAAACCAAAAAAGCTCAAGAAGAAAGCGAAAAAGAAGTAGAAGGGTTGGTTGAGCGTGTTAAAGGCGTGCTTGGCGACAAAGTTAAAGAAGTACGCTTTACGCATCGTTTAACTGATTCTCCTGCGTGTGTTGTTGCAGATGAACACGATATGAGTTCACAGATGCAAAAGCTAATGGAGTCGGTTGGTCAGGCTGTACCTGAAGCTAAACCTGTGTTTGAGCTAAACCCAGAGCACCAGCTTGTTAAACACTTAAATGTTGAACAAGATGAAGATAAGTTCGCACAGTGGTCAGAAGTGTTACTAGACCAAGCTTTGCTTGCAGAGCGTGGTAGTCTAAAAGATCCAGCTGGATTCGTAACACGTCTTAATAAATTAATGCTTGATCTAAGTAAATAGGTTCATGCGTGAAGTCAAAAAGGGGCTCTATAGCCCCTTTTTTGCGTTTATATGACTATTAAGTTAAGCAATTAGTATAAGTCGCTTGAGAATCTTGGACGCATGTGAAAAAATTTAACCAACTTCAAATAAACTCCGAAAACGAGGAACATAATTATGCGCATTATCCTTTTAGGCGCGCCGGGTGCAGGTAAAGGCACTCAAGCACAGTTTTTAATGGACAAATATGGTATTCCACAAATCTCAACTGGTGACATGTTACGTGCTGCTATCAAAGAGGGAACACCACTTGGCCTAGAAGCTAAAAAAGTGATGGACGCAGGTCAGTTGGTTTCTGATGAAATCATCATTGGTTTGGTTAAAGAGCGCATTGCCAAAGAAGACTGTGCAAAAGGTTTCTTGCTTGATGGTTTCCCTCGTACTATTCCTCAAGCCGACGCGATGAAAGAAAATGGTATCAGCATTGATCACGTTATCGAGTTTGATGTTGCTGACGAAATCATCGTTGAGCGTATGGGCGGACGTCGTGTTCACCCAGGTTCTGGCCGCGTTTACCACGTGGTTTACAACCCGCCTAAAGTAGAAGGCAAGGATGATGTTACAGGTGAAGACTTAATCATTCGTGATGATGACGTAGAAGAGACTGTGCGTAAGCGCCTTGGCATCTACCATGATCAAACTAAACCACTGGTTTCATACTATCAGGCGGAAGCTGACGCTGGTAACACTCAGTATCATAAACTGGACGGAACACAAGCCGTTGACGCGGTAAGTCAACAGCTAGCTCAGTTGTTAGGATAATTTTTTTAGATTATTGGAAAATGCCAGTCATTGACTGGCATTTTTTATGATTGAATAATACTGCAAGCTTTTTAGAGCGCTTTAAGTGCCTCTAGGGTTTGCTCGTAATTCGGCTCTGTTGCCAAATTTTCAACTAGCTGTTTGTATACTATTTTGTGTTCTTTGTTCAGCACGAAAACAGCACGACTCAATAGCCCCATATCCTTGATATATAAGCCATAGTTTTTCCCAAAGTCGTGCCAAACTGAATCTGATAGTGTTTGTATTTTGTCGATTCCTTCAGCTTGGCAAAAACGTTTTTGCGCAAAAGGTAAATCCGCGCTTATGGTCAACATGACGACATCGCTAAATTCTCCAGCGACTTTTTCATTAAAATGTTTAGTTTGTAAGCTACATATGCCGGTGTCTAAACTGGGTACCACACTAATTAATACGGCTTTATCTTTGAAGTCTGTTAATGTAACAGGAACGAAAGAGCCATCAACGACTTTGAAATCTGGGGCTTGTTGGCCAACTTTAACGCCATTACCTAATAAAGTTACAGGTTTGCCGTTAGCATTTACTTTGCCATTATCTATTTGATTTTCCTGAAAATCCATTGCTATAAGCTGTGCTGAAAACAGCGCCGTAGCTAGTATTATTGCTTTGTGCATAAACAAGTCCTAAGGTCAGTTATCGTAATCATTCAGAGTGTATTATACTGTTAGCTATGAACCAAGCTTACGGTAGGAATTACGTTGTAAATCAAGGCCGATTTTATTAACATGTGCCGTAAAAATAAGCGGTATCCTAATATAGAATACCTATAACAACAAATGCAACCATTTAATAACATCTCATTAATATTGTGGTTTGTCAATGTAAGAGAGCTTTTATGTCAACATTGGTCTTAATATGTGATGACTCAAAACTGGCGCGTCGACAGTTGGCGCGTTCGTTGCCAAGTGATTGGGACATAAAAGTAGAGTTTGCAGAGCATGGTATTGATTGTATTGAAAAAATAAAAAAACTCTCACCTGAAATTCTTTTCTTAGATTTAAACATGCCACAAATGGATGGCTACGGCGTTCTACAAGCAATAAATGAGCAAGGTTTAAATGTGCTTACCGTCGTGGTTTCGGGAGACATTCAGCCAAACGCACATCAACGTGTTATTGAGCTTGGTGCAATAGATTTCATTCGAAAACCCTGCGATTCATCAAAGCTGGTGGAAATCATCGAGCATCATGGTATTCGAGACAGGGCGATTAGAGAAAGCTTGGTTCATAAACTGGGGGAGCAGTTGGAACCTGAGATCAGAGACATCTATCAAGAACTGACGAACGTTGCGATGGGCCAAGCAGGGGATTTACTTGCACGCTTGTTGAATGTGTTTGTAGAGTTACCTATTCCGAATGTAAATGTATTAGAAGTAAGCGAGTTACATATGGCGTTACAAGCCATTGATGCTAATGCCAGTACATCGGGTGTATGCCAAGGGTTTATTGGTGGTGGTGTCTCTGGTGAAGCGCTTCTTTTGCTAAATGACTCAAGTTTTAAAGAAGTCGCATCGCTGATGAACTATCAAGGTGAGTTAAATGACAAAGTTGAGTTAGAGCTATTGATGGATATTAGTAATATCTTAATTGGCGCTATTTTAACTGGGCTATCAAAACAATTAGACATGTCTTTTAGTCAGGGCCACCCTGTGGTGTTGGGGCAGCACTGCGATGTGTCCGACTTAGTCAAAGCAAATAAAGGTCGATGGCAAAGAACGTTAGCGATAGAGATCAGTTATGGTATTGAAAACCACAATATTAACTGTGACCTTATGTTGTTGTTTACAGAAGACTCATTAAAAACCTTGAAGTATAAAGTCGCCTATTTATTAGAAGATTAAAACTATGCCTGCTGCCGATTTTGAAATGAATGAAATACACTGGTTGATGGACATGTTCAATACTGTTGACATTGGTCTGGTGGTATTAGACAGAGAGTATAAAGTATGTGTGTGGAATGGTTTTATGGAAAACCATTCTGGGCTATTACCCAGTGCGGTTAAAGATAAAGATATCTTTGATATCTTTCCAAGTATTGATGAAAAGTGGTTTCGCTCTAAAGCCGAGTCGGTATTTGTTTTAAAAAATCGCTCATTTACAATTTGGGAACAGCAACCTTATATCTTCCGCTTTAAGAACTACCGCCCAATTACGGGGAAAGCGGATTATATGTACCAAAACTCTACTATTATCCCACTATCAATGGTAACAGGTGAAGTAGGGCATATATGTATCATTATTTATGATGTCACTGATGAAGCGATGAACAAGATTGAGTTGGAAAAGGCGAATCATGAACTGGAGCGCATCAGTCGAACAGATAGTTTGACACAATTAGCCAACCGAGGTTATTGGGAAGCTGGATTACGCAACGAGTTTTTACGTCTCAAACGTAGTAATGGCTGTAGTTCATTACTAATGTTTGATATTGATCATTTTAAGACCGTTAATGATGAATATGGCCACAGTGGTGGTGACGAAGCGATAAGGCATATATCTGATTTATTGAAAAAAACTCTGCGCGAAACGGATACTGCTGGTAGATATGGTGGGGAGGAGTTTGCTGTGACTTTGGTTGATACTGATGCCGAAGGCGCAAGAATATTCGCTGAGCGTTTGCGTAGTTTGATAGAAAAGTCATCTATTTTTTATGATGAGCAACAGATTAAGATCACGGTAAGCGTGGGCTTTGCGACTTATAACTCAAGTTTTTCCAAGCATGAGCAATGGATTGAAGCTGCGGATATGGCGTTGTACCACTCAAAAGAATCCGGTAGAAACCAGGTCACTCAATACACGCCAGAGTTAAAAAAGGACTCTGTTAAGGTTAATAACGTGGATTAAGTGATAAGTCTGTCAGATATGGTTAATAGGACCCAATCAAGCCTGACAGTCGTATATGTGTTATGAACTGACTTTTAACTCTTTGATTTACTTCGACAGTTGCAACGTCCCTTTTATTAATCACCTACATAGAAGGCTATTTGTGACTTGTCAGATTGTTGGATGGCGCCTTAAGCTTATCCAACCTAAATTTATATCGGAGTAGGTTGGGTAAGTGGCGAAGCCACGTCATCCTAGTTTGATTAGTACTGTGACTAAAGCACGATCCGGTGTACGGCTGTAAGTAAACGCCTGAGTTAAAGCTGGACTCTATTATGATTAGTTAAGTGAATTAAGTAACACAAACCAGTTTGTGTTACTTCTATGTTGCAATAGTTTAATCCTCTTCTTCTTCTAAAGGACATTGTGCGATGACTTGCACTTCGCCATTGTCATCTACCTGTTCGAGTCGTACAGCAAAGCCCCAAAGTCTGTAGAGGTGTTTTAAGACTTCTGATTTAGATTCTGCAAGAGGAATTCCATTTTGAGGAACATACCTTAAAGTGAGGGAACGATCCCCTCTAACATCTACATCATAGACCTGAATATTAGGCTCGTTGTTACTCAGGTTGTATTGCGCTGACAATGATGATCTAACTCTTTGATAGCCAACATCATTATGAATTGCTCCCACTTCCAAATGCGGACTAGATTGCTTATCGATAATGGTGAAAAGTTTAAAATCTCTTATCAGTTTTGGTGATAAGAATTGGCTAATAAAGCTCTCATCTTTGAAGTTTTCCATCGCAAAATGTAGCGTATCTAACCAGTTACTTCCGGCAAATTCTGGGAACCACTCTTTGTCTTCGTCGGTTGGGTTTTCACATATGCGGCGAATATCAACCATCATGTTAAAACCAAGGGCGTAAGGGTTTATTCCAGAATAAAACTTGCTGTTATAGGGAGGTTGGTAGACTACATTGGTATGGCTTTGCAAAAACTCTAGCATAAAGGAATCAGAGACTTTTCCTTCATCATAGAGGTGATTTAAAATAGTGTAGTGCCAAAATGTAGCCCAACCTTCATTCATAACTTGGGTTTGTCTTTGCGGATAAAAGTATTGCGATATTTTTCTTACAATCCGAATAACTTCACGCTGCCATGATTCAAGCAGAGGTGCATTTTTCTCGATGAAGTAAAGAATGTTTTCTTGTGGCTCACTGGGGAAGCGCACTTTTTTCATTCGCTCTTCTTGTTGACTAACCGGGATAGTGCGCCAAAGCTCGTTTACTTGCGATTGTAAATAATCTTCACGTTCTTTTTGTCGTTTCTGCTCTTCGTACAGTGAAATCTGTTGAGGACGTTTGTATCTGTCAACGCCGTAGTTCATTAATGCGTGGCATGAGTCTAGTAAATTTTCGACCTCATCAATACCATGCTTTTCCTCGCACTCGGCTATGTAGTTCTTGGCAAAAACCAGATAATCAATGATTGAAGAAGCATCGGTCCAAGCTTTAAATAGATAATTACCCTTGAAAAATGAGTTATGGCCGTAGCAAGCATGTGCCATGACAAGCGCTTGCATGGGGAGAGTGTTTTCCTCCATTAAGTATGCAATACAAGGATTCGAATTAATAACGATTTCATAGGCTAAGCCCATTTGTCCACGTTTATAGTTTTGTTCGGTTGCAATAAATTTCTTACCAAATGACCAGTGACTGTAGCCAATAGGCATACCGACACTGGAATATGCGTCCATCATTTGTTCAGCTGTTATCACTTCTATCTGATTAGGGTATGTATCCAACCTGTAATGCTCTGCAACACGGGCTATTTCGACTTGATATTCGTTAAGCAGATCAAAGGTCCAATCAGGCCCATCATTCATTGGCTTATAACTCATAAGCTCCCTCCAATGTGGCTAAGCTGCGCCTTGTTGTTGACGGTTTTTCTTGAACAGCTCTCTAAAGATGGGATAAATATCCTCCACTGTACGAATGTGCTGCATGGCAAAGTTATCATGAGTATTAGCAATTGCTTGATACTCTCTCCATAAGCTTTGATGTGCTCGGGTAGTGATCTCAATATAGGCATAATACCTCACAACTTTGAGTAATTTATTGGTCATGATATCCGTACAATGCGGAGAGTCGTCCGCCCAGTTATCACCATCCGAAGCTTGTGCAGCATAGATATTCCAGTCACCTTGTGAGTAGCGCTCTTTGACTATTTCGTCCATCAACTTCAAGGCACTAGAGACAATTGTTCCACCAGTTTCTTGTGAATAGAAAAACTCCTGTTCATCGACTTCTTTAGCTTGTGTATGATGTCTGATGTACACCACTTCAATGTCTTTGTAAGTACGAGTAAGGAACTGATATAGCAAAATGTAAAAACGCTTTGCCATGTCTTTTGTTGCTTGATCCATCGAGCCAGACACGTCCATCAAACAAAACATCACCGCCTTGCTTGTTGGGTGCGGGCGCTTTTCATAATTTCTAAAACGTAAATCGTAGTTGTCTATAAAAGGCACCGCTGCGATTTTTTGTTTTAACTCGGCAATTTCCGCTTCTAGCTCGGTAATTTTCTGATGAGGAGGAACAGGCTCGTTAAGTAGCGCCTGTAGCTCTTCTTCAGCCTCAGTCAAACGTCTACGTTTGCTTGCCGACATAGCCACTCGACGCGCGAGTGAGCCACGCAGTGAGCGCACTATATCTAAGTTACTGGGCATCCCATCATTACAGAATCCAGCACGGTGCGTTTTCATCTGCACTAATTTATCTAGCTGGCTTTGTTTTAAATTTGGAAGCTCTAAATCTTCAAAAAGCAGGTCTAGATATTCATCTTTTGAAATAGAAAAGACAAAATCGTCTTCGCCTTCCCCCTGATCGCTTGCGTCTCCAGGGCCTGCTCCTCCACCTTGGCCTGAAGGGGGACGTTGGATCTTGTCCCCAGTGCTAAACTGGTCATTGCCTGGGTGGATCCGTTCTCGGTCTCCACCTTTACCTTGATGAAATACAGGCTCGCTGATGTCTCGTTGCGGAATAGAGATACTCTCACCGCTACTAGTATCAGTGACACTGCGTTTGTTGATAGCATCCGACACTGCCTCTTTAATTTGTTTTTTATAACGCCTAATGAAACGTTGTCGGTTTAGAGTACTCTTGTTTTTACCGTTCAGGCGACGGTCTATAAAATGCGCCATAAATCACCCTCTCAGTGTCTAATCGTCTTACTGTGATTTCCTAACTCTTAGATACCATTCAGAGAGTAATCGTACTTGCTTCTGGGTATACCCTTTTTCAACCATACGGTTTACAAAATCTTCATGTTTTTTCTGGTCTTCAGCTGAGGTCTTAGCATTGAACGAAATAACAGGAAGTAGTTCTTCAGTGTTGGAGAACATTTTCTTCTCGATAACCGTACGTAGCTTTTCATAGCTAGTCCATACAGGGTTTTGACCATTGTGGTGTGCTCTTGCGCGCAGTACAAAGTTCACGATCTCATTACGGAAGTCTTTAGGATTAGAAATTCCAGCGGGCTTCTCGATTTTCTCAAGCTCAGCATTTAACGCTGCTCTATCGAACAGCTGGCCTGTATCGGGATCTCTATATTCTTGGTCTTGGATCCAGAAATCGGCATAGGTTACATAGCGGTCGAAAATGTTTTGTCCATACTCTGAATAAGATTCTAAGTAAGCCGTTTGTAGTTCTTTACCTATAAACTCAACATATTGAGGGATCAAATAGCCTTTGAGGTGGCTTAAATAACGCTCTTGAATTTCTGCACTAAATTGTTCACGTTCGATTTGCTGTTCCAGTACATAAAACAAATGTACAGGGTTTGCTGCAACTTCTGCATGGTCAAAGTTGAATACACGAGATAGGATCTTAAAAGCAAAACGGGTCGATAGCCCAGTCATGCCTTCATCAACTCCCGCATAGTCCCGGTACTCCTGATATGACTTAGCTTTAGGGTCAGTGTCTTTCAAGCTCTCTCCGTCGTACACTCTCATTTTTGAGTAGATACTTGAGTTTTCTGGTTCCTTAATACGTGATAGTGAAACAAACTTTGCTAGGGTCTCTAATGTGCCTGGGGCACATGGCGCAAGAGCAAGTTCACTATTTTCAATGAGCTTGTTATAAATCTTAACTTCCTCAGAAACGCGCAGGCAGTAAGGTACTTTAACAATATAAACCCGGTCTAAAAATGCCTCGTTATTTTTGTTATTTTTGAAAGTTTGCCATTCAGATTCGTTGGAGTGCGCCAAAATCATACCACTGAAAGGCAGCGCCGAAATCCCTTCGGTACCATTGTAATTACCTTCTTGAGTGGCGGTTAACAATGGGTGCAACACCTTGATGGGGGCTTTAAACATCTCTACAAACTCCATCAAGCCTTGGTTTGCAAGACATAAAGCACCGGAGTATGAGTAGGCATCTGGGTCATTTTGAGCATAGTGCTCGAGTTTTCTAATATCCACTTTACCAACTAAGGCTGATATATCCTGATTATTTTCATCCCCAGGCTCAGTTTTGGCGATGGCTATTTGGTCCAAAATAGATGGATAGCGCTTAACTACTTTGAACTTGCTAATATCGCCGTTAAACTCATGCAGTCTCTTTGCTGCCCACGGTGACATCACTGTTTTTAAGTAGCGGGGTTTAATACCGTATTCTTTTTCGAGTAATTCTGCGTCTTCAATTGGGTTAAATAGGGAGAGGGGATGATCGTTTACAGGAGAGCCTTTGATTGCGTAAATTGGGACTTGTTGCATCAAGTATTTTAGCTTTTCAGCAATGGATGACTTACCGCCGCCAACCGGACCAAGTAAATAGAGAACCTGTTTGCATTCTTCAAGCCCTTGTGCGGCGTGTTTTAAGTACGACACAATTTGCTCTATCGCATCTTCCATTCCGTAGAATTCGCTAAAAGCAGGATAGCGTGCAATCACGCGGTTAGAGAAAATCCGGCTAAGGCGCGCATCACTTGCAGTGTCGATCATTTCAGGCTGACCAATTGCCATTAATAGGCGTTCTGGAGCACTTGCATAGGCCGACTTATCTTCTTTACAGATCTCAAGAAATTCGGCGATACTGTACTCTTCTTCTTGTGCTGCTTCATATCTGGCTTGGTAGTGTTCAAATATCGTCATAACGACCTCCAGTAACCTGCTTACATAAAAAAGCTGTTTTATCTACAAAGGAAAAGGTTACCTTAAGCTTAGTCTTGATATTTGAAATTTGCCTAAAAATTCCAAATATTTAATGCATTTGTGTGCGGCAGAGGAGGAAATAAAAAAAGGCACTGACAGTGCCTTTTATTGCAATAATTCTATTGCCGTATTAGTCGCAATTGTTAAGCTAGGTTGCTGTTAGCAAATTCCCAGTTAACTAATGCCCAGAATCCTTTTAAATAGTCAGGGCGAACATTGCGATAGTCGATATAATAAGCGTGTTCCCAAAGGTCTACGGTTAGGATTGGTGTAACACCAGCTTCAGTAAGAGGTGTTGCAGCGTTTGAAGTGTTCACGATATCAAGTGAACCATCTGCAAGTTGTACTAACCAAGTCCAGCTTGAACCGAAGTTGTTAACAGCTTTGTCATTGAAAGCTTCTTGGAACGCTGCAAATGAGCCCCATTTAGCGTTGATTAGCTCTGCAACTTTACCAGTAGGCTCACCACCACCATTTGGTGATAGGCTGTGCCAGTAGAATGTGTGGTTCCAGATCTGCGCAGCGTTGTTGAATACTCCACCTTCTGAACTACATACCACTTCTTCTAAAGTTTTGTTCGCGAATTCAGTGCCTTCAACTAAGCCATTTAGCTTAACAACATAAGTGTTGTGGTGCTTACCGTGGTGAAACTCTAAAGTCTCTTGTGAAATGTGAGGCTCAAGCGCATCGATTGCATAAGGTAGTGACGGTAGTTCAAATGCCATGTTAATCTCCATTTTGTTGTTTGAATGCCAAATCGCAGTACCAAACATAGCTTAGATAATTGCTCTGTTCTATACGAATTGGCATTATAGTGATACTATAATTCCCGAGTATTTTACTCAAGTTTTGGCAAACAGCAATGGCGTTGCCTTAATACTAATCGTAAATATGGTCTTATTGGTGATATTTCAAGCTCGCTTTACTATCACGGACCAAACGCTATCGTCACTTTGAGGTTAAAGATGGAAACCATTGATAAAATTAAACAGCAAATTTCTGAAAACCCGATTCTTCTTTATATGAAAGGCTCTCCAAAATTACCTAACTGTGGTTTTTCGTCACAAGCTGCGCAAGCATTAATGGCATGCGGCGAGCAATTTGCGTATGTTGATATTCTTCTTAACCCAGATATCCGCGCTGAATTACCACATTACGCTAATTGGCCGACCTTTCCACAACTATGGGTTGAAGGCGAGTTGATCGGTGGCTGTGATATTATCATTGAAATGTTTCAACGTGGTGAGTTACAGCCACTAATCCAAGAAACAGCTGCAAAATACAAGACCGAAGAGTCTAGCTCTGCTGAGTAAACATCGTCAGTAAAAATACTTTATTTGAGCCCAGCTTTAGTTGGGCTTTTTTGTGCCCAGTCTCAGGACACATATTAAGTGCAAAATGAAAGTTGACGTTAACGTTAACCACTTCTTCCTCAAACCTTCCTACATAGACCGAATCAACTTAGCGTAACTATTAAGACCGTTGAATAATATGCAGAGCATTTCTTAAAAGGCGCTTGGTAATTAAGATGTTGATGAATAATTATTCATTATTTAGTTGGTTTACGTTTACGTAAACTGGTCTTTTTGAATCTATTTGTTAACTTTTAATTTAAAATGACACTGGTGTCATGGTCTTTTTTTAGCCTTTTTTTATGATTTAAACTCAAATATTTCACTTTCGGTTAATTTGTCATACCAATGAGAAATATTCATGTTAGTGAATATGTATTCATAATTGTGTTGACTCCAATTTAAAACCTCGCTAGTTTTGAATATCTGTCAAAAAATCTCGTTAGAAGTGTAACCAATGGCAGTTGTAGCAAGGGGAGGAGTCCATGTTATATGACTCGGCACTAGAAAAAGATAACTGTGGCTTTGGCTTGATAGCTCATATCAATGGTCAAGCGAGCCACAAACTCATTCGCACGGCAATCATTGGCCTAGACCGAATGCAGCACCGTGGAGGTATTGCATCCGATGGTAAAACAGGTGATGGCTGCGGATTATTATTACAAAAACCAGATAGTTTCTTTCGTGCTATTGCTGCAGAGCAAAAATGGCGACTAGGGAAGAACTACGCGGTTGGTATGATGTTCTTAAACACTGATAGTGAGCTGGCCCAAGCTGCGCGAAAGGTTGTTAATGAAGAATTAGAAAAAGAAACTTTGACGCTGGTAGGTTGGCGAGAAGTGCCAACCGATCCGTCTATGTTAGGTCCAATAGCATTAAAACAGTTGCCTAAATTTGAGCAAGTATTTGTAAGTGCGCCGGAAGGGTGGCGACCAAAAGATCTTGAGCGTCGCTTGTACATAGCCAGACGTCGCATTGAGAAACGCTTAAGCGAGGATAAACAGTTTTACATATCGAGCCTTTCTGGGCTGGTAACTGTGTACAAAGGGCTAATGATGCCCGCAGATTTGCCAAACTTTTATCTTGATTTGGCTGATATGCGAATGACTAGTGCGATTTGCGTTTTCCATCAGCGGTTTTCAACGAATACACAACCACGTTGGCCGTTGGCTCAGCCTTTTAGATATTTGGCTCATAATGGTGAAATAAATACCATCACGGGTAATCGTCAATGGGCAAGAGCGCGTGCCTATAAGTTTTCTTCACCGTTGTTGCCCGACTTACATACAGCAGCTCCATTTGTTAATGAAGAAGGTTCTGATTCGTCCAGTTTAGATAATATGCTGGAGTTATTCCTAGCTGGCGGAATGGATTTATTTCGAGCAATGCGTATGCTGGTTCCACCTGCATGGCAGCAAAACCGTGCGATGGACGAAGACTTGAGAGCATTCTATGACTTTAACTCAATGCATATGGAACCATGGGATGGACCTGCCGGTATTGTTATGTCAGATGGGCGTTTTGCTGCGTGTAACCTAGATAGAAATGGCTTACGACCCGCACGTTATGTGCTTACACAAGATGGTTTTATCACCCTCGCTTCTGAGGTTGGTATTTGGGACTATGCAGCGGACGAAGTTATCGATAAAGGCCGTGTTGGCCCAGGTGAGCTATTAGTGATAGACACCCTGCATGGAAAAATTTGGCAATCGGATGAAATTGATCAAGACCTCAAGGCTCGCCACCCATATAAAGCTTGGCTTGAGCAAAATGTAAAGCGGCTGACACCATTTGAGCAGTTGGATGAACAACAGGCCGGCGGTCGAGATATAGATGACCAAGCTCTACTGACATATCAGAAGTTATTCGGTTATAGCAATGAGGAGCTAGATCAGGTACTTCGGGTAATGGGTCAGAATGGTCAAGAAGCTACGGGCTCCATGGGAGATGATACCCCCTTTGCTGTTTTATCTGAGGGTTACCGTTCATTGTTCGACTATTTCCGTCAAAAGTTTGCGCAAGTTACCAACCCTCCAATAGATCCATTGCGTGAAAATCACGTTATGTCATTGGCCACTTGTATTGGTCGAGAGCAAAATGTATTTAATGAAACGACCGGTCACGCTAAGCGTTTGCAGTTCGATTCACCCGTATTATCTTATTCTGACATGCAGCAGCTGCGCAATGCGGATGACGAACACTATTCTATTTGTAAAGTGTCCTTACAGTATACGCTTGAGGAAGGGCTACACAATGCTGTTATGCGGATCTGCGATGAGGCTCAGCAAAAAGCTCAAGCTGGCTGCGTGATGGTGGTACTGAGTGACCGAGATATTAATGAAAACACTCTCCCTGTGCCTGCGGCGATGGCTGTGGGAGCGGTACAGCAAAGATTAGTGAATATGAATCTGCGTTGCGACTCAAACATAATTGTTGAAACTGGTAGTGCAAGAGACCCGCATCAGTTTGCGGTGTTACTTGGCTTTGGCGCTACTGCGATATATCCATACTTGGCATATGAATCTTTGGTTGCTATGTGTGACTCGGGTGTGATTAAAAAAACCTATCGAGAAGTTACGTTGGCCTATCGAAATGCTATCAACAAAGGGTTGTACAAGATCATGTCGAAGATGGGCATCAGTACCATAGCGTCATATCGCTGTTCAATGCTATTTGAGGCAGTAGGATTGTCGGACAATGTTGTAGAACTTTGCTTTAAAGGAGTAGCAAATCGAATTCAGGGTGCATGCTTTGAGGATTTCTCTGAGGAACAAGCAAAATTACACAAGCTCGCGTTTAGTAAGCGCAAGTTGTTAAGTCATGGCGGATTACTAAAATATGTTCACGGTGGTGAATATCACGCGTACAACCCCGATGTTGTGCAAAGCCTGCAGGTGGCGGTACGTTCGGGCCGTTATGAAGATTATATAAAGTACGCCCAACTGGTAAATAATCGTCCCGTGACAAATTTACGTGATCTACTAGGGCTAAAAACTCAGACACCTATTAGCATTGATGATGTAGAGCCCGCCACGGAGCTTTATAAGCGCTTTGATTCCGCAGCTATGAGTATTGGCGCCTTGTCTCCTGAAGCGCATGAAGCATTAGCAATTGCTATGAACCGTTTGGGTGGATTTTCGAACTCAGGTGAAGGTGGTGAAGATAAGTTACGCTTTGGCACAGAGAAAAACTCGCGAATTAAACAGGTTGCTTCTGGCCGTTTTGGTGTAACGCCACACTATTTACAAAGTGCTGATGTTATCCAAATCAAAGTCGCACAAGGTGCTAAACCGGGTGAAGGGGGGCAGTTACCGGGAGAGAAAGTCACGCCGTATATCGCCAAACTACGCTATTCAGTGCCTGGTGTGACCTTGATTTCACCGCCACCACATCATGATATTTACTCAATTGAAGATTTAGCACAGCTTATTTTTGACTTAAAGCAGGTTAATCCAAATGCCTTAATTTCGGTTAAGTTAGTGTCGGAGCCAGGGGTTGGCACGATAGCCACTGGAGTTGCAAAGGCATATGCCGATCTGATAACCATCGCAGGCTATGATGGCGGCACGGGGGCAAGCCCACTAACTTCAGTTAAGTATGCGGGCAGTCCGTGGGAACTGGGATTGGTCGAAACTCAGCAAGCCTTAGTTGAAAATGGTTTACGCCATCGTATTCGTTTGCAAACTGACGGTGGTTTGAAAACTGGTTTAGACATCATCAAAGCCGCAATTTTAGGGGCGGAGAGCTTTGGTTTCGGTACGGGGCCAATGGTTGCGCTCGGATGCAAGTATTTGCGTATTTGTCATCTAAACAATTGTGCAACTGGGGTTGCGACACAAGATGAAACGCTGCGTCAAAAGCATTATCACGGTCTGCCGGAAATGGCGATGAACTACTTTAAGTTCATTGCGCAAGAGGCACGTGAGCTAATGGCTGCGCTGGGTGTCACACGCTTGGTTGATTTAATTGGCCGTACGGATCTGTTGGAAATGATAGAGGGCCGTACTGCAAAGCAGAATAAATTAGATCTGTCGGGTTTGCTTGCTAAGCCAAATAACCCATCTGGTGAAACACTTTATTGTAGTACAGCTAATACTTCCCATTACCAAGGCGAGTTGAATGAACTATTACTGGATAAAGCAAAACAGGCTATAGATGGCAAAACTGGAATTTCTTTGGTTAACCGCATCGGTAATACAGACCGCTCTGTGGGTGCCATGTTGTCGGGCTATATAGCCTCTAAACACGGTAATCAGGGAATGGCTGCGGACCCCGTTGCTATCGAATTGCATGGTACTGCAGGTCAGTCATTTGGTGTGTGGAATGCTGGAGGCTTAGAAATGACTCTGGTGGGTGATGCAAATGATTATGTCGGTAAAGGCATGGCTGGCGGGAAATTGGTTATTAGGCCACCTATGGGGTCAAGCTTTGCCAGCCATCAAGCTACTATCATGGGCAATACCTGCTTATACGGAGCGACCGGAGGAAAATTGTTTGCTGCGGGTCGTGCGGGAGAGCGTTTTGCCGTTCGCAACTCCGGAGTGCAAGCCGTTGTAGAAGGGGTGGGCGATAATGGCTGTGAATATATGACAGGTGGTGTTGTGTGTATTTTAGGTGCTGTGGGTGTTAACTTCGGCGCAGGCATGACAGGAGGGTTTGCATATGTTTTAGATGAAGGTAATGACTTTGCTAAACGTATCAACCCTGAGCTAGTTGAAATTGTTGAGCTGACACAGCTGCCATCCCATCAGGAGCATTTACGAGGTCTTATTGCAGAGCACCTTGAATTAACGTGTTCATCAAGAGCAGAGCAGGTGTTAGCCAACTTTGATTTGTACTTACCGATGTTCAAGTTGGTAAAGCCAAAATCGAGCGATGTAAAAAGCCTATTAGGGCACAGGGCGCGTAGTAGCGCTGAGCTTCGTGTGCAGGCTCAATAGGGGGAAGTATGAGCGAAAACGTTTATCAATTTATTGACGTACAAAGGGTTGACCCGCGCAAGAAGCCAATTTCAACGCGTAAGCAATCTTTTGTAGAGATTTATGAGCCTTTTTCTACCAGTCAGGTAAATTCGCAGTCAGACCGATGTCTCGATTGTGGTAACCCTTATTGTGAGTGGAAATGTCCAGTACATAACTACATTCCACAGTGGTTAAAGCTGATCAGAACTGGGCGCATATTTGAAGCCGCTGAGTTGTCTCACCGCACCAATAGTTTGCCTGAGGTTTGTGGTCGTGTTTGTCCACAAGACAGACTGTGTGAGGGAGCCTGTACTCTAAATGATGAATTTGGAGCCGTGACAATCGGTAATATTGAAAAGTACATCACCGATACGGCATTTGCACAGGGTTGGAAGCCCGACATGTCGTATGTGGTTTGGAGCGATAAAAAAGTAGCGATTATCGGTGCGGGTCCCGCAGGGTTAGGGTGTGCGGACATTTTAGTTCGCAATGGTGTGAAGCCTGTTGTGTTTGACCGCAACCCTGAAATTGGCGGACTGCTCACATTCGGTATTCCTTCATTCAAGTTAGAAAAGTCGGTGATGCAAAAGCGTCGTGAAATTTTTACCGAAATGGGTGTTGAATTTCAGCTCAATACTGAAGTGGGTAAAGACATCAGTATGGATGAGTTGCTATCTCAGTATGATGCGGTATTTGTTGGTGTCGGTACCTATCAGAGCATGCGAGGTGGACTGGCAAATGAAGATGCACCAGGTGTTTACGATGCGTTGCCATTTTTGATTGGTAATACAAACCGAGTGATGGGATACGACGAGTCACAGCAACCATTTATCGACATGGCGGGTAAAAAGGTTGTAGTACTTGGTGGTGGTGACACGGCCATGGACTGTGTACGTACATCTATTCGTCAAAACGCTACCTCAGTTGTGTGTGCGTATCGCCGTGACGAAGAGAATATGCCAGGCTCACGCCGCGAGGTGAAAAATGCTAAAGAAGAAGGCGTTGAGTTCAGGTTCAACCTGCAACCAAAAGGCATTGTGGTGGATGAAATGGGCCATGTTAAGGGTGTGGAGATGGTACAAACTCAGCTCGGTGAAGCGGATGAAAATGGTCGCCGAAGAGCAGAAGAAGTACCAGGCTCTGAACATGTGTTGGACGCTGATGCGGTGTTGATGGCATTTGGGTTTAAACCACATAGCTTAGATTGGTTAGCGCAATATGATGTTGAGATTAACCACTGGGGTGGCATTGAAGCACCAGAAAAAGGGCAATTTACCCATCAAACCAGTAACCCAAAAATATTTGCGGGTGGCGATGCTGTAAGAGGGTCAGATCTGGTAGTGACAGCTATTTTTGAAGGTCGTAATGCCGCCGAGGGCATCATGGATTATTTGGGTGTTTAAGCCAAGCAAAGTTTTTATGATTCAAACTAAGTAGTAAGACCATCAAGCCCGCAAAAGCGGGCTTTTTTTGTGGTTGCTGTTGATAAGTTTTACAGTTGTACGTTACAACTGATCCCTAAATCTCCGTCTTCTTCACGAAGGCTCGCTTCCTCGTCGTTTGGATCGATGAACATCGGCAAGCGGAAGATTCGTCCCGTACTCGATAACAAGAATAATGGTGACGCAGGCATTGAAGAGTTCACTTTAGAAGGCTCGAATCGCTGTGGATTAGATGCAGACATAATTCCCACAATATCGTCACTGCCATTTAAAACACTACGAATATAGTTAAACTCACATAGGTTTTTATAGTATTGCTTGGTTTTTGGCTTACGAGTAACTGGCGCCAAATCGAAATGTCCTATTGAGTGTCTCTCTGGAGTTATCACTTCTCTATACATCGCGACTCCTCCACCTGCTAGTGCATTATTGTAGCTTTCTTGGGTTTTAGGATAGAAAACTTGAAATATACCTTGGTCTTTAACATTGCTTACCATACCGGTGGAGTAGTTATGGTCGACACTGTCCGTTAGCTTTAAATTAGCCCAACGCCTTCCATTCCAATAGCTACGATACAGGCTATGAATCGATTCGGTCGTTGGCAAGTAACCCTGGCCGTTAGTGCAGGCGATACTGCTATTGTTAACGCACGAGCGAACTGTTAGGGCATATACTTGAAGAGTATTGTTTTCTCTCTTGAAATCAATATCTTTAACGAATGTACGTGCTGTTACTGTAGAGGTAAAATCAGACAGGTCTCTGTCTTGGATAACGGCTAGTTTGTCTATTTCCGTTTTGCTGACTATCGGTGTCACAATGTCTCGTTCATAACCGTATTTGTCTAAGTATTTCCAAGATTTTCCACCATCGGTTGAAAACATATGATAAAGATTAACGCGGTTATCTGTATTGGCATCAAGGTGTGCATTGAATGCTAAATGTATTTCGTTGCCTTTGGCTTTAGCAATGGCGTAATGGCCTCCAAGTGCAGCCAGTACCTGATGTTTCTTTATATCAATGACCATTTTCCCTATGGTTTTATCATAGGTCATTGTCGCTGTATGAAGCTGCCTTGATTGTCCGCCGCCTTTGGTGTTGGTGCAGGTTGAATTCGCGTTGATAGGTAACTGATCTCCTTGTCTACCTTTACAGTAAACGGTGTAAATCACTCTCATTGTGCCGTCATTATCGGGTAGTGAAAATAATTTGGGGTAGGCCATACCTCTGAATTGTTCACTGTCTGCTTCAAAGAGTGTAGCTGTTTTATCTAGACCTGCAGCGTGTGCCGTTTTATCGAATATGGCGGCATAATCAATGCTTTCAGGTGTGACATCTTTGAAAGTTGATAAATCTCCCGCAACGGATGTTCTGAAAACAAATGAACCACGGCGAGGGCCCCTTCCAGCAACTAGCACAACTACATGCCCGTTGTTGTCGACATTGATAACAGCATTATCATGCGGATCATCGGTATATTTTGCGTGCACTAATACTGGTCTACTTACTTTTTTTGTAGTGTGGTTGTATTTACCAACATAGACCCCAATTGTATTGGTTTTATTACAGAGATAGTTTCTATCAGGGTCAAACTTTAAAGCTCTGTGATCCCTGAATTCTCTATCGTATTCTTTGGTGTCAACATTAGGATCGTTGCTATCTAGGGCACTTAAATAGGCACCTACATTGAAGAAGCATCCTGAATTATCAGGAAGGTACTGCCCATTTGAGTATTTGTGGCGTCCAAATGGTGAAACCCCTTGATTAGCGCCAGCCTCTTTGTTGATGCTGCCATTTATATCTCCCATTGAGTAGGGATTCACAACTGAAGCCGTGGCAACTTCTAAGTCGGTTAAGTTGTTTAGGTTGCCGTTATCTAAAATAACGGGGCCAGAATATACAAAATACGTAAAGTGATTGTGCTTCACAGCTATAGGGTAATGTTTGGCTGTATAAGTTGAAACTGGACCACTATATTTAGTTATGGGATCTTTCAAACCGTCTAAGTCTAGATCTAACCCGCTAGAATGTACTTTATTAACGTGGTCATTTTGAGTTCCCTTTAAGCCAAATACATGGCCAATATACCCGTAACCCGTTTTGAATTGAGTTACAGTATTGCGGGCCTTCGCGATACATCTAGCCTTACTTAAAGGCTCTTGTGTAATACAGTTGCCTTCTTTATCTTTTAAGTATTTGTAGACGTTAAATATATCTGAATGAGGATCGGAGTTTATTGCCCATGTATTGAATGAAAATAAAACTGGTAAGATGAGAAATCTTTTCAAAATATTAGTCCCTTGTCATTGATATTACTGCAGTGATTTTGAATTGTTGCGTCATTCGAAATAACGTGGGTAGTATCATATAACATGTACCCAATGTAAATACGTGAGGGGAAAATACTAAGCAATTACAAGGTGGAAGATGCGATTAAATATGCTAAACCAGATGTAAGACTGACCGAGAGGTCAGTCTTACTTACTTTTAAAACTTAAGCTCTTTGCACTGCTAGTAGTTCTTGTGCACTGGCTTTGGTGGTGGCACTAATTTTGTCACCACCAATCAGGCGGGCTATTTCTTCAATACGCATTTCATGTTCAAGTGGCCTCATTGAGGTGAAGGTTTCACCATTTTCAACAACTTTGGCGACAAAAAACTGTTGATGACCACTACATGCGACTTGAGGTAGGTGCGTCACACAAATAACTTGGGTTGATTGACCTAATTGTCTGAGCAACTTACCCACTTGCGATGCAGTAGGGCCAGAAATACCTACGTCTACTTCATCAAATATGAGTGTAGGTATAGTAACACGCTGCGCGATAATAACTTGAATAGCTAAGCTAATACGTGAAAGCTCCCCCCCAGAGGCAACTTTACCTAGCGGCTGCAATGGTTGGCCGGGGTTGGTTGAGACTAAGAATTCAATGTCATCAAAACCATTGGCAGCGGGCTTTTGTTGTGGCTTTTGCGTCAGCTCAATGGCAAAACGGCCATTTTCCATTGCAAGAGAAGCCATGCTTTTTGAGATCAGTTCATTGAGCTGCCCGGCTGCTGTTTGTCTACTTTCACTTAGCCCTTTTGCGGCAATGTTGTAGGCATGTATGGCATCGGCAATCTCTTGCTCCAAAGCATCTAAACGTTCTGAGTCTGAGCTGATTTCGTTTAGCTCTAGTTTTAGCTGTTGATGTAAGGCAAATAGCTCGTTTGGCTTAATCGTATGTTTACGTGCCAAGTCCATGGCTTTTGACAAGCGCTCCTCCAGCTCTTGTAGACGCATTGGGTCTTGCTCAATGTTCTCTCCATAGCTGCGAACTTCTCGACAAGCTTCTTCTATTTGTACGGCGGCTTCTTCAAGCATTTGTGCAATAGAACTGAGCTGGTTGTCGTAGCTTGCCAGTTCGCAAAATTTTTGCGCACTGTGTTGTAGTTGACTCAGTACGGTTTGATCATCTTCATAGAGGTGTGAAAGTTCACGCTGACAGGTTTCTAATATCGTCTGGCTGTGACTTAAACGGCTATGCTCTGTTTCTATTTCTTCAAATTCACCTTCTTGTAAAGCGAATTCATCTAATTCAGCAACTTGATATTCAAGCAGTTGTTGCTTTGCAGCTTGCGTTTGCTGTTGCTTTTGCAGCTCGCTATATTCGCGTTGCAGCTTATTAAAGTGGACATATTGTGCATTGACCGCATTGAGCAAAGCATGGTGCCCTGCATAGGCGTCGAGTAGGTGAAGTTGATGCTCTGGCTTGAGTAACAGTTGGTGAGCATGTTGGCCGTGGATAGAGATCAAATGTTGGCCTAGTTCTCTGAGCTGGCCTGCGGTAACGGCAATGCCGTTGATATAGCTCTTGCTGCGGCCATTTTTACCAATGACTCGGCGTAAAATGCAATCCTGATCTTCGTTGTTGAGCATATGCTCACTTAAAAATTGTTTTGCGATGGGTAACTCTGAGATATCAAAGTGTGCGCTTATTTGAGTTTTGTCCGCACCGGGACGAATGGCTGTGGCATCAGCTCGCTCACCCAGACACAATGACAGTGCGTCTATAGCGATAGACTTGCCTGCACCTGTTTCACCGGTGATGGCGGTCATACCAGAGCGCCACTCGACTTGTAGCGCGTTTACAATAGCAAAGTTTTTAATTTCTAAGTTAATAAGCATACTGTGCATCCAAACAGTGGTTATACTGTTAATCTATACAGTATGCTGATTAAAAGCAACTCGAATTTTATTAAATCAACACAATATTCACTAGCTAGTGGTTAGCCTCTGCCTTGCATCTAACATGTGTTGTTTGGTTTGTTCACCTAACTCATTGTCACTGTTATCGTCAGAATCACCTTCTTGTGATTCTGCTTCTGTTTCCATGCCCATAGGGACATCGGGGGTTTTGATAAGTGTTATTAACGCTGGAAGTATTTCGTAGTAAAAGTCTTTGTTGTAGGCAATTCCGTTAGAAGGTAATTCTGCTACGAAATATTGTAGTTGTTCGGCGAGTAAATCTGTATTACCCGTGATTCTACATTTTCCTAACTCAGTACCTACAGTGCGCGTAAATAACTCACTGACTACTTCAAGCTGGCTCAGGTTATCTTCTGTGTGTGCTTGAACTACAAAGAAGTTACTGACAATAGCATTGATTTTTGGTGCGTACTTAGGGCGCAGTATTTTGGCGTCCACATACTCTGCTGTTTTATGCTTAAAGCTGGTAGTGATCTCTTTTAAACGGTTGTTAAAAATCTTCTTTTCGGCTTCGCGGGCCTTTTTTCGATTATTTTCTATCACAACGTACACTCCAAGCAATGTAATAAGAAGTAGTAGTGTGAAAAAAACAATGTAACTGATCATGTCGGGTTAACTTTCCTAAATTAGAAAAATATTTTGATGTATTTTGCGGTATCTTACAGGTATTAGTAAAGCCTGCTACCCCAATTTAATTTTTGTCTTAGCACGTTGTAGTACGAGTACGATTTTGGATGGATCAAACGCAGTGCTTTATCTGCCTTTTTAATGACCACTTCATCGCCAGGGAGCAAGGCAAGCACCACATGGCTATCGCAGCTTACTTGCAGGCTATCTGTATTTTCCAGGCTCAGCTTGAGCCTAATTTCGTTGTTGGCATCAACGACCAAGGGGCGACTTGAAAGCGTGTGAGGAAACATTGGCACCAAAGCCATAGCGTTAAGCTGAGGCGTCAGAATAGGCCCTCCGCCAGATAGAGAATACGCGGTTGACCCTGTTGGGGTTGAAACTATCAGACCGTCAGAGCGCTGAGAGAAGACAAACTCACCATTAATAAAGGCTTCAAACTCTATCATGTGCGCGACTTTATCAGCGTGAAGTACGGCTTCATTCACCGCAAGGTTTGCGCTTTTTAGTTCGGCGTGACGATACACTTCAACTTCTAATAAAAATCGAGACTCGGAAATAAACTCACCACGTAATACTTCCTCAAGACTAGCTTCGAATCCATCCGGATTTAAATCTGTCAAAAAGCCAAGGTTACCTCTGTTGACACCTATAACAGCTACATCAAAGCGTGCTAACACACGTGCTGCGCCGAGCATGTTACCATCACCGCCGACGACGATGGCCAAGTCACATTGATTGCCTAACTCAACTAGTTCTGTGAGCGAATTGTTATCAATGTTAGATATTTGCGCTCCTACGCGCGCTTCAACCAATACGGTGTAACCAAGTGCTTGCAAAAAGGTGTATAAGCGTTGTAAGGTCAACGCCGCGCCTTCATGACTCGGCTTACCAATTAAACCAATGGTTTTGAAGTGAGTCGTCATGTTGAATATCCTTGAAAATAATAGCGCAAGACTAACTTAAAAAGTTAGGACTTGAAACTGGCAAATGATGTCACTACATAAATAATATGAAATTAACAGCACGCGACCAACAAATCTTTTCTGCCGTGATGAGCTTATACTGTAACGGCGAGGGGCATCCTGTTGCTTCGAGTAAAATAGCGAAGCAAAAAGGCATGGCAGTTTGCTCTGCTACCGTTCGCAATGCAATGGCAAGATTAGAAAAGGTGGGTCTACTTTATTCGCCTCACACATCGGCGGGTAGAGTACCCACAGATTCGGGGTTGAAATACTGGCTGGATGAATATTTTGCACTCCCACAGATAGCAAATTACTGGCAACCAGAACAAAATCAATTGGTAGAATTTGCTCACAGCTTGAGTCAAAGATTTAATGTTTGTTGTTGTGTTGGTTTGCCACAAGCAAGTTCACAGTTGGTATTTCGAGTTGAAGTCTTAGCTTTTGATAGTAGCTCATGGTTGGTGCTACTTATTGACCGGGCGGGGCAGTCACAAAATATTTGTATCAACAAGCCTAGAGATGACAGCGATCAGCATAGATATCTATTCGCTGCATGGATGAATACGGTATTTAGCCAACAAACGTTGATCGAAGGCTTGCACCGTATGCGCGCTATGGCGCACAGCGCTCCTGAAAACTGCCGTGAGCAGTTAGCCCAATGGACAAAAGAACTTCACCACCAACTTGGTACTGATAATAGTATTGTTGTGGGAGAGAGATATTTATATCAAGGGTTGGACATAGAAGCTGAACTCAATATTGGCGTATCATTTTTACACCAGGTTGAAGATAAACTAGCGTTTAAAAATGGTTTGTCGGTCGTACTGGGGGTTGAGTTGAGTACACTCAATGTCAAACAGTCAGTTGTTTTGAGTGTCCCCTATTTTCACAAAGGTGAATACCAGAGCAGATTTTGTGTAATTTGCCCATCTAATGCACCGATTGAAGCGATCATTACACAATTTTCTCAAATCACGCCATTAGGGGCTTGAATCTCAAAATTCAATCCCCATAATTAGCCACAGTTGTAAAGAATTGGAGAAATCTTACATGTCTGAGCAAACCAATGCCCCTGAACATGAACAAGAAGCTGCTGAACAAGTAGAACAAGCAGCTCAAACACAAGAAGAAACACAAGCACAAGATCAAGCGCAAGCAGAGCTAAGCCCAGAAGAAGAAATTGCGGGTTTATATGCTGAGCTAGAAGCTGCCAAGCAGACTATCGCTGATCAGCAAGACAGTGTCGTACGCGCCGCTGCTGACGTTGAGAATATGCGCCGCAGAGCTGCTCAGGATGTTGAAAAAGCACATAAGTTTGCGTTAGAGAAGTTTGCTAACGAACTTTTACCTGTGATTGATAATCTAGAGCGTGCTATTGAATTCTCTGACAGAGAGAATGAAACCTTGAAGCCTGTGCTAGAAGGTATCGATATGACCTTGAAGAGCTTCTCTGACGCAGTGGCTAAGTTCGGTGTTGAAACGGTTAACCCACAAGGTGAAACGTTTAACCCAGAGTTACACCAAGCTATGTCTATTCAACCAAGCAATGATGTATCACCAAACACCGTTCTTGCGGTCATGCAGAAGGGTTATACATTAAATGGTCGTTTATTACGACCTGCAATGGTTATGGTTTCTAAAGAAGCGGAATAAGTATCTCTTTGGAACATAAAGAAAAGCCGAACTACTCGGCTTTTTTTATGCCTGATTTTTGCAAAAGCTGATAGATGCAACATAGTACCAAAGCGCTTAGCATCATGCAGGCAAAGGGCAATGCAGTGCTGGGCTCAATGAAGGCTAAAATTGGGCCAACTAGGGCACCACTGCCAAAACGTAAAGTGCCAATCACTGCGGTGGCGGTACCTGTGTGCTGTTCAAAGGCGATTAAGATTAACGCGTCCGCGTTGCTAGCGATAATACCTAAGCTCATCATCAATGGTGCAATGGTACTTGCAAATATCCAGACATTGACCTGTAGAGAGCTTTGTATTACTAAAGCGGTACCTGCGATCATACCAATAAACAGACCTATATAGAGTACGCGTCTTGAGCCTAGTTTTGGAACTAATCGTGTATTAAGAAAGTTGCCCAACATTAACGCCATCACATTGAGCGCAAATAAAATACCAAACAATTGCTCTGAGACATTGAAATAATCAAGGTAGACAAAAGGCACCGAAGTGAGGAAGCAGAAAAAAGCAAATGATGCCGCCATGGAAGTAAGTAAATCCATGCGACATAGCTTGTTGGACAGCACTTGCTGATAGTTTCTAAAAAAGAAACGAGCGGAAATTTTGTCGTTGCTAAATCGGGGCACATCAATGTTGGCGAATGTAATAAAAATAAGAACCGCGGTCGCGTATAAAGTTAAACACCAAAATATTGCACTCCAATGCCATATGAGCATAAGGGCTGCGCCGATGCTCGGGGCAAGCAGAGGAGCGAGCATCATTATCATAGACACATAAGACATGCCTTTGGCTGTATCTTGCTGATAAAAGTGTCTAATAATTCCAGGTATAACCACAGTGGCCGCCGCGCCGGTAAAAGCTTGTATGATCCTAAGCAGATTGAATGTCTCAATGTTTGTGCTCATCGCAAGTAGTGCAGAGCTGATGGCGAATCCAAACAGCCCAAAACGCGCTAACAGGGTGCGCGAAAATCTGTCGGCCAGTGGGCCAAAAACCAGCATACCGAGTGCATAGCCGGCTAAGTAGCTACTTAGAGATACCTGAACTTTTTCTAAAGAGGTGTCAAGTTGTTCTGCGATAGCAACCATCGCTGGAAGATATAGGTCTACTGCAAGCGGTGTTAACGCCACTATACTGGCTAATAATGGCAAGAATAACCGGCCAAGAGAATGAGCGTGTTGCACAAGAATCCAAAGTGATGAGTTTGCAACAAGTCTATCAAATTTAGACGTGTTCAGGGGAGATTCTGAGTTAGAGGGCAATAATATGGGTTAAGACTTTGCTTTTGTTCTACTTGGTACTTGAGTAGCAAATCAGATGTTTTAAACTACCAGCAAACTTAATGTTACGGGAATTAACCGCATGAAGAAATTACTTACCGCCTTTGCTATTACGTTAGCTATATCAGGGTGCAAAACCTCACCGACTGGGCGTACACAGATCACGCTATATTCTGATCAACAAATGAGTGAGATGGGTGTTGCCAGCTTTTCGCAAATGAAAGAGCAGCAGCCAATCGAAGCGGACAAGGCGACTAATGCTTATGTGAAATGTATTGCTGATCATCTCATTGACCAATTGCCTGCTGAATATGCAAGTCAACAGTGGGAAGTAGTGGTATTCAAAGAACCAAGCGCTAATGCGTTTGCTCTTCCAGGTGGCAAAATTGGTGTTCATACAGGATTATTAGAGGTGGCCAAGAATCAACATCAACTCGCAGCGGTGATGGGCCATGAAGTAGGCCACGTGATTGCGCAACATGCAAACGAGCGCGTATCGCAAAACAGTTTGCTACAGTTTGGTTTACAGGCGAGTAATGTTGCATTGCAAATGGGTGATGTGCAATACCGTGACGCTATTATGCAAGGGTTAGGGTTAGGGGCTCAATTTGGCGTTGCATTACCATTTAGCCGCTCGCATGAAAGTGAGGCGGATATAATAGGACTGGACCTGATGGCCAAGGCGGGTTTTGATCCGGAGGGTGCGGTCGCTTTGTGGCAAAATATGGAAGCGGCATCTGAAGAGCGTCCTCCCGAATTTATGTCTACACACCCAGCACCACAAAGTCGCATTGCTAATTTACAGCAGGGTATGATTAAAGCGCGTGAACTCAAACAACAAGCTTGGCAGTCAGGTTCAAAGCCACAGTGCAAGTAAGTTGCTAGTTGGTTTTAAGTGTTCACTATCATATGAAATGCGCATTGACTGCTATAGTTAATGCGCACATTGAGTAAGCTGCTTGGTTGCTGGCGCCTAAATGAAATTTGATCTGGCTCAAAATAGGCAGCAACACAGTGAGAGAGAGGACAAAAGTCCTTATCTGAAGGTGCTTATTTATCTATGCTCGCCAGTTATCTATAGAGGACTAACACTAAGATAGGCGGGTTTAGATACCGATTGCTTATTTACGAGTGAACTCATGCAATAATCAAGTGGAATCATTATGCAACAATTACCTACGGTCGATTATCGTGCGCCAGATGCTGCAGCACAATTTGTCGAGTCTTTACGCAATACAGGCTTTGGTGTGTTGAAAAACCACCCAATCCCACAGCAGTTAGTTGAGTCTATCTACAAAAACTGGCAAGAGTTTTTCAACTCTGAGCAAAAGCATGAGTTTTTGTTCGACAAACAAACTCAAGATGGCTATTTTCCACCTGATGTATCAGAGGTTGCAAAAGGCTTTACTGTTAAAGACATCAAAGAGTACTTTCATGTTTACCCTAAAGGTCGCGTGCCTGCGCAATTAGAAGCTGAAGTTCGTGAATATTACCGACTAGCTAATGAGTTTGCAGCCCAGTTATTGAGCTGGGTACAAGAGCAAGCGCCAGAAGATGTACGCGCAAAGTTTTCAATTGACCTGAAAGACATGATTGCTAATTCTGAGCAAACGTTACTGCGTATATTACATTACCCGCCAATGACGGGCGATGAAGAGCCTGGTGCAATTCGTGCAGCTGCTCATGGAGATATTAATTTGCTAACGGTATTACCTGCTGCAAATGAGCCGGGCCTTCAGGTGCAAACTAAAGAGGGTGGTTGGCTTGATGTACCTTGTGACTTTGGTTCTTTAATCATTAATATTGGTGATATGTTGCAAGAGGCGTCTGGTGGATATTTCCCATCAACCATTCACAGAGTAATTAACCCAACAGGTAAAGCCTCTACGAAATCTCGCATTTCTTTACCGTTGTTTTTACACCCTCGCCCTGATGTTGTTTTATCAGAGCGATACACCGCGGATAGCTACCTTCAGGAAAGGTTAGCTGAACTCGGCGTTAAATAGAACAGAGCGGCATAGCCGCTCTATTTGTATGTAATTCAATAAGTTAACAAGACTTACCCGCGAACTTTGTTTCTATATAATCAATATACTTATCAAAATTACGCTGACAACCTGATGATTCTGTGCAATATTAGAATTTTTCATTGTCGAACAAATTTGTCAAAAAAGTAATGACAACGCTGTCATTTTGTGTGTAACATTAATTCAACACGACTCAATGCTCAGCAATAATTATAAAATTGAGCCAACTCCAATCGATAGAGGTCGCTACATGATGGCTAAACAGGTGCAACAAGACCAGTTATATATAGGTATAGACGGCGGAGGAACCAAATGCCGCGCTACTATCTACTCAAAGCAACACGGTGTGCTAGGCACTGGGCTGGGAGGTCCGGCAAATCCACTACATGGTCTTGAACGTACGTTAGAGTCAATCATGGTTTCTACACAGCTAGCTCTGCAAGATGCTGGCTTGCGCGTAGAGCAAGTTCATGAGCTCAACGCCGGAATGGGTCTAGCTGGCGTTAATTTACCGGCTCTATATGACAAAATCATGCAGTGGGATCACCCTTTCCGACAAATGTTCTTAACCACGGACTTACATACGGCTTGTATTGGAGCACATGAAGGACAGGACGGCGCAGTTATTATAACCGGCACTGGTTCGTGCGGTTTTTCTATCGTCAGCGGACGTTCTGTTAATTATGGTGGCCATGGTTTTGCGCAAGGTGACATTGGCAGTGGTGCTTGGATGGGTTTGGAAGCAATTAAAGCCGTATTACTTGACTTAGATGGGTTGGGCAAAAGTACCGCATTGACAGATATGTTCAAATCTCACTTTAATACACTCACTGCAATGGGAATTGCTGAACAAACGGCAGGGCAACCGTCTAGCGGATACGCCAAACTAGCTCGATTTGTATTTAGTGCTGCAGAACAAGAAGATGAAGTTGCGCTATCTATTGTCACTCAGGGGGCAGATTATATTAGCCGCCTAGCAAAACGTTTATTAGAAAACCAGCCACCTCGCTTATCGATGATTGGTGGATTGGCCGAGCCACTAAATAAATGGTTAGACCCTGATGTTGCTGCGCGTGTTGAGCTTCCAAAGCAGCCACCTGAGATGGGCGCGATTTATTTTGCGATTCAGAATGTAGAGCAGAGTTTGGAAAAGGTTAATTAATGACGACACACATATATCGAGCGGATAAGCTATTTGACGGTTTTGATTTTAAAGAAAATGTTTGTTTTGCTGTAAAAGACGGAAAAATAAGCTTTGATGTTGACGCTCACAGTGACTCCATTAAGCCTCTATCAGGACTGGTAGTTCCCGGGTTCATAGATGTTCAGGTCAATGGCGGTGGCGGGGCATTTTTCAATGCTCAGCAGTCGAGTGCTTGTTTAGAGAAGATGTTGTTAGCGCATGGTCAGTATGGTTCAACAGCTATCATGCCAACTTTGATCACTGACAAAATAGAAGTGATGAAAGCTGCAGCAGATGCGACGGCTCAGGCCGTAGCTAACAAGCAAAAAGGTATTGTTGGGATCCATTTTGAGGGACCACATTTATCTCACCCTAAAAAGGGTACCCATAGCGAGCAGTATATTAGGCCTATTTCGCAAGAAGAGTTTGCTATCTACGCACGTCAAGATTTAGGTATAAAAATGGTCACCTTAGCGCCTGAAACAGTGCCGTTGGAAGATATTAAACGTTTGGTTGCGCTCGGAGTAAAGGTCAGTATTGGGCATTCTAATGCCGACTTTGATACGACGATGGCTGCACTTCATGTTGGAGCAGACGGTTTCACGCATCTATTTAATGCTATGTCCGCGTTCACATCTCGCGAGCCAGGTGTTGTTGGTGCCGCATTGTGGGATGACAATAGCTGGTGTGGAATAATTGTCGATGGGCATCATGTTCATAGTACCTCGGCAAAGCTGGCGATTCGTACAAAACAGCGTGGCAAAATAATGTTAGTTACGGATGCGATGCCACCTGTTGGCACAAATGACATGGAGTTTGACTTCTTCGATGGCCGTAAGGTGATACGAACAGGTGATAGGCTGAACTCTAGCACGGGAGAACTAGCTGGTAGTGTATTAGATATGTCCAGTGCGGTACGCAACACTGTAAATGAACTGGAAGTGTCATTGAGTGAAAGCTTACGAATGGCTTCACTCTATCCAGCTCAATATTTAGGGCTTAAGGCTAAGGGGCACTTACTCGAAGGGGCGGATGCAGACTTCGTGGTATTAGATGAGCAATTGTTTACACAATCCACTTACATCGCTGGACATCAATTATAGATTTCCCTGAATGAAAACCCCGTTGCAGTTTAACGGGGCTTTTTCCTTTTAGGAGGGCCAAAATGAATACAATAATAAAGAAAAAACGCCTCGCGTCATTAGATGCATTGCGAGGAATGGATATGTTTTGGATTTTAGGTGGACAGTCAATTTTTGCTGCGTTATTTGTGCTAACGGGCTGGCAAGGGTGGAAGCTCTTCGAAGCACATACGCTACATAGCCAGTGGCATGGTTTCACGTTTTATGACTTGATATTCCCATTATTTATATTTCTCTCTGGTGTGGCGATGGGTCTTTCCCCTAAACGGATTGACGAGTTACCCTTTTCACAGCGCAAACCCTACTATCAAAAGGCATTAAAAAGACTCCTGTTATTATGTTTTTTAGGGGTTTTGTATAACCACGGCTGGGGAACAGGCATACCTGCGGCTTTGGACGAAATACGCTATTCGAGTGTATTGGGACGTATCGCTATCGCTTGGTTTTTTTGTGCGCTATTGGTGTGGCATACCAGCGCACGAGTTCAGGCGATTGTGGCGGTAGGTATTTTGCTGTTTTATTGGCTTTTGCTCTGTTTTATTCCCGTTCCAGGGGGAGATGCAGGCGATTTAAGTGCGATGGGGGCGGGTAGTTGGAATGCTTGGTTTGACAAGCATCTACTGCCAGGAATTAGTTACCAGAACCGGGTCGTTGACCCAGAAGGAGTACTTTCCAGTTTGCCTGCTATTGTTAATGCAATTGCCGGAGTATTTGTCGGTCGTTTTATTGCTCAAGCTGAATGTTTTGGTCAATGGCGCAGTGTGGCTATGCTTTTTGCAGCAGGGGTGGTGAGTGTACTGGTGGGCTGGATATGGGATTGGCATTTTCCTGTAAATAAAGAATTGTGGAGCAGTTCATTTGTCTTGGTAACGGTTGGATGGAGTGCCATATTATTCGCGGCTTTTTATGCTTTGGTGGATGTGCTAAATGGACAGCGTCTCGCTTATCCATTTATTATTATTGGCGCAAACTCCATCATTATTTATCTTGCCTCTTCATTGGTTAACTGGACCTATATTAGTAAAAGTTTGTTTGGTGCTCTGGTGAGCGCATCAGATCCACAATGGCAGCCTTTACTCTCTGTTATTGCTCTTTTATTAGTGCAGTTGTTGGTATTACACTGGATGTACAAGCGTAAGATTTTCGTCAGTGTATGATAGTAAAATTAATTTATTTCAATGTCTGCAAGCCCGCACTAAATGCGGGCTTGCGTGTTTTTGACCTAAAAATAGAGAATTTTCCTTCACTTTTACTTTACAAAGCATTTTATTCTGATAATAATGACAGCGTTGTCATAATGGTAATGCCTAATTACAGTGTATCCCAATTAGGTTTGATCTGGCCTTCCTTTGATTGCACGCGAAGTAAGGTTCAGATCCCATTTTTCTTTGTACTCAACACCGAGCCTATACTATGCAAATTGTTATTATGAATGATGCCGCAGAAGTGGCAGCCTATGGCGCAGATATTTTCTCAACTCAGTTACAACGCAAAGCTGAATCAGTCTTAGGCTTGGCAACTGGCTCAACACCAGTGGCTCTGTATCAAGAACTTATTCGTCGCAATCGCGAAGGGGTGATTAGTTTCAAAGATGCAACCACGTTTAATTTAGACGAATACCTAGGTCTGAATGGTTCTCACCCACAAAGCTACCGATTCTTTATGGATGAGCAGTTGTTTAATCATATCGACATCGATAAAGACAATACACATGTTCCACCTGGTGATGCGAAAAACCCGATGACAGCATGTCAGGATTATGAAGCCCGCATGGCAGCAGCCGGAGGGGTCGATTTACAATTGTTGGGTATTGGCCGTAATGGTCATATTGGGTTTAACGAACCCTCGTCTGGCCTAACTTCTCGGACGCGCGTCAAAACTCTTACCAGAGAAACAATCGAAGATAATGCACGTTTCTTTGAAGAAGGTGAATACCAGCCTCATTTATCTATCACTATGGGCATTGGCACTATTTTGGATGCCAGAAAAGTTGTGTTACTTGCCACAGGAGAAAATAAGGCTGATGCTGTTCGTGATATGGTAGAAGGACCACTAACGGCCTCCTGTCCTGCCTCAGCATTGCAACTACACAAAGATGCGGTAGTAGTGATTGACCTAGCAGCCGCATCTAAGCTTAAAGATATTGAATTTTATCAACATATTGAAGCTGAAAACCAGAAGCTTCAAGATTACCTTGCCTCTTTGTAGTGTGGAGTTACACTATAGTTTAAAGCCCGAAAGGGCTTTTTTTTTTGCTCGTTTTGCAAGCGTAATGGGTGTTCCCTGCGGTGGTAGGAGTTTAGCTTTTAGTGTGTATGTGGTAGTTTTATGCAAACATTTTCAACAAGGACTAGGCTTTGTTACATTACTCGTATATGCACCTCAATCGTGCCTCCAATGAACGCAAAGATCAGCAGTGGATAGAGCAGCAAAAAAACTCAAATAGCCTTTGGCTACTCATTGATAAAGACCGAAACCTAGTCAATGTAGCCTGTAGTGAACTGCACTTACTTACTTTCACACAGGTAAGTCATTTTGACAAAAAAAATGCCATTTTACTTGGTGTCGATGAGCAGTATAGTTATTTTGCTTTGGATGTATCGGGCTCTGAACATACAACGGACCTGCTTGCTAGCAGTGAACTTGAGTTTGTTGATATGCGCAATATTGGCCTGCAACTTGATTACAACATGGCTTCGGTAGGTGTGCTAGCGAGAGGATTATGTTATTGGCATAAGACTCACCGTTTTTGTGGCCGCTGTGGTTACACCAATGAAAGCATTGAGGGTGGGCATGCTAGGCTTTGTCAAAATAGCCAATGTAGACATATGACATTTCCGCGTACGGATCCTGCGGTGATTATGTTGATAACCCACACTTTTGAGGATGGTATTGAACGGTGTTTAATGGGCCGTCAGGCGAATTGGCCAGAGGGCGTGTATTCAACGTTAGCTGGTTTTGTTGACCCTGGAGAAACTCTAGAGCAGGCGGTAATAAGGGAAGTCAAAGAAGAAGCCAATATTGACGTGACTGACGTTGAATATATTGCTTCGCAACCTTGGCCATTTCCATCATCATTGATGCTGGGTTTTATCGGCAAAGCAAGCACCACCGACATTAAAATTGATCAAGATGATTTAGAAGATGCGCAATGGTTTTCTCGTGAACAATTAAATGCTTTTGGTCAGTGGGGTGATACAGACTCCGGTTTCAAGTTGACGCGTCCTGATTCTATTTCACGTTATTTAGTTGAATATTGGCGCGCACACATAAAGGTATAAAAATGAAAAAGAATACAAAGCTGGTAAGTGCCGGTCGCAAATCTCAGTATACACAAGGCGTAGTTAATCCGGTTGTTCAGCGGGCCTCAACAGTGGTGTTTGACAGTGTTGCCGATTTGCATGAAGCTATTAAAGAACGGGGTAATCGCACCCTGTTTTATGGTCGTCGTGGCACCCATACTCATTACGCCTTGCAAGACGCAATAATGGAGCTTGAAAACGGAGCTGGCTGTGCATTGTACCCTTGTGGAGCGGCGGCAATAAGTCAGTCATTGTTATCTTTCTTAAAGGCCGGAGATCACTTATTGATGGTTGATACCGCCTATGAACCAACTAGAGACTTTTGCGATAAAATCTTAGCTGGTCTTGGAATAAGCACAACATACTACGATCCAATGATTGGCGCTGGCATTGACGCTTTGATTCAAGAAAATACCAAAGTGCTATTTTTAGAGTCGCCAGGCTCTATCACCATGGAAGTACAGGACGTACCAAGTTTAGTTAAAGTGGCAAAGCAACATGGTGTGATGACTATGCTAGATAATACCTATGGTAATGGTTGGCATTACAAGCCACTCGATCATGGAGTAGACATTAGTATTCAGGCTGCAACCAAGTACATAGTGGGGCATTCAGATGTGATGATGGGTGTTGCTGTGGCAAATGAAAAGTACTGGTCAACTCTTAGAGAACACTCATATTTGTTAGGGCAATGTACTTCTGCTGATGATGCTTATCTTGCTTTGCGAGGCTTACGCACCATGCCGGTTAGATTAGCGCAACATGAAAAAGCGGCTCTAACAGTCGCTCAATGGCTAAGTGAGCATCCGTTGGTGGACCATGTAAGACACCCTGCAATGCCAACGTGTCCGGGACATGAGTTTTTTAAGCGCGACTTTAACGGTAGTAATGGCTTGTTCTCTTTTGTGATGCGTACAGGTACACAAAAGGCAATTAATGCGTTTCTAGATGCATTAGAGCACTTTAAAATGGGATTTTCATGGGGAGGTTACGAGAGCCTAGTCACAGCCAACAAAACTATGGCTGGGCTTCGTAGCACGACAGGTTGGGATAAGGGACCAGTTATCCGCTTGCACATAGGCCTAGAAGATGTAGAAGATTTAATATTGGATTTGGGTCAAGCACTGGAAGTTTACCAACAAAATTGCTGATGATGTGCAGCCGCTATATAGCCCACTTTTGAAGTGGGCTTTTTTGTTCTGCAACCGTTTTAGTTAAAAATACTGGCATGACTTAATCAATAACTGTTGATTTAAATAACATGACAGAGAGTGGGTAGCATCAAATTACACACTGTTGATGTGCTGTATGCCAGACATTAGTGCTCAAAGCGTGCAATATTTCTCTTGCAGCGTAGAGTTGAAAAACCCTCTATCCTAGATAGAAGCTTCATATTTTATTTATCTACGAGCGCATTTATTAAATTATTCATACCTTATTCCTTTTTATTATAAATGGTGTTTTATGTTGCTAAATAAGGTGGTAAAAGAATTATTACTCTAAATGATGTGTTTTTTATCATTATTTATTTAACAATGTTGCTTGATTTTCACCGCTAAGAAACTTTCCTCAAATTTTAATACTTTTATCAAAATAACTTCATAATTGCAGTTTTCGTAGGCTCGTAGGAATACTTTTATAGTTGTTCGCGGATCTTTAACTTTTTACCTTCTACTTTTCTCTTTCATAACTGTCTTGGTTCTGCTTCCTATCGTGAACAGTGGCACATGTCCGTTGTTGTACTGTATTACGCAATTGCTCTAATACTTTATTGTTAAGTTTTTTTCTTCTCGGAATTTCTTGAAGAATACAAAGTTCAATGTGCTGTACCTGATTAATATTAAGTGAATTTATGTTGCTGCTTGGTTAAATTTTAGAGTTATTAAGCTTGTCTTTTTACTGAATATTGCCTTTTACTGAATATTACCAATTTATAAATATTGCTGAATAAATGGTTTTATTTAGTTGTTTTATTCTAATTTTTAAATGATTGCGTAATATTTAATGCCTTGTTTGTTGTTTTTTTTGCATGGTACTATCTGCCGCGTTTTAAACGTGTCTATATTTTTTAAGGAATGGCTTTGGGTGTTTTTTTAAGATTTTTTTCTGTTTTTAATTTCTATGTTGTAGCTAATTTATTGTTCTCTTCGTGTGCTTTATCAGATGAGATTGAAAGTGAGTATTTGATGGAATACTCCACGGTTTATAATGTTGATGAATCATATTTAAATAAATCAGAATTAAAACTTAAGCTTGAATTTGATTGGGAGCTAGAAAGTGGAAAGCTTTTTTTCTCAAATACATTTTCTTTTGATCTTGGGGGGAATTTGGAAAGAGGCAACCCCTATGAAAATGAGCCATCTGCCGCTGGTCACAGAATAGCATTATTCGGAAGTGATAATGTTTTATTTGACCTGAGAGAGTTTTATTACCAAACGGAGCTTTTTGGTCACGAACTGACGGTTGGGAAACAGCAAATTGCTTGGGGTCAAGCAGATGGCGTGGCTGTATTAGACCTTGTTAATCCAATTCGCTACCGTGAGTTTGTTTTAGAGGATTTAGAAGATGCGAGGATCCCATTATGGTCTGTTCGCTACGATTTATATTTTGATGACTTTAGCGCTCAATTAATTTGGATTCCTGATCAATCTTATAGTGAGTTTGCTAATAATGACAGTGAATTTGTTTTAACTTCATCAAGGCTAATGCCTCAGTATCCTAGTCCATATCCTGCCGAATATATTATAGAACCAGTAGATAAACCAAATAGTGTAATCAAGGACTCAGACTATGGTTTTGAAATTTCAAAACAGATATCTGGCTTGGATATAAACGTAAACTATCTGAATCATTATTATGATAGACCTGCATTTTTAAGGTTTATTAATCTTGAAAGTGACATTCCTAAAGTTACTGTTCATGAAACTTTCAAAAAAACAAAAACATATGGGTTTGGTCTCAATCGAGGGTATTCGGACTACGTTATCAGGGCTGAAGTCGCATACTCTACTAATCGATATTATATAGATTATGACGCGAGAGATTTTGACGGTGTTCAAATATCTCCAGAGTTAAATTATGTAATTGGTGTTGACTATTATGGATTTGAATCTTCAATGGTTAGCTTTCAGTTTTATCAAAGTAGAATACTTGATTATAAGCCGACATTATCTGTTGTTGAAAATGACGAGATTATCACATTTCTTTATCGACTGAGTACGTGGAATGATAATTTGGATATAGAGGCGCAATGGTTTTATGACGTGCATGACCATGATGGTTTAGTCAGATTTAGTGGTGATTATAGAATTTCAGATAATTATTCGTTGTCTATTTATTTGAATAATTTCTATGGGGATTATATAGGAGTTTTTGGTCAATATGACGATAGAGATCAGATTGGTCTTAATTTTAAATGGTATTTTTAACGTTTAATGGCTGGTTATAGTCATTTGTAAATTTTTACTTTGGAAAGTAGTGTTATTAGGAAGTGATATGTCTACCATAATTGATTACCTCGAGAAGTTTTCAAAAACAAAGCCTACAGTGGAGTGGTATTTCCCAGATATGGATAAAACGGTTAATTTAGCCGAACTCAAAAAAATCATAGGTGAGTATACTTCTCGATTCGAGCAGTTGGAATTAAGAGAGCAATCCATTGTCGGTGTCGCACTACCGAATGGCTTGGAATTGGTTGCATGTTTATATGCTTGTTGGCAAAGAAATATCGTCGCAGTTCCATTGCGTACTAAATCAGGGAAATACCATTCTTATAGCAACTTTATTAAGGGTTGCCATATATCTTGTAAATTTTCTATGCTGGTATGTGCTGACTCCTTCGGCAGCGAAGATATAAATGAATGGAAAAGTTTATTAGGTATTCCAGTTCTGTCTATATCAGAATTGAACGCAATTGAACCAAAGCCAGAAGTAAATATTTGCCCACCCAGACTGACGGATATGGCAATAATACAATTTTCATCTGGTAGTACTGGTTTCCCTAAAGGAGTGGTGGTTACCCATGGAATGGCGGTAAATCAGCTACAACATATTTTTGATCATCACGGTAATAACTCGGTGTGTGAAACAACGGCTTCATGGACACCAATTAATCATGATATGGGATTGTTTACCGGCGTTTTATACCCAGTTTTTTCCGGTTGTAACAATGTGTTAGCCTCACCCGACTTCTATATGAGAAACCCTCCTCGCTGGTTTAAGCTGTTATCAAAATATAGTGTAGATATCACATTTACAACCAACTCAGCCCTAGCCGTTGCAATGCGTTCAATCAAACGCCTGTACAACCAAGAGGATGTTGACCTTAGAAAGTTGCACGTGTACATCTCGGCAGAAAAAGTCAGCAGTATTACATTGACAAAGGCGCGAAAAGCACTGGCTCCAATTGGTCTTTCTGAAGAGCGCATTCACACTGCATACGGTATGGCCGAAAACAGTTTAGGCGCCAGTGTCAGTAAAATGGGGGCTCTCAAAATTAACTCCGTCGTGATTGACGAATCGGGTCAAGTGTCATTTGTTGAACAGGGTCACCCTGATTCAATCTCCCTTGTTTCTTCGGGTTATCCAAATGCGCGTCATATCATTACTGTGCGTGACAAAGATGATAATTGTTTAGCACCGATGCAAATGGGTGAGTTCAATATAGAGAGTGACTGCCTTACATCTGGATATATTAACCAACCAGATATAACCGAAGAGAAGTTGGCCAATGGCCGCTTTAGAACGGGTGACCTAGGGTTCCTTAGTGATGACGGCGAGCTTTATTTCTACAGCCGAAAAGACGATTTAGTTGTTTACAACGGTCGAAATATTGTACCTGAAGATATCGAAGAAACGGTAGAAAGCTTAGATTTTGTTCGTGCTTCAGCATCAGTTTTGTTAGCCATTGAACATGAAAAAACGGGAGTGATGGGGTTACACGTGGTTGTAGAAACCGCAGTGATTGACTCTGCTGATGAAATATTTGAAAAACAAATGCTTATTTCCAATGCCATCGCTCAAACGCATGATGTTGTAGTTGCAAAAGTCTACCTCTGCGCTAAAGGGACGATTGAGAAAACTTCTAGTGGTAAGAAACGACGCAAGGTCATCCTCTCTAGATTGAAAGAAGGGCTACTAGATGTTTACGAAGGAGACTCGCAACTCATTGCATAATCAGCATCAAGGCAGCAAAACATGCTGCCACTGCTTATCCCCATACCTATAAATGTTTAAAGGAAAAACTATGTTTGAATTGGAACTTTCTCCTAGGAAAGAAATAGATATTACGTCCATTTCTAAAAATTTTGTGTGTATGTCTCGTGAAGAGATTGCGAAGTCTGTGTCAGACCACCTTATAACTTGGTTAGATGAGCATGACTATTTTGAAGATATGGATGTAAACGTGCTAGTTGCATTTTCAGAGCTGGGATTAACCTCGATGGACTCAGTGGCATTGGCCGAAAAGATCAATATTGACTTCGGTGTTGAGTTGGACGCTACTGCAGCATGGCAGTATCCAAATGTAAGTCGTCTATCTCAACATATTGCTACTTTGATTCAGCGACATACTCAAGAGCATCCAGAATCTATCTTGGTCAAAGATGCACATGATGCGCCAAGAGAAAATGATATTGCAGTGCAGCTAGAAAAATTACTCGGTAAGAACCTTAAGGCTGAGGCGTAAGTATCAGTATGAGCACTGCGAACAAGAACAAGCAAGAGCAAATAAATTCACTGTTAGAAGCCTCTTACAATGAAATTCAAGGGTTGAGAGCTGAAATCAAAGAGATGAAACGGCACGAGCCTGTTGCAGTTGTTGGTGCCGCTTGTCGTTTCCCTGATGGGTGTAACAGTCCTGAACAGTACTGGGAATATTTGTTACAAAACAAATGCTCTGTCAGAGAAATGACTAATGAACGTTGGAATGCGGACAAGTTCTATGATGCGTCAGGCGAGCAACCAGCAACGATTTATACAAAGCATATTAGTATGGTCGAGCAAGCTGATATGTTTGATGCAAGCCTGTTCAACCTTAGTGAACCAGAAATTGAACTCATGGACCCGCAGCAGCGAATGCTTTTGATGGTATGTCATGAAGCTCTTGAACATGCAGGTGTCGAAAGGGAATCAGCGCAAGGCAAAGAGAATAAAACTGGTGTATTTATAGGCTGTAGTACCAATGATTATGCTCGCCTTACCTTGAGTCATGAGACTGATGAGCATATTGATGGATATGCTTGTTTGGGCAGTGCGCCAAGTCTAGCTGCTGGTCGTATTTCTTACTTAATGGATTTCCATGGCCCAGCCGTTGCGTTGGATACTTCTTGTTCTTCTTCATTATTAGCAGTACATCTAGCTTGTGAAAGTATTCGCAGAGGAGAAAGCAATACCGCACTTGCCGGTGGTGTGAATCTGATTTTAACGCCTGAAGTTAGTATTGGTTTGTCAAAGTTACAAGCATTATCGAAAACGGGTTTGTGCAAAACCTTTGATGCGGACGCTGATGGCTACGTACGTGGTGAAGGTTGTGGTGTTGTCGTGTTGAAAAGCTTGCGTCAAGCACAAGCTGATGGCGATGAAATTTACGCTGTGATTGAAGGTTCAGCAGTTAACCATGATGGAGCAAGTAACGGGTTAACGGCACCAAATGGTGCAATGCAGGAAAAAGTAATAGAGCAGGCGTTAGAAAACGCAAATGTACAAGCTTCTGATATACATTACGTTGAAACACATGGTACTGGAACAAGCCTTGGGGACCCTATAGAAGTTAACTCTTTGGGTAAAGCACTTCGCAATACAGACCCAGAAACACCACTATTGCTGGGGTCAGTAAAAGCTAATATTGGGCACTTAGAAGCTGCGGCAGGGATTGCGTCCTTGATTAAAATGGTGATGTCTCACAAAACTCAGACTATCGCGCCGCAAGTTCATTTTGAACAGCCAAATCCCTATATCTCATGGCAAAAATATCAATTAGAAATCCCAAATCAGATGCAACGATGGGACTTGGCCGAGAACAAAAAATACGGTGCAATAAGTGCGTTTGGTTTAAGCGGTACGAATGTTCATATGATCACCTCAGCGTATCACGATGGGAACAGCGAGTTTGAGACTGAGGAAAGGGAAAAATTATCTGAGCAACCTGACACATTGGTGTTCTGTGCAGGCTCAAAAGATGCGTTATATGAAACAGCGAAACGCTGGATAGCATTTTTGAACTTATCGACAGATAGTCTTCAGGAAATCTGTGCAAATAGTAGAGCGAAGCGAGTACATCAAGCTGCTAGAGTTGTATTTTATGTTAGTTCAATCAAACAATTAATAACTGAACTGGAAGGTTTTATTGCTGGGCGCACAAGTGAGCAATGCTTTCATAACCTCGATGCATTGCAGCCTTCAAATGATCAGGTTGCTTTCTTATTTTCAGGACAAGGCTCTCAGTACCTAGGAATGGGTAAACAGCTATATCAAAAAAATACTGTTTTCACAGACGCGTTAAATACCTGTGCCGACTTGTTTTTACAGGAGACAGGAAAGTCATTACTTGACATTTTGTGGCATAACACTGACTCAGAAAACCAACAGGATCTGATTGATAATACTGAATTTACACAACCAGCAATTTTTTGCATTGAGATTGCGCTGTGTGTTTATTGGCAGAGTAAGGGGCTACGTCCTTCAGTCGTGCTTGCACACAGTGTTGGTGAGTATGCAGCAGCATGTATTACAGGTGTGATGTCTATTGAGCATGCCCTTAAACTGATCATCAAGCGCGCACAGTTAATGGCTACATTGTGTCAGCCTGGTTCAATGTTGAGTATTAGTGAATCTCAACAGTACGTTGAACAACTTTTAGCATCGTTTGATGATAAAACGCTAGCTCTTGCTGCTATCAATGGCGAAAAAAGCTGTGTGGTTGCTGGAACACATGAAGCCATTGACGCTTGTAAACAAATACTGGTCAGTAAAGGTGTTAAGCATACCCAGTTAAAAGTCTCCCATGCATTTCACTCTCCAATGATGCAGCCTATGCTGGCACGTTTTCGCCAGGAAGTAGAAGCAGTTCAATTAAAAGCGCCACAAGTTCCCTTTATTTCGAGTGTCACAGGACTGCTTGAGAGTGATTTGTTTGCAACAGCGGACTATTGGGTTGAGCAAATTGTTCAGCCTGTTCAGTTTTATAAAGCTTTGCAAAGCCTTAATCAGTGTGAAGAGCGCAATACGCTTGAGATTGGCGGCGGTAGTACGCTAACCGGTCTGCTGAGTATGACCATAGATGTTAATAGCTGGCAAATGCTATTGTCGTTGCATAAAAAACATGACGATACAGTGCTGCTACAAAGCACTTTGACCAGCATGTACCTTCGTAAGTTACTGCCTGCCAAGGCGTTAGCAGAGCGTGAGCCTTTCAAGCAAATCAATCTACCTGTATCAGCTCCGACATTAAAGCGGTATTGGTGTGATTATGACCCAAAACATTACTTGCATGGTGCTAAAGCCTCTTCTGCGTACCAGGCATTAAATACGCCTCAAGTATGTGTTGTAGAGTATGAACTGATTGCACAAACACAGCAGCTTTTAAAATCTCACAGTGATGAGAAATGGTTACTTATTAGTGACGAGCACACCTTACTGACCCAGCTGTCAGCCGAGTATTCAGAATGTGTTGATACATTGAATATTCAGTTTTTACTTTCTGAGCAAACACTCAGCATGATAGAGCTAGATAATAGGTACGATGGGGTATTGATATTACCTTGCGCCCACGCCACCTATGCCCAAGAAGCTCTGGTTTACTCTTTCACAATACTAAACTTGGTGAATACCTTGATTAGTAAAAGTCGGGTTAACAAAGGCGCATCGTTTATTTATTGCCAGCGAGAGCAAAGCACAGTAGCAACAGCTAATGTCGAAATGACTTTACATCACTGCGTGACAAGTCTATTTCGCACGCTAAGACTGGAACAGACACAGTACAACTTTGTTAGTGTGGTCTTAGCTAGTTCAGAGCATGACGATTATCAGCCACTTATGGCAATGGCACTGAGCGGTCATTTAAAAAGTTTAAACGAAAATGAACTGCGAATTTTAGACTCACAGCTTTACCGCCCAAAATTAAAACATGTTGAATTAGCTTCAACGACACCGCACCATGAATTTTCGCAGCAAGATTGCTATTTGATTTCGGGTGGTTTGGGCGCTCTTGGTTTAGTGATCGCCCAGCACTTGGCTAAAAGTGGCGTAGGACGCCTGATTTTGCTTAGTCGTCGTACTCAGTGGCCACAAGAAACACAAGAAAAGTTGGACAAAATACGTCAGTTGGGTGCATGTGTTGAAGTGTTATCCATTGATGTTTGTGATTACGGCGCACTTTACGATGCACTTAATACTCAAAGTGGTGATCCGGTTAATTTAACAGGGATTATACATTGTGCTGGTGTTTTGGAAGACCGGTTGAGTCAAGATATTGATGAAGCAGCTTTTATGCGTGTTCAGCGTGCCAAGGTCGTAGGGGCTTACAATTTACATCAGCTGTCATTAGAGCATCCGGTCAAACAATTTGTCCTGTTTGGTTCTTTGGCTGCAACATTTGGCAACATTGGTCAAGCCGCTTATGGTATGGCAAATGGCTTTTTGCATGATCTGAGCAACTTTAGGCGTACAAACAGTTTACCTAGTGTTGCGATTGCGTGGGGTCCTTGGGCCGAGCAAGGTATGGCTGAGGATGCACTAGTTGCCAAAGCTATGGACTCTGTAGGTATAGAATTGTTAGCAGTTGCAGATGCCTTAGCTGTGTTTGACCGCTGTTTGCGCCATAACGACCAGGATCTAATAGTCATGCAGTTACGTTTAGCGCAGCTAAACGATGCTATGCAGGTCATGCCATTTCCAAGTTATGTAAAACAGTATGTTAGTAGGTGTTTGCAAGAGCAGAAGAACACACCGAACGAATCTTTATCTCAGTCAAATGATGAGGTTGAAAGTGAGTTTGTCGCGCGTTTATCTGGCCTAAATGAGGTGGAGAGGCAGGCAGATGCAATGCGCTTTATCCGTGAAAAGATTGCTTACGCCTCAGGCAATAAAGATGTATTTGATTACCCCAAAGATCAATCTTTAGTCGATATAGGTTTTGATTCACTGATGGCGGTGCAATTGAGAAACACATTGGCGAAGAGTACTCAGCTTAGTTTGCCAGTTAGTTTGCTCTACGACTATCCAAACATCGACTCTTTGGCTCAGTACATTCTGTCGCAATCATTTGTTGAATCCGAAGCAACACAAATGCATCAAGATGTTCATCAATCCCAAGAAAATGAAGATATTGCTGTAATCGGTATGGGTTGCAGATTTCCTGGCGGGATAGACAGCCCACAAGGGTTTTGGCGGGTATTGAGTGAAGGTTGGGATGCCGTAAGTGAGATAGGTAATGCTCGCTGGGACTGCGAATATTTCTTTGATGAAGACCCAGATGCCCCTGGCAAAATGTACTCAAAGTGGGGCGGACTACTCAATAAAGTCGATGAGTTTGACAACCGATTTTTTGGTATCAGTTATCAAGAAGCTATGATGATGGACCCTCAACAACGTTTGTTGTTAGAGGTGAGTTGGCAAACACTTGAGCACGCGAATATTTTACCAAACCAAATTGGTGACTCCGGTGTTTTTGTTGGCTGTGGGCCAAACGAATATACGCATATTTTAAAGACCCAAGGTGTTGAAAGTACCAATGCCTACTTTGGAACTGGTAACTCGATTAGCGTAACGGCAGGGCGGTTGGCCTACTATCTGGGTTGGCAAGGACCTGCAATGGCTATAGATACCGCGTGTTCATCAAGTTTAGTTAGTATCAACCTCGCATGTGATAGCTTGCGCAAGGGAGATTGCTCCATGGCGTTAGCTGGTGGGGTTAATCTAACTTTGTCTCCACAGACCAATGTCGCTTTGTCAAAAGCCCGTATGCTTTCTCCAAGTGGACGTTGCAAAACGTTTGATAATAGTGCAGATGGATATGTGCGCTCTGAAGGTTGTGCCTTAGTGCTACTTAAAACACTCAGCCAAGCTCAAAAAGATGGAGATAATATACTAGCTGTCATCAAAGGGGGAGCCATCAATCATGATGGTCGAAGTCAGGGTTTGACAGCTCCAAATGGGCCATCTCAAGAGCGAGTAATCAAAAAAGCGTTGGCACGTGCAGGTTGTGAAGCGAGTGCGATTCAATATGTAGAAGCACATGGTACTGGCACACCACTTGGTGACCCAATTGAAATGCGTACCATAGAGAATGTATATGGTGTTGAGCGTGATACAGATGTATTTGTCGGCGCAGTAAAAAGCAATATAGGCCATACAGAAGCCGCCGCTGGTGTTGCCTCGTTACAGAAAGTCATTTTGATGATGCACCATGGTCAAATAGTTAAGAATTTACACGTTGATACACTTAATGAACATTTCAGTGAGGCGGTAAAAAGTGAGCGAGGTCCAGTTCGTATTGCCAGAGAAAATATGCCGTGGGAAGTTTCATCACAACAAGGTGATACGACCAAACGTGCTGCGGTTAGCTCTTTTGGTTTTAGTGGTACGAACGCACACCTCATTTTAGAAGCCTACACAGCGCAAAATCCTGAGCCCAACTTAGGCGAAGATGTCGTCTATCCAAGCTATGTATTGCCCGTAACAGGTAAAAATAAAGCGGCTTTACAGAACCAGATTGAGCAATATCAAGCGTTTCTAGCCGGTTATGAGCCCTCACTCACTGAGCTATGTTATACGGCTAGCACTAAGCGTGAGCATTTTGCTCATCGTACTGCGTTTGTGGCAACTGATTTAGCTGATTTACGACAACAACTTAGTACTACAGATGACTATCCTGATGTCCACACTAAAGCTAACAAACTAGCGTTCATGTTCACAGGCCAAGGATCACAATATGTCGGTATGGGTCAAGAACTCGCGCAATATGCTAACGAGTTTAAGCGAGTACTAACTGAATGTGATGCGCTTATGCATCAGTATCTAGGTTGTTCAATACTTAGTGTGATGTGGGAAGAGCTTGACAGCAAAGTAAATGATACGTACTACACTCAGCCCGCTTTGTTTGCTTTGGAATATGCCCTAGCTAAACAATGGGTAGCTTGGGGCGTAGAACCTAATGTGGTATGTGGCCATAGTGTTGGTGAATATGCTGCGGCATGTCTTGCGGGCGTAATGAGCTTACCAGATGCAGTTAAAGTGATTTGTGCGCGTTCCAGATTGATGGTTGAATTGTGTCAAGCAGGCTCCATGCTCGCTGTATTTGCAGATAAAGAATCGGTGCAAGCATATATTAATACCTTAGACGCTGCATATTCTCAGGATCTTTCTGTTGCAGCCGTTAACGGTGAAAAAAATATCATAGTGTCAGGTTCATCCGCATCTGTAGCGCAATTAGAAATGCAATTAGCACAGTTGAATGTGAATGCAAGATCTCTTGTTGTGTCACACGCGTTCCACAGCACTTTGATGAAGCCTATGTTGGCATCATTTTATGAAGTGGTTAATTCAGTGTCACTGAATAAGCCAACGATTCCATTCGTATCAACGGTGACTGGTGAGCAGATCAGTAACGAAATAACGGATCCACAATATTGGGTTACGCATGTTGAACAAGCCGTATTGTACGCTGATGCTCTTGATACACTTGCGCAGTTAAGTGTGGACACTTATCTAGAGATTGGTCCTGCCAATCAGCTTATGGGTATGGCAAAGCGCCATTTAGATAATGACAGCATTAACTTCTGCGTATCGTTGAAACGTAATAATGAATGGCAAGCTGTTTTGTCGTCTGTCGCAGCGTTATTTAGTATGGGCAAAAATATCAATTGGACTGATTTCTATGCAAATCATTGCACATTGAAAGCAGTGATGCTGCCAACTTATCCATTTCAACGAACGCGCATTTGGCCAAAAACTGCTGAAAACATTTTATATCCTACGCTTGAGTCATCAGGCCCGAAGAGTGGCTCATCAAATCCACTCGGGTCGACTACTGAATTAGCAAATGGAGACGTGGCTTATATAAACACAGCATCAGCCAACACCCCTTTTGAGATTGAAGACCACCAGTTATACAACACAGTTGTATTACCTGGCGCAAGCCATCTGGCAATGTCGGCACTGATTGCTAAAGATAGAAATTATGGCTTTGGATATGAAATTAGAAACGTTTTATTTCCTAATGCAATGGTGTTTGGTGAGCAACAACACAAAGATGTGCAATATGTTTTGAGTACACAAACAACCGCTCAAAGCTCTCTTACAGCTTACAGTAAGCCATCTGATAATAAAGCAAAGTGGACACAGCACTATAGTGCTGAATTAATACCTAACCCAGAGCAAAGTGCTGGTAACAGAAGTATTGAGTTTGATTTAGTAAGTTGGCAAACGGAGCTGGGAGAAATGATTAGTGGTGAGCATTTCTATCGTGAAATGGACGCTGCTGGATATCAATTGACAGGCGGATTTCGTTGGATTGAACAGATTTGGCGTAAACCAGGTAAAGCGTTAACACGTTTGCGGGCACCACACAGCGATGCTGAAAAAAGCTATCTAATCTATCCAGGATTAATGGATGCATTTTTCCAATCTACAGCAGCAGCATCACCAGATGCTACGTTTAAATTATCTGATACAACAGATATTTACATTCCAATGGCTGTGGATGCAATGTCAATATGTGCTGAGATAACATCAGCCGTTTGGTGCTACATTGAAATGCTACAAGCTGATGAGATAGCGGCGCAGCAGGAAACATTCTCACATCGGATCTGGGTGTTCAATGATGAGGGGCGGGTATTGTTATGGTTTGATGCATTACGTAGCAAAAAGGCGCCAAAATCGGTGTTACTTGAAGCGATAAAACCACCATTATCTAAGCTTGCATATGATATTCAGTGGCAAGAACAAACACTGCGCAATGACTTTAGTACTCACAGTACCACGTTGCCTAAATCGGTGTTGTGTTTAGCCTATGACTATTATCCGGTATTAGCGGATAGCTTGACTGAACGAGGAATTGAGCATCATTGGTTAGTGTTAGATGAATCATGTATTGATATACAAACTGCTCTAGTTGATGAGCAGGCGATTAGGTCGAAGCTTGAAGCTATCATTGCATCTCATAAAGTACACACGGTGCTTAACTTGTTGTCTCATGAGATCACATCCCGCTGTGATCATGACCTATCCAAAGCGCAAACGTGTATGTTGCAACCGACCTTACTTACGCAGCAAACCTTTGTGAAGCACCTACAAGAACCAGACTGGATATTCACAGCTTTTGCCAGTGAACAAGCGCCGATCGCAGCTTTGTTCCAAGGGTTTGCACGAGTGTTAAGGAATGAATTCAATGGCACACAAATTAAGCTATTGGATTTTGATCAAGGTAATGTTGAAGCTGCGTCTAACAACATTGTAAATGAGATAGTCAGTGCTGATAGCATTGAAGATGTCAGGTATATCCAAAATCGCAGATACACAGCAAAGTTGATGCCCAGCGTGCTTGACACCGTAGCGCAAACACAGCAACGGTTTGATGAAACACGAAGCTACATTATTGCCGGTGGCTTAGGTGCTATTGGCCTTGGGCTGACCCAGCACTTAATCGACAATGGGGCGAAATATGTCGTGTTGTTGTCTCGCCGTCAAACCAGCGCTGAAGTGGAACAGAAAATATCACAGTGGAATCGCTCTGGTGCGTCTGTTTGCACGGTGCAGTGTGACATAACTAATTTTGCCAGTGTAGAACAAGCGTATCAGTTTGTTGAGACTACTATTGCGCCAGTAGATGGTATTTTCAATTGTGCGGGCGTTTTGTCTGATGGATTGATTGATAGTCAACCGTGGTCAGCTTTTGTAAGTGTGTTGGATGCAAAAGTCGCGGGAAGTTGGAATCTCCATAAAGTAAGTTTACATAAGCCACTTAACTGGTTTGTTTTGTTCTCCTCTATTGCGACCGTATTTGGTTCTACGGGGCAAGCGAACTATGCCGCAGCAAACGCATTTTTAGATGCGCTCGCATATCAGCGTAAAGCACTAGGATTGAGTGGTTTAAGTATTAACTGGGGCCCTTGGGCTGGGGCTGGTATGGCCGCAGGTTCTTCAGCTCAAGCAAAGTTTGAACGTGCTCAGGGCCTTGGCTTCTTGGTACCAGAAGATGCATTTGAATTAATGATGCAACTACAGCGACATAACATGGCAGGTAACCCCCTAAGTGCAAACTATGCAGTCGTGGATGTAGATTGGAGTCTAATTCTAGGTATGTTGCCAAGCAGTACACAAGAGCATTTTTTTAGTCATATGCGAACACATGTGAATATATCAACAGGTGCGGGTGAGGGTTTAGATATAGATGAATTTAAACAGCAATTAGCATCGACAGCAGCACAAGAGCGCCTTGAGTTCATACAACACAAAATGAATGAAGTTATTGGCAAATTGATGGCCTTAGACAAAGACGATGTGATTAATCCTACAGAGCCGCTTCTGAATATTGGCTTTGATTCTTTGATGGCATTGGAGCTGAGAAACTCTGTCAGCAAATTGGTTGCACAAAAGTTACCAGCCACATTGCTTTTCGACTATCCAACTATTGCAACCATTAGTGCGTTTATTTTAGAGAAAATGTATCCACAAGAGCATATTGAGCAAGAGTCTCAACCTCAGGTTGATAGTGTGGAATGTGCAAAGCAGCGTGAAGCAGAACTTGAACTAGAAGCTATGAGCGACAGTGAGCTGGCAAAAATGCTTGCTGATGAATTGATGTAAAGGGAGTACGGTTGTGACCAATAAAGATCAGACGCGGCAACTGATGGAAAACGCTTTAACCAAGATAAGAAGCTTAAATTCGGAGTTAACTAACTTGAAGTCTGAACCTATTGCGATTGTAGGAATAGGCTGTCGATTTCCAGAGGGTGCAAATGATGTTGAGTTATTTTGGCAAGGATTAGTAGAGGGTAAAAACAGTGTTGTAGATATGAAGAAACAGCGCTGGGATCACGATAAATTTTTCGACAAGAATGGTCCAAAAAAAGGTAAAACATATTCACCCAAAGCTGGTTTGTTAGATGAAATTCTGCGCTTTGACGCTGAACTGTTTAAAACAACAGCTCATGAAGCAGAGTGTATGGACCCGCAGCAGAGGCAGCTATTAGAGGTTAGTTGGGCTGCTTTGGAGAACGCCGGAATGCCAATTGAGAGTATTCGAGGTGCAAATGCGGGCGTATTTGTAGGTGTGATGAACAAAGATCATTCAGATCTTATGGTTAATCAACTGAGTAACGACCAGATATTGGCGCAAATGAATACCGGCAATCACGAAAGTGTTTTATCGGGTCGTCTATCCTATTTTTTCGACTTTAAAGGACCTAGCTTGACGTTGAATACAGCATGTTCGTCTTCTTTGTTAACTGTGCATTTAGCGTGTCAAAGTTTACGTAGTAGAGAGTGTGATTTTGCGATTGCTGGTGGATGTAATCTATTGCTATCACCAACATCAACAATTGCACAGTCTCAGGCAAGAATGCATTCAACATCGGGTTATTGTAAAACATTTGATGCCAGTGCTGACGGATATGTGCGTTCTGAAGGGGTTGGAATGGTTGTGCTCAAGCGACTATCTCAGGCTCAGCAGGATGGAGATTTCATTTATTGTGTTATCAAAGGTAGTGCGACTAATCAAGATGGGTTAAGTCAAGGTATTAGTGCACCAAACGGACCTTCTCAAGAGCGAGTAATGCGCACAGCGCTAAATAATGCTGGGATGCTAGCTAAAGATGTCGGTTATGTTGAGTCACATGGGACGGGGACTAAGCTGGGAGACCCAATTGAAGCTCGTTCGTTGGGCTGCGTGTATGGACGCGCAGCAGGTCGCGAACAACCGCTCATTGTAGGGGCTCTAAAAAGTAACATTGGGCATGCTGAATCAGCAGCGGGTGTTGCCAGTTTGATTAAAACTGCGAAAGTACTGCAAACTGGTGTGATCCCAGCCAACCTTCATTGCACAGAGGTTAATCCTCATATTGATTTGCAACATGAAAATTTAGCACCGAGTCAAAAGTTACAAACTTGGCAAACAGCCCCGCGCTCAACACGCGTTGCAGCGGTAAGCTCATTTGGTTTTAGTGGCACAAATGTACATATGATACTGGCGCAATATGACGGTGATAAAGAGCAAGCACAAGTTGAGGAGGCTAGTTCAAACTCGGTGCAATACCACTATCACGTACTGAGAATATCGGCGCAATCGCAAGCGGCCTTACGAGAAAATATCGAACGAGCAAAATCAGTTTTGGCCAACTGTTCACAAGATATGGTCGCAAATATTTGTTATAGCTACAACATAGGCCGTAGTGACTTTGAGCACAGTATACTTGTGCATGGAGCTAACAAGGAACAGCTGTCAAAAGCCTTAGATAGTGAGCTACAAAGCTATCAGCACAGCGTAAAAAAAGCATTAACGAAGGCAAATGTACACTTTGGTCAAATATTTGAGCATGAGTTACGCACTTGCAAGCAGTTTTATCGCACCAGTGCAGCATTTAGAAACGCCTATGATGAGTTGAGTCAAGCATTGCAGTCTCGCTCTGAGCTCAATGAAGCATTGCTTCGTGGTGAGCTATATGCTCATGCGAGTGAACAAGAGATATCCCAACATGCCATTTTGTGTCAGTACGCTTTATTTACTATGTGGTCTCAGTTGGGGTTTAGCCCAGACATGGTCAGTTCCGAGCTAGAAAATGACGAGTTTGTTCTCGCTATAATTAACAATGTGGGTGTATCTGAACTGGCAAATATACTATCGAGTGCACCGTCAATTACGAGTAAGTACTCATCCACAGTGCGCACTTTTACAAGGCACGGTGATAGTGATTTTAAGCTGGCAGCATCTGATATTAATACGATGGCGGTGTTACAAGAAAAAATGAACGCTAAGCGTTTAGTGATTCTAGGTAGTGCGGGATTATTGCTACCAAACGTGTTTGACAATAGCTTAGTTTTTTCTGGCTTCATAGAAAGTGACGATTATACGCCCTGGCCTGAAATAGCAGCTCAGTATTCAAGTGCCTATGCACAGGGTTATCGAATGCAATTACACGGTTGGTACTATGGTAAACAGGTGAGCAAAATACCTGTACCGAGTTACGCTTTTCAAGGTGAGCGGTACTGGTTTGAATTGTTAGAACCGTCTAAAAGTGGGCCAAGTAGTACACGAGTCGAGATACCCACAGCGCAGCAAGTAGACCATAATTCGGCAGGTGAATTCACACTGCATCAGATAGCATTGCTTGCGAAAACAACCGCAGAGAAAGTAGATGTAAATGCAACTCTGATGAGTGATATGGGGTTCGACTCCTTGATGGTAGTAGATCTGAGAGAAGCCTTGATGAAACGCTATCCTACCTTGGCGGATATTCCTTATGAGATGCTCTATGATTCACCCATCAGCAGTTTACAAACATATATGGACAACAGTGTTGATGAAAGCAGCGCGGTAGAATCTGAACTCTCGGATCAGGATGAGCTATCTGCAGCTGTAAAGTGGCTGGGAACTTGGCAGCCTGAGCATGTTCAGATTGATCAGAAGCTAGTTCACAAGCATGAAAAACATAATGTTCTAATCGCAGAAATGTCTCGTATAGATGATAGCGATTGGTATGCTTCACAGCTGTATCATGACCCACAGCACCCGTTTTTCTACGAACACCCTCAAGACCATATCCCCGGTTTGTATCTTATTGAAGCTGTTCGCCAATTTGGTTTAGCAAGTGCGCATTGCTTTCACAATGTACCACTGAAACACCCATTTGTGCTTGACGATATGCAGATCAATTTCTCGCATTTTGCAGAGCAACATGCGCCTGTATTTATGTTGGCCAAATTTACCGACAAATTACTCGTAGATGGTGTTTTACATCGAATGAATAGCACCTGCTACTTAGTACAGCATGGGCGAGTCATTGGTAATGTCAGTGGTAGAGGGCTGATCATGAACAAAGACAAATACAGTGCGATACGCGAATTGGCTGAAGCCTAGTTGCGTGCGATTAGATTTTTAATTTTGTAGGAAAAAATCATGACAATACAAGCGCAGAGCAAAGAAGTTGTAGCGGTATTCGACTTTGATAAAACACTCACCGACAGGCATACATTTTGGCGATATTTGGTGAGTTTGGTTGGGCCGATTAAGTTTTGGCTCGTGGCTATCACGTTAGTGCCCACTGCTATTCGTTTGTGGCGAAAAAAAATAGCCTTGATGGACGCGCGTGAAGTGATGATCCGCCGCTGTATGACGGGGGTTTCTTCGAAAAACTATTTTGAAAAAGGGCAAGTCTTTGCTCAAGGCGCTATAGACCCGTGGATAAGACCCGAAGCTCTGGCGAAATTACGTTGGCATCAAGAAAACAATCATAAATGTATCTTAATTTCGAATGCCGCGGAGTCATACATCGAGCCTTGGTCGAGGAAAATGGGTTTTTGCGCATATAGCGGCTCACGATTTGAATTGTCTGGAGACAAACTTACGGGGCAGCTCATTGGTGATCATTGCCAAGGTCCTGAGAAAGTTGTTCGGCTTCAACAGATTTTGGGTCCACTCGAGAGGTATGAAATTTATGCCTACGGCGATAGCAGCGGTGACAAAGAACTACTTGAGGTAGCTGATCATCCTCATTACAGATGTTTCTAATAAACAATCATTTAATTAATAGTTTTAAGGACGAAAAATGACTGAATTTAAATCTAATGACGAAGTCATTATCGTAGGTGCGGGTCCTGTAGGTCTAACCTCAGCAATTCAGCTACAACGGTTTGGCATTAAGCATCGCATTATAGATAAAAGGCTTGAAAGACAGCCATTTTCAAAGGCCTTCGCAATTCACTCCAGAAGCTTGGAAGTGTTTGAAGACATGGGGGTTTTGGATGATATTCGTAACAAAGCACACTTTGTTGAAGGGATGCACATCTACAGTAACGGCAAGAGGCTAATCAATTATACATTTGATGTACTTGATATTCCGTATCAGCATGTTGCCAGCATCCCTCAAAATGTCTTAGAAGAGATATTACAACAGAAGTACGAGCAACTCGGTGGTACGGTGGAAGTAGGTGTTGAGCTTATTGACGTTAAGCAACAGGACAATAGTGTGGCCACCATATTTAAAAGTGCCGATAAGCAGGAGTCGGGCTATTTTGCCTACATGATAGCGGCAGATGGGATCAAAAGTGAAGTGAGAACTTTACTCGATATTCCATTTGTAGGGTCTGATTACAAAACTCCCTATATCATTGCTGATGGCAAACTCGACTGGCATGGAGATGACAAAATTGGTCATGTGTATGTAGCGGGGGGGGGCTATATTATGTTTTTCCCACTACCTAACGGGCTATGGCGTGTGGTTGTTGATGAATCAACGAATGCACTCACCCAAGAGCAGCTGACCCCAGAAGTAGTAAATAAGTATATACGTGATAAAAATATAGAGCACGCATCGTTTAGCGATCCCGTGTGGTTGTCTATTGCTCATTTTAAGCAGCGTTTAATCGATAATTACAACCAAAATAACATCTATTTTGCGGGTGACGCGTGTCATGTCCACAGTCCAATCGGTGGTCAAGGTCTCAATACGGGAATTCAAGATGCTTTCAATTTAAGTTGGAAGATAGCACATAGCTTACTATATGGAGCGTCACCCATACTGCTAGAAAGTTATAGCCGTGAAAGGCGGCCAGTAGCGCAAATGGTTCTTGATAGAACGAATCAACAAATGAAGCTTTTAAATATGGCGAATCCTGTGTTGAGAGTTCTTAGAGATCTGGTCGTCCCGCGTATTGCAAGCACCCATAAGTTTAAAACGAATGTGGTTTCACAAGCTGCGGGATTTTTAGTTGATTATGGTGACTCGCAACTGACTATTGCTAATCAAGCCAGCAAACTGGTTGGTAAGCGAATGCCGGATTGTACTTTGAGCGATAGCTTAAGTGGTGCTTCAGAAAGGTTGTTTGATTTACTAACTGGCACACATTACAGCTTGTTGTTAATAACTAATGCTCTTTCAGATGATTGCGATGAGCTACTTCGAAGTACTCCTTACCTAACAGGCGACTTTTTAAAGGCATTTTTAATTAGCCAAAAACCTGCCTCTTTAGAGCATCAAAGCTCACATTCACGTCAATGCTATGAGCACTATGTTGATAGCACAGGCAAGCTGCAACGGCTCACATTATTAGGAGAAGAGTCTGCTTTGCTAGTCAGACCGGATGGCTATGTAGCGATTGAATGCTCTATACAAGATGCTATCAAGGTGTTCGATTATTTAGGTGCTTTGTATAAAAAACAAACTTTTGAGGCACAGATAACATCCTCAGACACACCATCTTTTCAGCAAGATGCTGAGCCCTGTGTTTAAGCTCAGGTTAATTGATTTTACAGGTTAGTTATATGAACCAAATGAAAAGTTTCACCGAAAAATATAGTAACTTTGTTTTGAATAACAGCAAGTTGCTAACTAGTTTGTTGGTCATTGTTTCACTGTTTTTTGCAGTTCAACTGCTTTGGATAAAAGTCAATCCATCTCTATTTTTGCTTGATAAAACGCACGAAGGCCGTATCCATATGGATAGAGCTAGGGATATTTATTCGGGTTCAGGTGAGCAGATTCTTGTTGGGGTTGTGACAGATAAAGACAGTATTTTTAATGTTGCGTCACTAGAGCAGGTATCTGCGTTAAGTAAGGCATTTGCAACTCTTAACCTAGTCACTGAGAAAGACACCGAAGCGTTGCAGGCATTGGCAACTGATCAGCAAAGCAGCGCACAAATTGATGCGATCCTTGAGCACGGCGTTAACGAAGATGATAAGTTTAAATTATCTAAGCTACTTGAGCATGTTCGAGCAACACAACCGCAACAGCTTGATACTATTCATTATCTTGAAGGGCTTTTGGTTCGAGCTGCACCAATAGTTAGGATCCGTAGCATCGCGAATGTTGAGAATATTCAGTTAAAGGATGAATTTTTAGACATTCATGATCTCATGGAAACTGTTCCTAAAAATGTGGAAGAAGCTCGAAAGTTGGAGCAAGAGGCTTATGAGAACAAACTATTTATAGACTCTTTGATCTCTGCGGACCGCAAGTCAACGATGATACAAATCGAGTTGTTAATTGATGAGGAAGACTCATACAACTTGCAAAAGTTTTACGGTAAAGTCGTTGATGTACTCAATAATACCGACTCAGCTGATAGCTTCCATATTGGTGGAACCGCTACTTATATGGCGGCAATTACGCAAATTGTGGAGCAGGATAACAACAAATTCTTTCCATTTGTGGTGGCTGTTATCGCGCTATTGCTATTCATTAGCTTTAGAAGTTGGCAGGGAATTTGGCTACCTTTGAGTATTGCAATTGTAACGTTGATTTGGACCATGGGTGTGGTTAGCTTGCTTGGTTTCAAGCTAAATATCATCACCAATATGATCCCTGTTTTCTTGATTTCAATAGCGGTCGCAGATGCGATTCATTTCTTGACTGCCTACGACAAATATAAGCAGTCGTATGATCAAACAGTGTCGGTGGTGAAAAGCTTAGATCACTTAATGCTACCCATGCTATTAACAACAATAACAACGTTTTTTGGCTTCTTCGCATTGTCTAGTTCGAATTTGTCATTCATTCGTGAGTTTGGTTTGTTTGTGGCGATTGGTGTTGTATTCGCATTTATTTTAACCGTGACTATGCTCCCGCTTATCTTGCCAAGATTAAAAAGCAATCAAGCGCAAGCTAAAGCAACCAGTAAAGGGTTACTCAATGTTGTTGAAAAGTTTGGCGCTAAGGCGAACAAGTTGTCTACGTCTAAACCATGGTTGGTGCTTTTAGCTCTTGTAGTATTGATTGGCACTATGGGTACACTGGGCAGCAAAGTGGTTGTAGATAATGAGAATATCGCTTCATTTTCTGATTCTACGAGAGTGCGTCAAGATAATGATGCGCTTAATGCTCACTTTGGTGGAACTATCCCAGTATCAATTTGGTTTGAGTCAGAGCAAAAAGAGATATTGAAGACGCCTGAAATGGCGGCGTTTGTCCGAGATATTCAAGCACATATTTCAGCCCATGAACATGTTGGCTATACACTGTCTTATGTAGATTACCTTGATAGAATTCATGACGTAATTGCTGATGATGGGCAGAGCACTTTGCCTGAATCTGCAACTCAAGAGTTGATCTCACAATATTTTCTACTTTATGAGTTTGGGCAAGGCACAGAAATTTTGGATGTGATTGATTATGATTACATGAATACCAGAATTATAGCGCTATCCCACACAGATAAGGGTACTGTATGGCAGGATATTATCAAATCTGTATCAGCCTATGCTGAAGGTAAGCTGCCCTCTGGAGTTACGATGCATGTTATTGGTACTGGTGAATTACAGGCGAGTAATATACCTGAAATTATTAACTCTCAGATTTCGAGCTTTGTGATTTCCGTCGCCCTTATCTCGATTCTGATGGTGATTTTGTTTAGATCCTTTGTGCTTGGGTTTATTGGAATTGCACCACTTATCTCTACCATTGCAATGCTAGCAGGGATCATGGCCCTGTTGGATATCCCATTAGACATCGGTACTTCTATGATATGTGGTATCTGCTTTGGCGTTGGCATCGATTACAGTATTCATTTCATTAGTGTCTACAAACGCAACTTTGCAGAGCTTAACGAAGACGTGAACAGCGCGTTAGCACAAACAATGCAGACAGTATGCCGTCCGATCTTAGTCAACTCCCTGACACTATCTTGTGGATTTTTCATGTTGTACTTTTCAGACTATGCAGCCATTCGCAATCTAGGCGTACTAGTTGCGATGTCTATGATCTTGAGTGCTGTAATTTCGCTGTTTATGCTACCTACTTTGATCCGCTTAACCAATCGTGGCTTGCCTTCAGAGGTGATTGAAGGTGCACAAGGGAGTAAAGTATGAGCAGGTTACAAGGCTTTGCGTCAGCAGCTTTGATTCTTGTTACAAGCTTTTCTGCAAACGCAGAAAAGCTTGTCCGTGACAAAAACGATATAAAAGTATTCGTAAGCGAAGAGCAAGGGGAAAATATCAAGCGCTTCAGAGGAGTTACTATTGTACCTGCCAAGCTGAGCGCGTTGACAGCATTGCTACATGATCTTGAGTCTGCTCATCAATGGATACACGCACTGGAATCAGTAGATGTAATTGAGCCATACAGTCCAGACTTTAAACAGTACACATCATATTCAATCATATCTACGCCATGGCCCACTCAGGATAGAGATAACGTGGTCTTTAACCAAACATATCAAGATTCGGTAAGTAAAGTTGTGACGGTGACTATGCAATCCAAAAGCGACTTGATGCCGAAGACAAAGAAATATGTTCGTATCCCTAAATTTGAGGGCTATTGGCAATTCATCCCGGTTTCTGAAGCTGAGACTAAGGTGGTATTTTCCGCATTGAGTGATCCTGGGGGGAGTGTTCCAAGCTTTATTTACAATAGTATGATTGAGGATGCACCTTACTATACATTATTGAATTTAAGAAAGATGATGCCGCTTGAGAGCGAATATACTGACAAGCAGTATGCCTATATTGAAGATTTTAAAGAAGTAAAAGGACATGAGAATGACATTGAGTCGAACTAAGCTTATAAGTAAATGGGCGTTAACCGCATTTTTAGCATCAGGGCTAATAAGCACGGGTCTGAGCGCTAATGAGCAAGCTAATGCACATGCAAGTATTCATGCACAACTTGCGAAAAAGAAGCAATCAGAGTTAACTGCGAAAGAAATCATGATACTCAATGAAGCATCACGCAAGAGTGTCACTGAGTACTCAACACTACAAATGAAATTAACCAATGCAAAAGGACAGGAAAGAAATCGAGTACTGGAACTTCGCATTGACGATAGCAATATCATCGCTCGAAAAACCTACGTGGAGTTTGTGGAACCTAGCAGTATAAAAGGCACTCGGATCCTGACCTTAGAAAAGGAAAGTGCGGAAGAAGATGCTGACCGTTGGATCTTTTTACCTGCTCTTAGAAAAACTAGGCGTATTGCCGCATCTGATATTGGAGAAAGTTTCGTAGGAACCGAATTTACCTATGAAGACATGGAAATAGCAGACGGTGTAGTTGGTAGTGCAAATCATAGCTATAAAATCTTGCGTGAAGAAGAGGCAACAGATGCTTTGGGTGTAGTTAAGCCCACATGGGTGATAGAGGCGCTACCTGTTACACAAAAACGCATTGAAGAGAGTTCCTACAGTAAGCGTATTATTTGGGTTGAAAAAGACTATTTTACGGCCATTAAAGAGGAATATTACGACAAGAAGGGCGAGCATATGAAAACAAGGACATCCGCTGATGTAACCAAGTTTTATGGTCAGAACAATAAAGAAGTATGGCGACCGAATCGAATCGAAATGATTGATCATATGACTCATAACAAAACACTAATTATATTTGATCAGCAAATTGATAAGCCAATTTCAGACAGAGTCTTTACTAAGCGCTTCTTGAAAACTGGGCTGTAATTTAAATCTACCGCGAGCTTTGTATATTGAGCAGCGTAAAAAGCCCCAAATGCATATTTGGGGCTTTTCTAATTAGCGTTGTTAGAGAGCTTGTATGGTTACAGAGAGGTTTTCTCTTCAAGTTCTTTTGCAGCCTCTGGGTCGTTAAAGGTTTCTAGGTCAAACTCATTTTCTGACTTGGCAACAATACAAGTCACCATGCAATCACCGGTTACGTTGACCGCTGTACGAGTCATATCTAACAGCCTGTCTACACCAATAATTAGGAAGATCCCTTCAACAGGTAAGCCAACTTGATTAAGTACCATCGCCAGCATCACCAGACCAACACCAGGTACACCTGCCGTCCCCACCGATGCCAATGTGGCTGTTAGAATCACCATTAGATAATCCGCAATACTTAAAACAATCGCATAGACTTGTGCAATAAATACTGTTGCTACGCCTTGCATAATCGCGGTGCCATCCATATTGATGGTTGCGCCAAGTGGCACCGTGAATGAGGCTACTGAATTATGTGCGCCGAGTTTTTTGGTCGCAGTCTCTAGTGTCACTGGCATTGTGGCACTTGAGCTTGATGTACTAAATGCAAACATACATGCGTCTTTCATCTTTTTGAGGAAGGTAATTGGGCTAAGGCCTGTTAGCACCTTTAAAATGATAGAGTAGTTGATAAGAGCGTGTATAAATAAAGCAGCCAAAACCACGAAGAAATACTTTGCCAAACTACCAATCAGCTTAATATCTATGGTGGTGAACAGCTTTGCCATTAAGCAAAACACCCCGTAAGGCGCCAAGTTCATTAAAATGGTTACTAACTTAAGCACCACAGTGTTTAAGTCATCAAATACCTTGGCAACACGTTTACCCGGCTCACCACATAAAGCCATGGCAATACCAAATAACAATGCAAAAACGATTATCTGTAACATATTTCCGTTTGCCATTGCATTAATAGGGTTGGTAGGAAACATGTTGATGATCACTTGCGCAAAAGTTGGTGCTTCTTGCACCTCGTAACTAGCGTTACTTGGTAACTCCTGACCAATACCTGGGGCAATAATCAGCGCCAATGTTATGGCGACGGTAATAGCAATAGCGGTTGTCATCAAATATAAGGCAATAGATTTACCTCCTAGACGACCAAGTGTTTTAGGGTCGCTCAGGCTGCATGTACCGCATACCAAAGAAATGAATACTAAAGGAACCACTAACATTTGTAAGCTGGCAATAAAAATTTGCCCGCCCACATGAAAAAGTCCATCTACTAGAAAGCTTTTTACAGGAAAATCGAATAGGCCTAGAGGAATTAAATATTCGGTTTGGCCTGAAAACAGAGCTTGTAGTGATAAGCCCAGAATAATGCCGGCTAGCATACCCAGCATAATCCGTGTGGTTAAACTCATTTTGTTATTTTTTTGCATGTTCATAATTGAGATCGACAACAATAGATCTGCATAGCCTAACAGGCCGCTTGCATTTGACCAAAAAAAATCGGTGAGAAAATACGAAAAAACTGTGATTTCTGAGCGCTTTCTAGGGTAGTATGAGGAAAAATTTAACTTCAAAATTGTGCTAGGGAGAGAGGTTAATGCCTTTAATGCGCTGGTTAAGCATCATGATGCTGAGTTTGCTACTGACTGCATGCGGTGGTGGTGGTTCAATTGAGAAAAATACCGATGGAACTGACGGCACGCCTGATCAAAGTGCTGATACTGTACTGACTATCCAAGTGGCAGACAGTGACGGACAAACTTTTGATGAAAATAACCCTATTTCACAGGACAACTCTGGTATTGTGACAGCAACGCTCACCAAAGGGGATGAGCCTGTTACTGGTACGCTTGTTGAGTTTAGTTTGCTTCATGCAGGTAGACTCAGTCCTGAGTCGGGCACTGGTGCGACCAACGCCTCTGGCGTTGCGACTATTACGATAGCCAGTGGAGAAAATCGCGGCTGGGGTCAAGTGACGGTCACATATATAGACTCAGAAGGTGAAACTTACACTGATAAATCAGTGTTCTATTCATCGGGTGATGAAGCTGATGCGCAAGAAGACGGTACCAAACTATCAATAAAAGTGTTAGCAGATTGCCCGGCAGGTTGGGAAAAAGAACGTGATACAACCGCACTTAGCGACTTGGCTACAGTATGTAATGCCACCAACCAAATTGATGCAATTCAAGAAGTAGATGTGTTGGTAGGCGCTTCAAGTACGAAGTCAGGGCTTGGAATTTCGGGCGTATTGGTCGAGTTAGAAGCTGATATTGGTACGATTTTGTCGGGTGAGAAGAGTGTAACTGACAACTTTGGTTTTGCGCTGTTTAAGTACCGCCCACCATTGCAAGGGGGGGCTGGGCAACTAAAAGCAAGCTTTAATGAAGTGGAAACCGAGTTCGCTTTTACCAGCGGTGCTGAGGATCTCTCTTTGAGCATAGACAATGGTCTTCGTAAAGACGCACAGGGGAATACCATTGCATTGGGGGCGGGTGAAACCACGCTGATCACTGTTGAAATCCGAGATCAAAACGGGGATTTTGTAACTGCGCCTTTGGATGTGGCATTTTCTTCTGGTTGTGCTGAAAGCGACAAGGCGCAAGTTGATAGTAATGCGACCAGCGTAGGGGGCATAGCCTATTCAACCTATAAAAACTTAGGCTGTGATATTGCAACGGGTGATGCAGTCTCTGTAACCATTTCAAAAGGTGGTAACTCAGAGACTGAGCAAGTGATCATTCCTGTGTCACCAGCCAAACCTCAAGCGATTGAGTTTCTTGATGCCTCAGAGAGTCTATTAGCGCTTAGAGGCACCGGTGGACCGCAGCGTAAAGAATCATCTGAGTTAACCTTCAAACTCATTAACAGTCTAAGCGGCGGAGCCGCGAATCAAAGATTAGATTTCAGACTCAGAGCAAAGCACAGTGACGCAACGTTGGTGCCAAGAAGCGTGCGCACAGATTCAGTGGGCGAAGCCAAAGTTATAGTCAGTTCGGGGAATGTATCCTCAAGCTTTGTGGTTCAGGCATGTTTTATTCCAAGTGAGCTTATCCCAAGCAGTAGCAACGATGAAGTAACCTGTTGGCAGGAACGTTTTGATGAATGTACGTCTTCTTCAAAACCGAGCGACTGTCCTAGCGGTGTGATAAGCTTGGTACCGCAAGATGAAGCGATTATGTCGGTATCGAGTCGTTTAAGTGTGACCAGTGGTTTACCTGTAAACTCGACGATGTCATTGTCTGTCGAGACCGTTAATACTGAAACACTGAATGTAAGTAATAAAGAAGTACCGATAGTGGTCAATGTCGCCGATAGATATGGAAATTTCGTGCACGATGGCACCAAAGTGTACATTAGTACAGAGGGAGGAGCTGTAGGGACCGTTGATGGTACGCAGTTTAACGCTGAGTTAGAGTGTGAGACCACCGATGGACGCTGTAGTGCAACTTGGGTTAGCCAAAATGTGATCCCGTTTGTTACCAATAAACCAGCAAGCGACCCTCGTAGCCCCATTAATTGTGCACAAGCTAATCAAGTGGGATGTTCTCAAGATTATTGGGGTAACAGGATTGATTCATACAATCCTAAGCTGTTATATCAAGCCAAAAAGTCTTATTTAGTGGGACAAGGGAACTCAGCGCCAAGTCATCAACAGATTTTGAACGTTGGTAACAACCAGCTAGCTGGAACTGTGTTAGAAAGCACCCGTAATTGTGATTTATACTTTGGTAACTCAGCACCTTGTACAAATGGAATTTTAGATGCATCAGTCCATGAGGATGGTGTGCCATTGGCCGGTCGTGCAACCTTGATTGCTATTACCGACGGTGAAGAAAATTTCAATGATGTAAACGGCAATGGTTTGTTCGATGAGAATGAGTTTAGCCTAGTTTACGATGTGCCAGAGGCGTTTCGTGACGACAACGAAAATGGTAGCTATGACGGAACTAATTGTTTACCAAATAGTGACTCAAACCCTTGTTCTCCATTAAATACTAATGCAGGGCACTTTGAAAAACTATGGGACAGTAATGGTGATGGCACCTTTACCGATAAAGATCGGAAATACAATGGTTTAAGTTGTACTGCCGCACAACAACAGGCGGGAGCTTGTAGCAAATCAATCATCGATGTGTTTGATACCTCTGAGATTATAATGTCTGGTAGTGACGCTCACTTCCGATTTGTCGTTAGTAAGAGCGCAAGCCTTGCCAATGGGCATTCAATACCACAAGACTGCAGTGATCTAGAGATAGAAGATGTGATGGCGCTTGAACTTGAGCCATCAGAGTTCGATGCATATTGTGATGTTAAACAGGTTAACTTTAACACCTCAGATAATATAGGCAGTGTTCAAGTATTTCTATATTACAGCGATATTCATAACAACCCCTTGCCTCAAGGAACGGAGATCCAAGTGAGTGCAGATAACGGAGTTTACACAGGCGAAACAAGTTTTGTCGTGCCTAACTTGTCAAGAAAAGATGCCTCAGTAATTGAGTTCACCATTTCCAATGAAATTGAGGCGAACCAAAGAGAAGATGGTCAGGTGTTATTTGCCTTTACCACACCCGCTGGAGTGGTTTCGGCGGCCAGCTTAAAAGTCAAAGACGCTGGATAATAAAAAGCAAAATGCCAACCTTCGGGTTGGCATTTTTGTATCGATTCCTTTATATTGCGCTGCTTAAATTTGGCTTTGTACTTTTTGCTTAAAATAGCAACAGTAATTGTGTAATTAATCATTAATCAGCTAAAAGATTGTATTTAAAGCTTGTAACAATAGGTGTTTGTAGATATACCTATAAATATTAATCGCCCGAGATGGGCAAAAACTCAGACAAGAATGGGTCAAAAATAGGCAGCTATGGGCAAATCGCTAGTAATTGTAGAGTCTCCCGCAAAGGCAAAAACAATTAATAAATACTTAGGTAAGGACTATATCGTAAAATCCAGTGTTGGACATGTGCGTGACTTGCCAACATCCGGTGCAGGAAAGACAAAAGGCTTGGCTACTAAAAGTCCGGCTGAAGTCAGAAAAATGTCTCCTGAAGAAAAGGCCATATATAAGAAAAACAAAGATTATGCGAATCTCGTTGCACGTATGGGCATTGACCCAGAAAAAGGCTGGGAACCCCACTATGAGGTACTGCCAGGAAAAGAGAAGGTAGTACAAGAGTTAAAAAAGCTGGCAGAAAATGCGGACCAAATTTATCTCGCAACCGATTTGGATAGAGAAGGGGAAGCGATTGCTTGGCACCTCGAACAGATCATCGGTGGTGAGCCTGAAAAATATAAGCGTGTTGTATTTAACGAAATTACCAAAAACGCTATTCAGCAAGCCTTTGAAACGCCAGGCCAGCTTAATACTGATATGGTTTATGCTCAGCAAGCGCGCCGTTTCCTAGACCGCGTTGTGGGTTTTATGGTTTCTCCTTTGCTTTGGCAAAAAGTGGCCAGAGGTTTGTCAGCAGGGCGAGTTCAGTCTGTTGCTGTGCGACTTTTAGTAGAGCGTGAAAGAGAAATTAAAGCTTTCATTCCTGAAGAATTTTGGGATATTCACGCCGATGTCACTGCTGCGAAACAACCAATTCGTTTAGAGGTTACAAAATATCAAGGCAATGCCTTTAAACCGGTAAATGAATCGCAAACAATGAAAGCGGTATCTGAGCTGGAAAAGAGCGCTTACCGTGTTGTTAAGGTTGAAGAGAAACCCAGCAAGAGCAAACCAAGTGCGCCGTTTATAACTTCCACCATGCAGCAAGCTGCGAGCACGCGTTTAGGTTATGGTGTAAAGAAAACAATGATGTTAGCTCAACGCTTATATGAAGCGGGTTACATCACATACATGCGTACGGACTCAACCAATTTATCAAATGACGCGGTTGCGATGTGCCGAGATTACATTGGTACCCAATTTGGTGATAAATATTTACCTGCAAATCCCGCTAAATACAGTGCGAAAGAAAACGCTCAGGAAGCTCACGAAGCAATACGTCCTTCAGATGTAAATGTTTTATCAGGCCATGTTGAGGGTGTTGATGCAGATGCGAAGAAGCTGTATGAACTTATTTGGCGTCAGTTTGTCGCTTGTCAAATGACAGCTGCTGAATATGATTTGACAACACTGACTGTTGCAGCTGATGACTATACGTTAAAAGCAAAAGGGCGCGTGATGCGCTTTGATGGTTGGACTAAAGTACAACCGTCAGTTCGTAAGAAAAATGAAGAAGATCAATCTCTCCCACCAGTAAGTGAAGGTGATGAGATTGATTTAGTCGCTTTAGACCCTAAACAACACTTTACCAAGCCACCAGCTCGATTCAGTGAAGCAAGCCTAGTTAAAGAGCTTGAAAAAAGAGGCATTGGTCGCCCTTCGACTTATGCATCGATTATTTCAACCATTCAGGATAGAGGCTATGTTCGGGTTGAAAACCGTCGTTTTTTTGCTGAAAAAATGGGTGAGATTGTTACCGATCGCTTAGTTGAGAACTTTAATGATCTGATGAACTTTGACTTTACAGCAAAGATGGAAGACAGACTCGATGATATCGCCGAAGGCGAGCGTGTTTGGACTCAGGTTTTAGATAAGTTTTATGCCGATTTTTCGGAACAGCTTGAAATTGCTGCTGGAGAAGAAGCTGAAGGCGGTATGCGTCAAAACGTGATGGTTGAGACAGATATAGATTGTCCAACCTGTAATCGTAAAATGGGTATTCGTACTGCATCTACCGGCGTGTTTCTTGGTTGTACAGGATATAATTTGCCGCCAAAAGAGCGCTGTACTACAACCATGAACTTAGTTTCGGGTGACGAGGCGATTGCCGCAGATGTTGAAGACGTTGAAACAGAAACATTAATGCAAATGAAGCGTTGCCCAATTTGCGAAACGGCGATGGACTCTTACCTTATCGATGAAACGCGTAAGTTGCATGTGTGTGGTAATAACCCTGCATGTAAAGGGTATGTTGTCGAGAAAGGTACATTTAAGATCAAAGGTTATGATGGTCCTATCATTGAGTGTGATAAATGTGGCTCAGATATGGAGCTTAAGTCGGGACGTTTTGGTAAATATTTTGGTTGTAGCAATGAAGAGTGTAAAAATACTCGCAAGCTGCTAAAAAATGGTGAACCTGCGCCACCCAAAGAAGACCCTGTCCACTTACCAGAGCTTGAATGCGAGAAGTCGGACGCATATTTTGTATTACGTGATGGCGCGTCAGGCATTTTCTTAGCGGCTCATACGTTCCCTAAATCACGAGAAACTCGGGCACCAAAGGTTGCAGAGCTTAAACGTTTCAGAGATAGGATATCTCCTAAGTTTCATTACTTAGCAGATGCGCCTGAACAAGACGATGATGGCAATCTAGCAATTGTTCGCTATTCACGGAAAACTAAAACTCAGTATGTGATGACTGAGGTTGATGGCAAGGCCACAGGCTGGAAAGCCACTTATGAAGGTGGTAAGTGGGTGATAGAAACCAAAGCATCGAAGAAGAAAAAGTAACAACAAAAAGCCGGGGAAACCCGGCTTTTTAGTGAAGTCTGAATGAGGTGATTAGACTTAATAATCTGAGATTAGATATCAACACTGCTTACTGTTTGATAGCTGTTGCTTGTTAGCTCTTCATTTACGCAATCTAATACGTACTTTTTAACGTCATTCGCGTCTACGCCATCGTCATTTGCCCACTCTAAGCACATTTGCGTAAACTCTTGTACTAGCTCTTGAGGTGCAACCGTTTTTTCGTCAGCTAAGCTGCTTGTTGCAACGAAAGTAAGTGCTGTAACCATACCAAGAAGTGTATTTTTCATTGTTTTTGCCTTAAGTTAATTGGACATGCACTTTTTAAACTAAAAATAAGGCCTTGAACAACGAAAAAATTTACTCGTTAAGAGTAAATATAATGATGTTAGTTTTGCTGTATTGAATGAACAACAATACTCTAGTGTGGCACCTGCCTTAACTCTTTTCGATTCCCCAATTTTCTAGTTAGTAATATGATTTAAAAGTTAAAGTTAGCTTTGGATAAGGGTTTATATAGAGCGATTTGAACGACAGTTTCTCACATCTCTTAGTTTATAAGACCCACTAAAGGGGGCTTCATCATTTTTATAGACACAATAATTTTTATTCGAAACAGTTCAGATGTTCGGCAAATCAATCGCATTATAAAAAAGAAATTGACGAGATTAGATTTACTGTTTATTTTCTCGCTGATGTTTCAAGAAGGGCCATACTAATCACGGGTCAACCCAATATTAAGCAGATACCCGCTCGCTTGGCGTAGCGGCCATTACGTTTTAGTGTAGTCATAATATTGGGATGATTTTCAATGACAGAGCCTAGTGTTATTAGTGTAGTTCCACCTATCGTCGTCTTGACGCTCGCAATCCTCTTACGCAGACCTATTTTAGCGCTTGTTATTGGCGCATTGGTTGGTTTGGCGATTGTTGACGTGGGGGCAGTCTTACCAAACTTTGCCGATGCTTCGTTGAAAGTAATGGCTGATGAGACCATAGGGTGGTTAATATTAGTATGTGGTAGCTTTGGCGCGCTGATCGCGTTGTTAGTGCGCACTGGTGGGGCGTTGGCTTTCGGGCGTAATGCATTGAAAATGGCCAAAGGGCGCAAGTCTTCACTATTGATGACCTATCTTTTAGGTGTTGTTATTTTCATTGACGACTATTTAAATGCGTTAACGGTTGGTGAAACCATGCGCAGAGTCACTGACAAGTTTAAAATATCTCGTGAAATGCTGGCCTATGTTGTTGACTCAACAGCCGCACCAATCTGCGTGTTGGTGCCACTTTCTACATGGGCGGTGTTCTTTGGTGGGTTGTTGGTCGACAATGGCGTTGCACAGCAAGGTCAGGGCATTGTAACCTACATGCAGGCGATACCTTACATGTTGTATGCTTGGGTGGCTGTACTTATGGTGCCACTTGTGGCACTCGGTGTCATGCCTTTACTTGGGCCTATGAAGCGTGCAGAACTTGCGGCACAGCAAGGGCAACCAGCACTAGATCAGGTGGACTTGACGGATGTGCATACACCAGACGAATACGCTGCAAAGGCGATAGAGCAAGAGTTTGAACAAGCAGATGAGCAAGGCAAACTATACAACTTCTTAGTGCCTATCAGCTTGTTGGTGGCGTTTACGGTATATTTTGATATCGATGTTTGGAAGGGCTTACTGGCGACTTTGGCAGTCACGGTTCCTTTCTACTTACTGCAAAGGTTGATGCCGCTTGCAGATATGCTTGAGCAGATGATTGATGGCTTTAAATGTATGCTGCCAGCAATTGGTACGGTTATCGCCGCATTTATTTTTAAAGACGTGTGTGATCAGCTGATGCTACCTCAATATGTTATTGACTCATTAAGCCCATATATGACGGCACAGTTGTTACCAGCTATGGTATTCCTATCTATGGCTATCCTAGCGTTTGCTACAGGGTCTAGTTGGGGGATTTTTGCTGTAACGATCCCAATTGTGATGCCGTTAGCTGTGGCGGTTGATGCAAATACACCATTAGTGATAGGTGCATTGCTGTCGGCATCATCTTTTGGCAGTCAAGCGTGTTTCTATTCCGATTCAACTGTATTAGCTGCACAAGGCTCTGGATGTAACTTAATTAGCCACGCGGTCACGCAGTTACCTTATGCTTTAATTGCAGCTTTTATCGCATTCATCGGCTTCTTGCTGATGGCGTAAAGGGTTAGGGGGCGTGAAATTATGCCCCCTATTTGTGAGATGTACTTTAGTTACCCCCCCACTTATTTCCACTTAAGTTATGCTTGATACGTGTTACATAAAAATCGCTTGTAAATCACAGTTTAACAATGCTAATGGATAGCTGCGATGACCGAGAACGGTAAAGGTAACCGCGTTTCTTGGTCCAAGCTTGGTGGGTACTGTGTGTATTCGGCCTTGATAGGCTTGCTGTACCATCCCTGAGCCATCAAACCAATGTAGAGTTAAATATGGTTCAACATACTGCCATTTTCCCTGTAAATCAGTTTGGTTACGGGCCATCCATTTACCGTTTTGTTTGATATGAATTTGCATATCAGTGGTAGTGCATTGATGTGTAAATAATAATTCCGGAAGTTCTACTGAATGGCTGTTTTTAGCGGGAAAATATAACCCCATATTACCTTGGGTGTAATAGTGATTTTTTTTGTTGAACACCTGCGTGTTTAATCTATTAAAGCCTACCTCTCTTACCACACGTTCAACTGCACTAATGAGAGCCTGATCACTATCTTGCGGGTGATATAGCAAATACGGCTCATGATAATGATCAGGCGATTGCAAATTGGTAAACTTAAAATGGATATTCTCAGTTTCAAAAAGCGATTGTACTCTCGAACGCTCTAGTTGCGATAAATCTCGCGAATAGATATGAACAGTTGGGCTTTGACATGCGACCATCGTCAATGCGATTAATATCGATAGAATTATTTTCATAGTTTATTATTTGGATTACATTTGTAATCCAATATTGCTTTAGATTACATTTGTAGTCAATAGTTAGAGTCCGTGCCACTTTGTAGGCTGAGTGGGGGTAAATATGAGCTCGCCTACAAAACCCCTTATTTTAAATTCTCGGCCTTATTTACGAGTGCACCCGAGTGAGACATAATGCATAGCGATGTTACGCATAATAATAAGCGCAATCGTAACCATAACACTGGACAAAACATATACTTGTATAAGTCTAAAATCCGGTGCTTTCTACTGTTTTTAAAGGGGTTTTTATTTAATGTGTGAGCTATTGGGCATGTCGGCGAATGTCCCAACAGATATTTGTTTTAGTTTTTCTGGGCTTTTGGAGCGTGGCGGCAACACTGGGCCCCATAAAGATGGCTGGGGTATTACATTTTATGAGGGCAAAGGGTGCAGAACATTTAAAGACCCTGAGCCGAGTTGCCAGTCTGAAATCGCAAAATTGGTGAAAGCATACCCAATCAAAAGTGTGTCGGTGATAAGCCATATTCGACAAGGCAATCGTGGTCGAGTGTGCCTTGAGAACACCCATCCTTTTACACGTGAGTTATGGGGAAGAGAGATCACCTATGCTCATAACGGCCAGTTATCTAATTATAGTGACCTAAAGCCTGAATTTTATCGACCAGTGGGCAATACCGACAGTGAATTAGCATTTTGTTGGATACTCGATAAAATACGCGAAAAATATCCAAAACGCCCCTCAAACATGGCCGCAGTATTTAGGTATGCTGCGAAATTGGCCGATACGTTGCGCGCCAAAGGCGTGTTTAATATGTTACTAACTGATGGCGTATATGTGTTGGCATATTGTACCAATAATCTTCATTGGATCACTCGTAGAGCGCCATTTGGTAAAGCAACTTTGATTGATGCGGATATGGTGGTGGATTTTCAAAAGGAAACCACGCCAAATGATGTGGTTACTGTTATCGCAACTCGCCCTTTAACTAATGATGAACAATGGCAAAAAATGTCAGAAGGGGAGTTTGTACTGTTTAAAATGGGTGAGAAGATCTAAACACTTTGGATGGTTTAAAAGGTAGTCGAGCAATTTCGACTACCTTTACCCGTTATTACATAGGGGTATGCTTTTCATACTTTGTTAGCTGCACTTGAAATTGCTCTATGCCTTCCTTGCCCTTGTACATTTTCACTACAATATAATCATAGTCAGGTGCTAACCATACAGTTACTTGGCGCTTGTCGTCGTCATAAAGGCGTTTTATACGCACAGTTTCTACGTTACCAATAGGCAAAGTAATGGTTTCTTTGCCATCAACTTCAAAGTCGTAAGTTCGCTGTCCACCTTTTTTATCAATAATTGGATAACTAAATTTCTGTTTGCCTGCCATTAATTCCTTTCTTAGCTGCAATTGGTATGTGAGTAAATCTTGCTGTTCTTCAATCCACTTTACACCTAACGGGTATTTTTCTTGATTTGAAATGATTGCTTGGTTTTTACGATCAAAGGTAATTTTGTAATCTTTGTCTGGGCCAGTACCTGTGCGCACCATGCTGTATTCAAGAGGAACAGGTGTATCATCATGCATATTGAACTTAGAAGTTTCCTCACGCTCGTCAGAGAAAATCATCCATTCGATATCGCTTTTGTATTTTAATTGATAGGTGTTCTGGTCAAGCTGTTTAAGCTCGCGGTAAGCTGTACCTTTGACTGAGCCTTTACGAGAGACTTGGTATTCTGCGTTATAAGAAACAAGGGGATTGGCAACGATAGAGCAAGAGAAAATAGCGCTTAAGCCAAGTAGCCAAGCGCATATTTTATTATGGGTAGGCTGCGCCTTGAGCTGGAAGGGGTTGGTTATCAAAAACGGCATAATCTGCTTCCATTGTTAGTCTGTGTTCGCTGAACCACTGGACCACCAAAGGATAGATAATATGTTCTTGTTCATGAACCCGCTGCGCCAGAGTCTCTGCGGTATCATTAGCTAAGATTGGAACCTTCGCTTGTAATACCACTGGACCGCCGTCCAGCTCTTCCGTCACAAAGTGTACGCTAACACCGTGTACGTCGTCCTTTGCATCTATCGCTCTTTGATGGGTGTTCAGCCCTTGGTACTTAGGCAACAAAGAAGGATGAATGTTCAACATTTTTCCTTTAAATTTTTGCACTAAGCTAGGAGTTAGAATACGCATAAATCCAGCTAATACAACTAAATCTGGATTAAAAGAGTCGATTAAAGAGGCCAACTCGACGTCATAATCATCACGTGTAGCAAATGCTTTATGGCTTAACACCTTAGTTTCAATGCCAGCATTGGCGGCACGTGTTAAGCCATAAGCTTGTTCTTTGTTACTGATAACAGCAACTACCTCGCCTTTTATTTGATTACTCTGACAGGCATCTATGATGGCTTGCAGGTTTGAACCACTGCCAGAGATCAATACCACTAAGCGAGTATTCGACATTAGGCTTTACCACCTAAGATCTCAACTTGTTCCTCACCAGCAACCGCATCTTGAATTTCACCAATGTGCCAAGCTTGCTCACCTTGAGCGCTTAAAATTTCAAGACTTTGTGCTAGTTTGTCAGCAGGAACAACTAAGATCATGCCAACACCACAGTTAAATGTGCGATACATTTCGTGAGTACTGATATTACCGTTTTCTTGTAACCAGTTGAAAATAGCTGGCCATTGCCAACTGTCACCTTTAACAACCGCTTTTGCTGATTCAGGTAGCACGCGAGGAATGTTTTCCCAGAAGCCACCACCTGTGATGTGAGATAGCGCATGAACGTCTACATCTTTGAGTAACTCTAGGATTGATTTAACGTAAATACGAGTTGGTTCCAATAAGTGCTCACCAAGTGTTTTACCTTCAAATTCTGAGTTTGTGTCAGCGCCTGATACTTCCAACACTTTACGGATAAGCGAATAACCGTTTGAGTGCGGGCCGCTTGAAGCTAATGCAATCAATTGGTCACCCGATGCTACTTTAGTACCATCGATGATTTTTGATTTTTCAACTACGCCCGTACAGAAGCCAGCCATGTCGTAATCGTCACCTTCGTACATGCCTGGCATTTCAGCCGTTTCGCCACCGATTAATGCACAACCCGACAATTCACAGCCTTTGCCGATACCGGTTACAACATCCGCTGCAACATCGACGTCCAGCTTACCAGTTGCGTAGTAGTCCAAGAAAAATAGGGGTTCAGCACCTTGGACGATAAGATCATTTACACACATTGCAACTAGGTCGATACCTACCGTATCGTGTTTTTTCAAATCGATAGCGAGACGAAGTTTAGTGCCCACACCATCTGTGCCAGCAACTAATACAGGCTCTTTGTAACCAGTTGGAAGTTCGCATAGTGCACCAAAACCACCAATTCCGCCCATTACTTCTGGACGACGAGTTTTTTTCACTACGCCTTTTATGCGCTCTACCAATGCGTTACCCGCATCGATATCTACGCCTGCGTCTTTGTAGCTAAGAGACTGTTTTTGTTCGCTCACAGGTTTTCCTCAAAATTGCTTTATGGGTTGCTTAGAAACGCGCGTATTTTACAACAATTGCCCATATGGGGCTAGTTGAAATATCACTTAATCGCATGTGGTAAAGATTAGCAGCATGTGCAGGGAATGCCCAAAGGCGACCCCTGCACAGTTATTTCTGAGAGTTAAGCTTTAGCTGTTAAAATAGCACGCAGTGGTGCAGGGTAGCCTTCAATGGTTTTAGTGATGTCGTTGGGGTCTAAAAAGTCCGCCAGTGACTCGGTTTGCATCCAAGGCGTACGGCGCTGCTCGTCAAGAGATGTTACATCTTTATTCACGACTTTGATGTCTTTGAAGCCAACACGTTCAAGCCATAAAGTCAGCGCTGCGGTGCTGGGAATAAACCAGACATTACGCATTTTGGCGTAGCGGTCAGTTGGTACCAACACTGTATTGACATCGCCTTCAATGACCAAAGTTTCAAGTACCAACTCTCCACCAGCTCGAAGTTGCGCCTTAAGCTGTGCTAGAAAATCAATTGGCGAACGACGATGATAAAGCACCCCCATAGAAAATACTGTATCAAATGCTTTTAGCTGTGGCAGTTGTTCTACGCCAAGGGGAAGCAGGTGTACATTAGGGTCAGGATTAAAGTGTTTGATGGCCTGAAACTGTGATAAAAATAGATCTGATGGGTCGATTCCCACTACAAAATCAGCGCCAGCACCACGCATACGCCACAAGTGATAGCCAGAGCCACAGCCAATATCTAAAACGGTTCGACCATGAAGATCACTGATATGAGGCAATAGGCGATCCCATTTCCAATCGCTACGCCATTCGGTATCTATATGAATGCCGTGGATATGAAATGGACCTTTGCGCCAAGGCATCATCCGTTTCAGTAAATGAGTGAGTTGCTTTTTATGGCCCTGTGACAGCTCATCGGCAAGACCAAACTCTACTTTATCCTCAATATTAATATGTTGAGTATTTGACTCAGGCAAGTTCTTTAAGACCTTTTCCCACTGTGACCAATCGCCATGCTGGGCCTCATTTTGCCAGTGTGTAAGTTGGGCTGGCAGGGTATCGAGCCAATGACTCAGTTGATTTTTCGCGATGGCGGCATAAAAGTCGGTAAACCAGTTGTTCATCTTTTCTCCGTTATTTAATGGCTATCATTGAACAAAAGTTAAAACACTGATACCAAACCTGTGTTTGCTTAAAACCAATGTCACTTAATCGAGTTAAATGCTTGTTCAAATTGTCAGGACGCATGACATTTTCAATTGCGGTACGTTTTTGGCTAATCTCTAACTCTGAATAACCATTGTGGCGTTTAAAATCATGGTGCAAATCAATCAGTAAGTTATCTTGCTCATCATTTTCGCCTTTGATCTTTTCACTCAGTAGTAAGATGCCACCTGGTTTAAGACCATTGTAAATATTCTGTAAGACGGCTAAACGTTGTTCCTGTGGGATAAACTGCAAGGTAAAGTTCATAGCAACCACACTGGCGTTGCTAATTTCAAGCTCGTTAATATCGCCAAGTTGGACATCAACGGGCACATCAGACTTGAAGCCACTAAGATGCATTTTGCAGCGCTCAACCATAGCTTGTGAGTTGTCCACTGCGATGATCCGGCAGTTCTCTTTTGCGATGTTTCTGCGCATACTGAGCGTTACTGCGCCTAAAGAGCAGCCAAGGTCATATAAATTAGAGTTACTTTGGGCAAATTGCCCCGCCAGTTTACCCATGGTGCTTACAATGGTAGCGTAGCCTGGGACTGAGCGTTGTATCATATCCGGAAAAACTTCAACGACGTTAGCGTCAAAGCTGAAATCTTTTACCTGTTGCTCAGTGGCATAAATACTGTCTTTGCCAGTCACATTTTATCTCTCTTACCAAATAATCGTGTTATTTTACCATTTTATGCTGGATAGTCAGTGATAAATTGAGTAGCTTGGCTACTATTAATGATAAGAAGTAAAAAAGAGATAAATAATGGCGAGAAATAAAGTAGTTAGTACTGAAGACATATTATCGACTTTGTGTCGTTCTGTGACCGAGGTTCTTTCTTCGGCAAGTGGTAATCAAATCGCATATTCTGCGATGGTACAAAAAATTACACGTACGTGTATGCGCCCAGATATTGGTTGCTTTGTATTGTTTGACGGTGGCTTTACTGGCCTAGTGGTTACCAACTTTACCGCGCAAGCTGCAATGGAGATTTACCAAGACTACATGCGCAGCATGGGTATGCCAGAAGATGAAATAGCAAATAGTCATTTGTCCGATGATGTATCCAACGTGATGGGTGAGTTGATGAACCAAATTGTGGGTGACTTTACCAGTAAAGTGCGTGAGCAATTACACACGTCAATTACCCAAAATCAACCGAAGATGATGGCAATTAATAAGCAAGTTCAGATCTCTGTAGATACCACGATGGACCGCCCGCAAGCGCGTCGGGTAACATTTACTACGCAGAATCAAAATATCTTCTATCTAGAGCTGGCTATGGATAAAACTGAGTTCATCAAGCTGCATGACTTTGATATTGCAGAGTCTGTGGACCCAGATACCATTATTGAGCGCCAGGCTACAAAAAATGAAGAAGAGAACAAGAGTAAGAAGCAAGCGGCAGATGAAGCTGATGCAGCGGATGATGATTTTATGTCGGAGTTAGGCCTGTAATTATTTGCCTAACATGGATGTTTTAAAACACGTATTGTCACTCGGCACCTTTACTGGGCTCAATCACATTAGCAGAGTTATCATGACTTTGCTGCTGGCTCGTTTTATGGGTGCCGAACATTTCGGTACGTTTGCGGCCTTATTAGCGCTGTGTGAAGTACTACTTTTACCTGCCAGTATGGGCTTTGCATCATCACTTATGCGCATAGCGCACCCTCTTTATAAAAGTCAGCAACATGCATTGCTACAAGGATTAAAGCGTGTATATTTTGCAGTGGCATTAAGCTTTGGATGCATTTTTGTGGCCGTCGTGTTATTCGGCTATGCGTTATTTTCCCCCCATGAACTGGCAAACGAGCATTTAGAATACTTACTTTTTATTGTGCCTCTTGGTGCTCTTATGCAGTGCCAAGCAACTTTTTTAATGGCACTTGATGCTAAACGACGTGGCCTGCTTACTCAGCAATCACTGTTTGAAATACTCACCGCACTAAGCTGCGCGTACTTGTATTTTCAGCATGATTCATTAGACCTTGCAATGGTTTGCCAAGCGTTGATTGTTAGTATCAGTATTGTGGTGGTTTTGCAGTTTGTACTGATATTTCCGCTGCTTGAAAAAAATAAACCAGCTTATCAAACCGTGTTCTGGTGTAAATCATCGTTGCGATTGCTTGCAAGTGGCGCTGGAGTAGCCTTGGTCGCTAAACTTGATGTCTTGCTAGTACATCATTGGTTAGGTCCAAAAGCTGTCAGTGTATTTTATCCGGCGGTGGTGATTGCAGGGTTGATGGCTATTTTATCCAATGCGTTTGGTATGGTACTAAAGCCGATGTTACTGAACAAGCAAATAGACAGTTTTGAAGTCGCGCATGTAATGCGACTGTTTTGGTTATGCAATTTAGTTTTTGTGTTAATACTTGCTATCGCGGCTTACCCTCTACTAGCTCTATATCAAGAGCCTGAAATGGAGTCCGGTCATACGCTATTGTTAATATTACTACTGGCGCAGTTGATCACACCCTTGCGAATATGCGCAAGTAGCGTGATTAATTTGGTTGGCGAACCACTTTACAATCTATGGGTATTACTGTTTGCGACAGCGGTCACGGTGTTAATTGCGTGGTATTGCCAGGCTCAATTTGGCTTGCTGGGTATCGCCTGGGCATTTTGTTTTGGTTTTGCACTTGGTGCTGTGCTTCGTGCTTGGCTGGTGATCAAGCTTGGTTACCTTAATATCGAACACTTACTCGGATTTGCTAGGCCTTCAATAAAAGCTCAGTTGTAACTGTTGAAGTACCAAGAATAATCGTAAATCTAATTCAAGCTGATGATACTCAGGCTCCATATGGCAACAAAGCTGATAAAATGCTTTGTTGTGATCTTTTTCTTTAAAATGTGCAAGCTCATGTACAACTAATACCTTGAGCAATGCTTCAGGGGCATTTTTTAATTGCTCTGCAATGGCTATTTCATGCTTTGCTTTTAACTTTCCACCATGTTGATGACGCTTAAAAGTATGCGTTCCCAGTGCATTTTTTACCAAATCACTCTGTTTTTTATATTTAACACTGTTAAGGTTGGGCGCATTTTTTAAATAGCGCTGCTTGAGTTTATTGGTATATTCATACAGTGACTTTTCACTTTGCAGTTGATGAGCATCAGGGTATTTGTTCTTGAAATATTGTTCAATTTTGCCCGATGTGATTAGTTGCTGAACTTGATTTTGAATATGCTCAGGGTAGTGGAGAAAATAATGTGAAAAGGTCATGGCTAAATTTCTGGTACATGGTACGGCGACTCATTATACTCAATATCAAAAGTAATCACATCCTAGCAAGGAGAATGAATGTATAAGGCCAGTTGTTTATGCGGTAAAATCCAATTATGCATTACAGGGAAGATCAGTGACATTATTCATTGCCATTGCTCACTATGTCGAAAATCTACAGGTACAGCGTTTGCTACTAATGGTTTTGTGAACAGTGAAGAGTTACACATTATTAGTGGTCAAGACGCGATTAAGTATTTTGAGTTTAAGCCGGGTCGAAAGCGACATTTTTGCAAGCACTGCGCCAGTCCTTTATTTAGCTCTAATGATGATTTGCCCAGTAAATTGCGATTACGTTTGGGAGTTTTAGATTCAGATATTGAAGAGCGGCCAATGTCACATAATTTTGTGACCAGTAAAGCAAGCTGGGAAGAACTTGATGTTGAACTACCCAGATATGAAGGTTTTGAGCCTAGCCGAGATAAGGCTAACAGTATGACAGCTCACACTGACGTGAAATAAATTACTACAGCAAGCTTGTTTGTTGAGGTTGTTGGTGAGCAGGAAATGTTCCTAGTTTAACCTCTGGGCGCTTAAGGTCTTCAATAAACTGTTTGGCGAGCAACGGCGCATCATAATTATCCGCAGTATGGAAAAACACATAGGGTGTTTTTCCTTCATCTAGCCAATGATTAATTTTTACCAGCCATGGCGCATAAAACTGACGGTTAGCTTGTAAGCCTGAGCACCCAACAAAGCGTAAAACAGGCGCGTTACTTGTGGCGATAACATGTAATGGTACTCTCGGTTTCTTTTTTTGCGCATCAATAATAGCTGGGGTTGTTGCGACTTCACTAAATAAGGGACGCGTATCCATCATAATTCTATTATAGTGATTTCCAATTAAAAACTGATTAAATCGACGCTCATTATCAGCTTTATCAAAAAATGCTAGATGACGGATTTCAATTCCCAGTGGTAGGTCTTTTGGTAATTGAGCGCAGAACGCTTCAATCAGGGGTAAAAATTGTGGATCACAAGCCTGAGGTAGTTGTAGCATCACTTGACCTACTTTATCAAAAATAGGTTCAAACAGAGTTAACCAATGATTTAACTCGCGTTGGCAGTTTTGTAACGCTAGTTCATGAGAAATACGTTTGGGAATTTTAAAGGTGAATCTAAAGTCATCGGGCACATCACTGTACCATTTAGCAATTGAACTAGGTTTTGGGTCTGCATAAAAGGTGGTGTTACCTTCAACCGAATTAAAAATCTGCGCATATTCTTGAAGCATTTGATTGTTTTGGCAATGGGATGAAAAAAAACGACCTTTCCAATGAGAAGCGCTCCATTGTGGGCAGCCAAGATATAGCATGTTATCGAGTTTAAAGTGGTTGTTAGTGACGACAGTGTAATAAAGATGGTGAATTTTAGAAACTAAATCGGATCGAGGATGACATTCAGACAAGGAATTTTATATAATCGCCGATAATTTTTCATATTAATGCCAGTTACCAGCCTTGTGTAACTGAGACACAGGAATACTATGCGCTCTATATACTGCGGAAATTTAAACAAAAGCCATGTTGGACAAGAAGTAGAACTATGCGGTTGGATCAATAAACGCCGCGACCTAGGTGGCTTGATTTTTATCGACCTGCGCGACCGTGAAGGGTTGGTGCAAATCGTTTTTGACCCAGAAGTTGAAGGGTTAATGGATACAGCAAATACTTTGCGTCAAGAGTTCTGTGTACAGGTTAGGGGGGTGGTTCGCGCTCGTCCTGATAGCCAGGTAAATAAAGATATGGCCACAGGAGAGGTTGAAATCTTAGGCACGGCGTTGACGATTGTTAACCGTTCTGAGCCGCTACCTCTGGACTTTAACCAACAAAACTCTGAAGAACGTCGTTTAAAGTATCGCTACCTTGACCTGCGTCGTTTAGAAATGAGTGACCGTATTAAATTACGTGCAAAAGCCAGCAGTTTTGTACGTCGTTTCTTGGACAGCAATGACTTTTTAGATATTGAAACACCGGTACTGACCAAGGCAACACCTGAAGGTGCGCGAGACTACCTAGTGCCAAGTCGTGTACACAAAGGCAGTTTTTACGCTCTACCTCAATCACCACAGCTGTTTAAACAGTTACTGATGATGTCGGGTTTTGACCGTTATTATCAAATCGTTAAGTGTTTCCGTGACGAAGACTTACGTGCAGACCGTCAACCAGAATTCACACAAATCGATATTGAAACGTCATTCATGACATCTGATCAAGTGCGCACAGTGACAGAAAAGCTAATTCGTGAAATGTGGCAAGAGTTGTTAAGTGTCGACTTGGGTGAATTCCCAGTTATGGCGTACAGCGAAGCGATGCGTCGCTTTGGTTCAGACAAGCCAGACTTACGTAACCCGATGGAATTGGTTGACGTTGCTGATTTAGTGAAAGATGTTGAATTTAAAGTACTATCTGGCCCTGCAAATGACGAGAAAGGTCGCGTTGCAGTGTTAACAGTACCAGGTGGTGCAGCGTTATCGCGTAAGCAAATTGATGAATACACTAAGTTTGTTGGCATTTATGGTGCTAAGGGTCTAGCGTGGATGAAGGTTAACGATCGCGCTGCTGGTATCGAAGGTGTGCAATCACCGATTGCTAAATTCTTAAATGAAGAAGTGATTAATGCACTACTAACGCGAACCAATGCACAGACTGGCGATATTATTCTCTTTGGTGCTGACAAGCGTAACGTTGTTAATGAAGCTATGGGGGCTTTACGCTTAAAAGTGGGTCTTGATCTTGAACTAACAGATTTGACTAAGTGGGCTCCGCTTTGGGTTGTAGACTTCCCAATGTTTGAAGAAGATGATGAAGGTACTTTGCACGCAGTACACCATCCATTCACTGCTCCAAAAGATATTTCAGCAGCGGAGCTGGAAGCAAATCCAGCAGGTGCAATATCTGACGCGTACGATATGGTCTTAAATGGCTATGAAGTAGGTGGTGGTTCGGTCCGTATTCACAACAATGAGATGCAGCAGGCTGCATTTAGAATCTTGGGAATTAACGAACAAGAGCAACAAGATAAATTTGGTTTCTTATTGGACGCATTGAAGTATGGCACACCGCCACATGCTGGTTTAGCGTTCGGTTTAGACCGTTTAGTGATGTTGTTATGCGGCACAGACAATATACGTGATGTAATTGCGTTCCCGAAAACGACGCAAGCATCTTGTTTAATGACCAATGCGCCAAGCGTGGCTAACCCTGATGCGCTTAAAGAACTCGCTATTAGTGTTGAACAAGCAAAAATCGACAGTGAATAACGAATGATACGATTGAAAAAGGCGACCTAGGGTCGCCTTTTTTATTTAGGTTATGCGAATGCAGTGTGTTCAATCAATACGTGCCACAGCTCTGTAAGAATAAGAATGTTCAATTTTAATACTAGATAGTACTTGTATTTGTCATCAATTCGTTATTAATATTTGGACGTAGAAAAGCGTTATTAGGTAGCTACTTTGCTCCATAACGCTTTTCTTTTAAATTTAATCAGCGTACAAGGAGTGAGCGCATGAAATACCAAATTATTGATTCTTCCAAATCTGAACAAATTGCAATGCTTGCAGTTTGTCTCACCAATGAAATTTCAGAACGAATGGGCACTAAGTACTTTAATGTCGATATTCCGTTAGCAATTGATCTGTGCAAAAACTATATGTCCAACGGTATTTATCAAGTGATGGCAGCCTTTGATGCCGAGCAGATAGTGGGCTTTGCTTCTGTGTGTCAAAGTTACTCGCTCTATGCAGAAGGTCAATTCGGTATTATTCAAGAATTTTATGTTGTGCCTGAGTATCGTTCTAAAGGTGTAGGACAGGAATTATTACAGTCGGTATTGAAGCTTGCCAAGCAGCAGGGATGGAAGAGGTTAGAGTTGAGCACGCCACCTTTACCACAGTACAAAAGCACCGTAGAGTTTTACAAATCTAATGGTTTTGAGGTAACGGGTGGCCACAAGATGAAACACGTGATTACTTAAGTATCTTGTATTATTTTCAGATGCATTATCGTGTCGTTCTAATCGGCTGTATAAGCCCCTTGCAAGAGTGTCACAATGATATGGAGCATGGCTGAAAAACATTAGGTAACTCTTATGATTATAAGAAAGTTTTTATACTCTGATTGCGACGAAGTGAGCAATGTGTGTATGCATTCATTTATGAATACAGTGGCAGACACTTTATCAGAGCAAGGGATCTTAACATTTGCTAGATTAGCAAGCTGCTTGCTGTCTTCACTCAAAATTGTCGCGTCAAATATTAAGCTTACGGTCCACGCATCCACGACTTCGGTGTCGGCATATGAGCGGTATGGTTTTATTAGTGTGGGTGATATTGCAGATCTGAGGGATGGGTAAATCAGCCCATGGAAATCAATATTAACAATTTTAGTGAATAACGCGGTTATTTTAGACGTCGCGAAGGATAAGTAGTGTTTATTGGTGAAGTAGCAAGGCAAACAGGCTTGTCGGTAAAAGCTATCCGCTTTTACGAGCAAAAGGGCCTTATCAAAAAGCCCTTAAGACAAGGGCGGTATCGTGTATATACGGCAAGTGATGTGGAAGTATTAAAGCTGATCCGAGAAGCCAAGGAGCTTGGTGTGACGTTGGCGAAATTAAAAGGCGTGATTGTCTATCAAAACGACCAAGTAGACTGGGAGCGAATCAATCTATTTTTACAACAGCTAAAAATAGAGATGCAAGAGCAAGTGCTACGTATTAGCAATAATATCGCTAAGGTGAGTCAATGTATTCGTACCATAGAGTCATGTCCAAAAGTACTTGACTCTGCCGTTAAGGGGAGAGCTTAAACTCAGCATCGTTTTCTAATCTAAATAGAGAGTAACGATGAAACATATATTATTGCTAAATGGTAACCCAAAAGAAAAGAGCTTTTCAAAGCAGTTGAGCGACCGTTACGAAATAGCGGCAACAGAGTATGCACAAGTACGACGCTTTGATCTATCCACTATGGAGTTTAATCCCAACCTAGTAGCTGGGTATGATCAAAAGCAGTTTCTAGAGCCAGCTTTGGTGCAGTTTCAGCAAGCGCTATTATGGGCTGAACATATCGTAATCGTCTCACCAATTTGGTGGGGCGGTTTACCCGCAAAACTCAAAGGATTATTTGATAGGACCTTTTTACCTGGGTTTGCGTTTAGCTATGAGCAAGCTAATCCATTACCGACTCCACATCTTTGTGGTAAGTCAGCCCGTATAATTTTAACTATGGATGCACCGAGCGACTTCATGCAGATGCAGGCAAAACCTGTATTAGAACAACTTGATGTATTTACATTGCAATTTTGCGGTATTGAAAAAGCTGCAGTAAGTTTGTTCGGTGGGGTGATAGTGGCAGATGAAGCGCAGCGCAATACCTGGTTGCAAGATGTTAGAAATTTTGCATCTCATGGGGGTTAAGTATTACTGATAAAGGGTGAAAATCACCAGATGTGGTTTTCACCTCAAAACATTGAATGTCCCAAAACGACAAGGAACTATGTATGGATATTTTATTTTTAGCAGACAAGGTAGAGCTGAAACCGCAAGTGGCCAAATGGTATTTTGAGCAATGGGGAAATATTATTGAGAACGCATCAATAGCGTTATTTGAGCAACAACTTGATGAGTACCTTAATCGTGACTGTATGCCACTTATCGTTGTTGCTTTGGAAGGCGAACAAATGATCGGCGTTGCGCAGCTTAAGTACCGTGAAATGTCTATCTACCCAGACAGAGAGCATTGGCTCGGTGGAGTGTTTGTGGCACCCAAATGGCGCGGGAAAGAAGTTGCTACAGCCTTGGTTGATAGAGTTGAACAAGCAGCAAAATCTATTGGTATCAAAGAGTTATTTTTACAAACAGAAGCACTAGAGGGGGGCCTCTATAAGCGCGTGGGGTGGCAAAATTTGGAGCGCGTGACTTATTGCGGTGTAGATGTGCAAGTAATGTCTAAGAGATTAACAGCCTAGTTTTAAGGTTTACAGCGAGCAGTTCTAGACTGACAGCTGTTTATGAATGTTTTTAGGAGTTGAAGTGAGAGAGCAGGTTGTGATTGGCTTGGCACAGTCGCCGGTTGTAAAAGGTGATGTCACCGAAAATTTAAAGACCCACATGGCCATGATAGCGCAAGCATCAGAGCTCGGGTGCGATATTGTCGCTTTTCCTGAGTTATCGCTTAGTGGTTATGAATTGGAATTGTTAAATACGTTGGCTGTTGAGCCAGAGGCGGAAAATTTCAAGGGGCTATCACAGGCGGCAATGGCAAATAATATTATTGTGATTGCTGGCTGTCCGTTAAGTAGTAAGTCATCAGAAAAACCGGCTATTGGTGCGGTGATATGTTTCGAAGATGGTGAAATTGAGTTTTATTCGAAACAGTTTTTACATGCTGGAGAGGAAAACTATTGTAGTACAGGTACTAGAGACTATGTGTTTAACTGTAAGCACCATCGTATCGCCTTGGCGGTATGTGCTGATTTTAGTGCCCCTGAACATAGTAAAAACGCCGCAAAGGCAGGCGCTGATGTATACCTTGTCAGTGCGCTAATTTCTCAAGCGGGTTTTGAGCCTGACAGCAAACTCTTCGCACAGATAGCCAAAACACATCATTTTCCTGTATTACTTAGTAATCATATTTCCGTCACTGGTGGATGGTCTTCGGCCGGCAATAATGCGGTTTGGGATAAAACGGGGCAGATGTTGGCATGCACGAACACCAAGACGCCGAGTTTATTGCGATGTTCTATTTTAGAACGAGATATAAGAGCGATTAAAGCAGACATTAAACTCTAAGACTTATAACTGGTAATTCATACAGTATTTTGGCATTATGCACTAAACCTAATGACCGAGTAAGTATATTGGCAATTATTTTAGGCATAGATCCCGGCTCTCGTTTTACTGGCTATGGTGTGATCTCTCATCAAGGGTCGAAGTTTCAGTATTTAGGCAGTGGTTGTATTAAGCTTGGGGAGCATGCTTTTCCCATAAGATTGAAAATGATTTACCAAGGAGTAAATCAGTTAATTGAACAATTTTCGCCAGACAGCTTTGCTATTGAGCAAGTATTTATGGCACACAACCCTGATTCTGCTTTAAAACTAGGCCAGGCCAGAGGCGCTGCCATCGTCGCTGCGACGATGCAAGATGTGCCTGTAAGTGAATACTCCGCAAGGCAAGTGAAACAAGCAGTTGTTGGCACAGGAAGCGCCCAAAAAACTCAAGTACAAGAAATGGTTAAGCGTATTCTTAAGTTGCCGGGCACGCCACAGGCGGATGCTGCCGATGCTTTAGCCATAGCAATCTGCCATGCTCACTCGGAACAAAATTTAATTCGTCTTGCTGGCAGTGCTACCAAAACGGTAAGGCGTAGACTTAGATAGGAATCAGCATGATTGGACGACTCAGTGGGACATTATTAGAAAAACAACCACCAGAAATTTTACTCGATGTTACAGGAGTGGGCTATGAAGTACAAATGCCTATGACCTGTTTCTATGAGCTGCCAGGTATAGGTGAGCAAACAGCTGTTTATACACATTTCGTTGTGCGTGAAGACGCGCAGTTATTATTTGGTTTCAACCACAAAAAAGAACGTGCGTTGTTTCGAGAGTTGATAAAAGCAAATGGCGTAGGTCCTAAGCTTGGCTTAGCCATTTTATCGGGAATGTCAGCTGAACAATTTATACAGTGTGTCAATAATGAAGATGCGACAACTCTGGTTAAAATCCCTGGGGTTGGGAAAAAAACCGCAGAGCGTTTAGTATTAGAAATGAAAGATAGGCTGAAGAATTTTGGTCATGATCTACTAACACCATTTAGTGATGCTACGGTTTTTGAGCCAATGCAAAACCCCACTGTAGCGGATACTCCTGCGGATGATGCAGTTGCTGCTTTACTAGCATTAGGCTATAAACAAGCACAAGCATTTAAAGCGGTAAAGAATGTATCGCAACCGAATATGAGCACAGAGGCGCTGATCAAAGAAGCGCTCAAATCTATGATGTAAGCCATTATGATAGAAGCCGACAGATTAATAGAACCAGAAGTACAGGGTAACGAAGATGTAGTCGACAGGGCGATTCGTCCAAAGTTACTGGCCGATTACACAGGGCAAGCACATGTAAAAAAGCAGATGGAAATATTCATAAAGGCTGCTCGTACACGTGATGAAGCTCTGGATCATTTATTGATATTTGGACCTCCGGGACTGGGTAAAACCACCTTGGCGAACATTGTTGCCAATGAACTTGAAGTAAATATTAAAACAACCTCAGGACCCGTGCTTGAAAAAGCGGGAGACTTGGCGGCATTGCTGACTAACCTTGAAGAAGGGGATGTATTATTTATTGATGAAATTCACCGCTTAAGCCCACAAGTTGAAGAGATTTTATATCCAGCGATGGAAGATTACCAATTGGATATTATGATAGGTGAAGGGCCAGCTGCACGTTCAATCAAACTAGACTTACCTCCTTTCACACTAATTGGCGCTACGACTCGCGCGGGCTCATTGACGTCGCCACTTAGAGACCGATTTGGTATTGTGCAACGCCTTGAGTTTTATTCAGTGTCAGATCTTGCGAAGATCATCTCTCGTTCGGCTTTTTACTTAGATTTGACCATTAGTCCTGAAGGTTCAGATGAGATTGCCAGACGCTCACGAGGCACTCCTCGTATCGCTAACCGTTTATTAAGGCGGGTTCGAGATTTTGCACAAGTAAAAGGGGATGGAAAAGTTTGTGTAGACATCGCACAACAGGCACTAGATATGGTGGATGTAGACAAGTGTGGGTTTGATTATATGGACCGTAAATACTTACTGGCCATTATTGAAAAATTCACGGGAGGCCCTGTCGGGCTAGACAACTTAGCTGCGGCTATTGGCGAGGAGCGGGAAACGATTGAGGATGTTATAGAACCATTTTTGATCCAACAAGGCTTTATACAAAGGACTCCCCGTGGTCGCATCGCCTCCAATGCAGCATACCTTCATTTTAACTTAACACCTCAAGCCTAGTTTAAAACTAGGCTTGAGGCCTCATAACTCTTCATCAGAACTCGTTCACTTCAGTCAAGGTTAAGGCTCGGCCGATACACTGTTCCACGAATTAAAGACAAAAAAAAGCCCGCTAAGATAGCGGGCAAAACAACAAGTTGAAGGAAGTAATCCAGGGAACTGATAAATGAACATCGGTTTTATCCAATACGCATTTATCAAAGTAATACGACAAATCAGAAATCATATTACTAACAACTGTGCTTGTGCATTTATCATGCTGTGTGCTCAGTACAGGGTGTATATTAAAGATGTTTTTTCATTTCATCAAACTAGAAAAATTTTATTTTCAAATAAAAAAAACTAATATCAGGTTTTTATATTGTTTAAGATGGTGTTGATTTTTTATGCTCAATCCTGTTTTAACTTGTTGTTTTTATAAGAGTTGATTTGTTTTTGTACAATTTGTGAGTATTAGTTTATTTGTTGTTAATTGGTCTTACCAATATAGATATGTGACTTTATTCGCCATTTATGCATAAAGAGCTCGATTTATGCATAAATTAGTAATAAATACGCATTTTATATGTAGGTTAAAATTACCCCTCTAATCCTTTAAGCTTATTTTTTATGAGTAGGTGAGGGAGTTGTTATATTTTTGCGCACTTTGTCGCCAAATAGCTGTAATTCACGGTAATGAGATTGTAAGCATTGGCATGTGTGAGTAAACTAACTGAACATTTATAGTCGCTTACAGTCAATAGAGTGAAGTAGTAGGCCATGGGCCGAAACACAATCGTTAGGAGTATAAAAAGTGGAGTCGGGACTCAATTTTATTGATCTAATTTTAAAAGCAAGTTTATTAGTACAGCTTGTGATGCTGACACTGGTTGGGATGTCGATTGCCTCTTGGGCCATTATTTTTCAGCGTAAAGGAATTCTTGGCCGAGCAGTATCTGAAGCGAGAGAGTTTGAACGCAAGTTCTGGTCTGGTATGGATTTAAGTAAGTTATACAGTGAAGTAAGTGCCAAGACGGAACCAGCTTCAGGGTTGGAAGCTCTATTTGCTGCTGGTTTTAAAGAGTTTGCCCGCCATAAAAAAAGTAGCACACCTTCGGCTGTTATGGTGATAGAAGGAACTCACCGTTCTATGCGAGTTGCACTTTCACGAGAAATCGAAAAGCTTGAAGCTGGCTTATCTTTCCTAGCGACAGTGGGTTCAATTAGCCCTTATATTGGCCTATTTGGTACGGTTTGGGGGATCATGAATGCATTCATCGCTTTGGGTGAAGTAAAGCAGGCAACCTTACAGATGGTTGCACCGGGTATAGCTGAAGCTCTTATAGCGACAGCAATGGGTTTATTCGCGGCTATTCCAGCTGTTATGGCATATAACCGTTTTGCTAAAGATGTAGAGCGAGCTGAGACTCAATACGTCAACTTTATGGAAGAGTTCTCAAACATTCTTCACCGTCAGACAGCAAACTCGGCAGAGGCGAAATAACATGTATGTGCGGAAGAAACGCCGCCAAATGGCGGAGATAAATGTTGTTCCCTACATTGATGTAATGTTGGTATTGTTGATCATCTTCATGGCAACAGCGCCACTTATCACTCACGGTGTGAAGGTCGATTTACCTCAAATGCAGGAGTCTGATCTGGTTGAAACTAAAGATGCGCCTCCTATTATTGCTAGTATTGATTCACAAGGTCGTTACTATGTAAGTGTGGGAACAGATCCAGAGTCTCCCATGGATGCAGTTGAGGTTGCAGCTGTTATAAAACTTAAGCTGCAACAAAATCCTGAAACTCCAGTGATGATCAAAGGCTCAGGTAAAGTGTCATATCAGGAAGTTCTGCTATTGATGGACTTTTTAAAAAATGCTGGGGTGCCATCGGTGGGTTTAATGACCAAATCATTTGAGGAATAGCCATGGGCTCACTACAAAGTGGATTGTTAAAATCTTTTCTTTTACACCTTGCTATTGCAGGTTTTCTATTTGTCAGTGCAACTTTCAAAGCGCCCACACCCACGGTCATGCAAGTCACGCTTAATACGCCCGAAACACCTCAATCAGACAAGGTGGTATCGGCGATTTCAGTTGATCAAAATGCGGTAGAAAAGAAAATTGCGGAATTAAGGCAAAAAGAGGACGCGCAGAAAAAGGCTGAAGAGAAGCGTATTCGAGATCTGGAGCGACGTGCGCAGCAAGCAAGGCAAGATCGTGAAGCGGAAGCTCGTCGTATCGCCAAGTTAGAGCAGCAGCGTAAAGCAAAAGAAGAAGAAAAACGTCAAGCAGAAGCACAAGCTAAGAAAGCGCGTGAAATTGAGCAAAAGCAACGAGAGAAAGCTCAAAAAGCGAAGCAAGAAAAATTGGTAGCTGAAAAGGCGGCTCAGGCGGCAGCGGAAAAACGTAAAGCGGAAGAGGATGCTTTGCGCAAAGCTGAAGAAGCGAGAAAACGTCGCGAAGCAGAGGAAAAACGCAAAGCGGAAGAAGCTGAGCGTGCACGCCAAAAAGCCCTTGAAGAAAAAATGCTACAGGAGCAGTTAGCCAAAGAGCAAGCGGCAAGAAATCGCATTCGCCAGCAACAGGTGCTTACAGAAGTTGAGAAATATCAGGCATTGATCACACAACGGATCCAACAAAATCTACTAACGGATGAAAAGATGCGTGGTAAAGAGTGCCGTGTAAACATTCGCTTAGCATTTAATGGTCTGGTTACTAGTGTGACCTCTTTGGGCGGTGATAAGTTAGTGTGTGATGCTGCACTTAGAGCGGTGCGAATGGCCGATACATTACCGGTATCAAAAGAAAAAGATGTGTTTGAAGAACTAAAAAATATTAATTTAACCATTAAACCAAATTTATAAAGGAAACTTATGTTTAACCGATTGAGAAACTTGTTAATCATAGTTGCTTTTGGCTTTCAAGGTGTTGCAAACGCCGCACTTGAGATTGTCATAACGGAAGGCATAGACAGTGCTCGACCGATAGCTATTGTGCCGTTTAAGTATGAAGGGGTAGGTCAGCTACCTTCGCAGTTGAGTGATGTAATAGCTGCAGATTTGATGCGCAGTGGTAAATTTAAGCCTGTAGCGCTTGCAGACATGCCGCAGCTTCCAACCAGTGATGAAGATGTTGATTATAACGCTTGGGTAGAGAAAGGTGTTGAGGCTATCGTCGTTGGTTCTGTAGAGCAGCAACCAGGTGGAAGATACTTGGTAAAGTATGAGTTAATTGACGTTATTCGTGCCCAGATAACAGGGGGCGAAACACGTATGATGAGTAATGGTAAGTTGATGAAAAGTCAGGACCATATTCAAGAAGCCAGACAAAGTATCATTACCAGCGAGGGCTTTAGACGTTATGCCCATCAAATCAGTGATGTTGTCTATGAATCGTTAACTGGTGAGCGTGGAGCATTTCGTACCAAAATTGCGTATGTGATTGTACGCGATGGTGAAGAGAAACCTTATCAATTAGTTGTAGCGGACTATGACGGCTACAATGAACAGGTGCTACTGCGCTCAAAAGAACCGCTGATGTCTCCTGCATGGTCACCAGATGGTAACAAGTTGGCTTATGTCACTTTTGAAAACCGTCAATCACAAATTATCATGCAAGATCTTTATACCGGGAAACGCGAAGTGATGACTAGCTTTCCAGGTATAAATGGTGCGCCTCAATTCTCGCCTGATGGGACACAGTTACTCATTGTGTTATCTAAGGATTCGGGAGGGGCTACGGAAGTCTATTTAATGGACCTTAAAACCAAACAAACGAGACGTTTAACCAAACACCGAAGCATAGATACTGAACCATCTTGGCATCCAAATGGTAAAGAAATTGTGTATACGTCTGAAAGGGGTGGTAATGCCCAGATATATAAGTTAAATTTACAGACTGGTAGGTCAAAGCGTATTACCTTTGACGGTGACATGAACCTTGCTGGATCTATTAGCCCCGATGGTCAACAATTGATTATGGTTAATAGAACATTAGGCAAATATCATATTGCTAAAAAAGAATTAGAATCGGGGCTGTTTCAAGTATTGACGAGAACGCGTTTAGATGAGTCTCCCAGTATTGCACCAAATGGCTCAATGATCATTTATAGCACGCTACATAACAATAAGCAGGTACTGGCTTTAGTGTCTATGGATGGTCGATTTAAAGCGCGACTTCCCGTTTCGGATGGACAAGTAAAGGCTCCGGCCTGGTCGCCATTTTTATAACAATTTTGCTGGTTTGAATTTTACAAATAGGAATATACTCGATGCAACTTAATAAAACTTTAAAAGCGCTATTGGTGGCTTTACCAGTAATGACGCTAGCGGCATGTAGCTCTTCTTCAAGTGTTGACGAAGGTGCAGCAAATGAAAGCAACCAGGCTGCAACTAATGATTCGAACAATCAAGTAGACGTAAATACTATTTCTCGTGAAAAGTCAGCAGAAGAGAAGCTACGTGAAAAGTACGAAGCATTGCGTCAAGAGCAAATCGTTTATTTTGATTTTGATAAGTCAACGATTCAGAGCCAATACGCTGAGCTATTGCAAGCTCATGCTGATTTCCTAGTTAAAAACCCAAGCGTTAAGGTACTTATTGAAGGTCACGCGGATGAGCGTGGAACGCCAGAGTATAACATCGCACTTGGTGAAAGCCGTGGTAAAGCTGTTGAGAAGTACTTACAAAGTTTAGGTGTTTCAGACAGCCAAATTTCTGTTGTTAGCTATGGTGAAGAAAAGCCAATGGTTAAGTCACGTACAGAAGAAGCGTTTGCTAAAAACCGTCGCGCGGTGCTTGTATACTAATAAGTAAGAGAGATTATGAAGCCGAATAATATTCTGGCAGCTCTACTATTACTAAGCGGGAGCACCCATGTCTGGGCTGCTCCCGCTCCTGTTTCTGAGGCTGCAAATAACCCAAGTTCGTTAGAGCAACGTATTGCACAATTAGAGCGCATGATGCAAACACGTAATATGTTGCAAATAGAGTTACAGCAACAACTCAATTTATTGCAAGATGAAGTGAGTCAAGTTCGTGGCGTTACAGAGGAGCAAAGCTACAAGCTTGAGAAAGTACTTCAGCGTCAACGTGAACTATATCAAGAAATTGAGAATCGCGTCTCTAAGGTGTATGAGCAATCGAACAGTACTTCAGTTACAACTGCCGTCGACAGCTCACAAGCTATCAGTAGTGATTTAAATGAGAATGAGGCATATGACCGAGCGGTAGCATTGATCATGCAAGACAAGCGCTATGATGCGGCTATTCCTGAATTCCAAAACTTTTTGGCGACATTTCCACAATCTGTGTATATTCCAAACGCGCATTACTGGTTAGGACAGTTACAGTCGATAAAAAACGATGATGCAAATGCGATGGTGCATTTTAAGACTGTAGTGGAACAGTTCCCTGAATCAAACAAGCGTCCTGATGCAATGTTAAAGTTAGGTGCTTTATATGAAAAGCAAGGCAACTTAGATTTAGCTAAGCAAATCTTAAATACTTTGATCTCGCAATACCCAAGTACGACTGCTGCTAAATTAGCCACAGAACGTCTTGCAAAGATCTAAATGGCATGATTTTTTGCCACAATGGTTTAAAATTAGGCGCTTAGACACAAAAACTGAAAAAAACTACGTATTTCAGTTGCACTCATTTTTTAAATAAGTATTATAAGCGCCCGCAGCAGGCGATTGGTTCAAATCAAACTGCTGCACTAAGTGGGTCATTAGCTCAGTTGGTAGAGCAGTGGACTTTTAATCCATTGGTCGATGGTTCAAGTCCATCATGACCCACCACTTATTTTGTAAATGTTATCCGAGCGGGTCATTAGCTCAGTTGGTAGAGCAGTGGACTTTTAATCCATTGGTCGATGGTTCAAGTCCATCATGACCCACCATTTACAATTTTGCATTGATACTCGAGCGGGTCATTAGCTCAGTTGGTAGAGCAGTGGACTTTTAATCCATTGGTCGATGGTTCAAGTCCATCATGACCCACCATCAATGCAATATTCAGGATAACTCGAGCGGGTCATTAGCTCAGTTGGTAGAGCAGTGGACTTTTAATCCATTGGTCGATGGTTCAAGTCCATCATGACCCACCATTTACAAAATCAGTTTTGAATCCAGAGCGGGTCATTAGCTCAGTTGGTAGAGCAGTGGACTTTTAATCCATTGGTCGATGGTTCA
>NZ_MNAN01000029.1:0-552 GCF_001854475.1 Pseudoalteromonas byunsanensis
TGAGCCGTTAATCACCATTGAAAAAACCTCCCTGACGCGGGTGCCTCTGTCATTTGCACAAGAATCCTTACTGTTCATTGAGCAATATTCTGGTGGCTCAGACGCATACCATATTCCAATGGTGGTAAAACTGACCCCGGAGGTACAGCTAACGCATTTAGAAACCGCGTTCAATATCTTGTTAGATAGACACCCAGTATTAAAAACAGTCTATCTACATGACGAACACGATAACGCCTACCAAACCCCTATCGAGCAGTCGTTGTCACTGACATGGTTGCCATTAGCTGATGAGGCAGACTTACATGCGATGTTAGCCGAGCATATGTCGACGCCCTTTGATTTGACCTCACAGTTGAGTCTGAAGTTACAAGGCTATGAGGTGTCTGGTTGTCGATATCTACTCATCATGTGGCATCACATTGCCTTTGATGGGTGGTCACTGGATATCTTCATGCAGGAGCTAGCACAGTGTTATCACGCGCTACACCAAGGACATGCTGTGTCATTGCCACAGCAAGACATTGTGTATAGCGACTACGCAGCGTGGCA
>NZ_MNAN01000029.1:602-7978 GCF_001854475.1 Pseudoalteromonas byunsanensis
TTACAAGCGTATTGGCAACAGCAGCTCGCGGGGATTGAACCGCTGCGTTTGTATACCGACAAGGTCAGACCGCCGGTACAAGATTTTAAAGGCCGAGATCACAGTTTTAGTTTAGATAGCGACCTGTCGGAGCAATTACGCAAGCTTGCCAAAACACAAGAAACAACCCTGTATACGGTGCTGTTAAGTGGCTTCTATCTCACATTATCGGCCCTATCAGGGCAACGCGATATCGTAGTGGGCACACCGTCTGAGAATAGACATCATGCGCAAACGCAATCCTTGGTCGGCTTTTTTGTTAACTCCTTAGCGCTTCGCACGCAAGTTGAGCAAACGCAGAGCTTAGAGGACTTCATTGCACAAGTACATGAGGTGGTAAGCGGTGCCAAGGTCCATCAAGAGTTACCATTTGAGAACGTGGTTGAGCTGTTAGAAGTAGAGCGAGACCGCGCAAGACATCCGATTTATCAAGTAATGTTCAGTGTACAAAATTTTGGTAACACGATAACTGATGATAACTCATTGATATTTGAGAAGATGGACTGGATCGAGTCTGAAGGGTTATTCAGTCCGGCAAAGTTTGACTTGAGCTTAATAATAACAGACGGGCAATCAAGTATTTGTGGTCAGTTGAACTATGCACTTAGCTTATTTGAAGAAGAAAGTATTAAGCGTCTGTTGAGTTTGTATAAGCGAATACTCAGCGCCATAGCAAGTGGTAAGTACAATAAAATAGTTGATATCCCGCTGCTATCCAATCCTGAACGTAAGCAGCAGTTGCTTGACTTTAATAATACGTATCGCGAACAAGCAAAACATACAAGCCTTCACTCTTTGTTTGAAGCCCAAGTCACAGCAGTACCGAACCATATCGCAGTTTCTTTTGGCTCACAGTCACTTAGCTATATAGAACTAAACGAAAGAGCAAATTGTTTAGCTCGTAGGCTGCGCGATAACTATCATAATCAGTATGCTCAGCCGATGCCGGCACAAACCATCATTGGTTTATATTTAGAACGTAGCGTTGATATGGTTGTTGGGTTGTTGGCAATTTTAAAAGCTGGAGGAGCTTACGTTCCAATCTCGTCTGAATTACCGGACCAGCGGGTATCATTTATGTTATCTGATACTGCAGCTCCAATGGTATTAACCCAGTCGATTCATGAACCAAAACTAAGAGAACTAACACAAAGTTTGCCGCTTAAGCCGCTATTGCTGAATATTGATCAGTGTGATGTTGAATACGCGAGTTCAGATTTAGCACACCCTACAAATAGTAACCAGTTGGCTTATGTTATTTATACATCAGGTACAACAGGTCAACCTAAAGGCGTATTAATTGAACATCAAGGTATAGTCAATACCATTACTGACAATGCCAAAGCAATTTGCGTTGAAAGCGATAGTGTCTTTTTTCAAAATACCTCATTAAATTTTGATGCCGCAACTTGGGTGATTTTTGTCACGCTCAGTCGAGGTGCTACTTTGAGTTTGTCGGATAGCTCAGCGGATCTATGCGATCAGATTAACGCAAACAACGTAACTCACTTGATGATGACGCCATCGATGTTAAAACTGCTTGAGCCACAGAACGTTCGTAGCGTGTCTCATGTAACTGTAGCAGGGGAAGTATGCGATGAAGCTCTAAAACAACAGTGGGCTGATAAAGTGTGCTTCTATAATGCATACGGACCGACTGAATCTTCCATATGTGCAACGATAAAGCAACTAAGTGTGACGGAAAAAGTAAGCATTGGTGGGCCAATAAGTAATGCAAGCTTATACGTCCTAGATGAAGAGCACGCATTGCTGCCAACTGGCGTCGTCGGAGAATTATACATAGGCGGTAAAGGTGTAGCTAGAGGGTACCTCAACCTTGAGACACTAACAGCATCTAGATTTATTGAAAACCCGTATTATGATGAAAACATACAAGGAAGTAGTAAACGTATATACAAAACCGGGGATTTAGTTCGTTGGTTACCCAATGGAGAACTTGAATATATAGGCCGCATCGATAATCAGGTAAAAATCAGAGGATTCAGAATTGAGTTAGATGAAATCGCCAATGTCATGATGTCTCTGGAGGGAGTGCAACAGTCGGTCGTCTTTGACGTAACACAACATGGTACACAATTTATAGTCGCCTATTTTGTCGCTGAAAACGGCAAGTCGCTGACTTTAAAAGCCATAGAAAAGCAGCTACACCAATATCTGCCTGATTATATGGTGCCAAGTAGCATAATTGAAGTGGATAAAATTCCATTAACAGTGAATGGCAAACTAGATAAAGCTGGCTTACCAGAACCTATATTGGTAGATAGCTATCAGTATGTTGCTCCAAGAAATGACTTTGAGGCGAATTTATGTAGTGTGTGGCAGACAGTCTTAGAGTTAGATCAAGTTGGGATTTACGACAATTTCTTCCGTATTGGTGGCAACTCCATCACCGCGGTCAAGCTTTCTCAGGTAAGTCGTCGCACTTTAGGAGTGGATATCCCATTAGCACTGCTATTTGAGCATAAAACAGTCGCGGGAATTGCTGCAAACCTAATTGATAAACCATTAAAAAACATTGAAAAGACGACACTCACCCGTGCCCCTTTATCCTTTGCACAAGAAAGTTTGTTATTTATAGAAAAGTTTGAAAGCGGCAGTCATGCCTATCACATTCCTCATTTAATTGAATTAGACAACGCGTTTGATTTGCGAACTTTTCAGCAAGCGATAAACATAGTTGTAAAGCAACACCCTATTTTGACAACCGTGTATCTAGAAAATGAGCTTGGTGACGCATATCAACAAATTCTTGATGCCAAAGTAGATATTGAAACCCATGATGTTGGGACTCAAGATGAACTTCTACAGGCTATTAAACAGGTTAATGAAACTCCTTTTGATTTGAGCAAAGAACTCAGCATTAGAGTGAATTATTACCAGTTGAAATCTCATCGTTACATACTGTTTCTTTGGCATCATATAGCGTTTGATGGCTGGTCAGTAAATATATTTATGGAAGCTTTGGAAAAGGCGTACTCATCCATTAAACAATCTTTACCTGTCGAGCAAAGTGAACCGAAGCTTCGCTATATAGACTATGCGGTATGGCAAAAAGATAAACTGCAAGGCAGTTATTTTGATAACTTGCAAGCATATTGGCAGGCTTATCTAAGTGATTTTGAAGAACTTGAATTACCGATTGATTACCCGCGACCTAAACAATTTAATTACGCAGGAAAAGACCATCTTTTCACTATAGATGCTGAGTTGTCATCTAAGTTACGAACAATGGCTAAAGAGCACTCCACGACATTGTATACTGTTTTACTAAGTGCTTTTTACATTACACTTGCTCGCTATAGTGGACAGCAAGATATCATCTTAGGCACCCCTTCAGAAAACAGAGAGCAAGCTCAACTTCAGTCTTTGGTAGGTTTTTTTGTAAACTCATTACCTCTAAGAGCACACATTGATTTCAATGATAGTGTAAGCGCGTTCATAGACAAGATTCACCACATCGTAACGCAGGCCAAAATATACCAAGAGATGCCATTTGAGAAGATAGTTGACACGCTAGATATCAAGCGTGATCCGGCTAAACATCCAATATTCCAGGCTTTTTTCCGATTACAACAGTTTACTCAAAATAACAATAGTGTATTTCCTGTTGCGTTTGAAACACACCCAATGCTGGCTCACTACAGTCCCGCGAAGTTTGACCTGGATTTGTTTTTAAATGACGATAATCACATTATCACTGGCGGTTTAAATTACGCGGTTACTCTGTTCAGGCCTGAGCGTATTGAACACATAGTACAAACGTATCAGCGGATTTTACAAGAGTTTGTAAATAATGCTAAACCGCGCATTGGTCAGCTCCAATATTTGTCAAATGTAGACATTAACAAGCTCTTAAATGTATGGAATCGCTCAGAAGAGTCCGTTTTCATCGAGCATACACTTCATAAAGCATTCGAAGATCAAGTTAACAAAGCGCCAAACAAAACCGCACTAGTTTTTAATGGCCAAGCTTTAAGTTATAAAGAGTTAAACTCTAGAGCTAATATCCTTGCCAATAAGATTAGAGCCGAATTCTTTTCTTCTAATGGTGCTCCTTTAGAACCAAATCAATTTGTGGCTTTATATTTAGACCGTAGTTTAGAAATGGTCATTAGCATACTTGCTGTATTAAAAGCAGGTGCAGCTTACGTACCAATTGCTCCGGAACATACGACAAGTCGAATGCAATTTATATTGCGCGATACACAAGCTTCTATATTACTAAGCCAGAGTTGGTATGGCGCAAAGTTGCAAAAAGTTTTGGCAGATGCCAGCGTGTCTTGCAATATCTTAGAAGTCGATCAAGTTGACTATTTTGAAGTAAATATTGGTCAAAATCTTGGGCCGATTAGCGCTGTTGATGATTTAGCTTATGTTATCTATACGTCTGGTACTACTGGCACTCCTAAAGGGGTCAAGATCTCCCATAGTGCAAGTTCACAGAGGAATGCCTGCATTGCAGGGCTGAGCAAATCGGCGCAAAATAACTACTTATTCAAGACCAATTATATCTTTGATGTATCAGTATCTGACTTATTTAGTCATTTGATGGTTGGTGCTACAGTCTACATGACTAAATCCAGTTTTGACCCCCACGAAATTGATCGTATTTGCAGCTCAGAGCCCATCAATGCTGCGCATTTCGTGCCTTCACAATTTAATGCTTATTTATCTTTATGTAAGAATGGAAAGTCTTTACAAAGACTATATTTTAGTGGTGAAAACCTCACCAAAGAACAACTTATTGCTATTGATTTGTGCAATACAGAGGTAATAAATTATTACGGACCAACCGAAACGGGCGAAGCGACTTTTCACCGGGTTGCCGATGCTCAAGAACAAGGAGTAATTGGCCGCCCGTTAGCTGGTGTCGAAGTGTACGTTCTACAGCCTGATCTTGGTCTTTCGCCAGTGAATGTCCCTGGAGAGTTATTTATTGGTGGTTCTGGTCTGGCACAAGGGTATTTGAACTTGCCACAGCTTACCACTGATCGGTTTATTGAGAATCCTTATAATATTTCTTCGACCGAAAATAGTAAAAATAGCTTGTTATATAAAACCGGTGACGTTGTACGTTGGTTACCTGATGGCAATTTACAATTTCTGGGACGCAATGATGATCAAGTTAAAGTCAGAGGGTATCGTATCGAACTAGGAGAGATAGAGTCAGCATTAGTATCTATCTCTGGAATTGTTCAAGCTGTAGTTGTGCTGCACGATAGTGACTATTTAAGTGCCTATGTTGTTGCCAACTGTGAAATCGATATTGAGGCAGTTCGCTCTGAACTGTCTATTACACTTGCAGAACACATGATGCCAAATGGCATAATGCAACTGTCTGAAATTCCACTAACTATTAATGGCAAGTTAGATAAGAAGGCACTTCCAAAAATTGCTCTATCTTCTGACAAAGCCGATGCTGAGCCTAGAAATGAACTTCAAAGGCAGTTGTGCTTAGTTTGGCAAAAAGCATTGGAGCTTGCGAAAGTTGGAATTAATGACAACTTCTTTCAAATAGGTGGAAACTCGATTAAAGCACTAAAGTTAGGGCTTGAATGTCGACGCCAGCTGAATGTTGATATCCCATTACCTCTGCTATTTGAAAAGAAAACAATTGCCAAAATTGAACCTTTTTTAAACAGTGATTCAATTAATACTATTCATCGTTCCAATTTAGAATTTCCGCCGCTGTCGTTCGCTCAGGAAAGATTGTGGTTCATTGAGCGCTTTAACGAAGGTGTAGATACATACCATATCCCGTATTTGGCTAAATTGAACCACGCTGTTGACGGCGAGGCACTGGAAGAAGCAATCAATATGATTGTAAAGCGACACGACGTCCTTAGGACGGTTTATCGTGAAGATGAAAGTGGCCAAGTCTATCAGCACAAGTTAGAAAAACGTTTAACAATACATAATGAAGAGCCAATATCTTTCGAGGAATTAGATCTATGTGTTTCACATCTAAGTGCTCAACCCTTTGACCTACAAAATGACCTAAGTGTTCGGATACACCATTTATCTACAAATGAACAGAATTACATTCTTATTGTGTGGCATCACATTGCGTTTGATGGTTGGTCAATCGATCTGTTTATGGGCGAAGTTGCTCAGGCATATTCAAGTTTAATTGAAGGGGTGTCTGCACAATTACCACCGCTATCTATTAGCTACAGTGACTATGCAATTTGGCAACGAGATTTTGTGAGTGGCGATACATTAGATAGATTGCTGGGCTATTGGAAAGAGCAGTTAAACGGTTATGAGCCGCTTAACTTAATTACTGATCATACCAGACCTAATCATTTCGATTACAGTGGTAATGATATTAAGTTCGAATTAGATACTCACCTATCGACGTTACTAAGAGAATTTGCTCAAAGCAATGAAACAACACTCTATGCAGTGTTGCTCAGTGGCTTTTATTTAACTCTATCGGCGTTAACAGGACAAAAAGATATTGTTATTGGTACGCCATCTGACAATCGTCATCATAGTCAAATTCAGTCTTTAATTGGTTTTTTCGTAAACACCTTACCGCTGAGAATTTGTACACAAAAGCACAATAAGATTGAAGCATTAATTGATCACGTCCACACCTTACTCACTCAAAGTAAAGCAAATCAAGATTTGCCATTTGAAAAAATTGTGGATGCATTGGAAGTAGAGCGAGACACCTCGTGTCACCCAATTTTTCAAGTGATGTTTTCGCTAGACAGTTTTAATGATAATGCCCAAAAGAATGCTGATCTTCCTTGGTCCACAGTACCGCTGCCTAACACGGTCAATAACCCCGCTAAGTTTGACTTGAATTTAGTAATGACCGATGGACAGGCGAGTATTTGTGGTCAGTTGAACTATGCGGTGAGCTTGTTCGAAATTGACAGTATCGAGCGTCTATTACGCTTGTATAAGCGTGTACTGAGCGGATTGGTAAGTGGTCAGTATGCACAAATCGCAGATATCCCTTTATTGTGTGACTTAGAGCGCGACACCTTACTGAATACCTTGAATGACACAGACAAAGCATATCCACAGGCAAACACGCTGGCGCAGTTGTTCAGTGCGCAAGCACAGCTTTGTCCTGACGCTATCGCCTTAGTGTATGAGCATGAGCAAGTCTCTTATCAAGCATTGGATGACGCCTCTAACCGCTTAGCCAGAGAAATTAGAGCCCAGTATTTAGCATCTCATGGTCACGCATTGACCCCAGGAACCCTGATAGGGGTGTACTTAGAGCGAAGCGTGAATATGGTGGTGAGTATTTTGGCAGTACTTAAAGCTGGCGGCGCCTATGTACCGTTATCGCCAGAATA
>NZ_MNAN01000029.1:8028-9495 GCF_001854475.1 Pseudoalteromonas byunsanensis
GGCAAACACGCTGGCGCAGTTGTTCAGTGCGCAAGCACAGCTTTGTCCTGACGCTATCGCCTTGGTGTATGAGCATGAGCAAGTCTCTTATCAAGCATTAGATGACGCCTCTAACCGCTTAGCCAGAGAAATTAGAGCCCAGTATTTAGCATCTCATGGTCACGCATTGACCCCAGGAACCCTGATAGGGGTGTACTTAGAGCGAAGCGTGAATATGGTGGTGAGTATTTTGGCAGTACTTAAAGCTGGCGGCGCCTATGTACCGTTATCGCCAGAATACCCTCATGCTCGAATTGAATATATTTTAGATGACACCGCCACCGGACTCATCGTCACCGAGCCACACCATCAAGCCCAACTGGCACAGTGGCTAGAGCAGGGCACAATGGCGATGGTATCAGCCTCAACCGCTTGGTCATCAACACTCTCATCTGAGCCATTAGACTCATACAGTACTGCACATGATTTGGCGTATGTGATTTATACCTCAGGTACGACAGGACAACCTAAAGGGGTGATGATCCCACAACGTGGTGTCGTGTCTTTGCTTAAAGACACTGATTATATCGACTTATCAAATAATGATGTCTTGGCTCATTTATCATCGCCCAACTTTGATGCTGCGACCTTTGAAATATGGGGAGCGTTACTACATGGCGCGAAGTTAGTTGTTGTGCCATCTCAGGCCCCATTAACAGTTGACTATATTGAACAACTGCTCACAGAGCAGTCAATTAGTGTACTTTGGCTAACACGAACCTTGTTTGACACTCTATATATAGAGTCACCAAATTTATTCGGAAGCTTACGTTATCTGTTAGTCGGAGGTGAAGCCCTCACCCCGCATTTAATTGAACGTTTAGCGCTACAAGATGTTAGACCTCAATACATTCTCAACGGATATGGACCCACTGAAAGCACGACCTTCACTACGGTTCATCGTTGTGAAGGTAAACAAGGCAGCTCTGTTCCAATAGGAAAGCCAATCAATACACGTAAAGTGTATGTACTAGATGAAAAAGGCGAGCTAGCCCCAATGGGCAGCCCAGGAGAGCTCTACATCGGTGGCGCTGGCCTTGCACGCGGTTACTTGAATCGCCCAGAGCTCAGTGCACAAAGTTTTGTCCACAATCCATTTGCCAGTGAGGCGGATAAAGCCAAAGGCTATACCCGTCTGTATAGAACCGGTGACATCGTTCGATGGTTGCCTTGTGGAGAATTGGTTTATATCAGTCGTAATGATGACCAAGTTAAGATCCGTGGACACCGTATCGAGCTTGGGGAAGTGGAAAGCGCCGTGAGTGCGTTGGCCGGGGTGCAACAAGCCGCGGTTATCGTACGAACTCAAGCACAGAGCCAGTACCTTGCAGCTTATGTGGTAGCGCAAGCAGGGCAGAGCCTGTGTGTCGCTGAACTACATGAGCAGTTACGCCAGCAACTCCCTGATTATATGCTGCCAAGCAGTAT
>NZ_MNAN01000030.1:0-201374 GCF_001854475.1 Pseudoalteromonas byunsanensis
TCAACACTTAATTTTTAAGTTTCTTGAGAAGCTTTAAAGTTAAGTTTTACTCGACCCTGACTCGTTGTTGCTTTGCTTAAGTTGCTTGGCGCTCCGTGTCAGTGGAGGCGCATTATAGAGAATTCCAAAATCAAAGCAAGCATTTTTTTCAAAAAACTGTAAAAAAGCGCATTTCGAGCAAAAAACACACAAAACCATTCAAAAAACTACGTTCCATGTATGTTTCACCCAACAAATCTTATGAAATTTAATTAGGAGGACAGTAAGTATTGTAGAAAAAAGCAAAGATGCAAACTATTTTTGTGAAAATACACCAGTCGCTCTTCACTTCCGGTGTACACCTAAAGACAGCACAGTGATTAATACAATAAGCTGTATAATTTTCTTCTATATGTTGCAGCTAACGCATCACCATCAGGTAATGAAGTGATTATTTCCAAAAAGTCCTGTTTCGCTGATGCAAAGCTCATATCACGCTTCAAGATACTTAGAAGTAATTCTAATGCTTCTTCTTTTCTTCCCGCGTCACCAAGCAACTTTGCTAGCTTTAACTTAAGATCATTGTTCTCTGGCTCAGCCTCTAATGCTTCACTTAGCATTTTAATTTCAGGTGATTCTTGTTGAGCCTGCGCTTGTTGCAATTTAGCACATAGATTCTGATAGTAAGCATCTTGCTCATTCGCACCTACAGAATCAAGTAACGCTTTAGCATGATCTAGTTTTTGAATTTGAATACAAATATTGGCCAGTACGAGTTTCACACGAACATTATCAGCATCAATATCGTAGGCTTGTTTGGCAAAGCTAAAAGCTGTATTTAAATCATCCGCAGCTAATGCCTGCTTTGCTTGATCTAGCAATAGCACTTCAGGCTTAGGTAAGTGCTCAGCTAGCGCTTTCTTTATTTCATCTTCACTCTGTGCGCCATGGAGCATGTCTACAGGTGCGCCATTTTTTAGCATCACAAGAGTTGGCAACGATTGTAGACCAATTTGCTGAGCCAACTGCGAAGCTAAAGCTTGCTGTTGATCACAATCGACGGTTGCAACTACCAAGTGCGCTCCATAGCCTGTAGCTAAACTCGATAGTATTGATGCTTGTTCCACACAGTCTGGATTCTGTGCACTAAAAAAAGTCAGCAAAATCAGCTTATCTTGATTCTGCTCTCCCAATACTTGCTGGATATTATCTGGCGTTAAATGGATTTGATTACTCATATCTTAATTTGTATTTTTTTGCCTATTTGCGTTTTATATTGTGGCGAATACTCTAATTACAAGATCAGTTAACTGTATTAGTCGCTTTTTTACCACGCTTCTTAAACCTACGTTTCGCAGTAGGAGGTGTTGCTAGTCCTTTGAAGTTCACGTTTTGAATAACTTTAGCAGCTTCAATAAATTCATTTAATTGTATCATCAGAGGATCCATAAAGGCCTGATATGTACATTCTTTGTCAGCAATCTTAGCTAAATATGATTCCCATAGCGCGGTTCTATCAGGTAAAGTAAGTGATTCTGGTAACATATTCACCATGGAATGGCCTACTTCACTGGCCTTTATTTGTTTACCACTGCGCTGTAAAAAACCTCTTTTAAATAGCAACTCAATAATACCTGCCCGCGTAGCTTCAGTCCCCAACCCATCAGTCTCTTTGAGAATTTTTTTAATCTCTTTGTCTTGCACATAACGGCTGATCCCAGTCATCGCACTTAATAATGTAGCATCCGTGTAGTGCAGTGGTGGCTGTGTATGTTTTTCCTGAACTTGTGCTTCATTACATTCTAGCTTTTGTCCTTCAACAAGTGGAGGAAGAAAGCTAGATTGTGTATCTTTAGCCTGATCTTGCTTTGTGAATAGTTCTTTAAAACCCATAACATTGACCTGTTTAGCCTTAGCAGTAAAAAGACCGCCTGCAATAATGATATGTGCCGTAGTTTCAAGATAACTGTAGGGCGGATAAAATTGTGCTATATATTGACGACTGACAAGGCTATATATTTGTAACTCTTGATAACCTAGCTGAGCAGCTTTTAACTGCTTTTCAGTCGGTATAATCGCGTGATGCGCACCAACCTTTTTATCATTCCAACACATCGACCGTAACGATAAGTCAGCGCCATCCAACTTATCTTTCTCACAGCCTTTATTAGTTGCGATTGCCGCGACCACTTTGTTTCGCTGCTGGTAATGCTCACTTGGCAAATAGCGGTTGTCTGAACGTGGATACGTGATCAGTTTATGCTTTTCATACAAACTTTGACATATATCGAGCACTTGTTTTGCAGACATGCCATACAATTTATTTGCATCAATTTGCAAAGCTGACAAATTGTAAGGTAATGGCACATTTTGCTTCTTAGGTTTTTGCTCGAGTTTACTCACTTCGCCTTGCTGGCCTGTGACCCGCGAAGCCACATTCTCAGCCAACGCTTTAAGTAGCACTCGCTTTTCGTCATCCATATACGGTTCACATGACTCACTTGGCTGCCATTTGGCTATCAGCTTCTCGTTTGAATCAGTGGCTAGATGTGCAAATACCTCATAAAAAGGCTTTGAAACAAATTCGCTGATTTCTTTATCACGCCTCACAACTAACCCCAGCACCGGCGTTTGAACTCGGCCCACCGATAACACCCCTCGATAACCCGCTTTTTGGCCCGTAAGAGTAAACGCTCGTGTCAGATTCATACCGTATAGCCAATCGGCTCTGGCGCGAGCCAAAGCCGAAATACTTAAAGGAACGAAAGCTTTATTTGGCTGCATAGCCGCTAAAGCTCGTTTTACAGCTTGAGTATTTAAATCGCTAACGAGCAAACGTTGCGCTTGCTGTTTTTGCTGCATCGTTAAGCCTACAAACTGTAAAACTTCATCTACTAGTAACTGCCCCTCTCGATCAGGGTCACCCGCATGAACAATAACATCCGCAGACTTAATCAGTTTTTTTAAAACACTTAGTTGTTTTTTAGTTTTGGGTTTTGCCTTAAATTGCCATTGTGGAGGGACTATCGGTAGATGCTGATACTGCCACTTCTTAAATTTAGGGTCATAATCCTCTGGCTCTGCTTGCTCTAGCAAGTGACCAATGCACCAAGACACAACACTGCCATCACCCGTTTCTATAAACCCATCCTGCTTTTTATGCGGCTTTGGCAACGCATCCGCAATCGCTCTACCGAGTGATGGCTTTTCTGCTATATAAAGTTTCATTGAAAAAGCGACAACCTACTGTATAAATTAACAGTTATTTTATGTTATCTCACACAAATATGCCAATATATGAATGAGCATCTTGGGCATCCACTAAACAGGCGAAATGGAATGCTCAAAGCCAAACTGTTCATAGTCATTAAACTAACATGATGAATTACATTACTTAGTCTTGAGCAGATTTAGCTGAATGTGTTTTTGCTCAACAAGTTGCGTCATTGAATTTGCCGCTAACTCAACTTGATCAGCTAGGTGCGATAATTCCATCGCCGCATCAGCAATTCCAGTTGTATTGCTATTGATTTCCTCAGTCACTACACTTTGCTCTTCCGCGGCCGTTGCAATTTGTGTTACTTCATTAGAAATGCTCGCCAGCATTGATACCATAGTACTCATCGCTTGTGCAGATTCCTCACAATAAGAAACCGCTTGCTCACCTTGAGAGACTGAGTTCTCAATAATCCCCTCTGAGTGGTTTACCTCATGAATTAGGTTGTTGATCAACTCACTAATATCATTAGTAGAAGCATGTGTTTTGGAGGCGAGCGCCCTCACTTCGTCTGCCACAACAGCAAAACCTCTGCCTTGCTCGCCAGCTCTCGCTGCCTCAATAGCAGCGTTCAGTGCCAATAAATTAGTTTGTTCAGCTATGGCTCTAATTACATCTAGAATTTGTGATATGTCGGTGCTTCGGTCCACAACTTTATTAATGGCATGCTTTGCATCAAGTACTTGTGATGCCATTTTTTGTACAGTCTGAGTCGTTTGCACAATGCTCGCTTCTCCTTTTTGCACTTGTTCAGACGCCTCGTTAGCACTTTGTGCAGCCTGCTCCGAAGATCTGGCGACCTCTGAAGCCGTTGCGCTCAGCTCATTGATTGCAGCAACTACACTGTCTATTTCATTATGTTGATTGGCTACTTTATTCTTAATATTAATCGCTACTTCATTCGTTTTGAAAGATTGCTGGTATGACTGTTCAGCTAAAAGCTTTAAGTCATCTATCATTTTACGCAATTTGTCAGTAAATGAATTAAACCCCTTCGCCAGCGCAATTAGCTCAGCATGTGAACTCACTTCTAACTCATGCGTTAAATCACCTTCACTACTAGCTAAATTTTCTATACGTTGCTGGATATGGGTCAGAGGCTTAATGATATTGTTGATAAGTAGCATAGCGACCACTATTCCTGCAATAGCAACCAGTAAGCCCACTAATATCATTGTTTGGCTCAATGCATTTGATGAAGATTCAAGTTCATTCGCCAGCTCTTTCGCTTGTTCGAGCACGACTGACTTAGGCACTTCAATGAGTAACGACCAAGTGGTGTTTGACAACTCAATGTGAATAGGTACCGCCAATGCAATTTCTTCTCCCATATCCAATAGTCCTTTGCTTAGGTGCAACTTCATTAGACGCTCAACATTGGGATTTGTAACCGATTCACCCAAAGGCCTTGCAAGCTTACTGTAGTGGCTAGAACCAACCACTAAACCTAGCTCACTTAGCAACGTAACCTTCGCTGCGCCGTTGTAAAGGCTACTAGAGAGCTCCTCTACTTGCTGTTGGAACACTGGCAGATTCAAATCAACGCCGACCAAACCAACAAAGCGACCCTTCGCCTGAACAGGAACCGTCAGAGATGTCATCAACATATCACCATATAAATACGGCTCCATAATACAGGGTGCATTTTTATCTCGGGCACACAAATACCATTCGGCTTCCCTCAAACCAAACTCATTTCGCGCATCAAGGTATTTATCAGCTGCAGCCGCAACTTTTTGCTGTGTCACGGTTTGGCCATCACGAGTAAAATAAATTTCTAACGTGCCATCACCTTCTACAGAGTGGCTTGCTCCACCTATAAATTGCTCATCTTTATTGTCATAACCATTAGCTTCAAACTGAGCATACATTGACGAGACAAACTCGTTCTCTATAAGCGCGCCTGAGACCGCCTTTTGCACAACCTCTCTTGATAAGGGTTGAACTTGTGCCGTGTTATTCAATATTCCTGAAAATGTCAAAGGAACCCGATAAGCCTCATTGATAAAGCCTGAAACTTTTTGGGCATAATAGCGACCTTGTGCAGTTAGACTCTTTTGCGCTTCTTCATATAGAACACTCTGTACCTGTGTACTTTGCTTTTCATTTTGTGTGCCCAAGTGCAACCACATATATAGTGTCAATATCATCACCAACGATGCAACTAACACAGTAACGAACACTAACAATTTACTTTTTATTGAGGCGTATTTCATGAACTTCCTTATGAGCAAAACCGGCGCTTATCTCGAATCAACTATAGTGTGTTGAGTGGTAACGGCGTACATGCAAAAAATTTGTACTTTTAAAACTCACCACGACGAAATTGGCGACTTATTACTCATTCTACAAATCTACAAACGTATGAATTTATCCCGATAATACAAGAACATCATAAACGCATTCATAGTGCAACCGTTGCTACTTTTAGTCGTAATAAAAAAGGCATGACTCACATCATGCCTTCTAATAAAAATCTAGCTAGTTTGATAACTAAACATCATCCTCAATGTTACCTTTTCCTGAGGTGCGCTCGATACTTTTCAATTTATGATGAATCGCTGACTTTATCAGCATATAGCCACTAATTGGTGCTGTGAGTAGTAAAAAGATAGAAATCAAAACTTCTTTTGCACTGATCCCAGTTTGTAGCTGGCTAAAATATATCATTGCCGCTGTTAGCAAACTGGCCATTCCCAAAGTAGTCGCTTTTGTAGGTCCATGTAAACGCATGAAGAAATCCGGCATTTTTACAAGACCAATTGAACCCACCAACACAAAAAAACCGCCAATTAACAACAGTATTGAAATTATCCACTCAGACATAATACCTCCTTATTCGATTATGTCGCCACGGAGTAAGTATTTACATACTGCTACCGTACTAACAAAACCTAACATTGCGATAAGAAGAGCAGCTTCAAAGTACAACCCTGTGCCCATACTCATACCGTACAAAATGATTAGCGCAATACTGTTAATGTACATAGTATCCAATGCTAAAATTCGGTCCGGTACCGAGGGCCCTACTACTAGTCGCCATAAATTCAACAGCAATGACAAACCGATCATCGCAAAAACAATCAAGATCACAGTCTCTAACATTCAAAAATCTCCTTAAGCGGTGCCTCATAACGCTGCTTAATGGTCTGTATCAGGGCATCTTCATCTTCCAGATTAAGCACATGAATAAGCAGGTAGCGCTTTTCTGGTTTACTGCCATCAGGCAAAGACTCTCGCCAAGGGTAAACCTCTGCACTCACCGTCCCAGGAGTAAGAGATACCGTGCTTGCTAAAATCGTGATTGGCATACTGTGTGACAAATCTAGCGGTACTTTTACAAACCCCGGCTTAAGTCTTTTCGTAGGACCCAAAATCAACAAAGCGACCTGCACATTGGCTGTAATAATATCGTACAGCACCAAGAATAAATGTCTGATAGCCAGACCGGGCTTTAGAATCAAAGGTTGTTTAGTCCGAAATGGCTGAGTAGCCAAAGGAATAACAATGGCTAATATCAAACCCAATAAAATATGACCAGCCGACAGGCTATTGTTAAGAAGCAACCAAACACAAAACAACATCAAACTACGAAATGGTGTTGGTAACCATGCAAATCGAGCTTCTAAGCGCATTATTGCCCTCCTTCTAAAACGAGGCTTACATTTTCAGCAAAGTTATGTAATTCAGTTGCTGTGAATAATGCATAATCACTTATAGGGCCTGCAAAAACAATCATCATAGGTGAAGCAAACACAAGCAAGAACAAAGCGCAGTACTGCGCTGGATGCACTAAATTCTGCTCACCCGCATCCGCTGGCTTAGCCGTAGTATTGTGCCAAAATAAAGTACTTCCTGCTTTAGATATAGCCATCAATACCGCAAGACTCGCCAGTAAATAAACTGGCCAGAACACCATCACATATTCAGTTTCAAAAGTAGCTCTAAGCAACCAAATTTTTGCCACAAAACCAGATAATGGTGGCATACCAATTACGGTGATCGCGGCCAAGATGAATCCGCTTCCCAACAATAAGGGCTGTGCGACCGGACGCCCAGCAGTGATCCTATCTGAGACTTTACCCCGCTGACGTGCAATGAGATCTGCAATTAAAAATAAAGCGGCACTAACGAGTGTTGAATGAACCAAGTAATAGATAGCAGCAGCACTGGCTTGTACAGTCTGAACAGCAACTAGCGCCACTAACGTACCCACTGAAACAATCACAAGGTTGGCAGTTAACTTACGTAAATCTTGACTGGCCAACACGCCGATAGCTCCAACTACGATTGTGGCAATCGCTAACCACCACAGCCAGCCTTGCGCCATCAAGCTTAGCTCGCCCGCGTTCTTACCAAACACCAGCGTGTAAACCCGCATCATTGAGTACACACCCACTTTAGTCATAATGGCAAACAATGCGGCTACAACTGGCAGTGCTGTTGCATAGGTGTTGGGCAACCATAAATGTAGTGGTAACAATGCGCCTTTGAGTGCAAATACAACTAAGAGCAACAAGCCTCCAATTTTGGCCAGATAAATATCATCTCCTTGTAAGGTTGTTACCTTGTGCGCCATGTCTGCCATATTCAAAGTACCCAGCACTCCGTACAGCGTCCCCAGTGCGATGAGGAATACCGCGGAACCAACCAAGTTCAAGATCACATATTGCAAAGCCGCTCGCGTGTTGTGCTTGTCTCCGCCATGCATTAGCAAAGCATAGGAAGCGATAAGTAACACTTCAAAGAACACGAACAGATTGAACATATCTCCAGTTAAAAACGCGCCGTTCACACCCAAAATCAAGAAATGTAATAGCGGATGAAAAAACGCACCTCTTTCATCATCACCCGCACAAGCATAAAGCGAGCAAGCAACGCCTAATATTGCAGTTAATGACACTAATAATACTGACAGTGGATCAGCCACCATAACGATTCCAAATGGTGCAGACCAACCACCAATCGCATAAATTTGCGAACCATGACTCTTAACTTGAGAAAGTAATGCAACCGATGCACATAAGGTAGCTAAGGCAAAAGTCACTGACGCAACACGTCTGATCTTTAAGTTTTTACCACAAGGCGGCATCAGAAGAATAACGCCCGCCAGCATGGGCAACAAAATTGGCAAAGAAGTCAAATGCTGGATCATGCTTTACCCTTAGTTTTAGTTTTAGAAGTTTCCTGTCCATTTACATGGTCATTACCCAAGTCTGCTCGACCGCGAATTGCTAAGATCACCACAAATGCTGTCATCGCAAAACCGATCACTATTGCCGTGAGCACCAATGCTTGTGGTAATGGGTCAGCATACGCCTCTGAATACCCCAACACAGCCGCTTTATTAAGGGCTAAACGACCAGAAGAGAACAAAAATAAGTTAACTGCGTATGACAACATAGTTAATCCAAGCACGACTGGAAATGTACGAGCCCGTAAGATTAAAAAAACACCACAAGTAACCAATAGCCCTACACAAGACGCATATAACAATTCCATTAAAAGTTTACCTCTTCTTTTGGAGCATCCGCGGTGACTTTGCCCAAACTCGCTAAAATCATTAAAGTTGCACCTACAACGGTAATATAAACACCTAGGTCAAACAGCAACGCACTTGCAAGCTCAATTTTCCCCACTACTGGTATATCAAAATAGTCAAACCAAGAGGTTAAGAATGGACGGCCAAAGAACCAACTTCCTACCCCCGTCAGCAAGGCGATAGCTATGCCCGATGCGATGATTTTTCTGTAATTAATTGTCAGACGTTCTGCTATCCAGTGCGAGCCATGAGCTATGTACTGCAAAATAAACGCTATTGCTGTGATCAAACCTGCAATAAAGCCGCCGCCAGGTAGGTTGTGTCCACGCAAGAAAATATAGAATGAGACAAGTAACGCTAATGGCAACAAGCTTTGCGAAATACTGGCAAGTAATAGCGGATAACGTTCTTTAGCCCATGGACGACCTTCACTGTCACTGGCAGGCATAAATAACGGTAGATTAATGAGTAACTTGTAGATACCTAATGCAGCAATCCCCAATACAGTAATCTCTCCTAAGGTATCAAAGCCTCGGAAATCAACAAGGATCACGTTCACTACATTGGTGCCACCACCACCGGTTTTTGCATTGGCAATGAAAAACTCAGAAATAGAATCCAGTGGTCTGGTGATCATGGCGTAACAAATACTGCCCACCACGACCCCAATTGCTGACGATATTCCAATATCACGTAACAGTCTGATTGAGCTCGATTCCTTAGGCGTCCTTTGTGGCAAGAAAAACAAAGCCAACATCAGTAAAATGATGGTTACCACTTCTACTGTCAACTGTGTCAACGCCAGGTCTGGCGCTGAAAAACGAGTAAACGCCACTGACACCATTAAACCAACAACAGATACCATCAATAGTGATACCATCCGTACGTGATGCCAAATCACTGTGCCAATTGCGCCTATCATCAATAAAGCGGCACCGATCCCGTTGTGCATATCCACCTCAGTAGGTTTCTTGCCTCCAACAAGCTGAGCCATTTCAAACAAAGGCCAACCAGCACTTATCAATACCACAACAAACATCAACATCAAATAACGTTGCAACGAGCCATTCTCAATAGCCGTAATCTTACGTTGGCTCCACTTCACTATGTTGTATACGCTGTTATCAAATACTTTTTTGGCATTTAAAGGAGGTAAAGATGCCTGAAATTGGAATAGGTAACGACGCTGAGTATAGATAAGCAAACCACCACAAACGGCAATACCGCTCATCAATAAAGGTAGATTGAAGCCATGCCACAATGCTACGTGGTATTCGGGTGCATCACCACCCAATACAGCCGAAGACGCTGTATGAAGAATGCCATCAATAACCAAGTTGGGGAACATACCCACTAACAAACACAGCGCCACTAATATCTCTATTGGCACCCGCATATAACGTGGTGGTTCGTGAGGTTCCTTTGGTAGGTCAATCGGATCACCGTTGAAAAATACATCATGTATAAATCGCGCTGAATAAGCCACAGAGAAAGCACCCGCAACGGTTGCCAAAACAGGGATCAACCAAGACATGGAGCCAAGTAATTGTTGATACAAGGTTTCAGCAAAGAACATTTCTTTAGATAAGAAACCGTTGAGCAAAGGTACACCAGCCATCGCAGCGGCTGCAACCATCGCCAGTGTGGCGGTATACGGCATATAGCGCCACATACCATTAAGTTTGCGCATATCTCGCGTACCAGTTTCGTGATCTATAATACCGGTCGCCATGAACAATGATGCTTTAAAGGTTGCGTGATTTATAATATGGAAAATCGCCGCCACTGTCGCTAACTCAGTGTCTAAACCCAGTAGCAAGGTGATTAACCCCAAATGACTGATGGTAGAGTAAGCAAGTAATCCCTTTAAATCATGTTTAAACAAGGCGACATAGGCTGCAAACAACAAGGTTGTCAGTCCGGTTAAACCAACCATAACAAACCACAGATCTGTACCTGCAAGGGCGGGATAAAAACGCGCTAATAAAAATATACCCGCTTTTACCATAGTAGCTGAGTGTAAGTAAGCACTCACAGGTGTTGGTGCAGCCATTGCGTGGGGCAGCCAGAAATGGAACGGGAACTGCGCTGACTTGGTAAAAGCGCCCAGCAATACAAGAATAAGCGCCACTTCATACAATCCATGCGCTTGGATCAAGGCTTTACTTTGTAAAATCACATCTAGGTTATAACTGCCAACGATATGGCCAAGAATAAGCAGACCAGCCAACAATGCTAAACCACCGCCACCTGTTACTGCCAATGCCATTCTCGCGCCCTTTCGAGCTTCAGATTTGTGGCCCCAATAACTGATCAGTAAAAATGAGCTTATGCTGGTGAGTTCCCAGAAAATCCATAGCTGTAGCACATTATTTGACATAACAATGCCAAGCATGGCTGTCATAAATAACATGAGATAGGAAAACAGCTTCGGCATCGAGTCCTTTTCACTCAGATAGTAACGAGCATAAAAGATGACAAGAATACCTATGCCTAAAATCATAAACACAAATAATAGAGCGAGCCCGTCAAGCCTAAAAGCCACTTCAAGCCCCAATAGAGGGATCCAGGCGGCACTTTCACGTAATACATCCCCTGCGAACACCGCTGGTGAAATATGAATCGCTAAAGCCAACGCTATAAACGGTGTAACGAGTGTCAACGCAGTAGATTGGTTGCGTGACAACTTACCCGAAAATGATGAAAGAATACTGCCGATAAAGGATAGCAAGGGTATCCAAAGCAAAGTCATAGATTAAACCTTTTTGTTTCAGTGTCGTAAATGCACGACCCACACTGAGTGCGTGTCCAAATTAGCATGATTTTAATAATTCTAAATGACACGCTTTGAGCACACAAAACTTCCTCAGTTATACTGTATTAGTGTTTGAGTTGTCTATAGTTCCACACTCTAGCTGATGATATTTTAGACAACTTTAACAAACAATTCAGATTATATTCATATCTATGTTTCACCTATGACCTGAACTGTACTTACGCGTAACGTTAACTCAATGTCAGTAACTGTAGACTACCAACTTGAAAGTGTCTCTAATCTGTAACGCTTTGAGTTCACGGCGTTTTGCCACAAAGTGCGATAGCTCTCAGATAATGGTAATTCCTGGTACTGCATGATACTCCAGCTCTCGCTGGGTTTATACGCTTGATATGCGCCATGTTGACATGTTTCACTAGCATGCCAATTTCGCGGAGGCTTTCCCTGAGTAACAATCAAATTAGGAGCAAGCTGACCACTTTGTCTACACAGCCATTGGGCTTTACTCGATGCAACCGCATACTCATCCTCAAAGCCACTAAAGTGCATTAGTTCATGTAAAAAAACCTGATAATTATGTTCCGTTGTAAGTGTCATTACCCCTTTTAAAACATTCGCTTTTCCCTCTCGAGTCATCACCACCAAATAATCCACATTACTGAGTTGTTTGCGATAATCCGTCAATAAACGCTTTACATCACACTGAGCAAATCCACTTAATAGTTCGCCGCAAGACATAATGTCGCCAACATAAAATACCTCTGACAGGCAATAGCTATCAGGCATTGGCTCTGGTTGCTTTAAATATTGTGCTCGTATAGCATCTAGCTTAACAACCCCAGAATAATGGTCACTCAGCATCATCACACGGTTTAGACATGTTGAAGCGAACTGCCAACTCGAATAAAGCATCGTTAGCCCGTACTCAGCCATTGCTGAAAAAGAAAGCTGTTGAGGTAGCTTACCGTGCTCACTGGCTAGCAAAGTGCTTACCTTATCAGTCAAACTTATTACCTCTGTTAGTCTATTAAGCTCCCCAAATGCTCGATGTTGCGCAAATACCTGCTGTAAACGTCGCTGCTGTGCCTCTGAGGCTCCAGCGTAATACTTTTGCCAGTACAAACGGCTAGCATTGTAACGCTTGCTATTTGCAAGCCGAATCGCCCATTCAAATAGCACATCAGGTTTATTTAACACCAACATGCCTCGAATAGTCGAATCAGGTAACGTATCAAGCTTGAGACGATGCTGAGCAAAAAAATAGCTTTGCGGATAAGCTGTCAAATAGTAATTGCGAGCGTGTGAGTCTAACAGCTGCGGATGATGATGGCTTTGTGACATTATCAATACCACAAAGCCTAACAAAATGGACTTGCTAGCTCGGAGCATTACCAGCTAAAAGGTCCAATTCTAGACGAGCGTATTTATGCTCAACAAATTCGTAAACGTTGGTGGCAAGCGCCAACTTGAAAAAATCAATTGCAACAGCTTGCTTGCCGCGCGACTGATATAGTTTACCGAGATAAAAATAGGCTTCACACAAGCGCTCAGCATATTCCTGTTGGCTGGATATACCTTCACCTAATTGTTGCAAAAATTGCCCTTCGCTGAGCTGCCCTAAATACAACTGAACCAGTTGGCTTGACCACTGCTGGGGCTCCAGTGCACTGCTGTTTGAACGCAATTGCTCTTTTGCTTTCAACGGGTCGACTTTCTCCTGAGCCAGATACAACCACATCATTCGATAAGCATCCTCTGGAGCACGCGCCAAAAATGTTGAGAAATCTTGGCTCGCCAACGCTGGACGATCTCCGTAGTAAAGAGCAATACCACGATTCAAGTAACCATATTCATGAGACTCATCCAGCTCTAATAAGGTGTCAAACATATCGTATGCTTGCCCATACTCTTGCAGCAAAGTGTGGTGAATGCCAAGAAAGTTGTAGACCTCAGCCAAATCAGGCTTCATCTTCACTGCACGGTTAAAATCTATGCGTGCCAATGTTGTCAGCCCTAGGCTGTCATAGAGCATACCACGGTTGTAAAAAAGCTGGGCCCGTTGCTCTTGTTGTAGATCACTGGCAAGTAAAAATTCCGAATAACGAGCAATCGCAAGTTCATTACTAAAATTGGACGCCAACGGAACGCTTAGCGGTACATTGATCACATGCTGTGCGTCTTTGTCGGGACTAGATTGACAGCCGAGCAATCCGATGACTAACAAGGGTAAAAAAAATATGGATGTTAACTTCATGTCCTTCCTCTAGTCGCTCTTAGAGCATATGTAGCGGCCATTAAAACATAAAAAAAGGGGCCATACAGCCCCCTTTCACTACTATCTTGTTTTATTTACACAAAATTACTCAGCAGGTGCTTCTGGCGCTTGCTCAGAAGGCTGTTCTGTGGTTGTTTCTTGTGCTTCTTTAATGCTAAGACGTACGCGACCCTGACGGTCAACTTCTAGTACTTTAACTTTAACTTCTTGGCCTACCGATAAATGGTCAGCTACATTGTTAACGCGCTCAGCACTGATTTGTGAAATGTGTACTAAACCGTCTTTACCTGGTAGTACATTTACAAACGCACCGAAATCAACAATACGTACTACTTTACCGTTGTAGATAGTACCAACTTCAAGCTCGGCCGTAAGTGCTTCAATACGAGAGATCGCATCTTTTGCGCTCAAGCCGTCAGTTGCAGCAATCTTGATTGTGCCATCGTCTTCAATCTCAATCGTTGTGCCTGTTTCTTCAGTTAACTGACGAATCGTTGCGCCACCCTTACCGATTACTTCAGCAATCTTCTTAGGTGGAATGTTCATTGTATAGATGCGCGGAGCAAACTCAGAAAGCTCAGCTGATGGTGCTGAAATAGCTTCATCCATTACAGATAAGATATGCAAACGAGCTGCTTTAGCTTGTTTTAGTGCAATTTGCATGATCTCTTTGTTGATACCTTCAATCTTGATATCCATCTGTAATGCAGTAACACCTTGGCTAGTACCTGCAACTTTGAAGTCCATGTCACCTAAGTGATCTTCATCACCTAAGATGTCTGAAAGAACAACAAAGTTTTCGTCTTCTTTCACAAGACCCATCGCAATACCGGCAACAGATGCTTTGATTGGTACACCTGCGTTCATAAGTGCTAGTGACGTACCACACACTGAAGCCATAGAAGATGAACCATTTGATTCTGTGATTTCAGACACAACACGGATCGAGTATGGGAATTCCGTCAATGTAGGAAGTACCGCCTGAACACCACGCTTAGCAAGGTTACCGTGACCGATTTCGCGACGCTTTGGTGAACCGATAAACCCTGTCTCACCTACACAGTAAGGAGGGAAGTTATAGTTCAACATGAAATGGTTTTTGTGCGTACCTGTTAGGTCGTCGATCATCTGTGAATCACGTTCAGTACCTAATGTTGCGGTAACTAAAGCTTGCGTTTCACCACGAGTGAAGATAGCTGAACCGTGAGTACGTGGTAATACGCCAGTCATTACGTCTAGTGCACGAACCATATCTGGTTCACGACCATCTATACGTTTTTCACCAGCAATGATACGGCCACGTACAATGTTCTTCTCTAAAGAGCCAAACAGTTTGCCAACTTCCTGAGTATCTAGCTCTTCGCCTTCTGTAAGTTCCGCTGTTAGTGCTGCAACAACCGCTTCTTTAGCAACTGAAAGAGCTTCTTTACGCGCTACTTTGTCAGTGATGCGGTAGGCTTCGCCCACTTTATCTGACGCGAGTGCAGCAATTTTATCTGCAAGTGAAACGTTTTTCTCTGGAGCAGCCCATTCCCAAGTAGGTTTACCTGCTTGTGCTTTGAACTCTTCTACAGCTTTAACGATCGCCTGAGATTGCTCATGACCGTATACAACCGCGCCGAGCATTTCTTCTTCAGAAAGCACATCGGCTTCTGACTCAACCATAAGTACCGCGTTTTCAGTACCTGCAACAACCAAATCAAGCTTACTTTCTTCTAGCTCTTTAAGCGTTGGGTTAAGTACGTACTGGCCATCGATATAACCAACACGCGCCGCGCCGATTGGACCATTAAATGGAATACCTGAAATTGCTAGAGCAGCTGATGTACCAATCATAGCAACCATATCAGGTTGAATTTCTGGATTTACAGAAACAACCGTTGCAATAACTTGTACTTCATTTACAAAGCCATCAGGGAAAAGTGGACGAATTGGACGGTCAATTAAACGTGCGATTAGCGTTTCGCCATCGTTTGGACGACCTTCACGCTTTAAGAAACCACCTGGGATACGACCAGCAGCGTACATACGCTCCTGATAGTTAACCGTTAGTGGGAAAAAGTCCTGGCCTGGTGTTGCTTCACGTTTACCTACCACAGTTACTAGAACTGAAGTATCACCAATGCTTGCAAGTACTGCGCCGTCAGCTTGACGAGCAATAGCACCTGTTTCTAGAGTCACAGTGTGTTGACCTAGTTGGAATTCTTTAATAATTGCTTGCACAAATATTTCCTTAATTAAAACAAATATAAACGCCAACAACTACCAATTACAGTCTTAACCAGACTCACTACTCATTGAATCTACTTAAGCACTACAATTGGCAAACGATGTCGGCGCAATTTCGGCCCTATGCCGAAGTGACCTAGTATACTTGTACAACGGCCACAAAAAAAGGGGCTATTAAGCCCCTTTTTTGATGTCGGCCAAAAAGCCAACAAATAATCAAGCGATTAGCGACGTAGGCCAAGCTCTTTGATTAGTGCAGAGTAACGATCAACGCTCTTACCTTTAAGGTAATCTAGTAAGTTACGACGTTGGCTAACTTTGCGAAGAAGACCACGACGTGAGTGGAAATCATGCTTGTGGTTAGCAAAGTGACCTTGTAACTTGTTGATGTCAGCAGTAAGAAGTGCAACTTGTACTTCAGGTGAACCTGTGTCGCCTTCTGCACGTGCGAATTTTGCTACGATTTCTGCTTTTTCTTGGTTGCTTAGTGACATAATAACTCCAAAATAAATTTAAATTGTGCTTTAGCCGATCACTAATTCAGCCAAAGCGAGTAAGCGGCGCGCATTGTATCAGCAATCTGCGCCAGAAACTAGAAAAACTTATTGATTGGTGGCAAGCGCCCTTTTTGCCTTAAGGTGACCATCCACGTTTCGCTCACCGATCCCAATAAATTGGCCATCTGCAAGCACTTTGACTATCCCTTCTGGCACATCACCACACACCACAACCTGACCATGACTAAAGGCAATACCTTGCTGGGTAGAAATTTCTACTGCAGGTAAATCAACCAAAGCACTATCCATCGGTAGGAGTAACTGGTCAATGTAAGTGGAGGGCTCTAAACCTTCAGCCTTTGCTTGATTAAGCTTTTCTTCCAGCTGTTCAATCGTAACCATTTTTTCACTTGGGTAGTGACCAACTTTTGAGCGATGCAGCATTATTACGTGCGCACCACAGCCAAGTTTTTCACCCAAGTCATCAACAATAGTACGAATATAAGTGCCTTTTGAAACATGTGCTGTCATCTGAATTTCTTCATTATCAGCATCATACTCATCAAGTGTTAAGCTATACACATTGATTTTTCGACACTTTCTTGGCACCTCAATGCCCTCTCGCGCATATTTGTACAAGGGCTGCCCCTGATACTTAAGCGCAGAGTACATAGAAGGGTATTGGTCAGACTCACCCAGAAAGCTGTCAACAGCCGCTTGAATCGCAGCCTTATCAACATTAACGGAACGTGTTTCTACCACTTCACCATCAGAGTCAGAAGTTGTTGTACGCTCGCCAAGCTTAGCGCGTACAACATAAGTTTTGTCTGTATCTAATAAAAACTGTGTAAACTTGGTCGCCTCACCAAAGCAAATAGGTAACATACCTGTAGCCAATGGGTCTAATGCACCGGTATGGCCCGCTTTTTGTGCGAAGTAAATACCTTTAGCTTGCTGTAACGCTTTATTTGATGAAATCCCTTCGCGCTTGTGCAGAAGCACAATGCCATCAACCGGGCGACCTTTTGAACGCCTAGCCATTACTTTTGCTCATTCTCAGAAGAATTATCAGAAGGGTTCTCAGAAGAATTCTCAGATGAATCTGGGCCACGTTTTTCATTGTCTTCTCGAATAACCGTATCGACTAAGTTAGAAATACGCATACCTTCTAGTAGAGAATTATCTACTACGAAGCGCAGTTCTGGCATGATACGCGCACGAATACGCTTACCTAATACTGAGCGAATGTAGCCAGTAGCATCATTTAAAATCGCAACGCTTTGTTTCGTCTTATCTTCATCAGTAGTATTAAGTACCGTGATAAAGATTTTTGCGTAAGATAAGTCCCTCGAAACTTCGACGGCCGATACCGTTACAAATCCTAAACGGGGATCTTTAATTTCACGTTGTAGAATGACTGCAATCTCTTTTTGAATCTGCTGAGCCACTCTGTCTGTGCGAGAAAATTCTCTCATTTTCACCACTTATAAAATTAACTTATTGAAAAATAAAAATAAGTTTTATTTAAACACAATAGACAAAATGGGGGCTATTGCCCCCATTTCAATCATCATATCAGCATTGAATTACAACGTACGCTGTACTTCAACCGTTTCGAATACTTCGATTTGGTCGCCAACTTTCACGTCATTGTAGTTCTTAACACCGATACCACATTCCATACCGTTGCGTACTTCTTGTACATCATCTTTAAAGCGGCGTAGAGATTCCAGCTCACCTTCATAGATAACTACGTTGTCGCGAAGTACACGAATTGGCGCGCTACGTTTAACCAAACCTTCAGTAACCATACAGCCCGCAATCGCACCAATCTTAGGTGATTTAAACACATCACGTACTTCAGCAAGACCAATGATCTCTTGCTTGAATTCAGGTGCCAACATACCAGACATAGCTTGCTTAACTTCTTCAATCAAGCTGTATATTACGCTGTAGTAACGTAAGTCTAGGTTCTCAGCTTCAATCACTTTACGTGCAGATGCATCAGCACGTACGTTAAAGCCTACAATAATCGCATTCGACGCTGCTGCTAGTGTCGCATCAGTTTCAGTGATACCACCTACACCAGAACCTACAATCTTCACTTTAACTTCATCAGTTGAAAGTTTAGTTAGTGAATCAGCAATCGCTTCGATAGAACCTTGAACGTCCGCTTTAAGTACCACGTTAACTTCAGATACGTTACCTTCAGTCATGTTACTAAACATATTTTCAAGTTTAGCTTTTTGCTGACGCGCTAATTTAACATCGCGGAACTTACCTTGACGGTAAAGAGCAACTTCACGAGCTTTACGCTCATCTTTAACAACCGTTGCTTCATCACCAGCTGCAGGAACACCCGAAAGACCTAGAACTTCAACAGGGATTGAAGGGCCCGCTGTTTTAATCTCTTGACCATTTTCATCGCGCATTGCACGAACACGGCCATACTCTAGACCACACAGTACAATGTCACCCTGACATAACTGACCTGACTGAACAAGTACTGTTGCAACTGGACCTCGACCTTTATCAAGACGAGACTCAATCACCACACCCGCAGCCATACCTTTAGTAGGCGCTGTCAATTCAAGTAATTCTGCTTGCATTAATACAGCTTCAAGTAGCTCATCAACGCCAGTACCTGCTTTAGCAGAGATGTGAACAAACTGTACGTCACCACCCCATTCTTCAGGAATAACATCCAATTGAGCTAATTCGTTTTTAACGCGGTCTGGGTCTGCGCCTTCTTTATCCATCTTGTTAACAGCAACGATTAGAGGTACACCTGCTGCTTTAGCGTGTTGAACGGCTTCTTTAGTCTGTGGCATAACACCATCATCAGCCGCAACCACCAAGATTACGATATCCGTCGCTTTTGCACCACGTGCACGCATTGAAGTAAATGCCGCGTGTCCTGGAGTATCAAGGAAGGTGATCATGCCGCCTTCCGTTTCAACGTGATATGCACCAATGTGCTGAGTAATACCACCGGCCTCGCCAGAAGCTACCTTAGCGCTACGAATGTAGTCTAGTGTTGACGTTTTACCATGGTCAACGTGACCCATTACAGTTACAACAGGCGCACGTGGCTCCATTGAGTCAACTTCTGCTCGATCACTCAACACCTGCTCTTCTAGTTCATTTTCCTTCACTAGAATCACTTTGTGACCCATTTCTTCAGCAACTAGCTGAGCTGTTTCTTGGTCGATAACTTGGTTGATTGTAACCATATCGCCCATTTTCATCATCGTTTTAACAACTTCAGCACCTTTAACTGCCATACGTGAAGCAAGCTCAGCAACAGTGATGGTCTCACTGATACGCACTTCTTGTTTCACATCTGTAACTGGCTTTTGGAAACCGTGTTGTAGAGACGTTGGAGCTTTAAGCTTACCTTTGCGACCCTTAATAGGCGCTTCAACTTTAGCAGGAGCCTTTTTCTTCTTCTTACGACGCGCACTTTTCTCTTCACGTGCGTCAGACTCATCTTCCGCTTCACGAGCGTAAGTTGAGGTCGTTAAATGGTGGTCTGCCGTTTCTTCACGAAGACGACGTTCCTCTTCTTCTTTCTTCCAACGAGCTTCATTTTCTTCAGCTAGTCTACGCGCCTCTTCAGCTTGGCGCTTCGCTTCTTCTTCAGCTTTTCTCAATGCTGCCTCTTCTGCTTCTTTTTGCAGACGCTCAGCTTCAAGGCGATCTTTTTCAGCTTGCGCACTATCCACTTTTTTGTCTTGCGGTTCGTTAGCTTTACGCTCAGCTTCTGCCTTACGTTTAGCTTCCTCTTTGGCTTTGCGCTCGGCTTCCTCTTTGGCCTTACGCTCAGCTTCTTCTTTGGCTCTTAGTTCAGCCTCTTGCTGTGCTTTAAGCTCAGCTTCTTGACGCGCAGCTTCTTCCGCCGCTAAACGCTCTTGCTCTTTTTGCTGATCAATTGCGCTCTTTTTAACATACGTGCGTTTTTTACGCACTTCAACTGACACTGACTTTTCTTTGCCCGTTGAGCCTTTCACACTTAATGTGCTTTTGCTTTTACGTTGCAATGTCATGCGCTCTGGACCTTCCGCACCTTTACCACCATGTTGACGGCTAAGGTGGTCAAGTAATTGCGCTTTTTCAGACTCAGTTACGCTGTCGTCTTTACCTTTGGTGATCCCTGCATCATTCAACTGCTGCAGTAATTTATCAACAGTTGTATCAATAGTCTCGGCTAGTTTCTCAATGCTCACTTCTGCCATAGTGTGTGTTACCTCCGTTAATAAATTTATGCGTCTTCACCAAACCAACAAATGTTACGCGCAGCCATAATTAACTGCCCAGCTTCTTGCTCTGATAAATCGGTTATTTCTACAAGTTCATCGATGCCTTGCTCTGCCAAATCTTCAAGTGTAACTACACCTTTGCTGGCCATAACAAACGCTAAATGGCGTTCTAGGCCTTCTAATGCCAATAGATCTTCAGCAGGCTCTGCACCTTCTAAACTTTCTTCAGTTTTAAGTGCTTTCGTTGTTAGCGCATCTTTCGCACGGTTACGAAGCTCTTCAACTGTGTCTTCGTCTAAACCATCAATTTCAAGGAACTCAGAAACTGGTACGTAAGCTACTTCTTCTAATGTTGAGAAGCCTTCGTTAATTAGCAATGCTGCAAAGTCATCGTCAATGTCTAAGTGCTCAGTGAATAAATTCACTAACTTGTCTGACTCTTCAGCATTTTTAGCTGCCATATCTTCTACTGTCATAACATTTAGCTCCCAACCAGTAAGCTGGCTGGCTAAGCGAATGTTTTGACCATTGCGACCGATTGCTTGTGCAAGATTATCTGCTTCTACCGCAATATCCATAGAGCGAGAATCTTCGTCCATTACGATAGACGCCACTTCTGCAGGGGCCATCGCATTGATAACAAACTGAGCTGGATTATCATCGTAAAGTACGATATCCACCCGCTCACCACCTAGCTCTGATGATACTGCTTGAACACGTGCACCACGCATACCAACACATGCACCAACTGGGTCGATACGTTTATCATTGGACTTCACCGCGATTTTTGCACGAGAACCTGGGTCACGTGCTGCGCCACGAAGCTCTATCATCTCTTCACCAATTTCTGGTACTTCGATACGGAATAACTCCATCAGCATTTCAGGCTTTGAACGCGTTACAAATAACTGCGCGCCACGTGCTTCTGGTTTTACGTCATATAGCAGGCCACGTACACGGTCACCTGGGCGGAAACTTTCGCGCGGTAACATGTCTTCACGGTAAATAACGGCTTCTGCGTTGTTACCTAAATCAATCACGATAGCATCACGAGTCGCCTTTTTAACGACTCCAGTGACTAACTCGCCCTGTTGATCTTTGTATGCTTCAACAACGAGTGCACGTTCAGCCTCACGTACCTTCTGTACGATAACTTGTTTAGCCATTTGCGTTGTGATTCGGTCGAATTTAATCGACTCTATTTGTTCTTCTACGTAATCACCTAATTTAATGTCCGGCTCTTCTACTTGAGCCGCTTCTATTGTAATTTCCGCGTAAGGGTTTTCAAGTGAACCATCTTCGCGTGGCTCAACAACCATCCAACGACGGAATGTGTCGTACTCACCTGTTTTACGGTCAATAGCTACACGAACTTCAATGTCGCCAGTATGCTTTTTCTTTGTTGCAGTCGCTAGTGCGAACTCTAATGCTTCAAAAATCTTTTCTCTTGGGACTGCCTTTTCATTGGAAACGGCTTCTGCCACCAATAATATTTCTTTTGCCATAGGTAATGCCTCGCTTGCCCTTGTCCTTCGCACTTAATACTTAAAACTTTGCGATAATATTCGCGCGTTCGATGTTGCTAAGCATGATAAAATGCTCTGCACCATCTACGCTTATCGTGATCATGTCACTACTTATAGCAACTAAGTCGCCTTTGAAGTTACGACGACCATCCTGAGGAAGTTTAGTACGTACGCGTACTTCTTCACCCTGTGCCTTCTCGTAATGCGCCTGTTTAAATAACGGTCTATCTACACCTGGAGAAGACACCTCCAAGTCATATTCGTTTGTAATGGGGTCTTCAACATCTAAAATCGCGCTAACTTGTCGACTTACATCTGCACAATTATCTACAGTAATGCCATTTTCGTGTTCAATGTAAACACGCAACGTAGAATGACGACCAGCTTGCACAAACTCAAGACCCAATAATTCAAACCCCAGTGCTTCAACTGCAGGCTCCAACATTGCTGTCAATTCTTGCTCGAGTTTTGTCACAAAATTCCTCCATACAAACAAAAAAAGGGCCTTAGCCCCAATAACTTAGCTGCTTCAGATCAAAGCTTGGGTCAGCAACCAAAGCCGCAGATACAACAACGCCCCGAACCAAGCGGGGCGTCACACCTAAAGCAAAAACTGTGTGGCCAAAGGCCTTGCTTGGTTGCGTTTGACAGCAGCCAAATTAAGCAGACGCTTAAACGCAAAACGCGCATTACAAAGAATGCGCGACACCATAACAGGAATAGCATATATTCCAGATTTGGTTGCGGGAGCCGGATTTGAACCGACGACCTTCGGGTTATGAGCCCGACGAGCTACCAGGCTGCTCCATCCCGCGCCAATAAATAGCAGTGCAAGCACTGCAAAATATGCGCTGTATTATAAGGACAGTTCCATTAATAAGCAACCTTAGACGCAAATAAATAACCACTTATCACGATATAAGCTCCACGTAACCGAATAATGGCGCAAACGACACCTGTGCTGACAACAAACGAAAACTCCTATCGTAATGACACATAAGCTTTGGTGTATAACACGGTTACTGGCGTACGACTTATCCCACAGCATGGCGTTTTTTCGTACAATCTTTGCAAACATCTCGCATCCTGCCACATTCACACTATACTTACTACAATTAGACAGACAACCTTACTCTGGCTGTAATCAGTAGCAAGTAAACATTTTGCTTGTGTTATTTTAGTTCGAGCAAACGGATGCGCTCTTAATCGACGACGAGGCGATTATGAGTATTTCTCCCTATCAATATCAGCTGTTAACGCAATCTTTTGCGACACTTCAGCCCAACTTCCACTGCTTTTGTGTGAGTCTGCGTACTCAATTGAATCGTTATGATATTCAACTTAAGTTACCTAACACCAACGAGCAACTTATCAACATAGAGCAAAGAGCCAGTAAGTTTATTCAAGAAGCTTTGTATTTACTGCCTCAACAAGAGCAACTCGCAAGCTTTATACAATTACATGCTCCAAGACTTATGCTACTAAATCCCTCAGAAAGGGATATTACCGTGCTGTGCAATGCCATGATAGCTACATTGCAGCTTCATTTGGGCGCACAATTCACCCTAGCACTTAGAAATGCATGGCGAAAAGCGCTGCACATTTTTGCCAACATCATTAAAAATGCCATATTTGGCTCTAGTAATATTGTGTGTTTGCATGAGTTTAAGCTGCAAAAACAACAACAAGCATCTACCATTTAATGACATTTACTTGTGCCATACGTACACTTAATTAAATTTATTAATTTGGTGTGCGTATGCAAAAATCATTTATTTTTCCTGCACTATTGTGTGTATCACTAAGCGGTTGTGATTTTTTTGTAGATTCTAAAGTAAAGGTTGAGCAACAGTACCTAGCTCAACATCAGGAATTAAAACAAGCGGTTGAAGATATTCGTGAACAGGGTTTAGATGCAGTTTCGGCTGCCGCCGAAAAGGGTTCTGTCGCGGCTTGTGTGACCAAACAGTTAGAAATGGATCCCATGGGAAAGCTCATCGCTGTTGAGGGAGCATTACAAGACAGTGCCAATCTTGCAGCTCTTATCAATACTATTGAGGATTTAACTGCACAAGAACTCAGCCTTGAGAGTATTCCGGGTTTACTGCGCCAAGGTAGTGATACTCTGAGCTACCTACGCACATTATTGAGCACCTATGAGCTTAGTGACTTGCAGCAACAAACACACCAGCTCCTAAAAGATGGCAAAACTCAAAGCCAAAACATAGGCGAACATTTAAGAAATTTGATTGAACAATGTAATTAGAAAAAGCCCTGACGGGCTTTTTCTTTAAAATAGACGCCAGCGGCGTTTTTTCGTCTGTACTTTGTGCACCCAATTGACCTCTATCGTCGTTACCGCTAAAACATCTCGCTGGGCTTGCGAAATAAGCTCATAGCTTAAGCTTTGCGCAGAGCCAAAACTCAAGGTATACGTGAACGATTTAGTGTTTGCCCAACACTGTAGAATTTTCTTTGAGTACCCTTCGCGAATACAATAATCCCCTATTTTGGGTGTATTCACCTTAAACTTCACATCGGCATAGCAGGTTCTTCCTTGGTTAAGTGCAACGCACTTATTCGGAGTAGCGTGTAGAATCTCGCTCGGTGCTTGTGGCGCACCATAGCCATCAAACGCTATAACTCCTAAAATTGCTCCTAGCAAATACTTAGCTGAAATGAGTTTAAAATACATATTTCACTCCAGCAAAAACGGCACTTGCATGACGAGACTCAACCAACGGGCTTTTTGTCACGTTAGAAGAGCCAACAAGTATTGACGCCCCAGCACTAAACACCCAATCAACCGCAATTGGATAATTTGCCTGAACTTGTGTAAACACGGATGAAGCTCCATTCACCTGATAAGCGGGTAAATGAATTGACTGCTCATCAATATCAACCCCGTAAAAATAATCGATAAAATTACCGGAATAATAGTTTACGCCAAAATTGAACCATACATCCCAGTTACGTAGTTCAAAATTACGTGTAGCCTCACCATGAAGTACCCAACCATCGCTACCGCCAAATGCGTCGTAGACCAGTTCAACCACCGCACTATACGCGCCAACATTACGATAATAGGCAAGACCAAAAGATTGATCTTGGTGACGTTCTTTAATGCCTCGAAGCGTGGGAACAGTTGGGTCATCGTCAATGTAGCCACTTTGTGAAAAGCTTAGATGATAGTTGCCATAGATAATGTCGACGCCTTCATGACCATTGGTCCATAATTGATAACCAATATCTGCTCCTCCGAAGAAATCTCCAGAATCTACGCGAAGGTAAAAGTTTTTATACTCAACCCGCGCATCTGCGAGAATACTCACCCCACTAAACGTCGATTTGGCGCCTTTAAGCTTTGGTAGTGTCAGATCAACCCAAAATGCGCCTAAGCTGAGTTGCCAATACAGTTCACCATTTTGTCCATACTCTTCCTGCGCTTTACTCACCATAGGCACGCAAAGCAGTAGAAGCAGAAATATTTTTATATTATTTATCATATTTGGGCATGCTTTTTTATTCATGTAGTTTGTGCCGAAATTGCTGCCTAATGATACCCGACCTAGCTGCTATCAACAATCACAGTTTTCACCTCGATCAAACTAATATGAAGTCAAAAATTAACCATAATGAAATGAAAAAGTAACAGTCAACATGTCAAATGTCGCACCTCTAACTAGAGTTATTACTTTACCTAAGGATAATTATGAAAAAAATAATACTCTGCGCGACACTTGGTGTGGCAACACTTAACGCTCACGCCTTTAGCCAAGAAACCCACAAGCGCATTGTAATAGACGCTGTGAACTACATGGCGCAAAACCCATCAACAACCCAGTACCAAAAACTGGCTAACTACGCAGCGGCCAACAATATGAGCATTTCGGCGCTCGCTCAACTACTCGGGCAAGCCGCGTATGATGTTGATGACTTTGAAGATACGTTCTTTTGTGGTGCAATCACCGGTGATTGCGTACAAGCACCATTGTGGGGAGCAGCGCAAAGCATCGTAAAATATACCAGCTACTGGCATTTTCAAAATCACACACAAGGCGCAGACACACATGGGAATGACTTTGGTGGATATAACTATCAAAAGTTGACTGTTTGGGGCAGCGTTGACTCAATGGCAGCTACTTGGTTAAAAGGTGACTATCTGGACGATGGTCATGGCGGTGAAACGGGCTGGTTCCGTGCAGATGATACACGCTTCAACAGCTACGGTATTACTGAAGCTAATTATCGTATCGACAGTCAATCAAATTACAACATGTACGATGACTTCGAAGATATGCCATTTCAGCCTATTGATAACCTAGGCCAGTACTGGTATCAAAAGTACCTGCAAAGTGGTAACCCACAATTACTTGGATTTGTGTTCCATACCACCGACTTACTGCAACCTCACCATACTTGGACCACTTCAGATCTTAACCACGCAAGCTGGGAATCTTGGGTAAAAGACTATTATGATCAGGAGAATCTAAATAGCATGCTGTTAGTACGCGATGCACTTGAAAGCTTTTCTCCACTTGCAGCAAACAGCCAAGATATACGCCCTCTTCTCACTCAAGGTGGCGCTTTTTCATATGCACAAGGGGGTATCGTGCTCAACTCTAAAGATCACTATGATCGTTTAAACACAGCAAAGCTTGTGATCCCACATGCCATCGCCATGGTTGTGCATTTACTTAACCACGCTATGGTGGCCCGTTAATGCGTATCTTGGTTTTATTAGTGGCGAGCTTGCTAAGTTTGCCACTGTTTGCACAGCTGAGCTTCAATCAATCTGAAATAAAATTAGTGCACGGCTTATTACAAGAAAAAGCACCCAACCTCTCATTGCGCCAAGCACAAGAGCGTTTGTTAGAAAATGCCTTTTTATTTGCACAAGCAAAGCTTCGCCAGCCGGCTATTTTGCACAAGCAATCTGCGGTTGGATTTAGCAGCGACTACCACACTCGGCGCTTTGCGCTTGTGCTGTTAAAAAGCAACTTTGACCTACCTGTTATCCCGCCACTTGATGACAAGTCTTTTGCATCCTACACCTCAAAGTGGTTGCTAGATAGTCTACCCAAATATCCAAGTGATAACACTTACTCGCAGCAACAGTTGACACGTCTTGCACGCGTAGACTTAACACATTTAGCTGGTGCCCCACTGACGCTTGCAACGCTCATGAGTGAGCAATCAATGCAAAACCGTTATCAACTGCATCAAGGTGAAATTAGTCTTTTCAAGTCTCTCATCGCTGAACATCGCCGTTTTAACCTAACTATGCATTTACTGGCCGATAAGCTACAAACACAGGGACTATCAAAGCTAAGAATATTAGAGATAGCTAAAGCAGAATTATTGCGACCCGTGATGCTCACCTATTTTGGCGTGCTCCATAGTATGCATGGTGAGCACAGCATCTATGTCGAGCAACTACAAACCAAGATCACACAACAGCAAATTAACGATTACTTTAGAGCCAACAAAAATGACTTTAGGTACATTGACCAGGTACGCTCTCAAGCCGTGCATTTTAAGGCTAAGGATCAAGCAACACAGTTCTACAATTATGCTAAAAAACACTCGTTTAAGCAGGCGCTGAATAAATTCAAACTCCAAGACCTATTTACTCAAACGCAAGGAGTGGTAAAACGTCAAAAGCGCAGTTCTTGGACAGAACAATTAGTGTTTAGCTTGATGCCTGGAACTCTATCAAAGCCCGTGAGAACACCTCAGGGTGAGTGGCTTGTAGCAACCACGCTAGAACGTCACTACACCTACTATCAAGCAAATAGTGAAACCGTTAAGTATCAAGCAAAGATTGCGCTGACCGATGCTCTGGCAAAAACTGAGTATAAAAAATTAAAAACTAAATGGTTAAGACAACATAAGGCGGCACTATGAAAAGATATCGCTCATGGCTTGTCCTAGGCACTGTGGCACTCAGTGGGCTAATTATGTGGTTTAATCATGAGCCACTAACGTCCACTCAACATGTGAGTGCTACAAATAAATCTATTGCTGCTGAAACTTCGAGCGAGGCTCCGCATTCACCAAAGAAACTCGTTGAGCAAAGCCCTGCTGTCATAGCAAAAGCCCAAAACATGGGAGCTGACAAAATCAATATAGACGTCATAGAAGTATATATTCCTCCTATCGGAGAACCTACGCACACTCAAGCTTATCAAGGAGATTTAAATGACTATGAGCAATATCAAACGTTTGGTGAAGCACAAGAACGAAATCTAAAACAACAATATATCGACGCCGCCGCTGATAAAATTAAACGCTTAGAAGCCTTATTAGCACGTGGACGTTCTGAAGGCATCACTAAAGAAGAACTTGCCTTTGCACAAGAGAAAATTGCCGGCATTAAAGCCATGAGTGAGGAACTAAGGTTGGAGCTAGAGGATAATACGCAGTAATTGCAAGCCAAATACAAAGATCTGATATTGGTAGAAGCACTCCCACCAATGAATCATGTCACTTGGAACACTCGCGTTGACACTGGCTAAATTGTCCAAACCAGCCTATACATTAAAAAAGATATCAATCAAATAGTTAAATTATCTATGTGTACATTGTTTGGAAGGAACTTACATGACATCAACTTTGCCCAACTATAAGCAATTACAAAAAGACCTCTACCCCAATATTGTGGAATATGACTTTCTTAGGCACTACTTCACCGAACGCTTTACAAAAAATAATGACCACCTGCTTAAAAATGGGGGGATAGGAAAACGGATCGGTATTAATTTTGGACAAGAAAAAGAACTGATATCTGTTGATATAAAACCAACAAAGGATATCGTTGAGCGATATGGCGACGAGTTTTGCAATGAAGCACTATCTCACTACGGGAAAGATTATTGGTTAGTTGCTATTTGGCTTGCCATGTATAAAGATTCAACGGGCAATAAACTCGCTCGAGAAATCTTGCGAGCGTTTATTAAAACTTGCATTTGCTGTACTTCAAGAGAGCTCATAGCCTCATCCGTTGACGACATCACAAAAAAGAGTATCAAGAGGCTACTGCCAGATAAAATAAATTTTTATAACATGGTTTTTTCTTCGTCAGAAATATACAAGAATATGCGAATTCAATACCGCGAACAGCTAAAAGCCCGCTCTCAAGAGCAAAATGTAAGGCAGATAGACAACAGCCTAAAACTTTCCACACAATTAGAAGAGCCCCATTTAAAAGATATATTTGCCGATGCGGGATTATCTGATTATACCGAACTAGTTACACTGTCTTCGCATTACGCTAGTAACGAGGAGCTAAAAACAATCACCCGAGCGCTTGCTATTTTTATAAACAATGTAAGTGGAAAGAGAAAACTTAGAAAAGAAATTAGTGAACTGATCAAAAGAAAAGAGGAATGATGCACATGACTGACGCAGACAGTTCTTTGGTAGATTTTTCGAAGCACCTTCTTATCACGATTTTTGCGATATTCGCTTTCACGTCTGGTGCCTTGCTTGGTGCATCCAACGATTGGGTGAAAGTCCTCTTTACTTTATCACTTATCACTTCAATAGTTAGCATGACACTCGGATTTAAAGTCGTGATGATAAAAGTAAATGAACACTTGAGAAGTGAATCCGAAAAATTGCCTAAAAATATCATAAAAGAAATGCTAAAAGCACTACAGTGGCAATATTACACCTCTATTATGGCCTTAGGCCTGTTAGTCTTTTCTATCATGATTTATTTTTTAACTGAAAACTACTATCTCATTTCCGTAAAACCTTATTAAAAACAAATACCTTAAACAAAAACGCCGCTCATTTGAGCGGTGTTTTTGTCATTACTTACGTTCAACAACAGTCAGGGAATCTGTTTGTGACGCAATCTTTATTTATTGTCTAGCAGTCTTCCAGAGCCGATCTCGATTTTACGCGGTTTGAGCGCTTCTGGGATCTCTCGCTCTAGATTAATCACCAAGAGGCCATGCTCTAACTCAGCATTAATGACCTTAACATGGTCACCCAGCTGGAACTTGCGCTCAAAGCTGCGCTCAGCAATTCCTTGATGAATGAATTTTCTCTCAGGCTGGGCACTTTTTTGTGCTTTAGTTCCAGATACTTTCAAGGTGTTATTTTCCGACTCTATATTAAGCTCTTGCTCACTAAAGCCCGCCACGGCCATGGTAATTTGATACTTGTCTTGATCTAACAACTCAATGTTATATGGGGGGAACGTGGCTTGTTTGTCTGTGCGAGCCGCTGCATCCATTAACGATGCTAAATGGTCAAAACCAATGAATGAACGATAAAGTGGAGATAGGTCTACTGTGCGCATAATAATATCCTCATAATTAAGCGATATTAGCTTTTTACTCTTCCTAAGGAACCAGCAAAAAACTATTATTTTATTAAATTCAATTTGTTATATTCTGAAAACCCATTACGGCGTCTTCACTAACTGATTTATGGCCTGCAAACTCGTTTTCAAGTAAAAAAACTCATAAATTTTATAAAATAATTACGACTTACAAAAAAAGCTTTTTAAAACATAGGTATATATTTCTTCAGCCATGACTAAATCAGAGATAGAAACATGTTCATTAACTTGATGAATGGAATGGTTGCGCACGCCACATTCAATAACCTGCGTCTGCGGTGCAGCGAAGAAGCGACCATCGGAAGTGCCACCAGAGGTACTTAATGTAGGATAGTGACCTGTCACTTGATGGATAGCCATTTCGGTCAAAGACAAAAAGCAATTTTGCTCTTTTACACCCGTATAATATGGCTCACAGGGGCGCTCCCAGACAAATCTCAAATGGCTTTGCCAATCTTCTAGCAACGCCTCAACCAACGCCTTTACCATGTCACTTTTATATCCATGACTATAGCGAATATTGAAGGTAACTTCGCATTCACTGGGTACCAGATTATCAACGATATTTGGCACCGTTACCCCCGTTACCTGCAAATGCGTCTTAGAACCAGGCTCGTCTTTCCACCAAACTAACTGGGTTAATGCACTAATAATTTCACCAGCTATATGGGCTGCATTAATCGTATTTTCTGGGTATGCAACGTGTCCAGCTTTACCACTAATTTGTACTCTGCCAGACAATGCCCCTCTGCGCCCATTCTTTATTGTATCGCCCACACTTTTATCGGAAGTTGGCTCTCCGACCAAACAAGCGTCTAATACAATATGGTGTTGGTTCAAGAACTGAGCGATCCGTTTTGAACCATATTCCGCTTCTCCTTCCTCATCAGAGGTTAACAACCAGTAGAATGTTCCCCGAATATTTGGCTGTAAACATAAATGCTCCGTCGCACTGAGCATCGCGGCAATCCCCCCTTTCATATCAGCCGCACCACGGCCATAAATGCAGCCATCTACAATGTCGCCACTAAATGGACCCACTTGCCAACCTTTATCGTTTGCAGGCACAACATCCACATGACCTGCAAAGGCCAGACTAGGGCCCGGTGAGAAATAACGTTTAGCAATTAGATTTTTGACTCCCTGCACTTCTTCTAGAAGCAGGATTTCAAAGCCATGCTGATATAGCTGTTCGCTCAGCCATTTGATCGTACCAGCATCATCTGGAGTCACTGATGGTGCCTGAATGAGCTTTTGAAGCTTCTGTACAGTAGTTAGATTAGTTGCTGTATTCTCAGCGAGTTGTGGTGTCATGCTGTTCAGCCTATATACTCAAACACGTTTATGCTATTACAGCCAGCTTGTGTTGCGATTTCATGGCACTTTTAGGTCATCACAATGACAACCTCACCCAAAAACACTTTCAGCTCTTTGGTATTTTGACTGAAAAACTTAATCTAAATCAAAGTTTCAAAAATTTCTGAAACATCCAATAGCAAAACTTGATCTAGGACAGTTTTTTTATTCGTCCGAGCCTTACTATTGTCCCATCAAAACAAGATACCTCATATAGGTTCAGGAGATGAAGATGAAAACACTTAGCACTGCTTTACTTTCAGCATTACTCGTTGCAGCCCCTTTTGCTCAAGCACAATTTAGCGTTAACATTGGTGCTATTAATGTAAACCCAAGCAGTACGGCCTCTCATATCGACCAAGATGAAACTCTAGGTCTTGTCGCTGATTCAGACACACAGCTGGGATTAACGTTCGACTATCAATACTCTGACAATGTGGTATTTGAACTGGTGGCAGCCACACCATTTTCACATACGGTAGAAGGTGCAGGCGGCCTACAAGGCGCTGAAATCGCTAAGGTAAAGCATTTACCACCGACATTACTAGCTCAATATCACTTCTTTGCAGCGGATGCGAAGTTTCGCCCATTTGTTGGCGCGGGTCTAAACTACACCGTCTTTTTTGATGAAGAAGCAACCAATGCATTGCGTACGACTTTAGGCACTGATGATGTAAAAGTAGACCTAGATAGCTCATTCGGTATCGCACTACAAGTTGGCTTCAACTATGCGTTGAACGATAAATGGGGCATTCACGGTATGCTTTCAAAAATCGATATCAACACCGATGCAACTGTTTATGCTAATGGAGTTAAAACACTTACCTCGGATGTAGAGCTTGATCCGGTGGTGGCAATGTTTGGCGTTAAATACAAGTTTTAATAGACCTTTATACAGTTACTTTACTCAGCCCTAAAGGCCACACTAAGTGGCCTTTTATCATTTGTTATTTACTTTCTTTTCTTCAAGCATCGCCTTCCAGTGCATGATTTCTGTCGGCAAAATTGGGGCTTGACCATCAAAGCCTGCCACGTCCAGCATTTCCTGAACACTTACTATCCCCTTCTTCTTACGAAACACACCGCGAACATATGCTATGGCATGTAACCCTCGTTCTGAATGAAACTTTTGCTCAATATAAAAGTACTTATGATCCCAGCCCACCAACCGAGTGGATACACTAAATGACTCAAACGGTTTAATATCTTTTATATATGTGATCGCCGTAGCATTGACGATGGGAAACCAGCGCTTTTTCATAACCGCAGAAAACAACCCAATTCGCTCAGTCATCCAAGTTCTTGCCAGGTCCATAAAAGCCAAATAACGCGAGTTGGTCAGGTGCAAGTTGATATCGCAGTCACTCGGCAATACTCGAAAACGACATTCAACCGTATCTAGAAGTTTTTGATAGTCTTTATTTTTTTTAATTTTCCAAAACAGCAGCAACAATCGAAAATATAAATTCATATACCATGGTCCAACCAGTTGTTATTAGAACTGAGTCTAACATAGAACATGTACTGAACAAGAAGTACTTGCCATCTTAGTGTTGCTCAACTAGTCTTCAAAAAAAGTCTATAAAATTGTTCGAGATGAAAAAAAACTATTATATTTGTACAATTCTAGGGGCCTTTAGCCTGTTATTTTCCAACCTGAGTTTTGCCGACTTCGACTACCCAGGTGAGGGGACGCTTCGCTACCCAACTGGTGCTGAAAAGCCCTTTTCCTTCGGGTTTTCTTGGCAAAATAAAACTAAGCGATTCCGTATTGGTGAAAAAAGCTACGAAATGGAAGAGCTTCCAGAGTCTTATTCCATCGCTATCACATTAAGCAAAGATGAAAGCAAAGTCTGGATCCAAGAATTCAATAAAGGATTCATTGAAGGTTTTGACTGGCAGCTTGGTAAACATAAGCTATCGCTTCACAAGCAAGACTTTAACAACAACGTTATAGGTAATTATCTATTGACGTTTAATAACGTGGATTACTTCCTGGCTAGAAGTAATGTGAGTATTGAAGTTTCTTTTACCACTGATGGTATCGATAACGTTAAACTAGATGGTGTGACCAAAGATATGGGCATTAGAAAATAATGCCCATTTAGATGTACCTAAGGTAACTTTATACCTTAACTGTTTTTCTATTGATGCCATATTCACGTAGCTTATTAGCTACAGCAGTGTGACTCAACCCTAGGCGCTTCGCTAACTGACGAGAGCTTGGGTACGCTGGATAGAGTTTACGCAACAAGGTCGCCTCAAAGCGCTTTACCGCCTGCTCCAATGAACCTTCAAAGTCAGACTCCAAATAACCTAAATCGTGAGTAAATGTAGGCAATTGCATATGCTCAACGCGTAGCTCTTGATCATCAAGTAATGATACCGCTCGGTAAATTGAGTTTTCTAACTGGCGAACGTTACCAGGCCATGGATATTGCTCCAAAAACTCTAAACAATCCTCTGATAATTTCGGCGCCGGATGACCATTTTGCTGTGCATATTTTTGAATAAAGTGCTCAGCCAACGGACCAACATCCGCTTTTCTATCGCGTAATGGCGCAATTTCTAGCGTTAATACGTTGATGCGATAGTAAAGGTCTTCTCTAAAGCTCCCTTCTTGAACCATTGCGGGCAAGTCTTTCTGAGTGGCAGCGATAATACGAACGTTCACTTTAACTTCGTTTTCATCGCCGACTTTACGAAATGTGCCATCTTGCAAAAATCTCAACAACTTAGTTTGTAGCTGCTTTGACATCTCACCAACTTCGTCGAGAAATACAGTCCCACCATCGGCTTGCTCTAACACACCTCGCTTTGGTGCCGCATTATCTTCATAGCCTGCATATCCGAATAGTTCAGATTCAGCCACATCATCCGGTAATGACGCACATGATAGTGCAATAAATGGCTTGAGTGAGCGGTTTGAGGCGTAATGACATGCTCGCGCCAGTAACTCTTTACCTGTTCCTGTTTCACCTGTAATTAAAATAGGCGCTTCAAGCTGGGCCATTTTTCGTGCTTCACGTACAACTCTGCGCATCGCTGTACTATGGTTATGGATGGTTGCAAAGCTTTCTTGTCCATAGCGGCGAAACGCACTCACCTGCTGACCAAGACGGCTTTGTGATTTGATATTGATCACAGCTCCAGCCAACACATCAGCATCATTCCCCTGTGGAACTGAGATTGGCAATATGTCCGCAATATAGTCCTCGCCGCTCACTTCGACACGTGTGGTTTGACCGAGCACTTCTTTACCTTCCAGCCAACGTGTAAAGTTAAAGCCTTTCAATAAATTATTGATATTGGCACCAATAATCTCCGACTCAGGCTGGTTTAGGTCCTTGCACGCTGCATCATTACAATGACGTACCCAACCTTTCGCATCAATCGAAATGACGCCGTCGGGGAGCGCACTTAACAGAGTATATAACTCGTTATGCTCACGCTCAGATGGTAAAAAAGCCGTTGTTCTAACGTCCTCTACGCCATCAATCAACCTTATTTCAGGCATGATTTTTTGAAACTGTTCAAACTCAATGGGCGGAAAACTAACGTACATTCGACAATTTACCGAATCTACTTCTATACCTTTCAAATCAACCTGGTAACTGACCAAGATATTGAGTATCTCTTGGGCAATACCAATTCGGTCAGCACAATGAATTTCAAGACGCATTTGTTCCTCAAAAAGGGGTAGCACAACTTGTTTGGATCATACTCTAAGAATAGCTACTGGACTAGATTAATGTAAACAATTTTGAACAAATCAGCCGATTTAATCAGTAAAAATACTGTTCTTTACCCATCAACTAATGAAACTGTATTAGTTTTGAGAACAATTTGCATCGTGTAGTTTAGTTAATTGCCAGAAGCAAAAACGAATAAATCAAACACTAAGGTTAAAACGTATACTTATTCTGGCTAATACGAGGTTACAGCTCTATTAAGGCATAAAAGCACGATGCCAAAACCCATCAATAGGCCAGTGACTCGTAACTTTTTTATAGTATTTTAACGCTTATTGCTATGATTTTTGGAGTTTTATTCTACGCTTTTAATGTCTACAGAGCTAAAACGCCGTATCTCGCTCAACGAATGACAAATTACATACCTTAACACCTATAACTTTTAACATGAGGTAATGTGTGTCTCTTTGGCAGCAATTACACAAAGTTCAATTAAACAGTACTCTTTGGCTATTAGGCATTTTACTCAGTAGCATGTTTATTGCTGAAGCATCCGGTGTATTACAAAAGATTAATGCGCCTATATACAGCGCTTTTATGCAGCTCAATACAGAAACACCGGCCCAAAGCAACTTGGTTATTATTGAGTCGGAGAATTTAATCGACGAGCACTTGCAAATCACTAAAAAAGTAAGCGCACTAGAAGCTCGAGCAGTGGTTGTATTTACAGACCAAGTGTTGAGCACTGAACCATCAAATAGCGAGCAAGTTTACTATACGGGTGTTCGCACTCAACCATGTCACACCGAGATCACAGCATGGCTTGGCTACCATATAGTCTATTCACCTACTACACAAACTGCCTGTCAAAAGTGGTTAGAAGCGCTATTTCCCAACGTAAAAACCACACAACAACAACTTATAAATTTCAGCTTGCCCGTGAGTACGTTCCCAAAGTTTACAGCCCAGCGATTACTGACAAATGACATTTTCCTTGCGCAAATTAAGAATAAAATAGTTTTTGTTACGCAACGTACGCCCAATTACTCTCCCTCGCTTATGGCACCGGGACTGCAAAACGAAACCAACCCCGTTTATCTTTATGGCTATCTTGCTCACAACCTTGAGCAAAGCATCTTCATTAAACCGCTTAACACACTTATATCAGCCGCTGTACAACTTGTTGTCATCATAGCTTTAATATTAATTTATCAGCGCTATAACGCGGCGTTTAACGTCACGATTGCCTTGGTATTAAATGCTCTAGTCTTGATAACGGGATATGTTGCTATTCAATACCTAAAAATACTGCTTCCCATAGGCCAATTAGTCGTGGTGATTTGGGTGGCGCTTGTTTGGGTGTTTTTTCACAGTAAGTCTAAAGAGGATCAAAACCTTAAAAAACTACTCAACGATACTGAGCAGCGTATGTTTGGTCGATACCTGCCTAAATCCGTCATTGAGCAAGCGACACCTTGGGACGCTGTTATCACCCTAACAAACCAATTGTTAAGTCTAAATAAAGGTATTTTTTTGACACGTGTAGAGCACGATCATCGGCTACGTGAAATTCACGCTATCAATTGCCAAATAAGTGATATTCAAGAGTTACGAAGAGATTATGAACGCCCCCCCTATAGCAATGCGATTAAAGCCCTTGGGGTAATTAAAATATCTCGTCCCTTCTTTACTGATTTAGCCGAAAATGAATCTCAGTACATCGCACCACTGATGTACGCTGGGGACATCCGTGGCTTCTGGGCTATGACGGTTCTTAGCAATGAACGATTCAATGAACAGGCATTTATTCGTAATGTGAACCGTTTTGCTAGCCAAATTGGTGAATTGTTATATCACCACCATACTCATAGCACTTTAACACACACCAATAATCTAGCTCTGACCCGAGCGCTAACGCTGGATGCATTTAAGCCACTGAGTAAAAAGGTTAACACCGCCATCGCGGGCATGGAGCAAAAACTTTCAACCTTAGAGCACACATTCGATCGACTCAGCACAGCCTGTGTCATGTTTAACTTATTCGGCCAAGTAATGCAGGTTAACAAAGCGTTTGAGCAACTTGCTGTGCAACAAAAGCTATTGATTTTTGATATTACAGCTTTGGACTTATTGGTTGAAGTCAGCAGTTTGCCCATTGAGGTTGCAAGAGGAAAACTACGATATTTAACGCTCAATAAAGGACAGTTCAGTCTGAGTGTATCACTCAACGAGCAGCACTATATTTTGGTTGTATACAGCCTCGATAAGCTCGCTCACCTTGGTCGTTCGGCCACACCTTTTTCAATTTCAGGTGTGCTATTTGAGTTTATTAATGTGTCGATGCTACTAAATAAATTAGAAAACCCTGAGCACATGCTTGAGCTACTCACAAAAAGAGACCTCGAGACATCAACACGCAATGACGAGTGGGGCGCACCTTAATGGACTGGGTAGTACATTTGTTTCCCAGTGGTAGTGGGTTAGGTCAGTCTGTTATTACGACAGTGTGGATTGGTATTGCAGTGGTTTGCTTTTTTAATCTGCGCTTTGGATTTCCTTTAACAGGTCTGGTGGTGCCAGGTTACTTGGTGCCTTTATTGATAGTAAGCCCAACATCAGCAGCTGTGATCTTGATTGAAGCTATCGTCGTTTATTGGCTAATGCGGCTAAGCGCACAAACGTTGATGGAAAGGTTTGGCTATGCCGAGATGTTCGGACGCGACCGTTTCTTTGCCATCATTTTAATCAGCATTCTAGTTCGGGTTTTCATGGACAGTTTATTCTGGCCAATCGTCGCCAGTGAACTAAGGCTGTGGGACATCACTTTTGAGTATGCATCTGAACTACATAGTCTAGGGCTGGTGATCATAGCTCTAGCCGCCAATGTGATGTGGAATCATGGTTTTAAATATGGTCTAAAAATCACCGCTATCCAACTATTGTGTACCTACATTATTGTTCGCTATGTATTAATGCCCTATACCAATTTTAGTATTGCCAATCTAGCTATCATGTATGAGGCAGTGGCAAGCTCAATTGTTGCGGCACCAAAAGCTTATATTATTTTGGTTCTCACGGCGTTTATCGCCTCAAGGGCGAACTTGCGCTACGGTTGGGAGTTCAATGGCATTCTATTGCCCGCATTGTTGGCATTGCAGCTACTGGAGCCTAATAAGTTACTCACTTCATTTGTTGAAACTGCCATTATTTTACTCATTGGTGGTAGCTTACTGCGCTTTACTCGTCTAAAACAGCTTGGTTTAGAAGGGGCTGGGTTACTATTCTTTTTCTTCAATGTTGGCTTTGTTTATAAGTTGCTGCTCAATTACTTACTTGTTCACTTTTACCCGACCTTAAAAGTCACCGATGCATTCGCTTTTGGTTATATGTTATCAACACTTCTTGCACTTAAAATATATCAAAAAAGTGCATTAGGTTTGATCATTCGAGCAACCTTTCAAACTTCTATTTTGGGAGGCGCTCTGGCCATTGTGATTGGCTTTTTAATTATGTTTGTGCCAAGTCTATTTACAAACGCTAAAACGGGCACTTCGGCGAACAATACGCAACCACTTTCGGTATCTACCCAAATCAGCGAATACAAAAGTGAACTTTACACCGCAAGCCAAATTCCAAGCGCGGTAGGGCAATATCAACACAATTTGAACATCGCCCAATTTAAGAGAATTATTTCTTTACTTTCGTTACACAGAAATGAGCAAGATATTGTAAATAAAGCGACCTTAGAACTTGTCGAGATCGGTTTTGATTTATACCAAGATCAAAATAATATCTATATTCAAGACCATACCAATGATACGCCTCGGGGTATGTTTGTGATTAACAAACAACCAAAGGCCAATCACATTATTACGATGCCCTACCCTGTCTCTGAACGTGCAGCCAGTGACGTTGCAGGTATCTTGTTTGTCTATCTAAGAAGCAACGCGCTGGCACTTGGCAACACACAGACCTTTGTCGCCAACGAAGCGCACAGACCACAAAGCGGCTACTACAGTGCATTTATTGAAGCAATCAATGCAACCGAGGTACTGCAATTAAGGGAACTAACTCGCCAAAGTCGTAAAACATTGCCAATGGGACACAAAAAAGCACAGTGTCACGGTTGGGTATATAATCAGGTTCCAAGCTCCATCAATCAAACGCAGCTAACTAACTTACTAGCATGTGGTGATATAGAGTTTGGCTTAGTATCACAAAATAGCTTGCCATATTTTAACTATAAAAACAGTATGCTAGAGGTGTTTATAAACAATGACAACTACGTCAATTTATTAGCAAAAGTTGCCCTTACCCAGACCGAACAAGAGCGCTTTCCTATTACCAAACGAGACATGTCTGTTTCACGTGCAGTCGAGGAATATATTCCTCATATTAGCGCAAAAGGCAGCGGCCACTTCTCAGCGCTATCCCACAAAGAAGCCGCTTTGTGGGAGTTTGAAATTCTAAGACCACTTTATCAAATAGCAGACCAAATAGGTTCACAAAGCTTAGATGCAAATCTCTTTAGTCGACTTGAATATATCAATAGAGTTGCCCATATAGTTGGCTATCAACTGAGCCTTCTCACTAACAATAACAGCCTTTATTTTATGCTTTCTCCGCGCGCTGAACCCCGTTACTATCAACTAGGGCAAGGGATCTATTTTATTCGCCTCGCTCAGGCCAATCATCTCAACGTGCAAATACCAAGGCCTCTGTTTGAAAGTCACACCTTAAAGTTTTCCGCAGAGCTGTTTGATAGCACTCATGCCAAATCTCTACTCATTGCCGGTGCACATCCTTATGCTTCTGCCCAAGCCAACGTATTGAAACCGACCAATGTTAATTCGCTGTTTAATGTAGTACACCAAAGTTTGCTGCGTTATTACGCTGAACACGTCAGTATAAATTTACAATTGCGCAGCCATAGCACCCCCTCTGATATCAGGCCATCAGCTTTGGCATTCGCTCACACTTTTGCTAGTGACAAACATCAACGACTGATTCAACAACTGCAAGAAGGTTTGACTAAGTTGGGCGTTGACTATGAGTTAGTATCTGGCCAACAAGCAACTAGAGGATTGGAAATTGGTTCATCAGCGCAAAGCGGATACGATATATTTTCAGCAAACAGTGAATTAGCAACACTTTGGTTAGCATCAGATTATAAACAACACTTTGCCGTATCTAACGACGCGCTGCTACAGCGTCTTGGGGCTATAAGTACAACAACAAAACCAATAATAATAGATTTATCAAATGCAAGTTCTATAATTTGGCACCCTTTGAACAAAAAGCAATACAACACACTCAAAGTAATCACTGACAGCTATGCTCAAACACACAACTTAGCACTACTTTCTCAGCTTTGTAACACACTAAATCCTTGCTCCTTAAATAGCGCAAAATTACTGCCTTCCAACACACTTGCACTGGTTTTAAAACACCAAGACGCCATTGCTGCAATTTATCTACCTAACCGTAATATTTTGCTCAACCAAGAAAATTTTGCTGACTCACTATTTGGAGGCGAGCATGTTTTACATTAAATGGTGCCTGAAAGCCATATTTTGCATAACTGCTTTGCTAGCTCTATTCTGGCTTTTCAGTAACTTCTACAATTGGGTGAATAGCGCAAAACCATTGGTCACCACACAGGGCACTGAAACTCGCTCAAAGGTGCATTGGTTAAATGAAACCAAACCACTCGTTTATACCTTCTCTGCCACTCGTACAGATTCAATAAGAATATTGTCAAACGCTATTTTAGGGCTAAACCAAGCGCACGACCAACCTGTTCACTATGCTATCGCCTACTCACTTCTGGACGAACAACAGCGAATCATTCATCGTGCAACCTATCACCACACGGCTAGAGTTACGCATGATGAAACCCATCAAAAAGCTAAGCAAATCATAGAACAACGTGAAAGTTTAAGCGTATCTTCCGGTCAGTCCTTTTATATTAATAACGCGCATTTTAGCGACGCTACAGCTATATCCCTTTCCCTGCAAAGTGAGGACCCAAGCATCAAAGGTGTGGTTGTCAGAGTCCATGCAAAAACAAGTGCTAGTATTGGAGATAACACTAATGCATGGCTAAAATATCCACTGGCTTGGCGTGCGCGCATAAGCAGTTATCACACGTTGGGGCCTAATGCCCTCAGTGACGAGGAAATAGCAAACGCGGTACGTTATGACTGGCGAAAACTGGCACCGCAAGGTGTGCCGGGAGTTGATTTTGACAATGACACACTCTATGAAATGCTGCCATATAGCGTGATAGGCTACGATTTCTCCGCCAAACAAGTTAATCAGGATGCCTTTTACACCGATGACGAGCTATCAGCATCACTTAAAGTGGATGCTTTACAGGACATTTACTTTATAAGCGAGCAGGCAGCTGAGCTGCATCTTACATGGTATGACTTAGAAGGGTTCTTACCACCACACGTTCTTCGCCCCGACCATACTGCCACAGCAAACCTTTACAAACTGGCTAAGGTTAAACCTGGATTGATAAGTGTCTCTTCTAATCTACCCGTTATATCACAATGGTATTATCACGATAAGCAACCTATCGGTGCATTACATAGCTTTTACTATCAAATAGATAATGACAGTGATGTAAGATACTCAGTAGTACCTGATAGCGATGTAAAACTTGACTTTAGAACCATTCAAATCAGTCAGGTTAAGGTAAAACTCTATAGTGAAAAAGGAGCTGAGCTCAATCAGTTTAGTATCACTATACATCCCGAGCTGTCTCAATTTGATCGCATCATACTAGCCGATACAAGTCGAAGCAGAGTAAGCGACTCACAAACTTGGTATTTACGAGACTTACCAAAAAACGTCGCGTATTTGCGTGTTTTTAGTGACAAGAAAGTACTTATAAAGTTACAAACAAGACAGGCTAATTTTAACTATCAAAATACAGTGTGTGAGCCTGTATGTAACGCCAATTCAGAACCATTTGTTGAGATCCCGGCCTGGTATGCACTAAAAGCTGATAATGACCACGCGTTGACGTCACAAGGTAAAGCAAGCAAGGTACGCCTGTTTTTGCCTCCACCAGCGTCTAAGAACAAAGAAAGCTTCTATTACAGTAGAGATCTCACCACTGTGTTGCCAGTGTCTAACACAGCGCTGATAAATGCTCCGGCTCCCTATTATCGCACTAAAGCTGAGCCCCAGACGTTTCAATTCAAAAAACTTGATGACAACAATGCTTTTAAACAACTACAAAAAAGCCTAACGGCGGATCACACTCTAATTGTTCAGCACTCAAGACCCCCATATATTCATGAATTGAAAACTAATTTAGTGAGCGCAACTGAGGCTGCTAACCAACAAAATGTCACTCTATACATCAACCACGGCCCTAATAGGCCATGGACCAAGCAGAGGTTGTTTTTACTCAATGCCAATAAAAACCTCACGCTGTCTTATGAGGAACTACCACTAAGTGTTGTAATTAAAGTTTATACGGCCTCACAAACCGCTCGACCCGTTGAGCTTGCTTATCAGCTAAAAGGGAAGTTCGATAACCAGCCGGTGGCATCCTATAGTATTACCAATAAGCACTTACAACTTCACCCAAGTACATACACACAGGCCTTTATGCTGCACCCTACTATTGGCAAGCTAACACCATATCCGAGCGTAACCGTACCGATAAACGACGATATTCACCAACTTGAGCACCTGCTCATTAATTCAAGTTCAGATATTTGGATAAGCATTGTTGACGAATACACACAAAAGCCAAAACGGCTAAATTGGTGGTTAGATGAAGATATTTAATATTGTTTGTTTTCTGGTGTTTTTTAGCTGCACCAATGCTCACACAAAACCAAGCCTACCATCAGTGGCTCATCTACAGGCATGGTTAAGTGAACCTACGCCGCTGCCACCATGGAACTACCATACCGCCGAGGCGTTGCACACATTAGTTGCAAATTCGAGCCAATTAGGTGGCAATCACCTTTGGTACCGCCAAACAGGAGACGCCTGTGTTGTGTCTGTACCTCATCAGTTTTTTGATAAAAATACGCTACCTATCGGTCAGGCTGTGTTTGCCCAAATGTGTCAGTTGCTACTTAGTAACTCGCATCACAGAAATAGCGAAGATGAGCATCAAGAAACCATGGATCTATCAAAAAGACTGCGCAGCCTACATCACAATGCGATATTGGCTTATCAGGCTAATAAAAAAGATGCGAAAGTCTTTCAGTTACACGGATTTAGTCAGAGTAAGCGCTCAACAAGCAAAGGTAAACTGGCCGACTTTATTGTCAGCCTAGGCACAGAAAGTACTCCTGCATTACATCGCCTTACACACTGTTTAACTACCCTCAGTCCCCATAGCTTCTATTATCCGGAGCAAGTTCTTGAACTAGGAGGAACAAAAAACGTGCTACATCAGCTGCCGCTAACACCTTACTCTTTTTATCATATTGAGATAAGTGCCCCTATGCGCCAGCGGCTGCTTGAAGAGCCACAACTTATGGAGCGGTTTATTGTATGCCTGCAATCTACTCTCTAGCTTTCTTGCTGCTCACATTCGCACTGAACGTGTGTGCCAATCCACACAAACAGCATCGCTCACCATCTTGGCTTACCCAACAAAGTGATACTGTGATATCTCAAGATGGGCCTGCTTCAGTTACTTTGGAAGCATATACAAGTCGTCAATTGTTCCTTGGGGCAGGTCGCTGGCTAGACTTGCCTAATTTTGACGAAAATACACTGCAAATTTGGCAAAGCCATACGTTAGGTAGTCAAAGAAAGATTTATAAGAATGAATTAAGTTGTATAGCAACACGATGCCAAATAAGTGTCGAAAATGACAATCGACTTATTACTGTTGAAAATATATCAAGCAAGGCCGTTACTTTAGAAATTAGAGAAGGTCACTATCAACACCATCCTTCGCCTTATAAGGAAGTCCTACCTCTACCACTGGAAAAGCTCACGATCAATACGGCGCATCAACACGAAGAGTTTTTTCAGTTAAAACCAAACCAAGAAGTGTCCGTTACTTTTCAACAGGCGCAAAAGCTCAAACTGTCTGTCAAGCAGCGGTTAACGGACTCCCTCAACAAAGGTAAAGTTTATGCTTTTGTTGATCAGCAAACTGTCAGCATCGTACCGCTGAGCAACGTTGTTGCACAAGAGTATACCAGCCATCTAGTCAGCATCAGTCATGACGATTACATTGCCATCCCAGCACAAAGCACACTCACTTTAAAAAGTTACGGCAATGCACTGATACAAATAACACGCTCACAGCGACCTTTTTTGGATGCCCATAGCGCGCAAAAGCAGCGTGAATCATTATTAAACCCTTATTGGATTAATAACTTGACCACTAGATTGGAAAATATTTTTGTTAAGCAAGATGTTAGCTCACTAAATCAAATGAATTATGGCAAGGCTACAGCCTTGGCTAATAAACGCCAACGACAACTTGTTAATATGGTCACAACCCGTAATTATCTAACGCCAATACATAGCAATACACGTACTAATAGCAAGCATGAACACAGCTTGGTACTACAAGGGGTTCGTCAATCCAGCAATGCAATATACCCATTGCAAAGTAAACTAACACTGCTACATCATCAGTTAGTTGAACAATTAGCATTTGATTTGCAGCACTTCGACAATGCCACGACACAACTTACTCTCTTCATAAGAGCACAGCACCCCACTCAACTAAGCGCTACACTCGGTAACCATAGCTACGACATCGCTATCAGCGGCACCGGTCAATTTCATCGTGTAGAGTTGAACAACGCTCACTATGCTGCACAACTCCTATTAAACTCAAAACAAACAATGCTTGAGGTAGCGGTAGTCGCGCAGGCATTATCGTCGCTCACTGATAGCGAGCTACTTTTTATGCAACCAGGAAAACTCGCCCAAAAATCACCAATTATTTATGCACAGCTCATGGAGCAACAGCAACACACAGCGCAAACTTACCTTGATTCCTTGCTACCATACTCCCCTGTAAAAGCAAAAGCATTGCCACCCAGCCACAAAGAGCAATTGCTTGTCTTTGAGCAAGCAAAACAGCTGCACAGCGACGCTCTTCACAGTGCACTACCATTACTTAAGCGTCTGATAAATAGTGAATATGATGACATTTTACTTGATGCTTGGGCTTTAAGAATAAAGACTTTAGACACACTCAATTATAACGCATTGGTTCAGCGCTACTTGGAAGGCTTAATCAAACATCATAATGCAATTTTGCGGCAGTTTGCGGCTAAAAAACTACTGGCTCGCTACCAGGGCGCAAACCTTGAGTATAAAATTCAGGGACTCTGTGCTTTATATTCAGAGTTTCTCAATCAATGTAGTGCACTCATGCCTGCTATTTATGAGTCCCAAGGGAAAAGACAACTTGCCCTTTGGTCAAGCCATGATAATCAAGAAGAATTAGATCATGATGCAACATTGCTGGCGGATTTAAACTACCTTCATTTAAGTCACGGTTCCACCAGCGAAGCACCGTTGTTTTCAATTTATCATTATGGTCAAAGCCCATTGTTCACTGCAACAGGGCCATATCAAGCATACCGATTAATGCAGGAGCAAAATATCAGTATCATTGTACAAAAAGAGCTTAAGTTAAAAGTAAGTGCTCGCATACAAAACCAAAACCCACGACAGCAACGTACCTCTTGGCTGCACCTCAAAAAACACCGTGATGAAATGATGTTACCTATCTTTGCAGATATTTCTTCCAAAACACGGGATCAGAATAACCTGCCTTTGTCCGTGGCAGCGACAGGATATGTGCGACTCAAAGCAAATGAGCAACTTGATATTTCAGCAGATGCACTGAGTTATATTGATATAACTGTACTGAGTGATAAGGCCTTGTCAGCAGATACTCATGTTAACCACATCACCCCCAACTATGAGCAACAGCCGTTTGAGCAACTGTTAAATAATACTCAGATAGATACTAAGACACTACTGACGAATGCATTGAAGCGCTTATCTAACGATAGCTTAAGTGAAGCTGAGTTCACTTCATTATTTGCCAGAGTCACGCCAGATAAGCTGACGTCGGACGAACTGCTATTGTTTAACCGCATAGCACATTTTGGACATTGGCAAAGTGTCACTCAGTATGCTGATTTTCTAGGTACTCAACTAGTCTCATTGAGCAATTTTGAGCAACTGAGCATGGCTGAACAACTTACCAGACATGCAACTAGAAATACCAATCTCCCGGGAATATTGTTACGCCCTTTCCATACATTATCTCTTGATATCAGTCAGTTAAATCCAGACACTAGCAAGATACGCATACATTTCTCAGGTGCGGAGTTAGCAGGGCCACAAACCGCAAAGGTCACCATTGAAGCTGGTGAGAACCGCCATGGCTATACAATCAGTGACTCTTCAACGGTTGATCATGTACTCACAACAACGGATATGACAGACGGAGTTATCAAGTTACGCTGGCATGCGCCCTATCAATCTCAATTAGTGAGTGTGCAGATACAGGAAAAACAGGGAGATCAGTGGAACAATGTGAACTTATCGCAAAAACAGCGCTTTTATTTAACTGACAAACTGCAACCACTTGTCATTGAGTTAACACATGACGCTTTGATGAAAATTGAGTATTTAAGAGACAATAAACGTCACCAAGTTGAGCGTTTCTATCCCTCTGGAAAACATGCACTAGCGTTTGAAAACTCCCGCTTGCTGCGAGCGTTTATATGGCGAATGACAAAAAATAACAACAAACTCCCCGTATACAAGAATAAAAGTAAAAACAGCACAACAGAAAAAATAGCCATGCCACAAACCGCACCACAGCCTTTAATACAAAGCGCTTATACTATCAATCAGGATGCGTTGAATGTCACAGGGTATGTTAAAGCTGAACATCTCGGGGAAAGTAATTTCGACGACCAATTACAACCACGTCAATCCGGCGAATGGGGAGTTAACTTTCGTTACAAGTCAAATAGCAACTGGTACAAGTTAGGTATTGGCAAACTGCACAGTGATGAATACCACGACATTTACCAATTGAATGGGCGTACCGACTGGCTGTCCAAAAGCGATAATTGGTATGCTCAAGCGCGGGTTCAAGTAAACTGGCAACCACAGCAAAGACTGTTCCATAACCTGTACTCTGGTCGTTTAACCGTTACACTTGGTCAACGATGGCAACTCAACGAAACCCACACTAATCAATGGTGGCTACAACCTCATTATTTCTACACGGATGCGAAAAATAGTGATTTGACCTTGTCTGCTCGGTTAAGTCCAGAGATTTTAACGCGTTATAAAAGCACTCACCCTCACGGTTGGCATCTTGGTTATCAATATTGGTACCAAGATCGTGTTGACCAAAGACTATGGTTCCGAGCGCAACTCAGTAGTAACAAAGACTGGTACAGCATAGATAATACACGCATGGTCATGTCTGCGGATCAGTTTTATCAAGGCCATATTTTAAGCGTGCAACTTGTCGCGCGCTACGCTTTTAACGATGAACATAGAGCTCAAAGCCAGTGGCAATACTTATCAAGACTAGGCTGGCAAAAATGGTATGCCATTGATTCCAAAAAGGCTGTAGGAATTGCGCTGAATTTGGAAAAAAACTGGCGACTCAATGAACACTCTGTGGCGCTACAGATAACTTTGGGCAACGTGCCATCAACTGGATTTGACCCATTTAGCTACACGGAGCAGTCATTTAAGTCCTTGTCGTTTACACAACTTATGCAACAGGTGAGTGATGAATAAAGCGCAGCTAAAACAACAATTGCAGGATTTATTATTCGCCAATACAGAAAAGTTTTGGATCAACCTATACCATCATAAGTATCAAACTTTGATTAATGAGCTTTGTGAGTGGCCTTTGCTGATGAACAAACCTGAGGCTGAACCTCTTCTACCATGGTTGCACCTTCATTCAATTTCATTTATCAGACACAAAATTGAACAACAGCAAGCACACATCTCAACCTTGTCTAACTCTTATCAGCAATTTGTGGCCCGATTGTCTAAAACCGACCTTGGCCATGAAAGGCAAAAACAGATCCTAAATTATGCTGAACTACTTGGGGCCACAAAACAGCAGCTCAAAGAAGATAGAGCAGCCTTTGCCCGTTGGTTTGATGAAGGCGCGGTCAAAGAGCGCTACCAAAGTAAAGTTACCGAAATTGAACAGAGTATCAAGTTCCTCATTGCACGGTTGGGAACCTTGAGTAAAAGCTACCTATCCTTAAACCAAGGGCAATTGGAACAAACTTGGCAGACTCTGGACTTACAACCATTTTTCTTGAGTTTATTAGAACTCAATCAAACCCCGTTTATTCGTCACGGTATTATTAGAGCACTCGTCAATCAAGTGGCATTGATCCAAGACCATAACATTGATACTGAGCTCAGCGGGGACCTAATCGCACGACTTGTTGAGTTGCTAGAAGACAAACTGAGCCCCTACACTGCCATCATAGACATTTTAGAAATTTTAATACATCAACGCCCGACCTTTGTGCGTGGGCACATGTGGGCCATGCTGTTTGAAAGTGATGAGCAAATCAGTAATGATCAGTTGTTTATCTTGGCAGCGTTACCTCGAGTTTTAACTCGCCAATTACGCTTAACAGACAAAGATATCGTGCTACTTACACAATTGTCAGAACACCGTTGCCCCAGAGTCAGGCAAGCATTGCTTGAGCATACCAGCCACATGCCTTATGACACTGCCGCAAAAATTATCGAAAACCGATTCAATGAAGAGCAAGTTGATGCGGTACGCTTTACCCTAATCAAACAGCTTTCTCAAACATGTTATAGCGAGCATGACTTCGCTTTTGGGCTCTGGAAAAAAACCTTATTAGGGCAATATAGTCTACCGATTAAAAGGATTGCGATAGAACAAAGTGCGCGAGTTATGCTCAACATGCAACTTGATAGTAGCGACCCCGAAACCATATTTAAACGCTATATAGATACCTTAAACACAGCTTTGACGCAGGAGCAACATATTGCAGTCAAGCGTTATATAACTAGGGCGAGAGAGCAACTTGTCAGCTTCTATAATCAGTCGCTGGTTGCCGACATTAATGAACAAATTAGCGCATCTGAGCATGTTACCTTACCCTGTGATGGCAAATCACATACTCTTGGTAGAACTTTAAGTTTTTTGGCTCAGCGCCAACTAGGCTTTAACGGCGTGACCAAACAAGGTAAATGGCGTATATCGAGCGGCTATAAAGTTGCTAGACGACTGTGGCGGGTCTTACATGAGATACGCCATTCCAGCTCTGATAAGCGTCAAGGGTTTAGTCACACAAAAGCCAGGAAACCTAGTGCTCAACTCCATGTTCCAAGTTGCAGTATCGCCCAGATAAGCGACACAAATGTACCTGGCGAGCCTTTATATCACTTGACAGAGCACAGCGCCCGCCCACATCTACCACTGTTAGATTATATACTTTCGATATTGAGTCAGGATAATCTTTCAGCCCCGGCTTTGAGTTACACTCCTGATGGTATTTTGGAAATTACAAAGCCCAATACCTTATGGCGTAGATTATATGCCTACAGCTACATTTCTCTTCATTTTCAAAAAATTGACTCTTTACGCAAAGGCAATGAATTGGAACAGCAGCGTTATCTTGAGGAATTAAAAAGGCTAGGATTTGAGTGTCGATTTTTAGCATATGGTGATGTACTTGGCTGCCAATTTCCTGTTGAGGATGGCATCAAACAGCTATTTTCGAGATTGAGTGTCACACCTAGCCTCATTGCAATTTGGTCAAGTTTCAAAGAATACGCATACTCTGTATACCAAAACACGTTGTCGCAATTGGTGTTCTTTGTGGTGACTTTCTGTGCGTATTTTTGGGGGCGTCACCTTTATGTTAGCCGTAAAATCATTAAAAACCGCAATGCCATTGCGGTCAGCATTGGTGGCTGGGGCACTCGTGGCAAGTCAGGTACCGAACGGTTAAAAGCAGCTTTATTCAGTGCATTGGCTCTGCGCTGTATCACCAAAACTACCGGCTGTGAAGCTATGATGATCTATTGCAAAATTACAGGTGAGCAATATGAGATACCAATATTCAGACCGTTCAACAAGGCCACTATTTGGGAGCAAAGTGACATACTGGAGTTTGCCAAGTCAGTTCATGCTGATGTGTTTTTGTGGGAGTGTATGGGCCTAACACCAAGGTATGTAAAGATCCTTCGTCGCTGGATGAAAGATAACTTTGTTACCATCACGAATGCCTACCCCGACCATGAAGATATTTTGGGACCATCTGGTGTTGATGTCGCACGAGAAATGTCAGCGTTTGTAGGCGAAAATACACAGATCTTCACCTGTGAACAAACCATGGCTCCTGTTTTAGAAAGTGCCGCTAAAGATAAAGGCTCTACATTAATACAAGTACACTGGGGTGATGGTTTTCAAATAACGCCTGAAGTTAGAGCACTTTACCCTTACGATGAACATCCGGACAATATCGCCCTTGTCTGCAAAATGGCTCAATATATTGGTATCAATAAAGACTTTGTGTTCAAAGCCACCGCAGAGCATATCGTTCCTGATATTGGCGTGCTGCAGCACTTTTCAACTGCGCAAGTAGGCAAGTTAACGCAATCATTTGTAAACGGCATGTCGGCTAACGAACGACTGGCAACTCTTGAAAACTGGCAACGTCTGGAATTACAAAAAGTGAGTCAACAACCTCATATTCAGACCATTGCACTTATCAATAACCGTGATGACAGAGTCGCTCGCTCTAAGGTATTTGCTCACATCATGGCAGAAGATATTTGTTTTGATTACCTTGTTGTCGTTGGCACTAATATAGGTGGGTTCGCCACGTATTTACGAACAGCGGTATCTGAGCGTATAGAAAAAGCCGTTAATAATAATGACACGAAGGGCATAGAACAGTTTTTAGAGCAGTTAAAACTCATTCATACTAATGATGATATGCTTGCACGGTTTAACCTATCTTGCCCTGAAGAACACCTGCATATTCAAGACTTAAGTTCATTGCAAACACTGGAAAAATCACTAAAACTACGAGCCTGCATATGTCAAAGACAGCAGCTACTTTTCTTAGAGCGCTATAAACAGTGGCAATCGGCCCAGTCGTTACTTAAATCAAATAAATTACCCAAGCATGAAATTGTCGATATATGCCTAGCGCTATTGAATGAAAAACTCATATTGATCGAAGATGCGCAAATAAGCAGTGATGATTTAACCCAAACAATTGCCCTACTTGGGTGCGACAACCAACATCAGCTCATAGTAGGTATGCAAAATATCAAGGGAGTTGGACTACGCTATGTGCAAAGCTGGCAGCAATGGCAAAAAACCAAACACCGGTGTGATATGCTTAATCAAGAAACATGTAGTGCCAATGATTTTAAAAAATACCTTGGTGAACTGAGCCAACAAGTGAACTTTAATGCTCTTGAAACAACCACATTACAACAAACTGTCACCCACTTATTAAAAGCTCCACAAGCGCAGAGCGAGCTAAGCCAAGCAGAACTACAAATGATACTCGCTAAATTAGAGAGCAATTCTGGGGTGATGCCCTTGTCGGCTTCGCAAACTCAATCAATGTCACCCGTTAAGCAGTTTTTTTTCCAACTTGTCGAGTCTTTCTTAGAAGCTGGAGCTGCAGTAAAACGTAAAAAACAAGCTCAGCAAATATATAAAGACATTGCCACACAACGCATCACGCTCACACGTGCAACCATGGAGCTTACACAACTCAGTCAAAGCCAAAAACCCGGCTGGCTAGTTGCGAGAAAAAAGCTTAGATAACAATTAACTCTAGGACTAACACGCTATAAACGGCGATTTCAACAGCCGATATCGAAGGCATTAATTATCCCCCAGAAAGAGACAAGCGAATTTAGCCTCTGTGATGCGTATAGCACCCCAGTGTGTATATTTTATAAAGTATACCTGTAAACTTTTTTGTAACATAATTACCTTTCATTGAGCTTTAACTACTTCCCCATTCCATTTCATGTGGGTATACTGACGCGCTTTAAGTGCATAGATAATCGCTGAGTAAGCGCTGATCATGCATATTTACTTAATTGGCCACCCGTTCAAATTACATAACTATTTGCACGTAATGATTATTATAAGGCCTCACAACACATTTGATTTAATTAGGAAAGCACATATGAGTTCATTACCTAATTCAGGAGAGTTTCTAGGCCATCCTAAAGGCTTGTTCCTGTTGTTCGGCACAGAAATGTGGGAACGTTTCGGCTACTATGGCATGCGCGCCATCTTAGTATTATATTTGGTCGCAATGACCCAAGACGGTGGATTTGGTTGGTCTAATGCCGATGCGCTGAGCCTGTACGGTACATTCACCATGGCTGTTTATCTCACGCCATTATTTGGTGGTTGGTTAGCCGATAACGTTTTAGGGCAGCGTAAAGCCATCATCATCGGTGGTATTTTAATGGCCACAGGTCACTTCATTATGGGTGTACCACACGCTGCCGTTGCAGGTATGGAAGAAAATGTGTTCTACCTTGGCCTTGCTTTGCTGTGTCTAGGTAATGGTCTATTCAAACCTAATATCTCAACCATGGTAGGCGATTTATATAAAGAAGGTGATAAACGTCGTGACGGCGCATTTACTATCTTCTACATGGGTATCAACATGGGTGGTGCGTTAGGACCACTAGTTGCAGGTTATGTTGCAGCAGTGATCAATTGGCAAGCAGGTTTTATTGCGGCCGGTATCGGTATGGTTATCTCTGTTGTTATGCAGTTAGTTCTAAGCAAGAAATACTTAGGTGACATTGGTGTTGTGCCTGCAGCTAAGCTTTCAGCCGCGCAGTCAAGTTCTGGCACCAAAGAGCCACTAACTAAAGTCGAAAGAGACCGCATTAAAGTTATTTTCACTATGAGTGTATTCAGCATCATCTTCTGGATGGGCTTTGAACAAGCTGGTGGTTTAATGAACCTATTTGCAAACGACTACACTGACCGTATGTTAATGGGCTTTGAAGTACCGGCTTCATGGTTCCAGTCACTTAACTCAATCTTTATCATTATTTTTGCGCCAGTCGTTGCTATGATTTGGTTAAAATTGGATAAAAGAGAGCCAAACTCGCCTGTTAAGTTTGCAATTGCATTAGTGTTCCTTGCACTTGGTTTCCTAACCATGATGCTAGCGCTTATCACTGAAGGTTCAGGTCAAGGTAGTATTCAAATCAGCATGATGTGGTTGGTACTTTTCTATCTATTCCATACATTAGGTGAGCTATGCTTATCACCTATTGGTCTATCAATGGTAAGTAAACTTGCACCACTGCGCCTTGCATCACTACTGATGGGGATCTGGTTCCTGTGTACTGCGGTTGCCAACAAGATAGCTGGTTTTGTCGGTTCATTCATCGGCGAAGGTCAAGAAGCCATGAACAATGCGATGGGTATCTTCATAGGTTTAGGTGCAACAGCCTTACTTTCAGCAACCGCTATGTATCTACTCAGTGACCGTCTTGTGGACTGGATGCATGGTGCTGAAGGCAAACATGAGCCTCACACACAAGAACATATTCTTGCAGAAGAACTGGAAGTGGCTGCCGTAAAACAATAGTCAGCCCAAACTAATCACTAAAAACCGCGTGTTAAAAGCACGCGGTTTTTTTGTATGAAAAGCAGATAAAAGACATTGGTGTACAGAAAAGCTTACACTCTTTCCTTTATTCTATGGCTTGTCCGCTTACAGTCCACTGTAGATTGCACGGAACTCTCTACCAAACAATAAAAATAAAACACCATAAAAATCAAAAACATAAAAACAAAAACAAATTTCTCTTAAAGAAATTCAGTACTCTTAAGCCACCATCGAATGACAAACTGATTGAGAACCCCCTCAGGTGTCAGCAAACATCCATGACGCATGGAGGTTTGTGCAACTTAATTTACAAATGTGCAGTCTGCTAAATAGAGGCCTACTCTTCCTCTTTATCCATTTTTGATTAATCATCCACCTACAGAAAACATAATCTAACAAGCAACCCAATTTGCTTAATTGCGGGAGTATGACAATGAGTGAAGTAAAAAACCCACTAGGTTTAGTTGGTATCGAATTTACCGAGTACGCAACACCAGATGCGGACTATATGGATAAAGTGTTCACCGATTTTGGCTTCTCAAAACTTAAAAAGTTTAAAGATAAAGACATCGTTTATTACAACCAGAACGACATCCATTTCTTACTAAATAACGAACGCGAAGGTTTCTCTGCGGCATTCGCTAAGAGCCACGGCCCTGCAATTTGTTCAATGGGCTGGCGTGTAGAAGACGCACAAAAAGCGTTTGAAGTTGCTGTTGAACGTGGTGCAAAGCCAGCTACTGATTCTGCAAATAAAGACTTGCCTTACCCTGCAATTTACGGCATCGGTGACAGCCTTATTTACTTCATCGACGTATTTGGCGACAAGGGTTCAATCTACGACAATGATTTTGTTGATCTTGAAGAGCAGAACATTGTTAAAGACAAAGGCTTTATCCGTATTGACCACTTAACCAACAACGTTTACAAAGGCACCATGGAAACATGGGCAAACTTCTACAAAGACGTGTTTGGTTTTGAAGAAGTACGCTACTTTGACATTAAAGGTCAAAAAACAGCACTACTGTCTTATGCACTTAAGTCACCTTGTGGCACCTTCTCTATTCCAATTAATGAAGGTAAAGACGACAACAACAACCAGATCGATGAGTACCTAGATGAGTACAATGGTCCGGGTGTACAACACTTAGCATTTTTAACTAACGACCTAGTAGCTTCACTAGATCAGTTAGACAAAAGTACAATTGCTACGTTAGACATCGTTGAGCACTACTATGACACAATCTTTGACCGTGTACCTTGGGTTAAAGAAGACAAAGACAAGATCAAAGAACACCAGATCTTAGTAGATAGCCAAAGCGAAAACTGCTACCTATTACAGATCTTTACCAAAAACTTGTTCGGCCCAATCTTTATTGAAATGATCCAACGTGTTGACGATGGCGGCTTTGGTGAAGGAAACTTCCAAGCACTATTCGAGTCTATTGAACGAGATCAAGAGCGTCGCGGCGTAATCTAAGTTTAATTTTGTTATTATTTTCACAAGCAGCTTTTTAAAAGCTGCTTTTTCCATTTTAGTTAAGGCAAAATAGTCTTAATCAAAAATAAAAAGGAACGGCAATGTCTTTTATTAACGAAACCCATGATATTAATCTGAAAAGTTGGGTTGCGAGTGCAAACCAAGCTGGCACCGATTTCCCAATTCAAAACTTACCGTTTGCGGTATTTCGTCGTAAAGGCACTAACGAAGAGTTTCGCGGTGGTGTTGCCATTGGAGATCAAGTACTAGACCTTGCAGCAGTTGCACAAACTGGTATTTTTTCTGGTGATGCTCAAGTCGCTGTTGAAGCAGCGAACGCACAGGTGTTAAATGAATTTATGGGCCTTGGCCAAACTTACTGGTCAGCTCTACGTTTAGCACTATCTCGCGCTCTACGTGAAGGCTCTGAACATCAAACTACGTTAGCAAATGCACTTGTTCCGCAAGCTGACGTTGAATATTCAATGCCATGTCACATTGGCGATTACACTGATTTCTACACATCAATCTACCACGCTACTGCGGTTGGTAAATTGTTCCGTCCGGATAACCCTTTGCTACCTAACTACAAGTGGGTACCAATTGGCTATCATGGCCGTTCATCATCTATCGATGTATCTGGACAAGCTTTCCACCGCCCTAAAGGCCAAACTAAAGCACCAGATGCAGATACGCCTTCATTTGGCCCGTGTAAACGTCTGGATTACGAACTAGAACTTGGTATCTACCTTGGTAAAGGCAATGAACTTGGCGATCAAATCGCCATTGAAAATGCAGAAAACCATGTCTTTGGTTTCTGCCTATTCAATGACTGGTCAGCGCGTGATTTACAAGCGTGGGAATACCAGCCACTAGGTCCATTCTTAGCGAAAAACTTTGCTTCAACAGTTTCTCCTTGGATTGTAACAACAGAAGCACTAGCTCCATACCGTACTCAGTGGCATCGTGATGAGAACGATCCACAGCCTATGGAATACTTAGAGTCATCACACAACCGTGAAGCGGGCGCTTTTGATATTCAAATGGATGTACTACTTGAAACTGCCAAAATGCGTGAAGAGCAGCAACCGGCAGCTAAGTTATCTGAATCTAGCTTCAAACACAGCTACTGGACAGTTGCGCAAATGGTGACTCACCACACCGTAAACGGCTGCAACTTCTTACCAGGTGATATGCTAGGGTCTGGTACTCAGTCAGGTCCAGAGCACGAAGAAGCTGGTTCATTACTAGAGCTGTCTCGTGGTGGTAAAGAAAGCATCACTTTGACAAACGGTGAAGAGCGTAAATTCCTAGAAGACGGTGACAAGGTCATTATGCGTGGTTGGTGTGAAGCTGATGGCTTTAACCGCATAGGCTTTGGTTCTGTCGAAGGCACAGTTCTTCCTGCTAAATAATCCCAAATTAAAAGCAGATAAAAATCAAAGGTGTGCGTAAGTGCACCTTTTTATTATATAAATTTGCTGGATTTTTGCTTCAATCTTGTTAAGGTTAAGCGTTGTCTAAAATATTTTTTGTCTATGTTGAAATTAATTGCTCGTCTTTATACGACGTTGTTCCGCTCAAAGCAGGTCCTAATACGCCAAAATGGTGAGATTTATATGCTTACCTTGGCAAGTTGGGTGCAACCAGTGCTGATTGCTCTCGTGCTGGGTGCGATCGCTTGGTCTGTAATAAATGCAAAATCAGTTAAGCGCCAGCAAAGTACAATATCTTCTTTGCAAGCACAAACTGAAGCAGCTCAACAACGATTTTTAAACGAGAAACAGCAAATGCAAGCTCAGCTTGCACAGCAGCAGCAAACGCTTAATGAATTATCTGAAAAACAGCTTATGCTGCAAAGCCTGGTAGATGCTTTGCCCAGCTCGTTGAATGAAACCAGCGGCGATATCCAAGATGTAGACGAAAATATTAATGCCGATACAAGCGCAGAGAACGACATCAGCAATCAAGATTCAATCCCCGAGACAAACTCTGAGCAAAGTGAATCAGGTTCAACTGAGCAGCAAAAAGAACAACCACAAGAAGACTTTAATACTCAAGCGCAACTACTAGTCGCTAATCAGCGAGACCTACTCACAGCCCTATCGCAAAATATTCAGACCCGCGTTACAAAGTTAGCGACTGGACTTGCAGAAGTAGGTATTGCGCCTCAAAAAGAAAGTTCTGCGCTCGCTCAAGGTGGCCCATATCACCAATTAGAATTGGAACAACTTCCCGAAGAATATCTCAGCACGATAGACAACTTAGTCGTGCTAAACAATCTAGAACAGGTGTTAACAACGCTTCCTGATTCAATGCCCGTAGCCAAAGACAATTACTATATTTCCAGTCAATTTGGCTTTAGAAAAGACCCTATCACTGGTAAGCGTGCATACCATAAGGGAGTTGACTTAGCTGGCTGGCATAAGACTGAAATTGTGGCACCCGCGGCTGGTATAGTGCTAAGAGCGGGGAAAAACGGCGGCTACGGTAAATTTATAGAAATACAGCATGAACACGGATTGGTATCTCGTTTTGGCCATTTGCACACCATCAAAGTTAAAAAAGGGCAACAAATCAGCAAATCTGAAGTAATTGCTTTGATGGGAAGTACTGGACGTAGCACTAGTACTCACTTACATTATGAAGTATTACAAAATGGCAAACATATAAACCCCATTAAGTTAACTAAGGTAATCAATCGTGTTCAGTAGTTTAATAGGCAGCGATAAAGCGCCCTCAGGTTTACCCGCTATCATCTCTCCCAATACCGTAGTTGAGGGCCAGATAAGATGCGAAGGTGAACTACAAGTCGACGGTAAGGTGATTGGTGATTTGGCTATCAACACCCTGATAATCGGACTACACGGAGTTATTGAGGGTAATGTAAAAGCTCATATTGTTAGGATCAAAGGAACTGTCAACGGCTGTATTGATGCAGATAAGGTCATGCTCGAAAAAACCGCCAAAGTACATGGCGATGTCATGCATGACACCCTCAGTATAGAAGCAGGCGCCTTAATTGAAGGCAAGCTTACTCACAAAACTGAGGTGACAAATATCACCTCGTTTAAAGATAAAGCCTCAAACAAAGATAAAACAACTAACGCTCAGTAATATACATGTTGATATCGGCATGGAAAACTTTTGTTCCCTGAGCGTCAAAGATCTCTACAGGTACGATTAAATCTTCCTTATCTTGCCACTGACGTGGCAAAGCAATTTTGGCTTGTGCCGTTAGGTCTGTTTCAGCCTTCTTTAGATACTGCACCGTCATCCCTTTGGGGATCCAACGATGAGTTTTATGAGGCACGGTTGCATCAACCATCACTCCCGCACATAACTCTGCCAGATTACATTGTGCGATAGCATGAATAGTTCCAATATGATTAAACACGGCTTTGCGTTTCGGCATGCTGGCGCAACATTCACCGGGCTCCAACTTAGTTATTCGTGGTTTAATTGAGCCAAAATAAGGGGCTTTTCTACATACAGCTTTGCTAAAAAGCCATTGTCCAAACGGTAGCCACTGCATTCTTTTATAGATTTTGAGTAATGGAGCCGACACGGTCAATCCCTCTGTAAAATGAATTAATAATATCAAATTAACACATCCGACCTGTTGAGAAAATATGCTAGTTCATGCATTTATACTTTTATTTTGACGATCCGGCGCTTTGTCCTGTTCTTTTTGTAAGAGCACACTAAAATAGCGGCCAAAAGGAGTCGTCATGCCGCAATCTCAATCTATCAGCAAATCTTTAGTATTTATTCTCGCTTTACTGGTTATTTTCTGCCCACTGGGTATTGACTTGTACTTGCCCGCTTTTCAAGCCATGCAGCAAGGCCTAAATGTATCCGAATCAAAAATCCAACAAACTATCAGCGTGTACATGCTAACCGTGGGGATTGGCCAATTAGTCGCAGGACCACTTGCCGACAAGTATGGTAGAAAACCAATCGCAAATGTCGGTATTGTGCTGTTCATTATTGGCGCAATATTAGCTTCATTGGTTGAGAGTTGGCAGTGGATGATGATTGCCCGTGCAATGCAAGGTTTTGGGGCTTGTGCTACGTTCGTAGCGGCTTTTGCTATTGTAAGAGACAGTTTTGGGCACAAAGGCAGCGGTCAAATGATCACCTACCTCAATGGTATCGTTTGCTTTATTCCTGCCCTTGCACCTTTGCTGGGAGCTTGGCTAACCCTTGAATTTGGCTGGCGAAGTAACTTTGTATTTCTGGCTAGCTTTTCCCTATTAGGTTTGATTCTGGTGCTTTGGTTGTATCGTGAAACCAAGCCTGCAGATAGTATTTATAACGGTCATATTTTAGACTTGCGCCGCTTTAAGCCTATGTTGGCAAGTTCTGAATTTATGTTTAATGCTGCTATCACTATGTTTGGCATGGCCGCCATGCTTGTTTTTGTAACCACAGCCCCCGGCTGGATCATGAACCATTTAAATGGCTCTGTAGCAAACTTTACGAGTTGGTTTACCGGTAACGCCGTACTCAGTATCATTGCAAGCTTTTGCGCGCCTGTTCTGATAAAGCGCCACAGCCGCAGGGCACTCATAGTTGGTTTAACACTCTTTACATTAGGTGGTCTTGCAATGTTGTGGGCAAGTCGATATCCGCATCCTGCTGCGTTCATGCTACCCATGTATATTGCCTCTGTTGGTTTTGCTTTCTCACTAGGCTCCGCAGCGGGAAAAGCACTCTCAGGTTTTGCCCAACAAGCAGGCACAGCCTCAGCACTTATCGGTGTCATGCAGATGAGTGGCGCTGGTGTATTAGCTCTACTGACACAACAATTATACTTAGCAGCCCCCTATCAATTAGCCCTACACTTGCTCATAACTTTGCCATTTTTACTAGCATTATTGGGAAAAAATAAACAGTTATTACACAGTGCGGCTTAGTCCGCACTCCCCTCTTACTAAATAGCTATAATTATCATTTCCTTTATATATCATGTATCTATTATGGTAAACCATGTAACCTGCTAGACTTCTACTAATACTAAAATAGTATATGCAAATAATTTAATACTCTAAATTTTTATAAAAAAAGCAATAAATTATTCTTTACGTCATGGGCTATTTCGATCTACTCTGTTCACCCGTTAATCAATTGTTATTTATTTAACAATCTTTGACTAATTAACACTCTTCGTTTAACAAGCGATTCACTCATTTTAACGAACTAGAGATAATAATAATGAAACTAAACAAGTTCACTTCAGCATTAATGTTTGCGGGTATATGTGCAGCAGCAGGCGCACAAGCAGCGGATGACCGTTACATCATTCAAGTTGATAATAATAAAAAAGGCGTTGTAAAAGCGCTAGCTAAGCAATTAGGTGCACAACTTCACGTTGATGGTGACGGATTCATCGCGGCAACTTTTTCTGGCAAAGATCTCTCTCAAGTTAAAGGTTTATTAAACAACCCACACGTAAAACTAGTTGAGCAAGACTTTAAGCGTGCACCAATGGCTATTTATAACGATGACGCTGGCGACGCGATGACTCAGCAACTTACGCCATACGCTGTTTATCAATCACAAGCAAATCAAGTTACTTTCAACGCAAACGCAGGCATGAAGGTATGTGTTATTGACTCAGGTCTTGACAGCTCTAACCCTGACTTCATCTGGGGTAACATCACAGGTGATAACGACTCTGGTACAGGTAACTGGTACGATCATGGCGGCCCACACGGTACTCACGTAGCTGGTACTATTGGTGCAGCAGACAACAACATTGGTGTTGTAGGCATGGCACCTGGTGTAGACATGCACATTATCAAAGTATTCAATGCTGAAGGTTGGGGATACTCTTCTGATTTAGCACACGCAGCAAATCTATGTTCACAAGCTGGTGCAAACATCATCAGCATGAGCCTTGGTGGCGGCGGTTCAAACAACACTGAATCAAACGCATTTGCAAACTTCAATGCTGCAGGTGGTCTAGTAATCGCTGCCGCGGGTAACGATGGAAACGACGTACGTTCATACCCTGCAGGTTACCCTTCAGTAATGATGATCGGTGCAAACGATGCGAACAACCAAATTGCAGATTTCTCACAGTTCCCTAGCTGTGCAAGTGGTCGTGGTAAGAATGCTACTGAAGACGAAACTATCTGTGTAGAAGTAACAGCAGGTGGTGTAGACACTCTTTCAACTTACCCTGCGGGTATGGCAACATCAGCAAACCTAAACGTTGACGGCAACGTAGTTGCAAGCTCAGCAATGGAAAACTCAGGTACAGTAACCGGCAGCTTATTCTTCATGGGTACAGCTGAGGCAACTGATGCTGGCGCTAACGGTAAAGTATGTCTAATTGACCGTGGTAACATTTCTTTCCACGACAAAGTAGCAAACTGTGAAGCTTCAGGTGGTATCGGTGCGATAATTGTCAACAACGAAGCTGGCATGTTATATGGCACACTTGGTGATACTAACTCAACAAGTATTCCTGCTGTAGGTGCAGCACTTGAAGACCGTGCAACATTAATGGCTGCAAGCACTGCAACTGTTAACATTGGTACAAGCGATTACGGCTTCATGAGCGGTACATCTATGGCAACTCCAGCAGTTTCTGGTGTAGCAGCTCTTGTATGGTCAAATCACCCAGAGTGTACTGGTCAAGAGATCCGTGCAGCACTTAAAGCAACTGCTGAAGATGCTGGCGCAGCTGGTAAAGACGTATACTTCGGTTACGGTATCGTTAAAGCAGCTGATGCAGATGCTTATCTAACTGCAAACGGCTGTTCAGGTGGTGACAACGGTGGTAACCCAGGCGAGGGCAGCATCAGCCTATCAGTTTCTGGCTACAAGCAAAAAGGTAGCAACTTTGCAGACCTTAACTGGCAAGGTGCAAGCACAAGTCAGGTAGATATTTATCGCAATGGTAGCAATATTGTCACAACTGCAAACGATAATAGCTATACGGACAGCATCAGTGGCAAAGGCGGCGGCAGCTACATTTACCAAGTATGTGAGCAAGGCAGTACGACAGTATGCTCTGACACACAAACTGTTGTGTTCTAAAAACCCAACCTAATTATAAGCGGGCTCTAGAGCCCGCTTTTTAATGCCTACTTGGTCAACCATATCTTTTCTATTTAAAACCACTTAGACTAATTGACATTGTTGAACTTTGCATAATTTACAATGATCAATCCTGAATCCCTCGTTTCATTCTTAATCGCCAGTACCATCATTGCAGTTGCACCTGGTCCTTCCAATGCGTTCTTAATGGCACAGACCTTCACTCATGGTCGTGTGGCGGGTATGAAAAGTGCGCTAGGTTTTGCTGTGGGTGGCGTTATTCACACCATTTTTGCTGTAATTGGTTTGTCCGCAATTTTAAAAGCCTCTGAAAGCGCCTATTTCGCTGTTTTGTATATTGGTGCGGCCTATCTAGCCTTTCTTGGTTTTACTGCAATTAAGGCTACATTTAAAGCAAAAATAGACAGTGAAGATAAACCTCATGTCAGCACCAAAAAGCCAGGCAATGTGTTTGTACAAGCTATGATGACGGAAGTGCTCAACCCCAAGGTTGCTTTGTTCTTTATCGCTTTCATTCCCCAATTTGTTGACCCTAGCCTCAGTTCACCTACATTACAACTGGCTATCTTTGGACTTCTTTACCCTATCTTGGCATTTCCAATTGACTGCGCGTATATTTACGGCGGTGACAAAATAGCCAAATATTTCCGGCGCCACCCTAGTGCACCAATTTGGATAGACAGAACATCGGGAGTAATTTTCATCGCTCTGGCCGTCAACCTGATAATATGAGAACGAACATGCAAACTAAGATACAAACTTTACCAAGTAAGAAAAACATCGCATTGGTCGCCCATGATGGGAAAAAAACAGCACTTAAAGCATGGTGTCTTGCCCACCAAGCCGTGCTACAAACCCATCAACTATTCGCTACAGGAACCACGGGACATGTGATTGAAAAAGCAACAGGGCTGAACGTTGAGAAACTGCTCAGTGGTCCTATGGGTGGTGATCAGCAGATAGGGGCAAAAATTGCCGAGCATCAAATTCATATGTTGGTATTTTTTTGGGATCCATTAGCTTCCCAACCTCATGACCCGGATGTTAAAGCACTCTTACGACTGGCTGCGGTATGGAACATTCCTGTGGCCTGTAACGAAGTTACAGCGGATTTACTTATCAGCTCACCGAGCATCAGCGAAGAAATCACTCGCAACCTACCCGATTACCATGGGTACCTAGCAACTCGACTCGACTGAGTAATTTGTATCGTGTGAACACACACGATACAAATAATAATGGCCTTAACTGAAAATTTTGCTAGCCCATTTTGTTAATCCGGCTGTTACACTGCCAAAGTTATCGCCATTAAGCATCGGAATATTACCTAGTGATTGCTGTAAGGCAGCTTTGAGTAGCGGTGATTGCGCACTTCCTCCCGTCAGATAGATCACATCTGGTTGGGTTTGCGCACTGCTGATAGCATCCTGAGCTAAAGAGCATATCTGTTTTAAACTATCCGATACTGCATCTTGCAACTGCGCCTGCGTAATCATCGTCGTCAAACCTGATTCAACAAAGCTCAGTTGTGCTAAATACTCATCATCACTGGACAGTGCTATTTTGCATAACTCTCCTTGGCGCACAACTTGATGACCCAGCTTATTTTGCTGGATTTTAAGTAAGCGGGCTAACTTGTCAGGTTCATTTACATCTCGCTGCATGGCTTGAAGCTCACGGCGATTCGATTGGCCATAGAACTCAGTTTGTAGATGTAGATCATTGATCTTACAGGCTTGCCAATACAATTGGTTTGGCATAGGTAAACCAGACTTCAATGTAGAGCCAAGCCCACATAACGGCATAAAATTATGATAAGCCATCGCTATATCAAGGTCATTTCCGCCTAACCTTTTACCTGTATGTGAGAGAAAATCTTGTTCTCGATTACTACGAGCACGATAATTTGGCCCCATTTGTACAAAAGAGCAATCGCTTGTACCACCACCAATGTCCACAACCAGTACCTTTTGGTCTTGTGTGAGCCTCGACTCATAATCGATCCCAGCAGCTAAAGGCTCGAATAGAAACTCAACTTCTTTAAACCCCGCTCGCTTTGCAGCACAGGTAAGAATATCGATAGCTTGCTGGTTACTTTGCTCACCTCCTATCGCCTGAAAGTTCACGGGACGCCCTATCACGGTGTGCGTTATGTTTTGACCAAGCTGACGCTCTGCACGTTGCTTGATTTGTATGATCATTGCGCTCGCAATATCTTCAAAAAAGGCAATTTGTTGTGGCTTTAGCCCAATGGCACCAAAGAATGATTTTGGAGATTTAACAAAATACCCTTCCTCTGGAAAATCAATATACTCCTCAATTGCAGCACTACCGATTTGCAACCCCGTTTCATTACTTGTCAGGTCCAAATCTCTACGAATAGCACTTATTCCGTTAAGTAATCCAGCCCTAGAATGACGATAATGCTCAGCATGGGGTGTGTTGGCAAGTTGATTAGCAACAAAATCAACAACCAAAGAATTGTGCTGCGCATAGAGAGTTGAAGGCAAGTAATGACGCCCCGCTTCTAGCTCCAACATTCTTACGTTTTGTCCTTCAACCATTGTACCTACAGCACAATTAGAGCTTCCGTAGTCAAATCCAACAATCATACTCACCTCACGACAGAAAAAGGTCGCGCAGATTAGCACACTTGCAGAACAAAGCTCAACTCAATGGCTCCACCCCATAAAAAAGTTTACAAGTTTTCTCTTTTATAATCGCTCACGCACTCTTAGAAAGCGCGCAAAACGAGGTTTACCGTGTTTTGTAAAACCTTGATAGCGATAGGTTATCTGTGTGCCAATAGCAGGTGGTTGCTGACGTAATTTGTCACTAAGTCCCGACCCGACTTTAAACTCAATGCCATGCTTGTTTCTGACTTTGAGTGCACCTGTCATCCCCTGATACTTACCCTTGCCCAGTGTGTAACCAATGACAATAGCCTCGGCATCACTATAGGGTTTGTATTTGAGCACGTTATCCGATCTACCTGCACGATGTACGGCATCTTTTCGATGTAACATGACCCCTTCTCCACCACGAGCCAACACCTTGTGGTAATAATCCTCCAACGCTTTGTTATTTATGAAATTATGTTGTTTTATAGCTTGTAAGTGAACTGACGAAATACGGTTCAATTCATTTTTGTAACGTTGATAACGATTAATAAATGGCATGCTAGGATGCGGAGCATCAAACACTAAATAACGTACTTTTCGCCAATCCTTATCCTGACCTTGTTTGCTGCGGACCAATCCGCTTACAAACGCAAACTCTTGATATCCAGACCAAAGCTCTCCATCAAGTGACATACTACCAAACGGTTGAGTAAACCATTTAGGTGCGTTAATACGAAACCCGCCACGAGTTAATAGCTCAGAACCATTCCAAATAGCTCGTACGCCATCAAATTTTTCGCTCACTAAATAGTCAGCTACAGGTATATTTTCATGATATGTGTTTGCTAACTCAATGTTCGGTGGGTTTTGGGCGTTACTTGCAGATAACAAACAGAAATGACTTATTAGTAGTAGTATCCATACTTTCATTAAAAGGCTCCTTGCACTGTGTAATGAGCCTTTAACTTTAGTACAGATACGCCGTTATGCGAGCTTCTTTACTTGCTCCCAAGCTGCAAGTAAATCATCAACTTGAAAGCTTGCTCGAGAGAAGTCTTGTTGTTCAGAGTGATGATTTGGCACAACGATAGTTCTCAAACCCGCCGCACGTGCTGAACTCAAGCCTGTATAGGTGTCCTCAATCGCTATTGCTTGATTAGCTTTTAGAGAAAGCTTTATGAGTGCCTTACAATAGGGTTCGGGGTGCGGTTTAGCGTGTACTACATCATCTTTATAGATAAAATACTTGAACAGCTTATCAAGCTTATAAAACTCTAATACCGGTAGTGCTTCGGCTCGAGTACTACCCGTTACAAGTGCTAAGGTAAAATGCTCTCTTGCTTGATGCAAAACCTCTTGTGCATAAGGCATCAATTTAGGCTGTAAAGTTCGCGCAACTTCAACGAAAAATTGGTTTTTCTGGTATGTTAAAGCCTCAGCGTGCACATTCAGCCCATGGCGTTGATTAAGCGTAGCCGCAGCCTGTAATGTAGGTACACCTGAGAACTCACCACAAAAAGTGAGTTCATCATAGCTTACTCGCCAAGGCTCAAGCACCCGCATCCAGCTTTGGTAGTGGAGCGCTTCAGAATCCACTAAGGTTCCATCAAAATCAAATAAAATGGCCTGTAAACTCATCATTCGCTCCTTCTATATGGCTACCTTAGGGTGCTATTCGCTTAAACCAGCAGGCGGCTCAGCACTCGCTTCTAAACCACTTTCCACTTCAACTAACTCATAACCTCTAGGCTTTCTTTCAACTTTTAAGACCGGCTTATCAAAAGCCGACTTTAAACGCTCTGCATCAGCTTGTAACTCTTCAATGCTGCGGCCAAACGGTGCAGCACCTGTTTCTGACCAGTTTGTAACTTTGCCATTTAAGTTATATTCAACCTCATGAATTTGATACAGTGCAGCTTCATCTTTTGTCGCTTCACAAAAAATCACTCGATAATTCCAAAATCCAGACATTATAATTCTCTTTATTTCATACTTGGCTATGACTTTATCAGCTCTTGCCAAGGTTTTCATTACAGACAATAAAAAACCCGCTTTAAAGCGGGTTTTCCGTAATTATAAGGTACCGTGACGTTTAGAAGAAACGTACTTTAAATTCAGCACCTACATAACGTTCTTCGTTCAACATACCGGTGTTGTTGTTGAAGTCTACACCACCGATAACGACTTGCTCATCAAAAAGGTTGCGAACAAACGCTGATACTTCATATTCATTATCACCCGAAGCCCACATGTAACCAGTACGGATACCTGTTTCGAATAATGCTTCGCCTTCAAACTCAACTGACTTATATAAGAAGAAGTCAATTTCGCTACGATATGACATATCACCGTATACAAAGAAATCGCCACCAGCTAGTTCTTTAGTGTATCGAAGTGTCGCGTTAGCAATCCACTCTGGCGCATGTGGTAAGCTATTACCGTCTAAAATAGCTCTTGTTTCAGGTCCAAATGGGCCCTCAATCTGATAAGTTGGATCCGTTACAGTACACTGTGCACAAACAGCAACAGCTAAGCCATTGTCTTTAAGCTCAGTTTTATTATAACTTAGATTGAATGTTGCGTTGAGCTCATCCGTTAGCACCCACTCAGTATCGAGTTCAAAACCATAGCCTGTGGTTTTGTCTGCATTAATTAAACGGTTGAAGTTTGAACCGCCACCGACCGCTGTCAGCTGCTGATCATTCATTTGATAATAGAACACGGTTGCGTTAACGCGACCCTGACCATCTAATACATCCGACTTAATTCCAGCTTCAATTGAATTTGTAGTTTCCGACTCTGCAACAGTCACATCATCACCAAACAAAATACGACCTTGAATGCTTGGCGCTCTGAAGCCATTTGCAATACGAGCAAATAGGTTTATATCGTCGCTATATTTATACGCGGCACTTAAATCCCAGCTGACATGGCTATCACTTGGATTTGCCGTTTTAACAAGTGAATCTGCAGCACCTAAAGGACTCATAGTACGTTTTGCATAAAAGTCTTTTTCGTCGTCAGAATAACGAAGGCCTGCAGTGATCTTCAAATCATCCGTCACAGTAAAGTCAACTGAACCAAATACCGCCCATGCAGACGTATCTTGGTTTTGAATTGCATAACCATTTTGCAAGCCATAGTTGCTCGCTGCTGGGTCAAACGTCAACGTATCATATGAAAAACTTTCTATTGTCAGGTCTTCTTCGAATAGAAAAATACCTACTTGATAATTAATGTCACCAGAGAAGTTACTTGATAGGCGAAGCTCTTGCGTATATTGGTCGTGATCAGGAATTGCATCTGCGGTTTCTGATGGGAAAGGAATTAACCCTGGACCTTGGAAACCAATAAATACAGCACCGTAACCACCATCTACGTCAGCACGAGAGTATATTTCAGCGCTTTCCCAAGCAGAAATCGAGGTTACCGTATGCTCAGCTAAATCCCACTCTAACTTAAGATTCAGACCTTGAGAGTCAACTTGCTGTGTCGAACGAGAAGCCGCATCATGATAAACAATGTCATTATCATACAAAGAGTTAATGTTATTTGAACCTTTTTCAATTAGGTTCGCACGAAACGCGATTGGACGACCATCTAAATCACGCACGTGATAATTTAGCAACCCGGTAAAACCATCACCTTCATATAAGAACTGAACACGTGCTGCTTTTTCGTTATAACCGCCCAAAGAGTTTTCTTTCTCAAAACCTGGCGCTTTAACGTCAATATAGTCTTCTTTATCTTGCCAAAGTACTGACACACGTGTCGAAATACGATCCGTCAGGCCCGTACCTACTGCACCTTCAAAATCGACGGCACCTTTACTACCGTAAGAAAGCGCACTGTAAGCATCAAAAGACTGACTTGGCTTAACAGAGTCAAACTTCACTAGACCTGCTGGAGTGTTACGACCAAATAGTGTTCCTTGTGGACCACGAAGTACTTCAATACGCGCGATGTCAAATACTGGGAAACCTTTAAGGATCGGGTTTTCCTGTACGACTTCATCAACCACTAAAGATACAGGTTGTGACGCGTTTAGATCAAAATCGGTATTGCCAAGACCACGAACATAAAAGCGCGGAAATGTACGACCAAAAGACGACTCTACAGACAAGCTTGGAATCTTCGCATTCATAAAACGAATATCCATACCCGCAGAGCTGTATGCATCCAAGCTGTCCCCTTGTAGTGCAGATACACTCACTGGTACTTCCTGAGCATTTTCAACACGCTTACGCGCCGTGATCTGGATCACTTCCAGTTGATTACTTTTTGCTTCAGGGGTTTGTTCAGCAGCGAGAGTAGAAAATGAAGTACCTGCTACAGCAGAGAACAACGTTGCATTGATTAAAGTTGCTAACGTAGATCTTTTCATTGCTTTCATGTTTGGGCTTAACCTTTTATGTGCACTCTTTTTGTTCAACGGTAGTATGGTCGCCGTATCACGTTGGCGTGGTACGTTCAATTTTTCGCGCGTTTTTATATTTTGCGCGGACCTCACAACCGAGAGTGCAAAGCGAACCTGCGAGGCTGAACGCGACGCCCACATTATAGCAGCTAAATAAAATATTACCGACATGCCAACAACAAAAAATCGTTTTTTTTGATTTTTTCGCAACAAGAAGCCCGACGTTTACAGCTTTTAGCTACAAAAAAGCGCAACAAAGCGGACATTTGTCCTTCCTTGGTACTCACTTGAAATGTAGAGACCTTCTAATTTTACCCCGAGTAGAAACGTATACTTAACAAGCAAGTAAAAAAAGCACTCATCATGCTGCCAGTCATATTTAGAAAAGTACATAAACGGATCATAAAGAGGGAGAGTTCATACTCTTGAAAACCCCTTGCTGTGTCACTTCATCATATTCTATGACAGCAATTGCTGCGGTATTAAAGATAGGTAAATGACCGGGACATAGCTGCTCCACCAAATAACTAACAATGGGCATGTGAGCGACAATCAGCCAAACATCAAGGTGCTCATTCAAACTAATCAGCGTTTCGAGATAATCTATTGCAAATGCTGCATTACCTGCGGGGGTAACATCTTTGCAAATTTCTACATAACTGAAGTCATTGATAGCCAGTACTTGTTGCGCTGTTTGCTGTGCCCTAGTGTAAGGGCTAACAAGTGCAGCTTGTGGTTTGAAGTGCCCTTTTAACCACCACGCCATTTCCTTAGCTTGCTTAATTCCTCGTTCAGTAAGAGGTCTAGCTTCATCATTAACTTGCATAGGGACAGCTTCACCATGGCGCATAATTAAAATAGTTTTCATTGCACTCTCTAATGTTCTTTGTAAATTTGCCTGCTAACCTGTAGCTAATTACCTCGTTTGTTCGCTATATTAAAACAAACGACCCTATAAACATAAAGCAAAGTTCTTCATTTCGCATTGTAAGCTTTCTTTATTTACATTCTATGTATCGGCGGCAAAAATTTGAAAGTTAGTAATAATGATAATCGCAACTACCACCAGCTTACACTCGACAATGGTCTACAAGTTTTAGTAGTCAGTGACTTGTCCAGCGATAAGTCTGCCGCATCGCTTACGGTCAATGCGGGTCACTTTGATGATCCAGCAGATCGTCAAGGCATGGCGCATTTCCTTGAACATATGTTATTTTTGGGTACAAAGCAACATCCTCAGCCAGGCCATTTTTCTCAGTTTGTCAGTCAGGCTGGAGGGCAAAGCAATGCTTGGACTGGCACAGAGCACAGCTGCTACTTTTTCGATTGCGCACCACAGCAATTTTTCAGTGCTTTATCATTGTTTTCTGAGTTTTTTATTGACCCGCTGCTTGATGCTTCTCAAACTGAAAACGAGCGTAATGCGATAGACGCTGAATTTAAAATGAAAATAAAAGACGATGGACGTCGTATTTACCAAGTACACAAAGAGACTGTTAATCCACAGCACCCTTTTGCCAAGTTTTCAGTGGGCAATAAGACCACGCTGGCAAATCGGGACGCGTGCATTGCCCAAGAAGTTCGTGATTTTTTTGCAACACATTATCAAGCGCAATGGATGACGCTCGTTGTTGCGGGCCCCCACTCGATCGAGGAGTTATCACATCAGGTCGAGCAATATTTTAGTCATATTCGCGGCACACGCCAAAGCAAGGCTAAGATATGTGACCCCTTATATCGTCCACAAGATTTAGGGTTATTGCTACATATTGCTCCTCGGAAGCATATGCAAAAGTTAATTGTCAGCTTTGCGATGAATGGCATCGATGATTTATACAAGCATAAAAGCGTTAGTTTCTTAGCCCATTTGTTAGGCTATGAAGGCGAAGGTTCGCTGTATTCTATTCTCAAAGAGCAAGGCTGGATCAATGCTCTATCTGCCGGAGGTGGGATCAGTGGCAGCAACTTTAAAGATTTCAATGTTAGCTTTGCTCTCACTGATGAAGGCATCGATTACTACGAAGACATCGTAGAAATGCTGTTCGAATACATCGCACTTATCAGGTCTCAACTTGCGGTGTTGCCTAAGCTTTATCAAGATAAGAAGACACTGCTCGACATAGCCTTCAACAACCAAGAGCCCAGCCGCTTACTCGAGTGGGCCAGTAGCATAAGTGTTAATATGCATCACTATGAGCCACAAGACTATTTGTACGGCGATTACGTTATGCAAGGCTTCGATGAACAATTACATACTAAGTTATGTGACTACTTATCGCCGCATAACATGCGCATTGTCTTGATACACCCAGGTGTTGAGGGCGCCTTAAAAGCCAAGTGGTACCACACCCCTTACGATGTCGAGCAACTAAATCATGAGTGGTTAAATGCACTGGAAGCAATCGATACGCCTTTACCTGAGATGCAGTTACCAAAAGTAAACCCTTACTTACAGGTAGATAATGTATTATACGATGTGGCCCATAAAAACCGCACCCCAACATTACTCAAAGACAAGCCAGGTTTTGCATTTTGGTTCAAACAAGACACCACTTTTCGAGTTACTAAAGGTCATTTTTATATTGAAATAGACTCTCTGCTTGGTATTAAAAGCGATAAACATATGGCACTTACGCGATTGTTTGCCGACTTACTAATGGATAGTATGGCTGAGCAGTACTATCCCGCTGAGCTTGCGGGCCTGAATTACCATATCAATTCCCATCAAGGCGGGCTAACCTTGCACACAGCTGGGCTATCTGGCAATCAAATTACGCTGGCATTACAGCTGCTTGAACATATGTTACACGCTGTGATAAGCGCTACCCGCTTCGCTGAATATAAAAAGCAGTTAATACGACATTGGAAAAGCCATAACCATAACAAGCCTGTTAGTGAATTATTCAGTATTCTTGGGGCAAAGCTTATGCCATGGAACCCTGAACCTATGGCCTTGGCTCGCGCCTTAAAAACCATTAGCTTTAATGAGTTTTGTCAGTTTAGAAATCAATTTTTTGATTCTGTACATATAAAAGCGTTTTTACATGGCAACTGGCAAGAAACACATGCCCTTGATATGCAAAAAAAGCTTAGACGCTTATTCGAGAAAAGCGAAATCCTCGAAGATTTAAAACGACCTTTGATGGTGCTTGACAGTTATCAGCAACTTCATATAGAAAAAAGCGGCAGTGAACATGCACTAGTCTTTTATATACAAGCCCAAAGTGAAGACGTGTTTGAGAAAGTAGCGCTGATGATGCTCAACCAATTAGTTAGCCAACAATATTTTGAAACCCTAAGAACACAACAGCAACTTGGCTATCTAGTCGGAGCTGGCTATGCACCATTTAACACCAGAGCTGGTATTGCGTTTTATATCCAATCCCCACAATATGACTCTAAAGAATTACTCAACAGACATGAACAGTTTATGGCAGAGTTTATTGGACAATTAGCAACCCTTGACGATGCAACATGGCATGAAGCCATTGGAGCATTACGTTTACAGGTCGCGGAAAAAGATAAAAACTTAAGGCTTCGTGCTCAGCGCTTTTGGATTGCTATCACCAATGATGACCACGAATTTAATATGCAAAGACGACTTGTGGCACAAATTGATTCCTTGGATAAAAAATCACTTATTGCATACATTGAAACGATATTTTCACTAACCCATCCAAAAGTAGCGCTCCTTTGTAACTAAAAAAGAAACGAAATTCTGCATTTCTCTTTGACTCCGACTCTTGCATCATTTAGATTAAAGCTCGCAATAAAGAGTTATGCATCTATGATAAGACAAACAATAAAAAAAACATCCATCATGATGCTGTTGTACTCCGTACTTAGCGCTCCCTTGCAAGCACTTAACTCCGGTCAACAGCTAGCATTCCTAGATCCAGTCTGGGCCGGGATCTGTTTGACTTTTTTCCTAATAACTAGCTACTTATTAGTGATAAATACAAAGTTAAAGAAGGCACAATCAATATTGCAGCTATCTGAACAGCGCCTAAAAAGTACTGTAGAAGGAAGCGGAGATACACTCTGGGATTGGAATATCGCAACAGGCGAAGTCGTGCGGATCAACGATAAATATATGTTGCATAAAAGTATGTCAGGCCATTTTATTCCCAATGCAAACCGAATTCACCCGCAGGACCTTCCGCTTGTAGAAAAACTTCTTAAGCAACACTTTTCGGAGAAAAGTGCATTTTTCGAAGCAAGCTATCGACTAAAAGACAATTTAGAGCAATACCACTGGGTATTGGACAGAGGCAAGATTATTGAGAAAGATAATAATCTTAACCCAGTTAGAATGACTGGCACCGTTCGAGATATTAGCCATCTAAAGAGTACCGAGGAACGACTTAATCTATTTGCCAAATGCGTAGAGTCCCTGACGGACGCCATTGCTATTTATGACGATAAGTTTCGATTGGTAGATTTAAACCCCAGTTACTTAGTATTGTTTGGCGGTAATCGTGCTAATTATGTAGGTAAACCGTTTAACTTGCCAGGCTACGATGAGCGCTACATAAATCAAGTCATCACGAGCCTTAAAGAAACCGAACACTGGCAAGAAGAATTACGACTTCGTAATCACAAAGATACTTTATTGCCCATAGAAGTCACGATTGATGAAATCAAGAACAGTCATGGTCAGGTGACAAACTATGTTGTGGTCTACTCAGATTTAACCGAGCGCAAAAAAGCGGAGTCACAACTCCATAATTTATCTAACCGAGATCGTACAACTGGATTACCAAATCGTAATCTGTTTTTTACCAATCTTAAGAAGTTAGCGCAGCAAGATACTCACCATGCCCTACTTGTGTTCGACTTAGATAACTTTAAAAAAATCAATGACTCGCTGGGCCATCAATTGGGTGATAGCTTGCTTGCCAAGCTGGCAATGCGGCTGAACAAGCTCGCTAGGCAAAAAGATACCTTTTATCGACTTGGTGGCGATGAGTTTGCTTTGGTTATGACAGGTACCAACGACATTCACACTATCACTCGAACAGCCAAACTATTTCTCGCTGCTATTGCAACACCGTTTAAAATGGCAAACCACGAGCTAGTTATCACCTCATCTGTCGGTATCGTACTGTTTCCCGAAGATGGGGCGACTCCTGAGATCTTGCTCAAAAACGCCGACACTGCTATGTATCATGCAAAGCAAAGAGGTAACCATTATTTGTTCTTCAACGACTCTATGAATGAACAAGCAGTGAAAAGACTACAGATCGAAAACCTCATGAGATTTGGCCTCAAAGAAGATCATTTCGTCGTTTACTATCAGCCAAAAATGGATATTAAAACAGGCCGACTTGTCGGTATGGAAGCATTGGTGCGATTCATTACTCCGAAAAAAGGTATTATCAGCCCTGGTATATTTATTCCCATCGCAGAGGAAACTGGGCAGATCATTGAGATCGGTGAAGTTGTACTAGATAAGGCATGTAAAGACGTAAAACGCTGGATTGATCAAGGTTTGTTTGACGGTCGTGTTGCTGTTAATTTATCTGCTAAGCAATTTAGTTTGCCCGATCTAACAACCAGAATTGATATCATCTTGCAAAAAAATCAACTTCCTTCGTATTTTCTGGAGCTGGAGATTACCGAGGGTACAATCATGGACGATCCACAAGAAGCTATTTCAATAATGCGCTCTCTCAGTGCTCGCGGTATACATCTGGCTATTGATGACTTTGGCACGGGCTACTCATCACTGGCTTATCTGAAGCAGTTTCCGTTGAATACATTAAAAGTGGATAAAGCTTTTGTGGACGATATGTCCTCTGAAAGAGGACGCAACATGGTGGACTCTATCGTCACCATCGCCCACAATCTTGATCTGCATGTTGTGGCTGAGGGAGTAGAAAAAGCCGAGCAACTGAGTGCGTTAGAGCAGCTTAACTGTCAGACTATCCAAGGTTATTTTTATTCTAAGCCGCTTTGTGCCGCTGATTTTACATCTTTCTTACGTGCACAAAAGCAAAGAGAGTCTCACTCACAACCCAAACTCAAGGTCGTAAATTAGTAGACTAAGCTCGCCACATACAGCAGCTATCTAATTGATTGCGTAACCAAGCTCGACGGTGATGCACTCGCAGTAAGCACCATGCACAAGGACCGCACATTATGCCAGCAGCCACCCAGCGCTTAATAGGCATCCCCTTACGCACAGCTTCAACATAAAGTAATAATGCACCTAATAACGACAACACAATCCACATCATAAATCAGCTTAACCCACAACTTTTTAATAAGGCCGCGCAGATTACCAAAATGAACAGTATTTGTACAATCAAATATTAATTGTTGCAAAATATTGCATTATTTAATTTAATAGCAGCTCAATTCAGTGCAATATTGGCAATAAACTTAATGCTAATATGGTAGCTAGTTGATTATTAAATAATTTATTTTCTGATCATCTAAACTGCATTGAAAATTGAAACTACGAGGTATGGTTTTCATCATTAGCAGCCAGATTTAGCACGTGCTAGAGAACGCTGTAAACGTATCTGCATGAGCCGAACACGCTTCGCATTGTTCATAATTTGATTGAGCGAAGCATATGAGAAAAGCCGAATATTATACGATTTAAACAACTAATTAAGTTCAAACTGTTGTTTTTTATATGTAATACTAAATTGGCCTATGTAAATAGAAGCTTTCAAGCCGTTTTATAAACAGGTAATTACAGTATTCTCATAATAGCTGCTAAAATTAGACCATGTTGTTTTAAATTATTTAGTTACGTCAAGGACACGATCATATGGATCAAAAAAGCGTACATGACTATTTGCAAAGTAAACCTGCGACGTTTATTACTCAGCCGTTTGCTCAAGATGTTGATGTCTACAAAGTGCAACACAAAATGTTTGCTACTTTATCTGAGGGTAAAGAAGGTCAAGTAGATGCCAACGGTGAGCCAGTCTGGTGGCTTAATTTGAAGTGCGATCCCGATGAGGCTTTGTTACTTCGAGATGAGTTTCCTGCTATCGTTCCCGGCTACCACATGAACAAGCGTCTGTGGAATACTATCATTCTTGACGGCTCAGTGCCCGATGAGAAAATTAAAGAGATGATCGATAATTCTTACAATATCGTTGTAGATAATTTGCCAACCGCACAAAAAGAAGAACTAGCAAAAATCGCAGCATCTTTAAATAAATAAATCTATTGGATTTGGCTCCCCTCGTGACTCAGCGAGGGCCATTTCCCTATCATGCTTTCCTTTTCGTTGTCTCTATTTTCCCTTGCTCTACCTTTAAATAAGCCTGTATGCTGGCTGTGCTGCTCAAATATTATCTATAATTAATTTTACGGTTCGAAGAAGGATTTATCATGAAGAAGGTTGCTGTTTTAACAAGTGGTGGCGATGCTCCTGCAATGAATGCCGCGATTAGAGCAATTACTTTAAGCTGTAATTACCACCAGTTGCAGTGTGTCGGCTTCTATCACGGTTACAATGGTTTGATAGATGATCAATGCGCAGAAATAGAACATTTTGATGTTAACCCAACCTTGCAACAAGGTGGTACCATTTTAAAAAGCGCTCGCTGCCAAGCCATGCTGACTAGTGAGGGAGTCATGCAAGCATGTAATACCTTAAGAAAACATGAGATTGACGCATTGATTGTGATTGGTGGTGATGGCTCATTGAAAGGCCTACAAGCAATCAAGCAACACTGGGAAAAACAAGTCATCGGCTTACCCGGCACCATTGATAATGATCTCAGCGGAACTGACTGTACCATTGGCTTTGCTACAGCCGTCACCACTGCAACTCATGCCATTGATAAAATTCGCGACACCGCCAATGCATTTGAGCGAATCTTTATTGTCGAAGTGATGGGCAGACACAGTGGTCACATTGCTTTCAATGTAGGTATTGCTACAGGTGCTGAAGCTATCATTTCATTTGAAAACTTCTCTGCCGATCAGGCCCAACAAAAAGTAGCGGAGCTCTTGCGAGCAATTGATCAACAGCAAAATACTCATGGTAGCTTTCTTATTGTGCTCGCCGAAAATTTGTGGCCGGGTGGTGCCCAAGCTCTTAAGGAGAGCCTTAGCGAACAAGGTAAAGTAGATTGCGCAATCTGTATTCTTGGTCATATTCAACGAGGTGGCAGCCCTGTACCTGAGGACAGAAATCTGGGAACTGAATTGGGGCTTGCATCTATTGATGCAATCTTAGCGGGCAAAGACAATGTAATGATAGGACGGGCGGCAGGGGAAGTCGTTGCCACACCACTTGATCAAGTTATCAATACTGCTAAGCCAGTAAGCGCTCATTGGGTCAGCGCTCACCAGCGACAATTAACCCACTACTTAAAATAATTCTGCGTTGAGCCAAAGATGTATCAATACGCTGGCTATATAGCCCAAAGCAATGACAGGCGCCCATTTCAAGTGGCCAAGGAAAGTGTAATAACCACGCGCCTGCCCCATTAAAGCAACGCCAGCTGCAGAACCAATTGATAGCAAGCTGCCTCCCACGCCTGCGGTGAGGGTGATCAATAACCATTGTCCGTGTGACATTTCAGGCTGCATGGACAACACTGCAAACATCACCGGAATATTATCAATAACAGACGATACGACACCCAAGAATACATTGGCTGCCGTTGCACTCCATTGTCCGTATAACATCTGCGACAGTAGGCCTAAATACCCTAAGAAGCCAAGGCCCCCGACACACATTACAATGCCATAGAAGAATAACAAAGTATCCCACTCAGCTCGCGCTACTTTATTAAAAACGTCAAATGGCATGACACTTCCTAGCAGGTCAATCCGTCTTTGATCGCCAGCTTGCAGCGCTTTACTACGCCTTTTCTCTAGTGTTATGCGTAAGTAGTAACCAAACAACTGTAAATATCCTAAGCCCATCATCATACCTAACACTGGTGGCATATGTAGCAAACTATGACACAGCACCGCCGTCAGAACGGTCAGTAAAAATAATACTAGAATGCGTCTGGCACCGCGGCACATTTTAGTAGGTTCGTAAACCGCCGAAGGCATTTTCTTCTCTACAAAAAAGCTCATTACAAATGCTGGCACCAAATAATTGACAAGTGATGGCACAAATAAAACCAAGAACTCATTAAACTGCACCATACCTGCTTGCCAAACCATCAAAGTAGTGATATCTCCAAATGGACTGAATGCGCCACCTGCGTTTGCAGCTACCACAATATTAACGCAGCTTAAATTAATAAATCGTTTGTCACCTTCAGCCACCTTCATAACCACAGCACACATCAATAGTGCCGTGGTCAAGTTATCGGCGACAGGTGAAATAAAGAATGCTAAAAAGCCACTTATCCAAAACAAGCTATTGTAGCTAAATCCTCTTTGGATCATCCAAGCACGCAGCGCGTCAAATACTTTTCGCTCTTCCATCGCATTAATGTACGTCATCGCTACGAGCAGAAATAACATCAGTTCGGCAAACTCTAGTAGATTATGTCGAAATGCTTCTTCCGTAACATAGGGAATGTCATGAGTAACATAATAAGCACTGATGATTATCCAAATTACACCAGCTGCTACCAGTACCGGCTTAGACTTTCTTAAATGGAGTTTTTCTTCAACCATGACCAGTGCATATGCAACAACAAAGATCATGATACAAAGCGCACCTAGAAACGATGAAGTCAGGTCTAATCGCTCAGCACTTGCCCAAGCGGGGGAAACCATACCTATTAACAGAATGACCAACAAACCTAACTTGTAACTCACTGTGCTCATGGATTTATTTTGCCTTTTAATTTAGTGAACGGAGAGTAGTGCGAAAGTGTTAAAAACATAACACATCGGTTGAATGGATAATTATTCCCATATAACCAACGTAAAACAACAACCTTTGCATATTATATGTTCGCTTTTTTGATAAGGAATACATATTACCCATTGGTATTAAGCCGATATAAAAAAAGAGGTAAGGCGGGTTTTCACTAAAAAATCAGTAGCGAATCAAATGAGTGAGGAAAATAACAGCCAACACATCAGTAGCGTATGCTGGCTGCTCAAAAATTACTGGTTTGTGAGCTTTTCAATCGCCAAGATCAATAACAAGCCACCTACAGCCAAAGCAATACATAACCCAGTTTGCGGCGCCATACCTGTTATTGCTGCAAACTCCATGGGGCTTACATTTTGCTGCAATAGAGGCTTTTCTATGCCACTAGAATTGGTATAAGTTGATAACACGGTTTTCCAAGGCCAAAGTAAATTGAGCGACCCCAATAAAAACCCAGCTAATAGTGAAAATGTTACCTGTTGGTACCTATCTAACAGCCAAGATAGAAAGCGAGAAAATGCCATGAGTCCAACCACACAGCCCACTAAAAAGAGTCCAACCAACATGACCTCTTTTTGCGTGATGGCCTGAAGAACATGGCCATACATGCCCATCAATAAGAGGATAAAACTACCTGAAATTCCAGGTAAAATCATAGCGCACACCGCAATCGAACCGGCAACAAAAAACATCCACCAATGAGGCTGGGCTTCAGTTGGTGCTAGCGTTGTAATTACATAGGCAATCAAGGCGCCCAATAAACAACTGAGTATCGTTTGCCATCTCCACTGAGTGACCTGCTTAGCCACATGGATAAACGATGCAACGATTAAACCAAAGAAAAATGACCACACCAAGATTTGATGATTGGCTAACAAATATGTGATTAACTTTGCCAGTGATGCAGCACTGGTTATTAACCCAGCAAATACAGCCAACAGAAAAGACCCGTCAATATGACGCCAGCACGCTTTTATTCCATCATTTTTAAGTATGCCTAATGCGGCTAAATCGACACTTTTTATGGCATGTAAAAAACGTGAGTATATTCCCGTAATAAACGCAATGGTACCACCAGAAACACCCGGTACTACATCCGCAGCGCCCATTCCGGCCCCTTTCAAAAATAACCAAACATAGTCTCTTTTAGAATCACGATGCTCTGTCACTTATCTACTCCCTCTTAAATTTGGGCTTAGTCTAACGGAAAATTACTCTTGCAAACAGCACCATAAACCACTTGTTCTTGTATTTGGTACGTGTATTTATATTAAATAAAATGGTGCCACTGCCGATACACTGACATGAGCCAATTTTTTAACGTATTGTTATGAAGCTTATTTCGCTAATTTTAAGCATTATCCTAGTAATGACGAGTACTTTTAGCAGCGCTGCCTCTGCACCATTTATTATGCCGCCAGCGCGCACTGCAATAGAACAAAGCGACCTAAATAAGTACTTTCCCAAGCAGCTTATTGAATTAGATACAGAGCATGGCAAAGTATTGACGTTATTTTCTCCCTATATGAGCGCAATTAAGCGTGGCGTTGTTGTTATGCTTCCAGGAGCCAACCAAGGGCCTTTATCACCTCACGGCCTCAACTATCTATCTCAGGCTCTGACTGATGATGGCTTTGATACCTATGCGATTCAAAGTCCAGAATTGAACTGGCAAGCTGGGATGTTTTCACAGAACGACAATGCTGAAAATGAGACCATTGAGTATCAGGGACCTTGGTCGGAGGATATGCTAGATGAGTATAAAGACAACTTATTGGCAAGCTTTGAAGCATTGCAGCAAACTCTCGATTTAAACCCCGACCAACAATTTGTCGTTATCGCAGCCGGAACCAGTGCTGGTGTGTTTTCAGAACACTTAGCAGCGCTGCCGAACATTGAGATCGATGCTTTAATCACACTAAGTGCGCAGCTTCCTAACATAAAGCGTAATAAGCATTTACCGGCGGTATTATCTTTAGTTCGCCCACCTCTTCTGGACATTGTCTACTCACAAGATAATCAAACCCTGTTAAACAACGCACTACAAAGAAAGAGATGGGTTAAACGAAATAACAAATATGATTACCGTCAACGTGAGCTGTTTGGTGCAAGCAACGAACCCCTGCAACACCAGCGTTTAAGAAAGGAACTTGACGGTTTTCTCAGGCAATTATGATCAACTGGCTTTTTTCAAAAACTCGTATGCAGACTGAATATCTTGGCTTTTGCGTTTAGCTACCTCCATCATATGTTCAGGTAAGCCCTGTGATACTAATTTATCTGGATGATGCTGTGCCATCAGCTTGCGATATGCACGTTTAATTTCTTTCTCGTTAGCATCATTACCAAGCCCCAGTACTGCCAGAGCCTGAGGTTTAGAAAAAGTGCCACCATTGTTGATTGCCTGCTTACGCTGATAATGGCTTTGTTGTTGCCCGTTTTGCTGGCTTTGATGCTGAGCTCGCTGCTGACGAAAACTAAACTCTGCCTGGTAACGCTTAAGGATAAATTGAAAATGGGTGGCAGAGATCCCTAAGTATTGACTGACTTTTTGTAATAACTGCTTTTCTTGAGCTGCTAAGTGCCCGTCTGAAAACGCCATTTGAATTTGGATTTCTAAGAACAGCTGCAACAAATCATAGCGGCGAGCAAATACATCTTTAAAGTCACTTATCGCTTCTTTTAGCTGAAAGTCGGCATTTTTGCCCGCACGAAAAGCGTTTTGGGCTTCCTGTCTATTTTCGCCATGTAGACCCATCTCATCCATAAACGCCGACGCGGCTTGAATATGAATTTCACTAACCCGACCATTTGATTTGGCAATATGGCCCATGACCGCAAAACAGCTAGAAAAGAACAAAGCCTGACGTTGATGTAAGTCATCACCACTAAAGAATCCCTGAAAGCCTCCAACCTTATCAAAGTTTTGCTTTAAACTTTTGTCGAACATGTGGCCGAGCCAAAAACCTAAAATCGCACCCACCCAACGCCCAAACATGAAGCCAAAACAAGTACCAAGCAGCTTACCCCACATTATTTTTGCTCCCACATGCTATTAATTTCTGATAACCGCTCAGGGGTTCCGATATCATGCCACTGACCTAAATACAGCTCGGTTGATACGCGTCCTTGCTCAAGAGCTTCTCGTAGCATTGGCCCTAAAGGAATAAAGCCGCAGTGCAAATCTGAGAAAAAAGATATGTGATACAAACCTATACCAGCAAAAGTGTAGCATTGGTCATTCATTGGCTGGTGCGCCAAACGAAAATCACCATCAGGGTTATGTACTGGGTTTTCGACTAAAACAATATGAGCCTCTTGTTGTTCTAATACTAATTGCGTCAACGCGCTGACATCATAATCTGTAAATATATCCCCGTTAATAACAATGAACTTGCCATCTTTATCAGTTAATAACTCTAGTGCGTTGATTATACCGCCAGCGGTTTCAAGGCCCTCTTGCGGCTCATAGCTGTAACGAATGTGCACACCCCATGCTGAGCCATCACCAAAATACTGAACGATTTTATCCCCTTGCCAGGCCAGGTTGATCACAATGTCTGTAATACCAGCATTTTTCAAGCGCTCTATGTGGTATTCAAGCAACGGATGGCCTGCCACCGTCAACATAGGTTTAGGTAAATCAGCGGTCAATGGCATCATTCGTTTACCGCGCCCAGCCGCAAGGATCATGGCTTTCATACTGTTTGATAACTCAACTTAGCTTCTACTTTTGGCATTATGTCATGCCGTAACCAAGTTGCAAGCCACTGAAACGACTCGTAACATTTCGCTACATCATAAATATAATCCAAGGTTGGCAATATATTTTGTAGGTATCCAGATTTACCATCACGCAATAACAGCCTGCAGAATATTCCCGCAGCTTTGAGATGTCGTTGCATCCCAGTTAAGTCAAAAAACCTGCTGTACTGCGCAAACGTCATCTGTGGTAGTAAGTTTGCGTCAAGTAGCACCTCAAAGCTGGTTCTTTGCAGTGCGATAAACTCTTTTTGTGGTAACTTGAAATAACAATCTCTGAGTAAGGATACTGCGTCATACGTGACAGGTCCTCGCACTGCATCCTGATAGTCAATAAGTGCCCACTCACCGCTTACGTTCATGATATTACGGCTATGAAAATCACGGTGCATCGTTACCTGAGGTTGTGCGAGCATGGCATCAACCAACTGCTTTTTAAGCATATTCCACTGCGTATCAGGCAAACTGCTTTCGTCTAATGCTAACCAATCACAAATCAACCAATGCCAGAAAATATCTAGCTCCATGTTGATAAACTCAGCGTCATAGGGCTTCATAAAATCCGATGCGGGGGTACTGGCTATACGAGGCAGCAATGCAATAATTTGTTGATAATCATGCAAACGAGTTGCTGTGTTAAGCCTATCTGCTAAATGCTCAGAACCAAAGTCTTCCAACAACATTAGACCATTATCTAGATCGGCGTACAGAATGTTTGGCACCCTCAAACCGCTTTGCGTAAAACAGCGGTTTAACTCTACAAACGGTCGGTTATCCAACTTGTCAGGGTCTGAGTCCATTAAAATGTAATTGTGTTTTCCAGATATAACGCGGCTATAACAACGAAAACTGGCATCGCTGGTAATCGCACTGTGTTGGTAATCAATATTACCAAAGTACGACTTTAAAAATCCTTCATACAGGCTTTTTCTATTTTGCTTTTTTGTCACAAAATTCCACTCTTAATTACTGTATTTCACTAAGTTTTACTTTATCATGTCTTGCTCAATATAAATAACGGCGTTCAAGGTTAATAAATGAGCAAAACATGGGCTGCAATCGTCTCCGTATTGGTAACTACCAATGCGATGGCTGCATCTGAGTCTACATCACAACAATGTGGCCAATTTTTGCAAACGCAACCATGGCAACCACTGAGCTCATTACCCAGCAATGCAATCGATATTCGAGCCAATGACGTCGAAATGCAAGGTAAAGAAAGCGCTGAGTTCTCGGGCAACGTTGAAATTAACACCAACAAAATGTCGCTTTTTGCAAGTAGCGCTCTGATTGACAAAAAACAAAGCCTACTGAATGCGACGGGTCCACTGCGTTATCGAGACCCATTCACCGATGTCAATGCTAACGCCCTTTATGCAAATTTGAATGATAATGAAATTAGCTTACTTGGTGCTGACTACCAACTGACACAGCAGCTTGGTCGCGGAGGCGCAGAGAAGTTTTCAGTTTCAGGGGAAAAAATTTCGTTATTCAACTCAAGTTTTACCACCTGTCCATCAGAGCAACCTTTTTGGGCGCTTGAAGCTGACAATATTACCTTATCAAAGCAAGATGGTTGGGGTGAGACACATAATGCAGTACTTAAGATCCTCGATACACCGGTTTTATATATACCCTATTTCACCTTCCCTATCGACGAGCGACGTAAATCAGGGCTGCTAATGCCCAAGATTGCTCCCTCAAGCCGTTATGGGTTGGAGGTGGTGCTACCGTATTACTGGAACATCGCACCAAATTATGACGCCACCTTATCACCGAGATATCTGTCAAACCAAGGTGTGCAGCTTATCAGTGAGTTCAGATATTTAACTGAGCAACACTCAGGACTACTAGGTATAGAGTACCTAGAAAAAGATGACTCTGAGCCCGCCCTTGGTGAGCGCTATTTAGTTCATTGGAACCAACAAAGTTATTTAAGCAATAATTGGCGTTTAAGTCTTGATATCACTAATGTCAGTGATGATAACTATCTCACCGACTTAACGTCTGATTATGCCAGTGAAACAGGTACCCAATTGGATAGAACAGGCATATTGAGCTACCTCGGTGAACAATGGCTTACTGATATAAAATTACAAACATTTGAAGTCTTAGGTGATCATACCGAATCATATGCCGCTTTGCCGCAAATCAACTGGCGAAACCGGTTTACTTATAGCGCTTTAGGTCTAGATTTTGACCTGCAAGGCGAGCTTAGCCATTTTCGCAACAAAGAGCTTTTAATTGAAGAAGCGACTCGCTTTCATATAGAACCAAAAGCTAGCTATAACATCAGTGACTACGCATGGTCATTGCTTGGCGAAGTGAGCTTGTTACATACGCGCTATAAACAAGAGGGGAATTTACAAAATACCCAATTTGATAGTGATGTGACTCGTACTTTGCCAAAGGTTCGAATACACACACAGCTTAATTTTGAACGTCAGAGTCAATTATTTTCTTCAGGTGGTACTCAAACTTTAGAGCCACAGATGCAATACCTGTATACGCCTGAGCGTGACCAGCAAAATATCGGCTTGTACGACACCACCAAAACACAAGATGATTTTTATGGCCTATTCCGCGAGCAGCGGTTTTCTGGCGTAGACAGAATCGCACAAGCTAACCAAATCACAGTAGGCGCAACGACGCGCTTGTTCGATGATAAGAATTTGGAGCGATTCAACTTCAGTGCGGGACAAATTATATATTTGGAAGATGCTGTTAAGCCAAGTGCACAGAGTCTTGGTGGCCAAACAAATTATAATGCCTTGTTTGCAGCCCAAACCATGATACATTGGCACAGGCGTTGGTACTTCTCTGCAGGTATTCAGTATGATGCCGACGCAAAAGAGCTCATTGAATCTCATACAACACTGGATTATAAAGGTGACAACAATAAGTTAGTTCAATTGAACCATCGTTATGCCAGTGATGTCTCAGGATATGAAATTGATCAAGCTGGTATGTTTGCCAGTTTACCCATTAATGATAATTGGCAGTTAGTTGCAAGCTATCACCGAGACTTAACCACTTCACGCAGTGTAGAGGTATTTGCAGGGATACGCTATGAAAGCTGTTGCTGGGCAATTCAAATTACGGGTAAAAGGCAGATTGAAACAGATTTAAATCGCACAATTAATCAAAACGATGCGCAGTTTGACTCAAGCATAGGCTTTAGCTTTGTGTTAAAAGGCCTTGGCGGAAAGTCAAATTATGATATTGAACAATCTCTGCAACAGGGGTTATTCAACTATCGACGCCCTTATTTTTTAAATAATTAATAAATATTAGAACATTATGAATTTTAAAAAGCTGTTATTGGTTGCCCTACTTGGGATGAGCATCAACCAACACGCATTCGCTGAGCGAGTGCAAATTGATAAAGTAGTCGCTACCGTAAATGACGGGGTGATTTTACAAAGTGAAGTAGACCAAATTATCCAGCGTGTAAAAGAGCAAGCGAAGCAACAAAACACTGAGCTTCCTTCTGATAATACGTTACGTATTCAAGCTCTGGACCGTCTTGTTGATCAAACGCTGATGCTACAACTTGGCGAGCGTATGGGAATGGAAATTTCCGATGCACAGCTTGATCAAACACTTGCGAATATTGCTCAAGAGCAAGGCGGAACCATCGCTGATTTAAGAAAAACCGTTGAAAGCAGTGGCGAAAACTTCCAAGAATATCGTGAGCAAATTCGTAAAGAGATCACCATAGGTCAAGTACGAAGAGCTAACGTGGACCGTCGTATTTATATTAGTCCTCGCGAAATTGCTAATTTACAAAAAATACTTTCAGAACAGACTGGTAGCGCTGAAGAGTTTGACCTAGGCCATATTTTGGTCAAGATCCCAAGCAAAGCAACTCCAGAAGAAATCGAAGACGCAAGAACACGTGCAGACAAAGTGATCGAGTTTCTTAATGAAGGTAGAGAGTTCAAACGTATTGCCATTGCTTCTTCAAGTGGCCCTAAAGCTCTAGAGGGTGGTCAATTAGGGTGGATGAGTATTAACGAGATGCCATCTTTGTTCGCCGAAGCAATCAAAGGCAAGAAAAAAGATGAAATCGTTGGCCCTGTTCGTTCAGGAGCTGGCTTCCACATTTTGAAAGTTCAGGATATTCGTGGCCGTCAGGTTGTTGAGACTACAGAAGTTCGTTCGCGACATATTTTGATAAAACCTTCCATTATTCTCAGCGAAGAAAAAGCAAAAGAAATGCTCACAGGCTTTGTTGCTGACCTACGAGCAGGTAAAGCTGATTTTGCAAAGTTAGCTAAAGAGCATTCAGAGGATCCTGGTTCGGCCCTTAAGGGGGGTGAATACGACTGGACTGACCCAACTACCTATGTCCCTGCGTTTAGAGATACTTTGTTGTCGCTAGAGAAAAATGAAATAAGTGATCCATTTAGAAGCTCGTTTGGTTGGCACATTGTGCAACTGCTTGATAAACGTGTAGCAGATAAAACCGAGCAGGCTAAACTGAATCGCGCTCATGGATTGTTGTACAACCGTAAGTTCAAAGAAGAAGCATTCAAATGGCAAAGCGAAATAAGAGAGCAAGCCCATATTGATATCTTCCCTGCTGAGTAAGTGACTATGAGCTTAAGAATTGCGATCACACCTGGTGAACCTGCTGGAATTGGACCTGATCTTGTTATCAAGCTGGCGCAAAAAAGCTGGCCAGTACAACTGGTGGCAGTGGTTGATAAAAGTTTGATGGAACAACGTGCGGATCAACTTGGACTGTCAGTCAACATGATCGAATTTGACCCTAGCCTACCTGCAACTCCAGCAGATGCTGGCAGCTTGTACTATATGCAGGTTGATAAAGGGGGTGAAGTTACACCTGGCGTTTTAGATGAAAAGAATGGTCTTTATGTTTTAGAAACACTGCGTTTGGCTTCTGAAAAAAATATGGACGGTACGTTTGATGCAGTGGTGACAGGGCCAGTTCATAAAGGCATCATCAACCGAGCTGGTATTTCTTTTAGTGGTCATACTGAGTACTTTGCTCAGCAATCAGGAACCGCCGATGTAGTAATGATGTTAGCGACTGAGGGATTACGCGTGGCTTTAGTTACTACCCATATCCCACTTGAGTATGTATCCAGAGCAGTGACTAAGGAACGATTAGCAAAAGTTGCAACTATCTTACATCATGATCTACAAAATAAATTTGGCATTGAGCAGCCCAAAGTGCTGGTATGTGGATTGAACCCCCACGCAGGTGAAGATGGCCACTTAGGCAGAGAAGAAATAGATACGATTTCTCCAACCTTACAGGTGCTAAACCAGCAAGGAATGAATTTTATCGGTCCATTACCGGCAGACACGCTATTTCAAGCAAAATATCTTGATAATGCAGATGCCGTGCTCGCTATGTATCACGATCAAGGCTTACCTGTGTTAAAATACAAAGGATTTGGTAATTCGGTCAATATCACTCTAGGATTACCCTTTGTACGCACCTCTGTTGATCATGGCACGGCTTTAGATTTAGCCGCCACAAATAACATTGAGGTGGGTAGTTTTGACTTAGCGATCCGCGAAGCTATCAAGCTCGCCACTGAAAAAGCACAGAATTCATGACAGATAAAGTACATTTAGGGCATCGCGCCCGTAAGCGTTTTGGCCAGAACTTTCTAAACGATGACATGATCATCGACAAAATAGTTACAGCCATTGACCCAAAGCCCACAGACAACCTGGTTGAGATAGGCCCTGGTCTTGGTGCAATCACAGAGCCTGTAGTTGACCTAAGTGGGCATTTAACTGTTGTGGAGCTTGATAAAGATCTCGCTGAGCGCTTAATACACCACCCTTTTATGGGACCTAAGTTAACAGTGCATCAGGGTGATGCAATGAAGTTTGACTTCTCAAGCCTTATCAAAAGTGATGAGAAGTTAAAGATTTTCGGTAACTTGCCATACAACGTCTCAACACCTTTGTTGTTTCACCTATTTGAATTTGCAGACCATGTCAAACATATGCATTTTATGCTGCAAAAAGAGGTTGTTAAGCGCATGGTGGCAAGCCCAGACAGTAAAGCCTTTGGCCGTTTGAGCGTGATGACACAATACTACTGTCATGCAATGCCAGTTATCGACGTACCGCCAGAGTGCTTTAAACCGGCACCTAAAGTTGATTCGGCAGTGATCCGCTTGATCCCTAAAAAGCCAGAGCAACGTACTGCCAAGTCCACAAAAATACTAAACACCGTATGTTTAGAGGCATTCAATCAGCGCCGTAAAACACTACGTAATAGCTTATCAAACCTGTTAACCAGTGAAGAAATGGAACAATTAGGTATTGATGCCTCTAAACGTGCTGAAAACCTTTCACTTGCACAATTTATTGATATAGCTAACTGGATCTATGACAACAAGCAGTAATATAGGCTCGCCAATCAAGGTTTCTGTAGAAACGTTTTACGTAGAAGCCCAATCGCAGCCTGAAAAAGACAAATACGTATTTGCCTATACCGTTACAATTAAAAACCATAGTCTGTGTAGCGCTAAGTTACACAGCCGCTATTGGCTTATCACCGATGCAAACGGCAAAGAGACTGAAGTAGAAGGTGAAGGTGTTGTAGGTGAAACTCCTACCATCGGGCCTGGTGAAAGCTATAAATATACCAGTGGCGCAATACTCGATACACCGCTTGGTACGATGCAAGGCTACTATGTTATGCGTAACGAATTTGGCAATGAGTTCAAAGCACCTGTAGAGGTGTTTCGTTTAGCCTGCCCAAATATCCTGCATTAAATACGATGGCTCAATACGCAATAGGCGATATACAAGGTTGCTATAAACCATTCATGCAACTGTTGGAGATTATTGACTTTAACCCCAACCGAGATCACTTGTATCTAGTTGGGGATGTTATTGCACGAGGTCCAGATTCTCAAGCCTGCTTAGATTTTTTATGCCAGAATCAACATGCTATCAGCATCACACTGGGCAATCACGATTTACACTTTTTGGCTTGCGCTGCACTCAACAAAACACCGAACCCAAAAGACAAACTTGAAAAAGTATTCGCCAGCAGCAAGTTACCACAATATGTTGCTTTATTGCGCGCCCAACCTTTAGCTGTGTTTCTACCTGAGCTTGATACCTTCATATCTCATGCGGGGATCCATCCAAATTGGAGCATATCACAGGCAATGAAACTCGCTGAATTTGCCCAACACTGCTATCAATCTGGTGACGCTTTATCCTATTTTGAAAATATGTATGGTGAACACCCTGAGAAACCACTCAATAAGTTGAATTCTCAGGATAAATTTAAAGCCATCGTGAATACTTTTACCCGTATGCGGTTTTTAGATGATAAACAGCATTTAAACTTGAGTCACAAGGGTCCAACGAGCTCAACTAAGGTGCTCAGCCCTTGGTTTAAGCATGAACGTTTTGAACACGATAAAACTCGTTATATTTTTGGCCATTGGGCGGCACTTGAAGGTAAAACCAATATGAAGAATGTCATTGCTTTAGATACAGGATGTGTCTGGGGTGGTCCAATGACACTGCTAGACCTACAAACATGTGAGTATTTTTCAAGCAAATAAGGTATACTTGCCTAGTTTTGCTGAATTTTTTAGTCACTTCTGCTATAAAATACTTAACTTATCCTGAATGAAACCGATAAGTTATTCAATCCTATTAGTAAATTTATGGAACCTGTATGAACTTGACCGTTAGCCAAAGAATTTGGGGTGGCTTTATATTTATCACCCTTTTACTGCTGTTAATTGGCGGAAACTCCTTGCTAAGGATTGCAAATATCGATAGCTCTACGCAACAGGTGAATCGATTGTCGCTTCCCGCTCTAGATAAAAGCTCTGAATTGCAAGTAGAGTTTTCATTAATGAGTAAGATGGCGCAAGGAACTTTCTATGCGCAAACACAGCCTGAGCTGGATAAACTGAAATCACAGTTTGGCAAAAGGCAACAAACGTTTGAAAGAACTTATGCTCAGTTGCAAGACGTTGTACAGGCAAACCCTAAATTATCGAGCAGTGCTCGAGATGTAGGAAAAAGCTTCAATACCTTCATAAAATCCGTGACCAGTTTGCAAAAAGATAAAGCACTTGAATTGGAACTACGTAAAACACTCAAGGTACAACTAGAAAACATTGAGTTAAATGCAGAAGATGCGACAACAGTGGTATTGGATATCATAGACTTAGACGGTCTTAAAGAACAAAACGCTCGAGCCTATCAAGCCGCAACGAGTATGGAGAATAACTTCTCCTCAGTGGTAACAAATAGCACTGATATGCTCTCTATCGACAATCTTAATACGCTTTCAATTGTTAAAAATGATCAAAGCTACCTTGTTGAAGAACTCGAACGTAACATGGCTTTGATGAAAGGACCTGTAGAAGCATTAGATGCAGATCTATTCGCTGATCTAGAGTCGTACCATCAAGCATTGACAAAACAGATCACGGGCAATCAAAGCCTTTACGAAAATAAGAAGCGCTTACTCAATGCAATTGATATGACGCGCAAAGAACTACAAGATTCAGAGCAAGCAACTCTAGGGGCTATTAAACAGCTGGATGAACTTTTAGACGAAGCAAGTAAAGTTGCGTTTAACCTTCAACAAGGTGTACGTGAGGACGTTCGTTCTGCAAACTTGTGGACCTGGGTAGGTATGATTGTCGCAACGCTGATGGCCGTCATAGTTGCGTACATTACTGTAAATCTAATTACTAAGCCTTTAACAGAAGTAAACCGCGTACTAACCATTGTTGCTCGTGGAGATATGACACAAAGATTAGATGACTCTGCAAAAGACGAATTCGGAGAACTATCACGTAGCTGTAATACCCTTATTACCAGCTTGCGAGAGTTAATCACGGGTATCGTCTCTCGTTCTACGCAGCTTGCAGCAGCCTCTGAAGAGACATCTGCCATTACGACAGAATCAAGCCAAGCTATTCGTAATCAACAGGCACAGGTTGAGCAAGCGGCTACGGCTACAACTCAAATGAGTAGTACTTCTCATGGTGTAAGTAACAGTGCTCACCAAGCTTTATTAGAAATTAAAAATGCTGATAAAGAAGCTGAACGCGTAAAAGGTATTTCTTTTGAGAATAAGCACACCATTGAACAGTTGGCAAGAGAGGTAGACGAAGCCTCTTCCGTGATTAACAAACTACATCAAGATAGTGCATCAATTGGCGGGATTTTGGATGTGATCCGTGGCATTGCTGAGCAAACTAACCTGTTAGCGCTCAATGCTGCCATAGAGGCTGCCAGAGCTGGTGAACAAGGCCGTGGTTTTGCCGTAGTAGCAGATGAAGTACGCTCACTTGCAAGTAAAACTCAAGAGTCTACTCAAGAGATCCAATCAATGATTGAATCGCTACAAGCAGGCGCAGAGGAAGCTGTAAGGGCAATGTCTAAGGGTAAACAACAAGCTGAGTCTTGCGTAGAGCAAAGTGATTTAGCCAATGAAGCGCTAAACAGCATTACCCTAGCAGTATCTCAAGCACATGATGTGAGTGAAGAGATATCAAATGCAGCTAATGAGCAACAGCAGGTTGCACAGGAGATAAGTGAACGACTTGAGTCAATAGTTTCTATTGCAGAACAAACTGCTGAAGGCGCAAACCAAACGTCTATCTCAAGTAGTGAAGTGGCTCAGCTTGCTGAAGAATTAAGGCAGTCTGTAGAGCAGTTTAAAGTTTAAGCTCACTGTGAATATATAGAAGCGCCCATGAGGCGCTTTTTTATTACCCGTTTTTCGTACTCATACTTTTAAAACTCTAAAAAGTGAGTTGCTTGAGACATAAAAAAACCCGCAAGTGCGGGTTTTCATTAAACTTACTTAGTAATTAAAACAAGCTGTTTGCCTTGTTAACTACATTTTCTACAGTGAAACCAAAGTGAACAAACAGTTCATTGGCTGGCGCTGACTCACCAAAGGTATTCATACCAACCACGGCACCATTTAAACCAACATACTTGTACCAGTAGTCTTCAATGCCCGCTTCAACAGCAACACGACGTGTCACTGAGCTTGGTAATACGCTTTCTTTATATTGCGCAGACTGAGCATCAAATACATCAGTGGAAGGCATAGAAACAACACGTACTTTCTTACCAGACTCTCGTAGTTCTTTTGCTGCATCAACGGCTAGTTGTACTTCTGAACCCGTTGCAATTAAGATTAGGTCAGGGTTGCCATCGCAACTCAATACATAACCGCCTTTCTTAATTGCCTGTACCTGTTCTTCATCACGAGCTTGTTGTTCAAGACCTTGGCGAGTAAAGATCAATGATGTTGGACCATCTTTACGTTCAATTGCCTGTTGCCATGCAACTGCTGATTCCACCTGATCACATGGACGCCAGTTAACAAGGTTTGGTGTCAAACGCATACTAGCTATCTGCTCTACTGGTTGGTGTGTAGGACCATCTTCACCTAGACCAATCGAGTCATGAGTGTATACAAAAATGCTTGGTTGTTTCATTAATGCGGCCATACGTACCGCGTTACGCGCATATTCCATAAACATTAAGAATGTAGCACCGTAAGGCACAAACCCCTTGTGAAGGGTAATACCATTCATGATGGCTGACATACCAAATTCACGGACACCATAGAAAATGTAGTTACCTGATGCATCATCCGCAGTCAAACCCTTTGAGCCTTCCCATAGCGTAAGGTTAGAGCCTGCAAGGTCAGCAGAGCCGCCCATGAATTCAGGTAAAATCGGACCATAAGCGTTAAGTGCGTCTTGAGATGCTTTACGAGTCGCTGGGTTAGCAGGGTTTGCCTGAAGCTTAGCGATATATGCTTCGCTATGCTCGCTCCAGTTCGCTGGTAGATCACCCTTCATACGGCGCTCAAACTCGGCTGCCAGCTCTGGGTATTCCATTTGATATTCTGTGAACTTAACTAGCCATTCGCTTTGTTGCTGTTGACCTCGTGCTGAAGCGTCCCATTTTGCATAAATATCTTCTGGAATTTCAAATGCACCATGCTCCCAACCCAAGAACTCACGAGCAGCCTTAATTTCTTCGTCCCCTAACGGTGCACCGTGACAATCGTGGCTACCAGATTTATTTGGAGAACCATAACCAATGACCGTTTTACAGCAAATTAGTGTTGGCTTGTCAGATTCACTACGAGCGGCCTCAATTGCAGCTTTAATTGCTTCGCTATCATGACCATCAACATTTGCAATAACATGCCAGCCATATGCTTCAAAACGTTTTGGCGTATCGTCGCTAAACCAACCTTCCACTTCACCATCAATTGAAATACCGTTGTCATCCCAAAATGCGATCAGTTTTCCAAGACCTAGTGTACCTGCCAGTGAACATGCTTCATGAGAGATCCCCTCCATTAAACAACCATCACCTAAAAACGCATAAGTGTAGTGATCAACAATATTGTGCTCGCCACGGTTAAACTGAGCCGCTAAAGACTTTTCAGCAATCGCCATACCAACCGCATTGGTAATACCTTGACCTAGAGGACCTGTCGTTGTTTCTATGCCCGGTGCATACCCATATTCAGGGTGGCCCGGTGTTTTTGAGTGCATCTGACGGAAATTTTTCAGGTCATCGATTGATAATTCATAACCACTCAAATGAAGCAAAGAATAAATTAGCATTGAGCCATGGCCATTTGACAGAATAAATCTGTCGCGGTCAGCCCACTCTGGGTTACTCGGATTATGCTTTAGATAGTCGCGCCAAAGCACTTCAGCGATGTCCGCCATGCCCATTGGGGCACCAGGGTGACCAGATTTGGCCTTTTGAACCGCATCCATTGATAGAACACGGATTGCATTTGCAAGTTCTTTGCGAGATGGCATGAATTCTCCTACCTTTAAGTTTGTTATGCGCGGGTGTTGAAAGTCCCCATTCTTACTTATTTTTGGGCCAAACTGCAACGGAAAATGCCAGAAAAAGTTGCTTCACCCCATGATTTTCGGGCCTTACAAAGCATTTTTATGAATTTGGACGTCTAGGCGTAAAAAAACTAGGCATGTGCACAAAATTTCGTTAAAATATCTGCCTTATTTTTTTCGCGCTTATCCATGGTTGTTTGTGAAGCGCAACGTTTGTGAGCATAAATAAAATGGCAAAACACTTATTTACTTCTGAATCAGTTTCTGAAGGTCATCCGGATAAAATCGCCGACCAAATTTCTGATGCGGTACTTGATGCAATCTTAGAACAAGATCCAAAAGCACGTGTTGCGTGTGAGACTTACGTTAAAACCGGTATGGTTATGGTTGGCGGCGAAGTTACTACAAGCGCTTGGGTAGACATCGAAGAATTGACACGTAAAACTGTTCGTGAAATCGGTTATACACACTCAGATATGGGCTTTGATGCTGATTCATGTGCCATTTTAAATACCATTGGTAAACAATCTCCTGACATTAACCAAGGTGTTGACCGTGCGCGTCCTGAAGACCAAGGCGCTGGTGACCAAGGTCTAATGTTCGGTTATGCGTGTAACGAAACTGATGTATTGATGCCTGCCCCTATCACATATTCACACCGTCTAGTGCAACGTCAAGCTGAGGTTCGTAAAAGTGGTGAACTAAGCTGGCTGCGTCCAGATGCAAAATCACAGGTGACTTTTGCATACGAAAACGGTAAGGCTGTAGGCATTGATGCTGTAGTACTTTCGACACAGCACTGTGACTCTATCTCACAAAGTGATTTAGTTGAAGCGGTGATGGAAACCATCATCAAGCCTGTACTTCCAGCAGAGTTTATTACTGAAGCGACAAAGTTCTTCATCAACCCTACGGGTCGCTTCGTGATCGGTGGTCCAATGGGTGACTGTGGTTTAACAGGTCGTAAAATCATCGTTGATACATACGGCGGCATGGCTCGTCACGGTGGTGGTGCTTTCTCTGGTAAAGATCCTTCAAAAGTTGACCGCTCAGCAGCTTACGCAGCACGTTATGTTGCTAAAAACATTGTTGCAGCAGGCCTTGCAGACAAGTGTGAAATTCAAGTTTCTTACGCTATCGGTGTTGCTGAGCCAACATCTATCAGCGTTGAAACATTCGGCACAGGTAAACTAGAAGAGACGCGTTTGATCGAAATCATTCGTGATCACTTCGACCTACGCCCTTATGGCATTTTGACAATGCTAGACTTAGAGCGTCCAATTTACCAACCTACTGCGGCATACGGTCACTTCGGTCGTAATGAATTCCCGTGGGAGAAAACCGACAAAGCTGAGGCACTAAAAGCAGCAGCTGGCCTTTAAGCCATCGAGTTTAAGTTAAAAGAGGTGCCTGTTGGCACCTTTTTTATTACGTGTTTTAACTCATATCCTGTTGTTTTTGTCTCACGTAGTCACTCGGTGATTTTCCGTACCAACGCCGTACAGCACGATTCAACGATGCTTGTTCTGCATAGCCCAACAGTTCGCTCAATGCCTGCTTATTTAATACATCACAGAATAAAGTAAATCTACGTTTGCGTTCTTGCTCTACCAATTTACTAAAGCTCAAACCATGTAATTTTAAATGACGCTGTAAAGTTCTAGATGAAGTACCCGCCATTTTTGCCAACTGCGAGACCGACATTAGCTGTAAGTCACAACTATGTAAGGTCGGCTGTAACTTGGCAAGCCAGCTTTGATCACTATTGTGGGCACGTTGTAAATCCTTAATCAACGGATATAAGTTTGCATTAACTAGTTCATTTCTAGTTAAAATGGGTAAGTTTAAAAACTCGCTGTCAAAAATGATGGCATTGCGTGTCGCGTTGTCAACAACCTTACACCCGAACCAAGATGTTAAACGCTGCACCTGTGTATCTGTACATTGACTTGTAAATTCAACATGATGAGGATAAAGGGCTTTTCCCGTGATCTTTCTCACCATGGCCACCCACCCTGTCATGTTACGCAAAATTGCATGGCGATTATTCTCGTAGGGCTGCCACACGATGCATGCTTGTCGATTTGATTGGCTAAATTGACACACACCAATATCTGCCACCGTTTTATCAAACATTAGCAGCGCATCCAAAGCTTCTAATAGCGTAGTTGAAGACTCAACGAGATATCCCAGCAAACCATAATGTGCGCTGTCTACTTGTTTGCCCAGTTCAAACCCCCACAGTGGATCCTTATGCAACTTCGCCCCTTCATCTAACGCGGCAAAATATTGCGCCATGGAAATACGATTGTTTATCAAAGTATTGGCTGGCAAATATTCTGCAATGACCTGACAGTACTGGCGGCAAACATCAAACATAGTGGCGCAAAAAGACAAAAATATAAGAGTTAGGGTCAAGTATGCCGTTTCTTATAAAGTTATGCTAGCGCAAGGACATCATAATAACGCGAGAAGATTATGCGGCTGCTCGATATATTTATTTCCTTACCTTTGGATAGTCAGCTGACTTTAGAGCAGTTCTGTGACACGCAGATCCTGAGCAAAATCTTTAAGGGTAAGTTTCAACCTTTACCCGAAATCAACCAGCGAGCAAGACGGCAAGTGATGATGCGAGGATACTCCTTCGTTGAAGTTATCACACATATAAGCCCGCAGCGGTTGTGCTATCAAATAGAAGGACACGGGCCCATAAAACATCATCAGGGCGTGATCTCATTAACCACTATGAATACGCACCTTAAGCTCAGGTATCAGATTTTTGGGCTGAGTAATACCTTACTGCCAAATTGGTTACTGAAACTGATACTACTGTACGACTTCAAAATAGCGATAGGTCGTTTAAGGGCGTTCAACAATGCAAGCTGATTATATCCTTCTGGCATTAAGCCCTATTTTTATCATTGCAATACTTGCAGAATACCGCATCGCCAAAGCCAGTTATACGCTTAAAGAGTTCGCTTTAAACACAGTCTTGGCTTTGTCACATCAGGTTACTGATTTATTGGCACTCATTTTACTGATGCCATTTTTTCATTGGCTGTACCAGCACGGCGCAATCTTTACATTCGAACTCAATGCTTACACCCTGCTCATAGCATTTATCATACAAGACTTTTTATATTATTGGTTCCACCGCGCAAGTCATCACTGTAACTGGCTGTGGGTAGCACACATAGTGCATCACAGCTCTACCAATATGAACTTCTCTACCGCTATGCGACAAAGTCTTTTTTATCCAATCGTGGGGATGTGGCTATTCTGGTTGCCTTTGGTTTTGCTGGGATATACACCTGAGCTCGTCATGTCCATTGTTGCGCTTAATCTCGCCTATCAATTTTTTGTACATACGGAGCACGGTCCTAAATTAAAATGGTTTGGTAAGGCATTCAACACCCCCACTCATCACTGTTTACACCATGCTCATAACACTTGCTACGTGGATAAGAACTTTGGTGGAGTCCTAATCATTTGGGATAAGTTGTTTGGCACATTTGCTCAACCTGAAACCTCTCATCCTCCAAAATATGGCGTTACCGACCGAGTTTACAGCCTTTCTTTTGTGGATGTACTTCTTACACCTTGGTGCATACTTTTCCGTAACTTGAAAAAACACTCTTCCTGGCGAGGCAAATTAAATATCCTGCTGGGCAGCCCTAAAAAACTAAAGTAGGCGCTGCCCCTTCGCAGAGCTATCCATTAAATGATGGTTTTTCTGGTTCGAAGATGATTGTAATCATCCATGATGTAGGACTTTTTAATCTTTACTAATCGCTCGTAATTTTGTTGAAAATAAATGGGTGTAGGAATTGAGGCATCCTTAAAACTGATAAATGCACCATATGCGCCGTCTATTTCAGTGCTTCGACTGGCTGAAATCCAATCCATAGCCCGATTCGTGTCTACATAAACTGTGTTGTTTTGTAGTTCTAGTTTGTCTTTGACACTTTCATTCCACCAAGTTTGATATTGAATTGTATATAAGCAATCTCGGTATGGGAATGATACCCCAAGCGCATTACACTCTTCTTTAAGACTGTGGTAGAAATCCCCAACAATCGCGCCCAAAGTCACATAACTAAATAATCCAACTGAAGGGTTATTTGCTTGAATAAGGGGTGAGGTTAAAGACATCAATAATTGCTGATAACCCCTTTCACTTAGGCCTGTTTGGTTCACTAACTTTGAGGTTATTTTATGTGGAGCGGGCGCGTCATAATCTGGCGTAAATGCTTGTTTTTGCTTCTGTAAATCATGGTGTAGAGGGATATCTTGGTCTGCAAGGCTTTCTCTTGCCCAATTGCTTAGCAGCGTGTGATCATAGCTATAAGTAGGCGCACCTCTGCCCTTCGCTTTTCCTTTGAGTTTCACTTTACCGCCTACCTTGGCATATGTAATTTTCGGCTTAGCTGCATTATTTTTAATGGGGCCAAAGGTCTGATCAATAAAATCTCGCATAGCCTGCTCTGTACCCTGCCAATAACCATACATGGTACATGGATGGTACAATTTGTCGTACGGCAATGCGCAATTGTCAGCACTTTCTGCGATGGCATTGATTTTCAAGTTTGTACCTAACAAGTCGGGTGTGTCAGTCGCCTGTATTGCGTCTTCCCACGCCTTGAGTATTTCTAGTGTCGGTCTTTGACACAAAGGCTCATAACTACCTTTTTTTGATTTTGAAAGTGTATTCCAGATTACTTCGAACCGGTGTATTTCATCAGGTAATTCGAATGTTTTTACCTTCAACTCTGTGACAATCCCCCAGCTCATGCCACCACCACCACGCAATGCCCAAAGGATCTCGGGCTCACAGCTTTCACTCACTTCAACAACTTCACCATTGCCCAATACCACCGTCGCGGCAACTAAATGTTCACAACACATACCATATTTACGAGTCCATGGGCCCCAACCACCGCCCTGAATGAAACCAGTTAAACCAACGGTTGCACAGGTTCCATGAGCTATCATACGGCCACATTCAGCCAGTTTGGGGGTTAGTTGATAAAACCGATAGCCAGCACCTATCGTGGCGACTTCCGAACATGAGTTATAGCTAAAGTGCTTGATGCGACTCACATCAATTAAAATGGTGTTACTGCCACTGCACTCCCCTTCATGATCATGCCCACCGGCTCGCACTCTAATGGGTAAATTGTATTTGATGGCTAATTTATAGATAAATTGCACTTCAAGTGTCGATTCACACAGTGCGATAGCAAACGGGTGTTGCTGAAAACGCGTATTAAAGATCATCGCTTCGGTTTGATAATTATTCAAACCTGCCACGTCACTCAACCCATTGATAATCTGGCTCAAAAGGCGTGACTGACTAAATCCCCCCTCAATAACTGCTTGATAGAATAACTTAAAGTTATTCACCGTTTCGGCAAAAACGGCTTGTACTTCACGCCTTTGATTATGAGGGTCGGGTGTATCCTGTGAGGCTCTTTGGGTAAGTTGTTCCGTTAATCCAATAACAACATCTTGTATCTGTGATTGTTCACTATGCATGCTTACGTATCCTTATACTTGTAGCTGAGATCCGCATTAAAGTATTATGGATTTTTAAATGATGTCCTATTACACGACGTTACATTATGAACGGGCTCAAGCAAGCGCTCCTACTGGGAGCGTTTGCTATTGATTAGGTAGACCGCCATAAGCGCCAATACAGCACCACAAGCTACGGGAAAAGAAAGGGGTTCAGAAAAGTACCATGCAGACAATCCCATAGCCGAAGCAGGGACCACAAAAATAAATGAACTGGAGCGATTAGAGCCTAACTGCTGGTTTGCTAAAAAAAACACGCTGGTTGCGACACTCACAACGATTACAGACAAAAACAGCATGTGTTGCCAGTAGAAGGCCGAATACTTACTCATACTCGTCAGCGGTGAGTACTCAAATGCAAAGCCATAGCTTAGCAGCGTTGCACTGGCGTACATAAGCGTACTAAACAACAAAAAGTCAGCAAAACGGGTGCCTTGCTGACTCACTAAGGTCAAAATGGCCCAAGTAAATGACGCCATAATAAAATACGCGTTGCCAGTGGCGATAAGTTGATGGTAATCGAACTGCCAAATTTCAATCATGCATAGGCCACCTGTAAGTCCTAAAGCAAGGCCAAGCGCCTGTAACTTTCCAATTGTTTGCTTAAATACTACGATGGTCAGTAAAAAGGTTAATACAGGATTGGTCGTGGTTACCAGCATGCCACCTTTTCCTGGTAGTCCATCGTGTAACCCTAAAAAGAATAATTGGTTATACAGCGCCAATATAATACCCGCTGGCAGTGACCAGAGTAAGGCTTTACGTGAAAATCTTAAATGGACCAACTTAAAGCGGTTGACTAACCAGAGTATAGGGACCATGCCTAAAGTCGCCATTCCAAGCCGATAAAAGACCGTTACCGGCGCTGGCGCAAGATCAGCGATATATTTTCCAGAAATCCAACTGGCGCCCCATACCAACATTGCCATCACCAGCATAACAATAATGGGGGAGTCTGAGGGCCGTTCCGCTTGGATAAGTGTGTTCATATTGATCCTAAATAAAGCGTCTGCTTTGTGAGTTGTTGATCTAAATTACCGACCTTGCATAATCACGAGTGTCCCTGAGAATTACTTTCCCTCAAGTTGACTAAATTCTTCACAGTTGCCCGCAACAAATGCACTGGGTGAAAACTGGTATTTTTCATCAGATATAATTTCTTTTAGAGCAATAAAGCTGTTGCGAATATTTTCCCGCGCTGTTTTGTTTATCAACCAATTTGGCAGTGCACCATTTGGATCCGCATAGATTTGATGTTCTATATTAAGCCCCTGCTCCGTCTCGCTAAGCAGCCAATAGCCTCGAACTGGCTCAACTCGAATTGCTTTACTTCTTGGCTCACCATCCTCAATGCTCACAATGTCCAAACGATAGCCATGATCACTAATTTGCGATAGGCACGAGTGGGTTAGCATATCTCGATTACTGACAGGCCAAGGTGAATCAATATAGGTATACACAATCGCTTGTGCTAAATTTGGGCGCTCCAGCACTTCTACGAAAGACACACTACTCAACCACTGTGGCGCAGCTTTTGTGTCGTTCATCACGTTGAGTAAGGAATCAACAGTAACATGCTTATAAAAAGCATTTACTTTGACATAATTAATACCGCTTTCATGGGGCTTATAAGCAATATTCAGATCATCGCTTTTATGCCAAGTACGCCACTGTGTTGCTGAACATAAGAAAGGGCTCATTGCAATTGTAGCGATTACAATGAGCTTTAACATGTCGAGTTAACGCCAATATGGAAAGCTTTTAAACGAAACATTGCGGCTTTGCTCCATCGCCCCCACCAAAAAGTCAGCTTTCTTTTCTAGCCAAACTTGAATATCCGCTAGGTTCTCTGATTCCTGACCTTGGCATAGTTGCATCAGATATGACAGCGTATCCAATTCGTAAATGCCATACACAATATCAATCCAGGGGGTTCTAAATTCTTGTCTAGCTTCCTTGTCGTAAAGCTCACCTAAGCAGTTACCATTAAGTAACGTGTTCTCCAATCGGGCTCGAAGGTGCAAATAATCAGCTTTCGTTAACACTTTTCCTTCAGGAAGTAATATGTGCAACTCATCCCAATCTCTATCAAATAACTCTCTAGCCACATCACTTAGTGGCATTTGTGCCGCGTTAAGTGCTGTTTGATCCCAGTTTTGACGCCACCCTTTATCCAATAACCAACGCGTCAAAGATAAAATCAAGCGGTTATAACGGGCACAATGAAATAGATCTTCAATGTCTGTGGGCGTTGGCTGGACGTCTTTCAAATCATCGATGACTTGAGCCAGCTCTGGCGCATTGCTGATTTTTTTGTAGTAAGCATGTCGCTTAGACGTGTAGGTTTTTAGATGAATCGCGTTTTCAACCCACTCTAACTCACTGAGAAGCCATTTGAGTTCACTGCGCAAGTGCTCAGTTGATGACCTATCAACAATGGCACTAAATAACCTAAAACTGTGGCGGATCAATGTAATGCCATCAATAACGCGTTTGAGCGTTTTTAAACTCGGCTTATCGAAATAGCACTGCTCATGCTTTTGTACAAACTGGATGCCATAATTAATCGTTGCAATAAAAGCCTGCTCTTGGGTCGTACCATGTTGCAAAGGCACAAAACCAATGAACTTGTTGGGCTTAAGAGGAGTATCATCTGCCAAACGATAACCCCGAGCAGCTTTTGAGTATAACCCCAATCGCATACCAGATAGGTTAATCAAGTGGTCTGCCAATAAAAACAAATCGCTGCGCTGACCTTCTACCAATTCGATTTCTAGTTCTGAAATAGCTTCGACTTGACCTTGGGCAACAATTTCCCCCTTGTCTAAAACGACTTCTATTTTACTGCCTTGTTCCGTCTCTATGAGCCATGTGCGACGAATGAAATTCGTACTGAAGATCGGGAATAAATTTTCATTAATAACATCTACTTGCATACCATGCGGCCAAATATCCATGTCAAATGCAAGCAGGTTAGGACGGCCAGAGTCTAACGGTAAATTATATTCTGGGCGCTGGTGCAACCCTCCCACTACCTCTCCCGCCAATTTGATGGTTTGCTCACATTCCTCATCACAGCAGCGCGTACGTAAGCCAATGTCTAAAGCTCTAAGTTCGCGACTTGGTGTGTCGAAGTAAGCATTTTGAAGGTTCTTTGCGGGTTGATTAACAACAGTTTTCGCAAACTGCGTGATGAGTCCTGGGATAAGAGGAACTTCATTGTCTGAAAGTAAAAACTTCAGTTCTATTTCAGTGTCCATTTGGGCAAGTTAATACCTATATAGTTATTGAACGCTCAAAATATACAATGATAGGCTTGTTTGCAAACTTTTTACCGCAAGTTCAGTGAAGTTTCATCGCCGACTTGCTATTAACGACTTAAATCCATACTATTTCTACAAACTATCAAAAACTTGGGTCGACCTATGTTAAACAGAATTGTTTTGCCAACGCTGCTGGTATTATGCTCACACTTTGCTGTAGCACAAACAGAAGAAACACAGTCACCAGTCGAAGAAGCGACTACCACTGAAACAGTACCATCATCAATTCAAGCCGGTGATGCCGCTTATATTGTTGATAACTTGTTTATTTATATGCATTCAGGCCCAGGAAAGAACTATCGAATTTTAGGTTCGGTGGATGCAGGTACAGCGATTTCAGTCATCTCAAATGAGCAAAATGAGTTCATTCAGATCATTGACGACAAAGGGCGCGAAGCATGGGTTGAGGCTAAATTTGTTTCCAGAGAGCCGGGATTAAGCCAACAACTAACCCAAGCAAAAGAAGCTTTAGAAAATAGCCAAAGCGAAATTAACTCATTGCGAGATCAATTACCGACCTTACAACAAGCTAACAATGATTTAAGAGCTGAAAACCAGCGTCTACAACAAAGTATTACGGAATTACAAACAGCATTGAATGAGCAACAACAAGCTAATATCAATAAAAAGCAAAAAGCTCAGCACTTACTGCTTTCATACGGAGCGGCCATTGCACTAGCAGGCTTACTGTTCGGCGTTATACTCACGCTATTACTGTCACGTCGCAAACGTTACGACGGCTGGTAAGCTATTAAGGCTATGAATAAAAAAAAAGGTCGCGATTGCGACCTTTTTTATTATAGGTTAAGCACCTCTACACCCATGTCAGACTTGATGTGTTCAATGACCATATAGGTATGATTAGTGCCTACACCTGGAATTTCTACTATTTGCCCCAGTACTTCTCGATACTGGCGCATATCTTGAACACGGATCTTTAGTAAATAATCAAACCCTCCAGCTACCATGTCGCAAGATACAACATTAGGTAAATCCACAATGTGCTGTTTGAAGGTATCAAATACCGACTCTGTAGAACTTTTTAGCGTGATCTCAACATGAGCCACTAGATGTTGTCCCAGTTTCACAGGATTTAGTCTAGCTGTGTAGCCCTCAATATAGCCTTCTGACTCAAGCTTTTTCACTCTATCAAGGCACGGACTGGGACTTAAGTTAACCGCTTTGGCTAAATTTACGTTCGATATACGGCCATTTTTCTGTAAGACATCTAAAATAGCTAAATCAATGCGATCTAGTACGCGAGTTTTGATTGAAGTAGTCATTCAGCATTTTATTCTGTGAGAGTTAATAATCTCCCGCTAATTTACCGTAATCAGAAAAAATAAGACAGCATATACTGCTGTATTTTGGATAGAATGCTCTCGAAAATTGATATTAAACCGAATGCGTGGTGATGACATTTTAAACACCCAAATCATTATGATATGGTGGTCAAAACACACTGCATTTAATTTGTCGTAATTGAAAGAAGGCCTTATGCCTCCTACACGTATACCAAGGGTGTAGGCGATAATTACATGTATTTTTGACTCTACTCTATTGAGGGTTGCTTATGCTTTATAACGGCGATTTGACAACTAGCTGTCCTATCCGACAAAAAATCCGTGACTTCTATCGTATTGATGAAAATGAAGTTATCGATCATATTTTGCCGCTTGCTGAGGTAGGCGTTACGGCTCGAAGCCGAGCATGGGAACGTGCACGTCAATTGGTTTTAAACATTCGTAAAGACCAAGACGGCCAAAATGGCGTTGATGCCTTATTGAATGAGTTCTCACTTTCTACGGAAGAAGGTGTGGTGCTTATGTGCTTGGCTGAAGCGTTATTGCGAGTTCCAGATAAAGAAACGCAAGATAACCTGATCCGCGATAAGCTGGCTAAAGGTGATTGGAGTTCACATTTAGGTAGCAGTGACTCTTTATTCGTTAATGCTTCAAGTTGGGGCCTGTTAGTTACTGGCAAGATGGTTAACTACACTGACAAGAATAAAGATCAGCAGTTTGGTGTATTGAAAAAAACCATTGGCCGCTTAGGTGAACCTGTGATCCGCAAATCTGTAAACTTTGCGATGAAGATCATGGGTAAGCAGTTTGTCATGGGTCAAAATATTGATGAAGCTATCGAACGTGCTGCGGAAAAAGAGCAAAAAGGCTACGTATATTCATACGATATGCTAGGTGAAGGCGCTCGCACAATGGCTGATGCCGAGCGTTATTTCAACAGCTACATGACTGCTATCCATGCTATCGGTAAAGCTGCAAATGGCCGTGGTCCAATTAAAAGCCCAGGTATCTCTGTTAAATTATCTGCTATTCACCCTCGATACGAGTTTAGCCACCGTGAGCGCGTGATGAACGAGATCGTGCCTAAGCTAAAAGAGCTGGCATTGGTTGCTAAACAATACGACATTGGCTTTACCGTAGATGCGGAAGAAGCCGATCGTCTAGACATTTCTCTTGATGTCATTGAAGCGGTATTTTCTGACGATGAGCTAGGTGATTGGCAAGGTTTCGGCCTCGCTGTTCAGGCTTACCAAAAACGTGCTATTTTCGTCGTTGAGTGGTTAGCCGATCTTGCCCGACGTGTGGGCCGTCGCTTAATGGTTCGTCTAGTAAAAGGCGCATACTGGGACACTGAGATCAAGACCACTCAACAAGATGGCTTAAACCACTTCCCAGTGTTCACTCGTAAGGCTACAACTGATGTATCATACAAAGCATGTGCAATTAAATTACTTGAAGCACGTGATGTACTATTTCCTCAGTTCGCAACGCACAACGCCTACACAGCTGCAACTATTTTAGAGGTTGCCAAGGGTGATAACCAAGGCTTTGAATTCCAACGCCTACATGGCATGGGTGAGTCTTTATTCGATCAAATCGTTGAGAATGAGAAAATTCAATGTCGTGTTTACGCCCCTGTTGGCCAACACGAAGATTTGCTAGCCTATCTCGTACGCCGTTTGTTAGAAAATGGTGCAAACTCCTCATTCGTAAACGCGATTGTAGATACTTCTAAGCCTGTTGAATCATTGCTGCCAGACCCCGTTGAAACACTGCAAGGTCTTCGTAATAAATTCAACAAGCAGATTAAACTGCCAATCGAGTTGTATGGCGATGAGCGTCCTAACTCAAAAGGTATGGATCTAACGGATATCGATACATTAACACCGTTTAAAGAGAACCTAGACAACTGGTTTGATGAGCATCTTATTGACGAAAGCCAAGTTAAAGAAGGCCACCTAGCGGTACGTAACCCAGCTAATCACAAAGAAGTGGTTGGTCAGGTACGTGTACATCAAAGCAGTGACATGCAAGCCATGCTGGAGAATGCCGATAAAGCGTTTGCAAGCTGGTCAGAAACCCCTGTTAAAGATCGTGCTGACTTACTACGTCGTGTTGCAGACATCTTAGAGCGCCATCATGACGAACTCGTTGCTATCTGTATCAAAGAAGCGGGTAAAGTGGCTCAGGATAGTATTGATGAAGTACGTGAAGCCGTTGATTTTTGTCGTTACTATGCAGCTCGCGCTGAAGAGTTAGCACAAGATGAGCGCTTTGAAGCTCGTGGCGTTATTTTATGTATTAGCCCTTGGAACTTCCCTCTCGCTATTTTCTTAGGTCAAGTTGCCGCTGCGATCGTTACTGGTAATACCGTTATCGCAAAACCAGCCGAGCAAACCAGCTATATTGCCTTGCGTTGTATCGAATTGATGCATACGGTAGGTCTACCTGAACATGTGGTTCAACCTGTTATTGCCCGTGGTAGCGAGGTTGGTAAGCACATCCTACCTGATGAGCGTATTCAAGCTGTGATGTTCACAGGTTCTACTGAAACAGGTACTTTAATTTCGCAAATTCTTGCAGAGCGCAACGACATTCAAGTACCGTTGATTGCAGAAACAGGTGGTCAGAACTGTATGATAGTGGACTCCACTGCTCTACCAGAGCAAGTGGTTGATGACGTAATTTCATCTGGTTTCCAAAGTGCGGGGCAGCGCTGTTCTGCTTTACGTGTTTTGTTCCTGCAAGATGATGTAGCCGATGGCATTATTACAATGCTAAAAGGGGCGCTTCAAGAACTACACGTTGGCGACCCATCTTTACTGTCTACTGACGTGGGCCCAGTCATTGATGAAAAGGCACTTAACACCTTAACGGCGCACGTAGAGTACCTCAAGAGCAATGGTAAATTGTTATTTGAGTCTAAAATTCCAGATAACAGCGAAAATGGTGCCTACTTCTTTGCGCCACGTTTATACGAAATTGCTGATTTGTCAGTACTTAAGCGTGAGGTATTTGGTCCAATCGTTCATATTGTGCGCTACAAAGCAAACGATTTAGACAAAGTTATAGACCAAATCAACAACACTGGATACGGCTTAACAATGGGTGTTCATTCACGTATTGAAGAGCGCTGTCAGTATTTAGCCAAAATGTCTCGCGCTGGTAACGTATACGTAAACCGCAACATGATAGGTGCTATTGTAGGTGTGCAACCGTTCGGTGGCCGCGGTTTATCAGGAACGGGACCTAAAGCAGGCGGTCCTAACTACTTGTACCGTCTGGTGAAAGAGAAAGCTTCACCAGAAAACGTACAAATGACCAACCTAACCTCTGATGAACTTGAAACGCATGATTTCCCGGGTGCAGCAGAGCAAGTTGACTTATTGATGCGCAACTCTATGCGTGATGAGAAAATTTGGCGTAACACGGCACTGAATGACCGCGTATCTTCTGTTCGTCAGCTACTTGCTAAGATAGCAACTGTTGAGATCATCGATGAGTTAGCCGACGATTTGGCAAAAACACTTGCTGATGCTCGTGCTCAGTTAAACAGACTTGAAAAGCGTATGCGCACCTATACGACCCTGCCTGGTCCAACGGGTGAGTCAAATACCTTGCACTTGGAACCTCGCGGTTGTGTAGTGTGTTACGCAGACAAGAGTACCTCGTTTAACTTCTGGGCTATCTCTATTATCACAGCTCTTGCAGCAGGTAATACAGTGATCACGGTTGCCTCAGAGCTATTCTATGAAGAAGCTCAGGCATTTAGAGACAAGTTTATCTCTACAGGTATTGCTGAAGGGGTATTCCAAGTTGCAAAGCCAAACCAATTACAAGCGATTTTGGCACACCCTCACCTGTCGGGTGCGGTTGTTGCAGCTCGCTCATCGCGTTTAGGTTATTTCAGTCAGCAGCTTGCGGCACGCTCAGGGGCTATTCTGCCGGTGATCAGTGCCGAATACTATGACACGCTTATCAACCGTCTTATTACTGAAAAAACCATCAGTATTGATACCACAGCATCTGGGGGTAATACCTCTTTGATGACCTTGGTTGAAGACGAAGAATAAGTCGATTTACCGCAAACAGAAAAAGCCAGCATATGCTGGCTTTTTTTCTGTCTAAGTGATGCTATTACTTGGTAGAAGTCCCCCTCCGTTTTCATCATAATTTATTCTTACTTAGCTTTTATTTGGGGGATTTTTTGCTAACCTTAAATTACTTGTTATTTCTAAGATATTATCGTGAAAACCATAGATATCAGTGAGTTAAAACCTGGAATGTTCGTTGTTGGCGTGACCAAACAAACTGGGCATATAAAAGTAAAGAATCAAGGCTGGGTGAAAACACAAGACGGTATCCAACATCTACTCAAATCTGGTGTTATGGCAGTAGAAATTGACCCTGATAAGACCCTTGGCTCGCCCCAGGAAGAAAGCACTCAAGCCAATGAACAAATAACTTCAGCTCCGACGCCAGAGCCAATTTCACCGCCAAAGGAAGTTTCTCGAAAAGCCCATGATCCGTGGCATAAGTCGACTTCAATAGAAAACGAACTGGATAAAGCCAATGAGCTCTATCAACAAGCTAAAGCCCTACAGAAAAAAACTTTTTCTGCTCTAAAGCAAGGGAAATTACTAGATTTATCACCATTTCAGGATACCGCCAGCAGTTTGATTGATTCCGTATTTAGAAACCAAGATGCGCTGGCATGTATCGCACAAATCAAAGAGAAAGACGCCTACCTGTTAGAGCATTCAATTAATGTCGCAATTTTAGTGAGCATTCTGGCCAAACATTTGTCACTTGATAGGCATATTATTGAGCAAATCACTATTGGTGCACTGTTACATGACATTGGAATGGTCCAGGTACCAGATGAGATTTTACAAAAGCCGAGCGCACTCAGCCCTGAAGAATATGAGCAGGTCAAACAACATGCTCGCTATAGCTATAGCATTGTTTCCGATGCCAAACTTGGTGACATTGCCACTGAAATTGCAGGGTTTCATCACGAGCGTTTAGATGGTAGCGGGTACCCTTTTGCAAAATCGGCTGATGAACTGTCCCAATATGTACGTATGGTCACAATCGTCGACAGCTATGACGCCATCACCTCTGAGCGCGTTTTCAAAAATGGAAAAACCCCTGTTGCCGCTTTTAAAATTTTGCGAGAGCATGTTCCACACCACTATGACGAGTCACTTCTCAACGCCTTTATCCACTGCATTGGCGTATTTCCTGTAGGTACTCTGGTGAAGCTAAAAAGTCAGCGGGTGGGTATCATCAGCCAAAGTAACCCCGACACCCCACTACAACCCGTGGTCAAAGTTTTTTACCATGCAAAGAACATGCACTACACAGAAGTGCGAGACATTGATTTATCGAGTAAACGTGTCGAAGACGAGATTGAAGCTGCTATCAAACCTGAAGAGTTCAGCCTCAATCTAATGAAGTTTTTTAAACACTCAATGCTGCCATAATGCCTATGGCAGCCAATCTTGCATTGCTTTCATACTGAACTCATAACCGTCAAAGTCAAATAAAGCTTGTTCTGGTGTTATTTCTAACAGTTTGAGTGCACCGATGCTGTCTCCCTCATACAGCTCCCGATTATTTAACTTGATCCAACGCTTTTCAGGGTCAGTTGCATATATATGAGCTTGATAACGCAATGTCGGTAGTGCCTGCTGTAGAGAACTGGGTAACAGCTCAACCGGTATTGCTCGAGCTGAATCTTTGCTACTTGCAGTGATACTATGTGGCTGATTGTTTTCTGTTTCGACTACCGCTTGAGCAAAGGCATCTTTGAGCTCTTTTGATACCCCTGCCAATTCAGGGTCTTGAGTTGTCTGTGATAGAGGCTGACTTAGCGGCTTGCCTAACACTCTATATTGACTTAAATCTTCCGTTGTTCCCTGAGCTGTTGACTGCATTTGTGATGAAATCTGTGGTGCAACCTGCTGAACAACCTGAGGGCTCCCTTGTGATGCGACTTGCTGTGGCATCGTATTGATCATTTGTTGATTAACAACAGGTACTAGTTGCTGCCTGTATACTGGCTGACCGCTGGCATCTACCCCTATCTGAACCGACATCCATTGGTACTGTACCTGAGGGTTCATAACAGCGTTATTTGCCATAGGTTGGCTTACAGGCTGTGAAACCTGCATGGGCACCCCAGTATTAGCTGGTGTGGATTGTGATGAAGACGCTACAATATTTGAAGCCTTCACAGGCGCGTCTGCAACATTAGCTTGAGATGCTTCGCTAGGTCCTTCTTCAGGCTTGTTGGTGCTTTGCTCAATCATAGCTTGCTTAGGTTGATGTTGCTGAGCTAGCGAAGATTGCAGATAGTGACCACTTAGATAACCCGCAAAGGTAAACCCGCCGATAAACAACACTGCCGATAAACCAAATACCGCCGTACGATAGAGTTTAAGTTGTTTTTGATGCTGGTAAGCTAAGTGATCCTGTTCACTATGCTCTGATTGCTGCGATTGCTTTAATGCATTAACTAAATACGACATAACTCACCAATTAAAAAACAAATGAAAGGATAATACCAAACACAAAGCTTGATAGGGCCGCTGATGACAGCCACCAAACTTTAGGCTTGACTGGTTTTGATTTTTCAGGCACTAAATTAAGCGGTAATGCCTCTTTGGCAGCCTGCATCGCTATCTTTTTATCCACAACTTGCTGTTGCGCTGAGTATGCCCCCAGTAAACATCTATCTGCAAGTAGGTTCAAAAGTCTTGGGATCCCTGCTGTCACCTTGTGCATATAAGCAATCGCATCATGATTGAATATCATCGTTTGACTGCCTGCCTTTTGTAATCGGTGTTGAATATAGGCATACACTTGTGACTGAGTTAATGGCAGTAAATGGTACCGAGCGGTGATCCGCTGGGCCAACTGACGCAACTCGTTACGTTGCAATAGGTGTTGCAGTTCAGGTTGCCCTACCAACACAATCTGTAGCAGCTTCTTATGATCAGTTTCTAGATTGGTCAATAGGCGCAATTGCTCTAAAACCTCAGCCGCAAGGTGTTGTGCCTCGTCAATGATCAACATGGTGTGACCGCCAGCAGCATGATTTTCAAGCAACCTTGCTTTGATTAAATCAGTCAACACTTTTAAGCTGGCCTGCTCAGCAGGGTAATCGATTTTCAACTCATCACAAATACTGGCGAGTAACTCTATCTCCGACAATGCTGGGTTTAAAATAAAAGCTACCTGAGTTGTTTCTGGTAACTGCGCCAGCATACTACGAGTTACTGTGGTTTTTCCCGTTCCCACTTCACCCGTTAACAATACAAACCCCCCTGCATCCCCCAAGCCATATGTTAAGTGTGCAAGTGCTTCTTTGTGTCTGTCACTTAAAAATAAGTATTCAGGATTTGGTGCAATGGAAAACGGTTTTTCGCTTAGTCCAAAATAGCGTAAATACACGATGCGTCTCTTTATTGTTATGATGGTGCCTATAATGGCAAAAAAACACGGTAAGTTAAAACCCTGTTTCTAATTTTGCGTAATTTGTTTATTTGAGGCTAATATGCAAGTGTATTTAGTTGGTGGTGCTGTACGTGATGAACTGTTACAACGCCCTGTTACCGAAAGAGATTATGTAGTGGTTGGCGCCACTCCCGAGCAAATGCTCACGCTAGGTTACACCCAAGTAGGAAAAGACTTTCCTGTTTTTTTACACCCAAAAACAAAAGAAGAATACGCCCTCGCCAGAACAGAGCGTAAACAAGGCCAAGGCTATGGTGGGTTTATTTGCGATTTTGCTCCGACCATCACACTTGAACAAGACCTATACCGCAGAGATTTAACAATCAATGCCATTGCCAAAGACGAGCAAGGAAACTTGATTGACCCTTACAATGGACAACAAGACATCGCAAAACGTACTTTGCGCCATGTCAGCGATGCATTTAGTGAAGATCCCTTGCGTGTGCTACGCGTCGCCCGTTTTGCAGCCCGCTATCATTACCTTGAGTTTACCATCGCACCAGAAACACAACAGTTGATGGCAAACATGGTGGCAAACAAAGAGCTGGATACGCTTACCAAAGAACGTGTGTGGATGGAAATTGAAAAAAGCCTAAATGATGGCCAAATAGAAGTATTTAGTAATATCTTACAAGAACTAGGTGCACTGACTGTCGTTATGCCCATGCTCACATATTGGAATAACGAGTATGCAAAACAATTGGCAAATGCCATCCAGTCCCTTGATAAAAATCAAGAAAACTACAAACTCATTCAATTTTGCCTTTGGCTTTCACCAAGCTCTCTAGACGCTTTAAAAGGTATTGAGCAGCAATTAAAAGTCCCCAACAAATATGCTCAAAGTGCTCGAGACTACTGCCAACATCAGTCGCTTTTGTCAGGCAATCAGATTAATGAACAAGCGGCGCTAACACTGTTTAATCAGCTTGATATTTGGCGTCGCCCAGAACGCTTTGAATTGCTGTGCGATGTTGCACAGGCCGATGTCCAGATAAACCAAGATATAGTCGATAAGTTACAACAAGCAGCGCAAGCTGCACTGGCAGTTGCGCCACAAAGCATAATAAAACAAGGCTTTAAAGGTGTCGAAATCAAGCATCAATTAGCTTTAGCTAGAGAAAATGCGATTAAACAGGTTTTAACGCTGTAAATAAAAAGGCCCGCATCATTGTATGCGGACCTTCATACACTGAGATATATTACCAAAGTAAAAACGCAAACAATGCGCCACCGAGCAATAACCGGTAGATCACAAAGGGCATCATTCCCATTCTTTCAATAACTTTTAAGAAAAAGTGAATACATGCGTATGCGGTAATAAATGATAGTATCGAGCCAAGTACAATAGCATTCCAATTGATTACTTCTTCGCTGCTTGAGAGCTTATATACGTAATATGAGCCAGCCGCTGCAATCACTGGAATAGACATTAAAAACGAAAAACGCGCTGCGCTTTGCTTATTTAATCCAAGCAGCAAACCAACAGTCATGGTGATCCCCGAACGTGAAGTGCCGGGAAATATCATAGCAACCACTTGGGACAAACCAATCAGTAGCGCACTTAACCAATTAAGTTGATAAATCGTTTTAATTTGTTTCGCGCTTTTATCCGCATACCAAAGTAATAGACCAAACACCACGGTGGTGGTGGCAATGATCCAGGCATTACGTGAATAGACTTCAACAAAGTCCTTTACCAAATAACCAATAATCAGCGACGGAACTGTTGCAATCAGTATCCACCATCCTAATTGACTGTCATCGCTCTTACCCTGCGCACCAAAAGAGCCGAACCATGCAACCAGAATATCAGCCACTTCTTTGCGAAAATAAATCACCACAGCCAACAATGTACCCACATGTACAGCAACGTCAAAAGCAGTACCTTGATCAGCCCACCCCAAGATTTGCGAGGGTAAAATAAGGTGAGCGGAGCTTGATATCGGTAAAAACTCGGTTAATCCCTGAACTAACGCCAAAACTATAATTTCAATAATACTCACGGCAACGAAAACTCCACTTTCCACAATTTTTGATTAGGGTTGTTATAAGCTTGCCAAATATCGGCAATACTTCTTTTACACACAGGATGAACATGATCAGGAGCAATTTCAAAGAGTGGTAATAACACAAAAGCATTTTTGGTTATCTCGTCTCTGGGTAGTTGAGCCGGCTGCTCACAAATCACATCGTCATAAAATAATAAATCTAGGTCTAACGTTCGCGGGCTAAACTTTTTATCCTGACGAGTACGACCATTATCCAACTCAATCTGTTTAAGCAGCACACAAACCTGCTCCAAAGACAGATCCGTCGATGCACTCAGCACAGAGTTATAAAAGTTGCTACCATTGAAGCCAACCGCCACGCTTTCGTAAACACTTGAATGTTTATAGTTTGGAAAGTGTTTTATCAATGCAGTCAATCCTGCCTTTAAGTTGTGCTCACGATTTACGTTTGAACCTAGACTAATATAAATCTGCGCCATAACTAACTTTTCACTCTGGTGATTTCAACACCAACCGTTTTTGCAGCGGGCACCGCCGCAGGCTTGCTTACTTTTATAGTAACTTGTTGAACATTGAATTCGGCCAAGATAATTTTAGCCAATTGCTCTAACAGTGTTTCTAGCAGTTCAACTGGTTGGGCCGTCGTGTGAGCAATAACTCGCTCACTTACTTTGGCATAATCCACAGCGAAGTTAATATCATCACTTTGGGCAGCAGCCGAAATGTCGGTCAACATCTCAATGTCAAAGTACAAGCTTTGTTTACTTTCCTTCTCAAAGTCGTAAACTCCTATTATAGTTTCGACGTGTAGTTGTGAGATATAGACCTTATCCATTGATACTCCACTGATTGCATAACTGGGTTCTGTGACTACTTATTAAGTTATCCACAGTCGGCATAGAAACGCCGATCATAGCCGAAAACGTCACAAGACAAAATAAGGAAAAACGTGTTAGTTAGTTTAATCTGTCTCTGTGCCTATTTAATTGGCTCTATCTCATCAGCGGTATTAGTTTGTCGAGTGTTCGGCTTGCCCGATCCGCGCTTTGCGGGTTCACACAATCCAGGTGCGACGAATGTTTTGCGTTTAGGGGGAAAACTACCTGCGGCATTGGTGTTGGTATTCGATATCCTCAAAGGTACTATCCCTGTGTGGGGAGCATATTTCTTACAGATTGAACCAATTTGGCTCGGTGCCGTTGCAGTCGCTGCATGTTTAGGTCACATTTATCCGGTATTTTTTCACTTCAATGGTGGTAAGGCTGTAGCTACGGCATTTGGTGCGTTACTACCAATAGGTTTGTCGCTTGGCGGGTTACTTATCGGTACTTGGCTACTGGTTTTGTGGCTCACTCGCTACTCATCATTGGCAGCCATCACGGCTGTGACGCTTGCCCCACTGTATACATGGTGGATAAAGCCTGTCTACACATTACCTGTTAGCTTTCTAACAGTCGTTATTATCTTTAGGCATAGGGAAAATATCAAAAGGCTCCTTCAAGGTAAGGAGCCAAAGGTAGGACAAAAAAAGGACTAAAGCGGCTTTAGGCTATCTAATGGCCAACGTGGTTGAGTTTTCATATCAAGCGGTGCATATTGCTTAGCCTTCAAACGTTGCATGCCAGCAAAGGCGATCATCGCACCATTGTCGGTACAAAACTCAGTACGTGGATAATATACTTTACCCTGCATACCTTGCATCACACGTTCTAGTTTATTTCTCAGTTCCGTGTTCGCACTCACTCCGCCAGCTATGACAAGACGTTTAATATTCGTTTCTTTTAATGCCCTTTTACATTTTATAGCCAGAGTGTCTATAACCGCTGTTTGAAATGCATGGGCAATATCCGCCTTTGTTTGCTCATCATCACCTGCGGAGCGAATAGTGTTAGCGGCCGCAGTTTTGAGGCCACTGAAACTAAAATCAAGTCCAGGTCTGTCGGTCATAGGTCTTGGAAATACAAAACGTTTCGCAACGCCTTGTTGTGCCATTTTAGCCAATAAAGGGCCGCCGGGATAATCTAGACCAAGCAATTTAGCTGTTTTGTCAAATGCTTCACCTGCAGCATCATCTACTGACTCACCTAACACTTCATATTCGCCAATACCTTCAACCTTCACCATCATGGTGTGGCCGCCAGATACTAATAGTGCAATAAAAGGAAATTCAGGGCGTTCATCCTCTAGCATTGGTGCTAACAAATGACCTTCCATATGATGTACCGCAACCGCTGGAATATTCCAGCCGAAGGCCAAAGAACGGCCAATTGAAGTGCCTACTAATAAAGCCCCAACCAAACCTGGTCCTGCTGTATAAGCTACACCGTCAAGAGATTCAGGACCACATCCAGCTTGCTCAAACGCTGCCTCTATCAAGGGAATGGTTTTACGCACATGGTCACGAGATGCCAGCTCCGGCACCACGCCACCATAGTCTGCATGGACTTTTACCTGACTATATAGTTGGTGTGCAAGTAGGCCTTGCTCATCATCATAAATCGCAATACCGGTTTCATCACACGATGATTCTATGCCTAAAATTCGCACACAGACTCTCCCAAGACTTGAATTTAAAAGGCGGGTATTTTACCTGCAGGCACTTTCATTGAGCAAGTAAATCCCCTGAATTTGCGCTTAAATGGTCAAACCTATATTGGTTTGGCCATCAGCGACAGCGTGTTGTTTCAGCTCTTTTACGTTATCAGAGCTAATACGTCCCATATTCTCTACAAAGTCTATCAACTCAGATAAAATTTCTATCTCATACTGCATCACAGGGTGATCGCGAACCAACGTGTTATCCGGCTCTATATCATCGTTTAGTAACAAAAATTCAACATAACGAGCAACTGTTGCTTGAGATATCTTTGCGATACTAATAAATTCTTGCTCATCTTTAGCCATTAGGCCGTGCATTAAACCTAATAGTGCCGTTGCCGCATCAATAGCTGGATAAGTACCAAACATGTCGAACTGAGCAAGCTCAGGCACATTAGGCTCGACTTTTTCGATCTGCTTTTCAAGGCTGATCTTACTTTTGGGTAACAATAGCTTTTCCCAACACACGTTCAACGCACTTCTTAAAGCTGACTCATCACCAAACCCTGTTGCTTCACTAAATAGTCCGTAATTGGGCAACATCCTTTCGATGATGGCGGCTGCTAACACAGCCTGTTGTAAATAGTTAAGCTCTCTGATGCGCTGGAAATTATTCGCTTTGGTCATTTTGTTTTCCACATTGCCAGCAATACTGAAATGCTGGTCCGTTCAATTCTGTACAATGGTTGCAACGCCAGTCTGAGGTAAGTTGCTTTTGCGCGTAGTCTACCAATATTTTTTGTGCTGCGCGTACTTTTATCTCATAAACCATTAAACTCAATTTAGCCTGATCTGCGGGTATTTCACCGATGCCACCCAGTAAAGGTTCACCATCCAGTCGAGAAACAATTCTAGCTTGGCTAAGTAAGCCTTTTACTATGTGTGCTTCAAGCAGATTATCTGTTGTAAATACACATCGCCATTTAAAGCTATTATCTGTCATAATTATTACTCAATCTTGATTATTGAAGAGGCTCAAATGACGCTAACCACTCCTGGACTTTTATTTCCTGCTATCTCATTACTTTTATTGGCATACACAAATCGATTTTTAGTCTTAGCACAACTCATTAGAGAACTTAATGCCCGAGAAGGAGACAGTATCCGGCCTTTAGTGCGAGCACAAATTGATAACCTAAGAAAGCGTATCAAGTTAATTCGTTTCATGCAGGTGTGGGGCGTGATCGCATTTTTATTGTGTACGTTATCAATGTTCGCATTATTTATCGACATCGCACTAACTGGAATTATATTATTTGGTGCCAGTTTATGCTGCCTCATTGCATCACTTATTATCTCTTTGTATGAGATACATATTTCGTGTGATGCCATAGAAATAGAATTACAAAATATCGAGAAAAAGCCAACTTCTTGATTAAGCAGATGCTGACTTTAGTGACTATACTGACTTAGTAAACAGTCATTAAAGGGTCAGCGAGTGAGCAGTTTTCTTTTCTCTGATGAGTCTATTGAAGAACCAAAAGCCCCAAATTTAAAGTCTGAATACTGGGATATCCTAATTGTCGATGATGAGGAAGACATTCATCAGGTCACAAAACTGGTCTTGTCAGGCTTTGAGTTTGAAAAGAAATCACTCCGATTTCACCATGCCTATTCTGCGCAAGAAGCCAAAGAAATACTCGAAAAAGAGCATCTGATTTCGGTGGGTTTAGTGGATGTTGTGATGGAGACCAACCATGCTGGGCTTGATCTTATCAAATATATTCGTAACGACTTAGCCAATCATGATGTGAGGCTTATTCTACGTACAGGCCAACCAGGAGAAGCTCCTGAAGAGTCTGTAATTCGCGACTACGATATTAACGACTATAAGAATAAAACCGAATTGACTGCAGTGAAACTCAAAACGTTACTCTACTCGGCATTACGAGCTCACCGAGACATTCAGATTATTGAAAAGCACAAGCGCGGGTTAGAACAAATAATTAATGCTTCGTCCTCTTTTTTAAAATGCAATAGTGTCAGAGAATTTGCATCCACCATTTTGACACATGTATCTAATGTAATGGGGCTCAACGACAATGATATCTACTGCGCTGCGGCCATTAACAACCGTAAAGAATCAGGTGCACACTTCAGGCTATTAGCCGCATCTGGTGAAGGCGTTGAGCCTAGTTCATCTGTGATACCCAATCATGTTAAAGAGTTATTTATAGAATCTCATAACCTCAAGGCATCCCGCTCCACTGATACTGAATACGTCGGCTATTTTCCTTCCGCTGGAGGGGGAGAAACAATGCTTTATGTAGGCAAAGACTCGCAAATGAAAAGTACTGACAGACAGCTACTGGAGTTTTTTGCCAATAATATTGCGTTGGCTTATGACAATATTAAATTAAGAGAAACAGTTAAAGATTCTCAAAAAGAACTGTCCTACATTCTTGGCGAAGCTGTTGAACGTCGCTCAAAAGAAACAGGGTCTCATGTCAAAAGAGTTGCCCATTACAGCATGTTACTGGCTAAACTTTGCGACTTATCCGATTATCGCGCCGAGATAATCAAACTGGCTTCACCACTTCATGATATTGGCAAGATCAGCATTCCTGATAATATTTTAAATAAGCCAGACAAGCTGAACGATGCTGAATGGGAAATTATGAAGACGCACGCGCAAACTGGTTACGAAATTTTACAACATTCTTCTAACGAAATTTTACAATGTGGCGCTACAATAGCTCATCAGCATCATGAAAAGTGGGATGGTTCCGGTTACCCCAGAGGTCTCAAAGGTGAACAAATTGATATTGTAGGTCGTATTACCGCCCTGGCTGATGTGTTTGACGCTTTAGGTAGCGATCGATGTTATAAACCTTCATGGCCTTTAGAAAAAGTACTGGCGCTGATACAATCTGAGAAAGGGAAGCAATTTGATCCAAAGCTTGTTGATCTGTTTATAGACAATTTAGATCAGTTTATTGCAATTAGAGATAGCTACCCCGATTGAGTTTTGTAAGCAGAATGTAAAATTTTCACTTTCAATCTTCCATTACTTGTATTAGTATTAGGAAAATACACAATACCGTTGTGTCACTTGTAGAAATTAAAAGGAATTTCGAATGAGATTTGAACAACTAGAACAGTTTGTCGCCTTAGGTAACTTACGCCACTTCAGACAAGCTGCTGAACAAACAAAGATTAGTACATCAGCTTTGACTAGAAGCATTCAAACGCTTGAAGATGAAATTGGATGCGAACTTGTCAAGCGCTCAACACGCTCTGTGAGACTAACAGAACAGGGTGAAATGTTTTTAAGTTACTGTAAAACAACGCTGTCAGAATTAGAGATGACAAAGAAAACTATCAAACAAAGCCTGTTTGGTAGAGATCAGCAAAAATTGGTTATCGGTTATACCAGCGACGCCAGCTCTATTGTACCAATGTCATGTGGTCAGTTCCTTGCTGATTACCCGAACATTAAAATCGAGATGCAGTTACAAGACGAGCATGAGCTGACTCGTAAGTTGCAGCTTGGAGAAATTGATATCAGCGTATATCTGCAAAGTGCTAGTAATGTTGTCAGTGATATATATCTTCCTGATCAATTGATTCTGTTCGTTGCTAAGCATCACCCTCTTGCTAGTAAGGATTCACTGCGCAAAGAAGAGCTATACGATTACCCTATGTTTGGCTGCTTTTCACAGTCGAAGCAAGTACAAACAATGCTCAATGAAGCTGTTGATGGGTTAAACAAAAGCAGTAGCATGAAAATTGGTAACATTGACCAAGTTATGGATGGCCTGAAGCAGTCAAATCACTTCGCTATAGCCAGCATTGAACATGCTAATACAATCGCACAGGACCCAAGTTTAGTGATCCTGAAAACGAACAAGGACATTAATCACGAGCAATTAGTGGTGCAAACCAACCATCACGTTAACAGAGATGGTCACATCAAGCATTTACTTGGCCTGATAGAAAACTCAGCTAAAGCCAAAACTTGCGCATCAAATATATAAATATTTTCATAAAATAAAAAAAGGATGCTTGCTGCATCCTTTTTTTATTACTCTGTTATATATAATTTAGCGCTATACCAACAAAAATCACCAAACCTATACGATTGTTGCGCAAAAATGAGTTAAAACAATGATCTCTATCTCGGCCATGTATAGCCACTTGTAATTGCGCTAATAGCACTGCGGCGACAAGCAATGAAGCAAAGTAGTACCATGATAACTCTAGCTGCGCACCCACATAACTTAGCAGTGCCACAAACGCAATATTTAGTAAAGCAATCCAATGTCTGTCATAACGACCGAACAAAATAGCCGTCGATTTAACGCCTATTTTTAAGTCGTCATCTCTATCTACCATTGCGTACATAGTGTCATACGCAACTGTCCATAAAACGTTTGCTAGAAACAGCCACCAAGCATACATAGGCACGTTATTGTTAGAGGCCATAAATGCCATTGGAATTGAAAAACTATACGCCATGCCCAAAACAACTTGAGGCAAATGAGTGTAACGCTTCATAAATGGATAACAAGCCGCTAATAATAGTGCCACAGCCGAGAGCATGATAGTTTGCCAGTTAAGTGTAAGTACCAATACAAATGCACACAATATAAGTACAATAAACAAACTTATAGCTTCACCTGGTTGCACCTCGCCTCGTGCCAACGGTCGAGTTGAAGTTCTCTTTACTGCACCATCTACCTTTCGATCAGCAAAATCGTTGATCACACACCCAGCACTACGCATTATGAAAACACCACAACTAAACACCAGCAACAAATGAATTGGTGGTATTCCTGAATTAGCTATCCATAATGCCCAGTACGTTGGCCATAGGAGTAATAAAGTACCTATGGGCCTATCCGTTCTCATCAGACGTAAATAAGCGGGTAAGTGCTTTCTACTTAGCAAGTTGAGTTGCATAATTCACCTTAGGTAAAAATACTTCACACACCATAATTTTGGCTTCTCGGTTGGTAAACACGCGACGTCTTGCATACATATTGTGCAGAGGTAATTGCAAGTCATTCAACAATGCATCATATCCAGAATGATTGTTAACACAAGCGACTTCTAACTCAGAACGCTGCCATGACTCATCTTGAAACAAGACCTCTCCCAAAGGCCTAGACCCTAATTGACGAACTCCTAAATCAGAGGCTTGTGTACTAATCCAACTTTGCGCATAAACCCGAGCTACATCGTCACAAACCAGTAACACCTCGCGACACTGTATCTGCCTGCACTGTTGTCCAAGCAAGTTTTTGTGTAATGAATCACTTGCCAGCCATTGTTCACGTAACACGTCAACTCTAAATAGGTCACTTTGGCTTTTTAATAAAGCGGTTAACGAGCCTTCATTCAAGATCATCGAAGCGTCTGGACTAGGCAGGTTCGGGCATTCATGTGTCGAATGCCATTCAAAATCAATAGGAAATGGGGTTATTAACAAAACAATATCTGCTATCAAAAAAACTCGCGTATATCATAGCACTCCCCCGCCCTTGGCAAAAGTTTGCTGATATTTTAATAGGATATACACTTCAAATATGTAAATTAATTGCATTTACGTATACACTTAGCCTTGAAAACTATGCCGTTGAACCAATGGGAATTCTAATTGTTATGAATAAGCCTTTCTATCTACTTGTCGCAATTCTTATGCTAGCTTTGAGCAGTTATGGAGCACGAGCGAATTCCAATGTAGGCTACTTTGGTTTTGAACCTGATATCATTACCAATTATATTGGCCAATCAAACAAAAAACTTGGCTATGTACGTGTAACAGTAGATTTGATGCTGGATGACGTCAGCAATATAAGCGTAGTTGAACACCACACCCCTCTACTTAGAGATGCAATAGTACAGATCCTAAGTAAAGAACCTGAAGAGACAATTAAGTCTCTTACAGGCAGAGAAGAAATTCGCCGACGTTGCTCAGATAGACTAAAGAACCTGCTAAAAGAAGAAACGGGCGAAGAAATCATCCGTGATGTACTTTTCACAAAGTACTTATATCATTAAGTATGTTTTTGTTTGGGTTGTACAAATGCGATTAACATACCGCTGAGCAAGCCAAACAAATGAGCCCAATTTGCCATGCTAATAAAAAATAGCTCGGTAAAGCCAAAAATCATCCACAGTAGCATGAATCCAATTATTGGTTTGCCAACAATAGGCTCTTGAGCAGAGTGCTTCACACTGTAAATCCAAGCATAGCCTAGCAATGCATAGACAACACCACTTAACCCACCAAAGCGACTATCAACCATCAGAAATTGAGCCCAATTACTGACAAAACTGCTGACAATAAAAAGAATAAATAGATATCGTGCACCTGTACGCTGCACAATCTGGTGACCAAGATGCAACCACCAACTTAGGTTAAAAACTAAATGCAAAGCACCAAAGTGTAGCAGTACAGGTGTGACCCAACTCAAAGGCGCATCTGGTTTAAACTGTAAGCTGGTAAAAATAGCGTTAGCATCAAATAAATAAAAGCTACCGAATACAATCAAGCACAGTACAAATATCAGCTTTAAAAACCAGTGCAAAGCTGAAAAACGTTGTCGCAAATTGAGATCACTGCCACCATAGATCAACGCTGAGTTGGTGTGTCCACTTTGCCAAGAGGCATCTGAGTATTTACTGTGATGCGGATTATTCACGAAGTCTTGCCAAAGAATATCAGCTTGTGTCCGATAGGTTTCTGAGACCCACACTTCAACATTGATACCATCATTGGAGCGTAAACTAACAGGTATGCCTTGTGTTTTAAAATAATCAGCGGCCCCTTGAACGGCCCGTGGATTATTATAGGTCCCTAGTAAAATCATTTATTTATAAAGTCCGGTAACTCTGAAGCCCACTGTGTAAAACCACCATCCATGCTATAAACATCTTCAAAGCCTTGCTCGATTAAATAATTCGCCGCGCCTTGAGAGCTGATCCCGTGATAACAAACCACAATAATAGGCTGATCAAACTCTTTTTCTTGCATAAAATGCGCAATATTCGCATTAGACAAATGCTCTGCCCCCGGAATGTGCCCCTGAGTAAAGCTATTCTCATCACGGATATCCGCAATTACAACATCATCACGCTCTAATAATTGTTTGGTCTGTGCGACAGAAATATGTTTCATTGACATAATATATACTACTCATAAAAAGCAAAAAGGCGACCAATGTCGCCTTTGATATGTAAAATACGGCTACTAATCCCAGTTTAAGATCACTTTACCTGATTGACCAGAGATCATAGTGTCAAAACCAATCTGGAAATCATCGATATGGAATTGATGGGTAATAATTGGTTCAAGATTTAGCCCAGATTGAATTAGGCTAGCCATTTTGTACCAGGTCTCAAACATTTCTCGACCATAAATACCTTTGATCACTAATCCTTTGAAAATGACCTGATTCCAATCAACTGCCATATCCGAAGGAGGAATACCTAACATGGCAATCTTACCGCCATGATTCATGTTATTAAGCATACTATTGAACGCAACGGGTACGCCTGACATTTCAAGCCCGATATCAAACCCTTCAGTCATGCCTAGCTCTTTCATAACATCTTCAAGCTTTTCGTTGCCTACATTAACTGCACGTGTTGCGCCCATTTTGCGAGCCAACTCAAGACGGTATTCATTAACATCGGTGATCACTACATGACGCGCACCTACGTGTTTTGCAACAGCTGCGGCCATAATACCTATCGGGCCTGCACCTGTGATTAATACGTCTTCACCAACTAAGTCAAATGACAAAGCCGTATGTACAGCATTACCAAATGGGTCAAAAATAGAAGCGAGCTCATCTGAGATATTATCAGGGATCTTAAAAGCATTGAATGCTGGGATCACTAAATACTCTGCAAATGACCCTTCACGGTTAACACCTACACCTGTGGTGTTACGACATAAGTGTACGCGACCAGCACGACAGTTTCGACAGTGTCCACACGTAATATGCCCTTCACCTGAGACTCTATCACCAATATTGAAGCCACGTACTTCTTGGCCCATATCGACCACTTCACCTACATATTCATGACCAACTACCATAGGTGTAGGAATGGTTTTTTGTGCCCATTCATCCCACTTGTAGATGTGTACATCGGTGCCACAAATTGCGGTTTTACGGATCTTAATTAACAGATCGTTGTGCCCTACTTCCGGTTTAGGCGCATCCGTCATCCAAATCCCTGGTTCGGCTTTTAACTTAGATAAAGCTTTCATAATCGTTACTCAAAACAAGGAAGCTATTGCTCCGCTTTTAAATTAAATAATACCTAACTCTTTACCGATGCGAGTGAAGGCAGAAATCGCTTTATCAAGCTGCTCTTGAGTATGTGCAGCCGAGATTTGAGTACGAATTCTCGCTTGCCCTTTTGGTACTACAGGAAATGAGAAGCCAGTCACATAAATTCCCTCAGCCAATAACTTGTCTGCCATTTGCGCAGCAATCTTTGCATCACCCAACATCACCGGAATAATAGCGTGATCTTTGCCTGCACAGGTGAAACCAGCCGCTTCCATATGTTCACGGAAATAAGCCGCATTACGCCACAAGGTATCACGCAACTCTTTACCTTCTTTTAGCATATCTAATACAGCAATCGAGGCTGTCACAATAGATGGTGCCAATGAATTTGAGAACAAGTATGGGCGTGAGCGCTGACGCAACCATTCTACCACTTCTTTCTTACCTGAAGTATAGCCACCTGATGCTCCACCAAGCGCTTTACCCAAGGTCCCCGTGATTATGTCTACACGCTCCATCACACCGCAATATTCAGGTGTACCGCGTCCATTTTCGCCAACAAACCCAACCGCGTGAGAATCATCAACCATGACTAGCGCATTATACTTGTCGGCCAAATCACATACCGCTTTTAAATTACAGATCACACCATCCATCGAAAATACGCCGTCTGTGGCAATCAGTTTGGTTTTGGCACCGGCTTCGGTTGCTGCAATTAACTGTTGCTCCAAATCAGCCATATCGTTATTAGCATAGCGGAAACGTTTCGCTTTACATAGGCGAACCCCATCAATGATAGACGCATGGTTTAACGCATCAGAGATAATCGCATCATCAGGGCCTAAAATAGTTTCAAACAAACCTGCATTGGCATCAAAACATGACGAATACAAAATGGTGTCTTCTGTTTGTAGAAACTCGCTGATTTTTGCTTCAAGTGTTTTGTGAATGTCTTGCGTACCGCAAATAAAACGAACCGATGCAACACCAAAACCGTGTGCATCTAAGCCTTGCTTGGCAGCAGCAATTAGGCTTGGATGATTTGCCAATCCTAAATAGTTGTTTGCGCAGAAGTTAATTACAGATTCACCGCTTTCAACAGCGATTTGCGCCTGTTGAGAAGAAGTGATCACGCGTTCATTTTTATACAAACCTTCAGCTTTTACTTCTTCAAGCTGTTGCTGTAGCTGGCTATAAAAGGCCGATGCTCTCATTTGGAGTCTCCATTATTTGCACGGGTCCCAATGTACACGCTACTTTACCTTCACTGTGAGAGTGTCAAAGCGCATACAGGGTAAATCAAACTGGGTTGCTATTGTAAAAGGTTCAACCCGTAAATGCACGGGTTGTGATTATCGTGGGCTCTACCATAAAGTAAATATTTATGAGACAAGCGGTAGTAAGGCTGGGACTTGGCCTAAAGATTGGCACACATGGTCAGCTTTACGCTTTGCTTCGTCACTAAAAGACTGACCTGACTCAACCAAAATAGCTAAATTGACACCTGCTGCTCTGGCAGCTTCAATATCTGACAGCTTATCACCAACCATCACACTGTGACTGACATCTATATCAAACTCGGCAATCGCCTCATTGAGCATACCTGGGTTAGGCTTTCGACAATCACACTCTTTTTGAAATTCCGGAAGTGCTTTATGTGGATGATGTGGGCAGTAATAGACCTTACTGATGGTTACTTGATGCTTAGCAAACTCACTACACATCCACTCACTCAATCTCGCAAACTGCTGCTCATCATAATACCCTCGGCCGATACCTGATTGGTTCGTTACCACAACTATTATGTAGCCCTTCGCGATAAACTGTTGGCAGGCTGCAAAGACACCATCGATAAACTCAAAGTCTTCAATTTTATGAACATAGGCATGATCGATATTAATAACCCCATCTCGGTCTAAAAAAACCGCTTTATTTTGCTTTTTGCTCATAGTTTCTGCGCCTTTACCACGTGATCAAACATCTCAATGACTTCTTGTGTCTGAATTTGTTGCATCAAATCATCCCCCTTTACGCGCACTCCCCATGGTAATTGCTGGGCAGTTTTACCTTTTTGTTTGAGCAAGTTTTTATGATACACCTCTACCACATAATCCTGATACAAATAAGGCCCGGTGCGTTTTGGATTTGAATGGGCATACAAGCCAATTACAGGGGTACCAACTGTTACGGCCATATGTGCAGGCCCTGTATCGGGCGCCAACACCAAACTAGCCTGCTTTAAAACACACAGTAATACCTTTAGCTGGGTTTTACCCACCAAGTTGGTGATATCACATTGAGCGTGCTTACAAATCGCGGCAGCTAACTCTTGCTCTAGCGGCGTGGGTCCACCGGTGATCACCACTGAAAACCCCTGCGCCGCAGCATGCTCAGCAACAGCAGCGTAACGCTCAGCTAACCAGTTTCGCGCCGCTTTGCTAGCTGCTGGAGATATAACAAACACTCTGTCATTACATGATGCCAACAAGTCTGTGGCTTGCTGTTCATGCTCTGCTGATATTGGCATGTGCCAAGTTGGTGTTTTACATTCAACACCAATCGTACGGGCAAATTGTTGAAACCCTTCCAGTACATGTGGCTCATTTTGTGGTGCAATACGCTTATTGATAAATAGTGAATGCAACTCTTTGCTGCGCCCTCTATCAAAGCCAATTTTCACCTTGGCAGGAATACAACGAGCAGCGAGATTGGCACGCAGAGCAACTTGCATGTGTAACAGCACATCAAACTTGCGCCCCTTAAAAGTACGCTTAAGTGCTTGATAAGCAGCTTTTCCCTGTTTTTTATCAAAAACAACAAACTCAACCCCAGGTAAGTCTGCCAATAACATTGCTTCTACTTTACCTATCACCCAAGTAATCGCAGCGTTTGGATAGCGAGCTTGAATGGCCTGCACCGCCGCAACGGCATGGCATACATCACCTATTGCAGAAAGTCTAAGAATACAAATAGAACTAGGAGGCTGAGACACAAATTTCCTATTTATCAAAAATATTTTCGCCAGATCTTAAATTAATCAATTTGCTTTGCAAGTTTATGGTCAACAAAAAACACGTTACACTTGGCACAACTTTTACCTGAATAAACCTTTTGATGAAGATCACCACGGCCAACAACCATTACCTATTAACTTCAGATACGAACACTTACGCTGTCGACCTAAATTGGTTTGATGCCCAATTTTGGCAAGCACAAAACGCCATAGTCGCGACCAAAGAAGGCCGCTCCACGGCGTGGTTTTTTAAACAAGATCAGAAAGTTAATGTATTAAAGCACTACTGGCGTGGTGGGTTAGTAGGTAAAGTTTTGTCTGACCAATACCTTTATACGGGCTTAGAAAACACCCGTGTTTATCAAGAGTTTGCGCTGCTTTGTCAGCTTGAGAAGCTTGGCCTGCCCATTTCAAAACCGATTGCAGCCAAGGTATCACGTGCAGGATTAATCTATCGTGGAGACCTCATTACTGAAGCTGTTAGCGCAGCGCAAAGCCTGTGCGAGCGCCTACAAACTAGGTCAGCAACCCATTTAGAGCTTAAAAATGTTGCAACAACACTCGCACGCTTTCATAAAGCAGGTGTCTATCACGCAGATTTGAATATCAATAATATTTTATTTGATGAACAAGGTGAGGTTTATCTGATTGACTTTGACCGCGGTCAGTTAAAAACACCGAGCACTGCTTGGCAGCAGGCCAACCTCAGTCGCTTACAACGTTCGTTTAATAAAGAGGCCGGCAAATGGCCGACCTTTTATTTCACACAAGAAGATTGGCAGTTATTACAGCAATCTTATTGGCAGGCGCTGCAAAACTAAGACTTGGCGGTTTTACCTAGCTTAGCTTTTTCTATAATACCTGAGGTTGAGCAACCATCTAAAAAGGCCAATACTTCTACATGTCCACCCTGACTGAGTACATGATCTGCCCCGGCGATTTCTGACACCTTGTAATCACCGCCTTTGACTAGGATATCTGGGCTTATCTGCTCGATCAGCTTTGCTGGTGTGTCGTTTTCGGCTTCACTACCGAATGGGATCACCCAATCCACTGATGCCAATGCACTCAATACCATGGCTCGTTCTTTTAGCGCATTAATAGGTCTTTGTGGGCCCTTTAAACGGGTGATTGATTCATCATTATTTAGGCCAACAACCAGTCGGTCACCCATGCTTTTCGCTTGTGCTAAATAGCGCACATGGCCCGCATGTAAAATATCAAAGCAACCATTGGTGAACACGATTTTCTCACCGTTTTGCTTGGCAAACGCAATATGTTTGAGCACATCATCGAAAGGGGTTTGATAATGTTCGCCAGTTTGGCGCAGGTATTGGCCCATTTTACGGCTGAGCTCTTCTGGTGACACGGTAGCTGCGCCGAGCTTACTCACCGCAATACCCGCAGCGATATTCGCTACTTCAACAGCATCTTTAGGCGCCATCCCTGCCCCCAACATAGTGGTCAGTGTGGCGATAACCGTATCTCCGGCACCGGTTACATCACTCACTTCTAATACCTGTGCTGGAAAGTCGTGTTTTTCTGTCGCACAAATAAGCGACATGCCTTGCTCAGAGCGGGTTAAAAGCATTGCGCCTATGCCGTTATCAGCAATTAGTTGACGCGCACTGTCGGTCAGCTCTTGCTCGCTGCCAACCTGACCACCAGCTAATTTAAATTCATTCAAGTTAGGAGTTATATAATCAGCCCCTCGGTAAAGTGATAAATCACTAGACTTAGGGTCGATTAAAACCGTTTTACCCGCAGACTTCGCCAGTGCGATCATTTCTTTAATCGCACTCAAAGCGCCTTTGTTATAATCCGAAAACAGTACAAAATCGTAGTCATCAAGCACCTGCTCTAAACGCGCAAGTAGTAAACGGCTGTGCTGCTCGCTGAATGTTTCTTCCAAATCTAAACGCACAACCTGCTGATGACGGCTGATCACTCGCATTTTAGCGATGGTAGGTAACTCCTCGACTGTCACTAACTGGGACGCAATCTTTTCACTTTCAAGAATTCGAGTCAGCGAAACACCATTGTCATCTTCACCTATCAGGCCTAACAAGCCTACCTGACCATCCAAATGAGCGATGTTCTTCGCAACGTTTGCTGCGCCACCTGCTTTGTCTTCAAGACTACTCACCTTAACCACAGGTACCGGCGCTTCAGGTGAAATTCGCCCCGTGTCACCGTGCCAATAGCGGTCAAGCATCACATCACCAACAACTAAGACGCGCGCCTGATTAAGCTTTTGTAAACGAGAAAACTCCATTATTGCTGCTCCGCCACCAGCATATCTACCGCTTCACAAAGCCAGTGACCGATAAACATATGTGCTTCTTGAATACGCGCCGTTTCATCGTTTTTAATGATGATAGGTAATTTGGCAATATTTTTAACCTTGCCGCCATCACGTCCTGTCAATGCGACGGTATTGGCGCCAATTTCATTGGCTGCGGCCAAAGCAAGGTTAATATTGGCGCTGGTCCCTGAGGTCGTGAGGCCAATCACTAAATCTTCTGGTTTGCACAATGCCTGTACTTGTCGCTCAAATACCGTATCAAAGTGATAGTCGTTGCTATGCGCTGTTAAAATAGAGGTATCCGTTGTCAATGCAATGGATGCTAACGGCCCACGCTCTAATTTATATCGCACCACAAATTCGGCTGCCAAATGCTGGGCATCTGCTGCACTGCCACCATTACCAAACCAGATCACCTTGCCGCCTTTAGCCAAAGTACTGTGACAAGCTTCTAACAGTCTTAAACATTCTTCATGATAGTTTGCCATGGTTTCAAATAATGCCTGATGGCGCTCAAGACTCGCTAAATAACTCTGTTGAATGTGTTCATTTTGCGACATATTCGTTCCTATATTACCGCTTTTGGGTATAACTTCTTAAATTTAATCGTATTATTACCAGTATACATTGAGCGAAAGCCAAGTATAACTTTCTCCAAATACATCTTTGCCAACACTTAATGTGGTTTCAACATGACGACCTTCAATAACGCGGCTGTTACTTAGCTCTAGTGCACGCGCTTGTTCGTAGTCTGCTCCAACTTGGTTAAACTCATTCACGTAACCACTTTCGTTATCTATTTGCGTATATTTTAAACGCCACATCGTACTGTGATCACTGCTGTATGTTGTCTCTAGTGTATGCACTTTGCTGGGCGCAGCATCACCAAATACACGTTGATCCGCAGCGAAGTGACCAACAACAAACCCTTTGTGTGTATTACCTGCTGTGGGGTATATCTCATTCACATACCATAAGCTATGCATATTCGTGTACTCGTAGCGCAGCGTTGTCGTCTTGCTAAGCTGAGGTAGATACATACCAAAATTCGCTACGGTATTACCAAATTGAAAATTACTATGGTTTTTGGTGTCTTCTCCACCATATTCAAAATACCACTCAATTGGGGTATAGAAATTAGTTTGTAATGTGCTGGTGAGCGTTGCCCATTGATCCCCAAGTTCTGAATCTTGGCTCAAACCACTGCCTTTGTTGTCATTCCCTGTCGGGTCAAAATAGGCTTTAAGTACATCGCTACCGCTTACTTCTCGCGGACCTCCACCAAATTGCATCATACGGTTCAAACCTATCTTCCATCCCTCGATTGGCTCAATACTGAAGTGAGTACCTGCCAGTTTGGGCGAGCCATCATGCAATTGACCTTGATAAACTACTCCCTTTTCTACGCGCTCCAACTCTGAGTAAAATAATTCAAAGTCGAAATTCCATAAGTTTTGAAGTGGTGCAATCAAACTCAGCGATACCGACGCCGAAGGCTTCGCATTATTGGAGTATACTTGCGCAAAGCTTTTAAAAGGTGAAAACCAATGTTCTTTGTAACCTAAATTTAATTGGAACGTATCTCCTGCCAACGCATAAAATGTGTTGTAAAGCACTAAATCTCCCTGGCGCACTCGATAATCCATCCCCATTTGCAAAAGGGAATTGTCGCCGCCACGCCATACCCCATCTAATGATAACTCTGCATACTCACTAGAGACGTTGTTTCTATCGTTAGCCAGTTTTACTTCTGTTCCAGAATCATATCTAAGCTTAACGCCTTGCCTGACTATCTCGTCTTTTGAAAAGTACTTTTTTAAACGTTCGCGAATATGGCTATACAACGACCTGTCAATAGCGCGTAATTTTTGCAGCGCGATGTTAATCTCACTGATCCGGTAAGGCTTTGCCATTGGCACCCCCTCCGTCAGCGCAAACATACGGTCTATTTGATACTCCAATATTGTATCTTTACCGATTGGTAAATAAGCGGTTGGCGCACTAAAACTAAAACACGAAAATACCAGCGAGAATACTGCGATACAGGACGAGAGTTTGAACGACATACGATGACTGCTGTTTAGTAGATAAAAGTGAAAGCATATTAGCAAATTACTGTGCCGGCCGCACGACCTCAAATGTGTAATTTTGTTATAGTATTTCACTATATTCGACGAACAGGCTAAAATAGCGTTTTCAATCGCTGCCAAGGTGCTATGACCCGATTACTTTACTCCCTCTCACTGACGTTATTGAGTCCTATTATTTTACTGTATTTATATGTTGTTCGTGGTAAGAAAAATGCTGCCTACAAACTGCACTTTGCAGAACGTTTAGGCTTTTACTGTACTCAACAAGTAAAGCAATCAGTGGTGTTTCATTGTGCCTCTGTTGGCGAAGTCCTAGCGGCTACGCCACTGATAAAAAGATTTATACAAACTCACCCAAACGAATCGGTATTAGTAACATGCAACACCCCAACGGGACGCGCACAAATTTGGCAAAGTTTTGGCTCTGATGTCGCAACATGCTACTTACCGATAGATTTCTACTTTGCCAGTAAACGGTTTATCAAGCATGTACAACCCAAACTACTGGTTGTATTGGAAACAGAGCTGTGGCCAAACTTATTCACACATGCCAAACAAGCAAACTGTAAGGTGTGCATCGTCAATGCTCGACTTTCAGAGAAGTCTTTTCGGGGCTACCAGAGATTTTCAAACATAAGTCGTTGGATCATGGAGCATATCGATGCGCTCGCAAGTCACAATGAACAAGACGCGCAGCGATTTATCTCACTTGGACTCTCGCAAGAGAAGGTCACAGTAACTGGGTCTATCAAATTTGATATTCAGCTCAATGAATCCGATATTACCGCAGCCCAACAGCTTAAAACCGAGTTTAATGACCGCCTTATTTGGGTAGCCGGTTCAACTCATCCTGGTGAACATGAGCAAGTGTTAGCGGCACATCAAAGTGTGCTACAAACTCATCCCAACGCCTTGCTCATCATTGCTCCTCGTCATCCTGAACAGTTTGATAAGGTTGATATCCTACTCGCTAAATCAGGACTACGTTACTGTCGCCGCAGCCAAGCATTTGACAGCCAAAGTCAGGTACTGCTTGCTGATACACTGGGCGAACTTAAGATGTTATTCGGTTGCGCTGATATTGCCTATATCGGTGGAAGTTTAATAGAGCGAGGGGGACATAATCCACTTGAAGCCGCTGCATTCGCCGTTCCCGTGTTAAATGGCCCTCATACTTATAACTTTGCGCATATTTACCCAGAGTTATTAACGTTGCAAGGGGCAACCACTGTCGCTGATCACACACAATTAGCGCTGACAGTTTGTACGCTGTTAACTGATGAGCCGCAACGTCAAAAGCAAGGTCAGCAGGCGCTACAGTGTCTCAAGCAAAACCAAGGCGCTGTGGACAAAACCTTAAACTTGTTGAACTCACAACTTAACTAGAGCGAAATACACCATGACAACACCTTCTTTAAGCCCACAGAAAATCATGCAAAATTGGGTCAGCTCAGTGATTGTGAAATATAACTTTTGCCCGTTTGCACGCCAAGAAGTGGAACAAAACGCCATCCATTACCGCGTTTCAACCTCTATCACTCATGACGATGCGGTGATGGAAATGCTGGATGAATGTGCAACTTTGGACAACAACACTGACAAAGAAACCTCCCTACTCATCTTTACGGAAGGCTTTGGGGAATTTGCCGACTTTTTAGATTTAGTCGATTTGGCCAACGCGATGCTCGCCGTGCAAGGCTATGAAGGCACATATCAAATTGCAAACTTTCACCCAGAGTATGTATTTGCCGACAGTGATGAAGATGATGCAGCGAACTACACAAATAGAGCGCCCTATCCGACACTGCATTTAATTCGTGAACAAAGCATGGCCGAGGCATTAGAAAGTTACGATGAGCCTGAGAGTATTCCCGAACACAATATCCGTCTGGCCAGACGAAAAGGTGAGGCCTTTTGGCAGCAGCTACTGAAAAACTGCTATAAGAAATAACCCGTGGCGTTATCAGTTCGATAAATTGATGCTTGATAACGGGGCAATGATGAACGCCCCGTTAGTGAGTCGTTACTTTTTCAGCCAACGACCGTTGACTTTAACATAGTGTCCTTTGGCTGTCTTTTCTATGGCTTTTTTACCCGCAAGTGCCTCTACCTGAGACAAACTAATACCGTTTTTCTTTGCCAGTTGCTGATACTTGGTTTTACGTTTAGCGTTTATATCATCGATAAGCTCTTGCACCTGAGCGCCGTTACTTACAGCTGCTAAATATCCACTTGCAGTTTCACCGACCAGACCTTGATCCTTAGCGCTGTCTAGCGTCAGTGCCCAAGCCGAAAATGCCATACCAAGCGCGGCAATTGTCACTAATATTTTGTTCGCTTTCATGTTTCTCTCCCTTAGAATAACTCACTGTCATCGCTGAATAAATTGTCCAATTCTTTGTCAACTTTAACTCGGATCTCATGATCCACTTTGACGTTCAAATTGATTGTGATTGGCTCTTTGGTCTCAACCTGTACTTTATGCGTACAAGCGCTAAGACACAAAAAGCTCATCAGTATTAGGGTCCATTTCATGGGCTTTGCTCCTGTTTAGTTAAAGCGTCTTCTACTTTTTGGGTGATCTCGTCGCTCAGTCGCAACGCCCTAAAAAGCGTAAATATGTTCTCTTGGTGTGTGTAATTAAAGTTCACAGGCTGTGCCTGTGCTTTGTTCTCCCCATTAATCTGTACCGCCAATGTCAACCAGCCATCCGAGGTCAATGCCACATCGCTGCTAAGCGTGTCTATTGTTAAGTCATCCAAAACCCCAATTACCGACTTTAGGCTCGGCTGCTGCGCTTTGAGCGCTTCAATTGACGCATTTTGTGCAACCTTGAGTTTTCCAATCCCCGCATTGAACAATTTACCTTGTTCAATGCTCACTTTTGCATTGTCGATAGTTACCGGAAATATTCCTGATACCCGACCGTTAAGCTCAATACCTGCATCTCGTCCAGCTTGTGCGATTAATGCCAAATCAAGTGATTGAGCGTTGAGTTGCAATTGCTGAGGAGCCGCTGATAACTTGAGCAAAGGTAAGTGGATTTGACCATCAAACACTTGCGCATTTAAATCCTGTAACTGCGCCTCATTATCTATAACCTGCAACTGTGCGGACAGATTAGAGAGCACCACACCTGAGCGTACTTGCCCTACAGCCACCTTAGAACCGGCTATATTAATCTTACCTGAACTGAATTGCCCGTTAATTTGCGTATCAATATCATCAATATAATGCGTGTCATATAAAACAGATACATCTTCAAGTTGCACACTAAAATCAGCGGTTTGTAGATTTAAATCGCCACGGGCTGTCACACTTACATCCCCCTCAGCCAGCTGTAGTTTGGGCATTAATTGCGCTAACACTGGTTGCAACTTAGTCACAGGCTTGGCACTGAGCACTAACTGATATGGGTGCTCTTGTGGAGAATACTGATGCTTTAAAACGCCCTCAATACCCGCAGCATGGATATAATGTTCAAACGCGCCACCACGACTTTGCAGAACCTTACTGTCAATGCTGACGTCATTTATTACAAGATCAGGTAACTGTAGCTGTGCCAAAGTTGTCTGCCCAGAAAGCTCAGAAAAAATTTCACCACGCTCTAAATCGGTACTGACTGTGAACTGCGACGTTATCCCGTTAAGTTGCGCATTACTGTGATTAAACTTCTCTACAAATAATCTAGAGTCGAGTGTCAATTGCTGATTGACCCCCAATTTAGCGTTAACGTCTAGTTGATTATGTATACTGTGACCATCGGCAAATTTAAGCTCAGGCACCGTTACCTTAGCTTTTGCATCGCCACTTAGTACATCAGAAAAATCAACTACACCTTCAATGTCTAACTGCCCCTCTTTTATCTCTACATGAGGAAGCGACACGCTGTGTACATTACCGTTAGCCACGAACGATAAGGTTTTTATAACTGGGCCCATAACGAGTTTGATGTCGCCATTGAGCTGACCATGTCGATGCTCAAACTCAACTAAAGGTATGCGCTCACTTTGGTATGCCAGGCTAGTATCCCAATATAGCTCGCTATTGTTGTAGCCCAATGTGCCTTCAAGTGTGATATCTCCTAACTGTGCACTCTTGTGTGCGAAGCTCAACTCACTTTTGAGCTGCGTCGTGTGCTGTACTTGCGCCTGAACCTCTCGTAGCGTCAACACGCTGAGTTGATCGTGACTGTGTACAGACATCTCTAGTGCTTCGATTAGCCCGTTATGAAAATTAATAACCGTTGGGAAAGTTAACCCCCATGGCTGCATAATCAAAGGGTTGAGCTGCACTTTGTCACTCTGTGGTAACAGTGTTTCGCACCCTACAGGCGTCAAAGTAGTGGTTAAGTCAGACGCATCGGCCACAACTTTTTGAGTATTTAACGCAATATCAAGCTGTATTTCTCCTGCACTTTGCAAAGGCAGCTGACAGGATTGATAAGGTATATTCGCTGCCAGTTGCTGCTGTGCCTTTATCGCTGCGCGCTCGCCCGTAAAAACAATGCCGGCACTACCCGTTAAAGATGTGACTAAGCTAGGCAATAACTCTTGCAGTAACGGGCTTTCTAAATCAACTCTTACTTGAACTTCACTGGAGTTAACATTCACATCTGCTATCACATCACCTGAGAGTGAAAAGTCATATAGCTTATTTTCAGTTAATGATGCACTGAATTGAGGTAGCAGTGAGGATTGCTCAACATTGATCTTTTCGATGTGAAGTAACGGCCTGTTTGGCAGTGCCAGAGATAGTGGCTGGAACACCACAGGTTGCGGATCTGAGCCTTTTGTATCATGCAAACGAGTGTTGAGTTGCGTAATGTAAATTGCTGACTTATCTACATAAGCATCTTGCAACGTCACGGAAAAAGTCTCTGCGGTTAAACACAATGATTCAATATGGATTGAACGCCAGCTGTTGAATGACCAGTCTAAACAGCTCACCTGCAAGTTGTGTGAATGCAAATAATGATTAGCAAGCTTTGTGCTCAACGGCTGCCTTGCTATGTAAAGGCTTAAAAGCAGACCACACATCACCACTAACAGCCACTTTAAGCGCCTAATAATCATACACTTGCAATCCATACATCATTAATATCATGTGCTAATAATAAAGGAAAATGCCGCCACTGTGACAAACTAATTGTAATAAGTTGTAGCCCAGAAAACATCAGGAATACTATATTACATACTCAAGCAGGCGACGAAATAATGCTTTATACTAGCGTAATACTTAAGCGCCGGAAGGTGCATTTTCTAATATAAAGCAGCCTGTGGGGCTAAAATAAATCCTTGCTATGACAATGAATAAAACAATATTAACCACCTTACTTTCTTTAGTGACTTTTTGTGCACATGCTGGTAAAGAAAAACAAGAGCCACCACCATTAAACCCTGCCTTCTACGGGGAACACCCTATGGTGTTACTCAATGAAGGTTCTGGCATCTATGCGGTAAACCTACCTCGCTATCAATTTCCCAATAACGTGCAGGTGGTTTATAGAATTGAAAACCCGGGAGTGGCGTTTCTAAGTTTGGTAAGAGACTCAGACTTGATCACCATTAAACCTCAGAAATTCAATATAGAACGCCTGATGCGCGGTGAAGAGCTAGAAGTAAAAGCCGATGTATATAGCGGCCATTTTGCCGAAGGGGGTATGCAAATGCATAAAAACTTCCCCATCGTGTTCAATAAAAAGCTTTATTCACGGGTGCTCTCGGATTTAACCCCCTCGTCGCAGTGGCAAGAATACGATGCTATCCCCATATCTGAAGATGGCAGTATTTATATCCATAAAATTCAGCAATCCCCGAGTTTCAATCACCTGATCTATGTGGATCTCACCAGCGCTTGTATGAAGAAGTTTCGTACCTCTAAGCGAGTACCTCCACACAATGAGCTAACACTGAAATTCGTCAACTGTGGCTCTCTCAAGCCGCTATATTACGATACAAAAGGGCTTGAATAATCACTACGTCAAGCATTAAGCCACTTGAGCGCTTCATTGAGTGCGGTTTGTGCGCGGCTCGGCAGCCTTTTTTTACTGTGTGTGCAGACATAAATGGGCTCACTCACCGCAACGCTTAAGTGATGCGCTTTAATGGCATTTTGCTCTCGAAATGCCTCCACAGCATAGGCGGGCAGAACTGTAAAACCCAAGCCTCTACTTACCGGCTCTAATATAAGCCCAATTTGATTAGAAAATCCCCGCTTTAAAAGTAAATCGCTATGCTGGAATTGCTGAAAATTAGCACTGAGCAATAAATCGGCATGATGTGCCCCATCTGGATGGTCGATAAACCCCAACTCCGAGAGTGCTTGCCACGAAACCGACTTCATGTCGGCGGGGGTTACCAGCAAAAGCGGCTCGCTGGCGACCAATTCACCGCGTACTTCGGGCACTGTAGGCTTAAAGCTCATAACGCCAATGTCTATTTTTGACTCACTTAGCGCCTGCTGAATATCGTTATTGGGGGCAAACCGAAAATCAATGCTCAGTCGTGGATAACGAGCTTGTAAGGCCAACAGTTTGGGATATAACTTTAAGCCTACACTTCCGGGTGACATTACCTTTACCACACCTTCATACGGGTCATCCTGTGTGATGTCATGCTCAATATTTGCCATCGAAAGCAACAAGATCTTACCCTGCTCATATAGCCGCTGGCCCGCGTCTGACAAAGAAAACTGCTTACCCTCTCTAATCAGCAGCGTTACCTCAAGCTGTACTTCTAACTTGCGAATATGCTGGCTGACTCCCGACTGTGTCATAAACAGTTGCTGTGCGGTTTGGGTAAAGTGCCCAACTTCGACCAAGGTGCAAAAGGTGTTTAACCAAGTTACATTTATCATTACAAAACATACTCAATTTAATAATTTATAATAATTTTACTTAATCATATATCATTTGTAACCTGCGTTCATACATTATTTAGGAGCGTAATTTATGAACAACACTTATCCACGTAATTTTTCTCATATTGGTATCTCGGTGCCGGACCTAGACAAAGCCGTTGAGTTTTATACCCAAGTTTTGGGCTGGTATCTCATCATGAAGCCCACTGAGATCAGCGAAGATAACAGTGCAATTGGGCAAATGTGTACCGATGTATTCGGTGCAGGTTGGCAAAGCTTTCGCATCGCTCACTTATCAACCGGAGACAGAATAGGGGTTGAGCTATTTCAGTTTAACAATCAACGCAACCCAGAGAACAACTTTGAATATTGGCAAACCGGTATCTTTCACTTTTGCGTGCAAGACCCAAATGTAGAAGCACTGGCAGAGCGCATCGTAGCAGCAGGTGGCAAAAAGCGTATGGCGCAACCTCGCTATTACTATCCGGGCAAAAAGCCATATCGCATGATTTATATGGAAGACCCATTCGGTAATATTTTGGAGATTTACAGCCACAGTTACGAGCTAATTTATAGCGAAGGAGCTTACTAAACAGCTAATGGGCGCGTTTAATATAACCGCCCTTGACTACTCACTTTAATAAGAGCTTAAGTTGTATTGTCTATTGCTGATGTTAAAAGGTGGTGATTGAGTTTGTGTGAGAGGCAGGTGAGAGCGAGGAACGGGCGTTGGTGTTCTGTAAACCCTTATTTTTTAACTTCTGAACTATAAGCTTTCCTCCATATTCAAGAAAATGCGCAGTTGCGCACTATTAAATTGTTATGTCTTTAAGCGTGCACCCGATAAATACCTTTACATTTCCACATAAAATATATATTATCCTCGCAGCTCGAAAGAAAGTCTTTTATTTATACTCTCCATCTCGTTGTTTTATTCGTAATTCCTCGTCCTGAAGTTTCTAGATTCCAGTCAATTTTCACGCTATTCAAGCCTCTTGAAGGCAATCTTATATTTAAATTTCAGGTTATTATTATGTCTAACACAGTTAATGGAACAGTAAAGTGGTTCAACGAAGCAAAAGGCTTTGGTTTTATTGAGCAAGAATCTGGCGCAGATGTCTTTGCCCACTTTAGCGCTATTGCAAGCTCGGGTTTCAAAACCTTAGCGGAAGGCCAAAAAGTTGAGTTCACCCTAACTAAGGGCCAAAAAGGTCCGCAAGCTGAGAATATTGTAGCTATCTAAGCTCTTTCTCGGTCAAAAAAGGGCAAGTCCGCAAGGACTTGCCCTTTTTTTGCATGTATAAAAATGGATAATCAAAGCGCCACCCGCCCCTGTAATCTTTACGTTGAATGGCGGTAATATGTCTGCACTACGAAAGATATTTGTCCACCCAGATTTTAGAAGTAAGGAGCATGGTGTTTCGTCGTTACCATTAGGAACTGCTCTTGATTGGGCTAGCTTAAACCTCACAGAATCTATTTACTTGGGTACAACGACAGAGTTTTTAGCGGCACACAGATTTTATGAGAAAAATGGCTTTTCAGAGGTTTATAAAAATAGTCTTCCAGAATCATTTCCTGTGATGTCAGTAGATACTAAGTTTTACGTGATTGCCTTCTAACAAACTGTTTAAGAGGGATTCGCAACGCATGGCATTTTTACTATGCGTTGGTTTTAGTGACCAAGGTGGTGTGCGACCTTATGTCGGATGGCGTGGCTTCGCCACTTATCCGACCTACTTCGATGTAAACATAGGTTGGAGAGTCCAAAGGGGCCATTCAACAATCTGGTAGGATTAGCGCGGTAGGTCGGCAAGCGAAGCGCCATCCGACGTGTAACAGATTTACGCAATGGGTGCCCTGCCTTTGATTAGCTTTATTTCAACATCGACACTGTTAAGACTCGCAAACGGATTAACCGCTGTTAACCCGCTTTGCAAATTTAAGGTAACGTTTAACTAAACACTGCCCTCTACTTCAATCACTAGAATACGCGCTTCACCTTGCGGGTGGGCCACATGCTCAGTCCCTACGCTTGCATAGAAAATATCCCCCACATTGAGTAGCGTGGATTTTTCTAGGCCTTGCTCTTTGTAGCGCATCTCAACACAGCCATCTAACACCACAAACACTTCTTCACCATCATTAATGTGCCATTTGTAGGGCTCATCCGTCCAATGTAAACGGGTGGTAATGCCATTCATATTGGCAATATCCAATGCGCCCCAGGCGCGCTGCGCTTTAAATTCTTTTGCGCGGATTATTTTCATCTTTTTAGCTCTTATTATTCATTAGCGTATTAAACAAAAAAGCCGCTGAGTATCATACTCAGCGGCCGCTTTATTACTTTGTACTGATTAGCGATTAACCCACGTTTTTACGTGCGTTACGGAACATACGCATCCATGGGCTATCTTCTTTCCACTCATCTGGATGCCAAGAGTTAGCCACCGCGCGGAATACACGCTCTGGGTGTGGCATCATCACCGTTGCACGACCATCCGTTGAAGTAATACCCGCAATCCCCTGTGGTGAACCATTTGGGTTATTTGGATACTGTGTGGTTGGATTACCATAGTTATCCACAAACTGTACCGCAACTGTGCCCGAGTCAAGCGCAGTTTGTAGCGCACCTGTATTGGCAAACTCAGCATGGCCTTCACCGTGAGATACAGCGATTGGCATACGAGAGCCCGCCATACCATCGAAGAATACCGATGGGCTGTTTTGTACTTCAACCAAGCTGAAGCGCGCTTCAAAGCGTTCAGATTTATTGGTTACAAAACGTGGCCAATGTTCAGTGCCTGGAATAAGTTCTTTAAGTGTCGACATCATCTGACAGCCATTACACACACCTAAGCTGAAAGTGTCTTGGCGCTCGAAGAAGTTCTTGAACTGCTCACGAGCCATGTCGTTGAATAAGATAGACTTAGCCCAACCTTCACCGGCACCCAATACGTCACCGTATGAGAAACCACCACAAGCCACTAAGCCTTTAAACTGCTCAAGCGTTAAACGCCCTTCTAGGATGTCGCTCATGTGTACATCAACCGCTGCAAATCCTGCACGGTTAAATGCCGCCGCCATTTCAAGGTGAGAGTTAACGCCCTGCTCACGCAAAATAGCCATTTTAGGCTTAGCGCCCGTTGCGATGTAAGGCGCAGCAATATCTTCGTTGATATCAAAGCTCAGTTTTACATTTAAACCTGGGTCTTTGGCATCAAACTTGGCATCAAATTCTTGTTTTGCACACTCAGGGTTATCACGTAGTGCCTGCATCTGGTAAGTGGTTTCTGCCCAGATGGTGCGCAATTCAGTGCGCGTATTGTTTAATACCGCGTTACCCGCACGGTTAAATACGATACTGTCATCGTTGTTTAACGTACCAATCTGGTGGCTGATAGCAGCTAAACCATGTTGCTCTAATACTGCGTTTACAGCGCTTAGGTCTTCATTGCGAACCTGAATAACCGCACCCAGTTCTTCGTTATACAACACTTCAATGTCACTACCTGATAGCGCATCAAGGTCTACCGTCACACCGGTGCGCCCAGCAAACGCCATTTCAGCAACGGTTGTGAATAAACCACCGTCTGAGCGGTCGTGATAAGCCAATAGCTTTTCATCAGCTACAAGGCTTTGCATCGCATTGTAGAAACCTTTAAGTAATTCTGGGCTATCTACATCAGGGGTTTTATCACCTAGTTGCTTATAAACCTGAGCAAGGCTTGAAGCACCCATACGGTTTTGGCCGGCACCTAAGTCAACCAAGATAAGCGATGTATCGCCTTTATCAGTGCGAAGCTGTGGTGTTACCGTTTTGCGAATATCTTCTACACGACCAAACGCTGTGATGATCAACGATAGAGGTGCCGTTACCGATTTCTCTTCGCCGTTTTCTTGCCAAGTGGTTTTCATCGACATTGAGTCTTTGCCCACTGGAATTGTCAAACCAAGCGCAGGACACAGCTCTTCACCTACCGCTTTAACCGCTTCATAAAGACCTGCATCTTCACCAGGGTGGCCTGCGGCCGCCATCCAGTTAGCTGACAGCTTGATATTCTCTAAGCCACCAATATTGGTACCAGCAATGTTAGTCAATGACTCAGCCACTGCTAGACGCGCTGAAGCACCATAGTTAAGTAATGCAGCAGGCGTACGCTCACCCATTGACATAGCTTCACCATGGTAGGTGTCAAACGCTGCTGCGGTAACCGCACAGTTTGCAACCGGCACCTGCCAAGGGCCAACCATTTGGTCACGCGCGACTAAACCGGTTACTGTTCTGTCACCTATAGTGATCAGGAAAGTCTTTTCTGCGATAGCTGGTAAGCGTAATAAACGCTTTGCCGCTTCTGATACATCTATACCTTGTGTATCTAAAGCGCTACCTTGTACTTTTTGTGATGTCACATCACGGTGCATTTTTGGTGCTTTACCTAGCAGTACATCCAGTGGTAAGTCCACAGGGTTGTTATCAAAGTGGCTATCAGCAACCGTTAAATGACGCTCTTGCGTCGCTTCGCCAATTACCGCATATTGTGCACGCTCACGCTTACAAATCGCTTCAAAACGCTCAAAATCTTCAGCAGCAACGGCTAGCACATAACGCTCTTGAGATTCGTTACACCAGATCTCGTGTGGTGCCATGCCCGGCTCATCATTTGGAATGTTACGTAACTGGAACTTACCACCACGACCGCCGTCATCAACTAACTCAGGGAACGCGTTAGATAACCCACCCGCTCCTACATCGTGAATGAAAGCGATTGGGTTTGCATCACCAAGTTGCCAACATTTGTCGATCACTTCCTGACAGCGACGCTCCATTTCAGGGTTTTCACGCTGAACGGATGCAAAGTCTAAATCTTCATTAGATTGACCTGATGTCATTGAAGAGGCTGCACCACCGCCAAGACCGATGTTCATCGCAGGACCACCTAGCGCAACTAATTTTGCACCGACTGGGATCTCACCTTTTTGAACATGTTCACTACGGATGTTACCAAGACCACCTGCCAACATAATTGGCTTGTGATAGCCACGCACTTCTTCACCGTTGTGGCTATTTACTTTTTCTTCGTATGTACGGAAGTAACCAAGCAAGTTTGGACGACCAAATTCGTTGTTAAACGCCGCGCCACCTAGTGGGCCTTCGGTCATAATATTCAATGCATTTACGATACGACCCGGCTTACCAAAGTCGCTTTCCCACGGTTGTTCGAAACCTGGAATGCGCAAGTTTGATACGGTAAAGCCAACTAAGCCTGCTTTTGGTTTAGAGCCGCGACCTGTTGCGCCTTCATCGCGAATTTCACCACCTGAGCCCGTTGATGCGCCTGAGAATGGTGCAATTGCAGTTGGGTGGTTGTGTGTTTCAACCTTCATCAGAATTTCAATATTTTCCTGATGATACGCATATTCACCGTCTTGATTTGGGAAGAAACGACCCGCCTTCGAGCCTTTCATTACCGCTGCGTTATCTTTATAGGCAGACAGTACATTTTCAGGGTGCGTTTCGTAGGTATTTTTGATCATTTTGAACAACGACTTAGGTTGCTGCTGTCCATCAATGGTCCAATCTGCGTTAAAGATTTTGTGACGACAATGTTCTGAGTTTGCTTGTGCAAACATAAATAATTCGATGTCGTTCGGATTACGCCCTAACTTTTGGAAGTTCTCTACTAGATAGTCGATTTCGTCTTCAGCTAATGCAAAGCCCTGTTCAATGTTGGCACTCACAAGTGCTTCGCGACCACCACCTAGAATATCAACCGAAGACATTGGGCGAGGCTCGTCTACTTTAAATAGTAAAGCAGCATCTTCTAACTGACTATGCGTGGCTTCTGTCATGCGGTCATGTAATAACGCAGCAACTTGTGCCAATTGCTCAGCGCTCAGCTCACCCTCAACGTAATAAGCAATACCACGCTCAACACGGTGAACCTGACTCAAACCACAGTTGTTTGCGATATCGGTCGCTTTTGATGCCCAAGGAGAAATCGTGCCTGGACGAGGAGTGACTAAAATCAACTGCCCTTGCGGCTCGTGTTCCGCAATAGTAGGACCATATTTCAATAACTTGTTTAACTTAACCAGTTCACTCTCGCTAAGCTCAGCGGTTAAATCAACAAAATGCATAAATTCGGCATACACACCTGATACAGGTAAGTTTGCATCCGCGCAGTTTTTAAGGACTTTTTGAACTCTAAAATCAGACAGTGCAGGCGCACCACGTAGGATCAACATAGGTATTTTCATCCGGGGTTAGGGATTGAACGATATTTAGGGTCGCTATTATAGTAGAAATGTTGGCTGGGTTTAACACTAATAATGCCAAAACTCGCAAAAATACCTCTTTTTAATGTAAATCCAGATAGTTATAGATTATTAAAAGTCCCGCGACAGATAAATTTTGCGTTCGCAAGCAAAGTTAGCTAACGTGAAATACAAGGCTTACCCTAATCAGGAGAACGTATGCAGGCACTTAAGTGGCTACTGGCCATTGTTTTGTTCGTTATCCTGAGTGGATGCGAAAAGACGCCAAAAAACCAGCTCGAAGTTATAAAACAAAAACAAGTGATCCGTGTAGGTACATTAGCGGGCCCAGGGAATTACTTTCAGGCTCGAAATGGCGAACAAGGCTACGAATATGAACTCAGCGCCGAATTTGCAGACTACTTGGGCGTCAACTTACAAATGGTGCCATTTTTCAGCTTGCCTGAGATGTTTGCCCGCTTAAATTCAGGAGATCTGGATTTAATCGCTTCAGGTCTGAGCTATCATCCAAATAGAACACAGCTATATCGTTTTGGTCCGAGCTACCGCTCAATTAGCCAAAAGCTTGTGTTCAAACAAGGTCGAACAAGACCACGAAGCATCGAAGATATAGACAAACCCATTACCGTGTTGGCTGGCTCTAGTCATGTACTCACCTTGCAAGCACTCAAACAACAGCATCCGTCTTTAGATTGGCTTGCTATTAGCGACATGGATGAAGAAGAGCTGCTGCTTGCAATCATTGATGAACAGATAGATTACACCATTGCAGACTCCCACACTCTTGCGCTGTTTCGCCGTTATCACCCTACCGTTAGCATTGGCTTTTCTATCACTAGGGGCGAGCCCATCTCATGGGTTATGCGCAACGACAATGATGATTCGCTCTATGCACTACTGTTACCATTTTTTGCTCAATTGAATAAAACCGATGTACTTTACACCCTTGAAGAAAAATACTACGGCCATATATCTTCATTTAACTATGTTAATGCACTGGCGTTCGTTGAGGCAGCTCACGAGGTTTTGCCAACCTATCAGGCATGGTTTAAAAAATATGCAAAAAATATAGATTGGCGTTTACTTGCTGCACTGAGCTATCAAGAGTCCATGTGGGACCCAAGAGCTAAGTCACCGACTGGTGTACGTGGGATCATGATGCTGACTCAACCTACGGCAAAACAGGTTGGGGTCACAAATCGCCTCGAACCAGAGCAAAATATTCGCGGTGGTGCCGATTATTTAGCGAAATTATTGAAGCGTATTCCGAAAAGAATTGCCTACCCAGACAGAACTTGGTTTGCATTAGCATCGTATAACGTTGGATGGGGGCATGTTAATGATGCTAGGATCATTACCCAGCAACAAGGGGCTGATCCTGACAGTTGGGCAGATGTAAAAAAACGACTACCGTTGCTGATAAAAAAGCGCTACTATCGAAAGACCAAATATGGATATGCGCGCGGAGATGTTGCGGTACAGTATGTTGACAACATCCGACGCTACTACGATGCATTGGTCTGGCTAGACGAAAATAATGCGCTCGATGTAACTTCTGGCAAATAGCTTGCTTCCTAATCATGAAGTGTCATTAAACTGCAATGTAGAGTTGTAATGCTGCCCGCGTGCTTTTCTCTCACACATATAAGGAGGTTCTGATGCTAAAAAGACGTCGAACTCATCAATTTAAACGTAATACACGACATACTTCTCCAAACAGACGTCGTGTCATGTTAAAAAACGCACACAAAAAAGTGCTACTGCGAAGAAAATTATTTGCACTATTGCAGATGGAAGAAATGGCGGCTCAACCTTGAGTCGCTTTTTTTAACTTTTTTGCGGCCTTGATCTCTTGCCGGCGACGTTTAAAAAAAGCCGACAACTTATCGCTACACTGTTCAGCGAGTACCCCTTCAGTCACCTCTAATTGATGGTTTAGCCTAGGCTCTTTGACAAGATTCATTATCGACCCTGCCGCTCCAGTTTTGGCATCTCTTGCACCAAACACTACTCGCTTTAAGCGGCTATGCACTAACAACCCTGCACACATTGGGCAAGGTTCCAGTGTCACGTACAAAGTACAATCAACCAAGCGATAATTTTCCAGCACCTTACCCGCCTCTCGGATAGCTTGCATTTCAGCGTGAGCTGAGGGGTCATGCTGACAAATAGATTGATTCCAACCCGCCGAAATCAACTGGTTGTCTTTTACCACCACCGCACCCACAGGAATTTCATCCTGCTGCTCTGCTTTATCAGCGTATATTAGCGCCTGAGACATCCAGTATTGATCTTGTTCTTGCTCGTTCATGAAGGTTAATTTTAATAAAAGAATCGCTTTTTAGTATATCGTGAACTGGCTATACGATAAACCTGCGCACCTTGTTCAATGGAGCCAACGACTACCCTGCTCTAGTTAATAACTATTTTAGGTAAATTCACTTATAAACTGATTATTTTTCGTCATATTAGTGCAATCATCCTAGAAAATCGCAAAATCACATGGCCCTTGAGGCTACACTTAAGCTATAATTCGCCGCTTTTTTTATTTCCTGAGCTCAACACACACGGGTAAAACATGAAATTTCCGGGACGCCGTAGGCATAAACATTATTTTCCAGTGGAAGATAAAGACCCACTAATCAACCAGTTAGGTAGTGATAGCGGTTTAAAGCATAGTTATATTTGCGGTATAGACCAAATCGTTGTTGATATCGAAGCAAAAGTTGATCAAGCCTTCTTAGATGAATTTGGTCTGCAACGCGGTATGTCGCAAGTAATCGAAAGCGATATTACCAATGCGCTTTACGAGCGCCTAAAGCGCGATAACATGATTGATTACGAATTTGCTGGCGGTACCATCGGCAACACAATGCACAATTACTCAGTCTTAGCGGATGACCGTTCGGTACTGCTGGGCGTTATGAGTGAAAACATAAAAGTGGGCAGCTATGCTTACAAGTTTTTGTGTAATACCTCAAGCCGAGTTGATTTGAATCACCTGCAACCTGTGGATGGCCCAATCGGTCGCTGCTTTACGCTAATAGATGACAGTGGGGAGCGCACCTTCGCGATAAGTGCTGGACTGATGAACCATTTACGTCCTGAGTCAATTTCTCAATCTTTAATTGAGAATGCATCGGCACTTGTGATCAGCGCCTACTTGATGCGTACCACCGCTAACGAAACCATGACACAAGCCACGTTACAAGCGGTACATTATGCTAACCAGGCAGGTGTACCAGTGGTGTTGACTTTGGGCACCAAATTTCTAATTGAGCAAGACCCTCAGTGGTGGGCCGAGTTCGTTGAGAAGCACGTCGATATTCTCGCTATGAATGAAGAAGAAGGCGAGGCAATTACAGGCTTTAACGACCCATTACTTGCCGCTGACAAAGCGCTTGATTGGGTAGATCTGGTGATTTGTACAGCGGGCCCTAGAGGATTATTTATGGCCGGCTATGTAGATGATAGGTTCAAGCGCGAAACTGAGTACCCGCTGCTGCCAGGTGCTATTGCTGAATTTAATCGCTACGAGTTTTCTCGTGGAATGCGCAAGGCTGACTGTAAAAACCCAATCAGGGCATACAGCCATACTGCGCCATATATGGGTGGTCCCGACACTATTAAGAACACTAATGGCGCGGGTGACTGTGCGTTGGCCGCGGTATTACATGACTTATCTGCAAACGAGTATCACAAATTAAATGTGCCAAACTCAGCAAAGCATGAACAACAGGCAATAACCTATTCTTCTTTGGCGCAAATCAGCAAATATGCCAATCGCGCAAGCTATGAAGTGTTGGTTCAACATTCACCTCGCCTCTCTCGTGGATTACCAGAGCGTGAGGATTCACTAGAACAATCTTATTGGGATAAGTGACCACATTGTTTTAACGACATCTAGTTAAATACTAAAGTAAAAAGCCCCTATTTTTAGGGGCTTTTTTGACTAACGACTAGCTAGAAACGGTATTGTACGCTCAAGGCTATTTCGTCTATGTCATTCTTTGAAACAAAGTAATAGCTATAATCTAGCCCCAAGGTGATTTTGGTTGAAATTGCATAGTGAACACCTGCACCTAAATACGCACTCGTACCACTGTCTTCATACTTTTGCGAAGTACTGCCATCACGCACACTTTCAATTTCATACTGCCAATTAAGTGCTCCAAAAAAGATTTTACCTTCAAACTGATTTGCCAAGCTCTTCGAGTAGTCTACTTGGACAGACACTCCCTCAGGTAACACTGGCGCAACATCCGCCAACATGCTATGCGTCTGACTTGGGTCACTCACACTGCCTGAAAAACTGACACTGGCCTCACCTAGGTTGATATATCTAATGCCGGCATACCAATTTGGCGCAACATTGTAAAATGCCCCAAAGGACCAGCTGGTTCCCTTGTCATCAATCTTTACCATTGCTATTTCAGGTTGCGTAAATTGAGCATCAGCAGTTGCTTGACCTAATGAACCAGTTACCTTCCAATCAGAAGCTTGAACTGGTGTATTGAATAAACAAGCGATGCTCACCAATGCAAATACTGGTAACAACGACTTTCTACGACGGATAAACATGGCTGATGTTAGTAACACAAGTAGCCCTCCAAATGAGCCTGATGAACTGTTAGTAATGGTTGTATTTTGTTGCGAATTGACGGTCACGGTCACACTCACCGTACCTTGTGATGTCGCACCATATTCATCGCGAACCACATAAGTGATGGTGTCTGTCCCATTAAACCCTGCTTGTGGCGTATAAGCCAATGTATTATCTACATTAACTGTAACGCTGCCATGCTCAGCTGTTGCTGATACTAAGTACAGAGCAGTACCTTCTGGGTCACTGTCATTAGCAAGTACATCAATCACCAATGCCGAGCCGTTAGATACCGCAGTGTCGTCTACCGCCACAGGAGCCTGATTCGTCTTAATGGAAACCGTTGCTGTACTGTAAGATGTGCCTCCTTGACCATCTGTAACACTATATTGGATCATCGCTTCACCAATAAACGTCGCAGGCGGTGTATAGTGCAGTTGATTGTCTTGCACTATCACGATTCCAAAATCAACTGTAGCGCCCGTTACAGATAGTGTATCTCCATCTGCATCGCTATCGTTATTGAGCACATCAATAACAATGGCTTGTCCTGAAACAATTGTTACCGAATCAGCATTGGCCACAGGGAAGGTATTGGTCGTGACTGGTACCGCGATACCACCTGGGTCAACAATCACACCATTAGCTAAGCCATCATCATCGTTTGGTCCACCATCAACAATATTTAGCTGCACACACCAACTACCTACAGTTAAGCCCGCAGTCCATTGGCCATCACCTGGAGGTGGGCAGAAGCCCGGCTCACCCTGCGCTGTTAGCACCTGATTTTTGTCATCAATAACAAAGTCATGCCATTGGCCGTCTTTTAGTTTTCTATACACTGAACCCTGTGGCACAGGCACTCGTTGTGGTAACACTATGCTATAGGTATCACCATCTTGCGGTAGCCCCGTAGCAATATAATCAAACACGCCGCCAATATTTATCGCATTCGGATCCTCTGGTAGCTCACTATCGAACAACTCCACACCACCGGTCTGATTCTGAGATACCGTTGCCCCTTTGCGTAGACACACTCCTGGGTCACCTTCAACTAAGAACTGTGTGGCTTCAAGCGCACGCTCTTGCATCACATTACACTCAGAGATAGCATCCTGATAATCAGGAATACCATCACCATCTGAGTCGGTATACCCTTCTTGTGAATCAGGAATTAAATCTCCATCTGAGTCTGTAGCACCAAGCTGCCCAAGTGACTCAATCACTTCAATGTACACATCTTTTCGTGTTGATAAGCTCGGTGTACCGTTATCTTTTGCGATAACTTCTACTTTATAGATACCCGGTACCACATTTATTGGATTGAATATGAACTGTTCTGGGCTAGGTGAAACGTTCACCACAGGTGCACTTGTTTGCCAAGAGATACTAACCTGATCGCTAGGGTTGGTGTCTGCGGCAATAGCTGAAATAGTCACTTGGTTATCAGTTGCAGTAACGAGCTCTCGCTCTTCACCTGACTGTGTCACTTTTGTCTTAAGCGATGGCGCAATATTCGCTTCCGAAATTGTTACTGTCGATGAAACGCGCGTACCTAGGTTCAAGCTGCTATCTAAGGTGATCACTATGGTTTCATTGCCTTCAGCGTCACCATCAGCAAATACTTCAAACTCAATGTGAGTTAGGAAACCAGAGTTAATCACTACTTCACCATCCTGTAGGTCATGATCTGCACTGTCTGCGGTGCCGGATACTGTATACGGGATTGTTACCGGATAGCTGGGTGAACGACCGTTTAGATAGACCGCAACACGGTGTTTGTTACCCTCAGCAATTCGATTGTTTTTCTGTAGTGATACCAGAGGGATCACATTAACATTTTGGCTTACCGTTGCTTGTAGACCCTGCCCGTCAGTCGCTTGCCAGTAAGCAATGTTTGGACCCGGTGAAAACAGTGGGAATCCATTTAACAAGGATACTGGAAGTGAATTACCTTGAGAGTCGGTCGCCACCGCTGTGCCTAAGTCGACTTTGGTATATAAACCAGTAGCATTCACTGTGACATCATTTGGCGCGATGATGGTCGGTGCTTGTCCACCACCTGCGTTGGTAATACTCACCATGGCTTTCGCAGATGCTCTGGCTTTGCCCTCATCTTCAATGACGTAATCAACCACTATCGGACCTTGCGCGTTAGGCACGGCCTGATAAGTCAGAGTATTGCCGCTAATGCTGACACTTCCTAACGACGCTTTTGCCCCAATGATACTAAGCGGTCCACCATCTGGGTCAGAGTCATTGTCTAACACTGTTAGGCTATATTGATTGCTTGGCACAGCCGTGAAAGTAAACGCATCATCAAGGGCTATCGGTGCGTCGTTTACTGGCACAACGTTAATGCTTACGGTAGCAACATCAGATTGCAACTCGCCGTCTGAAGCAATGTAACTAAAGCTATCGGCACCATTGAAGTTTGGCAGTGGTGTATAAGTTAAGACGGTTCCTTGTACTAATGCGACACCATTTTGTGGTAAATCTTGCAACTCAATGGTTAGTGTATCACCGTCAGCATCACTTACATCTGCCACAAAACTAGTTGTGCCATCTTCATTGACATTGCGCTGCATGTTGTTGGCAATAGGTGCCGCGTTTACGGCTACGACCGTGATATCAAATGAGTCGAGACTGGCTTGGAACTCACCATCACTGACCGCGATGATAATACCTGAGTAGGTACCTACATCGTCAATATCCGGTGTGCCTGTCAATACCCCCGTTGCAGTGTCAAAACTTGCCCAACTTGGCGCATTTTCAATACTGAAAGTTAAGGTCTCAGAGTCAACATCTGTCGCTTGAGGTGTGAAACTATATTGTTCATCCTGATTGACCAATGTGCTGGGTGTTCCTGAGATCTCTGGAGCATCATTTACCGCACTCACGACAATACTAAATACTGCCAACGAAACCGAGCTTTGACCATCACTGACCGACACCAAAATATCTGAGTAAGTACCTTGTTGGCCCTCCACTGGTGTGCCTGAGATTTCACCCGTAGTGTCGTTAAAGTTTGCCCAAACAGGTAAGTTAGCCACGCTAAAGGTTAAGGTATCAGCGTCTGCATCACTGGCGGTTGGAATAAAGCGATATGCTTCATCTTCATTAACTGTGGTGCTTGGTGTACCCGAGATAACAGGTACATCATTCACAGAGTCTACCGTGATAGTCACCGTGGCTTGATTGGAAGCTAATCCCTCGGTGTCTTGGACGGTGTACGTAAAGCTGTCACTTCCGAAGAAGTTTGCATTTGGCGTATAAAGAATACTACCCGAAGCCTGTACTTGCGCACTCCCCCCTTGCGCTTGAGTCACAACCGTCACACTTGATGCGTCAAGCTGACTATCAACATCGGTATCATTACCCAATACGTTAATTTCGATACTGCCGTCTTCAACTAATTGCGCGGTGTTATCGACCGCTACCGGCGCATCGTTGACTGCGGTAATGTTTACCGTAACTGTCGCTGGGTCTGAACGCAGGCCATCACTGTCTTCAACCGTATAGGTAAAGGCAAGCACACCATTTAGATCCTGATTTGGTGAAATCGTTAATACACCATCAGCACCGACCGATACACTAGCAAGCGTGTATACTCCAGCGCCGTTACCTTGATCTTGCAGCTCGATATCTGCGCCGACAAAACCACTATCTTCCACATCCGAATCATTGCTCAAAATAGCCAACGTGGTTGCCGTATCTTCATTGGTGGTTGTGGAGTCATCTCCCGCAACTGGGCGGTCGTTCACAGCACCAATGTTGACAGAAATGGTCGCAATATTTGATTGCCCACCTTCACTGTCGAGTATTGAATAAGTGAAGCTATCGCCACCCGTTTCATTGGCATTTGGAGTGTATGTGAGTGTCCCTGCGGTTTGGTCAATACTTGCACTACCTTTACTTGGTTGTGTTTCTAGCGTGATATTACCAGTTGGGTTGGTATCTTCTACATCGCTGGCACTAGCTCTGATTGCAAGCGCAGATGTGGCAGTATCCTCGTCAATGTTAGGCGTAAAGTCCGCAGCCACTGGCAAGTCATTTACGGCCGTGATGGTAATAGATACTGTTGCCTCATTCGACTCTGTCTGCTCATTGTCTTTCACTGTGTAAGTAAATGAATCTGAACCATTGCTATTGGCATCCGGAGTATAGGTAATCGTGCCATTACTCACAGATACTTGCCCCTGACTCGGTGCTGTTTTCACAACCACGGATGATGCAACCATATTACCTTCAGGGTCGCTGTCGTTTGACAGCACATTGAGTGAATTAGCAGTGTCTTCAAGCGTCGTCAGAGTATCATTAACCGCTGTTGGCGCATCTTCCACAGCATTCATATTGATGGTCACAGTATAAACAGGCGAACTAGTATTGCTGCTGTCTTCAACATGGTAAGTGAAACTATCCGTATGATTCTCACTACCGTCATGTACATAACTAAAGCTGCCATCACCGCTGAGCGTGAGCGTGCCATATTGAGGGTCGCTGTCTTTCACTATGGTTAAACTGTCACTAGAGTCCAAGTCATCGTCATCTGCCAAACTCAATAAACCATTAGTGCTATCGGCGGATGCTGTCCCCCCCTCATCAATGGTATAGCTGGTATCTTGCGCTGTTGGCGCATCATTGGTGTTAACGACTTCAATACTAAAGGCGCTAAGACTTGCCGAATCTGAGCCGTCACTGACTGATATTTGGATATTAGATGTCGTGCCCACATGGCTGTCATCTGGCGTACCAGTCAACGCACCAGTGCTAGTATCAAAACTTGCCCACGAAGGTTGATTGGTAATACTAAAGGTATGCGTATCACCAGAATCTGAGTCCGTTAATATGGGGGTAAAGTTGTAAGCACTGTCTTCATTCACACTGGTTGCAGGCGTGCCAGACAGCACTGGCACATCGTTGTACTGTTTGGTTACGGTATCGGTAAACGCTGAGCTTTCATTACCTGCTGTATCAGTCACTGTCACCGAAAGTGTAAGAGTGCCTTCATCAAGGTTGGTTACATCAATTGAAGTAACTTGCTCAGATGCACTGGTGATAGTATTGGCCGTTGCGCTATTCACCGTGTTAATACCATCGGAAACCTGATAAGTGAAGCTACCTGAGCCCTCTAGGCCAGATAATGTAAAGCTCATTGCCGCTTCGTTATCGGCATCAATTTTACTTTGGTCTATGCTCGCTGTGACTCCCGTTGGTGCTGTGGTGTCTATGGTCACACTCAAGCTTGCGCTTTCAGTATTGTTACCTGCGGTATCGGTCGCACGCGCTGAAATAGCATGCGCACCAGAAGATAGCGCTGAGCTGGTAATGCTCCAGCTACCACCACTAACTACCACACTGCCGACCGAGCCATCAACATCAGAAATCAATGTAATGGTATCGCCTGTTGTGCCAGTACCTGTAAACGTTGCCGTAGTATCATTGGTTAAATTATCCGTGTTTGATGTACCACTGTCACTGGCATCCGCCAAGTCTGGTGTACTCGGGCTAGAAGGAGCTGTTGAATCTATCGTAACACTCAACGAACTCGAGCTACTGCTCACATTGTTAGCCGAATCTGTTGCTTTAGCGGTAATTGAGTGAGCAACACCTGAAGCCAGTGTACTGGTGGTAATTTGCCAGTTACCGCCCGTTGCCGTGCCACTGCCGATTGAGGTCGCGCCGCCACCCACTTGATCGCTGTATAAGGTAACCGTTGAACCGCTTTCTGCCGTTCCGCTAAAGGTTGGTGTGGTGTCGCTGGTAATATTGTCCGTACTTGAGGCACCCGTATCTGAACCTGCATCCAAATCTGGTGTTGATGGTGCATTAGGCACAACATCATCAACAACCGTAATTGTGAATGACTCTTGGAAGCTGGCTGAACCATCACTGGTTTGCACACAGATAACATAATCACCCGGTGAAGTAGACGCTTGGGTTTGAAGCGCGCTACCCGTAAATTGAAAACTGCCATTGCCGGTACTTGCACTACAAGTTCCGCCATCACTGACACCTGAACTAACCAAGCTGTAGGTATGGCTATCAGCGCTTTCCACATCCGTGGTGCTAGCCGTCGCCACACTAGCTGAAGCCCCCGTATTAGACTGATTAATACTGGTTGCTGTTAGTGCAATATCTGTTGGAGCATCATTCACTGCACTGATCGTTACAGAAGCTTGGTTCACTCCTGAACTGCTTGCGGCGCCATCACTAAAGGTATAGCTCAACGTTACCGGTGAACTTGGGTCTTCTGAACTATTGCTATAGCCGATTGACTGTAATGTACTATCCACCAGCTCAGACGTTGCACTGCTGTTGAAACTCAAGACCAAGGTGCCTGATGAGTTAGTGGTAACCGTACCAATCGTTGTGCTGTTGTAAGTAAAGGTATTGCCTTGCACTAAAGTACCGAGCAATCCAGTATTGCTAAATACGTCTTGTGAATTTGCACCACCAGTGCGCGTAATCGTCAAGGTGGCACCATCATAGTTACCATTGTTGCTATTTAGCGCATCAAGCTCGGTATCTGCAACGGTCACATCGGAGTCTATTGCCACTACGGAGCCGTTTTCAGTAAAGGTGCTGCCGCCATTCAGGCTACTAAACACAGGCGCTTCATTTGCGGCTACAAATGTTATCAGTGTATCACTGCCTGAATCAGCCACGGTGTACACCAAGTCATTGCCCGGTGCATTAGTCAGTGTGATGAAAACCTCAGGACTTGCAAACGTGGTTGCATCGGTATCCACTTCAAACGTACCGGTACCATTGAAACGGACATTGTTCGTTGTCAGTCCTGTGATATTTGTAATTGTGATGGTATCGCCCGCAGCAAGATCGGCAATGGTATCACCATTGAGGTCACTGGCTTCACCAACAAAGTTATCATTACCATCATTACCCGTCATCGAGTCAGTACCAGCTCCGGGTCGAATGGTATCAGCACCAATGCCCCCTGTAATGGTGTCAGCACCGTCTAAATCAGTGGCAGAGATCTGAAGTACATCGTTCACAAATGCAGATGCATTAATGGTTAAATCTGCGGTAATGGCACTACCACTGGTATTGCTGACTGACACCGTTTGCCCATCCGCACTAAAGTTATCACTCAAAGTGATGGATGCGGTGTTGTTGGTGCCGATGGCAATACCTTCAATTGCCGATACTGTGGTGGTTGAGAAATCAAATGTACCACCATCCATTAGCTTTAACGTTTCACTACCGCCACTGCCTGAGATTGCTGTGGCAAAATCGCCCAGATTAGCAGCATCTAGTGAGACAGTTGCGCCACTGGCCACAGCAAGCGTACCAATGTTGGTAAACACCCCGCCGCTCACATCAGCCCCATCTGTTACCTGAACCTGATCAGCAACCGTAGCATCTCCCGTGAGCGTACCAGTATATGCGCTACCGCCAATAGCAAAGGTGATGGCATCGGTCGTTGACGTTGCGCTAACACTAGTTGTACCACTTGAAACCGTAACCGTTCTGGTGTTGGTGCTATCATCGCCAACGCTGTAAGTTTCAATGCCAGTCAGCGTGCTAAAGTCACCATCGCCGCTGATGGTAATGGTTTCAGACCCTTCTGCGGTTATCGTACCCGTGAAGCTTTCATGTTGACTTGTCGTCATGGCAACAGATGCACCAGAGGCTAATGTAAGGTTGCTCACCGCCGAGATAGTTGCGCCGGTAATATCTGCGCCTGTGCTTAACGATAGCGTATCGGCAACGGTGTTTTCACCTGTGATTGTGCCTGTGTAAGTCAAAGAGCCAAGGTCAAAGGTAATGGCATCGCTTGTTGATGTCCCCGTCACCGAATGGCCCGCACTACTGACCGTGACCGTACGGCTATTGGTTGAGTCATCCGCCAAGGTATAGCTCTCTATAGCTGAAACCGTGGTTACATCGCCATCTCCCGATACCGATAGTGACTCAGAGCCACTGCCCGTAACCGTGCCTGTAAATGAAGATAACTGAGACACAGTAACGGTAGCCGTGCCATTACTGCTCACCGATAGGTTTTCAAAGCTACTGACCGTTGCTCCTGCAATACTACCGCCATCAGACACTGACAGAGTATCTGTACCACTACCACCTGCCAAGGTCCCCGTTGCCGTTAATGTGCCGACATTAACTGTGTCATCGCCACTGCTGCCTGTTAGGTTTTGCGCAGCACTACCAAGGGTGAAGGTATTAGCCGCTGACAGCACATAAGTCTCAATGGCACTGTCGCCGGTTAAACCATCGCTCGCATCACTGATAGTAATGGTTTCAGCACCCGCTGCGGTAACTGTACTAAAACCATCATGTTGAGCTTCGGTCATTGTCACTGAGGCATTGTCACTCAAGGTAAGTGACTCAAAACTGCTTAGCGTTGCGCCACTGATATTCGCGCCAGTATCTGCCTGTAATATATCTGTGCCTGTGCCACCTGAAAGCACGCCTGTGGCTGTAAAACCAACCACATTAACGGTATCAGCACTACTACTGCCCGTCACATTTTGTGCTGCCGTTGCCATGGTAAAGGTCATAGCACCACCTAACACATAGGTTTCAATGTCGCTATCACCTGTCAGTGTCTGATCGCCATCAGCACTTGAAATCGTGAACTGATTGGTGCCTGAACCATTAATGGTTGTAAACGCGTCATGTTGTGTTTCTGTCAGTGTTAACGACGCATCATTGCTTGGTGTTAAGGTTTCAAAGTTAGTCAGTGAGGTAAAGTTTGCCAAATTCGAACCAGTCGGAACAACCAGTGTATCGGTGCCCGTACCACCGTCTGCGGTCGAGCCTGAGATATGCGTGGTATCGTCAATCGTCAGCGTTTCATCATCACTGGTAAAGGTAATGGCTGGAGATAAGTTTGTTCCATTGGTGGTGTTAAAACTGGCTGCGGTACTGCTTGCCGCTGTCACATTGCTTACCGATACAGTTGCTGTGCGAGAAGTACTGTTGTCAGTACCATCATTGATCACCACAGTCACGGTTCTAGCCGTTTCGTTAGGCGAACTTGAGGTATTGTTATAAGTAACTGCCTGTAAGAATGTTTGAACTTCTGAGGCTGTTGCCGTTGCTCCTGAGATGGTAATGGTGTCTTGTAAAGTAATATCAGAGGAACCTGAGATACCCGTTAACGCATCTTGTGCTGAGGCTGTTACATTAAGCCCCTCAGAAGCACCATTTTGGTCGTTGGTAAGCGTGACGGTTATGGTTGTAATCGTATCACTATCTGCTTCTGTTACAGCCGCATTCGCTGCGATATTCACCGCACCACCCGCTTCAGAAAAAGAAGCGCTGCTGTCATCACTGCCAGAGCTGGAGTCAAGATCCACAACAGGCGCGGTATTCGCTGTGGAGAAGTTGAAAGTGGTATCGTCACTAATACCCGCAAAACTGTTGCCAGCGGTATCATCCACCGCTGTGGCATCAACTCGAATCGCGTAATTTCGATTTCCGCTTAAGTCACTGCTAGGGTTGATATAAATCTTGTCATTGGTGATACCAATACGACCAGCACTTGGTGTGGTAGTTGTTCCATCACTTTCAGTGGCAACATCAAAAACTTCAAAGTCGCTGCTATCGCTTACATTGCGAATGGTTATGCTGCCCGAGCCCAAGGCAATATTCTCACTAAAATCGATAACAATATCGTTACTAGCAGTTATATTCGTTGCGTTATCATTTGGTGTCGAGTTTGTACTGTCAAACGTAGGCACTGTCGAATCAATAGTGAAAGCAGTGATTGTCAGTGCAGTATTTGCATTACCTGCCGAGTCGGTAACGGTGATCGTACAGTCACTGTATGTGCCATTTGCCAGCGCGGAGGTGTTGTCCGTATCCGTTAGTGTGATGGTTTGATTACCCGTGCTACTAATTGTCGTTGAGGTCGATGTACCGCAGCTTCCACCGACAGACAGAGTCCCTGTTTCTGTGGTGCTAAACGTATAACTGGGTGTTGTATCATTAGTGGGGGTGCTCACCGCTGTCACTTCTGCAACCGTGGGGGCTGTGGTATCTACAGTAAAACTCGTAATACTTAAAGCCGTATTGGCATTACCTGCTGAGTCGGTAACGGTGATCGTACAATCACTGTATGTGCCGCTTGCCAGCACAGAGGTATTATCTGTATCCGTCAGTGTGATGGTTTGATTACCCGTGCTGCTAATTGTCGTTGAGGTCGATGTGCCACAGCTTCCACCGACAGACAATGTCCCTGTTTCTGTGGTGCTAAATGTATAATTGGGCGTACTATCATTTGTTGGCGTGGTCACCTCAGTCACTTCTGCAACCGTTGGCGCGGTAGTATCTACTGTAAAACTCGTGATGCTCAAAGCCGTATTGGCATTACCTACAGAGTCGGTAACGGTGATTGTACAATCACTGTATGTGCCATTTGCCAGCGCTGAGGAATTATCTGTATCCGTCAGTGTGATGGTTTGATTACCCGTGCTACTAATTGTCGTTGAGGTCGATGTGCCACAACTGCCACCCACAGACAAAGTCCCTGTTTCTGTGGTACTAAACGTATAACTGGGTGTTGTATCATTCGTGGGGGTGCTCACCGCCGTTACTTCTGCAACTGTCGGTGCTGTAGTATCTACTGTAAAATTCGTGACGCTCAAAGCCGTATTAGCATTACCTGCCGAGTCAGTAACGGTGATCGTACAGTCACTATATGTACCACTTGCTAACACAGATGTGTTGTCAGTATCCGTGAACGTGATGGTTTGATTACCGGTGCTACTAATTGTCGTTGAGCTGGATGTACCACAACTGCCACCAACAGACAAAGTACCTGTTTCTGTGGTGCTAAAGGTATAGTTTGGGGTTGAATCATTAGTTGGTGTGCTTACTGCTGTCACTTCTGCAACGGTTGGTGCGGTAGTATCTACCGTAAAACTCGTAATACTCAGTGTACTGCTGGCATTGCCTGCCGAGTCGGTAATGGTAATGGTGCAATTACTGTATGTACCATTTGCCAGCGCAGAGGTGTTATCCGTTTGAGTGAGAGTAATAACATGATTGCCCGTGCTGCTAATTGTCGTTGAGGAGGATGTGCCACAGCTTCCACCAACAGACAGTGTCCCTGTTTCTGTGGTACTAAACGCATAATTGGGCGTACTATCATTTGTTGGCGTAGTTACCTCAGTCACTTCTGCAACCGTTGGCGCGGTAGTATCTACCGTAAAACTAGAAATACTCAAAGCCGAATTAGCATTGCCTGCAGAGTCGGTAACGGTGATTGTACAATCACTGTATGTGCCGCTTGCCAGCACAGAGGAGTTGTCTGTATCCGTCAGAGTAATGGTTTGATTGCCCGTGCTGCTAATTGTCGTTGAGCTAGATGTACCACAGCTTCCACCAACAGACAAAGCCCCTGTTTCTGTGGTGCTAAAGGTATAGTTCGGGGTTGAATCATTAGTTGGTGTTGTAACGGCGGTTACTTCAGCTACTGTTGGTGCCGCAGTATCTACCGTAAAGCTAGATATTGTCCGTGCACTACTGGCGTTCCCCGCGGAGTCGGTCACTGTAATGGTACAGTCGTCGTATGTGTCATCTATCAAACCTGACGTGTTATCGGGTTGGGTTAGAGTAATAGTTTGGTTTCCAGTAGAACTGATAGTGGTTGAGCTTGATGTGCCGCAACTGCCTCCCATCGATAAATCGCCTGCCTCATTGGTCGTAAAAGTATAACTAGGCGTATTGTCGTTAGTTGGCGTAGTCACCGCCGTTACTTCACTGATTGTGGGCGCGGTCGAGTCGGATGCTACAGGGTTAGTCACCACAGCGTTTAAAACCGCAATCTCCTGAAAGTCAGTCGTGCCATCGACGCCAGAACCATTGGGGGTTGTTGCCCAGGTTACCACCAAGGTGTCTATATCTTGCCAGTCTGCGTCATCCGCCCATGTACCTGAACCTCTGGTAAATGTTTCAACCCCACTTGAAGTAAAAACACTCCATGTCAGTTCATCAGTAACAACTGCACTTCCGCTTCTATATCCCGTGATTGTAAAGACGTTACTGCCAGTGTTGCCATCGGCTCTTCTGCCCAGCTGCATAGAGTTTATAGAGAAGTTATTGGTGGCGGATAACTGAAAGCCACCAGTAGAATTACTGAAAACGCTTCCCGAAGTATCAACTGGCAGCATTGCTCCAGTTCCAGCAGTTACTCGTTGGTCTGTATATACATTACTGCCTTGTAAGCCCGTTCCCCAGTCTATCGTAAAATCTGTACTCGTTGATAATCCAACGGTCGATGTATAGTCATTTACAGCACCACCTGTACTTACACTGGTGTAATCAATCGTGGCCGCCCATAGAGTTATAGGAGCTATTGAAAGCGCTAGTAAGCCCAATGAATTGAATATTTTACTTAATTGCATAATCCTAAAACTCCAGCTGGCTCTTGATATACGTATTTAAAGTTCATTACTGATGGAAAAACGCTAATACATTTGAAGCCCTATCCAAGTAGAGCTTGACTCACAGCTTTCCAAAACTGCAAAGAAACGAATACTTGTAAGTACCAACGGGTCCTGTTAGCTACTCTTTACAAAACCCGCTGTGCTTCATTTAAGAACGAGACGGATATACACCTTCCAACACCATTTGCCAGTTAACTACCTGAAATGGACCGATAATGCTAAACGCGTCCGAGCTGCCTGTCATTCCTATAGCTACACTCCCAGATGCGCCGCCACCATCTATCGTTAACCCAGCAATCTGAGTTAAAGTAGGTGCTGGAGAGAACCCCTGCTGCTTGTAGTACATTCGACTATCTGTGTTGGTGTTGGCTGCTAAGTAAGACTGTTCATCTGGCTCTGTTTGGTTGGGTCCGTCTGTTGCAACCTCAAGCTGACCTGATACAGCCCCACCACTGGACGTAAATGTTGCACTATGGTTATGCTGTGGCATATGTGACAAATCCAAGGTTCTGTACTCTGTACCTCCTCGCTGGGCAAGCGAGTACTGAGCACCTCCAGGCATTTTGCCTATACCAAGCGGACTGCGGCCGCGCATATCAGGTAAACCAAACGAGGTTCTGCCGTCTCCACCATATAAATCGCCAATCAAAGAGTACAACGCGGTGTTCTCAGATATTGCCATCAACTGGCCCTGACAACTTGCCCAGCTACGAATTGCAAAATTACCACCAAACGGTCTCATGGTGCCGATATAAGAATCTGTTGACATAATTAGTCCTTATTTTTACAAATTACTCGATGGTGACAAGCGGACTTCACTACTGCTCTCGAGTGCCACACCAACTATGTTACTTACTAATAACCAAATAAAATTTAAGCGTTAATACTTAACTACCTATTCTGATTGCTCCGCCTCTTCTGGCTCATACCCCATCGGGTGAGCAGAAAACACCGGTGGAATAAACAACTCTGGTAGGGCAACTTGACGAACGCTACCAGCCGATGTTTTACCCATGCATACAGTGCCTACGTCATTAACACTCAAGGTCACCTGAGGATCGTTAGATGCGCTAGGAAAACGCCAATACAGCTCTGACGTTTTATAACGGATCAGCACCATCTGCTCGCATTGATCAAACTCATCAGGGTGTTCACAAAACTTATCGTGATACTCAGACAGTTTTTGTTCACCCATAAACTGCACTAACAAGCTACCCATACCAGGAATGTCAACAATTGCAGACTCCGCACGCTCTACGCTAAAAGCGCCTTTGCCCTCTAACTTGGTGATCACCTCAGCATTACTATTGCTTGGAAGTGCCCCGTTGTTATAGGGATAGACAGCAATGTCATATCCGTATTGATTGGTTATCTCTATGTTTATCTTCATTCGTTAACTCGCTTTTGAAGTACGATTCAAAGCATTGTCATAACAAAAAACGATAACACCCACATACATCTACTTATCGCTTTTCTCCAACATTGCTTTCCCAAATAAAATTGACAACTATCGTCACTTGTCGTCACGCTAAATATCCGACAATGACATACCTGCTTCTAAGCCAAATAAAACCGCAAATCGATAGCCATCAAATAGCCCATGCTGAGTGCCTATCACATCAAAACGTACCGCTGCGTCTTTGGTTTTGATCAGCAACCCTTGGTGCCTATCTACCTCAATAACAGTACCCGGTTGCAAACCTGCTAGATGACACTCGACTATGCTGGCTTGTAATAACTGAAACATATCCCGACCTACCGCAAAAATGGCACAGCCTGAATCAACATTGCCCGCACGAGCCATGTTCACGACTTGCTTTGCGGTTTGTTGATACCAATTAACCATGAGTTGTTGCTCAGTGAGCGCGGGCGCACTGTTATGTGCGTGCTCTGCTTGCTTGTGCCAAGACAGTTTTTGTTGTTCATCAAGTTGGCAAAAGGTATCGATAAGATAAGGCACGACCTGAGCGACTTTTTGCTGTAAAGAGTTCATGGTATCGAACGGGTGGATCTCAATATCGACATCAACAGCAATATCACCGTCATCAATAGATTCTGTCACCCGATGTATGGTTAACTTGGTGACTTCCTCGCCGTTACGAAGCTGCCAATACAAAGGGAATGGGCCTCGATATTCAGGTAAAGGGCTGGGGTGGAGATTTACCAGATAACCCCCAAAATACTGAATGAGCTTATCCCGTAGTTTGTGCCGGAACATATAAACTAGAGCGCGGTTTATCGCTAACTCGTCAAGTCGAGCCAGTACTCTTGAGTCATCCGCTTGGTTATAAGCAACAACTTGAATGTTATTTTGCTGTAGCCAATATTGTAACTGCGCAAGATCTGGGTTTGGCTCAGCATCTACCAATACAACACAACCAAGCTTGTTGCTCTGCAGCAAATATTGAATGGCAGGTAAACTCTGACAACTTCCCGTAAATACTGCATATTTTTGCACAAGCGTCTCCTTACACCTTGACCGGTACAAAACCCGGCAAACCTGTTAATTGGTAGTAAAACTGTACGGTATCGCCACTGTTTGCCACAAAGTGATTGTGCTCAATATCCCTTGGTTTACCGTCAACATAAAAGCTTGTATCTGGCTTGGGGTGTGTGATGCCAGAGTCATACTGGCCAACGCCCTCTTGTGCAAACGTATCAATATGCGCGTAAATCGCTAAGATCCGCTCGTTCATATCATCAACATCATTGGGAAGCGTAATTTGACTGGCTGGTATCACTTTAATGCCATCTTGTAGCTCCAGCTCCTGCATTTCTAATAAGGTTGACTTGTTAATAGTGAGAATTTCGCCAAGTTCTACACGATCTTGCTGCGCCTCACCGCTGACATTCAATGAGTGACTATATTCAGCCTGCTTCCATTGCTGATTAAACTCTGTTTCACCAATCACCATCATGCCTCTGATAGACACGCTCTGTGGGATCATCCAGCCATCAATATTGAGAAATTGAACTAAGTGCTTAGCAATACTCAGTTGCCCTTCTTTGGTAAAGCCATGCTGCATCGCTTCGAGTACGAGTAGGTCTATTGCAACATCAGGTGTGAACTGGGTCGCGTCCGCTTCTGCTATTTGTAATATGTAATCATCCAGCTGTAAGTCTGTTATCAACTGTTTTAGGGTCATCACTGCGCCCGGTTGTACATCAACTAAAATCACCTTGATCTGCTCTGAGTCAAAGGTTTGCGAATTTTTGTAGTAACTCAACAGTGGTAACAGCAGCGGCGCAAAAGGGCCACAAGCAGGGTATAAAATGGTGATTGTCGAGTTATTTTTTAATTTGCCACGAATGGCTTGGTCAATACCGCGCGCATATCCCTTAATGCGATATACATCTTTGATGGTGTGCTTACAATTGTGCACAGACATAACCAAGCCAGTTGCTGATATATATTGACGGGTAAGGACTTCCTGACTCAAGTCTGCCAACGCCATCGACTGCACGGCTTGGTCGTACATGCTTTCAAATGCTTTGACTAACTGTTGATGTGCTACTTTTGTGTCACTCAATGCCAAAGTCATCGCCTCTACAAAACTTTTTTGTAAGAGTTTAACTCGTTGTTCTGTAGTAACTTTTGACTTTAATAAGGATTCAAGTTGGGTGCGAATTGAATGCTTTAGCAACTCATCAATGTGAGGTTCTGCGTATCCAAGCGCTGACGCCTTTCCAAATTGTGGTTTTTCCATTAATGCTACCTAGCTCCAAGGGTCCTTGACTAAAACGTTCCACTGCAAGATTCAGTCGATATTCATTGCTACTTAATAATTCAGTCTAGTCAATCGTTGAAGAAGTACTAAATTTTTTGACCTCAATAGCAGGTTGCTTTAATTACTTATTCTCACTCTTACAGCCCGTAGCAAATAATCCATAAACAAAGTTCTTCTAGTCAAAATTCACGATAAATACTTTAATGTACGGATATTAACTTTTTGATTCTGATAGCTGTTTAATTCAAACTTTAAAAGCAAACTAAACGCCATTGTGCCAACAATATGAATAATGGGGAATTACAGCAGCTTACACGCACAGGAATAACATGGTCTTTGAAATGTCATGCTAAGATGTAATGCTTCATAATAAGACGCAAAGATGCCCAGATTAGTGAGAAGTCTGGTAAGGCACGGGTATGATTAAAAAACTAAGTCTTTAAAGTGAGTTTACTATTTTCAGCTTAGCTTTTTGTTTAAAAAATTGCAGTATTGAGTTGTTCTGATAGGCATTCCAACGCCGCGATACCCGCAACGGAGTTACCAAACTTATCCAGCCCAGGTGACCAAACTGCCACCGTAAACTTTCCTGGCACGACGGCGATAATCGTACCTGATACCCCTGACTTGCCAGGCATTCCGACGCGATAAGCAAAATCTCCTGCGGCATCGTAGAGCCCACTAGTGAACAATAATGAATTTAACTGCTTGGTTTGTTTTGCACTGAGTAATTGTTGTTGGCTTTGCGCGCAATACCCTTGATTGGATAGATATGAAAAAGTGCGCGCCAGCTCAGCACAGTTTATTTCTATTGCACAGTAATTGAAGTAACACCACAGTACCTCTTCAACCTCATTGGTAAAGTTACCAAATGATTTCATTAAATACGCCATAGCTGCATTTCGAAAACGATGTTCAAACTCAGACTGTGCCACCTTTTTGTTGATCACCACCTTGTCGTTACCAGACTGACGGCGGTACTGTTCGAGCATGGTGTAAATAGGGGCGCCTAAACGAGAGAACAGCGCATCACAGGTTACAATCGCCCCTGCATTTATAAATGGGTTACGAGGAATGCCATTTTCAAATTCAAGCTGTGTTAAAGAGTTAAAGGCTGTACCCGAAGGTTCTTTGCCGACTCGTTGCCAAAGTTCATCCTCATAACGCTGCAGCGCCATGGTTAGAGTCATGACTTTCGATACCGATTGCACCGTAAAGCGCGCCTGACAATCCCCCACCGTATAGGTTTTTCCGTCAATCGTATGTAATGCCATCGCGAATTGACCGAGCTTTTGCTCTGCCAAAGCCGGTATGTAATCTGCCACTTTACCTGAGAGTAACAAGGGTTGAATATGCGAAAGCGTGGTATCTAAAACAGCTTGATAATCGGTCATTTAAACTACTTTATAAGGGGCAAGATTGTTGCTCAGTCTAACATAAAAAAAGGGCCTGTTAAGGCCCCCTTTGCTGATATCACGTTAGGCACTATTACCTTAACGTAAATCCATTTCTTGAATAATTTCGTGTGCGATTTCCGGCGTTGTACTCACCGGTTTATTGTGCAAATTCGCTTTAAGTTGCCCTTTTCTATGTTTTAGTGAGGCATCTAATTTTTTAGCGGCGTTCGCAATTGCTGGATACATTACGTCCCCTTCCCCCTTAACGGCAATACGCACGCCAGAATACGTAGTCGATATTTCCGTGTAAAACTTTTTGTTCTCATTACTTATAATGATATCTAACGATAATAACGACGGAAAATGATTAGCTGTTTTGGCAAACTTTTCTTGAACGTGAGCTCTTACTGCATCTGTAACATCCACATGGTGGCCCGATAGATTTATCTTCATACATTTATCCTTTTCTTGTTTACCTCAATTACAGTATTGAGGCCATTTGCGAAAACCTCAAGGGTAAAAAGTCAGATTATTTTCATAAATGTGAAATCAGTGAGCAGGATCAAAAAAGTGACTCGTCGTAAGCTATCACTTAAAAAAATGTAAGTTCATGAATCAGAGTTCTTATTTATTATTTCTTAAGTACAAGCTCGCTTGCATCTGCCCAACTCACTTATTAAACCCATATTCGCATAGAGGTGTTGCGTGCCAATTTTTGGGATTAATGAGCACAGTTACTGAACATTCCTTGTTACATGTTTGTCTTTTTTTCACAGCGCTATTTCTGTAATCTAGCTAAAACCACTGGGCAACAAGGAATTACAGTGATTAGCGTGACCGACTTATGCTTTAGCCGTCAAGATGGCGACCAAGTTCAAACCCTATTTGATGGCTTTAGTTTTAACATAGCAGCACAAGAGCAAGTTGCTTTGCTTGGCGACAGTGGCTCAGGAAAAACCACGCTACTACACTTGTTGGCTGGATTACTCAGCCCTGATAGTGGTCAAATTAAAATAGATGACGCACTTATTTCTTCCTATGACGCTCAACAACTTGCGCATTTTCGACGTAAAATAGGCCTTATTTTTCAACACTATCAGCTACTTGACTGCCTTACTGTTAAGCAAAATATCTTATTTCAACACAAGCTCAACTTTCCAAATCAGTCCCCCGATGCGCTAGACTCTTTAGTTGAGCAATTAGGGTTGAGCGACAAGCTCAATAAACTCCCTAGCCAGCTCTCTGGTGGTGAACAACAACGTGTTGGTATTGCAAGGGCGTTACTTAACCAACCTAAGTTGATCTTAGCCGATGAACCAACCGGCAACCTCGATCAGGCTCGCTCTCATCAAGTTGTCGAAATGCTGACAACCTTATGTAAGGCCAGACAAATCAATTTGGTGATGGTGACGCACTCTCAGCAGTTAACCCAATATTTTGATAGCGTTAAAGTGCTTGCTAATGGGCAGTTCAATGACTGAAATTAAGCTCATTTTAAATACGCACATTGCATATTTAAAACACCACCCATGGTTACTACTGTTATTTATTGTTGGCCTAAGTTTGGGAAGCGCCTTACTTAGCGCCATTGCAGGACTCAACCAAGAAGCGAAAGACCGCCATCAGAAATCTTCAGCACTCATTGATACTGCCGTCAGTCATATTGTAAAGCCGCCCATTGGCCAAAACTACGTTGATGGGAAATTATGGTTAAAGTTACGCAAACATGGCTTTACCAACGCACAACCGGTTTTACGCGCAAAGCTAAAGTTGGCTTCGGGTAAAACACTTTATCTACAAGGCGTAGATAGCCTTATTTGGATGACAAAGCCCGCGCCCACCAGCGCACAACAACCAGGCAGCCATGACAGTACAAGATTTACGTTTGATTCCATTTTGATAGACAGTAAAAACGCAGCAAAACTCAAACTTGCTTCCGATCGCAACACACTCCAGCTTGCAAATAGTCCGTATACACCCCGTTTTAGCGTGATTGATGGCATTGGCATGTGGTCTATCACCGACCTCGCTTATGCAGATATGTTGCTTGAAGCCAAGGGCCAACTCAGCTTTATTGAATTTGTCGGTTTAACCGCTGAGCAAATCCCACAAGTCGAGGCCATTTTGTCGAATGAGGCAAGGCTTGTTGCCGCACAAGAGCAAGACTTTGACGCCCTCTCTGAGGCGTTCTTTTTTAACCTCGCAGCACTTGCCTTGCTTGGTTACATTGTCGCCGCTTTTTTAAGTTTTAATGCCATCAAGCTCTCTATTGCTGGGCGAAGAAAACTACTGAGTCAGTTTAATATTTTGGGGTGCTCACCAAAGGCCATTCGCTCAGCCATCGTGATAGAGTTTACCTTAATGAGCTTTTTGACCGCTCTACTAGGCAGCATCACGGGGTTTATTATCGCCAATGCCCTAGTGCTTGATGTAAACCGCACCCTCATGGGGCTTTATAAACTAGAACAAGCACTGACAATAGAATGGCAATGGCAAACCTTAGTGCTGGGATTTGTGGTTAATATCGCCACCCTTACTCTGATGCTACTAACACAAAAAAGCGCTGTACAAAACAAAGGGAACACCCTGTTTTATTCTGCCTTAGGGGTTGTTATTGCTGCACTTGGTTACTTGTACTTTAACGCCCAATCAGAATTTGATGCCCTACTTCTGTGCTTTTTTATTCTATTGCTGTTTGTGCTTATCACCCCTAGATGCTTACAAAGTTTGCTTCGTGTGAAAAACCCATTCTCCGCCCCTTTATGGCAGTGGCTATATGCTGATAGCAAATTCCAGCTAAAGGAGTTAACGATTGCTATCGTAGCAATTTTAGTGGCACTTGGCAGCGCGATTGGCATGCAGATCATGGTTAAAAGCTTTAGCAACACGCTCAATGCACATCTAGAAAAACAACTAAGTGCGGATGTGTATGTTCATGTCGACAAGTATGAACCACAGCTTCGAGCACGTCTGAGCGCAGACTCCCATATAAAACGTGTTGGCATTTATATGGCAAGCAATGGCTACATCAATAAAGTGCCTGCAAAGCTTGCCAGTTATGGGCAAGGACACCAAGCATTTGCCCACATCAACCTAACCTCAGGTGAGGCTGTCAATGCCTCCCACTTTGCCAACAATGGTTGTATTGCTAACGAACAAGCCACCATAAAATATCATTTCCAACTAGGTGATACGGTTGTATTTAAACAAAATCAACATACCTTTGAATGTCGAATTGCTGCGTTTACCTACGATTATGGCAATACCTCTTTGGCTCTTATCACCCAAGAGCAAAGCATCAAAGCAAGCCCGTTACATTGGCAGGTATATGGCTTGTCACTCATCATGAATGAGCATATAACAACGGAGCAACTCATCGAGCATCTGTTAAACCAATACCAGATTGATAGTGCCTATATCACCGAGAACAAACGATTCAAAGCCATTGCTAATGGGCTGTTTAACGATACTTTTAAGGTTACAAAGGTTTTAAATGGATTTATTCTCGCCATCGCATTAGTTAGCCTTTGTATCAGTCTGCTAAGCTTGAGCGCCCAACACGCAAAACAATTAGCCGTTTTAAATAGCCTCGGAGTGGATGCCTCTCAGTTACAAAAACTAAAGCTTGTGCAAACTACCTTGTTGGTTGGATTTACCTGTTTGTTTGCGATTCCACTGGGCTTCGCCTTGGGATTTGCTTTATTAAAGTTTGTCATGCCTATCGCATTTGGTTGGACAATTCACTTTTACTTAGACTTGCCAGCCCTGTTGAACACATGTTTGTTGTTACTGCTTGCAGCGGTGCTTTGCGCCTATCTGCCTGTAAAAAAACTCACCACCGACTTGCACGCAAAAGGAAGTTAACCAATGACAAAGTATGCCTTTTTACTGCTTTCAATTTTATTGCTATTGGGCTGCGAACCAGCGCCACAAGCTCAGCATAGCCAAGCTCTGCAAACCGCCAGTGGTGAGCCGGTAGACAAAAATCGAGGCGTGATTTTTCCACAAGATCATGGCCCACACTTGAAGCAAGGCATCGAGTGGTGGTATGTCACAGCAAACCTAAGCGCAGAAACAGGCGAAACCTTTGGTGTGCAATGGACTTTATTTAGAACACAGCTACCTTTGCCATTTGAGTCAACATGGTGGGACAACCAACTTTATTTTGCCCATTTTGCCCTACAACATCAGCAATCACATGTTGCCTTTGAACGATTTGCTCGCGCAGGACAAGCGGGCGTCACCGCAAGCCCATTTGTTGCCCATTTAGATAACTGGTCGCTAAAAAGCACACAGCAAAGCTTTTTACCGCTGAACATGAAAGCAAGCCAAGGTGACTATGCTATTGATGTTTCGCTCAATAATAGTCCTCTCACTTTGCATGGTGAAAACGGCTACAGTCAAAAAACACAAAGCGGCCACGCGTCTTACTATTTCAGCTACCCATTTTTAGAATCACACGGCACTCTAACTTTTAATGGCAAAAAGTACCAAGTATCTGGTAATGCTTGGTATGACAGAGAATGGTCGGCAAGCTTACTGGATAAAAGCCAACTTGGTTGGGACTGGTTTAGCCTAGTCAGCGATGACAACCCAAAACAGGGCTTAATGCTGTTTTGTATTCGCGATGCACAACAAAACTATGATTACTGTAGCGGCACACGCATTGACGAACAGGGTCAAGCGACGCTAATTCCAAAGCAAGACATTCGTTTACATGCGTTACAACATATCACTATCGATGGCAAAAAGTACCCAAGTCAGTGGAAGGTTGAATTACCGAATTCCTCAGCGGTGCTGATTGAATCCATCACTAAAAATTCTCTTAACAAGTTGTCGATACCCTACTGGGAAGGCCGAGTGAGAGCAAGCGGTGGCTTTAATGGCATAGGTTATGCCGAGTTAGCGGGCTACTAAATCCGTATTTACTGTAGTGACCCACTGTGTGTAAATCTGCGACGTATTTCACTTCGCCGATTATCCCTTGTTATGCTGATACGAGTTACATACAGTGAACTTTTACCTTAATCCAACACATGGAAGTAATAATGAAATCTGGCTTTATTTTTAAATGCTTACCCTGTTTTACCTTATTAGTAACTTGTCAAAGTTATGCGGTTTCGCAAAAGTTGTTGCCCGACAATGGTCAAGCCGAAGACCAATTTGGTTATAGTGTTGCGATAGATGGCACAACCGCCTTAGTGGGAGCCCTAAACGCTGATGCTAACAACATCAAGGACTCCGGGGCTGCCTACGTTTACACTCTTAGCGCTAAAGGGTGGCAACAACAAGCCAGGTTAACCGCGCAGCCCGCTCATGCTGGAGATACCCTTGGCGGCAAAGTAGCACTCAAAAACCACTTGGCCGCGTTAGGAGCAAGCAGAAGAGATGATAAAGGAGAAGACTCAGGTGCCGTGTTTACTTTTGAGAGAAAAGCAGACTCATGGCCCCAAAGACAGATTTTAACCGCCATAGATGGCAAAACGGGCGACGCATTTGGTCAAAGCATCGCGTTGACAGAGCGCTTTCTTGTTGTTGGTGCGCCTCGTAGTGATGCCCCACATGAAGACTCAGGATCAGCCTACGTTTACATGCGAGACAAAAATTCATGGCAGTTTCATAGCAAACTCATTGCACAAGATGGCGCGACTGGCGATTTGTTTGGGATCAGCGTAGCGATTGACAACAATACGATTCTAGTTGGCGCTGACTTAAATGATGAACGCGCTGAAAAAGCGGGTGCCGTTTATGCCTATGAGTTTGACGGCAAACAATGGCATCAACAAGCAAAGCTGATGGCAAGTGATGGTGCCAACACAGATATTTTTGGTGTAAGAGTGGCGCTATTTGGTGACACCGCACTCATTTCTGCCAGAAGAGATGATATAGAGGGCATTGGCACAGATGCGGGGTCTGCCTATATCTTTGAGCGTGCAAAAGGCAAGTGGTCTCAGACGCAAAAGTTAATTGCCCCGGATGGTAAAGCCGACGACCGATTCGCCCGTGGCGTGGCGCTATACCAAGACACCGCCCTCATCAGCGCCATGCACCACGATGCCAAGGCTGATAACGCTGGTGCACTGTACGTGTTTAAAAAGCAGCAGGGGCTATGGCGATATACTTCCAAAATCCTCGCCAATGATGGCGCGCCAGAAGACAGATTTGGTTGGAACCTTGCCCTAACAAAACAAAGCGCAATCATCGGAGCTCCACATCGCGACGACAACGGCAATGCCTCAGGCGCTGCTTACATTATAGATTTGCAAGATTAAACGCGGTGTTTTACAGGCGGGTTTATTGGCTGGAGCCTTTAGTTTAACCAGCCTAATTTGCAAGCAGTAAGGGTACTAACTCGGCGTTCTCATAACGTCAAACACAAAGCCAATAAAGAGCCAATAAAGAGCTAGAGGTTAATTCAATACGCTTACTATGTGCCTAATGCTCGTTGCCTGAATATATCCACATAGGCTCTGTTTTACCTGCTCGTTCAAAGCCTAGCGCTTTATAAAACTCAATGGCTCCTGTGTCAGCGCTAAGCATTTGTTGATGAAAACCACTGTAAACAGACTGCATTGCCACCATCATTTTACGCCCTATGCCATTACCATGGTAAGAGGGGTGAACAAGCATATGAGGGTAATATACGACGAGATGACCATCAGATATAGCGTTCCCCACACCTACTAATTTTCCATCTAAACGAGCTGTAACTAGAGTATGGGAGTTACGCAGAGCAGGCAAAAGCTGTTCAGGCTTTTCTGCCGATGACCACTCGTTAGCTCGGTATAACGCTACAATTTCGGCGTCGTCAATCTCGCCATTAAGTTCCACTTTAATATTCATAGCTGCTTCGATTCAGATTGTTCATAGCGCCCAATAATGGGCAAAAAATTGTTAGCTAAAATGTTGAGACACGAAAACATCCAACTGTTTCTTGTTCATATTAACTAGCTAGTTATGCGGTATTTAAAACCACACCTTTTGATTTATTTAGAATAACTAAAGAAAATATAATTTCTGTTAAACCACCAATAAAAGCACCAGTTAAAAAGTTTGCACCAAATATGACACAAAACATACCTGATAGCATAAGCACCGCACCTAAAACCCAGTAGATTCTTGAGCCATATAAAGTGTTAAAAATTAAGTAACGGACACCTATAGCCATGAGCATTATTGGGTAAAACCACTCTACATGCAGCTTTGCCACATAGAAAGCTAAGAACAAACCGACAAACAAAATAATAGTGCTTTCTAATGCAAGTTTACCTAAAGGATTTTTAGGATCATGATTTCCAGGACGTTTAAGTACTTTTGATAACAACATAGCCAGCGGGTGTATAAACATACCACCAAAGAACAAGGTCAGCATACTTGACAGGTTCGAGTAAAATAGCGCAACAAAACCCGCAATACACCACACTAAGCCAGAAACTAAAACACCTGTTCCACCTCCAAAATATGAGAAATTCATATCTTTTTGAGCTTCTTCAAACTTCATGCTTACTCCTTACCCCAGAACTGAATAGCGTTTATTCTACTCAATTTTGGTGGTTTATAATGCTCTAAAACAGCTTGTATTACTTACATTTATAATTCCATCAATATTTACCTTTGTAAACAGCTAACTAAAACAGCCAAAAATTACAGTGTGTCATTTTAAAGCAAAATGGTGATTAATAATGTTATCTGACATGTTCAGGAACCCTGTATAAAATCGGTATAACTCTAATTTTTTGAACTGTGAATAAGTTCTCAGATAAAGGGGGGAATATGTGTAAGAAGCAGGCATATATAGGGGAGTCATCAGCGCGCGGAGCATGTTACACGCGATTATTTGTGTGCGACGACTTATTACAAACATCTTTTAAATAAACACTACTCCCACCAACGATGGTTTTTTATCCGCACTATTTCGAAGGTTCTTCTTTTTCTAACTCAACCCCAATAAATTTAGCGACATCAGCAGAAATAGCCTCTATATCGTGATAAGCCGCATTTCATCTGCAACTTGCCCCTACCATTAACACTGACAGCAAACGGAAACGTCTTATGTCCCACTTCTCGCACTTCATTTAGCTCTTGATAAGGCCAGATCAAAAATGAGTGACCATCTTGAAAGTAGGGCGTTAACTTACCGACCACACGATAAAACTCAACGCGATTAAGTGGTTTCTTAATGCCCGCTTTAAGCTGCTCAACTTTTGCTCTGAGTGCAACCAGACTCGCATATTCTTCAATATCTGGGCGACGCTTTAGTGCCCCCTCAAGTAAAGCATCAATATCGGTGTGCATTTGTTCTACCGAGAGCTTTTGCACCATTAACTGTTCGTCTGAAAGGTCAGGAAATATATCTAAGTGACTTTGTTGGCAGCCAGTTAATACAAGCACTGTTGCTATTAGCATTACAACTTTTTTCATTTGATAACCCGCTTGTTGGAATTAACGCAAAGTTATCAACTTTGTTGTGAAGGTTTTGTCGTAAATTTTTCCTTCTATAAAAGTTAGATTTTCTGAGTTGAGCCAAATTCTTGAGTTAATTTTATATGGGTTTCTAATGCGTACATGGGTGCCAACCAATAACGATATTGACAGAGTCCACAATGCTAGGTTTGCAAGCTTGAATGCTGTGCTTCGGAGGTAAGTTAACGCAGCCGGTCAGATTGTTAGATGGCGCCTTTAGCTCTTTAACCGTGTAACACGGTCGGTCAGTTAAGTGGCACAGTCGCGCCACCGGACTTAAAGCCAAGAACCTAGCCGTCTGCTATGTATTGCGTCCATCGGTTTAACTCACAGTCAATGACGGCATTGATAACGCTCAAAGCAGCACCACCGCTGCGGCGTCCTACAGGCTTTACTTGTTGTATTTTAGCGTTGAACCAAACTAAACCAGTTCCCAGAGTTGTCTATGGCCATAGCTTCGATACCATAAAGTTGCTCTGTAGGCGGCTGGATAAATTCCACGCCTTTGGCGACAAGCTCTTCGTACGTTTTTTGGCAGTTTTCAGTTTCAAAAACACCCGCACCAAATGCCCCTTCTTCGATTAAACATCGTATTTTTTCGGCAGAGTCTTTGCTGAACATTGGTCCCTCTTTTGGCTCTGCCAATACCAGCTGAAGTTGGGGCTTAGATTTCGGATATACTGTAAGCCATCTAAAACCGCCCTCCACTTTCATATCATCACCGACCTCAAAGCCGAGCTTATTTTTGTAAAAATCAAGAGCTTCGTCCTGATTAAGTACATATATTGTTGTGTGTGCTATGGATGTGATCATTTATATAATTCCTTTTGTTAATTCATCTTTATTTTATAGAAAAAATCAAAATGATATTTCTCCAATATTGCTCATTTCGCCAATTTACCCAAAAAATGGTAGGCATAACATGCCGGTATAGCCTGCGCAGGAAAACAGTATGCTTCAGTAGACAAAGCCCAAAGCTTACGGCGATATGAACTAGGTGCCATACCAACTCGTTTTAGAAACAATGAAGAAAAGCTGCCAAGACTTGTGTAACCCACTTTCTCGCAAACTTCTGAGACACTAAATTGTTCCGTAATAAGCATTTTCTTAGCTTGTTCTACTCTAAGCCGAATCAAGAATTCGTTGGGTGTTTCTCCATAAGTGTGCTTGAAAACACGCAAGAAATGATAAGGGGACATATATGAATTCTTTGCTATGTCACACAGGCTGAGCGGTGCTTGAAAATTATCTGCAATATACTCCCGGCCAGCATTCAACCTTTTAAATTTATAGTTCGTAGTCATAAAATATACTTTTTAATCCACGTAAAATATAACGGTTCATTAGCGAGGCCCTGCTAGGTCACATACCTTGTGCTCAAAGCTAAGCAAATGCGATTTCACTTAAGAAAAATAAAAAACATACTAGTTCAAATAATATGAGAAATAAAATGGTCATTTGCGAACATCCGCTGCTCTTCATACCAACGAGTCAGTTTATGGGGGTGCTCTGGAATAGGAGAGTACAGTTCATGTTTTCGAGATGGAAAATTTTATAATGGACAAAAATGAAAACTGGCGAACCAAGTCTAAAGAGCAAAGAATAGAGCCGTAACTATGGCTATGAGTACTTATATCCTGTGATTAGCATTAAAAATCGATGGTTATGAGCTATGCATTACTGGGGGGACTTTCAAAGTATACGTAGCTTTGCTTATTCATGCATCGCTGGCAAGTTGATAGGAGTTTCTTAATGTCTATTGGGCAGAGTGTAGCGGAATGGCTAAATCTCTTCTGTTTTACACGACGAAGTTATAGATTTTGTAGGAAATGGGTGTTTTTGTAGGAAACGGTATTTCTAAAATGCGCGCTAAGCGAGAGGGGATGGTGCCCAGAGGCGGAATCGAACCACCGACACGAGGATTTTCAATCCTCTGCTCTACCGACTGAGCTATCTGGGCATAAATAACAACTTTTCCATGCGACTCTCTTAAAAGAGTTTTATGTCCAAGTTTTGTGGCTTTCGCCGAAAATAAATGGTGCCGACTATCCGAGTCGAACGGATGACCTACTGATTACAAGTCAGTTGCTCTACCAACTGAGCTAAGTCGGCACACTAAATAATGGTGCCCAGAGGCGGAATCGAACCACCGACACGAGGATTTTCAATCCTCTGCTCTACCGACTGAGCTATCTGGGCAAAATACTTTTAAGAGAAAATCTAACAAGGATTTTCAATACTATTCCGAACAGCTCTACTTACTGAGCTATCTGGGCAAAATATTTTTCAAAAGAAAATCCATATAGAATTCTCAATACTACACTAAACCGTTCAACTAATTGAACCATCTAGATAAATTTTTGCTTATCTTTTTATTCCTAGCGAGGAAATGGTGCCGACTATCCGAGTCGAACGGATGACCTACTGATTACAAGTCAGTTGCTCTACCAACTGAGCTAAGTCGGCGCACCGAAAAATGGTGCCCAGAGGCGGAATCGAACCACCGACACGAGGATTTTCAATCCTCTGCTCTACCGACTGAGCTATCTGGGCAAACCTTATTTCGCATTAAAAACCAACAAGGATTTTCAATACTATCCCTAACAGCTCTACTGCTTAGCTATCTGGGCGTGCGGCGTATTAAAAGGGTTTTGCCCTTTTAAGTCAACCCTTTTTTTAAAACCAGTGTGCGTTTGAACAGTTTTCAGACAGGATGAGCAAAATAACACTCATTTGCCTAAGCTTTGGTCAATAATTAAAGAATCAATCTTGTCTATATTGAAACGATGCTATCAACGTTAGCTGCTAAAAACGTAGAGAAATTGTAGATATACAGTGTTAGGATTGAATTAGTAGTATGCTTTAAGTCTATTCAACTAGGAATAGCAAAGACTGGAACACTTCAATAATGCAAAACGCTTCGCAAATAAAAATATCAAGCCTGATGCCGTTAATTATCATCACGGCATTAATAACAGGTGCTATTTGTGCCACTGCTAGCTTTTTTATACCCTCAACCCAAAAAGCACCTCAGCTAGATATTCAAGCAACTAAGCTATCTACGCCATTGGCAAGCCTAATGGTCAAGTCAGGCTTTAACGATGCTAAAAAGATGCTAGCAAGCCTTGAGTATGCAACAGATGACATTCAGTACTACTTATATAGTTATACTGGTGCTAGCAAGAGCGAAATTATTTATCAGTCATCAGAAAATGTTCCCGATGCGCTATCAACACTGCATACTCGCCAAGATAACAACATCATAGTGACACATCAGCCTTTGCATGTTGATGGGCAATTAGTGGGCGAACTCATCTTGCGCTATCAAGGTCCTCAGGTTTCGTCGATGGTTTGGCTAAGCTATGCGCTTTTCGCCCTTGCGGGTTTATTCGCGTTATTTATGGCTTGGTGGTGTAACCGTCGGGTGGGGAATGACCTTATAAAGCAAAATCAGCAATTACAAGAAGAACTACAAAGCATTATAGACCAGCAAGATTACCACTCTCACATCACGTCGCAACTTGGCTTTGGCCTTAACCACATTGCGGGCCTCATTAATCAATTGCTCGATCAAATGCAGTCTGTGATTGATAGTGACCAAGAAGTACATAAAGAACTTAAGCAATTACAAACTAGCTTAGAAACAGAGGTACAGGCCCGTACATTGGCGCTTGAAAAAGCGACTCTTAATGCAGAGCGCGCGAGCGAAGCTAAAACCACCTTTTTGGCAACCATGAGTCATGAGATCAGAACCCCAATGAATGGGGTAATTGGCACCATTGATTTACTAAGACAAACAGAGTTAGACGGTGCGCAGCACAGATTAAGCACCATCATTCGTGATTCAGCATTTTCTTTGCTAGGCATATTGGATGATATTCTGGATTTTTCAAAAATCGAAGCTGGAAAATTACAAATAGACAGTCGAACATTTTCAGTGGCTGAGACCATTGAAGAAGTCGCGCGAGTGCTATCATCCGTTGCTAAAAAACGAAAGCTTGACCTGCAATTAGCCATCGCCCCAGATATTCCTAACAACTTAGTTGGCGATACCGTACGAGTGCGCCAAGTGCTCTATAACCTGTGCAGCAATGCCATAAAGTTCACCACTACCGATGAGGATAGACAAGGGTTTGTTAGAATTACCGCTGAGGTGGCACAGAATACCTCTGAACATTACACCTTGCGTTTCACCGTCAGTGACAACGGTAAAGGTATGGATCAGACCCAACTGAGAGAGATCTTCAACCCATTTATTCAAGCCGAAGGCAGTATTACCAGAGAATTTGGTGGCACAGGCTTGGGCCTATCTATTTGTAAAAGCTTAATTGAGTTAATGCTTGGTTCAATTCATGTTTCCAGTGACATCGGCATGGGCAGTGAATTTGTCGTTGAGTTACCATTTAGCACCGAAGGTAAGGTTGAATACGCAAACAAAGGCGTACTGAATCAAAAAGAAGTGATTATGATCACCGCCAACAGTGAGCGCCAAAAGGTACTACAACGCTATCTATCGTTTATGGGGGCGAAAGCGAGCACATATGCTTCGTTTAATGACGCAGACGAATATCAACATAAGCAAGCCATTATTTGGGTATTAGATGGACTAGAAAGCATGGCGAATGTTAACGACCAAATTCGTTCATTGCTTTATTCTCTTGAAAATAGCAATCAGCAAGTCATCGTGTTAAGCACCATGGATGAGGCTGCCATCAATCATAAAAACATTTTTTACCTCAATGCTGCACCACTGTGTAAGACTAGTTTTATGACCGCTGTGCTTGTTGCTGCTGGGTTACATCAACCAAAACAACTCAAGCCAACTCGTACACTCAACAACTACCTTAGCGTTGAGCAAGCCAAACTCGAAGACAGACTGGTGCTGTTAGTAGAAGATAACATACTGAATCAACAAGTACTGACAGACCAACTACATTTGTTAGGCTATGGCGTTGAAGTGGCAGAGAATGGCGAGCAAGGGCTAGAGATCTGGAAAAACGGCACCTACCCTATCATCCTGACCGATTTGCATATGCCCAGAATGTCTGGTTATGACATGGTAAAAGAGATCCGAGACTTAGCCGAGAAAAGTGAAGACATTAACGCCCAGCCATACATCATTGCTGTTACCGCAAACGCATTAAAAGGCGAACGTGAGCGATGCTTAAGCGCGGGTATGAACGATTACATCACCAAGCCAGTTGAACTCAATGTGCTAGAAGCTACTTTGCACAAATATTTGGATAGCATCGCAAACAAGAAAGCACATGCTGACACTACTGCTGAGCACAAGCACACAAGTGAGCCAACAGACGACTTGGAACTTAGTACTAATACCGATCCAATTAATTTAGAAACACTCAGTAAATACGTAAACCACGATGAGGCAAAACAACGTCGCTTCTTTAAGATGTATTTAGAGCAAAGTAACCATCTGACGCGAGAAATATATGGGGCGGTGATCTCAATGGAACAAGATACAATAGTGGAGTCTTGTCATCAGCTCAAGTCGATTTCAAATACCATAGGCGCACAAAAAGTAGCCGAAATCGCCACTGAGTTCGAAGCGCAATGTAAAGCACAGCAGTTAGAGTCCGATACCCTCATTGAGTATCGCGACAAGCTAGAGCAAGCTTACACTCAAGCTACTGAGTTTATCCAAAAATATCTGCAAACCCCTGCACCTAACGATGAATAACCGAGCAGTAACGGGGAAATAAAAAAGAGGCGCTCAACGCCTCTTTTTACAATAACTGTTGCTTTTTACCTTTATTAACCTTCATACCACAGCATATATAAAAGCTTAATAACAAGTGACACCATAATCAGCGGCAATACATATTTGCTATAGCGCTGCATTTTGTTCAATCCGAGTTTATCTTGATAGCGCTCTAATAATGGCACTAGTATCAGCAAGGCAACCACTAAAGACACTAAAATAACGATGATATTCATAGTTTAACGACTTAAAGCGAACGTTTCCTTGTTATAACACGAACCATCACAACAAAAAAAGCGCAGCTTTCACTGCGCAGTCGGTTGGAAGTGAACTGATTTGTTAGGTCTAGCCTACTAACGCCAATAAAATACCCGCCGCTACAGCGCTGCCTAATACACCCGCAACATTTGGTCCCATTGCGTGCATAAGCAAAAAGTTATGTGGGTTTGCTTCAAGGCCTACTTTATTAACAACCCTTGCAGCCATCGGCACAGCTGATACACCTGCGGCTCCCACTAAAGGGTTGATTGGGTTGCTCGACATTCGATTCATCGCTTTTGCCATAAACACACCAGAAGCCGTTCCGATTGAAAATGCCAGCGCTCCCAACACCAAAATTCCTATCGTCTCAACCGTTAAAAACTGATCTGCGGCCAACTTAGACCCAACCGCTAACCCTAAGAAGATAGTGGTGATGTTGATAAGCTCGTTTTGCGCAGTATTACTTAATCTATCTACTACACCACATTCACGCATCAAATTACCTAAACAAAACATGCCCACTAATGGCGTTGCCGCTGGTAAGAACACAATGGTTAAGCTCAACACCAGTAACGGAAATAAAATTTTCTCTTTCTTTGATACCGGTCTCAATTGTGGCATCTCAATATTACGCTCTGCCTCAGAGGTCAAGGCACGCATAATTGGCGGCTGAATAATAGGCACCAACGCCATATATGAATAAGCTGCCACGGCTATCGCACCTAATAACTCTGGTGCTAGTTTTGAGGCCAAAAAGATAGCCGTTGGGCCATCTGCACCACCGATGATGGCGATAGCGGAAGCATCTTTGAGTGTGAACTCAAACCCAGGCACAAAGTTTAATGCAATTGCCCCAAACAGGGTTGCAAAGATACCAAACTGCGCAGCGGCTCCCAGCAACAACATTCTGGGGTTGGCTATCAATGCACTAAAATCAGTTAATGCACCGACTCCCATAAAAATCAGTAACGGAAAGACGCCACTATCTATACCAATGTAATAGACGTAATAAAGCAATCCACCTGGCTCAGCCAGACCCGCAACTGGAATATTAGTTAAAATCGCGCCAAATCCAATTGGCACCAACAACAGTGGTTCAAACCCTCGCGCAATAGCCAGATACAATAAACCACACCCAACCGCCATCATGGCCAGTGCTGGCAGAGTAAAGTTAGCAAGTCCTGTGGCTTGCCACAGATTCAACAATCCGTCCATGCCACTCTCCTATGACAACGCCAGAATGGCTTCACCGGTCGCTACCGAGTCGCCTTCTTTGACTAATACTTGAGACACTGTGCCTGAATGTGTTGCTCTGACTTCGGTTTCCATTTTCATTGCTTCCATGATCAGGACAACATCACCTTTTTCTACCTGATCGCCCGCTTTTACCTTGATCTTAAAGATGTTGCCCGCAAGCGGTGCGTTCATGGTTTCTGATGAGCTAACCGAGGCCGATTGCGGCATTAGTTCACTATCTTGCACTTTTACCTCTTTAAGCTCTCCACCAGGGGCCACAACAACGTCATAGACTTTGCCGTCTACTTGTACACTGTAACGCTCAGCCGTGCTTGTCGGTTTCTTGGCAGGTTGTGCAGTATTTGATTCGTTCTCACTGGCTGCTTTTACTAAACTAGGCTTGGGTTCAAACGCATCAGGGTTGTTTCTATTTTTTAAGAACTTCAGACCAACTTGAGGGAACAGTGCATAAGTCAACACATCGTCTATTTGAGCATCTGCCAGCTCAATACCATCTTCTTGTGCTAATTTTTGTAGCTCTGTTTCAAGGCTCTCAAGCTCTGGTTCAAGCAAATCTGCTGGACGACAAGTAATTGCTTGCGCACCATCAAGTACACGAAGTTGCAGCTCTGAGTTCACTTGAGCAGGTGTTGCACCATACTCGCCTTTGAGTACACCCGCTGTTTCTTTTGTGATGGTCTTATAACGCTCACCGGTAAGCACGTTCAAAACAGCTTGTGTACCAACTATCTGCGATGTTGGCGTTACCAAAGGCAAGAAACCTAAATCTTCACGTACGTTGGGGATCTCTTTCAAAACTGCATCTAGCTTGTCTTGGGCACCTTGTTCTTTTAACTGGTTTTCCATGTTAGTTAACATGCCGCCAGGAACCTGCGCTAGTAGAATGCGCCCATCAACCCCTTTTAAGCTACCTTCAAACGCCGCATACTTCTTACGAACCTCTCTGAAGTAACTGGCAATATTTTCCAGCCCTGCTAGGTCCAAACCTGTATCGCGTGCGGTCCCCTCGGTAATTGCAACAATGGTTTCGGTGGCACTGTGACCATAAGTCATACTCATTGATGAAATTGCGGTATCTAGCATATCGATTCCAGCATCAATGGCTTTTTGGTAAGTTGCTGTACTTAGGCCCGTTGTAGCATGGCATTGCATTGCAATTGGAATCGACACCGTACTTTTGAGCCCACTGATCAGCTGCTCAGCATCATACGGTTTTAATAATCCAGCCATATCCTTAATACAAATAGAGTGGCATCCCATTGCTTCGAGTTTCTTGGCTTGCTCTAGCCACATATCTAGAGTGTGGACAGGACTTACAGTATATGAAATGGTTCCTTGGGCGTGCGCGCCAACTTTAATTGCAGCTTTGATAGCTGTTTCAAGGTTGCGAATATCATTCATTGCATCAAAAATACGAAATACATCTACACCATTTTGATGCGCTCGCTGTACAAACTTCTCTACCACATCATCTGCGTAGTGACGGTACCCCAGCAGGTTTTGACCACGTAACAACATCTGTTGTTTGGTGTTAGGCATGGCTTCTTTCAAGGCACGAATTCTGTGCCAAGGATCTTCACCTAGGTAGCGAATACAAGAATCAAACGTCGCACCTCCCCATGACTCGACAGACCAATAACCTGCTTTATCGAGTTGCTCTGCAATTGGTAGCATATCCTCTAAACGCATACGTGTTGCGAGTAACGATTGGTGCGCATCACGTAATACTAGCTCGGTGAGTTTAAGTTGTGACATAGTTGACCCCTGTTATTTTTTTGTTCTGTACTGTGCAATGGCTGCTGTGATTGCTGCAATATGAGCATTTGAAACACCTGAAAAAGACTTTTTAGGTGTGCGTGTTGCGACTTCTTCTGGCAATTGGGGGTCTGATAGTTTTTCCAAACTCTTCACTGCGAAAATTAAAATCGACAAAAAGACAAATACCCCGACCATCCCCGTCAGCATCAAGTTAGCTGCTTGTAGTAGTAGGCTCATGATATCCATGCTGCTCTCCCCTGCGTCATGTGTTTTGGCAACACACCACGGTTGACTGATTGTTCTTATAAATATTTATACTCCATCATAACAAAACAATGTGACATGTAAATAACATTGTAAATTGGTAATACCAAACAAACTACACAAACATTTTCAGTAACTTACACAAATAACCGTCAAATATGCGTCACATTATTGCTATAAATATGAAAAATATTCAAAATAGTGATGCACAATATCACTTTTGAGGATATCAACACCCACCCAAAGCCAACCTTTTATTTACAGATAAATTGGTCATACCAAAACTTCACTAAAACACTCCGTGTTATACGTGATCGGATTGTTTTCTATAGACTGTTTTACCTAGCGCAATAAGCTACAATAGCCGCGTTTAAGATAATTTGGAGTGCTTAATGTTCACCGAGAAATTCACCCTAGACAGGGAATACTTTAGAGAGTGTTTTGATGAATCACTGCCTTTGAGTGATAGAGCAAAACCCAAATATTCTCTATTAGTATTTCTAATAGTGTTGGCAGTTCTGTCATGGGTGGTGGTTAATAATCAGTATTTGGCGAGCTTTCTAGCTCTAATGGCTGTGCTTGAGGTCATCGCTTTCATTTATCGAAAACCCTGGTGGGTAGCAAGACAAATGATTAGCAGAGCCGCTGGGAGTTTAGTGGTTTTACATATAGATGATGAAGGAATAAAAGCAGTTAACCCGTATAAACAGTATCAGTTTTTGTGGCATGAGATAATACAGGCGCAACAAACTGATAAAGGAATTGTCTTAAAAACAAAGCGAGGAATGCAGTATATTTCTCAGGCAGCAATTAGTAAGCAAGCATTTGATTTTATTTTAGAAAAGACAAAAATATAGCCACTGCGTGGCTATATTTCTTTACAAGCTAGTGGCTTACATATTACCGGTCGAAGGGCTCGACTTCTCAGCTTGTATACGCATATAAATTTCTTCACGATGTACTGACACATCTTTTGGTGCATTTACACCAATACGCACCTGGTTACCTTTTACGCCCAGTACTGTAACGGTAACTTCATCACCAATCATGAGGGTTTCACCTACTCGACGAGTTAGTATTAGCATTCTCTTGCTCCTGTATTCCAATAATTAAAAGATTCCGCGTCTTCGCCATTTTAATGAAAAGTGAGCGTAAAAGTAAGCAAAAAAACAGTACTTCGTTGCACTTTAAGGCAAAAATGTTACATGCAACCGATTAACAACACGTTGTAAGTCAGATCCTGCCACTAAAAACGAAGCCTTTATTTCGGTTGTGCTCATTAACTTGGGATAAATATCTTCATACGCTAACGCATCTAAAGTTTGCGCAAGCACTTCTGGGTGAGACTTTACACCCAAGCCAACCACAGATACTTTTACTAAGCCCTGCTCAAATGTCATTTCGTTGATATCCTGTGCAAATGGCGAAGACTGCAATACCTCCAATACATCTAGGTGATCATTGCTATGCACAGTAAAAGCATAGTCGAAAATCCCTACTTGGCGATACGATTGATGTAACATATCTACTTCAATCTGTAGTTTTGCCAATGCCATCAACAACTGACTAACGGTTTTCACATCACTCGTGCTGAATTTATACAGAACCGCTTCTTGATTGGCTATGCCTGTTACAGGATTATTTGCCACACATCCTTCCTTATAGCTTATCAACGTCCCTTTGTCGGGCTTAAAACTTGATAACACCCGTAACGGGATTTGATAACGACTGGCAGCTTCCACCGAACGTTGGTGCAATACTTTAGCACCCAGACTTGCCAGTTCTAGCATTTCTGCAAAGTGTATTTCAGCTAACCTATGAGCATTGGTAACAACCCTAGGATCGGCGGTGTAAACGCCATCTACATCGGTATATATTTGACACTCGTCGGCTTGTAAAACACCCGCTATCTCTACAGCTGTAGTATCCGTACCTCCGCGCCCTAATGTGGTGATATTGCCTTCACTGTCACGACCTTGGAAGCCCGCTATTATAGTGATCCGATTATGTTCTAATTCTTGCACTAACCGCTGAGTATCAATGTGCTCCACTCGAGCGCGGCCAAACATATTGTCCGTTTTGATACACACTTGATCCGCAAGCAGACTAACCGCAGAGTGGCCACGCTTAATAATTGCCATTGCCAATAGCGCCACGCTTACTTGCTCACCAGTCGTTAAAAGTACATCTAACTCTCGTGCGCTCGGTGCACTATCTATTTGTTTGGCTAGGTTTAATAAACGATTGGTTTCACCAGACATGGCTGACACAACAACCACCACCTGATGGCCTTGTTGCTGGGTCTTGATGACGAGTTCAGCGACAGCCTCAATACGCTCTAACGAGCCTACTGAGGTGCCACCAAATTTTTGAACGATTAACGCCACGAGTTACTGAGTTTTCTCTGCAACCCATTGATTAACGCTTGCTAATGCAGTATCAAGGTGCTGAGGTTCACAACCACCAGCTTGAGCCATATCAGGACGGCCCCCCCCTTTACCACCGACTTGTGCTGCCATGTGATTTACCAACTCGCCAGCTTTAACCTTACCAACTAGGTCTTTGGTAACACCAGCTATCAGGCTCACTTTGTCCCCATTGGCAACGCCTAAAGCAATTACACCAGAGCCCATCTTGTTCTTCAAATCATCAACCATACCGCGTAGCGCTTTAGATTCAGTACCTGCCACATTCGCAACCAATAGCTTGATGCCATTAACCTCAATGGCTGATTCCAACAGTGACGCACCTGCCGCACTGGCTAATTTATCATTCAGTTGCGAAATTTGCTTTTCTAGTACTTTGTTCTTTTCAAGTAAGCTGGTGACTTTTTCCAACACATTATTCATGTCACCTTTTACCAGTGCCGCAATTTCATTTAATTGCTGTTCCTGCTCAGCAACATAGTTAACAGCTTCCACTCCTGTCACCGCTTCAATACGACGCACACCTGCGGCGATACCGCCTTCAGAAACAATTTTGAACAAACCGATGTCACCCGCACGGTTTACGTGCGTACCACCACATAATTCAATTGAATAGTCACCAATTGAAACTACGCGTACTTCATCGTCATACTTTTCGCCAAACAGTGCCATAGCGCCTTTCTCTTTAGCGGCATCAATGTCCATGAGTTCAGTGTTGAGCGCAAAGTTGCTGCGGATCTGGGCATTAACCATATCTTCCACTTCACGAAGCTGCGCTTTGGTTACGCCTTCAAAGTGTGAGAAGTCGAAACGCAAACGATCAGGCATCACTAAAGAGCCCTTCTGTGCCACATGCTCACCCAATACCTGACGCAGAGCTTCGTGTACTAAGTGTGTTGCAGTATGGTTTTTCTTTATGCTTTCACGACGCTGTATATCAATGCGAGCATCTACTTTTTCGTTAAGGCTGATAGTTCCGCTCACGGTGCCATGATGGGCAAATGCATTACCCAACTTAGTTGTATCCGTCACGCTAAACTCACCGCCGGTCACTGTTAACGAACCTGTATCACCAACCTGACCACCTGACTCAGCATAGAAAGGTGTACGGTCAAGCACGACAATACCCTGTTGACCATCTTGTAGCACCGATACAGGCTTACCTTCGTAGAATAACTCAACCACAGTGCCAGTATAATGCTCTGAATCATACCCTTTAAAGTCTGTGGTTTTTTCTGATTTCAGTTGTTCGTTATAGTCAGCACCAAACTTACCCGCTTGCTGCGCCTTTTTACGCTGAACTTCCATACATTCTTGGAAGCCCTGCTCGTCAATCGTCATGAAACGCTCGCGAGCCACATCAGCGGTTAAATCCGCTGGGAAACCATAGGTGTCATACAGTTTAAATACCAACTCACCTGGGATCACATCCCCTTTGATATCAGCAAGGCTTTCTTCCAAAATAGCCAAGCCACGCTCTAGTGTTTTGCCAAACTGCTCTTCTTCGATACGCAATACTTTTTCAATAATAGCTTGCTGTTTAGCAAGTTCAGGATACGCCTGACCCATTTGTTCAATGAGTGCCGCTACCAACTTGTAGAAAAACGCACCGTTTGCACCTAGCTTGTTGCCATGACGAACAGCGCGGCGAATAATACGACGAAGCACATAACCACGTCCTTCGTTAGATGGCATTACACCATCAGATACTAAGAATGCACATGAACGAATGTGATCAGCTACAACACGTAATGATTTGTCTTCAAGGTCTTGTGCATTGGTTACATCTGCTGCTGCTTTAATCAAACCTTGGAACAGGTCAATCTCATAGTTTGAATGCACACCTTGCATGATCGCGGAGATACGCTCAAGACCCATGCCGGTATCCACAGACTGCTTAGGCAGCGGCTCCATCGTGCCATCGGCATGACGGTTATATTGCATAAATACCAGGTTCCAGATCTCAATAAAGCGGTCACCATCTTCTTCAGGTGTGCCAGGGCGACCACCCCATATGTGCTCGCCGTGATCGTAGAAAATTTCAGAACAAGGGCCACATGGTCCTGTATCACCCATAGACCAGAAGTTATCCGCCGTATCAATACGTACGATGCGATCTTCAGGCATTCCCACTTCTTTGTTCCAAATATCAAAAGCTTCGTCATCGGTGTGATATATAGTTACTAGCAGCTTTTCTTTTGGTAGCTGTAATACTTCAGTTAAAAACTGCCAAGCAAACTTGATGGCATCTTGTTTAAAGTAATCACCAAAACTAAAGTTACCAAGCATTTCGAAGAACGTGTGATGACGCGCTGTATAGCCCACATTTTCTAAGTCATTATGCTTACCACCGGCACGTACACAACGTTGTGAGCTAGTTGCTCTGTTGTAAGGACGGCTTTCTGCCCCAAGAAAAACATCTTTAAATTGCACCATACCCGCATTGTTAAATAACAAAGTGGCATCATTGCCCGGGATCAACGAGCTTGAAGGCACAACTTGGTGTTGTTGTTTGGCAAAAAAGTCTAAAAACGCTTGCCTGATCTGTGCGGTAGTCATGTGCTGCATGTGATTATTCACCCATTGTTGCTGCTTGCATTGCAAAATCTATTTCTTCATAGCTAAAGCCACGGTACATCATGTAGCGTATACGCTTTGCTTTTTCTTTATAATCGAGTTTTTCCGGGGTTGTCGCATACTTACGAAGATATGCTTGTTGTGCTAGTTCAAACCAGTCTATTTCCTGTGTTTCAACAAGCTGTATCAAACGGGCTCGATCAACCCCCTTGTTACCCGCGTCGCTCAGTACTCTTTTAAGTCCCAAGCCTTTATTTATCTGTGCTCTTAAAAAGCTCTCACAATACCGATTTTCATCTATATAGCCAAGTGATTCGCACCAAGCGAGTAACTTTTCTATAAACGTTTCATCTGCACCTTTAGCTTTGAGCTTCTGGATAAGCATTTTTTTAGAGTACTCTTGTCTGCCTAGCAGCCAAAGTACGTAATTTTTTAATTTTTGCTGTTCCTGTTCATCCATTATGCGTCAAAGCGCCCTGAATCTTCAGGCTTATGTATAATATCTCGCTTTGTGTCATCTGAGTCAGCTTGCTGCTCGATAAAAATAGCCTGATAGGAAACAAAAAAGCTGATGTAAGCGATAGGCATCACCACCAACAGCGGGATCATGCTTAATGGTACTGAAGCCAACACCAATAGCGTAATCAATAAACCATATACACCGAGCGAAGCCATGTTTGAGTAGAAAACTTTCAATGACAATCCCAACGCTTTAGTAATTCGTGTCTCCCCCTGAAAGAAAACAATAGGTAATGCGTACGCAAATGCCATAATGTTTATCGAATGAGCAATAAAGAACAGTATGACATCAGTCATTGAAATGGTTGCTAATATACTGCTAATCAATACTTCAGGTGATTGCTCTGGAGAGGCATTTTGCATGATGCTCAGAGCCTCTTCGAATAAAATACCAGCCCCCCAAGTCAGGAGGATAACTACACCTAGCTGATAAAGCCCTAAGCGAAACAAGTGTAAACGTCGCCCTTTAGCTGAAAATGCACCAAGTATACTGGCAAGAGAAATGACTTGTCCTTGCTGCTTACTCAATACAGCCATGTAAAACCCAGCCGTAAGAAACGGAGCTGCAAATGCTGCAATTAATTGTAACGGCGGAGCAACCAACGGACTCAACGCAACCGCTACCATAAATACATACATCATAATAAAGGTCATGGGCTGCATTTTAAAAATCTCCCATCCAGCTTTTAACCACTGAACGCCCATCGCTGCTTTAAACACTCTAAACTTGGCTGACATGTTAACTCTATGCTTGTAAAAACTCTGTGATTATACCTATTAGAACGCAAAATGCGACCAACTGGTCGCACTTTACAAACACCTTAACCCATATTTTATTTGGGCTTAGAAATCTTTTTTATGTCCAACATGTGTGAACCATGTTTTACTTTCGTTTCTAGGTAGCTACGGTTGCCTACGTGGCCTGCTTTGATGTGTGCTTGAGTACCTACAACTGCCTCTACTTCAATGCCTGAATCACGTAGCGCGTTAAGTTTATTTGGATTGTTTGTCATCAACTTAACTTTGCTCAAACCAAGCGCATTGAGCATCAATACTGCGTCTGAAAAATCTCTTAAATCATCAGCAAAGCCTAGGTGGTTATTCGCTTCATAGGTATTCATACCCTGCGATTGCAACACATAAGCGTCAATTTTGTTGTAAAGGCCAATACCGCGACCTTCTTGGCGCAAATAAAGAAGCACGCCACCTTGGTGGTGCATACTCTCGATACACTCGTTTAGCTGCTCACCGCAATCACAACGAGATGAATGAAACACATCGCCAGTTAAACATTCGGAGTGCATACGAATTAAGGGGACTGCCTGTGTACTATCCGCCTTGTTAAAAATCAGCGCAACATGTTCCTGACCATCTTTAAGGCCACTAAAAGAAACTATCTCTGCAGGAATATGACTGTATTGCCCTACATTTAACTGAACTCTTGCTCTTACTTCTGCCACGACTTAATTAAGACCTTAAAAATAGATAAGTGTTATAATATCACATCATTGTATTGATGACATAGATATGGAGCCTAAATTTAGAAAAACAAGCGCCACTTCTGCTTATCACCGCCTAAAATTTTTTCAGTATCGCCTCATCATATTGTTGAATATCTAACTTGGCCTGATATTGAGCCGCCAATGAGTCCAACTCAGCCTGCCATATACCCAAGTCTTCTAGAGTAATTGTGTTGTCATCAAGCTCCCATAATTGCTTTGAGCCGCTATAACTAAATTGCATGGCTAACATCGCATCCACATCTCCTTGATGAGCTGCTTTTTTAACCTTGGGCATCTTGCGAGTTACTCTGTTAAGCGCTTGCTTGAGATCCCATACATAAACGACTTCATACATAAATGGATGAGCGCGAAATTTGTTAAGCAACCAGCCAATCACCAGTGCACTTGTTACAACACCAAGCAGGTTCCAGTGAAAGTGACTACCATCTTGATCAGGAAAGAGTGCGATCAAGGCCTGTGAGATCCCCAAACTCCCCGCCGTTAAACAAACAATACATGCAAATATCACCTTATTTAGATGACTGCGATAACGTGCCTTATCAATTTTTTGTAACTGCATAGTAACCCCTAAAAAACAGGGTTTCATTGTATCGTGATCTGAGCACAAAAAAAATTTTAAAAAAATATTCACCCCTTTTGTTGACCTGAACCGTTGTATTAGAAAAAGAAACATACTGACAGGTGCCATTATGCAAGCAATTGAATATCAAAAAGACAATATAAACTATGCTAAATTATCTAGTGCTGTGGCCGGTGGCGCACTGATGACAGGTGCTGCATTTGTTTTTATGCACAATCTAATAGCACAAGATAACGTTCGGGTACCTCAATCTACTCCAGCAATAATTGTGGAACTGCCGCAACTTAAAGAGGACACTCCCTTTGAGGAAAAAAACAAATTGCCTGAACCTCCCAAAATACAGCCTCCGCCACCACGTTTAGTGGCAGAGCCAGCATTGGAACCAACGCTGACTCCCGGTATCCCTTTTGTCCCAGAAGTGCCAACAAATAATGTTAAAATCACGGACCCAACCTTTGCTGAGCAAAGGCAAGAGGCTACGCCAATCGTTAGAAGCGAGCCGAAATATCCCATAGACGCAGCAAGAGATGGCCTTGAGGGCTGGGTGCAACTAAGTTTTTCTATCTCTACGTCCGGTGAAGTTATCAATATAAACGTTACAGACGCAAAACCTAAGCGAACCTTCGATCGCGCTGCCATCGCAGCATTAAAACGCTGGAAGTACCGTCCTAAGGTTGAGAATGGTCAAGCAGTTGTACAAAACAATCAAAGTGTTGTGCTAGAGTTCAAACTAGCTCAGTAGTATTTAGCTGGGGGATATCCCCTTAAGAGAGTGCCTATGCTAATAGCCCTAAAGTCGTGGTTAAACAATAATGAAGTTACACATGATGCGCTCTATGCCTACAAACACAGCGGTGATAGTAAATATTTAGAGCAGCTAATAGATAGTTATAGCCAAGATTTATATTACTTTTTATCCAGTCAAAGCAATGCGGTTCTGGCTCAGGATTTATGCCAAAAAACTTGGCTACTCACGATGGAGAAAAAACATCTATACCGCCAGCAACAGACTCCTAAGGCTTGGCTTTTTACTGTGGCACGCAATGCCCTGATAGATGAGCTTAGAAAACAACAGCGCTTAGTCTGCGTTGACGACATAAGCTTGCTAGAATCAACGCCCATTGTTCAAGAACATACTTCTTTAAATCAAGCTATTGCGCAATTACCATTTTTATTAAAAGAAGCCCTGTCTTTACAGTTGGAAGGCTTTACATTGAAAGAAATAGCCGAGATCACACACAGCAATGTAGAGACCATAAAAACTCGGATACGGTACGCCAAGCAACGGCTCAAAGATGCAATTGGAGAAACTCATGAATGATGAGCAATTGAATAAACAGCTCAAGGCAGAATTTAGCAAGCAAAAGCAGCAAAATAGACTCAGCCAAGCACAAATCAATCAATTGAAGAAACAATGTAGGTCAAGTAAGACTCCGCCTTTGTGGCCACGTATGCAATGGGCGTTTGCGAGCCTTGCAGCGATATTCCTCGCTTATTTACTATTTACTGACTCTTCGCCAAATAGCCAACCTTTATACGCGCTAAACTTTGAAAAATATCAGCAAGTTGAGATACATACACTGCAACAGGGTCAATACAACCGCGCTTTAATATCACAAAAGCAACAACTAGATAATGCGATGCAAGCAGCTAAAGACAACCTAAGCCAAGTGTATGCAACACAGGGCAGGCTGATAGAAAAACAAACCGATACTTGGTTTATTGCTGACTGTCAGCAACAAACTTTGCTGGAAATAAGTACGGAGCTCATTGCGCAGATTACGCAGCAAAATGATTATCAAACCAATCAAGTAGGTACCTTGTTGGCATTCAAAAGAAATGCTCAAGGACAGCTAGTTAGCTTATCTGCCCTTGAGAACAATGATTCAACAACCTGTGGTTAGATCATTATCACACTGGCGACAAAGAAGCACACCAATGATAGTGCACCACCAACCAGCGCATAAGGCAGCTGTGTTTTAACATGCGTTAGCAAGTCACATCCCGATGCCAGTGCTGACACCGCACTGGTATCTGAAATAGGCGAACAGTGGTCACCAAAAATACCGCCACTTAAGATAGCGCCGAGCACTAACGCAGGTGGTAACCCTAGCGCTTGAATTAAGGGGACGCCAATTGGTATGAGTATGGCAAAAGTTCCCCAAGACGTGCCTGTCGTAAACGACATAATAGCACCCGCTAAAAACAGCACGGGTACGATTAAATAAATCGGTAAATAGTCACCCACTAAAGAGGCAACAAACACACCTGTGCCCAGCTCTTTTAGACTCGCTCCAAGTGTTAACGACAACAACACAATACTCACCAATGGCAATAACTCACCCATGCCTTTAAAGCCTACATCTACCAATTCGTGATGGCTAAAACGTTTCGCACTGAGTAATAAAAGATAGGCTAATGCCGTAGCCAGCACAGTTGCATATAAAACCGATTTGGAGCCGCTGCCATTGGCCAGTACCCCATCTCCCGTCCAAAACATGAACGCCACCATAGAGGCAATAAGTGTAAGCAAAGGTAGCAACATAAAGCGTGCTTTACTCGCCTTGGGTCCAGTATCGAGCTCTATCTGCTGTTTTTCAAGTTGCTGCTCAGCATGTTTCATAGGACCATGAACTTTATCAAAAACAATAGTATACAGAACGATCAGTAAGGCAATAATCGCGTAGAAGTTAAAGGCAACGCTGCTCCATAAAATGCTGACAGCAGGCTGTTCTAAATCATAATTACTTAACAAGCCCAATACGTACGCGCCCCAACCATTGAGTAACACCAAAATACATACAGGTGCACTTGTACTATCGATAATATAAGCCAAACGCGCCCGGCTCATCTTAAACTTGTCAAATAGTCCTCTAGAGACGATACCTGAGGTCAAAACACTCATGTTTGACTCAATAAATACCGCTGTGCCGGTAAACATAGTCAACAATCCAACCTGTCTCTTGCTTTTAGCTACGCCTTTATTCATCAATATATTAACGGTTGCTGCCACACCACCAGATTCTCTTATATAAGCCAATAAAGCCCCAATAATTAGGCTAAATAGTAAGATCCGACTGTTGCTAGCAGAGGTAACAACGTCAACAATGCGTTCAATACTGTTTACAGGCGTCATTAAAAGTTGACTAGTTTCATGTTGCATAAGCAACAAAAATTCAGAGGAAATCAGCGCCAGTAGTAATGCTAAAATCACTTCTTTACGCCAAAACACCACTAAGATTGCGATCAATGGTGGTAAAATTGAATACCAGGTCATACATTCCCTTACAGCAGAGCCGTTTAGTCATATTTATTATGGCTTAGTAGCTTAAAGGGTTCCCTATTAAAAACAAGGCTTTTACCACCTTTGACTTCACCTTGGCAACATTTGTCCCTAGAATCACTCAAAAAAAATGATAAAAACACAATAATTATTTCATCGACTATCACTGACATTCATTTGAACCTATAATGAATACAACTCAGTAACCAAGAAGTATCGAAATGTCGACATTTGTAAAAATAAAGGCGCTCAAGCCCAGCCTTTCAAGCAGTGAAGCGAAGTTGGCTGATTTCACACTTAACTCAGGTGCAAAAATTCGCGCCCTGTCATCCGTAGAACTTGCAAAGCACGCAGGGGTCAGTCAATCTAGTGTAGTGAAGTTTGCCCAAAAGCTTGGATATAAAGGGTTTCCGGCCTTTAAACTAGCTGTTATAGATGATTTAAATCTACAAGCAAAGCAACCTGAACCAGTCCATTCACATATTATTCATACAGATCCCATTGATTTAATCGCGCAGAAATTACTTTCACATCAGCAAAGTATTTTGAGTGAAACGCACAAACTCAATGACGTTAAACAATTTGAATCCGCGATTAGTGTTATCAAGGCCGCGAGAAAAATTTTGCTTTATGCTGTTGGTGGTAGCTTTACCATGGCTCAGGACTTCGCCTTAAAATTGCAAAAATTAGGATTGCCCGCCATCGCACAGACAGATGAACTCTCAGCGGCTAGTTACATCGCTACTATGGGTAAAGATGACTTATTAATTGCGATTAGTGATTCAGGGCTCAGCAAATCTGTCCTCAGAGTTGCCAGACAAGCGAAGAACAATAACAGTCCAATATTATGTTTATCTCGCTATGGTGTTAATCCACTCAATGAGATGGCATCAATTAACTTGTATAACGTCATAGGTGAAGAACCTGTTAGACATGCATCTATGTTGACTCGAATTTCACAAAGTTATTTGATTGACGTACTGTTTGTTGCACTAACACAATCGAATTTGAGATGGCAAAAGCGCGCGGAACGTGCAAACGAGCATATGTACGATATACGTCATAACTAACGTTTGTAGATTAAGTATGGCTGACGCAAAAGTTTAAACGCTTCTAAATCGGCCTGCCAACTACTCTTGATCTGTATCGCAGATTGCTTTGCTAGGATCGCTAAGCGCAATTTATCAGTGCCTGCCAACTTATCCATAAAATCTGCATGAGTAAAAAATGGTTCACCTTGTTCACTAAATGCTTTGTATGCTGCTAGAAGCCAAGTTAAATCTAATCCATTAACTCGCACTTTGCGTAGGTCATTTCCATAGGCCGCTTTACCATTGAGTTTAGGGTTAGTCGCTGCGCTGGCAACAGGTAACGGAGTAAAGCTAAAAGCTCCTAGTTTGACACTATCGTGGCCAAATACCTGGAACGGCATCGACGTACCGCGCCCCACAGAAACTGGAGTTGCTTCAAAAAAGCATAGTGACGGATATAAAGCGATTGCTTGTGCATTTGGCAAATTTGGGCTGGGCTTAATTGGTAGATCATACTCCATACTTGCATCGTACTGAGCAACAGGCACAACCGTTAGGTCGAGTTTATGTTTGCTTTTTAGCCACCCCTCTTCACTTATCATTTTGGCCAGCTCTCCTACCGTCATACCATGTAATACAGGAATGGGGTGAAGCCCAACGAATGAGCGAAACTCAGGCTGTAGCACGGGACCATCCACAAACGCAATATTTGGGTTTGGCCTGTCTAAAACAATAAAGCGCTTATCGTGTTCAGCGGACGCTTCCATCACATAATGCATGGTACTTATGTAAGTATAAAATCGCACACCTACATCTTGAATATCAAATACAATGACGTCTATATCTGTTAAAGATTCGACTGTTGGCTTTTTGTTTTTACCATACAAAGACACGATGGGTAACCCGGTTTTTTCGTCTCGACTTGAGTTAACGTTAGCACCCGCGTCATAATCGCCCCGAAAGCCATGTTCCGGTGCAAATACTTTTCGTACATCAATTCCTTTGGCTAGCAGGCTATCTAACAGATGACCATCTTGCGTTTGTGCTGTTTGATTAACGACTAAAGCAACGCGTTGGTTTTTTAATAATGGCAAGTATTGCTCATAGCGCTCAGCACCGACTTTTATCGCCAGAGAATGAAAAGAACATAACAATAGTATAAAAATCAGTACGTACCGCATAACTATCTTAGCAAGTGAAATTTCAATTATGATGACTAAGAAGCTCAATAGATGCAACTATTTGCTCAGTGTAGGCAAAACTCACGAAGTTTTAACTTCTCTATTTTATCAAAAAATAACAACTCATCTAGGAAGACAAGTTAAAATTGACAGCGCTGTCAAAATATAGGTACATTATGAAACTATTCACGAATAAACAGTGTACTCAGTGTCATTCAACTTATAAAACTAAATCCAATCATTGCCAATAGTGATACTTATTTCTCGCATAGTATCTACGAGCATAACTGCGAAATGAAATAGCATCATTGCACTTTAAGTCTGTAACACCATTATAAAAAGGAAGATAAATGAACAATAGAACACTTAAATGGGGAGTAATTGGCTGCGGAAATGTAACCGAAATCAAAAGTGTCCCAGCTTATCAGCAGCTCGACGGTTTTGAGGTATATTCTGTCATGCGCAGGAACCACGAGCTAGCACTAGACTATGCGCAGCGCCACAAGATCCCCCATGTACATGAGAGCGCAGAGGCAATGATACAGGACCAACATATTGATGCCATTTATATTGCGACACCACCCGATAGCCATTTACATTACGCTTTAAAAGTTGCTCAAGCAGGAAAGATATGCTGTATTGAAAAGCCTTTATCACCAAGCTACGAAGAAAGCTTGGTTATTTGTAATGCCTTTGCGGATAAACAACTACCATTATTTGTAGCCTATTACCGCCGCTCTCTCCCACTGTTTAACAAAGTTAAGACGTACATCAATCAAGGAGTAATTGGTGAGGTTAGACATGTTTCTTGGCACTATTGTAAACCAGCTAATGACATTGACCTTTCGGGTGAATATAACTGGAGAACAGATATCGATATTGCCCCAGGCGGTTACTTCGACGATTTAGCGAGTCATGGCCTCGATATTTTTGCTTACTTGATTGATGAGTATCTAGATGTAAAAGGCATTGGAACCAATCAGCAACAGCTTTATAGCGCGCTAGATGCTGTCTCTGCTTGCTGGCTTCATAAAAACGGCGTTACTGGGGCTGGTTCATGGAACTTTGGTAGCCTCTCGCGACAAGACAAGGTCGTCATTTACGGCAGTAAAGGAGAAATTCACTTTTCTATTTTCCAAAATGAGACAGTTAAATTGATAACTGAGTTTGGAGAAGAACTAACCGAGCACAGATATCCTAAACATATACAATTTCATCATGTCGAAAATATGAAAGATAGTTTGCTAAACAATAGTATACATCCCTCTACAGGTTTGACAGCCCTGCACACGTCTTGGGCAATGGATAAGATCTTAAATAAGTTATAAGCTTTTAAGTTACTCAACTTGACTAATTTCAGGCACAAAAAAACCGACTGTCTTTTTAGAACATGTCGGTTGATTGTTCACTTCTAAAAGAAGTGACAGATGCGGGACGTATCTTGAAAGAGTGAACCTCCGATTGCTTGGTTTGCAGCCTCACACTGTCGAGCCACGTTTCATGCTTAATCACCGCCTAACCAAATTTCAGGCACAAAAAAACCGACTGTCTTTTTAGAACATGTCGGTTGATTGTTCACTTCTAAAAGAAGTGGCGGACGCGGGAGGATTCGAACCTCCGACCGCCTGGTTCGTAGCCAGGTACTCTATCCAGCTGAGCTACGCGTCCGTTGTTTAAGTATCTTTTACATCTTTACTTACCAGATGCTCTTTTAATTAACCACTTAGAGAAAAGTGGCGGACGCGGGACGTATCTTGAAAGAGTGAACCTCCGA
>NZ_MNAN01000030.1:201424-201564 GCF_001854475.1 Pseudoalteromonas byunsanensis
GCACAAAAAAACCGACTGTCTTTTTAGAACATGTCGGTTGATTGTTCACTTCTAAAAGAAGTGGCGGACGCGGGAGGATTCGAACCTCCGACCGCCTGGTTCGTAGCCAGGTACTCTATCCAGCTGAGCTACGCGTCCGT
>NZ_MNAN01000030.1:201800-202438 GCF_001854475.1 Pseudoalteromonas byunsanensis
TCTTTTACATCTTTACTTACCAGATGCTCTTTTAATTAACCACTTAGAGAAAAGTGGCGGACGCGGGACGTATCTTGAAAGAGTGAACCTCCGACCGCCTTGCATCACGATTCTCTATATTTAACCACCTGAGAAAAGTGGCGGACGCGGGACGTATCTTGAAAGAGTGAACCTGCATCACGATTCTCTATATTTAACCACCTGAGAGAAGTGGCGGACGCGGGAGGATTCGAACCTCCGACCGCCTGGTTCGTAGCCAGGTACTCTATCCAGCTGAGCTACGCGTCCGTYGTTTAAGTATCTTTTACATCTTTACTTACCAGATGCTCTTTTAATTAACCACTTAGAGAAAAGTGGCGAATGCGGGACGTATCTTGAAAGAGTGAACCTCCGAGCGTCTGCATCGCAATTCTTTATATTTAACCACTTAAGAAAAGTGGCGGACGCGGGAGGATTCGAACCTCCGACCGCCTGGTTCGTAGCCAGGTACTCTATCCAGCTGAGCTACGCGTCCGTTATTTACAAGAAACCATTTACTAAAAAATGGCGGAGAAGGAGGGATTCGAACCCTCGATAGGGCTACAAACCCTATACTCCCTTAGCAGGGGAGCGCCTTCAGCCACTCGGCCACCTCTCCG
>NZ_MNAN01000031.1:0-144085 GCF_001854475.1 Pseudoalteromonas byunsanensis
ATAATTCCTAGTTATCCTTACTTTATTTGTTCATATAATCACCGAAATGATTCAAACCGTCAATAATTTACTTTTATTTTCCAAAATAGAAACCATACATACACATAAGTACTATTGCACAAAAGAAAAGCGCTAGCCTTTTAGTTACCGCTTTCTTAGCAGATTTGTTCAGCTTTTCTGACGTATGCTGCTTTTGAGCGATACTCGTTGGCGATATTCAAATAGCTCTTTGGAATTTCAACTGCCAAATCTCTTACAATTCCAGTTATTCTCTGCAGTTCAAAGTGATAAAGACTATTTAAGAAGCCCACCTGACTTTTTCCGCTCAACATGTTTTGAGTGTGATCTTTAAACTGAATTAGACGCCCTGAATGCTTTTCTTCTTGAAAGTCGCAACTTGTTAACCTAAACATTAGCACCCAATCAAACAAACCGCTGGGGCGTAAAGGCCTAACTCGTATATTCAATGCCAATGTTTTAGAAAAGCTATCGGTAAAATTTCATTGGGACAGTTTGCTGGTTTTTCACTGGATGAAATACGCGTGTTGCTTGAATCAGGTATAACAACCGAGATTGACCGCTCATGGTTGCTTGAAAAACTGGAGGAAATTGAAAGCTGCTAAGTGTTATCAGTCATACCTTACAACATACGGCTCATTGCCCTGAACACAATCAATTTGATTGCGCTAAATTTCAGAGCTTATTAAAAAAGGCCACGCGGCTTCAACATAAGGGCGTAAAGAAAATGAAGCTCAAATAGATGAGTGCAGTATTCTCAACTTTGTCATGAATGAACCTTGCCGGAAACTGAAAATACATAAAAAAGCCACAGCATTTGCTGTGGCTTCCTACCCTAAATAGCGCGAGGCAATTAGTGCTCTTCGTTAACTATATTGAGATTATATTTTGGAATTTCAACTACCAAGTCTTCATCAGCGATCACAGCTTGGCATCCAAGACGAGATTCAGCTTCTAAGCCCCATGCTTTGTCTAGCATATCGTCTTCGAGTTCGTCACTTTCATCCAATGAATCAAAGCCTTCACGCACAATAATGTGGCAAGTGGTACAGGCGCATGACTTTTCACAGGCATGAGGAATACTGATACCATTTTTAAGTGCTGCGTCTAATACCGTTTGTCCTTTGGGTGCTTCAATTGCAGCACCTTCAGGGCAAAGCTCTTCGTGGGGTAAAAAGATGATTTGTGGCATATTACACCTCGTCTACAGACTGCCCTTGCAGTGCTTTCTTAATTGATACATCCATACGACGTGAAGCAAATTCGCTGCTGGCAGCATCTACTTTCTCGATGGCATTTTTTATTTCGTCCGGCGATTGTGCCTGTTCTCGTGCAGTTGCAAGTAGCGCCATTTGTTCACGTAAATGAGTCAACTCTTGCTCATTTAACAGTGCACTATCTTTGGCAAGCGATGCTTCTAGTGCTTCCAATACACGTAATGCTTCGACCTGTTGCTCTTTGAGCATTCGCGCCTGCATATCATCTTTTGCGTTGCTCATTGAATCTTTGAGCATTTGTGCCACTTGGTCGTCCGATAGACCAAATGATGGTTTAACTTGAATTTCTGCTTGCACGCCCGTTGATTTCTCCATCGCAGACACACTTAGTAGGCCATCCGCATCAACTTTAAAGGTAACACGGATATGCGCCGCACCTGCAGCCATTGGTGGAATACCTTTAAGGCTAAACTTTGCCAGCGAGCGGCAGTCATCAACCAGCTCTCGTTCACCCTGTAACACATGTAAAGACATCGCGGTTTGACCATCTTTAAACGTGGTAAATTCTTGTGCTCTGGCAACTGGAATGGTGGTATTGCGCGGAATAATTTTTTCAACCAAGCCACCCATGGTTTCTAAACCTAGAGATAGCGGTAATACATCCAATAGCAACATATCAGAATCAGGCTTGTTGCCCACCAATATGTCAGCTTGAATCGCAGCCCCAATCGCTACAACTCTATCTGGGTCGATTGAGGTTAAAGGCTGTTTGGCAAAAAATTCTTCCACTTGCTCGCGAATAACTGGCATACGGGTTGAACCACCAACCATCACCACTTGTAGAATTTCTTCATGGCTTACGTCAGCATCTTTCACTGCTCTGCGGCACGCACGTAAGGTTTTTTTCACCAGCGGCATCACAAGCTCAGCAAACTCTGCTCGAGTGACTGTCACCGTATAGCTTTGCTCACGTAGCTCTAGTTTTACGTTAACAGTTTCGTAGCTGCTCAGCGCTTCTTTACATGCTTTGGCTTTATTAATGAACAAACGTAGTTCATTAGCATTTAGATTATTAATCCCTGTTTGAGACTTAAACAAGTTAACCAATACTGAATCAAAATCATCACCGCCGAGGCTTGAGTCACCGCCAGTAGCAAGTACCTCAAATACGCCTTGATTCAGGCGTAAAATTGAAATATCAAACGTCCCACCGCCTAAATCATACACCGCGATCACGCCTTCTTGGCCTGAGTCTAGGCCATAGGCAACCGCCGCCGCTGTTGGTTCGTTTAACAAACGTAAAACCTTTAAACCCGCAAGCTCTGCGGCATCTTTGGTACTTTGTCGCTGCGCATCGTCAAAATAGGCAGGCACGGTGATCACCGCGCCTTGCAATTGTTCACCAGCAAAGCTGTGCTCAGCGCGCTCACGTAGTGTTTTTAGAATCTCAGCAGATGCCTGCACTGGACTAACTGGCCCAGCCACGGTGCTAATTGCCAAGCCACTGTCGGTTTGCACAAATTCATAAGGCAACTGACCATAGCTCTGCTCAATTTCTTGTTGAGTTTTACCTAAAAAGCGTTTTACTGAAATGAGAGTGTTAGTTGGGTCTTGTGCAGAAGTTTGTTGTGCTTGAGCACCAACCTCTGTGCCCTCTGTGAAATAACGAACTACCGAAGGTAGCATCACAGAACCGTCAAAGTCGGCCAATGTTTTTGCCTCACCACTTTGCACAGTAGCAACGAGTGAGTTAGTTGTGCCTAAGTCGATACCTACGGCCAATTTATGTTCGTGTGGTGCCGCGCTCTGCCCCGGCTCAGCGATTTGCAATAATGCCATAATGCTCTTTCACTTTTTAGCCCGTTCAACCGGGCCTCTTTGGAGAATTAATCAAATAAACTGTCTTCGATACGCGCCAGTTCGTCACGTAGCTTATATACAAACTTGAGTTTACGGATGTTATCGGCGGCTTGCTCTAAGTCTTGCTCATTGTCACTACTTAGTTGCATTGCCAACTGCTGGCTAAATTGTACATCAAGCGTTTTAATTTGCTGCTCAAACTGCTCAATAGCAGCTTCAACATCATTGCTGTCAGGCAGCTCTTCAAGTGCTTCTCGCAGTTCCATTTGCTGCATAAGAAACATAGGGTCTTGCAGTGTTTGTTGCTCGGCGCGAATGTCAACGCCACGTTCACTAAGCATATATTCAGCACGTTTTACTGGGTGTTTCAATATCGCCAGCGCGTCATTGATCTCAGCAGTTTTTTGCACAGCAAGCAGCTTTTCACGTTCACCTTTGCCCGCAAATCGGTCTGGATGAACAACTCGCTGTAACTCAAGGTAATGCTGATTTATCTTCTTAAGATCAACATTATAATCGACTGGAATATCAAATAGCTCAAAATAGCGCATGTCTTTTATATACCCTAAGTGTGCGCAAAACGCGCATTGCAAATATACGACAAAGCCCTACCAAGGCAGGGCTTTGAGAGCAGGCTAGGCGACCCTTAAACCGTAAAGCTCTCGCCACAGCCACATTCGTCTTTCTGATTGGGGTTATTAAATTTAAACCCTTCATTAAGACCTTCTTTGGTGTAATCAAGCTCAGTGCCATCGATATAAACTAGGCTTTTAGCATCAACAATGATTTTTACATCTTTGTCTTCAAAAACTTCATCGCCTTCGTCAAGTTCATCAACAAACTCAAGTACATATGCAAGACCTGAACAGCCCGTGGTTTTAATGCCAACACGCAAACCAATGCCTTTGCCACGATTACTCAAAAAGGCCTGAACTCGGTTTGCCGCCGCGTCTGTCAATGTCACTGCCATATTATTTACTCTTACTTCGCTTGTTTACTTTTATAATCTGCAATTGCTGCTTGAATTGCGTCTTCTGCTAAAATTGAGCAGTGGATTTTAACCGGAGGTAACTCCAACTCAGCACTAATATCAGTGTTTTTGATAGTCGCAGCTTCATCTAGGGTTTTACCCTTTACCCACTCAGTCACCAAAGACGATGACGCAATTGCACTACCACAGCCGTAAGTTTTAAACTTAGCGTCTTCGATAATACCTTGATCTGAAACCTTAATTTGCAGCTTCATTACGTCACCACAAGCTGGTGCACCCACCATACCAGTTGCAACACTCGGATCGTTCTTATCAAGCGACCCTACGTTACGTGGATTTTCCACGTGATCTATTACTTTTTCACTGTACGCCATAACTCTTTCCTCACTATGTGCTCATAGCGCCTGGCTACAAGCAAAAACTTGCTTAATGATGTGCCCATTCAACGCTATCTAGGTCAATGCCTTCTTGATGCATTTCCCAAAGCGGCGACATTTCACGTAATCGACCGATTGATTCTTTAATCAAATTGACGGTGTAGTCGATATCTTCTTCCGTTGTGAAACGACCAATGCTAAAACGAATCGAGCTGTGTGCCAGTTCATCGTTACGCCCTAGAGCGCGCAACACATAAGACGGTTCCAAACTTGCTGACGTACAAGCTGACCCCGAAGACACCGCGATGTCTTTTACCGCCATTAGTAATGATTCACCTTCAACAAAGTTGAAGCTGATATTCACAATCCCTGGAACTGACTGTTCAATCGCACCGTTGAAATACACTTCGTCCATTGTCATTACGCCGTCAACTAGGCGTTTGCGAAGTGCACTGATGTGCGCGTGATCTTTCTCAAAATCTTCTTTTGCGATACGAAACGCCGTGCCCATACCAACAAGCTGATGCGTTGCCAAAGTCCCCGAACGCATCCCACGCTCATGACCACCACCGTGCATTTGAGCTTCTAAGCGCGCGCGAGGCTTACGACGAACGTACAAGGCACCAACGCCTTTAGGGCCATAGACTTTGTGGCCTGAGAACGACATGAAATCAACTTTAAGCTCTTGCAGGTCAATTTTCACTTTACCCGCACTTTGTGCACCATCAACATGGAACATGATCTTACGTTCACGACACATCTCACCGATGGTCGCGATATCCTGAATCACACCCAACTCATTGTTAACGTGCATCACACTCACTAAAATAGTGTCATCGCGCATTGCCGCTTCTAGTTTTTTCAAATCTAACAAGCCGTTGTTTTCAACGTCCATATAGGTCACTTCAAAGCCCTGACGCTCAAGTTCACGACATGTATCCAATACCGCTTTGTGCTCGGTTTTCACCGTAATAATGTGTTTGCCTTTCTTTTTATAGAAATGCGCAGCACCTTTGATAGCTAGGTTGTTTGACTCTGTCGCACCTGAAGTAAAAACAATTTCACGAGGGTCCGCGTTAATTAAATCAGCGATATCATTACGCGCCTGATCAACCAACTCTTCAGCCTGCCAACCAAAACGGTGTGAGCGTGAAGCTGGGTTACCAAAGTTGCCATCCATCGTCAGACACTGCATCATTTCGTCTGCAACGCGCTGATCAACCGGAGTGGTTGCTGCATAATCTAGATAAATCGGTAATTTCATTTGTTTCTCCGCTTGACGTCAACCTACAGTTGACAGCTCACTTGAATATTGTCTAATTGCTTCATCGCACTGTTGACGCTTTTATCTTGACGCGATGCAACCGCTCGCACCTCTGAATTTGCGACTAACTCGGCAAGGGAAATATTGTTTAAAAACTCTTCGATGCGCAGGCTTAAGTCCGACCACAGGGTATGAGTCAAACACCGCATACCGCTTTGGCAGCCGCCCCCTTCTCCATGACAACGCGTCGCGTCAACAGACTCATCAACAGCACTGATCACGTCACCAACAGAAATGCTTTGCACATCGCGACCAAGTAGATAGCCGCCACCCGGACCACGAACAGAACTTACTAAGCCATGTTTACGCAATCGGGCAAATAATTGTTCAAGGTAAGATAAAGATATTTCCTGACGTTCTGAAATATCAGCCAACGGGACTGGGCCAATTTCGCCATGCAACGCAACGTCTAACATTGCTGTTACTGCATATCTGCCCTTTGATGTCAGTTTCATGTAAGCCCCCTAGCTAGTTTACCAAGCCGCAAATTTTAATTACCTGACTAAGATAGTCAAGTATTACTCATCAGTATTGCGACTAAAAGTTGACAAATACTTGAGTAAATTAGTCAACTACTAGGTTCATTGTAATTACCTGAGTATTTTAGTCAAGTATTATTGTTGTTTGGCAGAACGTGCTAGTGCGAATTAATGTCACGGCTTAGCACGTTCATCATTACAGCTGCGCTTAGTCCGTTTTTTGGCGAGTAGATTTATTGATGGAAGTTAAAATGCCACGCAGAATATTCAGCTCCTGATCTTCTGGTCTAGCACGATTAAACAAACGTTTAAGCTTGGTCATCACCATGCCTGGATGCTGCTTAATAATGAAACCAGTTTCATTCAATGTGCTCTCTAGATGCTCGTAAAACAGCGCCATTTGCTGTGCGCTTGGATAAACAGCCTCATCTTCTTCTGGTTGTTTTTCCTGACGCTCTAAAAACGCCATGCGGGTTTCATAAGTTAGTGTCTGTACCGCCATTGCTAAGTTCAATGAACTATATTCTGGGTTTGCGGGAATACACACATGGTAGTTACACAGTTGTAATTCTTCATTGGTGAGCCCGCTATTTTCACGGCCAAACACCAAAGCAACTGGGCCTGTGTCAGCACCACTTACCAACTTCTGTGCACACTCGCGTGGCTCTACCATGGGCCATGATAATGTGCGAGAACGAGCACTGGTACCAATGGTTAAAGCGCAATCTTCAATAGCCTGTGATAATTCACTAACAATCGTCGCATTACCTAATACATCCGTGGCACCCGCTGCCAGTGCACTGGCATGGCTATCTACCTCACAGGCAGGGTCAACTAAATAGAGTTTAGATAGCCCCATTGTCTTCATTGCACGTGCTACAGAGCCAATGTTGCCTGAATGAGATGTGTTTACTAACACAATACGGATGTCTTCTAATGCCATTGATAAACCAATCTTAAAAAAATAATGGCAAAGTTTACCACAGCATCAAGCGCTCACCATAGTAAAAAGCGCACGAACTAAGCAGAACTCGAATCTGCAAAATATTACGTTCCCCTAAATCAGGTTAACTAATTCCTTTTTCAGAACAGTGCCGTACAAAAAAGCAGCAACTTTATTTGCGACAGGTTATTTACTTTGCGACAAAAATCGCTAGAATACGCCGGCTCTATATGAATATGTTCTTTTACAACCCAAAGGTAATGCTATGCATCCAATGTTAAACATTGCGGTACGCGCTGCGCGTAATGCAGGTAAAGTGATCTTACGTGCATGTGAAGATTTATCAAAAGTCGAAGCTCAACAAAAAGGCACTAATGACTTTGTTACAAACGTAGACAAAGACGCAGAAGCGATCATCCGTGATACTATCCTTAAAGCCTACCCAGACCACTCAATTGTGGGTGAAGAGTTAGGTGTTATTGAAGGCAAAGATGCAGATTACCAGTGGGTTATCGATCCGCTTGATGGCACAACCAACTTCATCAAAGGCATTCCTCATTTTGCCGTTTCTATTGCATTAAAAGTTAAAGGCCGCGTTGAACAGGCCGTGATTTACGATCCTATTCGCAGTGAGCTATTCACCGCGTCTCGTGGTCAAGGTGCACAGTTAAACTCAAAGCGTATCCGTGTTACTAAGAGTAATGAAATCGCGGGCTCTGTGCTTGCAACTGGTTTCCCATTTAAGCAAAAACATCATATTGACGCTTACACTGAAGCTTTTAAAGCGCTATTTGTACACACAGCGGATATCCGTCGTGCGGGTTCTGCTGCACTGGATATGGCGTATGTTGCGGCTGGTCGCATGGACGGTTTCTTTGAAATCGGCCTTAAACCTTGGGACACAGCGGCAGGCGAACTTCTTGTAAAAGAAGCTGGCGGTATGGTTATGGACTTTGCAGGTGGCGCAAGCTACAACCAAAGTGGCAATGTGATCTGTGGCGCACCAAAACTTTGCCAACTTATCGTGAAAGAAATTCGCCCTGTATTAACAGAGTCACTGCTACGTTAATACCTGTGCTCTAACAAAAAAGGAGCCTAGGCTCCTTTTTTGATGTCTGATAGCTTTTGCTTTATCACTACTTGCCGTGATTTAAAGCCCATTTTGACTCTTTTTTTGAGTCCGCGTCCACGCCTTGAAAGTACGGGTTCTGTAACATCAGCACCTTGGTATCTTTATCAAATGGAAGCTGAGCGAGCATCTTTGCAAAGTAGCGCTCAAATAACGCATCAAATTCACCTGTTGCTTGTAACTTTGCCAGCCCCTGCGCCAGTGCTTTGGCAAGTTTTGGTTTGTCTTTATTGACGAAAAAATAAAACGCACTGGGATATTGCAAATAAAGACTCGGTAAAATCATAAGATTGTCACTCATTTGTGTGGCCAACTCAGCACCAACCTCAATAAATGAACGTGGAAAGTAATCTAGTCGACCCCGCGAAACCATAGCAAACATCGCCTGGTAGTTAGCCATCGGCCTAACATTCAAATTATTGTGACCTAGGATCTTAGTGTCTGGCCAGTCATGGCCTTGCACAGCGGTCAGTTTGGATAACGCTTGAAGTGAGTCAACATCATCAAATTGCGACAATTGCATCTTATTGATCAGTAACGCACGCTTACCTATAAAGCCTTTAAACAGAGGGACAGGGATAGCGGTTGCCAATTGCTCTCGCTCAGGGCTGGTCATACTCCAGTGTAGGTCAACCTCCCCTTGGCTTAAAGCCAGCAGTGTACGCTGTTGATGAGGATGTACTTTTACATGCTCTATGTGAGCTTCAAAGCCTGCGGCTTTGAGTGACATCTCCAGCAATTCGTACAAGTACAAGTCTCTATCGTACAAAGTACGTTGCTCTTTGGCGACATAAATGGTTTGTGCCGCAACTACCGAACCAGCCCAACTACACAATAGGCACAGCAATACGAGTTGACGCATATCTGTGTTCCAAACTTGTTTTTGTTAACGCTACACCGAGCCGAGCTTTTACTCAAGCTTTTATACACAATTTGAGCAACTCAATTTATGCCGAACATTCGGCTTGATCTTTTTCTATCTTCTTCACCACTGACACACTGGGGCGGCGTCGATTACACACAAACAAGTAACTGTTTCGGTATCGCTTAGCTTCTTTTTTTGCGTCCGTAGCAAGTGCGGCCACCTGATGACTGTTTTTACAATTATCTAAATCGGGCCTAACTAAACCAATGGACAGTGTCAGTAAAGGTACGAACTGCTTCTGTCCTTCTCTATTTGTGGCCCAATAACCGCCTGATTTAACATGCTCAGGCGTGAAGAATGCCTTTGACTGTTGCTCAAAGTCATTGATGATCTGGTGACAAAGTTGCTCTGCATCATTAGCATCAAACACAACCATAAAATCGTCTCCGCCTATATGTCCAACAAAACATGGGCTTTGTTCGCAGGCTTTTACCGTCACATCGGCCAGCAGTTTGATCACGCTATCACCACTGGCGTAACCATATAAATCGTTAAACTGCTTAAAGTGATTCAAATCTATATATGCCAATGAAAAGTCGGATTGCTTTCGCAAACGCGTTTCAATCGCTTCATTTATCGCCACATTACCAGGCAGCATAGTGAGGGGGTTTGCGTGCTGAGCATGGCGAATTTTCTCTTCCGTTATGTGCTTAAGAATATCTCTTAACGGTGCAAGTCCTAAGTAACAACCTTCTCGAGTAATAATGATATGGCGACGAATATCGAACTCTTGTTCAGTTATTTGCTGACTTACTTGGTCCAGTTGGGCATTTTCATCAACTATCAGCGGCTGCTTATCCATCAACTCCACCACCGATTTTTTAGCATATAATGCATGTCCATACGGCGCGGCAAACACCTCAGTCAGTTGGTCTCTGTGCAATAACCCTATTGGCTCTCGATTATCATTCACTACCGCTAAGCTCATCAACTTTTTATCCGACTCAAAGCTTCGATGGGCTTCCTTACATTGCGTGCATTGGTGAATAGCACTTTGCGTTATGGCTAACCAGCCAATCGCGATTGATTGCTCTGTCGTATTCATTTTCGGCGTCAAGTTTAGGGCCGACCACTGACTGGCCTCAAGTTCAATCTTAGGTTCACTCTGAGGGTAAGCAAGCAAATATCCTTGAGCATTCACTATGCCTAATTTCTCTAGTAATGATAGCTCCTCAACTCGCTCAATCCCTTCAGCGATCACCGATGTTCCCGTTGCTTTTGCAAGCTCTATGATGGATTTTAAGAATTCTCTTTTAACAATACTTTGATCGCAGTAGTCAATAAAATACCTATCAACTTTGACATACTCAGGGCAAAGTTCTGACCACTGCTTAAGGCCCGAATAACCTGCTCCCAAGTCATCAATAGCGATGTTGAAGCCAAGCTGACGATAGTGCTCAATGGTTTTTAGTAATAAAAAGCCATCATCAACCTTGTCTTGCTCTGTAACCTCAATCACCACTTTGTTAGCAGCCAAACCGTGCTTTTCCACTAAATGGCGAGTCTCGCCGCGTGGGTGGCTTGGGTCAAGTAACGTGTTAGGGCTAACATTCAAAAACAGCTTGCCGGGTAGTTGCAGTGAAACAAAACGTTCTATTGCTTTTTCTCGGCATAATAATTCTAGTTCTGACAGTTTGTTGTGAATGCCAGCTGCTGCAAACAATTGTTCGGGCATTTCCAAGCAATCTACACCTCGGCTTAATGCCTCAAAACCCAGTATATCTTGCTTGCTAATATCATAAATGGGCTGAAATAAAGTATTAACAGTGCCGTGTTTTAATATGTTTTCTAATACTTGTTTTTCTAGCTCTGCTGCTTCATTCACGCCTTAACCAACAAAAATTTGACTAAATAATAGCCCAGCAAATTAGCAAGGTTTTATGACAATTTTGTGGCAAAAATAGGAATTACTCCCATTGCCATTACTCGAAATACAGCAACAAAACAATCTAATCTATCGCTAGCGCCCAGTGCGCCTTGGCTAAGCAATAAAAGCAACTGCAAAAACAAGTAAATGAATTTTATTCACACTCAGTGGCATTTTTATTTCACGAAAATCACAAATAAACTACCGTCGTATGGCATCGGTATTTTGGCATTCACAAAACCTCTGTATTTACTTGGCAATAAAATTGTCGTAGCATTTATGGTGATTCATTCACTGGTTTTATTATGCTCAAATCACTTTCAACCATATTAGTTACGCTCTCAATGCTGATTGCCTTTACAGGGCAAGTGTTGGCGTATGCTGCTATGCCTTGTGATATGTCATTAGACAACCATCAAGTAATGATGAGCATGGATCATAGCTCGAAAATGGCTAGCATGGACAACAGCAACATGTCCAGCGCAGCGGATTGCTGTGATACCGAGTGCACCTGCCCTGCTAGTGTCTGTACTTCGATTCATTACCTAAGTTCATACTTGCTAACAACACCGGTGCTGTATTACTCAGAAGCAATCAATCGCTCACTTCCTCAGGCACCTCTTGCCATCTCTAGTTCTCTCTATCGTCCACCGATTTTTGCCTAATATGGGGTAAGTGCGCCCAAAATCCGCACGCACAGCATATATTTACTAATAAAACTATTAATTACTGCGTGAATCTTGCGCATAAATCAGTCCAGTTAATTCTGGGGACACACTATGAAGCACAACTATTTTTTCAATTTTGTTTTGATAGCTTTTGCGCTGCCAATCAACGTTGCGGCTGAAACATCGGGTTACGCAACATCGGATGGCAAACAACGACATACGATTTCACTCGAACAAGCCATACAGCTTGCCCAAAAAAATGACCCTTGGTTACATGGTAATCAGCTAAAGCAACATGCCGTTGAGCAATCAAGTATTGCTGCGAACACTTTACCCGATCCAAAGGTGTCGATAGGAATGATGAACTTACCAACTGACGGCTGGGATTTTGCGCAAGAAGGCATGACCCAATTTAAGGTCGGTGTATCACAAATGTTCGCCCGTGGTGACAGCTTGGCAATCAAAAGTAAACAGCTAAAGCTCTCTGCAACGCAATTCCCACTACAAAGACAAGATAGAAAAGCCAAACTGCAAAGTAATGTCACGCAGCTTTGGCTAGACGCTTATCTCGCGCAAAGAACCATTGCGTTAATCAAACAAGATCGGGTTTTGTTTGAGCAAATCGCGGAGGTTGCTAAAGCCAGTTATTCCAGCGTAGTAGGTAAAACGAGACAGCAGGATGTTGTACGCGCTCAACTGGAGCTTATTCAACTTGAAGATAGGCTAACGGTAGAACAACAAAAGCTCGAAACGGCGCTAGCACAACTTAACGAATGGCTGCATATTTACGACACCAGCAACCCTGAACTGGCGTATAACTTTGATAATCAAAGCAGTATTTTAACAGTATCGGGCGAATTACCCCGCCTTGAATTGGCTTATGCTCAGTTACTAAAACCTGCGAATTACTCTCGCAATGAGCTGGCTAAACTATTAATAAACCATCCAGTCAATCGCGCGATTGATGTTAAGCAACAGGTGTCAAAGCAAACCATTGCTTTAAACAAACAACAGTACCAGCCACAGTGGGGAGTTAACGCAAGCTACGGCTATCGAGATGATATGCCCTCAGGCATGAGTCGTGCTGATCTATTCTCGGTCGGTGTCACCTTTGACTTACCACTATTCACTGAAAATAAGCAAGATAAACAAGTTGCCGCCGCCATCGCACAGTCTGAGGCGGTTAAAACCGACAAACTATTGATGATCAAACAAATGATTAGTGCCGTTGAGAAAGAACTCAAACAACTCAATCGACTCTCAGACAGACAAGCTTTGTATGCCACGCAACTGTTAAAGCAGACGCACTATCAAGCTGAGGCCGCATTGACAGCTTATACCAATGATGATGGCGATTTTGCCGAAGTGGTTCGAGCGCGTATCGCCGAACTTAACGCACGTATTGTGGCGTTAAAAATTGATGTAGATGCGCTGAAATCCGTTTCTCGTATTAATTACCTCCTTACACAATCCACTCAACCTGCAACTGCGCAGTCTCATTCTTTGGGAGCAAACTAATGTCTTCAAATCAAAAAACCATCATCGCATTATTTGTAGGTATTGCGCTTGGCACAGTAGCGATGAGCTTATTCCCAGAAAATCATAGCGAGCAAACACAAGCCTCTGACTCTCAAGAGAAAAAGCCGTTGTATTGGGTGGCCCCAATGGATGCTAACTATCGTCGCGATAAGCCAGGTAAATCTCCGATGGGCATGGACCTTATTCCAGTCTATGAGGAAGATAGCGGAGCAAATGATGCAGGCCCAGGTAGCGTTAAGATTGCTCCTCATGTGGTGAATAATTTAGGTGTCAGAACTGCTCCTGTTGAATACGCAGCCATGCATACCCAAATTTCGACGGTGGGTTACGTGCAGTATGATGAAGACAAATTAATTCATATCCATCCTCGTGTTGATGGCTGGATAGAAAAACTCTATGTAAAAGCGGCAGGGAACCCCGTTGAAAAAGGCCAACCGTTGTACACACTGTACTCTCCTCAACTGGTTAATGCGCAAGAAGAACTATTGCTCGCCCTAAAGCGTAATAATGGTTCTTTGATAAGTGCCGCGAAAGATCGCTTAAAGGCACTCCAGCTGTCTGAGCAATTTATCAATGAGTTAGAAAAAAACCAGCAAGTACAGCAAACTATCACCTTTTACTCACCTCAGTCCGGCGTCATTGATGGTTTAAAAATTCGTGAAGGATTTTATGTGAAGCCAGGTACAACCCTGATGAGTATTGCTCAGCTCAATCAAGTGTGGGTAGAAGCCGAAGTGTTTGAACGTGATACTTCTTTGATTTCACAAGGGCAACCCGTTTCTATGACCCTTGATTACCTCCCGGGCAAGCAATGGAATGGGACGGTAGACTACGTTTACCCTGCTCTAAACAGCAAAACCCGTACGCTGCGAGTCAGGCTCAAGTTCGATAACCCCAACTATGAACTTAAACCCAACATGTTTGCCCAAGTCGCCATTCATACCAACCTTGATGAACCCGTTATTTTAGTGCCTAAAGAAGCTGTGATCCGAACTGGTAAGCAAGACCGTGTGGTCTTAGCCCTTGGTGACGGACAGTTTAAATCTATTGCAGTTACGATAGGACGAGTCGGTAAAGACAAAATTGAAATTTTACAAGGCCTAAACGAAGAAGACAAAATCGTTACCTCTGCGCAATTCTTAATAGATTCAGAGTCCAGCAAAAATTCTGACTTTAAGCGTATGACCCATGAAAAAGTACCTAACTCAGTTTGGGTTCAAGGTGTGGTGAATGAGGTTATGGCCGACCACCGCATGGTAAATATCACTCACGATCCAGTTGAAGCGTGGGACTGGCCAACCATGACCATGGACTTTACGGTCGCAAAGAAGGTAGACATCAATGCCCTCAGTGCTGGACAAACACTTCATTTTGAAGTGAGCAAAACAGACGATGGCAGTTATGAACTCACTGGCATTCACATTATGTCGCAAGGTTCCTCAGAGCCGCAAGTGAGCAGCGCTACCGTCAATGGTCTAGTCAATGCCATAGATGCGGATAACCGCATTGTGAATATTAGCCGCGATGCGATTGAAAAATGGAACCGCCCCGCCGCTACAATGGACTTTGTGGTCGCTGCTGAAGTAAGTCTTGATAACATAAAAGTGGCTGATGAAGTCACCTTTACCTTTGAAATTAGAGATGATTTTGTGGTGGTAGACATTAAACCAAAGGCCGTCATGAATGATGATGAGCACAGTGCACATACGGGCAACGAATAAGGAGCACCACTATGATTGAAGCTATCATTCGATGGTCTATCGGCAATCGTTTTTTTGTGTTGCTGACAACGCTAATCATCGCTTTTGCTGGAATATATTCCCTTAAAAACACCCCCGTTGATGCTATTCCGGATTTATCGGACGTACAGGTGATCATCAAAACCAGTTACCCAGGCCAAGCACCGCAAGTGGTGCAAGATCAGGTGACCTTTCCATTGACCACTGCGATGCTCTCCGTACCCGGTGCGCAAACCGTGCGAGGCTATTCATTTTTTGGTGACTCCTACGTGTACATCATTTTTGATGATGACACTGATTTGTACTGGGCAAGAAGCCGCGTATTAGAATATTTGAGTCAGGTGTCGGCCAGTCTCCCCGACAGTGCTAAGCCACAACTTGGCCCAGATGCCACCGGTGTGGGCTGGGTGTATATCTATGCCTTGGCAGATAAAACGGGTAAACATGACTTAAGCCAACTAAGAAGTATTCAAGACTGGTTCTTAAAATATGAGCTACAAACCGTCCCAGGGGTGTCAGAAGTGGCAGCCGTCGGTGGTATGGTCAAGCAATATCAAGTGCAGGTCGACCCTGACAAATTACGTGCCTACAACATTCCACTTAACCATATCCAAACGGCGCTAAAAAGAGGTAATCAGGAAACGGGTGCGTCGGTGGTGGAAATGGCTGAAGCCGAATACATGGTTACGGCCACAGGCTACATTCAATCGGTCAGCGATATAGAAAAAATACCTCTTGGCATCAATGAACAAGGCACACCACTTCGAGTGGGAGATGTAGCAACGGTTAATTTAGGCCCACAAATGCGCCGTGGTATTGCCGAATTAAACGGTGAAGGTGAAGTGGTCGGTGGCGTTGTGGTCATGCGCTTTGGTGAAAACGCACAAAAGACCATCAATGGCGTGAAAGAAAAACTCGCTTCGCTCAAAAACTCACTCCCAGAGGGCGTTGAGGTGGTCACGGTGTACGACCGCTCTCGATTGATTGAAAACGCGGTAGATAACCTTTGGGGTAAACTACTTGAAGAGCTGGCCGTTGTTGCGCTGGTTTGTGTAGTGTTTCTATTCCATTTACGCTCTTCAATCGTCGCGGTGATCACTTTGCCTTTAGGTATTTTGGTCTCGTTTATCATCATGTACATGCAGGGGATCAACGCCAATATCATGTCCCTTGGTGGTATTGCCATTGCCATTGGAGCAATGACTGATGGCGCCATCGTCATGATTGAAAACATGCATAAGCATATGGAAAAAACGCCGCTGACCGATGAAAACCGCTGGCAAATCGTTGCGAAGTCGGCATCAGAGGTGGGCCCTGCGCTGTTCTTCAGCTTACTGATTATTACCGTATCTTTCTTACCGGTATTTATTTTAGAAGCGCAAGAAGGCCGCATGTTTGCGCCTCTGGCTTACACCAAAACTTATGCCATGGCCGCCTCTGCAGGACTTGCCATTACTTTAGTGCCGGTATTAATGGGCTACTTTATTCGTGGCAAGGTGATCTCAGAGAAAAAGAACCCGATTAATCGCATGCTTATCGCGCTATACATGCCCGTACTTACGCAGGTGATGAAGTTTCCAAAACTCACCATCGTTTTGGCCATCGCCATCACAGCTATTGGGTTTTACCCCATCGACAAGATAGGTAGTGAATTTATTCCTCCGCTCGATGAAGGGGACTTAATGTATATGCCGACCACCTATCCGGGTATTTCTATTGGTAAAGCACGAGAGTTATTGCAACAAACCGACAAGCTCATTCGCACCGTTCCTGAGGTAGAAAATGTATTTGGTAAAGTAGGCCGAGCTGAAACCGCGACCGACCCTGCGCCTTTAACCATGATTGAAACCTTTATTCAGTTAAAACCTAAATCACAATGGCGTGAAGGGGTAACAACCGATAGCCTCAAAGCCGAGTTTGATAATCTTGTGAAGTTTCCAGGACTCACCAATGCGTGGGTGATGCCGATTAAAACTCGTATCGATATGTTGGCAACCGGTATAAAAACGCCTGTTGGAATTAAGGTCGCAGGCGCTGACCTCAATGAGATCCAACAAATTGGTCAACAAATTGAACGTCTACTGCCAAATGTTGAAGGTACCGCATCGGTTTACTCAGAACGAGTCGCCGGAGGTCGCTACATCAAGGTTGATATTTCTCGCCAAAAAGCCAGCCGTTTTGGGTTGAATATTGCCGATGTGCAGCAGGTTGTCGCCACCGCCATCGGCGGCATGAATGTAACCCAAACCGTAGAAGGCCAAGAGCGCTATCCAGTAAACCTGCGTTACCCGCAAGATTATCGCGATTCACCAGAGCAGTTGGCCCGTTTACCTGTGGTCACACCATCAGGGGAGCGCATTGCACTGGGTGATGTGGCACACGTTTATATCGAAAACGGGCCGCCGGGCATTAAAAGTGAAAACGCCCGTATTAATGGTTGGACGTTTATCGACATTGATGGCGTAGATGTTGGCACCTACGTGGCAAACGCCAAACAATACTTGGCAGACAACCTTGACCTACCGGTGGGTTATTCAATCACCTGGGCGGGCCAATACGAATACATGGAACGTGCAAAAGCCAAACTCAGCTACGTGTTACCGTTAACGCTGGCCATCATCGTGATACTGCTCTACCTCAATTTCAGAGCATTTCGTGAAGTGGCTATTATCATCGTCACTTTACCTATGGCCATGATTGGTGGCTTGTGGCTGATGTACCTAGAAGGATTTAACTTCTCTGTGGCGGTTGGCGTTGGCTTTATAGCTTTGGCTGGAGTCGCAGTAGAAATTGGCGTGATCATGCTAGTTTACTTGAACCAAGCGCTCAATGAGCTAAAAGAGAATGCCCAACAAACAGGCAAGTCAATCAGCATAGAAATGTACCGTGAAGCCTTGCTACATGGTGCTGGATTGCGTGTGCGCCCAGTGATGATGACCGTTGCTACCATTATCATCGGTTTACTGCCTATCTTGTACGGTACAGGTACAGGGTCTGAGGTTATGAGCCGGATTGCCGCACCTATGGTCGGTGGAATGAGTAGTGCCGTGTTACTCACCTTAATTGTATTGCCTGCCCTTTATAGCTTGGTAAAGTACCGAGAGGTAGTTTTACTCAATCAAGGCCTAAATAATAATGATAAAAAAGATTAGGAAATACCATAAATGGCTGATGGCCTTTGTCGGCATACAGTTTTTGATTTGGTCGCTAACAGGTTTGTATATGGTGAGTATGGATATTCACTTTATTCACGGAGAACACCTTCGTGTCGAACACCGTCGTGTCGAACACCTTCGTGACGCATCACCACAGCAAACGAACCAAACGCTGGCGCTTGACAAAGTAAACTACTCACTGAGCAATTTGCTCAGTGAGTATCCTCATGCCCAGAACATCACTCTAGGACACATGCTCGATAAACAAGTTTATCGTTTTATGGACCATGCACGAGGTAAAGTGCTTATAGATGCAGACTCGGGCAAAAGGTTAGCCCCGCTCAATGAGGCACAAGCCCTAAACTTAGCACAGTATCACTTTAGCGGTACCGCAGCGGTTGCATCCGCAAAACTCATTAGCGATGTGGAAAACACGCCGCCGGAACTCTCCCCCCGCCATCTCCCCGTGTGGCAAATTACCTTTGCCGGCTTTTCATCCCCCACGTTTTACATCAATCAATATACCGCTGAGATAGTCACCACCCGCCACCTAGCTTGGCGTATGTTTGACTGGATGTGGCGCTTTCACATTATGGATTATGACGATGGTGAAAATGTCGCAAACTGGTTTTTGTTGCTGATTGCGCTGCTTGGTTGTGTCGCTGCAAGCATGGGAGCGGTGCTGACCTATCAAAGGATATGCAACAACAAACAAGCGGGGGCTAAATAATGTTTAAGTTAAATACATCACTGCATAAATGGCTTTCGCTGTTGGTTGGCATACAGTTGTTAATTTGGCTCGGCACTGGTCTGTATTTTAATCTAATGGACCACCAAAAAGCTTCCGGGGCTGTTCACCTTCGTCCTGTCAATCACAACGCCTCAACAAGCCCTACACAGCTCATTCCTTTTGACCAATTGGCGTTTGATGGCGCTAAACAAATCAAACTACTTTGGATCCTAGGACACCCCTACTATCAGCTTACATTTGAGTCTGGGCCGCACGCTTATCAACACAAAAGCGTCACCTTAGTGGATGCCAAAAGCGGCGCCGTACGCCCACTTAGCGAAACCTTGGTACGCACCATTGCCGTTAAGTCGTACGATGGCGCGGTGAACATCATCTCGGCAAATCTGCTAACACCACCAATTGACGAATTACCCCGAGAAGAAAACCCTGTTTGGCAGGTAAAGTTCGATGATGCCAACAATACCAATGTGTACATTGATGCTAATTCAGGCGCCGTGTTGGCTCATGTTAATGACGATCGTCGTCTAAAAGACCTAATGCTTATGCTGCACTTTATGGATTACTTTAATACCGGCGGCTTTAACCATTGGCTGATCATTGTGTTTGCCATCGCATCATTGCTGCTGTCAATGACGGGGATCACATGGTTGGTTGAACGTTTTAAATCCGGCCAGTTACGCATAATGCTAAAGCCAAGCAGCCAACAAGTGACGGTGACCGAGCAATCCTCTCAACAAAGCAACACGCTTACCCTGAAAGCACAACAACCCCTGTTTGACGCGCTTGCACAACATAATGTCTTGTTGCCATCCAACTGTGGTGGCGGTGGAACCTGCGGAATGTGCAGAATACACAGCGAACAGCCGTTGAAAATAACAGAAGCTGAGCAGGCGCGATTATCAAAGTCTAAGCTGGATGAAGGATACCGTTTAGCCTGCCAGCATATGGCGGGAGAGGTGACGCATATTACCGTGCGCACCCAGAAAAAATCAGCCAAAGCGCAGTAAATTCACATATTGCGTTAACCAAAGACAAGCTAACAAGCAGCCTATTTTTGTTAGCTTGTCTCTTTCGCCGCTGAGTATATATCACAACAACCATCAACAATGCGCGACTTTCAATGACTCATATATTTTATTTTAAAAACAAGGAGTAAACACAATGCGAGCCAGTCTACGAGCCAAAATCATCGAGACATGTAATAAAAAAATTGCCGCCAAGGGCGACAACGTTGGATTATCTTTTTACGCCTTTTTTGCCAACAAAAATGACGACCCTGAATTGCTAATGGAAGCCGCCACTTGGTGGATCCAAATCCACCAGCTGGACCATTTTGAAAAGGCCATAAAAATTAAAAAGATGGTCGAAGCAATGTAACAGAGCTGTTATCGCTGACCTGAGTCGCTATTGAAAATCAGCTAGTTAACCTCATCTTATTGTTTTAGCAGATGAGTAAAGATACATGAAAATGTTTGGCCTAACCGACTTCTACAGCGATTTAATCACCTACTTTGCCATTTTCATAACCAGTGTACTGGTAATTCGAGGAATGTTCGCCTTGGTCAAATGGGGAAAGAAAATGCCCAAAGGTGCCTTTATATTGCTGGCCTTTATTCCGCTTATCACCATCTTTCCCATCCCACCAACGGTGTTCAAAAATGTTGAAAAAGCCAAACAAGAACAACGAAAGCGTAAGGAAGACAACGGAGATGGGCCAGAAAACGATGACCATAATCCCAGCCTTTAATTATTTTTTGAGTGAATAGGTTGGATAAGACGCACAGCAACGCCACCCAACCTTACTATGATACTTACCAAGCTTCGCGCACCACCAAGCTTGTAAATAAAGCTTGTAAATAAAGCTGGTAATGTGTCGTACTGCGCGTCTATCGCTTTTTACTTGAAAACACACGTTCCATAAGGGTTTGCTTGTCAGTCAAGGGGATTAACCTTGCTTGTTTTATCTCAGTTGCGAAGAGCACTCTTGCATGATGTGAAGACACAAACTGCTCAACTTCAATGCCAAGCGCATCGACTTTATCCATCAATACCGCAAGGCGATGATAGGTATCCACATCAGGCCAGCGACTTGGGGAGTCAAAGCCAACTTGTAAGCTACTGCCAAATATATCTTCACTAAACAATATTTTCTGCTGTGGCAAATAAACCACTAAGTTATGATTAGCGTGGCTATTTGGCACATCAAACAACTGTACTTTGCCACCCGCCAGTTTGCCTTGATTGCTAACTTTGATTAGCTGCTCTTCGCTAAGCTGGGCTTTTAAATGGGTTTGTACTGCTGCTATATCATTGGGGTGAACAACCAAGCTTGCCCCGTGTGTGAGTACATCTTGTAGGCCCATTAAATGATCTGTGTGGTGATGAGTGACGATATGCTGCTTGATAGGTTTATTACTTTTCGTTGTTGCTCTTAGCAGTGCCACGTTGTTTTGCCAATCTTGACTATGCTCATCCATCTGCCATGCACCTGCACTGATAAAATAGTCACCAACATCAATAAATAAGGTGTATGACCACCCTTTGCCTACATAATAAACGCCAGAAGCGAGCTCTCTTAAGGTCTGCTTTGACACATCCATAGGCGTGTCACTTGGGCGTAGTGTGTAGTTTGCTGGTAAATCAAATTGGGCATTGTGCACAGAATTAAAAGTTACTCGCCGTGCATTGCTGTGAAACAATGGCCCGTGTTCAGTGCCAGCAAAAATCCGCTGCGCCCACGTTACTCCATCGCTTTGCTTATGATTTAAAAAATCCACACTCACAAGCTGGCCGCGCTGAGCTTTTAATAGCCGCGTTAAATAACCCGTACTTTGATTAATATATACTGTGTACTCTTGCTTTGTGCCAGAGTGAACAGTCAGCACATCGTGAGCTTGCCCCTGAATATATGCGACATCCGTCCATTTGCTTGGCGCTTTATGATCAAATAAGTTTTTGACTATCAGCGTATCTAGCCACTGACTTTGCCCAAGGTCGACATTCTCAAAATTCATTCGCTTAGTAGGATTGTATTGCTCTAAAGCGTGATCAACCCCGTAGCCTTTGCCATCAACATAAAGCCTGTGCATCACGGTGGGACTGTCCGAGCCATGGCCACCGACTAATCGCGTCGTTGCACGCTTAAACACTTTGCGCTGGCTGGCAAAATCAATGGCCAATTCTAGTCGTTGCTCGCTCAAATAACTGACCATCTCACCTTGAAGCGCATGACCGCTTTGCCACTGTGAAAAGTGCAGCTGTTCGTCGTGTAATGTAATGCTTTTAAGCTGAATAAGTTTTGCGCCACCGTAAGCATTTACGGCATGGTCAATCACCTGCGCGGCTTTATCACCCGCTCGCAATGTAGTGCATACGGTGGATAGCAAAATGGCCGTGCCCCAACACCACACCTTAATGTTACTTGTTACCTTCATAGAATTGCCTTTGTTTTTATAAATCACCAGCAGTGAACAAAAAGCATGACCACACCACCACAAAGGCGTGCTTATAAAAAACTGATTAATAGCTGATGATAATTAACCATTTGTTTTATAAGCTTATTTAAATTTTTATCACTATTTGGATAAGCGATTCGAGCCTAGACAGCAAATTCAATAGCCCATACACTGTGGCCAGATAGTATTGAGTGACCACCATGACACAGCTGCCCGTTTTTTCTATTTGCGATTACAAAATTGACCTATCACGTTCAGTCATTGAACAGGGTGAGCAACAAACTAAAATAGAACCTAAGGTACTCAGCGTATTGTATGTGCTCGCCCAGCACCAAAATGAAGTAGTGACGCACCAAACTTTAATGGAACAAGTTTGGCAAGGCGCTGAGGTGGTACCCAATGCTCTACAACGCTGTATTGCAATACTTCGCAAAGAATTAGGCGATGACGCAAAATCACCCAATATTATTGCCACGCACCCCAAAATCGGCTACCGACTACTGTGTGAGGTAACTTGGTATAATGCGCCCGACACCCACTCTCTAGCAAATTCAAAAAAACACCGACGAATGCTTGACTCAACACCTTGGACTTTCGTTGCAGTCTGCATAACTATGCTACTGATGTTCACCATACTGTTTTGGCCCACAACACCTATAACAAAATATACGCAGCTCACAGAACTCACTAACACGGATGCACACGAATCACATGCTATTTATAGCCCCAATGGCCAGTACATTGTATTTAACCGCTACGCAGGCAGTTGTAAAAGTCATATCTGGGCTAAAGCATTGCATAATGGCAAAGAGACTCAACTTACTGCTCAGGCAGGTCAATTTGGCGCTCCAACCTTTACCCCAGACGGTAGAGAGATAGTGTTTGCCACGTACAATACCTGCGATAAAGTACCAAGCAATCAATCATTACCGACAAGCTGTTGGACATTGGCGACCTTAGACTTTGCTCAGGCACTGAGTGGGCCACAAACACTCAACACCCGCTACCAATGCCAAACTCATGAGATAAAAACGCCAAAAGCATTGGCTAATCATCAGTATGCATTTTTACAGTTCAGCACCAAAAACCCTGCCATAATGCTTTACAACGATTTGAATAAATCAAGCCAACCGTTGTTTAGCAGCGATGCTTTGTCGATTTATCATTTTGACTACCACCCCAAGCGCCAACAGTTTGTTGTATTTGCACACGATCAACATGCCAATACTCAACTTATCTTGCTTGATAAAAACGGTAAAATGCTACAGCAAGCAACACTTCAACTTCCCGAAAAGCCGATTTTTATATCCCCTATTATTGGTAACTTTGCAACCACAGGTGAGTACTTACTTGCAGTGAGTAACCGTAAGCTTTACAAAGTTGCGCTGGACGGCCAAATGAGTGAGCTCATAACGCCAAGCAGCCGTTTGATTTCTGTAACCGAACACCCAAGCCAACAAGACTTACTCGCAGTGCAAGGCCATAAAGACATAGATATTGCGCAGGTTGATTTGAACCAAGATATCATGCAACAACGGGCTCTAGATTTACACACGGTCACGACGCCTTACCCAAGTACTGCGCGCTCAAACACACAGGAACGCTTAGCGCGCTTTCCTCCCAATGGGCGAAGCATCTCTTTTATTAGTAACCGCACAGGGCAAGACGAGATATGGCTTTGGCATCCAAATAGCGACGCAGTGCAACTAACCAACAATGAAAATGAAGAAACCATACATGGCTATGCTTGGTCAGCGGATAGTCATCATGTAGCTTGGGTGAAAAATGGCAAACTGCTAATCACTGATTTAACAGGTAACAGTAGGCTTGTGAGTACCTACAAACCACTTTTTTCGGTATTAAACTGGTTAGACAGCGACACGCTACTTGTACTTATTAAAAACGCGCGCGCAAATAGCCTGTATCAATTTGATATAAAAGAGAATAAACTCATTGCGTACCACCTCGATGACGTTGAAAATGCATGGGTCAGTCACAATCGGCTGATTTACACCACCAAAAACAACCAAGTATTTAGTCGTGCAATCACACCGAATGAGCAGCCCGCCACACCGCTGCCTCACCTCAATGGCAAAGCCTTGTTAGTTAAAAATGGGGCCATCTACAGTGTGGACAAAGACACCTTTGCACTCAAACAGTACGACCTAAACGGTGCATTTATTCAAACCTTAAAAACACTCAAACCCACCGCTTGGAAAATAACAGACTTAAAAGATACGCAACTGCTGCTTGAGCAATTTATTACCATTGATCAGGAAGTGGTTGTTTTACAGAAATAAGCTTTACAAAGCGCGTATGCATTACGCGCTTTGTAAAGCTAAAAAGACCATAATTAAACTATTTGCTTAAAGAGAATATGGCTTCAAGCGCTGAGTCTTTTCCCGCAAAATAGTCTTTAGCACTGAGCTCTATGGGTAAATCGGGTGCCACCCAAATACGATGATCTTCCGGCACGCTAGTTTGATGAAATTGCGACGATAATAAACCATGTTGCCTGCTGTACGGTAAGTTAAACCACCCTGACTCACCAATGGTATTGGGACGAGTACCCGACGGCTCACCCACAATAATCGGGTTTGTAATAGCCTGCACTTTAACCAAAATATCATGCCCTGCCGAGAAAGTATTACGCCCTACCATCACAAACAAGTGTCCTTGTGGTTTATACAGTTCAAAAAACGCGGTTAGCGCAATCAAAGGCGGTGTAATGGAGCCATTACCACCACTGTTATGGCGCAAGTCTAAAACGAGATGTTTGATATCTTTGCTTATAATTATATCTCTGAGCTGCGCGCTAAATTCAGCTAGCGACACATCCTTACGGTTTCTCACATCGTTCACTTGCACATATAAAAGGCTTTGCTCAGCGAAGAGCTCATGCCAATAAGGCCTGTCGTTATGTTTTAAATACGTAGGCAACTCACTTGCGCGCAACTTAGGTAGCTTAGGTAACTTGGGAAATCCGCCAAAACGCATGGCACGTGCCTTTGGGGTTACCGTAAACTGTTCATCTTGCTTGCGTAAAGTCAGCGTCACCGCTTGCTTAGCCGATACAATGCCTAACCCTTGCAACACGGGAACCAAGCTCAAATAATAGGGCGCTAACCAACTTTGCTGCATTTGATTGTCTCGCGCGTTAATGCTGCCCACCAACTCAATGGCTTTAGCCACGCTCACATCACCAATGCGCTCAACTTTACTGCCAATTAAGTGCTGATATTCATCGCTTGCAGCAACGATGTACAAGCCGTCGTTAAATAAATAAAACTGCACGGGTAACTGGGCAAAGTTACCATGCTCGCCCCATGCTGGAATTAAAATATTGTGACCATTATTTAAAAGACCAATGAGCTGCATAAAGCCAAACACAATTTGCTGGTCGCTCAATTTTGGAATGCGCTTATGTAGCGCATCTACTCTCGCTTTAAAGTCAGCTTGGCTGATAGAATGAAACGGATTAACGTGTAAGCGCTGAATTTCAGCATATAGATAGGCTAAGTCACTTCGCCAGCCTGCATCTCGGCTTATATCTTGTGTATCAATCACACCTGCAACACGCTTAAATTCATCGCTATTTTCCATGCCCTTAAATGCGGCCATGGTGTCACGGCTAAACAAACTACGGCCAGCCAGTTTAGGTTTATCATCCCAGCGCGCCGCTAGGGCTTTGTTCAACCACTCAATAGTTTTACTTTGTTGACCAGCAAACCCGTACGCCTGTGCAATTTTAACCATCAAATCGTTTGGTGTACTGGCGCCATTGGGAATGCCTGTTAAACGGTAGCCTAGCGAAAGCGCTTGCTCAAACGCACTGACCGCTTCTAGCCATTGCTTGTGATTAAAATACGCCAGCCCCAACAAATACCATGTGGCACCATCGTTTTGATATTGCTTGGTTAATTTTTCTAATAAAGGTTTGGCTTGTTGCCACTGACCTTGCTTGGCCAACTGCACAGCTTGTTGTTTATCGCTTAGATAGTCGATGGGGTTTTTAACTTGGCTGGCAAGATACACATTGTCGGCTTGGTTTACCATCTCGGTGGCTTTGTTTTGCACAGCCCCCGCATTTAAGCTCATAACTGCTAACAGCAAAGTACTTAACAACACTCGCCCACTCATATACAACATTCAACGTCTCCTTTGCGATTAATACCGCTATCGCGATTTACTTACCGCCAGCATAACAAAGCCCGTCAAAAATCAGGTTTAAGATCCTGATCCGCGACTAATTAACTGCTTTTTAAACTGCATTGGCGTAAGTTCAAACTCCTTTTTAAAACTATTATAAAACGTCGATTTTGAATTAAACCCCTGATCTAATGCGATATTTATTAGTGGCATAGTGGAGTGCGGCGCGGTTTCAATAGCCGCTTTTACTGCCCTTGCACGCAGGCTATTAATGTAATCACTAAAGTTACGTTGAGCGACGGTATTTACCGCCCAGGAAATATCTCGCACCTTTAAACCGGTATGGTCGGCCAATTCAACAATGGTCAGTTTGGGTTGTTGATAAAGCTTTTCATGCCAAACGACTCGCTCAATTTCAGCAAAAATTGTCTGTGCCACAGCATCATCTTGCACCGTGTTTTGGGGCGCATTCAGCAAGTTTTGGTAACGCTTAATATCACCAAATACCTCGGGGCTGCGCACCACTTTAAAAATCAAATAACAAGACAGGCTAAAAAACACCAGCTCACTGGCAAAATACAACCCCTTTTTGATTAAAAGCGGCGTGATGGTTTGCGTGTTCATACGTACTAAATCCAGCACCAACAAAGTACAAAATACCCCAAGTGCCATTGATAACCACTTTAACGAATAGCCATCTGCCTGCGAACTCACCGATTTAAGCAAGGTATGATATTGACTCAGCTTGATAAAGCACAGCGAGATATAAAGCAATTGACTTACGGAACCCACCAACACCACCGCTTGCACCTGCGAGGTAAACGGCAATGCCATTAATGCAGGTAAAAAGTGCGCGGCTGTTTTAACCGTTACCTTTGGCTCGCACCCCGTCAATGAGCTCACCAACAAATACAGCAAAGGCCCAAACAGCAGTGTAAATGCTGGGGTAATCAACACCTCCCCCAGCAGAGCATTATTCTCGGCAATATTCAGCACACACAACACACTTTGAAACCCTAAAAATAGCGCTAACAGCCTAAACTTTGCCACATGAAACACCAATACAGCACCAAAAGCGGTCATAAAGGCAAACACCACTTGCAACATACTCACCGCTTCAAGGGTGATGGGAGAAGAAATAAAATTCATTAACTAATCAAAGCCCTGGGATTGGGTAACTTATATACTTAAAATCAAAGATTAACACAGCAGCGATATTCACGTCATAAGTACCTCTATAGAGTAAACAATAAGCGTTATTACGCACTACAACTCTTAAGTTTCTTAGCCTTGTACTAATTCTAAACAACCAGAACAAATATGGAGCAGTGTCTAGCACCGCCGTCATCCTGACGAAGGTCAGATCTTTTGGTTTTAAGAGCCTGAGCTCATTAGACCCAAGATGACTTAGACCCTGAAACAAGTTCAGGGTGACGGATGTTGGTGCTGGGTGACATAGATCCTGAAACAAGTTCAGGACGACACATGTTGGTTCAGGGTGACATAGATCCTGAAACAAGTTAAGGGTGACGAATGTCGGTTCAGGGTGACATAGACCCTGAAACAAGTTCAGGGTGACGGATGTCAGCACATACAAAGCCGCGCCTACCACCGCCGTCATCCTGACGAAGGTCAGGATCTTTCGGTTTTAAGAGCCTGAGCTCATTAGACCCTGAAACAAGTTCAGGGGGACAGATATTGGTGCTGGGTAACATAGATCCTGAAACAAGTTCAGGACGACAAAGTCGGTTCAGGGTGACGGATGTTGGTGCTGAGTGACATAGATCCTGAAACAAGTTCAGGACGACACATGTTGGTTCAGGGTGACAGATATCGGTTCAGGGTGACAAATGTCAGTATTGAGTGACGGATGTCAGCACATACAAAGCCGCGCCTACCACCGCCGTCATCCTGACGAAGGTCAGGATCTTTCGGTTTTAAGAGCCTGAGCTCATTAGACCCAAGATGACATAGACCCTGAAACAAGTTCAGGGTGACAGATATCGGTTCAGGGGGACAAATGTCAGTATTGAGTGACGGATGTCAGCACATACAAAGCCGCGCCTACCACCGCCGTCATCCTGACGAAGGTCAGGATCTTTCGGTTTTAAGAGCCTGAGCTCATTAGACCCAAGATGACTTAGACCCTGAAACAAGTTCAGGGTGACGGATGTTGGTGCTGAGTGACATAGATCCTGAAACAAGTTCAGGACGACAAAGTCGGTTCAGGGTGACATAGATCCTGAAACAAGTTCAGGGTGACAGATATCGGTTCAGGGTGACAGATATCGGTTCAGGGTGACGGATGTTGGTGCTGGGTGACAAAGTCGGTTCAGGGTGACGGATGTCAGCACATACAAAGCCGCGCCTACCACCGCCGTCATCCTGACGAAGGTCAGGATCTTTGGGTTTTAAGAGCCTGAGTTCCTTAGACCCTGATGCGAGTGCAGGATGACATAGATCCTGAAACAAGTTCAGGGTGACAAAGTCGATTCAGGTTAACGTTGCATAAGCAACTTCATGTATAAATTTGTCGAATGACTCAAAGAAGATCACACATCTAAATTTAAGTTAAACAACAATAGGTAACCTAAATGTAAACTCACTACCTCTCCCTAGTTCACTTTCCACAGTAAGCGCACCGCCATGGGCTATTGCTATTCTTTTGCATAGAAACAAGCCTAAACCTACACCGTTATTACTTCTGTGACTAGAGTCAGCAGCTTGCGAAAAAGGTTCGAAAATTTCAGATATAAAGCTTTGCTCAATGCCTGTACCAAAATCTCTTACGCTAATGAAAAGCTCACTATTTTCAGTTCGCGTACTTACTAGCACTGGACTTTCACTACCTGAGTGCTTTAACGCGTTTTCTATCAAGTTACGTATTAAAAACTTAAAGCGCCCTAAGTCAATATCGATGGCTATCTCAGCAACAGAGCCCTCTAATTGAATTCTGTCGTTACTCTCAAAGCTGTTTAAAATATCTCTTAATACGTTAGGAAAAAAATATGTTTCTAGGTTGAGTAATTGATGTGCATCTTTTAAACGCTCACTTTCTAAAAGTTGCTCGACAATTTCATCCATTTTGTTTATTTCAGTGTTTAATTTTGCCACCGTCTCATTATTAGCAAGCAAGGCAAGCAGTACTTTCATCCTTGCCATTGGTGACCTCAACTCATGGCTAACCGACAACAAAAGTTCATTTTTGGAAGCAAATAGTTGTTCCAAACTTTCTGCCATTTCGTTAATACCCAAAGTTAACTTACCTAAATCATTCTTTGGGTGATCAACAATTCGGTATGCTAAATTTCCGTGACTTATTTGCGTTACGCTATCAATCGCCAGACTTATCGGCTTTAATTGCCTATTGAGAATTTTATAGCTGACAAACAAGACTATGAATAATGCTGCCCAAGGCCAATAGACCAGCCAACTAGGATAAATTATTAAATTTGCGATTTGCGACGTGACCGCAATTGTGGTGCCTTTTGATGTTGTAAAGACATAATATTTAGTCCCTACTTTTGAAAAATACAGTTGACCTAGTGGCGTTGCATTCTTTTCAAGCCCGTCAGGCTCAGGTAAAGAGTCTCCAGTACGCCACACTTGTGCCCCTCGATTTATCTGAATAGCTACACGATTTTTTTTGGCTTCTGCTTTAAGTTTATCAAGATCAATAGGGCCATCTACCAGCTTCACCATCATGTCATGCAGTGCTTCATGTCGGTCAAAGACTACTTTTTTAGCGTCTTCTTCTGACATAGAGAAGCTACCCAGAAACACAAGTATCACCAATAAAAGAGTAGTGATAGTGAAAAGCAAAAAGAATCGTGTATATAGATTTAGGTTAGGCAATTTCATCTTGGGCCGCTATAAAAGTGTAACCAATCCCTCTGATGGTTTTAATAAACCTTGGCGATGAAGCTGAATCGTTAAGCTTTTGCCTTAGCCGGCTCAATAAAATATCGACTGCACGCCCAAATAAATCGACTTCTACGCCTTTTAATGCCCCTGTGATTTGCTCTCGGTTATATACCTTGCCTGGATTACTAGCCAAAGTGTGAAGTAAATGAAACTCCATTCCAGATAATTTAATTTCCTCGTTGTCGAGGATAACCCTCTGCTGTGATGGATAAATTTCCAAACCAGAAAAGCGCATCAGTTGATGACTCTCAGGTTTAGATGGTTGCGAGGTTAGACTTCTTCGCAGTAAAGCTTGCACCCGTACAAGCAGTTCTAGTGGTTCAAATGGTTTGGGCAAATAGTCATCAACGCCAATTTCAAAACCATGAACTTTGTCTTCTAATCGACCTCTTGCGGTAAGCATGATTATTGGTAATGAATAGGACTCTCGGATCTGTTTACACAAGGTAAATCCGTCAATTTTTGGCATCGTTATATCCAGCAGTAGCAGTTGTGGTGCATCTGATTCAATAAGTTCTATAGCTAGTGTTGGGTCATTCGTGTACGAAAACTCAAACTGATGTTGCTGAAAAAAAGCCGACAAACTTTCGGTCAACATTTCATCATCATCAATCATTAATATTTTAGCCATAATAAACAACTCTCTTACTCATTAAATGCATTATTTACTTATTAATTTGTTAAGACAAACGTGTATCTCCAATTGTTACACTATGTTACCCAGCCCCCATGAATATAGTTGTAGAATCATCTTAAATTAAACTTTCGGAGTGAAATGATGACCACTACGCAATATCAAAACAATCACATAAGCGCTAAGGCGCTAGCTGGGTTAATGCTAGTACAAATGGCTTTGGGGTTATTACTTAATTTCTACTTTTTGAAACCTATACTGCGCTACGATGGCTCGACCTCAGTTGAAGAAATTACATTTATCTTGGGGTGCGCAACTATCGTCGCGCTTATCATTAGCGCTATCAACATTGCATTTGGCTTATTGTTACCCCAAGAAAAAACTAAAGAATATTGGAGAACATTTGTATTTTTAATAGTATTTGCTGGTGCGGGATTAACGCTATGCGCCTACGAGTACGCCCAACTTGCAAAATATGTATCATTCCTAGCTTCTCAAAGTACAACTGAAGCAACCTCACAATTATTAAGAGAAACATTAGCATCAGGTAGAAATGAAGCGCATTATCTTTCTATATTTGTGTCAAGTTGCAGCTTAGCTCTTTTTTACTTTCTATTGATACGAGCAGAGTTAATGCACAAGTGGCTGTCATATTTTGCTTTCGTTGCCACTTTATTGCAGCTTATCGCTGTTGGACACACGTTTTTTCAAACATCTATACCAAACATCCTGCAATTACCACTGCTAATAAGTCAGTTGACAGTACCGGCTTATTTATTAGTTTTAGGGTTTAAGCAAGCTAACCCCTTAACGACTGAACAACCTGAGTCTGACATTTAAGCATTAGGAGCATTTATCATGATTTTATCAGCGCTTATGTTTCATATTGTATCCGGTGCACTTGCTCTGCTTGCTGGCTACGCCATTATTCTTTGTAAAAAGGGAAGGACTGTTCATAAGTACTTGGGACGAGTGTATGTGACTTCTATGATAATCCTTGGTTTGACAGGTACCTATATCGCTGTTATTCGGAATGTTCCAATATCGATATTGAATGGGTTAGTTCTGTGTTATTTCGTACTATCTGCACTTAATATAATGTGGCAGCCTGCTAATCGAGTGAACTTTTTTGACAAGATTTTGATGGCTTTTGCGTTTCTTTTGACGCTAGGTTTTGCCTGGTATGCATATCAAACAACACAAGCACCTGACGGCCAGTTAGCAGGTTTTGGTATCGCGGCTTTCTTAGTATTTGGAAGTGTAATGGCTTTGAGCACGATTGCCGACTTTAGATACATTAAGCGAGGAGGGCTTGGCGCAAACAATAGACTCACAAGACACCTTTGGCGTATGTACTTTCCTCTTTTTATGTCAACAGCCGCTTTTTTTCTTGGTCAATCAAGGCATTTACCTGAGGTGCTTCAACGCGCTGAGTTTCTACTAACACCTGTCGCACTGGTTATCTGCACGGCTGTATATTGGGTAGTAAAAATAAAATGTAAAAAATCTAATGCTCAAATATATTAGGTCCTATTGAAGTTTCATATCGGCAACAGACCCATTAAATACGCTAAAGCCAATACACTTATTGTATCTTCAATATAAGGGCGTTTTAGCTGGCTCTGTTCAGATATTTTGGGGGACGACAACAAAACAGCTAAAACTCTTCAGGCAGAGTTTTATAAGAACTATGGATTTAGTATAAAACAAAGACAACACTTAAGAGTTAACTAACAATTATTAACTATCAATAAGTTAACTCTTTTTTGTGAAAGTTTATTAAGACGATTGTCTTCGTTTTAATTATCAGAAATCACTAAACCGCCTGCCCCGCGGCAAATCCGCAGCTCCACGCGTACTGGAAATTATACCCCCCGAGCCAACCGGTCACATCGGTGACTTCACCAATAAAGTACAAGCCTTTTTGCTTTTTGGCTTCGAAGGTTTTTGAGCTCAGCTCGTCGGTGTCTACGCCTCCTAGGGTCACTTCGGCGGTGCGGTAGCCTTCAGTGCCGTTAGGTTTAATTTGCCAACGGTGTAAATATTCGGCGATGGCATCAATTTCACTGTGGGTAAGCTGGTTGAGGGCTTTGTCTGGAATCGCTTGCTCTGCGATTAACACCTCAACAAAGCGTTTAGGCAGAATTGCGCCTAAGGCGTTTTTTAGTGATTTACTGCCACTTTCACTGCGCCACTGGTGAATGGTCTCGTTCAGGTTTAGCTCTGGTAACAGGTTAATCGTTACGGCTTGCCCTGCTCTCCAGAATGATGATATTTGCAATATCGCAGGTCCAGAGAGCCCTCTATGTGTAAACAGAATGTTTTCTTTAAATGTGGTGCCGCATTGACTGCTCACTTCACAAGGAATGCTCACCCCTGATAAACCATCAAATCTGACCTTGTCGTGCTCATGCAAAGTAAAAGGCACTAATGCGGCCACAGTAGGTAAAACTTTTAAGCCAAATTGTTCGGCGATTTTATAGCCAATGGGGGTTGCGCCTAATTTAGGCATGGTGAGTCCGCCAGAAGCTATCACTAAAGATTTACATTCAAAGGTTTGCTCACCCGTGGTGACAATATAACCACCCTGTTCTTTAGCTTGTACACTGAGCACTTCACTGCGTAAAAATATTTGTACACCCGCCCAATCACACTCCGTTGTAAGTATATCAACAATATCTTGAGCACTATTGTCGCAAAATAGCTGGCCTAGGGTTTTGTGGTGATAGGCCAAACCGTGTCGGTCTACCAGTTCAATAAAGTCATGTTGGGTGTAACGGCTCAAACACGATTTTACAAAGTGCGGATTACCACACAAGTAATTGCTGGGTGATGCGCCTTCATTGGTAAAATTGCAGCGGCCACCGCCACTTATAAGAATTTTCCGACCTGGTTTTTTGCCCATATCAAGCACTGCAACCGAGCGCCCACGGTAGCCTGCTTGCGCTGCGCACATCAACCCAGCAGCTCCCGCTCCAATAATTACAACATCAAACTGTGACATGTTTCTCTCAACCAACCATCATATGACAGCATTATACCTGCATTCCCAGCTAGATCAGAATAAGTACCGTAAAACCAAATAATTTGGCATTAATATGCGCAAAAAACGAACACATAAAATAGTTAATAAATAACAGGTGATTGAACATTTTTTTACCAATTGAGTAAAAACACAGCTACATTTACATTCATTTACATAACAAAACCACATTTCATTCCCTTGTAACAATGTAGAGCAAAAGCTTTTAAAACAAGTAGTTAATGTAACCCAAATGTCATATAGCCATCCACTTATAACAAATTTATCAATGTAAATAACAAAACAGTTCTTTTAAAAAGTTAACCGTAACTTTACGTTCTGTAACGTCTAGGTTGCACTTATGTGCACCGACTTAAACATAATTACAACATGAAAAAATACAACATGTCAGGGGATCTTATGACAACAACTCAGTTCAAATTAGGTGCATTGTCACTTGCAATGACCACACTGTTCACAGCAAATACTGCTTTTGCTAATCCAGAATTCACAGTTCAGAACGTTAACTTTGCGCAAACTTCTGCAAAGCTACAACATCAAGGTAACTTTGGTACTCAGTTCATCATCAAATACAAGAACAACGACCAAATGATGATGACTGCAGGTGCCGATGTGTCACCTGCTGCTATGAGAAAGCAAGCTGAAAGCTTCGTGCAAGGTTTTCAGAGCAAAAAATCAAGCGTTAAAGCGCAATATGTTCGCCCTATGGCACTTAGCAACCATCACGTAATGCGTGTTGATAAGAAGCTATCTGCAGCTGAAGCGAACTCATTCATGCAAGAAGTTGCTGCATCAGGTAACGTTGAATACATTGAAATCGACCAAATGTTACAACCATTCGCAACGCCTAATGACCCTCGTTACAGCGATCAGTGGCACTACTTTGAAGCAAACGGTGGCTTGAACCTACCAACAGCTTGGGACAGTGCAACAGGTGCAGGCGTAACAGTTGCGGTACTTGATACAGGTTACCGTCCACACGTTGATCTAAATGCCAACATTCTCCCTGGCTATGACATGATCTCAGACCTAGATGTTGCTAACGACGGCGGCGCACGTGATAACGATGCACGTGACCCAGGCGATGCAGTAACTGCAAACGAGTGTGGATACACACACGGTGCGCGTAACTCAAGCTGGCACGGTACACACGTTGCAGGTACAGTTGCTGCAGTAACCAACAACGGTGAAGGTGTTGCAGGTGTTGCTTACGACGCGAAAGTTGTTCCGGTACGTGTACTTGGTAAGTGTGGTGGTTTAACTTCTGATATCGCTGACGGCATCATTTGGGCTTCTGGTGGTTCTGTATCAGGTATTCCTGCAAACGCTAACCCAGCTGACGTAATCAACATGAGTTTAGGTGGCAGCGGTGCGTGTAGCTCTACAACACAAAACGCGATTAACCAAGCGCGAGCAAACGGCACTGTAATCGTTATCGCAGCTGGTAACGACAACGACAACGCTAACAACTTCAACCCAGGTAACTGTAGCGGCGTAGTAAACGTTGCATCTGTTGGCCGTAACGGTGGTCGTGCTTACTACTCTAACTACGGTACATCTATCGACGTAGCGGCTCCTGGTGGCGCACAAAGTTTTGCTAATGACTCTGAAGGTGTACTATCTACACACAACTCAGGCAGCAATGGTCCTCAGTCAGACAGCTACCACTACTCGCAAGGTACTTCAATGGCGGCACCACACGTAGCGGGTGTAGCAGCGCTTATTAAGCAAGCTAAGCCAAGTGCAACGCCAGATGAAGTTGAAAGTATCTTGAAGACAACTACTCGTAGCTTCCCTGCAACATGTACAAGCTGTGGTACAGGTATTGTTGACGCAGCAGCTGCAGTTGCTAAAGCAAAAGGCGATATCATTGACCCACCTACTGGCGACGATCAGTTAGAAGACGGCGTTGCTAAAACAGGTCTTAGCGGTGCTAAAGACAGCCAAGCATTCTACTATGTTGACGTACCGGCTGGCGCAAGCAAGCTAACTGTAGCAATGAGCGGTGGTACGGGTGATGCTGACCTATATGTTAAAGCGGGTTCTAAACCAACTCTAAGCAGCTGGGAATGTCGTCCTTATAAAGGTGGTAACAGTGAAACTTGTACTATCGACAACCCAACTCAAGGTAAGTACTGGGTAATGCTTAACGGCTACTCTTCTTACTCACAAGTTAATTTACAAGCTGATATCACTGGCAGCGGTACAGGCCCTGTAGGCGGCGGTGCAACTGAAAGCAACCTATCTGGTACTCGTGGTCAGTGGAAACACTACACAATCAATGTACCTGCGGGCATGAACAGCTTCACAATTACTACAAGCGGCGGTTCTGGTGATGCAGATTTATATGTTAAACAAGGTGGTCAGCCTAGCGCATCAAGCTATGACTGTCGTTCTTGGAACAATGGTAACTCTGAAATCTGTACTTTCTCAAGCCCTGCAGAAGGTACTTGGAACATCAGCCTTTACGCTTACAGCACATTCTCTGGCCTAACACTGGACGCACAGTACAAGCCATAAGCTGAGAGTTCCCCCCAGCAAGTCATAACTACAGTAGTTAATACTGTTGTAAACACCCAATCGGCCACGATGTAAGTTGTGGCCGATTTTTTTATTTTTTGCTCATATGTTCACATTCCCTCTGACCCTGATATAGAAAAATTCACTTTAAAAAACACCTTTTAGACTCTAAGGTGGCTGTCGAGCATCAAGCTCAAACTATTCTTTAACAAGGAAAAAGTAATGAATAAAACAGCTCTATTACTCACAGTAGGTTTGATAAGTGTGGGGGCACATGCAGACCAAGTTATCTATGATACTGATGGCGGCGCAGGCCGCGTTACGTATTACCAAAACGCCCCCATTGACGCCATGGTCACGCATTCAAGTTCGGCTTACAATTTAAGAATATATACCCCACATATGACCAATCCTACCCCCTGCCAATTTGCAGCGGTCTATGACCAACTCAATGATGAACTTATTACTACCTTGAGCGTTAACAATAAAACCTTATCGGGCACCATTGCCAAGGGTTATGAAACTCGCGTCAAATATGTTGAAGCACAATGTACTGACGAGCAAGGAAAAAGCCAAACATTACGACATAAGCTAGCCCCAGCGCCACAGGTAAGCTTTAACAGTCAGCTTAAAGTTGCAAATTGGACTGACTCCAGCGGCTTTGGACCTGGATACTTTCAAGATGTTAACTATCAGGCATTGCTGAATATCGACAATGGTGAACCAGATGGATTTTGCCATGCCAACACGCTCGTTGGACAAACCCCTAACTTACTCAATCAACGCCATAACATGGGTTTTTATAGTGACGTATTGAGTGCTCAAGGAGCGGCCAAATACGATGCTCGAAGCAGCGTATTGGTTAATGAAATAATTTGTAAAAGCACAGGTGGAACCACTCGCGCGGTGGAAGTTTGGCATATCAGTGAACAGCAGCAACGTCGAAAGCTTAGCGTAGATAACTTCTAACGTTCTATTACATCAACAGGGTAGCGCGCTCACCTATGCGCTCCCCTCGCGCTCTCCCATTCATATGACGCACTAAAAACTCTTGGTCGCCTTTTTGTTTGTTTCTTGTTCCCAATTTGCTATCCCGGCATTAAGCTCGTGGCGATAGCCACTCAGTATAGCGTTATCCGGCGCAATAACATTTCCGGCACTCCCGCCATCTTTAACTTTAAGGTGAAGCCAGTTTTGAGTATCGGGTCGCGGGTGGCAATGTAAAGACAGTATATAGCGGTTTTGTTGAAGATTAAGCGCGCCTTCTACGCTCTCTTTGGGGCCAAGAATACTAACATCATAATAGACTGTATCCGGCCCCGACCGATTGTACTGAATACCTTCTACAGCATATCCATGCATTGAGCCAATTAGGGCTACTACCAGCGGGTTGGTCGCTGTAGCATCATTTTTTTCGACCTTAGCTTGCTGGGGAGCAGCACTCGCAGCGGGTGCTTTCGGTTTTGGGGCCAAAGCCACTTGCGCAAACGATGGTGCTGGCGCTGAATTTCCTGAGGCTCCAGAAGCCGAAGCCCCTGAGGGTTCAGAAGAGAATAACGCATTCAATTCACTCAGTGACATTTTTTTCCCTCTTTCCTTTTTACCGAGCTGAATGGGGTTACCCCTCCCCTGCGCTTGCAATTGCGCAGGAATAAAGGAGCAGCGATTGTCTTCAAGTACCGCTGCTTGCTTGGCTTGACTCACCGCGCGTTGTGTAGTCAATTTCTTAGGCTTGACCATGGTGACTGATTCATTCATATGATGCCTCTGCTTACTGATGCGCTTAACAAAAAATGGAATTTATACTTTTGCCCATCCATCTTTTACTGGGCCTAACTTAATCGCAGGGTGTGCTTTTCGCCAGTTCGCTATTTTTTGTCCTCGTAGAGGAGCAATATCTTTATCTGGTGGTGCATAGCTGGGATCTTTGCCTTTTTTGAGTTCGTTGATAGCCTCCTGTTTCAGGCCATCCAATATCACAGGCGTTAATTGGGGAGCGGCTAAACTTTTACCTAGCAGATTGGTAAGATCTTGTTTAGCTCTGGCAAATACCCCCGAATAGGCCGCCAAAGCATTCCATATTTTCTGGTTATCATTGACTAAACCAAAGTCACCAAGCGTCAGCGAGCTGTCTACTTTTTTATTGATATTCTTACGCGCCGCTCCTGGGTTTACGCCAGCATTTGTAATGGTGTACGAAATATTCATGTCTTTGATTATCAAACTTGCAGCGGCATCAATGTTGATGTTATCCAGCAGTCGTTTTATTGCGTTGTCGACCTGCGCCAACGCAGCCTGCCTAGCAGTTTCAGCTTCTGCTCTTTGCTCATCACTGGCAAGAGTAGGCAACAACAATTTGAAAGGATTGCGATCCGCACTTAGTCCCCATTGGCAGGCGGCCACCAATCGGTCCTTGAACTTGTCTCTGATGGCCTGATTAGGCAATAAAGTACGGGTAACAAGATAATCCCCCTTCTCACCTTCTCCCGGTTGCCAATTTGCGGCATGGCCCGCATTGTTATCGCCTCTGATCTTATCCTCTTCAGGTGTCCATTCGTCTTCATTTACATCTGACCACCAAGCAACGTTATCGGGGCCACCCGCACCGCCAAACTGTTTACCGTAGCCATGAGCTCGGTGAAAATTGGCCGCATTGAGTTCAGCGCCACCCCAGCCAGAAAATAAGTTAGTCGGCCCCACTAGATCTGAAGGTTCCTCGCCAGCACGTTGGGTTGGGTTCCACATATACAAGTCTGGTCCATTAAATTTTTCAGCTTCCAGTTTGCCAGGCCCATTTTGCGGATTTACGGTAAGCAGTGCCAACTGAGCCACATCTGCACGCCAATGGTTAGCACTTGCTTTTGCCTGTATGGGCATGTGCTGAGTGAGCGAGTGACCCACAGACGCAGCTTTCGCTCCCATCACATCAGCTTCACGCTCCAATCCAATATCATCATTAATATTCACCTTGGCTTGTATGGTCGCGCTAACACGCCCTTGTTTTTGTTGTACAACGTGCCACGCCTCATGCGGTAGATGCCTTTCTTGTCCTGATGCCACATGAATATCGCTGCCCTGAGCATACGCATGAGCATTTAACTGAGCAGGCTTAGGCGAGTTGAAATGTACTTTTACATCGTCCATAGCATAACCTGATAACTGCTCAATACCCGATTTAAGCTGATGAGGTAGGCCCGTATTATGGTTAGTTACTTCTGCGTCATTATGTGATGTTTGCGCCGAATGCGCTTGGAGCTGCGTCGCTGTAGAGGGATGCACACGATTGTCTTCAAGCACTGCTTTGCTTGATTTAGAGCGCTGTTGAGCAGTATGAACCTGTCGACTCTTCGCCTGCTGCTGATGTGAGTACATGCCAATCCCTTTTGGTATTTTCTACACTTGATTTTATATTCTGCACCTTTGTAAGCGTTTAAAAAACAATCAAGCCAATAATTTCATTACACCCGCTTACAGCAAGTTATCAATTCTAGGTGTTTGTTATTGATTCTGCCCACTTAAACTTTCTAAAAGAGATATTAAATCTCGGCCCAGTCTGTTTTGTTCCTTTAGCGACTGCATGTTCATACTGCTCTTGAAAGCCTTTGCCCATAACCAACAACGAGCCATCTTCGAGTGTCAAGTTATGTTGTATATCAGGGTTATTTTGCTCGCGAATTAAAAACTCGCGTTCAGCTCCCAAGCTTATAGAGGCTATTACATCAGTTGGACCAAAGGCGGGTAAGTCGGTATGAAACCCCATGTACTCTTCTCCATCGGGGTAGTACAGACACACCCCAACACTAAACTCAACACCCGTACACTGGGCAATTTGCTGCTGTAATTGTGCCAATAGAGGTGGCCAGGGAACACGTCGACCATGGCACTGAGGAAACGCGTCAGTGTCGGCAAGCTGTGGCTCAATAAATATCATTTTCCATGGCCAGATACTGACTTCTTCACCGTGAGGCAAGGTGACTTTTTCTGGATCGCTTAGATCGAAGCTCGATGCAATCCAATCAAATATGGCTTGAGACTGCTGGCGAGACATAAATTGCGAGTAATAGTGGGCGTCACAACTGAGCGCTAGTTTCACGACTGATTCCTTAATGTATATCCATTAATCGTTAATCTAGCGCTAAGCGATACACAAAGCAAAGTACATCCTTATTTTGCTTCGTGTTTTTGCCACTTATCATGTCGGTATCTGTGGCTTTGATTTAGTTTAATTAGTTAGTGTGCAGCAAGCCCCAAACTTTGTCTGATCTGCTGCATTTGTTCTTGTAAACGCGCTTGAATGTCACACACCTGCTGACTTGAACTGTTCACTTGGGCCTTCATTTGATCCATTTCATCACTGAAATTATCCAATAAGCCACTTTGCTGCTGAGCAATTTCCATGGCGTGTGTGGCCACCTGATTAGCTGTTTGTGCACTTTGCGCTACGCCTTCTGAATTTTTCTTCAACTCTTGTGCGTGATGGGTTTGTAACTCAGCGTCTTCGGCCAGTGCCGAGATCTGCGTTGACACTCTGCTTGAGTTATCGCCTAGTATATCCAGTTGTGAATTGATATCAGTTAGGGAGTCTTGAGTTTGCTGAGCCAGTTTACGTACCTCATCGGCCACCACCGCAAAACCTCGACCATGTTCACCTGCACGTGCCGATTCAATCGCGGCATTCAGCGCCAGTAGGTTGGTTTGATCGGCAATATTACGAATAATCTCAATCACTTTACCAACATCTGCTACACCGTTGAGTAACTCGTTCAAACTCGCCAACCCTTCTTCTACTCGCTGCTGGTTTTTAGAACTGGCATTGAGCATTGCATCTGCAAAATTAACACTTTGCCTCATTGCATTGAAGGTTTGGTTGGCATTGTCTGATACCTGAGAGTTGATGTCGCTGGCTTCGCTACCCAATGTTTTGACTTGATCTAGCATGCTCTGCGTTTGTTCAACTCGCGTGTAAGTGGTATCTGACTGAGCGCTTATTTTTGCTAAATGCTCACTCATTTGCTGCATAAACTCATTAATCACACTGAGCATCTCTTCGCGCTCTTGCGCCTCACCACGTTGACGTTCTATCAACTGGTTGAAGTAGGTCGCAATTTCCCCCAGCTCAGTATTCTTACTCTTACTTTTAATGGTCTTTAATTCATTACTTTCGATTAAATCAGCGAAGCCATCACGAAGATAACGCAGTGGTTGTAATACTTGATTCCGTTGTACCAAATAGACTCCCAACGCCAACACCACCAGCAAGCCAATGGCAATACCGAAAATGAGCAACACACGCTGCGATAAAATATCTTGCTGCTGTTTAAGCTGCTGCTCTGCGCCAAGCATCACATTAGAAACTTTTTTCATATCATCACGCAGACCACGTATACCCGATTGGCGCTTTTTGGCTTGTGTGAGAGTCGCTCGCAAATCTCTTTCAAAGCGATTTGGCCAACTGTTTAGCTCTGCTTTGATTTCTTCTGCTAAATCCTCCGGCTCTGCACCTAAAAATAGCTCGTCTTCATCAACCTCAGACATCACCCCTAGATTGTCTAATCGAGCGATCTCATCGGATAATTGTTGCAGTCGATATACACTCTGTTGCAGATTCTTCTCGGTGGCTAAATCAAAACTCATCACCAATTGATAGGTATAAATACTCAGGTTGCTCACCTGTGAATAGTAATCTGATGCCAAGGCGTGATACTGAGGAGCCAACGGATGCTCTGAAGCTTTGAGGGTGTAATTGATAAGTGATGATGCTGAGCCTGCCATTTGTCGTAAGGCATTATCAAGCAGCGCCATTTCATTACCTGATAACTTACCTAACGCGCGATACTTACCGTTAATGTCTTTATCAAGCTGCGCTAATTGATTTTCCATCCGCTCATTGAGGGTATCAGGCAGTGCGCCGAGTTGCTGTTGTTTGATCCTCTCTATTAACTCAGAAGCGTGATTTAGATATTGGCCATCACCTGAGCCCAGATAATCTTCAATGCTTCCTTCTAAATCTATCAAAATGGTATTTTTGAGTTGGGTATATGCCATGTTTTGGCTATCGAGTGAACTGAGCACTTGAGAAGCCCACACTAATACGGCAGCTAAAAACACACTGGCTGATGCCAACAAAATTGCCAATAACCGAGTAAACGACGAAACACGCATAACCACAACCCTTCAATATTTAAGCGCGTGTACAGTATTACCCTTTTATGACAATTTGATGTAAATTACCCAAAAATTAAACAACCAATATAAAAACCATACTTTTAGCGTATATTTTATCAACAACAGACATCTATACGGCTATTTCATTGCTGCTTTTACATAAACATCAAATCTGTTTTTCTTAGTTTTTATTTGCATACTAGGGGTTTTATCATTTAAGAAAGGTGCATAATCAGGGCGTTTAACAACCACTCTTTTAGTCGCTAATTGGTAGGCAAATTCTAATAAATTGTCGGCATCATCGTCGGCACCGACGAGATCTTGAAAAACTCTCATCTCTTTTTTCACCAATGCAGACTTTTCACGGTGCGGAAACATCGGGTCAAGATAAACAACATCGGGTTGTAACTGCGTGCTTGCAAGTAAATCATGACTTGAGCCAAATTCCATTTGCATATTTTGCTGCATCCAACTGCCTATTTCTATGTCTTGATAAGCGCGCTGCAAACCATCATACAACAGCGCAGCCACCACAGGGTGACGTTCATGCAGGGTTACTTTACAACCTAAGGCAGCCAATACGAACGCATCGCGCCCCAAACCAGCGGTTGCATCGAGTACATGTGGTGTGGCACCTTTGTTTAAACCTACGGCTTTAGCAATCGCCTGCCCTTTACCGCCACCGAACTTGCGACGATGCGCCGCTGCGCCTGTCACAAAATCAACTAACACAGCCCCAAGTTTAGGCTCATCCGCTTTGAGCAATTGCAAACCTTGTTCATCATACAGCAGTTTAAAATTGCCTTGGCCTAAGCTGTTAGCCCGCTCTGCCCATTGTTCTAACGCAAAGCGCTGTTCTAGGTCAGTTAAATAAGGGCGGTTTTCAACGAATGGGGTATGAATAAGCACTACAAACTCCTGTGTTCAGAAGTACTAAGTATACCTAAAGCCTAATTACCACGACACCGCTAAATTGCGTAGTTAAAGATAAAAGTCGATTAACCTAGAACAGCTCAATGTCTACCTGAGATGCCACGTCTTCTTCGCCCCAAGGTTTGGCAATTTTATTAAGGCTTTCGATCAACTGATAGCGCACTTGACCCACTTCATTGAGCTTAGATTTGATCACTGTCAGTTCATCATCCAAAAACGCAAAATGCTCGTGCATTTTCTCTAGCGTGTCAGCCTGTTCGCTTGGCAGTTGCGCTTTTATTTTCTTTGCCAGCTCAAAAAATTCGGCAACTTTTAGGCTGTGAAGCTCATCCATGCCATATAGTTGCTCACTCAACTCCTCAAACATCAGCCCGATTCGCTCTACCTTGTTCAACGCGTCTTCGCTTATCTCCATATCTTTTATTTTGGCATTGGTTGCCTCTAGGATATGCGGCAATAGATCTTTATAACGGCCATACATTGCAGCATCTTCAATGGGCATGTTTTTTACCAACAATGACACTTTGGGGTAATTAATAATGGTACGACAGCCAAAATCAACAAAACGGTCACTGTCTCGATGCTTTTCTAACAATTCTTGCTCAATGGGCTGCATCGTTCCATTGTGAGAAAAGAAAACTTCACTGCCGTGATACCAAAATACCACCGCCACATCGAGTTTGAGCGGTATAAAAAACTCAAAAAAATACTCACTGAGCGAGGTTAAGTCATGGGCATGATATGACTGTCCAACATACCGCATGATCCGCCCCATATCACCGGAGTCCGTCATGGCTATTTCAGCGGTGACTTGTGCACGCTGTATATCTTGTTTAAGTTGTTGTGATTGTTGGCGATAGGTATCAAGCACTTGGATCCTAGCCAATAACTCAGGGGATGCAAAGGGCTTGACGATGTAGTCTGCGGCACCGGAATTGTAACCACGCATACGCTCAGATATATCTCCCTTGGACGATAAAAACATCACTGGGGTGTCTGCGGTTTGTTCACATTGCTTAAGCTTTTCACAGGTTTCAAAGCCATTCATACCGGGCATTTCAACATCTAACAAGATAATATCCGGTTGGTATTTTTGCGCTAGGCGAATTCCTTCTTCACCATTTTTAGCATGTAGTAACTGACAAGATGAAGCGAGCGCGTCTTCAATGATGCAATGCGCTAACTTATCATCGTCAATCGCTAATACTAGTTTGCTCATTTTGCTACCCTAATTAGCTCTATTCTTTAAAAAGCATAGACCTAGATAGCAATTTTGCGAACGACAAAAAAACAAAGGCACCCGAAGGTGCCTTATTTAGTGAGTTACTGTTCAGCTGTTAGCTTAAGCGGCGCTGTTAATACCACTGTGTCTTAACAAAGCATCTACTTGCGGCTCTCTACCTCTAAAGCGCGTGAAAAGCACCATGGGCGCTTCAGAACCACCCTTTTCTAAGATGTTTTCCATAAACGAGCGACCGGTCTGAGCATTGAAAATACCGTCTTCTTCAAATTTAGAAAACGCATCCGCCGAAAGTACTTCAGCCCATTTATACGAGTAATAACCCGCACTATAGCCCCCCGCAAAAATGTGACTAAAGCTGTGTTGAAAACGGTTAAATTCTGGCGCTTTTATAACCGCAGTCTTTTCTCTTACGGCATTCAAAATCGCCTGAATTTGAAACTCTTGGTCCGCTTTATAATCGGCATGAATATGAAAATCAAACAAACTGAACTCGATTTGACGCAACATCTGCATCGCCGATTGATAATTCTTCGCAGCCAATAGCTTGTCTAATAGCGCTTTAGGTAGCGGTTCGTCCGTTTCATAGTGACCAGAGATAAAGTTCAGGGCTTCTTCTTCAAAGCACCAATTCTCTAAAAACTGACTTGGTAATTCAACCGCATCCCACGCAACTCCATTGATACCAGACACCGCTGTGGCATCAACCTGTGTCAACATATGGTGAATTCCGTGACCAAACTCATGGAATAAGGTGGTGACTTCATTGTGGGTGAACAGCGCAGGTTTATCACCGACCGCTTTGTTAAAGTTACACACTAAAAAGGCCACTGGAGTTTGCACCTTGCCATCAACATGGCGCATACGACAAATACAATCCCCCATCCATGCCCCACCGCGTTTGTGCTCGCGGGCATATAAATCGAGGTAGAAATGGCCTCTAAGCTCACCGTCTTTGTCATGAATCGCAAAGAATCGTACATCTGGGTGATAGGTATCAAACTCTTTCACCTCAGTAACCGTGATCCCAAACAAACGATTTACGGTGGTAAACAAACCACTTAGTACCTTGTTGGCTGGGAAGTACGGACGTAATAGTTCGTCTGAAATCGCGTACTTGGCCTGTTTAAGCTTTTCACCGTAATAGCCGTAATCCCACGCTTGAAGCTGCTCAATTCCGTGTTGCTGTTTTGCAAACTCAACCAGTTCAGCCAACTCTGCCTGCGCCTGTGGTCTTGATTTGTCAGCCAAGTCATTTAAAAAGGCAAACACTTGCTCTGGTGATTCGGCCATTTTGGTCGCCAGTGATTCATGGGCGTAACTTTCAAAACCTAACAGTTGTGCAAGCTCATGACGCAGCGCCAACTCTTCTGCCATGATCTCTGAGTTATCAAACTCATTGGCATTGGGTCCTTGGTCTGACGCACGAGTAACAAACGCGCGATAAGCCTCTTCTCGTAGTTCACGGTTATCGGCATACGTCATGACGGGTAAATAAGAAGGAATATCTAGTGTAAATACCCAGCCCTCAAGACCTTTAGCTTCAGCGGTGTGCTGAGCCAACGCCAATGCGGACTCAGGTAAGCCGCTTAACTGCGCCTCGTCTGTAATATGTTTATGCCAAGCCTGAGTGGCATCCATAACGTTATTGCCAAACTTAGCGGATAACTCAGACAATCTGGCTCTAATTTCTCCAAATCGCTTTTGCTTATCTTCACTTAAGCCAATACCCGACAACTCGAAATCACGTAGTTGGTTGTCTATCGTGGTTTGCTGCGCCACAGTTAACTGCGCAAACTCAGCTGACTCTTTTAGCGATTTGTACGCTTGATACAACCCCTGATGTTGCCCAACATAAGTTGAATACTCAGAAATTAATGGCAAACACTCATCGTAGGCTTGGCGCAACTCTTCACTATTTACCACCGAGTGCAGATGTGACACCGGCGACCACACGCGAGACAGTCTGTCATCCGACACTTCCAGTGGCTGCACTAAATTTTGCCAGGTAAATGACTCATTTTTTAGAACGTTATCAATCGTTTCACGACAGTGTGCAATGGCCTCTTTTAGAGCGGGAACTATGTGCTGAGGTTTTATCTTCGAAAATGGTGGCAGGCCTTCTAGCCCAATCAATGGGTTGCTCATAATCTTTTCTCTATCGTTATTTAAGCGTTATTGGGTTGAAATTGGGGCAAATGCCGCAATTACAAGTTAGACTGTTATTTTTTCTGGCGTTTCGAGGTCTTGATACTCTAAGCGTAGAACAATTTTTTAGGAATTAAGGGTAAGCTATGGCTCAACATTTTGATTATATTGCCATTGGTGGCGGTAGTGGTGGTATTGCATCAGCTAACCGTGCAGCAATGCGCGGCGCTAAAGTGGCACTCATTGAAGCAAAACATATGGGTGGCACCTGTGTGAACGTAGGCTGCGTACCTAAAAAGGTTATGTGGCACGGTGCACAAATCGCCGAAGCCATTAAGCTGTATGCACCTGATTATGGTTTTGATGTTGAGCTAAAAAACTTTGATTGGGCGCAATTGGTAAAAAGCCGCGAAGAATATATCGGCCGCATCCATAAAGGGTATGAAGGCTACCTTGCCAAAAACGGCGTTACCGTGATCAACGGCTTTGCTAAATTTGTTGATAATCATACCGTTGAGGTGAACGGTGAACATTATACGGCCGATCATATCAGCATTGCCGTAGGCGGCCGCCCTTCGATTCCAGATATTCCCGGCGCCGAGCATGGCATAGATTCAAATGGTTTCTTTGAGCTTAACCAACAACCTCGCCGCGTAGCCGTCATTGGCGCAGGTTACATCGCCGTTGAACTGGCTGGGGTATTAAACAGCTTAGGCACAGAAACCCATTTATTTGTACGCAAACACGCCCCACTGCGTAGCTTTGACCCTATCATTGTTGAAACCCTCAGCGAAGTGATGGAAAAAGAAGGCCCAACGCTACACACCCACGCCACACCAAAAGCACTAACCAAAGAAGCTGATGGCTCAGTTACATTACAGCTTGAAAACGGCCAATCACACACCTTTGATCAAGTGATTTGGGCTATCGGCCGTGAGCCTGTCACCGATCTTATCAACCTGCAGGCAACCGACGTACAAACCAACGAACGCGGCTTTATTAAGGTGGATGAATATCAAAACACCTCAGTCAAAGGCATTTATGCACTGGGCGATATTATGGAAGGCGGTATTGAACTGACCCCTGTTGCCGTCAAAGCTGGGCGTATGCTGGCAGAGCGCCTATTCAACCCAGAACTACCCGATGCCAAGATGGACTACAACCTAGTCCCGACCGTGGTATTTAGCCACCCACCTATTGGCACCATCGGCTTAACAGAACCACAAGCGATTGAAAAATACGGTGAAGACAACGTAAAAGTGTACACCTCAACCTTCGCCGCCATGTACACCGCAGTAACGCAACACCGTCAGCCATGCAAAATGAAGCTGGTATGTGCAGGTGAAGAAGAAACCGTCGTCGGCCTACACGGCATCGGCTTTGCGGTCGATGAAATGATCCAAGGCTTTGGCGTCGCCATGAAAATGGGCGCTACAAAAGCAGACTTTGACTCAGTGGTCGCCATACATCCAACGGGCTCTGAAGAGTTTGTTACCATGCGATAACAAACTAATTATTAAAGAAATTTAATAGAAAATTCTAAACGCGAGTGGATCACCACCCCTCGCGTTTTTTATGCTCAGTTAACCGTGAACTGGTAGCTTGGATAAGTGGCGAAGCCACGCCATCCAACATTTGTAAAATAGCCCAACAGAAGCTAATCTCGGTAATGGATCTGCTTACTACTACAAAGACGTAATCGAGAAAATAAAGCAACTCAAGTCAAAAGCCATCACAAAAAAACAAGCACAGCAAAACTCTGATGTCACTAAGCTACGTGAGAAGCTTGCCAATGAAAAACGGTTAAAAGAAAAATACCGCGATGAAGTAACTAGCCTTAAAGAACAGATGTTGCTAATGGCAGCTACTCACAACGCATTAGCACTATCGAATCATCAGTTTCTAAAAAAATAAATGATTTAGAATGTGAGCTACAATTGATGAAGAAATAAACCTAGATGCAATAACTTCGAATTTGATAACATAAATAGTCAAAGGAATATTTTGAGTAAGGCTTTAGCTTGTCGTACCTAGTACAGTTTGTATCTGAATTTCATTCTATCATTGGCCATACCTATACAATAATTGCAGGCTTTGTAGCTATTGGTATCCCACTTTCAATTCAGTTTTCAGCCCAATATTCGGATAAACACGATAATGCTTTACTATCCACTCGATTGACTAGAGGGAAATATGTAAATCCAAAATCCATATTGAGTCTATCTTTTCTATACATGGCTTTAAGCTTATATTACTTAACTTTCGCATCTAGCAAGTACTCCTTTTTATCAATCAGCAGCACGCATCTAGATATTCTAAAATTCAGCTTACCGGCGCTCTTCACCGTACTCATTTGCTTTACGTTTTATTTCTATTGGCGACTTTTTAAAAAAATCACTGTCAAGTCGAGTCTTCAAATTCAAAGCTACTTACAGTTAGACGTTAAGCAAAAATCTAAGACTAATCTTTTTGTAAAGTTGCTCAAATCTCAGTTAGCGCATTTAAACCGACGTTTCCCTTGGTTAACCAAATACCTCGAAAGCCTCATAACAGAAGCGCCGATTCAAAAACAAGCTTCAGCTGATATAGACAGCATTAATGCTGGGTTAGAATTACTGATATATAACATTGAAAAACGAAGCTGGAACCTTGAGTTTGAAGCACTCTTAAACCAATTTGATGCCACTATTTACTCTTGCTACTTCGGTTACGGCTACGAACTAAAACACAAAATTGAGCTGTCTGAAACAGATTTATTTGTTATAAAAACTTACTGGCATACGCTTTCCAGATTAATAAAACATGCAAGAAAAAACGAAGACATACCAATGTCTTTTCACACTCAACGTTTAATTTCAGCTGTATTACGTAGAATCATTTATCACCCTAGACGAGATTTAATTACACCAGATGGACATTTTTCAGAAAACAGCTCAAAAATAAATTGGGCACAAGATATTTATGAGCTAGCTCGATGGCAAAATTACCAAACCAGTGAAGGTATTGACCTAATATTAGAGTGCGAATGGTTTAGTAATATGTTTTATTCACCAGACAATATAGATCTAAAAAAATGTGTTGAAGGTATATATAAACTTCATAAATTAGCGATAGACATATTTGACATCATTGTAAGTTCTAAACCAAACACTGCTATTAAATTTGTAAAGAACATCTCTCGCGCCGTGAGTCATGGACAAGAGCAACAGTATTACGCCTACTACCCAACAGACGAAGGAAATAAGTGGTTATTAAATTATTGGCAAGACTTCAATAACATAACGTTCTGTGCAGAAAGCATCAATGAGTTAGTTGAAAAGATTGACTCTTTGTCAAATGGCGAAGCATTCAAACAATATAAAAATAGCCTCACATCAAAACCACTCAATAAGCAATCTCTAGAAAGCGCTTTATCGGTAATTAGGCTCGATGAAATTTTAGAACACATTCATTTGAAATTAGTTAAAAGGATGGGTTGGAATATTTCGGCCAGACTAGCGTATTATGAAAGGTGGAACGAATTTTACGATTGTCTGTATTGGAAGCAACCAAAAGAGGCCAATGCGCTCCACTTAGGTGAAACGCTTCTGGTCCATAGTGCAACTGAATTAGCTGACCTTATTTTCCATGAATATCAACACATTGAAAGCCATTGGCCGTTTTATGGTAGACATGCAATAAAGGTTTATGCCTTCAGAGCATTTTTGTTTCAACTGTACTTTTTCGCTGAGCAAGATGAGAAGCCTAGTCTTATGTATAACTCTGGTAGTTTTGACGATATTCCAATTCAAATCAGTATCATCGAATCACTATTAGAGCAGGAAGAGTACATTAGCAACGTAAGGCTGTGGGATAAGGCTACCACCGAGGTATGCGAAAACCTCAGAAACTCTATAGAAGCTTTAAATGTTCGAAAAGCGAGGCTAACTAAAACGCAAAAAATAAACGATGCAAATTGGCAATCCACACAAGATTTTCTGGAACATAGCTGGGCTACAACGTTTGAATTAGAAAAGATTATGGACGTTAGGTATGTCAATGCCGTTGAAAGAAATAGGTGTAAAGCATTGAAATATAAAGTCCCAAGATCTGAACTCATTACGGACAAAGACGATCATTTTTATGTTTCTAGTATGAATAGACAAATAGAGCAAAGCTTCTTCGACCAACTTTATAATAAATGTATTGATACCGCTGAACAGCGCGCATTTGAACTTCAAGAACAAGACCACGCATTATATTTCGCCCCTTTAAAAACCTTGCAGAAACTCGGGTTTAAGCGCTCAGGCTTAATGTACTGGAAAAGCTCAAGCTATAGAAATGTGCTAGCCCTTTGTTTTGATCGTACCCAGGTACTAGTCGATTGCACTAAAACCAAGCTATCAATCACCAAAAACCTCTGCTCTAACACCAGCTCGCCTCTGTTCATTTCTCTTGAGGATAAAAATGAGGATAAAAATGAGGATAAAGTACAAGTTAATGCAGAAATATACTTTGAGCTAGAGTGGTTAGAAGAAGGCGCTATCTTATCATATAAGCAAAACCATTAAATAAAGCGCATCATAGAAATAATGAAATGAGTAATTTTCTAGAAAAACCTGTCAATATTTGTAACTATGAATCATAATTTTTATTCAATAGCCAATTAAAAAAGGATATACGAATGGATGGTTTCACTACCTCTTTATTAGCATCTGCAACATATAGCCTGATTTTAAAAGGAGCGGAAATAACTAATATGTCCTTGAAAGGGGCTCTGCAAAAATGGTTACTTTCAGATACCGAATTAGACCAGATCGCAGCCTCCATAAAAAATGGGCAGATAGATGAAGATTGGTCAGAGAAAAGGATTGAAAAATACTTCAACACACAGCCTGAACTGCTAGACATTATGTCTAGAACACAAGCTAACCAAAGTGTCACTTTAAACCAACATCACTCTGGAACAGGCAACAATGAAGCAAATATAAAGTTCTAAGGTTTTATCAAGTGGATAATCAGAGTTTTACTGCTACTCAACTGCACCTAGGTAATGGCGCCAACAAAGTTAACATCACAGAAAGCAAAATTGAAAACTTGGAGTTACATCAAATATCAAAACACGTAATTGAACTCGCTCCGCACAATATCCAAAAGCCCGTGTCTGAAGCTATTACTATGATCTTTCAAGGGAAGCAAAAAGAAGCAGACTTGATAATTTCAACTCTAGAGTTGACTAATGCATTAGATCACGAAGCTACTACTGCATTGTTAGCTTTAAAAGCCCTCTCTGCACAGGAACATATCGATTCACGCATAATTGAATGCCTCATCCAAAATAAGCAATCTTGTACTACAGGTTTTGTTTTAGATATTGTTGTTGCTGCTCTAATAAAAAATGACATTAGTAATGGGTTCGCTGACGCAGCTCGAGAACGATACAAAAGCGTTTCAACTCCTGGAACCCTAACAAACAACTTTTACTTCAAATTTCTTGCTGACTACAATGAACTTAGCCATTACTACGAGAATAATAAACTTGATTTAACAACAAGCTCTCGAATTTCTATCTCGTATGGATACCTTAGACTTAACTTTGTCAACCATGCAAATCAAGTATTAGACTTGATAAAAAATCAAATACATTTACCTCACGTTAGAAAACAATTCTTTTTATGTAAAGCTATAAGGCTAAATGACATTTTCAGCAGAAAACATTATTGGACTATCAGCATTGAAGATAAGGCGCATGTTGATGATGTTATTTTGCAATCAATAGAGCTTATCCAAGCTCAAGACGTTGATAACTCAGTTGCAAATGCGATCAGCGCCTGTTTATTAAACACTGGTTTTGAAAATAAACATTTAATAAATTTATGTCTATCTAATGAGAAAGTCTTGAATAAGCTTCACAGTGACGTACAAGCGCAACTTTTATTCTCTAAGCATAAAGACCCTAACGTATTTAACGATAAAGATTTTTCAGAGGCACTTAATGCTAATAAAGATGCAGAACTAAAAGCTTCACTAATAAAACGAATACGAAAAGAATTAAAAATCAACGTAGCTCAATATTTTAACATTCATAATATTCTGAGTAAAGATGAGCTAAAAGAGCTACTAGGTTTAGGTCTTGATATTGATTTTAAAGATGATTTCACAAAGGATGTTTATAAATTAGACCTCTACATACTAGCAAGTGATGAATATAATAATAGAAAAAATATAGCCTTTTTAGCAAAAAGGTTAATTAAGGCTAGTGAAGAGCAAAATAAAAAGATCCACCCCCCAACCTTACTGCATATTATCCAAGGTCTAGAGAAAGTTAAACTTATCGAACTAGCACTTCAACTAATAGAGCTCCATGTAGAAAAAGGTACATGGCTTTCGCCATTATATGAATTTTATTTAGAGTTCCTGTTACAGATAAAACAATACAAAAAGTTAACAGATATTCTAGAGTCTATTCCACAATCCTGCTGGACATTCAATTGCTGGGCCATCACAGTAAACATACATCAAGTAGACGGCAGTATTTCTGAAGAAGTTGACACTATTAAGCTAATGGCAAAAAAGTACAGAGATAATATGTCTGTATGGCGTAGCTTAATATCTGCTTATGAACGAGCAGGGGAAAAACAAAAGATTATTGACTTAACAAATGAAATTCCAACAGAGCTCTTTCAAAACCCATGCGATGCTTCATGGTATATTTTATTTTCATTTATGCGGTGTGGTTTGTTTAATTACGTAGAGCCTATAATTTTAAGGTGGTTTGTAGATGCACCTGATGCTATGAGTGTTCCAATTACAAACTTTGCTCTTGAAGGCACGATTGCTAATATTGACTATAACTTTTCTCATAAAGTGAATAATATATGTGAGTGTTATGTTTTAAAATCAGCTCATGGAAAACTCCACATAAAACTCGTAGTTGACGGATACAACGGAAAACACAGCAATATAATAGATTCAAACTCTCCATTGGCCCAAAAGCTCCTGCTTAGCAAAGTGGGAGATAATGTCGAACATGGTATTGAAGATCTCATTATTCAAGAAATCGTACCTCCATTTCTAGGTGCAGCATGGAGAATAGCTCCTAAGCTGAGAACTGTTCAAAATGATGGTTCAGATGCCTTTCAATTAATAGAGCTGCCATCTGAAAAAGAGGAAGATTTCATTGAATCCATGAAGGCTATCATATCTAAATTAGAACCCAGCGAAGAACCGAGTATACTACAAGCCCACCCAGACTTGCCGATACAAATAAAAGGTTTCTGGTCAAACTCAGCGGCGCTTGTTGATGGAGTTATACAGACGATGCTCGATCACAACTGTGTAAAAAACCTAATCCCCTCAACAGACAATGACTCAAATCATTTAGTACTTGATCTATATAGTTCAATATTTATCTCTATTACAAGTCTCCATAAGACGCAACTTTTTAAAGAAAAAAGTTACTACATTACTGAAGAGACCCTGTTTCTACTTGAAGCGTGGCTAGAGCGTTCACAAAAAGAACATATGAGAGTGAGCTTAGGCAGCAATAGAGATCTTATTATTGCTGACGAGACGCACTTCTTAAATCAGAGATTAATATCAGGAATAGAATTTATACTTAGTATTTCATCGATCATTCAATCAAAACTCAAAGACACTCCTTTAAGTATTGTAAAACTTGAACAGTACTTGGATAGATCTACCTTTTCCAGTCTATGTGCCAGCTCTTCCTATGGTTACGATTATCTGTCCTTTGACCATAACTTCGTTATGCTGTTAAAAGACACAAACCTACAATGCCACAACGCCCAAGCATATTATTTAAATCTTTCAGAGCAACTGACCTTAAAGGAGCAGCAGCTTAATTTAAATTTACTATTTTCGATAAATCTCACGGTGCCAGTCAAGTATCAAACGCTTATGAGGTTAGCGTTAACAAATAACCCTGATGCACTGCAACTCATATCCAAAATAATACGTTCTTGGAAGCCTTGTTTAGATGATATGGAAATATTCTTAAGGTTTTTGGCATTCGTCATTTCTGCTGGAGCAAAGTTTAAGTACTTTTCCAAAAATATAATTGATATTAATATTGGCTCAACACTGATATATACAGCATTAAGTTGCGCATGCTCCAGTAAAGCTCCAGAGGCCTTCACTGAAGATTTGATGGTAGACCTGATTACAAAGACTCTAAGCCTATCACCGCAAAATGACAATTATATGCAATTTCTTTTTCACCAATTCATTGACTTTTCAGCATGTAACTTCTTAGATATCAGTTATATAAATCAGAAGTTAGCCTATTATTTCAATGAGCCTGACCATTAGAGCTGAAAGCTCATTAGCCCAGAAAAATACAACTTCTTTGTCTGGAAAACCTTTTTCCAGACCTCAAAAAATCCCAAATTTCTTTGCGTTTTTTCACTTTTTCTGAAAAAGTCTTCTAGACTAGATGAGGCATTGCTTTCCAGAGTATTTCCAGATTTGGATGTGTCCAGTCCCCCGTTAGTGAGACACCTGTAAACTAGAGTTTTCTAATTTTGCTCGGTAAGCTGAGGGCGGCAGATTGTCCACTCCCCCGTTAGTGAAACACCTGTAAACTAGAGTTTTCCAACTTTGCTCGGTAAGCTGCGGGTGGCAGATCACCAAGACTTTCATGTGTTCGTTCTTCGTTGTAATCCAACCGCCAGAACCACACCATTTCTTTGACTTGATTGAGTGTTTCAAATAAGTAAGCATCTAGAAATTCTCGCCTAAATGAGCCATTAAACCGCTCAACAAACCCGTTTTGCTGTGGCTTCCCTGGCTGGATATAAACTAATTCGATGTTATGTGCTTCACACCAATCGGTTAAATGCGCTGAGATTAATTCAGGCCCGTTATCTACTCGAATTTGTTTCGGTAAACCGCGCTCTGCTTTGAGTTGTTCAAGTGTTCTAACAACCCGTTCCGCTGGCAGCGAAGTATCTACTTCAATAGCCAAACACTCCCGAGTGCCTTCATCAACAATATTGAGCGTTCTAAATCGTTTTTCGCAGTATAAAGAATCATGCATAAAATCTAAGGCCCACTGATGATTAGCTTGAGCGACAACTTCCAATGGCTGCGCAACTCTTTTAGGCAACACGCGTTTCACTCTGCGCTTTAAGTTCAAACCCATTTGGCAATACACCCGATATACGCGCTTATGGTTAAACGGATAACCTTTAAAACGAAGACGGCCATAGCATTTCCAGAACCCTGCTCTGGGAGACTTTTTTAATTCTGCATTGATGGCATCAATGACAGCTGCGTCAGCCTTTCGCCAGTCTCGCTCTGGGCGGTAGTAGGTAGCGCGATCAATACCGACAAACTTGCACGCTTTTAGAATACTTATACCCGCTTGAACCAGTATGCTGGCGCAACTTCGCTTCTGCGCTGTCACCAACCCTTTTTTGCGATAACTCCTTAATCGCATGGTTTTCTAGGCTGACATCTGCATACATTTTTTTAAGCTTGGCATTCTCTTCTTCAAGCTCTTTCAGGCGCTTAACATCTGACGCTTCCATACCGCCATATTTAGCTTTCCAGTTGTAATACGTAGCACTGCTGATCCCATGCTTGCGGCACACTTCTTCAACCTTCATACCCGCATCGGTTTCTTTGAGCACAGCTATGATCTGAGATTCTGTAAAACGTGACTTTTTCATTGTTGTCTCCTGTTTGTGGTATTACAGAAAACTCTAATTAAACATGTCTCATGTTAAGGGAAGTGGACAGATGTACAGAGTAAATATGTACAATGCGATAACAAACTAATTATTAAAGAAATTTAACAATAAATTCTAAACGCGAGTGGATCACCTCCCCTCGCGTTTTTTATGCTCAGTTAACCGTAAACTGGTAGGTTGGATAAGTGGCGAAGCCACGCCATCCGACGCCAATTACCAACAACGCACATACAAGTCAACGTACAGCCGGAATTATGCCTTAGCCTGATTTGTAGGCTGTGATTAATGGGCTGCTAATAGATGCACATGTGCCAACGTCTAAAAAGCGATACCAAAATCCGCTTAACGCTCAAAGCTTTATTACGCAAAAATCCCCAAATCAGTACCCACAACATAAAACGGTTTACACGTCGGATGGCGCTTCGCTTATGCCGACCTACCGCGTTGGTAGGTCGGATAAGTGGCGAAGCCACGCCATCCGACGTTTGCAAAACCGTTAAATAGAAGAAAATCTCGGGAACGACTCAGCGTGCTACTAAGGTATTAACTCTTCGCGTTGGGCGGTTTACCATGGAAATCTAAATATAGTGCCTTCAGGTTTTCTGGTAATAACGGCCAACCGTTTGCTATTCCTTGCTGAGTTCCTTGCCAAAATAGGTGCTCAACATAGTACACATCAATGTATTCATGTTCAGTGGGGGTGGCTACTTTGAGTTTTTCACTCATGTATAAAAGATAACGCTGGGCATCTTCTAGGTTACCGGTATTGAGCTTGGTGGTTGTTAAATTTGCAAACTCTTCCATGAGAGATGTGAACGCCCATGATTCGTGCTTTTTCATCAAAGGACTAACTTCAGGAAAGCGCGTTTTTATTTCCTCAATAAACCTTGTTACGTCTGCTTTAGCCATTAGTTCCCTTTAACACGTATTTCACTGACAGCTATCTATATTTAATTGGAATTTATAAATTTCAGAATTAAGACGCAGCGTCTCTAAAAACGCTTCACCATCAACCTGATACTCATAAAGTTTTATTATTTTAAGCTCAAGAGCATTGGTTTTTATATCTCGAACTTCTAAAATGTGCAAATTATTATAATAGGTTGCGCTTATTACCTGCTCCCAAAGGATAGAATTGGGGCTGTCACTTGCACCATATTTTATGGCCTTTTCATCGACCTCTAATCTCCCTTTGGCGAGTCTAAATAGGTCAAAAATCCCCCAAATTAAAATATAAAACAATACAATAGACAAAGCATTTGCAATCATGACTTTAGCTTCAACTTGCTCACCTTTTGGCTGAAGAAAAAACAAAGATAATGATAAAGCGCAAACAATAACAATTGCGATGCAAAACTTTATTCTTCTCGCCAAACTCGGTTTATACACTCTAACTGCAGACATTATTTTCTTATACTGGCCTACTATTTTTTGGTAACTATAAATAATTACCCAAGGGATAACCAGAGAGCTTAAGGTTAAAACGTCGGATGGCGCGTCGCTTATGCCGACCTACAGCAGTACTTTAAAGAACCTGAGTGTGTAACCCCACATGGCCCTGTAGGTTGGATAATGCGCGAAGCAACGGCATTCGACATTGTTAATTATTAACTCTAACAATCCCCCTAACACTTCACACTGATCACAAAACCCAGTTAAAACAAATTGCTACAGCGTTGCTTAAAGTGATACAAATGAAAATAAACATCAATTCATACCATATAAAAAGGACTCTATATTTTGAACAAGCTGCTTTTCGCTGTGTTGGTTTTATTATCCGCTAATGTCAGCGCCACAAACTTTGCCAACCTTGAAGTACCTCAATCTCGTTTTATGACTGAGATGCCAAAAATAACCATTGCGCTACCAGCCTCTTATAACTCCAATAAAAGCAAACGTTATCCAGTTTTGTATCTGTTAGATGGCGATTTAAATGGTGAACTGGTTTATGGGGCTTTAGATAGATTACATGCGTCTAAAGGTGCTCATGAGCATATTATCGTGGGAGTTAGCAGTACGGATAGACTCAGAGATTTTGCGCCGACCATTAACCAAGACCCAAGAGGCCCTGTTGGCGCAGGCGGTGGTGCTGATAAACTTTTGGACTTTATGCAAAAAGAGCTGATGACCACAGTCAACAAACAATATCGTACCAATCATCACAATGTCATTGCTGGGCACTCCATCGCGGGGCTATTTGTTATACACACTTTTCACACACGCCCCAACCTTTTTCAGGCGCATATGGCGTTTAGCCCTGCCGTTTGGTGGGCCGCTAGAGAAACCGCAAAAGCAACAAAGCAATATGTACTTTCTGACGATGATGTAGGCACCTTTTTGTACATGAACATAGGTAGTGAAGGCGGTGAGATGAGACAAGTTTATGACGACTTGTCACAAACTATTTTAAGAAATCGCTCAACCGATTTAGCCCTACAATTAGATACCTTTGATAGCGAAGATCATGACTTCACTATGGTCGCAGGCTTGTACCGCGCTTTGAAAGCACTGCATGGTTACCAAAGTACGCTAAAGCTATAAACGAGATAAATATCGTACCTAGTGTGATTACTTACAAATATCAAGGCGTTTTGATGTAATCACACTCACACTATTTAGGGCCAAAGTTTCTCTTTTTTAAACCCTCCATCCTCTAAAACATAGCGAAGGCGAGTATGTCGTCTGCTTGACTGACCTTGCCAGAACTCAACGCTATTGGCCCGCACACAATACACAGTCCAATATTGTGATACAAAATCAGGTTGTTGCTTGATACTTTCCAATTGGCTTTGCCACTTATCAATCAACTCCTGTTCATTGCTAAGCGGCTCACTTTGCATCCCTAATGAGGCGAGCGCACGCGCCTGCTCAGTACGAGATAAGAAATCAATTTCGTTAATCTTGTCAGGCATTGCCACTGCGCGTCCCTTAATTCTGACTTGACGAGCAAACCCCTGCCAATAAAAAGTCAGCGCGATGTTGGGATTTTTTTCAATGTGTTTGCCCTTTGGACTCTTTGAGCTGACCGCAAAGTACCACCCTTTTTCATCCACATCTTTTAGGATGAGGGCTCTACAATCTGCGCTCATATCCTCAGCAACCGTCGACACAGTCATAACATGAGGCTCAGGTTCACCTGCATCGATGGCTGTTTTTAGCCAGTCAACAAATAGGGTGAATGGTGAATCTGGCGTATCGTCTGGGTTAAACGGTACTTTGTCGGCATTCGTTAAAACGGGTAGTGCTCGCAGCGTATCTCTCATATCAAATCCTTAATTTGTATCAGTTAAAGTCACTATTGTTTTTACCTGCTCTGAGGTTGGCATTTGAGCATCGAGCTTATGCCAATTGTACGCCTTTGACCAAGTCGCCAAAATGTCCTGCACTTTGTGCTGATGCGCTAAAAAGCTCTGATCGGAACAATGCTCATCCATACCACACTCATAGGGCACCAAGTTTTCTCTAATTCTTTCTAATGTCACCGTTGGCTCTGCGTCTAAGTGAATAACTAAATCTGGCTTAGGCAATGAGTTAACCAACCCCATTACGAACTCAGTATCTAAACCGTACACCATTTCCACTGCAGCATGTTTGAACCAATAGCTATCGAAGATCAGGATAGTCTCTTTATTATTGCGTTGTATCGCTTCATCAAGGCTAATTGACATCGCCCAAGTCAAAAAGCGAAACCGAGCATTCAAGGGCATTTGTGCAACACGCGTACGCAAGGTTTTTAAATCCCTGTCAATAAAACTACAACTGGGCACTAGTTGTTCGTTCAAAATATCCCAACGGTCAACCAACTGGACATCTCGGTTCATACTTTGGAAGTGTTCAAATAGAGCTTTGGTCAGTGTCGACTTGCCTGCACCATCAGAGCCAACTATTGAAATCAACATCTTTAATATCCTTCTGTGTCTTTTGCGTTATTCTCTCGCCAAATAATTTGTGTGCTCTTAAACTCTTCAGGCCAATCGGAGTGTTCTTCAAATAACCATCGGGGGTTTTTCAAACATGCTTGTCCTTCTACGATAAAGCACTCAGCGCCCCATTTGGCTTGCTTAAGTAAGGCTGCAATTTTGCCTTGCATAGCACCTGATGTGTCCCCTTCTGGTGTCTCCCATAGCCACTGAGCTGGGTCATTAAACTGGTCTATTTCTTTAATCGTTTCAAATTGACCAGTAGCACTCTTTTGCAGCACACCCGGTACATCGGTCATGATCACGATTCTTATTTTGTTAAACTCAAGGTCTTTAAAGGCGCCAGCCACATAATCGCTGCCCACAACTTCTAACACCCCTTGTTCATTAAGCAATGCATCTCCTGTAACTAGGGGCAAGTACTTTGCATACAACAACTTATTGACAAACTTTGCGGATGAGTCAAAGTTTTCTCTATTCACACAGGATGTCATAGAAGCTAAATGCAAAGGGTAAGACTTAATCCCACAGCGTTTTAATTGTTCATGCCACACGCACTTAAGCTCAAAGTTAATCATGCCTAAAGATAGTAGCGACAGCTCATCACTTTCATCTATACAGCGCACAGCATGGTGTCCATAAGAGCCGCCACCGCTTATCATAATCACGTGACCCGGTGCATTGCGATACAAAGAGGCCATCAATTGCGCATATGTTTGCAGGGCTTGTTCATCCAGTTGTCTGTCAGTCATTTTGTCAGAAAAAAGACTACCACCCACTTTTACAATTAATAAATCAGCGCTGGTCACCATCGGCCTCATAAGTTTCAATAAACTCTATAACCTGATTGCCAATATGGCGCTGAACGTCTTCGGTCATCGCGCCGATATGGGGGGTACCAATAAAGTTATCTAATTCAAATAAAGGTGAATGCGTTCTTTCTTGTGCAAATACATCCGATGCTGCCCCCGCTATACGTTTAGATTGCAAAGCCTGATATAAAGCATGCTCATCTACCACTCCACCTCGGGCCATATTTATTAACACCGCTGTCGACTTCATCAGCCTCATTTTCTGTGCATCGATTAACTGCTCTGTCTGTGCTGTTAAGGGAACATGTAAACAAATGATATCAGCCTTAGTAAGTAACTCATCCAATGACGTCACACCAACCCCTTGCTCATGTAATTCAATGCGTCTTTCGGTACTATCGTTTGCAACAGTAGCCAAAACGTCCATATTGAATGCCTTTGCTCGTTTGGCTACTTGCAAACCGATGCGGCCCATGCCGACAATGCCCAAGGTTTTTTCATTAAGTTCAAAACCAGACAGCTGAGCTTTAGCCCATATACCGTCTTTCAACCAACCAGATGCCTTCGGCACGTGACGAGCTAACGACAACATCAATGCGAATGTATGCTCAGCCACACTCACCACACTGGCATGCGGAATGTTTAATACCGAAACCCCTTTACTACGAGCAAAGTCCTGATCGATGTTATCCAACCCATTGCCCGCCCGAACTATCAACTTAAGTTGTTCTGCCGCTGACAACACTGCTTTATTTAACTGAACACCACTTCTCAACACTATGACATCAGTATCTTTTACTAGCTCTACAAAATGTTCATGCTGAGGGTGCATTTCCACCCGAACATGATAACGTTCAGATAAATATTCGATGGCACTGTCATGTAGGGGATCGACTATCAATATATTTTTTATCATCACTACGACTCCATCACAGCTCACAGACCGAACTGAGACAACCCTAGATGTTCTTCAAAGCCAAATGCCAAGTTCATATTCTGAATGGCCGACCCCGCCGCACCTTTAACTAGGTTATCAGTCACTGAAATCACTTTGATAGTGTTACTCTGTGTGTCGAAATCCACTCCTATATGACAAAAATTTGAGCCGGCAACACGCGCAACACTTGGGTAAATATTGTATTGCTTACTGTTGAGCTTACCCACTCTGGCGTGGTCCAATATTCTGACAAAATAATGCCCCTCAGCACCTTTGCCATAATATTCTACATATTCCTTAAGAAGCTGTTCACGCGTTAAAGTGTTTGCCACATGCTCTGGCACGCTAATACTAGCCTGAATATAAATACCTCTTGGGAAAGCGCCATGAGCAGTACTAAACACCACATTAACGGATTGATCAGCTAGTAGTGATAATTGATGTTCAAGCTCAGGGGCGTGACGGTGTCCGTCTAGGTTGTAAGGCAAAATATTGTTATTTGCATAGCTGTGCATGACTTCAGGTTTTAGCGATGCCCCAGCACCACTGGTACCATTGATAGCACTGATATGGATCGAGCTTTGTGCGTCTACCAGTGCAGAACCCATTAAAGGCGCTAAACCCAGTAATGCGGTGATCACGTAACAACCGGGGTTTGCAATAAGCTGAGCCTGACGCAATTTATCTGCGTTAAATTCAGATACACCGTAAACAGCACGACTTAAATTGTCTAAGTCTTCATGCTCTTGACCATGGGCTTGTTTATATAATTCAGCGTCAGGAAATCTAAAATCAGCACTTAAATCAATTACTTTTATATTCTTGCTTAGAAAGTAAGAAGCACTTTTCATCGCTTCACCCGTAGGTGTACAGAAAAAGACTACATCAATTTGTGACAAATGCTCTTGCAGTTCTTCTTGCTTATAGAAGCGCAGACCACACCCAAGTAAATTTGGATGTACTATGTCAAAATCTAGCTCTTTTCTGGCCAGTGGATATATTTTATCTACCTGAGGGTGATTTAATAATAGTCTGCAAAGCTCCCCACCGGACAACCCATTCGAACCAACAATTGCGACCTTAATACCCATACTTAATTCCTTTATATTTCTTCTACTCGTAAAATAATCTTGCATGATGGCTGAGTGGGATCTGCCATGATCTGCATTGCCTGTCCCGCTTGCTCTAAACTGTATCTATGACTTATCATGGCCTGAGGCTGGATTGACCCTTCATCTAACCAATTAATCACTGTTTTAAAATCGGCATCTTCTGACAACGCTGACCCCACCACTGATATTTCCCGTTTCACCAACTCATTAATATCGCACGTTAGCTGCTGCGCAAAATAAGCAATAATGGAGACTTTTCCTCCTGCTTTTACCGCTTTTACCGCATCGTTAAACGCTTCAGAGTAAGATGCCGCTATCATGCAAATATCGAACTTTGTCGTTAATAAAGCCGTCTCTGTTGTAAACTGTTCAGCTCCGCAGATGAGAGCAGCATCTTCTTTACTTGCATCAATATCTACTGCGGTAATATGCTTAGCACCCATGCGCTTGGCACTAATAATGGTAGATAGCCCTATGCATCCAGAGCCAAGTACCAATACTCGCTTCCCTTCTACAGCAGCAAGTTTTACGGCGTGGCAGGCTATCGACAACGGCTCGACCAAAGCGCCGATTTCTGCTTCCAGATGTTCGGGTAAGTGATAAAGTTTGTTGGGTTTCGCTATCAGATACTGCGCAAAAGAGCCACTCCATCCTTGAAAGCTAAAAGCAGCCTTTGCGGTGCACAAATGATGTTTCTGTGCATCACAAAATTCACATGTACCACAATTGGCATAGGCTGCTGCACAAACTTTATCACCAACTTTAAAGCTGCTGACTTTTGTACCCATTTGTACAATCACCCCGCTAAATTCATGTCCTAACACCGCAGGTGCTGTTTTGTAGGGGTGTTCTCCACAATAGGTTGATAAATCAGACCCACATATACCGCTTGCGAGTACTTTAACTAGCACTTCATCCGCCTCTGGTGTGGGAATGGGTTGTTCCATCAATTGAATTTGCTGATTAGTGACCAACACCGCTGATTTCATAAGAGAATTATTACTACAATGCATTGTTATAAATCCTTTCAATTAAAGGCTCAGTAACCGATTCAATGGGATCATTGCTTAAGTCGCCGCTAATCGCCCGACACATTTGCGCGATGTGCTGTTCACTATAACCGACCGCGCTTAGGCTGGTTGGCATATCTAATTTCGCTTGTACGAAAGCGATTATGTCAGCCAAACTATTACGTTCGAATAGCTTTAAAATTGGCGTCTTAAGCTCACCGACATAGGGGGTTACTTCCTCTATCCATGCGCGATAAACGCTTGACAGACCGCAACCATGAGACACCTTATGACTACTAATTGGCGGCATCGCCTGCTGCAACCGGTGTGGTAAACAAGACCCAACTGCTCCTATATTAATACCGCCAAATAATGCTATTTGCATGACCGCGTCTCTATGAGCGGGATTAGACAGCGACAGCTCAGGTTGCTTCAATAAGTCTGCCAATAGCGTCAAACCAGACAGAGACAAGCTTTTAGCTAGTGGTGTAGAGCGCCTAGTCATGTAGGTTTCAAACAAATGCGTAAATGCATCAAACAACGTTTCTTGCATTACCCTCTGTGGCATCGTAATAATGAGATCTGGGTCTATCAACGCAGCTTTTGGGTACAGCTGCTCCCCTCTAATTCCAGATTTAAAATGCCTTACTTCATCATAAATAATGGCACCCTTAGTCACCTCTGAGCCGGTGCCAGCAGTAGTTGGGATCGCTATCAGTGGTATACTGCGCATTGATTCAAGTAAGGTTTTACCAACCCAATCATTCACACTAGGCTGCTGATGTAACGCCGCAGCCGCTTTAGCTGCGTCTATTACACTACCGCCACCTAAAGCAATGATGACATCTGGTTTAGCTGATTTTATGGCAGCAACAATATTTGCAACCTGCGTACAATCAGGATCAGCGGACACTAATATATGCCCTTCCAGTCTCCCAGATTCCAACTCCAATAACTGTTGCACTAACTCAACATGGCCGTTACTCAATGCAGACTGGCCAGTTACCAATACTGCCGAGTGACCATACTCTAAGACATGCTTACCCAGTTTTTTGATGCTACCGCTACCAAATTCTATTTTTGTAGGTAAGTGAAACGCGTAATTCACGATGAGTACCTCTAAAAAGACTTGTTATGATGCTCTAATATTGGCAGCGTACCGTCACATAAATAGACAAGCGCGGCACCGCCACCAGATGATTTAGCTCCGTCAAAGGATATATCCGCACAGCTGTCGCCACCCAATAAAATGCTGTATGGGCGCGCGAATGTAAGTTGCTGTTCAAAGAATTCAATCGCTTCGGAATGAGCTAACGTTGCATCTGCTGGTGTACCAGCAAGTAATATTCTGCCTTGCTGCGAGACAACATCACTGATCACATTGCGCATTTCATCAGTCGGTACAAAGTCAACAATTCGCTCTTGAGCTGTCAAATTTAATTGAGTAATAGACACTTTTTTGTAACTTACACCATCAGTCACTATTAATTGCTCAGGCATGATTAGTTTCGACGCGAATTGCGTTACAGTCTGGGCAATTGCTGAGCGGTCGAATTGACCAAATTCAGGCAATACTGAGCCCCCGATATTAATATTTTGGTAAGCTAATATGGCGTTAAGCACCGCACCAGTAGGAATGATAAAGTCATAGAATCGTGCTAATCCCACAAGACCCGGATCCACCTTTTCTTTTTTAATTCCCCCTACAACTGCAAGAGATAAAGCAGATGGCATATTTTTAGACCAGGGTTTAAGTAAGGCGATTTGATTTGCAATTCCAGTGGCAAGAAACGAGGGCCGATATCGACTCACGCCAACATTGGAGGCGTGTGAACGATGCGCTTTGCTAAATCCACCAATTACAATACGCTGTCCTAAACCGGCAAATTGTTCAGCTAATTCCGCTTTGTTCTCTAACTCACCCTCGAACAAACGGCTGTTCGTCAGCAACAACAGTTCGCCATCACGTAACAAATCCACCTGACGGTAGATTTCAGACCAGCATAATGAGTCACAATATTTAACTGTACAAGCAAGCTTGCTTTGCAAATAGGGCACGATGTAATCAAGCTGTTGATAGTTGCCATGACTCCCCTGATGCGACAACACAGTCACCCGGCAGCCATGTGATACTAGCCGAGCTAGGTCTGGCACCTCTTCATCAATTCGACTAGTGTCAGCTAAATCTTGCTTGACGTTAAATCCTGCGCAATAGAGCCAGTGTTGACCTGCATGCAGTGGTTGTTCAGCAAAACAGGTCGGCATGTCAGCAGCTATCATAACCGCAAGCCTAGTTCGCTAAATACCTCTTGCAACGCTAAATCAAGACGTTGAAACAAGGCTTCAAGCTCTTCATAGGTTGAGTTTAGAGGTGGTGCGATTAACATTGCATCACCCCGTTCACCAGGCTGTAAGCCTCGACAAGGATATAACACTAAACCATGCTTAAGGGCCGCAGCGCTAATACGCTTAGATAACTGAACGTGTGAAGGAAACATTTCTCGAGTTTGTTTGTCTTGTACAAACTCAATAGCACTGAGTAAACCGATTGCCCGAACGTCTCCTACATAGGGATACTTAGCTGCAATGGTGTCTAACTTATCTCTAAGATACACACCTTTTTCTTTGACAACTTGGGGCATATTGCTATCAACAAGATAGTCAACAACGCCACTGGCGATTGCCGTGGACAGGGGATTGCCGCTGTGAGTATGGCCAATTGACAAATTATGACTGCCAGCAGCTATCACATCATAAATCCGCTGGTTTATCATAACAGCTGACAAAGGCGTATACCCCGCATTAAGCCCTTTACCCAACACGCTAATATCTGAGGACACGTTAAAATGGTGCATACCAAACCAAGTGCCTGTTCGGCCTAAACCTGTGACCACTTCGTCAACGATTAACAATATATTGTGCTCATCGCATATGCGACGTATCTGAGCAAAGTAACCATCATGAGGGATCAGTACACCACCAGCAGCTGCGGTAATAGGTTCTGCCACAAATGCCGCAACATTCTCAGCTCCTAGCTCCAGAATTTGCTTTTCCAATGCCTGCGCACACTCAAGCTGACATGAGTCTGGCGACTTACCTAGAGGACAACGGTAGCAATAACATGCCGGTAACTTGTGCTCTGTTACTGACAACCACAAAGGTTCTATCTCTTCGCGTCGTTTATTTTGAGCTACAGACAAGGTGGCTATGGTATTACCGTGGTTACTGACATTTCGGCCAAGGACAAACTTTTTGTTTTCATATCCCAGCTCTTGCCAATACTGAATAGCAACACGCACTGCAGCGTCATTTGCCTCCGAACCACTATTTAAGAAAAATACATGAGATTTATCCTGAGATAACTCAACCAATTTACTCGCTAAATCCTCAGCATGTCTGTTTCTAAAGTGTGAACGATAAGCAAACGCCACTTTTTTGATTTGCTCACTGGCAATTTGCGCAATGTCCTCATTACCGTGACCGATATTCGAGATCATCACCCCTGATGAACCATCAATATAACTTTTACCTTGTTCATCATATAACCATGCTCCATCGCCCGAACTGATGTAAGGCGCGTCGGAAGTTAAAGAGGGATACAATAGAGGCGAACTCATGATACAACCTCATGCTGTAACTCTTCTTGCGGCTGTGTTGAGCCTGTGCCAATTTGTGACAACAATTCTTCACTCCATTCGATGATGTCACTTAACACATGGTGGTTCTGACAAGGACGAGCTGCCCCAACTTGGAAGAACATAACTCCTTCACTCACAGGCCCCAAAAAGGTGAGAGCCCTGTTTATCTGTCCTTGTGTATCTATCGGGTGGAAGTCGCCACTTAACTTGATCCCACCAGGGTAATATACCCCCTCCTCATGTGATGGATATTCCCAAGCTTCAATAACGCCATTTTGATACAAATTAGAGTACAAAGCGGTGCGGTCCAAACGGACATCTAAGTCGTGTAACCGAGCATCGATCAATGAGTCCACTTTAATTTGATTACCACCACAGCCATTCAACAATAGCTTCGTGTCGCTGTTTGATGGTTCAATTTTTGGTGCAGGGCCTAATGACACATCCAAAATACCTGCCCGTACCAAAGCGGTCATTTTTTCCATGACTTCAATACATGTACCATTGGCCAACCTATTGTGGTAGCGCATATATTGTTTAACGAACACTTCATGAGAGCTGGCAGTAAAACCGCCAAAATCAGCAGCATATGCAAAAAGCTGACGTAAATCGCGCCAAACACCATCACAGGCGGCTTTGCTAGGATTACACAAATTACCCTGCTCTGCCTGAAGGTGATCATATTCCATGAATGCCAACAAGGCCTTGGTATAGCTTTGTCCATCACAATATTGCTCAGGTTTTATCGGCGAAATGAGTGAGCTCCAACTAAAGCGATGTACTTTGGGTGCTAATTCATGCCCAAATGGCGATGTGGAATGCTCAAACCAGGCCAAAATATCTCTGCGATCATCATTGTCCAATACCGAAGAAATGCGTTCAATCTGCGCAAAGCCAAAAATAAACTGCAAATAATGTGTGAGAACTTCTTTGCAAAATGGTGTTGCAAACTGAGACTCTATTTGCGCAAGCGGAGTCCCCTGTATAAATTGATTAATCACATCAAACACAAGGTCTACTGACTGGTTTAATTGCTCAACAAAATAATCAATACCAGCGGACATATCTTGATGTGCGTCCATTGCAGTTGTCATAAACTTTTGCACCGCAGGAGTGAGTAACTCTGTCAATTGGACTGCATAGTTTTCACCAAACATAACCTTGTAGTACAACAGTGCCATTTCTAAATAAACAATTGGAAATAAATGCTTTTCAAAATCAATTTGGACAATCTCTTGACCATCTTCCCCGACCGTTCTTATCCCTAAATGTTCGCGTAACTGATCAATCGTCGCTTCGGTAAAAAAGACGCCTCTATGCTCGAATTTTTCCAAATCTTCTTCTTTAGCATTAAAGGGTCGGGCGCCCGTGAACAGACCACTTTGACTAAAGCCAACGATCTTAGCTGGTTCCTCACCACTGGCTTGATACGAATAGCTTCGACCATTTGCATCGAGTTTAAACTCCCCTCCTCGACCTTCTGTCAAATATAAGATCACATCGATCGCTGTAAGCCCAAGTCCCACACAGCCAACCACATGTTCTTTACTCGTAAACTGTGCAAGTACATTACTTTCCAAAGGATAAGCAAATGGAACATAAGGAAAGCCACTTTGATTCGCAAAGTTTTGCACCAACTCTACATGTGAGCCTTCTCGTGGGCGGTTCACCGAGTGCCCCGTTACGAATAAAATATGATCAGCTGTTATCGGCCCATGCTCTGCGTCGGCCAGAGCCACTTTGTAGCGTTCCTGTTCTGGTTTTACATCTACCACTTCACTGTTATATAAGTGCACTGATACGTTGGGAATTGTCTCTAGTATGTCTTGATATCTGGCGAACATTTCCACTAATGCCACACCATGCAAATATCGTCTAGGCCAATCTTCAGGTTGTAAATCAAAACGCTTGTCCTGCGTTTTTATAAATTTATCTCGACACCATTCATAAAACGTTGGGCGTTGTGACTTAGGTAAAAGATGTTTAGCTTCCACATTGGTTTCATCACAGGCAAAAGCGATTTGGCCTACTATTCGGTTAAGCATACTACTTGGTGGCTGAGTCGGGCTATGTACCCAGCCTGCGCCAAAATGACCGCTTTTCTCAACAACATGAATATGCACAGGCTGGTTAGGCGGAACGGCTGTTAATTCAGCAGCCAATCGTTCCATAGCATATGTACTATTAGGTCCAGCACCTACTATCACTAATGAAAACCCAACTTTATGTTTTTTATGATTATTATTTGTAGCCATCTTTTACTTTTCCTTAATAGTCCACTACTTAAGCAATCTTGCAACTTCGGTTTTAGTTGCTAACCAGCTTGGAAATGCCGTCGCCATAATTACAACCGTTCCAATTAACAGCACCACTGATGATAGCTCTAGCCATGATAACGTTGGGGTACCGTATAATAGTGAAGTGTAATTACTGGCGTATATATTGATTGGAAGGGATATCACAACCACAACGATATAAACTAAAATATTTCTCCATAAGAAATAGCCCAGTATATTTTTCCTCGAATAACCTAAAGAAAACTTTATTGCCACATTTTTCTTCTGTCTTTTAACTTCAAAAAACGAAATAACAAAAACACATGACAAAGTTAATAAAACCAAGATTAGAGCGATGAAATTCAAAACTCCCAAAAGAGAGATATTATCTTGAAAAGATTTCCTTTTTACATCTTTCAAGCTATTTACCCGCTCCACCAGCACTGTTTTTATTTCATTATTAATCAATGAGGTTATTTTCTCTGAGAATTCAGTGGTAATTGGGCGTTCGTGCCTAATCATATAGAAAGTGCGAAAAGCCAGATCAACTCTGGGCACCATTACCGAAAAATCATAGCTCGGCGATTTAGGCCAAACGCCTTTTAACTCTTCAACAACACCAATAACGGTCATCGGATTTTGTAGATCTTCAGGCATGTAAATTAACTTCCCTACAGCACTTTGATCATCGAATAGTCGCTTTTCCGTTGCCTTATTTATAATCGCCAAATGCGGGAGGTTATAGTCTGATGCATTGCTGAATTGCACTTCATGTGCTTCAAAGAAACGTCCTTTTTCAAGCTTGAGATCCAGCGCTGAGAGTGCTGCGCTATTAACCATGTATAATGTGGTGTTAACCTTGTCAGCTTGTACATCTGCTACCGTACTGAACTCTTGCTGCCAACCAGCACCACTACTCAATGGCACACCATTAATTGTAGTAACGCCCTCAACACCATTTATATCTTCAAGCAAACTCTGGATCTTTTTAACTTGTTGCTCTACATCAACATCATCACTGCTCTGTCTTACCATCAGCGTTAGAATATGCTCTTCTGGCATTCCTGACTTTTCTGCTAGGCTCTGAGCTTTATCCTCATATATTAGTGCAACATTGCTAAGCACTATAATGACTAAAGAAATTTGAACAATTAATAAAAAACTTGTCCACCTATTAAATAAAACCTCTTTAAAAACAAGTAAGATATTCATGCCACTCCTCCTTGCTTTAAATAGACAACAGGCTTAACTCTGCTTAAAGAGATACCAGGAAATAACGAGAAGAAAAGCATAAAAGAAATAGAGATAACAACCATTATAAAAAAGCTATCTAAACCAAGATATAAGGAAGTTTCATAGGCTGGAAATATACCTTTAAAAACACTAATACCAACAAGACTAAAAACAAATGTAAGTGCCACGATGAATAAACTGCAAATACCAGATTGAATTAAGAATACTGACAATATACTGCGACGACTTAGGCCAAAAGCATACCAGTTGGCCGCATCAGGTTTTTGTTCAATTGCTTGAGCATATAAAATGACACAAGCATTTACTGCGCATACAAACATAAAAGCTATTGCCAGTAAGGGAAAAATCTTACTGTCGTTATTGATAACCCCTGACTTTTCATACCAATCTTTTGCTCGATATATCTGATAGGGAGTCTCTCCTGTTAACATACCCGTTGCGCTGAGTTGCTGCGCATAGCTGCTCACCTCTTGCTCATATGCGTGTAATTCACTATCAGCTAGTTTTACCCAATGATTTACCCACAGGCAGCTCCCTTCTTTGACATCCAGATATCGACTAGCATATTTACCATCCTTGCAGAGCTTTTTACCGCGAATAACCGGGTTTAACACATCGGCCGCTTGCCATGGTAAATATATATCCTCACTTCCTTCAAATGCGCCATTTACAACATCATGCTCTCTGAACAAATGTGTTTTCTCTTCTAAAACGGCTGCCACTTCAAAATAGTGTCCATTCAAATTAAGTTTTTTACCAACACTGTTAGCCCCAGCGAATAGACGTTCATTGGTTTGATTTGATAACACTACCCAGGCACCTGATTTTTGCGTTAATTCATCTTTGCCACCAAACTTAAAGTGCAAATTAAATATCTCAAAAAAACTGATGCTGCTTACTCTCGTAGACAATGGTAGTAAGCTCAAAGACTGGGCTTGACTTGGATAGTAGATAACCTCTGTTTTGAATGAAGATGCATTCTGTCCAGGTTCAATTTGTGCTAATGCCATACTGTTTTGATATGACATCAAGGGCGGCAATTTGCTGCTATCTAACTCATCAAAAGCCTCATCTTTTTTCCAGTCATTCAACACGGGTTTATAGAGCTGGTGTAAATGCGGTTGTTCAAAGGCTGAAGTTAAGTTGATGTACAAATTAGACACTACGAGAAATACCGCAATACCCAGCGACATAACGGCTGCTATAAACATATATTTTTGCCATTGAAAGCCAAAGCTCTTAATAGCTAGGGAAATTTCTGTCTCGGCTTTCATCATGACACCTGCATTACCTTGCCATCACCGATTTGAATTGTTTTATGTGCTCGGCTTGCTAACCCTTCATCGTGGGTCACCACCAAAATAGTCGTTCCTTCACGATTGATCTCCTCAAACATGCTGAAGACTTCGTTCGCCATTTCCGAATTGAGGTTACCCGTCGGTTCATCGGCGAGGATCAGCTTGGGTGCACACGACAAGGCACGAGCAATTGACACTCGCTGTTGCTGGCCACCTGATAGCTGAGAAGGCAGATGTTTCGCACGATTAGCCAAGCCAAATTTTTCCAACAGTTGTTCGACACTTTTTTTGCGTTCAGACTTGTTGATACCGCGAATTTTCAGAGGAAGCTCTATATTTTCATACACGCTCAAATACGGTAACAAATTAAAACTTTGGAATATAAAGCCGATATTTTCGTTGCGAACTTGAGCTTTTTGACGATCCCCCATCTTTGAGACTTCTGTGCCATTTATCTCATAACTTCCTTCGTTAAAATTCTCAAGCAACCCTAATACATTCAACAGTGTACTTTTGCCTGCACCCGAAGCGCCTGTAATTGCAACAAACTCACCGCTGCCAACTGACATTGAGATCCCATCAATCGCTTTTGTGAGCACTTCTCCACTTTGAAAATACTTAGATAACCCATTAATTTTTAACATCTACGACTCCCCAAAAATCCTTTTCAAAACTCGTTCAAAGTCCAGTTCCGATAGGAATGTATTATGTATATATTCGACTCTGGTTGACTCACTTTTCAAAATGTCTAAGACCTGATGTGTGGGCCCTTTTGCGATTACTTTTTCGGCCAATAACCCACCTAAAAATAAATACAGAAAATAGCCATAACTGAGTCCACTATATTCCTCGTCGAATAACTGCGAATAACTCAGATAACGCTGATTAGCGTCAACATGAGAAAAGAGTCCTGCCTGTTCCACTGACTCTTTGTAAAGTTGCGTAAATAAAGGCCCTGTCAGCTCAGTTGCTACATCTAGTTCGCTTAATTTGAGATCAAATAGAGAGATTTCTAACAATCTAGCAAACTCTCTATATTGGTTTGGCTGCAATGACAGAGCCCTGATATGAGAACCATTGATATCATTGCCAGTTACAATTGATAAAAACTCGGGAAAATAAACAAAAGACTCACAAAACATGCTGTAAAGTTCTTTACTCTGTTTTGGTAATCCTCCTTTGGCAGGAAATTGAAAATCGTCCACATCATTGAGCAGCATTTCAAAAGCATGTCCCAGCTCATGACACAGTACCTTTAGCTCTTGAAATGAAATATGTTCACGCTCTTGTGTCACAAAAAAAATGCCAACAAGGTTGCTTCTTATCGCTGCACCGGTTTGTTCATGGCACAAATGAGTTGTAATAAGCTCACACCATGGCGTATTTGATTTTCCCTGACGCTGCCCGTAGTGAATATAAAGTGTTTGTTCCGTATGCTCTGATTTTAAAAGCACATACGCTGTATCATTTGACACAAGCTTGCATTCACTCACAACACCAAACATGTCAGAAAAATATGCAATACAATTAGCAATACTTTGCTGTTTATCTAAACATGGGAGAACTTCTTGCAACTGATGCTGGCTGTTCGAATTAACTTCTTTATAATAAGCATAATTCCAAGGGCTATTTTTACTGGCACCAATGCTTTGCATATGGGTTGCAAAAAATGATCTAATGCTTTCAGATGTATGAGCGAACAGTTCCTTTATGATTTCAAGACTCAAGGCATTTGATTCTTCTAGATAACCCGCTAAAGAACGGTAACCTTTTTTTGCGACAGCGCTTGCCCGCATCGAGCATAGCTCTAAAAACATGGGTAAGTTATCACGGTGTAGTTGATTAAATCTTTCCCAAGCAAGACGGCGGTCAATTTCACTTTCTGCACCGCAAATTGTTTCTACTAATTCGAGTTCGGATTCCTTCACCTTCAAGCCCTGCTCGATACCCGCAGACAGATTCGCCGTTTGAAATGCCAGAGCTTGTTCCAAATCAAGATAATTCTCACCAAAACAATCCGTTTGTTGTTGATTTAAAAAGCTGATTAATTGCTTGCCTAATCGAGAGCTGGCAAACGTATGTTGGGATTCTAAAGTGTGCAGATTTTGCTGAAGCTCATCGAAATGCGTTTCGAGTAAACAGAACAGTTCATCGGTTAATTCATCATACTGCTCCAGCAACGATATAGAAAATACTATCTGAACGGTACTGAGGTAGTATTGTATTTCGCTTAAGCCGTTAGCCAAACGACGCTCTAATGAAGGCTCAAAACAGTCCTGACAGGCAACCAGAGTTTCAAAAAAATCACTAATGGCCGCTTTAGAATGCTTAGCAAAGCCCGCGAACTTTTCGTTGTCATCTGGGGCTTGCAGTAACTCAGCTAATGTACTCAGGTGTTTTTCGTACATCAAATGGCTCCTTGAGCAAGGGCCTGCTCGACCATATCCAAATCATCATCAGTCACAATGGCATTGGCAGCAAAGATGAAACACATCCCCCCCGTACAGCGAAGCTGAAAATCACCAATTTTCAATTTGTTAGGTAGATTTAATTCTTGCGACTCGGCATCAACTGGCAAGCAAAAAATAGGGAACCCCTGATTAAACATCCACTGAGTTACAGCTGACTTATCTGTTAACCTTAAAAGCCAAAGTAAAGAATCTTTTTCGGCTAAACGGTCCATCAAACGTCGCAGCCAGTAAACTGACCTGTACTTTATTCTTCTTATCAGTGTGTACTGCTCATAAAATCGTTGATAATGGTGGGATAAGGCATCTACTGAGTCGCTAAATTGAGACGGCAAAATTGACATCAATAGAGCCGGCTCTGTGCTATCAAATTGTTTGAAAAACGCCCTTATTCTTAACAATACAGGTTCAAGTCCTAACACAGACACCATCTGCGTAATATATTTAATTTCCTGCTCGTTATAAGTGACGCTAAAAAGTCGTAGCGCATCATAGCCATCACGGATGTTAACTTCATCTCTTGTGACCATTTCGCTAAGGTAAGTAACTAAAGATACTGCCGTATTAGGTTTGTACAGGGTGACCCCTGCTACCTGCATCTTCTCTACAGCGAACTCACTCAACATACTCCAGTGCAAAAACGTATCATCTGTAAGTTGAAAACGTCGCAAATGGACTTCAATACCACCAACGATATGTTCATAATCTAGGCCGAATTTAGCAAGCCCTTCTAGGTGTTCGTCTTGCTGACTTTTAAACAACTGAAACATCCCTGGCATAACGAATTTATCGCACAATGCAACATTCATGACCTGCCAGAAAACGTCCTCTGCACAGGCGACAATATCCATGTCTAAACAAAATCGCTCACGATCATCGGGGTAATATGACTCAAACGTTAATCCCTTGAGTACCACATATCGATAATCAAACTCTGATGATTTATTCATCATTTGCAAAAATGTTAACCATGCAGAGCGTTCATAATTGAACTTATCAACAATCGCTTGGCAACCCTCACTGAGCTGGTAATTTATTTGATTTTTATCAAAAAACTTTAGCAAATAAGGTAAAACCTTATGCTTAGCAGCCAATTCTACTAAACCGTTGATATGGTCGTCTGAGTATGAAAACGATGGCTGGAAAGAATAATTTTCCGACCAATATATGTTAAATAATTCTTTTACTAGATTCATACTTGTGGCTCCAATGCACCTGATTCACGCTCTAAGATCAAACATGCAATGCACACAATAAAGCTCAATATGATTGTGAATAAATAGAAATCAAAAGAGTTATATATATCCACATACCATGTTGAAACTAATAATCCTACTGGCACAAGTACTTTGAATATCATGCCAGTGATCCCTGAGATTCTTCCTAACACCTCGGATGACGTCACCTTTTGTCGATATGTCCACACGGTAACCGCAATCCAGATAGATGACAGTCCCTCTAAAAACATAGAGAAACAAATCGCGGTATAGCTCTTAAATGAATAAATAAAGATGTATCCAAGCGCAGATAAAGCCAAAGACGTTGCGATTAATTTAAACTCGCTGATTTTTTCTTCAAAGCGATGTAAAGTAATCCCCCCAAGAAAAGCTCCCACAGCTCCTATCGAAACCGCTATCCCGAGATATAAATCAGATAGTTTTAACTCATCTTTGATAACAAATATATTTAACAGGTTTGCACTGGATATAATCGCATTCACAAACATAATGATGAGTGACATATGAATGAGTTTGGGCATTTTCTTAAAAATTGAAAACCCCTCAACCAACTGGTGGAGAACGGAATTAACAGTCTTAGTGGTGTCATTCGATTTTTCATTATTAGATTTCAGAGCAAAACTGACCAGTAAAGCGATGACAAATCCCACCGCACAGCCGTAAAAGCCATACTTTGGAAACGAGAGATAAAAAACAAATCCAGAAAGGATAGGGCCCACTGTATGTAAAAATTCTGCGGTTGATTGAATTTTACTGTTTGCTCTAATCAATAAATCTTTGTCTACACTCTCTTTTAAAGTAACGTTTATCGATGCTCTAACAATTAATACCAAAGCTGATATTAAGAAAATACTCATCGCATAAAAATATATATCCACTTCAAAATGGGATATTACTATTGGAAATGCAGCGGCTATAATCGTGCAAGCAACCAAGCAAAGCCTAATTAGTTTTTTCTTATCAAAATTATCAACTAGAACACCGATAAACACCGATAAAATCAGATGGGGTAAAAACTCAGCCGCTCTTACTAAACCCATATCACTTGCACTACTAGCCAGATTATATGCAACCAGTGGTACCGTAAAAGCGAATACAACTTCTACTAAATTGACCATGCTGACCAAGTAAAATATCGCTGAAAACCCCTTTCCGACTTTTCCAAATAACATCGTTAAACCTTACTTTTCAAGTTGACTTAATGCTTGGTTAAGAACATATATTTGGCTATGGAAGTAGTACATTTCAGTCTCAGATAACGCACCTGGTATTGATGTAAAATATTCTGTGAGTTCTTCATGAAAGCGTTCAAGCTTACCAACACCATCATTTTCATCATTTGAAGCATCGAAGCTGAATAATTGTTCAATGACTGTTTTATATAAAAATAAGCCAATCATTGGATTCTTATAACTTGCTTCTAGCACTTGTAATGAAATGAAATTCAACTTTTCATCTGCCACATGAATATTTTCAAATAGTTCTTCAGACGATGCATGTCGGTTAAACCTAACAAAGTACTTTGATAACTTGTGCACATTTGCATCGGGTACTCTGGGTAGAACAGACGCTAATAAGTTCATTCCAGTAAAAATAAAGTGATCTGCAACCTGCTTATCTGAATCATATTTAGGGAGTTGTGAAGGTGCATTTACCGCTAGCTCGGCAATACTACCTACACTTTGGAACGCGGCTGTATATGGCGTGATTTCACTTTGTGCTGTGACATTGAGGCGTCTTGGTATACTAACCTGAGGTGATTGATAGTAAGACATGATTTGTTCATGAACCAACCTTTCAGTCTCTATCAATCGACGAAGATTAAACTCAACTCGTTTTATGTCTTCGTTACTTACAAATGGTATTAGTGATAAGAACTCTCGGCTTTCAAAACCATGACCACCATCAACATTTATATCATTATGTACTTCCTGACCATGAACAAACTCGTCAGGCATTCCATTATTTCTTAATGCGTCGGTATAAGGTCGATAATCAGACACTTCACCTTCATAGATAAATAAGCTGGCCATATAGCTCAATGGATCCGTTTTCCCCCAATGAGCCAATAGATTAATAAGTGCAAGCGTAGCAGGAAGCGGAATAGAACTTTCAATTTCAACTTCTGTATATCCAAGTGCCTGTAAGGATTTTAACATCAGCTTATCATGACGATATTCTTCATTATAAAAGTCCACGGCCTGCGCTTTTACTTTACCGTGACTAGGTAATACTAAGCTGATAATTGCATCATGGGCTAACTTAGTTACATTGTAATATTCGAATGACCACCCCGTAATTATTTCAGTACTAGGCTGTCCATCGAGAAATAACTGAGTAAGTGGTGTTTCACCATCTTTCGGTTTCCATTCATTGAAGTATAAATCCTCTAAATGAAAGGCTAACTCCAATCCTGTCATACCTTCATTTGAAGTTTGCTGGACTTCCGTTAATAAACGGCAATCATCTAAAGCATGTAAAATATCGTCTAACTCGTCTTTTGAGTACCCGATCCTTTCTGCTTCAGCTTGTAATTCAACAAGCGCTAAACCCATCTCAAGGAATTTAAATAGTTCATTAAACTTATTCACGCTTTCATTCGAATCAAACTCAAGCTCAAAATCATTCCCTTTATAAAGCAAACTAGATGTTTCTGGTGAAAATGTAGTTGATAACCGAATTCTCGGCTTTTGAAACGCAAAAGACATGTATATTCCTTATTCAATGTTATTAGGCAAGTTTATGTGGGCCACTGATTAATCAATGGCCCAGCAGTTCATTAAAGAACCATTTGAATACGACGAGCGCGATTTGAACGTTTGATAGTCATAACGTTTCTCCTTTAGTTAAAATTAAATTAATTTGAATTGAAATGCGCTAAAAACAGTGGCTAATCACATTGTTAACTCACTATCGAGACACCAATTTAATCAAGATCAAATAGGCTTAGCTCATAGATAAATAAAGCTAAACTTCGGCAACATGATTCCTTATCTGCTCGAAACGCAATTTCATAATAAGCATACTCACCAATTGATATCAACAAAAAAATTCACTTTGATAAACATTTCTGCAACTTTAAACAAACATAACAACCAGACTATTTACTTTAAATAAAAATATAAGTATGTTTTATGATCTAACTAGCTAAACCACCCACTAAATAGTGGCTGAGGAATATAACGTGGAGAAGGAAATGAATATCAATACGAACTCACAGATAGAAAGATCTATGGATAAATGCCAGCGTTTTCGCGCACTTTTAAATAGCACACAGGCAGAAATGATTTTAGAAGCACACAATGGCATGTCTGCAAAAATAGTTGAACAGGCAGGCTTCCCCGCCGTTTGGGCATCAGGTCTTTCAATTTCCTCTTCACTTGGTCTGCGAGACTGTAATGAAGCATCATGGAGTCAAATACTTGATATCGCTGAGTTCATTAACGACTCAGTCGATGTCCCGGTGCTGTTTGACGGTGATTCTGGATTTGGTAATTTTAACAACGTGAGGCATGTCGTTAAAAAGCTCTCCCAGTACGGTATTGCTGGCATCTCTTTGGAAGACAAAGTGTATCCAAAAATGAATTCTTTTATCAAAGGCGCCCATAGTCTCGTGTCGATAGAAGAGTTTGAAGGTAAAATCAAAGCAGCACAGGACGCGAAACAAAATAGCGACTTTAGTGTCATTGCTAGAACTGAAACTTTAATTGCCGGACTGAGTGTAGATGAAGCGCTGCGCCGAGCAGAGCGCTATCACCTAGCAGGAGCGGATGCCATATTTATCCACTCGAAAAAATCAGATGCGACCGAAATTCTTGAGTTTGCAAAACTTTGGGAAAAACGCTGCCCCTTAGTTGTTGCTCCCACCACTTATGCTGATATCCCGCCAGAAACACTTTATCAAGCAGGTATTAACGTATACATTTGTGCAAACCATCTGATGCGAGCTTCATTGAAAGCGATGCAACTTGCAGCCAATAAGATATATAAAGCTCGCTCAATCGGCCACATAAACTCTGATATTGCTACCTTGTCAGAAGTATTTAACCTGCTGGATTATAGTGAGCTAAAAGATGCTGAACAGGCATATACACCTATCATTTAATATTGGTATTTAGCAGAACAAAAGTGTAAAGCCGTATAAAACATTATATTTCCGCGTTAGTTTACTCACGAAAGCGTGCTTGGTTATATCGGCTTTAATAATCATCACTTACCATTTGTTCCCATCATAAATAGTCGGTAACTTACTTATGATAAAAGATACGTCTGGACAGGATATAATTGCCAAGCCAAAAGCTAATAAAACAGCATTTATTGTCGGCGGCCTAGCACTGTGTTTCTTGCTGTTTTTTATATACAACACGTTATTCAAGACAACAGACGCTGTGGTCGATATTGATAGCGTTGAATTAGCCAAAGTCACAGCCGGTGACATATCAAGGTCTATCATCGCATCGGGTAAAACCATCGCTAAAAATAGCAAAAACCTTTACGCGCAAGAAGAAGGTATCGTCATATTACATACCAGTTCAGGTTCCAATGTATTAACGGGGCAAAAGCTACTCAGTATTTCTTCTCCCTCTCTCGAAAGTGAATATCAACTTGAGACTAAGCGGCTAGAGCAAGACTTAGCACAACTCGACGCAAAAAGTGTGTCACTTGAAAAGCTTAAAAGTACCAACGCGTACAAAGTAAAAGACGCACAACTGAAAGAAAGCTTTGCGCTCAGAGAGCTGGAAAGGTCTAAAAAATCAATTGATCTTGGTGTTATTTCAACTGCGGAGTACTTAAAAGCCGCTGACAGCTATGAAATTAGTAAAAACAATCATGCTTACTTGAAAATAAATACAGAACAAGAAGTTCGCGAGCTTCAAAAACAAATTGGTATTAGTAAAAAGCAAGTTGAAGTGCGTAAAAAAACGATTGAGGAACTCAAGCGGCGCTTAGATAACTTAAGTTTATTTGCACCATTTGATGGCCAACTTGGCACCTTCAATATAGAGTCTGGGGACTTCGTTACCAAAAATCAAAAACTCACCTCCATTGTAAGTGAAGGTGAGCTGTTAATAGAAGCAGCCATACCAGAGAGCTTTATAGAGTACATCGATCAAGACACCCCCGCGTTAGTTGAATTTGGCGAAAAGTCTGTAAACGCCTCTATTTTATCGATTTCTTCTGAGGTAATTGAAGGAAAGATTGCAGTACGCCTCGCTTTAGACAATCAGGTACAATTACGAAATAACCGCACAGTTAGCGTCAATATTCAGGCTAGAATAAAACCCGATACTCTGGTTGTGAAGAAAGGGTATTACTATGAACAATTGAACAAAAAATTCGCTTTCGTTGCCGAAAATGGCATGCTGACTAAGCGATCCGTACGATTTGGCTTAACATCGAAGGATCAGGTTGAAATACTATCAGGACTTAAGGCAGGTGAAACCATTGTTACATCTGATTTAGCCCAGATCATGAACTACGATACGCTCACTCTAAGACAGTAATAGGAGAACGCATGACCACACAAGGAATCGATCATTTAGGGCTTAGTGTTAAAGATTTACAGGCCAGTGTAGACTTTTTCGTCAATGTGCTAGGTTGGGAGGAGTCAGGCCGTGACGATAGCTACCCTCGCAGTGCAGTTTCAGATGGAAGTTGCCGTCTAACACTGTGGCAAGTTGACCATAATTTAGACATTCAAGAATTTGATCGCAGGAAAAATATTGGACTGCACCACGTTGCATTTCAAGTCGCAACATACGATAAACTCATGGAGATCTATAATCGTATTCAGACCAACGACATCACCTTAGAGTTTGAGCCGGAGCCACTAAAGCAGGGCCCAAGACAGCACTTTATATGCTATGAACCTGGTGGCTTACGTGTCGAATTCATTTGGAACGGTAATTAACGAGCAGAAACTGACTGAGCTGCTCTGTCAGTTTCAAACACTTTACTTACCATGCCCCTAAACTAAGTGAACGGTTAACAGCATACCACGCAATTGCGACCTTGTGCCTTGGCGTCATATATCGCATGGTCAACTTGCTTGAGTGAATAACTAAAAGGTTTTGCGAGGTTCACCTGAGCAACGCCGCAGCTTACAGTCACTTGAATGTGATGATGGGCAGTTTCAATAATATTTTTTTCTACGCTGATACGCAGTCGCTCGGCGACTTCTCGTGCACCTTCAGTGGGGGTATTGGGTAGCAATACGATAAACTCTTCTCCACCTAAACGGCATAGACAGTCTTCCGCTCGCAAGGTCCCTTGGCAGCACTGGGCGAATGCTTTTAATACCACATCGCCAATTTCATGACCGTAACTGTCGTTAATACGCTTGAAGTGGTCAATGTCTAACATCACCACACTCAATTGTTCGCCAGCACGAATATGACGTCGGATCTCTCGGTGTCCGCTGTCCATCAAATAGCGGCGGTTTTTTAAGCCCGTGAGCGCATCATGAAAAGCCAACTTAGTCATTTGCTGTTGCAAGGTCCAAAGCTCGCTGACCAATAGGCGGCGGCTACAACAATCAGCCACCATCTCCGCATAGGCAATCTCAGCACTTTGCCACTCTCGCAAAGGACCCCGGCCTTCGCAACACACGACACCATGTGGAATGCCATTTTTAAAAATCGTGGCATCGAGCATAGTAGTAATGTTGTTACTAATTAGGTAGGTATCTCTAAATTCGGCGGTACGCGGGTCGCTATGCGCATCAGTGGCATTGATTGACACGCCAGTTGAAATGGCTTTGAAGTAGTTGGGGTACTCTTCACACAATAACACGGGATAATCTTCAGCGTTAAGGTCATTGTCCCATTGAGTATTGGCAACATTGATCAGCTTTTTAGGGTTAGAAATATCGTCAAAAAGCCATACTGACACCTGATCAACCACTAAGGTGTCTTTGCCTTCACAGATCAAGTCCAGCAAAAAGCTTTGGTAACTACCCGATACATCTAACTCTTCAGAACTCATACGCCTTAGCCGTTGAGTTACTTCACTGAGATCAATAAACATAGTAAGCCATTTATATTTAAATTATTTGATACCAAAGAGACCTGCTCATTTGATGATCATAATACCTAAACAGCAAACAAATTGGTAAATGTTTATACACAATTATTTTAAAGGTGAACTATGACCCGAATAACTTACTGCATATATTTTGCCAAGTATTTTTTAAACACTGGATCTGTTTTTGCCAACTGTTTTTGCTCTTCTAGAATGCTTTGCAAAATACTATGTGACGTCAAAGGGTTAGCAAGTACCACACGAAATACCACTGTCGGTTGATGGTCGTATTGTTCGGGTGTTAAACGCGTACGAGACACAAATGAGATCCCCGCCTCACGCTGACGCTTTTGCATACTGGCGGTAAAACGATTCAGTGCGGCATAGATATCAATACGCTCTTGCTCATTGGCTTTGGCAATCGCCTCACGAATTTGTGCAGGCACGTAACGATAGGTTAGCAAACATAACTCAGGCTCTGAGATCAGTTCAAAATCAGGGTCTTGTTTGACTAGCTCGGCAAAGTACTTAGCCTTTTCAATGCCTTTATCTATCAGCATTTCGTAGCCTTTTCGGCCAATCACACGCAAACAGGCATGTACCAGCATAGCCATACCAGGACGGCTCCCCTCTAAGGTATGACTACCTAAGTCTTTAGAGCCTTTACGAAGAATGTATTCGGCATGGTGCTCAATGGCATCCGATGCAGCTGGGTCTTTAAATAACACCAGCCCTGCCCCCATTGGCACATACATTTGTTTGTGTGCGTCAATGGTTATTGAATCCGCGCGTTCAATCCCATTCAGTAAGTGCCTGTTATTACTAGATAATAAAGTAGCACCGCCCCAAGCGGCATCTACATGGAAATGGCAACCAAGTTCTTCACTCAAATCAGCCATCTCATGGAGGGGATCGATATTGCCAGTTTCAGTGGTGCCTGCTACACCCACTAGCGCCATAACCTTAATGCCTTGCGCTTCGAGCGCTAAAGCCTGCTGGCGCATTTTACTAACATTAACTTTATTATTGGCATCGGTTTCAATGGCAATGAAATTGTCTCGGCCAAGCCCCAATACATCGGCAGCTTTACCCAAAGAATAGTGACCACGCTCAGAAACCAGCACCGCCAACCCTTTATAGCCATAATGTAGCATCGCTGCTACCACGCCTTGAGCTGCTATACCTCTGAAGTCACCATCGGCCCTTAACAAGCGGTTGCGAGCTATCCACAGAGCCGTAATATTAGCAATGGTTCCCCCAGAGCAAAATGCCCCCAAAGAAGTACTCGCGCTGTGCATCCACTTATCATAAAACTTGTCTGACGCCCCATAAGCTAAATGGTGCATCATACCTAACACCTGTCTTTCTAACGGTGTGAATGCTTTAGATGTTTCTATTTTTACCAAGTTCTGGTTTAAGCCCACCATCAGCTTTGACAATGGCAACACAAAATGTGGCAGCGCGGAAGTCATGTGGCCTATAAAGCTTGGGGCTGCGGTATGGACTGAATGGGCAACAAGCTGTTCCATGATGTCTTGTGCATAATCAGAAACAAACATGGGCTCTTCTGGGATCACGGCCGATTGAAAGTCCTTCTCTATCTCGTGTAAGGGCTTTTCAATAGCGGCTATGTTTTCATTTAAGAAACCCGCAAGATTATTTGAGATCTCTAACTCTATCTTACTCAGAGTCGAGTCAGGCGCTTCTGGCACCGTAAAAATACGCATCAAACTTTCTTCAGAAGCGACAGCACAACGCTTTGGACCCATTACATTACCCAGTGTTTTTATGGGCCACGGCAAAGTGTCCCACCAGCTTGTTATTACGAAATGGCTAACTTTACTGTAAGTTAGCCATAATGTCTTCTATTGTATAGCGAAAAGTCTTAACTTGACCCAGTTTGATATGACATTTTTATGTTGTGATAAAGACAGTTCTTTGAAATTTAAGCTGATATAAAAGCTTAGCTTCTATTTGCCAGCGTAGTTACAAAACTTCACACTATTCAAAAGTTTAAAAGCTGTCTAGACTTGTATACAGTTATTCTGTTGGTAAACTTCTCGTTTATAAAAGTAGAAGTTTACTATTTGGGAACATACAGATTATAAGGATCATTATGTACAGGAAGGCCTCTGCGATGACATGGTCTTTGGTTGGGTTTTTGCTATTTTTCTCCAGCTTGATTGGCTATGTCGCCTACACATACCAATCTACTCGCCAAGCCATTATGGATAACATTGATAAGCAGTTGTTGCACGCAGCCAAAAGTGCGCAGCTCATTTTGGGAGACGACTATCATGCTCAACTTAGTTCAGTCGACCCACACGAGTACCAACAAAAAAGTGCTCAGTTGACCGCGCTTGCCCAAGCCATAGGCGTGGAATATGTGTATACCATGGTTTACCGTGCGCCAAACGTCTACTTTACCGCTTCAAGCTTTACCCAAAGTGATATCAAACAAAACAAAGTGACTCAGTTTCTGGATCTTTACGAGGAAGCCACTGCCATTAACAAAGCAGCCTTTCGCTCCACCGAGCCGGTATTTGAGGTCTCAAAAGACCAGTGGGGACATTTTAAAAGTATTTTTATCCCATATATCGCCCCTGATGGCACACCGTATATTACCGGTGCAGATATAACCATTAACAAAGTAGATGCTCGACTACAAGAAAGCGTGACCAAAGCGACCCTAACCGCGAGTTTTTTCTTCTTTATTGCGGTGTTGGTTGCGGCTTTGTATTTACAGCTATACCGTAAGTCAATGAGCACCGACCCACGCACCGGATTTGCCAACCGCGTGGCACTTGAGCGAGATCTCACTAAAAAGCAAGATCAACACTTAGCATTAGCAATCGTGACCGTTGATGAACTCGAAGACATTATTGGCTTTTATGGCACTCAGGTTGGCGACCTAGTGTTACAAAAAGTGATGACCTATTTTAAGCGCTTCACACATCCCCATCAGGTATACCGCCTTGCAACCTCAAAGTTGGTCATTATGAGCGATGTTAAAGACGGCGAAGCCTATTTAAGTGAACTTATTACTAATTTTCCTAAGTCCAGCCCAGTGCTGAACAAACCCCATTTATACATTCAGTTACATGCCGGTATCGCCGCTGGCAACAAATCTTTATTGCTAGAAAATGCCTCAATTGCTTGTCGACAAGCTAAGCAAAACCAGCAGACTGTTTGCCTGTTCAGCGTCGACAGCCTAGATGCCAGATTAAAACAAAAAAACCACCTTGCGATTGCCAATATTCTTCAAGATGCTTTTGACCGTGAGCGTATTGCTACCTACTTCACGCCCAGAGTTAACCCCAAGACCGAGCAAATCTTGCAGCATGGTTGTAGTGCACGCATCATTACCGAACAAGGGGCGATATTAAAAACCGAAAGCTTTAGTGAAGTAGTACGCCAATCTCGTCTACAAAGTAAACTAACTCGCTGTATTTTTACTCAGTGTATTACACGCTTTAGAAAAACCACCTCGGCTTGGAGCATAAAACTGAGTTTTCAAGATGCCACCGACCCGCAATTGCTTGATTTTATAGATCAAGAATTACGTCGTTATCCACAACCACAGCTCATTACATTTGAGTTAGATGAAAAGGATGTACTGGACAACTTCAATGCCATGGCGGTCTGTATCAATGTACTCAAAAGTAAGGGCGTCAAAGTCTCTATTAACGCAGTGAGCAGTGGCTTACTCACAGTTAGCCGCGTGATGAAACTAAATATAGACATGTTGTTGCTCGATGAAACACTGACCTCCTACATTGCAGAAGATGAGCAAGTTTTTGAGTTTATAAAAAACATAGCCAAACTATGTAGCGATAAGCACATTCTGTTGTTGGTGGCAGGAGTTGAGTCAGAGCAGCAATACAGCAGACTCTCTGAAGCTGGAGTTGATTTGGTAGAGGGGCACTATATTGCTAAAGCAGCCCCACATATTTGTAATAAATTAGGACAGCTTAATCACCAAGCGCGTGCTTGATTGACCACTTGCCCAGTATTTACGTTCAAACGGCGTGATAGCCGTATCACTTTGATACGGCTCAACAGGCGTTGGGTGCCCAGCCAATTGCAGCGCGCGGGCAAATTCCTTTACGTAAATATCCCAGTTGCTACGTACCTCAAGCACTCCACCAAGCTTAACAATAAATGGAAACACCGCCGCACCATGCCAACGACGTTGGATGTGTTTAGCCTTTGGCCAAGGATTTGGATACAGCAAATAATGGTGTGTTGGCTGCCAATTGGCAGCCACCGCTAAACGCCAAAAGTCATTGAGATCCGCCTGTACCAATACATACTGACCGGCATCAGTTTGCTTGTATTCTACATCATGCTTTTCAAGACGATGAGACGACTTATCGATACCTATCACCAAGGCATCCGGATGCAGCTTTGCAAGATTGGCGGTACTTTCTCCCACTCCACAACAGGAGTCTAAGATAATCGGACCATCAAATGCCAAAACCCGGGCATTGACTTCATCAAAGGCGCGTTGCGTATGTTCAGCAACGGGCTTTTTAAACTCTGCCTGTAAGTGCTTTGTAACTATTTCGTCTAGCTTGTCATGCAAGCTAGGCTGGTTTGAAACAATGCTTCTTGAATTTGCTTCACTCATCAATGACGTAACCCTACTCCCCGGCGGATCAAACTCAACGCCAGAATAAATAATCCAGAAATAAACGCGAATAATACCGCAAAAGCAGTGTAAATGTTCACATCAGATACCCCTAAAAAGCCATACCTAAAGGCATTAACCATATAAATAATGGGATTGACCTGAGACACGCCCTGCCAAAACTCTGGCAACAGTGTGATTGAGTAGAACACGCCCCCTAGGTAGGTCAGCGGGGTTAACACAAAAGTAGGAATAATACTGATGTCGTCAAAACTGTTGGCATACACCGCATTGATCAATCCCCCTAGCGAAAATACCGCTGAGGTCATGATCACCGTTGCGATGATCACCGCTAGGTTGTGAATTTTAATATCAACAAAAAATAGCGATACCAAAGTTACGATAAGCCCCACTAACATACCACGAGCCATACCGCCCCCGATGTATCCCAACACGATAATGTAGTTAGGCACAGGTGCCACCAGCAACTCTTCAATACTCTTTTGGAATTTAGTGGAATAAAAACTTGAAGCCACGTTGGAGTATGAGTTGGTGATCACTGACATCATGATAAGGCCAGGAACGATAAACTCCATGTAACTAAAGCCTCCCATCTCACCAATTCTTGAGCCTATCAAACTGCCAAAAATCACAAAATATAACGTCATGGTAATGGCAGGTGGTACTAGGGTTTGCACCCAAATACGCAAAAAGCGAATACATTCTTTGATCCAAATACTTTTTAGTGCAACACCGTAGCGGGTGATATTCATGCTGTGCGCCCCTGTTCTAATAATCCCACAAACAACTCTTCCAAACGGTTGGCTTTGTTACGCATACTTAATACCGTATTGCCTTGCGCAGTAAGTTGACTAAATACTTCGTTCAACCCTTGAGATTTGGCCACTTCTACTTCAACCGTGTGATCATCAACCATAGTGAATTGATAACCCGTGAGCGTGACCGGCTGAATCGGCGCTTTTAAGTCCAGGACAAAGGTTTCTTTGTCTAATTTGGCAAGCAAGGCTTTGATAGTGGTATTTTCAACAATTACGCCTTTATCAATAATGGCGATGTTTTTACACAGTAATTCGGCTTCTTCAAGGTAGTGAGTGGTTAAAATAATAGTCACGCCTTGCTTGTTGATCTGGCGTAAAAAATCCCACATTGAGCGGCGCAGTTCGATGTCTACGCCTGCCGTTGGTTCATCAAGAATGAGCAGTTTGGGCTCATGCATCAAAGCTCTAGCAATCATTAAACGACGCTTCATGCCGCCCGATAGTGTGCGTGCTTGCTTATCTTTTTTCTCAAACAAGCCAAGCTGTTTGAGATATTTTTCAGCGCGCTCATGGGCCAAAGCTCGCGGTACACCGTAGTATCCAGCTTGATTGACCAAAATCTGGTTAAGTGTTTCAAACTGACCAAAGTTAAACTCTTGTGGTACTAGGCCTAACTCCGATTTAGCGTCTTCAAGCGCGGTATCAATGCTGTGACCAAATACTTCAACCTGCCCCTCAGTTTTGTTAACCAGTGAGGCGATGACGCCAATGGTGGTGGATTTTCCCGCGCCATTAGGACCAAGCAGCGCAAAAAAATCGCCTTGCTCAACTTGCAAGTCAATTCCTTTTACCGCTTCAACGCCGTTTTTATAGACTTTTTTCAAGCCTTTAATATTCAGTGCTATCGTCATGTTAATGTTGTTCTCCATAACCCCAGCGTTTGGCCAAGGTATGTTCGATGTTTAAATGATCAAGAATACGGGCCACCATAAAATCGACTAAATCCTGAATAGATTCAGGCTGGTGATAAAAACCCGGAGCCGCAGGCATAATGGTGACACCAAGTTGGCTAAGCTTGAGCATATTTTCAAGGTGAATAGAGCTAAATGGAGTTTCTCTAGGTACTAAAATGAGTTGGCCGCGTTCTTTTATCACCACATCAGCGGCGCGCTCCAACAGGTTATCCGATGCCCCCATAGCAATGGCTGACACAGACCCCGCACTGCATGGGCAAACCACCATTTTTTTCGGTGCGGCGGAGCCAGAAGCAACCGGGCTAAACCAGTTATCTTTGCCAAAAACTTTGATTTGCTCAGGTTTGGCCTGACACAAGGCGCTTAACTGCTCGGTCGCCTTTTGCTCGTTACCCGAAAGCTTGATGCCCGACTCTGTATCAAGCACCACCCGTGCTGCACTGGAGATAAGCACAAACACCTGATAATTCATGGCGACTAATACTTCTAACAAACGCAGCCCGTAAGGTGCGCCCGATGCGCCGCTAAATGCTAAGGTAATAGCTGGTTTAAACTCGCTCACAATAAATTCCTGCTTAGTTAATTCGCTGCTTGAGCGCTTGAAGTAACTTTTGATGTAGCCCGTCAAAGCCACCGTTACTCATGATCAAAATATGTTGTCCAGGCTGCGCATGCTCACACACCTGAGCAATGATATCGTCAATGTTATCGCTACACTTGCGCCCTGCCTTTTGCGCCTGCTCGCGCAGCGACCAGCCAAGCCCCTGCGGTTCAAACAGATAGGCTTCATCAGCGAGCGCCAAAGAATCAAGCAATGTGCTTTGATGCACGCCCATCTTCATGGTGTTTGAACGAGGCTCTAAAATGGCAATCACTGAATCATCGCCAACACTGGCCTTCAACCCCGCAAGCGTAGTTGTTATCGCGGTGGGATGATGCGCAAAGTCATCGTACACCCGCACACCGTTTACTTCGCCCAGTAACTCCATGCGGCGTTTGGGTGATTTAAACTCACTGAGTGCGTCAATGCTTACCGACACTGGAATGCCCACATGACGAGCCGCGGCTATCGCCATCATGGCATTTTTAACATTATGCTCGCCTATGGCCGACCAACTCACTACGCCTTGCAGCGCGCCATGAAGATAGACCTCAAATTGCGAGCCGTCGCTTTGCAGTAGTTTGTACGTCCAATCGCCATTTAGGGTTTCTTGTTGGCTCCAAAAACCGCGTTTGATCACCTCATTTAGTGGTTCATCATCTTGCGGATAAATGGCTTTGCCTTGTGCCGGTAGCGTACGTAATAAATGATGGAACTGCGTTTGTATAGCATTGAGATCGCTAAAAATATCAGCGTGGTCAAACTCAAGGTTATTCATGATCAGGGTGCGCGGCAAATAATGAACAAATTTACTGCGCTTATCAAAAAACGCGGTGTCGTACTCATCCGCTTCAATCACAAAAAATGGGGTATCGCTGATCCGCGCTGACACGCCAAAATTCTGCACAATACCGCCAATCAAAAAACCCGGGCGTAAGCCTGCATATTCTAGCAACCATGCCAACATACTAGCAGTGGTGGTTTTACCATGCGTGCCCGCCACCGCAAGCACCCAAGCTTCTTGCAATAAATTGTGCTTTAGCCATTCAGGGCCTGAGGTATAAGGAATACGCTGCTCAAGCACATACTCAACACACGGGTTGCCTCGGCTCATCGCATTACCAATCACCACCATGTCAGGGGCAGGCTCTAGTTGCGCGGGGTCATACCCCGTGGTTAGCTCAATACCTAAAGACTCAAGCTGTGTGCTCATTGGCGGATACACATTTTGATCTGAGCCGGTCACTCTAAAACCCAGCGCTTGCGCAATCGCCGCAATGCCGCCCATAAACGTGCCGCAGATCCCTAAAATATGTATATGCTGTTGCTTAGTTTGCTGACTTGCCATGAAAATAATTTGCCTTTTCTAATATTTATACCGCCATTGGCAGGGTGTCTACTATGCCAAATTTAAACGCAATAAACCAATTTTGGCCGAGCAAAACAGCTATGCGCAATCGGCAATAATAACCGCTTATGCTGAACTTTTTATGAGTTTAGATAAAAAAAATGCCAGTCACAGACTGGCATTTTTACTAATATTTTAACCGCCGATTACGCAACACCGTATTGGTCACGGTAGGCTTTAACCGCTTCAAGGTGCTCTGCCATACCACCTTGTTGCTCAAGGTAAGTGATCAGATCAGCCAGTTTCACGATAGACACCACCTGAGTATTAAAGTCACGCTCTACTTCTTGAATCGCAGATAACTCAGCTTTGCCCTTTTCTTGGCGGTCTAACGCAATCAATACACCTGACAAGTCTGCGCCCGCCTGTGAAATGATCTCCATCGACTCACGAATAGCAGTCCCAGCGGTTATCACATCATCAACTAACATGATACGACCCTCAAGCGGTGACCCTACCAATGAGCCACCTTCACCATGTTGCTTTTTCTCTTTACGATTAAAGCAATAAGGCACATCTTTGTTGTAGTGATCCGCCAATGCAACCGCCGTAGTAGTCGCAATAGGAATACCTTTATATGCAGGGCCAAAAAGTACGTCATATTCAATGCCTGCATCTTCAAGTGCGGCGGCATAAAAACGGCCTAAGCGCGCTAAGTCACGACCCGTGTTAAACAGGCCGGCGTTAAAAAAGTAAGGGCTGGTACGGCCTGATTTTAGTGTAAACTCACCAAACTTAAGCACCTGCTTTTCAAGGGCAAATTCAATAAACTCTTTTTGATATGCTTTCATGTCTTACCTATTGTATCTAACGGACTTATGCCAGTGCTTTTTTCTGTAAATCTATGATTTCACGGATTGAATGCTTCGCCAAACCCAGTAGCTCATCAAGCTCTTCGAATGAGAATGGTTCACCCTCTGCGGTGCCTTGTACTTCAATTAGTTTACCCGTTTCTGTCATGATCACGTTCATGTCAGTTTCTGCTTCTGAATCTTCAAGGTACTCTAAGTCAGAAATCGCTTCGCCGTTGTAAACACCGACCGAAATCGCAGCAATCATAAACTTAAGTGGATTGTTGTTGATCATCCCCTTAGCACGCATGTGGGTCAGTGCGTCAACCAATGCAACGCACGCGCCGCTGATTGAAGCGGTACGCGTCCCGCCATCCGCCTGCAACACATCACAGTCGATGGTAATGGTGTTCTCACCAAGCGCTTTTAAATCAACTGCAGCACGTAAGGCACGCGCGATCAAACGTTGGATCTCCATAGTGCGACCACCTTGTTTGCCTTTGGCCGCTTCACGGTTATTTCGAGTATGAGTAGAACGTGGCAACATACCGTATTCAGCGGTGATCCAGCCTTTACCTTGACCTTTCATAAAACGAGGTACACCCGCTTCAACAGTGGCAGTACACAATACTTTGGTGTTACCGAACTCTACCAACACCGACCCTTCGGCATGCATAGTATAGTTACGGGTAAATGTTACTGGTCTTATTTGGTTTGCTGTTCTTTCGCTTGGACGCATCCACGTTCCCCTAAATTCAGAATTTTGCCTATTATAAAGGCTCAGCCGATACGATGCTATGCGTTAAGCTAATAAATTGTTGTGAGCACAGCTCACAAAATTTGCTAATTATTTCCTCTGTCGCCTTGCGCGCTTTATAAGCTATAATGGCGCAGCAAAATTTGTTAATAGATTAGGAACTTTACATGATCCATAGTATGACCGCCTACGCACGCCGAGAAGTTAAGGGTGAATGGGGCACAGGGGTTTGGGAAATTCGCTCGGTTAACCAGCGCTACCTAGAAACCTTTATCCGCGCACCTGAACAGTTCCGTGCCATGGAGCCAGTAGTACGTGAACGCCTGCGCAAACACCTACAGCGCGGCAAGGTAGAAGTGTATTTGAAGTTTACTGCCAACCCAGCCCACGTGGGTGAGTTGTCTATTAATGAAACCTTAGCAGAGCAATTGATCAAAAGCGCTCAGTGGGTGCAACAACACAGCAAGGGCGAGATCAACCCAGTAGATATTCTACGTTGGCCCGGCGTAATGGAAGCGCAAGAAGTAGACCTAGACACTGTAAATAGTCAGCTACTTGCAGGTTTTGACGAATTAATCGAAGACTTTAAAGCTGCTCGCGCCAGTGAAGGTGAAAACCTAGAAACCATGATCACCACCCGTTTAGACTCAATTGTAGAGCAAGTCGCCATTGTTGAAGGCCACATGCCAGAGGTAAACAAATGGCAACGCGAAAAGCTCACCACTAAGTTAGAAGAACTTAAAGCGGAAATCGACGAAAACCGCCTAGAGCAAGAGCTTATCTACCTTGCACAAAAACAAGACGTCGCCGAAGAGCTAGACCGCTTAAAGTCACACGTTAAAGAAACTCACAAAATATTGAAAAAAGGCGGCGCCTGCGGCCGACGTTTAGACTTTATGATGCAAGAGTTCAACCGCGAGTCAAACACCCTCGCCTCAAAATCAATCAACACCGAAATCACCAACGCAGCAGTAGAGCTAAAAGTGTTGATAGAGCAAATGAGAGAGCAGATCCAGAATATTGAGTAAAGCTCACTAGCTTTCAAGAATATTCATAAACACTTGAAAAATCTCGCTTTATAGCGAGGTTTTGTTTTTTATGATTCCGTATTTTTTCATTCTGTTTCATCCAATTGGTGAGTATTTTCACTGCTAACCTCAAACTACTGATGTGTAGTAGTACACTAGGTGAAAAAATACCTAGTAGACACCCCATCATGGGCAATTAGTTTACAACTCCATTGTAAACGAAATGTTGACTTTTTGGTCATTTACAAATATCTTTACTTCAATATTTATTCAGGCTGAATTCATTGTTTTTCAACCTTTGACAACGTTGGTACGTATTTTTAGCCTGCACAATCACTCTTCGTTGTTAACAACATGTACATTAACTGTGGAAAATCTCCCCATTAATAAAAGGACAAGGACACGTGATAAATGGTGATGATTTAAGGGCGATGAGAGTCAATGCTCGCATATCTCAAGAAGCTATGGCTAAAAAGCTCAGGTGTGATCGAAAAACCATCATCAATTATGAGCTAGGAGTCAGTGACATTCGTTCCAAACAGCTTTTCATGTGGCTTCTATATTGTAAGATAGATTCTGGGTCTCTCTTGAGTGAGATTAAGCAGATCCGCGATCAGGTCAACAGTAAAGAAAAACCAAACTTACAGGATGAAGAACCATGAACAAGTTAAACGCTCTTTTATTAAATTTAATGAATTTTTTAATCTCGTTTGGTGATAAACAGGAGAATAATTCCACAAGCAGGTTTCCGTCGATAACTTCGAATGATATTGCAAAAAACTGTAATATCAACTCTGTGAGGCTAGTAACAAACAATGTAATTGAGGTTACTTTTGCGTGTGGTAGTTCTTCAACATTTAAACAGGTGATGAACAATCATAACGTTGTAATGCAACCTACCGGTTTCGCTAGAAGCTGTGTAAGTCCACGTAAACTTACAGCGGACACCTGTACTTTAGTAACTGGTGGGAATTTAGCTATAAAAAAACCGAGATCAGCAACTAGCCCTTGTCTGCTCCCCACCATATCCACGGATAGTCTACAAGGATAGATAATGAAAGTCTCAAACTTAATTCTACTCAGTATTGCTTCATTACTGTTTTTCTACATTCAATTGTGGGATCAAAAACTTGTCACACCCATTTATTTGTCACTCCTTGGTATGAGTACCCTTTACGGTATGTATATTAGAGATATCAACGTCTCTCATATTGCTGGGTTTATTCTTGTTTTGACCACGATCAATCTTGCTATTTTTGAAACTGACTTGGTCAATTATGTTACTCCGAGTGATAACGAAATACAGCAAGGTTTAATCATTTATGGCATACAACTATTATTCAGTCTTACAACTGCATTGATACTAATTTTTAGAGTTCAGTTTTCTAGACTATTATCTAAGTCGGATCAAGTTGAGTTAACCCATTTTGATGGTATTTTTCATTGGCTATATCTTTACAGTTCAAGTATTTACTTTTTAGCGCTTGCTGAGGAGATTGCCTACACCTTCTTCGAACTGAAATCTTTGACACTAATCTACGATAACTTCGAAGGCTTGATTTATATTGCTTGGGCGCTATGTTGTGGTGCGCTATTAACTATGGTGATTTGTAGCAAAAAGCCAACCAACACAAATGAGTTGGCTTAGTTGCGCATTGCGGCACTCACTGTTCTTCGCTTTTAGCGACACTGTAAAACGGAAGATATACAACAACATGGATAACGCATGATTGATGGTGAAGATTTAAAGGCGCTGCGGATACAAGCTGGTATTCCCCAAAAGGCGATGTCTGACAAGCTTGGCTGCGATAGAAAAACCATCATCAATTATGAGTTGGGGGTCAGTGATATTCCCTCAAAAAAGCTATTTCGCTGGCTACAATGCTGCAAGCTTGATTTGGGTGTATTGCTAGGTCAGATAAAAGCGATCCGTGATGATGCAAATGATAACGGCAGAGCTAAAATTCTGGATTTTGTCACCATAGGGTTTGTATTGAGCCAATTATGGAGCCCTATTATCATCACGCCAATATACTTAACCTTGATTGGTATTTGTATTATCTATGGCGTATATACAAAAAACATCAACATGGCTCATATCGCAGGCATTATCTTTGCGTTAACTGGGGCGGGTTATGTAATTTTTGAGTCAGGCTTAATCAATAAAGCAACGCCTGACGAAAATCAAGTTTTACAGAGTATACTTATTTTTGGTACTCAACTGCTACTTTGCCTTACCGCCACATTTCTTCTTACTTTTAGGGTGCAACTTTCTCGTCGGCTATCCAAGGCTGACTCTATTAAGCTAACCCCTTTTGATGGCATCTTTCATTGGATTTTTATTTACTTAGCAATTGTTAACCTTGCTGCGCTTTTGGAAGACATGGCTTACCTCCTTCTTGACCTTAAATCATGGACCCCCATCTACGATAACTTCGAAGGGCTGATCTATTTCGCTTGGGTACTTTGCTGTAGTGCGCTGTTAAGCATGATGATCTGTTCAACTAAAAGCAAACCGGTAAACGGCGCTAATGTTTCTTAATAATGACTGGGCTTGAGTGCGCAATCAATCCTCATTTTAAAGCCTGCTTTGCACTTGTGAACTGTGACCGCTCACTACACGAGTGCACCTCTAACCTACTGCCAGAATACTTAAAGCTCTATAACTTGCAGCTACCATAAAAGCCCTACAACTATTTAGTGCTTGCGTTATCATTCCCGCAGGTCACAGACTTTAACGCCCAAACCCTTAATCAGCCTAGCACGCACTCGTGACCAAAATATATGTTATGCAATATTTTGGAATTTTTTCTACGTGTGGAGATTTTTCCACACACAGTATTAGATAATGTAAACACCAAGTAACCAAAGGTTAAATAAAATCATGTGTGGAACGAGATTTTTAAGTGGTGTTAAAGCAAATGTACAAGCCGCTAAAGGGTTTGATGATGTGGTGCTGTACAGAAAGGGCAGGCAAGCCGTTTACATTAAGCATGTGTTTATGAATAAACTCCCAGCCAAGGTCAAACCCGACATGAGCGCTCAAAATATTGAATTTATTAAACAATTAGATACGCTCAATCTGCGCTGTTATGTACTTGTTCATGTTAAAAACAAGTTGCCGGGGGAGCATGACTTAGCCTTCTTTTTAGATGACTATGAGGCGATTCAGGGAGTGAGTAAAGAGGTTGCTATGCAAAGAACGATGCCTTTAGCATCTGCAACGCATTTAATCGATACCATTTTGCTATGAGGAAAGGATATGAGAAACAATATGGCAATGAGACAGGCGCAAGTTGATCGTTTTAAAACAGAATTACAGATCAGTATTCGCAATCTACGCAAGGAAAGAGGGCTTACACAAAGGCAATTGGCAACAATTTTAGGCGTAGATCAGGCGACCATCAGTAACTTTGAAAGTGGCAAAACCGTCATGAGTATCACTCAGGCATACGAGTTGGTACTGGTATTTGGTAAGGATTTTTCAAACCCAACGCTGGCGTTAGCGTCCGGCTATTAACCGTAAATAGCCTATAATTAGGCTTGTATTGAAGGCTTAACGCTGTTCCTTCGTAAGGGATGCGCATCCTAAATAGTCTGACTTTCTAAAGCAGATAACCGCCCACAATGGGCAAACCCATTCATCTGTAAAACTATTAAAATTTTCATGCAACTTAATTCGCTGTGCTTATTGCAATAATACACCTCGTTCCTTGTTTAAATTTTGCCATAAAAAACCCCGTTAACTAACGGGGCTTTGATTGACTCGGGAATGACAGAGAATATGTTCACATATTCATATACGTTCCTGTTATTCAGATTGCTGAAACTTCTTGAGTCATCTCGGCTTTTACCTTATCCACCAGCTCATTGAGGTTACTACAATCCATAACCCATTCAAAATCAACATAAATACCGGCTTTTTCTTCCAACAGTTCACAAAACTCTACCACATCAATTAGCTCAAGCCCCAGTAATGACATATCCAGCTTCATGTGCTCTTAGTTAAAGTTTTTGGTTACAAAACGAGTGCCCGAGCTCATCACTAGGTCTTTAATTGATGTGTTCCACTTTAAACTCCTTGCCTATCTAACATCCACTTGATCACTACTAAGCTAAGCCGGCCACTAATAAATTGCTCGCACAAGTTTAGTGGCGTATTTTTCCGCTTGGAGTCATAGCTACAGTAGAAGGTTGCAGCAATACAATGTGGTATACAGATATCGCAAACTCTCAAATACCGCTTTTCAAATCGCATTAGTCACATCAACGCAATCGGCATTTTTTACATGGGTGCGTTCTACTTCATGAACGAGGAGCTGGTACTCTTTGTTGTTGTCATACATGTACATCGCAGCACAACGCTCATTTGTGAGCGCTTCATGGGCGTTGTAGCTACATAACTCAACATCTTGTGGGTAAATTTTGCGACCGTTAAAAATCAGTAAGCCTTTGACTATGCAAGTAATAAATAGGTTTTCTCCATCAATAAAACCTAAATCGCCAGTGTTAAGATAGCGCTTTCCACAGTCATCGTTTGCAAAACGGTTTTGAAGTGTTTCTCTGGTGGTGCCCTAGTTATCCCAGTAGCTATATTTCACCGACCTGCATATGAGCATTTTGTAAAAAAATAAATGCCCCACTCATAACAAAACAGTTTCCTATTACATCTCAATCATTGACAAGTATATACACCTATATATCTAACTGTTCCGATAGCTTTTATCGACAACTTTTTTATCCAATATAGGGCATCCATTAAAGCTAGCGAACTTTTCTAGTTCTTTGCTTAACAAAGAAAAGAACTCTTCCCTATCAAACTCCAAGTCCTCTAAATGTAAGCTCAATACTTCAAAGCGCTGCTCACTGCGATGAGCTTTACAATCAATACGCCCTACTAGCTGATCAGCAAACAAAATTGGCAAACAAAAATATCCGTATTTTCTTTTGTCTTGAGCGACATAGCATTCGATTTTGTAATCAAAGCCAAACAACTCGTTTAGTCGCTCTCTGTGAATTACCAAATTGTCAAAAGGCGATAAAACCTTTACCACGCTCTTAGATTGAATTGGTTGCTCAAAGGTCTGAGTATCCACATAAAGCTCTTTGCCCTTACCATGTTTAACGACCGTAATATCTCCAGATTGAATGTGGTCATTGAGGAGCTGGCGCATTTCTTCTCTAAGCGGTTTTCCTGGTCGTAAATGCACGAGTTGCTTCCAATTGAACACGCCATGAGCTCTTCTGGTAGTGTTAAATAAATACTCTGCATATTCACTTAATGATGGAGTGCTCGTATTCAGGCCGCAGGGCAAACAACGCTCAGGTAAGTCATAGACTTTTTCCATACCGTTACGCTTGCACACCATTAGCTCACCACGCATAAACAGATGTTCTACAGCACGTTTACCCGGTCCATAACTCCACCAGTTGCCTTTGGCGCCTCCTTTTTTATCAATATCTCGAAGCCGCAATGGGCCTTCAGATTTTACGCGCGCCAGTACATCTTTCATCAGTTGAGTATGCGTGCTTTGAAAATAGCGATTTTCACCATTACGTATACTGTTCATTTGTATCAGTGCGAACCGATAGTCTTGCATTGGTAAATACGCCGCGGCGTGATACCAATATTCGAAAATGCTTTGCTCTTTAATTAGTTGATTGAGGTAATTGGGGTTGTAGTTAGGCACGCGACTCCATAACACATGATTATGCGCGCGCTCTACAACGCTTAGTGTATCAATTTGCACATAACCCAAATGCTCAATAACAAGCTTGGTTGCTTGCAAGCCATCACTCGACTCAACCTCAGAAAGTAGCCCTTGTTTGGCCAGCGTAATACGCCTAAGTTGTTCAAATTGCTCCATATAACACTCCTGTTCCTCACTAAAATAGGGGTTGTCCATAAACAAGTTTCTAGTGCCTTTTACAACTTGCCTAATACTGGCTCAATAACTGAACTACCGACATTTGGATTGATTGCTCAAGACGACTTTAAACCTTTCCTTTGGCTGTCAAGTTTGGCCAGTTATTCTTAGTACGCTACACATATTTCCTTAAGCACCTATCTAACACGGTTAACTCTGGAATAGGGGTTATCATACAAGTTGTACCGCGGCAGGGTCACCCATTTACTAACTATTAAGCGCAGACTAGCCCCTTTAGACTTTCTTGAGAGGAGCTACAGTACATGTAAAAGCTATCAATATGATTTAAATAGATGTATGAATTAGTTGAGGTATTGGTAGCAACCAAACAAAAAGAAACAAAAACGGCGCTTGTCAGCGCCGTTCTGAATCGTAATTGACATCAAAGCTTATTCTTCATGTTGCTCAATTGATGCATCTTCGATAACTGAATTGACAAGTTTATTCTCAATTTCGTACTCATCAACACGCTGTAAACCACGGGGCAATTTATTACCGCGACGGCCTCGCTCACCATGATAGTGTTCTAAATCACTGGGCTTAAGCGTTAGTTTTCGCTTACCTGCATGAAGGGTGACTGAGCAGCCCTCTGGTACACAAGCCAAAACCTTAACAAACTCTTCTCGAGCTTGAACTTTAGCACTGGGGATTGAAATAATCTTATTCCCCTTACCTTTGCCCAATTTTGGCAAATCACGAAGTGGGAACAATAGCATTCGACCTTCGTTTGAAATCGCCATACACATGTCAGTGGCCACATCATTTACAGTAATAGGTGCCATAAGCTGCGCGCCTTTTGGCACGCTGACCAGCGCCTTACCATTTTTGTTTTTACTCACTAGGTCGTTAAACTCAGTGATAAAGCCATAACCACCATCGGTTGCCATTAGGTATAGGGTTTTTTCATCGCCCATTACCACATGCTCAAAGATACTCCCAGCTCCTAGGTTGAAGCGCCCAGTCATTGGTTCGCCTTGGCTACGCGCAGAGGGCAAACTATGTGCTTCAGTAGCAAAAGCTCGACCAGAGGTATCTAAAAATACCGCTGGTTGATTACTGCGCCCTTTCGCTGACGCTTTATAGCTATCACCTGAGCGGTAACTTAAACCTTCTGCATCAATATCATGGCCTTTAGCTACACGCGCCCAGCCCTTATCTGAGAGCACCACCGTAACCGACTCGGATGGGATCAAATCTTTTTCGCTTAGCGCTTTTGCCTCTGAGCGCTCGATCACTGGTGAACGACGCTCATCGCCATATAGCTCAGCCGCTTCTTGGATTTCTTTTTTCATCAGTGTCGACATGCGACGCTCAGAACCCAAGGTGAGCTGTAACTTATCGCGCTCAATGCATAACTCATCCTGCTCACCACGAATTTTCACTTCTTCTAACTTAGCTAAGTGACGTAGTTTTAAATCAAGAATGGCTTCAGCCTGCTTATCCGATAAGTCAAAGCGCGCTATTAACTCTTCTTTTGGCTTATCTTGGGTGCGAATAATTTCTATGACTTCGTCTATATTCAAAAACGCGGTCATTAAGCCTTCTAAAATATGCAAGCGAGCCAAGACTTTATCTAGGCGATATTGCAAACGTCGGCGTACCGTTTCACGACGGAACACCAGCCACTCTGATAAAATTTGCAGTAAATCTTTAACCTGTGGACGACCATCAAGGCCAATCATATTAAGGTTAACGCGATAACTTTTCTCTAAGTCAGTGGTGGCGAATAGATGCGCCATCAAAGGTTCAAGTTTCACACGGTTTGAACGCGGTACAATTACAATACGGGTTGGGTTTTCATGATCAGACTCATCACGCAAGTCTGCAACCATCGGCAGTTTTTTCGCGGTCATTTGGGCCGCTATTTGCTCCAGCACTTTGGCACCTGAACATTGGTGAGGCAAAGCGGTGATGACAATGTCTCCTTGCTCTTCACTATAAACTGCACGCATTTTGATAGAGCCGCGACCTGTAGTATAAATCTTTTGAATATCAGATTTAGCGGTAATTATCTCTGCATCTGTGGGGTAATCAGGTGCTTGCACCACTTCTAACAGCTCTTCAAGAGTAGTCTTTGGCTGATCAAGCAGCATACAACAAGCGGTAGCTAATTCATTGACATTATGAGGCGGAATATCTGTTGCCATACCAACGGCAATACCAGTTACACCATTGAGTAGAATATGTGGCAAACGAGATGGTAATACCTTGGGTTCATCCATGGTGCCATCAAAGTTTGGTGTCCAATCTACGGTTCCTTGGCCAAGTTCTTTGAGTAATACTTCTGAGAATTTTGACAAACGCGCTTCGGTATAACGCATGGCAGCAAATGATTTAGGATCATCCGCGGCACCCCAGTTACCTTGCCCATCGACCAATGGGTAACGGTATGAGAACGGTTGCGCCATTAATACCATGGCTTCGTAACAGGCACTATCTCCATGTGGATGATATTTACCTAACACGTCACCCACCGTACGGGCTGATTTTTTGTACTTAGCGGCAGCTGATAACCCCAGCTCGCTCATGGCATACACGATACGACGCTGCACCGGCTTTAAACCATCACCAATATGAGGCAAAGCTCGGTCCATGATCACATACATGGAGTAGTTCAAATAGGCGTCTTCGGTAAAACGCCCCATCGTTTGTTGTTCAATCCCCTGTAAAGACAAGGTTTGAGGATCAGTCATGTAACACCCTATTTATTGTTATAGCGAACGCGATATATCGCATTGGCAAAATCGTCCGACACCAACAAGCTGCCATCTGCAAGCTCGGCAAATGCAACCGGACGACCCAAGGTTTGTTCTTTATCTAAAAAGCCGCTAATAAAGGGCTCATAGGCAGTAATTTCGCCTTCTTTGATGGTGGCCATCATTACTCGATAACCTACTTTTTCACTGCGATTCCAAGAGCCATGCTCTGCAACAAACAGCCTATTATGCATCACCTTTGCAAACTGCTTACCACGGTAAAAGTGAATGCCCAGCGGGGCAACATGAGCTTGCAAAGCAAGTTTAGGCGCTGTGTATTTTTGCATATCAGCTAGCGTTTTGCCTTTGCCAAACTCAGGGTCTAACACACTGCCACCATGGACATATGGAAAACCAAAGTGCTCGCCATCAAAGCTCACACGGTTTATTTCATCGGGCGGAATATCATCCCCCATCATGTCTCGACCATTATCAGAAAACCAAAGCGCACCACTTTGCGGATTGATATCAAACCCAACAGAGTTGCGTACCCCTTGGGCTATGGTGGTGAGTTTTTTACTCTCTAAATTAAGAGAGAAAATACGCCCATATTTTTCGTCTTCGGCGCACACGTTACAAGGCACGCCCACTGGCACTAAAAGCTCGCCATTATCAGCAAAGCGAATAAACTTCCAACCATGGTGACGAGCGGTTGGTAACTTATCAAAAACCACCTCAAAGGTTGGTTTTGTGAGTTGTTTATCAATATTTTTGAAACGTATAATACGATGGACTTCAGCGACATATAAATCGCCCTGATTAAACGCCAAACCAGATGGCATATTAAGCCCTTGAGCCAATACAATCTGGCGATCCGCAACGCCATCCTGATTGTGGTCAATCAGCGCATACACTTTGCCTGCCTTTCGCGAGCCAACATACACCACTCCTGATGATGAAACCGCTAACTGTCTAGCGTTCTCAACATTTTTTGCAAAGTAGTTGAGCTCATAGCCTTTTGGCAAAGTTAATCGGGCTAACAACTCATCATTTGCACTGACAGGGTTAATCAACATAAGTAAACTGGTGACTACTGCTGTTGCTAGTATGCCAAACCGAATCATGATCACACCTCTACCTGTGCTTTATCACCATGATTTTCAAGCCACTCTTTTCTATCACCTGAGCGCTTTTTGGCCAATAACATGTCCATCATTTCCATGGTCTGTTCCTGCTCATCCAGTGTTAACTGCACCAAGCGTCGCGTATTTGGATCCATTGTTGTTTCACGAAGTTGTAAAGGGTTCATCTCACCTAGACCTTTAAAGCGCTGTACGTTTACCTTACCTCGCTTTTTCTCGGCTTCGATGCGGTCCAACACGCCTTTTTTCTCATCTTCATCCAATGCATAATAAACCTCTTTGCCCACATCTATACGAAACAGCGGAGGCATCGCGACATACACATGCCCTTGTTTAACCAAGGTTGGGAAGTGACGCACAAATAGCGCACATAACAGGGTCGCAATGTGCAACCCATCAGAGTCCGCATCGGCAAGGATACAAATTTTGCCATAGCGTAGGCCCGATAAATCCTCAGAGTCAGGGTCAATCCCCAATGCTACTGAAATATCATGGACTTCTTGTGAGGCGAGGATCTGACCCGAATCAACTTCCCAAGTATTTAAGATTTTACCTCTGAGCGGCATAATTGCCTGAAACTCACGGTCTCGCGCTTGTTTTGCAGACCCTCCAGCAGAATCCCCTTCAACCAGAAATAATTCAGAACGCTCTGTTTCACTGCCCGAGCAATCAGTAAGTTTGCCGGGTAATGCAGGGCCTGAAGTGACCTTCTTTCGGACCACTTTTTTCGCCGCTCGCATCCGCTTTTGAGCATTGCTGATACATAATTCAGCAAGCAATTCTGCCGTATCGGTATGCTCGTTCAACCAAAGGCTAAATGCATCTTTGACGATACCTGATACGAATGTGGCACACGAACGCGAAGAAAGTTTTTCTTTGGTTTGCCCCGCAAATTGCGGATCCTGCATTTTTACCGACAATACATAACTACATCGATCCCAAATATCGTCAGGTGTAAGCTTTACGCCACGTGGTAACAGGTTACGAAACTCACAAAACTCTCGCATTGCTTCAAGTAAGCCCTGTCTTAAGCCATTTACATGAGTACCGCCTTGTGCAGTCGGTATGAGGTTCACATAACTTTCGGTGATTGACTCGCCACCTTCAGGCAACCAATGCAGAGCCCAATCAACGCCCTCTGTGGAACCACTAAAACTGCCAGTAAATGGATTTTTTGGTAAGACTTCGTAACCTTGTGAACTGTCTTTTAAATAGTCCTCAAGCCCCGCTTCATAGTGCCATTCCTGAGTTTCTTTTGTTTGTTTATTAACAAAACGAATTCTAAGACCTGGACACAGCACCGCTTTTGCTTTAAGTACATGATTAAGTTTGGCTAAAGAGAAATTTGCAGAGTCAAAATAGCTAGCGTCAGGCCAAAAATGTACCGACGTACCGGTGTTACGCTTGCCCACGGTGCCAGTCACCGTTAAATCTTGTACTTTATCACCATGCTCAAAGGCCATTTCATATACTTGCCCATCACGCTTGACAGTGATCTCAACACGGCTAGACAAGGCGTTTACAACCGAGATCCCTACCCCATGCAAACCACCTGAAAACTGATAGTTCTTATTAGAAAACTTACCACCAGCATGGAGTTTAGTAAGAATAAGCTCTACGCCTGGCAAGCCTTCTTCTGGGTGAATATCCACAGGCATACCACGGCCGTCATCAAGCACTTCGAGCGAGTTATCTTCATGTAAAATAACATCTATTTTAGTAGCATGCCCCGCGAGCGCTTCGTCCACGCTGTTATCGATCACCTCTTGTCCAAGGTGGTTAGGACGTGTGGTATCCGTATACATGCCTGGACGACGTTTTACAGGTTCTAGACCATTTAAAACCTCAATAGCTTCGGCGTTATAATTTTGCTCGCTCATAGGTAAATTCTTTTTATTTAATTCGTTCTGTTTTACGTGATTTTAAGAAAATTGACAACAGTGTCAAAGTAACGTTGAAAGCCCATAAAACTGTGATCACCAGCAAACTCTACTCGTTGCAGGCATGATTTGTAGTATTGCAGCGCATGTTGGTACGGCAGAACTTCATCACCCATTTGCTGCAAAAGCATCAACAATGATGGGGCTGTGAGTCGCTGTAAGTACAATTTCCGCAGAGCATACACATGTTCTTGACCCAGTTGATAATGTATCTGTTGATAGGGATTATACTGTGGGCCCAAATAATCCGCCAATAATTCAAAAGGTCTAACAGCAGGATTAATCACAACCGCTGGAATATTATGCCGCTGCGATAGATATGTGGCATAAAACCCTCCAAGGGAGCTTCCCATCAACACCGTATTACCATCAACTAAAGCTTCAAGCTGGACAATGGCAACACGAGGGTCATAGTGCAAACGCGGTGTAATATAGTGACATTGAAAAGCTTGCTCTTTTAGCCATAAACCAAATTGCTGGGCCTTGGCTGATAGTTCTGAACTGTTAAAACCATGAATGTAAATCACTCGTTTAACCATATAACCTCAGTATAATAGCTCTGTCCATCAATGCTGAGTAATCGCCATGCTGGGCCTGTATCCTGCTGCTGCCAGTCGCTGACATGTTTTGCAAACTGAACGGATGTAGCTGGCGTTGCATATACATCAAGGCCTCTAAAGTGGGCTTGATACTCGTTATGCACATGACCATGAAAAAGCGCTAATACACCAGTGCCATCAACCAGTGTATTAAGTAACTGCGGCCCATTTTCAAGAATGTGCTTATCTAAGTAGCCACTAATGGGTAGCGGATGATGGTGGCAAAAAGCAATCGTTTTTTTGTCTGATCTTTCAAGTACTGCTGTGATCTCTCTAAGATGCTGTGCTGTACACCAGCCAGCTGGCGTATTCCCTTTGGAGTCTAACAGTAAAATATCTAGATTGTTCGTGTACAAATGTTTTGCAGCACTTATCTGGCCCTCACTGATATCCTCAAGCAACTGTATTTCATCATGATTGCCTGGTACCCAAAATACCGGACAAGACAACCCAGAGCGCTTGAGCAGCAAGCTAAATAACTCATATGAGGCGCGACTGTGATCTTGCGTCAGATCACCACCAAATATCACCCCGTCGATATCATACTCTGTAAGTTGCTCAAATACTCGCTGTAAGTATTCTGCGGTATTCACATTAAAATACTGGCCTTGTGGGTCACCAAAAAGATGACTATCTGTAACATGAGCAAGCTTAATTTGCCGCTTTTTAAAATAGTGAGTTTGCTCAAACCAAGCCATTATTTACATCCCAGTTCAGTGGCGTCTTACCACTTTCCAAGCATGCCATTAACCAATCTGCTAAAAAGGCATTAATTTGATATTTTTCATCTTTTTGATGCATGTTTGGGTTAGGGTAACGATATGAAGGTTTAATGCGTTGGTGATAATCATCATGGATCACTTCCGCAACTTTAGCATCGTGATAAAGGCGTACAGACAAATGCAAGTTTGGAAAAAATTCACTACTGACAGAAGTCTGTTTGATAGTGATATCGGTCGTGTATCTAGCGCACCCTTGTACTTCAATGACGTAATGCACATTGGCAAGCTCTATCGCCCTTTGCGCCCCATGTTCTTCTTGAGGTAACACCTTGAGCGCACGCAAATAGTTACGTTCACACAACGTAATGTATTTTGGCAAAGACTGCACATAAGCGCGTTCTACTACTATGTCACTCAACGATATACCCCACTTCTAAATTATGCCCATTGGGCCAACATCCGCTCTTTATTTAACGCTAGCCACTGTAAACTAATCACGGTCGCAGCATTGTCTATCTCGCCACTGTTTAATCGCGCAATAGCATCACTGTATGGTAGCACATGACTCTTGATGTCTTCACCTTCGGTATCAAGACCAAAAATTCCACCCGCGTCTGACAAGTCAGCTTTTGCTAGGTAAAGGTATAAACGTTCTGTCGTACCACCTGGACTTGAGAGGTAAGAGGTCATAAAGTACAGTTCATCAAGCTGTAAACCGGCTTCTTCATGCGCTTCTTTGCGTGCCACTTGTTCAAAATCCTCACTTCCCTCTGCCATACCAGCGATACATTCCAGCAACCAAGGTGAATCTTTGCTCGCCATTGCACCGATCCTGATTTGTTCGATTAAAAGTAGTGAATCTGTAGCGGGGTCATATGGCAATACAGCTACAGCATGCCCACGCTCTAATATTTCTCTGGTAATCGTTTGAGACATTCCCCCTGCGAATAACGCATGGCGAAAGTGATACGTTTGGATCTTAAAAAAACCTCTAAAAACTGTTTGTACATCTTCCAGTAATACATCTTTGTTATCAAAACACGTAATTGTTGACATAAAATAGATCCTAATTTTTGACAGTAGGGGTTTAAATTAAGCGTAATTAGCCCCATGATGTACCTTTATTACCCTTTGTGGGTCTTTTACTTCTAGTAAAAAGAAGTATTATATTCTGTTACATTTGTTGATGCTGTTTTACGTTTTAACTTTTTCGTTCTGAAGAAAAACAAGGTAACATGCATTCAATACAAAAGTTGTCTAAGGACTGAACGAACGATGAAAAAAAGCATTATATCTCTGTTAGTTGGCTTATCCTGCGCGCTAACTTCTAATCTATCGCAAGCCGAAGATTTACTCCAAGTATACGACATAGCAACTGCAAACGATCCAACAGTGCTAAAAGCAAAAGCACAGGCAGATGCACAAAAATTTGCTAAAGACAGAGCTCTAGGTGTATTACTTCCTCAGCTCGGTTTTGAAGCTGGCTATAGCCAGATAGACTCAGATGCATTTCCTGGTAATCAAAGCGACGCGACAGGCTACACCATGAGCAGTGGCTTTCGCGATACGTTTAGCCGTACCTTATCACTGCGCCAAACCATTTTTGACATGTCATCTTGGAAAAATTTAGATATCGCAGAAAAGCAAGCATTACAAACAACGACTCTATATGAGCAGGCGCAACAAGAACTTGTTGTGCGCATCGCTCAGGGCTACTTTGACGTTCTAGGTGCGCTAGATAGCCTTGAATTTGTTCAAGCAGAAAAACGCGCAATTGAACGTCAGCTAGAGCAAACCAAACAACGCTATGAAGTTGGTTTAACAGCAATTACCGATGTTCATGAGGCTCAAGCTCAGTATGACCGCGCAGTGGCCAATGAAATTGGCGCAGAAAATGACGTAGAAACAGCTCGTGAAGCACTTCGTACTATCACTGGCAAGTATCATAGTCAGCTTGACCCGCTAAATACAGAAACCTTCTCAACAGTATCACCTAGCAAACAAGTCAATGACTTCATTGGTGTAGCAAAAGACAAGAATCTATCACTGGCTATCGCTAAAGCGAGTCTAGATATTGCACAGGATCAGATCGAACTTGCGCGAGCTGGTCACTACCCAACGCTGAACTTAAACGCTAGCTATGGCGACTCTCTTACCGACTCTAACGGTATGGTACACAAGCCAAGAGAAGATCAAACAACGGTAGGCGTGACTTTCAACGTTCCAATTTACTCAGGTGGCACTACTCTTGCGGCAACTGAACAAGCACGCGCTCTCTACGTTGGTGCAAGCCAAGATTTAGAAGCGAGCATGAGAGAAGTGACGCGTTCAGTCATCACCTCTTATAATCAAGTGGTTTCGAATGTTGCGACATATCGCGCGTTAGAGCAATCGGTCGTTTCTGCGCAAAGTGCGCTACAAGCAACCGAAGCTGGTTTTGAAGTGGGTACTCGTACGATCGTAGACGTACTAGTTAGCACACAGAGCTTGTACAACGCGAAAAAGAACCTTGCAAACCTTCGTTACCAATATGTGTTGTCTTCGCTGCGTTTAAAGCAAGCTGCGGGCACTCTTTCACGTAGTGATTTAGAAGCTATCAACAAAGGCTTGATCCAAGGCTAAATCCAACGTTCAGTACCTTTAAATATAAAAGCCGACGAAAGTCGGCTTTTGTATTTTAGAACACTTGTCGATAAACTATTGCCATTGTGTAGTAAGAGATAAATTTTGTGGTCACAACCCCTACTTTCAAATGGTCGTTCCTTGCACCTCGTTACTGGTTAACCTGGCTTGGCGTATTGTTTTTATACCTGATATCTTGGCTGCCACAGCGAGTCCAGTTCTTCCTTGGTAAGTTACTTGGCCGCCTTGTACATCGTTTTGTGAAAAAACGTCGCAAAATTGCTGAGGTCAATGTCAAGCTGTGCTTCCCACAGTTAAATGAACAACAACAGCATGAAATGGTGTTAAAAAACATGGAAAATACAGGGATTGCAACATTAGAAACAGGAATGGCATGGTGGTGGCCCCAATGGCGTATCAACCGAGTAATTGGCTCCATTGAAGGTATTGAACACGTTGAGCAAACTCAAAAGCAAGGCAAAGGCGTCTTATTGCTAGTGCCGCATATGCTACACTTAGAAATGCTTGGCCGACTGCTAGGCACTGCGCAGCAAGGTATTGGCTTTTATCGACCACATAACAATCCTCTCATGGAATACTTTATGACCAAAGGTCGACTACGTTCCAATGAAAGCCTCATTACCAAACGAGATGTGAAAGGACTACTGCAAGCATTGAAGGATAAAAAAATGTGTTATTACTTACCCGATCAAGACTATGGCCGAAACCGCTGCGAGTTTACCAATTTTTTTGCAGTCCCTGATGCAGCGACGACAACAGGCACTTTGATATTTTCATCGAGTAAGAATTGTGAAACACTGAGCCTAAGTGGCACAAGAGATGCTAGCGGTAAGTACCACCTTAAGATTTACCCAGCGTTGGCTGATTTTCCAAGTGACGATGCCAAGCAAGATGTGACAAGAGTCAATCAACGAATGGAGGAAGCGATTATGTTGGCCCCTGAACAATATATGTGGTTGCACCGTCGTTTCAAAACAAGGCCCGATGAAAACGCACCATCTTACTACGGTTAACTTTATTTATGGTTATAAGAAAAAGTAAAAAAATACAAAAACCGACACCAAAACCTAAGGTAAACACTGAGCCTCAAGTGAAAAAAAAGAAAAAGGCCAGACCTGTTTCCGCCATGTGGTTTTGGGTTAAGCACTTATCACTTGCCTTCATCTTGGTTTTCGCAGCCTACTACTTTTTATTCGGCGCATTACCAAAAATGAATATGGGTACTAGTTCAAACGTTGCGGCCCGAGGCTTCTCTCAATTTTATGAAAGCTTTCGCAACCGAACTTCAAGTCGCGATACCGAACGTGCAAAATTTGTCATTGAGTTAGGTTCACCAAGCTTTAGACTAGATGAAGCACTGAAGGACCGTGAAAGAGCTGTAAAACCGTCAAGTCAACGTTGGACTGGTGAGTATGAACCTAGGCGCTTCGAATCGGGCGACACGCTACGTGGCGTATTATCTGAGTATGCTCGCAGAGAAGATATAGAGTTATTTTGGTATTTAGATAAAGATTACGTGGTGAAGACAAACTTCCGTGTTGACAGTAACTTTTTGTCCGCTCTGTATCAAGTAGGCAGAGCAATCAACGATGACTTTGAGTATGAGATCTATACGTTCTTCTGTTATCGCCAACGGGCAGCTGTCATTACTGAAAAGCCAACCCGCTTTGTTAGAGATAATTGCCGTAAAATAGCCAATTAGAGCAGACCGTTAGTATTCGCGGTCTGCCGTATTCATGTTATTGTTAATTGACTAAATCACCTAAATGACGTTTGAAAATCGTCACCACCTGCGCTGATAACTGTTCTAACTGTGTGTCCCTGCCCACACATTTACCTTGTCGGTTTAAACTTTGTTTGTGGTATTGCTCTCTAAAGAAACAATATGCCTGCGTTAGCAGCACTTGTTCTTCATCATTGAGTATTGCGAGCTCTTTTGCGTGAGACAAAATACGAACATTGTCAGTGTGCTCAGTCATAAGAGGATGCTCTGCCGCAAAATTTAATACTAGGAATTGTGCTAAAAACTCTATATCCGTCATCCCACCGAGCCCCTGCTTGAGATCGAATGTATCGTCACTGTCTTTGGACAAATGCGTGCGCATTTTCTCTCGCATTGAAACAACATTCTCTGCCAGTTCTTTGCAATCTCGTGATTGTGTCAAAACAGCTGTGCGGATCTGTCCAAAACGTTCATACATCTCCTGCTCTCCAAGCACCATACGAGCACGAACCAAAGCCTGATGCTCCCAGGTCCAAGCTTGCTGGAGCTGATATTGATAAAAGCTCTCTAGATTAATTGCTAATAAGCCAGAGTTCCCCTCAGGGCGCAACCTAGTATCAAGTTCGTATAATATGCCCGATGCCGTTCTGGTATTAAACAAGTGCATGAGTCGCTGTGCCAGTTTTAAATAAAATTGTCTTGCGGGAATAGCCTTTTCTCCTTGCGTATAACTGTCCCCATCACTGTTATGCACAAATACCAAATCTAGATCAGAGTCATATCCCAACTCCCAACCTCCGGCCTTTCCATAAGCAATAACTGCGAACCCTTTTGCCGCGTCATTACAACCTTCTGGTTGTCCATAGCGCTCAATCATTTGTTGCCAAGCTAAGTTAACCGCCTGCTCTACAATGGCTTCAGCCAATGCCGTCAAATGGTCACTCACTTTCATAATACTGAGTACGCCGGTGGCATCTGCCGCTGCAATACGTAATTGATGAGCCTGCTTAAACTGCCGTAAAGCCTCCATTTGTTGCTCAAGATCATGCTGCTCAATGCGTAAAAAATACTGCCGGATTTCGAGCTTGTAGGCATTCAAAGGTAATGGCTTGTATAGCGCGGCCGGGTCTAGCAACTCATCGAGCAGCATTGGGTATTTAGCGATGTGCTCGGCTATCCATAAGCTATGGGAACACAGATACACCAGTTGCTTCAGAGCTCCCTGATTTTCATATAACAACTCTAAGTAAGCTGTTCTTGAAGCTATCATGGCTATAATATTGAGCACACTCGTTAGCTCTTCAGCCACTAGCTGTTGCTCGGCCGCTTGATACAATAAACACGGGATCAGTTTATCGAGAATATCAGCACCCCGGGCACCCATTTGCCGCTTTTTTAACGCCTGTTTGAAGCTTTGTAACGCATTGTGCCATGGTTCAACTTGTTCAGCTTCGAGCTTATCTGCCAATTGCTGTGTATCACCTTCTAGCCATACATAAGTAAAAGCTTCATCAAACTGAGTCTGCTCAAAAGGTTCATCACCGATCACCTGAGTAAATTCATCACGGATCTTCGTCATGATGTCTTGAATACACTCAAGGCAGTGTTGATAATCGGTTTTTTCCATCAGTATACGTAACCGCGACTGACATACTTCGTTTTGTGGCAAGGTCTGCGTTTGTTGATCATCAAAGGCCTGTAAATACTGCTCAATTGTGCGCAAATATAAATAGCTTTCTCTTAATGAACACACCGCATCGTGGGGGATCACTTCAAGTTCATCTAATTGGCTGAGCGCCTCTAGTAAAGATGGAGTTTGTAAACTAGTGTCTCGACCGCCACGGATCATCTGCAAAGCTTGCACAATAAATTCAACTTCACGGATCCCGCCAGCTCCAAGCTTTATATTATTTATCAACCCTTTACGCCGCACTTCTTGGGCTATCATGTGCTTCATTTTTCTAAGCGACTCAATAACCGAGAAGTCGATATAACGGCGATACACAAAAGGGCGCATCATTTGGTAAAATACAGTCCAGTACTTGTTAGCTTCGCCCAACAAACGCGCTTTGAGCATGGCGTAACGCTCCCATTCACGCCCCTGATCCTGATAGTAATCTTCCATCGCCGATAAACTCATGACTAACGGGCCACTGTCACCGAAAGGCCTCAAACGCATATCGACTCGAAAAACCTGACCATCAACAGTAACTTGATTTAAAGCAGCAATGAGCTTTTGCGCTACCTTAGTATAAAAAACCTGCGCTTCGACACTTTTGCGCCCACCTTGAGTATGAACGTTATGGGGGTAACAAAAAATAAGGTCTATGTCCGATGAAAAGTTTAGCTCTCTTCCTCCGAGTTTACCCATCCCCAATACCAACATGGGTAACGCATTACCGACATCATCAAGGGGCGTACCACATTGTTTTACGGTTTGAGCAAAGGCCCATTGGTTAGCCGCATCAATCAACCTCTCTGACAACTTAGACACATAATCAATACTGTCAGCAATCTCATTACCTTTTACTAAATCCAACCACATGACCTTTAGCCAATAGCGTTGGCGGTACTTCCTCAGCAATCTAAAACAGCTTTGTTCATCAAGGGATGATAAATCGTCTGGTAATGGATTTGGCACATCTCGCGCTTGCACTAGCTGTTCATCACGTAACCAATCACCTAACGAAGGGTCTTGCTGCAAAACCTTAAAAGCAAAATCACTCATCGCAAGTAAACGCGCCAACCCAGCATCAACCGGATCCGTATCGTATAGCTGCTGCCAGCGCTGTTGTGCTAATTGAGCCAACGTAGGGGGTAAGGTGACATCATGCATAAAAATCTCCATAGCTATATGGCTCAATGAGTTGGGAGTCGTTATAGTAACAATATCTAAAATTTATCAGTAGAGCGAATATGACTTATTTGTCGTTAGAGAACATCAATTTTTTTGCGATTTTTTCTAGTTTTATCGTTATTTGTCTGGTTGTTATCGTTTTACGTTTGTTGGTGCAGTATCGAGCTAAACAGGAGCTACAAGAGGAGCTGGCCAAACGGGATAATTTTGCCTTGGGTATCAGCTATGCATGCCAAATATCGGTAATAGCCTTTAGTGTGGCGTACTTTTTTGAAGACATAAAGTTTTCCACAGCGCTGCAACAGCCCATTCAATCCTCTGTAATGCTGTTGCTGCTACTTGCATTTGTAGCTTTTGGTCAGTACATACACCGTAAATGGATCTTGTATCAATTTAACGAAGAACAAGCCATTCTCAAACAAAATATATGCGCGGCGCTTGTAGATTCCGGTATGTTGATAGCCAATGGCATTTTGGTGTTGGGTTTATATCATTGGGTTCACCCAAAAGGTATTAGTGACTTATTGGTGGTCAGCCTTAGCTTTTTACTATTGCAAGGTTTGTTTGCTCTGGATAGTAAGCTTCGAGAAAGTCGTTTTGCCAAAGTTAATCAAGGTGCGTCGCTACAGCAAAACTTCAGCCTTGCAAATACCTCTATTGGAATTCGCTATGCGGGTAAAACTATCGGTCTATCTTTGTCTATTTACGCAGGTCTCCACAGCGCCCCCTATCACGGCGCTATGATAGTCGAGAACCTTTTTTCGGTGGTGCTACATTGCGGTCTGATGTGGGCATTGTTGTATTTATGCAGTTATATATTGCTATATGTTTCGTTACCTAAAGTTGACATTGGACTGGAAGTAGACCACCAAGACAACATTGGTATTGCCTGTATCGAATTTGCGGTTTTCGCTTCAATAGGCTATCTACTAATTAGTACTTTTTCCGTGTAGCCGCTGGACATGGCTACACTAGGTGGGGCCATGTCTATCAAACCTGATAATTTTCTGTTAGTTGACAGTAATAGCGAGTTCAGTCGGGGTTATGCTGAATATATACGCAAACATTCACATAACAAAAAAAGTCAATTAATTGCAGCTGGTGATAACACTCGTCATCTTCTTAAGATGATGTTTGATGAGTTAATCAAAGATTACAGCTACTGCGATTTCGCGAACGAAATAAGCGTTTCAGAATTAGCCAGTTATCTCAATGAACATCACAATATTAGCGGAGTACTTATTTCTAGCCTAGATTATCACCTCGCCAACAAAGAACAACAATTCATCTTTAACTCACTGCATCCAGTTCGCTATCTATTGGAACAACAAGAGGATGGCGGCTTTAGCTACCAAAAGCTCACCGACAAGGCAAACATGAACCATTTGTCATGCCACGGCTCAATACCAAATGTGGGTGAAGACATTGAAGTCTCATTGTGCAAATTAGAAACCGACTAGCCCTCTTATAAGCAAGAACAAACCTGAACTGAAACTAGACGCTTAGAGCGCAAAACTTTACTATTACCGCATTGCTATTTTACTTGGGCTCATTATGCGCATCCCCCATATTTATCAACCTTCAGAATTAAAGTTAAACGCACAAATTACACTTGATGACGACGCCGCTGGACACATTTCCCGAGTCCTTCGTATGCAAGCCAATGACAAAGTTTCATTATTCAATGGCCAAGGCGGTGAATACCTATGCGAGTTAGTAGAAGTGGGTAAAAAAGCCGTTACTGCGCACGTTATTGAGTTCAAAGATCATGATTGCGAATCACCGCTGAAAATCCATCTCGGCCAAGGTATTTCCAGAGGCGATAAAATGGACTTCACGATTCAAAAATCTGTGGAGTTAGGAATCTCCGAAATAACACCCTTATTTACCACTCGCTGTGGTGTAAAGCTATCAGGTGATCGCTTAGCTAAAAAACATGCTCAATGGCAGAAAATAGCGATTGCTGCGGCAGAACAATCGGGCCGAAATACAGTGACCGTCATCCATCCTCCGATCGATATCAATACGTGGTTGGCTCAGCAGTCTGAAGAGTTAAAACTCACGCTACACCCAAGAGCGGTACATAGCATCAAAACCCTTCCAACCCCAACTGAGGGCATTCGTTTTATCGTAGGCCCAGAGGGCGGCTTGACCGACGAAGAAATCAAAGCTACCAACAGTCAAGGGTTTATAGATGTTCGCTTAGGTCCACGAGTACTGCGAACAGAGACAGCAGCGTTAACAGTGCTAAGTGCATTGCAATTGCAGTTTGGTGACTTGGCTCTTTAATTTTGATTATTCGGCCCCATAGTAAGGTAAAACAGTATGAAGGTGATACATGGCAATTAAATTAGGAATCATTTCCGATCCAATCAGTGGATTTAACATTAAAAAAGACACCGGCTTTGCCATGATGATGGCGGCACAGGCACGTGGTTATGAGCTTTACTACATGGAGCTGGGTGACCTATTTATGTATCAGGGTCATGCTAAAGCGACGGTAGCCAAAGCGAAAGTATTTGATGATACAGCGCATTGGTACGAGCTAGAAGATAAGCAAACCATTGATCTGGCCGATTTAGACGTCATCCTAATGCGTAAAGACCCACCTTTTGATACTGAATATATATACGCGACCTACATCTTGGAACGTGCGGAGCAAGCTGGTTGTTTAGTTGTGAACAAACCTCAGAGTCTTAGAGATGCCAATGAAAAGTTGTTTACAGCCTGGTTCAGCGAGCATACTCCTGACACTTTGGTTACTCGCTCGCAGGTGCAGATCCGTGAATTTCTGAATAAGCATCAAGATATTATACTCAAACCATTAGATGGTATGGGTGGTGCATCTATCTTTAGGGTAAAGCATGATGACCCAAACATCGGTGTGATCTGCGAAACCCTAACCGAGCACGGCCAACGTTTTGCTATGGCCCAGCAATATATTCCTGAAATCACACAAGGAGATAAACGCGTTTTAGTAGTAGATGGCGAAGTGATCCCTTACTGTCTTGCTCGTATTCCTCAAGGCGGTGAAACACGTGGAAACCTTGCCGCTGGCGGCCGTGGTGAAGCACGCCCAATCAGCGAAGACGATTTGAAAATTGCTCAAGCTGTTGCACCAACCTTAAAAGCCAAAGGGTTACTGTTTGTAGGTCTAGATATTATTGGCAACAAACTGACTGAGATTAACGTCACAGCACCGACGTGCGTTAAAGAAATTGAAGCAGCGTACGATATTTCAATTATGGACAAGTTTTATGATGCGATAGAAGTAAAACTCGCCCATACTAAATAAAAAATCACATAACGGGGCGACACTTATGCAATCATTAGAAAACCATTTTTTAATCGCAATGCCCAGCTTACAGGACCCTTTTTTCAAGCACACGGTAACTTACATCTGTGAGCATAATGAGAATGGGGCTATGGGCTTAGTTGTTAACCACCCTATTGATGTCACTGTTGGCGAGTTACTAGACAAAATAGAAATCGACAACGACAAAACCACTCCAGCTGCGGCACAACATGTCTTTGCTGGCGGCCCTGTTCATACAGATAGAGGCTTTGTTCTACATACCCCGAAATTAGGTTACTCATCAAGCCAAGAGCTTAGTTCCGATATCATGATCACCACATCCAAAGATGTGTTAGCGTCGTTGACTTCAACTAGTTGTCCTGAGGCATTTTTAATCACTTTAGGGTATGCCGGATGGGAACGCGGTCAATTGGAAAAAGAGTTACTTGAAAACTCGTGGCTAGTGATTGAAGCCGATCCCGCTATTATATTCAATACACCTCCAGAACAGCGTTGGGAAAAAGCAGTGCAAATGCTGGGGATTGATGCAGCGCAGCTCAGCTCTCAAGCTGGGCACGCTTAGAAGTAGATATGACAAAAAAAGAAAAAGCTCGCCCAGGCGAGCGCACTATTATGGGGTTTGATTTTGGTACCAAAAGCATTGGTATTGCTGTAGGCCAAGAGATAACCGGCACCGCGACCAGTTTAGGCGCAGTTAAAGCCAGAGACGGCATTCCAAATTGGTCTGAAATAGAAGCTCATGTTCTCCAATGGCAACCCGATTTATTAGTCGTTGGATTACCATTGAATATGGATGGCACCAATCAGCAAGTCACTTTTGCAGCAAAGAAGTTTGCTAATCGGCTACACAATAATTACCGTTTACCCGTAGAAACCCACGATGAACGCCTAACTACCGCTGATGCCAAAGCACGGCTATTTGAACAAGGTGGCTACAGAAACTTGGGCAAAGGAAATGTTGACAGCATGTCGGCGGTCATAATTTTAGAAAGTTATTTTGAAAGCTTGTGGCAATAAGTCCACCTCTTTTTACGGCGCTTTAAGTTCCTTCATTTTTGACCAATCGGGGATAAATCCGGCTTGAGCATAGGCATTTTTCACAACGCCCTGTGCTCTCAACTTTTGCAACCCTTTTTGTAACGCTGCGAAAGCCCGCTCACCGTCGGGATGTAACTTAGATACGACAAAATGACGGCTACCTTCAAGTAATACAACCCATTTGGGGTGCGCCACAAGGTGGATCCCTTCAAGCTTGTACTCATTGTTTTTACTGGGCATAAGTGGCATCAACATAAAATCTACCCACTGCATACTTACCATTCTTGCTTGTGCTACCCACTCATGTTCAATCACATGTTTTTTAAGTGGTAATTGTTGCAAAGTAGTCCAATCGGTACGCCAACGAGGGGTGCTGACCGCAGAAAGCGCTTTTAGGTCATTCCAGTGGCTTATATTTACGACTTGACGATTATCGGGAGCATAGAAAATCCCCGCATAATACTCACCATGACGGATCACCGCTTCACTAATATAAATATGTTGCTGTATATGTTGTGCATCAGCCAACCAGTAACTATCAAAGCTCAGTAACAATTTACCCTGCTCTAATAATTTGGTGTTTCGAAAATTAACATTGCCGGTTTGATAAGTGAATTTTTTATCAAACCCGCCTAACAATAAGGCTTTTTGTATCAAGACCATATCAACGACATCCCGCCGTATATAACCACCACTAAAATCATCAACTTCCAGTGGTGAGCGGCCTTTTAAAAAACGTTGATAGTCAGCAAATACATCATCACGAATGTACATCTGTACACTCTCGTTTTGTGCATAACTGGGTGTTTGCAGCACCCAGAGCAATATGCACAATAAACGCAAGCGCTTAATTTTTATCCAACCCATCTACCGTAACTCCTTGTAAGAAGCCTGCGCCTTGCTGTTCATTATTTTGCAACTTGATCATCAGTCGTAGATCATTCGGTGAATCTGCGTGATGCAATGCATCTGCGTAATTAATACGTTGTTGTTTGTAAAGCTCAAACAAGGCCTGATCAAAGGTCTGCATCCCCATATCTTTGGACTTAGCCATGGCTTCTTTGATAGAGCCTACATCTCCTTTTTTAATTAGTTCGGCAACCAACGGAGTGTTAAGCAAGATTTCAATTGCAGCCACTCGTCCGTCACCTTTTGCTGCCGGCACGAGTTGCTGAGCCACAATCGCGCGCAGGTTAAGTGAGAGATCGTATTTTAATTTGTCATGCTTTTCTTTTGGTACTAGATGCATAATACGGTCAATAGCCTGATTCGCATTATTTGCGTGCAGCGTCGCTACGCATAAGTGCCCCGTTTCTGCAAAGCTCAGCGCATATTCCATGGTTTCCTGTGAGCGTATCTCACCTATTAAAATAACGTCCGGCGCCTGACGAAGAGAGCTTTTCAATGCGGCTTCAAAACTTTCGGTGTCCAACCCTACTTCACGTTGGGTAATAATGCTCTTTTTGTGTTCATGAACAAATTCTATCGGGTCTTCAATTGTTAGAATATGACCTCTTTGATTACGGTTGCGATAACCTAACAAGGCAGCTAATGACGTTGACTTACCTGTGCCTGTACCACCAACAAACAATACCAACCCTCTTTTTGCCATGATCACATCGGTAAGTACCGAGGGTAAACCAAGCTCGGCAACATCTGGGATCTCTGTGATGATCCTGCGTATAACCATGCCAGCACAATCACGCTGCCAAAATGCAGACACCCTAAAGCGCCCAGCATCGGTAACAATTGCAAAATTACATTCTTTATGCTCATGAAATTCCAGCTTTTGCTTGTCATTCATGATCGACTCCACCAGCTTTAAAGAGTCTTTTGCATCTAGACTTTCATCACCCAGAGGTCTTAATTCGCCATCTACTTTTGCACTGATCACCAACCCGGCTGACACAAATAAATCCGATGCTTGCTTATCCACCATCATCTGTAAATAGTTATTTAACGTCATCTACCTACTCCTCAATAACTACTGCTGCCAGGCTTTTCTTGCGTTCTACCGTGTAAATCTTGCTGAGAAATTAAACCACGATTCACCAAATTACTTAGACACTGCTCCATTGTCTGCATTCCATGAATTGCACCTGTTTGAATAGTAGAATACATCTGTGGAATTTTATCTTCTCGGATCAAGTTACGAATAGCCGGTACTCCCAGCATTATTTCATGCGCGGCGATTCGACCACCACCAACTTTCCTGACCAGTGTTTGTGAGATCACAGCCTGTAATGACTCTGAGAGCATGGAACGGATCATGTCTTTCTCTTCCCCTGGAAAAACATCAATAATTCGATCTATGGTTTTTGGTGCTGAAGTAGTATGCAAAGTACCAAATACTAGATGTCCAGTTTCGGCAGCCGTCATGGCCAAGCGAATGGTTTCTAAGTCCCGTAATTCCCCAACCAAAATAACATCAGGATCTTCACGCAAGGCGCTGCGTAATGCTGCATTAAAGCTATGAGTGTCACGGTGAACCTCACGTTGGTTTATTAAACACTTTTGATTTTTGTGAACAAACTCAATGGGGTCTTCGATTGTTAGCACATGGTAATGTTGCGTGGCATTGATATGATCGACCAAAGCGGCAAGGGTTGTTGATTTACCCGAGCCGGTTGGGCCAGTTACAAGTACCAAACCTTTACGGTACTCCGCTATTTTACGAAAAATATCTGGCGCGCCCAGATCATCCAAACTTAAAACCTGAGAAGGGATTGTACGAAATACAGCTGCGGGACCACGGTTGGTATTGAATGCATTGACACGAAAGCGGGCTAAATTAGGGACTTCAAAAGAGAAATCTACCTCAAGATTTTGCTCATAGTCTCTGCGCTGGTTATCATTCATAATATCGTACACTAGATTGTTTACATCTTTTGCTTCGAGCGCGGGAATATTAACGCGGCGCACGTCGCCATCAACGCGTATCATTGGCGATACGCCCGATGATAAATGTAAATCCGAGGCTTTGTGTTGCACACTAAAAGCCAATAACTCAGTAATATCCATGTATGACTCCACTACGAGCTGAAAAATAATATGGTTACAATAGCAGAACGCCTTAAATCCGCCTACGCTCGCGTAGAAAAAGCCGCCCAACAACGTCAATCTGATCACTTTAATGATCAGCCTGTTACTATTTTAGCAGTTTCTAAGACCAAGCCAGTTGAACTTATTGAACAAGCTTATATACACGGACACCGTCAATTTGGCGAGTCCTATGTGCAAGAAGCTGTTGATAAGGTTATTCATTTAAAAGAAAAAAGAGACATTGAGTGGCACTTTATTGGCCCTATTCAATCAAATAAATCTCGTTTAATCGCCGAACATTTTAGCTGGGTACAAAGTGTAGACCGTGAAAAAATAGCTAGACGTCTTAACGAGCAACGCCCCAATAACCTTTTGCCATTGAATGTGCTTATACAAGTGAATATCAGTGCAGATGAGAACAAATCAGGTTGTCGCTTAGAAGAAATAGATCAACTAGCTGAGTTTATCCATAACTGCCGCCAGCTTACCCTTAGAGGGTTGATGACCATCACTGAGCAAACCGATGATAAAAATAAACAATTACAATATTTCCAGCAAATGAAAGCTTGCTTTGATAGACTAAAGGACCAATATCCTCAGCTAGATACTTTGTCGATGGGTATGAGTGGTGATTTAGAACCAGCAATTGCAGCTGGCGCTACCATGGTACGCATTGGCACTGATATTTTTGGCTCAAGAAAATAAGGTAAGTACTCGCTATGTCTAATAAAACAATTGCATTCATCGGCACCGGTAATATGAGCTATGCAATCATCGGCGGCATGATTAAAAATGGCTTTGCACCGCAAAGCATTATTGCCACCAACCGCAATCAAGACAAACTTGCAAAAGTGGCTGCCGACTTCCAAGTACAAACCACCTCAGATAATAACCAAGCTTTACGTGATGCAGACGTCATCGTGCTCTCTGTAAAACCACAAATGATGGCCGAGCTATGTCAAAGCTTTATAGACTCAGGTGTAGATTTCAGCGATAAGCTATTTATTTCTGTTGCAGCTGGCATTACCGTTGCACGACTCAGAGCAATGCTAGCTCAAAAAGTAAAAATGGTACGCTGCATGCCAAATACACCTTGCCTATTAGGCCGAGGCGTGTGTGGCTTATATGGTGAAGATATCAGCTGCGAAGAACGTGAATACGTCACAAAGGTATTCTCAGCCACAGGTATCGCTACATGGGTTGAGCAAGAGTCACAAATTAATGATGTGATTGCAGTTACAGGCTCTTCTCCGGCTTATTTCTTTTTGTTTATGGAAGCAATCGAGGAAAAAGCCAAAGCGCTTGGCTTTAGTGATGAGCAAGCTCGCCAGTTAGTGCAACAAACAGCGTTAGGTGCTGCAGAAATGGCGGTATCGCAACCTGATATCAGCATTGCTCAGCTAAGAGCTAACGTAACCTCTAAAGGTGGCACCACTCATGCCGCGGTAGAGCATTTAAAATCTCAACATTTACACTCAACGGTAGCCGGCGCAATGGATGCTTGTATTGCCCGCGCTGAAGAAATGGAACAGGAAATATAAGGTTAATCTATGAACGCCATGCAATTTTTAATTGGGATCGTGTTTGATCTATTTTTAATGGTCGTATTATTGCGATTCTGGCTACAGTTAGTGCGCGCGGATTTTTATAACCCGCTGAGCCAAACAGTAGTGAAGGTGACTTCTTTTGCGGTCAACCCGCTTCGTAAAATCATTCCCGGCGTTGGCGGATTAGACTTAGCCTCCTTATTGCTGGCGTTCATTGTAGGCTTTGCTAAAGTTTCTTTATTGATGGTGCTTTTTTATGGCGGCTGGAACCCTCTTGGAGCGCTGATCAATGGTGTCATCACAGTACTGAAAGAAGCATTTTCTTTGGTATTTTGGATCTTAATTATTAGAGCCATTATGAGTTGGGTCGTGCAGGGCTATAACCCAATCGCTGCTGTTTTCGATCAGTTAACTGAGCCTATGCTGCGACCTATTCGCAAAGTCATTCCTCCGCTAGGTGGTTTAGACTTATCGATTTTGGTGTTGCTCATCGGCATGCAGTTTTTACAATTGCTGGTGATGGACTTACTCACTTAGGAGCAATACATCATGAAAAAATATTTATCACTCGCCTTATTGTTGTTTGTATGTGCCTTTGCAAATGCAAGCTCTGAGCAAGGTGGTCAATTTAAAAATTTAGGTCCATGGCAAGTGCATTATATTGCTTTTCCATCAACCTTTATTCAACCAACCATCGCAAAAGCGTACGACATAGATCGCAGCAACTACAAAGCTGTTGTGAATATTTCAGTATTAAAGAACAATGCTGAAAAAACCGCTCAAAAAGCGACCTTAACCGGTGAAGCTCGTAACTTAATTGGGACCAAGCAAGATCTAGAGTTCAAAGAAGTGATAGATGGCGATGCCATTTATTACCTAGCACAAATTGCTTTTAACAACGAAGAAACTTACCGTTTTACCATCAATATTGCTCAAGGCAATAATCGGCAGGTATTAAAGTTTCAACAAAAATTTTATGTGGATTAACGCAGTATGACCCAACAAATTGTCTTGGCAACAGGTAACCAAGGTAAAGTAAAAGAGCTCGCTAGTATGTTAAGCGAGCTCAAAATTGAAGTATTACCACAAAGTCAGTTCAACGTACCTGACGTGGCAGAAACCGGCACTACTTTTGTAGAGAACGCCATTATCAAAGCTCGACATGCAGCTAAAATTACAGGCCTCCCTGCGATTGCTGATGATTCAGGTTTAGAAGTTGATGCCCTAGATGGTGCACCTGGTGTTTACTCAGCTCGGTACGCCGGTATTGATGCCAATGACCAAGACAATATCGACAAGTTGCTTAAAGCCCTTGAAGGTCAACCCAAACGAACCGCGCGCTTTTGGTGTGTACTTGTTTATATGCGCCATGCCGACGATCCTACTCCATTAATTTGCCAAGCAAGCTGGGATGGTGAAATCACGACTCAACAACAAGGCCGAGAAGGGTTTGGCTATGATCCAGTATTTTTCGTGCCAGAACAGAACTGCACCAGCGCTGAGCTCAGCAAAGAGCAAAAAAATGCACTAAGCCACCGTGGTCAGGCACTTACTATGCTGTTGCGTCAATTACAGGACAATCTGTGAAGTTACCTCCTCTTAGTTTATACATTCACGTCCCTTGGTGTGTACAAAAATGTCCTTACTGTGACTTCAATAGTCACAGCTTAAAAGGAAAAATTCCAGAGCAAGAATATGTACAGCATTTGTTAGACGATCTGAAGGCCGACTTACACCTTGTACAAGACAGAAAGCTACACAGTATTTTCATTGGCGGAGGCACACCGAGCTTATTATCTGCAAACGCCTATAGTCATTTGTTAACACAGATACAAGCACTCATACCTTTTGAAGATGATATAGAAATCACGCTAGAGGCCAATCCAGGGACTGTTGAAACAGACCGTTTTGCGCACTATGTTCAAGCTGGCATTAATCGTATTTCAATTGGTGTACAAAGCTTGCAAGCAGATAAATTGAACGCTTTGGGCCGCATCCACGGTGAGCAAGAGGCAATTAACGCGGCACATGAAGCCCGAAAAGCAGGGTTAAGGTCATTCAATATGGACTTAATGCATGGCTTACCAAACCAGACCTTAGCTGATGCATTAAGTGATCTACAACGAGTGATAGAGCTGGAACCACCACATATCTCTTGGTATCAACTGACCATTGAACCTAACACCCAGTTTGCTTCCAAACCTCCGACATTACCGCAAGATGAGACCCTTTGGGATATTCAAGAACAGGGTCAAGCGCTATTAGCTGAGGCTGGATATCAGCAGTATGAGATCTCAGGGTATGCTAAATCTGGCTATCAATGTAAACACAACCTCAATTATTGGCAGTTTGGCGATTATCTCGGGATCGGGTGTGGTGCCCATGGCAAAATTACCCTACCACATAACCGGGAGATATTACGTACTGTCAAAGTAAAACATCCTCGTGGTTACATGGATTTGAGCAAGCCCTACCTTTATCAGAGCTGGCAAGTCGAAGAACAGGATAGACCCTTTGAGTTCTTTATGAATTGTTTTCGCTTGCAACAACCATGCTCTAAGCAGGACTTTATTGATTTTACTGGGCTATCATTAGAGAGCGTTGAAGACAATATTGCCTATGCCGAATCCAATGGCTTGTTGCTAAATAAGGCTCATTCATGGTTAGTTACAAATAAGGGCCACAGGTACTTAAACGACCTGCTACAATCATTTGTTTAGATAAGAGACAATGCTCTTTTCTGGAGTTAGAAATTTAAGACTGAGCAGATGTGCTCATGAATAACAAAAAAGGTAAAACAATGCGTAAACTTACTGTTATTGCTGCCGCTATCAGCGTAGCGCTATTGGGTGGCTGTCAACAAACTGCTGAGCAGCCAGCGCCTCAAAAACAAGTTCAACAAGTGACTCAAAGCGAAGTTGAAAAAGCGAATGCTTTTTTTGAAGAAGTATTTATGCGTAATGTCATGCGCAGTCCGGTCTATCAAACCTACATGGGCATCAAACAAGATTACGATAAATGGGATGATGAAAGCGAAGAGCGTCAACTTGAAGACCTAGAGCTTGCAAAACAAGATTTAGCAACGCTAAAAAGCATTGATCGCAGCAAGCTAGATGCGTCAACTCAAGTAAGTTACGACTTAATGCAGCAAAACTTAGAAGATGAAATCGCTGACTTTAAATGGCGTTATCACGACTACCCTGTTAACCAAATGTATGGTACTCACTCAACCGTACCCGCTTTCTTAATCAATCAACACCAGATCACTGACCAAAAGGATGCATTGGCATACATTTCACGTCTAAATGGCGTTACTAAGGTATTTGATCAGTTAATTGAAGGTTTAGAGGTTCGTGCTAAAAAGGGTATCATTGCCCCTAAATTTGTCTTCCCTCACGTCATCGAGTCTAGCAAAAATATTATCAAAGGCGCACCATTTGAAGCTGGTGATGATTCAACCCTACTAGCTGACTTTAAGCGCAAAGTAGACAAACTAGAGATTGATGAGGCAGAAAAAACACAGCTAATTGCACAAGCAACAGATGCTCTAAAAGTGGCTGTAAAACCTTCATATAGCAAACTTATCAATTATTTAGAGCAACTTGAAAAGCGCGCAGATGAACGTGATGGCGCTTGGAAGTTCCCAGATGGTGAAACTTTCTATAACACTATGCTGGCGCGCACCACAACCACAGATTTAACCGCTAAAGAAATTCACGAAATCGGCCTTGCTGAAGTCGCTCGTATACATGATGAAATGCGAGCAATCAAAGAGAAAGTCGGCTTTAAAGGCGATTTAAAGGCATTCATGGAGTTCATGAAAACCGACAAACAATTCTACTTACCAAATACTAATGAAGGTAAAGAATTATATTTAACTCAGGCCAAAGAGTTAATTGACAACATGAAGTCGCGTCTTGATGAACTGTTTATTGTTAAACCAAAAGCTGACATGATTGTTAAACGTGTAGAAGCATTCCGTGAAAAGGCTGCAGGTAAGGCGTTCTATCAACAACCAGCACCAGATGGCTCTCGTCCAGGTATCTACTACGCAAACCTCTATGAGATGGAGGCAATGCCAACATACCAAATGGAAGCATTGGCATATCATGAAGGGATCCCAGGACACCACATGCAAATTGCTATTGCACAAGAGCTTGAAGGTGTACCTAAGTTCCGTAAGTTTGGCGGTTACACAGCATACATTGAAGGCTGGGGTTTATATTCTGAATTAGTACCAAAAGAGATGGGACTATATGAAGACCCATACTCAGATTTCGGCCGCCTATCAATGGAACTTTGGCGAGCATGTCGTTTGGTTGTTGACACCGGCATCCATGCGATGAAATGGACTCGCCAAGAAGGTATTGATTACTACGTAAACAACACCCCTAATGCGACTTCGGATGGCGTTAAAATGGTTGAGCGTCATATCGTAATGCCTTCACAGGCAACAGCCTACAAAGTCGGTATGCTGAAAATTCTTGAGCTTAGAGACAGTGCTAAACAAGAACTAGGTGATAAGTTTGATATTCGCCAGTTCCACGATGTAATACTGAAAAATGGCCCTGTGCCATTAAACGTACTAGAGCGTTTTGTAGCCGATTGGGTTGCAAGCAAGAAAGCGTAATTAGCATTTTTTACATTTTAAAAGGCTGCTTAGGCAGCCTTTTTATTTTACTACTCAGAGGAGTGCTCGTTACGCCTTCCTTTTTTAACAGCTTGAGTCATCCGATATTGAGTATTTGATAAAACAATGTGTACACATGCTCCTCCATGAGCCGGGCTTTGAATTTTAAACTCACCTTTGAGTTTGTCTGTCACAAGATGATAAATTGCGCTCAAACCCAGCCCCAGTTTACCAAAATGCCCTTCAGTCTCTATGTTAGACCCAGAAAAAATAGCTAACAGCTCACTGTCTATTCCCGCACCATCATCTTTGAAATATAAATGCACAAAGTCATTCACAACCATAGCTGAAACCACAATGTTTAAAGGCTTTCCCTCTTGCTTTGCATGCTTTACACAATTGCCAATACAATGGTGGTAAATTTGTTCAAATACAGCCGGATAACTTTTCAACTGCAAAGAACTGGGGATCTCAAAGCTAACATAGCATTGATGGGCCGTTAGTTCAGGTTCATGACGAGCGAAAATATCTTCGATTAATTGCTTAAGATTAAACTCCCTTTCTACATCAAACTGGTGATAATTGGCTAGTTGGTTAAAGTCATCTATCACCGCATAAGTATGTGCAAGTTCTCTATCCAATTGAGAAAGGATCTGCTGTAACTTCGCCAACAGTTGAGTTACCTGCTCTTCGCTTAAATCTCCACCTGATAGTTTGTTACTAAGAGTCGTTAATCGCCGATGATGTGTTGCTGCATGTTGTACTGACATTTGTAAAGACTGTGAGAAGCCTTGTACCATACTCCCCAACGTCGCTACTTGCGCCTCTTCTACAAATTGCCCGTGAGCCTGCTCTAACCTAGAGGCCAGAATATTAACTGTTTTTAATAGATCTCCTAATGGGGCTTCAGCAGCTATTTTGCCGACATGGTGAGACGGTAGAGTGTAAGCCTGATGGTACTTAGCGTCATTTAGCACCTGCTCGGTAAGTAAAATGCCATGATGCAGCTTACTATAAAGGTAATATAAGCCAGCTCCCCACATCAAAGTTGCTAGACTTAATATCAACAGCAACCAACTATCCAACCACACATGTTTACTATGCTGTTCAGATAACTTACTGACATATTGAGAAAAAAACTCATCTAACTGGCGACTCACCGTGCTTAGATTCTGCTTAAGTAGATCATTAGCGCTAAACGAACTACTTAGAATAGCTTTAAGTGCATCCGAAACAGTGTGATGTTGAATATTAAGCTGTGTAGTGAGGCGATTAGATAGCTCAGAACCTAATTGTTCAGGTACTTCATCAATTCTTTGTTTTAGTTGATTGATAGCATTGTTATATTCTGAAAACTTTGTAGGGTCAATAAACACTTGCGCATATGTCTGTTGCACCTGATTGTATGCACTGCGTAGCAAGCTTTGTTGCTGCGCTACGTTTGCCATCTGAAACACAGTTGTCCCAAGCAAACTAATAACTGTAATGCTAAACACGATACCAATAGCTAGTACAGATCGATAGATCAGCTTCTCGCGGATAAGTTGCACAAATTTAATCTCTATTTAGACGTTTTACATAAGCTTAGTAAATATTAGGTTTATCACCAATCAGCGGCTTGCTCTGCTAAGCTTAGTGAACGTGCTGTAGGTATCATTGGGTTTTATGGCGTTGAGCAAAAAAGGCAGTAGCTACCAAGTAGATCACCATCGTAGAGCGTTTACACACAAAGCGGCCTGTATCGTTGCAGGTTGTGCAGTGCCCTACGGTTTACTGGCAAATGAGATGTGCCAGTCAGAGACTCTCAAAGAACTAGAAAAGTGTCGCCAAGCCAGCATTAATATGGTGTTTGCTTCTCCTTATGACACGCAGCAGTGGCGTTCATCTCCACATATGCATCAGCAGTTGAAAAAGAATATCGAGTACTTCAGCGAAGGCAAAATATATTTAAACACTTTCCACAAAGGAACACTTGGTGTAGGGACGGAGTTAGCGGTACATACAGCTCGTGGCGCAATCCAAGCAGCGTTAATTTCAGTTTCCAACCTCACGCCTATTTTACCGGCGCTCGATATACTTAACATTCCATTTTGGTGCGCAGGACAACAGCAATACCTCAATCTAATTGCATCAAAAACATGGCAAGACCATGTCCTTCATAAAATACATAAACAAGGTAAGCTCAATATATTAATGCACTATTTGCCCGGCGCACGAACAGTCACTTCCACCAAGCGATATGGTGCAACCATAAAAACGCCCACCGATATGCAAGACATCGTATTTCGTATTCCTGCCAGCAAAGTACTCAATCAATTTTATGATTTATGTGGCACTCGCGCGGTACAAGTCCCTTGGAAAAAGGTAGCAACACTGGCTGAAGGTGGTCGTATAGAGGCATTAGACCCATCCATCGTTGGGTTGTTTAATGGCCCTAATAATCTGAGGCAGCACTTAGGAGTCGTTTCAAAAATAAATAGTGTACAAGATGGCTGGCTATTGGTTGTTAACCAGCCGTGGTTCAACGCACTTCCTTTAAATCTCAAGCATGCATTGCGCGATGCTGCAAATAAAACCTTTAAAGAGCATTTAGAACTGCAACCTAGCATTGCACAATACTGTGAGCATAGCTTGAAAAAATTAGGCACTGATATCTATGAGCCCAATAAAGAGGAGCTTAAACAGTGGTATGAACTCGCAGGCCCACAACAACCGCAGTGGCTTCCTTTCAAACGCGCACTGCTTGGTAGTGAGCAATTGTTTAAGCAATTTTTTGAAGCTGCTCAAGAATAATAAGAGCGATAGCCCTTATTATGCTCTTTTACTTAGCGTGCCTCTTATTTCCACCAACTTTAGGTTTGGTATTAGCTTTTTTAAACTGACCAAAACCAGTATGTCTGGTCAATGCTGCGCGACCACGTGTAGCTTTAGTTCGCTCTGTGCGTCCCTCATCAGGAACTAAGCAATTCGGACCTTTACCAATCAAGTTTGCCTTACCCATAGCGCGTAAAGCTTCACGGATCATTGGCCAGCCCGACGGGTCGTGATAACGTAAAATGGCTTTATGAAGACGTCGCTGGCGTGCTCCTTTAGGCACTGACACCTGCTCAGTGTTATTCTTGATGTTTCGCAACGAATTCATTTGCGTATGGTAAATAGTGGTTGCATTGGCCATAGGTGAAGGGTAAAAGTTCTGCACTTGATCTAGCTTAAAATCATTGGCTTTTAACCACAGCGCCATATTCACCATATCTTCGTCTGTCGTACCAGGGTGTGCCGAAATAAAATAGGGTATTAGATATTGCTTCTTACCAGCTTGCTTTGAATATTTATCAAAGAGTTCTTTAAATTTATCATAGGCTCCCATACCCGGCTTCATCATTTTAGATAGTGGTCCCTCTTCGGTATGCTCTGGAGCAATCTTTAGATAGCCACCAACATGATGCGTCACAAGCTCTTTTACATAGCGCGGGTCTTCAATCGCCAAATCATAACGCACCCCAGATGCTATCAAGATTTTCTTAATACCTTTGACCTCACGAGCCTTACGATATAACTCTATTGTGGGCGTATGATCTGTATCCATATGCTTACATATATCAGGGTATACGCAAGACAAGCGACGGCATGTACTTTCAGCTTTTTTGCTCTTACAGCGTAACTTATACATATTTGCCGTCGGACCACCTAAGTCTGAGATAACCCCTGTGAAGCCTGGTACTTTATCTCTGATCTGTTCAATTTCATCAATGATGGATTGCTCAGATCGACTTTGGATTATCCTGCCTTCATGTTCAGTAATTGAGCAAAAACTACAACCACCAAAACAGCCTCGCATGATATTCACCGACGTTTTAATCATCTCATAAGCAGGAATTTTCGCATCTCCATAACTTGGATGCGGAACACGTTGATACGGCAAACCAAACACAGAATCCATTTCATCTGTTTCCAAAGGGAATGCCGGAGGATTCACCCATACCGAACGATCTCCATGGCGTTGAAACAGCGCTCTGGCACACCCCGGATTGGTTTCTTGATGCAAAATTCGTGAAGCATGTGCATATAGAGGTTTATTAACACTCACTTGCTCATAGGCTGGTAACTTTACGTAGACCTTTTCCCAAGGCTTCAAACGTGGTGGCTGTACCGTGATCGGTTTTGCAGCCTCCGCTGATAAGTCAATTCCAGCTTTAGCAAACTCAGATTTACTACAACCCACATCATCTGCACCATAAGGATTGGGAATGGGATCAATTTTACCCACTTTGTCTATCGCTGTTGAATCACTCCCTCGCCATTCAGGTAGCGGAGTTTTACGGATCACAGCAGTGCCACGGACGTCTTGAATATCTTCTATTTTGTCACCCTTGGCGATTCGATGCGCCACTTCCACCAGCGGACGTTCGGCATTGCCATAAATCAATATGTCAGCTTTAGCATCGAAAATAATGCTTCGACGAACTTTTTCCTGCCAATAATCATAATGAGCGATACGTCTGAGGCTTGCTTCAATACCCCCTATTACCAACGGCACGTCTTTATATGCTTCTCGACACCTTTGACTGTATACTACAACCGCGCGGTCAGGACGCTTTCCACCAACATTTCCTGGCGTGTAAGCATCATCATGTCGCATACGCTTTTCAGCGGTATAACGGTTGATCATTGAGTCCATGTTACCCGCGGTCACGCCATAGAACAGATTAGGCTTTCCAAGACTCATGAAGGCTTCTTTACTAGACCAGTCAGGCTGAGCAATGATACCGACCCTAAACCCTTGTGCTTCAAGTACCCGTCCAATGACAGCCATACCAAAGCTTGGGTGATCAACGTAAGCATCTCCAGTCACTAATACAATATCGCAGCTATCCCAGCCTAATTGATCCATTTCTTCACGGGTGGTAGGTAAAAAAGGAGCCGTGCCATAACATTCTGCCCAATATTTAGGGTAAGAAAACAACGGACGTTCAGCTTTGAGTGCGCTCATAGTGACAGCCTAGAGGATAAAAAGAGGCGAATTATAGCCTAAATGCCTACAACCACAAACCATAGATTGTCCGCTACCAATTCAGACAAAACTAGGAGCTATGGTTGTATGGAGCATTTAGTCTTCAACCTTAGGTTTGTAGCTTTTTACAAATGCCATTAACTCATTGCTCGGCATAGGTTTAGCGTACATAAACCCTTGTACTTCATCGCAACCCATTTTTTTCAATAGGTTACTTTGCGCTTGAGTTTCAACACCTTCAGCAATCGTTTTTCGACCAAGATGGCGGCCCAAAGATATCACCAACTCAGCAATCGCTCCACTATCGTTATCAGGAATATCTTTAATAAAAGCTCTGTCGATCTTTAAGCGAGAAAAAGGCAACTTTTGCAAGTAGCTCAGGGAAGAAAAGCCAGTACCAAAGTCATCAATGGCAACTTCAACCCCTAGCTCTTGTAGTTCGGTCAGCGTTTCTACTACCTCACCGACTTCGTCCATTACGACGCTTTCAGTCACTTCCAGTTCAATAAAACGGGGCTCAACATTATATTCTAAAAGCGTTTCTTTAATTGTTTGAGCATAGTTAGGAACCTTAAATTGAGGCACTGACACATTTACTGCAATACTGATTGGTTTCCCCATGGCCTCAAACTTTTTTTGTTGCTCACAGGCCTGCTCTAGTACCCATTGACCAATATCTACAATGAGTCCCGCATTTTCCGCAAGAGGCACAAAAATCTCAGGGGAAATATATCGGCCATTGTCTGATGGCCAGCGTAATAATGCTTCACAACCCGTTATTTCTAACGTTTTAAAACATAATTGAGGCTGATACCACACCTCTAGCTTTCGCTGCTCAAAATCTTGTCTTAGCTGGCGAATTAAACCTAACTTCCAAGCCATCTTTTCTTCGAGATCGGGAGTATACCAACCAAGGACTTGATTTCCTTGCTTCGCCTGATTAAGTGCGATGTAGGCTAACTTTAAAGTCTCTAACCCATTACAAGCAAAGTCATCCTGCTCACACACCCCAACTCTAAAGTGGATTGATAAGACATGCTCATTCACTTGATAAGGCGTCAGTAAACTATCAACAAACATGCGCTCATCAAAACCTAATCTGGGTAATAACATTGCAAAAACGTCAGCACCGATCCGCGCAAGCAGTTCAACTTGAGGAAACTCTTGTTCAAGACGGGTCATGACAGCTAACAACAGTTGATTACCAACCTCTTGACCTAAGCCATTGTTAATATCAGAAAATTGGGCAATATCGATTAAAATCAGTAATAAATTACTGTCTTGGTTTTTATAGTACTGGGCGATTTTGTCAGTAAAGCAAGCTCTATTGGGCAACTTAGTGAGAGGATCCTTATAAGCCACATCACGTAGCTCGTTAAACAGCTTTATATTATCTAACCCGATGCTGACATTGGCTAAAAATATTTCCATCGATTGTAATTGGGATTCTGTCGGCTGAACATCCAACTCCAGATAAATCGCCGCACTTCGATTTTTTCCCTTTAGTAAAACAGTGATATCATGTTCTGTTTGCTGATGCTCACCGCTATCAAAACAGTTTTGTACCTGCATGATGACTCGGCCATTATCCAACTGCTCAAGACCTTGACCAAAAGACTCTTGAAAATGAGTAGTCCCACCTAATACAACAATCCGCCTGTCATTCCCTAGTTGTCCACTGACAATTCCGTATGGTTCACTTCCTAAAATTTTTGCTAACTGTGTCACCACAGCAAGACTAAAGGTGCGAATATCATTGTGGCCCAAAATACCTTTGATAGCATCGAGGATTGATGCTAACGCCAAGCTTTGTGCTTCTAATTCACAGATTTGACGGTATGAACGCACAGCGGTCATCATAGAAGTTACCAGCTTACTGCGCGTTAGCTCCGTCTTCATCTTGTAATCGTTAATATCGTAGTCGCGGATCACCTGCTCTTCTGGAGCATGCCCCGGCTGACCAGTACGTAAAATAATGCGCACATTTTCATTTTTTAGTTCATCTCGCACACGTTTTACGACTGTCAGACCTGCATCATCAGTTTCCATCACCACATCCAACAACATCACACATATTTCTGGATTATGAATTAGCGTTTCAATAGCCTCTTTTCCACTGTACGCATGGTGAAAACGCAGTGTACGGCCCCAAAACTCTACGCCTGACAATGCCAATGTTGTAACAGAATGAATTTCAGGATCATCATCTACAACAAGGATATCCCACGCGGCTCCACTGACCTCGACTTCTTGTGTGTCATCATCATGATCTAAAAACAAAAAATCATCTTGCTCAGACGCCATTTTTTATCCTTCAATTCACTACTTCGCTTTAATTTGTTTCAAGCTTAAGTTTACTAACCCATTTACCATCATACGAATTGTGGTACATTTTTACTATCAGGTATAACTTTTATATGTACATGAAATATTATAGACGATGTTCAACTACTTGCGTGTTGGATATTGGCAACCGTGTTGCTGGAGATAGCTATCAAAATTCTTATCAGTTTGATTAAGGTATTGTTACTCACCTGCATATTGTTTGTGCTGGTAGGGCTGCTTTTGCCTCATAAGTATCATTTAAAGCAACAAAAGACCTTTCTAACTAAGGATATACAGCAGCTTTCTCCCTTATTTGATTTACACGCTTGGTCACAACTTATGCTGTGGAACCGAATGACAGGCACCACTGATATCCTCATATCTTCCCCAAGCACGGGCGTTGGTGCACACGCAACGATTCAACATCAATTCGGCAATGTAGAAATTACAATTACCAAAAAAAAAGCTCAGGCCATACACTTTTCACTGTTGATTAATGACGAGCATACCGCTGCAGGACAGCTAACTCTTACTCCTCTTAATGACTCAATCACCGTGCATTGGCAGGTATCGGGTGTCATCCATTCCACCATATTTGGCGGCTATATCGCACTTTATATGGAATATTATGTGCAACAGCTGATGATCTCAGCGTTCAATAACCTACAAACAGAACTTAAATTGCGAGCCTCTATATGACTGTAAAAAATGCCCAAGCCAAAGCGAGCTTAGCCTCCTTAATTGAGGAGAAACTCGGATTTACGATGATTAAAAGTCGTGATTTTGGTGCAAGAAGTGCCTCTGATAACAGCTACAGCGCACAAGGAACCATGCCGATCAGCTATTCTGTGCGCAGTGATGACAGCATTTTAAAAAGGGCTTTAAAGCGCCAGCAACTTAACAAAATTCAGCGCCAGCACAATATCGAGCAAATAACGGCTATAGCGCTGAGTGTATGCCCAGATGTTACCAGCCAAGGGCGCCCGGACCCTGACTGGCTAGAACATTTCATTGTACTTGCTGAGGATATTGCCAATCAAAACATGCAAAAGTTGTGGGCTAAAATCTTAGTTGGTGAAACCGTCTCTCCCGGCACCTTTTCTATCAAAAGTTTGCAAACATTAAAGCAAATGACACAAAGAGAAGCCTCTGCCTTACAAAAGTGTGCAGCACTGTGCGGCTATCTTGAAAAAGAGGACAGCTACCTAATTTTACTAGGGTATTATAAAAAGCCTTCATTTTTCGACTTGCTGAGAAAAGGTAATAAGGAATCCATCAACCTCGGTAATGCAGGCCTCAGCTTTCCTAATATATTAACCTTAATGGACATTAACTTGTTGTATCGTAAAGAAATCGAATCAGCTAGTTTGAAACAAGGCCAACCGATACAATTTTCTTTTCACAGTAAAAAACTCACCTTAACACCAAAAAGCAATGAGTTGGTGCTCAGCTATTACAAATTAACGCAAACTGGAGATGAATTAAAAAAGTTGGTCAGTTCACCTATCAACAAAAAATATAAGCATCTTTTGGAGCAAGCTTTAATGGAGGAATTTGAATGTCAATGGAGTTGATAAAGTGCCTACAAAGCAACAAGGCCCTCCTTGGAGCGCCCTGTTCGGTTAGATTTAGAAATGCACTTCAATACCCGCAAATGGCCCTGACGCATCGATATCAGTAGAAATATCATCCACATCATCTAATTCAAGTACCATTGAACGATAACCTGCACGCACCGCAACATCCACTGCTAGATTACCTATAACCTGCCATGCTACACCTACCTGATAATCTTGGATTTTGCTGTCGTCTATCGCTAATATGCTCCCCTCAGCAAACACACTAAAGCCTGTCATTGGCAATCCAAGTTCTGCACGCAAGTAACCAAGCGGTACCAAGCCAGAAAAGTCACGAGTTTCGGTTGTGGTAGCCCCCTCAGCTGTACCTGATACTTGAATGGAACCATCAAATTGTTTGAGGTTCACACCGAAATCAAATGACACTAAATCATTATCGAAAATTTCGTAATACAAAGTGTAATCGGTATGACTTAGGTCAGTGAACGTGTCCGCTGTAGTACCCACGGTAAAGTCTTTTCCACCGAATTCAAAAGTTTCCGACAACGTTGTTGAACCATTTAATTCAAGCTCGGTATAACGTAATTTTATATTCGGTACGAATGGCACTGGGTGCTCAAGCGCAGCATAATAGCTTGTGAAAGTTTTATCGTCGAAATTGAATGACTGAGCATTACCTTTTTCGGCGAAATTACCCGAATTGTCGGCCTGCCATCCTTCGGCACCTAAATATAACCCAAGTAAGGTGTCAGCTTGAGCAACTGGAGCCAAACAGGCCATCGACAATGCGGCCGCGATACAGTACTTTTTCATTTTTTATCCTTGCGCTAAGAGTTCACTGAGTTCGATAAGAGCAGCATTCGCTCTTGAAATATAGTTTGCCATTACTAACGAATGATTAGCAACTAAGCCAAATCCGCTACCATTTAAAATTATAGGGCTCCACACTGTTTCTTGAGTTGCTTCAAGCTCTCGAATAATCTGCTGTAAACTAACAACTGCATTCTTTTTTGCTAATACATCAGCAAAGTCGTGCTCAACCGCTTTTAGAAAATGCAGTAACGCCCAGCTTGCGCCACGAGACTCATAAAGCACATCGTCAATCTTCCACCAAGATGTTTTTACTTCACTGTGACTGGGCGCATACGTGGCCTGATTGGCCGCACTATCACCGGCCAAGTCGGTGTTTAGTCTATCTTGACCAACACTCGCACTGAGACGCTGACTTAAGCTCCCTAATCGCTTCTCAGCTTCTTTTAGCCAACCCCTTAAATTATCCGCACGAGCATAAAATTGGCTATCTCTTTGCGCCGGACTAGCAATTTTTGAACGGTATTCTTTTAGATAGTTGATCCCAGCCTGATACTCTCCCTCTGCACTGGGCCATGCCCAAGCTGTTGAGCTAATATTGAATTGAGGCTGTGCCAACTTTAGTTCTGGATGCTCTGTCGATTGAGATTGAGAACGGCTAAAATCTTTACGCATGGACAATGCTAAATCACGTACCATCTCTAAAGCGCCATATTCCCAAGCTGGCATATTATCCATAAAAACACTCGGCGGTAACATGTCATTAGACAAGTAGCCCCCAGGCTTTTGTAGTAAGGTTTCACTGACGCTTATTAGCGTATTTGTGGTGACATATCCTGTCACCAACTTTTCATTGTTACTCTGAGCTTGCTGTTTCGCTCGCTCTACTACATCAAATTTCGCAGGTTCGATGCTCCAGTAAACCGCCAACAAATAACCCAGTAAGAGTAAGGCACTGAGCGCACCAATAAACTTTCCTATATTTTGTTGCATAACTGTTCCTAATGATGTTTATGTTCTGAATGGTTCTCACCTTGCTTGTCCATTTCGTCATGCAAGGATATCACCGTAATAGGGCTTTCTAGCTGCTCACCGTTGGCAAAGTATAACGTCAAAGTAAGTCTTTCACCTTTTACTAGAGTGCCGTTTGGCTCAAACGCCATTAAATGGTATCCACCGGGTTGAAAATTGATTGTTTGATGAGGTGATACCGCTAGTTCGTTTAGCTTTTGCATACGCATCATTCCATCACTATGGATGTGCTCGTGAATCTCAACACGCCCTAAGTTCGATATGGTTGCCTTTTGTAGTATCCGTGTTTGCTCTGAATGATTCATTAACGAAAAGTAGGCAGCAGTTGCAGTAGCCGCGGGAAGAAATTGTCTTATCTTGGCTTGCTGAACCATGAGCTTGGAAGAGCTCGACTGCTCAGCCATTGCCTGAACTGGTGCAAAACTCAACACCGTACAGGTAAATACAACAAGATATTTAACAAACATGAACATTCCTTTAAAATAGCAATAACTGCCTAAATCATAACATGAAATAGGCAGTTACGCGCCATTAGCTCAATGATTAATGTACTAATGACTTGACACTGGTTCATACACCAACCATCCGACCCCTACGAGTAATAAAAGGGGAATTGCAATCAAGATAGAGTTAAAGAGCAGCGCCAAAACTAGCCCTATGAGCACCACTAAAAAGGCACCAATTAACCCCATTCCCAGTAACGCAATTACAGCTATAAAGGCGATTGTTCCAATCAACACCGCGAACAACTCCATCCCCACCCAGCTTAAATCCATGAAAAAGTCAGGAATACTTAACCAGGCAAATGGTGAACTTAACCACGATAAGACAGAACAAAGCAGCAATGCAATCAGTACTAAAAATACGGTTTTCATTTTATGTCACCTTATGCTTTCGTTGGTAACACAACACTGGCAATCGCGTAAGCAAGCACAGTCACCACCGGAAACTTCAAAAATAGTAATACTGTTAGTAGCCTAGTAAGCCAAGTAGGCATATCAAACCGCTGCGCAACACCTGCACACACGCCAGCAATTTTTTTATGGCCTAGCAAGCGAAAACAACGGTCTTTCTCACTGTAGTATTTCATAGCAAACTCCTTAGGCACCAACCGGTGCTGTGTTACTGTGCACTTGCAGTTTCAACTGCGCCAATGCCGCATTAACTTTTTCATCTCGTTCAAACTGTGCAAATTGCGCAGTCGTTGAGGGTTGACCTAAGTCATAACTATCTACCTGCGCCTCTATGCGCTCAACCTTGCTTTGCAACTGCTCAAAACGATTGATAACATTAGCCACCTCATCGCAATGCAGAGTTTGCCGTACTTTCAATCTGGCCGTGCATGATCGTTGTGTTCGCTCAAGCTGTAATTGCTTAGCCTTTAATGACTGAATTTTACTTGCTAACTTATCCGCATCATCTTTCAATTTGATTAACGTTTCGTCAAGAGTTCCCTGCTGCTCCGATAATTTGTACAGACTTTCTTCCAACTGTTGCTTTTCACTTATCGCAGCTTTGGCCAAGTCTTCTCTGCCTTTGCTCAAAGCATGTTCAGCCTTTTGTTGCCATGTTTCAATTTGCTTTTCATATTGAGCATAGCGCCTGTGAAGTGCTTTTTGCTCGCACATAATTTGAGCAGCAGTAGCGCGGCAATCACTCAAAGCGTCATTTAGCTCGCTCAACAATTGTGCGGCGAGTTTTTTAGGATCTTCAGCTTTATCTAAGAATGCATTTACTTCAGATTTTATTAAGTCTTCAATTCTGTTAATTAAGGCCATATTCTGCTCCTTTGCATCGGCGTTAGGTTGTCCTAACAGTCCAATCTTTGTGCCAAGGTTTAAAACAGCTTAATTTACAATCAGTTATAAAACTTAAGGTACATTCGAAGGGAAAGAATAGAAGTGGATTTTCGCTGAATACGCTAAAAAGTAGCGATTTACACCACATCAACAGTTATTGCTCATCACAAAGTTAAGCGTGGTTCATTTTACATGACTCAAAATTCACACAATGAATAGTTAGTAATAGCAGTTTATAACAATAGAAGGCTTTTGGATTTTAATTGGGTAGGTAATAAATCTATTAACCTTAAACTATGAAGAAAATAAAAAGCGCCAAACTTTACGCCTGACGCTTTTAAAAAGTATATATAAATTAACAACTCAACATATAATCTTATAACTCTAATGTCTAACTTGGTTAATTTACAAGTTCATGACAACCACTTGCACAGTCTGTGCATGCGTATGGATTATTAGCCATACCACCAGCTACATTTGGAGTTAGGTTGTTTGGCAAGTTACGTTTGCTATCTGATAAATTTACTAATTTCTTTTTATTTAACTTGATTTTATTTTTCATATTACAGCTCCTTATTTTTATTTAAAGCGATTAGACATTATCAGAAAAAACAAAGAATATAATCTGTAACTAATAGCAGTTGACAGAATAAATAAAATGAAAATAAAAAATTAGTTCGGATTAAAAAATAACGTTTTAAAAATATATACAGAATGAATTCAGCCGTAACCTAGCTCTGCAAGTTAGGGGCTGACTATATGATTTTAGATATGTGAAAATTGGTGAGCGAAAAAGCAAAACGCCCTTCCGCTCAATTTCCTGTGAGGCAGATAAAGGTGTTGTTTGGCAACGCAAGTATTTTACTGTTCAGGAACAAAGCTCAACGCCTTTTCCATCACACTTATATCAGCCTCTTTTTTATGTCCATTCTCAGACAGCTGACGGCGGAAGCCTCTAGCTCCCGGCTGCCCTTGGAATATACCTAGCATATGGCGAGCAATGTGCCAAAAGTTAGCTCCTGATGACATTTGCTGCTCAAAATAGTCATACATGCTACGTACAACCTGATGGCGTGTTTGAGTGAATGCCTTGTCGCCATAAATAAGTTCATCTACCTGCGACAACATAAATGGGTTACTGTATGCCTCTCGCCCAACCATCACACCATCAATATGCTGTAAGTGATGCAAACTATCACCCAAGGTTTTGACGCCGCCATTAATACTGATGTGTAGCGATGGATAGTCTTTTTTTAACTGATAGACACGTGGATAATCAAGTGGCGGGATCTCTCGGTTTTCTTTTGGACTTAGACCTTGCAACCAAGCTTTCCGGGCGTGAATAATGAAGTCATCACACCCCACTTTCGCCGAAGCTTCAATAAGAGCGGTTAAAAACTCATATGAATCCTGTTCATCAATCCCGATACGTGTTTTAACGGTAACCGGAATATCCACTTGCGCTTTCATAGCCGCAACACAATCAGCAACGAGTTGAGGTTCAGCCATAAGACACGCGCCAAAGCGACCATTTTGAACTCTATCCGACGGACAGCCAACATTAAGATTAATTTCGCTGTAACCATGCTCTGCCGCTCGTTTGGCACACTCAGCTAAAGCGCTAGGATCAGAACCGCCCAATTGCAATGCAACCGGCATCTCATGACCACCAAAGCTTAGATAATCACCTTTACCAAACAAAATAGCTCCAGTTGTGATCATCTCAGTATAAAGCACCGCATGGCGTGTTAGTTTGCGATGGAATGTGCGACAGTGCTTGTCAGTCCAATCCAGCATAGGCGCAACAGAAAATCGTCTGAACGTTGAATCGCTTACCATTGAAGGGCTACCGCCTGATTTAACTGTGTTTGACATATTTAATGAACCGCCTCTAGTTACCTTGAAATACCCGAATTTCGACAAACAGTCATGCTAATCCCCACCAGCTCTATAGGACAAAGTTAATTATAGAGTGTCGGCCATGATTGGCTTTGCAATCGAAGAACGTAAATTATCTTCTGGCTATGAACGCATCAAAGCGTTGCTTGCAAGAAATCTAAGAGCGGGATTATACACAAAGCAAAACGAACCTTCAGTAAAAGATTCTCGTAGGCTTGCAAGAAAATTGTTCACTACATTATTTGAAATTATCTAACGATAACGATGAAACAGGAGAATGAACTAATGTGCTAATTAGCTCACTCTCTATGAGAATTGGGAGATTAGTAACCTAGTACCATGTCACAGCCGTGGTTATAGTAACTGGCTTCCCCTTCATAATACGCAATAATTCCTTTATCAAAAGTTTGCTTACCGATAGAGCGTACCCCATCAAACTCGTAACTTACGTCAGGGGCTTTATAAAGCTCAAACTTCTCCAGCTTGTTCATATCTGGGTCTGCCAATTGTATTTTAAATATGCCTTTTTTAATCGCATAGTTACCACGCATAATGAAACTTCGGCCCGTCATATTCGTGTAAGTTGGCGCAGCTTGACCAACCACTAGACGTTTGTTCGCTTTTACACAGATTTGATATAAGTCGTCGATGGTGTAACCATCAGTTTCTCGAAGGAACAGCACCCCCTTACTAATTACATCTTTACTGGTTGGAAATGGCTCATAATTAGAGCTATTTGAATCTCCCGCACCAAATGAATCGTCTGCACCAAATGAATCGTCTGCACCAAATGAGTCGTCTGCACCAAATGAGTCGTCTGCACCAAATGAGTCGTCTGCGCCAAATGAATCGTCTGCACCAAATGAGTCGTCTGCGCCAAATGAATCGTCTGCGCCAAATGAATCGTCTGCGCCAAATGAATCGTCTGCGCCAAATGAATCGTCTGCGCCAAATGAATCGTCTGCGCCAAATGA